>CABJAJ010000018.1 GCA_902363575.1 Rikenellaceae bacterium | reverse complement strand
CTGAAGTTCGTGACCGCAAGGAGCGACCTAGGGCAAAACCGGTGACTGGGGCTAAGTCGTAACAAGGTAGCCGTACCGGAAGGTGCGGCTGGAACACCTCCTTTCTGGAGCCTTGTTTCAAAGGTAGTTTAGCTGCTCACTTCAAAGAAACGTTACAACAGCATCACCTCGGGTGTAGCGGAGCGAAACCGCGATGCTGTTCTTTGTAAACTTCGGTTTACAGCGTTCATTGACACGATTAAGGAAGAATGAGAAATAGGAGGATACCGGCAACAATAGGTGTTGGTATTCTGGGAAGAAAGTACATAAGAGCGCTTGGGGGATGCCTAGGCTCTT
>CABJAJ010000017.1 GCA_902363575.1 Rikenellaceae bacterium | reverse complement strand
CGACGCCCGAAAACGCTTGCTCTTACGGATATAATTACCTAAATTTGGTGGAGGAAGTCCGTCGCAACGGATCGGTCTCCGCACGATATAAGTACCTTGCCGACGGCACCAAGCTGGAGGTGAGCGATGCGATGGGCTGCGGGTTCCTCTATTTTGGTTCTTTGATATACAGCAAACGGGGCACCATCTATGCGCCCGAAAGCGTGGGTTTCACCGGCGGCCGTATCGTCTGCACGAGCGCCGGGAGCGAGGTGCAGTACCATGTGACCGACTACCTGGGTAGCGTTCGCGTGGTCGCCGATCAGAACGGCCGCGCATTGGAAAAGATCAACTACTATCCTTTCGGCAAGAGGTGGGACGCCGCCGATCTGCCGATCTCCGGCAACCGATACCTATTCAACGGGAAGGAGTGGCAGGCAACCGGAGCGGTCAATCTTCTGGACTACGGTGCACGGATGTACGATCCTAA
>CABJAJ010000016.1 GCA_902363575.1 Rikenellaceae bacterium | reverse complement strand
CTAGGCATCCCCCAAGCGCTCTTATGTACTTTCTTCCCAGAATACCAACACCTATTGTTGCCGGTATCCTCCTATTTCTCATTCTTCCTTAATCGTGTCAATGAACGCTGGTCGGACGAATCCGATCGGAGTGGAGGATAAGGGAGTCGAACCCTTGACCCCCTGCTTGCAGGGCAGGTGCTCTAGCCAACTGAGCTAATCCCCCGAAAATGAGTAGTCCCGTGCGGACTTGAACCGCAGACCCCTACATTATCAGTGTAGTGCTCTAACCAACTGAGCTACGGGACTGTATCCGCGGGAATCCCCCTCGTATTAAAAAATTACCGGTTTCGAGAGAAAAAAGAAAGAGCCTCATCTGTCGTCGAGTAGTCATAACTCTCCAGAAAGGAGGTGTTCCAGCCGCACCTTCCGGTACGGCTACCTTGTTACGACTTAGCCCCAGTCACCGGTTTTGCCCTAGGTCGCTCCTTGCGGTCACGAACTTCAG
>CABJAJ010000015.1 GCA_902363575.1 Rikenellaceae bacterium | reverse complement strand
CCGTTTCCCGACCGTCATACGGTTCACCTGTCCTGTTCGCACCCTATCCGTCGCACCGTCGTCTTCGCGGTCGGAAAGCGGCGGTGGAGAAAAAAGGAGCGGGCGTACATCCTCGAGGATGCCGTACCCGCTCCGCCTCCGGCCTTCCCAGGCGGGAGGGTTGAAATGAAAAATGAAAAAATGCACCGGCCCGTTATGCTGCCGGCCGGCCGCAGTTGGTGCAGGCATACTCCCGCCCGCACCGCAGCGAATCCCATGATCCGTTGCTCAAAAAATGTTAAAACCCAGTTGCCGCCCGTTCTCTGCCGGCGGCCCGCAGTTTGTCCCGAGCAGGCAGGCGCTTCACGCCTGCCTGCCGTGTCGCGCGACGGTCGAACCCCGCACCCGTTCCGCCCGACGAGATAGGCGCTCCGGGGCCGGGCGGCCGTCGCGCCGTCATTTGCGGATGCAGTCCATGCGCCGCAGCGTGCGGTATTCGGCCTTCACCTCGTCGTAGCGCGCTTGCAGACGGTGCTCCATCGCCTCGTGGCAGCGCTCGATCTCATCGCACACGGTCTTCAGGTCCGTGCGCTTCAACCCCCACGCCCTTATCCGCTCGAGGGTCAGCAGATAGCGCCTGTTCTGCCTCAGCGCCTCCAGACACCGCGCCATCAGATAACCCCGGAACAGCTCGCGGCAGGTGCCCGGCAGCTCATCGTAATGCAGCCGTGCAAGGCGGAAGCGAAGCACCAG
>CABJAJ010000014.1 GCA_902363575.1 Rikenellaceae bacterium | reverse complement strand
CTCCAGAAAGGAGGTGTTCCAGCCGCACCTTCCGGTACGGCTACCTTGTTACGACTTAGCCCCAGTCACCGGTTTTGCCCTAGGTCGCTCCTTGCGGTCACGAACTTCAGGCACCCCCAGCTTCCATGGCTTGACGGGCGGTGTGTACAAGGCCCGGGAACGTATTCACCGCGCCATGGCTGATGCGCGATTACTAGCGAATCCAACTTCATGGAGGCGGGTTTCAGCCTCCAATCCGAACTGAGATAGGCTTTCGAGATTCGCATCCCTTCGCAGGGTAGCTGCCCTCTGTACCTACCATTGTAACACGTGTGTGGCCCCGGACGTAAGGGCCGTGCTGATTTGACGTCATCCCCACCTTCCTCTCGGCTTACACCGGCAGTCCCGCCAGAGTGCCCAGCTTGACCTGATGGCAACTAACGGTAGGGGTTGCGCTCGTTATGGGACTTAACCCGACACCTCACGGCACGAGCTGACGACAACCATGCAGCACCTAGTTTCTCGCCCCGTAGGGAAGACCTATTTCTAGGTCCGTCGATAACTTTCAAGCCCGGGTAAGGTTCCTCGCGTATCATCGAATTAAACCACATGTTCCTCCGCTTGTGCGGGCCCCCGTCAATTCCTTTGAGTTTCATTCTTGCGAACGTACTCCCCAGGTGGATAACTTATCGCTTTCGCTTAGTCACCGACTGTGTATCGCCGACAACGAGTTATCATCGTTTACTGCGTGGACTACCAGGGTATCTAATCCTGTTTGCTCCCCACGCTTTCGTGCCTCAACGTCAGTCATAGTTTGGTAAGCTGCCTTCGCAATCGGTGTTCTGTATGATCTCTAAGCATTTCACCGCTACACCATACATTCCGCCTACCGCAACTATTCTCTAGTCCTACAGTATTAGAGGCATAACGGAGTTAAGCTCCGATATTTAACCTCTAACTTATAAAACCGCCTACGCACCCTTTAAACCCAATAAATCCGGATAACGCTTGGATCCTCCGTATTACCGCGGCTGCTGGCACGGAGTTAGCCGATCCTTATTCGTACGATACTTTCATGCACCTACGCGTAGATGCTGTTACCCTCGTACAAAAGCAGTTTACAACTCATAGAGCCGTCTTCCTGCACGCGGCATGGCTGGTTCAGACTTGCGTCCATTGACCAATATTCCTCACTGCTGCCTCCCGTAGGAGTTTGGTCCGTGTCTCAGTACCAATGTGGGGGGTTGACCTCTCAGTCCCCCTATGTATCGTCGCCTTGGTGAGCCGTTACCTCACCAACCAGCTAATACAACGCATGCCCATCTTAAACCACCGGAGTTTTCAACCCAAGACGATGCCGTCTCGAATAATATGGGGTATTAGTACCAATTTCTCAGTGTTATCCCCCTGTTTAAGGTAGGTTGCATACGCGTTACGCACCCGTCCGCCGGTCGCCATCAAAGTATTGCTACTTCATGCTGCCCCTCGACTTGCATGTGTTAAGCCTGCCGCTAGCGTTCATCCTGAGCCAGGATCAAACTCTCCATTGTAAAAA
>CABJAJ010000013.1 GCA_902363575.1 Rikenellaceae bacterium | reverse complement strand
CGTCCAGATGTCGCCCTCCTTGCCGAGCGTCATGCTGCCCGTTGTGATCGGGGCTTTTTTGCCGTAATGACCGTCTATATTGGCCCAGATGTACCAGGTTCCCGCGAGGTAGGTGTTGATGAATCCGGGGACCATCGTGTTTTCCTTTGCCACGCTGCTCAGTTCATAGGTGCCTGTGGGGATGCCTTCGGGCAGGAATCCCAGGTCGGGCATGTTGAAGTCGAAGATCATTCCGTCGATGCCGGGGATGCTCTCGTCGCGGACGTACAGCGTCCAGTTGTTCATTCCGTTGTCGTACCAATAGCCGGAATAGGTCTGTTTCCCTTGTGTGATCGCGGAGAGATCGACCACGCGGTCCTCCTCCAATTCGCTGATTACGGGTTTTTCGGTGCCGTCGGTGAGGGAAAGGGCGCCAGTATAGCTCCCTTTGATTGCTTTGCCGTTCGCGGACGTCATATCGAACGTTATGGTATATTGGTTGCCCGACTTTTCGACCGTGATGGTGCCGCTGGTTGCGAAACCGTAGGTGTCGGTCATGCCGATGACCCGGCAATAAGTGCCGATGGGGATATATTCCCATCCGGCCTTGTTGTATTCCTGCCCGGGCGTGAGCGTATATTGGCTTCGGTCGGCATTGATGGTGTAGGTGCCGGGTTTGAGCACGTCGGCGCTGAATTTCGTGCTGCCCTCGGAGATGAATTCGACGCTCATGAAGACGTCCGCCGAAGTGAAGCCGATGTCGATAAGGCTCGTGCCGTTTTTGTAGTAATCCCCGAAGTAGGTTCCTTCGGCGAGGTAGAACGAGGCATCGACGTTTGAAGTGATCTTGGGCAGATGGTGGGGAGATTCGTCTTTGACGGTCACGGGCCCGACATAGCGGTATTTATACTCGGTCCCGTATTCGTCGTTCAGATCGCCCGTAATGGTATAGGTGTCGCCTTCGGCCGCAACCGTGATCGTTCCTCCGGTGAAAGGTATCGACGTTCCAGCAGGGTAGATCCGGGTAAAGGTGTATTCGGGCTCGAAGGTTCCGGCGCTCCAGTCGTCGCTGGGGGTGAATGTTCCGGTCGGGAGCCGGATGTTTTTCAGGTCCTGGGGAATATCCGCATCCCAGAGTCCGAAATAAACGTCGTTTGCGCCCGGATCGGTTGCGAATGCAATGATGAAATTGGCAGCCCCGTTCGTATCGCCCATATACATGGGATTGATGTCGGTTAGCCGGGTGTAGGGATCGGGTTCGGGATCGTCTCCTTTTGCGGTGGTCATCGCAAGTTGCGTGACCGGGCTGTAAAGATCGCCATTGCGGGCTGCGGCGAGGATGAGGTAGGCGGTTTCGGGGTTGAGACCGTCAGCGGTTAGTGTTACGCTTTGGTTGGGTGCGAACTCCCCCCCCCTTGCAAAATTTCCTGGGCGGTAAGCATGGTCTTGCCTGCCTCGATAACGGTGTAGGCGCACTTCTGGGCATCGGTCGAAGTGGCCGTGAAGGTCAGCGTGGTGGTACCGGGCGTTCCGGCTGCGAGCTCCACGGATGGGGTGCGCGGTTGTTCGGGCGGCGTTTCCTCGTTGTCGCTGCATGCTGTCCACAGCAGTGCAGCGGCTGCGGCTGTCACCATAAGGGCGCAGGCACGTTTGGGTTGGATGGTTTTAAACATTTGGATGTAAGTTGCGTCCGCAGCCCGGTGCGGACAGTCAGGGGTTGATAGTCAGGGAGGCTGCCCCGCCGTAAAGCGGGCA
>CABJAJ010000012.1 GCA_902363575.1 Rikenellaceae bacterium | reverse complement strand
GATGAAGTCGGGTAGGTCAGGGACATTACTGCCCCTTTCCCCCCTAAGAACCGTACGTGAGAGTTTCCCCTCATACGGCTCAAGCAACTCAATGCTTTTATTTCTACATAAAAGCCGGCTCATAATCCTCTGTTTTTAACTGGTAATAACTTCTGCGGCAACCGTCATGAAGAAGAAAACTATCCATTCGGTTATTTGTCAGCTGTTTTACGACACTCCAAGAGTGTTCGTTGTCTATCGGCTCACCACAGTAGGGACAGCAGCGTTGTTGTCTCTTCCAGAGATGCAGCAGTGATTTATACCCGTTGAGCGATTGGAGCATTTTGTAGGTTTCCCTGTGTTCAAAATATTCCTTCCACTGCGGGTCGTATGGGTTTGCATCCCCTTTGATTTTTACAAACCGCTTTATTTTGGTGTCGTACAGTCGTTTCAGCACGATTATACTTTCGGGTTTTCTCTTGTTGGGAGTGACCGCGAAAGTCCATTTACGGTTGTTAATCTTGTGGAAATACTTGTCAGCAACCCAATACTTCCCCTTTTTCGGGTGTCGGCGTTGTGCCCACTGCCATAACTTTTCGAAGATCAGTTTGTCAGCTTTCCTGAAAGTCTTGGATGATACGGAGTAGCGATAGTAATTCGCCCAACCCGTTATGATCGGGTTCAGTAGTCTTATCAGGGATTCCTGTTTTGCTCCCTTATGAGCTTCGATGGTTTCCCGGATTTTGACCATAAACCTTTTCAGACTCTCTTTTGACGGTTTTATCAGAAGTTTTCCGTTATACTTGCGAATGTTGTATCCGAGAAAATCGAATCCTTTGCCGATGTGAGTTATCTTCGTTTTTTCTTCTGACAGGGTAAGCCCCCTTGCATGGAGAAACTCACGAACAATAGGCAAGATCTCGTTTTGCAACAATTCCTTCGATGCTCCGGTGATTACAAAATCATCGGCGTACCGTATAAGGTGTACCTTGTAGCTGGTATAGACGCCCTTTTTACAGTGTGTCTTAAACCGTCTTTTCAGTACCGCCTCCAATCCGTCAAGGGTCATATTGGCAAGGGTCGGCGATATGATACCGCCTTGCGGCGTGCCTTCAACCGTCGGGAATAGCTCGGAGTTGTAAACAAAACCACTGTTCAGCCATTTGCGGAGCATCACTTTATCCATCGGGATATTATTCAGCAGCCATTCGTGGCTTATGTGGTCGAAACAGCCTTTGATGTCCCCTTCAAGTATCCATTCGGGCGATACGTCTTTTGCGAGTACACAGAAGCATTGTTCCCTTGCATCGAACGTGCTTCGTTCCTTGCGGAACCCGTAGGAGTTGTTGTCGGCTGTCGTTTCAGCTACCGGCTCCAATGCCATCAGATACAGCGCCTGCATAGCCCTGTCTTTCATGGTAGGAATACCCAACGGCCGTTGTTTGCCGTTCTTTTTGCTGATATAGACCCGTTTCAACGGTTGGGGATTGTATCCCCTGCGTTTCAGTTCGCTGATTGCCTGAAACTTCGCTTTTGGGGTTTTCCATAATACACGGTCAACCCCTGCTGTCTTTTTACCTTTGTTAGAGGTCACCCGCTTTACGGCCAATGCTTTGGCGTAAAACGAATGCGTTAGCATCCACTGTAAAGCTTTCACTTTACCGTATCTGCCTTCTTTTTGAGCCTTTACAATACGTGCTTGTAGCTTTTTAACCGCAATTTCGCACCGGAGCCAGTCTATGCTGTCCCAAGCGTTCGATTTTCGGTCAGTCGATGCACACGAAATTTCTAATTCGTTCATTTGCGTTTCAACTTTAAAAAGTTCTAAAAGTTTCTTGTAAAGAGTCACCATGCGGAAGTCTGCCCGCTTTCGCGTAGGGTAACGTTGAAACCCCTATCCGCCCCATTACAGGACGGCATTCGCTTTTTCCGCATTCCTGTGCCTGCATCCCGTTCGGCCTTCCTTACGGTCGGCTTACCTGTTTTCGTAGGAGAGATACAGGTTTTCCATGTTCCGTGTAAGTGACAAAGAGAATGGGTTAGAATCTGTCATTCCGCCGGCAGCAGTGTGGTTCGTGTAACCCCAGACTGGAGAGGGTTATCCTCGCTGCACCCGTTTCCGGGCTTGAGCCTGTCAGTATCGTTTGGCTCATTCAAACTAACGACGTTTAGCGACAGTTCACATGTGTTATTCATACCATTCAAGCCAAGCTCCCGCGCCGTCTGATACTGACGACGATTGTTTTCCCCTCACGGTTCAAACTGCCCCTTTCGGGCGGGCTACCTTGTCTGGGCAGCTTAATACAATTAAGGTGCATCTGCCCATAGGCTACTGCTGACGAAACAGCAGGTTTAATCTTTGTTTTATGTCATACTCGATGACTTAAATTATTTGTTAAACAATCACTTACACGACATCATGTCGCACCCAGTCCTG
>CABJAJ010000011.1 GCA_902363575.1 Rikenellaceae bacterium | reverse complement strand
CAGCGTTCATTGACACGATTAAGGAAGAATGAGAAATAGGAGGATACCGGCAACAATAGGTGTTGGTATTCTGGGAAGAAAGTACATAAGAGCGCTTGGGGGATGCCTAGGCTCTTGGAGGCTATGAAGGACGTGGTAAGCTGCGAAAAGCTGCGGGGATTTGCAAACGAGACTTGATCCGCAGATATCCGAATGGGACAACCCGGCAGGCGGAAGGCCTGTCACACTGCAAAGTGAGCCAACCCTCTGAACTGAAACATCTTAGTAGGAGGAGGAAAAGAAAGAAACATCGATTACCTAAGTAGCGGCGAGCGAACGGGTAAGAGCCTAAACCGGAAGTGTTACGGCACTTTCGGGGTTGTAGGACTGCAACAACGTTTTGGACGAAGAACCGGAAGTACCTGGAAAGGTATGCCGCAGAGAGTGAAAGCCTCGTACGGGCAATTCGGTTCAATGCAAGCAGTATCCTGAGTAGGGCGGGACACGAGGAATCCTGTCTGAATCAACCGGGACCACCCGGTAAGGCTAAATACTACCAAGAGACCGATAGTGAACCAGTACCGTGAGGGAAAGGTGAAAAGAACCCCGAACAGGGGAGTGAAAAAGAACCTGAAACCAAGTGCTTACAACCTGTCGGAGCCGCTAAGTGCGGTGACGGCGTGCCTATTGAATAATGAGCCTACGAGTTACTAATCACTAGCGAGGTTAAGTGCTGGGAAGCACGGAGCCGAAGCGAAAGCGAGTCTGAAAAGGGCGGTTAGTTAGTGGTTGTAGACGCGAAACCTTGCGATCTACCCTTGAGCAGGATGAAGGTTGGGTAAAACCAACTGGAGGTCCGCACCAATAAACGTTGAAAAGTTTCTGGATGACTTGAGGGTAGGGGTGAAAGGCTAATCAAGCTGGGAAATAGCTCGTACTCCCCGAAATGCCTTTAGGGGCAGCGTTGTAATAAAGAGTCTACTGGAGGTAGAGCTACTGATTGGATGCGGGGGCTTCACCGCCTACCAAATCCTGACAAACTCCGAATGCCAGTAGTATGATTTACAGCAGTGAGCGACCGGGTGCTAATGTCCGGTCACAAAAGAGGAACAACTCAGACCAGCAACTAAGGTCCCCAAGAATATGCTAAGTTGAACTAACGATGTTTTGTTGCAGAGACAGCTAGGATGTTAGCTTGGAAGCAGCTATTCATTCAAAGAGTGCGTAACAGCTCACTAGTCGAGCGACAGAGCGTGGATAATAAACGGGCATCAAGCATATCACCGAAGTTCTGGACACGAAAGTGTGGTAGGGGAGCATTCCATCGACGTCGAAGCCGTGCCGTGAGGCGTGGTGGAGTTTATGGAAAAGCAAATGTAGGCATAAGTAACGACAATGCGGGAGAGTAACCCGCACACCGCAAGACCAAGGTTTCCTGATCAACGCTAATCGGATCAGGGTTAGTCGGGTCCTAAGGGTAAGCCGAAAGGCGATCTCGATGGATAATCGGTTAATATTCCGATACTGACATATATTTCGATGGAGAGACGAAGGAACGTAAGTGCCGCCACCTGACGGAATAGGTGGTTAAAGGATTTAGGTATAGGGACGGATTAAGAGTCGGTTCCTGCTGAATTCCGACAGTACAGAGAGCCTACGGGCAATTTGATAGTGCACCCAAGTCGACTTCCGAGAAAATCTTCTAAGGCTAGGTATATGTCACCCGTACCGTAAACCGACACAGGTGGTCGAGGAGAGTATCCTAAGGTGCTCGAGTGAATCACGGTTAAGGAACTAGGCAAATTAACCCCGTAACTTCGGGAAAAGGGGTCCCACCGCGAGGTGGGCGCAGCGAAGAGGTCCAGGCGACTGTTTATCAAAAACACAGGGCTCTGCAAATTCGAAAGAAGAAGTATAGGGCCTGACACCTGCCCGGTGCTGGAAGGTTAAGAGGGGATGTCATCGCAAGAGAAGCATTGAATCGAAGCCCCAGTAAACGGCGGCCGTAACTATAACGGTCCTAAGGTAGCGAAATTCCTTGTCGGGTAAGTTCCGACCTGCACGAATGGTGTAACGATCTGGACACTGTCTCAACCGTGAGCTCGGTGAAATTGTAGTCCCGGTGAAGATGCCGGGTACCCGCAACGGGACGAAAAGACCCCGTGAACCTTTACTACAGCTTAACGCTGAATTTGGGTACAGAATGTGTAGGATAGGCAGGAGACTATGAAGCAGGTACGCCAGTATTTGTGGAGTCGCCGTTGAAATACTGCCCTTTGTGTATTTGAGTTCTAATCCCTTAAGGGAGACACCGTTTGGTGGGTAGTTTGACTGGGGTGGTCGCCTCCAAAAGCGTAACGGAGGCTTCCCAAGGTGCCCTCAGCACGAATGGTAACCGTGCGTAGAGTGCAATAGCATAAGGGCGCTTGACTGTGAGACCAACAAGTCGATCAGGTACGAAAGTAGGGTATAGTGATCCGGTGGTTCTGTGTGGACTGGCCATCGCTCAAAGGATAAAAGGTACTCCGGGGATAACAGGCTGATCGCCGCCAAGAGCTCATATCGACGCGGCGGTTTGGCACCTCGATGTCGGCTCGTCACATCCTGGGGCTGGAGAAGGTCCCAAGGGTTCGGCTGTTCGCCGATTAAAGTGGCACGCGAGCTGGGTTCAGAACGTCGTGAGACAGTTCGGTCTCTATCTGTTGCGGGCGTAGGAAGATTGAGGGGTCCTGACTTTAGTACGAGAGGACCGAGTTGGACGAACCTCCGGTGTATCGGTTATGCTGCCAAGTGTACCGCCGAGTAGCCGCGTTCGGTTTGGATAAGCGCTGAAAGCATCTAAGCGCGAAGCCATCCCCAAGATAAGTCTTCCCTTGAGGGGCGTAGGAGACCACTACGTTGATAGGCTGCAGGTGTAAAGACAGTAATGTCAAAGCCGAGCAGTACTAATTACCCGAACGGCTTTTTTTCCAAGTATCTATTTCTCATTTTTCCCGTGTCAACACTAACCGAGTGCGACGGGTTGAGCCTATGCAGGCTCTCGCACGATTCCTGAAAAGGGACAAGTTCTTTTAGGTGGTTATAGCAGTGGGGTTCCACCTCTTCCCATTCCGAACAGAGAAGTTAAGCCCATTCACGCCGATGGTACTGCGTCAAGCACGTGGGAGAGTAGGTAGCCGCCTCTTCAAGCCGGATCCGTTACGACGGGTCCGGCTTTTGTGTGTGTATGAGTCAAGGTGCGATCGAGGTGTGAGGGGGGGGGCCGACTGCTTTTGCAGGAGGAGCCTGACGGACGCACCACGACGCGCTGCCGGTGTCCGC
>CABJAJ010000010.1 GCA_902363575.1 Rikenellaceae bacterium | reverse complement strand
AAGGCCGTTTTTTTATTATGCCGGGCGACTTTGAGTAAACTCAGTCGCCCCGCAGAATAAAAAAAGCTGCGACTTCATCGCAGCTTTTCCGGCTCTTGCGGAGAGAGAGGCTCTTGAACCTTTGCTATCTCAAAATATCACACAATTGCAAATACCTATTAATAACCAACTTATTACAATCATAATTAAATCTAAATATTATCGAATATCGCTCGCTATTTCAATTTTTGGGTGTATATTTGGGTGCGGAATTTCAAATACACCCAGTCATGAACATCAAACGAAACATCATTTTTGCACCTGAAAGCCGCAAAAAGAACGGCGTTCCAATCGTGGAGAACGTACCCATCCGTATGCGTGTCATATACGCAAGCCATCGCATCGAGTTTACAACCGGCTACCGCATTGATATAGCCAAGTGGGATGCAGACAAGCAGCGTGTAAAGAACGGATGTACCAATAAATTAAAGCAAAGCGCATCCGAAATCAATGCGGATTTGCTAAGATACTATGCCGAAATTCAAAACGTATTCAAAGAATTTGAGGTACAGGAAACCATGCCGACCACCCAACAGTTAAAAGATGCGTTCAATCTGAAAATGAAAAATAACAACGAGGAGCAGCAGGAAGATACTAAAATAAGTTTTTGGGAGATATTTGATGAGTTTGTCAAGGAATGTGGCAATCAGAACAACTGGACAGAATCCACATACGAAAAATTTGCAGCCGTAAAAAATCACCTGAAAGAGTTCAAAGAAGATGTGACTTTTGAGTATTTCGATGAGTTCGGACTAAACGAGTATGTAAACTTCCTGCGTGACAAAAAAGACATGAGAAACAGTACCATCGGCAAACAGATAGGATTTCTCAAATGGTTCCTGCGATGGAGCTTCAAAAAGGGATATAATCAAAACATTGCATACGATACATTTAAACCGAAATTGAAAACCACCTCAAAGAAGGTAATCTTTCTGACATGGGACGAATTGAATAGATTGAAAGATTATCAGATACCCAAAGACAAACAATATCTGGAACGTGTCAGGGATGTTTTCCTGTTCTGTTGTTTCACAAGTCTAAGGTATTCAGATGTCCGTAACTTGAAGCGAAGTGATGTCAAATCCGACCACATAGAAGTTACTACCGTCAAAACGGCAGACAGCCTAAACATTGAACTGAACAAATACAGCAAAGCCATACTTGAAAAATACAAGGACATTCACTTTGAGAACAACATGGCACTGCCCGTTATCAGCAATCAGAAAATGAACGATTATTTGAAAGAACTGGGGGAACTCGCAGAAATCAACGAGCCTGTACGGGAAACCTACTACAAAGGAAATGAGCGTATAGATGAAGTGACACCCAAATACGCATTGCTCAGTACCCATGCAGGAAGACGAACTTTCATCTGCAATGCCTTGGCTCTCGGCATCCCGGCACAGGTTGTAATGAAATGGACGGGACACAGCGATTATAAAGCCATGAAACCTTACATTGACATCGCAGATGACATTAAGGCAAATGCAATGAATAAATTCAACCAACTATAAAAACAATCAGCAAGTTTCATGGTATGCCTGTTATTGGGCTTATCTTTGTAACTTTCAATACATACAACAATGAGCAACAACGATAACAACATAGAGAAAAGAAGTTTCGAGGCTTTCGTCAATGCCATCGGCTCGGAAATAGAGCAGGCGCAAGTCCGGCTCATCAGTGCAGCCAATGCGCAGATGCTGTTCCACTACTGGAAGATGGGCAATTACATATTGTACCACCAGAACCGACAAGGCTGGGGCGGCAAGGTCATCAAGAGACTGGCGCAGGCGATACGGTTCAGTTATCCCGAAAAGAAAGGATATTCGGTCAGGAACTTGGCTTATATGTGCCAGTTCGCACGCTCCTATCCATTGGGCGCATTACGGAGTTTTATAGAAACCGATACGAAATTACTTACTCCAAGTGTGCAGAAAATCACGGATGAACTTCAAAGCCTGAACAATATGACATTTGCGCAAGAGCCTCTTGCGCAAATTCAATCTTCAGACAACAAGGAAGTTGCAATTGTGCAAGAACCTCTTGCACAAATTCAGGATGTAGCCCAAACAGTCGCTGCCGCTTACCAAATAGCGATTGAGGACATAGAAAAACTGTTCCTGGCATCACCTGTTGCAAGAATCAATTGGGCAAGCCATGTGATTCTGCTGAACAGTTCCCTTCCGTTGGGTGTCGATTACTGGTATATGAAGCAATCCGTGGAAATGGGTTGGAGCAGTAATACTCTTAAAACGCAGATTGAAAGCAAATTGTACGAAAGGCAAATCAACAGCCACAAGGTCAATAATTTTACCGCCACGCTTCCTGTGCCCCAAAGCGACCTTGCCAACTACCTGTTGAAAGACCCGTATATCTTTGACTTGGCGGGAGCCAAAGAACGTGCGGACGAAAGGGACATAGAGGAACAACTGGTGAAGCACGTCACCCGTTACCTGTTGGAAATGGGCAACGGATTCGCCTTTGTCGCAAGGCAGAAGCATTTCCAGATTGGCGACAGCGATTTCTATGCCGACCTAATCCTGTATAACATAAAACTCCATGCCTATGTGGTCGTGGAACTGAAAGCTACCCCGTTCAAACCGGAATACGCCGGGCAGTTGAACTTCTACATCAATGTGGTGGACGACAAACTTAGGGGAGAGAATGACAACAAGACCATCGGGCTGCTGTTGTGCAAAGGCAAGGATGAGATTGTCGCACAATATGCGCTGACCGGCTATGACCAGCCTATCGGCATCAGCGATTATCAGCTCAGCAAGGCTGTGCCGGAAAACCTGAAATCGGCACTGCCGAGCATAGAACAGGTGGAAGAAGAACTGACGATGCTTCTTGACAATGAAAAGAACAGACAAAAGTAGGACACCTATGGCAGACAATATACAGACGATGATTCCCCGATACGGGGAACTCAACAGAATATACAGGGACTATATGGACAACAGCACTTTTTCTTTTGACAGGCAAAAATTCATTTCCGATTTCTGTCAGCAGTACAATGACATGAAATCTTTTGAAGCCGCCATCCTTGAACTGGTGCTTGACAGGCAAAAAGAACAATACACCCTGATACTCAACAGCCTGAAAACTGAAATAGAAAAGAGCATACAGGCTTATGAAACACGCCCCATAAGTAACAGTGCCATAGAGCGTGTCTGCCATCAGCACATGGAAAGGTATTCCCTTGAAATTGAAGCCCAGCTGGATGTCACAAGAAGTCTGAACAAGCCGCTGAATGAAGCCAACAACAGGTATGATTCCATTGGCTACCGGGAACATACTGCCGAAGAGGAAAAACAGGCAGAAAAAGAATATGAACGCTGCAAGGCTGAATATGACAGGGAAAAAGCCAGACTGAACGAACTCTATGACCTGCAAAAGGCTGCAAGAAATGAGGCATTCCAATATATGAAGAACCGTTGTGCGGACATATACCGCCAAAGCTGTCTTTTTCTGGATATATTGAAGAAATACATTCCTGACGGGAAACGACAGGACGAGCCGGGCAAACCGGTCAGCCAGCAGGAAACAACAACGGAACGACACGAATACTTCAGCATGAAATTACTTTCGCTCATTCATGAGGTATGTGTGGGAGAACAGTTCGAAGAAATTTCCGCACCGGATTTCTATGCCAACATGAACCTGCACCCCTGCAACTGCAAGCTGAAAACCAAACCGAGAGAGAAGATACGTGTATGTTATCTGATATTCCTCATGAGCGAAAAGCTCCCCAAACAGGACAGGGACAAATGGAAAGCCGGAATACTGAAACTGCTGGATATTGATGACAGCTACTACAAGTCAAAGTACAAGGAGCCAGTTTCTGATTTCCCCAGTGACAGCAACCAGAATTTCGCCAAGGAAATGGAACATATATTCAGATAATCCGTGATATATCCTGATTCTTTACGAAAGTTCCACTTTTACCACTCAAATTAATTTTTGAGTGGTATTTTTATTTTCTGATATTCAATAAGATACAACGAAATTCGGATTATATCATCCCCATCCTTACCACCCGTATCCATATCTAATTTTGCATCGTTCGAGAACAGAAATAACAGCCAGTGCGCAGGGCTGATTGTTTAACGACTAATTAGATTGGACTATGACAAATATCCAAGAATTATTATCCAAACCCGTCTGGCAGATGACAGGCGAAGAGTTCATCATGTTAAGCAGGCACGCATCCGGTCAGCCGGAAGCGCAGCCGCAGCCCGTAACGGACACAGGCAGGAAGTATGTGTACGGAATACTCGGCATAGCCAAGCTGTTCGGGTGCAGCCTGCCTACCGCCAACCGCATAAAGAAAAGCGGAAAGATAGACAAGGCCATCACCCAGATAGGGCGCAAGATTATCGTGGACGCGGAACTTGCCCTTGAACTGGCAGGGAAGAAAACAGGCGGACGCAAGTAACGGGAGGAATCACTATGGACTATATGAAAGACATCCGGGAAATATCGGACGAACAGGCGGTAATCCTCTGGCAAGCCTCACGGCTGAGCCTGTCGGGAAAATACGAGAAAGCCCCTGAAATCCTCAGTGTGAAAGGTTCCGTTATCGGCACGTTGGGAAATTTCAGCGCATCCATCGGCAAAGCCAAAAGCAAGAAGACATTCAATGTGTCGGCTATCGTGGCGGCGGCATTGAAAAACGGTACGGTGCTCAGGTATGCGGCTGAACTTCCCGAAGCCAAACGGAAAGTGCTTTATGTGGATACGGAGCAAAGCCCCCACCACTGTCTGAATGTGATGGAGCGCATCATGCGTATGGCAGGGCTGCCCGATGACAGGGACAACGAAAACCTTGAATTCCTTGCCCTGCGGAAGTACACGCCGGAGCAGCGCATAAGGATTGTCGAACAGGCAATCTACCATACGCCAAACCTTGGTCTGGTGATAATAGACGGCATCCGTGACATGGTATATGACATCAACAGCCCCAGTGAATCGACACGCATCATATCAAAGCTGATGCAGTGGACGGACGACAGGCAGATACATATCCACACGATACTCCATCAGAACAAGGGGGATGAGAACGCAAGGGGACATATCGGCACGGAGCTGAACAACAAGGCTGAAACCGTGCTGCTCGTTGAAAAGGACAAGAGCAACGGGGACATAAGCAAGGTTTCCGCCATGCACATCCGTGCGATGGACTTCGAGCCGTTTGCCTTCCGCATCAATGACAGGGCATTGCCTGAACTGATGGAGGACTACCAGACAGAAACCAAAGCACCCGGCAGACCCCAAGGTGAAAGGTTCGATGCCTGCAAGGACATTTCCGAGCAACAGCACCGGATAGCTCTGGAAGCCGCATTCTCGTTGCAGGACGAGTATGGGTATAAGGAACTGGGCAAGGCGCTGAAAGAATCGTATGCCTTGGTGGGCATTCCGTTAAGTGACAACAAGCTGGTCAAACTCATCACAGTGTTAAAGAACAAGCGGATGATAGTGCAGGAAAACGGCAGAAAGTACAGGTACGAACCGGATTTCCACTATTAGCCCAATCCTCGCAATCACTTCACTTTATTCTCCGGGTCTATATATTAGAATAAAGCGAAGTGGTTGCAGGAGTGCATCAAACCGCTTCACTTTAAGCCGTATCCTATATATACGACAATAAAGTGAAGTGGTTATACGGCCAGTAACCTATATGAAAAGGTACTGGCGAAAAGAAAAACAAGCAATAAGCGATAAAGACAATCATTTATGGATATACAGACAGCAAAACAAATCAGGCTGGAAGAGTATCTTCACAGCTTGGGATATAGCCCGGTGAAGCGGCAGGGCATCAATCTTTGGTACAAATCGCCGTTCAGGGAAGAAACCGAAGCATCGTTCAAGGTGAATACCGAGCGGAACCAATGGTATGATTTTGCACTTGGCAAGGGCGGCAACATCATCGCACTGGCTTCGCACCTCTATGCAACGGACAGTGTGCCGTACCTTTTGAAACGCATAGAGGAACAGGCACCGCACGTGCACCCCGTTTCTTTCTCTTTTCGCAAGCAGTCCTTTACGGAGCCGAGTTTCCAACAGTTGGAAATCGTGCCGCTTTCTTCCCCTGCCCTGCTTGCCTATTTACAAGGTAGAGGAATAAATCTGGAGCTGGCAAAAAGAGAATGTAGAGAAGCCCGTTACACCCACAACGGCAAGCGTTACTTTGCCATTGCCTTCCCTAACGGTTCGGGTGGGTTTGAGGTTCGTAACCCCTATTTCAAGGGCTGCATCGCCCCCAAGGAAATCTCCCACATCAGACAGTCGGGAAAAGCAAGGACTACCTGCTATGTGTTCGAGGGTTTCATGGACTACCTTTCCTTTCTGACATTGAGACAGGAAAGCTGCCCGAATTATCCGGAATTGGACGGGCAGGACTACATTGTATTGAACTCCGTATCGAATATAAACAAGGCTCTCTATCCGCTGGGCAACTATGAGCGCATCCACTGCTTTTTCGACAACGACCATGCAGGACTGGAAGTACTCCAACAAATCCGCATGGAATACGGCAGAGACCGATACATCCGGGACGCTTCGCAGATTTATGGCGGGTGCAAAGACCTGAACGAATACTTACAGAAACAGATTGAAAGAAAAAGGCAGCTCCAGTCCGCCAAAGGGGTGCGCAGCCAATCACCGGAGAAGAAGAACGGCTTCCGGTTATAGCCCACTATAACTACACGCTCCGCTTTCGTAGTTGTGGGCTCTCCCGAGGGGATTAGGGCTTTGCCCTAATGACCCACTCAAGGCGTTTCACCCCTGAGAACCCCGAGCAAAGAGTGACCCTCTCTTTGCAATCTCCGCTTATGGGTTACCCCTAAGAAATCTCGTGCAAATGAGAGCAGAGGCAAGCTTGCTTGACCTATGCCGAATGCAGCCGAGATTCATAAAATAACCCCTCTGCGAAAGCGAGCAAAATAATCAATTGCAAACAAAGAAAAGAAGCTATGGCAACAAAATCAAGCATACATATCAAGCCTTGCAACATCGCATCGAGCGAGGCACACAACCGAAGAACTGCCGAGTATATGCGCAACATCGGCAAGTCCAAAATCTACATCGTGCCCGAACTCACAGCCGATAATGAACAGTGGATAAATCCGGATTTCGGCAGTCTCGAATTGCAGACGCATTATGAGAACATCAAACGCATGGTCAAGGAAAAGACAGGCCGTGCCATGCAGGAAAAGGAAAGGGAACGCAAGGGAAAGAATGGAAGGATTATCAAAGTGGCGGGATGTTCACCCATCCGTGAAGGAGTATTGCTTATCAGACCGGACACCACACTGGCTGATGTACGCAGATTCGGTGAAGAGTGTCAAAAGCGTTGGGGCATCACTCCACTACAAATTTTCCTGCACAAAGACGAAGGACATTGGCTAAACGGTCAGCCGGAAGCGGAAGACAAAGAGAGTTTTCAAATAGGAAGCAGATGGTTCAAGCCGAACTATCATGCCCATATCGTATTCGACTGGATGAACCACGAAACCGGAAAGAGCCGAAAACTCAATGACGAAGATATGGCAATCATGCAGACCTTGGCTTCCGATATTCTCCTGATGGAACGTGGGCAGGCAAAAGCTGTCACAGGTAAAGAGCATCTGGAACGAAATGATTTCATCATTGAGAAGCAGAAAGCCGAACTGCAACGTATAGAGGAAACCAAGCGACACAAGGAGCAACAGGTAAGCCTTGCCGAACAGGAACTCAAACAGGTAAAAGCAGAGATACGTACGGACAAACTCAAAAGTGCAGCTACCGATGTAGCCACAGCCATAACCAGCAGTGTAGGTTCTCTTTTCGGAAGCGGTAAGCTGAAAGAACTGGAACATCACATCGAGCAGCTACATCAGGAAATTACCAAACGGGACAAAGCTACTGATGAATTGAAAATTCAGATACAACAAATACAGGAACAGCATGGCAGACAAATTCGTAATCTTCAAGGAATACACAATCAAGAACTTGAAGCCAAAGACAAGGAAATATCACGATTGAATACCATTCTCGAAAAAGCATTATGCTGGTTCCCATTGCTCAAAGAAATGCTGAGAATGGAAAAATTATGCTATGTCACTGGTTTTACCAAGGGGATGGTTGATTCTCTTTTATACAAAAAGGAAGCTCTCAGATGTAGTGGAAAAATCTATTCCGAAGAATATAGACAGAGATTTGAAACAAAAAATGTAATTTTCAAAATTGAACGAAGCCCGATCGATAAGAATAAATTGATGCTGACTATAAACCAACAGCCAATCAGCGAATGGTTCAAGGAACAATGGGAGAAGTTACAGCAGCATCTGCGTAACTCAGTGCAGAAAGAACAAAAATCCAGAGGATTCAGGATGTAATATAGAGAAGTACAATTCATCATGGATTGTACTTCTATCGTAATATATAGTACAAAATCTAAGTTGTCTAACTATTCTAAAGTAAAATAAGCAATAAAAGAATATCTTATTCACTATTAATATACCATATTGTCAATATCTTTCCCTCATTTAGTCAATCGTATCTTTTCGTGGTAGAAATAATTTACGATAACCGGCTTGCCTTTTTCCGAGCGCCCGTAAGGCAAATCATTTATTCTATATGGAAACCCCTGTGCCTTGGCGTATTGGGAAATGTCCTGTTCCAATGCCTGCCAGTAATCAAGCCTCTTTTTGTTGTATATTTCTTCGTATAACGGAAAGAGGTCGGGATGCTTCTCACGGATATACGTCATTATCCCTCCCTTGAACTGCCCGCGCAGATTCAGGTTTTCGAGCCATATCAAATCGGCATATCCTTTCACTTTCTCGATAATCGCCTTCATATCGGTTATTCCGGGGAATATGGGCGATACAAAACACACGGTACGGATGCCCGCCTCATAGACCTGACGCATTGCGTTCAGACGACGTTCTATGCTCACGGCATTGTCCATATCCGTACGAAACCGCTCGTCAAGCGTATTGACCGACCATGACACCGTTACTTTGGGAAAACGCTTCAACAGGTCGAGGTCGCGCAGGACAAGGTCGGACTTAGTGCATATCATAATCTCGGCGTTGCTCCCACGCAGCTCTTCGAGCAGCCTGTGGGTACGGCAAAATTGCTCCTCATACGGGTTGTAACCATCCGTCACGGAACCTATCACAATGCGCTCTCCGTCATATTTGTGCGGATTGGCTATCGGTTTCCAGTTCTTCACGTCCAGAAATGCACCCCACGGTTCTGTATGCCCGGTGAATCGTTTCATAAACGATGCGTAGCAATACTTACAGGCGTGGGGACAGCCCACGTAAGGGTTGACCGAATATCCTCCGACCGGCAGTGAGGATTTGGTCATAACGCTCTGTACGTCTATTTCTTTGATTATTTCGGTATTCATTGTAAGCGTTTTGTAAATTGTTCCGGCAGTTCCTGAATCATCCTTTCTTTGCCCATTATAGGCAGCAAATCCTCTTTCATAAACACGGGGACGCCCTGTGTTTGGGCTTGGTCGGCAATGTGAAGCACCCATTCGGGACGGGAATCCACTTTGCCTTTCCGATGTCCGGTCTCCGTACCTATGACAATCCAGTCGATACCCTCGAAATCTATATCGCCGATTTCATCGAAAATAGGTTCGAAAGTGACATGGTAGTGCTTGGCCTTGATATTTCTTTTCAAATCGTCTAGCCGCTTTTTTTCGGAATTGCGCGTGACGGTCACGCCCATCCATACATTCTCGTCATCTGTAGAGAAACTGATCTTGTCCGGACATTTCGTAAGGAATATATAAGCGTGTTGCGGATTGCTTTTCATTCGTCTGAATATTTCCGCATTCCATTCAGGCTTCCAATCGGAGAAATCGCTCATTCCGGTCATCAGCCATACGTGAGGCTTGGGCGTGTCGATGATACGCAGCTTTCGCACCATATATTCCGGTACGGAGAAGTCGTCCGTAATATGGAAGCGGCGGCAGTTGTTACGGGCATAGCAGTAGCTGCACCCGATGGAGCAGCCTACCACTATGTTCATATTCTTTATCAGGGATTTTATACAGATAGTCATCTGCTTAGAGTTCCTTTTTAGAATCATTTCGGAGAGACTTTCCATTTTACCGGTTCTTTCAGTATGATTCCGTCAGTGGCATCCTCCTGTGAGAATGTATTGCTGCAATATTGTATGCAGAGCATGAGGAGCGGAGTCGTTCCGTTGTTACGGACACTTCGTTTTCCTGCAGGAGATACCCTGACAACGCTACCTTCTTCCACTGGGAACACTGTTCCGTCTACTTGAAATTCACCTTTACCGGAGAGGAAAAAATAAAGTTCCTCATGACTCTTGTGACTATGCAGAAATCCGGTTTCTGTACCCGGGGCGAATGACTGGAAAGAAAACTCGCTTCCCGTAGTTCCGAGAGCGGTGCTGCAGAATACTTTTCCGGGAATTTTCACATCCGGGCCAAGCTGAAGTTCGTATTCATTCAGTTCATTCAACTTACCGACACTGATCGCGGCGAAATTCTGTTCTACCGCGATTTTCCTAATCTTTTTCATCTTTCTAATATTTTGAAATGATTGTTTATACAGTTATTTAAGTGTTATGCTTTCTCCGTCTTCCGGTATAATCAGTCGGCTCATATCCGTCCCGTGATGGCGAGCTTCGTTGCGAAGGATGGCACGGGTGGTCTGGCAATGATCGATGGCATCCATGTGTACGGTAATCAGCTTGATGTGTGGGGGGAGTGTGTCAAGCATCGCCATTACTTCCTGTTCATTGGGGATGATACAACCGTCCGTCTTAGAGAATTCGGGGAATACCGCACCGCCACTGTTCACCACAATATAATTAGGACGATACTTTTCCACGGTAGCAAGAGTACATTCTTCCCATTTGCAATCGCCCATGATATAAATAGTCGGAAGCCCTTCGGACATCAGCACATAGCCCGAAACAGGTCCCATCATCTGGCCTATCTGACCGAAACCGTGATGGCCAATAGCACGGTGGATGGTCAGATGACCTAAGGTTATGCTCTCTTCAATCGCTTCTACATTTGAGAAACCATCTTTCAGGATGGCGGCCTTATCTTGTGGCTGGGTGTAGAAAGGAATGTCTTTCGGCAAATGCTGCTTTACACTTGGTTCGTAATGGTCGATGTGGTTGTGGGTGAGCAGTACCATATCAACACCTTCAGTAATGTCGCTAATAGGCATTACGAGATGTACCCTCGGATTCTTATATACACCGAGAGCTGATTGCAGGGTTCCTTTGTCGGCAAATACGGGGTCAATAAGAATGGTATGTCCTGCATAGTTGATTTTCAAGGTGGCACTGCGTACCAACCGAATAATTGCTTTTTCGTTCATGATGTTATGTTTTGTATTATTTTTCGGGTACAAAGTTCGAAAGGATATCCCAATGTCTCTATGCCTTAAAAACAGGAATATATGCCATTTTGATAAAAGAATGATGTATATTTGCAGAAAGCAAAAAACAAGAGTGATGAAAGCTATAATCAATCCCAAAAGACTTGTAAGCGTTCCGTTCAATAAAACGCAATGTGGCGTAGATTTCTACATTAACACAGGCGAAAGCAAGGACATCTGTGGTGTCTTGACCGAGCATAAGGCGTTTAAGACAGATTTTTTCAGCTTCTATTTCTTTCGTCGTGCCAATGGATATTTGTTGCTGAACTTCCGAAAAGTGGAGTTACGGGATGGTATGGTGCTGCTTTTGTCGCCGCACCAGCAACAGGAATGGCACGTGAACGAGGTAGAACTAGATTACACTTTTCTTATTTTCCGCGAAGACTTTATGCGCACGTTCATTGCTGACAAGTTCTTCGTATATCGGCTGTTGTATTATTATCAGACTGATACACCGCCCTACTTGTTTGCCGAGCCGGAGGAGCTGACGGAATATATGCGCCTCTTAAAAAAGATAAAACAAGAACTACAACATCCTGTGGTAGACACTTACAACCTCATTGTGTCAGTGCTTTATTATCTACTGGTAATTATCAACCGGGCATACGCTCAAACTTATCGTCTACCTGTCGAAGTGCCAAAAAACAATTACGCATTCAAATTCAAGGACTTACTCGAAAAACATATCCGAACGACACAGCGCGTTCAAGAATATGCTGATATGCTTCGGGTAAGTCGTATCACCTTGAATAATTCTGTCATGGCGCAATTTGGTGTATCAGCCATTCACTTACTCAAGCAACGTCTTTTGGAAGAGCTGAAAAATGAGCTACTGTTCTCCAATCTGAATGTGAGCCAACTGGCAGACGAGTTCCACTTTTCCGACCCCAGTCACCTCATGCGTTTTTTCAAAAAAGAAACAGGCAAGACTTTTACCCAATATCTAATGAATTACAAAAGAGGAATATATGAATAGAAATTTCATATTTGGCAAATGAATTCCATATTTAAGATATTTATTTTTTTGAATAACTATATTTTTCGTCATAAAGGTTCATTCTGCCAGTCCATAGAAATACCAATCGCTTTGTAATTGACATTCTTTTGAAGAATCTTAAAAAATACAAAAACACCCAATTTTACATTCTTGGGTGTAAAAAAGGGTGTAAATCTCGCAAATGCTTGATTTACACCCTTTATTGCGGAGAAAGAGGGATTCGAACCCCCGGAACCTTGCGGTTCAACGGTTTTCAAGACCGCCGCAATCGACCACTCTGCCATCTCTCCGGCGGCAAAAATACGACGGATTTTCGATTCCG
>CABJAJ010000009.1 GCA_902363575.1 Rikenellaceae bacterium | reverse complement strand
ATGTACGCCCGCTCCTTTTTTCTCCACCGCCGCTTTCCGACCGCGAAGACGACGGTGCGACGGATAGGGTGCGAACAGGACAGGTGAACCGTATGACGGTCGGGAAACGGGGCGGGTCAGTTATTGACCCGGTAGGCTTTCTGCACCCCTTTGATGCGCATGACGGAGTGGATCAGCGTGTCCACGACGGCGGCGGCCGGCACCTCGACGTGGATGAGCCCCGTGATGCAGCCGCCGGCCGAGGTGAGGTTCATGGAGCGGATGCTCAGCTTGAGGTCGCGGCTGATGACCTCGGTGATGCGGTTTACCATGCCCGTCGTGTCGTCCGCCGTGATGCGGATGGATGCGCGGAATGCTCCGTCGGTACGTTCGCGCCAGCGGGCTTCGATGACCCGGTAGGGGTAGTTTTCCCGTAGCCGCTGGGCATTGGGGCAGTCGCTCCGGTGGATGGTGATGCCCGAATTGATCGTGACGAAGCCGAAAACGTCGTCCCCGTTGATGGGATTGCAGCAGCGGGCCAGCTTGTAATCGATGTGGTGGATGCCCTCGTCGATGATGAGGGCGTCGTTCGCGCCGCGGGCTTCGGGGCGGGATGCTGCCCGGGACTTGCTGCGCTCGACCTCGGCCGCCGCTGCGCGGCGCTCCTCTTCGGCCTCGCCCGAAAGCCACCGCACAAGGGTTTCCTTGACGGCTGCCAGATCGATACGCTGCGAGCCGATCTGCACGTAAAGCTCCGTGCCGGTGCGCAGCCGGTAATGTTTGACCAGATAGGCGACGGCCTCATCGACCGTGGTGGCGAGTTTCCAATTCCTGAGTTTGCGTTCCAGCTCCTCGCGTCCCAGGCGGCCGCTGCGGGCTTCGTCCTCGCGCAGCATCGCCCGGATTTTGGTGCGGGCCTTGGGAGTGACCGCAAAGCCGAGCCAATCCGCCTTGGGGGTTTGGTTTTTCTGGGTGAGGATTTCGACGATGTCGCCGTTGTGCAGCACCTCGCGGATCGAAACCGCGCGGTGATTGACTTTCCCGCCCGAGCAGGTGGCTCCCAGGTTGGTGTGGATGTCGAACGCGAAGTCGAGCACCGTGGCACCCTCGGGCAGCTTGCGCAGGTCGCCGTTGGGCGTGAAGACGAAGATTTCGCCCGTGGCAGGCTTCGCGTCGAAACGTTCGGCGAGCGCCCGGGGCGTGTCCTCCATCAGCTCGCGGAGCCGCTGGAGCCACATTTCGCTCGTCTGCCCGCCCTGATTGACCCCCTTGTAGCGCCAGTGGGCCGCAATGCCCCGCTCGGCCACCTCGTCCATGCGTTCCGAGCGGATCTGAATCTCGACCCAGCGGCCCCCTTTGGCCGAGACGGTGGTGTGGAGCGACTCGTATCCGTTGGACTTGGGGATGGAGATCCAGTCCCGCATCCGCTCCGGATTGGGGGTGTAGAAGTCGGTGACGATCGAATAGACCGTCCAGCACTGCTGTTTCTCCAGCTCCGGCGGGCAGTCCACGATGATGCGGATGGCGAAGATGTCGTAAACCCCCTCGAACGGGACTTTCTGACGCCGCATCTTGTTCCAAATCGAGAAGATCGACTTCGTGCGGCTCTTGACGTGGTAGCTTATGCCGCTCCTGTCGAGCCGCTCGAGGATGGGTTCGAGGAAGCTGCGGATGAAGCGTTGGCGTTCGGCCTCCGTTTCGGCGAGCCGTTCGACGATGTGGGCGTAATCCCGGGGTTCGAGGTAGCGCAGGGCGGTGTCCTCCAGTTCGCTCTTGAGGTTGTAGAGCCCCAGTTTATGGGCGATCTGGGCGTAAAGATTGAGGCTCTCCCAGCTTTTGCGGCGGCGCTTCTGGGGCGGGAACATCTCCAGACTGCGCATCACCTCCAGACGGTCGGCCAGCTTAATGAGGATTACGCGCGGGTCCTCGGAGTAGGAGACGATCAGGTCGCGGAAGTTCTCGGCCTGCTCGCGCGATATCTTGAGCGGGATTTCCGAAATATTCGACAGCCCGAGCGTGATGCCCAGCACCTCCTTGCCGAAGCGTTCGCCGATCTCGGCGGTCAGGGCGCAGAAATCCTCCCCGCTGCGGGCGAGCCGCACCACGTCGTGCAGCACCGAGGCGATGGTCGGGTCGCTCCCCAGCCCGATCTCGGCGACGACGATTGCGGCCACCGCCGCGTCGTGGTCGAGCAGCGGCGTGCCGTCGTAACGGAGTTGGCCTTCGAGCCGGCGTGCGGCGTATTCCAGCGCCTCGTCCAACAGGCGGGCGCTCTCCTGCGGGAAATTCTCGCGGGCGAGCCTGCGCAGCCTGTCGTATCGGGTGAGTTCGGTCATGCGGTATCCTGTCGGCTCAAATTTATGAATAATTTTAAAATTTACCAAGTCCGGCGGTCTCCCGGCCGCAAGAATCGCGCAGACGGACGAAATCTGCTTTTGCACACCCCGGTTCCGGATAATTTCGTTAAATTTGCAGGGTAGCGACAACAGGAAAAGAATGATGACAGGCGGGCAGGAAACGGGAAAAGGGGGAGACGCTCGGGCGCAAGTCGTCTCCGCACAGGCGGCCTCCGCGCAACGACATGTTGCCGCGTCGCCTGCCGCTGTGCAGACCGCACCGGCGAAAACGCCTGACGGGGCAGTTGTCGGTCGGCGGTCGAAACCCGTCTATGTGCCCACCCGGGGCGAGGAGACGGCCAACACCGTGTCGCATGCGGTGATGGCGCTGCTGACGCTCTGTGCGCTCCCCTATGTCGCTGTGCGGGCCTATGCGCTCGATCCCCGGCCCGTGCTGGCGGCCTGCAGCGAGAGCATCTTCGTGATCTCGATTTTTCTGATGTTCCTCGGCTCGACGCTCTACCATTCGATGACGCCCGCGTCGCGCCACAAGGAGGTGTTCCATATCCTCGACCATATCTTCATCTTCGTGGCCATTGCGGGAACCTACACCCCCGTTGCGTTGCTGGTGATCGGCGGCTGGCAGGGTGTGCTGGTGACGGCCCTGCAATGGGCGATGGTCGTTTTCGGGATTTTCTACAAGTCGCTCGCCACGCGCTCGATTCCGGGCGTGAGCCTGACGATCTATCTGGTGATGGGCTGGACGCTGGTGTTCTTCCTGCCCCTGTTTCTGCGGCATGCCACGGTGCCGCTGCTCGTGTTCATCGCCGCCGGGGGCGTGTTCTATACGCTGGGGGCCTGGGTCTATGCGGCCCGGGGTTTTCGCTATCATCACCTGGTCTGGCACCTGGCCATCAACCTGGGGATGCTCTCCCACTTCACGGGCATCGTCTTCTTTCTGCGCTGAGGTTCAGCTTCCGGTCTCCGTCAGCCGCTCGGCCTCGAAAAGGTAAATGCGCTCCCCGCTTTGGCCGGGTCGCTCGAGGAACATGCGTTCGCCGTCGGAGGCTGAGATGCGGTAGCCTTCGGGCCGGAACGACTCGTCGGTGTCGCACCGCAGGATGTAGAGCGTACCCGATTCGTCGTGGTAGATATAGCCGGTGACGTACATTTCGCTGCCCGGAATGTGCTCGATGAAAACGCCGTCGGACTGAAACTCCCATACGATCTCTCCCGGCACGCTGCGCACGCCGAAGCCGGGCGGGGCGCCCACCATCCTGATTTTCCAGCGGCCGACCAGCCAGTCGGGATAAGTCTCTGCCATGATGCGTCGTTTATGCGGCGGCGGCCGCCGGGCCTCCCCGTTCAAAATTGCTGCCACAGTGCGCCGAGGCCGGGCGGTCAGTTTTTATAGACGACGTAGATCCGATCTTCGGGCAGGGCGTAGCGGCGGCGCTCCCCGGGGCTCAACTGCCCGGCATAGTCGATGTCGGCGACCTCGAAACCGGCTGCGCGGAGCCTTGCGGGATAATCCCTCCCATAGATGCGCCGGTGGTCGTACTGTCCGAAGAGGCGGGTGCGCTCGGCGGGGTCGGTGATCGTGTCGTCCTCGAAGGTGCGGGCCCGCATCGGATCGACGGGCGAGAGCAGGATGCCCCAGCCGCCCGGCTTCATCACGCGGTAGAGCTCCCTGAGAGCCTGCGCGTCGTCGGCCACGTGTTCGAGCAGGTGGTTGCAGAGAATCACGTCGGCATAATCGTTCTCCAGAGGGATGTCCTGCACGTCGAAATGGAGCCGCGCCAGCGGACTCTCCAGGTCGGCGGTGACGTAGAGCTCTTCGTGTCCGCGGTAACGGGTTTTCAGCCGGCGCATCAGGCAGACCTCCGGAGCGATATGCAGCAACCGCACGGGGCGGGTCAGCAGGTCGGTTTCCCGCTCGAGGTAGAGCCACAGCAGCCGGTGCCGTTCGAGCGAGAGGCATTTGGGACAAAGTGCGTTGGGGCGCGTGGTGACGTAGCCATAGGGGAGGAACCGGCGCCGGCGGGCTCCGCAGAGCGGACATTCGACGCCGCGACCCGCATAGAACAGGCCCAGCAGGGGTACGCCGATCCCGGCCGCGCGTTGCAGCACAGGCCGGGGCACACGGTTGAGTACCCAGCGGATCAGCTTTTTCATTCCGCTCCGAGAATTTGGCCGACCTCCGTTTCGGCTTTGTGAAGCCGCTCTTTGCAGAGGGCGATCAGCTCGCTGGCCCGCCGCACCTGGGCTGCGAGTTCGTCCACGTTCATCTCCTCGCTGCGGAAACGGGCGAGGATGCCTTCGATTTCGGTCATCGCCTCGTCGTAGGGGATGGTTTTCTTTCTTGCCATATCGGATGATTTCGTTGTCATTCCACGCGCGCGCCGAGCCGACCGTCCGCCAGTTCGATGTCGAGCCTGTCGCCGGCGGCGACCCCGGCTGTCGATTGCAGCGGACGACCTCCATGCCGCACCACCGAAAAGCCCAGCCGCAGGATGCGCTCGGGGGCGCGGCTGCGGACAAGCTCTTCGCTTGTCGAGAGTTTGTCCCGCCGGCTGCGGAGGTACTGTTCGGCCGAGCGGCGGAGTGCATCCTGCGACTGAACGATTTTCGTGCGTCGGTTTTCGAGCAGGGCCGCGCTCAGGTGCGCGAGTTCCCCGCGCAGCCGTTCGAGCCGGAGTTCCTGCGTGCGCGTGACGGCTACTGCGGCCTGTTGCAGTCGCAGCGCCGCATAGTCGAGCATCCCGTCGGCACGGGCCGCCCTGTCGTGGAGCCATACGGCTACCGCCGTCGGGGTTTTCAGAGGCGTGTGGGCCACCATGTCGGCCACGGAGGTGTCTTTGTCGTGTCCGATGCCCGTCAGTACGGGCAGCGGAAACTGGGCGATGTGGGCGCAGAGGCGATAGCCGTTGAAGCAGTTGAGGTCGGCGGCCGACCCGCCGCCCCGGATCACCACCACCGCATCGAAAGCCTCCTGCCTTGCGGCGATCGCTTCGAGCGCCGCCACGACCGATGCTTCGGCCCCCTGTCCCTGCATGAGCGCCTCGAAAAGGGTCGTGCGGAATGCGTAGGGGCTCTTCGCCAGCTCCTTGCAGAAGTCCTGGTATCCGGCGGCCTGGCGGCTCGAAACCACGGCGATGCGCAGCACGACCGAAGGCAGCCACGCTTCGCGGTTCATGTCCCACACCCCGTCGCGCCGGAGGCTGGCG
The DNA here is from genome assembly GCA_902363575.1 of Rikenellaceae bacterium. Taxonomy (GTDB): domain Bacteria; phylum Bacteroidota; class Bacteroidia; order Bacteroidales; family Rikenellaceae; genus Alistipes. The sequence continues at coordinate 57,970 of CABJAJ010000009.1, read as the reverse complement.
ATAGTGAGCTGGCGCTGCCGCTCCATGTCGCCCAGCGTATAGGAGGGGTCGATGTCGGTGATCGTAAGCGAAAACCCGTACACTTCGTGGTAGTTCACCTGCGCTTTGGCCAGGATTTTCAGCCCCGGGACGAGTTGCTGTCCCGTCTCCGCCTCGAAATAGCCTGCCACGCGGGGATAGGCGCTGCGCCAGATGACGGCCCGCGCCTGTGCCCGGGGCATGCCGTCGTCGCCTTTTTCGACGAGCTCCAGATAGCAGTGGCCCGAGCCGTGATGTTTGATCTCCGAGATTTCGGCACTCACCCACTGCGGTAGCGCGAACGCTTCGTCGAGTGTCGTCCGCACACGCTTCAGCAGCTCGGTCAGGGTGATATGTCGGTCGGCGGAGAACATGATGCAAAGATAGGATTTATTTCGGGAAAGTGCGCCCTCCGAACCTCCGGACAAGCCGCTGCATCGGGCAGAGGGGCTGCCGACCTTCAGGCGCCTAACCTGAACGCACGATGCCCCAGAACACTCCGGGGCATCGGATTCGGCAAAAGACGCTTCACAGTTGGAGAGGCACCGTGGCGCTGACGGTTTTGGAAAGGATGCCTAACGGATAATCTTCGGTAATCGAGACATGATAGGTAAAAGTCGCCGTCACATCGTAAGTTCGTCCGGCGACCAGCATGTTGTAAAAAAAGGGCGATCTTTGATAGGAGGCTGTTTTGCCGGAAGGGATGCTTAAGCTGCCATCGATGTCTTGCGTGTATTCGTAACGGATCTCCCCGGTCGTGGGGTCGGTAATCGTCAGGCCGAGGCTTTTCGGACGGAGGGGATAGCCCACCGTGTTGTTGAAGACGGTTACGGTGAAGACTCCCTTATAAGGCGAAATCGATGCCTTGACGGACTCGATTCGCCCATTCACATAGGGGACAAGGCGGCTTTGGTCTTCCGTGCGCGTCCCGTGGTCGACCTGAACGGGCAGCACCGTTTCATCCGTGCCGGAGCACGAAGCGCTCGCCAGGATGACGAATGCGAGCAGGAGGAAAGAGCAGTTTTTCATAGCTGGTAGAATTTAATGGAACATGAATGATTCTGTCAGCAAGAGATTCGCAGCCTGTCAAATATACGGATAATTTTTTAATCGTAAGCGCTTTGCACCGAAAAAATGAGGTCTTGCGCACGCTGTCTGTAACGGCAGTTCGGGCCGCTCACGCAGGTGGCCCTTATCCGTACCGGAATATTCGTGCGGCTTTTGCGGTAGAGGCGGGTTTAAGGGAATGGCGACCGAAAATGCAGGATCGCAGGATGCTGTCGGATGCCGGAACCGGCGGGATCATCTCCCGCGGATGACCAGCTCCACGGGGCGGGGCATTTCGCGGCCCGCGGGGAGCTGGATGCGCAATACCCCCTCGCTGCCGATCGGCCGTCCGTCCCGGGTGGCCGGCGTCCAGCGGGGCGCTTCGGCCATGGCCTTGAGGATGCGGCGTCTGAGGCGGCTGTCGGTCGATTCGAGCTCCTCGGTGACCTCCGTGCCGCCGTCGGGCAGGATGCGATAGCGGAGCACGACGCGGGCCGTGGGTTCGTTCTCGTCCCAGCGGACCTGCCGGGCGATGTAGTCGGCGAAAAGCTCGCTCCCGTCGCCGAAGCGGGCGGGGGTGTCGTAACGGAGACGGACGACGATCACCCCGTTGGAGGCCTCCTGACCGTAGATGCGGATGGTCTGTTCGTCTGCGGGAAGCTCCTCCACGGATTCGATGTCGTCGGGCGGGATGGTTTGGATCTCCTGGCAAGGGATGCCATTGACGATGTAGAGCGGTTTCTGGGTCTGACCGGTCGCCGTCGGGGTATGAGCCGCCAGGATAAGCAGCGCGGGAAGGAGTATTCGGAGTTTCATCGCTTCATGCCTTGTTGAACAGAACGTGACGTTGCGCAAAAATATTGCCCGAAATGGCTGCGCGGGGCTGCTGCCGTCCGGAGATGGCAAATTCGGGCGCTCTTCTTCGGCCGAGGCTTCGAGAACGATGGGCTTCCGGCGGGGGCGACGACCGCGCTGCGGGGAGGTCTCTGTTCGCCTGATTACATTGCCTTGGGGCTTGGGGTATATGTTCCCCGGCCCGTACTACGCCTCGGCCGGGATTTCCCAGCCGCACCGTTCGAGATCGACGTGTCCGCTTCGCCGGAATGTCACCCCTTCCTTTTCGAGCAGCGTGCGCTGCGCAGGCCAGCAGGGGACGAGACCTCCGTCGCTTAGGACGACCCGGTGGCAGGGCAGATTGCGTTCGGGAGGGGCCGAAGCCATGGCCCTCCCCACGCGGCGGGCGTGGCCCGGCATTCCGATCAGATGGGCGATCCGGCCATAGGAGAGCACTTTCCCCGGCGGAATCTGGCCGACCACGTCATATACCTCGAGGTCGAACTCCTGCTTGTCGTACCGTGGTTTTGTCATTGTCGGAGCGGAAGTTGCGGGGTCGTGCATAACCTCCCGATCCGACGTGGGCGCGATCGGGTCGTCTTGGCGTGCATGGCCGTGTCGGCAGTGCTTGTCCGGGCTGCGCTTACAGTTCGCTCTCCTTGAGCCGCTCGGCGTTTTCGGCGACGATCAGGTGGTCGATACAGTCCTGAATGTCGCCGTCCATGAAAGCCGCCAGGTTGTAGATCGTGTAGTTGATTCGGTGGTCGGTGATGCGCCCCTGCGGGTAGTTGTAGGTGCGGATCTTGGCCGAGCGGTCGCCGGTCGAGACCATCGTCTTGCGCTTGGAGGCGATCTGGTCGAGGTATTTCGAGTATTCGAGGTTGAAGATGCGCGTGCGCAGCTCCTCGAAGGCCTTGTCGAAGTTCTTGAGCTGGGATTTCTGGTCCTGGCACTGGACGACGATGCCCGTGGGGATGTGCGTGAGGCGGATGGCCGAGTAGGTCGTATTGACCGACTGCCCGCCGGGGCCCGATGCGCAGAAGATGTCCTTGCGGATGTCGTTCATCGAAATCTCCACGTCGAACTCCTCGGCTTCGGGGAGCACGGCCACCGAAGCGGCCGAGGTGTGGACGCGGCCCTGCGTTTCGGTCTGGGGCACGCGCTGCACGCGGTGCACGCCCGATTCGTATTTGAGCGTGCCGTAAACGCTCTGTCCCGTGACCTTCATCACCACCTCCTTATAGCCCCCGGCCGTGCCGTCCGAGAAAGAGGTGATTTCGTAACGCCACCCTTTCGATTCGATGTATTTCGTGTACATGCGCAGCAGGTCGCCCGCGAAGATTGCGGCTTCGTCGCCCCCCGTTCCGCCCCGGATTTCGACGATGGCGTTCTTGTCGTCCTGGGGGTCTTTGGGGATCAGCAGCAGCTTGATCTCCTCCTCCATCCGGGCGATGGCGGGCTCCAGCGCCGCGATCTCGCCGCGCGCCATCTCCCGCATCTCTTCATCGCGGTCGTTGGCGTACACGTCTTTCGCTTCCGAAAGGTTGGCCAGGGCCGTGCGGTAGCGCTCCGAGGTTTCGACGATCGGTTCGAGCTCCTTGTACTCCTTGTTGAGCTGCACGAAAGTTTTCACGTCGGCGATCACTTCGGGGTCGGTGAGTTTCTGCCCGGTCTCCTCGTATTTGAGCTTCAGTCCGTCGAGGCGGGTGAGTATCGAGTTGTCTGCCATATCGGTCGGTTTAACGGGGCAAAGATAGATAAATTCGCGGGATTGAACAAATCACCTGCCCGCCCGCCGTCGGAGAAGCGTCGGCAGCGGATGGCGGATCGGTTCCTTCCGACCGATGCAAACCGGGGGCCTCGCTTCCAGAGCGAGGCCCCCGGTCGTGGGACGTGCAAGCGCCGTCAGACCACGATGTTGATGATCTTGCCCGGCACGACGATGACTTTTTTGGGCGCTTTGCCGTCGAGCCACCTGAGGGCCTCGGGACTCTGCACGATGTCGGACTGGATTGCGGCCGGCGTCATGTCGAGCGGATACTGCTTTCTGAAACGCAGTTTGCCGTTCACGGAAACCGGGTATTCGAATGCGCTTTCGACCAGGTATCGCTCCTCGTATTGCGGGAAGGGGGCGTCGCAGACCGTCTCGGTGTGGCCGAGCCGGTGCCACAGCTCCTCGGCCACATGCGGGGCGAAGGGCGCGAGCAGGGCCGTGAGAGGCTCCAGCACGTCGCGTTTGTTGCACTCGCCCAGCTCGTTGAGGCAGATCATGAAGGCCGCGACCGAGGTGTTGAACGAGAAGTTTTTGATATCCTCCCGCACCTTTCTGATGGTCTTATGCAGGGTTTTGAGCTCTTTTTCCGTGGCCGGCTCCGCGCTGACGGCGAAATTGCCCTCCCGGTCGAAGAAGAGCCGCCAGAAGCGGCGCAGGAACTTGTGCACGCCGTCGATGCCGTTGGTGTCCCAGGGCTTCGACTGTTCGATGGGGCCGAGGAACATTTCGTACATGCGCAGCGTGTCGGCGCCGTACCGCTCGACGATGCGGTCGGGATTGACCACGTTGTACATCGACTTGGACATCTTCTCGATGGCCCAGCCGCAGACGTACTTCCCCTCTTCGAGGATGAACTCCGCATCGCGGAATTCGGGGCGCCAGGCGCGGAAAGCCTCCAGATCGAGCAGGTCGTTGCGCACCATGTTCACATCGACGTGAATCTCCTGGGTCCGGTATCCCTCCTTCAGTCCGGCCGAAACGAACCGGTTGGTGCCGACCACGCGATAGACGAAATTCGAGCGTCCCTGGATCATCCCCTGATTCACCAGCTTGAGGAACGGCTCCTGCTCGCAGACCACGCCCAGGTCGTAGAGGAACATATTCCAGAAGCGCGAGTACATCAGGTGGCCGGTGGCGTGCTCGATGCCCCCGACGTAAAGATCGACGTTGCGCCAGTAGGCGTCGGCCTCGCGTCCCACCAGCGCCCGGTCGTTGTGCGGATCCATGTAGCGCAGGTAGTAGGCCGACGAGCCGGCGAAACCGGGCATGGTCGAGAGTTCGTAGGGCCACCCTTCCGGGGTCGCCCAGTTTTTCACCCGCGCCAGCGGGGGTTCGCCCTGCTCGGTGGGGCCGAAGTTCTCGACGGGAGGGAGCTCCAGTGGCAGGCGGTCGTCGTCCAGCGGACGGGCGATGTCGTCCCGGTAATAGATGGGGAAAGGCTCGCCCCAGTAGCGCTGGCGCGAGAAGATGGCGTCCCGCAGCCGGTAATTGACCAGTCGGCGACCCAACCGGCGACGCTCGATTTCGGCCAGCATGCGGGGGATCGCCTCTTTCACGTCGAGGCCGTCGAGGAAGTCCGAGTTGATGAGCCTGCCTGTCTTGGCGTCGTAGGAGGCTTCCGTGATGTCGCCCCCCTCGACCACAGGCACGATTTCCAGTCCGAAATGGCGGGCGAAGGCGTAGTCGCGCGCGTCGTGCGCCGGCACGGCCATGATGGCTCCCGTGCCGTAACCCGCCAGCACATAGTCCGACACGTAGATCGGGATGGCTTTTCCGGTGAAGGGATTGACGGCGAAAGCCCCTGTCGCCACGCCGCTCACCCGTTTGGTTTCCGCGATGCGCTCGCGTTCGGAGCGGCGTTTGGTCTGCTCGACATAGGCTTCGACGGCAGCCCGGTTTTCGGGCGCGGTCAGCTGCCCGAGCCACTCGTGTTCGGGGGCGATGACCATGAATGTGACCCCGAAGATCGTATCGGGACGGGTGGTGAAGATTTCAAGTTTTTCGTCCCGCCCTTGGATCGGGAAAAAGACCTGCGCACCCTCCGAGCGGCCGATCCAGTTGCGCTGAATCTCCTTGAGCGACTCGCTCCAGGCGAGGCGGTCGAGACCGTCGAGCATCCGCTGGGCATAGGCCGTCACGCGCAGAAGCCATTGTTTCATGCGACGCTGTTCGACGGGGTAGCCCCCGCGCACGGAGAGCCCCTCCTTCACCTCGTCGTTGGCCAGCACCGTACCCAGTTGCGGGCACCAGTTGACCATCGTGTCGGCGCGGAATGCGAGCCGGTAATTCTGGAGCACCTGCTCGCGGCGTTGTTCCGTCCAGTCGTTCCACTCGTCGGCCGTAAAGCGCATCTGCGTCGTGCAGGCCGCGTCGATTCCTTCGGTGCCGGAGCGGGCGAACCGGGCGACGAGCTCCTCGACGGGGCGGGCCTGCTGCAACGTGTTGTCGTAATAGTGGCCGAACATGCGCAGGAATGCCCATTGCGTCCATTTGTAGTAAGCCGGGTCGCAGGTGCGCACTTCGCGGTCCCAGTCATAGGAGAAGCCGATCTTGTCGAGCTGCTCGCGGTAGCGGGCGATGTTCTGCTCGGTGGTGACGGCCGGATGCTGGCCCGTCTGGATGGCATACTGTTCGGCGGGCAGGCCGAAAGCGTCGAAACCCATCGGGTGCAGGACGTTGTATCCGCACTGCCTTTTGTAGCGCGAGTAGATGTCCGAGGCGATATAGCCGAGCGGGTGCCCCACGTGCAGCCCTGCGCCCGAAGGGTAGGGGAACATGTCGAGCACGTAGTATTTCGGGCGGGACGGATCGACCGCTACCCGGTAAGTTCCCCGCTCGCGCCAATGGCGCTGCCAGCGGGACTCTATCTCTTTGAAGTCGTATTCCATAACGGTTGGGATTGCATGGAGCGACAAAATTACGAAAAATTCGCGGTACTGATGCAGGCGTCCCGGTAATTTTCGGGCTGCGGCTCGGGATGGCCATGCGTCGGGGACAATAAAATTCCGGCGGCTGTTCGGCCGCCGGAATTCGTGAATCGTCCGGTGAGAGGTTAGCGCCCGGAGCCGTAACGAACGGATGAGGGATCGGGCGACAACGCTTCGTCTGCGCGGTACTCGATCGTGCGGCGGTTGTACGCCCGCGGGCGGTAGTCGGCACTCACGGCATGGGACGGCATCACGCGGGTGACGCGTCGGTTGCCTTCGAGCCGGCCTCTGGGGGTTGCCGCCGTCTGCCCGTTGTCGGTTTCGGGCAGCAGGTTTTCGACGATGGTTCCGTCGTCGTCGCCGCTCCAGCCCGGGGTCAGGGTCAGTCGGTCTTTGGCCCGGAAGAGAATGTCGTAGCTGCCGTCGCCCCATCCGGCTTTGGCCAGGGTGAAGTAGAAGGTTTTGCCCTCCTGCTCGATAGGCTCGATCGTGAGCGTGGAGCGGTCTGCCGAGAGCCTGACGGGAAATTCCACGCCGTCGTGCAGCAGCAGGGTGCCGTCGGCTTCGGGCTCGTTGGCCGATGCGAAGATGAGCATCTGTCCGGCGTAGTTGCTCACCGTGCCGACCGTGCGCGAGTCGGCCTGGAGGGTTATCACATCGCCCGGCGCCACATGGAGGAAGTATTTGGGCCCGTAGTCGCGGAAGATGTCCATGTTGCCGCTGCCGTTGTAGTCCGAGGCGGAGAAGAGGTTCCACGGAGTGCGGAAAGCGCTTGAGGACCAAATCTGGCCCCAGCCCGTGCCCCAGCCGAGTTCCATGCCGCAGCCGACGATCCGGTTGTGGTCGCGGTATTTGTCGGCCATCGCGGCGCCCGTCTGCTTGAAGTCGCGGAAGTAGGCGTCGGCGATCGTGCGGGCGACGTTGGCGTTCTCATAGGCCTGGTAAACCTCTTCGGGGAGCGTTGCGGGCACGTCGCCCATCGGCGGAGCCGCAGCGAGCGTCGTTTTGGTTGTGATGCGCAGGTAGTCGATCCACTCGCCCGTCTCCGCCTGATGCTGTACGCTCGTTCCCGAGAGCGTCCAGACGCCCGGCAGCTCGTTGAACAGGTTCGATTCGGTGCGGGCTTCGGCCTCTGCCGGCGGGGTCTGGTTCATCCCGACGGTAGCCGTGAGCACCTCCTCCTCGTTGGCTACGCCCGCGATGAGCACGTATCGCGTGTCGTCCCTGGCATTGATGCAGAGGTTGAGTCCCTCGTCGCTGTTGATGGCGGCCATTGCGTCGTCCTTGAAACGCGCCTGATCGATGTAGGCGGCGATCTGCTGTTCGGCCGTCGCGCCGTACTGTACCGTGTTGAGGTATTTGTCGTAGTCCATGGTCAGGTAGGTGCCGTAAACCGCGTCCTTGTTGGGGGCTTTGATGTTGAACCAGCAGTAGTAGGGACCCGTCGCTGTTTCGCCCTCCGGAGCCTCGATTCCCGTAACGAGCAACTGTGCGGGATTTTTGGTCGGTATCGTGCGGCGGAACGGGATGACCTGATAATTCTGCGTATAGGCGTTCTCATCCCCGAACGTATTGACCAGCAGATAGTATTGGCCCTCCTCGAGCCCCATGTAGCTCACTTCCTCCGCGGAGGTGTAGAAACGCATCGAGTAGGCGGTGAAATACTGCATCTGCTCCTCGCCGAGCATCGACGCATATTTCTTGTAGCTCTCCTCGTTGAGTACGCCGGCCGCGAAGCCGTAAGCTTCGTCGTCGGGCGTGAGGAAGAAGGTCACCGAACGGGTGGTGAGCTGTACCTGATCGACCTGGGTGGTCATCCCGGTCTTTTCGGGCAGCTCGGCCTGAAGGACACGGCGGCAGAAGAATCCCGACCAGGTCACGTCGTCGTCGGGATAGGGGTCGCCCGGAAGCGCACGGGTGCTCAACGGATCGACTCCGCCGCCACCGCCACCGCCGGTCCTTTCATAAAGGAAGTTTCCCTCGGCGTCGCACTCCCCGACCAGCAGGATGTAGCTCTGCCCGGGCAGAATCTGCGTATATTCGTCCACCGGAAAAACGATGGTCTGCGGCCCTTTCAGGGGCTCGGCCCGGGTGTCCAGGAAACGCGAGTCGTAAGGCCAGAACGGGGAGGCCTTGCGGTCGAGGTAATTCAGGTAGGGCAGGAACGAGTATTTCCAGTATTGGTTGTCGCCGCAGGCGATGCGGACCGTGAGCGTATTTTTCTCTATGCCAGTGATGGTCAGTATGTTATCGAGCGGAAGCGTGGTGAAGTCGATGGTCTCGAGCAGGGTTTGCTCTCCGCCGGTGCCCCCGATCGCTGCAACGGCCAGCGTATAATCCGTTTGGGCTTCGAGGTACTGGATGTTGAGGGTCGCATGGCCGTTGTCGGGCGTATGGTGCGGATTGACGCGCAGGATGGTTGCGGCGTTGGGGAGTTCCCCGTCGGCGACCAGTTGGTAGGCAAACGCTTCGACCTGTTCGGCGTTCAGGCCGATGCGCACCGTGGCGGAGGTGACCTCCTCTGTTTCGAGCGTTACGTTCATGGCGCCGTCGCCCGGCGTGACGTCGGCATCGTCACTCGAGCAACCGCCTAACAAGAGCGCTGTCAGGGCAACCCCTCCCCAGCATTTCAGCCTTTGTGCGGCCTTTCGGAAAGATCCTTTCATAGTGGATGAAGATTAAGGTTTTGAAACATTAAGGATTTTTTGCATCCGTTTTCGCTTGAATCATGCGACTACGAAATCAGTTGTAATTTCGGCAATCTTTTCCGCCGCTCCAATTTTTTGGGATGGAATTTATGCCGTCGGTCGATCTGTCTGTCGTGTCTGCGGCCCGGTACGACGACCTGTCCGGACGCTGCGGTCTGCAGTCCGGACATTCCGTCGCCGGAGGCACTGGTAAAGAGTAGAAACGCGTCCTGAAGCATTCCGGGAGCGTTCGGTCGGGGTGAAGAGCGGGAGGAGAGCGTACCTGCCGGGGGACGTAATCGTGGTCCGGGATGGGGAAGGCGTCGCGGGGTTTTCCGACCGCCGGATAGATGTCATGCGCAACGGTGGTTTGCATCGGATACGGGAATCGCCGCGTCCGGACGAATCGCGCCGTAAGAACGGCCCGATCTTCCGGCTGGCGTCGGGCCATCGCCGGGCCATGCACGGAGCCGATGGCGTCCTGATCGGCGGATTGAAGACTATAAAATATTGGTTAATAATATAATAATCGTTTGATGATAATTGAAATTTATTATTTTGTGATTTGGATAAGAAAAAAGAATTAGAAATCAGGGTCAAACCGCCTAAAACCTTGAAAAATCACGCTCAAACCGCGAAAAAAGATGCGGGAGAATAGCGCCATTCAAAAAAAATCGCTACCTTTGCAGTCCATTTTGGACAATGGAGATTGAAATTTATTCACATTTAAAGGACAAAAACGTTTAAAAATGCCAACTATTCAACAGTTAGTGAGAAACGGTCGGGTACGCATGGAGGACAAGAGCAAGTCTCCTGCGCTCGCAGCGTGTCCTCAGCGCCGGGGCGTGTGCACGCGTGTGTACACCACCACCCCGAAGAAGCCGAATTCGGCAATGCGTAAGGTGGCACGTGTAAGATTGACCAACGGCAAGGAGGTCAACGCCTATATCCCCGGAGAGGGCCACAACCTGCAGGAGCACTCCATCGTGCTGGTGCGTGGCGGTCGTGTGAAGGACCTGCCCGGTGTGCGCTACCACCTGGTGCGCGGTGCGCTCGACTCGGCCGGTGTGGACGGACGCCGCCAGCGCCGCTCGAAGTACGGTGCCAAACGGCCCAAGGCAGGAGCTGCCAAGAAATAACCGAAAACAAGCAAAAGAGATAACGTACTACAATGAGAAAAGCTAAGCCAAAAAAGCGAATTCTACTTCCAGATCCGAAGTTCGGCGACTCCGAGGTAACTCGTTTCGTGAACAACCTCATGCTGGATGGAAAGAAGAGTATTGCCTACACCATTTTCTACGATGCACTCGAGTTGGTGGGCAAGAAGATGAAGGATGCTGATAAATCTCCCCTGGAGGTCTGGAAACAGGCTCTCGAGAATATCACACCCCAAGTCGAGGTCAAATCCAAGCGTATCGGCGGTGCGACGTTCCAGGTTCCTATGGAGGTTCGGCCGGAGCGCAAGATTTCGATTTCCATGAAAAACCTTGTCCTCTATTCCCGCAAGCGCGCCGGCAAGACGATGGCTGAGAAACTCGCTGGAGAGATCGTGGACGCCTTCAACCAGCAGGGTGCCGCCTTCAAGCGCAAGGAGGAGATGCACCGCATGGCCGAGGCCAACAAGGCGTTCGCCCACTTCAGATTTTAACACGAGAAACGTAAGATGGCAACCAGAGATTTAAATTATACGCGCAACATCGGCATCATGGCTCACATCGATGCCGGTAAGACCACCACATCCGAACGTATTCTCTTCTACACGGGCAAGACCCACAAGATCGGCGAGGTGCACGAGGGCGGCGCGACCATGGACTGGATGGTTCAGGAGCAGGAGCGCGGCATCACCATCACCTCGGCTGCGACCACCGCCTTCTGGCAGTACAAGGACAAGACCTACCAGATCAACCTGATCGACACCCCGGGACACGTGGACTTCACCGTCGAGGTGGAGCGTTCGCTGCGCGTGCTGGACGGCGCCGTGGCCACGTTCTGCGCCGTCGGCGGCGTGGAGCCCCAGTCGGAGACCGTATGGCGTCAGGCCGACAAGTACAACGTTCCCCGTATCGGCTACGTCAATAAGATGGACCGCACGGGCGCCGACTTCCTCGGGGTCTGCGCGCAGATCAAGGAGCATTTCGGCGCGACGGCCATGCCGGTCGTGCTGCCCATCGGCGCAGAGGACAAATTCGAGGGACTGGTGGACCTTATATATAATAACGCGATCTACTACTTCGACGACAAGACCGTGCGCGACAACTTCGAGCTGCGGGAGATTCCCGAATCGATGAAGGCCGAGGCTGCCGAGTGGCGGGCCAAGCTGATCGAGGAGGTGGCTTCGACCGACGATGCGCTGATGGAGAAGTTCTTCGACGATCCGGATTCGATCACCCCCGACGAACTGCTCGCGGCCATCCGCAAGGCCACCATGTCCATGCAGATCGTCCCGATGCTCTGCGGCTCCTCGTTCCACAACAAGGGCGTGCAGAAGCTGCTCGACTATATCATGGCTTTCCTGCCTTCGCCGCTGGATCTGCCTCCCGTGACGGGTATCAACCCCAAGACCGACGAAGAGGTGGAGCGCCGCGCTTCGGAGGACGATCCGTTCTGCGGTCTCGCGTTCAAGATCGCTACCGATCCTTTCGTGGGCCGTCTGGCTTTCGTGCGCATCTATTCGGGCAAACTCGACGCCGGCTCCTACGTGCTCAACGCACGCAGCGGCAAGCGCGAGCGCATCAGCCGCATTTACCAGATGCACGCCAACAAGCAGAACCCGATGGAGACCGTCGGCGCCGGCGATATCTGCGCTGCCGTAGGTTTCAAGGAGATCCGCACGGGTGACACGCTCTGCGCCGAAAACGCACCGATCGTGCTCGAGCAGATGACCTTCCCCGAGCCGGTGATCGGACTGGCCGTCGAGCCCAAGACCCAGAAAGACCTGGACAAGCTCGGCATCGCCCTGTCCAAACTCGCCGAGGAGGACCCGACCTTCACCGTGCGTACCGACGAGGAGAGCGGACAGACCGTGATTTCGGGTATGGGCGAGCTGCACCTCGACATCATCGTAGATCGCCTGCGCCGCGAGTTCGGCGTGGAGATCAACCAGGGTGCTCCGCAGGTCAATTACAAGGAGGCCCTCACCCGGAGCGTTCAGCACCGCGAGGTCTTCAAGAAGCAGACCGGCGGTCGCGGTAAGTTTGCCGACATCATCTTTGAACTCGGCCCCGCCGAGGAGGGAAAGATGGGCCTTACTTTCGTGGACGAAGTCAAGGGCGGCAACATTCCCAAGGAGTTTATTCCTTCCGTTCAGAAAGGTTTCGAGGCCGCCATGGCCAACGGCGCGCTGGCCGGCTACTCGATCGACGCGATGAAAGTCACGCTCAAGGACGGTTCGTTCCACCCCGTCGATTCCGACCAGCTCTCGTTCGAGATCGCCGCACGCAACGGCTTCCGCGCCGCTGCGCCCAAGGCCGGCTCGGTCATCATGGAGCCCATCATGTCCGTAGAGGTGGTGACCCCCGAGGAGAACATGGGCGATGTGATCGGCGACCTGAACAAGCGTCGCGGCCAGATCACCGGCATGGAGTCCAAGGGCAACGCCCGCGTGGTGAAGGCCAAGGTGCCCCTTTCCGAAATGTTCGGTTACGTAACCGTGCTGCGTACGATCTCTTCGGGCCGCGCGACCTCTTCGATGGAGTTCTCGCATTTCGAGGAGGTGCCTGCCAACGTAGCCAAGGATGTGATCGAGAAGGCGAATGGTAAACGTAAGGAATTAGAATAAGCAAACAATATGAACCAGAAAATTAGAATCAAGTTAAAGTCCTTCGATCACAACCTCGTCGATAAGTCGGCCGAGAAGATCGTCAAGACGGTCAAGAGCACGGGGGCTGTGGTGAGCGGTCCGGTGCCCCTGCCCACGCACAAGCAGATTTTTACGGTCAACCGCTCGACCTTCGTGAATAAGAAGGCCCGCGAGCAGTTCCAGCTCTGCACGTTCAAACGGATTCTGGATATCTACTCTTCGACCCCCAAGACCATCGACGCGCTCATGAAACTGGAGCTCCCGTCGGGTGTCGAGGTCGAGATCAAGGTCTGAGCCGCGGGTGCCCTCCGCAGGCGGCGGCGCTGTCCGTGACGGACGGAACCGGCGCCTGCGGATGCGGTGCCGCAGCAACGCTCCCTTGCCTTAGCATGAAGCAAGATCACTTTTTATTTAACAAACGAATTTGACAAAAATGTCAGGACTTATTGGAAAGAAAATCGGAATGACTTCCGTTTACAGTGCCGAGGGTAGGAACATACCATGCACTGTCATCGAAGCTGGTCCGTGCGTAGTTACGCAAATCAAAACCGTGGAGCAGGACTCCTACGAAGCGGTGCAGATTGCCTATGACGACAAGAGTGAAAAGCACACCAGCAGTAGTTTGTTAGGACACTTCAAGAAAGCCGGAACCACGCCCAAACGCAAGATGGCCGAGTTCCGGGGAATGCCTGAAGTGAACCTGGGGGATACCCTCACCGTCGATATGTTCTCGGAGGAGGACTGGGTCGATGTGACGGGGATCTCGAAGGGCAAGGGTTTCCAGGGCGTCGTGAAACGCCATGGTTTCGGCGGCGTGGGCGGCCAGACCCACGGCCAGCACAACCGTCAGCGCAAGCCCGGTTCGCTGGGTGCGTCGTCGTATCCGTCGCGTGTGTTCAAGGGCAAACGTCTGCCCGGACAGATGGGCGGCGAGCAGGTTAAGGTGCTTAACCTGCGGGTTTTGAAGATTATTCCCGAGAGCAACCTCATTCTGGTGAAGGGGTCGATTCCGGGAGCGAAAGGTGCTTATTTAACAATCGAGAAATAGTCATGGAATTAGCTGTATTGAACACCCAGGGAAATGAAACAGGTCGCAAGGTAGTCCTTTCGGATGCTGTTTTCGGCGTGGAGGCTAATGACCACGCTATCTACCTCGACGTGAAGCAGTATCTGGCCGACCAGCGCCAGGGTACGCACAAGTCGAAGCAGCGCAACGAGGTGGCCGGCTCGACCCGCAAGCTCAAGCGCCAGAAAGGAACGGGCGGCGCCCGCGCGGGTAGCATCAAGTCCCCGCTCTATCCGGGCGGCGGTCGCGTATTCGGCCCCGTGCCGCGCGACTACAGTTTCAAGCTCAACAAGAAGCTCAAGGCACTGGCACGTCGCAGCGCCCTTACGTACAAGGCCCAGGCCGGTGCGATCCGGATCGTCGAGGCGCTCAACCTGGACGCTCCCCGCACCAAGACGCTGGTGGCTCTGGCCGACGCGCTGAAGGTGGCGGACAAGAAGGTGCTGATCGTGCTGCCGGAATCCAATCCGAACCTGCAGCTCTCGTGCCGCAACATCCCCTACGTGAAAGCCATTCTGGCTCAGAACGTCAACACCTACGAGGTGATGAACGCCTCGGCGCTGGTGATGGTCGAGGGCGCGGAGAACGTATTGAATGTAATGTTAGCTTAAAACGCAAGGAACAATGGAAATTATCATTAAGCCAGTATTGACCGAGAAAATGACGGCTCAGGGCGAGAAGCTGAACCGTTACGGTTTTATCGTTGACGTGAAGGCTAACAAGCTGCAGATCCGCACTGCCGTCGAGCAGATGTACAACGTGGTCGTTACGGATGTGAACACGGTCAACTACATGGGCAAACGCAAGAGCCGTTACACCAAGGCCGGCCTGCTCGAAGGCCGCGCGAACAACTTCAAGAAGGCGATCGTCACCTTGAAGGACGGAGACAAGATCGATTTTTACAGTAATATCTAACGAAGATGGCAGTAAGAAAGTTTAAACCGGTAACGGCCGGTACACGACATAAGATCATCGGAACGTTCGAGGAGATCACCTGCTCGGTTCCCGAGAAATCGTTGCTCAGCCCCAAGAAAAGCTCCGGCGGACGGAACAACTCCGGTAAGATGACCGTGCGCTACATCGGCGGCGGCCACAAGCAGATGTACCGCCATGTGGATTTCAAACGTGCGAAGGACGGCATGGCCGCCACTGTGAAGACGATCGAATACGACCCCAACCGCACGGCGCGCATCGCGCTGGTGGTTTATGCCGACGGCGAGAAGAGCTACATCCTGGCTCCCAACGGCCTTCAGGTGGGACAGACCGTGATGAGCGGCGCGGGCGTTGCTCCCGAGGTGGGCAACACGCTTTTCCTGGGCGAGATTCCGCTGGGTACGGTTGTCCACAACATCGAACTCTACCCCGGTCAGGGCGCCGCGATGGCCCGCTCGGCCGGTTCCTATGCTCAACTGCTGGCTCGCGAAGGCAAGTTCGCCGTCATCAAACTGCCTTCGGGAGAGACTCGTATGGTACTGGTAACCTGCCGCGCGACGGTCGGTGTGGTTTCCAATGTCGATCACAGCCTGGAAAGCGCCGGTAAGGCCGGTCGCGAACGCTGGATGGGTCGCCGCCCGCGCAACCGCGGCGTGGTGATGAACCCGGTGGATCACCCGATGGGTGGTGGCGAAGGCCGTGCTTCGGGCGGTCACCCGCGTTCGCGCAAGGGTCTGCTTGCCAAGGGTTACAAGACGCGTAATCCCAAGAAGACGACTTCGAAGTTCATTATTTCCCGGAAGAAAAAATAATTAAATAGCGTATCATAATGAGCCGTTCATTAAAAAAGGGACCTTACATTGACCCGAAACTCGAGGCGAAAGTAGTCGCGCAGGCCGAGGGCAATAAGAAGTCCGTCATCAAGACCTGGTCGCGAGCAAGCATGATTTCGCCTGACTTCGTAGGTCAGACGATCGCTGTCCACAACGGAAACAAGTTCATTCCCGTTTACGTCACTGAGAACATGGTGGGTCACAAGCTCGGCGAGTTCGCCCCCACGCGCAATTTCCGTGGTCATGCGGGTAACCGTAAAAAATAGGTAGAAAATGGGTGCAAGAAAATCAATAAGAGCCGAGAAACTCAAGGCTGAAAAGAAGCAGAAAGCCATTGCCGTTATGCGCGACTGCCCCACCTCCCCGCGCAAGATGCGCCTGGTGGCCGATATCATCCGCGGTGTGGAGATCAACAAGGCGCTCGGTATTCTGCGCTACTCCAAGAAGGAGGCTTCGATCCGCATGGAGAAGCTGCTCCGGTCGGCCATCGCCAACTGGGAGGCCAAGAACGAAAACGAGCGTCTGGAGGATACCGCGCTCTGCGTGAAGGAGATCTTCGTGGACGCAGGCCGTATGCTCAAACGTATCCAGGCCGCGCCTCAGGGACGTGCCCACCGTATCCGCAAGCGTTCCAACCATGTGACGATCGTCGTGGACAAAATCGTAACCGTAGAAAACAAGTAATCAGATGGGACAGAAAGTTAATCCGATAGCAAATCGTCTTGGCATCATTCGCGGTTGGGACTCCAACTGGTACGGGGGCAAGGATTTCTCCGACAAACTGGTCGAGGACGCGAAGATCCGCAAATACCTCAATGTCCGTCTGGCGAAGGCAAGCATCTCGAAGATCATCATCGAGCGCACGCTCAAGCTCGTTACGGTGACCATCTCGACGGCGCGTCCGGGCATCATCATCGGCAAGGGCGGCCAGGAGGTCGATAAACTCAAGGAGGAGCTCAAGAAGCTCACCGGCAAGGAGATTCAGATCAACATCTTCGAGGTGAAACGTCCCGAGGTGGACGCCGTGATCGTGGGCCAGAACATCGCCCGCCAGCTCGAGGGGCGCGTGTCGTTCCGCCGTGCGGTCAAGACGGCGGTGGCTTCGACCATCCGCATGGGTGCCGAGGGCATCAAGATCCAGGTGTCCGGCCGTGTGGGCGGCGCCGAAATGGCCCGCAGCGAAACCATCAAGGAGGGACGCATTCCGCTGCATACGTTCCGTGCCGACGTGGAGTACAGCCTGACCGAGGCGCTCACCAAGGTGGGTATCCTGGGCGTGAAGGTCTGGATCTGCCAGGGTACGGTCTATGGCAAGCGCGACCTGTTTGAAATCGCGGGCGCATCGGCGCAGGCTCCTACCGGACAGCGCGACGGCGACCGCCGCGGCCCGAGAGGCGACCGCCGCGGTCCGCGCCGCCGTAACAACACGAAGTAAGTAGGACCTTTTAAAGCGAAAGACAATGTTACAGCCAAAAAAGACCAAGTTTAGAAGAATGCAGAAAGGCCGTATGAAGGGTCTGGCTCAAAGAGGAAACCAGCTTGCATACGGATCGTTCGCCATAAAAGCACTTGAATCGACCTGGATCACCGGTCGTCAGATCGAGGCGGCACGTCAGGCTATCACGCGTTACATGAAGCGCGAGGGACAGCTCTGGATCCGCATCTTCCCCGACAAACCGATCACCAAGAAGCCGGCCGAAGTGCGTATGGGTAAAGGTAAGGGTAATCCTGAAGGGTTCGTGGCGCCCGTTACGCCCGGACGCATCCTGTTCGAGGCCGAGGGTGTGCCCCTCGAGGTGGCGCAGGAAGCGCTCCGCCTGGGTGCGCAGAAGCTGCCCATCACGACCAAATTCATTGTAAGACGTGACTACGTCGAAACCTCAATCTAAGGACTCAAGATGAAAAGTGCAGAAATAAAGGAGCTTTCAGCCAAGGATCTGGAGGAGCGCATCGAGACGGAAAAGGCGCAGTACGCCCGCCTGCGGGTGCAGCACGCCGTATCGCCCGTCGAGAACCCCTCGGTCATCAAGAAATCCCGCAGAGATATAGCGCGTATGCTGACGATTCTGCGTCAAAAGAACCCTAAATGTTAATTACCACTATGGAAAGAAATCTTAGAAAAGAGCGTATTGGGGTGGTCGTCAGCAACAAAATGGAGAAAACCATTGTGGTTGCGGTGGCGCGTAAGGTCAAGCATCCGATCTACGGCAAATTCGTCAACAAGACGACCAAGTTCGCGGCCGAGTGCCTCGACGAGACCTGCCGCGAGGGGGATACCGTGCGCATCATGGAGACCCGTCCGCTGAGCAAGACGAAGCGTTGGAGATTAGTACAAATCATTGAAAGAGCGAAGTAGTTATGATACAACAGGAATCGAGACTCGTAGTAGCTGATAACAGCGGTGCAAAGGAGGTTCTTTGTATCCGGGTGCTTGGCGGCACGAAGCGTCGCTACGCATCGATCGGCGATAAGATCGTGGTGGCCGTCAAGAGCGCTACTCCTTCGGGCGATGTGAAGAAAGGTTCGGTCTCCAAGGCGGTCGTCGTGCGCACGACCAAGGAGATCCGTCGCGCCAACGGATCCTACATCCGTTTTGACGACAATGCCGTCGTGCTGCTGAACAACCAGGGCGAAATACGCGGGACGCGTATTTTCGGTCCCGTGGCGCGTGAGCTGCGCGACCAGTACATGAAGATCATCTCCCTTGCGCCCGAAGTATTGTAATTCTTTAAAACACACAGCGATTATGTCAGTGAAATTACATATCAAGAAAGGGGATACGGTTTACGTAAACGCCGGCGACAGCAAGGGCCAGCAGGGCAAAGTCCTCAAGGTCGATGCCCAGAAGCAGCGTGCCATCGTCGAGGGTGTGAACCTCTGCAAGAAGGCCACCAAACCCAACGCCAAGAATCCCCAGGGCGGAATCCTCGAGCAGGAAGCTCCGATCCATATCTCGAATCTGCAGGTTCTCGACCCCAAGGGCGGCAAACCCACCCGCATCGGCCGTCGGGAGAATGACAAAGGTAAATTAGTTCGTTACGCTAAAAAGTCAGGGGAGGAGATCAAATAATGGCATACGTACCTACACTCAAGACACAGTATAAGGAGCAGATCGTCGCCACCCTTATCAAGCAGTTCGGTTACACGAGCGTGATGCAGTGCCCGAAACTCGAGAAAATCGTCATCAACCAGGGTATGGGCCAGGCCGTAGCCGACAAGAAGCTCATCGACGTGGCCCAGGCCGAGCTCACGCAGATCACCGGCCAGAAAGCCGTGCAGACCCGCTCGCGCAAAGACATCTCCAATTTCAAGCTGCGCAAGGGCATGCCGATCGGCGTGCGTGTGACGCTGCGCGACACGAAGATGTACGAGTTCCTGGAGCGTCTGATCGCCGTGGCGCTGCCCCGTATCCGCGACTTCAAGGGCATCAACGAGAAGTTCGACGGCCAGGGCAACTACACCCTCGGCATCACCGAGCAGATCATCTTCCCGGAGATCGACATCGACAAGATCACCAAGATCTTCGGCATGGAGATCACCTTCGTAACCACGGCAGGAACCGACGAGGAGGCCTATGCCCTTCTGCGCGAGTTCGGTCTGCCTTTCAAGAATGCAAAAAAGAACCAATAAGCTATGGCAAAAGAGTCAATGAAAGCACGCGAGGTAAAGCGTGAGAAACTGGCGAAACGCTATGCACACAAACGCGAGGAGATCGCTCGCCAGCTCAAGAGCGGCGAAATCGATCACGAGGAGGCCTGGGTCGCCCTCTCGAAACTCCCCCGCAACTCGAACCCGATCCGTCAGCACAACCGCTGCAAGATCACGGGTCGTCCGAAGGGGTACATCCGTTTGTTCGGCATCAGCCGTATCCAGTTCCGCGAGATGGCCTCGAACGGCCTGATCCCCGGCGTGCGGAAAGCAAGTTGGTAACAGACGCGGAGCCCGATGCCCGCGAAGGGCATCGGGACCGTGTATCTTGAGCGGTTGCGTTCTGAGGGTGTATGCCCGCAAGCCGACGGTCATCCCGACCGGAGGAGAAGGAACGGAATCCCATACGGGTGCCGAACCCGTGATGAACGGTCGCAAGGCCGGGGAAAGTGCCGTCATAGCGGCGGTAACTTCCCGGTTGCGGACTTTTCGGAAAAGTTCGGCGCTTGGCATAAATTCTCAACCTCGGGTCCGATGGGACCGTTTGTCGTCCGGTGGATTCACTGCGGCGCGGAACGGCGGTCGAAGCCTTGTCGAAGTGGTGATTCCTGTTGATTTGCAGGGGTTTGCTTCGGCAATCGAGGGCGGATTTTGCAGATACATGTTGGCGATTCGCTCTCCGGCATGGTCTGTTTTTCTTACCCGTCGGGTTTAATCCCCTTGAAATTAGGGGCTAACTTATGGGATATTGGGAAATTATGCGTATATTTGCGCACTTTGTGCGTCCGGTGCACAGGCGCGGACGGAAAGTGAAAAACAAAAGAAACCACAATTTAATTTTTAACTTTTAATTCACCATGACAGATCCTATTGCGGATTTTCTAACCAGAATTAGAAACGCAGTGAAAGCCAACCACAAAGTGGTTGAAGCTCCTGGCTCAAAAATTAAGCAGGAAATCACGAAGATCCTCTTCGAGCAGGGCTACATCCTGGCCTACAAGTTCGACAACAACGAACAGGGCCATCCGGTCATCAAGATCGCCCTCAAGTGGGATGCGGCCACCAAAACCAATGCCATCAAGGGCCTCAAGCGCGTGAGCCGTCCCGGTTTGCGCCAGTACGCTTCGGTGGATAAGATGCCCCGCGTGCTCAACGGCCTGGGCATCGCCATCGTATCGACCTCGAAAGGCATCATGACCGACGCGGCCGCGCGCCGCGAGAACGTCGGCGGCGAAGTTTTGTGCTACATTTACTAACAGTCAAATTCATAACACATGTCAAGAATTGGTAGATTACCTGTAAACTTGCCTGCCGGGGTGACCGTCACGGTCGCTCCCGACAATACGGTAAGCGTGAAAGGGCCACTTGGGACACTGAGTCTGAAAGTCGATTCGGATATTAAGGTCGAGGTGGGCACCCACAAGGACATCCGCACGGAGCAGGAGATTCCCGCCGTGCTCGTGTCGCGTCCCACCAACCAACCCCGCCACCGCTCGATGCACGGCCTGTACCGTGCGCTGATCAACAACATGGTCGTCGGCGTATCGAAGGGTTATGAGATCAAACAGGAGCTCGTGGGCGTCGGTTTCAAGGCCGAGGTCAAGGGCAACATCCTCGAAATGAGCCTCGGTTATTCGCACGATACCTACCTGATGCTTCCTCCCGAAGTGACCGCCACGGCCGTCACCGAGAAGAAGGGCAACCCGATCGTCACGCTGAAGAGCATCGACAAGCAGCTGATCGGACAGGTCGCCGCCAAGATCCGCTCGCTGCGCAAGCCGGAGCCGTACAAGGGCAAGGGTATCAAGTTCGTAGGCGAAACCATCCGCCGCAAGGCCGGTAAGTCCGCAGGTGCTAAATAGTAAACAAGAGCAGCTATGTCACTCAATAAGATAGAAAGAAGAGAGCGGATCAAGATGCGCATCCGCAAGATTGTGAGCGGAACGGCACAGCATCCCCGTATGACTGTATTCCGCAGCAACAAGCAGATTTACGTGCAGTTTATCGATGACCTCGCGGGCGTGACCCTGGCTACCGCCTCCTCGCTCGACAAGGAGGTCGCCGCCGAGACCGCCGGGAAGAACAAAACCGAGGTGGCCGCCTTGGTGGGCCGTCTGGCAGCCAAGCGTGCCGTGGAAAAGGGCATCTCGACCGTGAGCTTCGACCGCAACGGCTACCTCTATCACGGACGCGTTAAAATGTTAGCTGATGCCGCTCGCGAAGGCGGACTTAAATTCTAAGCGTTATGTCAAACACGAATATAAAGAAAGTACGCACCAGCGACCTCGAGCTTAAAGACAGACTCGTAAGCATTCAGCGTGTTACCAAGGTAACCAAGGGAGGTCGGACATTCAGTTTCTCGGCCATCGTGGTGGTAGGTAACGAAAACGGCGTGGTCGGTTACGGACTGGGCAAGGCTTCCGAAGTGCAGTCCGCCATCGCCAAGGGCGTGGAGGATGCCAAGAAGAACCTGGTGAAGATCCCGGTAATCAACGGCACGATTCCCCACAAGCAGGAGCTTCGCTACGGCGGTTCGCTCGTTATGATTCGTCCGGCCGCTCCCGGTACGGGAATCATCGCCGGCGGTGCCATGCGTGCCGTGCTGGAGTCGGTGGGCGTGAAGAACGTGCTTGCCAAGAGCAAGGGTTCGTCGAACCCCCACAACCTGGTGAAGGCGACCATCGGCGCGCTCTGCGAGCTGCGCGATGCCCGCAGTATCGCCCAGTTGCGCGGCATTCCGATGAGTCAGGTGTTTAACGGTTAATTGGACAGAACAGATGGCAAGATTGAAAATTACCCAGGTCCGCAGCCAGATCGGCGCGACGGCCCGGCAGCGCAGAAACCTCGAAGCCCTGGGTCTGAAGCGGATTAACCAGAGCGTGGAGCACGACGACTCGGCGATTATCCTCGGGATGATCGAGCGCGTGAAGCACCTGGTTAAGGTCGAAGAGGTGAAATAAGTTTAACCACGAAAAGAGTAATTACGATGGAACTCCATAATCTCAAACCCGCGAAGGGTTCAACGCATCACGACAAACGGATCGGCCGCGGCGCCGGCTCGGGTCATGGCGGTACGGCCACGCGCGGTCACAAGGGCGCCCAGTCGCGCTCGGGCTACTCCCGCAAGTTAGGTTTCGAGGGCGGTCAGATGCCGTTGCAGCGCCGTCTGCCCAAGTTCGGCTTCACCAACCTCAAGCGCGTCGAATACAAGGCGATCAACCTTTCGACCCTCGAGGGGCTGGCTGCCAAGAAGGAATTGCAGGAGGTTACGATCGACACGCTCGTTCACGCCGGCTTCATCTCGTCGAACGACCGGGTGAAAATTCTGGGCAACGGTTCGCTGACCCGCGCCCTGAAGGTTTCGGCCCACGCATTCTCGAAGAGTGCCGAGGCTGCGATCGCGGCCGCGGGCGGCAGCGTTGAAAAATTGTAACATCCCACTAAACCCAAAATTATGAACGGTTACGGTTATCTCATTGTCGGTCTCATCGCAGCGGCGGTCATCGTCCTGCTTGCGACCAACAAGAAACTCGTCGAAACCCTCAAGAACATCTACAAGATCGAGGAGCTTCGCAAGCGCATCCTCTATACGCTCGGGTTGTTGCTGATCTATCGCTTGGGTAGTTTTGTGGTCATTCCGGGTATCAACCCCAACGCGCTGGGCGAGGGATCGGCGCTCGCAACTCAGATGGATCAGAATGCTCTGCTGGGCCTTCTGGATGTCTTCTCCGGAGGTGCTTTCAGCAATGCGGCCATCTTTGCGCTCGGCGTGATGCCGTATATCACCGCGTCGATCGTCATCCAGCTCATGGGGATGATGATTCCCTATTTCCAGAAGATGCAGAAAGAGGGCGAGAGCGGCCGCCGCAAGATGAACCAGTGGACGCGTCTGCTGACCATCGTGGTGCTGCTCATCCAGGCGCCGGCCTACATTACCAACCTGTACCTCAAGGTGCCGGGGGCTTTCGTCTATGGCAATAACGTCCTCTTCGCAGCTTATGCCACCGTCATCCTGATCGCCGGAACCATGTTCGTCATGTGGCTGGGCGAGAAGATTACCGACAAGGGCATCGGCAACGGCATTTCGCTCATCATCATGATCGGTATCGTGGCCCGTCTGCCTCATGCGCTCCTGGGCGAGATCAACGCGCGTATCCAGACTTCGGACGGCAGCGCGATCATGCTGATCCTCGAGCTGGCGCTCCTGTTCCTGGTCTTCATGGCGACCATCGCCCTGGTGCAGGCCGTGCGCAAGATCCCCGTGCAGTATGCCAAACGGATCGTGGGCAACAAACAGTACGGAGGCGTACGACAATATATTCCCCTGAAGATGAATGCGGCCAACGTCATGCCGATCATCTTCGCCCAGGCCCTGATGTTTATTCCGATGCTCTTCCAGCGCATTGCACCCGGCTTCGCCGCCGCGTTCAGCACGATGACGGGCTTCTGGTACAACTTCACCCTGGCGCTGCTGGTGATCGCCTTCACCTATTTTTACACGGCAATCATCATCAATCCCCAAATGATGGCGGACGACATGAAACGCAACGGCGGCTTTATCCCGGGGGTCAAACCGGGCAAGCAGACGGTGAACTACATCGACACCATCATGACGCGGATCACCCTTCCCGGTTCGTTCTTCCTGGCTATCGTGGCGATTCTGCCGGCGCTGGCCATGAAATTCTTGAACATCCAGCAGGCTTTCGCCTATTTCTACGGCGGTACGTCGCTGCTGATCATGGTCGGCGTGATCCTCGACACTCTGAAGCAGATAGAGAGCTACCTGCTGATGCGTCACTACGACGGTCTGATGAAGACCGGCCGCATTCAGGGACGCCACTAACGGGTTTTGCTGAGGAGTTTTGGCATGATATACCTGAAGACAGACGAAGAGATCGAATTGATGCGCGAGAACAATGTGCTCGTGAGCGAAACGCTGGCCGAAGTGGGCCGGCACATCCGTCCGGGGGTTACGACCAAGCGGCTGGATGAGATCGCCGAGGACTTTATTCGCTCGCACGGGGCGGTGCCCGCCTTTCTGGGATACCAGGGGTTTCCCGCTTCGCTGTGCATCTCCGTCAATGAGGAGGTGGTGCACGGCATTCCTTCGTCCAGGCGCGTCCTCGAGGAGGGCGACATCGTATCGGTCGATTGCGGTACGTTTCTAAAGGGGTTTGTTGGTGATTCGGCCTATACGTTCGCCGTGGGAGAAGTCGCTCCTGAGGCACGCCGGCTGATGGAGGTCACCAAAGAGGCTCTTTATAAAGGTACGGCGCAGGCCAGGGCCGGAAATCGCGTGGGCGATGTTTCGGCGGCCGTGCAGGAGCACGCCGAGCGTCACGGCTACGGCGTGGTGCGTGAGCTGGAGGGACACGGGTGCGGTCGGAAGATGCACGAAGACCCGGGTGTCCCCAACTACGGCGCACGCGGCAGAGGCCCTCTCCTGAAAGAGGGGATGGTCATCTGCATCGAACCGATGATTACGATGGGCAACAAGGCGGTGGTTTTCGAGCGGGACGGATGGACCGTCCGCACGCGCGACCGCAAGCCTGCGGCCCATTACGAGTTCGCCGTGGCGATCCGCAAAAACGGACCGGACGTGCTGACGGATTTCAGTATGATCGAAAAGGCAATAAACGAATAAGACTCTATGGCAAAGCAAACTGCGATTGAACGGGACGGTACGATCATCGAGGCGCTGTCCAACGCCATGTTCCGCGTGGAATTGGACAACGGGCATGTGATCACGGCCCATATCTCCGGCAAGATGCGCATGCACTACATCAAAATCCTGCCCGGGGATAAAGTGAAGGTGGAGATGACCCCCTACGATCTGAGTAAGGGGCGCATATCCTTTAGGTACAAATAACCATTAGATTGCTTGTAAACCATGAAAGTAAGAGCATCCATCAAGAAAAGATCGGAGGACTGCAAGATCGTCAAGCGTAAGGGCAAACTTTACGTGATCTGCAAGAAGAATCCCAAGTTCAAAATGCGCCAGGGATAATGTTTCAAACGATTAATCAAAGAAAAAGAGAATTTTTATGGCACGTATAGTCGGTGTAGATTTACCAAAAAACAAGCGGGGCGAGATCGGCCTGACCTATATCTATGGGATCGGTCGCAGCACGGCCCGCAAGATTCTCGAAACGGCGGGCATCAGCTACGATACCAAGGTGCAGGATTGGTCGGACGACCAGATCGGCGCCATCCGTTCGACGATCGGCGAAATGGGCATCAAGGTCGAGGGCGAGTGCCGCTCGGCCGTACAACTCAACATCAAACGACTGATGGATATCGGTTGCTACCGGGGTATCCGTCACCGTCTGGGCCTTCCCGTTCGCGGCCAGAGCACCAAGAACAACGCGCGCACGCGCAAAGGTCGCAAAAAGACAGTCGCAAACAAGAAAAAGGCAACTAAGTAATCATAGCGTGTTATGGCAAAGAAAACTGGAACAGTTAAAAAGAAGGTGGTTAAGGTCGGTGCCCTGGGCATGGCCTATGTACACTCCACTTTCAACAACGTAATCATCACCATCACCAACGAGATGGGCGACGTGATCAGTTGGTCTTCGGCCGGCAAGATGGGTTTCCGCGGCTCGAAGAAGAACACGCCCTATGCCGCTCAGACCGCATCGTCCGATTGCGCGAAAGTTGCCTACGACATGGGTTTGCGTAAGGTGAAAGTGTTTGTCAAGGGTCCGGGCGCAGGCCGCGAATCGGCCGTGCGTACGATCCACGGCGCCGGTATCGAGGTGACGGAGATCATCGACGTCACGCCGCTGCCGCACAACGGCTGCCGTGCTCCCAACCGCCGTCGCGTATAAGCACGCCGCTTTACCCGAAACTCAGTTGCACGATTTTAAAAAGTTACTACAATGGGAAGATATATAGGACCTAAATCAAAGATCGCCAGAAAATTCGGCGAAGCCATCTACGGACCCGACAAGGTGCTCGAGCGCAGGAATTTCCCTCCCGGACAGCATGGCCTGATGCGCAAGCGCAAGAAGGTGTCGGAGTACGGCACGCAGCTCAGTGAGAAGCAGAAGGCGAAAGCCACCTACGGCCTGCTCGAGAAGCAGTTCTCGCGCACGTATGAACAGGCGGCCCGCATGGGCGGCATCACGGGCGAAAACCTCCTCAAGCTGCTCGAATGCCGTCTGGACAACGTCGTGTACCGCCTGGGCATCGCACCGACGCGCGCCGCGGCCCGTCAGCTCGTCTCGCACTGCCACATCTGCGTCAACGGCAGCGTGGTCAATATTCCGTCTTACTCGCTCAAGGCCGGCGACGTGGTGTCGGTGCGCGAGAAGTCGAAGAGCCTCGAAGTGATTACCCTCTCCCTCGCCGGCGGCGCACGTAGCCGTTATGCGTGGCTGGAGTGGGACGGCGCTGCGATGGCCGGCAAGTTCCTGCAGAAACCCGAACGCGAAGAAATTCCGGAAAACATCAAAGAGCAGTTGATCGTCGAGTTGTACTCGAAGTAGTCAAAAACAACAAATTCAATATTATGGCAATATTAGCATTTCAGAAACCTGAAAAGGTGATCATGCTGGAGTCCACCTCCTCGTTCGGGAAATTTGAATTCCGACCGCTGGAGCCCGGATTCGGTATGACCGTCGGCAACGCTCTGCGCCGTATCCTGCTCTCCTCGCTGGAGGGTTATGCGATCACGACGGTGAAAGTTGCGGGCGTCGACCATGAGTTTGCCGCCATCCCTGGTGTAATGGAAGGAATGATCGATATTATCCTGAATCTCAAGCAGGTCCGTTTCATTCGCACGGTTGACAACCAGGATACCGAAAAGGTGTCCGTCAATGTGGCAGGCGTTACGGAGCTGACGGCGGGATACATCTCCAACTACCTTTCGTTCTTCAAGGTATTGAATCCTGAGTTGGTTATCTGTCATCTGGCTCCCGGTACGAAGATGCAGTTCACGATCACCATCGGCAAGGGCCGCGGATACGTTCCGGCGGAGGAAAACGCTCCCGAGGAGTGCGAATTCGGCACCCTGCCGATCGATTCGATCTTCACGCCGATCAAGAACGTGAAGTACACGGTCGAGAACTATCGTGTGGAGCAGAAGACCGACTACGAAAAGCTGAACCTGGAGATCACGACCGACGGATCGATCCACCCGAAAGAGGCCCTGAAAGAGGCGGCGAAAATCCTGATCCAGCATTTCATGCTCTTCTCCGACGAGAAGATCACCGTGAACATGGAGGATACGGGCGGTGCGGAAGAGTTCGACGAGGACGTGCTTCATATGCGTCAGCTTCTCAAGACCAAACTTTCCGACCAGGATCTCAGCGTGCGTGCTCTGAACTGTCTGAAAGCCGCTGATGTTAACACGGTGGGCGACCTGGTGAAACTCAACCGCAACGACCTGCTGAAGTTCCGCAACTTCGGTAAGAAGTCCCTCACGGAGCTCGACGAGCTGCTGGCTTCGCTCAACCTGAAGTTCGGTATGGATGTATCAATCTACAAACTTGACAAAGACTAATTATGAGACACAATAAAAATTTCAACCACCTGGGCCGCAAGGCAGGACACCGCAAGGCGCTCATGTCGAACATGGCTTCCTCGCTCATCCTGCATAAGCGCATCGAGACCACGCTGGCCAAAGCTAAGGCGCTCAGGCAGTTCGTGGAGCCCCTGGTGACCAAGTCGAAGGAGGACACGACCCATTCGCGCCGTATCGTTTTCTCGTACCTCAAACAGAAGGAGGCCGTGACGGAGCTTTTCCGCACCATCGCTCCGAAGATCGCCGAGCGTCCGGGCGGCTATACGCGTATCCTCAAGACGGGTTTCCGTCTGGGCGACGCGGCCGATATGTGCATCATCGAGCTGGTGGATTTCAACGAGGCCTATACCTTCGGCAAGGTGGCTGACACCGCTGAGGCGAAACCCAAGACGCGCCGTTCGCGCAAGCCCGCAGCCCGCAAAACGGACGCGGTCGAGGATGCGACGGTCGTGGAGGGCGACCAGAGCGCTCCCGCCAAAGCCGCCAAGAAACCCGCGGCGAAAGCCGCTCCTGCCGCCAAGCCCGCAAGGGCCGCCAAGGCAGCCGCTCCTAAGGTAGCCAAGAAAACCAACGTCGGCAAGAAGATGTAATGTCGTTCGCTCGTTAAGAAAACGGCAGCCTCGTCGAAGGCTGCCGTTTTCTTATGTCGTTTTCTCAAGGTGAGGGGATTGTTTCGCATGCAAATGCGGTTGGCGCTTACCCATCCGGATTGGGTCCGGGCATGGGAATCATGGTTGGATTGCCCTGCCTTTTTATTTCGGGAAGACTGTTTTATCCGATGGGCGTTGCCTTGCAATTCCTGCCGTGCCCGCCGTTAAGGAGCTGTTTTGCCCATTGCGTCGTTGCGGGATGGAGGCGCTTCCTATCGATTCAACAGGGCGGTGAGGGCGGTCGCAAACGCTTGCTTCCAACATGCCCGGTCGTGGCCTCCGTCGAAAACATGCACGGTGATGGAGCCGTCGTTGATTGCATCCAGTTTTTCGTGCAGCGCCCGCAGGTTGTCGCCTATAACCGGCATCTCGCTCTCTTTGCTGCCGTAAGCTACGTAAAGGAGTGCTGTCCCGGCGCAGGAAATCGCATCGGAATCGGTGCCGACGGGCGAGAGGCAAATGTAGTCGGTGAACAATTCCCCGGGCTGTGTCGTATAGAGCGTCAGACCGTAATCTCCGCCATTCGAGCAGCCGTAAAAGAGGATTTTCCGCGTATCGGGACGGATCGCATATTCCGTGAAGATGCTGTCTCGCAGTTCGCTCGTGAAATAGCTCAGGTGATGGTGAAACCGACCGGCAATCCGGGGATCCGCGCTTGCGCCGCCTGCTGCATCGGCATCGGATCGGGATGTTGCGTCGTCGCTGTCGATGTATTCGTAATACCGCAATTCCATTCCGTCGGAGACGGTATTCTCGTTGGAGTAGGCGCCGATCAGCACCACGGGCGGGATGGTTCCCTTTTCAATCAGCTCGTCGAGCAGCGTGTCGTATCCTCCATCCAGAAGTACCTGTCCGTCGGTTGCGAAGACTACGGGATAGGTCTGATCCGGATCGAAATTTTCCGGCAGATATACGCAGCATGTACGCTCCTCGCCGAGCGCTTCGCTGTAAATGGTTTCGGTAATCATGCGGGATGGGGCCGGTGTGCAGCGGGATAACATGGCGGCGGCGATAAGCAAAGCCGTCAGGGAGGCAATTTTTTTCAGGGTAGTCATAGGGTTCGATCGTTTAGAGGTTTTCGATTCCGCAAGATAGGGAATTATCATCGGAGTAGAACTCAAACTGCCGTTGGCGGCTCGGGAACGGTGCAATTCATTTTCTCTGGTCCGCTGCCCCCCCCCTCCGTTCTCCATGCAAGCTCGGCTGTTCGGGCTGCACTTCGGGGCCGGACAGAAAAAGGCCGCCCCTGCAAGGGCGGCCTTTCAACGGATGTTTGCGCGGATTACCGGGCGAACCCTTTTCCGATGGCCAGGAAATCGTCGGCTTTCAGAGCCGCGCCGCCGATCAGTCCGCCGTCCACGTCCGGTCGGGAGAAGAGCTCCGCGGCGTTGGAGGGCTTGCACGAGCCGCCGTAGAGGATAGAACACTCCTCGGCTGCCGCGCCGAACCGGGCGGCGAGCACTTCGCGGATGTAGTGGTGAATCTCCTGGGCCTGCTCTGCCGTGGCGGTCTTGCCCGTGCCGATGGCCCATACGGGTTCGTAAGCGATCACCAGCGAGGCGAACTGCTCCGGCGTGAGACGGTAAACGACCTCTTCGATCTGGGTCCTGACCACCTCCAGGTGGCGGCCCGCTTCGCGCTCTTCGAGGTTCTCGCCGACGCAGTAGATCGGTGTGAGCCCTTCTGCGTAAGCCTGCGCCATCTTCCTGTTGAGCGTCGCGGCGGTTTCGCCGTAATACTGGCGGCGCTCCGAGTGGCCGAGGATCACATAGCGGCAACCCGTGGCGGCGATCATGGCGGCCGATACCTCCCCCGTGTAGGCGCCTTTGGCTTCGGCGGCGCAGTCCTGGGCGCCGAGTGCGATGCCGCTGCCCCGGAGGGCGTCATGTACCGGCAAAAGGTGGGTGAAAGGGGGGCAGACGATAAAATGTACGCATTCGCATACCTGATCCCTGCCGGCGGCGATCGCCTTGGCCAGTTCCACTCCTTCCGCGGGCAGGGTATTCATCTTCCAGTTGCCCGCTACGATTTTCTTTCTCATTTTCCTGCTGTATGTTATCGATAAATTAACGTTGTTCCGGTCTGCCGTGACCCCAACTGCGCTCCGGTATGGCGACGGGGGTTATCATGCTTCCGCTTCGGGGGCGCACCACGCCGCGACCTCCTCCTGGGTGGGATTCTTCAGCCCGAGCTTGTTTTTTTTGTTGAACCCGCACAGGTCGTTGAAGAATTTTCCGGGGGCGAGCTTGCGCAGCGAATCGACGGTCAGGTAGCCCATCTTCTGAATCGCCGGCACCCATTCGGCAGGGATTCCGACTGCCGTGTAGAGCTCTTCCGCATCGCGCTGGGGCTTCTTTTCGGGCCGCATCTGCGGGAAAAAGAGGACGTCCTGAATCGAGGTCTGGCCCGTGAGGAACATGGTCAGCCGGTCGATTCCCATACCCATGCCCGAACAGGGGGGCATGCCGTATTCGAGTGCGCGGACGAAATCCAGGTCGATGAACATGGCCTCGTCGTCGCCCTTCTCGCTCAGGCGCAGTTGTTCCTGGAAACGCGCAAGTTGGTCGATGGGGTCGTTCAGCTCGGAGTAGGCGTTGCAGAGCTCCTTGCCGCTTACGAAGAGCTCGAAGCGCTCCGTAAGCTCGGGATTCGAGCGGTGACGCTTGCACAGCGGCGACATCTCGCGCGGATAGTCCATCACGAATGTGGGCTGCACGAGCTCCTCCTCGCAGTATTGGCCGAAGATGGCGTCGATCAGCTTGCCCTTGCCCATCGTTGCGTCCGCCTCGACGCCCAGACGCCGGCACGCTTCGCGCAACTGCTCCTCGGTCTGGCCCGTGATGTCGTATCCGGTCTTTTCGCGGATGGCGTCCGTCATGGTCAGGCGGCGGAACGGGGCTTTGAAAGAGACCTGCCGCCCGTCGATCGTGAGTTCCGTCGTGCCGTTCACGGCTAGGGCGACCCGTTCGAGCATCTGCTCGGTGAATTCCATCATCCAAAGGTAGTCCTTGTAGGCGATATAGATTTCCATCACCGTGAATTCGGGGTTGTGCGTGCGGTCCATTCCCTCGTTGCGGAAATCCTTGCCGAATTCATAGACCCCGTCATAGCCCCCGACGATCAGCCGTTTGAGATAAAGCTCGTTGGCGATGCGCAGGTAGAGCGGAATGTCGAGCGTGTTGTGATGGGTGACGAAGGGACGCGCCGACGCGCCGCCCGGGATGGGCTGCAGAATCGGGGTTTCGACCTCCAGATAGCCTCTCTCGTCGAAGAAACGGCGCATGACGGCCACGATGCGGGCGCGCTTGACAAAGACCTCGCGAACCTGGGGATTGACCACCAGATCGACGTAACGCTGCCGATAACGCACTTCCGGGTCGGTGAGCGCATCGAACGTCTGTCCGTCCTTCTCCTTGACCACGGGCAGCGGGCGGATCGATTTGGAGAGCACCGTCAGGCGTTTGCAGTGAACCGACAGCTCGCCCGTCTTGGTGAGGAACGCGAACCCTTCGACACCGACGAAATCGCCGATGTCGAGCAGCTTTTTGAAAACCGTATTGTAAAGGGTCGGATCGTCCGCGGGACACACGTCGTCGCGTCGGATGTAAACCTGGATGCGGCCCGTGTGGTCCTGCAATTCAAAGAACGAGGCGCTCCCCATGATGCGACGCGTCATGATGCGTCCGGCGATGCGTACCTCCTGAAAATTGCCCTTGGCGGGGTCGTAATTTTCGGCGATCCCGTGGGCGGTGGCCGTCACCTCGTAGCGGGCTGCCGGGTAGGGGTCGATGCCGAGCTCGCGCAGCGCCGCGAGCGACTGCCGGCGCAACTGTTCCTGTTCACTGAGTTCCATGCTCATATCGTGTTTGCTGCTTATGTGTTCTGTCTGATGTGCAAAGTTAATAAATTCTGCCGAAGAACGTGTCCGCCTCCCCGACGGAATCGCCGTTTTCGGCCCGGGAGCGTATTATGTACCTTTTGCAAGATGCGATATACGTTCTGAAAAGGGGCGGAGGGGTTGTCGGTCGTATTTTTACGCATCGAAATCGATAATCAATCAAAGCTTTTTTCCATGCGATTCCTTTCGACCTTTTCCCCTTTCCGATTCCTGCTCCTCGCCTTCTGCGCCGCTGCTTTCGCTGCGGGCTGCGGAAACTCCGACCAAGAGGAGCCTGCGCCGCAGCCCGTGCTCATCGTCTCGCCGACAACGCTGGTCTTCGACGAGAGCGACGCGGCGAAGAACCTCGTGACCGTCCGTTCCAACGGGATGTGGACTGTTGCACCGGAATCCGGCCTTACAGTGGACAAACGCTCGGGCAACGGTGACGGCTCGTTTACCGTTACGGACGCTCCTGCCGGTCGGAGCACGGCTCTGACGGTATCGTCGGGCGGGCTTACGCAGACGGTTACCGTCGTGCGCAATGCAACTCCCGAGCCGGAGAAACCTGCCCTGACCCTCACGCCGGAGGCATTGGAGTTCGTGCCCGGCAGCCCCGACAACGAGATCGCGGTGAGGTGCAACACCGCTTGGACGGTTACATCCTCCGATGCCGGGCTGACTTATGCGCCGGACTCGGGCCGTGGCGACGGCCTGATTACGGTCACCGGCATGATCGCCGGCGAAACGTTCGTCCTGACGGTGGTTGCGGGCGAGGGGGAGGATGCCGTGCGGCGCGAAGTTCCCGTTACCCGGAAGGCCGATCCGGAACCTCGGGAGGTTGTTTTCAGCCTCGATTTCGGCGACGGGCCGGGCAATGTCTGGGCCAATGTGGACAACGCGTGGAAAACGCAGACGGGCAGCGGCTCGGACGGCGTGACCTACTCCGTGAACAACGTGCGCATCCAGAATGACAGCTACGGCAGCGCGGGCAGGTACGCCGGTGCCTCGGGAAAGGCCTATGCCAAGATGTTTTACGATGCCTCGACCGACTATTTCACTGTCTCGGGGATTCGGCTGCCTGCCGGAGAGACAGATTTTACACTCTGCTTCGGCACCCTCTTTCCCGCCGGGGACGTGACGCTTTCCGTCGGGAGCGAGGGGGCTCCGTGGCGGGAGCTGACCTACACGGGAGCGGCCGTTTACAATACATGGACGCAGGCGACAGTCGGCTTCACCCTGGAAGAGCCGGTCGAAACCCTCAGCATCCGCCTGAAGCCGACGGGGGTGACGCGCCAGTACGGCCTGAATTTCGACGACCTCGTTCTGCTTGCGGGGGGAGGCGGCCAGCGGATCGATGTGACGCCGCGCATATACCGCTGGGCCGAGCTGCCATCCAATTTCGAGGCCCCGGCAGCCGACCAGTTCGTGCATACGACCTGGACGACGACCCTGCGCACGGGCCAACACCTGCGAAGCTATACTTATTGTTACGACACGCGGCGGCACAACCCCGTGTGGGTGGCCTATCCGCACCATCGCTGCTATATGGAGGGGAGCGGCCGCACCACGCCCGATCCTTGGGGCCCCGACCCAGCGCTCGAGGAGTCGTCGCAGGCGAAAATCTACCCATCCTATCCGGGCGATACCTATAATTATTGGATGGCCGACTGGATGACCGGCGGCTTCGGGAGCGGCTATTGGAGCCGGGGACACCTCTGCATGTCGCGCGAGCGACCGGGCAGCGGCGAAGAGATCAACATGCAGACCTTCCGTCCCACCAACATCGCGCCCCAGCCTTCGGAGCCCAGCCCGTTCGGGGCGATCTGGGGAAATATCGAAACCGTGATTTCGGGCGGCGCGATACCCGCCGATACGCTTTACGTCGTGGCCGGGTGTTATTACGAGGACGACCGGATGGTCGAACTCGACGCCACGAACAACGGAGCGACCAGTGCGGCCTCGAAAGAGTGCGTCATGCCCACCCACCAATTCAAGATGGCGGTCCGCAAACGGATCGTCGAAGTAGGGAAAGCCATTCAGGACTGCACGGCGGACGAACTGCAGGTCATCGCATTCTGGGTCGAAACCATGACCACGAGCAGCTCGACGGCTATTTCGCAGGTCGGCGACTTCATCGTGCCCGTCTCTTTCGTGGAAGAGAAGATGGGGATGCGCTTTTTCCCCGATCTGCCCGAGGCGGTCAGAACCCGCAGAGGGGACCTTGCGGAATGGGACTATTGACGTCCCGTCATGGGGAAAACGGCCTGCTCCGAAGAGCAGGCCGTTTCGTTTTCGGTTCGTTCGCTCAGGACCGGCCCAGCCGGACAGAGAGCCGGCGATAAACCCAGAGGGCGGCCCATCCCAGGGCGATGCCGACCAGCGCGCCCCAGAAGAGGTCCATCGGAAAGTGCTTGCCCAGGTAAATACGCGAATAGCAGATCACGACCGTGCTCACGACCATCAGCCAGGTGAACCAGCGGCGGCGGATCACGCCGCACGCGAGCACGGCCAGCGCCACCACCGTCGCCGCGTGCGCCGAGACGGTGCCGTACATTCCGCCGATGGCCCGGGGCGGGACGTGCACGATCCACTCGCGTCCGTCGGCTGTCTGACGGAGCGTGCGCAGGGAGTCGGGCGTGATGTCGAGCCCTTCGAGCGCTGGGGTGAACATCGGACGCGGACGGGGCGCGAAGTCGGGAAGTGCGCCCCCGAGCAGTCCGTTGTGTTTGAAGATTCCCGCCACCATATCCGAGAGAGCGAGCGCCGCGAGCATCAGGACGGTGAACAGCAGCACGTTGCGCCACCCTCCGCGACGCCACACGAGCCAAAGTATCAGGGCGTAGAGCGGGAGCCACATGGCTGTTCCCGAAACCGTGAGCATCAGGCGGTCCATGCAGGAGCCGCCGTCGAAATTGAGGGCCAGAAATGCGCCGTGGTCGAAGTCGTACATCGCCGTGTCAGAATTGGAAGTAGATGAAAGGTTGAATGTCGCTCGATTTGACCTGCATCACGCACCAGATGACCGCCGCGGCCAACACCACCTGCAGGGCGAGCGGTGCGCGGGCGACGGTCTGCCGGGCCAGCCGGTCGGCCGAGGCGGGAAGCATGTGGAGCAGGTACCCCAGTGCGATCAGCAGGAATACGCCCGTGTAACCTTCGATCACCTGGGGGATAATCCGGGCGTCGAAGTGGTCGAAAATCTGGCGGAGCATCAGCTCCACGGTCTGCATCGTGTCGGCCCGGAACATGAGCCACCCCAGGCAGACGATGTGGAAGGTGAGCAGGATGCCGGGGATGCGCACCCACCAGTGCATCTCTCTGCCCGTGGCCTTGGCCCCCGGCACCAGCCGCATCCAGAGCTTGTGCAGCGCCAGCGCCGCGCCGTGCAGTCCGCCCCAGAGGATGAAGCGCACGGCCGCCCCGTGCCACAGGCCGCCCAGCAGCATGGTCACGAGCAGGTTGCCATAGGTGCGGATGCGCCCCTTGCGGTTGCCGCCCAGGGGGATGTAGAGGTAGTCCCGCAGCCAGGTCGAGAGCGAAATATGCCAGCGGCGCCAGAACTCGGTGATGGTGGCCGCCTTGTAGGGGGCGTCGAAGTTCTTGGGAAAGCGGAAGCCGAGCAGCAGCGCGATGCCGATGGCCATGTCGGAGTAGCCCGAGAAGTCGCAATAGATTTGCAGGGCATAGCCGTAAATCCCCATCAGGCACTCGAAACCCGAGTAGAGCAGCGGCTCGTCGAACACGCGATCGACGAAGTTGAGCGAGATGTAGTCCGAGATGATGGCTTTCTTCACCAGGCCGATGAGGATCAACGCCACGCCCGTCCCGAACATTTCGCGCGTGACCACGAGCGGATTCCGTCGGATCTGCGGAATGAAATCCCGCGCCCGGACGATGGGGCCCGCGACGAGCTGGGGGAAGAACGAGAGGTAGAAGAGGTAGTCGGGCCAGTTGCGCAGGGGTTGCAGTTGTCCGCGGTAGATGTCGATCGTATAGCTGAGCGACTGAAAGACGAAAAACGAGATGCCGACCGGCAGAAAGATATTCTGGAACTGGAGGAAGCCCTCGCCGAAAAGGTTGTTGGCCGCCTCCACGAAGAAGTTGGTGTATTTGAAGTAGCCGAGCATGCCCAGATTCACGGCGACGCTCAGCGCCACGAGCCACCGCCTGCCGGCGCGGTTCTGCACCCGGTGGATGCCGCGGGCGATCCAGTAATCGCTGGTCGCGGCCAGGATCAGCAGCAGGAAGTAGAGGCCGCTCGACTTGTAGTAGAAGTAGAGCGAAAAGAGGATGACGTAGAAGATGCGGGCCGTCGGAGCGTACCTCAGTCGGCTGTAAAGCAAAAGGAAGGCGGCCAGCAGAAAGAGGAAGAGGCCGCTGCTGAAAATCAGGGGCGAGGAGGCGTCGTAGCTCAGGAGC
The DNA here is from genome assembly GCA_902363575.1 of Rikenellaceae bacterium. Lineage (GTDB taxonomy): Bacteria > Bacteroidota > Bacteroidia > Bacteroidales > Rikenellaceae > Alistipes. The sequence goes on along the minus strand of CABJAJ010000009.1, from coordinate 20,931 downwards.
GCCTGCAATTTCGAGACGATCTGGTCGCTGCCCGTGAGGTTCATCGGGTGACGGAAATGACCGCGGGGGCGATGCCGTGGAAAAGGCTATCGACCCGGAGCGCTAGGGTTTCTTCGATCACGTTGTCGGAGGCGGTGCATATGCGTTCCCGCTCCCGGGCAGCCTGGGCGCCGCTCAGCATCGCGTCATAAAGCGACCAGGCCACGCGCTGACCGCCCGCGTAGTTGATGTGGGTGAAGTCTTTGCCCGCCCAGCCGTTCTGGACGAAACGCGCCATGCCGCCCAGCGAACGCATAGCTTCATAGGTGCTCCAGAAGGCGGCCCCCGCGTTCCGGGCGGCCTGCCGCTGGGCCTGCGCCATCGAAGGCGCCGAACTCATGGAGACGAAGCCCTGGTCGGTGCGCTCGGAGCGGTCGCTGACGCTCATCACCAGCACGGCGGCCGTGGGGAAACATTGCCGCACGTAGGCGATCATGTTCTCGATCTGCCGGCCATAGCCGCCATAGGCGTGTACGCCGCTTTGCAGCAGATTAAGGCCGTACTGGAGGATTACCAGGTCGTAGCCGAGCAGCGCGTTGATCTGGGCATTGACCCCCGGAGCCGTCCAGAAGAGGGCCTGCCCGTTGTTGCTCCGCACGGAATAGTTGTCCACCGTCACCCCCGCCGTATCCTCGAACCAGGCGCCGTAGCCGTAAAACCCGTCGCTGCCGGAGAGTATTTCGAGGGTCAGCGACCCCATGCGGCCCAGCACGTCGATTTCGCGCACGGCTTCGTCGCCCGCGATCTCGAACTCGCGCCGCTCCCGGTTGTCGAGGGTGACAGCCACGCGGCTCTCCGTGCGGCTGATGAAGAGGATGCGGGCACGGCCGCAGGAGTCGAGGTGCCTCTTCGCGTCGGTGCACTCCCACCTCACGCTCGCCCCCGCCGAGGGTCGGCAGACCCATCCGGAGACATAGAACCGTTCGCGGCAGGGAGCCGGAGCATTGCGCCGCTGCATGATGTTGTAGGCATTCCACCCCCGCGACTGGGTGCGGATGGTGCGGCGGAAACCCGTGAGCGGCGAGGCCATCGGCGCGAAGCCTGTCCCCGATCCGCCGAAGGCGGACTGGAGCTTCTCACGCAGGTCGGCCGTGAGGATATCGCCCTCGATAAATGAATCTCCCAGTACGGCGATCCGCACCGGTTCACCCGCCGCGAGCTTCGCATAGAAAGCGCTCATGGGGCTCCGGCCGGTGGTGTCGAAGTCCTCGATCGGGACGAGCCGGGGGTGCATGCGGGCCGTATCGGGGCGGAATGTGTCCCGGTGGCTGCTGTCGGCGGGCCCGGTTTGCCAGCGGTAGGTGATCTGCACGCTCGCGGGCAGGGTGTCGGCCACCAATTCGGCCACCTGTTCGAGATCGACGTGGAAGTCGGATTCGTCGAAAAGCGGGGCTTCGTCCGCTGCAAGCGCGTCCGCTTCCTCCTCGAAACGGACCAGGTCGGAAAGGATGTTGGCCCGGCGGAGCGTGACCCCGCCGATGCGCTGAGGCGGAATCAGGCTGATGACAGCCAGTACCGCGATCAGGGCCGTGAGGGCGATCCACCCCCGGTTCGTACAATCCTTTTCCGGCTGGGGAGTCATCAATTACGCCGCCCTAAGATCAGGAAGATGTAGTAAAGCAGCGAAGCGATGGCGCTCAGCGCGGCGACCAGGTAGGTGCGGGCCGCCCAGCTCAGGGCCTCTTTCGCCTGTGCGAGCTGTGCGCCCTGGAGGGTGTGGCTCGTCTGAAGCCATTCGAGCGCCCGCGCCGAAGCGTTATACTCGACGGGCAGAGTGATGAGCGAAAAGATGGCCGACATGGCGATCATGCCCACGCCGATCCAGCAGAGCAGTTCGTTCTGGGTGGTGGCCAGGATGATGAGACCCAGAATGATGATCCACGTGGCTGCCCGCGAGGAGAACTGTACGACGGGTACCAGCTGCGAGCGCAGTGTGAGGGGCGCATAGCCGCGTGCGTGCTGCACGGCGTGGCCGCATTCGTGGCATGCGACGGCTGCCGCGGCGACGCTGCGGCTCGAATAGACCCCGTCGCTCAGGTTTACGGTCATGGTCTGGGGGTTGAAATGATCCGTCAGGCTGCCCGCCACGTGGGTGATCTTGACATTGTGGACGTTGTTGTCCCGCAGCATCTTTTCGGCGACTTCGGCCCCCGTCAGTCCGCCGGGGAAGGGAACCTGGGTGTATTTGCGGAACACCGACTGCAACCGCGCCTGCACGATGAAGCCGGCTACGCCGATCAGGATAATCAGGAAGAACATGCCCATCGTTGCCGCCGAGTAGTGGTGGACGGCGGGCTCTTGCGTGTAGTAGCCTGCCTGGAGCAGGAGAAACATGGAGTGTATCATGGCTTGGAGATTTTTTTGCAGGTGTAGTAGGCGCCGGCCTGCTGCGCGGGCATCAGCACCATGTCGTTCACGTTCATGTGGGCCGGGAGCTGCACGATCCAGGCGATCGCCTCGGCGATGTCGTCGCCCGTGAGGGGCGTGACGCCGTCGTAAACCCGGTCGGCGCGCTCGCGGTCGCCGTGGAAGCGGACGAGCGAGAACTCGGTTTCGACCATGCCGGGACGGATTTCGCTCACCTTCACGCCGCTTGCGAGCAGGTCGGCACGCATGGCCTGCGAAATGGCGTGCACGGCGTGTTTCGAGGCGCAGTAAACGGCACCGTTCTCGTAGGGCTCCGTGCCGGCGATCGAGCCGATGTTGATGATATGGCCCGAACCTGCGGCGACCATTTTCCGCGAGACGATGCGCGTCACGTAAAGCAGCCCCTTGACGTTGGTGTCGATCATGGCGTCCCAGTCGGCGGTGGAGCCCCGGTCGATGTGTTCCAGCCCTGCGGCGAGCCCCGCGTTGTTGACCAGCACATCGACCTGCTCAATGGGGTCGAGGTATTTCTCGCATTCCGCCTCCGACCTGACGTCGAAACAAAGGGTGCGGCAGGCGGCACCCGCCTGCTCGACCTCCCGGCGGAGGGTTTCCAGCCGGTCGGCCCGGCGTCCCGTGGCGACGATGTCGTAACCCAGTGCGGCGAGCCGCAGCGCGGTCGCCCGGCCGATGCCGGATGTGGCGCCTGTGATGATAGCCTGTTTTTTCATAAACGTTTGTCCTCTATACCGGAGCAAAAGTAAGAAAATTTGTGTTACTTTGCACAAATATATCGCAAATTCCGGGCAAAGGTGAATCTCGAATTCTTCATCGCGCGGCGGCTCGACCGCCCTTCCGACGGCGGTCGTCCCGGCGTGATGGTGCGTATCGCCGTGGTGGCGGTGGCCGTGAGCCTGGCGGTGATGATCCTCGCGCTCGCCGTAATCATGGGCTTCAAGCGGGAGATCACCCGCAAGGTCGTCGGCTTCATGGCCCATGTGGAAGTCGCGGATCTCCGCAGCCTGCGCTCGCTGGAGTCGCAACCCGTCAGGCTGGGCGGCGAGCTCGAACGCATCATCCGCTCGGTCGAGGGGTTCTCTTCGCTCAGCCCCTATGCCGTGCGCGGGGCTATCGTCCGCACGGACGCGGGGATGCAGGGCGTGATGCTCAAGGGGGTGGACGGGCAGTACGACTGGTCGTTCCTCGCGGATCACCTTGTCGAGGGGGCGCTGCCGCGTGTGGGCGATTCGATCCGCACAAAAGACGTGCTGATCGGCCGCGCGGTGGCCGGCGAGCTTGCGCTCGCGGTCGGCGACCGGGTCGAAATGCTCTTCGTCGAACCGGGCGAGGCGCCCCGCCGCGACCGCTTCCGGGTTTCGGGCATCTACGATTCCGGGATGGAGGAGATGGACCGGCAGGTGGCGATGACCGACCTGAGGAACATCCAACGGCTGTCGGGATGGGCGCCGGACGAGGTTTCGGGTTACGAGGTGCGCATCGCGGATTTCGGCCGGGTGGAGGAGTTCACCCGCCGTCTGGGACGGGCCCTTCTCTATTCCGAGTCGGAAGAGACGCGCAACGTCGCGGCGCTCAACGTCAGGGAGCGCTATCCCAATATTTTCGACTGGCTCCGTGCGCACGACGTGAATGCGGCGGTCATCATCGTCATCATGACGGTGGTTGCGCTGTTCAACATGACCTCGGCGCTGCTGATCCTCGTGCTGGAACGCACGCGCATGATCGGACTGCTCAAGGCGATGGGCATGACCGACCGGTCGCTGCAGCGCATCTTCCTCTACCGTGCGCTGCGGATCATCGGACGCGGGCTGGTGTGGGGCAACCTGTTCGGGCTGGGGCTGCTGCTCGTGCAGCGGACGTTCCATCTGGTGCGCCTCGATGCCGCCGGCTACCTGCTTTCCGAGGTGCCCGTGGCATTCGGCTGGGGCTGGTGGCTCGCCTTGAACCTCGGGGTTGCGGCCGTGATCCTGCTGCTGCTGACCGTGCCGGCTTATATCGTCAGCTACATACGACCCGACGAATCGATCCGTTATCAATGAGATGAAACCCTATCGTACAGAGAAAACCAAAAAGGAGGAGGTGCGCGAGATGTTCGACCGCATCGCCCCGGCCTACGACCGGCTCAACCACACCCTTTCGTTCCAGATCGACAAGCTGTGGCGGCGGCGGGTGGTGCGTATCGTCCGGCGTTCGTCCCCGCGCCGTATCCTCGATGTGGCGACCGGCACGGGCGATCTGGCGATCGCCCTGGCTGCCCGCATCCCCGAAGCGCATGTGCTGGGAATCGACCTTTCGGAACAGATGCTCGAGGAGGCACGCCGCAAGGTCGTGCGCCGCGGGCTGGACGAACGGGTGCTGCTCGAGGAGGGCGACGCCGAGCGGCTCGCCCTGGGCGACGGAGCGGTGGACGTGGCGACGGTGGCATTCGGCGTGCGCAATTTCGGCGACCTCGGGACCGGCCTGCAGGAGCTGTTCCGCGTGATCCGTCCCGGCGGGCAGGTGGTGATCCTGGAGTTCTCGACCCCCTCGGCTCCGCTCTTTCGGGCGCTTTACCGGTTCTATTCCCACCGTGTGCTGCCCGTGATCGGGGGACGCATATCCAAAGACCGGCAGGCTTACGAATACCTCCCCGCCTCGGTGGACGAATTTCCCGCCCCCGCCCGGTTCATGGAGTTGCTTGTGAAGGCGGGATTCGCGCATTGCCGCGCCCGGTCGCTGAGCGGCGGAATCGCCCGGATCTACACGGCTGAAAAACCGCGCTTATGAAACCGTTGCGCCGGCTGATCGTCCCCATAACGGTTGCGCTCCTGTGCGTCGGATGCGGAAGCGCGTTGCAGCGCCGGCTGACGGTGGGGGAGCTGACCGCCTTCCGGCGTTACGGATGGACGGGGATGGACCTCACGCTCCGCGTGGAGAACCGGAGCCGGCGTGCGCTGCGCCTTTCCGATGCCTGCCTGACCCTCTACTATGCCGGCGGCGAGCTGGGCCGTATCGAGCTGCGGGGCGAGGCGTTTGTGGCGCCGCGCGGGGATTCGGAGGTGCCCATGCGCTGGCGGATCGACCTGTCCGACCCGGCTGCGGGCTACCTGATCGAGAAAAAAATGCGGGCCGGCGAGACGGCGCTCTTCGCCGTGGTGTTCTCCGGCCGAGTTTGCAGCGGCTCCCGCTGCCGCGATATTTCGCTTCCGATGATGCCCCTTTCGGATTTTCTTGCTATTTTTGGCGTGTCGCTTGCCGATATGCAAAACCGTCTTTACGAATGAAACGTCTTACGCTCCTCCTGCTTCTCCTCGTCGCGGGCGCTCCGGCGCTCCGGGCCCAGTCGCTCGCATCGTTCAAAGAGCGGCTCGCACAGACAGAAACCACCGCCGACCAGATTCCGGCCCGCGTGCAGGTGCTCGAATGGGGCGATGCCGGGGCTGCCGTGCGGGATGCGTCGCAACAGGCGGGACGCATCCGCTTTCGGGGTTATCGCGTCGGCATTTTCTTCGACAACGGCGAACATGCGCGTTCCAGGGCGGTCGCTGCGAGAGCGGCTTTTGAAGAGGCCTTTCCGGACGTGCGGGTTTATATGGTTTATGAAAATCCCTATTTCAAGGTAACCGCCGGAAACTGCGTCACCTCCGAGGAGGCGATCGTCCTGCTGGGGCGTGTCAGGAGCCGCTTCCCGGGGGCCTATCTCATGCGCGAAGAGATGAGCGTGGCCGATCTTGTCCGATAGTGTCGGACAAGTTTTAAAATTTCCTGTTTTTTATTTGCTTATTGCGGTCGAATACCTATCTTTGCGGCGTAACAAAAAGTCAAACTTAAATCCTTTCAAGCTATGAAGAAAGTTCTTTCTCTGATCGTTATCGTAGCTGCCGCCGCCATGGTAAGCTGCGCCGGCAACACCAATAAGAAGGCTGCCGAGACTACCGAGGCCGCCGAGGCTACCGAGCAGGTTGCCACCGAGTGCTGCGGTGAGTGCACCCAGGCCGAAGGGGAGTGCTGCAAGGGCGATTCGACCGAATGCTGCGAGGCTACCGCTTGCCCCGAGGCCGCCGAAGGGGAGTGCTGCAACAAGTAACATCTGCTTTGGAATGAAAGGCGGCTGTGCTAAGCCGCCTTTTTTTGTGCCGTTTGTTTGCATTTGCCGTAAAAAAGCGTATCTTTGTCCTAAACAACGTCAAAAGTATGATCCGATTGGTTGCCGATACCTGTTTGCTACGCACACGCGAGGGTGCCGTCGGATCCGTATGCCGAAATTCCCCCCCCCGGATTTAGGCGCATCCGCTTGTTTATTAGCCTGCTGAGCATTACAGGACGTTTCCTGCGAAAAAACGTCCCGCATCTGTTTTTATGCCTTTCCGGGAACGGATAACAGCCGTGGACACCGCCTCTGAACACGGTTGTCGGGCGAGGGCTTCAGCTCTCGCCCTTTTATTTCGGGAGCTCTTCCCCTCCTTCCGAAGCGTGTCTGCACAAGGACAGGCGTCCGTTTTTTCCGCATGCTCCATTTTGCCGCCACTCCGACCCGATTGCCCCTGACCAGCGGCGTAAGGCCGTTGGCGCGATGATCTTCCCTAAGTCCGATGTACGGCAGTCCCGTGACCGTTTGCAAATTCTGCAGTTTCGTGCTCTCCCTGTAGAAATAAAAAAACCGATACGCCCAGGGGGCGTATCGGTAGTGTGGTATCGGAAGTGCCGGACTATTTCATCGCCGGCGCCTTGGGCGTGAAAGCGGACACAGGGCCTTGCGACGTCACGAGGTGACCGCCCGTATTGGCCTCACGGTTCCATTTCGCCACGCTCGAGAAGGTGTTGATACCCGAATTGGTCGAAAGCTGGACTTTGAGCTTCTTCGTGTTGATGTCGCCGAAATTCCCGTCCTCGTCTTCGCCTACGGTATAAAGGGTTGCGGTACGGCCCAGTTTGTCGGCCCAGATTGTAAGGTTGTCTTCATGGGAAGTGGACCAGGGGGAGAGGATAATGGCCTGTTTGAGTTCGTCCTCGCTCATCTGGAACCAGGCTTCTTCCTCGTCTTCGGGAGCCATTGCCACGTAGTAATGCTTCGTCTTCTCGTTCGGAATATATTGCATCGAGATGATGCCGTAACCGCCCATTTGGACGTATGCTCCGTCTTCGATCAAAAGTACCTGCTGATCGACCCATGCGTCGCCGCCCGATTTGTAAACGAAGTCGGGGGTTTTAAATACGTATTTCATCAGGTCGGTGGTCGGACAGCTTGCACTGCAACCGAATCCGAATGCAACGTATTCGGTGTTGGGCTCGAGCGTTCCGTGCTCGTTGATCTCGACCGAAGGCGTACTATCCAGAACATACTGCATCATATAACCCTCCATGAACTCCTCGTCGGTCATATCGTCCATAAACGACTTGACGGCCACATTGGCATAATAGGTCTCGTTGGTTTTGGAAGGGGTGATGGTGACGTCGGCGCTGTTGAAAGTGAGATTCTGCACATCGAACGTGAAGGTCATGTCCGAACGGGGAGGCGCGGGGGTGTGGAATTCTCCGAGTCCCACTTCCGAGATCACTTCGCCCCATTTGTTGATGGCGAAACAGATGACGGCCTGATCGGTGTCACCGGTGAGCATTCCGTTGTAATTGAACGTAGCCTTGCCTTTGCGGATATTCTGCGAGGAGTCGTAATTGCCCCAGTCGATCTGTCCGTCGGATTCGGCATAGACGACCATGTACTGAGCTACAAGCAGCAGGTTGCCGGGATACTGATCGACAATGGCCCGGTCGCCCGCGAAGGTCACGTAAACCACGTCGTTGTTGGACGGCGTCACCGTGATGGTGGCGCTGTCGGGCGTGAGGTCGGTCACCTGAATGTCGAAGGTGACATCCACCTGTTCGCGTGCCTTGGCCAGCGACATGAAGTCGTGGGTGTAGAGTTTCGTCGTGGGCGTACCGTCCTTCGTGCAGCCGAATACCGCTACGGTATAGAGTTCGTTGGGTTGCAAGCGATAAGCGTCCACTTTTTTCGGGCCGACCATAAGCTGGCTTTCGAGCGTCCAGCCCATTCCCTCGAATTCGTCGAATACCTGCTGGAAGAACTCTTCCTCACTGGGAAATTCATCGACCACATCGCGCAGGGTAATCAGGGCGACGTAAGGCTGGGTCATATCGGCGGGTGTCACTCGGACGGTCGCCGTGCGCGAGGTGATATCGACCTCCTCGAAAGTGAAGGCATCGCCATCGACCGGCCCGACCGGCCCGGGAGTGGGTTCGTCGTTGTCCGAGCAGCTCGACATGAGCAGGCCCAACGATGCAAAAAACAATAAAAGGTATTTTTTCATGGTTATTTCAAATTGAAAGATTAGTTAAACGTTATTTGGAGCCCAGGATCGGACCGTCGCCTCCGCCGGGATAGGGGTATTCGCCCATGGGGGTGGCGGTGAACTTGTATTTGTTCAGGCGGCCGCTCTTGCCGGAAGCGTCGCGGGAAAGGGTGATTACCATGCCTTCGCCGTCGAGCGGAATCCGCTTGTCGGCATCGAAGATCCAGATGCCGTCCATGTGCCATTCGCCTGTGTCCCACTCCTGCTCGACCAGTTTGCCGATCTCTTCGTCCGACATGCCTTCATAGGCGGAAGCCGGGCCGCAAAGGGTGCGGTACACCTTGGTCGCCTCGTTCGGGGTGCACATGGCGGCGATCTTGACATAGCCCTGCGCCCAGTCGGCAGTCCCTTCCGCAACGTAGATTACCTCGATTTCGGTATAGGCGTCACCTGCGAAGTCGAAGTCCTGCTTACCCGAATGGAACGTGACCTTGGAAAGAGTGGTTGTGGCTTGCTGTTGTACGCAGCCGATCACGTAAATGCCGAAATCGGTATCCTGCTCGGTGAACGTAACGGTGAATTCCTGGGTACCGTGGTAGTATGCCAGGAACGATGATTTTTTCATCATGGCGTCGAAGATTTCGTCGTCACTCATCCCTGCATACTCGGCAGTGGGGCAAACGTCCATGGTATAGAGGACGTTCTGATCGGAAGGCGTAACGGAGAGATTGACCTGGTTGTAACTGATGTCGCCCGTTTCGATCGTGAACGAACAATTGATCGTGCCGACGGCAGGAGTGGCATATTCATACGTACCCTTCTTGAGGGGTGTGCCGTTGATATCCACGGCCACGGCGATCAGGACATAATCCGTTGCGGGTTCCAGGTTGACATATTCCATATAGTCGGCTGTACCCTGGAAGAGGTCGTAGCCGTTGGGGAGCCAGTCTCCGGGGCCGTACCAGAAATTGGTGGTCATGTAGTCGGAGATATACTCATCCATGTCTTTGAAATCAAGCCCATTTTTCGAGGCGTTGATGAAGAAATAAGTCGTCTGGTCGTCGGCAGGCGTGCACTTGATGCATGCACCGGATGGTTGGAGCCAATTCTGTGCAAAAGTGAAGAACGTCGGGTCGGCCGCTTCGGTGGTGACGGTGATTTCGGCGAATTCCGATGCCTTGAACTCCGTATCCGTGGAAGCGGGAACGGCCTGAACGCGGACTACGTGCGTGGAACCGGCCTCGAGGCCCGAGAAAGCGACCGAAGTTTCGAGCGTGTATTCCGGCTCGTCGCCCTCGGCGGCATCGATCGAGTAGGCGTAAACCGCCGCGTCGGGGATGGCCGCCCAGGTCACCTTGAATCCGGTCTGGGTGATGTTCTGGCTTGCCAGCACGGGGGTTGCCAGAGCGGTTGCATCGTCAGGAGGAGTGACCGGTCCGTCCGGGGTGGTGTCGTCGTCTGAGCAGGCGGTCAGTGCGCCTGCCAGCAAAAATGCCGCGCACATAAAGCGGCCTGCATGATACAGCATTCTTTTCATAACGGATAATTTAAAAGTTGAAAGATGGTTTGGTTGCATATGGATGCGTCCGACGACGGGCATAGGGGTGACGTCCGCCGACAGGGGCAGGATGCGGTCAGCTTAGATCGTCGGAAAAATCGCGGATATCGGGAATATTGATCCACTCCCTCCGGGAGACGGACGGTAGCGGTTGGCGGATCGATCCCCTTATCTTTAAGGATTCCGGGTAATCGACCGTTTGAAGATGAAGAGTGACGATTTCCCCCCCCTTATGACGGGTGACATAAGGCGCAGTCCGGTGTAAACCGGAAGAAGTACGCGGATGGGGGCAAGCAGTTGCATTTGCGTTTTCTTCGTTACACGAAATTTAGGCAATGATACGAATAGTTTTTTAAAAAACCAAATCGTAAACGAAGAATTTAATAAAAAAATGACGGGACCAACCTATTGGCCCCGTCTCCCATCAAAAATTAACCCTTAATAATCACCCTTTCCGAAGAATCTCCGAGAGGAAACAATCGAGGTAGAATAAATCTGCATCGTCGTTAATCACATTCCGCATCATCGTTTCGTCGTCCAGGGTCGCGTTTGATGTGTCTTGCTTGTCGATATCTTCCATAGGCGTCGCTGACTTGTTTATAAATCTAACGGCCGCCCGGCGGGTTTATTGTGCCTTTCCTAACACAGAACAAGGTTTTTTTCCTTTATCATGCGCCGGAGGTTTATCAGTGCATACCGCATTCTTCCGAGCGCGGTATTGATGCTCACATCGGTCTGTTCCGCAATCTCCTTGAAGCTGAGACCGCCGTAGTACCGCATCATCACTACTTCGCGCTGCTCGTCGGGAAGAAGCTCCACCAGACGGCGGACGTCGTTCTCGATCTGAGAGCTGACCAGCTCATCCTCGACGGTGCGCTCCGCGAAACGCAGCGTGCCCAGCACGTCGTATCCCGCTTCGGCTTCGGTCACCTGCCGGCTCTGTTTCTGGGCACGGAAGTGGTCGATCACCTGATTATGAGCGATGCGGAGTATCCACGAGAGGAACTTCCCGTTGTCCGTGTACCGACCGTCGTCGATCACACGCACCGCTTTGATAAAGGTCTCCTGGAATATGTCATCGGCGACGTCCCGGTCCTTGACCATCATGTTGATGTAGTCGCGCACGCGGCGGCTGTAACGCTCGATGAGTTTGGATATAGCACGCTGATCCCCCGAAAGATAACTATTAAGCAGCTTCTGGTCGCTTAATACTTGTACGTTCATACTCTTTTCTCCTTTCAAATAGTTATAAAGAGTAGAATTTTTCGATAGGCAATCCTTTTGCGGTTAAGTTTTCGATGTTTTCTCTGCCGGTGCGGGCGCAAGGCCGTCCGGCGTGGGCGCAAGATAAGTACTTTTCCCGGATTTTCCAAATTCCGTTTTTCCGGGCAAAAACGCACGCTTCCGGCGTCCACGTCCTCTGAATCCGCAATTTTCGTGCCGCCGAGGATGATTGTCGGGATCGAACGGACTATGCCTGCGAGGGGCGAACCGACAGAATCCGGCGGTGAAACGACCTGCTTCGGGCTCCTGCCGCAGTTCTCCATTCGGCGGGGCGGTTGCCGTCGGCCGAAGGGCGGAGAGCGTCAGCGGTCGGCGGGGTGCGATTCCTGGGCGCGGTCGTCCGCTGTTTTGAGGGGCTCCACATGGATCGACACGAGCGTTTCGGGGCCGAACTCCTGTTTCAGCCTGCGTTCGATCTCCACGGTCAGGCTGTGGGAGCGGGCCACGCTCATGCGGCCGTCCACGCGGATATGCACCTCCATCGCCAGGACGGTGCCGATGCGCCGCGTGCGCAGGTTGTGGGGCTCGTGCACGCCCGGTTCCGAAGCGACGATATCGAGGATGCGGCGCTCGGTCTGCGGCGGCAGCGCCCGCTCGAGCAGCTCCTCCACCCCGTCGCGGATCAGGTCGAATGCGATTTTGAAGATAAAGACCGAGACGGCAAGCGCCGCCACCGGATCGGCGATCCGCCACTTGTCGCCCAGGAAATAGGCGCAGCCGATGCCGAGCAGCGTACCCAGTGAGGAGAGGGCGTCGCTGCGGTGGTGCCAGGCATTGGCCACCATGCTCGGGCTCTGCACCCGCCGGCCGGCCCGCACGGTATAGCGGTAAAGCACCTCTTTGGCGGCGATCGATACGACGGCCGCGACGAGGGCGACCGCCCCGGGCCGGGGAAGCAGCTCGCCGTCGATGACGGCCCGGATCGCCCGGACGCTGTGGACGAGGATGCCGCCGCCCACTACGGACAGGGCCAGGCTGATGATGATGGTGGCCAGGGTTTCGTACTTGCCGTGTCCGTAGTTGTGGGTATCGTCCTGCGGCTTGGCCGAGATGCGGGCGAAAGCGAGCACGACTACGTCGGTGGCCATGTCCGAGAAGGAGTGGACGGCGTCGGCGACCATCGCGCCGCTGCGTCCGAGCAGGCCGGCGGCCAGCTTGCCGACGGATAAGAAGAGATTTACCACGAGTCCGACGAGGGTCACGTGGTAAATCTTTCGTTTTCGCCGTTGGGCGTAATCGCTCATCCGATGCGCTGTTTTGGGGCGGCCGGAGCCGCCGGATTCAATAGCTGCGTGCGAACAGGACGCGCCGGTGCGAAGGCTTGCCCGAGAAGATGCAGCGTCCCTCCTCTTCGGGGGCGTCGATCGGGATGCAGCGGATGGTGGCTTTGGTCGCCTCCTTGATCGCCACCTCCGTCTCGGGGGTGCCGTCCCAGTGGGCGAGCAGGAATCCGCCCTTCTCGTCGAGCGTGCGCACGAAGTCGTCCCACGTATCCACGCGCGTAATCATGCTGTCGCGGTAGGCGAGGGCCTTGCGGAAGATGTTCTGCTGAATCTCCGCCAGCAGCGCCTCGATCCGGTCGGCGAGCCCCTGCTGCGGCACGGTCTGTTTCTCGAGCGTGTCGCGCCGCAGCAGCTCCACCGTGCCCTGCTCCATGTCGCGGGGACCGAGAGCCAGCCGCACGGGTACGCCCTTGAGCTCGTACTCTGCAAATTTGAAGCCCGAACGCACGTTGTCCCGCTCGTCGATCTTCACGCTGATGCCTTTGGCCTTCAACGCGTCGGCTATTTCGCGGAAACGGCCCGTGATTTCGCGGAGCTGCTCCTCTCCTTTATAAATAGGTACCATGACGACCTGTATCGGCGCCAGGCGGGGCGGCAGCACCAGCCCGTTGTTGTCGGAATGGGCCATGATAAGCGCCCCCATCAGCCGGGTCGAAACGCCCCATGAGGTAGCCCATACGTATTCGAGCTTACCCTCCTTATTGACGAACTGCACGTCGAACGCCTTGGCGAAGTTCTGTCCCAGGAAGTGCGACGTGCCGCTCTGGAGCGCCTTGCCGTCCTGCATCAGCGCCTCGATGGTCAGCGTATCCTCTGCGCCGGCGAAGCGTTCGTTGGGGGACTTGTGGCCCACGATGACGGGCAGGCTCATCCATTGCTCGGCGAAATCCCGGTAAACGTGGATCATGCGGTCGGCCTCCTGCTCGGCCTCCTCGCGCGTGGCGTGGGCCGTGTGCCCCTCCTGCCACAGAAATTCGGCCGTGCGCAGGAACAGACGCGTGCGCATCTCCCACCGCACCACGTTGGCCCACTGGTTGCACAGGATCGGCAGGTCGCGGTAGGACTGAATCCAGTTCTTGTAGGTGTTCCAGATGATGGTTTCGGAGGTGGGGCGCACGATCAGTTCCTCTTCCAGCCGAGCGTCGGGATCGACGACCACCCCCTGTCCGTCGGGATCGTTCTTGAGCCGGTAGTGGGTCACCACGGCGCACTCCTTGGCAAAGCCCTCGACGTGGTGGGCCTCCTTCGAGAAGAACGACTTGGGGATGAAAAGCGGGAAGTAGGCGTTCTCGTGTCCCGTCTCCTTGAACATCCTGTCCAGCGCGTCGTGCATCTTCTCCCAGATCGCGTAGCCGTAGGGTTTGATGACCATGCAGCCGCGCACGGCCGAATTCTCGGCCAGCCCGGCCTTGACGACCAGGTCGTTGTACCATTGCGAGTAGTTCTCCTCGGCTTTGGTCAGGTCTTTGAGTTCCTTTGCCATATCGTTATCTTTTTTCGTTTTGTTTCTTTCGCCGCATTCGATCCGCAAAATTAGCAATTAATGCCCGAAAGACAATGCGGCGGTCGGTTTTTTTGGTTTTCCTCGGCAAGTGCGGCGGCCCCGGGCGAAATTCGTGCGCCGAAAAGTTGCATAGTCCGGATAAGATGCTTATATTGCATTGTCAATCCGAACCCCTGTCTTATGAACGATCCGGCACACATGCCTTTCGTAACGCTGCTCCAGCCCTTCGGGTCGGGTGAAACAGGGCGTGTGCAAAATCCCCCCCCCGGCGATCCCGGATTGATGTAACCATCCTTAATTCCTCTCGGAAGAGTCTCCCGTTTCGGGGGACTCCGGTAGTCCATGCTGACGAGTTTCCCCACGGGGCGGCACCGGCGATCGGCCGGCGTCGTCCCTGTTCTACTATTTGTTCACGTACCATTAAAATCATTACCGATGAGAAAAAGTTTCTACCTGTTGGGACTTTCGTGCATGTTGCTGACGGCGGCATGTTCGAGCGATGACGCGCCGGACGAACCGGTCGTCGTCGAGAAAGTGGAGCTCAAGGCGACCTTCGAGCAGATCAAGGGTCAGGATGCGCGGCAGTGGCCGGAAGGGGCTCGTGTCAGCGTCAATGCCCGGGAATACGCCCTCAGCAGCGGGGCGGGCACTGCCGAGGCCGTGATCGGCGAGGTGGATAAGGCCGACCGGTACTATGCGTTCTGGCCCGCGCAGGATGGCGTCACGCTTTCGGGCGACGTGTTGAACTTCACCCTGCCGAATGAGCAGGCCTACCGTGGCGAGGACAACCCGGGGCTGTTCACAGCGGCCTGCGGCGAGCAGCATGAACTGACGTTCTCGCCGCTGTGCGGGACGCTGACCTTCAGCTTTTACGGTGCGGGAACGATCGCCACGGTCGGCTTGCGGGCCGACGGCGGGGAGTTGATTTCGGGACCTGCCAGCCTGCGGCTCACGCCGGGACACGCGGGAGAGCTGGAGATGCTCGAGGGGGCCGAAAACACCCTTTTCCTGATGTCCGATACGGGCGTCGAACTGCTCCCCACGCCGCTTGCTTTCCAGCTCAGTCTCCCTGCCGGCATCTACGAGTCGGGCTTCACGCTGATCGTATTGGACGATTCGGGCAACCAGATGAACCTGGGCGTACCCGGGCCCGTCGAACTCGGCCGGGGGATGGATCTCTCCTACGAACCGATGAAGTTCGACCCCGTCTGGGTGGTCAAGGACTGGATGACGCTGCGCCTCGAGTCCACGACCGGCCCGGCTGACCGACCCGATGCGAAGTGGCTGAAAAACGACGGTGTTCGCATCAACGGCGAAAGTTTCCAGATCAGTTCCGGAGAGGGCACCAAGGAGGCCGAAGTCGAGAAAGTCATCCAGACACTCCATTTCTGGGCTTCCTATCCGGATGCCGACCAGATTACCTATACGTCGGGCAAGTTCCGCCTGACCCTGCCCCGGACACAGACCTACGATCCGGCGGCTCCCTATACCGGGCCGATGGTGGCCTACGCCAACGAAAGCCCATTGAATCTGCGTTACCTCTGCGGCTTCCTGCGCCTTCCCCTTACAGGCGAAGGTGCCATTTACCAGCTTAAGCTGAACGGCACGGGTATCGTCGGCAATGCGACGGCGGAGGGCGACGAAAATGGGATCGGCGACATGCGGATGGAGAGCGTGGAGCCGGGTGAACTGACCATCAAGCTACCCGAAACGGGCATTGCGCTGTCGTCCGAACCCGTTTCGGTTTACTGCGTATTGCCTCCGGGCACCTATTCCGATCTGAAGCTGACCGCGACCGATGTGGACGGCAAGACGGTCGAAGTCGAGTTGCCCGGCACGATTGCGATCAAACGCGCCGTGGCCGTCGAGGCGGCTGCGCTCGACCTGCGGTTCACGGGCACCGGCGGCGAGGAGGTGGACCTGAGCGCCGAGGGTACGGCCAACTGCTACATCGTTCCCGCTCCCGGGCAATACAGTTTCGCCACCCGGAAGGTGAGTGGCTCGGAAGTGACGGGGATCGCCCGGGTCGATTGGATCTGGGCGACGCGGGTCGAAGGCTCCGAGACGAACGAGTTGATATCCGACCTGTCCTATGCCGACGGCAGGATCTCTTTCACGGCCTCCACGCGCAAGGGTAACGTGCTGGTCGCAGCATTTAACGACGCGGACGAAATCCTGTGGAGCTGGCATATCTGGATGACCGACGATCCCCGCACGGACGAGATGCTATACAAGTGCGGCAAGACCTTCCTCGACCGGAATCTGGGGGCTGTGAGTGCTACACCGGGCGGCAAGCGTGCGGCTGGCATGTTCTACCAGTGGGGCCGTAAGGATCCCTTTGTCGGCGGCGACGGCGAGGAAGACCTCGAGCATCAGGAAACCGCCTGGACGCTGGCCAATACGGCGACGGTGATGAATGCGGAGTACGAATGGAAGACGAGCTACCTCGGGTCGGAGCGTTCGATCGCCTATGCAACGGCTCATCCTACGGAGCTGCTCGGCGATTACAGCGCCGGAACCTGGACGGCCGAACCGGACAACGGATTATGGGGCGCCGACAAGACCGATTACGATCCCTGTCCGCCGGGATACCGCGTCCCCGAGATCGACTTCGGCGAGGAGTTTTCCTCCGGCTGGTCGCCTGAGCCGGGCATATCGGATATTTTCGATTCGGGAGACACGCAGGGTGTGATCTATACGAACGACGGCCGTCGGCATTTCTGGCCCTTCGCAGGTGCGCGCTGGGGGGACAGCGACAGCGGCGTCTATACCAACCTGAATTACGTAGGTTGCTATTGGACCATCACATTCGCCGACAACGGCAATCCGCTCAACTTCAATATCACGAACAACGGCATAATCTGGCGCACGGGTGACAGCCGGAGGAATACGTGTGTGGCCGAGTCCGTGCGCTGCTGCAAGGAGTAGGCTGCTTCGATCCGGCGAACGGGCCGGACGAATGGAAACGTCCCCGCTTTCGGAAGAAAGCGGGGACGTTAAGTTCGGGGCCGTCTCAGAAGCGGAAGCCGAGGGTCAGGGCCGCCGCGTGGCGGTCGAAGGTGGTGTTATAAACGCCGCTCGCATTGACGCCCGATCCGTCGGCGAAGTAGAACAGGTTGTAATCCGTGTGTTTGGTGGTCTGGTATTGATAGGCCACGTCCAGCACGACGTTCGGCGTAATGGAGAAGCCCAGCCCCGCCGTGTAGTAGATCACCTCGCGGGTCATGGGCGACGAAGCGGGGACGGGATTGTATTCATAAACCTTTTCTCCGGTCAGTGGCTCGGTTACAAGGTGTCGGTCATATTCGTTGAAGGTGTACCCGTTGCTGCGGAGCATCGAGCCCGTGTAGCCGAAGCCGGCCCGGATCGCCATGAAAGGCAGGGGCTTGAACTCGGCGCCGATGCGCACGGTGTTGGAGCCCTTCATCGTATGGCGGAACGTGTCGTTGTATGCGTCGTTGCTGTAAAGCCCGTTGGGGTTGTCTTTGATGCGGATGCCGTTGTACCAGTCGCGTTCGTAGTCGATCGAAATCAGTCCCCGGTTGCCGAAGGCATAGGAGATGCCGAAGAGCATCCGCGCAGGCGAGGTGAAAGCCCACGAGTAGCGTCCGTTGTCCTTGAGCGTGGGACTCACGGCCTCTCCGTACACATTGCCGTCGCGGTCGGGTTTGAGCCCGTCCACGTTGTTGTTCACATGGGCCGTGGCGTCGGCATAGGCGACGTAGCTCCGTTCGATCGAGTAGTAGGTGGGGGTGTGGATGGCGAAGCCGATGCGCAGGTTTTCGATCGGCCGGTAAACGAAGCCAAGCTTGAAGTTCACGCCCGCGCCGTCGAGCACCACCCCCTGACCGTAGTGGGAGTAGAGCAACTGGTAGTCGAGCGACGGGTTGATGCCGTCGCCGCCGTAGAGGTAGTCCTCGCCGTAAAGGTAGCGCTTCTCCTGATGGACGCTCTGGATGCCGATGGTCGCGCCGATGTAGAATTTGTTGAGCAGGTTGGCGCCGACCGAGATTTCGTACTCCCCGACCGACCCCTTGCTCAGCACCTCCGTATAGTGGCCGATATCCACGCCGCTGCCGATCCAGGTGGGCTGCCATGTGCCGTCCACCTGATCTGTCATGCCGGTTTTGTAGCCCAGCACTGCGCCCCAGTATTCGGGATAGACGCGGTTCCAGTCCACGTCGCCCGTAATGTCGTTCTTGTTGAGCCCGCTGTTATCCAGTAATTTGGAAAATACGTCCGCGATCGAGCCGTTGTTCCCGGTCGATTGGTAGGAGTAGCTGTAATTGAGGTCGGCCAGACGATTGTAGCCGATGCCGATGTTGAGGCTGGTGAGCGTGCCGGTGCTTTCGTAGGCATTGATTACGAAACCGAAGCTGCCGACCGTGAAGCGGTTCTTGGCGTTGCTTCCGAACGCGTCGGCGCTGTTGGACGAGCGCTCGAACGTCATCAGCGGGGTGATCGAGATTTCATTGCGCCGGTACATGCCCAGTCCCGCCGGGTTGATGGCCATCGACGAGAGGTCGGCGCCGAGCGAGGTGAAAGCCCCCGCCATCGCCATCGAGCGGGCGCTGCCGTAGTTGAACGAGGTCTGCGAAAGCTCGAACATTTCGGCGGGCGTCATCAGCTCGCGGTCGAGCAGCAGGCCGCCTTGCGTCTGTGCGCTTGCGAAACCCCCTCCCGCAAGGAGCAGGGCCGCCAGTATGATTCCGTTGCGTTTCATGTCGTTTCCTGTTCTTTATTCCACTATCGTCCCAGCGAGTTGCGTCCTCCGCCCGAACTGCCGCCCGAGGAGCCGCCCGATCCGCCGCCGAACGAGCCCGACGAGGTCCCCCGGTTGAAAGAGGAGCTGCCCTGGGTGTTGTTGCGGAAAGAGGAGCTGTTATTTCGGTTGATGTCGCTGCGGTTGAACGAGTTGGTGCTTTCGTTGCGCCGGTAGGTCGAGTTGTCGAACCGGTTCTGGGTCGATGAATTGTTGCGGTAAGTCGTGCCGTTGTTGCGGTTCGAGTTGTTGCGGAAAGTCGAGCTGCCCCGGTTGCCGTCGTTGCGGAAGCCACTGGTGCTGCTGTTGTTGCGATAGCCGCTATTCGTGCGGTCGTAACGGAACGACGAGGAGCTGCCGGTGCCCCGGTTGAAACTCGTGGAGCCCGTGCCCGGATTGCGGTTGCCGAGGTAGTTGCCGTTGGGACGGTGGTACGATCCCTGCCATACCACATTGGGGTTGCGGTGGTGTCCGCCTCCGCCGCCGGGTCCCCAGCCCGGACCCCATCCGGGACCCCAACCCGGACCCCAGCCCGGATACCACCAGCCGGGGTAGCCCCATCCGGGATAACCCCAGCTCGGGCCCCACGGGTAGTTCCAACCCCACCAGGGATCGTAGTAGGAGGGTCCGAAGCCCCAGTTCCAGCCGAGATTCCACGAAGGGCCGTTCCACCAGTAGGGGTTGTATCCCCAGCTCATGTACCAGTTGTTGTAGAGCCCGCCCGAGAATCCGAACGTAGTCATCGTCGGCGAGCCCCACGTCCCGAACATGGCGGTGATGTATTTGGGCTCCACCCATGCCTCGTCGCCCATGACGATGATGTTGTAGTAGGCCGGATCGTAGGCCGAGAGGTAGCGGAATTTGCTGCTGTAACGGAGGTATTCGTAGCTCGAGGGCATATTGTAAGTCGGCGAGTCGAAGCCCCGCAGCCGGCGTGCATAGGCGCTTTCGTAGGTGTCGGCCAGCACGCCCTGATAGGAGTTGCCGGAATAGTAGTCCTCCTCGGCGCCTGCGGCCCGGGCCTGTGCGATACGGGCTTCCCACTCCGCACGGCGGGCTTCCGCCTCGGCCCGTTCGGCTTCGGCCTCCGCCTTGCGCCGCTCGGCGATGGCCACCTGGTTGTGCGTGCCGTAGAGGTCGTCCGCCGCGTAGCCGCTCTCGCCCCGGTAATAGGCCGTGGAGCATCCGGCCGCCGCGAGCGACAGAAGCAATATCCCGAATTTAAGATGGCTTGTTTTCATAGGGCATATTGGATATTGTCGTTTTAACAAAAACGAAAACCGTACCGATTTTAGTATTCCCGGTTCTTTTTGGCAAATATAACGATTATTCCTGAAAAGCCCGCATACCGGGGGGCGCGATCGTCCGTGCGGTCGTCCCGGCCGGCCGAGCGGTTAAGGCGGGGTTTCATACCTTCAAGGGGCGGCAATCGGTAAGGCCCGGAAGATTTCCGAAATGTTTTTCCGGATATGCGGGGATGGCGTGCCCTGTGCCCGCGCCGTCGGTCGGCCCGCATAAGAAAGGCTGCCGGTAGTTGCCCGGCAGCCTTTCCTCGTGAAAGTGCAGTATGTCAGTCGTTCGTCCGCTTCGATTTGCGATTACGTCGTCGGCCGATAGCTGCGGTTATTCCTACCATTCGTTGGATATCCGCATGGGTCCGCTCCAGGAGCCCGATATCTTGTGGGGCGGACGGGCGTCGTCATACATCTCGAATTCGATCGTCCAGATGTCGCCCTCCTTGCCGAGCGTCATGCTGCCCGTTGTGATCGGGGCTTTTTTGCCGTAATGACCGTCTATATTGGCCCAGATGTACCAGGTTCCCGCGAGGT
>CABJAJ010000008.1 GCA_902363575.1 Rikenellaceae bacterium | reverse complement strand
CACGTTTGGGTTGGATGGTTTTAAACATTTGGATGTAAGTTGCGTCCGCAGCCCGGTGCGGACAGTCAGGGGTTGATAGTCAGGGAGGCTGCCCCGCCGTAAAGCGGGCACCGACACGCGGAAATCGTTGGTAGTTTGCAAAAACGCTTTCCGGAATCCGATACGGGGGACAACTGTGTAAATATAATCATAATTTTTTAAACCGCAAATTTTTCATTTTTTATGGCAATTCTCGTTGTCTTTCTTTTTGATTTACGCTCTTTCGCCGGCTTTCTGACCGTCCATATTCCCGTTTGGGCGGGATTGGCTCGCGCTGCTCGCCTTTCCCCTGCCTGCCGGGGGTGATCCGGCGGAGCGGCGGGGCATCTTTTTTCGGACTGTGCGGCTTTATTGGCCGGGGCGGGATTGGCTCGCGCAGCTCGCCGTTCCCCTGCCTGCCGGCGGCATCCCTGCAAGAGCCGGAAACCGCCGAACGGCTACTTTTTTATTTTGGCGTGCAGCTTCGGGTAAACCCGGCTGCTCTCCAAAATAAAAAAGCTGCGACTTCATCGCAGCTTTTCCGGCTCTTGCGGAGAGAGGGGGATTCGAACCCCCGATACCCTTTAGGGGTATACACGCTTTCCAGGCGTGCCAGTTCAACCACTCCTGCATCTATCCGTGCTTGCTTCCGTATGCCCGGCACATTTCCGTCCGGCGGCCCGAAAGGGGTTTAGGCAGGACAAAGATAAGGCATTTTGCGCAATCGGCCAAATTTTCAGTGCGGAATCTCTGCCGATCCTTGCCCGTCTGCGGGTTCCGTTGCAAATCCGCGAACAGCCGTCCCGAATCCCGGCCGGACGTTTTCCGCGCGATCGTGTGTCCGGGGAAAGCCGCGAATTGCCCGGTCTGGGGTCCGGAGAACATGGAACCGTCCCCGTACCTCGGATCTGTGTTCCCTGTCCTCGCGGTTGCGCGGGGTGGCCCGGAGCGTCGCAGAGTCGTCGGACGACAGCCGGATTGCGACCTGCCGGATGCGAGTGCCCTTACCGGACGATCTGCCCGATGGCGGTGTAACGCCCCGCCTTTGGCTGACGGCATCCACGGCAGGCTATTCGACAGTGACCTCGTTGTAGAGGAGCTCTTCCCATTGGGGGTGCCGCTGGACATAGTGTGCCACGAACCCGCATTGGGGAACCATTTTCCAGCCCTGGTCGCGGATGTCGCCGAGCACGGCCTCCACCAGTTCGGAGCCCAGCCCGCGGCCTTCGAGGTGTTCGGGAACGAACGTGTGCGTGAGGACGATGACACCCTCCTGCGGAAAGTCGTATTCGATGACGGCCAACTCGCCGTCCACCTCCATTTCGTATCGCTCCTCGTCCCGGTTGTTCTTTACGTTGTGCTTTGCCATAGTTCCTTTGGTTTTGATCTCCGGTTATGCTATCAAATTTGGTTCCGCAACGCGCATCCGGCGGCGCCGTCATCCGTTTTTTCGGCGGCGCAGCCAAAACAGCCCGGCTGTCGGGCCGGGCTGTGGGGTTTGCAGGCGGTGGGTCGTCAGGCTTTGCCGGCGGAGCCCAGCACCTTCTCGCACTTGTGCATGTAGAGTCTCTTCAGCTCGTCGCGTGCCGGGCCGAGGTATTTGCGGGGATCGAATTCCGCGGGCTGATCCACGAAGATTTTGCGGATGGCGGCAGTCATCGCCAAACGGCCGTCGGAGTCGATGTTGATTTTGCATACGGCGCTCTTGGCGGCACGGCGCAACTGCTCCTCGGGAATGCCGACGGCATCCTTGAGGGCTCCGCCGTGGGTGTTGATGATGCGGACGTACTCCTGCGGCACCGATGAGGAGCCGTGCAGCACGATGGGGAAGCCGGGGATGCGTTTCTCGATCTCCTCCAGGATGTCGAACCGCAGCTCGGGCGGGACGAGCACGCCGTCGGCATTGCGGGTGCACTGCTCGGGGCGGAACTTGTTGGCTCCGTGCGAGGTACCGATCGAGATGGCCAGCGAATCCACGCCGGTCTTGCGGACGAAATCCTCCACGTCCTCGGGGCGCGTGTAGGTGTGTTGCTCGGCCGCCACGTCGTCCTCGACGCCGGCCAGCACGCCCAGTTCGCCTTCGACGGTGACGTCGAAGCGATGGGCGTATTCGACCACCTGGCGCGTGAGTGCGACGTTCTCGTCATAGGGCAGCGACGAGCCGTCGATCATCACCGACGAGAAGCCCATGTCGATGCAGCTCTTGCAGAGCTCGAACGAATTGCCGTGGTCGAGGTGCAGCACGATGGGGATGTTCTTCCCGAGCTCCTTGGCGTATTCGACGGCGCCCTGTGCCATGTAGCGCAGGATGGTCTGGTTGGCGTACTTGCGGGCGCCCGACGAAACCTGCAGGATCACCGGCGAGGAGGTCTCCACGCAGGCCTGGATGATGGCCTGCATCTGCTCCATGTTGTTGAAGTTGAAAGCAGGGATGGCATACCCGCCTTTGATTGCCTTTTCAAACAGCTCTCGGGAGTTCACAAGGCCCAGATCTTTGTATGATACCATGATGTTTATTTGTTTATGTAAAAAATTGTTGTCCTCGAAAACATACAAATTTACAAAATTTTTTCGGTTCGGGCCATACTTTTGCAATTCTTTTGACAAAGCCTCGGAACTCCCGCTCCAATGCCCATCTTACTGCCCGGCGGATCGTTTTTGGATCGTTGCGATTTCCAGCTCGAGGTATTTGTCGGCCGGTGAAATGACGGTTTCGCTCGCGGTACCGGTGACCACGACGCGGTCTCCGACGGCATATTCGGTGCCGTCGATGGTTATTTTATCTTCGGATTCCCAATGCCCGTTATAGGAGAGGATGTAACTTTCGGTGTCGGTTTCGAGTCCGAGTACCATGCCGGGCAGGGGCGGTTCGGATGTCCCGGTGGGCGGGTTGGGTAGCGAGACGATCGTGCCCTCGCAGGTGCGCTGACCCAGCACGGTCGTTGTGGGGGATTTCTTTTGGATCGTTGCGATTTCCAGTTCGAGGTATTTATCCGCCGGTGAAATGACGGTTTCGCTCGCGGTTCCGGTGACCACGACGCGGTCGCCGACGGCATATTCGGTGCCGTCGATGGTTATTTTATCTTCGGATTCCCAATGCCCGTTATAGGAGAGAATGTAACTTTCGGTGTCTGTTTCGAGTCCGAGCACCATGCCGGGCAGGGGCGGTTCGGATGTCCCGGTGGGCGGGTTGGGTAGCGAGACGATCGTGCCCTCGCAGGTACGCTGTCCCAGCACGGTAGTAACGGGTGATGTCTTTGCGATGGTCAGGATTTCGAGCTGGAGGTACTCCTGGGTGTCGGAAATTCTGGTACTGCTCGCCATTCCGGTGATTTCGACGCGATCGCCGACGGCATATTCGGTGCCGTCGATGGTTATTTTATCCTCGGATTCCCGGTGTCCGCCATACGTCAGGATGTAGCTTTCGGTGTCGGTTTCGAGTCCGAGCATCACATCGGGCGCGATCGGACTCGTTCGGGTGGGCAGGTCGAATAACGTAACAATCGTGCCAACGCAGGTGCGCTGACCCAGCTGGATCGTTACGGGGTAGTTCGTTCCTCCGTCGTCCGGGGAACCGTCGTCTTTTTCATGGCAGGAGCTCATGCCGCAGATGGCGGCCAAAAGGCACATCGCTAAAAATTTACAGGTTTTCATGGGGCTTTTATTTTAAATGGGCATTCTCTTTCGTTCTTCCCGTCGAACAGGCGGGCTACCGGGGGCTGCGCCCTTCGTCGAGCTGCACGGAGGGTGAATTACTCGCCTTCATGACTCCCAAACAAAGATACAAAAATTACCGCAATAATGTACTCCTGTGAAATAAATAACAGGAGAAGAAAAATAGTTGCGCAATCCCGAGAGTTTTTCGTATTTTTGCAGGGATTTACATGCGTCACAAACATAAACAACCATACCAAACCATGTCGGATTTCATCTACCAGGAACCATTTCCTATCGACCGTGACACGACGGAATACCGTCTGCTGACCAAAGATTACGTGCAGATCGTCGAGTGCGACGGCCGGCGCATCCTCAAAATCGACCCCAAGGGGCTCGAGCTGCTCGCACGCGAGGCTTACAACGACGTGTCGTTCTACCTGAGGGCCGCCCATCTGGAGAAACTCTCCAAAATCCTCGGGGACCCCGAAGCGACGGACAACGACAAGTTCGTGGCTTACACGATGCTGCTCAACCAGGTCGTTTCGGCCGAAGGGGAGCTCCCGACCTGCCAGGACACCGGCACGGCCATCTGCATCGGCAAGAAGGGCGAGGACGTTTATACGGGGGCGGACGATGCCGAGTGCATTTCGCGCGGGGTTTATGAAACCTACCGCGACCGCAACCTGCGCTACTCGCAGGTGGTGCCCTTCACCATGACCGACGAAAAGAACTCGGGCACCAACCTGCCGGCCCAGATCGACCTCTACTCCGTGCCGGGCAATGCGTACAAGTTCCTCTTCATCACCAAGGGCGGCGGCTCCGCCAACAAGACGTTCCTTTACCAGCAGACCAAGGCGCTGCTGAACGACGAATCGCTCGAGGCTTTCTTCCGCGAGCATATCAAGGACCTGGGCACTTCGGCCTGTCCGCCCTACCACCTGGCCGTCTGCATCGGCGGCACCTCGGCCGAAATGTGCCTCTCGACGGTCAAGAAGGCGTCGGCCGGCTACCTGGACGAGCTGCCGACCTCGGGCAATGAGGGCGGCCGCTGTTTCCGCGACCTGGAGTGGGAGGAGCGCATCCTGAAAATCTGCCAGCAGAGCGGCATCGGCGCCCAGTTCGGCGGCAAGTACCTGGTGCACGACGTGCGGGTGATCCGTGCACCGCGCCATGCGGCCTCGTGCCCCGTGGCGATCGGGGTAAGCTGCTCGGCCGACCGCAACATCAAGGCGAAGATCACCCAGGAGGGTATCTTCCTGGAACAGCTCGAAAAGAATCCGGCCCGTTTCCTGCCGGCACAGGCTCCGGCCATGTCGCCCGCGGTGGATATCGACCTGGACGAAGGGATGGACAAGGTGCGTGCGATCCTGACCAAATACCCGATCAAAACGCGGCTCAACCTCAAAGGCACGCTGATCGTGGCGCGCGATATCGCCCACGCCCGCATCAAGCAGATGCTCGACGAGGGGAAACCTATGCCGGAGTATTTCAAGAAACATCCGGTCTATTACGCCGGTCCTGCCAAAACCCCGCAGGGGATGGCTTCTGGCAGCTTCGGCCCCACCACGGCGGGCCGGATGGACCCCTACGTCGATCTGTTCCAGGAGCACGGCGGATCGCTGGTGATGGTGGCCAAAGGCAACCGCACGCAGCAGGTGACGGACGCTTGCCGCAAGCACGGCGGATTCTACCTGGGCTCCATCGGCGGGCCGGCGGCGATTCTGGCCAAGAATTCGATCAAGTCGGTCGAGGTGGTCGATTTCCCGGAGCTGGGCATGGAGGCCGTACGCAAAATTTACGTGGAGAACTTCCCGGCGTTCATCATCGTGGACGACAAGGGGAACGATTTTTTTGCGGCGTTCAAGCACTAAACTGCCGCGCTTTTCGTTAGGCGTGCAAAGGCGGATGCGCAGTCGGCTCGGCCGCTTGCGGCCGGCTGACTTTCGTGCGGAACGGGCTCCGGGCCGCGGGGTCGCGCATCCGCAGCACGATCCTTGAAGCGAAGACGGGTGTCCGTCGCCGGGGAAGCTCCCGGCGACGGGGTCCTTTTCCGCCGCGGATGTTATCCGGGGATTGTCCGTGAAAAACTGAGAGCCGATGAAAGGATTTTATGTCAGGTTGATAAGCCTCCTGGCGGCGCTTCTGGCCGCCGGGGGAGCGTTCGGCGCCGAGCCGGTGACCTTTAAGGCCAACGCCCCGATGATCGTTCCGATGGGCGAGGCGTTCCGCGTGGAGTTCTCTTTGGACGCAATGCCCGACGACAACACGTTCGAGGCCCCCTCTTTCGAGGGTTTCGACGTGCTGGCCGGTCCGACGGTTTCGCGCGGGCAGTCCGTGCAGATCGTCAATGGCTCGATGACCAAGCGCGTCGAATATACGATCACCTACGTCCTGCTGCCGCGGCAGGCGGGGAACGCGACCGTCGGTGCGGCTTCGATCCAGGTGGATAAGAGGAGTTATTCGACCCGTGCATTGCCGATCGAGGTGGTGGACGAAGGGGCTGCAGGGGGCAAGGGGCAACCTGCCGTTTCCGGCTCCTCCGGGGCACAGGGCGGCGCTGCGGCCGGAACGGATGCGCAGACCGCCGCTCAGGGGCAGGTCGGACGGGATGACATTCTGCTCCGGCTCTCCGTCTCGCGTCAGGTCGTGTTCAAGGGCGAGCCGCTGCGTGCGACCTTCAAACTCTACCGCCGCGTACCGATCGTAGGGTACGAAAACATCAAATTTCCCTCCTTCAACGGCTTCTGGGCCCAGGAACTCAACGTCGGCAACGCCGCCTGGCAGCGGGAGACGCTGGGCGGAAAAGTTTACGAGTCGGTCGTGGTCCGCGAATACCTGCTCTACCCGCAGCAGGCGGGGACGCTCACCGTCGAGCCTGCCGACATCACCGCCATCGCCCAGGTGGTGGTGCAGAGCAGCCGCAATGTCGATCCCTTCTTCGGAGGCGGACACGAAGTGTACGACGTGCGCCGGCGCGTGCAGACGCCGCGCGTCAGCATCACGGTCAAGGAGCTGCCGGCGGGTGCCCCGTCCAGCTTTTCGGGTGCCGTGGGACGCTTCACGATGGAGGCGACGCCTCCGCAGGGGCCGCTGGGGGCCAACTCCTCGGGCACGTACACGGTGCGCATCGGCGGCACGGGCAACCTGCCTTTCGTGCAGGCTCCCAAGCTGACGCTGCCCGCTTCGTTCGAGCAGTACGACGTCAAGACCACCGAGTCGATCAAGACCACGGCGGCCGGCACCTCGGGCTACCGGCAGTTTGAGTACCCCTTTATTCCGCGCGCGGAGGGGAGCTATCGGATCGAACCGGTCGAATTCACCTATTTCGATCCCGGGCAGATGCGTTACGTCACCCTCGCTTCGGGCGAGACGACGCTCGAGGTGACGCCCGATGCCAATGGCCCGAACGAAAGCTATGTGGTCAAGGGGCTTACGAAAGAGGACGTGCGCATGCTGGGACAGGATATCCGTTTCATCAAGCTGGGTAGGGCTCAGTTGCGCGCCGTCGCGGGGCCGTTCCTTTTCAGCGGGGCCTATTTCATCCTGCTGGGCGGCATCCTGGTGCTTTTCGTGCTGATCTATGCGGCGCTGCGCAAGCAGATACGCGACAGCCAGAACATGGCCCTGGTGCGGGGCCGGCGGGCCAATAAGGTCGCCGTGCAGCGGTTCAGGACGGCGCGTCGCTATATGACCGAGCAGAACCGGCAGGCTTTCTACGAGGAGATGCTCAGAGCGCTCTGGGGATACATGAGCGACAAATTCAATATACCGGTGGCGAATCTGACCAAGGAGAACGTGCGGGAAGAGCTGCTCAGGCGGGGCGTGGCGACCGAGGAGGCGCAACGCTTCTCGTCGATCATCACCCGCTGCGAGGAGGCGCAGTATTCGCCCGTCGCCTCGGCCCGCATGAGCGACATATACCGCGAAGGGCTCGATTTGGTCTCCTCTGTCGAATCCGTCATCAAACGATAAGCGATAGGTATGAAACGTTATCTGATATTTTCGCTCCTGCTGCTGGCCGTAACCGCTGCCGCCTGGGGGCAGCCGGCCGACTCGCTCGCTCCGGCACCGGCCGTGGATACGGCTGGCGTCGCTGCCGGGATGACGGAAGCGCGGGACGGCGAGGCATCAACGCCCGAGGCGCTGTGGGATGCGGCCAACACGGCCTATATCAACGGCCGCTACGACGCAGCCATTGAAGGCTACCAGCAGATTCTCTCCCGCGGACTCTATTCGGCCAAGCTCTATTACAACCTGGCCAACGCCTCGTTCAAGGCGGGACGGACGGGCCGTGCCATTCTCTTTTACCACCGGGCCCTGCGTCTGGACCCCGGCAACGAGGATATCCGCTACAACCTGCAGGTCGCCGAAAAATCGACGAAGGATCATATCGAGGCCGTGCCCGAATTCTTTTTGCGGAGCTGGATGCGCGCCCTGCGCCACACCCTGAGCGGCACCGCCTGGAGCGTCCTCTCGTTGCTGTCGCTGGCCGCCATGCTT
This sequence comes from Rikenellaceae bacterium, assembly GCA_902363575.1. Classification (GTDB taxonomy): domain Bacteria; phylum Bacteroidota; class Bacteroidia; order Bacteroidales; family Rikenellaceae; genus Alistipes. The sequence continues at coordinate 123,651 of CABJAJ010000008.1, read as the reverse complement.
GCGCTGGTACTCTTCTACCTGCTCGCCCGCCGGATCGCGCTGCGGAAAACGGGCTTTTACGGCATGTTGGCGGCGCTCTGTCTTTTCGCGGTCACCACCGCTTTCGCCGTCGCCCAGCGGCGGGAGCTGACCGACGCGCGGACGGCTATCGTCATGGCCGCCTCCGCATCGGTGAAGAGCTCGCCCGACGGGGGAGCTACCGACCTGTTCGTGCTGCACGAAGGAACGCCCGTAAAGATCACCGGTTCGCTGGGCGACTGGCGCGAAATCGTGATCGCCGACGGAAACAAGGGGTGGATCGAAGCCGCCCGCATCGAAACGATCTGACCCTCTTTTTCTCTTTGCCGTGTCCAGACTCCTGCAAGACGTCGTCGGAGAACTCTCCAAACTGCCGGGCATCGGCCGTCGTACGGCCCTGCGTCTGGCGATCCACCTGCTGCGCATGGAGCCCGATTCGGTGGCTGACATGACCCGCAGCATCGACGACTTCCGCCAGAAAATCCGCTATTGCCGCGTGTGCAACAACCTTTCGGACGAGGAGGTGTGCCCGATATGCGCCGACCGCGAACGCGACCGTTCGACCATCTGCGTGGTGGAGCAGGTCGCCGACGTGCTCTCGATCGAGAATACGCGCCAGTACCGCGGATTGTATCATGTACTGGGCGGTGTGATCTCGCCCATGCAGGGGATCGCCCCCTCCGACCTGAAAATCGACCTGCTGACCGAGCGGATCGCACGGGGCGGTGTACGGGAGGTGATCCTGGCGATCTCGACCTCGGTGGAGGGCGAAACGACGCTTTTCTACCTGATGAACCGCCTGCGTGGATACGAAGGGTTGAAGATCACCTCCATCGCCCGGGGCATCGGCTTCGGGGACGAGCTGGAATACGTGGATGAGCTGACGATCACTCACGCCCTGATGAACCGGCGCGAAATCGAATGACGGCGCCTTGCGTCCCCCATTTCAGGAGCGGCGTTGCTGTTCGACGAAAAGCAGCCGGCCGGAGCGGTAGCCCCGGCGCTCCACGAGTTGTAAAATATGGTTGAGCGTGCGTCCCGGCAGCACGGGGTCGCGCGCGAGAATCCACAGGTGCTTATTCGAGCGGCTTCCGACCACTGCCCAGCGGTAATCCCTGTCCAGCTCCATCACGTTGTAGTCGGAATAGAAGAACCAGAAGAACGAAACCCGCAGCTTACCCTGTATCGGGGTGAGCTTGGCGCGGCCGTGTGCGATGCGGCTTCGTTCGGTGCGATAGTCGATGCCGCAATTGACGACTTCGATCCGTCCGTCGGCCGCCATGCGGTAGGTCGCTTTCACCTCCACCAGCCCCCGCTCGAAGGGGTGGTCGTAACGCGCGATTTCATACCAATCGCCCATATAACGATTGATGTCCAACGATTTGACGGTATGGCGGTCGATGCTGTCCGTCCCCATTCCATATACGGCGCCCACGATCAGCAAGGCAATCACAACTAATACGAACACGATTTTCACCCCTTGTTTTTGGGGCGTCGAATCGCATTTTTTATGCCGCAAAGGGGATTAGCGGAAACTTTTCAGCGCATGATAAATGCCTTCGGCGTCGTAGCCGCACAGGGCGTAGAGTTCGTCGGGCGTGCCGTGTTCTACGAACGTATCGCCGATGCCCAGCGAGCGTACCCGAACCGGATAGCCGTGTGCATTGAAGAAGGCCGTGACGGCCTGTCCGACGCCTCCGCAGACTGCGCCGTCCTCGACGGTCACCACGCTGCGGAACGAGCGGCCGACCTCGTGGAGCAGCTCCAGGTCGAGGGGCTTGCAGTAGCGCAGGTCGTAATGGGCCACGCTCAGCCCCTCCGCTTCGGCCCGTGCGACGGCTGCGGCGGCGAAGTTGCCGATCGTGCCGATGCTCAGTACGGCCACGTCGCGGCCTTCGTGCAGGCGGCGGCCCCGGCCCGGGGGCAGTTGCTCGAAAGGTATGCCCCGCCAGGACACCCCCGCACCCCGGCCGCGCGGATAGCGGATGACAAAGGGCTGCTCCGTGAGCAAGGCCGTATATAATAGGTTCCGAAGCTCCGCTTCGTCCATCGGCGCGGCCACGATCAGATTGGGAATCGGCCCGAAATAGGCCAGGTCGAACGCTCCGTGGTGGGTCGCCCCGTCCTCGCCGACCAATCCGCCCCGGTCGAGGCACAGCACGACGGGCAGACGTTGCAGGGCGACGTCGTGAATCACGTTGTCGTAAGCCCGCTGCATGAAGGTGGAGTAGATGTTGCAGAACGGGCGCATCCCTGCCGCGGCCAGGCCGGCCGAGAACGTCACGGCATGCCCCTCGGCGATGCCCACGTCGAAACAGCGGTCGGGCATCTCGCGCATGAGCAGGTTCATCGAGCAGCCCGACGGCATGGCGGGCGTGATCCCGACCACGCGGGGGTCCTGCCGGGCGAGCTCCACCAGGGTTTCGCCGAACACGTCCTGGTAGCGGGCGGCGCCGGCGCCGCCCGAGAGCCGTCGGCCGGTGGAGGGGTCGAATTTCCCGGGGGCGTGCCACACCGACTGGTCGTGCTCGGCGGGCAGGTAGCCTTTACCCTTGACGGTCATCACGTGCAGCAGCTTGGGGCCGTCGATGTCGCGCAGGGCCGCGAGCACGCGCACCAGCTCCTTGAGGTTGTGGCCGTCCACGGGGCCGAAGTAACGGAAGTTGAGGCTTTCGAACAGGTTGCTGTTCTTGAGCAACCCCTGTTTGACGGCGTTGCCCGTCTTCTGGCAGAGGTGCAGCAGGGGCGGAACGTGGGAAAACGCCCGCCAGACGCGGCGTTTGAGCCGGTTGTACCGCACCGAGGTGGAAATTTTGAGCAGGTAGTTTTTGAGGGCCCCCGTCGCCTGGTCGATGGCCATGTTGTTGTCATTGAGGATCACCAGCAGGTTGGTCCGTTTGCTGGCCCCCGCGTTGTTGAGCCCCTCGAAAGCCAGCCCCCCGGTCATGGCGCCGTCGCCGATGACGGCCACCACCTGACGCCGCTCGCCCCGCAGCTCGGCCGCCTTGGCCATGCCGAACGCCGCCGAGATCGAAACCGACGAATGGCCGCCGCCGAATGCGTCGTAGGGGCTTTCGTCCATACGGGGGAATCCGCTGATGCCCCCCAGCCGGCGTTTGGAGGCGAAAGCCTCGCGGCGGCCGGTGATGATCTTGTGGGCGTAAGTCTGGTGACCCACATCCCATACGATCTTGTCGTCGGGCGTACGGAATACGTAATGCAGCGCGGCCGAAAGCTCCACCGTCCCCAGGCTCGAGGCCAGGTGTCCGGGGTTGGTCGCACACTGCTGGATGATGTAGCCGCGCAGCTCGTCGCAATAGGCGCGCAGCTCCTCCAGCGAGAGCTTTTTCAGGTCGTCGGGCGAATCGATCCGCCCGAGCAGCGTGTATTCCGTCAGCACCATAGTTACGCAAAGATAGCGATTATCCATCAATATTTGACAAAAAATGCGTATCTTCGCAAAACAAACCCGATTGACACTTTTTGTTCCATGACCAAATACCAAAGAATACTGCTCAAGCTCAGCGGGGAGTCGTTACAGGGCTCCTGCGGCTACGGTCTTTCGACCGACGTACTGCGCTCCTATGCCGCCCAGATCGCCGCGGCCGTCCGGTCGGGCGTGCAGGTGGGCATCGTGATCGGCGGCGGAAACATCTTCCGCGGATTGCAGGGGGCCGGCCGGGGTTTCGACCGCGTGAGGGGGGACCAGATGGGCATGCTGGCCACCGTAATCAATTCACTGGCCCTGCAGTCGGCCCTCGAGCAGCAGGGTGTGCGTGCACGGGTGCTCACCTCGATCCGCATGGAGCCCATCGGGGAGTATTACTCCAAGGCGCGTGCGCTCGAGTGTCTGGAGGCGGGCGAGGTGGTCATCATCGGCGGCGGGACGTCGAACCCCTATTTCTCCACCGACTCGGCGTCGGCCCTGCGCGGCATCGAGATCGAGGCGGACGTGCTGCTCAAGGGCACCCGCGTGGACGGGGTCTATACGGCCGATCCCGAAAAGGACCCGGCGGCCGTCAGGTTCGACGAGATTACTTTCGGCGAGGTCTATCGTCTTAATCTGAAGGTGATGGATATGACGGCTTTCACCTTGTGCCGCGAAAACGGCCTGGAGATCGTCGTCTTCGACATGGATACCCCCGGCAACCTGGAGCGGGTGCTGGCGGGCGAACGGATCGGCACACGTGTAAAAATGGAATAGCATGACAGCAAAAAAACGCAACGGAACATTATGGATTCTGCTCGTCCTGGCGGCGGGCGTGGCCCTGCTCGTCTGGTTGCTGCCCGACGGGGAGCAGCGTCGCGAAGCCCGCGCCGTCGCCGACACGGAACTTGCGGAGCCGCAGCCCGAGGTGCTGCCCGACGCTACGGCCGAAGCCGACCCGCTGGATGAGGCGGCACAAGCTGCCGCCGCAACGCTGGTGCGGGCCGGCGATGCGGCCCCCGATTTCACGGTGTCGCTTTTCGACGGCGGCAGCGTGCGGCTTTCGGATTTGCGCGGCAAAACGGTGCTGGTAAATTTCTGGGCCACCTGGTGTCCGCCGTGCCGCGAGGAGCTCACCCGCGTGCAGGCGGAGCTGATCGACCGCTTCGAGGGACGCGACTTCGTCTTTCTGCCCATATCCCGGGGTGAGACGCGCGAGACGGTAGCCCGTTTCCGCGAACAGACGGGTTACCGCTTCCCGATGGGGCTCGATCCCGAGCAGACCATATATAAAATGTATGCGACCAACTTCATTCCCCGCAATTTCCTGGTAGGCCCCGACGGTCGGGTGATCGTCGCGACCACCGGATACGAACCGGAGGAGTTCGACGCATTGGTGGAAACCATCCGGAAGAGCCTTGACAAGCAACAATAAACGCATCATATATGGATACCAAAAGCATTATGAACGAAGCCTCTGACCGAATGCAGCGGGCTTTGGACCACCTCGAGGAAGAGTTGCTCAACGTGCGGGCCGGCAAAGCGTCCCCCCATGCGCTCAACGGCGTGATGGTGGACTACTACGGTTCCCAGACCCCCGTGTCGGGCGTCGCGAGCGTGACGGTGCCCGATGCGAAAACCATTCTCATCCAGCCGTGGGACCGGAATATGATCCGGTTGATCGAGAAAGCGATTCTCGACTCCAATATCGGTCTTACCCCTTCCAATAACGGCGAGCAGATCCGGCTCTCCATTCCGCCTCTGACGGAGGAGCGCCGCCGCGACCTGGTGAAACAGGTGCGGCAGGAGGCCGAAACGGCCCGCATCAGCCTGCGCAATGCACGGCGCGATGCGGTTGAGTCCTTCAAGAAGGCCCAGAAGGAGGGGATGCCCGAGGACGAGGCGAAGGACGGGGAGACGCAGGCGCAGAAGATGACCGAAAAATTCTCGAAGCTCATCGACGCATCGCTCGATCGGAAGGAGAAGGAGATCATGACGGTGTGAACGCGGCGTGCGACCTCGCAGCCCGGCCCGAATCCGCTTCCGGCCGGGCTGCGCTGTCCGGTCTGTCATGCAACGCTCGGACTTCGTTGTGTGCCATATCGTTCGGGGACAGCCCGTCGCCGGAGCCGCAGACGGATAATCGGGTCGCAATTAGAAAAATAGATAAAAAAATTTGCGATTTCACACGTGCTTCGTCAGGTGCTTTATCCGATTGACAGCAAGTGGGTTGAGTGGGGCGATTGCTTACAGTTTATAAAGGAAACGGTGGTTTTCTCTTAAAAAAATGATCGATATTCCATATTTTTTATCTATATTTATGCCGAGTTTTTACGAAACACCATTTTAACACTTACTTAATTTAAAATTTTTTACATGAAACATCTTTTTGGTTTTTTCGTTGCGTTCGCTCTGGCTTTGACCGGAGTCGGATTCACCGGATGTTCTGATGACAAAGTTGAAGATGAGATTCTCCCCCCCCCTGTGGTTGAACCCTCTTTCGAGGTCAAATTGGGTACGGTCGGCATCAACGATGCGGAGATAACGCTCACCACGGCTGCCATCCCCGAGTATGCGTACATTGTCGCCGAGGCCGATGCGCAGGCTCCCTCCGCAACGACGATTTATGCCACCGGTAAGGTAGAGTCCCTCACCGACGGTGTGAACAAGCTCAACATCACCGGTCTCGAGGCCGCTACGGAATACACGGTTTACTTCGCTTACAAGGTGGAGGACCAGTTCGCCGATGTGGTGGACCTGGATTTCACCACGACGAATTACACGGAGCTGTTCACCATCACCGACCTGGGACCCGATTACATCTCGTTCCATATCGAAGTTTCGGCGGATACGTACTATAAGATCGCCATAACCGACTGGATGATTGCCAAATCGATGTCCGAGCAGTTCGGAATGGGCGATTTCGACTTTATCTGCACCGGCCTCATGTATAAGGGTCCGCAGACGATTACGTACAAACACGGCGAGGTCGTCGATCCCGACGAGGATCCCGAATGGGCTTACAACTGGGAGATCATGCCCGGTCAGTGCTTCCGCCTGATGATCGCCGAGTGCGATGAAGAGGGCAATTATGGCGAAGTGGACTATGAAGCCGACGAGGACAACCGCATCAAATGGTACGGTTTCCAGCAGACCGAGAAGGTCAATGCCGGCGACGCCATTCCTTCGCAGTACAGTGTCAACGTGGAGCTGGCCTCTCTGACGACCCGTTCGGTCGAAATCTATATCGAGCCCGACGAGGAGATCGCCGGTTACGGCTGCCTGTTCGGCACCAAGCCCGAGATCGATTCCTATATCGAAGAGGTCGGTGAGAAGGGTATGCAGGCCATGGCGTTGAACGGCCAGCTCAACACGCTTTCCGGCGTGGAGCCCGGACTGTATGCATGGGACAAGGTGCTGCTCGAAGGCATCGAGTACTCGTTTATCACCGTCGGTCTGGAGGAGGATATCACCAAGCAGATCATGGTTCGTACGGACTTCACTCCGATCCAGGCGACGATGCCCGCCCCTGTGGTTGTCGTCACGCATATCGACAATCCGGAGGGCGAGAACTCCGCATTCAAGACCTGGTTCAACATCAAGGCCCCCAACGGGGATGCCGACAAGGCCCTCTATGTGTTCAACACCAAGTCCGAGTGGACGAAGATTCTCAACCAGGGCGCGACTTACGCGGATGTGCTCGATCAGTACGGCCAGGATCTCGGTTCTGCCGGTGCGGACATGGTCAACAGCAGCGAAGGACTCAATATCGCTTTCGATACGGAGGAAGAGACTGAGTTCGTGCTCGTAGTCGGTCTGGTCAACTCGGAGGAGACCATGGGCGAGGGTCATTGCGAAGCAACGTCGCTTTCGGATACGCCCGACGCTCCGGTCAGCTCGTCGCTCTTCACGGACCTGCTCGGCGACTGGACGGCTACCGCTACCGACACCGCGGGTAAGGAGTTCGTCTTCAAGGTGACTATCGCCGACGGCGTGGAGCCCGGTCCCGAGACCTGCCCGGAGGAGGTTTACGCACTCTATCCGAACAAGACCCGCGAGGAGGTACAGGCTCTGTTTGCCGAGTATAAAGCGATGGTGATTACCACCAATGCGAAGTACAAAGGCAAGAACCGGCTGGTTTGCCGCGGCTTCCAGGTCGATCCTTATGCTTCCTACTACGATCGTATGGATTACCTGAGTCCCTGGGATCTGTTCATTCACGAGAATTACTCGGCCGTAGCCACCAAGAACCTGTTCGTCGATTACGGTCCCAAGTGGTTCCTGCAGATCGCCGACGGCGACGTGGTGACGGTTCCGACCGACCCGATCCGTATTCCGATCCTCAACAACTGGAGCAATCCGATGTACCTGATGGGATACCGTTCGACCGGCAGCTACACTTCCGAGACGAACACCCCCGATTTCCCGGTAACCGTATCCGAGGACAAGGAGACCATCACGATCAATCCTTTCGTGGACGGGGACAAGACCTTCTATCCGTCGGTGTTCTACAGCCAGAACGGGTACATGACGGCACTCTTCCGCGGCAATGCCCCGATCGTGCTGACCAAGGGCTATGATGAGCCTGAGGTGACTGCCAACATGAAGGCCCGCCGGAGTTACCGTACGGACGAGCTGCGCACCAACGTGAAGGCGCCCGTGCTCGGCAAGATGATTAAACTCGACCTCGGTTCGCCCAGGTTGACGGCCAAGCGCGTCGATATGAGCGCCGCGCCGCTGGCCGGAGAGCGGCTCAGCCAGAATGCGAAAGCACTGGCCGAGAAGCTCGCACGCGCAAACCGATAGGCAATGCATGAATGAAAAACTCTATGGGATCTTCCTTTACGGAAGATCCCCTGGAGTTTTGAAACGATATATACCTTGATTAAAAGTAAACCTCTTTTGCCATGAAAAAATTCATCTGTCTGCTCTTCGCTGTCGGATTGACGGTTTCGGCCTGCCTGGCCCAGAACCTTCCGAACGTGAAGATCGAAAACGAAAAGGGCGAGACGATCACCACCTCGTCGCTTGTGGCCGGCACGCCGATGATCGTATCGTTCTGGTCCACGACCTGCAAGCCCTGTATTATGGAGCTCAACGCCATCAACGAACACCTCGACGAATGGAGCCAGGTGGCCAAATTCAACGTAGTGGCCGTCGCCATCGACGACAGCCGCTCGGTTTCCAAGGCCCGCGCGATGGCCAACGGCTTCGGTTGGGACGACTTCGTGCTGCTGTTTGACAAGAACCAGGACTTCAAGCGTGCCATGAATGTTTCGACTACGCCGCAATCCTACATCATCGACGGCGAGGGTAGGGTGGTTTACTCGCATTCCGGCTACACGCCCGGCAGCGAATACGAGCTTTTCCAGAAAATCAAAGAGCTTCAGAAGTGATGAAAAAAATTACGCTGCTGCTTTTGGGCGCGACATGCGCGCTCTCGGCAGGCGCTCAGATCCGTCTCGGCGACGGACAGCTCTCGGGCAGCTTCGAGACCAACTCCATCTATTACGTGGACGACGCCAAGATGACGGATGTGGCCGGCTACGCCGTTCCGGAGGACCGGTTCGGATCGAACAACTACCTCAAACTCGACTACAATTACGGCCGTTTTTCGGCCGGCATCCAGATGGAGGCCTACATGCCGATGCTGCTGGGATTCAATGAAATTCCCGATGCGTTCCACGGCTTCAAGCTCGCCTCCAAGTATGTGCAGTGGCAGGACGAGAACTTCGGGATTCTGGTCGGCGACATTTACGACCAGTTCGGCAACGGACTGATCTTCCGCAGCTACGAGGATCGTGCGCTGGGTTTCAACAATTCGCTCGAAGGTGTCCGGGGTACCTATAATTTCGGCAACTACGTACAGTTCAAGGGACTTTACGGACGTCCGCGTCTTTACATGGATTACGAGGATTCCTGGATTCGCGGCGCTGACCTGAGCGTTTCGCTGGCCGATATCTTCGGACTGCGGGATGCGATGTTCACCCTCGAGGGAAGCTATGTGAACCGGTTCCAGAAGATCGACGAAGAGAAGAGTCTCCACCAGGGTGTTTCCGATCAGGTGCGACCCAACCTGAATATGTATTCCGGTCGGTTGAACCTCGACTGGAAGGGCATCACGGCCCGCTTCGAGTATGTGACCAAGGGCGAGGACGACCTCTTTTCGGTCGGTGCCAAGGGCAACGTCGCCAAGGGCAACGTCTATCTGGCCGAGCTCGGATACAGCCACAAAGGGTTCAGCGTACTGGGATCGTTCCGCCGGTTGGAACACATGGCCACCCTGCTCTCGATTTACGGGGAGGGGACGGGCAACCTGATCAACTACATTCCGGCCCTGACGCGCCAGTACACCTACCTGCTGACCAACCTCAACCCCTACCAGGTGAATCCGGACGGGGAGCTCGGCGGTCAGGTGGACGTGTACTATTCGCTGCGCAACAAAAGCGCACGCTACAAGTACTGGAACCTCCATGCCAACTTCTCGACGTATTATACCCTCAAGGAGAATACCCAGAATAACAAGGCCAACCTGCTGTGGCGCGATATCAATGTCGATGTGGAGCGGCAGTGGAACCGCTCGCTCAAGACCTCGTTGTTGCTCTCCCGTCAGGAGTGGAGCCCCACGCACGGCTCGGGTGATTTCGACGGCATCACCTTCGCTTCCAATATCATCGTGGGCGACGTCACCTACAAGTTCAATCCCCGCTATTCGCTGCGTGCCGAGTTGCAGTACCTCTACTCCGACTATGTAAGGCCGGAATACCGTGTGTTGGCGGATGATGCCGGCACGGACTGGCTGGCGTTCCTGCTGGAGTTCAACATCGCCCCGAAGTGGAGTTTCTTTTTCAGCGATATGATGAATTTCAACCGCGCCTACCAGGAGGACGGTGAAACGCAAGTGGAAAAAACCGTCCACTACCCTTCGGGCGGCTTCAGCTTTACCAAGAGCCGCACGCGCATCCAGCTCAGCTTCGGCCGTAACCGTAAGGGATTCGTCTGCTCCGGCGGCGTCTGCCGCGAGCAACCCGCCTTCACGGGGGTAAGCCTGCTGCTCACTTCGTCTTTCTAACATAACAGCACAACCATCTTTCTCATTTTAATTCAGCAAACAACTATGAAAATTTCAAACATCCTGCTCGGGTTAAGCGCGATCGCTTTCCTCGGCATATCCTGCTCCAGCAGCGACGATCCCGAACCTACCCCGACTCCTCCCGCAACGGGTGATATTCAACTCGTGCCCAGCACGAATTTCATCCAGGCTGACGGTACCGATGCCGCGACGCTTACGGTATGGCTCGACGGCGCGGACATCACCTCGCAGGCGTCCATCTATCTGGAGAGCGCTCCCGAGACCCCGCTGACGAGTGCCAGCTTTACGGCAACGCAGACGGGCGACTATGTACTTTACGCCTCCAAGGATGCCAAGATTTCGGAAAAAATCACCATTCGTGCCGTTACCGAGATTCCTGCGCTTCCCGCCGATGCTCAGCCGGACAAATACAACGGCTTCAAACGTCGTATTCTGGCCATCGATCACACGGGTACCGGCTGCGGCTACTGTCCTTTCGTTATCGGCGCCCTCCGGGAGATCGAGCAAAGCGATTACGCCGACAAGGTGGTGTTCGTTGCGGGTCATAGCTACAACTCTTCCGACCCGATGTACACCATCGAGGCGCAGTACCTCGCACAGGCGATGGGTGTGACCGGTTACCCCTGGGTGTCGTATGATCTTCGCAAGAACGTCAAGACCTCCAATACCGGCTCCATCCAGGGCAATGCGACGCAGATGAAGACCTATATCGACAACGAACTGGAAGATGCCGAGGCTGTCGCCGGGTTGAGCGTTGCCACGAAGAAGGTCGGCAACGAAATCATCGTGACCATCGGCGCCAAGGTTGGTAAGGACGCAAGGTATAAGGTCGGCGCCTGGCTGCTCGAGAGCGGGATCAAGGCTTCGCAGGTCAACAACGGCGCTCCTGGCGATTACGGCACGCACGACCATGCGCTCCGTACCGGCAATATCAAGAGCACCAACGACGTGATGGGCCAGTACCTCGCGCTGAGCGGCGAATTCAAGGCCGGCAACACGCTGAAGCATGTTATTTCGCTGCCCCTGAAGGATACCTACGTGACCGACAATATGACCGTCGTGGTGATGATCAACACGCCCGATGTGGAAGGCTCGGCCAAGTTCTACACGAACAACGTGGTTAGCTGCCCCGTCGGCGAGACGGTTGCATTCGAGTACGAATAGGCAACTTACCGGTTTTACGAAGCCCCGTGATTCGATCACGGGGCTTTTTTTGCTTATGCGTCGTCCCAAAGATTCTTCCCCTATCGGCTATCCCGCATTACTCGTTCCTAAGCGTTTATTTCCTGTTGGTTGTTCCGAGATCGAACCTCCTGCCGGTTGCTCTGCCTGCTCTGTTCGGTCTGTTCTGTTTGTTCCGTCTGTTCGCTCTGTTCAGTCTGTTCAGTCTGTTCGGTTTGTGCGCTCTGTTCGGTCTGTGGGCTTTGCAGTCGGGCATGGCATACTAACGCAAACAGGGAGGGCGGACACACAAAAAAGCCCCGGTTTTACCGGGGCTTCTGCTTTGTCGCGTGCACGATCTATTTGCTGCGGTAAATCTTCGTGTAGCCGTAGATCGCTTCGTCGCCCAGCTCTTCCTCGATGCGGAGCAACTGGTTGTATTTGGCCATGCGGTCCGAGCGGGACATCGAGCCGGTCTTGATCTGGCCCGAGTTGGTTGCCACGGCAATGTCGGCGATGGTCGAGTCCTCGGTCTCGCCCGAGCGGTGGGAAGTGACGGAGGTGTAGCCGGCACGGTGGGCCATCTCGATGGCGTCGAGCGTCTCGGTGAGCGTGCCGATCTGGTTTACCTTAATGAGAATCGAGTTGGCGCAGCCCATTTCGATGCCCTTGCGCAGGAAATCCACGTTGGTCACGAACAGGTCGTCGCCGACGAGCTGGCAGCGATCGCCGAGCTCGGCCGTCAGCAGTTGCCAGCCCTCCCAGTCGTTTTCGGACATGCCGTCCTCGATCGAGTCGATGGGGTATTTGGCCACCAGCTCCTTGAGGTAGGCTACCTGCTCTTTCGACGAGCGGCGGGCGCCTTTCTCCCCCTCGAATTTGGTGTAGTCGTAGATGCCGTCTGCAAAGAACTCCGACGAGGCGCAGTCCATGCCGATCGACACGTCGCCGCCTTCCGCCTTGCGGCCCGGTTTGTAGCCGGCAGCCTTGATCGCCTCGAGGATCGATTCGATGGCGTCCTCCGTGCCGTTGAGCGCAGGGGCGAAACCGCCTTCGTCGCCTACGGCCGTCGAGAGACCGCGTTTGTGGAGTACTTTCTTGAGGTTGTGGAACACCTCGGCGCCCATGCGCAGCCCTTCGTGGAACGAGGTCGCGCCGACGGGACGGATCATAAACTCCTGGAAAGCGATCGGAGCGTCGGAGTGCGAACCCCCATTGATGATGTTCATCATCGGCACGGGCAGCGTCTTGGCGTTCGCTCCGCCGATATAGCGGTAGAGCGGCATCCCGAAGTAGTCGGCCGCACAGCGGGCTGCGGCGAGCGACACGCCCAGGATGGCGTTGGCGCCCAGCTTCGATTTGGTTGGCGTGCCGTCCAGTTCGATCATGGCGCGGTCGATGCCGACCTGATCGGAGACGTTCATGCCGATGATGGCCGGAGCGATGATGTTGTTTACATTTTCGACGGCTTTCTGCACGCCTTTGCCCAGGTAGCGTCCCTTGTCGCCGTCGCGCAACTCGAGGGCTTCGTGTTCGCCGGTCGAGGCGCCGCTGGGAACGGCTGCGCGACCGAAAGCGCCTGAAACGGTTCTGACTTCCACCTCGATCGTGGGGTTGCCCCGCGAATCGAGAATCTCACGGGCATGGATCTCAACAATCTGCATAATTCGGATTTTTTTATTTTTATGAATACGGATAACCTGTTTTCCCTTCCGGCTGCAAAAATACAAATTTTTTATTAATTCGGCGCGGTGCGTTTCCGAAATCTTTCGCCGGACGACTTTCCGGTTTCGTACATTCCGGTACGCGGTATGCACAGAGGCAAAGCGGCGAATCGCCCGAATTATTTTGGATTCTGCCGAAAAAAGTTTACTTTTGACCTCTCATAACCAAAGATATCCCTGATCCGATGAGAAAAGTGCTCTCCTTTTCCCTGTTCCTGATCTTCGGACTCGTCGCTTCGCAACTGCTTCCGGGCGTTTTCGGAGCCGACTACCCCAAATTCAAGGCCATTACGGATACGCTGCTCTACGTTTGTCTCGGCTTTATCATGATCAACGTCGGACGGGAGTTCGAGATCGACAAGTCGCGCTGGAAATCCTATGCCGGGGACTATTTCATTGCGATGGCCACGGCTGCGATGCCCTGGATCGTCATTGCCGTCTATTATGTGCTGGTGCTGCTGCCGCCGGAGTTGTGGGGCAGCGCCGAGGCGTGGAAGGAAAACCTGCTCCTGAGCCGTTTCGCGGCCCCGACCTCGGCGGGTATCCTCTTCACGATGCTCGCCGCCCTCGGGCTGCGCTCGAGCTGGATGTACCGGAAAATCCAGGTGCTCGCCATCTTCGACGACCTGGATACCATCCTGCTGATGATCCCGTTGCAAATCCTGATGATCGGGCTGCGGTGGCAGATGTTCGTGGTGGTGCTGATCGTGGTGGTGCTGTTGGTGCTGGGCTGGCAGAAGCTGGGCCGTTACGACCTGCCCCAGCACTGGAAAGCCATCCTGGGCTATTCCGCGTTGGTGTTCGCCGTGACGCAGACCGTCTATTACCTCTCGAAAAACCTGTGGGGCGACCAGGGAAGCATCCATATCGAGGTGCTGCTCCCCGCCTTCGTATTGGGAATGCTGCTGAAAAAGCGGCATATCGACACCCCTGCCGAGCGGCGGGCCGCATCGGGCGTGTCGTTCCTCTTCATGTTTCTGGTCGGCCTGAGCATGCCGCTGTTCGTCGGCACCGCTTTTGCCGAGAGCCATGCAGGGGCCCACTCGGTCACGGGCTCCCAGCCCATGATGTCGTGGGGGATGGTGGCCCTGCATGTGGTGGTCGTGTCGCTGCTCTCGAATCTGGGCAAACTCGTGCCAATGTGCTTCTACCGCGACCGCAAGCTGAGCGAGCGACTGGCGCTCTCGATCGGCATGTTCACCCGTGGCGAGGTGGGCGCGGGCGTGATTTTCATTGCGCTCGGCTACAACCTCGGCGGTCCTGCGCTCGTCATCTCGGTGCTGACCCTTGCGCTCAACCTGATCCTAACGGGCGGTTTCGTGGTCTGGGTGAAGCACCTCGCCCTGAAATCGTGCTCCCCGGCAGAGGCGGCATGACGTCGTGACCTGAGTTTGCGGTTCGGTGTCGGGCTGAGTTGGCGGGACGCTTATCTCGGCTTGGGGTATGAGCTTGGATTGATGGATACAAGGAAAGCGGGGATGGACAAGCTGAAAAACGGCTGCTTCACATTGACGGTAGGCTATAACTTTTGACACGACGGAAACAGGTCGCTAAGAGATAGGGGATTTGCTTCGACAGTCCCCTTTTTTATTGGCTCAGCGCATCAGCAGCGACGAGTCGCCGTAGCTCAGAAAGCGGAAGTCGTGGCCGAGCGCATAGTCGTAGATGCGCCGCCAGTCCGATCCCACGTAGGCCGAGACGAGCAGCAGGAGCGTGGAACGGGGCTGGTGGAAGTTGGTGACGATGTGCCTGACGATCCGGAACCGGTATCCCAGTGGGGTAATCATAATCTGCGTGGCCGCCTTGATCCGCTCCAGCCCCTGCTCCTCCATATAAGTGAGCAGGATGCGCAGGGCCTCGTCGCCTGCAAAATCCTCGGGAAGGTCATAGAGTTCCCATTGCCCCACGGGACGCTCGGCTGCGGGCGTCCCGCCGGTGCGGATGCGCCAAGCGAGGGCCGGCAGGGATTCGAGCGTGCGTACCGACGTGGTGCCGACGGCCACGACGGAGCCCCATTTGCTCAGCAGCGTCTCGACGGTCTGACGGCGGATTTCAAAGTGCTCGGTGTGCATCGGGTGCCGTGCGGCATCCTCGTCCTTGACGGGCAGAAAGGTGCCTGCGCCGACGTGCAGGGTCACCTCCCCGAAGTCGAAACCCCGTGATTTCATCTCGTCGATCAGCGCCGGGGTGAAGTGCAGCCCGGCTGTCGGAGCGGCCACCGAACCCTCGAAACGGGCATAAACGGTTTGGTAGCGGTCGTTGTCGATGGCTTCGCTTTCGCGGTTGAGGTAGGGCGGGATCGGGATACGCCCCAGGTGTTCGAGCAGTTGTCCGAAGGTCGCGTGGGCCGTCCATTCAAAACGCACGATGCGCTCCCTTCCGGCTGGTCCCGTCTGGCAGGCGCGCAGGGTGTGCGGGCGGCCGTCGTATTCAAAGGCGATCTCCACGAAACCCTCCTTCCATTTTTTTGCGTTGCCAACGATGCAGCTCCATTCGGCGCATCCCTTTGCGGCGAAAGCCCGCTCGTAATCGGCCGGGTCGTGTGGCTCGAGGCAAAAGACTTCGACACGCGCCCCCGAAGGTTTGTGCATGATGATCCGGGCCCGGATTACGCGCGTGTTGTTGAATACGAGCAGCGATCCCGCGGGAAGCACCTCCCCCAGCTCGGCAAAGCGGCGTTCCCCGATAGCGCCCCTGTCATAGACCAGCAGCTTGGATGCCGAGCGCTCGGGCAGCGGAAATTTGGCGATCCGCGCCTCGGGCAGGTCGTAATCAAAGTCGTCGATGGCAATGTGTCGCTCCATGGGAATCGGGTTTTGTGCGGCGACAAAGGTACGAAAAATATCCGCTGCCGGCCTTGTTCTGTCCCGGTTTATCGACCGGGCCCGACGGAATCGTCCGCCGGGATGCGGGGACGGGCGTTCAGCACGCTTTCCGTGCGTAGGCTGCGGCTTCAGGCGATGGCAGCGGGAGGTGCTTTTTGGGCCGCAGGGTAGTTTATATCGGGCAAATTTTGTAACTTTGGGCGCTTAAGTCTGTCAATTATGAAAACCGATTTCCTGGTTATCGGGTCGGGGGCCGCAGGACTCAGTTTCGCGCTCAAGGCGGCTGCTCACGGTCATGTGACGCTCGTGACCAAAGGCGAGATCGACCAGTGCAATACGAACTACGCACAGGGCGGCATCTGCTCGGTGACCTACGCGCCCGACTCGTTCGAGAAGCATATCCGCGACACGCTCGTCTGCGGCGCGGGCAAGTGTGACCCGGAGGCCGTGGAGCAGGTCGTGCGCCGTGCGCCCGAGCTGATCGACGACCTGATCGGGTGGGGGACGCGTTTCGACAAGACGCCCGACGGCCGCTACGAGCTCAACCGCGAGGGGGGCCACTCCGAGCACCGTATCCTGCATCACCAGGACCTCACGGGGGCCGAGATCGAACGGGCGCTGGTCGAGTCGGTGCGTCGCCATCCGGGGATTACTGTCCTGGAGCACCATTTCGCCGTCGATCTGCTGACCCAGCACCATCTGGGCGAGTTCGTCACCCGCCATACCCGGGGGCTGACCTGCTTCGGAGCCTATGTGCTCGATCTGGAGACGCAGGAGATCGAAACCATGCTGGCCAAATTCACGGTGGTCGCCACCGGAGGCTGCGGCAACATCTACTCCTCGACGAGCAATCCGGAAGTCGCCACGGGCGACGGCATCGCCATGTGCCACCGGGCCAAAGCGATCACCGAAAACATGGAGTTCATCCAGTTCCATCCGACCACGCTCTACCATCCCGGCGAGAAACCTAACTTCCTCATCACCGAGGCGATGCGCGGTTTCGGGGCCATCCTGCGGCTGCAGAACGGCGAGGAGTTCATGGACCGCTATCACCCCATGCGCTCGCTGGCTCCGCGCGACATCACGGCCCGCGCCATTTACAGCGAGATGACCAAGCGGGGCGAGGATTTCGTCTATCTCGATGTGACCCACAAGGACCCCGATGCCGTGCGGAGCCACTTCCCCAACATCTATGAAAAGTGCCTTTCCATCGGCATCGACATCACGCGCGAGTGGATCCCCGTTACCCCGGCGGCGCATTACAGTTGCGGCGGGGTGAAGGTCGATGCCAACGGGGAGACCTCCGTGCATCGCCTCTATGCGCTGGGCGAAACCTCCTGCACGGGGCTGCACGGCGCAAACCGACTGGCCTCCAACTCACTGATCGAGGCAGTGGTCTATGCCGACCAGGCTGCGCGTCACGCCTCGGCGCAGCTCCCGAAGGTCGTGATCCAGGAGGGCATTCCCGACTGGGACTTCGAGGGGACGCAGCACACCGAGGAGATGCTGCTCATCATCCAGTCGAAGCGGGAGATGCAGACCATCATGACCAACTATGTGGGGATCGTCCGCTCGAACCTCTCGCTCAAGCGGGCCATGCGCCGGCTGGCCATTCTCTTCGAGGAGACCGAGGAGCTTTATAACAAGACCAAACCCAATCGCGAGCTCTGCGAGCTGAGAAACATGATCGCCGTGGCCTACCTGGTCATCAAGCAGGGCCGCGAACTCAAGGAGTCGGTCGGGTGCCACTACAACGCCGACTATCCGCCGCTCGGCGAGCGGCCGGAGGAAAAACGCTGAATACACGAAACATGACTTTACAGGAAGAGATTACACGCCGCCGCACGTTCGCCATCATTTCGCACCCCGACGCGGGCAAGACCACCCTTACCGAGAAGCTCCTGCTTTTCGGCGGAGCCATCCACGTCGCCGGGGCGGTCAAGAGCAACAAGATCAAGAAGGGGGCCACGTCGGACTTCATGGAGATCGAGCGGCAGCGCGGCATTTCGGTCGCCACGTCGGTCATGGGCTTCGAGTACCGCGACGTGAAAATCAACATTCTCGACACGCCGGGCCACGAAGATTTCGCCGAAGACACCTACCGCACGCTGACGGCCGTCGATTCGGTGATTATCGTGATCGACGGTGCGAAGGGCGTCGAGACGCAGACGCGCAAGCTGATGAATGTCTGCCGTATGCGCCGCACGCCGGTGATGGTTTTCATCAACAAGCTCGACCGGCCGTGCAAGGACCCGTTCGATCTGCTGGACGAGGTCGAGAAGGAGCTGCAAATCCGTGTCCGGCCCCTTGCCTTCCCCATCTCCAACGGAACGACGTTCAAGGGGGTTTATAACCTCTATGAGCGCAACCTCTCGCTCTTTACGAGCGACGAGCGGCAGACGGCCGACGCCGAGCGGGTCGAAATCCGCGACCTCGCCTCCCGGCAGTTGGACGACTGCGTCACCGAACGCTATGCCCGGCAACTGCGCGAGGACGTGGAGCTGGTGGAGGGGGTTTACGATCCGTTCGACCGGGAGGCCTACCTGCGCGGCGAGCTGGCCCCCGTATTCTTCGGTTCGGCGATCAACAATTTCGGGGTGCGCGAGCTGCTCGACTGCTTCGTGCGGATCGCTCCGTCGCCCGGGTCGTCGCCGACGCTTACACGCTCGGTCGAGCCTGCGGAGGAGCGGATGACGGGCTTCGTGTTCAAGATACACGCCAACATGGACCCCAACCACCGCGACCGCATCGCCTTTCTGAAAATCTGCTCGGGCCGTTTCGAGCGAAATCATAACTATCTGCACGTGCGCAGCGGCAAGCTGATGAAATTCTCCTCGCCCACGGCGTTTATGGCCGAGAAGAAATCGGTGATCGACGAGGCCTATCCCGGCGACATCGTGGGTCTGCACGACACGGGCAACTTCAAGATCGGGGACACCTTCACCGAGGGCGAGCCCCTCAAGTTCACGGGCATCCCCTCGTTCGCCCCCGAGCAGTTCCGCTATATCGAGAACGCCGACCCGCTCAAGTTCAAGCAACTGGCCAAGGGGGTGGATCAGCTTATGGACGAGGGCGTGGCACAGCTCTTCACCAGCGCGCTCAACGGCCGCAAAATCATCGGGACGGTCGGCGCCCTCCAGTTCGAGGTCATCCAGTACCGGCTCGAACACGAATACAACGCCGCCTGCCGCTGGGAGCCGATCTCCATTTACAAAGCCTGCTGGATCGAGAGCGACAACGAGGCGCAGTTGGCCGACTTCAAGCGGCGCAAGCATACCAACATGGCCGTGGACAAGCACGGGCGGGACGTTTTTCTGGCCGATACGAGCTATTCGCTCGCGCTGGCTCAGGAGAATTTCAAGGAGATCCGCTTCCATTTCACCTCGGAATTCTGAGCGGCGCCGGGGCTGCCGGGTGCAACGTCAGCCGCCGGGCGGGTGCGGAGAGTCCGCCCTGTCGTTTCGGCGGGTTATGCACCGGGGCTGTCCGCACTTTCAGTGCGTAGCCGATATCACCGACGGCCCATGAGGGATGCTGCAGCACCGGACCGGCCGCAGGCTGCAAAGCGAACGCCGGAGCCGAACCCCAAACGGGACGGCTCCGGCGTGCATCGTATCGCACGGGGGCGGGTCAGACGGCCACTTCGCTGCGGTATTTCTCGCGGATCACCTCGAGCATATCGTCTGTCATGCGCGACAGGTCCCACTCGGGTTTCCACCCCCACTCCTCGCGGGCGCAGGTGTCGTCCAGCGAGTTGGGCCAGCTTTCGGCGATGGCCTTCTTTACGGGATCGATTTCGTACGTCATCTCGAACGAGGGAATCCGTTTACGGATTTCGGCATAGATGATTTCGGGCGTGAAGCTCATCGAGGCCAGGTTGAAGCTGTTGCGGTGCACGAGCCGCGCGGGATCGGCCTCCATCAGCTCCACGCAGGCCCTCAGGGCGTCGGGCATGTAGATCATATCCATGTAAACGTCGCCCGGCACAGGGCAGGTGAAACGGCCCGCCTTGATCGCTTCGTAATAGATTTCGACGGCATAGTCCGTCGTGCCGCCGCCCGGCAGCGTGACGTTGGAGATGATGCCGGGAAACCGTACCGAGCGGGTATCGACCCCATAACGCCGGAAATAGTAGTTGCCCAGCAGCTCGCCCGTCACCTTGCATACGCCGTAAATCGTCGTGGGCTGCATGATGGTGTCCTGCGGGGTCTTGTCCTTGGGGGACGTGGGGCCGAAAGCGCCGATGGAGCTGGGTGTGAAGAGGGCGCAGCCGTACTCGCGGGCCACCTCCAGGGCGTTCATCAACGCTCCGATGTTGATGTTCCAGGCCGTCTGGGGATTCTTCTCGCCCACGGCCGACAGAAGGGCAACCAGGTTGAAGATCGCGTCGATCTTATACCGTTCCACCACCGAAGACATCGCCTTGGCGTCGAGCGCGTTGAGTACCTCGAACGGGCCTCCCTCGGCCAGTTTTCCGCATTCGCGCACGTCGGTTGCGACGACATTGGATGCGCCGTAAATCTTGCGCAGATAGGTTGTTAATTCGGAACCGATCTGCCCCCCGGCGCCTACTATCAATATCCGTTTCATTTGATTTAGGTTGTAAGTTGGAAGTAAAGGTAGCAATTTTTTGTCAGATGCGTCGTTTCCCTCCGTTTTTTCTTCTGTGTGGCGTTATTTTTACGCATTGCGATCTCCGACCCGCCCCTTGCGGCGGCCCTGCGCCCTGTTCCGCCGATTCATCCGTCCCGGGGCGACGGCCGGGTTTGCGGGCGGCAACCGAAAAATAATTCGGAAAGTGGGGTAAATTTTTGGTCAATTCATTTTTGTTGTTTACTTTTGCACCACTCTTAGGAGAGGAAATTGCTGTTGTAGCTCAGTGGTAGAGCACTTCCTTGGTAAGGAAGAGGTCACGAGTTCAAGCCTCGTCAACAGCTCCAGTGTTTTCGGCCCGGGGCCGAAGCATCGGGAGAGATGCCGGAGTGGTCGATCGGGCCGCACTCGAAATGCGGTGTACGGGTAACTGTACCGGGGGTTCGAATCCCTCTTTCTCCGCAATAAAGGGTGTAAATCAAGCATTTGCGAGATTTACACCCTTTTTTACACCCAAGAATGTAAAATTGGGTGTTTTTGTATTTTTTAAGATTCTTCAAAAGAATGTCAATTACAAAGCGATTGGTATTTCTATGGACTGGCAGAATGAACCTTTATGACGAAAAATATAGTTATTCAAAAAAATAAATATCTTAAATATGGAATTCATTTGCCAAATATGAAATTTCTATTCATATATTCCTCTTTTGTAATTCATTAGATATTGGGTAAAAGTCTTGCCTGTTTCTTTTTTGAAAAAACGCATGAGGTGACTGGGGTCGGAAAAGTGGAACTCGTCTGCCAGTTGGCTCACATTCAGATTGGAGAACAGTAGCTCATTTTTCAGCTCTTCCAAAAGACGTTGCTTGAGTAAGTGAATGGCTGATACACCAAATTGCGCCATGACAGAATTATTCAAGGTGATACGACTTACCCGAAGCATATCAGCATATTCTTGAACGCGCTGTGTCGTTCGGATATGTTTTTCGAGTAAGTCCTTGAATTTGAATGCGTAATTGTTTTTTGGCACTTCGACAGGTAGACGATAAGTTTGAGCGTATGCCCGGTTGATAATTACCAGTAGATAATAAAGCACTGACACAATGAGGTTGTAAGTGTCTACCACAGGATGTTGTAGTTCTTGTTTTATCTTTTTTAAGAGGCGCATATATTCCGTCAGCTCCTCCGGCTCGGCAAACAAGTAGGGCGGTGTATCAGTCTGATAATAATACAACAGCCGATATACGAAGAACTTGTCAGCAATGAACGTGCGCATAAAGTCTTCGCGGAAAATAAGAAAAGTGTAATCTAGTTCTACCTCGTTCACGTGCCATTCCTGTTGCTGGTGCGGCGACAAAAGCAGCACCATACCATCCCGTAACTCCACTTTTCGGAAGTTCAGCAACAAATATCCATTGGCACGACGAAAGAAATAGAAGCTGAAAAAATCTGTCTTAAACGCCTTATGCTCGGTCAAGACACCACAGATGTCCTTGCTTTCGCCTGTGTTAATGTAGAAATCTACGCCACATTGCGTTTTATTGAACGGAACGCTTACAAGTCTTTTGGGATTGATTATAGCTTTCATCACTCTTGTTTTTTGCTTTCTGCAAATATACATCATTCTTTTATCAAAATGGCATATATTCCTGTTTTTAAGGCATAGAGACATTGGGATATCCTTTCGAACTTTGTACCCGAAAAATAATACAAAACATAACATCATGAACGAAAAAGCAATTATTCGGTTGGTACGCAGTGCCACCTTGAAAATCAACTATGCAGGACATACCATTCTTATTGACCCCGTATTTGCCGACAAAGGAACCCTGCAATCAGCTCTCGGTGTATATAAGAATCCGAGGGTACATCTCGTAATGCCTATTAGCGACATTACTGAAGGTGTTGATATGGTACTGCTCACCCACAACCACATCGACCATTACGAACCAAGTGTAAAGCAGCATTTGCCGAAAGACATTCCTTTCTACACCCAGCCACAAGATAAGGCCGCCATCCTGAAAGATGGTTTCTCAAATGTAGAAGCGATTGAAGAGAGCATAACCTTAGGTCATCTGACCATCCACCGTGCTATTGGCCATCACGGTTTCGGTCAGATAGGCCAGATGATGGGACCTGTTTCGGGCTATGTGCTGATGTCCGAAGGGCTTCCGACTATTTATATCATGGGCGATTGCAAATGGGAAGAATGTACTCTTGCTACCGTGGAAAAGTATCGTCCTAATTATATTGTGGTGAACAGTGGCGGTGCGGTATTCCCCGAATTCTCTAAGACGGACGGTTGTATCATCCCCAATGAACAGGAAGTAATGGCGATGCTTGACACACTCCCCCCACACATCAAGCTGATTACCGTACACATGGATGCCATCGATCATTGCCAGACCACCCGTGCCATCCTTCGCAACGAAGCTCGCCATCACGGGACGGATATGAGCCGACTGATTATACCGGAAGACGGAGAAAGCATAACACTTAAATAACTGTATAAACAATCATTTCAAAATATTAGAAAGATGAAAAAGATTAGGAAAATCGCGGTAGAACAGAATTTCGCCGCGATCAGTGTCGGTAAGTTGAATGAACTGAATGAATACGAACTTCAGCTTGGCCCGGATGTGAAAATTCCCGGAAAAGTATTCTGCAGCACCGCTCTCGGAACTACGGGAAGCGAGTTTTCTTTCCAGTCATTCGCCCCGGGTACAGAAACCGGATTTCTGCATAGTCACAAGAGTCATGAGGAACTTTATTTTTTCCTCTCCGGTAAAGGTGAATTTCAAGTAGACGGAACAGTGTTCCCAGTGGAAGAAGGTAGCGTTGTCAGGGTATCTCCTGCAGGAAAACGAAGTGTCCGTAACAACGGAACGACTCCGCTCCTCATGCTCTGCATACAATATTGCAGCAATACATTCTCACAGGAGGATGCCACTGACGGAATCATACTGAAAGAACCGGTAAAATGGAAAGTCTCTCCGAAATGATTCTAAAAAGGAACTCTAAGCAGATGACTATCTGTATAAAATCCCTGATAAAGAATATGAACATAGTGGTAGGCTGCTCCATCGGGTGCAGCTACTGCTATGCCCGTAACAACTGCCGCCGCTTCCATATTACGGACGACTTCTCCGTACCGGAATATATGGTGCGAAAGCTGCGTATCATCGACACGCCCAAGCCTCACGTATGGCTGATGACCGGAATGAGCGATTTCTCCGATTGGAAGCCTGAATGGAATGCGGAAATATTCAGACGAATGAAAAGCAATCCGCAACACGCTTATATATTCCTTACGAAATGTCCGGACAAGATCAGTTTCTCTACAGATGACGAGAATGTATGGATGGGCGTGACCGTCACGCGCAATTCCGAAAAAAAGCGGCTAGACGATTTGAAAAGAAATATCAAGGCCAAGCACTACCATGTCACTTTCGAACCTATTTTCGATGAAATCGGCGATATAGATTTCGAGGGTATCGACTGGATTGTCATAGGTACGGAGACCGGACATCGGAAAGGCAAAGTGGATTCCCGTCCCGAATGGGTGCTTCACATTGCCGACCAAGCCCAAACACAGGGCGTCCCCGTGTTTATGAAAGAGGATTTGCTGCCTATAATGGGCAAAGAAAGGATGATTCAGGAACTGCCGGAACAATTTACAAAACGCTTACAATGAATACCGAAATAATCAAAGAAATAGACGTACAGAGCGTTATGACCAAATCCTCACTGCCGGTCGGAGGATATTCGGTCAACCCTTACGTGGGCTGTCCCCACGCCTGTAAGTATTGCTACGCATCGTTTATGAAACGATTCACCGGGCATACAGAACCGTGGGGTGCATTTCTGGACGTGAAGAACTGGAAACCGATAGCCAATCCGCACAAATATGACGGAGAGCGCATTGTGATAGGTTCCGTGACGGATGGTTACAACCCGTATGAGGAGCAATTTTGCCGTACCCACAGGCTGCTCGAAGAGCTGCGTGGGAGCAACGCCGAGATTATGATATGCACTAAGTCCGACCTTGTCCTGCGCGACCTCGACCTGTTGAAGCGTTTTCCCAAAGTAACGGTGTCATGGTCGGTCAATACGCTTGACGAGCGGTTTCGTACGGATATGGACAATGCCGTGAGCATAGAACGTCGTCTGAACGCAATGCGTCAGGTCTATGAGGCGGGCATCCGTACCGTGTGTTTTGTATCGCCCATATTCCCCGGAATAACCGATATGAAGGCGATTATCGAGAAAGTGAAAGGATATGCCGATTTGATATGGCTCGAAAACCTGAATCTGCGCGGGCAGTTCAAGGGAGGGATAATGACGTATATCCGTGAGAAGCATCCCGACCTCT
The DNA here is from genome assembly GCA_902363575.1 of Rikenellaceae bacterium. Lineage (GTDB taxonomy): Bacteria > Bacteroidota > Bacteroidia > Bacteroidales > Rikenellaceae > Alistipes. The sequence goes on along the minus strand of CABJAJ010000008.1, from coordinate 98,438 downwards.
TTCCGTTATACGAAGAAATATACAACAAAAAGAGGCTTGATTACTGGCAGGCATTGGAACAGGACATTTCCCAATACGCCAAGGCACAGGGGTTTCCATATAGAATAAATGATTTGCCTTACGGGCGCTCGGAAAAAGGCAAGCCGGTTATCGTAAATTATTTCTACCACGAAAAGATACGATTGACTAAATGAGGGAAAGATATTGACAATATGGTATATTAATAGTGAATAAGATATTCTTTTATTGCTTATTTTACTTTAGAATAGTTAGACAACTTAGATTTTGTACTATATATTACGATAGAAGTACAATCCATGATGAATTGTACTTCTCTATATTACATCCTGAATCCTCTGGATTTTTGTTCTTTCTGCACTGAGTTACGCAGATGCTGCTGTAACTTCTCCCATTGTTCCTTGAACCATTCGCTGATTGGCTGTTGGTTTATAGTCAGCATCAATTTATTCTTATCGATCGGGCTTCGTTCAATTTTGAAAATTACATTTTTTGTTTCAAATCTCTGTCTATATTCTTCGGAATAGATTTTTCCACTACATCTGAGAGCTTCCTTTTTGTATAAAAGAGAATCAACCATCCCCTTGGTAAAACCAGTGACATAGCATAATTTTTCCATTCTCAGCATTTCTTTGAGCAATGGGAACCAGCATAATGCTTTTTCGAGAATGGTATTCAATCGTGATATTTCCTTGTCTTTGGCTTCAAGTTCTTGATTGTGTATTCCTTGAAGATTACGAATTTGTCTGCCATGCTGTTCCTGTATTTGTTGTATCTGAATTTTCAATTCATCAGTAGCTTTGTCCCGTTTGGTAATTTCCTGATGTAGCTGCTCGATGTGATGTTCCAGTTCTTTCAGCTTACCGCTTCCGAAAAGAGAACCTACACTGCTGGTTATGGCTGTGGCTACATCGGTAGCTGCACTTTTGAGTTTGTCCGTACGTATCTCTGCTTTTACCTGTTTGAGTTCCTGTTCGGCAAGGCTTACCTGTTGCTCCTTGTGTCGCTTGGTTTCCTCTATACGTTGCAGTTCGGCTTTCTGCTTCTCAATGATGAAATCATTTCGTTCCAGATGCTCTTTACCTGTGACAGCTTTTGCCTGCCCACGTTCCATCAGGAGAATATCGGAAGCCAAGGTCTGCATGATTGCCATATCTTCGTCATTGAGTTTTCGGCTCTTTCCGGTTTCGTGGTTCATCCAGTCGAATACGATATGGGCATGATAGTTCGGCTTGAACCATCTGCTTCCTATTTGAAAACTCTCTTTGTCTTCCGCTTCCGGCTGACCGTTTAGCCAATGTCCTTCGTCTTTGTGCAGGAAAATTTGTAGTGGAGTGATGCCCCAACGCTTTTGACACTCTTCACCGAATCTGCGTACATCAGCCAGTGTGGTGTCCGGTCTGATAAGCAATACTCCTTCACGGATGGGTGAACATCCCGCCACTTTGATAATCCTTCCATTCTTTCCCTTGCGTTCCCTTTCCTTTTCCTGCATGGCACGGCCTGTCTTTTCCTTGACCATGCGTTTGATGTTCTCATAATGCGTCTGCAATTCGAGACTGCCGAAATCCGGATTTATCCACTGTTCATTATCGGCTGTGAGTTCGGGCACGATGTAGATTTTGGACTTGCCGATGTTGCGCATATACTCGGCAGTTCTTCGGTTGTGTGCCTCGCTCGATGCGATGTTGCAAGGCTTGATATGTATGCTTGATTTTGTTGCCATAGCTTCTTTTCTTTGTTTGCAATTGATTATTTTGCTCGCTTTCGCAGAGGGGTTATTTTATGAATCTCGGCTGCATTCGGCATAGGTCAAGCAAGCTTGCCTCTGCTCTCATTTGCACGAGATTTCTTAGGGGTAACCCATAAGCGGAGATTGCAAAGAGAGGGTCACTCTTTGCTCGGGGTTCTCAGGGGTGAAACGCCTTGAGTGGGTCATTAGGGCAAAGCCCTAATCCCCTCGGGAGAGCCCACAACTACGAAAGCGGAGCGTGTAGTTATAGTGGGCTATAACCGGAAGCCGTTCTTCTTCTCCGGTGATTGGCTGCGCACCCCTTTGGCGGACTGGAGCTGCCTTTTTCTTTCAATCTGTTTCTGTAAGTATTCGTTCAGGTCTTTGCACCCGCCATAAATCTGCGAAGCGTCCCGGATGTATCGGTCTCTGCCGTATTCCATGCGGATTTGTTGGAGTACTTCCAGTCCTGCATGGTCGTTGTCGAAAAAGCAGTGGATGCGCTCATAGTTGCCCAGCGGATAGAGAGCCTTGTTTATATTCGATACGGAGTTCAATACAATGTAGTCCTGCCCGTCCAATTCCGGATAATTCGGGCAGCTTTCCTGTCTCAATGTCAGAAAGGAAAGGTAGTCCATGAAACCCTCGAACACATAGCAGGTAGTCCTTGCTTTTCCCGACTGTCTGATGTGGGAGATTTCCTTGGGGGCGATGCAGCCCTTGAAATAGGGGTTACGAACCTCAAACCCACCCGAACCGTTAGGGAAGGCAATGGCAAAGTAACGCTTGCCGTTGTGGGTGTAACGGGCTTCTCTACATTCTCTTTTTGCCAGCTCCAGATTTATTCCTCTACCTTGTAAATAGGCAAGCAGGGCAGGGGAAGAAAGCGGCACGATTTCCAACTGTTGGAAACTCGGCTCCGTAAAGGACTGCTTGCGAAAAGAGAAAGAAACGGGGTGCACGTGCGGTGCCTGTTCCTCTATGCGTTTCAAAAGGTACGGCACACTGTCCGTTGCATAGAGGTGCGAAGCCAGTGCGATGATGTTGCCGCCCTTGCCAAGTGCAAAATCATACCATTGGTTCCGCTCGGTATTCACCTTGAACGATGCTTCGGTTTCTTCCCTGAACGGCGATTTGTACCAAAGATTGATGCCCTGCCGCTTCACCGGGCTATATCCCAAGCTGTGAAGATACTCTTCCAGCCTGATTTGTTTTGCTGTCTGTATATCCATAAATGATTGTCTTTATCGCTTATTGCTTGTTTTTCTTTTCGCCAGTACCTTTTCATATAGGTTACTGGCCGTATAACCACTTCACTTTATTGTCGTATATATAGGATACGGCTTAAAGTGAAGCGGTTTGATGCACTCCTGCAACCACTTCGCTTTATTCTAATATATAGACCCGGAGAATAAAGTGAAGTGATTGCGAGGATTGGGCTAATAGTGGAAATCCGGTTCGTACCTGTACTTTCTGCCGTTTTCCTGCACTATCATCCGCTTGTTCTTTAACACTGTGATGAGTTTGACCAGCTTGTTGTCACTTAACGGAATGCCCACCAAGGCATACGATTCTTTCAGCGCCTTGCCCAGTTCCTTATACCCATACTCGTCCTGCAACGAGAATGCGGCTTCCAGAGCTATCCGGTGCTGTTGCTCGGAAATGTCCTTGCAGGCATCGAACCTTTCACCTTGGGGTCTGCCGGGTGCTTTGGTTTCTGTCTGGTAGTCCTCCATCAGTTCAGGCAATGCCCTGTCATTGATGCGGAAGGCAAACGGCTCGAAGTCCATCGCACGGATGTGCATGGCGGAAACCTTGCTTATGTCCCCGTTGCTCTTGTCCTTTTCAACGAGCAGCACGGTTTCAGCCTTGTTGTTCAGCTCCGTGCCGATATGTCCCCTTGCGTTCTCATCCCCCTTGTTCTGATGGAGTATCGTGTGGATATGTATCTGCCTGTCGTCCGTCCACTGCATCAGCTTTGATATGATGCGTGTCGATTCACTGGGGCTGTTGATGTCATATACCATGTCACGGATGCCGTCTATTATCACCAGACCAAGGTTTGGCGTATGGTAGATTGCCTGTTCGACAATCCTTATGCGCTGCTCCGGCGTGTACTTCCGCAGGGCAAGGAATTCAAGGTTTTCGTTGTCCCTGTCATCGGGCAGCCCTGCCATACGCATGATGCGCTCCATCACATTCAGACAGTGGTGGGGGCTTTGCTCCGTATCCACATAAAGCACTTTCCGTTTGGCTTCGGGAAGTTCAGCCGCATACCTGAGCACCGTACCGTTTTTCAATGCCGCCGCCACGATAGCCGACACATTGAATGTCTTCTTGCTTTTGGCTTTGCCGATGGATGCGCTGAAATTTCCCAACGTGCCGATAACGGAACCTTTCACACTGAGGATTTCAGGGGCTTTCTCGTATTTTCCCGACAGGCTCAGCCGTGAGGCTTGCCAGAGGATTACCGCCTGTTCGTCCGATATTTCCCGGATGTCTTTCATATAGTCCATAGTGATTCCTCCCGTTACTTGCGTCCGCCTGTTTTCTTCCCTGCCAGTTCAAGGGCAAGTTCCGCGTCCACGATAATCTTGCGCCCTATCTGGGTGATGGCCTTGTCTATCTTTCCGCTTTTCTTTATGCGGTTGGCGGTAGGCAGGCTGCACCCGAACAGCTTGGCTATGCCGAGTATTCCGTACACATACTTCCTGCCTGTGTCCGTTACGGGCTGCGGCTGCGCTTCCGGCTGACCGGATGCGTGCCTGCTTAACATGATGAACTCTTCGCCTGTCATCTGCCAGACGGGTTTGGATAATAATTCTTGGATATTTGTCATAGTCCAATCTAATTAGTCGTTAAACAATCAGCCCTGCGCACTGGCTGTTATTTCTGTTCTCGAACGATGCAAAATTAGATATGGATACGGGTGGTAAGGATGGGGATGATATAATCCGAATTTCGTTGTATCTTATTGAATATCAGAAAATAAAAATACCACTCAAAAATTAATTTGAGTGGTAAAAGTGGAACTTTCGTAAAGAATCAGGATATATCACGGATTATCTGAATATATGTTCCATTTCCTTGGCGAAATTCTGGTTGCTGTCACTGGGGAAATCAGAAACTGGCTCCTTGTACTTTGACTTGTAGTAGCTGTCATCAATATCCAGCAGTTTCAGTATTCCGGCTTTCCATTTGTCCCTGTCCTGTTTGGGGAGCTTTTCGCTCATGAGGAATATCAGATAACATACACGTATCTTCTCTCTCGGTTTGGTTTTCAGCTTGCAGTTGCAGGGGTGCAGGTTCATGTTGGCATAGAAATCCGGTGCGGAAATTTCTTCGAACTGTTCTCCCACACATACCTCATGAATGAGCGAAAGTAATTTCATGCTGAAGTATTCGTGTCGTTCCGTTGTTGTTTCCTGCTGGCTGACCGGTTTGCCCGGCTCGTCCTGTCGTTTCCCGTCAGGAATGTATTTCTTCAATATATCCAGAAAAAGACAGCTTTGGCGGTATATGTCCGCACAACGGTTCTTCATATATTGGAATGCCTCATTTCTTGCAGCCTTTTGCAGGTCATAGAGTTCGTTCAGTCTGGCTTTTTCCCTGTCATATTCAGCCTTGCAGCGTTCATATTCTTTTTCTGCCTGTTTTTCCTCTTCGGCAGTATGTTCCCGGTAGCCAATGGAATCATACCTGTTGTTGGCTTCATTCAGCGGCTTGTTCAGACTTCTTGTGACATCCAGCTGGGCTTCAATTTCAAGGGAATACCTTTCCATGTGCTGATGGCAGACACGCTCTATGGCACTGTTACTTATGGGGCGTGTTTCATAAGCCTGTATGCTCTTTTCTATTTCAGTTTTCAGGCTGTTGAGTATCAGGGTGTATTGTTCTTTTTGCCTGTCAAGCACCAGTTCAAGGATGGCGGCTTCAAAAGATTTCATGTCATTGTACTGCTGACAGAAATCGGAAATGAATTTTTGCCTGTCAAAAGAAAAAGTGCTGTTGTCCATATAGTCCCTGTATATTCTGTTGAGTTCCCCGTATCGGGGAATCATCGTCTGTATATTGTCTGCCATAGGTGTCCTACTTTTGTCTGTTCTTTTCATTGTCAAGAAGCATCGTCAGTTCTTCTTCCACCTGTTCTATGCTCGGCAGTGCCGATTTCAGGTTTTCCGGCACAGCCTTGCTGAGCTGATAATCGCTGATGCCGATAGGCTGGTCATAGCCGGTCAGCGCATATTGTGCGACAATCTCATCCTTGCCTTTGCACAACAGCAGCCCGATGGTCTTGTTGTCATTCTCTCCCCTAAGTTTGTCGTCCACCACATTGATGTAGAAGTTCAACTGCCCGGCGTATTCCGGTTTGAACGGGGTAGCTTTCAGTTCCACGACCACATAGGCATGGAGTTTTATGTTATACAGGATTAGGTCGGCATAGAAATCGCTGTCGCCAATCTGGAAATGCTTCTGCCTTGCGACAAAGGCGAATCCGTTGCCCATTTCCAACAGGTAACGGGTGACGTGCTTCACCAGTTGTTCCTCTATGTCCCTTTCGTCCGCACGTTCTTTGGCTCCCGCCAAGTCAAAGATATACGGGTCTTTCAACAGGTAGTTGGCAAGGTCGCTTTGGGGCACAGGAAGCGTGGCGGTAAAATTATTGACCTTGTGGCTGTTGATTTGCCTTTCGTACAATTTGCTTTCAATCTGCGTTTTAAGAGTATTACTGCTCCAACCCATTTCCACGGATTGCTTCATATACCAGTAATCGACACCCAACGGAAGGGAACTGTTCAGCAGAATCACATGGCTTGCCCAATTGATTCTTGCAACAGGTGATGCCAGGAACAGTTTTTCTATGTCCTCAATCGCTATTTGGTAAGCGGCAGCGACTGTTTGGGCTACATCCTGAATTTGTGCAAGAGGTTCTTGCACAATTGCAACTTCCTTGTTGTCTGAAGATTGAATTTGCGCAAGAGGCTCTTGCGCAAATGTCATATTGTTCAGGCTTTGAAGTTCATCCGTGATTTTCTGCACACTTGGAGTAAGTAATTTCGTATCGGTTTCTATAAAACTCCGTAATGCGCCCAATGGATAGGAGCGTGCGAACTGGCACATATAAGCCAAGTTCCTGACCGAATATCCTTTCTTTTCGGGATAACTGAACCGTATCGCCTGCGCCAGTCTCTTGATGACCTTGCCGCCCCAGCCTTGTCGGTTCTGGTGGTACAATATGTAATTGCCCATCTTCCAGTAGTGGAACAGCATCTGCGCATTGGCTGCACTGATGAGCCGGACTTGCGCCTGCTCTATTTCCGAGCCGATGGCATTGACGAAAGCCTCGAAACTTCTTTTCTCTATGTTGTTATCGTTGTTGCTCATTGTTGTATGTATTGAAAGTTACAAAGATAAGCCCAATAACAGGCATACCATGAAACTTGCTGATTGTTTTTATAGTTGGTTGAATTTATTCATTGCATTTGCCTTAATGTCATCTGCGATGTCAATGTAAGGTTTCATGGCTTTATAATCGCTGTGTCCCGTCCATTTCATTACAACCTGTGCCGGGATGCCGAGAGCCAAGGCATTGCAGATGAAAGTTCGTCTTCCTGCATGGGTACTGAGCAATGCGTATTTGGGTGTCACTTCATCTATACGCTCATTTCCTTTGTAGTAGGTTTCCCGTACAGGCTCGTTGATTTCTGCGAGTTCCCCCAGTTCTTTCAAATAATCGTTCATTTTCTGATTGCTGATAACGGGCAGTGCCATGTTGTTCTCAAAGTGAATGTCCTTGTATTTTTCAAGTATGGCTTTGCTGTATTTGTTCAGTTCAATGTTTAGGCTGTCTGCCGTTTTGACGGTAGTAACTTCTATGTGGTCGGATTTGACATCACTTCGCTTCAAGTTACGGACATCTGAATACCTTAGACTTGTGAAACAACAGAACAGGAAAACATCCCTGACACGTTCCAGATATTGTTTGTCTTTGGGTATCTGATAATCTTTCAATCTATTCAATTCGTCCCATGTCAGAAAGATTACCTTCTTTGAGGTGGTTTTCAATTTCGGTTTAAATGTATCGTATGCAATGTTTTGATTATATCCCTTTTTGAAGCTCCATCGCAGGAACCATTTGAGAAATCCTATCTGTTTGCCGATGGTACTGTTTCTCATGTCTTTTTTGTCACGCAGGAAGTTTACATACTCGTTTAGTCCGAACTCATCGAAATACTCAAAAGTCACATCTTCTTTGAACTCTTTCAGGTGATTTTTTACGGCTGCAAATTTTTCGTATGTGGATTCTGTCCAGTTGTTCTGATTGCCACATTCCTTGACAAACTCATCAAATATCTCCCAAAAACTTATTTTAGTATCTTCCTGCTGCTCCTCGTTGTTATTTTTCATTTTCAGATTGAACGCATCTTTTAACTGTTGGGTGGTCGGCATGGTTTCCTGTACCTCAAATTCTTTGAATACGTTTTGAATTTCGGCATAGTATCTTAGCAAATCCGCATTGATTTCGGATGCGCTTTGCTTTAATTTATTGGTACATCCGTTCTTTACACGCTGCTTGTCTGCATCCCACTTGGCTATATCAATGCGGTAGCCGGTTGTAAACTCGATGCGATGGCTTGCGTATATGACACGCATACGGATGGGTACGTTCTCCACGATTGGAACGCCGTTCTTTTTGCGGCTTTCAGGTGCAAAAATGATGTTTCGTTTGATGTTCATGACTGGGTGTATTTGAAATTCCGCACCCAAATATACACCCAAAAATTGAAATAGCGAGCGATATTCGATAATATTTAGATTTAATTATGATTGTAATAAGTTGGTTATTAATAGGTATTTGCAATTGTGTGATATTTTGAGATAGCAAAGGTTCAAGAGCCTCTCTCTCCGCAAGAGCCGGAAAAGCTGCGATGAAGTCGCAGCTTTTTTATTTTGGAGAGCAGCCGGGTTTACCCGAAGCTGCACGCCAAAATAAAAAAGTAGCCTTTCGGCATTTTCCGGCTCTTGCAGGGACGCCGCCGGCAGGCAAGGGAACGGCGAGCAACGCGAGCCAATCCCGTCCCGGCCAATGAAGCAGATCGCTGCCGGCAAGCAAGGGAACGGCGAGCCGTGCGAGCCAATCCCGCCCCGGCCAACGATGCCGCGCAGTCCGAAATAATGCCTGCCCCGCTCCGTCGGACGCCTCCCGACAGGCAGAGGAAAGGTCAGCCGCACAAGCGGTTAGTTGTGGCCGTCTTTATCATGCACAGGGCACAACAAAGAGAATAACAATTTGGTTAGCAATTACTTGCTAATCCGGCGGATGGAGATGAAAACGAATCGAAAGGTTGCAGGGCGGAAACCGCCTGCGGCTGGCCTTGCGACGTGCACTGCCGGGGCAAGTGCATTGTGTAGGGTTTGTCATAAAATAAAAAAATGACAACGCAGGTGACAAACCCTACACAGACTGAACTGACGTATGTTTACCGTTCGCGGGATTGCTCCCCAACGGGCGCTGCGTTGCCAATTGTGAAATCGTGGCAACGTCAGTTCGGTATAACTAACATAGGGTTTGTCACCGGCAAAGGTAAGAAAATTTCGGCATAATAAAAATTGCCGTACACAATCCGATTATTTGCAGGAGGATAATGAATCCCGAGACGGGTCGTCTCTCCGGAACGACCTGAATAGGGTGCGCTTAGAAAAGTGCGCAGCTGCGAACTGTACACATCGCTTATTTCTAAGATCAGGTAAGTGCCGTTCACGGGTCGTTAAACCCCAACGGCTCTGCGCATACCTTTTGTAAATTCGATATTCCCGCACCATCGCTGTCGGCTCTGCGGGCAGCGCGATGCTGTTATGCCTCCGTTTCCTTTCCGGGCTTCGTCTCCTGTCCGGGCAGCGTGAACCAGAAGGTGCTGCCCCGTCCCTGCTCGGATTCGACCCCGATGCGTCCGCCCAGCCGCTCGACGATATGCTGGCAGATGGCCAGCCCGAGTCCCGTGCCATTGGTGAAGGCGTCGAGTTTGACGAAGCGTTTGAATACCTCGCCGATCTTTTCGGCGGGGATGCCGCGCCCGGTGTCGGTGACGAAGAAGCGCCACGTCCCGTCGGGCAGCAGCTCGTAGCCGAAACGGATGGAGCCCTGCTCCGTGAATTTCATCGCATTGCCCAGGAGGTTGGTCATCAACTGCATGAAACGGTTTTGGTCGGTGCGGAGCATGCAGGGCACCTCCTCGGTGACGAAACGGATTTCCACCTCCGGGCGGAGCGATTTCTGGCGGCTGGAGAGTTCGAGCGTGCGCATGAGCCCCCTGACGTCGGTTTCGGCCAGGACGAAATCGAGCGTGTTGGCTTCGATTTTCGAGAGGTCGAGGATGTCGTTGATTAACTGGAGCAGCAGTTCGTTGTTGCGGCTGACGATCCCTGCATACTCCTGCCGCTCCTGCGGATCGTCGGTCTGGGCCAGCAGCTCGCTGAATCCGATGATGGCGTTGAGGGGCGTGCGGATTTCATGGCTCATGTTGGAGAGGAAGAGCGACTTGAGCCGGTCGGACTTTTCGGCGGCCTCCTTAGCGGCCTGCAGCTCGCGCGCGGCCTGCCGCTGGAGCGAGACGTCCTCGTACTTGAGCACCACGCCCCTGAGCGTGTGCCGGTCGGCGGCTGTGTCGAAAACCGGGGTGGCCGTCATTTCGATGTCGATGCCTTCGAGCGAAGCCGATTTCTTCTCCCGTTGTCCCGAGAGCATGGCTTTCCTGACCACGCACTCCGGACAGGGGCTCTCCTGGTCGCGGATGTTGCGGTAGCAGCAGACCCCTTTTTTATAGCGGGCGGCGCGCGGGTGGTGGGAGTATTTGCCGACGTTTTCCCACTCGACGATGAAATCCGGCGACAGGAAAACCAGTCCGTTGTCGGAGTGGTCGAGGATAAGCTGGTTCATCGCCTGCGTCTTCTCGACCTCCTCCTTGGCTCTGAGCAGCTCGTCCTGCGTGCGGATCAGGTCGGAGATATCCCACCGCGTGGCCAGGAGCCAATGGTGGAGGTTGTTGGATACCACGTTCTTGTTTACGATCGACACGTGTTTCACCCCGTCGGGCGTGGTGTAGATCTCCTCTCCCTTGTAGGAGCCTTTTTCCGAGATGATGCGGCGGTCGATTTCGCGGTAGCGGCTGCCGCGCTCGCGGCCGTAGATCTCCAGGTCGGTGCGTCCGATGATCTGTTCGCGGGTGTAGCCTCCCTGCTCCTCGCACCGTTTGTTCCAGAATACGTATTTCAGGTCGTCGTCGATGTCCTTGACGATCAGCGGCATGGGCATGTTGTCCAGCACGGCGTTGAGCAATTGTTCGCTTTGCTGGAGCGTGGTGAGGTCGATATGCTGCTCGGTCACGTCGCGCTCGAAGCAGACGACCAGGTTCGGCCCGATCCGTTTGTAGCGCCCTTCGTAATAACGGGGCCCCGCCTTATGGCGCACAGCGTAACGGTCCGTATGCACCTTGTCGTCGGAGAGGGCGCTGCGGATGTTGCCGGCCACCTGTCGGGCGGATTCCGGCGTGAGGGCCTCCGTGACCGGGCGGCCGATCAGGGAGGAGACCGGGGCGGAAAGCGTTTTGTGCTGGTTGTTGATTATGTCGCGGATCACGAGCCGGTCATCGACCAGGAAAATGACGTCGGGCATGGCGCGGACGATCCCTTCCGCGAAGCGGGTGCGCGCCAGTCTGCGCCTGAGGTGCAGGTACCCGCCCCCTGCGGCGATGCACAGGCAGATAAGGACGACGAGGGCGATGTTGTATCCGGTCATGGCATAAATATTAAAGGCGGAAAACACTCCCGTCCCGGGGCTGCTCCGGCCGCGGAACAACATCGGCCGCCGATGGCGGCGGTGGTCGCTCCGGTCGAATCCCATGTGCTCATGCAGCGGGAGTCCCCATACAAAAGTAGGTAAAAAATCGGGATTGCAGCCGGCCTGACGGAAATCCTGACGGAAAAATATGGCCTTGCAGGCCAACGAACACAAGGTCAGGGCTTTTTCGCACAGTCGGCGCAGCGTCCCTTGATGACGTAATTGACGTTTTCGGCCGTGAACCCGTCGGGCAGGGGAACCTGCGGGACGTGGGTGTTGCGGAAACAGAACGTCCGGCGACAGGAGGTGCAGTAGAAATGGGTGTGCAGGTCGTCGATCCCGCAGTCGCAGTCGCTCGCACAGAGCGCATATTTGAGCGAGCCGCTTCCGTCGTCGATGCCGTGGATCAGGTGCCGCCCCAGAAAGAGCGTGAGCGTGCGGAAGAGCGTCGAGCGGTCGATGCTCGGAAGGGCATCCTCAAGGTCGGCGAGGCTGAACGCACGCTCGAAGTCGTGCATGGTGCGCAGGATCAGCAGCCGCAGAGCCGTGGGGCGGATGTCCCGCGCTTCGAGCGATTGCAGGCAGGTCGCTTCGTCGGTTTTCATATCTTACAGGCATTAAAATTGTTTGCGCTGAATCCTCACGGCGTTCAGGATAGCCAGCAGGGCCACGCCGACGTCCGCGAATACGGCTTCCCAAAGGGTCGCCAGCCCACCCGCGCCCAGCACGAGCACCAGCAGCTTGACCCCGAAAGCGAGGGCGATGTTCTGCCACACGATGCGCCGCGTAGCCCGTCCGATGCGGATGGCCGTGGCCACCTTCGAGGGCCGGTCGGACTGGATGACCACGTCGGCCGTTTCGATGGCGGCGTCGCTGCCCAGACCACCCATGGCGATTCCCAGATCGCTCAGGGCGAGGGCCGGCGCGTCGTTGATTCCGTCGCCCACGAAGGCCACGGGCAGGGAGCTCTCGCTGCGCTTCGCCTCGATGCGGGCCGCCTTGCCCTCGGGCAGCAGGTCGCCCCACGCTTCGTCGATCCCGAGCTGTCCGGCAAGGCGGCTGACCAATGCCTGCCGGTCGCCCGAGAGGATGCCGATGTGGGGGATGCCTTCGGCTTTGAGAGCTTCCACGGCCTCGCGGGCGTCGGGTTTGGGCCGGTCGGCGACGGTCACGCACCCCAGGTAGCGGTCGTCGAGGGCGGCCAGCACCGAGGTTTCGGCCGACGCGTCGAGCTCCGCAGGGTATTCGACGCCCCGCTCGCGGAGCAGCCGGGTGTTGCCGGCGAGGGCCTCTCCCTGCGCCAGACGGCCGCTCACGCCCCGTCCCGGATGCTCGGTCGTGTCGGCTCCCCGCGCCACGGCGACGCCCCGATTTTCGGCGTACCTAACCACTGCCCGGGCGATGGGATGGGTGCTGCGGCTTTCGAGGGCCGCAAGGGTCTCGAGCAATTTCCGCTCCGAAACCTCCGGTGCGGTGCGGACCTCTCTCACCTCGAAGGTCCCTTCGGTGAGCGTGCCCGTCTTGTCGAAAAGGACGGTGCCGAGCCGGGTGACTACGTCCAGGAAGTTGCCGCCCTTAAACAGAATACCCTGCCGCGAGGCGGCGCCGATGCCGCCGAAATAGCCGAGGGGGATGCTGACCACCAATGCGCACGGGCACGAGATCACCAGAAAAACGAGTCCCCGGTAGATCGATTCGCTCCAGGAAAACGCGAACTGCGGATCGACGAGCGACCAGAGCCAGGGAGCCGTGGCGATGACTGCGGCAAGCAGCGTCACCACGGGGGTGTAGATGCGGGCGAAGCGGCGGATGAACCGTTCGGCGGGGGCTTTGCGGTCGGCAGCCTGCTCGACCAGGCGGAGAATGCGGGCCAGTGCGCTGTCGGCGAAAGGGCGGGTGGTGCGCACGCGCACGGTGCGGTTTTCCGCGATCATCCCCGCAAGTACGTTTTCACCCCTGCGGATGCGCCGGGGGACGCTTTCCCCGGTAAGGGCCGAAGTGTTGAACGACGCCTCGGCATCGAGCAGCACGCCGTCCAGCGGCACGCGTTCGCCCGCCCGGATTTCGATCTCCGAGCCGACGGCGACCCGCTCGGGTGCGATGGCTTCCGTGCGTTCGCCTCCGACCAGATTGGCCGTGCGGGGTCGCACGTCGAGCAGCGCGCCGATGCTGCGGCGGGCCCGGCCGACGGCCCGCTCCTGAAAAATCTCACCCACCGTATAGAAGAGCATCACGGCCACCCCTTCGGGGTACTCCCCGATGCAGAACGCCCCGATGGCGGCCAGGGTCATCAGCGTGAATTCGTTGAACAGCCCGCCGCGGCGAAGCTGCTCCCATGCGCTGCGGAGCACGGGGAGGCCGACAGGCAGGTAGGCGCCCAGGTACCATGCGAGCCGCAGAAGCGGATGCCCGAAAGCTCCCGCCGCATCGAGCAGCAGGCCGCCGCCGAGCAGCAGCAGCGAAACCAGCGGCCAGGCGTAGGCCCCGAGCGAATGTGCCTCCCCCGTAGGGGCGTGTGCGTGGCAATTGCAGGCGTGGGTATGCGGAGTGTTCATGTTCTTTGCCTTTTTCATGTTGCAAAGATAACGCGCCGCCGGTGCAACCGGGTTGCAAAGCGACCTGCTAAAATAGGAATTCTTTTCCGGTTTCGGGATGGGGACGGGTGGAAAGGCGGATTTTTGCTATTTTTGCAGCAAAGAACCAGACGAGCGATGTATCCATTCAAATTCAGACCGCTGCTCAAACAGACCCTCTGGGGCGGAGAGCGGATCGTACCCTTCAAGGGGATCGCCTCCGGACCCGGGCGTGTGGGCGAAAGCTGGGAGTTGTCGGGCGCTGCCGGAAGCGAATCGGTGGTGGCCGAAGGGCCGCTGGCGGGTGTGAGCCTGCCGGAACTTGTCGGGCGTTACCGGGGGGCGCTGGTCGGCGAGGCCAACTATGCGCGTTACGGACGGGAATTCCCGCTGCTGGTGAAGTTCATCGACGCCCGTCAGGACCTTTCGATCCAGGTGCATCCCGACGATCGGCTGGCTGCCGAGCGGCACGGCGGAAGGGGGAAAACCGAGATGTGGTATGTCGTGGACGCCGAGCCGGGAGCGCGCCTGCGTTCGGGTTTTTCCCGCTCCGTGACCCCTGCCGAATACGAGGCGCATGTGGCCGGACATACGATCACCGAGGTGCTCAGAGAGTACGAAATCCACCCTGGCGACCTCTTTTTCCTGCCGGCCGGACGGATTCACAGCATCGGCGCCGGGGCTTTCATCGCCGAAATCCAGCAGACCTCTGATATCACCTACCGCATCTACGACTTCGGGCGCACGGATGCCGACGGCCGCATGCGCGAGCTCCACACCGAGTTGGCAAAGGATGCGATCGACTACCGGGTGCTCGACGATTACCGGACGCATTACGAGCCTTGCCGCGACCGAGGCGTGGAGCTGGTGCGCTGCGCCTACTTCACCACGTCGCTCTATGACCTTACGGCCGTCCATGCGTGCGATTTCTCGTCGCTCGACTCGTTCGTCGCGATGGTCTTCGTCGCCGGCGCCGGACGTATTATGGACGACTGCGGCCATACGGTCGCTGTCCGGCGGGGCGAGACGGTGCTCATTCCCGCCGCTGTGCGGCGGGTCGTGGCCGAGCCCGGCCCGGAGGGGCTGCGTTTCCTGACCAGCTACATCGGATAAGGAGATCCGACCGGGAAGCGCGGTTCACCGTGTTCCGCCGATATGCCCGTTCTGATGCGTTGGCTCGGGTTGCTGCGGACGGCAGGACTCTTTCGTTTTCGGTCGGAATCCGTGGATCGGATTAAACCGCAGGTGGAAAAACGGGATTCAAAGTTCGATTTGGGTGAAATGTGTTATATTTGCGACGAATTTCCAAATCGGAAAAAAGCGAAAAACGATAGGTGTGCGAATCGTTTTTCCAGTTCGGGGTTTTTAGTATTAACGGATAATATCGGATTTCCCATGCGTAAAACATTCATGCTGATCGTGGTCGCATTGAGCCTCTTTTCGCTGGAAGCGAAGGGGCAGCAGGTGGCTGTCAAGACCAATGCGCTCTATTGGCTGACCACGACACCCAACCTCGGTGTGGAGGTGGCCCTCGGCGACAAATCGACGCTCAGCCTCAATGCCAACTACAACCCCTGGACGATCGGGTCCGACAACCAGATCAAACACTGGCTGGTGCAGCCGGAGTATCGTTACTGGCTGTGCGGAAAATTTACCAGGAGTTTCTTCGGCGCCCATCTGCTCTACGGCCGTTACAACGTCGGCGGGTTCAAACTCCCCTTCAACGTCTTTCCTGCATTCGCCACCCATCATTACAAGGGATGGGCTGCCGGCGTGGGGGTAAGCTACGGATATCAGTGGTATCTCGGGCCGCACTGGAACCTGGAGGCGATGATCGGCGTGGGCTATGTCCGCACGGAGTACCGTCGTACCGATTCGCGCACCTATGTGCAGCGCAACTATTTCGGCCCCACCGAGGTCGGCATATCGTTCGTCTATCTGTTCAGATCGAAAAAATAGGAGGTATGGGTATGAAGAAACTGATTCTTATTACGATAGGTATATTGGCTGCTGCGACTTGCAGGGCGCAGTTCTGCGGCGAACTCAGCGTTACGCGCCGTCAGCTTTGCCAGCGCGGCGACTCGCTCTATATGGATCTGCGCATCGAGGTGAGCCGGCTGGCCGTTCCCGCATCGCAGAGCTGGAGTATCGTCCCCGAGCTGAGCACGCCCGACCGCAACGCGGTCAAACTTTTCCCGCACGTGCAGATCAACGGACGTTATCAGCAGCAGATGTACCGGCGCCGGCGTCTTCTTTCGGGCCGTTTCTGGACGGAACGCCAGCCGTATGCGCTGGTCGATGCTTCCGGGAAAGAGGATGTTTTCATCGATTACCGGATTACGGTGCCCTACGAGGAGTGGATGAACGGGGCGACGCTCACCATCCGGCAGGTACTCACCACGGCCGATCGTAAACGCCGTATCTTTTCGGTCGATGTGAACGGCGCCGTGGACCATGAGTAGTCGTATCCGCAGCCGGATTTCCGGGAGGCTGTTTCCGGCGGCCGGCCGGATGAAGTATGCGGCCGTCGTCGCGCTGCTCGCGTTTGCTGCGGGCTGCGGCGGCATCCGCAAACTGGAGCGTACCGATCCCGAAGTGAACCTGAATCTTCCTTCCCGGCCGCAGTCCGAGATGGAGCGGGAACGAATCGCCGACTCGCTCGCCCGTAACCGGACGAGCCCTGAACGGATCGTCACTTACCGGAAACAGGACGGTACGTTGCTCTATTTCGCCCCGACCACGCTGGATAGCCTGACCGGGGAGCAGATGATTTCGTTCGAGATCGAACAGATTA
Organism: Rikenellaceae bacterium; assembly: GCA_902363575.1. Lineage (GTDB taxonomy): Bacteria > Bacteroidota > Bacteroidia > Bacteroidales > Rikenellaceae > Alistipes. Next base: position 81,483 of record CABJAJ010000008.1, on the reverse strand, counting down.
CCGTGACGGCATCGAGTCGTCGCAACGTGGCCGAGCGTAACGGCTGGATCAACCTCGAATTCCTGGTGACCGTGCCTGCCGAGCTGCAGGATAAGAAGTGGCGTTTGCTGCTCGAACCTCGTCTTTTGAAAGGGCCCGACACGCTGGCGCTCGATCCCCTTGTGGTGAGCGGCGACCGGTTCCGTCGGCTGCAAAGCCGCCAGTATGCCCGTTACGGGGACTATGTCGGCCGCATCGTGGACAGCGCCGATTATTTCCGGGCGTTCGGCGACCGGAGGGCTTTCCTTCGTCGGCTGGAGCAAATCGAGGCGCAGCGCAACAAGTACGCCGAATACGAGGCCCGTCTGAGTGCGATGACCGTCGAGGAGGCCTTGACCGATCCCGATGTGGGTATGTTCGGCAGGCGGGAGTACCGCAGACTGCTCGGCGACCTGCAGCGCTATGTGCGCAGGATGGACCGGTTGATTGCCCGTCGCACCCTCTATCGTCGCTCCACAGCAGGTAAATACGATTATCTCGAGGACTACTTCGCACCCCGTTATCGCTATGCGGGACAGCCACTGGCTGCTCCGGGGGGCGTGGTTTACACCCGGGTGGCCGGCGTCTATCCCGACGGCGAGGAGCAGCGGCGGGAGGCTTTTTTTCAGGGGGTGGCCGATTCGCTTGCGGATGTGCGTGAGCGGGGGGCCGGCAAAGAGCGGATGAGGGATTATGATTTTCTCAGCCGTGCCGTCGAAGAACGGATGCAATATACCGGACTGGGGGATGAGCGTCTGACGGGGATCATCCTGCAGTTGGGCGACAGTTCCCGCAACGAGAGCTATCGCCTGCGGCGGGATTATCTGGCCTCCCAGCTCGAGGGACTCTCCCGCGTGGATACGCTCGAGTTGATGCGTCGTTACTGCGACCGCAGCAGGATCGACCGCAACCGACGGCTCGACGAGCGCAAGGATGCCGTTTTCACCCGCCGGGTCCGTTTCCCCTATGTCGATGGAGCACGGCTCGATACGGTGATTTATCTGCCGGATAAAATCCGGTATCGCTATGTCGATCGGATACAGGCTGACGAGCATACGGCGCGCCTTTACCTGTGTCTGGCCGGGCGCGTGCATGATTTTGCCGATCGGGAGTATGTCCTGAAGCGTTCGGATACGCTCACTTTTTCGGTGGCTTCGATGACCGCCTTCGTGGACGAGACGCCGCGTTACGTGCAGCGCATCGTCACGCGCGATGCCGAGGCCAATGCCCGTTTCTACTTCGTTTTCCCGAAAGGGAAGTCCCGGCTTGAAGAGGATCGGCCTGAAAACCGCAGCCAGATCGAGGCGGTCAGGACGCTGACCCGCGCGCTGATGACCGATCCGGTCTTTATCATCGACAGCATCACCCTCCGGGCCACATCCTCCCCCGAGGGGTCGTGGCGGGTCAATGATCGTCTGGCCCGGGAGCGTGCCTCCGCGGTCAAGGAGGTGCTTGTGAGCGAGTTCCGCGTGTTGTACGATTCGCTTCGCATCGCGTCGGGTTATACGCTCGATGAAAGGGGAAATACCGTGCGGAGCGAAGCTGCCGAACAGCTGCCCGATCTTCCGGACCTGCTGCATACGGCTTGGCTCGCCGAGGATTGGAGCCGGCTCGGAAACCTGATCGAAGCCGATACGGTGCTTGACGAATGCGAGCGGCTGCTCGAAATCATCCGCACGGTCGGCGATCCCGATCTGCGGGAGCGGCGCATACGTTCCCGTTTTCCGAAAGCCTATGCCTATATGCTTTCGACGCTGTACCCGAAAATGCGTGCCGTGGATTTCCGTTTCAACCTGCACCGCCGGGGGATGAAACAGGATACCGTCTATACCACCGAACTCGATTCCGTTTACATGCGCGGCCGTGAATTGCTCCGCAAACGGAACTACGAACAGGCGCTCGACATGCTGCGTCCCTACGAGGATCGCAATACGGCGTTGGCCTACATGTCGTTGGGATACGATGCCGCGGCCGCCCGCATCCTTCGCGGTCTGCCGGGACAGGACAAGGATGCGGCGGCTAATTACCTGCTGGCGATCCTGGCCGGACGGCAGGGCGACGAACAGTTGGCCGTACAATACTATCTGCGTTCGGTCGAGTTGGAGCCGCGACTCCGTTTCCGGGGTAATCTCGACCCGGAAATCTCCCACCTGATCCGTAAATACCAGCTTTTCAGTGAGGAGTGACGGGACGGTGAACGATTTGCGGGATGCGTGCCCTGCGTCACGTTTTGTCCGCAACGCACGAAAAACGAAAAGAGTTTCCCTTCCGGGGAAACTCTTTCACGTGCGGACAAAGGGACTCGAACCCCCACGCCTTGAGGCATCAGATCCTAAGTCTGACGTGGCTACCAATTACACCATGTCCGCGGATTGAGACAAAGGTAAGTAATTTTTCTGCGATGAAAACGGCGTTTGCGGATTAATTTGTAATTTTGGCTGTTTTTGCACCGATTTGTTCCCGATATGCCGCAGACCATCACCCTGACCCTTACGCCCAAAGAGGCGGCCGACGCGAAACGATACACCGCGCTTGCCGCACGGCGCATGGGTGTGGCCGGCACTGACGTGGACCTCGTGCGGGTGGTGCGCCGCTCGATCGACGCACGGCGCGGACAGCCCCGGGTGCTGCTTACGCTGGAGGTTTACGCCGACCGCGAGCCGCAACCCGCGCCGGTACATTTCGACTATCCCCAGGTCGGCGGCCGCACGGAGGTGATCGTCGTCGGATCGGGGCCGGCGGGCCTTTTTGCGGCGCTCCGCCTGATCGAGCTGGGGCTGCGGCCCGTGGTGCTCGAACGGGGGAAGGAGGTCGCCGCCCGTAAGCGGGATATCGCCCGCATCAACCGCAACGAGGGGGTCGATCCCGACTCCAACTATGCGTTCGGCGAAGGGGGCGCCGGCACGTTCTCCGACGGCAAGCTGTTCACGCGCAGCCGCAAGCGGGGCGACTGCCGCAAGGCGCTCGAAACGCTGGTCTTTCACGGCGCCTCGGAAGAGATTCTTTACGAAGCCCATCCCCACATCGGCACCGACCGGCTGCCGCGCATCATCTCCAACATCCGCCGCACGATCCGCGAAGCGGGCGGGGCGGTGGTTTTCGACGCCCGGATCACGGACCTGAAAATCCACAGCGGGCGCGTTACGGGGGTGCTGTGCGGGGATACGCTTTACCAGGGCGCTGCCGTTGTGCTCGCCACGGGCCATTCGGCGCGGGACGTGTACGAATTGCTGCACCGCCGGGGCGTGCGGCTGGAGGCCAAGCCTTTTGCAATGGGCGTGCGCATCGAACACCCGCAGCAGCTCATCGATTCGATCCAATACCGCTGCCGCGAGCGGGGCGAATACCTCCCCGCCGCATCCTACTCGCTCGTCACGCAGGTCGCGGGGCGGGGCGTTTATTCGTTCTGCATGTGTCCGGGCGGATTCATTGTCCCGGCGATGACCGATGCCGCCGAATCGGTGGTAAACGGCATGTCGCCCAGCCTGCGCAATTCGCCTTTCGCCAACTCGGGTATCGTCACGGAGGTGCGGCTCGCCGACACGGAGCCGCTGAAAGCCGAATGGGGCGAACTGGCAGGGCTCCGGTTCCAGGAGGCGTTCGAGCGGTCGGCACGTCAGTTCGGCGGCGGACGCCAGGTCGCCCCGGCCCAGCGGGTGACGGATTTCGTGGCGGGACGGGAGAGCGGCTCGCTTCCGGCGAGTTCCTACATTCCGGGCCTGATCCCCTCGCGGCTGGACCGCTGGATGCCCGACTTCATCGCCGGAAGTCTCCGGCAGGGGTTGCAGGAGTTCGGCCGCCGGATGCGTGGGTTCGTGACCGACGAGGCGATCGTGGCCGGGGTGGAGTCGCGCACCTCCTCCCCCGTGCGTATCCCGCGCGACGGGACGACGCTGATGCACCCCGAAATCGAAGGGCTTTTCCCGGCCGGCGAAGGGGCCGGATACGCCGGTGGCATCGTCTCGGCGGCGCTCGACGGCCAGCGGCTCGCCGAGGCCGTGCGCGACTATATCAAAAGAGGAAGATGATGGAAAAAACAGGGGTCAAAGTCCTGGTTCCCGTTTACCGCCCCGTGCTCACGGCGCAGGAGCGGGCGTCGCTCGCCCAGACCGTGCGGGTTTTGGGAAGCCATCCGATCGTGCTGTTGCACCCGGCGGATGTGCCGGTCGAGAGCATTGCGGCCGAGTTTCCCGTAGTGCGGACGATGGCCGTCAGCCCGGAGTGGCTGGGCAGCCGCAACGGAATAGCGGGTTACAACCGGATGATGCTTTCGGCGGCCTTTTACGACCTGTTCGCCGACACGGAGTACATCCTGATCTGCCATACCGACGCCTGGATTTTCCGCGACGAGCTGGCCGCCTGGTGCGACCGGGGGTACGACTGCGTGGCTGCGCCCTGGATCCGCCGCCGGGTTTACGACCTGCCCCTGCTCGGCGGCTACCTCGCATGGCGTCGCCGCCGGGCGGAGAGACGGGGTCGATCGCTGCGGCAGAGCCTTTACGGGCGGATCGGGAACGGCGGGTTGTCGCTGCGGCGGGTCGAAAGCTTCCGCCGCGCCTGCGAGCGCTACCGCGAAACCGCGGAGCATTACCTCGCGCGGCCCCACCACCTGCACAACGAAGATGTCTTCTGGGCCCTCGTGCCCGACGGGTTCCGCTATCCCGCCTGGAAGGAAGCCCTCGGATTTTCGTTCGACACCAACCCCGCCTACTGCTGGCGGCTGACCGGCGGCCGGCTGCCCATGGGGTGCCACAGTTGGTCGAAACCCCGCATGTACCGCTTCTGGCGGAGGATCATCCCCGCCTGACGGACCTGGCGAGCGCGTGCGGCGGCTCTTCCGGAAACGGGTTGCCTTTTTCGCGCAACCCCTGTCTGCGAAGCATCAGGGCCGGTGCCGGCGGAAAGGGTAGGTGAGCCAGAACGCCGCCGTGTTGAACGCTGCGTGGAAGAGGTATTTGGCCAGCCCCTTGCGTTTGCGGTCGTCGATCATCAATACCGTTTTATAGCAGATCCGGAGCTTGTTTTTGCGGGCATAGACGCCCAGCAGCCGTTCGCTCAGATAGCCCATCACGCGGCCCTGCACGGGGTCGGCGGGGATTTCGATGCGGCGTTCCACCTCGAACAGGATGTCGAACAGCCATGCCGAGTAGTGGTCGAAGCGGTCGCGCGGCATCAGTAGCATGTTGAAGTGCGAGAGGCGGTTGTTGCGGAAAAACATCCGGTCGAAGGCCTCGAGGTAGTCGGGGTGCCGCTCTGCGATCACCTGCCGGGTGGTCATCAGGTGTTCGCGCAGGTGGCAGCGGCAGTAATCCGTATAGAGGTTGTAGGGATAGACTTTCGGACGGGCCAGCACCGCGTCGCAGCGGCGGAAGAGCCGTTGGCAGTCGGGTGCGGGATGTTCGCGGCCGAAGAAACGGGCGGTGGGCACCGTTTTGAGGTTGCATACCGACGACCCCTCGAAGTCGAAGTAGCGGCGGTAGTGGTTTAGCCCAATGTAGTCTGCGTCGCGCAGGTTTTTCCAGGCCCAGTAGTGGGCCGTCAGTTCGCAGTAGCGGCGGTTGCGTTCGCTGATGTTGTCGCCCGTGTCGTCGCCCGTGAATCCCAGGTCGGCGGCGGCGATGGCGTGTCCCACCTGCACGGGCAGGTAGGGCGCTTTGTCGAGGCAGGCGTCCCGCTTGTGGGCGCATACCAGAATGACGGTCTTGCTCATTTACAGTTCGAGTTTGAGGGCGCTTTCGATCACCTTGTCCATATCGTAGTAGCGGTATTCGCCGAGCCTGCCCCCGAAGATCACCTTCGGATCGGCGGCGGCCAGCGCCTTGTACCGTTCGCAGAGCGCCGTGTTGCGGGCATCGTTCACGGGGTAGTAGGGCTCCTTGCCGGGGCCGTAGGCGTCGGGGTATTCGTATGTGATGACCGTGCGGGGCTGGGTGCCGAACTCGAAATGCTTGTGCTCGATGATGCGTGTGTAGGGCACCTCGCGGGCGGTGTAATTGACCACGGCGTTGCCCTGGAAATCGGGCAGGTCGAGCGTTCGGTGCTCGAAACGCAGGCTGCGGTATTCGAGCTCCCCGAAACGGTAATCGTAGTAGGCGTCGATGCGCCCCGTAAAGACGATCCGCTCGCAGCAGGCTTCCCAGCGGGCGCGGTCGGCGAAGAAATCCTCGCCGCAGCGCACCTCGATGCCGTCGAGTAGGCCGTCGATGAGTGCGTTGTAGCCGCCGATCGGAATCCCCTGGAGCGGGTCGTTGAAGTAGTTGTTGTTGAAAGTCAGGCGCACGGGCAGCCGGCGGATGATGAAGGCCGGCAGTTCGGTCGCGTCGCGTCCCCACTGCTTCTCGGTATAGCCTTTGACCAGCTTGCGGTAGATGTCCGTCCCTACGAGCGAAATGGCCTGCTCCTCCAGGTTGCGGGGTTCGGCGATGCCCGCTTCGCGCCGCTGGCGTTCGATCATCGCGGCTGCTTCGGCGGGGGTTTTCACGCCCCACATCGCATAGAAGGTGTTCATGTTGAAAGGCAGGTTGTAGAGCTCCTCGCCATAGCGGGCGATCGGGGAGTTGACGTAGTGGTTGAACTCCACGAATCGCCGTGCGAAGTCCCAGACCGCACGGTTGGAGGTGTGGAAGATGTGGGCGCCGTAGAGGTGGACGTTGATCCCCTCGCGCCGTTCGCAGCGGATGTTGCCGCCGGGATAGGGGCGTCGGTCGATCACCAGCACTTTTTTGCCGGCATCGGCCGCTTTGCGGGCTGCGACCGCTCCGAAGAGCCCCGCTCCGACGATCAGGTAGTCGTATCGCTTCATGGTCAGATGTGTATGCGTTTGACAAGGGCCCGGAGCAGTCGCGCCGACCCTCCACCCAGGGCGAAGACGAGGCGTTGGCGGGCCGCCACTTTCCGGTCGCGCGGGTCGGTCAGGAACCGGCGGTCGAAAGCCGCGAGATACTCCCTGCGGGCATCCCTCACGCAGCCGGCTGCCGCCCCGAGCTCCTCCGGGGTTGCGGCGGCCGCGAGGGCCGCACAGGTTTGGCGCAGGTAGGTGCGGGCCGTGATGTAGCGGTCTTCGGGGGAGGTGAAGAGCTCCCCGTACCGCGCGTGCAGCCGCCGTGCGACGTCGAGCTGCAATCCGCACGGTTTGCGTCTGCGCGAGTGGCCGGATTCCAACACCCGGTAGTGGTATGCCGTCCGTTCGTTGATGCGTACCCGCTTTACGAAGGGGAGGTAGTCGAGCGCGAAAAGCTCGTCCTCGCGGTGCGCCAGCCCTTCGATGAAACGGATGCCGTGCCGCATGACGATCTCCCGTACGTAAAGCTTGTTCGGGACGAAGCCGAGCATGTCGCAGCGGCGCAGCAGCCGCAGGGCCTCGTCACGACCTTCGAGCCCTTCGTTCCGGGCGGGTGCCGTCAGGAGCCGGTCCCCGGCCTTCGGGCGGTGCTGAATAAGTCCCGTGACGGGCAGCGTGCGGTCGTCCATGCCGCCCTCCAGGAATTGCGACAGGAAATCCTCGTCCACCCAGTCGTCGGGATCGACGAAGAGCAGGTAATGCCCCCGGGCCGCTTCGATGCCGGCATTGCGGGCCGAACTGACCCCGCCGTTGGGTTTGCGGATGACCCGGATGCGGTTGTCGCGGTCGGCATAGCGGTCGCAGATCGCAGGCGAGGCGTCGCGGCTGCCGTCGTCCACCAGCAGCAGCTCGAAGTCGGTGAACCGCTGGGCGAGCAGGCTGTCCAGGCATTGGGCCAGGTAAGCCTCCATGTTATAGATCGGGACGACGACGGATATGAGCATCGGATGCGGATGTTTTTTTTGCGCGGAAACAAAAATACGATATTTTTCCCAATTTCGATCGTCGGATCGGGAATATCCTCCTCCCGGATCGTTCGCCTTTGCCTGCGGATACGGATCGCGCGGATAGGTCAGGATTTTTGTGCGGGCGAAACCGCACTGACGCAGCCGGGCGGCGGTTGCGCCGCCGACGGCGAAAAGAGGTCGCACGGATTGCGGAATCCCGGCGAAAAAACGTATCTTTGCTTAACATCAATTGGTTGAAAAATGAAACCGTTGCACATCTTTGCGCTCCTGCTGCTGGCCGCAATCCCGCCGGCCTGCGGCGATGCGGGCTCTCCCGCCGGAAAAGGCGGTCAGGGAGCCGTGGATTGTTCGGGATATGTCTGGAACGAGAACTCGCTCCATTTCGCCAAACTGCGCGATGCCGTCCGCACGTGCGACTATGCCGAAGGGGGATTTTCCGACCTGCGGTTCGATGCCGACGGCATGCTCACGCAATACCGGTTCACCGGGTACGACGCCGGGGGTAACCGGCTCGATGCCGAGCTGCGCTGCACCTACGACGACCGGGGACGCCTTACGGCCGTCGCTTCGGCTGCCGTTTCGGTGCGGCTGACCTATGGAGCGCACGAGCGGTTCGTGGAGGTGGCCCACGACATCTTCGACCAGAACAACGTGGATTTTCTCTGGCTCTGTCGGCCGCGCTTCGTGCAGGGACTCGAGAAACTCGAATTCACCGCCGGAAACGATACCTTCGCTTTCTCGTTCCGCAGCACGGCGGAGGGGATCGAGACCGTCGATTACAACGGGGAGGTTTGGTCGTCGTGCACCTACGACGGGGTTTTGCCCGCGTTGCGGACCACGCATTTCACCGGGTTTACTTATGACGACGACCGCAACCGACTGGACTACGAGGGAACCTACACGGAGCGTTTTACCTTCAACACGCAAAACGGAGCGCTGCTCCGCGAAGAACAGAACGAGCACCGGGTTTACGCGGACGGCAGGCAGGAGGAGCAGCCCAATACGGTCACGTATTTCGACGATGCCTACAACAATGTAGCCACCGACGGCGCCTGGGTCTATACCTACGATGCTTACGGGGATTACCTTACCGTTACGGCCGGACAGAATTCGGACGTTTACAGCTATACGCGCGACGAGCACGGCAACTGGACGGAGCGGGTCGATCTTTCGACGTTCATGGGCGGCGAACCCTTCGAGATCCGCGAGCAGCGGCAACTTACCTATTATTAGTCGTATTGCGTTACGGATGTCGGCACACGTTCGTTTGCAAACAGGTTAAATAATTTATGAAATTGATAAAAAATTTGTTTAACCGGCCCGTTTCGCTTACCTTTGCTCCCGAAGTTTAAAGGTTGGTCGGGTTAGTCCGGTTGGAGAGGAAATCGCGTGCAGGGCTTCGGTCCCCCGGGATTTCCTCTTTTTTTGCCGGGACGCGACTGGTCGGTTGCGCAGGCATATGAAGTCGGTAATTGCCGCCGATTCTGCTGACCGGTTCGGGCGGGGTTTTCATGGCAAGTAGGAGCGGCTTCGTGTTAAGAAATTATTAAATTAGTTTAAAATATTCTTAAAATATTTGCACGATCGGTTTTCGCCGCGTATCTTTGCCGTGAAGTTTTAAGGTTCATTCAGGTTAGTAGTTTAGGTTGGTAGAGGAATCGGAAGGTTGTGCGGTGCGTTCGGCGCACCGGCACTAAGACCGAGAAGCGGTGTCCGCTTCGAGGTCGAATACCTCCGGTGGCCTCGATTTTTTTTGCCCCGCCTCTTTCCGGCTTTTTTGCCGTTGTACGAGGTGCGAATGGGAGCGGAGCAGTTCGTTCCTACCCGACATCCCGATATTTTCGCGTGTTATGCCCCGTTCGGGATCGCCCGACCGCAGAGGGGCGTGCTTTTCAGCCTGTGATGGGACAGGATACGACGATGCCCGTGCACGCCGCCTCCGTAAATTCCGTTCGTCAGACTGCCGGTTACAGTGTCTCCAGTTCTTCGCCGGTTACGGTCACCTCGATATAGCCGAGCGCGTAACAGCCGATGTCGTAGGGGTTGTAGAGAAAGACGATGCCTTCGGGCGTGATGCGGAAATTCTCGGTCACGTCGATGTACTCGGGGAAGAATCCCTGCTCGGTCAGCCCCTCGTCCCCCGTGACCCCGAACATATCGTACAGTTTGGTGCGGATCAATGCCCCGAGAGCCTCCTGCTGCCGCTTGTCGAACAGGTCGATCAGGGTGAGTTCGTACCCTCCGCGCAGGGAGTAGTTGTGGCAGTCGGTGCTTTGCAGCCCGTGGGCGCCGCCCGTATAGCTCGACCGCGTGATGCAATAGACGAGCAGCGAATCGACAACGCGGCCCTGCGACTCGACGTTGATCGTGGCATCCCAGTTGTTTTCGCCGTCCGATCCGGGCCCGAGCTCCTCGGTAAGTTGCTTCAACGAGGTTTCAAAGGCTTCGGCCGGCGTGCCGGAGAAACTTTCCAGGTTGAAGAAATAGCCCATGTTGGCCTCCTCGATAGCTTGGAGGGCCTCCGATCGGGATGCGTTGGCGATGGTCAGGTAATTGTAGTTCACATCGCAGCGGACGTTGCCGACCGTGAACGTGGTGTCCTTGTCGAAGTATTCGAGCACGGGCTGTGTCTGCCGGGCCCGCTCGCAGCCCACGGCCAGCAGCGATGCCAGCAAGGTGAAGAGTATGGCGTGTTTCATATTCCTGGACGATTATTGTACAAATATACGTAAAATGGCGACCGGGACAAGAGTTGCAAAAAAAATGCATGGTTTTGATGCAAATATTTTGGTTTTTCAAAACATCGTGCTACCTTTGCACCACAAAACTCAAGCGGTGGATTCATCTAAGGGTTAGGATACGTGCCTCTCACGCACGACATAGGGGTTCGAATCCCCTATCCACTACGACGGCGCCCGCAATCTATTGAAATTCAATAAGTTGCGGGTGTTTTTATAAAACAGCCGGGACAGAAACGGGACAAAGTTCCGGCGGAAAAATATTTGATTGTCAATAATATACATTTTTGCAACGGCGAAAATGTAAAAAAAATGTTGTCAGTCTCCACGGCGCGAAATTCCGCGTTAAATGAAATCCTTTCGTACACTTATCCGAAATTACACACCGGCCTTTGTTGGTTTATTTCTTTCTACGCTTTCGACCCGGCAAGTGGTCGGATGCGGCGCAAGCGAATAAAAATTAACTCCGTCGGGACTGCGGCCGAGAAGCGGCGGTATGCGGCGCAGGTTTGCCACCGGATTTCTGCGAAACTCGAAGCCGGATGGAACCCGTGGGTAGAGGCCGACGCCGATTATTCCTACAAACTTTTTTCGGATGTGCTGGTGCATTACCGGAACTATATCACCAAGCAGTTAAACGACGGGGTCCTTCGTAAATCGACAATTCACGGCTATATGAGTTCGGCCGGGATTATGGAGCGGTGGAATAAGGAGCAGCCGGCGCCGATCCGGTATGTTTACCAGTTCGACCGCGCGTTCTGCGTCCGCTTCCTGGATTATGTCTACGTTGGTCGCGGCAACTCGCCCACGACCCGGAACAATAATCTCGCGTTTCTTCGGTCGTTCTCGACCTTTCTGGTGCAACACCTATACATTAAGGAGAAGCCAACCGAAGGGCTGCAAAGTATGAGCAAGGGGCAGCGAGTTAAGGAACGGACGGTGATCGAGCCGTCAGATATGCTGCGGCTGCATGACTGGCTCGTCGCAAATAATCGGCCCTTTCTTCTGGCCTGCTATTTTCTGCACTACATGCTTATTCGGCCGCGGGAAATTTCGAAGTTGCGACTTTCCGATATTTGTGTAGCGAAACAAACGGTCTACATTGATGCCTCGATTTCAAAGAACAAAAAATCGGGTGTTGTTACCATTCCTACGCCGATTCTCGAACTTATGGTCGATCTGGAATTTTTCAATGCCCCCAGCAACTATTACATTTTTTCGACGGGGTTCCGGCCGGGGCCGAAGTTATGCAGCGAGCGGGCCTTCCGTAATTTCTGGAACAATACAATCGTGCGGGCGTTGAATTTTCCGAAGGAGTACAAATTTTATTCGCTGAAGGACTCCGGAATTACTGAAATGCTGCGAGTCGTTGATACGCTTTCGGTGAAGGAGCAAGCGCGGCACTCCTCGCTTTTGATTACTGACGCCTATACTCCGCAAGGAGTTCGAACGGCAAACCCGCGGTTGCAGAACTACAAAGGTATTTTGTAACGAAACGAGGGACGGCCGGAAAGGTCGTCCCTCTTGTTGTCGGCCATGCCGGGGTTACATTGTCAGCTTATGAAGCAGCAGCCAGGCGAAGTACACCAGCCATATTTTGAGTAGGGACCACAGTAGCCCGATAATCCCGGCGGCGATGTCGCGCCAGTCGGCCCGGGCATCGAGCACGTAGTCTTTGAAAAGGATGAGGGCCAGCGTTACCGCTGCGCTGAACAGGTACACCCATTTGATCGGGGCGAACATGCCGAAGGTTACGGCTCCTGCGATCCACGCCACGGCATTGATGTTGTCCGCGAGCGAAAAGTGCTGCTGGAGGTCTTTGGGCCATTTGTTCAGCCAGGCGATAGCGGCCAGCATGAACGATTTGATTTTTGCGAAAAAGTTTTTCATGGTGTTTTATTTGTGGTAAGTTCTGAAAAGTGCCACTTTTACACGGCCTTCGACCAGCACCTCGCGGCGGTAGGGATCGTACCCGCCCGATGCTTGCAGGGAAAACCGGCCGATGTTGTAGCTGGCCGTTGCTCCGATCCATTTGTTGCGCGGGTTGATCCCGACTTCGAGGCCTATTTCCCAAGCGGGCAGTTCGCGGACGATTTGCGTCTGTACGGTTGTCGTGTGTATGGAAAAGGTTTCCACCTTCGGGAGCGATACGTGATAGCCGAGGGCGGTTATGGAGTAGACGCCGGGTTTCTCGAAGTGGTAGAGGCTTAACGGAACGCGGACGGTCGCGGAGTCGGCGGGTGGTGGCTGGTTCACGACTGGCGGTTCCGCGGGTTCCGATTTGGTGGGCGGCACGACCGGGAGGGTATCTTCTACCTCCTTCACCGGGTCGGACACGTCGGACGGCTCGGGATTTCGGTCCACGTAGAGCGTTACGGTGTCTATGGTACTCTTTTCGATGATCTGCACCCGGCGGCCGGCGGCCTTCCAACCGAGCAGGAAGGCCAGGCCGAGCAGGAGGAGCAGGATTACAATGCGGGCGGCTTTCATCGGGATTGCTTTTCGTACCAGGCTATGCAGTCGAGGATCGCGTCGAAGTGCATCCGGGCGATGCGGTCGCGGCCAGCCTCCGACATGATGAAACGGCAATCGCGCTCGGTGTCCATGAAAAAGTTCTCGGTGAGGACCGCGGGGCATTGCGTCTTTTTGAGGATTGTGAAATCGTCCTCCTTGTCGTGGTCGCCGTCGGTCATGTCGTACCGCATTTTCCATTCGGGGAAGGCTATTTTCGCCCGCTTGTAAATGATCTCGGCGTAGTCGTCGGCCATAGTCTGCCCGATGCTCGTCCACACCTCCCAGCCGGTTCCGCCGCCGGCGTTGGCGTGGATAGAGAGAAGGAGGCAATTTTTCGCGCCGTTCACGCTGCAAATGTGGTTCACGCGGTTTGCGCGGACATAGAGCGGGATGTCGGTGTTCTCGTGGACGATGATGTCGAAGGTGATGCTTTTGTGTGCCAGCATCCGGGCGATGCGGCGCACGATGTCGCGGTTGAATTCGTACTCGAAAAGTTGCGAGCCGTCGGCCCATACGGGGGACCGCTTGCCGGGTGTTTCCTGGCCGTGGCCGTTGTCGAGGAGGATGCGGAGTCTGCTCATGGTCTTATTGGATTGGTGGTAAGATGTACTGAATTTGTTCGGCGGCCGCTTCGAGCAGGCCCTTTGCGTATTCGGGTGCGACCTCTGCGGTGTCTGTAAATTCGCAGAAGATGTTCCCTACCCATCCGTTTTCGGATGTCGTCAGGCGACGGATTATTGCCGAATGTGATCCGCTGTTAAGTAGCAGCGCCCGGGCGCGTTTGTCGCGGACGTTTTCGGCGATGTGCTTGTAGTATATGAAGTCGCGGGAGGAGAGTTCTGCCGCGAAATTTGCCACGTCGGACATTGGTAACCGCTGGATGTGGGATTTCATTTCGGCGATGCCGGTCCGTTTCACCTCCAGCGATATGGAAAGGAACTCGTTGTTCGTGAGGGGGTGGGGCTGAACGATATAAACGCGGTCGGCTCGCAGGTCGTGGAGAAGCTGCCATATCTGGCCGAAAATCTGTGAAACATACTCGTTGCGGCGCTTGCTCTGGTTGGCGAGTTCGGCTTCTTTCTGCTTCATTTCGAGTTTTACCATAGCATCGTGGCGGGTTTGGTCGCGTTTCCACCATGCCATAATAAGTGCGCCGACTGCGGTAATGATTGCCGGAAGATATTGCCAGAATCCTCCGGCTGCGGTTGCGATTTCTTGTTCCATAATTTTGAAGTTATGGCACAAAAATAGCCGCCCGGTGGGCGGCTGGAAAGGACACAAAAGGGGGTTGTCAGACAGTCCTTGCGAGGAGTTCTTCGGCCGTTTCGTAGGCCCATGTTCGGTGGGCGTCGAAGGCTTGGAGTTGTTGGGTGATTGCCTCGCGTTCGGTTTGGTCCGTAGTGATTTGGAGTTTGAGGGCCAGGGAGTGAATTTTGTTTTCCCCGTCGCCGGCGTACTCCGGGTGTGCGTGGATCAGCCCGGGGACGATCCCGTCCTTGGTGAACTCCTGGGCTTCGATCATCACGGCGCCGTCGGTTTCCGGGCCGGCGTACCAGTCGGGCTGGGCGTATGCGTAGCCGTCGATCTCGGGGGTTTCTCCTTCCGTTCCGGGGCTGACGGGTTTGTGCTTGGCCTTTTCCTCGTTGAGAAATACGAGGATGTGGGTGGCGTCGAATTTGATGTGCGCCATGCGGCTGGGGTAGGTCGTTCTGTTTTTCATTTTTTTGAGGTGTTATCCAAATACTAAATACTTTTTTCCGCGAACGGATTTTTCGTATTTGATAACTGTGGGATACTCTGTGAGCATTTTGGCCCAGGGGTCGCGCTCGATGCGGTCTATGAGGATTTCGGAACCGGTCCATGAAACGTATCGCTGCTCTTTGTTCGCCGCGGCTTCGGATGTCCAGCAGAATACGAGGCACGTTTTGGGGGTTCCGTCCTCGTTTTTGTCATACTTGCTGTGCATGAAGAAGTGGCCGACAATTCGTATGCGTTTGCTCCGTTCGTCCTCCTCCCGCGCTTGGGCATTGTCGAGGAAGCGCGGTGCAAAGGGATCATGAACCAGGCGCTCTAATGGTATCGCCTTGCAGTTGTCAAAACGGGTTCGGGCAGCTTCAAGAACCTGCCCGACGGTCATTGTTTCTTTCTCCATTCCTATTTTACGTATTAAATTTTTGCAATTTGCGTGTTTGCAATGTCCGAGCAGACCGGAATTTGCTTTGCGCATTGTTTTCTGGGATAGTCCGAGTTTTTTGCCCTTGGCTATATTCCGGCAAAGGTCGTGTTTGATCGGACCTTTGGGGCGGATGTGGCTCCCGAATACGATGTAGCCCGGCGACGGGACTCCGGTGTACGTCGGTGCGATATGCCACTTGGGGTTTAGCGAAAGGTGGTATTCGGTCGAAAGGTAAAGCCCGATCCATTCCGTTATGAGGTGTAAAAAGGCTTTGTCCCGGTGAAAAATATAGATATTGTCCGAGTACGTGAACACCTTTTTCGGGCGGCGGAAATTTTCGTCGAACCGCTCCGATAAATAGGCTATTCCTTTCTCCAATTCGGCGGCATCGGCGGGAGTTCGAGCGGAAAATATTTTGTGCTCGATGTAACGCTGGAGGTAATAGTTCTTCAGCGTGGGGTTCTCCAATATCCCGAACCATTTGTAGAGGTCGTGGGTCATGTATGCAACAAGGAGGTTTCCCACCGCGGGGGAAAATTTTATTCCGAGCGGGAACCCCGCGGCTTCGTTCTCGTTACATGGCTTTCCGATCTCTGTCCCGGCGGCCTTATCTATGAATTTGAACAGTTCGTCGAGAATGATGCGGTCGCCGATCTTGCGGGCGACTACTTTTTTGCAAATGGCGTGCGGCATCGTGGCATAGAATGATTTGATGTCGAAGCTGCCGTAGTAGTCGGTGTCCCCAGCCTGGTCCTCCTGGATCATCCGCATAATATCGCGGGCCATGACGTGAATCCCTTTCCCGTATCGGCAAGCGTAGGAGGTTTCGACATTGGGAACGTCGAGCGCCTTTTCTGCCGGGTATAGGAGGCCCCATTGATATATGTGGTCGATGTAGGGGAGTTTTGCCAGGAGTCGGGCCTTTTTGTCGAATATCGTTTCTATGCGATAGTCGTGGACTTCGAAGGATTGCGATAAAAAGGAGCGGCGGAGTTCTTCGAGGTTCTGCCTTTTGTTTCGGCGGAAACGAATAACGTCCGGCCGGCTCCTCTTGTGCGTTGCAGCCTTTTCCTCTGCTGCAAACCACGTCGCCGGATCGGCAGTTTGGGAATATAGGTTGTAGACGCACTTCATGTGTCTGCTTTGTTGTTCGGGAGAAGTCGAACGGCCAGGGGCCGCCTACCAAAACCCTATTGAACATAAATTTATCTTTGGCCAAGGGGCCGGGTCTCCCTCCAAAACTGCCGACGCAAACACGGTGTCAGCGGTTTTTTATTGTCATTGCGCAGCCGAGTAGTTCGCCGAGGACGCCGAGAGGGCATTGTTGACATTCAAGTTAGCAGAGCCAGCATTGGAACCATTGTTAGCACTACCGCCCCGAAGGCAGGAACGCAAACACTCGACCATGTAGAGGAACAACCTGTCGTAAGACACACAAATTTAGAAAAAAAACGCAAATCCCCCCCCCCCGATTGGGCCTTGATTTTTTGCAAAAATATTTTCGACTCGCCAAAGGCGAGTTCCATTACTCGCCTTCGGCTCGTCATGAGGACGGAGAAATATTTCAAAGAACGGGGTGCGACATTATGCCGACTGTTGCATCTTGGCAAGTGTTTCCACGCCTATCGGACTCGGGTCGGATGCAAAAAAGCAGAGCGCAGCCGAGAAGTACGCCGAGGAAGCCGAGAGGGCATTGTGGACAAGCAAGGAAGCAGAGCCAGCATTGGAACCATTGTTAGCACAACCGCCCCGAAGGCAGGAACGCAAACCGTAAGACTGCGACGTTTCAGCATTGGAGTAGAAATAGTCGCCGTAGTACGTTGTTGTAGAGCCTCCGACCTCGGTCGGCATGAAGGCCATGTAGCGCATGGTGGACTTTTTGATGTAACCTTCCTTGCGCGGGAGGCGGCCGACTTCCAGGCAGTTTTCGAGGGTCGTTTCGTTGTAGGGTTCGTACATGGATTTTGCGACGTAGCCGATAGTTTCCGTTTCCCCGGCGTTCACAAATTCCCCGGCGGTCTGGCTCCATAAATGACCGAAGCCGACATAATCGAGTCCGAACATACGAGGAACCTGGAATGTGGCAACAACCTCGTCCGCGGTGTTCCGCACCGAATACTCGGTGAGGCCGCAGCCGTCGGCCAGGTGGACGTTGATGTCCGTGGGGATAAGGGGATAGTAGCCGTTCAGATCGCTCCATTTCTGGCTGCCTGCGGTTGTTGCGCCGGCGCCGAACCCGCCCTGGTAGAAACCGTTTGCGTCGCGCTGGGAGTTGAAGGCGGTCTGGATGTTGAGCGTTCCGAAGGCGATCTCGAACACGTAATGTTTCACGCGGTCCGAAATATACCAGTTGGCGTCCCATCCTTTGCCGCGCTTTTGCGCCAGTTGGCGCCATGAAGCTACGGTTTTGGCGGTTGCGGGCATCCCGAGCATCGTTTGCTGGGGCGATCCGGGGATGCAGTTCTTCGTTTCCGTCGAAATTTCAACCCCGTTGCCACCGCGGTAGCGTTCGTCGGTGCTGACCACGGAGCAAAGGGTGTTTGTTGTGCGATCAATTACCCCGAAGCCCGTCGCGGAGGTCCCCATTTCGGGGATGTAGACGCTATCCCAGCCGGGAATCGGTTTGTCGCTCATGATGCGGTAGAGCAGGTTTCCGACGATGCGCTCGGTGAAATAGTGAGCATCCAGCCCCCACATGTACTGTCCGTCCGTGCCGTCGAGTTTCGCGTCGGCGCCGTCGTCGTACTTGCTGTGGTCCGTTTTGGAGAGTTTGCGGCGGCTTCCGTCGTCTTTGTAGATGTAGCCGCCGATGTGAAACTCGTCCTGGATGTTGCGCAGCACGTCCGCGGACCCGTAATATCCTACGGCCACGGGGGAGCCGAGGGTGAGGTCCCAGATACGGCCGCACGCCTTGATCCCGGAGAACAAAGAGCCGATTGTGCCGGCTCCGACTTTGCAGGGTTCGCCGTCGATAGAGCCTTCAAACTCCATGCGTGTAACGTCTGACGAGGCCGAAAGCGCGGGGAGTTCGTCAATGCGCTGTGCTCCTCCCCATGCTGCGGCTACGTCTTTCAACGTCGTGATTTCCTCTTGTGTTAATTCTGCCATATTGTTGAAAATTAGTTAGGTGAGACGAATTTTCCCTGCCGCTGTCCGGCGTATTTTTCCGGCCCCGGTTTGCCGGATGCGGGGCTGCTCTACGGTGATGTCGAGTACTTGGTAGAGTGGAATGTTGGCCGTGGGCAAGACGTTGATTCTCGTTGTGCCGATGCCGCGGCGGATGATTTCACCGTCGGGGCGTACAAATACCGAGTTTCCGGCTTCGATCTGGAAAATGATGTTTTGCAGGGCCGACGCCGGGAGCAGGCGGGCGTTTACGCGGTGTGTTCGTGGATTACGGGTTGTGATATGCCCGGGATATTCGACCCGCAGAAGGGCCGGCACGAGGGATGCGGCCTTCGTGATCTGGGGTTGCATTTCCTGCATGGTCTGTGTCGCGGCGAGTGCCTCTTCCGTTGCTTTGATCGCAGCCTGGGTTACCTCCTCGGCGTCGTGCAGTTCCTCCACGGCTTTCTCGGCGCGGGTTGCGGCCTGGTTGGCCTTCGTCGCCGCGAGGTTCGTTGCAGATGTAGCCTTTTTTGCCTCGGCCGTCGCGTCGCTGGCTGCTCCCGTCGCTTTGTTTGCGAGGTCCGTTGCTTCCTTGGCCTTTTCTGTCTGGGTTTTTGACTCCTTGGTGGTTTTCTCGGCTTCGGCCGTTGCGGTGGTGGCGTTCGTTATTGCCGTTTCAACACGGCCGGCGGCTGTGTTTGCCTTCTCGGCTGCGTCCGTCGCCTTCGCGGCCGCACCTTTGGCGATCCCCGCCTGCTCCTTTGCGTAGTCGCCCTGGGTTATCGGCCACAAGGCATATTGCTCCTCGGTCCCCTCGTAGCCATGCTGTACGGCATCTTCGTAGGCGCTGTCTCCGGTGTTGCCTTTGAGGATTGTGGCGGTAATGATTTCGGTGGCGACTACCACGTCGTTGTCGGTCGGTCCGTCCCAGAGGAAATGTTTCGTATCGGCCGGCACGCAGATATTGCGGATTTTGCCTTCGAAGTCGTTGTTCGGGACCTGCATGTAGAGTTCACGCAGCAGGGGACCGCGGCCCAGAGAGTAGCGGGATAGGGGAATGAATACCGCGAGCGTGTTGTCGTCGATTTTCTTGCAACCTTTGTAAACGCCACGGGTGCGGCTTACGGTGTAACGGCAATCGTGCTCGGCACGGTAGACGATTTGAAAATCTATTGCATCGTCGGGGATCGGCGTTGCAACGAGGGTGTTGTTCTCCGCGAGCGTGTAGAAGGTTTCGGCAAGCTGGAGGTCTGTTTTCCAGTTACATTTTTTTGTAGTCATATTCCGGGAAAAAATTTGTGGGCAATTCGGGTTCGGGGAGTTTTTCGCGGTTAAAATAGCGGCCTTCGTTTTTGTCGGCGAGGTGGTATTTGAACGTGTAGCTGTTCGATTCTCCGCGGGAGTGCTTCACTTTGTAGTCGCTGACGATGATCCGGCGCCATATTCCCTGCATGAGAACGTAGCGGTTCGTGCTTTTCAGAAAGTCCTGGAACTGGTTCGCGGAGCGTTCTGTTTCGAGCCGGCCCGTGCTGGCCTCCCATATCGAGGTGAAGTCGTTGATGAGTTCCTTTTCCGTTGTATAGGTCTTGAAGGTCGAAATGTCGCCCTCGGGCTGGTATGTCTGTTTTCCTTCCAGCATGAGGGTATCGAAGGCGCCCAGGGTATTTTCGAAGCCGAAACACACGTCGTTGTAACGCTCGGGACGTAGTATATAGCGTTGGGCGTATGGCCTATTCGGGGCAATTAATTCCATAACCTTGGCCGGGGCTATGTCTGGGTTTGCGTCTAAACTGACACCCGCTCTGTAACCGTAGCCGAATACGTCGTAGCAGTATGGGTCGAGGTCATGGGCTACGCAATGGCTTTTCCATAGGTAGGTGAAGTCGGCCCGGAATTGCTGAAAGTTGGGGCCGCTTGGGAATTTGAAAAAAGACTGCGTGAATGTGCGGCCGTCTCTGGTGTAAAGGGTCGATTGTATATTGTATTGATAGAAAGGCGGGACCGGGATAAATGCCAGCCATTGCGGCTGTGTTCGGGTTGTTTCTATTACCTGGGGTTGCCAGGTGAGAAAGTTTTCCGCGAACCATTCCTGGGTGATTATCCCGAGGTCGTTGGTGTTGCCTGGTATTACATAACCAGATGTCGAGAGTGCTCCCCCGCCGGGGAATGCAATTTGAACAATAAGCTGCGGCAATCCCAGGGCGCATGAGTTCGGCTTTGTCAGCGTTACCATGTTCCGAATCATCTGTTTTGCGTATATGGTGATCGTTTTCTTTGCGTCTGGGGTCATTTTGACGCTGGTAATGAGTGCCGAACCGTTGAATTTCACCGTAACGTATGCCGTCGAAGTCGTTATCTCCGAAAAAATTATATCGGGGAGGTCGTCGAGAAATCCGTATGCCGGCAAACCGGTGGTCAATATTGCCATGTTCTTTTTTCGTCAAATATAGGGCGCCTGGGCGCCGGTTGAAAGGACAAATTACGCCTCTACAAATTCAACATTCGCAAAGACAATATCTGTTTTATCGGAAATTGTAAGTTCCATTGTTTTGATAAGGAACAGACGGTTATAAATCATAATTTTACGCCAAAGTCGGAGGTTTGCGACATCCGTCGGCGAGAGGAACACGTCGGCCTTGATCGTGTCCTTCTTCTTCATGAACCATTCTGCGAAATCTTTGTGGAACTGTTCGTACAATCCCTGTTCTCCTCCAATAGCAATGGAGTAGGTGTTGTCTGACATTTCCGTTCCAATGTCCACGTAGGGCGTCGGCTTGGCGAAATAGTTACCCTGGTCGAAAAAATTATGATACCGGAGCATCCCGATATAGACGGTAGTCGGACGTTCCGCGCCGACGGTCGGGAAGTCAATAATGGGGGACATGCCGCGCAGCGTAACCTGTGAGTCTGTCGAACTTTCCAGAATTGGGGTTGCGACGTTCGCCGGGACGCATTTTGCGCAGTTGAACGCAATGCTATTTTCGTAGGTCTTTGAGTCCTCGGATTGGCGATTTATAATTTTCTTCTCCAGCCCGGCCTGGTAAACAATATCCATTGTAGCAATGGGGGTCTCGAAGTTGTTGTAGGCGATCCCCCTGCGACCTTCATAGTGGTAATATAGGCGGGCTTTAACTTGTTTCCCGGAATAAATATTTCGGGTTTTGGCGATTTGGACGTTGATATAATTCGCGGAGGTTTGGAATTTCCGAAACATTTCCTCGTATGAGTAGCAGGTTGCGATGCTGGGGTCTATCTCCGCCTGCCCGAGGTCGTCCACCTTGGAGGGGGTGTAGTTGTTGTTTTCGTTGGCATATTCCAGCGAGTACCCGCTTTCTTCTCCGGCGACTATCGAATAAATTTCCGCCACCTTATCGCTCCAATTTATGAACGTCTTATCGTTGATGATGTCCTTGTTGCTTTGAATAATGTAACCGGTTCCATTGGAGAACAATGTCGCGCAGAACATTTTTAGGATGTTGCTCACAAAATCGCTATTTGTCATATCCGGCAAGCCCTCGGTCGGTCGGAAATTCGATATTTTGGCAACGCTGTACCGTCCTGTAACCGGGTCGAAGCCGTCTTGATATACCACCGGAACACCGTAATATTCATTATTCCAACTTTCGGGCTTGTAGGGCGCAATAATAGCGAGCCGGTCGATGTACCAGTCAATACTGCCGGGGAAATATATTCCCGGGAGAATCTTTTGGAAAAGGAACGGCACTTTTATAGCCGGCACAATATAGGGTATATCCGAGTATAGGAAATTTGCATATTTATCAATGAGTGAACATTCGGCCGCCCCCGCCGCCGTTGTGTATTCGACCTTGGCGCTGTTCGGCTGACGTATAATCATCGGGAGACCGAAATCCTGGTAGTTTCCGTTTCGGGCATTTTGAACGAATGTCGAGAGTTTTATACCGTCGTATGTGTTCGAGGGTAATTCGTAGATATTCCCTGCGAGCATTTCGTCCATGCCCTTTCCTACGAACGTATATTTTAGGGCGGAGTCTGAAAATTCATCGAATTGCAATTCCCCGGTAAATATTTCTATTCCGGCAAGAATAATAACTGCGGGGACCTTCTGCACGAGCGGCGGGAGCATCATAGCTTCGACGAACCCGAACTCCGTTTTGTTGGTCGGAGTCAGTGAAAATTCTATGCCGGTCGATACGGCCACGGGAAGCCGGTCGTCCTCGAACATGGGGTTGTCGAGTGTGAAAGTTACTTCTTGGTCCGGTTTGTATTCGAGAATATTTTCTGTGCGTAACGATTTGATAAGCATATTTATCCTAATTTACCGCGCTCTTTCATTCTTTCGTATTCTGCCATTTTTTCCAGAAACCCACCGCGCCCCATGAGCGAAACATCGGATTTGAGCGGTTTTTCGAGGATGCCAGCGAGACGGGTTAGGATTTGTATCATGGCCTTGTTTTCGGGGGTGTCCGTTACGGGGGCCGTTGGGAGGGAGATTGAAGGCATTGATCCGTTTGCCGGACCTCCTGCGGCATAGCCGGGGGCCTGGATCATGGCGGGCATTACTTGTGTGAAATCGAAATCCCGGAGGCGGCCTTTTTGGCGTACCGCTTCTATGGTGTTGATGATCGGCGCGGCCGTGGGGTTCTGCATGGCTTCGTTGGGAATGACGTATTCCATTCCGTTTTCACCGACGAGAACCGTGGGACGGTCGATATATCCGCGGGCATCGGGGTTGATCCGGGCGTTGAATTTCCGGCCGTCCTGTGCTCGTTCAACGAGGAAGCTGCCCTCCTCGGCGCCGGCGATAGGTGTTGCGGCGATCATGGCGATTTGTGCTGCACCCATTGCGGCCATGATGCCGGCGGGGATAAGTCCCCAGGGGATGCCCCATTCGGAGAGGGTTTTCACAACACCGGCTGCGGTGTTGATCGTCGCCTGGATGATGCTCTGGGTTTTCTGCCGCTTGGCTTGCTTGATCTGGGCCTCCTCTTGTTTCCGTTCGTACTCGGCGTCCATTTGGTCTACCTGCTGGTTGTACTGCTCCTGGGTTATCAGCCCGGCGTCGAGTCGGGATTGTAGCGTTTTTTTCTTGGCGTCGTTATTCTTCTTGTACTTTTTCAGTTCGGCGTTTTCTTTCGCCGTCATCATTTTGTCGTAGCCCGAATATAGGTCCATTGCCATATTGGCGGCCTCGGCTGCTGCGAGCAGGGCCATTGTCAATTCTTCGGCTCCGAATTTCCCGTTTCCGATATTCTCAAAAAACAGCGACCAGTCGTCCTGTGAGAACCCGAACAAGCTGCCGCCGCTTTGGTTCTGGGTGAAGGAATAGCCGAGTTCGTCCACTTGCTCTGCGGCGGCATCTATGGCGCCGTTCACCTCTTTGATCCGGCGGATAAGGTCGTTCTTTTCCTCCTCGGAAAGCAGGGAGGAGTCGATGTCGATTGTTTGGAGCACGCCTTTGAGGTCCCGGAATGACATTGTGCCGGTGGCGTTCAACGATTGGAGTTGCGCGAGGGTACTGCGTAAGTATTCCTCGTCGAGGGCTTTCAATTCGTTATATTGTTGCCGTTTGAGGCGGGCGCGTTCCGTTTTGGTGAGAGTGGCGGTTTGGAGTTCGATCTTGTGGCGTTCCTGCATGACCCGGCGGCTCTGCTTGTATTCGTCCTCCTCCTGTTTAAGTGCTCCTGTGGCCCGTTGGAGTTGGATTTTAACGAGGTTCCGGTTGTGCTGTGCTTCGAGTTGTTCCAGGGCCGCAGCGTTCCCGGCGTGCTGTTTCTTCTTCCGCTCGTAGTCGGCATTCTCCCGGTCCGTGGCATCCGTCATGTTCTGGATGCGAAGGTCCTCGGCCGCGTCGGCCTGCTGTTGCTCGCGTTTCTTCTGCTCGATCAGTTTGTCGGAGAGTTGGGCTTCGAGTTTCGCACGGGCTTCCCCGGTGTCTTTATTCGAAGCGAGGCGGGCTTTGAGGGATGCGATTTCGAGGGCCAGCAGTTTGTTCTGGTACTCCTGCTCTGTGGCGATTTCCCCGTCGGCGAATTGCTTGCGGAGTTTTTGTTTTTGGGCTTCAAAATCCGCTTCCGAAATCTCCGATTCGTTCTTTTTCAGTTCGAGGAGTTTGTCGGCGAGCTGTATTTCGAGTTTCGATCTGTCGGCGCCGGATTCTTTGTTTGCCGCGAGGCGGGCTTTTAGGGCCGCGATTTCGAGGGCCAGTAGTTTCCCTTGGTAATCGCGTTCTGTGGCGATCTCCCCGTCGGCGAATGTCTGGCGGAGTTTCTTTTTCGCTGCCAGGAAGGAGGCGTCGTTGTCGAGGCTCCACTTTTTCTTGTTGTTTCCGTCGCCGAAGTCGCTGTCGGGGTCGTCGGTTTTCAGTGGGTCGCCGCCCTCGGCTGTCGTGGAATTTGTACCTGGCGGGGTTGTAGTCGTTATCCCGAAGCGGTTGCGGGCCTCTTTGTCGGCGGCATTTTGCGCGTCGCGGAGTTCTTGTAACTTCCGGACTAATCTCTGGGCTTTTGCGGAGCCGGTCGTGAGCCAGGCATCGAGAGACTGACCGCCAAAGAAAGCGTTCATGATCTGGCTGTAATATTTTGACGCCTTCTCGGTGTAATATTGGTCGTTGAGTTTTTCCCAGAGTTTATCCGATATTTCGCTGAACTGTTCATCGAAGGCGGTCTGCTGTGCTTCGACGAATTTGTTGTACTGCCTTGTTTTGGCGCTCTGCATAATAGCGGCCGTCAAAGAGTTGTACTTATCCCGAAGGGTTTGCACGGTCAGGGTTTCGTTTTTCAGCGTGCTGTCGTATTTGCCGAATTTGTCGATGATCTCCTGTTTCGTGTCATTGTACTCTTTCGTGCCTACTTTGCAGCCTTCCAGCTTCCCTTTCAGCCGGTCGAGTTCTGTGCGCTCGGTCGCGGCTTCCGTCGCAGCATCTCGCATGTGGCCCGATAACAATTTTTGAAATTTGGCTGCTGTGTTGGTCCGGTTGGAAAATAGCGTAATGACGCTCACCAATCCCGATATGGCGAGTGTGGCCCAGCCGACGGGTCCCATAGACACAAAGAACGCCTTGAAGGCCAGACCTGCGGCCCGCAGGTTCCCGGCGAGGAGAAGTTGCGCGGCGGCCATTAGCTTCGTTGACGCAGTTCCCTCCTTCATCGCCAGGGTTTCACGCATGAGCGCAATCTGGTGTGCTTTGCTCCATATTACCAGCAATTTTTTTCGGGCGATCTGTATGCTATCCCACTTTTCCTTAATCTTCGCGGCTGCGACATAGGAGGCGTATGCAGCAACCAGCACAATGATTGCCCCTTTGTTCCTTATCAGCCACTCGATTAGGATGCGGGTGGTTTTGATAAGCGCCGCTTGTGCCGAGAGGGATTCGTAGTAGGCCGGTAGTAGTGATTTTCCGAGGGCGGCCGCCTCGGCCGTGATCTGTTTTTTACGTTTTTCGGCGATTGCTTCAGCCGAGTTGTTCATGATATTGAACTCCTTCAAACACGATGTCCCCTCGGTATATGCACGGTTTGCGATCTCCTGCTGTTCGCGGAGTTTGCCGGTATTTTGGGCCAGGGCTGTCAGAACGCCGGTTGCCCGTGTCCCGTCGAGTTTGAGGGAGTCGAGAGCTGCGACGATCTTGCCCATCGCCGCGCCGTTCGATCCCATGCCGTCGAGCATCCGGATAAGGGCCTCGTTCATATCTTCGGCCATCAGCTTCTTGAAATCTTTGACGCTCATCTTCGCTGCGGCCGCGAAGGCGTCCGTGCGGCGGTACATTCCGGTTATAACCTGGGACATGGATGTTCCGGCTACCTCCATTGTCTGCCCGAGGTCGTCGAGCGTTGCGCCCAGGCCGGCGATGTTGGCGAGGGATATTTTCGCAGAACTTCCGACGCCACCCACGCGGCGCATGAACTCCACGATGTTCGCTTCGTTGGCCGTCGAAGCCTTGCCGAGTTCGTTTACCGCGGCGGCTGTTTTCATCATCCCCTCCTCGATGCCGAACTCGTCTTTTATCTTGAACACGTTTACCAGTTTTCCGATCTGGCCGATTGTGGTTTCGACGTTATCGCCGAGGTCTTTGCCGAGTGATATTTTTATGATGTCAGCAGCGCGGGTAAATCCTTCGATGTCATTCTTGGCGATGCCGAGTTTTCCGCCGATGCGGGCCAGGGCGAGGAGTTCGTTTTGCGCGGTCCGGGTGTCGATCTTGGCAAGTATGGCGTTCAATTCTTCTACCTCCAGACGGGTCATGTTGGTAGTCTTTCGGGCGTTCGACATAGCCTCGTCGAGTCCCGAATAGGTCTGTATCGTTTTGTGAAGGCCCGAGCCGTACATGGCGAGCGCGGCGAATGTTGCCGTAACGGTTCCGATGTACTTGTTCACGTTGGTAGCCATACGGCACATGACACCTTCGGTAACGGCCGTTTCGGTTCGGAGTTGTGCCATGCGGCCCGTTACGGCTTGCAGTTCGTTTCGCAGGAGTTTCCATTGCGGCGTCCCGGGGACGACGTTACGCATGGCGTTCCGGAGTTCGGCGTGTCGCTGGCTTAACTCCGCCGTGGTCATGGATGTAACCTTCATTTCGGACCGGAGTTGCTTGGTCCGGGCCTCGTTAGCCTTGATCGTTTCGGAGTTCTTTTTGATCGTGGCGGTTATCTCGGCGATACGGGCTTTGTTCTCGCCGCCTTCTGCTCGGAGTTTTTTTTGCTCGGCCAGCAGGCGGCCGTTCTCACTTCGGAGGTCCTTGGTGCTACGGGTGAGTTGCCCGATTTCTTTGCGAGCGGGATCGCCGTTTACGATGATGTTCAAACGGAGGTCTTCTTCTTTGAGGTTCTTTCCCATTGGCTGCTACTTGTTTTCGAGTTCAGAGCGAATGCGAGCGGCAACATTTTCCGTGAAATCGTTGGCGAGACGGTAGGCTATGGAATTGAAATGCCCCCAGATGAACCGGTTGTGAATTTTCCGGTTCCGTCGGACGATCTTCGAGCCGTATTTCATCGCTTTGAGGTCGAGGAAGCGTTCGTAGGCGGTGTGGGTGAGGACCAGTTTTCCGGAGTACGCGGCGCCGGCCGAAACCTCGGCTTCGCGTCGGGCTATGATATTTTTGGAATGGAAATGCAGCCGTGCGGCAAACGCGGCTTCCTGGTTCGTGAGAAGGCGGGCGCCTTCGTTGGTGAGGATTTCTTCTACAAATCGTTGCTCGACGAGTGATGCCATGTCATTCGTTTTGCAACAAAAATAGCCGCCCGAAGGCGGCTATTAAAGGACAAAAAAGCGGCGTAAATTGCGGCCGGAGAAGGTGCGAGGGACCCCCTCGGCCGATTCACTCGGCCGGGTTAAGTGGTCTTTTTTTTACGGGCGCCGACCAGGCAGGCCAGCAGAAAGAGGGTGATGCCTATTGTAAGCCAGAACATAGTCGGGGGCTATTGAAGTTGTACGTTTAATCCGAGTGCTCCGGCGATCTTCAGCAGGGACGAGAACTGCACGTCTACTTCTCCTTTTTCGAGACGGGCGATGTAGCTTTGTTTTGCTCCGACCTTCTCGGCCAGCGCAGCTTGCGACATTTTCAACTCCCTGCGGCGTTCGCGGAGAATTTCGCCGTAGAACCAGGCTTTCGCCTTTGTCTCCATTTCCTCGCGCTCGGGGCTTCCGGCCGGGCCAACATACTCGGTCATTAACTCCTCGGCCGGGCGGAAGTTCTTTTTCAGTTTTTCGGGGTCTACTCTCATAATTCTACCTCCTTCATTATCTTTTTGGCAATCTCTATTTGTTTTTTGTAATCCTTGGTGGACTTTTTCAAAAAGCTGTTCAGCAGATAGATTTCGGTTGCCTTTACGAAATTATCGCTGTCAATGGCGAAAAGCACGGTTCGGTACTCGTTATATCCTACTGACACGCGCATTTCGTAAAACTCGGTCCCTTCCAGTTTCTTCACGTACTTGGTCGGGAGCACCTGCACGGTCTCGGTTATCTGGATCGTCCATAAGTATTTTTCGCGGACTCTGGTGTCGAGGTCGTCGAAAAACCGCTTGAACTCCTCCGAGTAGTAAACCGTTCTTACTTTTCTATCTGCCATTTCGTTCATATTTCATGCCACAAATATAACTAATTAGTTATAATTATGCAAATAAATTCCCTGAAAAATTGAGGGGCCGGCGAGAATTATTCCCGCCGGCCCCTGCGGTGTTCATGTAATTATGCCCGGTAGAGCATTATGTCGGTATATTTAACAGCGAATGTATTTACCGAAAATTCCCTGCGTGTGGCTCCTTCGAATGGGTTTCCGTGGACGGCGTTCGATTGCATCCAATCGAGTAACTCCACGATTTGAGACTTGTCGGACGTGAAATATATGTAAGATTGCCCGTCGATCACTCGGAGCACGTCGAGATAATCCCGAAGTCGCCAGTAGCATTTATATACGCCGGTGTCGGTCGAAAGATAAGGGGGATCGACAAAGAACACGACGCCCGGAACATTTTTATAGCGGCCGAATAGTTCCCGGTAGTCGTGTTTTACAATTTCCAGCCCGTCGAGGTAATTGTTGCAGGAATAGGAGGTTTGTTTTATGTTGTTGTAGAGAGTGCTTTTCCGGAGTATTTCGAGGTTGTCGGCGTAGTTCGCGGAAAACAGAAGGGACGAGGATATAGTGATGTAGTCCACAAATCCGGTCTGCTCGTGTTCTTCGAGCAGGGCGACGATCTGGGCCTTTGCATCTGCCGGGACCTTCGCCACGCGGGGGATGCCGGCGAGGATTTCGCGGATTTCGGCGAGGATCGCGTTCGTCCGTTCGACGTTCTCGATGCGGAGGTGGTAGTCGTCGAAGTCGTTGTAGATAACGCGGGCATCCGGTCGCTCGTGTGCCGTGATGTGGGAGAGTAAGCCGGAGCCACCAAACAGATCGACGAAGGTCGTGGCCGATGAAAATTCACGCAACGCTTCGCGGAACTGGTTCACGAAGCGGCGCTTTTGCCCCATGAAGGGAAGGGGGGCGGAGTTGTAGATTTTTGCAGGCATTAATAGAAAATTTTGGTCCGCAAAAATCACCGTTTTGACGGTGTATCACAACTATTTGGGGGGGGGTCGCTGCACGTTCCGTGCAGTCTTTTCCGAGGCGGGCGATAAGATTGTAGACCTTCCGTTCGCTCACGGCATATCGTTCGGCGAGGATCGCAACGATGTACGTAACCTTTTCGGCCCGGGCCTTCATGGCGCGGTAGTCATTGTATAGGTCCAAATGTTTGTGGTCGTCCGGGTGGATGCCGAGGCGGTCGAGGCGGTCGAGGATTTCCCGATTAAAAGATAGGATTTCGAAGATTTTCATTACTTTTGCGGTACTCTGACTTACTACAATTTTACACGCTCACAACGATAAGCAGGAGGTTTGCCCCCGGTTTGCGCTGTGAGCGTGCGTTTGTGTAGTAGGTCAGAGCACTGCAAAAACGGCCGGGGGCTTTTTATTTCAGCGTGATCGCCGCCGAATATCCGTTCCAGCCACCGAACACGCCGGCGGCCGGAAGCACCTCGGTCTCGATCAGTTCCATGTCGGCCAGGAGGGGACACGTGCCGGGCAATCCTTGGCCTCCTATGTCCGCCGAGAATTTTTTGAGCACTTTGTTCAGCATACAGACCGTCGCAAGATATTGTCCTACGACGTTGCATTGCGTCGCGGTCATTTCCTTTGCCTTTTCCAGCGTGTAGATGATGAAGGTATGGGGGCCGGCCATTCCGTCGCAGTTCCCGGATAGTTTTGCCAGAGGCATGGAAATAATGATTTGGGGGCCTTCGATGGACGGACTATTGAGTACGGTGGTCCCTTGGTTTTCGTCTGCTACGATATGCGGCGCCGGGACGGGAAGTCCGACGTTAATCGTTTGACAATACTCAATTATCCGCTTTAATTTTCCTAACATGGTCTGTGGTGTATTTATAATTCAACAAAAGGGCTAAAACGTCTATGATGTTGGCCTCTGCGGTTCCGGCCATATCTCCGAAGATGTGCTTTTCTGCGAGGTCAAATTGTACGCCCAGCCAGCCCAGGGAGTTCCCGCCATCTTCGTTTTTACTGAATAGGGGTTCGAAGGACACCTCGCGGCCGCTTATATAGAATGTGCCGTGTTGGATATTGTCGATACAGGCAGCATACCAGAATAGAAAAAGTTGTTTTTTCCAGCCCGGCAGGAAACGGATAAGGCGTGCCCGGCGTTCCGTTTCTTCCATTTTGAACGGTTCGACTTTACGGCCGCACGGCTGCATCGGTCCTGGTTGGCGGTATAGGCGGGCGATCATGTTGTCTATGTGGCATTCGTCCTTGGTCGATGTGTAGAATGCCAGATCGGCGTCCGTGGCGATCAGTTCCCCGAAAGATAAATCCAACAACCCGGTGTCGGGGCCGACGAGGCGGACCGGTCCGATGTCCAGTAGCGGCAGGTGGTTTGTTATCGTGTCGAATACGGGCTTCAGCCCGTCTCCGTCGGTGGTGAAAAGGAATCCGAGGAGTTCTTCGGCCAGGAGCACGACCTTCTCCGCGCGTCGGTGTGCTTCGGCCGGGTGTAGTCGTTCCCATGCGATGCTGCGGGCTGTGCGTTTTATCCCTGCGAGGTAGTAGAGTACCCGGACACGGAACTCGGCCTGCGATATTTTTGCGCATTGGAGGGCGTATAGCTGCTGCATCACGTAGTACACCTGGGGGCTGGTCATTTCGGAATATGACGACGGGATGTCCGCCGAGAAGTTCGCCTCGGGAATTTCGATCCGGTTCATGGTCAAGTCATGAAATATTTTTTATCGCGGGAGTTTTGCGGCACAAGGTCCGCTTCACGTATCGGTTGGCGGCGTTTCGTTACGGCTTTTTGGAGTTCTTTTTTTGCGTCGATAGCCTCGGACTCTACGGATTGCAGCAGCGCCCGGGTTGCTGCGTCGTCCATATTCCCGCCGCGGCTGCCTTGGAATGAGGCCGAGAAGCGGCGGACGATCATTGTCGGCAGCACTTTGATTGACATGCGCTTTACGGCGGTTATTACGGCATAAAGCGGGACGCAACGCTTTGCGGCCGCCAGTTGTTCGGCCAACTCCTCGGGTATGGGGTCCGTTTTCATTTTCTCGAACTCCTCGTCTCCGACTATGGGCCGGATGATGCGGTCCTGTACCTCCAGCATGAAGGGGACGAGGATGTAGAACATGCGGTGGGAATCTTCGAGGGGGAAAACCTCCTGGAAGGTGTCGAGGTCCTTTACGAAGCACGCCGCGAGTTTCGTCCGCAAAGGGGATTTTTGCCACTCGGAGACAGTATTTTCTTCCAGAAAAATGTAAAGGTCGTCGAGGGCGCGATAGTATTTGTCGAGCAGGGCGTCGTCGTCCCGGTCGTATTGCCATTGCCAGGGCATTTTCTCGCTGCCCTCGTTGATTTTCACTTTGCGGCCCCCGTCCTCGTGTGATAGAGTGTTCTGCTGGTAGAATCGCACCATTGCCAACTGCGCTACGGGGGCTTGTATGGCTTTCAGTAGTCGTTGGTCGAGGGTGTCATTTTGTGTACCGAAGTCGGTGGAGTTGTAATATTTTTCGGCGCGGTCGAATACCTCCGGGCCGATCAGTCGCCGAACGACGCCGGCGGCGGACTTGATCTCGGACTCGATAGCCGAGAAGTCGTTGCTTCGGAAATAGGTCCCGACGAGGCGTTGCAGTTCGGCGG
This sequence comes from Rikenellaceae bacterium, assembly GCA_902363575.1. GTDB lineage: Bacteria > Bacteroidota > Bacteroidia > Bacteroidales > Rikenellaceae > Alistipes. The sequence continues at coordinate 49,457 of CABJAJ010000008.1, read as the reverse complement.
CCCCTTCGTTGTTCTTGTTGAAAATCATATTCTAATTGTTTCGGGTTCGGTCCTCTGGGGCGACTTGCTCCTCGGCCATGAGGTTCTGGTGATAGAATCCGAGTTGCAGGTCGGTGTCCGGGAAATTGAACTTTATAGCCTGGTTGATCGGGTCCAGAATTACCATTTCGGGGATCGCAACGTCGGATAGCTTGTAAATCTGGTGTGCGTAGAGCATTTCGGAGCCGGAGGCGAGTTTTCCGTTTACCATGATGTTCGTAAGCGAGGGGTGGAGTTGCATCCCGGAGGTGATCGCCGAGTTCGCTGCATCGCCGATTTTCAACTGCGACTCGACGAAATCTTTTATTTTTTGGTCCACGGCTTCAATCTTCCAGGAGCATAAATTGTGATCGGCGTCGTAGAAGTCTATGCTTTCGAAAAATTTTCCGGCGTTCTTTTTTCCGGACAATACCTCGGTTATGGTGTCCAATATTTCGGCTTTGACCTTTTCGAGGCGCGTTTCGATTTCTGCGGGTTGATCTTGGGGGTAAAGTTCCTCTAATTTTTGTTTTTTCTTCTCCCAGTACCCGGCCGGGGAATGGATGTGATAGGCGAGGTTCAGACCGTTGTCGGTAACATATTTGAAGATCATCGGAATATCGGAGCCTCGCAATATCCAGCGGATCGCGCCGAGAAATGCCGGTGTCGAATAGAAATTGCGGCCGAAGGAGTAGGAATAGTTGTAGGATGCGGACACGGGGTACTTACCCGGATCGAGGGGGTCGTACACGGGGAAGGTCTGAATACCCGATGTGAGGCAGCCGTTTTCGAAATCTCCGACGAAGATGTGCTTCACGTCCTCCAGACAGCGTGTGTCGGTCCATTCGAGGCGGGCGTTCGTTGATTTCACGAATTGCAGTTTGGCGATGCGGGCTTTCCTGCCGAGGTGATCGACAGCGCGGGCGCCGAGTCGCTGGGCGCGTTCCATAAAGTGCAGGGCAAAAAAGCCCTGCATGTGCAAGTGGTCTACGAGGGCTTTCTCGATGAATTTCTTCGCCTGCCAGGATGCGAGCCATGCGGAAATCTCCGGGTCGTCGTCATACTCCCGGGCGATTTTGCCGTCTTGAAACACGTAGCGGTAGAGAAAGGCCCCCTGGCCGTAGAGTAGCCCCTTCTGGCGTTGGAGAATACCCGGTGCGAGGTTGTTGTCCTGGACCAGATCGCGGACCATGACGGGCATGTCGTTTCCAGGGCCATAGGGGACGATACGTTTGCCCATGACGTTCTGGTATGCGTATTCCCAGTTCGGATTCCGTGCGATGTTGAAAATTGTCGTATCGCCAGTTGTCCGGACGCTTGTGGAGAGAGAGTAGGCCGTCTGCCCTATTTGCAGGGCGAAGGCTGTGTTTGAAATTCGGTGTATTTTCGTTGTCATGCTTCGACTTTTTGGCCGTTGAAACTCAAAAGCAAAGGTTGATAAAATCGGCGGGCCTCCCCCGTGTCGGTGTTGACATATTCCTCGATGATCTCCGCGTTTCGGTGGTGGGCTTCCTGCGTTCGGGCGCGGAGCCGGGCGTGTCTGACCTCGACGATGCCTTCGCTTTTCTGCGCCGTTTCGTTGTAGGACATGAAGGAGAAGCCGAACGATATATTCCGTTTGGAGAGTTCTCGCATTTGTCGTATTGCCTCGAATAAATCCATGATGCAAAAATAGCCGCGGCCCCGGGTGGAATAAAGGACAAAAAAAGCGACTGAAACCTTGGACCAGCGATATTTTTTCGTACTTTTGTTCCCGTACATAGGGTTGAGTCGTGGGCCAAAACCGACGAATTTAATCCGCTTTTGGGGAGGAATGGCGTTAATTTCTCCCCTTTTTTGTGCCTTGGGGACGGCAAAAAGTCCGTTTTTGCACTTGAAAATCCCGATTTCTCCCGGTTTTTGGTGCTATATTTACTTTTATTGACTGAAAATCAATGTTTTGAAATCTGAAACGAAAAAAAGCGTTTCTTTATCTCAAATCGAAGCCCGCCCCGCCCTCTTTGTCGTTTGCGATTGCAAGCGTCCGAAAAGGTGATATATGAGGGAGGCTGCCGCTCCGGGGTGGGGGTCCCGGGGGAGGGGTACACAAGAAAAGAGGACGGCTCGGGCCGTCCTCCTCTGTTGTGGTCGATGCTGCTATCAGCGCACGGACACGTCGCCGACGGCTCCGCCTGGCAGGCCGCTTGTGATGCCCCGTTTGACTATATCAGCCCAGGTCTTACGCATAAGCGCGTATTTGAAAGCATCGGTGAAGTTCGTAGATTCTACGAGGCGTTTGGGGTCGGACGATTTCTCTGCGCTCTTATCCTTGCCGACTCGCTTCATGGCGTCCACGGTAGTCCTGGCAAGTTCGAGGGCGGCTTTCAGATGCCGGCAATGTATGGCGTCGATTTGCAATTCGGGGAGGAGGGGGTTGTGCCCGCTCATCAGTTCTCGCATGAAAATATATTCGTCGGCCATTGGAATATTGCCTTGGCCCAGGGACATAAGCTGCACGCGCCAGCCGGTTTTTGCTCCCGTGCCGTCCTTCTCGATTGCCTCTTTCATTTGTAGGGCCATTGACTGTTTGCTGCGGCCGTAGTTGTTCCCACTGCGGTCGTAGTAGAACTTTATCACCTTCTGTTTGTGCGGTCGGAAGTAGTCGAGGAATTTGTCGGCGATCTCCCGTACCCATTCGGGCGGGAGGCTATAAAATTCTTTGAGGCATCGGAATATGCGGCCGTCGTCCTGGCAGACGATCATCGAGAGCATATTGCCGAAGTCCATCGCCATATCTATCGAACGGTTCGGGTCGAGGTGTCGGAGGAGCCGGCAGTCCTCGGCATCGTGGAAGCCGAGCGCATTTTCCACGGCGGTATTGTTGCCGTCGTAGTAAAAGTGCCGTTCCCCGAGGTTACAATAGAACTGCTGGCCCCGGTCGATACGGGGCGGCATCGACAATATCGCAGCTTCCACGTCTGCGAGTTGTGAAGCCAAAGCATCAGCGAACCATTCGGGGGAGAGGATGTCGATGTTCACGTAGGAGGAAACGAGCATGAACATATTTTGGGCTTTCTCGTGCCTGCGAAGGTCCTGCCAGCGTTGCCGCCAGCGGTTCGCGGTTTTGTATTTATTCAGATATTCCTGGCGGTCCGTGTCGGATTGTGTGCGGTGAAACTTTTCCTTTGCCGCGAGGTATTCTTGCAGGGCATCGTTGGCAATGAGTGCCGTTTTCAATACGAGAAGGAGAGAGGGCGCGTCCATGTTCTTCGCACCTTTGAATATCCAGTCATATTCGCCCTTATTGCTGGTGTTCGGCATGTCCGTTGTGAAGGTTTCCCCCAGGTATAGCGGGGAGTGGCCGAACTGAATACGGTAGCCACGGCGGGCTTTGAGCAGGTTGCCAATTTTCGTTTCGGGGAAATATTTCACCTCGTCGCCCAGGATATGCACGTAGGAGCGACCGGCCAGGGATGCCGGGCGGTCGAGTGATCCGAACGTGATGTTCAGACCTGTGAAAAATATGATCGTTCGTTTGTAGGAAATGATTTTGTTGTAGGGCTTCCAGAAATGAGGCTTCAGCCATTGTTGCAGGTCGGCGCACTCTTTTTCGGTGAATGTCGGGGGTTGCTTTTCTACGACATAGTGGATGCCCTCGCGGAACCCTTTCCGTTCCAGGGCTTCGAATACCATTGGGAGTACGTTGGCGGTAAGGTTTGCGAAGGTGTCGGCCACCCATGCCACGGGGGCGCCCGGCATGTCGTACACCATTTCGATCAACCGCTCCACCTGTATTTCGGTCGTTTTAGCCGAACCGCGGCCGGCTACGATGCGGAGTTTGCGCGGCATAATCATCGCGCAAAACTGCGAGAACCAGTTCATGAACTGGAGGTCGGCATACGGTTTTTTCTCCGATTTAATTTTCGCACGATTTCCCATTCTCGAACATTTCGATAATATCCACGTCCTCGATCAGAGCCTCTTGGCGGAGGCGCCGTTTTTCGACTTCGGGGATGTGTAGTTGTTGAATTTGGTCGTTCACCTCTTGGCGGTTCACGGGCGGAAGGCCCAGCACCTCGGGAGTTAGTGAGAACATACGAATTTGTCGGAGGTACATGGCGGCGGGAAGTTTCTGTATTTCCGGTTCGTCGAGTTTGCGGATTTTCGCGGCCTTGGCTATTATCTCGCTGACTGCCTCGTAGTCCTTGGGGGTCTGCGCGGTTAGGAGAGCTGCGTGGGCGATGTTGTCGAGCATTTCGGCGTACTTATTCCGCATGGCCTCCTTGGTCGTGTTCCGGTTGGAGTAGAACAGTTGGTCGGCCTGGTCGTAGTAGTCCACGGCCCGGTCGTAGGAATAGCCGAACTGCTGTGTCAGCAGTTTTATAGTTGACCGCTTCCCGAACTGGCGGTCCAGGGAGTTGATGATCGAGAGCAGGTCGATAAATAATTTTTCGTTGTTGGAGAGTTCTGCCGTTCGGCCGGCCGCGACGTATTCGGACACCCTATCGAATGACTTTTGATCGTCGAAGCCTCCGAATATGTCGAGTTTTGAGGTTTGAAACGATTTTTCCCGGCGTATTTTTTCCAGGTGAAGGATTGACGGGAGGTCCCCGAGTTTGGCGTTGTCGAGAACCTTCGTACTTATCACGGCCTGCGCTTGCAGGCGGCCGCGGGTGATTGCCAGGGAAACAATGCTGTCCGGGTCTTTATATTCGGCCGTGAATTGGTCGATGTCGAAACCCATAGAAATAGCAATGTCGCGGGGATTCCATTCCAGGGCGCCGTAGCGTTGCAGTTCTTGTACCGATTCCGTTGTCAGGTCGTCCCCTATGATGTTTTGTTTGTAACTTAAATTTGCCATTACTCAAAAGATTTTATCCCGTCGAAAAACTCCCGGTAAAACTCGTAGATGCCGTGGTCGATAGTGATGCAGCCGTTTTCGGTTCGTGGGTTGGTGTTGATGTTGGCGGATGTTTCGACTGCGAAGGCGAATTTCGGCCCGATGCCGGCATATATTTTCGAATGATTCTTGAACACGGCGATTCTCCCCCCCCCCGCAATTTCTGGCGAACACGTCTTTTAGAAGTTGGTATTCAACCCGGTAGGAGTTCGGGAATATTTCACCTACATAGCCGTCGAGGTGTCCGATGCGGCCGGCTTGCAACCACTCCTCGAACTGTAATATGTCCTCGGCGGCCATGCACCAGGTGGAGAACAAACAGTAGGAAAGGGGTTGTTGCCGCAGTATTGCCTTCAGATACGAAAGGGAGTCCACGTCGCCACCGGTGATGAAGTGGTAGGCGTGGCCCTCCTGGAACTCGAACTTTTCGCAAGCATCCAGCAGCGAGGTTTCAGAGAAGGCCCGGCGGTATAGGTATTTTGTCGAAAGTTCGTAGCATTGAGTCTTTCGGCGGTGTGTTTTTCGGGGCGTCTCCTCTTTGGCCGGTTCGGCGAAGTCCGTCATGGCGAGGATGTCGAACAATTTATCGGGCATAGGTTTCAATTAGGTTGTCTACCTCTTTCAAAAGTTCTTCCTTCTGCTGGCGACGCTGTTCCCGCTGGGTGAGCAGGTGGGGTTTTGTGCCCTTTCTTATTTCGTCGTTGATCCGCCAGATCGCCAGTCGCAGGCGGCGCTGTTCGGCCAGTAGGGCTACGATGTTCAGCCCGCGTAATTTCCGTAATTGCCGGAGGTGGTCGAAAATCCGGTGTTTCCCCAGAATTGCATGGTGTTCGCGGTAGTAGTCGAGTTCGGCGAAGATGTTGCGGTTCTCCTGGAAATTCTCAATAGCAGCCCGCGCGGTCTGGTAGCACTCGTCGAGGGTTGTGCAGTCGAATAAGTGGTCATGGGCCTGGATGTAACGCTCGTGGGCCGTGATTTTATCGGCCGCCAGAATTTTCAACTCTGGGGGACAATCCAGATCGCGGAGGAACGGGAAGTCGTCGCGGAAGCGGCGGCGGGGTGTGGCGTTTTGTTCTTGCTCTTTCTCGATGCCGGCCAAGGCGCACAACTTTTCGATCAGCAGGGGCCGATATTTCGCCGGGTTCATTTTCACGAGCACCGGGAGTCGGGTGTTGCTGCTGAATTGTGAAAAGAGCAGGAGGCCCGATTGAACCTCGGCTCCTGCTCTCAACCATGCGCGAACGGCAGCAGTCGAGTTATTTTCCGCCATAGAGCAACGCGAGTCGTTCTTTGATCGGTGTAAACCCTTCCGCCGTCGTGCAGATAAATTTCTTCCGGAGGAGTGCTTCGGCGACTTTCGCCATGCAGGGGGTCTGCATATCCGCGAACGCTACGGTGTTGCCGAACGACATGCCGACCGCCTCGGGCAGTTCTCCGGCGTGGGCGATGCCATTGTATTTCTCGAAAAACTCCTCCGCGGTGAAGGTGTCGTCGTTGTCGAGAAGTTCCAGGGTTTTGAGTACGGCGGTCGCTTCGAGGAGTACCGGGAGCCGGGTGTCGCTGGTTTCCACCCATGACACGGGGGATGTCAGCTTGCGGCGGATGCGGTAAGCTATAAGGTCGGCGAGGTTCACGCGATGCGTGGGGAAGCAGTTGGCCGGCACGAGGACGAAGGTGTCCGGGATTTCCTCCTCGGCCAGCAGTCCGGTGATGAGTTCCGCGAAGGGCGCGGAACCTACCTCGCGGGGGAGGATAACGGCCGGGGCGGCTTTCTGTTCCCAGGCTTTCGTGAGCAGGGGAAGGGCTTCGGGCGTTCCGCAAACGACGATCACCACGTCTTTACACATGGTAAGGACGGGGACGATTTCTGTTTTGGCGGTGGCTACCTCTGCGGCGGCCTGTGCTTCGGCGGCGTCCTCGGTTTCGGGAACCTCGGCGGTCGGGGTTGCTTTCTTTGCGTCAGCGGCGGGGACATTGCCACCGGTGGAGGAGGCCCCGGCAGCAGGCGTGTTGCCTGCTGCTTGGGGGGCCTCGTTCTGTGTGGTTTTTGCTTTGTTCATTTCCGTAGCTTTACAAAGATTCGGGAGCCGGATCGGGAACCGTATCGACTACTGGCGGCAGTTCGCCGGTGTAGCGAAGGATTCGGAACTCGTCGCGGACATCCTGCTGGAGGGTGATAGTCTTTTTCGTCCCGTCCTTGGATTCGGTCGATTCGACCTTCATCGAAAGCGGGTTGCAGGGGTCGCCGATAAGCCGGGCGGAGTTGTCGTTGCAATCCCGCACGAAGGCGCCGAGGTTCTTGTTCGAATAATATTCGACAAAATCCTCGCTCTGCACGGAATTGCCGGGATGCTCGCCTTTGACGCCTTTTTTGTACCCGCGGGCATCGGCATCGCCTTCCGGCTCCTGGATGAGTTCGATGCTTCCGGGGGTCAGATAGAGACCGAACATTTTCTTTCCCTCTTTCAGCTTGAAGCCGGCCGAGGCGGTAGTAACACCGACCGTTCGGGTCGGATAGGTTTCTACGTCCTCCATGTCGAAAAGGAGGACGTTCGGATTCTTGGGGGTAGGATTGCCAGCACCACCGGCCGGTCGTCCTATTGATTTCGTTACGTAAGCCATGACTTTGTGGTTTAGAGTGATTCGTGATTTTCGTTACCCGCGGTCTGTTTGTCGGCCGCGCTCACGATCCACTTGCCGGGCGTGCCTTCGCGGGTCGAGGTGATCGCCTTGCTGGGATCGTAGCCGTCCGGCACGATAGCGAACACGGCCTCGCCGAGCAGGAAGCCGATGCCGTACCAGAACTCGATGTAGATACGGACTTCGCGGTCGTGCTTCTGGATGTCGGTAATGAACTGCGGCGGGTTCTTGTGGCGCAGGCCGACGAAGTTCTGTGGGGGCGTGGAGAACACGATGGGCGAGCCGTGGAGACAGTCGAGCGTCTGGAGGTAGCAGTTCGAGAAGTCTACGCGGTCCTCGCCGAAATTGACCTTCTCGGTCCCCGATTTCTCGCCCCACTTCGCCTTGTAAGCCCGCTTGTATTTGAGGTACACGTCGGCCGACATGAATACGGGCATCTGCTTCGACTTGTAGAGCGGGGCAATGGATGCCACGAAGTCGTCGATCACGGCCAGTACCTCGGCGTCGGTAGCTTCGAGCAGGTTCTTGGCGTCCGCGTAGAAATGGATGTGTTTGTCGAGGGTTTTCTTGGCTTCGACGAGCTGCGTTTCGATGCCGTTCATCGTCTCCTCCGTTTTCTCGGACCCTTCGACGAACTTGGCCTTGCCCGTGATGAACTCCATGTCCTCGCCGATCTTCGGGAGCAGGACTTTGTCGATGATGTAGCGGGTGATCGGCATCTGGTCGGGAGTCAGCGACTCGTCGTACAAATGGAACAACCAGCTTTCGCCGACTTCGGCAGGGTTGATGGCGAAGTCTACCTTGTGGCGGTAGTTCGTGATTTTGAGTGGGACGAACTTCGCCCCGCCGCGCGGTGTCCATTCTTTCTTGAACTGCTGGATGACGTGATCCGTGGCCTCGGATTCGACGGCCTTGTACTCGGTTACGGCCCGCTTCCAGTTCAGATGCTTGGAAGTCGTGAAACCCTGGTAGAGTTCCTGCAACACGTCGAGGTTGTTGCCTTGCGACAAGTACGGGCCGAGTTCCGCCTTAACGTCGTCCACCTCGATCGTCGGGGTGGTGGCCATGACTCCGGACTGCAGGAACGTAGCGGCGGCCTGGTTGTGGACCAGGCCCATGTTGGCCTTGAACGTGCCGGCGCCCTTGATGAACCGTTGTGCAGCGTTGGCGGGCTGCTCGATAGCCGGTGCGGTCTCGGCGGATTCGGCCAACATTGCCAGGTCGTTCTGGAGTTGTTCGATCCGGCTGGTGAAATGCGTTTCGACTTCTTGGCGAGCATGATCGAGAGCGGCTTCGAACAGTTCGGTAGTGCTATCGTCGGCCGAGGAGAAGGTTTTACCCTTCAATTTCTCGACGAACTTCGCCCCGAAGCGTTGCGTCAACTGCTGCTCCTCCTCCGCGGAAAGTACGACTTTCCCCTGGTCGTCGGTTGACAACTCCTTTTTCATAAAGTTGGCAACCAGTTTACCCATTTGGGTATTGGAGAGAAATTTTTTAAAATCCATATCCTTGAAAAATTAGTGGTTGTACTGTGCACGGATCGCGGCGTTTTCGATGCACTCCGGGAGCGTCATTACGCCGTTGATGAGACCGAAGGCTTGCGCCTCGGCCGGGTGGAACATGGCGCCGGTGAATACGCCGGCGGCGTCCTCCTTGATGTCGGGTCGGCCGGCTTTCACGTCTTGGTGGAATTGTGCGACGTTGTAGGAAAGATTTTTTTTCAGCAGAGTGTTGTCCCCTTCGAGGGCCATGCGGTAGTCGAGGTTTTTATCGGCACTTTCGTCCGCGTAAACTGTGATAACCGTGTAGCCCTCCTTCTCCATTTTTCCCGTCTCGTCTACAATCTGGTAGAGTCCGCCGATAGAACCGACGGCCGAAAGGAGATTGTCGCAGAAAATCGCGTCGCATTGCGAGGCGGCCCAATATGCCAGGGAGGCGCAGCAATCGACATGCGCGAGAATCGGTTTGCCGAGGGCTTGCACATGGTGGATCGCTTCTTTGAGCACGGCAATAGCATTACCCGCGCCGCCGCCGGAGTCAATGTCGAGAACGATTGCCCCAACCTCCGGGTGGTTCGCTGCGGTCAAAATCGCCCTGGCATAGGTGATAGCGCCGGTGGTAAAACACGAGTCGTATTTGGTGATAGTCCCGATGATCGGAATAACGGCGACCTGCTTGGCTTTGGCTTCGTTGCCTATTGCGGCGGAGAATTGTGCCTCGGAGGTGGAGAACTCGAACACCGGGCGGATAGCAGCTTCGGTGATTTTCTCGCCGCGCAAAAACGATAACGCCACCGGAAGCAACGATTCGTAGTCATGTACGAACCATTGCCCCCGGCGCACGTCAGATAGGAGATGAAGGGTGTTTTCAGTTGTCGGGATGCGAAACATTTGCGATCTTTTTCGCAAACTTACTCGCAGTCGGGCGCGATAGAAAGGACCTTTTTAGTGGCTTTTGGGTGGGATTTTGTTTTGTATTCGACGGTAAATTCGAGCAGATCGCCCTCCTTTATCAAAGGCCGGGCCGGCATATCCTCCGTGCCGATGATGTAAAACGAGTCGCGGAGGCGCACCTTTATAATGCACGGATCATGCAGAAGGGGTACGTCGTTTAGGAGTTTCGCCGATACCTTCGTGTTCCAATAGAGACCGTTGTCGTCCTCTTTGGATGTAATGTCGATTGTCCGCGGGCTTGTTTTGGAAAGCGGTAGTTCCTGGAAAAATCCGGACGTGTCGTTCCATGCTTTGACTCCGATCCGGGCGATAAATTTCTGTGGCATTTTTTTGACAGTTAAATTGACAAAATCGTGATGCAAATTAAAATATTTTAATAAGGGGCGCGGCGACTACTTTTTCGGCGGCGTTGGTGGTTCTATCTGGCTGAAATGGTAGCGGGCTTTTCGAAGGATAATATCAGCCTTTCGGCGGATTGCGGATAGCGATGTACGATAGGTCCGTTTATTCAGCGTGTCGGCGTAGTCGGCGGATACGAGGCGCCGCGATACGACGAACGCTTCGATGATGTCTCGCTTCGGCATTCCGGCCTGGATGCCTTGCAGGTAGTAGGTGTCCAGGTCGATGTTGAACAGCGCGTCCAAAATCATGTTGAGCCGTTTGGTGTCTACGTTAGTGAAGTAGATATACCGGGTCATTGCGGCGTAGGTTGTCTGGTGGCGTGGGAGTACGAGCGTAGCGGTCAGCGGGTCGTCCGGGCGGTCGTCGGGTTTGTCGCTGACTTTGTAGAGTCCTACGGCCATGCGGCCGAAGTCGTTGGCGAGTGTAATGCGGATTGGCTCTCCGGGGCGTGCGTCGAAAAGGTAACGCAGATAGTCGTAAGCGAGTTGGTCGTCGGGTCTGAATTTTATTTGCATAGTCGTAAAGGATTTGCGGTTCGTGTTCTCACGTACATAGGGTCGAGACGCACGAGGGAATCCTTGTAAATTTCGAGGATAAGCCAGCCGTCGGGATCATTGAAAAAACCGTGATCGGCGAGGCATTGGCAAATATCTATGAACCGGCCGACACCTTTGGCGATAGAGTCGATGCGGGTCCAATGATAGGGAGCAAAGCGTAATAACCTCGGCACGAGTTTCGTCGTGTAGACTTCGAGTTCTTCCGGGGTAATTTCTTCAATTTCTACCATAGTGATATGTTTTTCTGACCTACATGACCTACACGACCTACAAGCCTAATAATCAATATTTTGTAATAATGTATTTTGTAGGTTTGTAGGTTGTAGTATCAAAATGTAGGTTTGTGTGTAGGTCGTTGTAGGTCGGTTGTAGGTTTGTGCATTTGTTTCATCTTGTTGATTTATAGCGGTGTAGGTCGTTGTAGGTCGATTTTCTCTAAAAAGCTAAATTCGCGCGTTATATTTCTACCTATTTTCGCGTTTTGCGCTTCGCTTGGCGTCCTCGGCGGCGCTGTAACCTGGTCGGCCGATGCCTGGCCCGGGACCTACGCGGCTTCGGCCGGAGGCGGGGCCGGAGTGGCGGATAATAACACGGTTGTCCTCGGAGTATTCGCATGGCATCTTTTAAATCTTGTATGGTGATAGCTGCTGCCCTTATGGCGCCCGTTAATTTTGATAGATTGGCCAATATGTCCTTGATGTTTGGAGTAATGTTTTCGGGTGTATCGGCGATTTGCTTGTAGGGTTGGGATTTCCGCAAAATTTCTTGGCTCCTTTCCATTGCGGCCCATAGGTGAAAAATTAAGGCGACAAAAGGTTTCATTGTTGTTTGTTGGTTTGTAGGGTTTCCGCTATCTGTTCGGTGATTTCGCGCCGTTCGCCGGGGATGCAGTCGAGCATCCGCGGAATTTTGTAGAGCGGGTCCGCATGTTCGAAATAATAGGTCCGTTCGAGTTGGTGGTTGTAGCGTTCGATCAGCCGACATGCAGCGTCGAGAAGTGAGACTGCATCCGCGATACCGTGCAATTTGTGGCCGTCTTTTATGCGGTGGTAGAGTTGATCCACCCGGTCGAGGAAGCCCTTGGCCGTTTCGGGGTTGTACCGCGCGAATATCCGGTAGGCCGGTTCGGCCACGGAGAAAATAATCCCCTCGGCTTGCAAGAACCGCCGCTTGATTGTGTGTCGGAATTGTCCGGCTCTCTCCAGTTCTTCCTGGATGTCGCACATGATGTACGGCAGCAGTTGAATAAGCACGAGCATATCGACGGCCGTGTTCGCCATGCGCTGTTCGACCTCGGTCGGCCGCTTCGGGAGCCGGTGCGGTATCTTGGCCTGCTGGGCCATACGCCGCCGCAGCTTCATCGCTTCAATTTTGGGGGTTCTGTCCTCTTGCATACTTTTCGGGTGTTATGCTGCCTTGCGGCTGGTTTCTGTTTTTTCGAGTGCTGCGGCCACGGCTTCGCTCCATGCGGTCGCTACCTGGGTTACTACCGCGTTCCCGAGGTATTTCTTTTGCTCCTCCGAGGTCCCGACCAGCACGTAGTCGTCGCCGAAGCCTTGGATGCGCTTCATTTCGGGAATCCGGAGCATTCGCATTGTTACGTCCACAATTCCGTAGAGGATGCAGAACTCCTTGACCCGTACCATTGCCGGACTGTCGTCGGGGCTGATGCGCCAGGCCGGGATGCCCTGCTCGACCGATACCAGGTACGGTGGGCGTTTGTCCATTCGGGCAATCAGAGTAAAACACGGGGCATCCACGGAACCGCCGGCGGACCGGTATTGTGGGTTCATCAGATAGTGGGCGTTTACGAGGCGTTGTTTGGGGGTTGTCATTATCGTTCCGCTCGGTTCATCCACGCTGGAGAGTTGTCCGCCCCCGGAATAATAGTTTGCGATAAACGGTTGTACCAACTGGAAGCGGTCTTTCGTCGTCAGCGTCGGCGCAGGTCGCTCGATAGAGGAGTTAAAACCGTTGCCATAATAGGCCGAAACGAAGGCGTGATGATCGACCGTCGTAATGGTTCCGGCCGGTCCGGTAACGGGGATGTTCTTGCCTTGCGGCTGGCCGCTGAACTGCTTTGAAAGGAAATCCACCCGGGCCACACCGAGGCGGTTTTGTGTCGCCACGGTCGGACACGGGGCATCCAAACTTGGGGCGATGTATTTTCCGGTGTTCTGGTTCCGGGAGTTCCACTTCACGAGGAAGGCGTCCTCGCCGCCGGCTACGAATTTCACCAGTCCCGCGTGGATGCGGTCGAGGGTTGCGTCCACGAGCGACTTGCTCCGGGTAAAGATCGACTCCCCGCGGTCCTCAAAATTCAATACCTCGCGCACGGCTCGCCACGGCTTCAGCCCTTCGGAGAAAAGGTCGGCGACCGGATTTTTTGCGTGCGTCTGCTGCGGCCAGGCTATCGGCAGCTCGGGTCGTGCAAATTGCCCGAAATACCGCACCCGGGAGGTGTAGGCTCCGAAGTCGGCCGAGTTGAGCACGCGGTGTTCGAAGTTGTAGCCGTATTCTCGAACTTGCTGTACCCAGCGGCGGTAATAGATGCCCTTTTTGTCCGGTTCGGGAATCCATACCGGGCCGATGGATAATACCTGCCGCTTTTTGTCGCGCTTGATATTGAGCGGGCAATATTCGACCCCGGTTTTCGGGTCGCTGACCTCCTTAACGATCAGCGGTCCCCACTCCATGAACTCGACGACGTTTTCGATGTGGATGTAGTCGGGTTGCAGAATTTCGATGTAGCGGTATAGATGCTCGGCCAGGGTCCGGCTGTCAGCGTCGCGGCTCGTGCCGCCCTTTGCCCGCGAGTGGTTCGTACATTCGAGCGAGGCCCAGAGCACGACCTTCGCTTTCGGATAGCGCCGGCGCTCCCGTTCGATGCGGGCTTTCAGCGGACCGAGGGGCAGGGTCCGGATGTCCTCGGTGAAATGAAGGGCGTGCGGGTGGTTTGCAGCGTGCGATGCGATAGCGTTCGCGTCGTGATTTACACACGCGATTACCTTCGCGCACTTCCGGCCACGGAGGCGAGCACGTTCCACGCCCGTCGAGGTTCCCCCAGCGCCGCAAAATAGATCTATGTATAAAATTCGGATTGCCATTTTTAGAAAAGTTCGGGTTGTTCGTCTGGTAGCAACACGCCCATCCGCCGGAGGGCGTAACGGAGCGTATAGCCGTTGTTGGTGTAGTTCATAGCCATTTGATAGAGTTTCGGATGCAGGTTGTAGAGTACGCGAAAGCGACACCCCCCCCCCGAGGTGGGCGCCGAACCCGCAGAATACGCAGCCGGTTCGGGTGATACCCGGCACGTCGTAGATCGGGCAATAGAGCACGTCAAAACGGCGGATGTAGTCCCAGCAATCCGTGTCCGTCCAGATCGACAACGGGGCGCTGTGAACCTTTCGGGGATCATCCGAAAAGGTGTTGCACGCGCCGCGGGTCAGATATTGCCCGGTTCGTAGATCGCTTTCTCCGGCCATAGTTCCCACCATAACAACCGCGCTGCTGTTTCTGCAAAATTTGCGCATCGGCCCCTTCTTCAGATGTTCGCAACACTTATGCGATACTTCGTAAGGTTCTGTGATAAGGTAGCGCCATTTTTGGGAGATTGTTGCTGAACGGTTTTTTCCGCCCTCCAGTCGTCGATGGAGTGTCTTTTCTCCTTTACAATGACGTACCTCGTAGATGCCCTGCGCTTGCTCTTTACTGACGAGCGGAAAACCATACCGGGCTATGACCTCCCGCGGGGTCATGGTCGGCCGAATAATCGTTACGTTCTCGGTGTGCCGCACGAACCGCACGATTTCCGGGTACTCGTTACCGGTTGAGCAGAACACGCCCGGCATGTTTGGATCGACAAACCGCCGGACGATTTCGAGTAACACGGTCGAGTTCAACCCGCCGGAGAAGGACACGTAGGGCGTGCGGCCGTGCTCTTTGCAGTAGGCCACGAACGCCTCCACGGCGTAGCAGGTGTGGTCGATCTTTTGGTTGAGCGGCCACGCCTGCCGGGCGCGTAGGTCGGATAGAGTAAGCGATTTCATTCGCCGAAATATTTTTTACAGTTGCAGGGTATAATAGTATGATTCGCCCATTCGCGTTGAAAGCGTTTCCAGTTGTTGTCGCGTTTGCCTTCTTGGTCTCGGTACAACATGGCGAAAGGTAGAAATCCAGCCTTCCAGGCTTCGCCCAGCCGTTTAATGGCTTTCTCCTCGGTATCTCCTTTGTGGCCGATCAACACGTAGCAACGAAGGGCATGGGTTGCTTTGGAAAAGCCGGCGTTAAAAAGCATTTTTCCCGCTTGGACGAGCGGTTCGAGTTCGCTCGGTCTGTCGTAGGCGAAATATAGGGTTTTCGGTTTCAGAGCGTGAAGCCGACCGGCCATGTCGGGCGTCATAAGTGCCGATTCCAGTCCGCCCGTGAAACGCGGGCGATGCGGTTGCCGGGCCAGCATTGTGAATACCTCGTCGATGTGGCCGGGTGAGCAGGCGAGCAGGTTGTCGTCGGCTACGATCCAGCCGTCCGTTACGGGGAGTTCCCGAAGTTGGTAGCCCTCCCGTTTCGGCACGGTGCAGAACCAGCAGCGATTCGGACAACCCCGAGAGGTAATGACATAGCCGGGCTTCATGTACATACCCGGTACGAAATCTCCGCCGGGTTCATTGTATGCTGGGCCGCCGACCTTTACCGGCGCGACTGCGGACCATTGTTTCGCAGCCCATTCCGCCCAGGGGATGTCCCATGTGAAGGTTACCGAAATGTGTACCTCGTCGGCCTCGTCGAATAGAGAGGGGGTCGTGTGGATTCGGACGAGATCGTCGTTGGGCGTCGCGCTTGTTTTGGACGGAAATACTCGGATAATTCGTGGTTCCATGTTAAAATAATTTTTGAGTTCTGACCGGCGGTTCGTAGTTGCACCAGATGCACTCCTGCATGATAGTTCCGGAGCCGTTCTTGATTCCCGAGCGGATGTTGTTACGCTTTAACGGAAATCGCACGATGCGCCAGTCGCCGTATAATTCATTCAGAAGCGGACAATCGTAGCCGCTGACCATTGCTTTCCCTTCGATCCGGTGGAGCCGGTCGGCAAGTTGCCGATGCTGGTCGTCGGTGAATTCAAAGCAGTAATCGTTCTCCGAGTTGCGGCACTCTTGCGGGTATGGGGGATCGCAGTAAAAAAAAGCACCGGGGAAATCGAGTGAGTCGATGCAGTCTAAAAAATCTCGGTTCGTAATCTGAAAATTTTTACGAATTTCTGCGGCGACGATGTATAGCTTTTCCACACCATTGATCCATGTCGATAGATGCGCCCCACCGCGGGCATTCATGACCGACTTCGATAGATGCCAGCCTCTTTTCTGCTGCTGAATACCCATTCCGAAAAATGACTGCCGGGCGCGGACATAAAATCGGCGGGCACGTTCTACCGGTGCTATGTCGGGCTTTTTCCCCAGACAACGATCAAATTCTTCTTCCGCGTGGGGTGTGAGCCGTAGCGCCCGGACGAGTTCTTCTTCGTGATCGCGTAGTACCTCGAAAAAGTTGGTAATTTCTCCGTTTATTTCGTTCGCGGTTCGGATCACGTTGCCGGGGTAGTTGATCGCTACGGACATTGATCCGGCGAACAGGTCCACCAGGTGCGTGAACCCCTCTGGAAAATTTTCGTAGAGGTGTTCGAGCCAGGTGAACTTGCCGCCGAAATAATTGAAGGCAATCTTTTTGCTTTTGTTGCCGCTCATCGTTTTGTCAAATTATAGAACCGACGTTCGGATGTTGTCAGTTCGGGTAAAAACTCGAAGCAATACACCCACACAAAGGGGTTCTTTTCCCAAATTCCGGGACCTTCGAGCATTTCCATAAGAGTTCGAAAACTTGTGCGGGCATCGCTGCAATGTGGATAGCCGTCTACGAGTTCTTCTTTGGTGAAATGTAGTTCCGGGCAATAGTGGACGTAATGCCCTTCAATGGAGGTAAAAGGTCGTACACCTTCTCGCTTTGCAGCTTCTTCGGTGATGTCTTGGAGCCGTTCGCCGTGCTTGGCCGTTATCCGGAGGAAGTAACGGGCCAGCCGTGCCGGCATGGACTGTTTATTCCGCCAAAACCCGGGTTTGTCGAGGTAGTCCCCATATTCGAGTTCTTGCAGTTCTTGGATGTCCTTCTGGTCGTATTTATAGAATACTCTGTCGTGCCCCAGAGGGTGCAGAATGTACGGCTCCTTGATGTAGATAATTTCGCCGACCTCGTACCTTGGTCGCACGATGCGACGGCGTGCCAGAAGGTCTACGCGGCTTCCGTCTGGTAGTACGAAATCGCCCCGAGCGTTCCGCAAATAATCATCCGGCTGTGGGTCCGTCAATCGGCGCGTTTCCGTCTTTTGCCGAGCGACGACCTCGCGCTGCAATTCTTCGATAAAACTTATGCTTTTCATTGTTGTTCCTCCAATTCTTTGATTTTCTGAATGAGGTATTTATACATTTCGCAGGCGGCGTCGAATGCCTCTTTTGCCGTTTTGAACCGGTAACCTCCTTTTCGGCCCTCCGGATATATTCGATAACGCCCGATCTCTGGAGCATAAAAATCCTTCATCGTTTGAATGTCTATGCAATGATTGGCGCGGGGTTTTCCGCTGGTGAATATGATCTTCAGACGTTCGAGTTCTGTGGTGCATTTTTTGAGTTTATCTGTGTCCCGAGGTGTTCGAGGTGCAACGAGTTTGAATTTCATTGTTGCCCTCCTTTCTTTGCAAGCGCCGCCATGAGTTTCTCGGCATGATCCACGGCCAAAGTGTAGGGGTCGCGGCATTCGGATTTATTGACCAATTCCGGGAGCAACAGCGCCGCCGCAAACTCTAAAAACGCTTTGCTGTTTGGTGTCTCGATGTTCGACCACGGTCCAGCCGGTGCATCCCCGTTAATCATTTGGCCGTCGCCGGTCAGCAGCCAAAGTTTGCTTACCTCGGGGAACTTGGCAACGATCCGGTCCGCCACGTCGAACGAGACGCCGTTGTTCCCGCGCTTGATCTGGTAGAGGTTTTCGCCCCGGGCCAACCCGATATGACGGGCGAAGCCGTTCGTTGTCATTTGGGCCATTTTGATTACGGCCTCGATTCTTTCCCAGCACTCCCGTTTCTGGTTTTTGCTTTTTACGTTTTCCTTGTACATAGGATTGATATATTTGTGATTAAAAAGGTTTGTCCTCCGCGTCCGATTCCGGCGCCGGTTCCGAGTCGTCCCCGGTTCCATAAGCAGACATGGATAGGCTTATTTCGTATTTCTCCTTCAGCAGGGTGTAGTCGAACACCATGGCCGACGTAACCTTGCTTTGCGCTCCCTCGTTCTCGTTAATGCCTCCGCCGACCCCCAGGTGCGGGAGGAACCGGACGCCGGATTTCGTACCCATGAACTCGTCGGATTTTTTCAAATACTCTTGTAGGGATGATTTTGGCAGGTAGCGCACACCGAGGGTTTTGCTGTGCATTGTATAGAGGTCCGCGGCGGGGCCGAAATAGAGGAGCAGATATTCGCGGCCGTCCGGCAGTTCCTTCCGTTCATTTTTCTTGGCAAAACACCACTCCGGTCCTGGTACGATCTTGTACTCGGCCTTCATCTGGATTTTTCCGAGGCTTGCGAGCGAGTCTATGGCCGCCCAAAATCCCGCGAGTTCGTTCGTTTGTTCGGCCTTCTCGTTCTGTATCTGGCAGAGCCGCGCGGCGATTTCGAGGGTTTCGGCATACGTGAACGGAAGCGGCAGGGACGTTTCGAGGATTCGAAGCGTGGCGAGCAGGCTGCTCCAGTTCTGGAGTATTCGGTCGATCACGCCGTGCGTCCGTGCGCGGAGTTCGGCATTTGTGAGGTCGTAAGCATCCCGATACCCGATTTTGACTTTGCGGCGTTCGCGGAGGATTTCGTGCGTTAGGTGCGAAAGGCCGCGGTTGCACATGATTTTGAATTGCTTGTAGCGTTGTTCCTCCTCTTCGGTGTGCTTGGACTGGTAGAAGGTCAGCATGACGATTCGGGACATGAGGGCGTTGTCGGATGTCGTCATTTCCTGGCCCGTCAGCACCAAGCCGCAACTTATCGCCGTCATGGTGCGCTTCTTCTTGCCGTCCATGCTCATTTTGCTACGGCCGCTATTGTCCCAGATACCCTTCAAGAACTCGATTTTTTTCGGGTCGATGTCCTCCTTGAACTCGTCGATATGCACCACGGCGTTCGAAACCTCGGCGATTGCCTCGCCCAGCGATGCCTGTGTCGCGTTTCGTAGGTTGATCGACTCGGCGTTGATCTGGAACGGGGCCACGATTGCGCGGGCCATTTGGGTCTTGCCGGTGGACGGAGGGCCGAACATGTCGAGAATTGGCATGTTCTCGATAGTGCTGCGCACGATGTCCGAGAATAGGGTGGTGAAGTAGAAGCAGAGCGCGACCTTGGCGTTGTCGCCGAACACGTCGATACATTGCCGGGCATATTCTTCGAGCGTTACGGTGTTCTGCTGCACGTAGACGAATTTCCGGTGCAGGTTGTAGGTGGTCGTGTCCTCGCGGTTCTCCTTGGATGCGGCCGGGAGGTAGTAGAGTTTGTCGCCGACCTGGATCAACCCGTAGTCATTGGCCGGGATGAAGGTTTCGCCGTCGAAGGCGCCGTTGCCCCACGCGAAAAATTCGCCCTGCTTCTGCCAGCCGAGCTGTTGGATTTCCCGGGCCGTTGGCGTCTGCTCGTAGATGTACTTTTTCAGTTGAGTGTACTGCTGTTTCGCAACGACCGCCTCGATGATGTAGTTGCCCTTGCCTTCTATGTTCTTCTGGAAATTGTCGAGTGTCGTTACTTGATCTTGGGGCAACGTGATAAGGCACTTTTCATGGTTGGCGTTCTCGATCTCGAACATGCGGTAGGAGGCCGGGCCGTCCCATATCAGCACAATAGGCCGGATTACGAAATTTGTCCATTGCAACGCGCTCCCGACCTTTGCG
Organism: Rikenellaceae bacterium; assembly: GCA_902363575.1. GTDB lineage: Bacteria > Bacteroidota > Bacteroidia > Bacteroidales > Rikenellaceae > Alistipes. The sequence continues at coordinate 29,534 of CABJAJ010000008.1, read as the reverse complement.
ACCGTTCCGTAGTAGCAATTATTTTGCACGTAGAACCCGTATTTCTCCACCAGGTCGGCTTGCTCCTGTTTCTTTTCGCGGATGCTGTCGAGTTGGCGTTTGTTTTTCAGTTTGTAGTAGGTTTCGTTCCAGATTTTACCCTGTTTGTCCTCCTTCCCGAATTTGTCGAGGTACATGCGGGCCAGCGTTTCATCGTAGGATATGAGCAGCCCGCAGATGTAGTTTATCACGTCGAGCCGGTCGTTCTGGGATATGACGCCCGGCATTTTGCTTTGGTACATGAAATCCACGAAGTCGGCCGTGTTCTGGGCCAGGGCTTCGTCATAGGTGTTCCCTTTGTATTTGAAATATTCGTCGGCGTCTTTGGATTTACCGTCGGATAATGTCATGACGCGGACATTCAGTCCGGCCGCCACCAGCCGCTCTCCGTGGTCTACTATGGCCGTTTGCCCGGCCGGATCGTTGTCGCCGATCAGCACGACTTTCGAAACAATCTTTTTCACGAGGTCGATTTGTTTCGATGTCAGCGCCGTACCCATTGGGGCTACGGTGTTCTGCTGGTCGATGCTCGCCAGCCGGATTACGTCGGGCTGGCCTTCGACGATGTTAAGCAGGTCGCGGCGGGCCGCGATGCGCTGGGCCTCGAAATAGCCGAATAAGGTTTCGCCTTTTTTGAAAATCGGGGTTTCCGAGGTGTTTATGTATTTGGCCGGCTCCCTCCCTTCGGCGTTTTTCTTCGGGTTGATGATGCGGCCGGAAAAGCCGACGAGGTTCCCGGTCCGGTTCCGGATCGGGAACATAAGGCGGCCGATGAAGGCGTCGTAGTAATGTCCGTCCTCGCCGCTCACTTTGATAAGTCCGGCTTTGATAAGGTCGTCGATATTCGCCTTTTTATCCTTTGCATGACGGAGGAGGGCGTTTTTGTGCGGGGCGTAGCCGATCCCCCATTCTTCGATGATCGCGTCGCTCCAGCGCTCCTGCGCGTATTTCTGGGCGGCCTCGGATAGTTTGTATTGGTCCCGGAAAAATTCGGCCGCGAAATCATTGGCCCGGAATAATTGTTCGCGTTCGAAGCGTGCAGCCAGTTCCTCGGGGGTGGGTTCCTTCTCGTCCCATTTGATGCCGTACATATTGCCTAAATGCTGGCAGGCTTCCACGAAGGTCAGCGTCCGCCGCTCCATTATGAAGTTGATCGGTCCCCAGGTTTTGCCGCACCCGAAACAATGTGCGATGCCCTTGGCACTCGATACTTTGAAGGAGGGCGTTTTTTCTCCGTGAAACGGGCAACAACATTCATATACGGAACCGGCCCGTTTCAGTTCGAGGCCGTCGTCTTGGAGCACGCGAACGATGTCGAGGTCATTTAATTGGTCTATTGCTTCTTGTGGTATCATTATTTCCGTGTTGTGGAGTGGTCCCCCTCGGACTCCCCCCCCCGATTGTGTTTATAGGGTTTTTTCGATATGCCGCACGATCTCGCCTGCTCGTTTGTATTGTTCGTGGGTTTCAGAGTGCCGTGCTGCATATCCTGCGGGCATCCCTTTCTGAACCATTCCGACGCGGTAGGCTGTCAGCGCCCGGCGGATCGTTTCGAACTGCTCTTTGTCGAGGTCCATTATGGCGTAGCGGTTCTGGTTGTCTTTGTCGCAATACATGGCTACGCGAATTTGAGTTTTACCGCGTGGTTCTTCGTGATGATTTCGGCCAGTTTCGGGCGCTTCCTTGCCGGGACGGCCCGATAGCCGCGGACGTATGCCATTGCTGTCGTGGTCGTCGTGAAAAGGTTCTTGCTGATAAGGCCGAGCAGCCGGGCTTGTGCCTCCGGGTCGAGTTCGGTCCACAACTCCTTCAAAGTTTTTTCTTCCATTGTGGTATAATTATTTATTGATTATCCGGTTGTTGAGACTGCTGGCGTGGAAGCGGAGGTTGCTACTCCAAAGTTCCAGATCGTACTCTGTTTCGCCGTAAAAGTCAATCTTGCGATATTTTTCGTTGAATTGTTCCAGGGCCTCGCAGGCTGTTTTCATAATGTGGATTATTTCTTCCGGTGTGGGTGTCGGTGTCGTTTTCATGTCTTGTTTTTTTAAGTATTCGTAAAAATCAAGGAGGGCGCCCGGCTCGGCCAGTCAAGGGGACAGGCCCCTCCTTGTTGCCTCGGCGGCCCTCCCGGGTGGCGTTGGCTGTGAGTGCGTGGTTATGGCTGCATCCTAATCTCGGGCACTCGTTTCTTTGACCGTTTTGTTCGCCAGCCGGACGGCGTTGGCGAAGTTCAGCACGTTGAGTACGTTCGGCCAGATGTGCGCCTCGTCCCATGCAAAAATTGACATGAAGGAGAGGCAGAAGTAGAGCACGTAAATCTTGTGGCGGGCTGTCAGCGCCATAAATTCGCGCCCCAGGGCGACGGTCATAATCCGGCGGGCCTTGCCGGCGATGTTCTTTTTGGCCTTCGTAACGTCCGGGAACACCGGCGTATAGGTTTGGGCCTTCTCAATACTTGTGTACATAGAGTTGAGTTTTTTGGTTAAATTTTTAGTACATTTGTAATTACAAGTGCGTTACGTTTGTGATTACAAATGCAAATATAAGTTATATAAAACTTATATACAAGTTTTATTCCAAAAAGATTTAAAATAAATTTGATATGTTTGATTTTAAGGAGTTTAGGAAAATAAATAATTTGAAACAAAGTGACGCAGCGGCCTATTTAGGATGTGCGCAAGCCTTTATTTCGCAGATTGAACGAGGATTGAGTAAAGTCCCAGAAGATTTTATAAGTAAAATAAAAGCGGATGGGAAGTATAGAATTCCAGAGGAAAAAAAAGACCAAGAAACCACTTTAACAAATGGTGATGTTAGTATGTCCCGCGAGGTTTTCGATAAAATGTCGCAGCTTATCGACACGGTTTGTTCCCAGCAGGGGACGATAGCCGATCAGCAGAAATTAATAACCGAGCAGCACCGGACGATTGATCGCCTAACCTTTCCGGTGGAGTCTGTCGGTGTCCGGCCGGCCGAAGATGCCGGATGTGCCGATGTCGGATAATCTGCTTCGGGTTAGTGGAAAAAGTTATACCTAAATATTGATGGGAGTTATTTTCTGTATTGTTGCCGTTATTGGAATTGTGGGGTTTTTTATATCCATTAATTCAACAAAGGCTAAAACGTCGGGGAAAGTTGATCCCCAAGCGAAAGAGCGGTATGATCGTGCGTGGGACTCGTTTAATGCCCATTCTCACGTAGAAGCGGCGGCGTCTTCATCGCAATTATATTGGGAATATCCGATTGTTGGTATGAAGTACCGTAAATTATCTCACCAAGAACTTGAAAGTTTTTATTGTGGCACGCTGAAACATGATAAGAAAAATAAGCACGACGACTTGGCAATTGGTGTGTTTAATGAGAATGGGCGGTGTGTTGGATATATTCCTGTACCTGAGAATGAGGAAATATACGAGGCAATGCAAGAAGCCGGCGTTGATGAAGTTGATGTGATCGGCAGTATAGAAAAAAACTATGATTGTGGTTATATGTCTTGGGTTGGTCGTGTATATATAAAAAAAGAGGTTCTGAATTTACCAGAATCTTGACTTGCCCCGGGACAGAAACGGGACAAAAATAAGGTTTTTAACTACTTTGTAGATTCGTATATTATTGAAAATCAGTAACGAATTTCGACGGTTTTCGGGCGTTTGATTCCCCTATCCACTACACGAAGCGATCGGTGACGGTCGCTTTTTTTGTTGAGGTGTGGCCATTGGTGACCGGGGGATGAGAACCCCGGTTCGGACAAATGGAGCAGCGAGGGCCATGCAAACCGAGTTTGCATGGCCGAGTCGCGCAGTTTTCAGACAAGCGCAGCGCAGTCAATCCCGCATTACCGGAATTGGATCACAAAGCAGCTACATGACGGGATTCTCCGCAAATTAATAATTATACGATTTAAAAAAACAAAAATCGCCACGAAAAGTGGCGATCTAAAACTATTCCATGTCGAGTTTGGAGTATATGGCTAATAGCATTTTTAGTAGTGCCCAGATTACAGCCGCGTTAAGTGCTACACCTATTCCAGAACCAATCAATATCCAATGGGATTCATAACCATAGCCTCCTGTGCCTTCCTTAAATCCCATGATGATGAGAAAGACTCCGCGATTAGGCCAATCATGCTAATGATCCACGCGATATCGTTTACAGCTTTGATGATCTTTGCTTGCGGGGTTTTTCCGTTTGAATGTTTGATGTTTCCATAAGTTTGTGGTTTTTAGGTTATGAATACAATTACCCCCCCCCGGATTTTGCAAATAAACGGGAAGAAAAAAGCGAGGCAGGTGATTTCCTACCTCGCGGTCGCCAAATAACTGCTACGCCTTTCTCTTTCGGATGGCTCCGAGAAAGCAGGCGAGCAAAAAGAGAGAGGTGCCTATGGCGAGGTAAAACATAAGTTGGTGCTATTGAAGTTGCAAATTAAGACCGAGTGCTCCGGCGATGCGGAGAAACGAACTCATCTGCATATCGTTTTCCCCGCGTTCGATTTTGGAAATATAGCTACGCGGTACGTTTACCTTGTCGGCAAGCTGCTGTTGAGTCATTTTCAGGGCTTTGCGTCGGTCGCGCAAAATTTCGCCATAGTACCATGCCATTGCCTTTGCATGCATCTCTTCCCGTGCCGGAGTACCGGGTGCCCCATACTTTTCATCGAAAAGCTGGTCTGCAGTTTTGAATTTCGTTACGTCAATCATATCTCGATCTCCTCTAATATTTTTTCAGCTATTGCAATCTGTTTTTTATAATCCTTTTGGGATTTCTTCAAAAAACTGTTCAATAAATAAATTTCCGTAGATGTTATGATGTTGTCGCTGTTTATGGCGAATAATACCGTTCGGTAGGCATTAGACCCGACAGCAACCCGTATCTCGTAAAACCTGGTTCCGACCAGTTGTTTAACGAATTTCGTTGGAATGGTGTATATTCGCTGCACAATATCCAGCGTATAATCATATTTTTTCTGCACCGTTGCCGGCAGCGAGTTATAGAAGCCAATAAACTCTTCCGTCTGGTAAACCGTCCGGATGGTTTTTATGGTTGTTTCTTCATCTTTCATGCCACAAATGTACCTAATTGGGTGCAATTATGCAAATAAATTCCCAGAAAATAAAGGGCCGGCGAGAATTATACCCGTCGGCCCCAGGAGATTGTGAGCGACTATGCCCGGTAAAGCATTATGTCGGTATATTTTGCAAAGTCGTTCTCGATGCGGATGTGGTAGTCGTCCAAGCCGTTGTAGATAACGCGAGCATCCGGTCGCTTGCATAGAAAAGCTCCCTGGTCGTAGAGCAGTCCCTTCTGACGCTGGAGAATGCCGGGAGCAAGGTTGTTATCCTGCACTAAATCGCGGACCATCACGGGCAGGTCGTTCCCGGGACCGTATGGTACGATACATTTACCCATGATGATTTGGTAAGCGTATTTCCAGTTGGGATTCCGGGCGGCGTTGGAAATCGTCGTGTCGTCACCCGTGCGACCACCGGTTGATAGAGAGTAGGCGGTCTGTCCGATCTGCAGGGCAAAGGCGGTGTTTGAAATTCGGTGGATCTTTGTTGTCGTGGTTCGACTTTTTGACCGTTGAAAGTCATTAAAAAGGACTGGTAGAAACGCCAGGATGCACCGATGTCGATGTTGATATACTCTTCGACAATCTCGGCATTTCGATGATGTGCCTCCTGTCGCTTTTTTTGTGCTATCTCGGGATGATGGTATCCGGCCGTCCGCGACCGGGGGTGCACGGGCGATGTCTTGTCGGTCGGAGGTCGAAACCGGAAAAGGTTGCTTATGAAAAAACCGATATTCGTGATGAAATCCGTATCGGTCGTTGAAAATATTTGTCTGTCAAACGTTTACTCTCTACATTAGCCCGGTAAACGCAACTATCCAATTTAAACAGACAGCGCATATGAAAAAGTTTTTCGGTTTATTTCTTTGTTTCGCTGCGGCGGCGACGGTCTTTTCCGGCTGCAACAGCGACGACGACAAGATCGACGGCGGCACGCCCGACGCGCCTGTAATCAAGCTGGTGAACGGGGATATCGACGCCGTGCAACAGATCGTGACCGGAATGACGGTCAAGGTGCAGGTAGCGGCTCCGGGCGGCATCGCGAGCTTCCTGATCGACATCGACTCGCCGGCCCTCACGCCGGAGGAGCTCGGCTCGCTGGGCCTTGCGGCGCAGATGGATTTGGCCAATCCCGCCTCGGAGGAGATGGCCGCAGGACTGAAAGCCCTCGGGTTTCCGGTGGGCGCGGAGGTGAAGGACGCTACCTCGCTCGAGTTCGATCTGTCGCGTTTCATGCCGATGATCGCAGCGATCTATCCCGAAACATCGGACCATAATTTCAAGTTGACCGTCAGGGACAACTACAACCAGCAGACGGTCAAGACGCTCCGCTTCCATCTGACGGTCGAGGAGTTCGATGCGCCGGCCATCAGCCTGGTGGATGGGGATATCGACGCGGTGCACGAGATCGAGCAGGGCATGCAGGTCAAGGTGCACGTCGAAGCTCCCGCCGGTATTGCCAATTTCCTGATCGACATCGACTCGCCGGCCCTCACGCCGGAGGAGCTCGGCTCGCTGGGCCTTGCGGCGCAGATGGACCTGGCCAACCCCGCCTCGGAGGAGATGGCTTCCGGACTGAAGACGCTCGGATTCCCGGTCGGCGACGAGGTCAAAAATGCCACGTCGCTCGAATTCGATCTGTCGCGTTTCATGCCGATGATCGCAGCGATCTATCCCGAAACGTCGGACCATAATTTCAAGCTGACCGTCAAGGACATCCAGTCGAAGCAGACCGTCAAAACGCTCCGGTTCCGCCTGACCGTGGCCGAGCCCGTCGATCCTGTCCTGACGTACAACGCGGATGCGGACTTGTGGGCAAATACCGCCTCCTTTACCGTCACGCGGGGTTCCCTGCAGGGCGACCTCGGTGTGCAGTACCGTGTTTCGGGCGAGGAGCGTTGGTACGACGCCGTGATGGAGGACAAGGGGGACGGCACGTCGATCGCACGGATCGCCCCCGAATGGGAGGAGAGCGAAGTGCATCCTTCCGGGGTGTCGGTCACCTCGCTGCTCAGAGGTTACGGCGTTTTCGCGGGCAAGACCTATGAATACCGCCTGGTTGCGGATTCGCAGCCCGTCGATGGGTTGGCAGGGACGTTCCAAACCGAAGCGGGGCAGGCGATACCTTACGGCGATATGAATACCTGGGCGGAATACAACGGCTATTACACGCCGGAGCCGGGCGACACCTATGCCTATCCGGGAGTGAGCTACCCCTGTCCGCAGGAGGAGGCTTTCTGGGGCAACGGCAACAACATGTTCACCAAAACGCTCTGCACTTCAGCCGAGGAAGGGGAGGGCAAGTGCGCCTACCTGAAAGGAATGAGTTTCGGTGTGTATGCCGCCGGCAACCTGTTTACCGGTAAATTCGACTTCGTGGGAGCGGAGCTTTCGGGGTATGCGCGCTTCGGCCAGGTTTACGCGTTCGAGGCCCGTCCGCGGGCGCTGCGCCTGCGCTACAAGGCGACCGTAAACCCCATCGGCGAGGAGGGCCTTGGGCTGAAGCCCGGCGCGTCCGCAACCGACATCGACGAAGGCCGTATCTTCGTCTGCATCACCGACTGGAGCGAGCGCCACTCCGTATGTTCGGGACTGATTCTGTCGGGTATTCAGCAGGAGCAGGGCACCGACGCCATGATCGAGAAGATGAATCCTTTCGACCCCGTGACGGATGCCGATCCCGCCGAAGGCAAGGTGATTGCCTACGGTTCATACAACATCACGCAGTCCACGACCGGGTGGGTCGATTGCGAGATCAAGCTGATGTATAAGGACACGGAGGCCCGTCCCGCCGACGGACGCTATTCGCTGGTGATCTCCTGCGCCTCGAGCGCCTTCGGGGATTACCTGTGCGGAAACATGGGCAACGAGCTTTACGTGGATGATTTCCAATGGGTTTATTGATGCTGTGCACGCTGCCCGCCGCCGGTGATCGCGCCGGCGGCGGTGCAGATCGCCGATCCGTTTTTTCATAGTTCATGCAAGGGAAACCCCCGGCGCCATAATAAGCGCCGGGGGTTTCTCCTGTCTGTCGTCGGTGCGGCTACTTGGCGCAGCACTTCTCCTTGAATTTCTCGATCTGGCGCTTGAGCGCTTCGATGGTTTCGTCGATCGCCTCCTCGAAGGTCTTGGCGCGACATTCGGCTACCAGCTCCTCGCCCGGGACGTGGATGGTGACGGTGGCGACCTTGTTCCCTTTCTCGAAATCCTTGTCGAGTTTGAGGATCACGTCGGCCCCGGTTGCGCGTTCGGCGAAACGGTCGAGTTTATTTAATTTGTGCTCTACGAATTCGATCAACTTGCTGTCGGCGTCGAATTTCACCGATTGAATCTGTACGTTCATATGCTCACAAAATTTAGTAAGTTATTCTGGTTCCGCTCCGCGGCTCTTCGGGCGTGTGCCGGACGGATCGTACTGTATCCGCCGGAACCCTTGCCGTCGGGACGGTTCCTTCTGTCCTGTTCGACCGCTATCGCCTCCGCGCGTCACAACTCCCGTTCCGATCGAAACCGGAGGGCGATCCCGGTGCCGCCGTGCCGACCGGCTTTGCCGATCGTCGCCCGGGTCTTACGGCCTCTGCTTCGCATCCGGCAGCGGCAGGGGTGTCCGGTCTCCTTTGTCCTGTGCGGCCTTCGGGCTCGCATCCGGGCTGCCGGGTCGCTGTGCGGAGGGCCTCCGCTCGGCGGGGGTGCCGTGTTCCCTGGGGTGCGACCGGGCGTAAACTTCTTGCAGCCGGGCGATGCTGTTGTGGGTGTACACCTGAGTCGCCTGGAGGGACGCGTGTCCCAAAAGCTCCTGAATCTCCCGCATGTCGGCTCCTCCGTTGAGCAGGTGGGTGGCGAACGTATGCCGCAGCACATGGGGGCTTTTCTTCCCCTGCACGCCCGCCCGCGCCAGCTCCTCGTGTACGATGCGGTAAACCGCGCTGCGGGAGATCCGGACTCCTTTCTGTGTTAAAAATAACGCTTTTTCGGTGGAAATGCAAATATTCTGCCTCTCAATTAACGCCATGTAACGCAGAATTATTATCCTTACCGGCTCCAGCACCGGAACCAACCGCTCCTTGTCCCCTTTGCCCCGGATGCGGAGCCGGTCGAACCCGTCGGAAAAGTCCGTGCGGTCGATCCCCACCAGTTCGGCCAGACGCAGACCGCACGAGTAAAAAATAAAGATAATCAAGGCGTTGCGCAGGCTCGTGAACTCCCCGCGCGCAGCTTCCCGTTCGACATCGTCCACCAGGTCGGCCATGCGGGTTTCGGGGACGAAAACGGGCAGACGGCGCGGCGTGCGCAGCGAGCTGACGTGCCGGAAAAGATCTGTCGAGAGGACTCCCCGGCGGTGGAGGTAGCGGAAGAAAGCCCGCAGCGAAGAGATTTCGCGGTTCATCGAGGCGGCGCCGATGCGTGCCGTCTCGGTACGGTGGAGGATCCACTCGCGGATCATATCGCCCGTGACGGTCGCCGGGTCGAAGGTTTCCGCATCCGCATCGAGCCACCGCAGAAAACGCATGATGTCGCGACGGTAGTTGGCGACCGTCAACGGCGAGTAGCGCCGTTCGACGGTCAGGTAGCGGATGAACTCTTCGAGCATGGAGCAAAGATAGCCAAATAATCGGTATGCGGCGTGCGAATTTTTGGTGCCGAATTTGCGGAGATACCCGAAAACGTGCGTTATGAAATCGTTGGGGAATATTCTGATCTTTGTGCTCATCCTGATCGTGATCGTCTTTCTGACGGTCGTGGTGCTCGGGGTGAAGATCGCCGGGGCGATGATGGCCTGGGTCGTCGGACTGGTTCTGTTCATCGTGATCGTGGGCGGCATTCTCTACCTGGTCGGCCGCAACAGACGCCGCCGCACGGAATAGCTCCACCCCTCTTGTGTCCGTAGTGCCGCACGGTCACGGCGGGCTCGTACCCGAAAGCATACGACGACACGGGACCGCCCGAGGCGGTCCCGTGTCGTCGGGAATCCGGAAGGGGCCGGCAGCGCTTATTCGGCGACGGCCATCGCGTTTACGCGGTGGTTTTCCGCCACTTTGGTCAGCGCTACGTCGGTGGCCTTCTCGTTGTCGAGAATCTCCGTAAGCAGCTTGGCGACCTTCTCCTCGTCCATGTGCAGGGCGAAAATCCGAAGCGTGCCGTAGGTTGCGATTTCGTAGTGTTCGACCTTCTGGCCGGCCAGGATCAGTCCCGCATCGCGGGTGTAGGTGTCCGTGTCGGTCTGCGAGATGATGTCGTTCGCCTCGCGGATCAGCCCGGCCATCGCCTCGCACTTCTTGGCCTGGGGTCTTTCTTCCAGCAGCTCGAAGACCTTTTCGAGGGTCTCGATCTGCTGCTCCGTTTCGCGGGTGTGCTTCTCGAAGGCGGCTTTCAGTTGCCGGCTGGTCGATGCGTCGGCCAGTTTGGGCAGCGCTTCGGCCAGATGTTGCTCGGCCCAGAGGATATCCTTGAGTTCATCGATGAAAAATTTGCGGAAGCAGGAGTGCTTCCCGTTGTCGGATGTTGCCATAGTATGAATTATTGTTACGTATTCCGAACGGATCAATATTTATACCATGCGGGTTTCCCGAGGGGGAAGTTTTCGTATCTTTACCCTGAAATCATTGCCCAAACATGTGTTTTTCTCTCAAGTCGGGTTTCATGTGGCTTGTCGCCGCAGGGTTTTTTCTGGCGACCGGATGCCGCGAGGCGCAGGAGCGTGCGCAGCCTTATGCCGGTTCGCCGTCCCTGTCCGGGCGGATCGGATGGCTGCGCGAGCGCATCGGCGCCACGGCCGTCAATAACCGTTTCGATAGCTGCCTCTGCTATGCGCAACAGATGCTCCGTTGTGCGGAGCAGGGGGGCGGCACTCCCGCCGACGAGGTATTCGCCTGCTGCTACGTCGGGCAGTCGGCCTTTTTCCTCGGCCGCTACGACACCGCTTCCCGCTATCTGGAGCGGGCGCTCGAGCAGGCACTCCGTGCGAACGACGTGTGGGGCATCGGCGCAGCCTATAACGGGCTGGGCCAGTTGGCCGTCTGCGCCCGGATGGATTATCTGCGGGCGCTCGGCTGTTTCACCGAAAGCGTCCGGGTGCTCGAGGGAAGCCCCTACCGCTCGCTCTACTATGTGGCCATGAGCAACCTGGCGCTCACCTACTGGCACCGGAACGATCCGGCCGGACTGCCCTATGCCCTGCGCGTGCTCGAATACGGACGCGAGCAGCGCGACCCGATGCATGTCTTTTATGGTACTTATGCCTGTGCTGCAATGTATTACCTGCTCGGCGATAGCGGCAAGGCGCTCGGATACATCCGCGAGACGGTCGGGTTGGTGGATCGCTTCTACGACAAGACAGGGGTCTATACCCTGAGCGCCAACATTCTCCATGCCGCCGGTCAGGAACAGGCGGCCGCCGCCCATTTCCGCATCGCCTTTTCGCATCTGGACGAGGCCGAGGCGACTTCGGCGGTCGATTATTACCTCGGCTACGGTCGTTTTCTGATCGACGCCGCACGCTACCGGGAGGCTGCCTCCGTGCTGCGCGAGGGAATCGCCGCGGCCGGGCGGAGCGGCAATACGGTCAGCCGCTACCTGCTTTTCCGCAACCTGTCGCTGGTTTACCGCCGTATGGGGGCCTACCGCGACGCGCTCGACTGTTTCGAGGTTTACCATACGGAGTCGGACAGCATCTTTTCGGTCGAGCGCGAGCGTTCGATGAGTGAAATGCAGGTCCGGTACGAGACCGAGAAAAAGGAAAACGAGCTGAGGCAGAAACAGTACGAAGTGCTCAAGGAGCGGCGTAAGGTACAGATTTCCGGGCTGCTTGCGGCGGCGATCGCCGCCGTCCTGCTGGTGGTGTGGGTGCTCTACCGCCGCAAAAATGCGCTCTACCTCCGCATCGTCAGCCAGTATCAGGAGGCGATCCGCCGGGAAAAAGCCCTGGCAGGCGCCGTCTCCGATCCCGACGGGACGCCGGCGGGGAAGTATGCGCTTTCCTCGCTGACCGACGCGAAGAGCCGTGCGCTCTTCGCGGAGCTCGAGCGGTTGATGCGCAGCGAGCGGATCTACCGCCAGCAGGACCTCACCAAAGAGCGGCTCGCCGAGATCGCCGGATGCAACCGCACCTACCTCTCGCAGGTGGTCAATGCACAGACGGGGATGAACATGGTCAGTTACATCAATTCGTTCCGCATCCAGGAGGCCGTCGAGTTGCTTTCGGATGCCGGCAGCGAAATCCCGCTCAAGGCCGTGGCGCTGGAGGCGGGCTTCTCCTCCCTTTCGACCTTTTACAAACTCTTCAAGCAGACGGTGGGCATGACTCCGCTCAAGTTCCGGGAAAAGGTCGCCGAACTCGCCCGCTCCCGCGCCAGGAATACCCTCTGAGGAGCGGAATTGTTTTTTACCAGCGGCAATTGCCGCTGGTAAAATAGTTTTGGGTAGGAAATCCCGCGAACGGAAATTACATTTGCTTCGGACGTTTCCTGACGTCGGACGGCATCGTGCGACCACGGTGCCGGGATAAGAAATTCGTTCAACCTCTAATTCCTGTGCATTATGAAAAAAGTCCTGCTATGTCTGGCGGCCGCCGCGATGCTTGCGGCCTGCGGTGACGACGCTGCGGATCGGACGGGCCAAATCGTGCTCGCTCCTTCGCAGACGACGCTCCTGGAAGTGGATTATTATGCGATCTCCGTGCCGGTCGGCTTCTCCGCCGACCTGAACTGGATCGTCGATTACGTGTCGGGCGGCGGCGCGGAGGGCTGGTATGCGGTCGATCCGGCGTCGGGCATGGCGGGCGAGGCGACGATCGCCGTCCGGGTCGGGGAGAATACGACGGGCACGCAGCGGGAAGGCGCGTTCCGGATCGTCTGCGGCTCGGCAGCGGTCGAATTCACGGTCAGGCAGTTTGCGGAAGATACGCCCGACAACCCCTATGTGACCATCCCCGACGAAAAATTCCGCGCCTACCTGCTCGAGCATTTCGACACGGACGGCGACCTGAAGCTGAGCAAGGAGGAGGCGGCCGCCATCACGGAGCTGGTGTGCGAGCAGATGGATATCGCCTCGCTCAAGGGGATCGAACACATGCCGAACCTCACCGTGCTGGACGTCTCCTACAACAAGATTCCCGACGCGCTCGCAGTCGAGGGCTATGGGAAACTCACCCGCCTCGACTGCGACCACAATCCGCTGACCTCGCTCAGCGTGAAGGGCTGCAAGGCGCTCCGGGAACTCAAGGCCAACGACTGCTTTTATCAGGACGAATACGGCAAGGCGATTTACACGCTCGCAGCGATCGACCTCACGGGGTGCGGCGCGCTGGAAACGCTCAATATCGAGGACAATTCGATCGCCGTGCTCGATCTTCACGATTGCGTCTCCCTCAGGGAGATCCGGTGCGCCTACAACGACCTGACGACCATCGATTTCTCATCCTGCACCAAAATGACCGCCATTACCTGCCGCAACAACCCGCTCCACGGGCTCACACTCGACGTGTCGATGTGTCCCGACCTGCTCTACCTGGCATGCTGGGAAGCGGGTCTGGCGGGGGTGGATGTAAGCGGCTGCCGGAAACTGCAGGAGTTGCTGGTCTATTACAACGACCTAAACAGCATCGACATCTCGGCCTGTCCGGCCCTGACCCGCGTGGACCTACACGGCACGAAAATCTCGGCGCTCGACCTGGGCAATTGCAGCAAACTCTCCTGGATCGACCTCGAGTTCAATACGATCGACCGGCTCGACTTCTCGGCCTGCACCGAGCTCAGGGAGGTGAGCCTCGGCTACAATGAGCTTGCGGAACTCGACTTGTCGATGTGTCCGCTGCTCGAAGAGCTCAGCGTGCCGGACAACAAGCTGACCTCGCTGAACGTCCGCGGATGCACGCAGCTCAAGTCCCTGTCCGCCGCCCGGAACTTCCTTCCGGAGATCGATCTGAGCTCCTGTGCGGAACTCACGCAGATCGACCTGAACGAAAATGCCCTCACCGCGCTCGACGTCGATCATGCGACGAAGCTCTACATCCTCAACTGCACCCAAAACCGGCTTACCGACCTCAAATGCGGCCGGTGTGCGGAGCTGGTCGTGCTGGATGCCGAACTTAACGAGCTCCCCGGCATCGATCTTTCGACCAACAAGGCATTGAAAGAGGTTTACCTCGGCGGCAACAAGCTGGCGGAGATCGGCGTGAACGGCCTCCCGTCGCTCGTGCACCTGGAGCTTCAACGCAACAACCTCGCGCGCATCGATCTGAAGGGGTGTGCGTCGATCGACGAGCTGCATGTGTTCGATAACCCGATCGAAGCGCTGAGCGTGATTCCCTGCCGGGCCATCCGGTACATCGACTGCCGGAAGACGCTGCTTCGTTCGCTCGACCTGAGCAACAACCCCCAGATGGACTTCCTCTTCGCCACGCTCAATCCCAACCTGAAAACGGTATGGATTGCGGAAGACAGGTATTTCAGCAGCCTCGAGGTGGACGAGGGGGTGGAGGTCTATTATAAGAGCCCCGACAGCTTCGATGACGTGGGCGGCGACGGCTGGGGCGACGCCTGGGTCGATCCGTGGGAAAACAAGTAATCATCCGCATCAAATTCCAACGCTATGAAAACAATCCTCATAAACAGCTTGATGATCGCGGGCGTCTGCATGCTCGCAGCCTGCTCCGCGGACGACGGCAACGGCCCAGCCGTGCCGGAAAATACCCGCACGCTCACGGTGAACTGCCCCGACACGCGCACTACCATCGGGTACGAGGGGTCGGACTACTCCCATCTGGTCTGGATCGACGGCGACCGGGTCGCCTATGCGACCGATGTTGCGGGCGACGTGTTCAAGACCGCCGGGGTCGCCGACAACCGGTTTGCAGCCGAGGTGCCCGCCGGTGCGACCGCCGACAACCGCCTGCTGATCGTATGGCCCGCCGCGCCCAATGCGGGCGGGCAGCTCGCCGGTGCTTCGGCCGAACTCGCCGGCAGCATCGAACAGGTCGCGGGGGCTCCGTTCGACGGCGGCCTGCTCCCGATGTACGCCGACGTGGCGATTCCCGCGGACCGGGATCAGGTGGATGCGCTCTACACTGTGCTCGGGTCGGTCCTGCGGATCGGGATCGATGCGACGGGCCATGAAACGGAGGTGCTCCGATCGGTTACGCTGACTGCGAAAGAGAAACTGGTCGGCAGCTACACGTTCGATGCCGCGACCCGCGTGTGGTCGTTCTCCGGCACCTCGAACAAAGTAACGGTGAGCGTGACGGGCGAGAAAGCCGTGCTCTCCGATAAGGCCTATGTATATATGGTAGTCGATCCGGCCGCCTATACGGGGGTGACCGTGACCGTCGAGACCGACCTGGATACTTACGTATATGCGGACGGGGCGATGGATGTGGGGCAGAAGGGTCGCACGCTCTATCGGATCGACCTGTCGCTCGACGAACCCGTTGAACCCGTAATTCCCTATTTCACGCAGGTAACCGACCTGTCGGAACTTACCGACGACGGCACCTACCTGATCGTGACCGACCGCAGCGCGACCCAATGCTATGCCACCGGACCCAAGAGCATGACCTTTTTTACGCCGGTGGCGCTCGACCTTACGGAGGAGGGAATTCTCTGTACCGACGAGGTGATGAAGCACACCTGGAAGATCGGCAAACACGAAGCTACCGGCATGTACTCGCTCTGGAGTAAAGAGATCGGACAGTATGTCGGGGCGCCGGGAGCCATCCTGAGCAGCGATTACGGCAAGTTCTGGTTCGACCCTGAAATCGGGGACGACGAGAGCAGCATCCTGACCTATTATTGGGAGATTGCCGTGGATGAGCAGTCGGCGACGGTGCAGACGCGGCGGATGGAGGATTGCCGTTTCATGTATAAGAGCAGCGTCCAGTATTTCTGTCCCTGCACCTCGCAGACGAGCGGTGCGCAGCCGATCAGGATTTTCAAACTGCGCGAATAACGCGCCGGTTTCCCGTTCGGAACTGTCCGGGCCCGTTCTTTCCGATCCCGCCCCGGCCTGTAACTTAACCGTTCGGGCCGGGGTTGCGGCATCCCGGATCGCCCGGCGGTGAGGGTGGCAGCCGGTCGAAACCCTGCGGCCGTTGCTGAGCTGCCGATCCTGTGGGCGTAGGGGTCTCAAGCTCCGCACAGCGGGGTTACCTGCCCGGCGACAGCGGCAAGACGGAAGCCGGCTCCGTGCTGCGCGAGGAAATCGCCGCGGCCGGGCGATGTTGCCGTCCGAATGACCTTAACGAGCCCCGACACGACGACGGGTCCGTGCAGAACATATGCACGGACCCGTCGAAACGTCACTTTTGCATCATCGTCTCTGCCGCGGCGGCATACCCCGATGATAACGACCCGGGCCGCCGTCCGCCGTAATCCGGCCTCTGCCCGACAACGCCTGCTTGTCGGGAGCCGCGATGCGCTCTATCGGCTTCCACCTCTGCGTCAGCCCCGCTTGCGGAGCCGGAGCCAGGCCCTTATGCGATACGGGAGCGGCAACGGCAGACGCACGTGTCGCGACGAAATCTATCGCACCGTCATAACGGGCCACGATATGCTCTTCGCGGGCGGAGTACATATCCATCACGATGTGATACGCTCCGTCACCGCTCTCGGCAACCGTTATCTCGCCCCTCTCGAACGTCACGTCGGTACGCTCGCCGAATTTGTCGAAGACCCGTATGAAGGTCTGCTGCATGGAACATGTACCCGGCGTTTTGCTATTCGAGAGTTGATATGTGCCCGGCATCAGACGTTGTGCCCCCGCTTCGGCATAGAAATCCCATATCACCGAATGGCCCGCACCGCCGTCGGCCGGCCGGTTTACTCCCTCGAAAGGCACGTCGGCCAACTCGGCGTAGTAACGCACCGCGCCGTTCTGCTGCTCGCCGAAATCCCAGGCCCTGAGAATGTGGTCGAAGGTGATGTCGAGGTCGCCTACCGGTTCCGGTATCTCGCCCGAATAGAGTTGCAGGAATCCGTCATAGACACCGGTGAAAGCACCGTCGGTGGTCGTCAGGTCGAGCTCCACGCGGTAGTAATCCTTCTTGTCGGAGGTAATCCCGATGGTCCCGCCCGTAACGGCCGCCTCGCCTTCGAGACCCGATTCGGGATTTTTGCGGCGGCACCAGCTACCGTCGTGCCAGAACCCGGCATACATGGTTCCCAGTGCGAAGGTTTGCGGGGCTGCCTGCTCTTCGGTAGGAACGGCCGTATAGACGCCGGGCGTGATGACGGGGTCGTCCGTATCGGCGCTGATGTTGTCGAACAGCTGTATGCGGGCACGCACGCCCGTAGCCTGCTCCACGAATGTCAGGTAATAACTCTCGAATCCGCTCTCCAGAATCGAATAGACCCCCTCGCCGCGGTCGAACGCTGCGTCGAGAACCTCTCCTACCTGAACCGGCTCCTGATTGGACCAGTCGATCGCACCTTCGTAGGTAAACGACAGCTCATAGCCGTCGTAAAGGACGAACGAGCCTTCGAGCCTGTAGCCCCCGGCCGTATGAGTAACATGCACCACACCGCTCTCCCAATAGATCTCCATCTGCATGCTGGGCAGATGGTAGGCGCCGTACGAGTAGTAGTCGCCAAGCGAAAATTCGCCGTATTCTCCCCACACATAATCCCCTTCGGGCAACCGCAGCTCGCCGGAACCGCTTCTGCGCGGAGCGAACATATCGAGCGTAAAGACAAAACCCTCCTCGGAAACCCAGCCGTTTTCCAGGTATCCGTCGCCGATTTGCAGGTAGAAATTATCCAACCCCTCTCCTTCGCTGTCGCCCAGATAAACCGCCGTCGTGATACGGTCGGCATCGACGTGGTAATCGCAGCCCAATACCCCGGACATATTGGTGAGGTCCATCTCTCCCACATAGACGAAAGCGACGCTCTGACCGTCGGCAAGCATAAACTTTCCGACCATCGTGTAACGCCCTGCGACGTAATCGACCGTCACATAACCGTCGGTTATCAACTCTGTATCCGACTCACGCCCTTCATCGTCGATAAACGTGCATCTCGAGAACTCCGAGGTGAGTGAAACAGAGCCTTCCTCGTCCATACCTTCGGGGTCCACCGTATAGGTGCCTGCCGGCAAAACGGCGTTCATGGGACTCTCCGTAGCACTGCTATACAGATCCAGCGTAATCGCCAGACCGGCTCCCGTGGCATAGCCGTAGTCATCGAATACGACATCGGTAACGGTTATGCCGTAGTTGTGCGCCACGCCCCACTCTCCGTAATACAGTCCGTAGGCCGAAGTGCCCTTCATGCGAAAGTCGGCATCGGGAATCTCCGGGCCTTCGGGAATCTCGGGATCATCGGCTTCCCCGGTCTTCATGCTGATCCTCTCAACCGGGCTCGTCCCCGCATCGTTGGACGCTGCGGCCAGTATGACATACTCCGTCGCGGATTCCAGATCGGAGAACTTCACCTCGGACTGCGGCTTCGTCACATCGACGCTCTTGCCGTGAGCGAGTATCTCCGCGGCCGACGGTTCCGTCGCCCCGGCCTTTATGATCGTCGCCGCACAAGACAGGGCGTCGGACGGTGTGACATACACCGAAAGCGATGTTGACGTGACCCGGCCGGCCTCGACGGCCACCGCAGGCTGCACGTCCGGTTCCGGAGGCAGCGGGATCATCTCGTCCTTACACGATAACAGGAGCCCCAGACAAACCAGCGGAAACATCCGCCGCAATGGTAAAAATATTCGCATAAACATTTGACAATAAATGCTCTGTCGGCCCAGGCAGAGCGGGTAAATAATGCATTAAGCCCTGCTGATCGTTCGGATGGGCAACGAATTTCCCTGCGATGAAAAACGGGATATCCGAATGAATCAGCAGCGTTGTTAAAGTCCAATTTACAGATAATCGATACGGAATTCAATAAATACAGCCGGCATAATCGGACTGCGGCACGACGTATTTTTGTCTCGCCCGATTCCGAAATGACTGATTGGCTGACAACTCGCAATAGCTCGCTTCCAATTATCCGGCAAAACAAAAACCACCGTATAGGCTGCATTTCATGCGTGCGGTCACCCGCACTGCTTTGGCCCAGTCTGCGGGCAGCATCGAACGGGTTGCGCGAGCTCCGTTCGACGGCGTCGCTTTATTGATCGTAACCGGGCGAACGGGCTTCGGTCGGGGTGTCCCGCTGCGCGTCTGCGCGGGCCCTTCGCGTGGGGCGTGGAAAATTTTTCGGAAAAAAGACAGGTTATATTCCGTTGCTTTTTTTGCGGATCGGATGCGTAAACGTAATCCCTATCCTGTTTTTCCTTCCATTGTTTCGCTTCGGAGCACCTTTTCCTTACATTCGGTTCCCGGCTCTGCGGCGGTGTGCGGAACCGGGAGTGTCAGGACGCGATATTTTTGTTATATTTGCTCTCGGAGGATTAGGGCATCTTCTTGCCGGAGGTACAGGGCGCCTTCTTATCGTATCATCTTTAATAACATTAGGAGTATGAAAAATTTCGTACGCATGGCGGCTGTATGCTTTGCAGCCGCGGGGTTATTTGCGGGATGCAACGACGACGAGACGCTTGCAACGGCGGAGACGGTCGTGCTCGACAAACCCGCGATCACGCTCGAAGTGGGCGACCGGGAGCAGCTGAAGGCGACCGTGACGCCTGACGACGGGCAAACGCTCGTCTGGAGCTCTTCCGACACCTCGGTAGCGACGGTCACGGAGGGCGCGGTGACCGCCGTAGCGGTCGGCAGTGCACGCATTACCGTTCGGACGGGAAGCGCGGAAGCGGCCTGTTCGGTGACGGTGGTACCTGCGAAACCGGTCGAGGTCGAATCGGTTACGCTGGATCGGACGACGCTCGATCTGACTGTCGGCGACACGGAGCGGCTGACAGCGACGGTGCTGCCCGAGGATGCCGCCGACAAGACCGTCGTGTGGAGCTCTTCCGACTCGTCGGTGGCGTCGGTTGCCGACGGGCTGGTGACGGCCCTTGCGCCCGGCACGGCGACTGTTACCGCGAAAGCGGGCGGCAAGTCGGCCGAGTGCGTGGTGACAGTCGGGCCGGTGGAGGTCCTATCGGTCACGTTGGATCAAACGACGCTCGATCTGACGGTCGGCGACACGGAACAACTGACGGCGACGGTGCTGCCCGAGGATGCTACCGACAAGACCGTCGTGTGGAGTTCTTCCGATCAGGAGGTGGCAACGGTCGCCGACGGGCTGGTGACGGCCCTTGCACCCGGTACGGCAACGGTTACCGCGAGCGCGGGAGACCGGTCGGCGGAGTGCGTGGTGACGGTCGCTCCCGCCGGCAAGAGCTGGGCCGTGGGGGATCTCTACGATGAAGATGGCGTGAAAGGCGTCGTTTTCTGGGTTGCGGACGATGCGCGTTCGGGTAAGATCGTATCGCTCGACGAGAGCGTCAGGCTGTGGGCGACGGGCCCCTATGAGGCGCGTGCCTTCGACGAGGACAACGGAGCGGACAACACCGATAAGATCAAGGACCTGGGGCTTCCGCTCAGCACCTTCCCCGCCTGCGCGTGGTGTGTCGATCACGGTGCGGGATGGTATATGCCCGCCATCAACGAGGTGCAGGGATTCCTTCTGGCCAAAGCCCTCATCGACCCGGCGCTGACGGCCAACGGCGGCACGGCGGTTTCGGGAAGCAACTGGTACTGGTCCTCCACGGAGGGTGAGGACAGCGAAGGTTCTTCGGCCATCTGCGGCTACATCACCTCCTCCGGCGTCGGCTCTTACGGCGAGTGGAAAGACCAGCCCGAAGACGATACCTATGTACGGGCCGTTTACGCTTTCTGACCCCGATCCATGTAAAACGCGTACGGGCCCTTGGCGGCCCGTACGCCTTATCCGAACCGACTTATGAAAAAATACCTTTACTTGTTCCTGACAGGGGCGGGTTTGTCGCTCCTGTCGCCGGGCTGCGCGTCGTCGGACGCGGACGCTCCGGCTGCGCCGGTGATCCGCGCCGAGCGTCCGGAGATCGGTGTGCCGGTCGAAGGGGGTCCGTGCGAGATCGGCTACACGCTGGAAAACGCCGGCTCCGACGTCCGCGTCAGCGCGTCGTGCACGGAAGAGTGGCTGCATGATTTCGATGCGTCGCAGGCCGGCCGGGTCCGCTTTGCGGCCGATCCGAATCCCGACGAGGCTGCCCGCACCGGCACGGTGACGCTCGAGTTAGCCGGTGCGCAAACGGTGCGTGTCATCGTTCGTCAGTCCGCTGCCGGCGAGGAGCCGCTCTTCCGAATCACCTGCTCCGAGCCCGCTACCTCGCAAATCACGGTGGAGTGGGTTCCCGCACAGGGTGTGGGCTCCTATTTCTCGCTGGTCACCGAGAAGGCCTATTTCGACCGCTTTCCGGACGACGAGGCCTATATCGCCGACGACCTGGAGTATATCCGCAAGCGTGCGGAGCTTTACGAAGTGACTTTCGAGCAGATGCTCGCCAACTACCTTGCGACCGAAACGCGGCGCAGCCGGATCGAGGGGCTGAAGCCCGACACGGAGTATTATGCCTATGCGTATGGGATGACCCCGCTCGGGGAGCCGACCACCGGCATTGTCAAAAGCCTCTTCCGCACCGAGGCGGTGGGGCGCATCGACTGCTCGTTCACCTTCTCCGTCTCCCGTAGGACGGCTTTCGGGGCCGACGTCGAGGTGTCCCCCTCCGACAAGAGCTGCACCTATTTCTGGGATTGCGTAGAGCGCAAGACCTTCGATGCGTTCGGAACCCCCGACCAGGTGATTCAGACCAATATCGAGTACATCCGTCAGGCGGTGGAGATCTGGCAGATGGCTGGATACGACTATTCGTTCTCCGACTTCCTGACCATCGGCGACGACAGCAATGCGCTCGGGGAGCTGAATCCCGATACCGAATACGTGCTGTTCGCCTTCGGACTCGACGAAAGCGGCGTGGCCACGACCGATCTCAGGACAGACGCTTTCCGCACGGAGCCTTTCGTGCCGACCGATGACTGCACCTTCACGGTCGGATTCGAGCGGGTCGCCGCAACGCGGATGAACGTGACAGTGGCGCCGTCGAATCCCGCAACACGCTATTACGTGGGACTCTGCGACGCTTCCAACCTCGACCGCTACACGACCGACGAGCTGGCCGGGCAATTCATCGCCCAGGAGAACCGCAACGGATTGGACTGGGGCGGCAACCGGTATATCTTTACGGGTGTCCGTTCGCTCGACACCGCCGCCGATCTCGATCTCGAAGAGCTCGCGGCCGACACGGAATACGCTGCCGTGGTTTTCGGCATCGGCGCCGACGGGATACGGACTACTCTGGTAGCATGTGCGCGCTGCCGCACGGAGCGCGTGCCCCAGTCGGAGATGACCGTCGAAATCACGGTCACCAACATCACTTCGCTGGGGGCTGTGGTGACATTCAGGCCGTCGGTCGATGACGAAACCTACTTTACCGACTGCATCGATTATGAAACCTATGCCGCCTACGACGGGGATGACGAGGCTTTCGTCCGCTCCGTGGTCGCCCAACTGGGCAGTGGGATCGATGCCTACCTGACTGTCGGGTATCACCGGCTCGATGCCGAGGGCTACCTCCAGCCCGGGACGGCCTATGTCGCCTATGCCTTCGGTTACAGCGGGGGCGTGACCACGCCGCTGATGAAATCCGGGCGATTCGTTACCGAACCGCTTTCCACCGGAAGTCCGGCGGAGGTCGTCATCACGGCCGAAGTCCGGGACGGCGATGATTTTTATGCCGCCGATCCGGTCAAATACGCCTCTTACCGGGGCAAAGCCGTGATCTATGCGCATCTCGAACCCAACGCCCATGCCGAGCACTGGTATGCCGGGGCTTTCAAAGACCTGTCGGGTTACAGCGACGAAGCGATGATTCCCGTGCTCAAAGCCCAGGGACGGCAGGATGCCCGCGAATTGGGCAATCTGGCCGAGTGGGGCGGCAGCCTGACCTATGCGGCCGTGGCCACCGATGCGCAGGGCGCGTACGGGCGTCTGGAGCGAAAAACGGTCCGCGCAGACCGTTCCGCAGTGACGACGGCGAAGCACCGTCCGACCGCCGTCGTCGGTGCCGTACTCTGTCCGGATGTCCCGAAAAAGCGTCCCGTTGCGACGCTCCTGCCGACTGCCGAACGGGTTTCGGAGCGGGCCGATCCCGTACGCCCGGTCGGATTTTTCCGGGATGCTGCCGGTCGGGGCGTGCGGCTTGCCTCGGCGGAGCGGTCTCCGGCGCATGAGAAACGTCAGCGGGAGGTGCGTTTCCGATAGCCCCGACATCATCGGGCGGGCCAGGCATGTACGTGCCCGGCCTTTTTTTGTCGCGGGCGAAGCATCCGGTGCGGCGGGTGGCTTGGCGTATGTGCAGCCTCGCATCCGTCCGGAGCGGACGCAGGGGACAGGACGTAAAAAATCCCCGTCAGAGTTCTCTAACGGGGATCACCGTGCCCAGGACAGGAATCGAACCTGCACGCCTTGCGGCACACGCACCTGAAACGTGCGCGTCTACCTATTCCGCCACCTGGGCATTTCGGAAATTGCGGTGCGCAAAGGTAATATAATTTTTCGATTCCACGAACGTTTTTTCAAAAAAATGTCATTTGCTGAAAAAACGGAACTGGAAAAGCAGCAGGTAAACGACCGCTACCGATATATATGCGTCCGCCAGGTTGAAGATCGCACCGAAGAAGTAGTTGTTGGAATCGACCAGGAATCCGAGCAGGCGGGGCACACCGTTCCATTGGAAAAGCGGGAAATAGAACATATCGACCACTTTGCCCATCATGAAAGGGGCGTAGTGACCGCCCAGATGGGCGACGGTCGTGGGGGTGCTGGCCGAAAAGATCATTCCGTAGAAGGCGCTGTCGAGGATGTTGCCCAGCGCTCCGGCGAAGATCAGGGCCATTCCGATGACGACGCCTTTGGGTGCGCGGGTTTTTACGAAGCGGTAAATCAGGTACCCCAGCACGCCGATCATGGAGATGCGGAACACGCTCAGCAGCAGCTTGCCCCAGTCGAATGTGCCCGGCGTTGACAGGCGCATCCCGAAGGCCGCTCCGCTGTTTTCGATAAACCGGAGCTGGAACCAGTCGGGGAAGACGACGATCGACTCGTCGAGCGTCATGTGGGTCTTGACCCATATTTTGAGCGCCTGGTCGGCCACGAGCAGGATGAGGACGAGCAGGGAAATTTTTTTCCAGTTCATGGGCTTGAATGTTCAATTTTTGCAAAAGTAGCAAAATAATGGATCGGATGATAAAAAACAGTGCAAACGAACGGTTTTTTTGGATTTTTATAAATAATGCGTATCTTTAGGGGTCAAAACTTAAACAC
This sequence comes from Rikenellaceae bacterium, assembly GCA_902363575.1. Classification (GTDB taxonomy): domain Bacteria; phylum Bacteroidota; class Bacteroidia; order Bacteroidales; family Rikenellaceae; genus Alistipes. The sequence goes on along the minus strand of CABJAJ010000008.1, from coordinate 5,120 downwards.
TATGAAATTTTTTGGTTCGATTATGCTCTGCCTTTTCGCCGCATTCGCCCTGTCGGGATGCGCCGAAAACGCAATAGATGAAGGAACTGGCGTCGATGGCGGCAACATCGGCGGCAATCCGAAGAAAATTGTTTACAGCGCCCGTGAGGCCAATGAGGGGACTTTGCTGGTCAAATTCTCCGAAGAGGCCGTGGCGAAGGTCGCCGCGCGTGTGACCCGTTCGGAGCGGGTGATCTCCCGATCGGGATTGGTTGAATTCGATGCGGTCATGGATGAAATCGACGCCCTGTCGATCGAGCCGGTCTTCGTGCTGGATCCGCGCTTCGAGCAGGATGCGCGTCGTGTCGGTCTGGATCGTTGGTACCAGTTGAAATTTGCCCCCTCCGTTTCGCTCGAGCAGGTTGCCGGGAAGTTTTCTCTGCTCGGCGACGTTTCGCTTGTGGAATATGACATACCCGTGCAGCGTATTGATAAGGGGAAGGCAGTGTCTTATGACGGCGTCGATCCGACGCCCGATACACGAGCCTCGTCCTCGTTCAACGATCCGAGACTCAGCAAGCAGTGGCATTACAACAATACAGGCGATATGTCGCTTACCCAGCCGATCAAGGCGGGTTGCGATGTCAATCTTTTTGCTGCATGGGAGCTTTGCGCCGGCGATCCTTCGGTCATCGTTGCGGTTGTGGACGAGGGTGTAGCGTTCGATCATGAAGACCTGGCAGCCAACATGTGGGTCAACGAAGCCGAGTTGAACGGCCAGACGGGCGTGGACGACGACGGCAACGGTTACAAGGACGATATTTACGGTTATAATTTCGCTTCTAACACGAGCAAAATCCGCACCGACGACGGGCATGGGACCCATGTGGCCGGCACGGTCGCTGCCGTGAATAACAACGGTATAGGTGTTTGCGGCGTTGCGGGCGGCACCGGGAATAACGACGGCGTGCGGATTATGTCGATTCAAATTTTTGACGATACCGGTGGTGCACAGGCCGGAGTCTCGGACGTTGCCAGGGGCATCGAATATGCAGCCAATAATGGTGCACTCATTCTTCAGTGCAGTTGGGGGGTACCCAACTCGGGAGGCTTAACCGATGAGGAGTGGGGATCTTCTGCCAGCAGAGTTGAAAAAGATGCAATCGATTATTTCATCTCGATGAAACGGCCGACTGGTCCGCTTGACGGGGGTATTGCAATCTTTGCGGCCGGCAACGAGAATACGGCGGTTTCCTATCCGGCAGCTTATGGCAATGTGGTCGCAGTAACTGCGCTCGGTACTGACTTCACCCCTTCGAGCTTTACGAATTTCGGTGCTCCCGCCGATATCGCAGCTCCTGGCGGCGATGCCGGATATAACAACAACTCCTACGGGGATATTTTCTCTACGCTCCCGGTCAACAAGGGCAAGTACGGCTATATGCAGGGCACTTCGATGGCTTGTCCGCATGTTGCGGGCGTGGCTGCGCTCGGTCTCTCCTATGCCGTTAAACTGGGCAAGCGTTTTACGCACGAGGAGTTCCGTGCCATGCTGTTGGCCTCGGTCAATGACATCGACCAGTACATGACCGGCACGAAATCCTATACTCCGTGGTCGAATTCCCAAGCCTCGTACAACGGATTCATGGATCTGGAGAACAATTACAAGCACAAGATGGGCAACGGATACGTGGATGCTTACAAGATGCTGATGAACGTACGCGGCCTGCCTGCGGTTTATATCAAGCAGGGAACGGAGAATACCGTCGACCTGTCGCAGTATTTCGGAGGCAACAAGACCCTCACTTATATCGCCAATGTATCGACCGACGATAAGAGCAAGCTGGGAATGACTTTCTCGGTCAAAGGTGAGAAGATGACCGTTACCTGTACGAACGAAGGCGCGGCGATCTTCACCGTGAAGACTTCGATCGGCGGTACGCAGGTAAGCCGCGAGATAGCCGTGGTATCCCGCAAGAACGTGGCCGCAAACGGCGGTTGGCTGTAACGATTCGTTCTGCGACAAAGCACAGGGGCCGGATTTGTCCGGCCCCTTGTCGTTTCAGGAGGGGGGGCTTTCGCGTGTATATCCGAAAAGATTTAGCCGGGCCTCTTGCGATCCGTCCGTTTCCGAACTATTCCATAGAGGCCATAAGTTGCCTGCCATCCGTCTCTTGCCGGCTTTTTTTCTCGTTTTCTTGCCGGTCGGCGAGCTGTTGTCCGATAGCCTGTTGAGCGTTCCTCGAGCCGTTGCCTGTTGCCGGATGTTCGCCGGACCACCTCTTCCTGTCGAGCGCTGAATCTGTGCCATAGTTCCCGCACGGTCGAAGCGCCTGTAACTCGTCGGCAGCTCCGCCTCTGCCGACCTGCTGAATCCGGCCCTTCCTTCCGCTGCCGTTGAGCCCGAGGTTGCCTGCTTTTGCGCATGAAAGCGGGGTTTCTTTCGCTGCCGACAGACTTCGGACCCGCTTTTCCGGTGGGGCGGACCGGGACAGCGATAAAGGTTTGCGTAATTTTCCGCCGAAAACTTGCTAATTGGAAAATAATCGCTACCTTTCATCTTCCAAATCCATATTTATGATGAAATTATTTGCCCAGCGTATTTTAGCAGTGCTTTTTGCCGCTGCATGCGTCGGCTGCGCACAGGATGACGTCGATGAACCGACGTCCGGCAGCGAAGACATCGGTCGGAATCCGAAGATTATTTACAGTTCCCGCGGTGCGTCTGCGGGGGAGCTGCTTGTCAAATTCCATCCGGACGCGATCGGCCGGCTCGAACAGGGTGTAACCCGCTCGGGAGCGACCCGTTCGGGTGTCGAGGCTTTCGATGACGTGCTCGGTGAGATGGGCGGCGTGACGATCGAAAGACTCTTCACGGTCGATCCGAGAACGGAAGACCGTGCGAGGGCCGCCGGACTGCATCTGTGGTACAAGGTGCGCTTTGGAAACCAGGAGTCGCTGGAGCAGGTCGCAGCCCGTTTCGCCTCCGTTGCCGAGGTCTCCTATGTGCAGTACAATATCCATGTCCGCAGGATCGAGAACCGGCGTCCCGTGCCCTTCGATCAGGTATGGGGGGGGGTACAGCAGCAGACGACCCGTGCCGAAGAGCTTCCCTTCGACGATCCCAAACTGAATAAGCAGTGGCATTATATCAATACGGGAGACCAGACGCTTACTTCGCCCATTCGTGCGGGTGCCGACGTCGATTGCAAGGAGGCCTGGAAGCTTTGTACCGGCGATCCTTCGATTATCGTTGCCGTAGTGGACGAGGGAGTCATGTACAGCCATGAGGACCTGAGTGCCAATATGTGGGTCAATGAAGCCGAGCTGGACGGTCAGACGGGTGTGGATGACGACGGCAACGGTTATCGGGACGATATTTACGGATATAACTTCGTGTTGAATACGGGAAAGATTACCTGGACCAATCCCGATGACGTCGGCCACGGAACGCATGTGGCCGGAACGATCGCCGCCGTGAATAACAACGGACGCGGCGTTTGCGGTATCGCAGGCGGTTCGGGCTCGAATGACGGCGTGAAAATTATGTCGCTCCAAATCTTCGACGGCGAGGATGGGGCAACTGCCGATGCGACGGCCAATGCGATCAGGTATGCAGCCGACAACGGCGCGCTGATCCTGCAGTGCAGCTGGGGATACGATGCTGGTGTTTTTACCTCCGATTCGGCATGGGCTAGAGCCTGTTCGGCCGAGAAAGACGCGATCGACTATTTCATCGCCAATGCCGGCAAGGACAATCCGGCCTCGCCGATGACAGGCGGTCTGGCCATTTTCGCGGCGGGCAATGAGTCCGCCCGCATGCCCGGTTATCCGGCATCTTATGGCGGTGTGGTGTGTGTTACGGCCTTTGCTCCGGATTTTACGCCCTCCACGTTCACCAATTACGGTCAGGCGGCCGATATTGCGGCTCCCGGCGGAGATTCGGATTACACCCTGGACGACGCGGGAACCATCCTTTCGACCCAGACCGATGCTTTCGGCCTTTACGGGTACATGGAAGGCACCTCGATGGCCTGTCCCCATGTGTCGGGCGTTGCCGCGCTCGGCCTCTCGTATGCCGTCAAACTCGGCAAGCACTTTACGGCCGACGAGTTCCGTTCGCTGCTCCTGACCTCGGTCAACGATATCAACTCCTATCTGGAAGGGGAAAAGGATTATTATTATTTCTATAAATATTATGGCGAAGCCTATCCCCGGACCATGCACCTGCCCAATTACGTGGGCAAGATGGGCGGCGGCTATACGGATGCCTACAAACTTCTGCTCTCGATCGAGGGAACGGCGGCAATCTGGATCAAGCAGAACGAAGCGACGGAGATCGACCTGTCGAAGTATTTCGGTGCATCCGAGAACCTGACGTTCGCCGTCTCCGTATCCCAGGAGGATGAACGTGCGCTGGGGCTTTCGAGCCTGGTCAAGGGGAATAAACTGATTGTGGTCTGTGCCAATACGGGCTCGGCTTCCCTGACCCTGCGCACCAATATCGGCGGAACGATCGTCTCGAAACAGCTTGTCGTGGTCGCACGTCCGCAGATTGCTTCTAACGGCGGTTGGCTCTGATAGGTCCCGCTAAGGTAACGTGCCCGGAAATGCAATGCGCATTTCCGGGCCGTTCGCATAATATATAGAGGTATTGGGCCGTTTGAAGGGATAATCGTGATTTTTTTGAGAAAAAAGATGCGAAAATATTTGCAGATTTGAAAATAGTGGCTACCTTTGCATCCGCGTTTGAGAAAAAACGGGGTTGCCGAAAGGCCGAAAGTTCCCGAGACGGGGCTGGAAACAACTGAAACAAAGTTTTTTCAAAAATGCAAAGTTCTTGAAAAAAGATTTGCAGGATTCAAAAAGATGATTTATCTTTGCAGTCCTTTCGCACTACAAATGTGCGGGATTTTTTCAACAAGGTTCTTTGAATTACTGGTTTATTGAGAGAAAAAGAATGTAGTATTTATCTGTCAATTTCCTTTTAGGAAACTGAGTAGTCAGGACTCTAACGATACATTATGATTTTTACAATGGAGAGTTTGATCCTGGCTCAGGATGAACGCTAGCGGCAGGCTTAACACATGCAAGTCGAGGGGCAGCATGAAGTAGCAATACTTTGATGGCGACCGGCGGAC
>CABJAJ010000007.1 GCA_902363575.1 Rikenellaceae bacterium | reverse complement strand
GGCTACTGCTGACGAAACAGCAGGTTTAATCTTTGTTTTATGTCATACTCGATGACTTAAATTATTTGTTAAACAATCACTTACACGACATCATGTCGCACCCAGTCCTGTTTGTGGACGACGGAGTAGTCCGGCAGCACCTTGATAGCCTTGCACCAGCAACTGTGTATCGCCTCGTACTCCGCACCCGTCACGGTGTAAAGTTCCGGTAGTTCCACCTCGAAAGCCACCGTGATGTCGGCGTCCTTTGAGATGATGCAGCCATGCTCCACCGCTAAAAGTGGGAACCTGTTTTCCAGTGTTGTCATTTTCGATGTATTCCTCATTGTCTTTCTTCCTTTCGTTGTCGTTTGAACAGACGGGTTATCCGCCGCCGGTTGATAAGGTATCGGGGATGGCTCCGTGCCGCTCCTAATTTCATCAGCCCGTGTTCACCGTACCGGGCGTTCAGCGCGAAGGTCTGCCATACAAGGAGGGAGGACGATGCCGCGCCGAAGCCGATACATATCCACTGGTCGATACCGACCATGTAGAGGATGACGAACAGGACGAAGAGAGCCAGCAGACCTCCGCAGAAGATGAAGAGGTACTGTGCCTTCAAGCCCTTGAACTCTACCGGACGGCCGATACCCTTGTTGATTGGGTATTCAGCCATACATTATTTATTAAAGGAAGAATGAGCGCAGGATGGTGGCGGCAACAATCAGGAAGATGCACGCGCCGAACCACGAGGCGGCTGTCTTGCTGGTGTCGGGGTCGCCCGATGAAAACTTGCCGTACACTTTTACGCCCCCGATAAGCCCGACGACTGCACCGATGGCGTATATCAGTTTAGTTCCGGGGTCGAAATAAGAACTCACCATAGAGGTGGCTTCGTTGATGCCCGCGATGCCGTTTCCCTGCGCGAAAGCGGAGGCGGTTGCGGCGATGACAAGTGCCGCGGAGAGGATTGCTTTTCTGTTTTTCAAGATGTTCTTGTTCATAAACTGTTCTTGTTTTTTGCCGTCAAAAGGGTGGATGGTCCTTTGTCGGGCGGTTGATACTTTGTTTCTTTACTTTGGTTTTAGTGGATGCCCGTTTGTTTCCACGGACGTGGGCGTGTCCGTTGCGGATGGGGATGCGCCTTGCGTTTCCTCGCCGCGTGGGTTGATGTCATTCTTTCATGTTCATTTCTTTTATTGTTGTCATACATAGTTGCGAATGTCGAACTCCTCGATGTTGTCCGGCACGACGAACTCCTTTTCAGATTTCTTCAGCCGAATCTCGATAAGCCCCTTGATGCGGATGCCTATCTCCGAAGAGCCTTCCATCATTTTCTCGTACAACTCCGTGCCCTCCATGTCGGTGAACACCTTAGCCGCCTTTTCACGTTCCGCCTGTGTCGCGTCCGGGTTTTTGGCGGTCTTGCAGGCGTCGTCAATCTCGTCAAAGCTGCTGCCCGAAGCCCGTGGCGTGTCCGAGGCGTCCTCTTCCGGTTCGTCGTCCCCGTATCCCAGTTCCTCCGGCGGTATGCTCGTGAAGGTCTCATCGAGTTTTTCCTCCGGGACTTGTGCCGGGCGGGATGCGTTTCCCGTTTTTCCGTCGTCAAAAGTAGCCTCTTCCTCCGACAGCTCAATGCCTTTTTCAATAGTGGCGGCTTCTTGCGTCGGTATGGCAGCGGTTGTCCGGGTGGATGCCATCCTGAAACGGCTCTTGCCGATGATGTCCGCCTTTTCCGCAGGGACTTCCTCGTGTGCCGCTATGCGTTTAGCCTCATTCCCGTCCAGTGACCGCCATAATCCGACAATGCCCTTGAAGAAGCGGACAATCCGCGTGTCCATGATGCGCTCGTAAAGGAGCAGGAACAGGAACCAGAGGTTGCAGCCGACCGATACCGCCAGCAGAATGTCTGTCATGCTGATTGTGTAATTCATATCCTTCCGTTTTTGGTTAGAATACTGAATTGTAATTTCGGGCATAAAGGCTCTTTATCGCATCTTCGCACTGGTTGAAGTGGTGCGTCAGCACATGGTCGATGTAAGCGGACAGCGTAAGCCGGTCATGCCCGATTACACGGGTGATACGCATGATACGCTCGTGGTACTCCGGGCGCACATACGCCATCTTCCCCTCACGTGCCTTTACTTCCGGGTCGCGGATGAACAGGCGTTCATAGTCCTTCTCACTGCATTTGCCGCTTACCGGGACAGGCGACAGTATTTCCACACTCGCCTGCACTTGGGTAAACATACCTCCGCAGTCTTGCTGTGGTCTTTTTTCATTCGGTGTCATTTCTTTTTCCATTTTCAAATCAGATCTTCACGTTGTTTCTTGTACAGTTCGTTGATTCTCTCCTTGTGCTGTTCCAGATGCTGGCGCAGCACGGTATCCACATATCCGCCTACTGAGATTTCCCCTCCGGCGATGTCGTTCACGATTCTGAGGATCTTGCCGTGGACGTCACGGCTGATATAGACACATTGGCGGGTCTTTATCTCGTTGCGGCGCAGGAATAGCTCGTTGTAGTCCTCGTCCTGCCTTTTCCGGCGTCCACTTTCCCTCTGCGCTTTTTCCCGTGTTACGGGTTGCACAGGAGATGGTTCCGGTGCGGCGGTGTCCTCTTCGGTCGGTGCAGCTGCGGGTACTTCCTGTGCGGGGCGCAGTGTCCCGTCCTGTGTGCGCCGCCCGATGGAGGCTAACAGCAGTTCCTCGTCGATGCCTTCCGTGTTCACTTTCCTGCTGCCCATGCTCACTGCGGTCTGATGATGTCGCTTATCTCTTCGGAAAACTCCCGGATGCCACTCCCTTTCAGCAGTGCCGTGTCCATCGGGAAGATGGTGGAGCGGAAAACGCTCTTGCGCTCTTCCGAAAGGTCACGGCGGAACTTCTTGCTGTCGGGCAAGCGGGTGGAAAGTACCGGAAAGCCCATTTCGGCTATCACTTCCTCGTAGATGCCGTACAAGTCGTTCCTCTCCCTGCCGTCCACCATCGTCCAGAACAGATGCAGCCCCTTTGTTTTCGCCTGTCCGGTAGTCATCAGCCTGTCGCGGAACATCGTGACGAATTTCAGGGTACTCTCCACGACAAAGCGGTCGGCACTCAGCGGAGTGAAAATGTAGTCCATCTGCGAGAGCGTCTTTATCACGCCGTTGCTTCGGAGTGTGCCGGGCATGTCGAAGAACACCACGTCGGGTTTCACGTCCTCAGTGGCAATCATCCTCTCGGCATCGTCGAGGGCGTTCACCGCATTGCTTTTGACGATGGTGTAGGCGTTCTTTTTGATCCGGCGGAAATGGTCGCAAGCGAGAGCCTTGAAGTAGGTGCTGCTGTCGATAAGCCCCATTTCGTGTTCGCGCAGCCCGTGGATGCTGTGCTGCGGGTCGTCGCAGTCCACGACGGCGACATTGTAGCCTTTCACGTTGTGCAGGTAGCTGGCGGCAAGTGCCGTGACAGTGGATTTGCCGATGCCACCTTTCTGTGTTGCGAATGCAACGAAGATTTCCTTACTCATAGTTCCATTTATTTTAATTGTTGATGATTTGTTTTTCTGTTTCCATACGGATTTGGCTGTCGCACCATCCGCTTCCGTGACTACACACGCAGGCGGGTCGTCGCGTATCCGGTTCTGTGGTGAAGCGGTGCGTCGGACAAATGGTGATTGACGACATTGCGTCATGAAGTCATTGAATCCATACGTCACCGAATTGTCGGAGAACCGGGTTTCCGACGGTTCGGGTATCCGTTTCGGCAAGTATCCGAAGAAGCGGATTTCCGGGTATTTGAATGTTCCGTTTATCATATCTTCAAATCGTTCGTTTCTTGAATCATGCTGCAAATAAACAAGTATATTTTGGAACCTGTATCACTTCTCCGGCAAGTGGCGGCACGTTGCGCCGGTTGGCAGTCATTGACCGGGTCAAGCATCTGTCCGATACCGCTTTAAGGGCGTAACTTTGCACCCGGACAGCAGGGTTCGCCGATGACGCGCGGCCCGGAGTCCTGAAAGGTATTTTCCCAATCCGTCCCCTGACGGATTTTTATGTTCACCTGAACATAGCAAGATGTCTTTTCAGCCGCTCAAAATATTTTGAGCAGCCACGAAAAGCACTTGCCCTTGCAGGGGGCGGGCTTTCCCTCCGAAGTCGGGAAGCCTTTCAGAACTGCGGTGCTGTAATCCGAAGCGGCGGCTTATGCCGTCAATCCGCTAAATCCAAAGTAATATGAAAGAGAAAAGGAAAAGCAAATCAGGGAGAAATCCCAAACTTGATCCGGCGGTGTACCGGTACACCGTCCGTTTCAACGAGGAGGAACACAACCGTTTCCTCGCCATGTTCGGAAAATCGGGTGTCTATGCACGGTCTGTTTTCCTCAAAGCGCACTTCTTCGGGCAACCGTTCAAGGTGCTGAAGGTGGACAAGACGTTGGTGGACTATTACACCAAACTGTCGGATTTTCATGCACAATTCCGTGCCGTGGGTACGAATTACAACCAAGTCGTGAAGGAACTGAGGCTGCATTTTTCAGAGAAAAAGGCGATGGCGTTGCTCTACAAATTAGAGCAACACACCGTCGAACTCGTGAAACTGAGCCGCCGGATTGTGGAACTTTCAAGGGAAATGGAGGCAAAATGGTCGCAAAAATCAGTGTAGGAAGTTCGTTGTACGGCGCGATTGCCTACAACGGGGAGAAGATTAACGAGGCGCAGGGGCGGCTTCTCACCACCAACCGCATCTACAATGACGGTTCGGGAACGGTGGACATAGGCAAGGCGATGGAGGGTTTTCTCACCTTCCTGCCACCGCAGATGAAGATCGAGAAGCCGGTGGTGCATATCTCTCTCAACCCGCACCCGGAGGATGTGCTGACCGATATTGAGTTGCAGAATATCGCCCGCGAGTATCTGGAAAAACTCGGTTTCGGAAACCAGCCTTATCTTGTATTCAAGCACGAGGACATCGACCGCCACCACCTGCACATCGTGACGGTCAACGTGGACGAGAACGGGAAAAGGCTCAACCGGGATTTTCTCTACCGCCGCAGCGACCGTATCCGCAGGGAACTGGAACAGAAGTACGGATTGCATCCGGCAGAACGTAAAAATCAGAGATTGGATAATCCGTTGCGCAAGGTGGCCGCATCGGCAGGTGATGTGAAGAAGCAGGTAGGCAACACCGTGAAGGCTCTGAATGGGCAGTACCGTTTCCAGACGATGGGCGAATACCGTGCGCTCCTTTCCTTATATAATATGACGGTGGAGGAAGCGAGGGGCAACGTGCGCGGACGGGAGTATCACGGGCTGGTCTATTCCGTCACGGACGACAAGGGTAACAAGGTGGGCAACCCGTTCAAATCCTCGCTTTTCGGGAAGTCCGCAGGCTATGAAGCCGTACAGAAGAAGTTTGTCCGTTCCAAATCGGAAATCAAGGATAGGAAACTGGCAGACATGACGAAACGCACCGTCCTTTCCGTGCTGCAAGGCACTTATGACAAGGACAAATTTGTATCCCAACTCAAAGAGAAGGGCATCGACACCGTACTGCGCTACACAGAGGAAGGGCGCATCTATGGGGCTACCTTCATCGACCACCGCACGGGATGCGTGCTGAACGGTTCGCGCATGGGTAAGGAGCTTTCGGCGAATGCCTTGCAGGAACACTTCACCCTGCCATACGCCGGACAACCGCCGATACCGCTATCCATCCCTGTGGATGCTGCGGACAAGGCACACGGGCAGACCGCCTACGACAGTGAAGATATATCGGGCGGTATGGGCTTGCTCACTCCCGAAGGTCCGGCGGTAGATGCCGAGGAAGAGGCTTTCATCCGGGCGATGAAGCGCAAAAAGAAGAAAAAACGCAAGGGCTTGGGTATGTAATCAGAGTATCAACAATTAAAAAATCAATGTATGTCACAACAAGAAGACGATTTGAGGGCATTGGCGAAAATCATGGATTTTCTGCGTGCCGTGAGTATCATTTTAGTGGTCATGAACGTGTACTGGTTCTGCTACGAAGCCATCCGGCTGTGGGGCGTGAACATCGGCGTGGTGGACAAAATCCTTCTGAACTTCGACCGCACGGCGGGGCTGTTCCATTCCATTCTCTACACGAAGCTGTTTTCCGTCCTTTTGCTTGCCTTGTCCTGTCTGGGTACGAAGGGTGTCAAGGGTGAGAAAATCACTTGGGGGAGAATCTGGACAGCATTTGCCGTCGGGTTCGTGCTGTTTTTCCTGAACTGGTGGTTGCTGCCCCTGCCGCTGCCGCTTGAAGCGGTGACGGGACTGTATGTCCTTACCATTGGAACGGGCTATGTCTGCCTGTTGATGGGTGGTCTGTGGATGAGCCGCCTGTTGAAACACAATTTGATGGAGGATGTTTTCAACAACGAGAACGAGAGTTTCATGCAGGAAACGAGGCTTATCGAAAGCGAGTATTCGGTCAATCTGCCGACACGTTTCTATTACAGGAAACGCTGGAACAACGGTTGGATCAATGTAGTTAATCCCTTCCGTGCGTCCATCGTGTTGGGTACGCCGGGCAGCGGCAAGTCCTATGCCGTGGTAAACAATTTTATCAAGCAACAGATTGAAAAGGGCTTTAGTCAATACATCTACGATTTCAAGTATCCCGACCTATCTACTATTGCCTACAACCATTTGCTGAACCACCCGGACGGCTACAAGGTAAAGCCGAAGTTCTATGTGATCAACTTCGACGACCCGCGACGCTCTCATCGGTGCAATCCCATTCACCCGGATTTTATGGAAGATATTACGGATGCCTATGAGAGTGCCTACACAATAATGCTCAACCTCAATAAAACGTGGGTGCAAAAGCAGGGCGACTTCTTCGTGGAGTCACCTATCATTCTGTTTGCCAGTATTATCTGGTATCTCAAAATCTATCAGAACGGGAAGTTTTGCACGTTTCCCCATGCTATCGAGTTTCTGAACCGCCGTTACGAGGATATATTTCCGATACTGACCTCTTATCCGGAGCTGGAGAACTACCTTTCGCCGTTCATGGATGCGTGGCTTGGAGGGGCTGCGGAGCAGCTCATGGGTCAGATAGCGTCGGCAAAAATCCCGCTTTCGAGGATGATTTCACCGCAGCTCTACTGGGTGATGTCAGACAGCGAGTTTACGCTGGACATCAACAATCCCGAAGAGCCGAAAATCCTCTGCGTGGGTAACAATCCCGACCGTCAGAATATCTACGGTGCGGCACTCGGTCTGTATAATTCCCGTATCGTGAAGCTCATCAACAAGAAGGGGATGCTGAAGTCATCGGTCATCATCGACGAGTTGCCCACAATATACTTCAAAGGGTTGGACAATCTTATAGCTACCGCCCGAAGCAACAAGGTTGCCGTGTGTCTGGGCTTTCAGGATTTCAGCCAGTTAGTGCGTGACTACGGGGACAAAGAGGCGAAAGTGGTGATGAACACTGTCGGCAATATTTTCTCCGGTCAGGTGGTGGGGGAAACAGCCAAGACGCTCTCCGAGCGGTTCGGTAAGGTGTTGCAGAAACGGCAGTCCATCTCCATCAACCGGCAGGATGTTTCCACCTCCATCAACACGCAGATGGACGCGCTCATTCCACCGAGTAAGATTTCCGGGCTTACGCAGGGAATGTTTGTCGGTTCTGTATCCGACAACTTCAACGAGCGTATCGAGCAGAAGATTTTTCATTGCGAGATTGTGGTGGATGCCGAAAAGGTGAAACGGGAAGAAAGTGCCTACAAGAAAATTCCCGTCATTACAAACTTCACGGACGAGGACGGCAACGACCGCATGAAGGAAACGGTGCAGGCGAACTACCGGCGCATCAAGGAAGAGGTGAAGCAGATTGTGCAGGAGGAACTGGAGCGTATCAAAAACGATCCGGTGCTGTGTAAACTGCTACCAGATAATGAGACTGTCTAACAAGTCCCCAAAATTGAAAATTATCCCTATCGAAGTTTGAAGTGACCCCCAAAAGTTGGATACAATTTTTTTGGGGGGCACTTCAGTTCTGACGGGTAAAATCGTAAAATTCGGACTTGTTAGACAAATACTTACGCGGTTTCAACCTCAGGTACTGAATCTATCGAATTGACAAATTTAACCAATTGCGGATCTGAATCTTTTTGTATGAGGTTTCGGAGACTCTTTTTCAATTCATAAGCATCATCCCCTGCTGTATTTATTAAATCCATATAAAAATCTTTGTTTTGCAGAATCAATGAACGGCATGCCCCATCGGAAATTACAGGTTTCACTATTTTATCAATAACGTCTCCAGCTTGACTTTTCAAATTACCATGCGATCTAAGCCATGTTTCGAAAAATTGAAACTTTATTGCATTGATAGTCTTTTTACCGATGCAGAAATCATTTCTTATATCGGTAACTGTCGATTTAATTTTTCGTTTATCCAATCTTTCAACTATATTCTTGAAACAATTAGGGAAAGGATTCAAACTTTGAGTTCCAGAAGCAATATCCATCAGAATCTTTTTGCCAAATTCAGTCAAGTTATCTGGCAAGGATTTGATTTTAGCCAGTAAATGTTTTATTGCGACAAACCAATAATATGATGTATGTGCTGTTCTTTGGGCGTATAATGTATCAACACTTATTTCAGACAACGCTTCGAACGCTATTTTATTGATATGATCGGTCAGGACATTGCTTATTTTAGTGGTCAAATCGTAAAAAGATGCGTCAGGAATTACATCTTTAATATTGTTCTTAGTGATATACTTATCCAAATCGGTATTCCACTCTGCTAAATGCTCGATAAATACCTCATCCGTTACACCTATTCTGTTCTTAATATCTTCAAATTGGGGCAATATGTCTGAGAGCAATAATTTATAGCCAAGTTTATGATTTACCATGTATTGTAGTGTTTCATTTAATAGCGGTATATTCCATCCCACACTATTTACTAATAAGTCTCCATGATCCACATAATAGTCCATGAGTTCTGCAACATATTTTATATCTCCACCCTCTATTAAGGAAACGGAATGACCATGTGCCAATTGCATGGCGACTAAATCGTAATATCCAGACTCTTTAATGTTTCGGCCATCAGTTTCTAATTCAGAATGCAACTGATTTATGTAGGTTGAATCTAACGTTACAGGTAAAGGTCTTTCTTCGTCAGATGCCAATAAACGATAGGTTGTAAATATAGCCCCTATATTATCTTTATTTACATTCTGTTCATCAATGCAATTCGTGATCGCTTGCAAAAGCGTTGGAAACGTATAGGTAGAATTATCTTTTAACTTTCGGTTACGGTCTCCGTTTTACGGGCTAATAAATATTTCAGCTTTTCAGACCATGATACGGTTTTCGTACCTCCACCTTTGACTTTTATTGTTGCATTTCCAGATAGGATACCATCATCAATAAGTTTGCTTGTAAGCAATTCCAATATAGAGCGGCGTTGCAAGTCCTCTTGATGTCCCCATGCGTCATACTCAAAAAAGTAATAGTCGTCTGATAATTCACGTTCCAACATTTTAACCACGTTGGATTTTCCAGATCCCCAAATACCTTCGATGCCGATAATTCGAGGTAAAGTACATTCCTCATCCAATGAATCATTCTGACAAAAATGGCGAGCAATAGTTTTTGCCAACCTTTCTTGCGAACCTCCATCGAATTTGTCAATACCACACGGTTTATTTTGGATAAACCGCGGATATTGCTGTTTGGATTGTAGTTTTGTTTCCATATACGTAATTTATTGATTATACGAACTCCAAATAATTCTCCCGATTTACCACATGAAACTCGGCATAGGGATAGGCTTCTTGGAAGGCTTTCGGTGCGGCCGGCATTTTATTTCCCCACTTGAACTCCAAGGCGGTAAGACTGTCGGCACTCTCCTCAATCAGGTCGATTTCCTGTTTGTCGTAGGTGCGCCAGAAATAGAACTCCCTGTGCAGTCCCTCATTGAAGTTCGCTTTGCGCCGCTCTCCGATGATGTAGTTCTCCCACAGCGCACCGACATCCTGCCGAATGGCCAGCGGTGAGAAAGCCCCGATAATGGCATTGCGAATGCCGTTGTCGTAGAAGTACCACTTGCCAGCTTTTGTAACCTCCTTGCGTAGGTTACGCGAATAAGCCCCCAGACGATAGATAACGAAGACCTTTTCCAATAGGTCGAGGTATTTTTCAACGGTCGTCTTGCTCATGCCGAGTTGTTTACCTAACTCTTCGTAAGAAACTTCGCTGCCCAACTGAAAAGCTATCAATCGCAGTAGATCGCGCATCTTGCTCGAATTTTTTAAGCCGTCAATTGCTAAGATATCTTTAAGCAGGTATGCACCGACAATATCACGTAGGTAGTCTGTTTTACGTTCATAGTTCTCCATCATTACTACTTCGGGATAGGAACCGTAAATCAAGCGCGCTTCGAGGTTCTGGCGGGTTTCAAGTGCCGTTTCCGTCTGTGCGATTTCCCGTTGCGAGAATGGTGTAAGGAGAAATTGCGTACTGCGGCCGACCAACGGTTCACCAGTCTTATTCAGCAAATCGAATGACGAAGAACCACTTGCCAAGACACTTATTCCCGGTATTTCATCAACTATCAACTTCAGAATACTACCGATTTGTGGTATGTTCTGTGCCTCATCAATAGCCAGCAAATCAATACCATCCAATAAATGCCGATAATTGGCTATTGAGCGATTCTCCAATAGTGCTAATGTGTCGTAGTCTTCGCCGTTGAGCATCATCGTCCTACCTGAATAGTTGTCCACAATTTTACGCATCATTACCGTTTTACCAACACGGCGAGCACCAAAAATCAGTACTGCTTTATTGGGCGCGATTCGTGCTGTAATCTTCTCTTGAAGTATTCTATTTACTGTTTCCATACCTTATAAAATATAATGCAAAGATAATCATATTTTTTTAATTGGCGAATTTTACAAAAAAAACGGGCTATTAAATGGCGATTTTTACAACCACAATCTTATGGAAGTTGTTTCATTGTTTTTAGTAATGATATATGTTCATACTATGATGACTCAATAATTTACCAGACATACGTTTCTGAAATTTGTCCTTATAGGAATGAAAAACTCACATATATTGTGCTAATTAATATATAATTAAATGAAAATAAAAAGACAGGATACGAGTATTCCTGTCTTCTCATATGTAATGGATATTTTTTTATTTTCTCATCCGCTCCAACTCCTCATCACGCAACATTCTCTCGTTCAGTTTTTCCTGCATCCTGTCAATGAAATAGGTGCGGCTTTCGTTCTTCCGGCGTTTGATATCAGTGTAGAAGCGGTAGCAGTCTTTAGAATCAACCCCGAATATCTTATAGAGAAGTGGGGCGAGCTGTTTGAGCGGCATATTGCCGTTGTTGATGCAGCCCATCACGTCTATGCCGTAGATAAGTTCCACGAGGTCGATGGCATTGCCCGTCCATTGAAGAAGGCTGGCGGTGGTTTCTGTTGCGTTGTTGGCGGATATTAGTGGTGGCACTTGGGGCGTGGCAAGGAATTTCTGCATCTTTCTTACGAAAGACAGAGCCTTGCTGACGTAGGCGGCAATCTCTCTTTTTTCTTCTGACAGATTACGTACGGGATGGTGCTGCAACTCGATTTCGATGTAGGCAAGCGCGATGACGGTAAGGTTCATGTCCATGCCGCCGTTGCACAGTTCGATCACTTGGGTGGCGAAAGCCGTGTATGCCGTTTCCATATTGCAGTCGCCGGCTTCGTTTATCAGGCGGAAAAAGTCGGTTTCCGCCAGCAAGAAATAATTCATGGTTCTGTCAATTTTGAAAATTACACTTTGTTTTCTGCGTGCGCACATGAATATAATTGGCAAAAAACGCGGCAGAAAATAAAAAATCCAACACTCAATTTTACAAAGTGCTGGATTTCAGAGGTATAAAATTCAGTATTTTTTCACAAGGACAAATTATCTCCGACTTAAATTGTTTGTAATCGGAACATTTATTCTATTCCTGAAAATAGAAATGTATGCTTGCCGCACATTTTGGCTATCTTGCTTTTTTATCAAGGATATAGATAATGCGACATACACCGTTGGGATAGCTTTTCAAAGAGGAAAGCGTCCAGTGTTGCTCTGGCAGAGCCGACTTAAAAAAATGTCGTCCGCTTCCGGATATGAAAGGAACGGTGTATAGTATGATTTCATCCACAGCGTGCATCCGCAGCAGTCCGTTTATATAGTCTGCCGTGTCCGGTGTGGCTTCCGCGAGGTAACGGATGTTTGTGCAGTCTTTTCTCCATTCGTGCAGCATTGAAATGGAATAGTCCGGTGTCACACGGTAAAAGGCTTTCTTCCTGATTTCATCAAGACCGCAACGGTCAAGGCACAAATCCTGATGTGCTTTATCATATAACTCTGAAGAAAGACATCCGTCCATCGTCAGTACGGCGAGAATCTGAACTTTACCCATAATCGTTTCCTTTCGTTAGGCAAGGGTAAAAAAGTAGCGTGCAATTCACACTACCTTCAAGCGATGGCTCTGGTAAAGCCTTTACGGAGAGTACGTGAATGCACGCTATGCGTAAGCATAGCATAAGCATCACGCAATCGTCTCCGTAGTTCCAATTTACCAGATTTTCGCTTGAAACGCCTTGCGGTCTTATCCTATATGTTGGCGGCGAAAAGCTCCTGCCAATCGCCGTTTTTCTCAAATGTTATGCAAAGATAGCCAAATTCAGTGAATTACGGGCTATGATTGCTTGAATTTATATTTAAGTCCATACTCTTCAAGTTTGCTGTATAGTGTTGTCCTGCCTATGCCGAGCAGTTCTGCGGCGACACTCCGGTTGCCGTTTGCCTGTTTCAACGCACGCAATATCCGCTCCTTATCCTCCGCGTCATTGCGCAAGGCGAAGCTGACAGTAGAGGTCGGTTTCGTCACGGCAAGTTCCAGATGCTCTTTCATGACAACACCTTCCTGCGCCTGCAATACAGCACCCATAACTTTCTGCCGAAGTTCCCGCACGTTGCCCGGCCATGCGTGTGTCAGCAACGCTTTACGTGCTTCGGAACTGAACCCGCTCACGCTACACTCCAGCTCTCTGTTTGCCATATCACGGAAGAACTCTGCCAGCGGCATAATGTCTTCTTGACAGTCACGCAACGGAGGAACGGTTATCCCGAAGTCGTGCAGGCGGTACAGAAGATCCTGCCGAAAACGCTTTTCATTCACCGATACCTCCAAATCTTCATTGGTAGCAGCGATGATGCGGACATTGAAATTCCGGTCTGCCTTGTCTCCGACCGGGCGATACCGCCTCTCCTGTATGGCACGGAGCAACATCTGTTGGGTTTCCAACGCGAGGTTTCCTACCTCGTCCAGAAACAACGTGCCGCCTTCCGCCTCATGGAAATATCCTTTCTTGGCATTGTCCGCACCTGTAAATGCACCTTTGACGTGTCCGAAGAAAGCCGACGGTGCAAGCTCTTTGGAGAGTGAACCGCAGTCCACCGCCACAAATGGCTTGCCTGCACGTTTGCTCTTGTCATGCAACAGGTGGGCAATATGCTCCTTGCCCGTGCCGTTCTCACCAAATATCATCACGCTCATATCGGTGGCGGCTACCAGCCTTATGCGGTGCATGATTTTCTGAAAGGCGGAACCTTCACGGGCGAATATAGGCATACGGCGTTGTCCTGCCTGACGTTCTTTCAGTATGGAACGGATCAGGGGGACAAGTTTATCCTCCACAAGCTGTTTGGGAATATAGTCTATCGAGCCGAGTTTCATGCTTTCCACGGCGGTATTAACTTCGGCGTAGTCGGTCATAATGATGAAGGGCTGCATCTTTCCCTCCTTTCGCATCCAGCACAAAAGGTCTATGCCACTGCCGTCAGGCAGACGCAGGTCGGCAACCACGATATCATTATCTGTTGCCTGTTGCAGATGTTTCTTCGCGGTTGAGAGGTGGTAAGCCTTCATATTGCGGTAGCCCTCCCGTGACAGCATATTGCAGACATATTCGCAATACACGATGTTGTCTTCCACCACAATTATTTTTGTCTTATTCATCTTCGTATTTTCTCCTTTCCTCTTCTGCCAACCGTATTATTTCCACTCCCTTATCCAGCACGGCAGTCACGGCATGGCTTAACGCTTCACCATCCGGGAGAGCATCGCCACGAAGCAATCCGTAAAGTACATTCAGCGGTTGGTCGGCACGGAGCACCTCCCACGAACTGCGCAGGTGGTGGATCAGGGAATCCAGCTTTTGCAGGTCTTTTTCTTTTGCTGCATCCCGTACCGCCTGCATTTCCTTTTCTGTTTCAGTTATCAACTTTTCCAGCATGACGGCTTCATTGCCATAGGACAATAAGGCGGAAAAGTCCGGTTTCCCGTCCGGTGTCGCTTTTATGGCACACCTGTCGGAAACCTCCATCAGTTCCGATATGGAGAACGGTTTGAACAGGCATCCGGCAAAGCCTTTTGCCAATAGTTCCCCTTTGTTACAACTGCCCGAAGCGGTTGCCACAACCACCGGGATTGTTGGTGAATTGCCCACGTTGGACGAACGCAACAGTTCCAGCAATTCGAAACCGTTTATATCGGGCATATTCAAGTCTGTCAGCAACAGGCTGTATTCTTTCTGGCGTATCATTTCCATCAGTGCCGCAGCATCGGTGCAAGTGTCGCAGTGTATTCCTTCTTGGGAATACATCTCTTTCAGCATCAGAAGTAATACCTCATCATTGTCAATGGCGACAACATCATGGAATTTATTGTTATGATAAACAGGTGTATTGCTTGTATATCCAAGCTGTTCTTCAGCTTCCTGCATAGAAATTTCAACTGTGAAACGACTGCCTTTCCCTTTCTTGCTGTCTAAACGGATTGTTCCGCCAAGCATCGACACAATATTACGCATTATGGCAAGCCCAAGCCCGAAACCCTCCTTTGCGGCGGCATTTGATAGACGTTCAAACGCACCGAACGCTTGTTTCTGTTCCTCTTCTGTCATGCCTGTACCTGTATCTTCAACGACCAGTGTCAGAACTCCATTATCATATTCAGTAATCAAAGAAACACCGCCTTCTTCTGTGAACTTGACAGCGTTTGACAGCAGGTTATTCCCGATTTGTATTATTCGCTCTTTGTCGGTCAATACAATGGCATCGTGTCCAGTCTTCACGGACAAGGACAGCCCTTTGTTCACGGCAACAGGCATGAACTCCGTTTCAAGTGTGTGCGTGATTGCTGAAATCCGGCAGGGTGACAGACGGGGCTGTTCCTTGCCGTTGTCCAGGCGGAAGAAGTCAAGCAAAGTGTTAAGCATATCCCGCATACGGTCGGAGGATTGCAGTATGTTTTGGATATACTGCCCGGACTTATCCTCACACTGTTCTTTCCGTATCAGTCCGGCATAGCCTGTTATTGCTGTCAGCGGTGTGCGCAGTTCATGGGTGATAGTATGTACCGCCTTCTTCCTTGACGTTATCAGTGCCTCGTTCCGTTGTACGGATTGTTCCAGTTGCCTTATCAAATCAGTTGTCTTGTGCTTGTATTGTTTAATGCTTTTTGCATCACGATGTATGATGATGTAGGAAATTAACAACAATAGAAGAACGAATCCCATTAAACCGCCTACTTGCATAAATGACTTTTCACGCATGGCAACTATTTCGTTTTCCCGGCTTTGCAGTTCGGTTTGTACCTTTTCTTCTATTTGGCAAATCAATTCTTGCAGTTGTCTGTTAAGTTCTGCATTACGAGCTGCAAGGCTGTCGGCTTGTTCCGACAATTGGCGATCCTGCACTTTCTGTTCGCTGATTACGTTTCTATTGACCGAATGAAGGATAGTGGTTGATACTGCTGGAGTTACTTCCTTTTTTTTGCCGAATATGCCTAAGAAACCTTTTCGTTTTGGCTTTTTGGACTGTTCCTGCACACTTTTCTGTACAATAACCGGAATTTGATTGGCTATCTTCTTGTTAATAGATTGTTGTTCATCCATTAACCGGACTATCTGGAACATCTGTCGTTCCTTATCCTCTAAAAGACTGCGCACACTATCGATGCGCTCTGCTGGATAGGTGGCCTTGAAACGGCAGAGCATACTGTCCATTGCCATACGCCGTGCATGGTAATGCTCGATATCTTTATCGTTCCATTCCAGTATTGTTTCACCCAATAGAGAAAATTTTATCATTTGAATATTGATATTGTTTATTTCTTTTCGGAGCTCGTCTATTTTTTTATTGCCAAGTTCTAATGCTTCTATCTCCTGCCATTCATAGAGGCTATTATATGCCATACATCCGATAAGAATGGAGATAAGTATATATCCCAACCGTATTGCCTTATAGAAATTTCCTGACCGCTCCATTATTTTAATGACATTGATTTTTGGAACATGAATAAAAGTTTATCTTTTTCGTTCATGCGGATATTATCAGAATAACCGTCTTTTGTTATTTGATACCCACATGGCTTAACCATAAAAATGCCTAAGCCCTTAGTGTACGAACTTACTTCTGAGGCATAGTCTTTACTTGTATTTAATGGAACTTTCCCTTTAATATGACACCACTCATTATTACAACTGATGTCTTCAATCTCAGACATCAGTTTTTGCAAATCTGTAATAGCTTTGGAACTCGCTACTTGGGGTATCTGCAACTCAAAACAGAGCATCGGTTCGAGAATGTCCACACCTGACTGTTGCAAAGCCAGCCTGAAGACATAAGGGGTCAGCTGTCTGAAATCAGCAGGTGTACTTACCGGGCTATAATACTCGGCTTGAGTAAAAGTTACTTTCAGATCTGTCACTTCCCATCCATGTAAACCAGATTGGCAAGACATACGAATCCCTTCAAAAACGGCATTTTGAAAAGAATGGTTCAGATAACCATAGGAGATGTCACTTTCGATTTGCAACCCTGCCCCTAACGGTAAGGGTTCAAGAGTCAGCCCTATTGTGGCCCAGTAAGGGTTGGGTGGTACTTCGATCTGAATAATCTTATTGACCTTTTTTATAGGTCGTTCTTTGTAGATAGTCTTGATCTCATCAAAATGGACCTTTACGGAAAATCGTTCTTCCAGCAATGTCTGTATGATTTCCTTTTGGGTCAAACCATATAACGAGATTTCCAATTCATCACTATATGAGTTTATGGAAAAGGACAAAGACGGGTCTTCAATCCACAATGTATTCAGAGCGGATATCACCTTGCTTCTCTCTTCGGGCTTATTTGGCCGGACGGAGGATTTGAGAGCGGGATGCTGATGAGATAATCCTTGAATCAAACAAGGTTTAGCACCTAAATAATCTCCGATTCGAAAATCTTCTATATCTTCTACAATCGCGATATCATTGGCACCCACTTCATCAACATTTATCTCTCTGCCCTGATAAATAGTCTTTAGATTTTTAATCTTGATGAATTTTTCCGAATCGTTGATTCTTACAACGTCTCGAAGTCTCAGACTTCCGTCAATTATTTTAAGAAAACTTCTTTTATGCCCTTTGGGGTCATGCTCTATCTTATAGAGATAAGCTGAAAGTCTGTTTGAGACTGATGCCGGAGGAAGTATAAAAGAAGAAATGGCGTCCAACAACTCATTGATACCGATATTGAACATTGCTGATCCATGTAGCACCGGATAGACTTTGGCTTTTGCCACAAGAGCGATTATCGTATTCCAATAATCAGCCGGTGAAATTTCGCTATCCGCCAAATATCGTTCTAATATATCGTCGTCATGGTTGCATACAAATTCTTTGTATTCTTCCTTTATATATGTTTGGGAGCAAACCGGATAAACCGATCCATCGACAACAGTTTGCATAAACAGGACATCTTGCGACAGATTTGTTTTTATATCCATATACAAACGCTCCAAATTCACACCGGCACGGTCAATCTTATTGATAAATATAATTGTCGGGATTTGCAGCTTTTGTAAAGTACTGAACAGCAACTTTGTCTGCGCTTGTATGCCTTCCTTTGCGGATAAGATGAGGACTGCTCCATCAAGCATTTTGAATGTCCGCTCCACTTCCGCAATAAAATCCATGTGTCCCGGAGTGTCAATGATATTGCATTTCACTCCATTCCAGATAATAGATGTCGTAGAAGCCCGGACAGTAATTCCTCTACGTTTCTCTATATCCATAGAGTCCGTTATGGTGTCACCATTATCCACACGGCCGCACTTTTCCGTTGCTCCACTGGCAAACAGCAGATTCTCGGTTACGGAAGTTTTTCCTGCATCAATGTGAGCAAGAATTCCTAAATTTATAATATTCATTTGGATTAAGCAATAATATACTACAGTAGATGCATTGTCGAAACGCACCTTTTAATACCTCCTCGTAGCATATGAGAACTACAGGATTACTAACTCGTATTAATATGTATATTATTACTGCCGCATAACGATTACAAAATTACACAAAAAAATATATCTAACAAAAGTGGGAGGATTTTTTAACTTTTTACCATAGACATTTTATTAGGGAAGCGTAGGTTCAACTGGCAAGTACAAATAAGTAGAAATGTTTGAACAACACCGTTTTAGGAAGTTGAAAAATCAAGTTTCTCTCTCGGTATAGCGTTTATTTTGGCCAATATCTTCTTTAGTTTAGCATTTGTGTATTTCCCATTCGTGTTCTATTTAGCTCCTTATTATGAGTATGTAGCAAGTTACTTATCAAATTCAGCCTCTTTGAGGGTCAAATATGGTTTTGCAAATGGTGACTGACAAGACATAAACAAGGTCAGCAGGAATTTTTTACATAAATGGACATGAATGTATATAACCTAAAATAAGAATAAATTTTAATAAGGGCTGCCCAAAAAGAAAAAAATGCAGTTGCCATCCTATAGATACTTGCAGAAAGGATAAAATTTACTTTTAGACCTTTTGGGATAGCCCTTATTAATACTTCAGATAAAATTCCTTAGGTTATATTTTCAATCCTTTGGACCGGGTTTCCTCCTTGGCATACAGTCCCGGACGCCCGATTATGACATGGTTGGCAACGATACTATCCGCCGGACTGCGTATCTGCGGCGGTGCATTTTCGGGATATTGCGCCTGCCTGTTCCTCACATCTTCCGCTTCCGGCTTGAGCTGTTGCCCTTCATTCTCCTTTTCTGCGACTTCGGGCGTGGGTGGCGCAAGCTCCAGCTGAATTTTTCGGTCAAGGGCGGCAAGTTCGGACTTCAACTGCTTCAGCTCGTCCTCCTTCTTCCACACCTTACCCGCTATCTCCTGTAACTGCGGTATCTCCATCTCCAGCACCTCGTTCTTCGCCTTGTACTGGTCGATGATGGAGGGTATCCTCTCCATCGCGTTGAGGAAGTTGCGGGCGGCGGCCAACGGGTCAGCCATCGCCAGATGCCCGTTGTTGTAGGTGTACTTGTAGTTCCCCTCGACCACGAAGCGGTTGTCGGTGAACTCCAATCCCTCTTTGAGTATCCTTTCGCTCACCACCTTTATCGGAAAACCGTAAAGTTCACCGACCTGCGTGTACAACCCTCCGGTCGTGGCATTCTTGGCTATCTCCTGCAAACGCTTTCCGATGACCTTCTCATCGGCGGAATCCACTCCGTCCACCTTTATTATATTAAGGCGGTTGCCCTCCTTGTCGGTCTGCACCACCGACAGGAAGCGGTTCCAGTCCTCCGTCATGGCATCTATGAAAGCCGTGTTGTTGCGCAACTCGCCGGTCTTTGACTCCAGCTTGAACTCCGAATCACGCTTGCCCTTGTTGAACGACTTGCGTTCCCCTTCGAGCGATGCGATCCGCTTTTCCAGTTTCGCCTTGTCCAACAGGTCGGTATTGCCGGAGAGCAACGCCATGTATTCCGAGAAATTCATGCCCGATTTTTCGTCCATTGCCCCCTCGTCGATGGTACGCGCACCCATCGCACCGCTTTTGAGCTGGCTTATGAAAGTCTGCTTGCAGTGCAGGAGGTTGAACTTGTAGCTGTCCAGTGACTTCTCCACCGCGTAGATGATTACATCCACGTTGTTCCCGGCGAAATGTTTGGCAATCTCATTACCTGCCCTAACTCCGCGTCCGTCACGCTGTTGCAAGTCGGACGGTCGCCACGGCGTATCGAGATGATGGATAGCCACACACCGTTTCTGGGCGTTCACACCCGTTCCGAGCATAGAGGTAGAGCCGAACAGCACACGCACCGTCCCGGCGTTCATGGCGTCTATCACCGCCTTCCGCGCCTTGTCGGTCTTGCACTCCTGAATGAAGCGCACCTCGCTTGGCGGTATACCGTAGTCCTCCGTCAGTTTGCGCTTGATTTCCGAATAGACGTTCCACCCGTCGCCCGGCTGGTATGTCCCCAAATCAGAGAAAACGAACTGCGTGCCTTTCTGGGCGTCGTATTTTTGATAATACTCCGCGATCATCTTGGCACAGTGACTCGCTTTGTTGTCGGGATGATCTTCGTAATTCGGGTCTATCATGCGCATGTCGAGTGCCATTTTCCGGGCATAGTCCGTGGCGATGAGCATCTTCGCCTTTTCTTCCGTTTCCGAAAGCGGCAGCCTGCCCAACAAGGTGGCATCGCCCGTCTTGGCGAACTGCATCAGTTTCTGTATGAAGTCCTCCTGTTCCGGCGTGGGCGGTATATGGTGCAGTATCTCGTTCTTGGCAGGACGGTCAACGCCCACATCCTCCGCCGTGCGGTAGTCCGTGATTTCATTATAGAAGGCGGCAAGCTCCGGCACTTTGATGAAGTAGCGGAAACGCTCCTTCTGGACCACATTGTTCGTCACGTTAAATTCAAAATCCGTCGTCTTCTTGGCAAATATCGCCGCCCAAGCGTCGAAACACCTTATGTCCTGCCGTTCCAGCTCCTTCGGGCGCAGGTACTTGAACAGCAGGTACAATTCAGTCAGTGAGTTGCTGATAGTCGTGCCGGAGAGGAAGGTCGCACCCAAGTCTTTTCCTGTGCGCTCCTGTATGGTGCGTATGGCAAAGAGCATGTTAAGTGCCTTCTGGCTTCCCTCGCTGTTTCCCAATCCCGCCACACGGTCGTGGCGCGTGTTGAAAGTCAGATTCTTGAACTGGTGGCTCTCATCTATGAAGATGTGGTCGATGCCCATCTGCTTGAAATCCACCACGTCGTCCGTGCGTGACTTTATGGCGTGTTCCACCTTCTCCAGCTTCGCTTCAAGGTTGTGCTTGCGCTTCTCCAATCCTTTCAGCATCGCCCGCGACACGTTCTTTCCCTGCTGCCGTAGCACTTCGAGGTTTTCCTCCACCGTGTCAAGCTCTGCTTGCAGGATGCGCTGCTGCAATTCCGGCGACTGCGGTATCTTGCCGAACTGGTCGTGCGACATGATGACGCAATCGTAGTCGTTGTTCTTTATATTATTGAAGAAGCGCACACGGTTGGCGGTCGAAAAGTCCTTCTCCGAAGCGTACAGAATACGTGCGTTGGGATATGCCGCCTGATAGGTGGCTGCAATCTCCGCAACGTTGGCTTTCAGCCCGATAATCATCGGCTTGTGTGCCAAATTCAGACGCTTCATCTCATGCGCGGCGATGCACATTATCAGCGTCTTACCGGTTCCCACCTCGTGGTCGCAAATTCCGCCGCCGTTCTGTTTCAACATCCAGACGCAATCCATCTGTGAGGGATAGACGCTCTTGATACCCCGGCTTGCCAGCCCTTTCAGGTTGAGGTCGGGAAAGGTCTGATGGGAGCCGTCGTAGCGCGGGCGCACGAAACAGTTGAACTTGCGGTTATACATCGTCACAAGCCGCTCCTTGAACTGCGGCGACTGCTCTTCGAGCCATTCGGAGAAGCCGTTTCGTATCTCGTCAATCTTGGCGTTGGCGAGTTGTATTCCCTCGCTGTCGCGCATCTTGATGTCGTTGCCATGCTCGTCCTTGCCGATGGACTTCATCATGTCAGGGCAGGTGTTGTGCAGGGCGTGTTTTAGGAGGTGCATACCGTCATAGTTCCGGTAATACCCCTTCACCAGAAACTCGTCCGTGATTTTCATGGTGCGGTAGCCGCACACCACCGAAAACTCGTCCATGCTTGCGGAATAGGCGATTTTCACCTCCGTGTCGAACAGCCGGCTCATGTAGGCGGCATAGACACCCGTCGGAATCCAGCGTTCCCCGAAATTGAAGTCCAGATCCTCGAAGGCGATGCGCTGCGGCTCGGCATCTTTCAGAGCCTCCAACGCCTGCTTCACCTCCGGCATACGCTCATTTTCGGGATTGTCACCCATCCATGCCTCTATGCGTTCCGCTTTCTCTATGACATTTCCGGCGATGAAACGGTCTTTGATTTCGTAACCGGTCACGAGCGGATTGTAGTAGATGCGCCCTTGCAGGGCAGTGAGCAAATCCTCCGCCGTGCTGTCGGTTATCTCCCGCATATAGTCGAGATTGACCGTACCATATTTGTTGAGCGACGCAGACAGGGCTTCTTCGGGAGAGCCTACGTTGGCATGGCTCTCCACCGCGAAGGAAACAGGATGCTCGAAGATGTCCGCCTTGACGAACTTTCCGTTTTCCATCCGTTCCAGCGAAAGGATGTCGCGCCCGCCCGCATCCATCATCACTAACTTCACGTTCTGCTTGGCGTTGAGGTTGCCGTAGCGCATGACAAACTCATCGTAACAGGTATTCAGATGCTCTCGCCACGGAACATTTGCCTCGCGCCGGAGCGATTCATAACGGTACAGACGCTCGTAGGCGTCACGCAGCGACACATACAACAACGCCTTTTCCTTCTGGTATCCTTTCAGGTCGAGCGGCTGGAATGTCGCCCCGTATGGCGTGATGTCTTTCAGGTAGCCGATGTTATGACGCCCCCGGTCAGCCACCAGCGACCCTTCGCGCAGGTGCATCTCCGGCGTGCGGTGGTAGGCACGCGGAGAAAGGTCCACGACTTCCTCCTTCGGCTTTTCCGCTTCGATGTCGGGGAAAAGGAAAGTCCCCACCGCTTCCGATGGGGTATCTGTAACGGCAGGTGCGGCGACTGCCTCCGGCTGTGTTTCCTCCTGTCGTGGCTGCTCACGGGAAGTTTCCGGCACGGCTTTCACTTCCGTCTTTTCCGCCACTTGTTTCTCGTTATGCTGCCTTGCCAGTTCCCGAAGTTCTTTCCTACGCTCCGGCGTCAAACCCATCATCATTTCATAGAAACCGTTGATGGGAGGATTGGTATCCCAGTCCAGTGTGGCATAGATGTCGTCCGGGTCGGCAGGCTTGGCGGTGTTCTCCGCTTTCACCTCCTTATTCTCCATTGCGGGTTTTGCAGTTGGAGCTGTCGGTGTAACCGTGACTTTCGGTTTGGGCGGAGTGGACTTTGCCGTAACTGCCTTTTTCACCGTCTTTTTCTTTTTGGAGGTTTTCGGTTGGCTGACCTCTTCCGTCATCCCCCAGAGGTCAAGCAGGGTGAGCTGCACGCCTGCGGAATATTGCGGGCGCGGTTCTATCTCCGGCTTTTCATCTGCGGGTTGCGGCTTTTCTGTCGGAGTTTCCACCGTCTGCGCCGAGGATACTGTTTCCAATTTTATGGCAGGACGCTCTACTTTATTTTGAACGGCAACTTTTTCTTCCGTTCCTGCCTGCCGGATTGAACCCGAATACAAGCGCATGGCAAGCCTGTAATGGAAATCCTCGTCGAGCATACGGCGCAAATCCCCGGCGATGCCTGCTGCCTTGCCCTCGTGCAGATAAACCATAGCGGGCTTCCCGTAGGGGTCTGTGTCAAGTTTCGCCATCGTATGCACGATGCGTTCCGGGTGGTGGATGAAATAGGCGTTGTCGGTCAGGGCGGTTTTCGTGTCCGTCTGTATCACGGTCATCAGCCGCTCGTCCTGCGACATTTCCTTCTTGCTGAGGTTCTTTTGCAGGACAATCAGGTCACTGCCCACCTCCGTGCCCGCGTTGTCCGTGAACAGGTTGTTGGGCAGGCGTATCGCGGATACCAGATTGGCCTGACTGAACAGCTCGTTACGCACGGAGGTCTTGGTGCTATTCAATACCCCTTGCGAGGTGATGAACGCCACGATACCGCCGTCACGCACGGCATCCAGTCCTTTGAGAAAGAAATAGTTGTGGATGGTTTTCTGGGCGGAGCGTCTGCCGAAAGAGTCGCTCCGCTGAAACTCCGCGTCGAACACGGCAATGTCACCGAACGGAATGTTGGACACCGCCAAGTCGAAATAATTGTTGAACGGTCTTTCGATTTTCTCAAAACCGCAGGTGCGCATTTTCTGGTCGGGATAGAGATGCCTCAAGATTGTACCCGTGAGCAGATCCTTCTCGAAAGCCATCACATCCGCATTGGGGCTGTGCCGCAGCATGGAATCCACGAACACGCCGACACCTGCCGACGGTTCGAGCATACGGGCGGGGCGGACGCTGTAATCTGCCAGCACGTCCGCGATGGTGTCGGTTATCTCTTTGGGGGTGTAGAAAGCGGTCAGCACGGACGCTTTCAGCGAATCCACAAACCGCTTGTACTCTGTTTCGTCCTTGCTGTTCTCACGGATAAGCCTGTGCAGCTCCACCGTCGGGGCGAACAGTTCGAGGTCGGATTTCGCCCACCGGACGGCATCCGTCAGTTCCTTTGCAGGGTTGAGGATACATTTCAGACCGCCGAAACCGCAGTACCTTTGAAGTATGGCACGCTCTTCGGTTGTCGCTGTCCTATTTTCCCTGTCAAGGATGAATGCCGTCCGTATCGCCTCGATGTTGTCCCGCAGTTTCTGTTTGCGGTTAAACGCCATATTCGTCTAAGTAAAGGACGGTTGCTCCCGTCAGCTCCGTGTAGAGCAGGTCGTAATCGGAAGACAGGGCGAAATTGTCATCCGAGAGGTCATAGACGGAGAACACGTTGCCGACAAGCGGCAGCAGTTTCAGGACAAAGGCTTCACGCTTCTCTTCCGGCACTTCATCGGCAAACTCGTTTTCCACGACTTCGCGGAGGATGGCGTAACGGGAATAATGCAGCCCGCGCAGCAGCGTGTCCATCGCCAGTTCCTGCGCACCATCGGCGGGATAGCCTTCAAGCCGTGCCCTCTCATACGTTTCGGCGGCACGGTCGGCCCGTTCCCGTATGAAAGCGGTGTCGTCAGCCTGTTCAAACTTGTTCGTGCGGAGATAGTCCAGCAGGTACAGACCGTAATAGGAAAAGTCGGTCTGACCCTCGTTTTTCTTCTTGTTGTTCATTACTTTGGATTTAGCGGATTGATAATTAACGGGATAATCGGTTGGAAAAAGGAAGAAAAAGGCACTCGGTATCCCTCCGAGTGCCACCACTAAATCCAAAGTATGAGTGTAATCCGGTATCGAAGAACAATTCATTACTCTGAACAAGTGGCAAAGTTAATACTATTTCTTCCGTCCTGAAAATTTCTTGTCCTTTTTAGCCTCCGGGAACACAAAAGTCGTGTTATATTCCCCGTCAAAGGCGACAACAGCATCGAAACTCTTGCCCTGTTTGCTCTTGAACCCTTTGAGCAGCTTGGTATGCCCTTCGGTGAGCAGGTCTTTGATTTCATCGTCGGACAGGGTGCGTCCCGCTTTCAGCCGGAACACGGGCAGTCCGCACTCCGTGTTGTCGCAGCGTACCACCTTGCCGTAGAACCGCATCCTGCCCGTGCCACACTTGGGACACGCGCAGCCGGAGTCACGGCTGCCGAAGAGCTTGTCGCACGAGATCAGTTCGGAGGTTATCTCACGTGTGTACGCCTCTATCTCCTTGCGGAAGGTGTCGTCGGACAGTTCCCCGCGCTCGATACGCGCCAGCTCCTTTTCCCATTCGCCCGTCATGGCAACATCGGCGATGCGCATCGTCTTGACGACGGAATTGAGGGCAAGTCCTTTTTCGGTGGGAACAAGCGACTTCTTGCAGCGTTCCATGTAACCGCGCTTGAAAAGCGTTTCGATGATGGAGGCGCGTGTGGCGGGAGTACCGATGCCACAGTCCTTCATCGCCTGCCGCAGTGCGTCGTCCTCAATTTCCTTGCCCGCCGTTTCCATTGCCGAGAGCAGGGTGGCTTCGGTATGCAGCGGCTTGGGTTTGGTCTTTCCTTCGGTAATGGACGAGCCTTTCGGTGTCAGCGTGTCGCCTTCCTGCCAGCCGGGGATGGTAATTTCCTCTTTTTCCTCGCCATAGACGGCACGCCATCCGGTTTGCTTCACGACGCTGCCTTTTACGGTAAACTCCACTCCGGCACATTCCGCCGTGACAGTGGTCACATCCTTGACGCATTTCTCAGAGAATGCCTCGACCATGCGCCCGGCAATCATCTGATAGATGGTATTGTCCTCTTTGGAGAGGAAGAGCGGTTTCTCACCCGTGACGAGCAGGGCATGGTGGTCTGTCACCTTGCCGTCGTCCACGCTGCGGCGTGTCGGGGCGGCTTTTGCCCGCACCTTGTCTTTCCATTCGGGCTGTGTGCCGATGAAAGCGAGCAGTTTGGGAATTTCGGCAAACACGTCTTCGGGGATGTAGCGGCTTCCCGTTCTCGGATAGGTTATCAACTTCTTTTCGTAGAGTTTCTGCGCGATTTCAAGCGTCTGTTCCGCCGTGAAGCCGTGCTTGGCGTTGGCTTCTTTCTGGAGCGTGGTCAGGTCGTAGAGCAAGGGAGTTTCCTCCGTCTTCTCCTTGCGCTCGGCTTTCGTGACAGTGGCGCAACCTGCCGCCTTTACCTTATTATATAGTTCCATCGCCGGTTCTTTCTCTTTCCATTTCTCGGAGGATGAGAATTTCACGACTTCGCCGTCGCAACCGTCCGTTGCGATATGGAGCTGCCAGAATGCTTCGGACGTAAAGCGGCGGTTCTCCCAGTAGCGTTCACATACCATAGCCAACGTTGGTGTCTGCACCCGCCCCACGGAATACGTGCCGTGTCCGGCGGCGATGGATAACGCCTGTGTGCCGTTGATGCCCACGAGCCAGTCGGATTCGCTCCGCGCTTTGGCGGCGAGGTAGAGGTTGTCGTATTTGCTGCCGTCTTCGAGTTTCCGCAGTCCCTCGCGGATAGCTTTGTCGGTGAGAGAGCTGATCCACAGGCGCACGAAAGGAGTGGTGCAACCCGTATAGTGGTAGAGGTAGCGGAAGATAAGCTCTCCCTCGCGTCCGGCATCGGTCGCCACGATGATATGTTCGCTTGTGTCGAACAGTCTTTTGATGACTTTTATCTGCGACACCACGCCGCTGTCGGGCTTGTAACCTTTCTCCGTCCTGACCTGACGGGGGACGAGCGTGAATGTGTCGGGAATAATCGGGAGGTTGTCACGGACAAATCCGCGCACGCCGTAGCCGTCGGGCATGGCAAGCTGAACGAGGTGTCCGAATGCCCATGTCACGGCATAACCGCCTCCCTCGAAATATCCTTCCTCTCTCTTTGTCGCGCCCACGATGCGGGCGATTTCACGTGCCACGGAGGGCTTTTCTGCAATGATTGTCTTCATGTCTTCTTCTTTTTTGTTGATACTTTGGATTTTATTTTGGATTCAGTGGCGGACACGGGATTACATTTTCATGCCCTTGCCCGTTTTCTTCTGCGGCTTCTCCTGCTGCTGTTGCTGGCGGGCGTCCTTCGGGTTGGTCTGACCTTTCTGCAACGGCTCTCTCAGATTCTTTGTAGCCTCGTTGGTCTTGCCATCGTTGTTCACCGCCACCTGCGTGCGGCTCTCGTTGGACGGAGCAACCTGCTGTGCATTGTCAGGGTTCGTGTCGTAGCGGTACGGGCGTCCCTTCTCCGGGTTGAACTTGATATACATCGTGGCATGGAAGCCCTGCTTGTCGGTCACGTTCTCCAGCTTCACGGCTTTACCCGCCACATAGTCGGCTTTCTGCTGGTCGGTGAAGCTCACGCCGCTCCATTTGCTGATGGGGCGGATGCTGCCGTCCTCGTTCGTCCACGTGTTGCGGCGTTGCTCCTTCTTGGTCTGTGCGGCATTTTCCCCGCCCTGCGCCTGACTTTTCGATGTGTCGCCTTTGGTTTCCTGTGTCTGTGCGGTACGGGGCGACTTGCCGGTTCCCGGCACGAACTCCACGCCGCGCTGCTCCACGTTCACTTGCAGGGTGGTGACGAACTTTCTGCCGTCGTTGCGCTCGATGAGCTTGTCGCGTACGGGCAGTCCGGCGCGGAGCATGTCCCGCTCCTGCGTGGTGATTTCCGTCTTGCCGATGCGCTCCGGGATGCGCACCCTGCTTGCCGGAATGTCCGTGATTTCATTCGTCTTGCGGTCGATGCTGATGTAGGAGGGGATGATCTCGCCCGTTTCCCTGTCCACAATGTCCACGACCCTACCGAGATTGCCCGTTTCGCGGAGGTTCTTCCGGTCATTGTCGGAGAATTTGTGTTCCTTGTACTCATCCAGCTTCTGCTCCTTGCGGATGAAGTGCGGCACGAGGCTGATGTTTCCCTCACCGTCCTTCTTGAAGGAGAGGCGGGCGTCCAGCTCGAATGATTCGCCGCCGAAGGTCGGTTTGACCTTTACCAAGTCGGACTTGCCATAGTTGAGCATCTTCGTAAGGTCGCCGGACTTTTCAAGGTTGTCCCGCTTTACGCCCCATCTGTCCTCCAGCTCCTGCCAGTTGATTTTACTCTCGTCGATGGGCTGGTAGCCACGTTTGCCCTGCATCTGTTCGGATTTGTCCTGTTGCTGTTCTTTCCGTTGTTCCATGTTCTCCTGTTTTTGAGGTTCTTGTTTCTCTGTCTGTTGTGCTGCCATCTCTTCCTGCACCTTCTTCTCATAGTCGGAGGTGTCCACCTTGTGAGGGGCGAGCAGCTCCTTGTTCGCTTCGGGGTCTTTCAGCAGTTGCTTCATCACCTCTAAGAGATTTTCAGCTTGGTCTGCCGCAATGCGGTAGAAACCGAAGCGGCTGGGTTCCTTGCACTGCCGGAAGAAGTTCTTGAAGAAGTTGTCCAGCACGTCGCCATGTCGGTCGAATTGCAGGAAACTCTGCGCGTTCTCCGCTTTTGCGGGGGTGCGCTTGGGTGTGCCGTCCGCGTTCAGCCCGGCTACCACGCTGATCTCGCCTGTCTTCTCGTCACGGACTACCAGCACGTCCTTTTCGTCTTTTTTCTTTGCCATCTGAAAAATGTTTTAATGGGTTATTTATGAAAGAAATTATGGATACGAGCCTTGTAGAAGGCTATATCTTCCTTTTTGAAGTCCTTGATATGGTTGGAAAGGAATGTCAGCACGTCCTCCTCGCTGTAATAGGTCTTCTTGCCCAGCGTCTTGTAGGGCAATGCGCCTACGCTGCGGTAGCGTTGGAGGGTGCGTTTGCTTATCTGGAGCAACATGCACAAATCCTGATTGTCGAAAAGGCGGATGCTTTCCGTGATAGTGGGCTGTTTCCCCTCAGCCTTCATCGCCAGCAGCAGTTCGTCCTGACGGTCGAGCCGTTCCATCAGCTTCTGCATCCAGCCCTCGAAGTTGTTTCGTGTGAGCAGTTCCATGACCTATGTCCTCCTTCCTTTTGGTTTGCCGCCCGTGCGCAGCGTGTGGTTGTGGAACAGGGTGTCTATTGTCCCTTCCTCGTTCCTTACTGTGTTGTCCTCCAATAGCCGCAGTATCTCGGAAAGGCGGTAGCGGCAGCTTCCGCGTACCACCACATACTCGATACGGTGGTCGGTGCGCATACGCTGCATGGTGCGCTTGCTCACGTTGAGCATCTTCGCCGCCTGTGCCGTGTCAAGCAGCTTGTCTTCGGTTTCCCGCTTCCGTTTCTTCTCGTCCCTTGCCTCGCGGATGTACCCTGCGATGTTCGCAATCTGCGCCATCATCTCCTTGTAGGCGGAACTTTCCATTGTTATCACTTTCATGTTCAGTCCTTTCTTTTTGTTTCTGCGACAAAATTCGGCAATAAACAAAAGGGGCTTTAACAACTCACTACGTGACTCACGTAAGATTTTTGCGGAAGATGGCTCCGTAACCCGGTCAAACGGCGCAACAGGCAGCCTTTCAGCGGAAAACGATACGTCTTGTATGCCGTTTCGTTACCTTTGCGGCAAACTCTAAATGACATGAATATGGAAATAGTATCTATCGAGAAAAAGACTTTCGAGATGATGGTGGCGGCATTCGGCGCACTCTCGGAGAAGGTCGCCGCCCTGAGGCGCAAAAGCGACACGGGGCGCATGGAAAGATGGCTCACGGGCGAGGAGGTCTGCGGGCAGTTGAGAATAAGCCCGCGCACGTTGCAGACGCTGCGTGACAGGCGGCTTATCGGCTACTCGCAGATAAACCGCAGGTTCTATTACAAGCCAGAGGAGGTGAAGCGGCTGATACCGCTTGTCGGCACGCTCTATCCGCACGGCAGATGATTTGATTTATTCACCCACTGAATCCGAAGTTATGATGAACGAGAACAACGATGTTTTTACGATGGAAGACGAGCCGATAGCCTCTGTGGTGCAGGATATGCGCAAAGGCTCGAAATGGCTGTCCGCATTTCTGGAAAGCTACCGTCCTCCGCTGGACGGGGAACGTTACCTGACGGACGGCGAGGTGTCGGAACTGCTCCGTGTGAGCCGGCGCACCTTGCAGGAATACCGCAACAACCGCGTGTTGCCCTTCATACTTTTGGGAGGGAAGGTGCTTTACCCGGAAACGGGGCTGCGCGGGGTACTGGAAGCGAACTACCGCAAGCCGCTGGAGTGAGGCGGTTTCATGAAAAAGTAAACGGGTGACACCTTTTGTGGTGCTACCCGTTTACTTGTCTTATGGGGTATGTGCAATCAGCAATACCCGGCTTTTCCGTTCTGTATGAACATCACGTATGTCTGCCGTTTCTCTTGTGAGAGTGCCTTTCCCACCAGCCATGTGCGGAACAGGTGGGTGTTGTAGGTATTCACCCTGAAAGCGACCGGGATGATGATTTCAAGGGCGTACACGTCCGCGTGCAGCCCGTTTTCAAGCTGCATGTAGCGGCACACCTCGTAGTCGTTCAGCACGTCCGACTTGCGGACGGCTCTGATGGCGGCGTTCACTGCCGGGACGGTCGTATGGAACAATCCGGCTATTTCGGTGGCGGTCATCCACACGTCGTTACCGGTTACGCTGACTGCCTTGTCCTCGATGATGATTGTGTCACGTTTCATGGCTTTTCTTTTTAGATGGTGCAACCTGCAAATTCCTCGACGCCGTTCAATCTTGCGGCAAGGTTCTCCATGTCCTGATTGAGCTTCTCTTTGGTTATCTTTGCGTAAATCTGCGTCGTCTTTATGCTCTTGTGTCCGAGCATGGAGCTGACCGTTTCGATGGGAACACCGTTGGAGAGGAATATCGTCGTGGCTGCCGTGTGGCGGCTCTGATGCCACGTGATATGCTTGGTGATGCCGCAACGCTTGGCGACGGCACGGATACCGGCAAGGCACGTGTTATAATGCGGAACGGGAAATATCCTGCCGTCCCCGCACAGTCCCCGGTATTTGCCGATTATGCGGTTGGCGATGTCGAGCAGGCGGATGTTGGACACCACGCCCGTTTTCTGGCGGTTGATGTTTATCCACTCGTGTTCGTCGAAGTAGGTGCGGATATTCTCTTCCGTAAGGTTGCGCATATCCGCGAACGACAGCCCCGTGAAGGCGCAGAACAGGTAGAGGTCGCGGTACAATTCCTGTTTGGCGTTTTTCAGTTTCCCCTCCATCAGCAGGCGGATCTCATCTTTGGTCAGGAAACTGCGTGTTGTTTCCTCCTTCTTGATTTCATACTCGCGGAACGGGTCGCGCGTCAGCCACTCGTTGTTGATGGCGATGAATACCATCGTCCGTAACGGGCAGACGTACAGCCACACGGTATTGGTGCAGCAGTGCTTGTCCGTGCGCAGGAACATCTCGAAGTCGGAGATGAAAGCCGGGGTAAGCTCTTTTAGGGCGATGTCCTTCACATGGTAGCGGATGTCGAGGAACTCTTGCATGTGCTTGTAAACGGTGCGGTACTTCAGCAGCGTGCCTTTGGCTTTCATGCCTGCCTCCACCTGCTTCTCGTAGTCCTCGTTGTGCTGGCGGAACACCTGCATCAGCGTGTGGTAGCGGTGTTCCAGTCCGAGAAAGGCGTTCTTCACCTTCTCCGCCGTGACGAAGTTGTCACGCTCCATGATTTCCTGATAATGCCTGTTGATGCGTACCCGCATCTTGTCAAGCATACGGTTCGTTTCGAGTGCCGCCGTGCTTCTGCCCGTGACACGTCCACCTTTGGTGTCCCACAGTTTCGGATCGACAGTCAGTTTGCAGCTGAACTGTGTCTGGCTGCCGTCCACCGTGATGCGTCCCATGACGGGAACTGTCCCGTCCTTTTTCACTACCTGACGCTTGAGGTAGTAGATTACTGAAAATGTACTCTTCATTGTCCTTAATTTTTGGGTTTCAAAATTAGTTGGTGAAGAGTCCGGTGTTGGTACGCAAAACGGGGAGGAACGGCGCAATCTTTTTCCGTAACCTGATTTTTCGCATAAGTTATGGATAACTCACTATTCCTTAGAGCCTTGTTTCGCTATTCGTACCCGTTTGTCGCATTTTCGGGCATGGTTACGAACAAGTAACGTAGCGGCGTCAGGATTTGGCTTCGGCAGGGATTGTAATGGCTTCACGGATTATCGCCACTTCAACCAAAACCCTTGTAACTCAATTCTATCACTATATCTTTCCGCATTTCACTTTTTTGTAGTAACTTTGCGATATTGATTTACCAGCACCTGATACAATTTCCGCTGCCGAATGGTAAACAGAACGAGGAAAAGGGCAATGAGTGAGATGATCACGAAAGCGAATACGATAATCAGCATCTTTCGGTTGGTCTTCAGCAGAGCGATCTCTTTCAGCCGGAGTTCATGATCATAGGAGATTTGCCGATATTTCATGCGCAAATCGTTGAGTTTCCACTCCCGGCTCGAGTTATGCAGCGAAAAATAGGACCTGTAATTATCCAAGGCCGCTTCGCCGTTGCCGAGCGCATATTCGACATGGGCCATTCGCAGGAACAGAGCGCTTCGCAACTCCATGCTCTCCGTACTCGACGATATGTCGAGGCCTCTGCGATAGAGCGATGCCGCCCGGTCATAAAATCCCTTCTGCTCGCACAGTTCGCCATACCTCAAACAGATGAGAACAACCACGGCCGGTTCACTATAACGTTCGTAGGAAATTGCCCGCTCATACTCCCGCATAGCCTCGGCGTACATTCCGCGCTTATGGAGTACATTGGCCCTGATCGTCGCCAGAATCGGGATATAGGGAACATAATTGCAGGATGTGACAATCGAATCAGCCGTTTCGACGTACTGCATGGCGTCGTCCGGATTATCCGACAGCGACAACATCTCGGCCATGGAAATCAAGGCCAGACATCTGTAATAATCCGGAAGTGTCTTCCGGGCGGTGAGCAGATAAGCTTTCTTCGCATACTCCATGCCGCTGATATCCGAACGGACCCAGTAGAAATTCACCACGTTGGCCAAGGGTACTACCGCGTTCTCGATGTATCCGTGTTTGCAGTATGAATCGTAGCTCTTCAGAAGCGATGAGACCAGCCCGACAAAGTCGTTGGACGATTTGAGCATATAGTATCCCTCCAACGTATATCGCAATCCCTCCAACGGATTTTTTCTTCTGCTGAGGTAGTCTTGATATGGCTTCGCCATATCAAGATAGAATTTCAGCGAATCCATCTGCTCGACGAACAAAAAGTATTGGGCGTTATACAGCGCGGCGAATGCCAGATCGACAGTATCCTTAGCGCCCTGATTCGTGTAAAGCGTCGAATAGCTTGTCCTGAAGAGGGAATCCCAGTTGTTTCCCCTCGTATATCGATTATACCGACTGGCCAAAGCATCCACATATTCGGAATCTTCATCGCCCGAAGAAAATTCCGCGCCGGAACACGATGCCATAAGCAGAAGAAAGCCTGTTATAATGCAACCTTGCAAGTTGAAAAACTTCATCGTCTGTTTGGTCTGATCACGATTTCAAAGGGAGGGGCTGCGCAAGCTATGCAAAAGTAGTAAAAACCTCCGGAAAAACATTTCATCAAGGCAATTAATCGATACCTGATGCTTGTCCGGCTAAGCCGGCTTCACCAGGAGAAATCGAATCGCTGTTCAAAAAATGCATAAATACTCGAGCTGCGGAGGAGGACCATTGATGCCAGGCCCACTGCGGACATATCCATTCCAAAGAAAAGAATCCCCCGGAAACCACAAATTTCCGGGGGATTGATCGAGTCAGATAATTGAAATCACCAAAGGACAACCCGTGTGCCGCGCTATTTCATTATCTGCGGAATACCTATCCGAGGAAGCTCAGCAGGATACCGGCTGCGACCGCCGAGCCGACCACGCCGGCCACGTTGGGTCCCATGGCGTGCATGAGCAGGTAGTTCGACCGGTCGTACCGGATACCCATGTCCTGGCTCACACGCGCTGCAGCCGGCACGGCCGATACGCCGGCATTGCCGATCAGCGGGTTGATCTTGTTGCCCTCCTTGAGGAACAGGTTCATCAGCTTGACGAACAGCACACCGCCCATCGTAGCCACGATGAACGACAGAGCGCCCAGCACGAAGATACCGATGGTCTTGGGCGTCAGGAAGACGTCCGCCTGCGTGGAGGCGCCTACAGTCAAACCGATCAGGATCGTCATGATGTCGATCAACTGGTTGCTGGCCGTATTGGCGAGCCGCCGCACAACGCCGCTCTCTTTGAGCAGATTGCCCAGGAAGAGCATACCCAGCAGCGGAATGGCGTCGGGCACGATGAACGTAGTGAGCAGGAAGCCGATGATCGGAAAGAGGATCTTCTCGGTCGAGGAGACCGCACGCGGCGGCCGCATCTTAATCATGCGCTCGCGCCGGTTGGTGAGCAGACGCATCACGGGAGGCTGAATCACCGGCACCAGTGCCATGTAGGAGTAGGCGCAGATGGCAATCGCACCCATATACTCCGGCGCCAGACGGCTCGTGAGGAAGATGGCCGTCGGACCGTCCGCACCGCCGATGATGGCGATCGAACCGGCCTCGTTGGCCGGGAATCCCAGCGCGAGGGCGCCCATGTAGGCGGCGAAGATGCCGATCTGGGCCGCAGCGCCGATAAGCATGAGTTTCGGGTTAGAGATCAGCGAGGAGAAGTCCGTCATCGCACCTACCCCCAGGAAAATCAGGGGCGGATAGACGCCGTACCGGACACCGAAGTAAAGGTAGTTGAGCACCGAGCCCTCCTCGTAGATGCCGATGGCATGGCCATCGACCATCGGGATATTCCCGATGATGATACCGAAACCGATCGGCACGAGCAGCATAGGCTCGAACTTGTGCTTGATGGCCAGGTAGAGGAAAAAACACCCTACGGCAATCATAATCAGATACTTGTATCCGCCCTCTTGTGCGAAGAGATTGGCGAAGCCGGTCTCGCCCAGAAATTTCGAGACGCTTTCGCCCAGGAAAGACGTGGACAGGAAATCGAACATACGGCTATCCGAGTGTTATGAGTACGTCGCCTTCCAGTACCGAGTCGCCCCGATTGACCTTGACGGACTTGACCACTCCGGCGCGGTCGGAGTCGATGTTGTTCTCCATTTTCATGGCTTCGAGCACCATCAGGGTCTGGCCCACCGAAACCGTATCCCCCTCCTTGATGCGGATGTCGAGGATCACACCCGGCAGCGGGCTCTTGACGGGGCTTTCGCCCGCATTTCCGGCCGCTGCCGGGGCGGGTTTGGAAACCTGCACCGTCGAAGGCTGCACGGGATGCGAAGCGGGGACGGCCGCTACCTGCGGCTTGACCGCGACGGCTTTCTTGACCGTTGCGTCCACGACCTCGACGGTGTAGGAGGCCCCATTGACCAACACCTCCGCTTCGTTGTCACTCTGGATTTTCACGGCCACATTGTAGTCGTTGCCGTTGATCTTGAAATTGTATTCTTTCATTTTCGTTCGGTTGCTCTTTATTTTTTGAATCGTACACGTTCGGGCATCTGCGTCAGGCCGTGGATCTTGGAGCTCCAGGGAGAGTAAACGCGGGCTACCTTGTTGATGGTGATTACGTCGCTCTCGCGATCATGCATCTCGGCCTTGTGGAGTTTGATGGCCAGGGCGATGGCGGCGATCACCTCACCGTTTTCCACGCTGTCGCACACCTCCGTCACCGGCATGCCTTTCGAGAGAGCCGCCTTCTTCTGCGCCGCACGTTTCATGATCCGGGCGAACCACGAAATGAGGGCGAAGAGGACGACCAGCGCGAAGAGCACCGTGCCGACCGAGATGATCGCCACATAGATGCCATTGGGGTCGTGTTCCAGGATCGTATCGGAACCTTTGGCCGAGGCTGCGGCCGCTGCGAGCAGGCCGCCTCCGGTCAATAAGAAACGCTTCATGCTACAACGGAATATTAGAGTGTTTCTTGGCCGGATTCTGCAAC
Source organism: Rikenellaceae bacterium (assembly GCA_902363575.1). Taxonomy (GTDB): domain Bacteria; phylum Bacteroidota; class Bacteroidia; order Bacteroidales; family Rikenellaceae; genus Alistipes. The sequence continues at coordinate 105,193 of CABJAJ010000007.1, read as the reverse complement.
CGCTTGGTCGCGAGCGACTGCAGCGCGCGGATAATGCGGAAGCGCGTGTTGCGCGGCTCGATCACGTCGTCGATGTAGCCGTAGCGAGCGGCATTGTAGGGGTTCGAGAACTTGTCGTTGTACTCCTGTTCCTTCTCCTGCACGAACTTGGCTTTCTCCTCCGGATTCTCGAAAGCGCTGAGCTCCTTGGCCTGGAGCACCTCGACGGCGCCGCTTGCGCCCATCACGGCGATCTCGGCCGTAGGCCATGCGTAGTTGATATCGCCGCGGATATGCTTGGACGACATGACGATGTAGGCGCCGCCGTAGGCCTTGCGCAGGGTCACCGTGACCTTGGGCACCGTGGCCTCGCAATAGGCGAACAGCAGCTTGGCGCCGTGGGTAATCACGCCGCCGTACTCCTGGGTGGTACCCGGCAGGAAGCCCGGCACGTCCACCAGCGTCACGATCGGGATGTTGAACGCATCGCAGAACCGCACGAAACGGGCCGCCTTGCGGCTGGCGTTGATATCGAGCACGCCGGCCATGAACTTGGGCTGGTTGGCGATGATGCCGACCGACTGGCCGTTGAAGCGGGCAAAGCAGGTGATGATGTTCTTGGCATAGGCGGCGGCCGACTCCAGGTACTCGCCGTTATCGACGATCGCCCGGATCACCTCGGTCATGTCATAGGGCTTGTTGGCGTTGTCGGGGATGATCTCGTTGAGCGAATCCTCCAGACGGGTGATCTTGTCCGTGCAGACAGCCAGCGGCGCATCCTCCATGTTGTTCTGCGGCATGTAGGAGAGCAGCTTGCGGATCAGCGAGAGGCCCTCCTCCTCGGTATCGACGGCGAACTGCGCCACACCCGATTTGGTGGTGTGCATCGATGCGCCGCCCAACTGCTCCTGCGTCACGTCCTCGCCCGTCACGGTCTTGACGACCTTCGGGCCCGTGAGGAACATGTTGGAAGTCTCGCGCTTCATGATGATGAAGTCGGTCAGTGCGGGCGAATAGACGGCACCGCCTGCGCAGGGGCCAAAGATGGCCGAAATCTGCGGAATCACGCCCGAAGCCATCACGTTGCGCTGGAAAATGTTGGCATAACCCGCAAGCGCGTTCACGCCCTCCTGGATGCGTGCGCCGCCCGAGTCGTTAATGCCGATGCAGGGAGCGCCGTTGCGCATGGCCATATCCATGACCTTGCAGATCTTGTCGGACATCGAGAGCGAGAGCGAGCCCGCCGTCACGGTGAAGTCCTGGGCGAAGACGTAAACCAGGCGGCCGTCGATGGTGCCGTAGCCCGTCACCACACCGTCACCGAAAGTATGGCTCTTGTCCATGCCGAAATCGTAGCAGCGGTGCGTCACGAACATATCGAACTCCTCGAAGCTGCCTTCGTCCAGAAGCATCTGGATCCGTTCGCGGGCCGTGTACTTGCCCTTCGCATGCTGGGCGTCGATACGCTTCTGACCGCCGCCCATGCGCGCCGTTTCCCGGTTTTCGATCAGGCGGTTGATCTTGTTCTGAATTTCACTCATAAGACTTGTACTGGATGGTTATTTGTTCTTGTTCTCGCAAAGCTCGGTCAGGATACCCTGGGTCGATTTCGGGTGCAGGAAAGCGATGGTCATGCCCTCGGCTCCCTTGCGCGGGGTTTTGTCGATCAGACGGATCCCGTGCGCCTCGGCATCGGCGAGCTGCTCCTCGATCTGCTCGCAGGCCAGGGCCATGTGGTGGATGCCGACGCCGCGGTTCTCGATGAACTTGGCGATGGTCGAATCCTCGCTGGTGGGCTCGAGCAGCTCGATCTTCGTCTGGCCGAGCATGAGGAACGCCGTGCGGACCTTCTGGTCGGGCACCTCCTCGATGGCATAGCACTTCAGGCCGATCACGTTCTCCCAATAGGGGATCGCCTCGTCGAGGCTCTTCACAGCAATTCCAAGATGCTCGATGTGAGATACTTTCATGGTTTTTGAGATTAGATTGAGATTAGATGTTATGGTATTAGTAAAAATTTTTCCGAATAAATGCACACAAAAATACACCAAATATTTTGAATAAGCCAAATAATCGGCAAGTTTTAAGGGAAAAACAACGTTTTCCTCCGCACGCATGAAACCTGCGTGCAGGAGACGAAAAAAGCGGGAGGACAGCCAACCCGTCCTCCCGCTTCGCACGCCCTATACGCCCTGTTACAAAGCGGCGTAAAGCTCCTCCAGCTCGTGGGCGAGCGCCGGAGCCGAATAGTGCCCGGCCTGCACAGAAGCCCGCGCGCAGAGCTCCTGCCGCAGCGCGTCGTCGTGCAGCAGCCTGCGCACCGAACGCGCTACCCCGTCCACCGATGCGGGGTCCGCATAAAGCGCCGCATCCCCCGCCGTCTCACGGTTGAGCGGCACGTCGGAGAGGAGCATCGGCAGGCCGTGGCGCAAGCCTCCGACCACGGGCAGGGGCGAGACGTCTTTGTCGGGAAGGTATAACAGACCGCAGGCCATGCCGTAAATAGCCTCGAGATCGGCCGGGCCCGGTTCATAGACGAAGCTGACCTTCGTGGCCAGGTGATTTTCGCGCACGTAAGCCAGCAACTGGTCGGCATAGGCTGTCCGGCGGCCGCAGATCACCAGATTGAAATCCCCTCCCGTGCCGATCATTCCGTCGATGACCGTTTTCTGATGATGCCCCGGTTCGTTGGTCCCCACCATGAGCAGGAACCGATTGGGAAGCATATATTTACGGCGTATTTTCTCCTCCGCGCAGGGACTCCCGGATTCGTGCTCCGTCAGCACCCCGAGCGAGGGAAGCACCCGGATTTTCCGCTCGTCGAGACGCAGCCGGCGGGTCAGTTCGCGCTTGTACTCCGCACGGACAGTCACCACGCAGTCGGCGTGCAGACACCCCGTGCGAATCGCCCTGACGCGAAGCCACCGCTCGGGCAGGGGCCACATGGCGGGATGGCGCAGAAAGTTGAGGTCGAAGAGCACGACCACCTGTTTCGGGTCGCCTTTTTCCGCGCTGCGGAGCCTGCGGATGCCGTGGTAAAGGTCACATTCGGACAGCCGGCGGGCATCGCAGGTATATTCGTGGTCAGGCGCATAGCGTGCGAGCAGCTCCGCGAGCCGCGTGGCATAACTCTTGTCCGAGGGGTGCATCAGGGGATCGAATCCGATTTTCATAATTTGAGGTTGTCCGAAAAAAAACTGCTAAACTGGTAAATAATTGCTATCTTCGCTCAAAATAAAACGCCCTATGAAGAGAGTTTGGCTCATCCTGTTGGCGACGCTCGGCTGCATCGCCGCGGCGCAGGCGCAACGCGTGGTCATCGGGGAGCGCGTGCCGGAACTGAAAGCCGACACATGGCTCGGCGGCGTGCGTCCTTCGTCGGCCCCGCTGACCTACTTCGAGTTCTTCTATTCGCCCGGCAAAGGTGCCCTGGAGTCGGTCGGGCACCTGGAGGAGCTCTCCAACAAATTAGGGTCCAAACTCCACGTAATCGTGCTGACCCGCGAACCGGAAGCCACTGTAACCCGTCTGCTGGGCGAGAAAGTCTCCCCGCTGCTGGTCGTCGCGCTGGGTGCGGAGCGGGACTTCGGCAATTTCGGCGTGAGCTACATCCCGTTCGGCGTGCTGGTCGATGCCCGCAACCGGGCCCTCTGGATGGGCAACACGCGAACCCTCACCGTTGAAACCATCGAACAATCACTACCTTAAATAACCCATGTCCTTTACCAAAATAAACCACTACGAGAAAGAGTACCTCGACGAGCATCACGACAGCGCACTCAACGTCACGTCCGGCGTCGCCGACCAGCCCATTGTAAATCCCCATTTCGTGCGTCGGAAAAAACGCGCCCTTTCGACACCGCAATATGTCGAGGGGATTCTGCGGGGCGACATCACCACTCTTTCGCAAGCCATCACCCTGATCGAGAGCAGCAACCCCGACCACTACGCCCAAGCGCAGGAGATCATCGAGAAGTGCCTGCCCCATGCGGGCCGCTCGATCCGCATCGGCATCACGGGGGTCCCCGGAGCGGGTAAATCGACCTTCATCGAGGCCGTCGGGGGGATGGTCACCTCCCTGCGGCACAAGCTCGCCGTGCTGGCCATCGACCCCAGCTCCGAGCGCAGCGGTGGTTCGATCCTGGGCGACAAAACTCGCATGGAGAGCATCTCAACCAATCCCCACGTCTTTATCCGGCCCTCCCCGTCGGCCGGTTCGCTCGGCGGCGTGGCCCGCAAGACGCGCGAGACGATCGTGCTGTGCGAAGCGGCGGGTTTCGATGTCATCTTCATCGAAACGGTCGGCGTCGGCCAGTCCGAGACGGCCGTACACTCGATGGTCGATATGTTCATGCTGCTGCAGATTGCGGGCGCCGGGGACGAACTCCAGGGCATCAAGCGCGGCATCATGGAGATGGCCGACATCATGGTAATCACCAAAGCCGACGGCGAAAACATCCACCGCGCGGGACTCGCCCAGACCCAGTTCCAGGGTGCGCTCAGGCTCTTCCCGGTTCCCGAATCGGGATGGCGGCCCAAGGTGTACACCTGCTCGGCCGTCGCCCGCACGGGGCTGGAAGAGGTGTGGAAAGGGGTCGAAGAGTACCTTGACTTCATCCGGGCCAACGGCTATTTCGAGCACAACCGCAACCGGCAGAACAAATACTGGATGTTCGAGACGATCAACGAGACGCTCAAGAGCAGCTTTTACCACGATTCCCGCGTCGAAGCGGCTCTGGACACCTACCAGAAACAGGTGCTCGACGCGCAGATCAGTTCGTTCGTCGCGGCCCACCGGCTGCTGGACCTATATTTCGGCAAGGAGCGATAAACAAACTGTTCCGAAAGGCGTGCGACGACCGCTCCGGCGGTCGGGAGCGGCAATCCGGCTTTATGGCGAAGCGGGACTTCGCTCTGCAAGGGCGTGCGGGCTGCCTGCCCGCTAACTGTTCATCGCGGTGCTGCGAACGGAAAGATTTTTCCCGATCATGCCGCCGGCAAAATCGGAACCGGAGGGATGATGCGCCAGTATGCGGTTTTTTCGGTGCGTTTATTGGATCGCTATCCGATAAATTTCCGACCGATGAACCGCTTCCGTCATGCGTTGCTCCGGGTGCATCCTTTCTTTACCCTGTTTGAATGTCTGGGTATTCTGCTCGCCTACCAGCTCGGCGTGCGCGTAAGCGGGCGCATCGATGCGGTCTCGGCGCTCGCAGGGTCGATCCTCGCCTGCACCTCCTGTGTGGTGGTCATGCAGCAGAGCGGCGTGCGCGAATCGCTCCGGGAAGGAGGACTGAGGCTGCTGGGCACGCTTATCGGCGTGGTCATCGGCTGTGTTTACCTGCTGATTTTCCGTTTCAATGTCTGGGGGCTGCTGGCCGCGATCTTTCTGCAGGAGGTCGTCTGCATGTTGCTGGCCATTCCCGACAACGGAAAGATGGCCACCATTTCGCTGGTGGTGGTGATGCTGGTCTCCCACTTTTCACCCGACCTGTCGCCCGTGCTGAACGGGCTGCTGCGTTTCACGGAGGCGGCTGTCGGCGCCTCGATCGGCATTGTGGCGGTCTGGCTGCTCCATCTGCCCGAACGGCTGCGCAAACGGCGCAGGAAACATCCTGCCAACGCCTCAACGCCCGACCCTAAGCCCGTACGCATCGGAAACCCGGCACCCGAAATCCCGACGACGCAGACACGGCATCGCAAAACCTCGTCGCAAAACCCGGTGGAATAAACTCCCGCCGTCATGCAACTCTTCCGGGTCGGTAACAGAGCCGGACAAACCGTCACGAGGAACGTCGAAACCGCTCCGTAATATCCGTCATCGTGCCGCCGGCACCTACCCGATAAAGGCGCTGGTTGGTGCCGGGAGCCGTCAGTGGCCCCCGCTTCTCGATCCAACTGCCCAGCTTGACGTAATCGAACGCCTCGGCCGCAACGCCCTCCGGCAGCCGCTCCCGCCCCGAATACCATCCGGTACGCAGGGCCGGGAAAGCACGCTTCGCCACCCGGGCGAGCCGGGCCACCTCCTGCGGCTCGGCGTCGCCGCCCATGAAGCAGACGCATGTGACCGAACGGGCGTACTTTCCGAGCAGGGCCAGCAGCCCACCGTCGTCGAGCGGCTCTCCCCCATCGGCCCGCAGGTGGGGGCTGTGGCATCCGGGACAGCGGTTGGGACAGTTCGTCAGGTTGATCGCCAACGTCACCTCGTCGGGGATTTCGGCGAACACCACGTCGAAGTTGTGATACTTCACCATCCGCCTACATCGCTTTGGCATAGTAACGGCGTGCCGCCTCGGTCTGCCGCGCGGCCGAAAAATTGGACACCCGCTTCATGTAGCCGATCACGCGCGTGAGGTAGTCGAGGTCGGTGCTCTGACAATGGGGACAGGTTTCCAGGTACCGCTTGTCGATATGCCCGCATGCATTGCATACCGTATTGGGGATGTTGAACGTAAAGTAGTTGCACCCCTCGGCGGCTGCGACCCGCAGCAGGTGGCGGTACTGTTCCTTGCTGAGATGATCCTCGAGGTTCATGTGCAGCGCCGAGCCGCCCGTCAGACGCTCGATATAACGCCGACCGTGAAGCCGGAACTTATCGACCACGTTCAGCGACTCGTCCTCCACGACGTAAAAATAGGAGTTGTAACAGTCGCGGGGCACGACATAGCCATCCTCCCGATCCCATTTGGCATGTTTCACCCCCACGTTCTCGGCCGGAATCATCTCGCAGTTGAACATCAGCTCCTTCGAGCGGTATTTTTGATTATAGCGTTCGATCAGCCCGAGCGTCTGCTGCACGAAAGCGGCGTAATCGTCGTTGTCGTCGATGCGGATGCCCAGGAACTCGGCGGCCTCGACCAGCCCGTTCACGCCGATGGTCAGGTATTGCCGCGCCAGGTTGATGTAGCCGGCGTCGAACAGCGGCAGCATCCCTTTCTCCTGCAACCGGCGCAGGTTTTCGTTGTAGGCCGTCTGCACTTTGTGCACCAGATCCACGACCTCTTCCAGGAAGGTGAGGTAGTGCACGCCGTTGCGGGCCGCATACTGCACGCAGCGGTTGAGGTTGATCGTCAGCACGCTTTTCGAGCCCGTGGAAACGCCACCCGCACCGAGCGTGTAGCTGAAGCCGTTGTCCCGGATTTCGTTGCGCAGGCGGCAGCAGGAGGAGAGCGAATCGGCGTTGTCGCTGATGTAGGTGAAAAACGAATGACCTTCGGCGTACATCTGCGCCGTGAAGTCGCCCCACTCCTTGTCCCGCACGTCGCCGTTCTCGGTCAGCAGCGCCATGGTTTCCACCGGGAAGGTCAGCACGGTCCGGGTGCGCTCGCGGTTGAACCACCGCATGAACCGCTTTTGGAGCCAGCTCAGGGACTCCCAGTTCGGGCGCGATCCGTCGGGGAAGCGGAACTCCCCGAAAAGGCTCTCGAAATAGTAACGGTCGTAGTAGGCCACATTCCAGAACACGGCCTGGAAGTTCCGGGCTCCCGTCGGCTGGTTGATCGAATAGACGATCTGCTCGAAACAGTCGGTAATCACCTTATCGATGGTGCGGCGCTTTTTCGAGAGGTCGGCCGGCTCGTCGGCCCGCAGGTAGTAGTCCTCGCCGTACTCCTGCTCGACGAAGTAGTTCATATACATCAGAAATTCAGGGGTGGCGCAGGCGCCGCTGAGCATCGACGAGACGATGAAAACCATGTTGACGAAGCCCCCGCAGAAAGATTTGAGGTTGGTCGGCCGCGTCGAATTGCCCCCGATCGAGAGCGTGCCGCCCAACAGCCACGGATACATGGTAATCGAAGCGCAGTAGTTGGCCATCGAGGTTTCGTCGTTTTTGTAGATGAAATGGTTGTTGAGCAGATGCAGGTATTTGTCCGACAGCTCCTTGCCATACATTTCTTTGATGCGGTCGGTGAGCAGCCGGCGGTTGAGCCGAATGAAGTTCTGCTTGGGCAGCTCGCCGATAAGCGTGGCGATGTTCTTGTTTTCGACGTTGGCATTGGCGTCGTACTTCGATCCGCTCGCCGGGTTCGAGGCGTCACAGTAGTCGATCAGAAAGTCGAGCTTTTCGCGGTCTTCGCGCTCCTCGGTGTGCTTCTGCCGGTAGAGCATGTAGCTCTTGGCCACGGCGAAATAGCGCTCGGCCATAAGCGCCACCTCGACCTGGTTCTGTATCTCCTCGACGTTCATGCCGTCGCTCACATGCACGCGGCTGAGTACCGACGTGAGGTCCTCGTCGGTGGCATAGCCACCCACGGAAAGAAATGCCCTGGCGATTGCGCGTTTGATTTTTTCGACCGAGAATACCTCGCGTTTCCCGTCGCGCTTGACGATGTGAAGTTCCGAAATGCCCATAATCTATCCTTGTTTTGTTCGTAATCCTCTGTGCGGAGCCGACATCCCGTCCCGCGACCTGCGCGGACGGACCCGACTCTTCCCATATACTACGGTATCAATTCATCCCGGCGCAGCCTCAGGTCCCGGAAGCGGACGCCTTTCCACGCAAGGCAGGTCTTCTGACTCGCTCCGTCCGCACGCCTTCCCGCCCCCGAGGGGCAGTGGCCGAGAGAGTGCAGACCGTAACGGAGCTTACAGCTACGGGAATAGTCCCTGATTCACACAGGCGTTCCCTTTTGATCCCATGCCGGCAGCCGCCGGCGGGGAACCTCGCGTCGAAGCAAAAATAAGGATAGTTTCCCGAACGCGCGTCGCGCCGGGAAGCAAAGAGTGAACAAGTTATGAACAAGAATACGAATCCGCTCAGCCGCAGGTCGTTGTCCGCCCCTCGGATGCGTCCTGCCGCCCGGCGTACTGCCCGCGCAGACGCTCGACCAGAGCCGGCAGCCCCTCGGCCGAACGGGCCTTGATGTGAGTCAGCGGATTGCGGATGAGCGCCGTATCGGGACGGCCCGGATCGACCAGGTAGATCGGCACGTCCGGTCGGAGACAGTGTACCAGCGAGGCGGCCGGATAGACAGCCAGCGAGGTGCCGACAACGATCATCAGGTCGGCGCCGGGAACGATTCCTGCGGCCCGCTCGAACTCCGGCACCGCCTCGCCGAAAAATACGATGTGGGGCCGGAGCAGGGCCCCGTCTGCGGCACGCGCATCGAGCGGCTGTTCCCACCCTTCGATCGGGCAGATCAGGTCGGGGTTGCGCGACGAGCGCAGCTTGGTGAGCTCGCCGTGCAGGTGGATCACCCGGCCCGACCCGGCCCGTTCGTGGAAATTATCGACGTTCTGGGTGATGACCTCCACGTCGAACCATTTTTCCAGCTCCGCGATCGCATAGTGTCCCGCATTGGGCTCCTTTTCCAGCAGCTCCCGGCGGCGGAGGTTGTAAAAGTCGATCACCTTCGCCCGGTTGTATTGCAGCGCCTCGGGTGTGCAGACCTCCTCGATGCGGTAGTTGGCCCACAGTCCGTCGGCGTCGCGGAAGGTGGCCAGCCCGCTGTCGGCGCTGACCCCCGCACCCGTAAAAACCACGATTTTCATGCGCTTTTCCATCTGAACATCGTTTTGTCCGGCCTTCCCGCACCGCAGACCGCTGGGGAGGGGAACGGGCCGTTGAACAAACTTACCAAAAATTCCGCAAAAGCCCAAATTTCCGCCTTATGAAATCGGGCGGCAGAAGCACCGCTGCCCGCCAAGGGGGAAATAGCGAACGGCGGATAAAAAGCAGTGCGGCGCCTCCGAAGAAGCCGCCGCACCGTCTCTCGGCCCGGACGGAACACGGAAAGACACATTCCTGCGGAAAGGTCTTTCGCGCGCCGTCAGGCGGATTTCATCAGCACTGGTGCGTGTGGGTATAAACACGCCCCTTCTGCCGCTCGCTCTTCTCGTACTTCAGACGCGAGGGGGTCGGGTATTCGAGCTTCTCGAATTCGGCCACCGCGTTGCGGATATCGCCCAGCAGCATATCGGCCATGTCGCGCGACATCCCCTGCCGCACCACGATACGCATGACGATCACATCCTCCAGGTTCTTCGGCAGCGTGTAGGCCGGCACCATCCAGCCGCTTTGCTGCAGAGTGGCCTGCAGGTCATAGAGCGTCCATTTCGACTGCTTGTCGTACTCCTCGTCCATGTACCAGATGAAGAGCGGATTGACGAGCTTGTCCGCATAGTTTCTGAAACAGTTCATCTTGCCGATCTCGTCGTGGCAGTAGGTCGCCACGTCCATCGAGTTTTGCTGCACCTCGCGGTACCCTTCATACCCGAGGCGAATGAAGTTGTAGTACTGACCGAGAATCTGCGCGGCCGGACGCGAGAAATTCAGGCCGACCTGCGTGATGTTGGCGCCGAGGTAATTGACGCTGAAAGCCATTTCGTCGGGGAGGTATTTCTTGTCCTTCCACACGACCCATCCCAGACCGGGATACACCAGTCCGTATTTGTGACCCGACGTGGAGATCGAAAGCACCCACTTGAGGCGGAAGTCCCACTTCTCGTCGGGGTTGAGGAACGGCAGGATGAAACCGCCTGAAGCGGCGTCCACATGGATCGGAATTTCGTAACCCGTTTTCTGGTTATAAGCGTCGAGCGCCTTGTCGAGCGCCTCGATGTCGTCGTTGAGTCCCGTCCACGTCACCCCGGCGATCGGCACGATGCAGATGGTGTTCTCGTCGCAGGCGGCCAGCGCCTCCTCGGGATCGAGGGTCGTGTGTTCGAGCGTCACGGGCACCGTGCGCATCTCGATCTGCCAGAGCTGGCAGAATTTCTCCCAGACCACCTGGAACGTGGTGCTCATCACCAGGTTGGGTTTGTCGAAAGGCTTGCCTTCGGCCTGACGGCGTTTGCGCCAACGCAGCCATGCGGCCACGCCGCCCAGCATGCAGGCCTCCGACGAGCCGATGCCCAGCGCACCGGCCTTCCACTCGTTCTGCTCGGGCGTGTTCCACATGTTGGCGATGATGTTGATGCAGCGACCGCACATCACGGCCACGCGCGGATATTCCGTTTCGTCGATGTAATTGACGTCGATCGCCTCGTTCATCAGCCGCGTGGCGTATTCGTCCATATAGGTCGTCACGAAAGTCGCCAGATTCAGGCGGGGCTGCGTCTGCGGATAGGTCTCGTCCTTGACGAGCTGGTACGCGATTTCCGGACGGGTTTTCCCTTTGGGGATAAACTGCGCGGGGGCCGGATCGAGCATCTGCTCCGAACCGAAAATATCGGTCAGGGCATCGTCATGTTGCTTTTGCTGATTCATTGTGTACGGTGTTTAAGTTTACCCGGGGAATCTTCCACAAACTATGCCGCAGCGCAGAATTTGACGCAGAGCCGTTGCCGGGCGCCAAATAATCCCTATCTTTGTGTGACAATCGCAGAAAAAGGCATGAACTCCAACCTCTTCGACTTCTTCCTGATCGGCATGGCTGTGCTGGGCGGCGCGGTCTTCGCGGCCCTCCACTTCTTTGAAGCCGGATACGGCTACCTGTTCGACCGGCGTTACGGCTTCCCCGTTCCCAACCGCGTGGGCTGGGTGGTGATGGAGGCGCCCGTTTTCATCCTGATGACGGTACTGTGGCTTCTCTCCGAGCGCACCTGGCAGACCGGACCGCTCGTGCTTTTTCTCCTGTTCCAGAGCCACTACCTGCAACGGGCCTTCATCTTTCCGCTGCTCATCCGGGGCCGCTCCGCAATGCCCGCCGGCATCGTGGCGATGGGCATGACGTTCAACACGCTCAATGCGCTGATGCAGGGCGGATGGATCTTCTTCGTCTCGCCCGCGAACTATTACGACGACTGGCTCGCAAAGCCCTACATCTGGATGGGCGGTCTGCTCTTCCTTGCGGGCATGGTTGTCAATATTCACTCCGACGCGATCATCCGCCGCCTGCGCAAGCCCGGCGACACGCGCCACTACATCCCGCGCGGCGGCATGTTCCGCTATGTCAGCTCGGCCAACTACTTCGGCGAGCTGACCGAGTGGATCGGCTTCGCCATCGCCTCCTGGTCGTGGGCCGGAGCCGTTTTCGCCTGGTGGACGTTCGCCAACCTGGCGCCCCGCTCGGCATCGCTCTACCGCCGCTACCAACGCGAATTCGGCACGGAGTTCACCTCGCTCCGCCGCAAACGCATCATCCCCTTCATTTATTGACCCGATGGAACCGCTACACCTTCAGGACGAGAAGTCGCAGCTTTTCACCCCGTTCCGACTGGGCGGCGTAACCCTGCGCAACCGCACGATCCGCTCGGCGGCCTTTGAATCGATGGGCCGGGACTTCGGCCCTACCGAGCAGCTCAAACAATACCACGTCAGCGTCGCACGCGGAGGCATCGGCATGACCACGCTGGCTTACGCCGCCGTCTGCCGCAGCGGACTCTCCTTCAGAAAGCAACTTTGGCTCCGCGAGGCGATCGTCCCGCAGCTCGCAGCGATCACCGACGCCGTTCACAAGGAGGGCGCGGCCGCCTCGATTCAGATCGGGCATTGCGGCAACATGACCCACCCGACCACCGCCGGACAAATTCCCATCGGCGCTTCGTCGGGCTTCAACCTCTATGCCTACACCCCCGTACGGGGTATGCGCCACGATGAAATCCGGCAGGTAGCCCGCGATTTCGGGCAGGCCGTCCGCACGGCGCACCGCGCGGGCTTCGACTGTGTGGAGGTGCACGCCGGACACGGCTACCTTATCTCGCAGTTCCTCTCGCCCTACACCAACCGCCGGCACGACGCATACGGCGGCACGCTCGAAAACCGGATGCGCTTCATGCGAATGTGTCTGGACGAAGTGATGGACGCAGCCCGGCAGACGGGAACGGCCGTGCTGGTGAAACACAACATGTACGACGGCTTTAGGGGCGGCATCGAAATTCCCGAAAGCCTCGAAATCGCCCGCGAAATCGAACGTTACGGCGTGGACGGCATCGTCCTCTCGGGCGGTTTCGTGAGTAAGGCTCCGATGGCCGTGATGCGGGGACTGATCCCGATTTACACCATGAGCCATTACGCTCCCCTATGGCTCCGCTATTTTATCCGCTGGTGCGGTCCCCTGATGATCCGTCAGTTCCCCTTCGAGGAGTGTTACTTCCTCGAGGACGCAAAACGATTCCGCGCGGAACTGAAAGGCACGCTGGTTTACGTGGGCGGGCTGGTGAGCCGCGAAGGGATCGAACGGGCCCTGGGCAGCGGCTTCGAGCTGGTACAGATGGGCCGTGCCCTGGTGAACGATCCGGCGTTCGTCGCCCGCTTGCAAGCGGGCGACCGCTCGACGCGAAGCGCCTGCGACCACCGCAATTACTGCATCGCCCGCATGTACTCGCTCGACATGCGATGCTGCAAGCACTGCGACGACCTGCCGCGCAAAATCCGCGAGGAGCTCGCCCGACTGCCCTGACCATGCGAAACGGCAAATCCATCGAAAAGGGGTCGCGCACGGCCCTGGTGACGGGCGGCGGCAGCGGCATCGGCCGGTGCATGGCGCGCCGGCTCGCCGCATTGGGCTACGACCTCGCGCTGGCGGGATCCGATGCCGAGCGGCTTGCGGAAACGGCGGCCGAACTGAGGTGCCGTTACGGTACAGACGTGCGTACCCTTGCGCTCGACCTGGCCACCGACGGCGCCGCCGAACGGCTCTGCCGTTGGGCCGACGAAGAACGCATCGAAATCGACGTGCTGATTAACAATGCAGGGACTTTTTCGTTCCGGGACATTCTCTCGACACCGCCCGAGCGCATCCGCCGGATGCTTTATCTGCACGACATGACCGTCGCGCTGACCTGCCGGCTGCTGGGCGAGCGAATGGCCGCCCGCGGCCGGGGCGGATATATCCTCAACATGGCATCTTATTCGCTGTGGATGCCTTTTCCCGGACTGGCCCTTTACAGCGCGAGCAAGGCTTTCGTGCGCAGCTTCTCAGTGGCGTTCGCCCGCGAGGTGCGCGAAGCGGGCATCCGCGTGACGGCGGTCTGCCCGGCGGGGGTTGCGACCGACCTTTACGGGCTCCCTGCGAAGCTGCAACGCCTCGGCGTGCGGCTGGGCGTGCTGCTCACCCCGGACAGTTGCGCACGGCGTGCGCTGCGGGCCATGTGGCGGGGACGGAGGTGCTGCGTGCCCGGCTGGTGGAACCGGCTGTTCATCCCGCTGTGTCTCACGATCCCGGCGCCCCTGCTGCGGCTGGCACGCAAACGAACCATGAAATTGCAACGTTAAAACCTATGTTTCCAGAACTCAAAAATATCGTTTTCGACCTGGGCGGCGTGCTGATCGACCTGCACCGGGACCGCTGCGTGGAGGCGTTCCGTCGGCTCGGATTTCCGCAGATCGAGGATCTGCTCAACCCCTACTATCCGAAAGGGGTTTTCAGCGAGCTCGAGGGCGGTGCGATCACCGTCGAACAGGCATGCCGACGCATCGGCGAAATGGCCGGCCGGGAGATTCCATGCGACGAAATCCGACAGGCTTACAAAGCCTTTCTGGGCGAAATCGCCCCTTATAAGCTGCGGGCCATCGATGCGCTGCGCGAGGCCGGACTGCGCACTTACGTCCTCTCGAACAACAACGCCATGGTCTTTCCCCATATCGAAAACACGCTGTTCGCCGCCGACGGCAAGCGTATGGCCGACTACTTCGACGCGATATACCTCTCGTTCCGCATGCACCTGCTCAAGCCCTCGCCCGAAATCTTCCGCGCCATGATCGCCGACAGCGGCATGAAGCCGGAAGAGACCCTTTTCCTCGACGACGGCGAGCGCAACGTGGCGACGGCGCATCAGCTCGGATTCCACGTTTACATGCCCCGCCCGGGCGAGGACTTCTCCCCTCTGCTCCGCGAAATCGCCCTCAGATAACCACCCCCGACAACCCGAACCCAACCATGAAGAAAAAGTACAAAATCCTGCTTCTCACCGCAGGCATCCTGATCGCACTCGTGCTGCTCGCAGCCGTGCTCGTATCGCCGCTCGCCAAGCGCTACCTCGAACGCAACGGCAAAGAGCTCGTCGGCCGCACCCTGCGGATGGACAAACTGCGCTTCAACCTCTTCACGGGCAACCTGCTGATCGAAGGCTTCCGGATGCTGGAGCCGGACGACAGCACGGTGTTCGTCGCATTCGACCGACTGGAAACCGGCGTGATACTGCGGGCCCTGCTCAACAGGCGGGTCATCGTCCGGCGCATCGCCCTTGCGGGCCCCGACGTCGCGCTCTACCAGCGCGGAAACCGGTTCAGTTTCGATGACATCCTCGCCCATTTCGCCTCGGCTCCCGACAGCCTTTCGACCGCCACCGAAGCGGTTGCGGACGACGGGCCGGGCACTCCGTGGGAAATCGGGCTGTACGACATCTCCATCGACGGGGGACACCTGTTCTACAAAGACCTCGCGCTGGACGCCGTGTGGGAATTCAACGACCTCGGGCTGACCATTCCGGGCGTCTATTTCGCCGGTCCTCGCACCGACGTGGGGCTGCTGCTGCAATTCGCGGGCGGCGGAGCGCTCGAAACCGAGCTGGCCTACGACATGGAACACGCCGATTTCGACCTGCGGCTGCGGCTGCGGGAACTCGCACTCGACGGGTTACTGCCCTACCTCCGGCAGTCGATGCGCGCGGGTGAGGTCAGCGGTCTCCTCTCCGCCGACCTGAACCTCGAGGGCAATACGGAACACCTGACCGACCTGTCCGTTTCGGGCACGGCCGATCTCTGCGGCTTCCGCCTGGGGGACGAGAGCCGGAGCCCGGTTTTGGGCATCGACACCCTCCGTATCGCTCTGCGGCAGGGCGATTTGCGGGAATCGCGGTATGCCTTCGACCGAATCTACGTCTCCGGCATCGCAGCCCGCTATGCGATCCGGGCCGACGGCAGCAACAACCTGGCAGCCCTGTTCGCCGCGTCGCCGCAAACGCAGTCGGCGGACGATACGTCCCGTTCCGTATCGACGGAGCAAGAAAAAGAAGTCACGGCGGATACTCCGGCACAGCCCGACGGCGCGGCTGAACCATCCGCGACACCGCTGCGGCTGACCGTCGCCGAACTCGAGGTGCGCAACGGCGCGGTGGAGATCAGCGACCGTTCGCTCGTCAAACCTTTCGACTACCGGATTGCCGACATCCGGCTGCGTTGCCGCGATTTCGACCCCGACCGGCGCAACAGCCTGACCGTCGATGCCCGCATGCAGCGTACCGGCTCGGCACGAATCCGCTGGCAGGGCTCGCTCAGCGACCTGAACGACCAGAACATCCTCGTGTCGCTTTCCAACATCGACCTGCGGGATTTCTCCCCCTATTGCGAGCAGTTCACCGCCTACCCGCTCTCGAAGGGCAACCTTTCGTTCCGCAGCCAGAACATCGTGTCAAACCGTTACCTGAGCGGCACGAATCATCTGGATATGTTCGACTGCACGGTCGAAAAGCGTCGCCGCGACCACGAGCCGGAGTTCCGCATACCCCTCAAGCTCGGCCTGTATGTGCTCAAGGACAAGAAGGGGCACGTCAAAATCGACCTGCCGGTCAAAGGCAACCTCGACGCACCCGAGTTCTCCTACCGTAAAATCGTGATGAAGGCGCTCGGCAACGTGCTGCTCAAAGTGGTCACGGCTCCCTTCTCGTTCCTCACGGGGCACGGGGACAACCTCACGCACATCGACCTCCGACCGCTCGACTGGAACTTCTCGTCGGAGCAATACGCACGGTTCGACAGGATCGCTGGGCTGCTCCGCGAGAAACCCGAGATGAAAGTGTCCCTCACGCAGCGCATCGCCTATCGACAGGCGCTCGCATCGCTGGCAGAAATCGACCTCAAGACGGATTTCCACCGTGCGCAGGGCGACAGCCTCCAACCCCTGAGCCTGATCGACTTCGAGAAAATCCAGGCTATGAATTTCAGGTCAGAAGCCATGCACCTCTTCGCCGACTCGCTGCTTCAAACAAGGGGTCTCGCTGCCGCAGGTTCGCGCATAGGGGACAAGGCGATGGCCCTCTATGCCGACAAAGCCACTGCCCAGCTCCGGCAACTGATGCTGATGCGGGACAAGTCGCTGCGCGAGTACATGGCCGCCACGCACCACCTTGCGGAGAGCGCTTTCCGTATCGACACCCTCTCCGATGAGGAGCTGCACGCCTATGCGGGCAAAAACCGCTATACGATCGCTATTGAAATGGACGGCGAAACATACGAAGTGAGCAGCCCGGAAGATTCGGAGCAAACCCCTGAAACCCCTGCCCCGGACGGATCGGCTGCTTCGGAAGCTTCGGAGGCACCCAACGCTTCGTTCGGGGGCTTCGCTCCGGATACGGACAGCTCCTCCGAAAGCGGCACAGATACAGAAACAGCGAACAGCCCGTCACAAAGCGAAACTCCGCCGACCGGGGTTTCTACCCCGGACACGGACGGTTCTTCCGGCAGCGACACCTCCACAGAAACGGCAGCCCGATTTTAACCGGTCGATCCCATCGACGCCTTATCGTTTCCCGCACAGCCCGCTGCGAAGCCCGGACGGGAAAGAACCGCTCCGACACGCCCATCCAGCAGAATACACAAAAAAAGACCCATGCCGATGGCATGGGTCTGATTTTGTCGGGGAGACTGGATTCGAACCAGCGACCTCCAACTCCCGAAGCTGGCGCGCTAACCGGACTGCGCTACACCCCGAACTGTCTGTTTTTCCGGCGAAGTCGGGGTAACAGGATTCGAACCTGTGACCCCCTGCTCCCAAAGCAGGTGCGCTAACCGGACTGCGCTACACCCCGTCGTTCTCAATCCGGCTCATGCCTTGTGTTCCGGTCGGCTAATATCCTGAACCGCGATTGAGGAAATCTTACGATTTCGGAGTGCAAATATAACGCGTTTTTTTGTTTATCCCAAACTTTAGGACGCAAATTTCGTTTTTCCGCTAAACTTTCGGCCGCACCGTCTGCCGTCTGCAAGTCGGAAAAGAGTGCGCACCTGATTTCACCATCGCGTATAAAGCCTCCTCTGTAAATAAAGCAAGGGAATTATTTCGCAATCCGGAGACAATCATCGCATGAATTGGAATTCTTTCCGATGTCGAAAGGCCTAATCAAACGGCATCCGCGCACAACAGACCGGTTGAAGCGGCGTACGTTTCAGGCACACCCCTCCCCGCAAGAAAACCGCATACCGTCTATCCGAAATCAGTCCTCTGCCGAAGAGGAAAGATTCTCCCTTGCCTGCGGATTGTGCAGGAATATCGCCCCGACAATCGGGCAATGCTCCAAATCCACACATTCGCCGCAGGTGCCCAGCCCTTTTGCACGGACACATTTGCGGATTTCGCAATAAGTGCTGCAATATGCGTATTTAACCCCCTGCGCACGGCATCCCATGCAGTTTATGGTCTCGGCCGTAATTTCGGGGGCATTGTTCAGTGCGCTCCACGCTCGGGCGGTCTTTTCTCTCAGCACATCGTCGTCGTTGATGGTGGCTATGCGGGCGTCGCACGTCTCGCAATCCAATCCGCAACATGCGATCAGTTGTTTCATCATCGGTTCCAGTAAATTTGAAAAACGCTGTTTGGGTCAACTTCCGTTTCGGTGGTGAAAAGGTAATACAATATTATTGAAAATGAAAATTCAAACGATATTTTGAAAGTTCAGTCCGACTGTCCAGCGGCTACCGGCCGTCAGGCAACGGTAGCCAATCACATCCGGCGTAATAACTACAAAACGGGATTGCATGAAAAATATTTAACCGATAAACAGGATTGATGCGCCGGCCGGAAACGACGACGTTTGCAACGATTTTATGAACCCGGCAAACCGTCCCGCAATGAAAGTATCCGTGCTCCGAATATTCGTTATCTTCTTCCTGCCGTTCGTCCCCGCCCTGGTATCCGCTCAGGGCGACGGGTTTGTAAGCGGTGAGATTGTCTCGGCGGAAAACAACGGGGCCATCCCCTATGCGACGGTTTTCCTCAAAGAGACCCGTTACGGTGCTTCCACCGATACGAGCGGTCTCTACGGCTTCAAAGCGCCGGCCGGCGACTATTCGCTGGTGGTGAGCGCCATCGGCTACGAACGCATCGAAAAACCGGTCCGCCTCACTCCCGGGAGTCGGACGAAAATTTCCCTCGCTCTCACACCGAAAACGACAGAAATGGAAGAAGTGGTCGTGCTGGGCAGCGGCGTGGGGCGCGTGAACAAATCGTCGTTCAACGCCGTAGCCATCGGCACGCAGGAGCTGCAAAACTCGACCAAAAACCTGAGCGAGGCGCTCGCCGGCGCACCCGGTCTCAAACTGCGCGAATCGGGTGGCGTGGGGTCGGACATGCAACTGCTTATGGACGGCTTCAGCGGCAAACACATCAAAATTTTCATCGACGGGATCCCGCAGGAAGGCGTCGGAAATTCATTCGGGCTGAACAATATTCCGGTAAACTTCGCAGAACGGATCGAAGTTTACAAAGGCGTGGTTCCCGTCGGTTTCGGGTCCGACGCTTTGGGCGGAGCCATCAATATCGTGACCAACAAACACCGCAGAGGATGGTTTCTCGACGCTTCCTATTCCTACGGTTCCTTCAACACGCACAAATCGCAGATCAACTTCGGCCAAACCTCGCGTCGGGGCGTAATGTTCGAGATCAACGCGTTCCAAAATTATTCGGACAATTGCTACTATGTGGACACCCCCGTCGAACACTTCCTCGAGGACGGAAGCACCAGCCTCGACGCCTCGCTGGTCGAGCGCGTCAGACGGTTCAACGACACCTACCACAATGAAGCCGTGATCGCCAAAGCGGGGCTGGTGGACAGGAAATGGGCCGACCGCCTGGTACTTAGCTTCACCTACTCGCATATGTACAAGGAGATACAGAACGGGGTCATCCAGAAAGTCGTCTTCGGAAAGAAACACCGTGAGGGCAATTCGCTCATGCCCTCCCTGGAATTCGGGAAACGGAATTTCCTGACAAGGGGACTCGACGTCACTTTTACGGTCAATTACAACGACAATTCGGCCCGCAATGTCGATACCTCCGCCTACCGTTACAACTGGCTCGGGCAGCGGAAATACCAGGACGGCCGGCTCGGCGAGCAGTCGTATCAGGATACGCGCTCGCACAACAGCAATTGGAATGCGACCTTTACGCTACGCTACCGCATCGGCAGGTGGCATACGGTGATGCTCAACCACGTATTCAGTGCTTTCCGGCGTGAGAACACCTCGACACCCGGATCATCGGGCAACAGTTCGGGCGCCGACGCCATCGCCAAGCAGACACGTAAAAACATCACGGGACTCTCCTGGCAGATGATGCCCTCCAAGCGTTGGAACCTCTCGCTGTTCGGCAAGTACTACAACCAATTCAACGCCGGTCCCGTATCGGCCTCCGACAGCGGCACGGACAATTACGTCCGCACGCACGGCAGCGTGAGCGCCGTAGGATACGGCGCGGCGGGCACCTGTTTCCTGCTGCGCGGAATACAGGTCAAACTCTCCTACGAAAGGGCTTTCCGCCTTCCGACCAACGAGGAGCTGTTCGGCGACGAAGACCTGGAGTTGGGGAAAATCGGGCTGAAACCCGAGAAAAGCGACAACCTCAACCTGAACATCAGCTTCGACCGGCAGTCGGGCATGCACGGCATTTACGCCGAAGCGGGATTGATCTATCGCCATACGACGGATTACATCCAGCGTCGCATCGGCAACTACAGCGGCAACAAAACCTACGCCTCCTATGAAAACCACGGGCGCGTCAAAACCAAAGGGTACAGCCTGTCGGCCCGTTACACCTACTCGGGCTGGCTGAGCGTTGGCGGCAGCTTGACTCGCATGGATGTGCGCGACAACGTGAAAACGGTGGCCGGAGGCACCAGCCAGGAGAGCCTGACCTACGGAGGACGTATTCCGAACCAGCCTTACCTGTTCGCCAATTCCGACCTGACACTCCACTGGCAAAATCCGCTGGGCAGCAGGAGCCGGCTCTCGCTGACCTACGACAACTTTTATATGCACAGTTTTCCGCTCTATTCCGAAAAGCTCGGATCGGCCTCCTCGAAGGAACGGGTGCCTACACAGTTCGCCCACAATCTGAGTCTTACGTACAGCATCTTTCAGGGCAAATACAACTTTTCGCTCGAATGCCGCAACCTGACCGACGAGAAGCTCTACGACAACTTCAGCCTCCAGAAAGCGGGACGCGCATTCTACGGCAAAATACGCATCCGGCTCGGGGAGAACGGGCCCCGCAACCATGCGGGGCACCGCAGACACCGGAAATGACATCAATCAGATCAAACCGATACACCATGAAAAAACAGAGATGGAACACGGGCCTCACGGCCCTCGCGGCATGCACCCTGCTCGCCGCATGCGACAACAGCGAAACCCCCGTCCCGACCCCTCCCGTCAAGCCGTCTGACGAGAGCTACGTAATCTCGGCCGCCGCGGGCGAAGCCAATTACCTGCTGACGGCAGAATCCCTGGAGAACGGCAGCGTGACCGCGCAGCACAACGGGCTGGAAACAGCCACCGGCACGGCATGGCTCTTCTACGGCAACCAATACCTCTACCGCCTGCAATACAACCAGGGCAGCCAGGGCGTAACGACCTCCTACCGTATAGACCCGAACGGCAACATGGTCGCCCGTCCGAAAGAGTACAACATCACCCGCTTTACGACCTATGGAATTTTCGGAGAATACATCATCACCTGCTCGTCCGTTGACACGGACACGCAGGACGCAGAGGGAAACATCGCCAAAGGGCTCGGGCTGAACTACCTGCATGTGCAGAACGAAACCACGCGATCGGCGACGGTTGCGGGAGGAGGCGAAAATTTCCTGGGCAACGGCGAGTACGTCACCTTTGCGGGCATCCTCGAGGCCAACGGCAAACTCTACACGGCAGTCATTCCGATGGGCCTGAGCAAATACGGCGTGAAAGCCGAAAACGGCAAATACGTGAAATACCCCGACCTGGTCAAGACCGAGGATGGAGGCAGCGGCAGCGGCGCATATGAAAAAGGCGAGCTGCAAGGGACGCAATATCCCGACGAGGCGTGGGTGGCCATCTACCCCGACGATACGTTCACCAATCCCACGCTGGTCCGAAGCGACCGGATCAGCTACGCCTGCGGCCGCAATCGTTCGCAATACTACCAGACCATTTGGGCGGCCGACAACGGCGACGTGTACGTCTTTTCCCCGAGCTATGCCAAAATTCAGAGCGACGAACGCCAGCAAACCAAACTGCCCTCCGGCGTAGCACGCATCAGGGCCGGAGCCGCCGAATTCGATGCGGCCTACCATTTCGACATCGAGGCGGCATCGGGCGGCCAGCCCCTTTTCCGCTGCTGGCACATTACGGACGACTATTTTCTGCTCCAGATGTATAACCAGGGGCTGAATGCACGCGGCAAGGGAGCGACGAAGATGGCTGTTTTCCGGGGCGAGAGCAAAACATTCAAGTACGTCACCGGCCTTCCCGATCCGGATGTCATCTCCTCGTTCGGCAGTTATCCCTACAATGAGAGCGGCGCGGCCTATATCGGAGTGGTGACCACCGACGGCAGCCAGCCAGCCATCTACCGGATCGACCCGTCAACCGCTGTCGCCACCAGAGGCCTGACCGTGAACGCCGGGTCGGTGAGCGCCGTGGGCAAACTAAAATCCGTCGAATAACCATCGGACAAGCATCCCTTCGAGCGGCACGCAATCTGCGTTTCCGACTCGTCACCAAACCGTTTTGGTATGACCATGAACCGTTTTTTCCGCAAAATCCACCTCTGGCTCTCCCTTCCGTTCGGCCTCGTTATCACCGTGATCTGCTTCTCGGGTGCCATGCTCGTTTTTGAAAACGAGGTCATGCAGCTCACACGGCGCGACCTCTACCGCGTGGAACGAACCGCGACGGAGCGACTGCCCGTCGGTACGCTGGCAGCGCAGGTCGCGGCAGCACTCCCCGACAGCGTCGCCATCACGGGCGTTACGATCTATGCCGACCCCCGGCGAACCTGTGAGGTCTCGCTCTCCCGACCCCGACGGGCAAGCCTGTTCGCAGACCCCTACACGGGAGCGATCAAAGGACGCAGCGAGCGGGCGCCCTTCTTCGCCTGCATGTTCCGCCTGCACCGCTGGCTGTCGGACAACATGCGCCCGGAAGGAGGCCTCTTCGTCGGTAAGCTGGTCGTAGGCGTCAGCACGCTGGCATTCGCAATCGTGCTGGTTTCGGGAATCGCCGTCTGGTGGCCCCGTACCCGCAAGACACTACGACATACCTTGAAAATCGACGTCAGGAAAGGTTGGAAAAAGTTCTGGCACGACCTCCATGTCGCAGGAGGCATGTACGCCCTTGTGTTTCTGCTCGCTATGGCCCTGACCGGGCTTACCTGGTCATTTTCGTGGTACCGGACCGGATTCTACAAGCTGTTCGGCGCGGAATCGCATCAGGAGAGCAGGTACGGGCCGGTGGCTGCGCCCTCTGTCCGGACAAATGGCGGTCAGCACGGAGACCGCACCCTTTCCCCGGACAGGGATCTGCCCCTGCGGAGGGCGGATGCGGACAGACAAACCCCGAAAGGATTGTCACGGGACAAAGGGATTGCGTCTTTCGCCCACTGGCAGCAGGTGTACGAAACACTGGCGTCTGGCAATCCTGCCTACCGGAAGATCACCCTGGGCGACTGCACGGCCAGCGTTTCTTTCGACCGCCCGGGAAACCGGCGTGCCGCCGACCGCTACCGGTTCGATCCCCGCACCGGCGAAATTACCGAAGCGATGCCCTATCGGGACGCCGACCGCGACGGCAAACTCCGCGGCTGGATCTACTCGGTGCACGTCGGGAGCTGGGGCGGCCTGTTCACCCGGATTCTCGCCTTTGCCGCCGCCATGCTGGGGGCCACGCTGCCCATGACCGGGTATTACCTGTGGATGCGGAGGAAATACGGCAAGTGGAAAAGAGCCCGGGCAGGAAAACGGCAATAGGCGCTGCCGCCGGACAAGACGACCGCACGAAATATGCAGGAAAGAGCGGTAAATTCCGATGCCCCCGGACGATCGATGCGAGCGCGATCCCGGAATAAAGATCCCGGAATAAATAAGAGGAAGACGTCAGAGCCGATGATAATGGCAGTAGAGCAATGCACCGTCGTCGTCGTGCAGGTGCATCCCTCCGCCCTGGCAATAACGGAACATATCGCAGGTGGCGCACGCACCCGTGCGGGCCCAGGAGCGGTCGCGGAAAGGCTGGAAGCGGTTTTGCCAAACCTCCCAGAAATCGTCGCGGTAGATGTTGCCCTGGTGGAAATTCGAGCGGATCGACGTGCAGCCCGAAATGGCCCCGTCCACCCGGATCGAAGCCACCGAAACCCCGGCCGCACACTGGTAAAAATCGTCGCGCACCTCGCCTTCGTACTGCCCCAGGAAACCTTCGCAGGCATAGCTCACGTCGATCCGCCCCTCGCGGCGCGTCCGTCGGATGAATTCGAGCACCTCGCGGAACTGCTCGTCGGTCAGCCGCAGGGAGTCGTCGTCTCGGGCCCGGCCCACCGGAAAGATCGTGAAGAGCCTCCACCACCCCACGCCTTCGGCGATGAGCAGCTCTTTGAACTCCTCGAGCCGGGGCACCATCTGCCCCGTGACGCAGGTGATGACGTCGTAGGCGAGGCCGGGCTGGCGCACGATACGCCGGATGGCCTCCAAAGCGCGGTCGAAACTGCGGGGATTGCGGCGGATGTAGTTATGTTCCTGCTCGAAGCCGTCGAAACTCACCGACACCGAGCGCAGGCCGGCATCCATCAGGCTGCGCAGCCTCGCGTCGTCGAGGGCCATGCCGTTGGTCACCATACCCCACGGATAGCCCCGGCGGGTCACTTCGGCCCCCGCGACCTCCAGATCGGGCCGCACGAGCACCTCGCCTCCCGAAAAGATAAGCAGCACGCTGCGGGGATCGACATGGGGCGTGACCTGCTCGTCCAGCACCCGCAGGAAATCCTCCAGCGGCATATCCTTCACCCCCGGATCGACACGGCAGTCGCTGCCGCAATGACGGCAGGCCAGATTACAGCGAAGCGTACACTCCCAGAAGAGTGTACGCAACCTGTGTTGCCGCACCTTGTCGGCATACAAATCGGCAAACAGACCCAGTCCGATCCGTTTGCGCAAACCGGGACGGCCGCCTGCCATCCTAACGCTCCTCCGTCTGCTGTTCGGGAAGCGCCGCGTCGGCGCGGGCAGCGACCTGGCGGAGCGAATCCAGACGACGGGCCTCCTCCTCCGAAACCGGCGGACGGACGCCATACATCAGCCGGATCTGGGGAACGTTCTCCACCGTATCCGGCCGCTCCGGTGCAGGATTCTCGTTGCGGGCGGTATTACGCACCGTCGAACAGGCCGTGGCGAATCCGAGCATGGCCAGCAGCGCCCACTTGATTTTTTTACTCATAGCTGTCAATCAATATTTTATACCCGGAGCAACAAAAAGGGCTCAGGACAAAGATAAAAAAATATTTCCAAAAACGCAGCCAGGCGCAAAATAAGTCGGAAAAAGTTTTGCGAATCGGGTGAATTTGTTTTACTTTGCTGAACCAATTCACATTTAACACTCATTTTATGACAGGCAAAGTAAAATGGTTCGATAGCAAGAAAGGCTACGGATTCATTACGAGCGAGGACGGCAAAGAGGTTTTCGTTCATTTTTCGGGCATCGTAACCGACGGATTCAAGTCGCTCAACGAAGGGCAGAAAGTCGCTTTTGAGCTCGGCAACGGGGCCAAAGGCGAGCAGGCCGTGAACGTAACTGTAGTTGAGTAAAACTATAATTACAAGCTAAGACAATATGGAGACCGGAATCCGGTCTCCATATTTTTTTGTCCGGTTTTCAGCAGGGGTTATGCAAAAAATTTAAAAATAGTTCGTATTTTTGGCACGTGATTCCTTAGGTTAGGCAGTATCACATAAAACGCAAAGACATGAACGAGGCAATTGCTATTCTTACGGGCGGCGGCCCCGCACCCGGTATGAACACCGTGGTCGGCAGCGTCGCCAAGACATTCCTGCAAAAAGGTTATCGGGTGATCGGACTCCACGAAGGTTATACGGGTCTGTTCAATCCCGCTCCCCGCACCGTGGACATCAGCTATCCGATGGCCGACGATATTTTCAACCGGGGCGGTTCGTTCCTGCGGATGAGCCGTTTCAAACCCACGGACGCGGATTTCGACCATAATTTCAACCTCGGGTTCTTCACCGACAACAACGTCAGGCTGCTGGTGACCGTCGGGGGCGACGACACGGCTTCGACCGCCAACCGCATAGCGAAATTCCTCGACGCCCGGAAGTATCCCGTCGCCAACATCCACGTGCCGAAAACCATCGACAACGACCTGCCGCTGCCGGCCGGCACCCCCACCTTCGGGTACGAATCGGCAAAGGACAAGGGGGCCGTCATCGCACGCGCCGTTTACGTCGATGCCCGCACCAGCGGCAACTGGTTCGTGCTGTCGGCGATGGGCCGCAGCGCCGGCCACCTGGCCTTCGGTATCGGCGAGGCATGCCACTACCCCATGATCGTGATACCCGAGATGTTCAACCGCACCGAGATCACCGTGGACAAAATCGTCAGCCTGGTCATCTCGTCGATCGTCAAGCGCAAGATCATGGAGATGGATTACGGCGCCGCAATCATTTCGGAAGGGGTCTTTCACGAACTCAGCGAGGAGGAGATCGCCCGCAGCGGCGTCCATTTCTCCTACGACGCGCACGGGCACCCCGAGCTGGGCAAGGTATCCAAGGCCCACATCTTCAACGAGCTGCTGGAGCGCAAGGTGAAACAGTTGGGACTCAAGGTCAAGAGCCGTCCGGTCGAGATCGGTTACGAAGTGCGCTGCCAGACCCCCGTCGCATATGACCTTACCTACTGCTCGGAGCTGGGCATGGGCGTCTATAAGCTCTACCGCGAGGGCAAAACCGGCTGCATGGTCTTCGTCGATGCGGAGGGCAACGTGAAACCCCTCTACCTCAAAGACCTGCAGGACCCCGTGACGGGCAAAATTCCGCCCCGGCTGGTGGACATTCACTCGGACAAGTTCCGCTCGGTGGTCGATTTCATCCTGAGCGCCATCACGCCGGCCGACTACGAGGCGGCCCGCAAGTACCTGCCCCGCCCCGAGGAGTACGATTTCCACAAAATCCTCAACTGGGAATAAGCGTCCAAATTCACACATAAAATAAGGACTCCGACCCGCGGGTCGGAGTCCTTTTCGGTATGTGGCAATTCGGGAAAAGAGCCTGACGGTTCTTCACCGGCCGGATGCGGGGCTATTGACCGCTGACCATCGCGGCCACGACCTTGCCCTGATAAGCCGTTTCGGGCGTCACGAGAGCAATCACCTCCTTGGAGTAGTTGAGCGCCTTGGTCGCCGACTTGATCTTCATGGGGTTTTTGATCGAGCCGAGCGCTTCGCCCGCGCCGCCCATCATCCGGGTCGCCTCGGCCAAGTCGTTGCCGATTCCCTGCAGGCGCTTGGTGAGGTCAGCAGCCTGTTCCGCCAACGCCTCCATATCCCCTGTGGAAAGGGTTTCGGTCACGGCAGCCACACCGAGCGTGGCATCGGCCATCGTCTTGCACTTAGCGGCCAGATCGTCGATCTGCTGCACGCCACAGGCTTTGGGCTGCTCCATGCGGAGCTTCTCCAGACGCTCGGCGGATGCCTGCTTCTCCTCGGCGGTCTGCGCCGAAACGGTTACGACGAGGCATGCCATGGCAGCCACACACATCAGAAATTTCTTCATTTTATCAAGTTTTACACACTCCTACTCTGTCGCAGATTTTCGGATTCCTCTGTTATCTTTTCTTTGGCCCACGTCAAAGGTCCGCAAACAATACCGGCTGGGGATCGCGCCACAGGTCGATGATCCGGCACCCGCACCGCCTGGCCCGGCCCACCGTGTAGCCCGTGCCGCTCGGCGATCCGTCGTACCACGCGACCACCACCGACGCACAATCGACCAGGTAGTCGTTGCGGCGCCGGTAACAACCCCGATCGCAGACGTCGCTCACCGTGATCCGTTCGTCGGCCTGCGCAAGCAGCCGGCCGTACCGCTCCCTCTCGGCCGCCGGATAGCGCTCTGCCTGTCCGGGACAGGGTATCGCCGCCACAAGCCGGATACCCGGAAAACGCCGTCTGAGCACGAGTACGGTTTCAGCGGCCGCAAGGTCGAAGCCCAGCGCCATGCCCGAGAGGAACGTGCGGAAACCCGCACGGCAAAGCTCCTCCACCGTCTGCGCAAGCGCGTCGTCGGCCTCACCCCGGTAACGGCGGTGTCCGGTGAAAGCCACGCACGCGGTTCGTTCGTCGATCATAGTTCAAAGGTAGGGATAAAAACCGAAAACAGGATCGCCGCGACCGTTAAAAACAACCGTCCGCCCCCTTTCCGCCTGCCGCTCGCTCGGGAAACAACCACCGCGACCCCGATCGGCTCCAGAACGGCCCGAACTTTGCAGGTTTCGGCAATGGATTTTTAAAACTTCAAGAAATTATGAAACACACTGGTATTTGCATTGGTTCGCTTCTGGGCGGCATGGTGCTCGGCGCTGCCGTGACGATGCTCATGACTCCTCACACCGGCCGCGAGATGCGTGAAAACATCCGCGAGTTCATCGAGAAAGAGATCGACAAGGTTCGTTGCAAGTGCGACGAAAACGGCAACTGCGACTGCGACGAAACGAAGATGTAGTCCGCCCGGCCGAGATGACAAGCGACAACAGAAATTCCCGCACCCCGATCGTCGCATCGCTTCTCCTTTTCGGAGTGACCGCGATGATCGCCGTATTCCTGCTCCTCACGGCGCTCGTGGTATGGCTGGCCTACCTGATGGGATCATTCGTGGCTTCGCTGCTGGTAACGGGAGGGTTCTTCACGCTGCTGGCGCTGGCGATCTATTTCCTGAGCGTCAGGACGGCGATGAATCACATCCGCGATCAGATCGACACGGTGTATCAGGTGGCGCACGCCGCCAAGATGGGATACGAATGGGTCGCGGACCGGTTCGGGTGGTTGCTGAACCTCATCCGCGGCAAATGAAGAAACCGGAGCTTTTGAAGCTCCGGTTTTTTTGTCGGCCCCGGCAGCGCCCGACCCTCCGTCCGGCCCTGAAGTAAGCGGGAAGCCTCGGGCGATCATCGAAAGCGGACGACACGCAATCGCCTCCCTCGACAGCCGCGCGAAAGCGGCGGACTGACCGGCAGCGAACCGGCCACCGAACCGGCTGACATTCCAACCCGCCGCCTGCCCCAAGGTCGGATACGAAATGGAAAGGGCGCCCTTGCGAGGGCGCCCCGATCCGTTCGGGCAGATCGTTACTGCTTGCCGAAATAACGTTTGTAAAGCCCCTGGAACCCGGCTCCGTGACGAGCCTCGTCCTTCGCCATCTCATGCACGGTGTCGTGCACGGCGTCGAGGTTCTGCTCTTTGGCGATGCGGGCCAGGCGCATCTTGTCCTCGCAGGCACCGCTTTCGGCGTTCATGCGTTTGTACAGGTTGGTTTTGGTATCCCAAACCACGTCGCCCAGCAGCTCGCAGAATTTGGACGCATGCTCGGCCTCCTCGAACGCATAGCGTTTGAATGCCTCGGCGATTTCGGGATAGCCCTCGCGGTCGGCCTGACGGCTCATGGCCAGATACATGCCCACCTCGGTACATTCGCCCATGAAGTGATCGTTGAGCCCCTTGAGCAGCTCGGCATCCGCCCCCTTGCCGTCACCGAGCTTGTGCTCGGTCACGAACTGCAGGTCGCCCTCCTGCTCCACGATCTCGACGAACTTATCTTTGCCTACTTTGCACACGGGGCACTGCTCGGGTGCCTCGTCCCCCTCGTGGATATAACCACAGACGGTACAACGCCATTTCTTTGCCATAATCGTACGGTTTAAGTTTGTGTAAGTGTTTATTTTCCGAAAGCAAAGATAGGCATTTCCATCCGATCGGACACCATTCTTCCGATCATATTTTTTTATCCTCCGATAAGCTAAACTTATACCCTCTGCCCCAAAGAGGCAGGGTCGGCAGGTCAGCAGCGACGGATCAGCGGTGATCGATCACCCACTCGATCTGTCCCGAGTCCGTACCGTCCTTGACCAAAACCCGCTTGTCGCGGTCGAGCAGATAGAGCGCGGGAATCGCCTTGAGGTCGTACAACTCCTTTTCGCGCAACTGCTGCGTCGCATCGTAGGCGTTGATCCACCGTGCCGGAATCCGGTCGCTGTAGGCACGCCACGCACCGAGGTCTTCGTCGGGATAGAGGGCCAGCACCTTCAGCTCGCCACGCTCTGTCAGCTCGTTGAGCATCGGCGAAGAGACGATCGCCTCACGCAACTGCTGACACATCGCACAGCCGGGATTGTAGATGAACAGCAACACGTAATCCGCCCCCAGGTCGTAAAGCCGCCGGCTGCTGCCGTCGGCGAGGGTATAGCGGAAATCGTTTGCCCGCTCGCCGGGGCGGTTCTGCTGGGCCATGCGCAGGTCGTGCAGCGGGGCGATCTTCTCCCACTCGTCGAGCAGGGGGCTCGCCGCCTGCGCCTCCAGCACGGGGATATAGAGCTCGTCGCTGCGCAGCGGGGAATTGGGGTCGTAGAGCACCTTTTCGGCGAGCATGGCGAAATAGGCCAGCATCGGCCGGGAACTTCCCGCCTGCGCCATGAGCGCCTCCACGGGAGCCGGATCGTCGGGCGCGAGGTAGTTGCCCACCCAGGCGGCAAAAGCCCTGAGCATCTCCACGGTGTCGATTTCGGCGATGAAAAGCGTGTCCGCGAAGTCGAATTTGTCCCAGTAGTGCGCACGCATATAGTCGTGCGTCTGTTCTGCCGTCATACCGCCGGGCGGCACGGCCGGCAAAAAGACGCGGGCAGGCTTCGCAGCGGGCGATTCGACGGCCTGCCGCCGGGATTCCCGACACCGGGTGCCGCAACACAGCAGCGCGAGCAGAAGAACGGAGAAAAGCAGTCGGCGCATAGGCTCCATGTTTGAGGCAAATATAGCCAATTTACGGCTAACATCCTCGCGTGCGGGGACAAATAAAGTGACCTTCCGCAATTTTGCACGGTAGTTGCACCCTCGCGGTCAAACTCCGGATGCAATCACTTTAGCAACACGTAATATCAATCACTAATCAAATCATTATGGACGCAAAAAAAAGTGCTATTACAAGTACGGGCTTCAAATTGAGTGTCATGACACTTGCAATTATGAACGTCACGGCCGTGGTAAGCTTGCGCGGATTGCCTGCCGAGGCGGTTTACGGACCGACCTCGGCGTTTTACTACCTGTTTGCCGCCATCGTGTTCCTCATCCCCACGGCTCTCGTGGCCGCGGAGCTCGCAGCCATGTTCTCCGACAAGCAGGGCGGCGTATTCCGCTGGGTCGGCGAGGCGTACGGCGCCCGGACGGGGTTCCTCGCCATCTGGCTGCAATGGATCGAATCGACGATCTGGTATCCGACGGTGCTCACCTTCGGCGCCGTCTCGATCGCCTTTATCGGCATGAGCCAGAGTCACGACATGGCGCTCGCCTCGAACAAGCTCTTCACCCTGATCGTCGTGCTGGCGATCTACTGGATCGCGACCTTCATTTCGCTCAAGGGCCTCGGCTGGGTCGGCAAGATCAGTAAATGGGGCGGTATGATCGGCACGATCATTCCCGCCGGCCTGCTCATCGTCCTGGGCATCATCTACATCGCCACGGGCGGCCACAACTACATGGATATGTCGCAGGGCTTCTTCCCCGACTTCTCCAAATTCGACAACCTGGTGCTCGCCAGCAGTATTTTCCTCTTTTACGCCGGTATGGAGATGATGGGTATTCACGTGATGGACGTGAAGAATCCGTCGAAAAACTATCCTAAGGCCATCATCATCGGCTCGATCATCACCGTCTGCATCTTCGTGCTGGGCACCTTCGCCCTGGGCTTCATCATCCCGGCCAAGGACATCAACCTCACGCAGTCGCTATTGATCGGCTTCGACAACTATTTCCGCTACCTGAGCATCTCGTGGGCCTCGCCCATCATCGCCATCGCCCTGATGTTCGGCGTGCTCGCAGGCGTACTTACCTGGGTGTCGGGACCCTCGAAGGGTATCTTCGCCGTAGGCAAGGCGGGCTACCTGCCTCCGTTCTTCCAGAAATCCAACAAGAACGGCGTGCAGCGCAACATCCTGCTGATTCAGGGCTGCATCGTCACCCTGCTCGCGCTGCTGTTCGTGGTGATGCCCTCCGTGCAGTCGTTCTACCAGATTCTTTCGCAGCTTACGGTGCTGCTGTACCTGATTATGTATATGCTCATGTTCTCGGCGGCCATCTACCTGCGCTACAAGATGAAAAACACGCCGCGCCCCTTCCGGCTCGGCCGCGGCAACGGGCTCATGTGGATTCTCGGCTGCCTGGGCTTCCTGGGAGCTCTGCTCGCCTTCATTCTGAGCTTCATTCCCCCGAGCCAGATTTCGACCGGCAGCAACGCCGTATGGTTCTCGGTGCTCATCATCGGCTGCCTGATCGTCGTGATCGCCCCCTTCATCATCTATGCGATGCGCAAACCCTCGTGGCGCGATCCGAAAGCCGCCGCCGAATTCGCCCCCTTCCACTGGGAAACCGGCGCGGCAGCAACGGCCGCGGCGACGGCTTCCCACCACGCCGCAAACCGCGACATGCGGGCCGACCATGCCCGGGAGAACCGCTCCGAACGCGTGCTGCATGAAAACCACGCCGCACGTCACGAACGCGGAGAGCGGATGGAATCCGACGACCGCCGCACCTCCGCCGCCCGCAGCGACCGCCACGAGCGGACCGACAAAAACGAGCACGACGACCGACCTGCAAAAAAACGATAACCATGATTCAGAAAATCGATAAACAGCACGTTCAGGAAGCCGTACAGGAGGCTTACGAGCGTTTCAAAGGGGTCAATGAGGGCAAAAATGCCGACTACATTCCCTACCTGGCCAATGTCCCGGCAAACCTGTTCGGCATCGCAGCCTGCCTGCCCGACGGCGAGGTGATCGCCGTGGGCGACACCGACTACAAATTCGGCATCGAATCCGTGTCGAAAGTGCCGACGGCCATCCTGGCCATGAACCAGTACAGCGCCGAGGAGGTGCTCGAGAAGATCGGGGCCGACGCGACAGGGCTTCCCTTCAACTCGATCATGGCGATCCTGCTCGAGAAGGACCACCCCTCCACCCCGCTCGTGAACGCTGGGGCCATCAGTGCCTGTTCGATGATTCAACCCGTGGGCGACGCCGACGGCAAATGGAAAGCGATACGCAACTTCATCGAAGGGCTGTGCGGCTCGGGCGTCGAAGTGATCGACGAGCTTTACAAGTCGGAAACCGCGACCAACTTCAACAACAAGTCGATCGCCTGGCTGCTCAAGAATTACAACCGCATCTACGACGATCCCGACATGGCGCTCGACATCTACACCCGCCAGTGCTCGATCGGCATTACGGCCAAGCAGCTCGCCATCGCCGCCGCGACCATCGCCATGGGCGGCAGCAACCCCGTCACCGGCCTCGAGGTTTTCAAACCCAATCTGGCGACCCGCATCACCTCGATGATGGCCACCGTGGGTTTCTACGAGCACACGGGCGACTGGCTCTTCAACACGGGACTGCCCGCCAAAACGGGTGTCGGCGGCGGCATTATGGGCGTCGTGCCAGGCGTAATGGGTGTTGCGGCCTTCGCCCCGCCGCTGGACGACGCGGGCAACTCGGCCAAAGCGCAGAAAGCCCTCGGCTACATCGTCACGCGACTCAACCTCAACATCTTTTCACCGCGCCGCTGCGTAATGGAGGGACATGAGATGGAGGCAAAGGCAGATCAGGCCCGCGAGGGCCGGCCGAACGAGCAGGAACCCGTGCAGGCATAACCGCCCGCGACGAACGACAAGGGGATACCGAACAAACGGTATCCCCTTTTTTCGCCGAGACGGATAACTGCCCCGGGAGAACGGCACAACCCGCTGTCGCAAACGCGCCGCAGCCGGTACAGATCGTCCGTTTCGGACCAGCCTCCGGACAACAGGAACGGGGCCGGGCAAAGCGGGGAGAAAAACCACAGGCCGGATCGTACGAACGATCCGGCCTGCCATTCCGTAGAATACGGCGGTTACAGGTACTCCTGCTCGACCTGCCGGAACAGCTCCGTGTCCGAAGGCTCGGAGTGCATCAGGTAGGTATATGCCTCGGCGATTCTGGCCTCCGCAAGTTTGCAGTAAATCTGTGCCGAGCGGACATATTCGGCCTCCTCGCCGGCTTGCCGGGCCAACAGGTAGGGGATGATGATGTGTCCGGCGGTCTCGACCAGACGGCGGGCATGGAACTCCTTGTAACCCGGCTGCACCTTGTCCAGCTCCTCGACGCGGGCGTTCATCTGCACGAAGCGTTCGGTCAGTTCCCGCAGCTTGGCAACGACCGGCTGCACAGGCTCCGCATAGGTTTCGGCCTCGTAGCGGCGGATCTGCTCGAGGAACGTCCCCTTGGTGACGGCGTTGATTGCGGCCACGACCTGCAACTGCGAGGTGCCCTCGTAGATGTTCATGATGCGGGCGTCGCGGTAGAGCCGCTCACAGGGGTAGTCCTTCATGAAACCCGAGCCGCCGTGAATCTGAATTGCGTCGTAGGCGAGCTGGTTGGCGTACTCCGACGAAAAGAGCTTCACCAGCGGCGTGAAGCCGTCGGCCAGCCGGTTGTAGAATTTCATCTCCTGCCGCTCTTCGGCCTCCAGCGGCCGTTCGTGGGAGATGTGGGTGTACTGTTTATAGATCTCCACGAAGCGCGTGGTTTCGTAGAGCAGCGCCCGTGCGCCGTGTAACTTGGCCTTCATGTTGGAAAGCATCTCGGAAATGGCCGCGAAACGGATGATCGGCTTGCCGAACTGCTCGCGTTCGTGCGCGTACTTGAGCGCCTCGCGGTAGGCGGCTTCGCAGAGGCCGACCGACTGGGCTCCGATACCCAGACGCGCGGCGTTCATCAGCGACATGACGTATTTGATAAGCCCCATCTTCCTGTCGCCGACCAGCCGCGCGGGGGCGTTGGTAAAGACCAGCTCACAGGTCGGCGAACCCTTGATGCCGAGCTTGTTCTCGATGCGGCGCACCTTCACCCCGCCGTCGCGCTTGTCGTGCACGAGCATCGAGAGGCCGCGGGCGTCCGAGGTTCCCTCCTCGGTGCGGGCCAGCACGAGCGACACGTCGCCGTCGCCGTTGGTGATAAAGCGCTTCACGCCGTTGAGCAGCCACGTGCCGCGCTCCTCGTCCCACGTCGCCTTGAGCATCACGGCACCCAGGTCGGAGCCGGCGTCGGGCTCGGTGAGGTCCATGGCACATGTCGCGCCGGCGCTCACCCACGGCAGGAAGAATTGCTTGATCTCCTCGCTGGCGAATTCGTTGAGCGTCTCGGCGCAGTCCTGCAAGCCCCAGATATTCTCGAATCCGGCATCCGCACGGGCGACCATCTCGTTGGCCATCACGAAGCAGACGAGCGGGAAATTCAGGCCGTCGTACTTCCGCGGCAGGGTCATGCCCCCCAATCCGGCATCGACGATGGCCTTGAGGTTCTCGGCCGTGCCCCGGGCATAAACCACGTGGTCGTTCTCCACGCGCGGCCCTTCGTGGTCCACCTCCTCGGCATTGGGGGCGATCGTCTCGCCGCATACCTCGCCGGTGATCTCAAGCACGCGGCGGTAGGAATCCATCGCATCCTCGAAATCCTGCGGCGCATAATCATAGAGGTCCTTCTCGGCGAAGCCGCGCTCCTTCAGCTCCACGATCCGGCGCATCAGCGGATGCCCCAGGTGGAACTGCAAATCCTTGTTATCTGAAAAGAAATTAGCCATCACTTGGAATTTTGTTTGTAATACTTAATCATCTTGGGGATGACTTCGTTCACGTCACCCGTAATCGCATAATCGGCGATCTTGCAGATGGGGGCGTCGGGATCGTTGTTGATCGAAATGACCATCGACGACTGATCCATGCCGGCCGTGTGCTGAATCTGACCCGAAATGCCGCAGGCGATATAGAGCTTCGGACGCACCGTCACGCCGGTCTGCCCCACCTGGCGGCAGTGGTCGGCGAAGCCGGCATCCACGGCGGCGCGGCTGGCGCCCACCTCGGCGCCCAGCACCTCGGCCAGCTCGTGCACGAGCCGGAAATTCTCTTTCGAGCCCAGGCCGTAGCCGCCGGCCACGATCACGCTCGCGTTCTTGATGTTGATTTTGCGCTCCTCGATCTGGCGGTCGATGATCCGCACGGCCAGGTCGGTATCCTTCACATAGCTTTTCCAGTCGATCGGCTTCACCTCGACCGCACCCGGCTCCGGAGCGTACTCCTTGCGCATGACCCCTTCCCGCACGGTGGCCATCTGGGGCCGGTGATCGGGATTGACGATCGTGGCGATGATGTTGCCGCCGAAGGCCGGACGGATCTGGTAGAGCAGGTTCGTGTACTCCCGGCCCGTCTTGGCATCCTTGTGGTCACCGATCACCAGTTGGGTGCAGTCGGCCGTCAGGCCGCTGTAGAGGGCCGACGACACGCGCGGCGCGAAGTCGCGTCCTACGGGCGTGGCGCCGAACAGGACGATCTGGGGCTGTTCCTGCCGGATCAGGCCGCACAGCACGGCCGTGTGGGGCAGCGTGCGGAACGGAGCGAAGGTGGCGTCGTCGGCGATCCACACCGTGTCCGCGCCGTATTTGGCCAGCTCCTTCTCGATTCCGGTCACCTGCTCGCCCAGCACGACGGCTTCGAGTTTCACCCCGAGCGTGCGGGCCAGTTCGCGCCCTTTGGTCAAAAGTTCGAGGCTCACGTCCGCGACGGCCCCGTTCTCCATTTCGATATATACGAATATGTTGTTCATCTTCTTTGTTCCCGATTAGCCGAGCGTATGGCTCGCGATAAGTTCAACCATCAGTTCTTCGATCTCGCCGTCGGTGCAGGTCAGGCATTTGGACTCCTTGGCCTGGAACACCACGTTTTCGATCTTCTTGACCTTCGTGGGCGAGCCGTTGAGACCGAGCTGCTGCTCGTCGGGCTCCACGTCTGCGGCGCTCCACTCGACAATCTGCAGGTAGGGCTTGCCGGCCGCATACCCGGCATAGGCCGAATCGGGCTGCGCGGCGATCTCCGAGGGGGTGAGCGCGAATTTGTACTTCATCACGCGGCGGGCGTTGCGCGGACGGCAGTCGGGGGCCGACGAATTGACCGTCATCACCATCGGCAGGGGACATTCAACCACTTCGGTTCCGTGCTCCAGACGCCGTTTGATGACAATTGCGTTATCCTTGAGCTCGATGATCTGCTCGGCATAGGTCACCTGGGGCAGATTCAGCTTCTCGGCGACCTGGGGACCCACCTGAGCCGTGTCGCCGTCGATGGCCTGGCGGCCGGCAACGATCAGGTCGGGCCGGATTTTCCGCAGGGCGCACGACAGGGCATAGGAGGTGGCCAGCGTATCCGAGCCGGCGAACTTGCGGTCGGTCAGCAGGTAGCCTCCGTCGGCGCCCCGGAACATGGCGTCGCGGATGATGTCGGCCGCACGCGGCGGCCCCATCGTCAGGATATGTACGGTCGAGCCCTCCGCCTGGTCCTTGATGGAAAGGGCCGCCTCGAGGGCGTTCAAATCTTCCGGATTGAAGATTGCAGGCAGAGCGGCGCGATTGACCGTCCCCTCGGGGGTCATGGCGTCCTTACCCACGTTGCGGGTATCGGGCACCTGCTTTGCCAGGACAACAATTTTCAACTGTTTTTTCATTACTTATTGAGGTTGGTAAATTTCGGATTAGCGCACGACGGTCTGCCCGCGGTCGGGACCGACCGAGATGATGCGGACGGGAACGCGCGTCTGCTGCTCGATGAATTCGACATAGGCGCGCAGCTCCGCCGGGAAATCGTCGTAACAGCGCGCATGGCCCAGGTCGCATTTCCAGCCGGGGAACTCCCGGTAAACGGGCCGCAGCTCTCCGCCGGCCTCGAAGGGGAACTCTTCGGTACGCCCCGCCGGGGTATCATAGGCCACGGCGACGCGTATGGTGTCGAAATCGTTCATCACGTCGGCTTTCATCATGATGAGCTGCGTCACCCCGTCGATCATCACGGCGTATTTGAGAGCGACCAGGTCGAGCCATCCGCAGCGGCGCTCACGACCGGTGACCGCGCCGTATTCGCGGCCGATCTCGCGCATCCGGCGCCCCGTCTCGTCGAAAAGCTCCGTGGGGAAAGGGCCGCTGCCCACGCGCGTGCAATAGGCCTTGAAGATGCCGTAAACCTCCCCGATGCGGTTGGGTGCCACGCCCAGCCCCGTGCAGGCCCCCGCACAGACCGTATTGGAGGAGGTGACGAACGGATAGGAGCCGAAATCCACGTCGAGCAGCGTGCCTTGAGCGCCTTCGGCCAGCACGCTCCGTCCTTCGCAAAGCATCTTGTTGATGACGTACTCGCTGTCGATGATGCGGTAATTCCTGAGGTATTCGACCGCCGAGAACCACTGCCGCTCGAGCTCCGCTATGTCGTAAGCGAAACCGAGCGAGCGCAGGATAGACTCGTGCCGGTCTTTGGCCCGCTCGTAGCGGGCCCGGAAGTCGGGTTCCAGCAGATCGCCGACCCGCAGCCCGTTACGGCTCACCTTGTCCGTGTAGGCCGGGCCGATGCCCTTGCCGGTGGTGCCGATCCGCTGGTCGCCCTTGGCGGCTTCGTAAGCGGCGTCGAGCACCCGATGGGTCGGGAGGATCAGGTGGGCCTTTTTGGAGACGGCCAGTTGGCGCGTGAGGTCATGGCCGCTCCGGGCGAGCGCTTCGGCTTCGTCGCGGAAGAGCACGGGATCGACCACGACGCCCCCGCCGATGATATTGGTTTTGCCACCCTGGAAAATTCCGGAGGGGATGGAGCGCAGGATGTATTTCTGACCGTCGAATTCGAGCGTATGCCCGGCGTTGGGGCCGCCCTGGAAGCGGGCCACGACATCGTACCGCGGCGTGAGCACATCGACCACCTTTCCTTTGCCCTCGTCACCCCACTGCAGACCGAGAATGACGTCAACTTTTTCCATTATCTCTATCGGTTTAATGCGCAAAAGACGTTTTTTGCATCCAAAGGTACGAATATTTTATCGAAAACCCCAACCGCCGGGCCATTTATCCGTCTTCAACGACCCGCTTCCGCCCCGCATCGCCCAGGGGGCAACCTGTTCGCCCGGGTGCTCGACGGACATATTCCCTGCTTCCGGACCATGTTGCGGCACCGCACAACGCATACGGCATGCGTTCCGTCCTGCAAACTTTTGCGCACGAACCGCCGTCGGTCGTTGGAAATCCGGTTTCGATTTCCTATATTTGACAACCCCTGGCAGCCAAAGCATGCACGGCGGAAAAATTTAGAGCACCGCAGTATTATCGGTCATACGGTATTCAGGCCTATTAAAAATCAGAATATGAAATATTTAGTCATCGACGGATATTTGGACGGAACCGGTATTCGGGATCGAGCTAATGGAGGGTATGTCGAACATGATGAATTAGGTCTTAGTCCACAGTTATCGCAGAAAATAAATGACTGGCTGGAAAGATATTGGAATGAATTTTACGGCGGATACAAACATCCCGAGGTGGTTGAGAAATTGGATGAGGAGGGCCAGCGGATTGCAAGGCTCCTGATGCAAGAATTTGAATCGAGGGAGGAGAGTGTGAAAATCGAGTACTATTCGGA
Organism: Rikenellaceae bacterium; assembly: GCA_902363575.1. Lineage (GTDB taxonomy): Bacteria > Bacteroidota > Bacteroidia > Bacteroidales > Rikenellaceae > Alistipes. The sequence goes on along the minus strand of CABJAJ010000007.1, from coordinate 65,566 downwards.
CGCACACATGAAAATCATCCCTTTCGACGAGGGCATTTTCCTGTATTATAAACAACCCTATCATTACGAATAGACCATTTCATTTATTCTGTTTCTTTTTCTGATACCAGCGGGTTTTCGTTTACCCGCGCCCGACCGGGTCATGTTTCCGCTCCGTTTTCGGCAGGAGATGCAATAAAAATGATATATTTGTATCCATGACCGTTCCTCATGGCCCCGGATCAAATCGACGCAACATGGCAGGATTAAGAAAAATCTTTATTTTCCTCGCATTTTCACTTCTCGCTCCGCATCTGGCGGCCCAGGAGGTGAATTACAGTTGGGAGCTGCCCGTCGTCCCGGTAAAAATCAGTTGGTCAGCCTCGCAGGGGATTCGGGTTTCAGTAGGACATGCCGTCAAAACGCCCCTCGGAACTTTCGGTATCGAGTACACCCGAGCGCTATCCCGGAGCAGGGAGGAATCGCCGTGCGTGACGGTCAGCGGCACGCGTGTCGGGACACAGGACCTGCTCGTCGTTCTGCGCGACCGGAGCAAATCGACGGGAGAGGACACGATCTATAAAATCGAGAACGGCCGCAATCTGGAAGTCGATGCCGACGGCCGCACCAATATCCGGATCGGCGGGGGCATGGTCATCATAGACGTGACCGACGCAACCGACCTGCACGTCACCTTACGCCCCGATGAATCCACCAGCACGCGCAAGGTGGCGTACATCCTGTCGAAGTACTACCGAAACCTCGCGACGAACAACCACGAGCAGGCCGGACGAGCGTATGCCGGCCGCGTCGAAAGATATTATAACCTTACCGACATTTCGAGGGACGCGGTGATCGCCCAACTGAGAAAATACGACGGCATGTTCAACGTGTACGGCAAACATTTCGACATCGGCTGGGAAACGCTCGAGGTGACGGATACGCCGGACGGACATATCGTCACCTACCTGATCGACTATTCCATCGACCGTTACGACAAAACCCTGCCCACGCATTATCGGATAAGCATGTTCATCCGGATGAACAGCCGGTATGAGATTACGAGCATTTACGAAAAAATTCTGAGCAAGGAATAATCCCCTCGGAAACGACAGGGAATCCGGGCCTATGCTACCGATGCGTCGAGCCGGCCGCAGCCGCAGAACCGCAGAAACCATGCGCGCCCGCGGCAGTGACCCCTGCTGTAAGGACGAATCGGAAAACGTCTGAACTATAGGATGGAGATGCGCGTCCAGCCGTCGATGGCCTGCTCGCTCACCTGCTGGTCGGCCCGCAGGTAGATCACCGTGAGCGAAGGATTGCCCGTCGTGCGCAGCAGCTCGATGCGGGTCGCGCACGTACTGAGGTTGAGCAAGCGGAAATCGTTGTCGCTCCCGTTGAACCGGGACAGCGACACGTTGTCGGTCAGATCGAGGATCCGCAGGTCGTTGCCCATGCAAAGCAGCGAGGCGAGTTGCCGCAGCCCCCGCACGTCGAGCGACGCGAGGACGTTGCCGCCGCAATCGAGCCGCTCGAGCCGGATGCAGCGCGTCACGTCGAGCCGGTCCAGCAGGTTGTCGCTGCAATCGAGCGCTCGCAGGTTCACGAAAGCCTCGATGCCGTTGAGCGAGCGGATATCCAGGCCGGCGCAGTCCATCGTGGCGACCGCGCGGGCTTCGTAACGGGACACACGACCGTCGTTGTCGGTGTCGTACCGCTCGAGACAGAACCGCTCGAAAGCGGCGTCGGAAAAGGTGACGTAGGCGTATTTATCCGTCTCGTCGCGTTCGTCGTCCGTAAGCCCGCAGGCCGTGGCAAAAATCAGCAGGAGCGCAATCGGACGTAAGCGAATCATTATTGTCAAACCATTAGATATCGACGTCGTCCGGCGACGAATCGTCGTCCCCGGAACCCCCGTCGTCCCGAATCTCGTCGGCCCCCTTGATCTCGTCGTCGTAATAATCCTTCTCTTCCTCCTCTTCGGCGTTGTCGTCGATCTTCACGTCGATCTTGACCAGATAGGCTATTTCGTCGGTCTCGAAAGGCACGGCATAGAAAAAGTCACCATTGGGCTTATCCACGCGTATCATGGCATCGGTGAAACCCGCGGGGTATTTCGACTTGACTTCCTCCTGCAATTCGGGAGCCAAATTGCGATAGCTGGTAACCAAATGCTTCTTCGCCGTAGTCGGTTTAGTCATAACGAGTGTGCTGAAATTTTCTGCAATTATACGCAAAATTTGCATATGGCAACCGCCGTCCAAATAATTTTTGCATTTTTTTTGAAATCCGTTCGAGTTCCTCGCAAAATATGTACCTTTACCAAAGAATACATGCCCAATGACACGTGAACGAATCGAGGATTTACGCCGTAAACTCGACTACCACAACCACAAATATTACGTTGAAAACGACCCCGAAATATCCGATTTCGAGTTCGACGCCCTGATGCGCGAGCTGCAACGGCTGGAGGCCGAGCATCCCGAATGGGCCGACCCCGCGTCGCCTACGCTGCGGGTGGGCAGCGACGCGACCGCTGAGTTCCGGAGCGTGGAACACCGCTTCCCGATGCTCTCGCTGGGCAACACCTATTCGCTCGACGAGCTGCACGAATTCATCGCCCGCATCGAGCGCGAAGCGGGCGAAACGGAGCTGGTCGCCGAACTCAAATTCGACGGCACGGCCATCTCGCTCACCTACGAACACGGCCTGCTGGTGCAGGCCCTCACGCGCGGCGACGGCACACGGGGCGACGACGTGACGGCCAACGTGCGGACGATCCGCTCGGTGCCGCTGCGATTACAGGGCGACGACTGGCCCGAGCTCTTCGAGATCCGGGGCGAAATCCTGCTGCCCTATGCCTCGTTCGACCGCCTCAACGCCGAGCGCGAACAGAACGGCGAGCCTCCGTTCGCCAATCCGCGCAACGCCGCGGCCGGGACGCTCAAGCAGCAGGCCTCGGCGGTGGTGGCCCGCCGCGGACTGGACTGCACGCTCTACCAGCTGGCGGGCGAGAACCTGCCGTTCGAGACCCATTGGGAGAGCCTCGTAAAAGCCCGGGAGTGGGGATTCAAGATTTCGGACGCCATGCGCATCTGCCGCGGCGCGGGCGAGGTGGACGACTACATCCGCTTCTGGGACCAGGCCCGCAAGGGGCTTCCCTTCGCCACCGATGGTGTGGTCATCAAGGTAAACAGCTTCGCCGTGCGGCGGTCGCTGGGTTTCACCTCCAAGGCGCCCAAGTGGGCGGTAGCCTATAAATTCAAGGCCGAGCAGGCCCTCACGCGCATCGAAAGCATCGATTTCCAGGTCGGACGCACGGGGGCCGTCACCCCGGTTGCCAACCTCGACCCGGTGCTGCTGGCGGGCACGACCGTCAAGCGGGCCACGCTGCACAATGCCGAGCAGATCGCGCAGATGAACGTGCGCGTGGGCGACATGGTTTACGTCGAAAAGGGGGGCGAGATCATCCCCAAGATCACAGGGGTCGAACTATCCATGCGGCCCGTGAACAGCGAGCCTTTCCGCTACATCACCGTCTGTCCCGAATGCGGCACCCCGCTGGTGCGCTATGAAGGGGAAGCCAAGCACTACTGCCCCAACCAGAGCCATTGCCGCCCGCAGATATTGGGCCGCATCATCCATTTCACCCGTCGCAAGGCCATGGATATCGAGGGACTGGGCGAGGAGACCATCGAGCTGCTCTTCGAGAACGGACTCGTGCGCAACATCGCCGACCTGTACGACCTGCGGGCCGAACAGCTCTCGCCGCTGCCCCGCCTGGGCGAGAAGTCGGCGGAAAACATCGTCCAGAGCATCCGCAACTCGACACAGGTGCCTTTCCACCGGGTGCTCTACGGGCTGGGCATCCGCTTCGTGGGCGAGACCACGGCCCGCTATCTGGCCGCCCACTTCCGCTCGCTCGACGCGGTGATGGGGGCCACGCGCGAGGAGCTGATCGAGGCGGACGAGGTCGGGGGCAAGATCGCCGACGCGATCCTCGACTACTTCGCCGACGGGGACAACCTGGCAATCATCGAACGACTGCGGCGTGCGGGCGTGAGCACCGAGACCGCAAGCCGCGAGCTGGACTCCGAACATCTGGCCGGGCTCAGGATCGTGGTTTCGGGCCGGTTTGCCAGCCGCAGCCGCGACGAGATGAAAGCCCTGATCGACGCCCACGGAGGCAGGAATCTGGCTGCCGTCACGGCCGCGACCGACTACCTGGTGGCGGGCGAAAAGACGGGACCGGCCAAAATGCAGAAAGCCCGACGACTCGGCATCCCCATCATTACGGAGGAGGAGCTGCTGGCGATGATCGAACACGGCGCACCGGAACGCGACGCGGAGAGGGCCGCCGCAGAACAGGAGCCCGCAGGCGACAAGGAGGACCCCACGCTGTTTTAAACGGTTACAACGAACCTAAAGACCCGAACGATGATAAGACACAAACTGAGCGGCGTAGGCGCTGCGATGATTACGCCTTTCACGGCGGACGGAAGAATCGACTACGAGGCGCTGGCCTCGACCGTCGATTATGTGATCGAGGGGGGCGCGGACTACATCGTGGCGCTCGGCACCACGGCCGAAACCCCGACCCTCTACATGCCCGAACGGGCGGTGATCGCCATGTTCATCTCCAACCATATCGCCGGACGCGTGCCGCTGGTGATCGGCGTGGGCGGCAACTCGACCTCCGAGGTGCTCGACCAGCTCCGCGAATTCGACCTCAGGCGGGCCGACGCCATCCTGAGCGTGACGCCCTATTACAACAAACCCTCGCAGGAGGGGCTTTATCAGCATTTCCGCACCGTTTCGGAACATTCGCCCGTGCCGGTGATCCTCTACAACATTCCGGGACGCGCCGGGGTGAACATGAGCGACGAAACGACGCTGCGCATCGCCCGGGATTTCGGCAACGTGATCGGCGTAAAGGAGGCCTCGGGCGACATCGCCCAGATCCAACGGATCATCGACCGCCGACCCGAGGGATTCCTCGTGCTCTCGGGGGACGACGGCATGGCCGTCGAAGTGATGCGCCGGGGCGGCGACGGGGTGATCTCGGTCGCCGTGAACGCTTTTCCCCGCCGCTTCATGGAGTGCATGGAGCGGGCCAAGCAGGAGGACTACGCTGGCGCCGACGCCTGTTTCGCGCAGATGGCCGAAGCCGTCGATGCGCTCTTTGCGGAGGGCAATCCGACCGGTGTAAAGTGCGCCCTGTCGGTGATGGGCCGCATCGGCGACCGCATGCGCCTGCCGCTGGTCGCGGGGAGTGAAAAACTCCGGACCCGGCTGCGGGAGCTGATCGACAGATACGATCTGCGGTGATTTTTCCGTTAGAGAGAAAACCATACGACCGAACCATGAAACGACTCGCGCTCCTGCTGCTGTTGCTGCCCGCCCTTGCCGGGGCGAAAACGCCCGACGAAAACGACCTCCTCGACCGGACGCTCGACTCGTCGTCGCCCTTCTACTACCCCAACCTGATGATGCGCTACAACGCGGGGGACAGCACGCTCACCGCCGAGGACTACCACTACCTCTACTACGGTTACGCATACCAGGAGGCTTACAAGCCGCTCGAGGTCAATCCCGATCTCGACCGGGTCTATACGACCGTCGCGATCCTGGACCCGGAGCTGCCGCAGCGCGAACACCTCGAAAGGCTCGTGTCGGCGGGAACGGACGCCCTGCGCCGCGATCCGTTCAACCCCCGGGTGCTCAACCTGATGGCCTTCGCCTACGGAGCGCTGGGCGACGGAGAAAGCGAGCTCGCCTACTACCGCAAGCTCAAGGCCGTGCTCGCGACCATCGAAGCGTCGGGCGACGGGCTGACCCAGCGCACGCCAATGCACATTCTCATGTTCGACCATGCGCTCGACGTGCTCTCCTCCCATGATCTGGCATACGGAAAAAGCCGGGTCGTCAGCCGCGAAGTGGAGTACGTCCCGCTGATGGTTCCCCGGCAGACCGACGACGGAAAAATCCGCGGCTACTACTTCGACTACAGCCGTATTTACCGCAACAAACCCGATAATTACGTCTTCAAGCGTCCACGCACATGGCAATTCAACAACCTAAAACCAAGAGAATACAAATGATGCTACGTTTACCCCGATTCGCGGCGGTCCTGTCCGCCGCCTGCCTGCTGCTCGCATCCTGCAGCAAAGACGATACGCCCCCGGCGCCTCACGTCCGCCCCGAGGTGGCCGACCGAACGGTGATGATGTTCCTGGGCGGCAACAACAACCTGCTCCCCAATTTCATGGCCAACGTGAAAGACGCCTCGCGCTTTGTGTCGGCCCACACGCTCAACGACTGCCGCCTGCTCGCCTTCATCCAGCCCCGCACCAACCTTGCGGCCGTGCTCGAACTGAGTTACGATTACGAGCGCGGCGGCTGCGTGATCGACACCCTGCGCAAGTGGCAGGACGCCGCATTCTGCTCCGCCGACGGCGAGCGGATCAGAGAGGTGCTCGGCTACATGGCGCAGGAGGCCCCGGCCAAAGCCTATGGCCTGATTATGGGCTCGCACGGTACGGGATGGGTGCCCTCGCAATACATGACCCTCTCTTCCCTCCGCTCCCCCGACGCGGACTTCTGGAAAAAGGCCGACGGCGCTTACGAAACCCGCTGGTTCGGGTCGGACAAGGAGCGTTCGACCGATATTACGACCCTCTCGTCCTGCCTGACCGCGCTGCGCAGCGAAGGGGTGAAATTCGACTACCTGATTTTCGATGCCTGCTTCATGGGAAATATCGAGACGTTCTATGAGCTGCGCGGCTGCGCGGACTACCTGCTCGGCTCGCCCTGCGAAATCATGTCCCACGGATTTCCCTACGAGCAGGCGATGCCCTATCTGTTTGCCGACGAAGGCAAATCTTTCGATCTGGCCGGGGTTTGCCGCAGTTACGTCGCCTTCTACGACACGGAATATTCGGTTCGCTCGGCCTGCATCACGATGGCCGTCTCGTCGGAACTCGACGCGCTGGCCGCGACGATGAAGCGGGTAAACGCCGGAGCCGTCAAGTCCTACAACCGGAACTCGCTGCAGCGGTACGAAGGGCTGAGCTCGCCTCTGTTCATCGACCTGGGGGATTACGTCGAGGCCATGTGCGACGATCCCGCCCTGCTCGCGGATTTCTACCAGCAGATGGAGCGCACGTTCCCGACCCGCTACCACACCCCGCAGTACTACTCGGCCTATGATAAGCAGATGCACGACATCAGCGTCCCCGACGACCGCTGGTATGGCGTCACCGTGAGCGAGCCGAGCCTGAAATACCGCACCGAAAACCAGCAGACCGCCTAGTATCAGGCCACACACTGAGCACACGGACGGAGGGGCGGGCACAAACCGGTCTCACCAAGTCTCAAACCGCAAAAGGAGGATGCCGAAAGCATCCTCCTTTTTTGCGTCCGGAAACAAGGAAAAGCACCGATCGTCCGGCTGCGCTGCGACCAGGTCCGCATGGTTACAAATGGCAATCCAATGCGCGTCGGTTCGTAACGCCGAAACAGCGGGCTGCCGGAGCGCGTCGATCATCTTCCCGCATCGGAAGCGAAGAGCCGCACGGCCCGCTCACCTTTTCTTCCAGCCTCCGAAAACCACCGCAACGCCGAGTTGCAGGTTATCGTAGGTTTTGCTCGAGATCGCGTATCCGGCCGAAAGACGCACGCAGCGGAAGAGCTCGAACCCCACGCGAGGCATGCACACGAAGGCATAGTCCTCGGTGTAACCCCCATCGCAGTCGCTCCAAATCCGGTTTCGCAGCGAAGAGAAACCGACACCGAAACCCGCATAAAACGAAAAATTCTTCCCGCGCCGCAGGTTGTAATCGCCGACGACCATGTAGTCGCGGAAACGGTATTTTCCATCGTATTTCCGCCAATCCCGCCAGACTTTCCCCATGCCGAAACGAACTCCGACATCCCAGGGTGCATCGAAGTTGTAGCGCACCTCCGCCGCCATGCACAACGACGGCTCGGCGTCGCTCAGGCAGGTGCCGCTGAACGAGGTGCCGAGCCCGATTTCGATTTCGACCGGTCCCAGGAAATCCTGGGCCGAAACGTTCGCCCAACAGAGCGACGCAAGCAACACAACCAGCAATTTTTTCATATTGGCAAGAGTATAAGAATTCCGAATCACGACGGTTCCAGGTTCCCGAAAAACGACGGACCGGGACATCGACAATGACGGATAAAATCAAGGCATCCGATCGGGAGACCGTTCCGTTTATCTGCCGGCCGAATTCCGGGTCTGCGCTGCAACGTTACAAATATAGAAACAATCGATTAAAATGCAACGAATCCTTATTCAAATCGCATCATACGGACGATGTACCCGTCCCCACGGAATAGCGCAGGAGCTTAAATATGCGACGGGATTTGAGTTTTCGCATATATTTTTTATCTTTGTGATGAGAAACGATAGCGCGTAATACATTCTGTCAGAAAGTATTTACCGTTGCATAAATGACGTGTTGACAAATGACGATCGAAAAACTGGACGGAACCTCGCCCCGGCTTTATGTGCTTGTCGCACCTCTGGTCATGCGGCGAAGCGTGCTGCGCCAGAACAACGACTATCCGTTCTGGACATCGCGTGCGCACACGTGGTTCGTGGCCTGGGAAGGGGAAACCGTATTCGGATTCGTGCCCGTGGAGGTCACCGACGGAGGCATAGCGAAAATCAATAACTACTACGTGTCGGGCGACGATGCGCAGTTGCTCGCGCGATTCCTGCAACGCATCGTGGATTATTACCGCCGCGACTATACGATCCGCTCGGTCACGCACCTCCGCCACGCGGAGGTGTTCCGCGCCGAAGGATTCGTCCCTGTCCGGGAGTGGAAACATTATCTGACGATGGAATACGGGAAAAGCCGCCAGCCATGAACGTGTACGAACGGACCCAGCAACGGCTGAAAACCGTTTTCGATCGCTTCGACAACGTTTGCGTCTCCTTTTCCGGCGGAAAGGACAGCGGCGTGCTGCTGCACCTGTGCATCGACTATGTACGGCGGAAAGGGCTCAAGCGACGGATCGGGGTGTTCCACATGGATTACGAAATCCAGTACCGCGAAACGATCGACTATGTGGACCGTATGCTTTCGGAAAATGCCGATATACTCGACGTTTACCGCATTTGCGTGCCCTTCAAGGTGCAAACCTGCACCTCCATGTTCCAGCAGTTCTGGCGTCCGTGGGAGGAGTCGAAACGGGAAAACTGGGTGCGCAGGATGCCCGACGGGTGTTTCAGGCGCGAAGATTTCCCCTTTTTCAACGAAACGATGTGGGACTATGAATTCCAGAACTGTTTTGAGGAGTGGCTCCACCAAAGGAAAAAGGCCGGACGCACCTGTTTTCTCATCGGCATCCGCACGCAGGAGAGCCTCAACCGCTGGCGTTGCATCTACAGCGACCGCAACCACCACCGCTTCGACGGGCTGCGCTGGATCCGCCAGCGGGTCGGCGCCGCCATCTGCAACGCCTATCCGCTCTACGACTGGCTGGCTACCGACGTCTGGACGGCCAACGGCCGGTTCGGCTGGCCTTACAACCGGCTTTACGACCTCTACCACATGGCCGGCGTGCCGCTCGACAGCCAGCGCGTCGCCAGCCCGTTCATCTCGCCGGCCATCGCCAACCTCCACCTCTACCGCACCATCGACCCCACGATGTGGGGCCGTATGATCGGTCGGGTCAACGGAGCCAACTTCGCCGCGTTATACGGCAAGACGGCCGCCGTCGGGTGGCAGTCGGCCCGGCTGCCGCAGGGATTGACCTGGGAGCGCTACATGCGTTTCCTGCTCTCGACGCTTCCGGAACAGACCCGCCGCAACTACCTGGAAAAACTCTCCGTGAGCATCCGTTTCTGGCGCGACAAGGGAGGCTGCCTCACCGACGCTACCATCGCCAAGCTCCGACAGGCCGGCGTGCGCATGGAGATCGGGGACAAAAGCAACTACAGCCGGGACAAGAAGCCGGTACGCATGGAATACCTCGACGACATCAATATCCCCGAATTCAACCAACTGCCGACCTTCAAGCGCATCTGCATCTGTATTCTCAAAAACGACTATGCCTGCAAATACATGGGATTCTCGCCGACCAAAGGCGAAAGACTGCGGCGCAGGAAAATAATGGAAAAATATGAATCGTTACTACGAATCCGCGAGGGGGAGGGAATTCCGGAGCCCTGTATATAGCATCCGGGCCGTACCGGTGGAAAAGGTCGTGGCGAACAGTTACAATCCCAACATCGTCGCACCGCCCGAAATGAAGCTGCTGGAGCTGTCGATCTGGGAGGACGGCTACACCATGCCGTGCGTCTGTTATTACGATGCGGAGGGCGACCGGTACGAACTTGTGGACGGCTACCACCGTTATCTGGTGCTCAAGACGTCGAAACGAATCTACGAGCGGGAACGGGGTTTGCTTCCCGTCTCTGTAATCGACAAGGATATCTCCAACCGCATGGCCTCCACCATCCGCCACAACCGGGCAAGGGGCACGCACAACGTCGAGCTGATGAGCGAGATCGTCGCCGAGCTCACCAGGGCGAACATGTCCGACCGGTGGATCATGCGCCATATCGGGATGGAACGCGACGAACTGCTGCGTCTCAAGCAGATCACGGGCCTGGCGGCGCTTTTCGCCGACAAGCAGTTCAGCCTCGGCGATCCCGACGGAGACACGCCGGTAACGGTCGGATCCTATGGCGTCCCCGCGGAACCTTAGCAGCCGTCCGATCAGCCCCGCTCAGGCGGGCGCCATCCGCGCCGCCGAAACAACCCGTCTGTCCCGTATCGCCGTCCCGGCTCAGAGGTCGTCATCCCGATCCGACGCACGAACATCCGCATGACGGATGTAAACCACGACCTGCACGGAAAAGGGACTTCTTCGTCCCGCACTGCGGTCGAGGTGTCTTCCTTCGCGGTTTTATCCGGTCGCACAAGTCGGAAAACGGACCCGCAACGCAAGCACGACAACCGGCACAGGCGTCGAAAAAGGGCTGCTCCCGCAGGAGTCAGCCCCTCTGTTCTTTGTTCCGGGCAGCGCACAGCACGATAATTTGCTGTGTCGGCAGCTTATCACTGCGACAAGCGAGCCTGCTACGTGCGGCATCAGCCGCACCGCGGACTACTCGTACTGTCCGGATTTCAGGCGTTGCACCTCTTCCGGCGTAAGGAAACGCCAGGCGCCCCGCTTGAGCCGTTTCTTGGTCAGACCCGCATAGTAAACGCGGTCGAGTTTTTTGACCTCGTATCCCAGGTGCTCGAAGATGCGGCGCACGATGCGGTTGCGGCCCGAGTGGATTTCGATGCCCACCTCCTGCTTGTTGTCCTTGACGTAGGCTATTTCATCGGCGAAGATTTCACCGTCCTCGAGCGTGATGCCCTCGGCAATGGCATCCATATCGGCCCGGGTAAGGGGCTTGTCGAGCGATACCTGGTAAATCTTCTTCTTCATGTAGGTCGGGTGCGTAAGCTGCTTGGTCAGGTCGCCGTCGTTGGTGAAAAGCAGCAGTCCCAGGCTGTTCTTATCGAGCCGTCCGACGGGGTAAATGCGCTCCGTGCAGGCATCCTTGACCAGCTCCATGACCGTCTTGTCGGCATGGGGGTCTTCGAGCGTGGTGACGTAACCTTTGGGCTTGTTGAGCACCAGATAAACCTTCTTCTCGCCCTCGACGCGGCTGTCGTTGAACTTCACCTCGTCCGTAGGCATCACTTTGGTGCCCAGTTGCGTAACCACAGTCCCGTTGACCGAGACGAGTCCCGCCGTGATGAAGTCGTCGGCCTCGCGTCGCGAGCAGATTCCCGACTGTGCGATATACCGGTTGAGACGCATCTCACCGATCGGCTTGGCCGCATCGTAACGGGGGTAGCTCTTCGGCCTGTCCGTTCCGGGTTGTCCCTGGCGACGGGGACGCTCCCCGTCGGCCGGCCGCGACCCGTAGGTTTTTTTACCGTAAGGTTTGTCGCCATAGGGTTTGTCCCCGAACTTCCGGCCGGGGCCTTTGCCGGCATAGGGCTTGTCGCCGTAAGCGCGACGGGGACGCTCCTCCCCGGCTCCCTCTTCGGGACGGGCAGCGCCGTAGGGTTTCCGTTCGCCGTAGGACCGACGCTCGCCCCCGAATTTCGACTCGCCGTAAGGCTTGCGTCCGTAAGACGGCTTATCCCCATAGGAGGGCTTGTCGCCCCGTTCGCCGTAGCGCGGTTTGTCCCCAAAACCGGACTTCTCGCCGTAACGGGGCTTGCCGCCGTAGCCCGGCCGCTCCGCGTAGCGGGGTTTCTCCCCCTCGCCCGTGCCCATTCTCTGGCTGTCATGCGGCCGGTCGTCGTATGCGGGTCTCTCACCGTAACGGGGCCTCTCGCCATAGCTCCGCTCGCCGTAACGCGGCTTGTCGCCATAACCGGTTCGCTCGCCATAGCGGGGTCTGTCGTTATCACGCGCCCTGTCGCCATAGGCGGGTTTCTCGCCGTAACGGGGCTTGTCCCCGTAACCGCTCCGCTCCCCGTAGCGCGGCTTGTCGCCGTAACGGGGTTTGTCGCCGAATGTACGGCGCGGCCGCTCTTCGCCGACCGGTCGGTTATCCTCCGTAAAATTGGGATTGTAGGAGGCACGCCGCGCCGGGCGGTATGCGGAATGCTCCGAATCGTCGCCCTCACGGCGGGAATCCGGGCGACGCTCGACACGCTCCGAAGTGGTCGTCCGCTCCCTGCGGTCACGCCCGAAACGGGCGACGGCAGGTGCCGAGTCGTTTTTGGAATCTTTCATAATCGCATGCAATGAATTAGTTCGGCAAAGGTAATCCAATTTTTCGGAATCGAACCGCCCGTCGCACCCTATTTGCGCCGAAGCGCCGATCTGCGGGACAATTCGATCGAAATACCTCCCGCGATTTTCCGATTCCGGTGATTCGGCTTATCTTTGCAGACTGAAAAGTTGCCACCATTCCATGAACCGAGAAATTCTCCGCATCGCCATACCCAATATCGTCTCGAACATCACCGTCCCGCTGATGGGCATTGTCAGCACCGCCATCGCCGGGCATCTGGGGGATTCGACCGCCACGATCGGCGCATTGGCCATCGGGGTGTCGATCTTCAACTTCATCTACTGGAACTGCGGCTTCGTACGCATGGGCACCAGCGGTCTCACGGCCCAGGCATTCGGTGCGGGCAACTTCCGCGAATGTACCAACATGCTTGTCCGCTCGCTGCTGGTGTCAGCGGCCCTGGGTCTGCTGGTCATCGTCCTGCAATATCCGCTCGGACAGCTCGCGCTGCGGGCCATGAACGGGAACGCCATGGTGAGCGAATATTTCTATGCCCGCATCTGGGCCGTGCCCGCCGGCATCCTGCTCTTCGGCTTCAACGGCTGGTACACCGGGATGCAGAATGCCGTAATACCCATGTATATTGCGGTCTCGGTCAATGCCACGCACGTCCTCTGCAGCCTGTGGTTCGTCTTTCGCTGCGGCATGGGCATCACGGGAATCGCCTACGGCTCGGTCATCGCCCAGCATGTCGGCGTCGTGCTGGCCGTGGTGTTGCTGGTGATCTGCTATCGCAAGACCCTGACCCGCTTCCGCTGGCGGGAGGTGCTCGACTGGGCGCCTATGAAGGCGTTTTTCGTGATTAACCGCGACATCATCGTCCGCACCTTCTGCATCGTGGCCGTCTATACGTTCTTCACCGCCGCCTCTGCCCGGATGGAGGATACGGCGCTGCTGGCGGTGAACACCCTGCTGTTGCAGATTTTCACCCTTTTCTCCTACATGAACGACGGGTTCGCCTATGCCGCCGAAGCCCTCACGGGCCGTTTTATCGGGGCTCGTGACGAGCGCTCGCTGCGCCTCTGCCTGAAGCGCTGCATCCTGTGGGGGACAGCCGTTTCGCTGCTTTTCGTGGCGATCTACACCGTCTGGTGGCGCGACCTGCTGGGCATATTCATGGACAGCCAATCGGCCGACGCCGCACGCATCGCCGAGCTGGCGGCCCGCTATATCGGCTGGATCATCGTCATACCCCTGGCGAGCGCCATGCCTTTCATCATGGACGGCATCATGGTCGGCGCGACCCAGACCCGCGTGATGCGCAATTCGATGCTGATTTCAACGGCCGCCTACTTCGGAATTTTCTATGCCCTGCAACCTATGATCGGCAACAACGCCCTCTGGCTCGCCTTCACGCTCTACATGTTCCTGCGCGGCGTCGTGCAGTTCCTGATGACCGGGCGGCTCCGGAACATCTACCGGGAGGCGAGCCGGCCGGCGCTCCCCGAAAAGCCGTAATCCGCTTCCTCCGACGCGGACGAAGGCGGCCACCCCACCGCCATTTTTCCATTCGTCCGTCTCTTCATCACCGCTCCTCTTCTCCGCCATCCTCTTTATCCGCCCGTCGTCTTTCCGACCGTCCCCTTCTGCGACCGTTTCTTTTAGTTACCGGGCCTCCTCCACTCATCCTCATTTCTGTCGTATCTCCTCCGCCAGACGTCTTTATTTGTCATCTTTCTTGCCCCTCTCCCCGAAAAAAACGCACTCCCGAAATGCGGGAGCGCGTCCATCTGTTGCAGGAAATCGTCCGGATTACTCCTGACCCTGCATATCCTTGTACATTTTATTGTAGATCACATATTTCTCCTCGAACTCAGGATCGTCGCGCAGCGTGAAGCTGATCTGTTTGAGCAGCTCGACCGTATTCAGATCGGCGGGGTTGAGCTTGTTGGCTTTTTCGAGGTAAGGCACTGCCTGAGCATAGATTTCATTCCGTTTCTTAAGGTCGGCATTGGACTCCTCGTAGGAGTTGTACGACTTGGAGCTCATCTCCGTGTTGAAGTTATCCCCCTTGACGGTGATGAAATAGCCCAGATAGAAGTTGCTGTCGAATGCATCGGGATTCAGCTCGACCACTTTGGTCAGGGCCTCGATCGCCTCGTCGTAACTCTTCAGGGCAATGAAGATCCGCGCACGACCGAACCACAGGTCGCTGTTCTGCGGCTCGCGGGCGATGGCCTCGTCGATCAGCGTAATCAGGTCCGCCGGGTCGCCGACACCCTCCTCCGCCGTGTAGAGGGACATCAGCCCCTCGAGAATCTTCTCGTTGCGGGGGAATTTGGCAATGCCTTCGAGCAGCACTGCCTTCGCCTTGAGGACATTTTCGGGATTCTGCTCCTTCTGCCCGTAGTAGTCGTGGAAAAGATAGTAGTAGATATCGCCGCCCTCGTCGGTATATCCCATCTCGAGCGCTTTGGTCAGGTACTCCTGGCCGCGGGCGTACGAGGCCGGATTGTTCGTTCCGTCGATGGTCGCCACCAGACCCGCATTGTAAAGCACCGAAAGGTCGGGTTTACCGTATGCCGGCACCGACTGTGCCTCGAAAGCCAGCGAGAAAGCATCGGCCGCGCGGCCGTATTCGGCAATATCGAAGCTGACGCTGCCCAGTTGCGAGCAGTAGTTGCTGATCGAGGTCAGCCCCTCGCGCACCTTCGATTCCAGCTTGGGATCGAGCTCAGAGGCCTTGCGGTAGGAGGCGATGGCCTCTTCGACCAGGCCGGGAGCCACCGTCTGCACCTCTTTCCATGCGACCACCTTGCCGTTCCGCAGGTAAATAGTGACGTAATTATAATTCAAGGCTTTGAAAGGATTCCCGGCGATGGTCACCTCCTCGACCGAATTGGGCTGCATACCCAGCGTGAGCGGCACCATCATCTCCTCCATGCCGACGTACAGGGCCTTGGTCGGCTCGGTCGCGGCCTCCAAATAGGCTTTTCCACGGCTGATCCAGGTCGAAGCCTTCGCGCCCTTCTTGGCATCGGACGAATCGGAATCGCTTTTCTCGATCTTCTGAAGCAGCGCATCTTTGTTTACTTTCTGGGCTCTGGCCCCCGTAGCGGCAAGCAACAGGAGTGATGCCGCCACCAAAATCGATCTTTTCATAATCTGTTCTTATTTAGTTACACTTGCCTGTTCGTCATTCCCGGCCCGAAGGCGTCTCGTCCGGCGTTCCGGTCTGCGGCTCCGACGCCTGCTCCGCCCCGGTCTCAGCCTCGGGCAGCACTTCGTCGGCGGCAGGCACGGCCATCACCGAAGCGATCTGGTCGCCGTCGCGCAGGTTGATGATGCGTACCCCCTGCGTGGCGCGGCCGGCGAGCCGGATTTGCGACACGGCTGTGCGGATCGTAAGGCCCGAACGATTAATAATCATCAGATCGTTTTCGTCCGTGACGGCCTGAATGGAGATCAGCTTACCTGTCTTTTCGGTCACGTTGATCGTCTTGACCCCCTTGCCGCCCCGGTTGGTCACACGGTATTCCGACAGATCGGTGCGCTTGCCGTAACCGTTTTCGCTCAGCACCAGCACATCCTGTCCGCTTGCGGGCTCCACACAAATCATACCGACCACCTCGTCGCCCTCGTCGAGCGAAATACCCCGTACACCGGCCCCGACACGACCGATGGGACGCACCGTGCTTTCGTTGAACCGGATGGCCTTACCCTCGCGGGCGGCGATCATCACCTCGGCTTTGCCGCTGGTGAGCGAGGCTTCGATCAACTGGTCGCCCTCGCGGATCACGATGGCATTGACCCCGTTCTGCCGCGGACGCGAGTAGGCTTCCAGCCGGGTTTTCTTGATCGTGCCGTCCTTGGTGCAGAGGATGATGTAGTTGTTCGCGACGTAGTCGGCATCGTCCAGGCGCCGCACGTTGAGGTAGGCGCGCACCTTGTCGTCGGGCTCGATCTGGATCACATTCTGGATCGCACGTCCTTTCGAGGAGCGGGCGCCCTCCGGGATGTCGTAAACCTTGAGCCAGTAGCAGCGGCCCTTTTCGGTGAAGAAGAGGATCGTATTGTGCATCGTGGCCACATAGATATGCTCGATGAAATCCTCGTCACGGGTGGCGCTCCCCTTGGCGCCGACGCCGCCCCGGTTCTGGGTGCGGTACTCGGCGAGCGGCGTGCGCTTGATATAGCCCATATGCGAAATGGTAATCACCATGTCGTCGTCGGCATAGAAATCCTCGGGATTGAACTCCTCGGAGGCATAGACGATCTCCGTGCGGCGGTCGTCGCCGTATTTCTCCTTGACCTCCAGCAGCTCGTCGCGGATGATCTGCATTTGCAGATCGCGGCTCTCGAGCACGCGGCGGAAGTAGTCGATCTGGCGGTTGAGCTCGTCGCGCTCAGCTTCCAGCTTGCCGCGCTCGAGCCCCGTAAGGGCCCGCAGGCGCATCTCGATGATGGCCGCAGCCTGCAAATCGCTCAGGTCGAAACGCTCCATCATGGACTGCTTGGCCGCGTCAGGCGTCTGCGACGAGCGGATGATACGGACGATTTCGTCGATGTTGTCCTGGGCGATGAGCAGCCCCAGCACGATATGCAGCCGCTCTTCGGCCTTGCGCAGATCGAAGCGCGTGCGCCGCACGATCACGTCGTGGCGGTGCTCGACGAAGTGGCGCACCAGATCGCGAAGGTTGAGCATCATAGGCCGCCCGTTCACCAGCGCAATGTTGTTTACCGCAAACGAAGTTTGCAGCGGAGTATTCTTGAAGAGGGTGTTGAGCACCACGCTGGCCCGTGCGTCCTGCTTGAGGATCACGATGATGCGCATACCGTTGCGGTCGCTTTCGTCGTTGATGTAGGAGATGCCCTCGATCTTCTTCTCGTTGATCATGTCGGCGATCTTCTTGATCATCTCGGCCTTGTTGACCATGTAGGGAATTTCCGTGATGACGATACATTCGCGGCCGCTGGCGGTATGTTCGATTTCCGTGCGGGCACGCATCATCACCCGACCCCGACCGGTGAGCAGCGCCTCGCGCACTCCGTCGTAACCGTAGATGATACCGCCCGTCGGAAAGTCGGGCCCCTTGACGTATTTGAGCAGCTCCTCGCACTCGATTTCGGGGTTTTCCACATAGGCGCAGCAGGCATCGACCACCTCGCCCAGGTTATGGGGCGCCATGTTGGTCGCCATGCCGACGGCAATGCCGCTCGCACCGTTCACCAGCAGCAGGGGAATCTTCGTCGGCAGCACGGTCGGTTCGGGAATCGTGTCGTCGAAGTTGAGCGTCCAGTCGATCGTCTCCTTGTCGATATCGGCCATCACCTCGTCGGTGATCTTCTTCATGCGGGCCTCGGTATAACGCATCGCGGCCGGCGAGTCGCCGTCCATCGAGCCGAAGTTGCCCTGTCCGTCCACCAGCGGGTAGCGCAGCGACCAGTCCTGGGCCATGCGCACCATCGCCTCGTAAACCGAGCTGTCGCCGTGGGGGTGGAACTTACCGAGCACGTCGCCGACGATACGCGCCGACTTACGGGTGGGCTTGTCGGAGTAGAGGTTCAGCTCCGCACTCATATCGTAGAGGATACGGCGGTGAACGGGTTTCATCCCGTCGCGCACGTCGGGCAGGGCGCGCGACACGATGACCGACATCGAATAGTCGATGTACGCCGACTTCATCTGCTCCTCGATGTTGATGGGGACGATCCGCCCCTCCAACCCGGCATTCTTCTCTTCTTCAGTTAGCATCTTTTCGTGTATTCTTCCTGTTTCTTCATCGGCGGAACAGGTCCGAAAGCCGGAGCGGATGAAAAAACCGCACCTCCCCGCTCCGATTCCCGGGCGTCCGGCCCGGCAATCCGGGCTCCGTACGGAGAACAACTCCGCCCGGGTTCCGTTCCCGTCTGCCGGCTTTCCGTTCCGCCGTTTAATAACAAGCAAAAATACGCTTTTTTTCGCAATCTGCCAACTCCGGCCCTCCAAATTTCACCTCTCGGAGCAAATAATCCGCAGGAACGCCCCGTTTTCGGCCGTTTTCCGCCGATTTGACGGCATCTGAATATTTTCCCGACAGGGGGACGGGATCACGGATTTCATTCCCCGGTTCCCACGCACACTTTCGGGATTATGGCAGCGGCAAACCGAAGCATTTTCCTGCGCGAAAAGTCGGTCGCCCTCCTCTGCATGTGCGTTATCGAAGCGGCCCGACAGCACGGCCAACCAATGATAGACAAAAACACCCGGCTTTCGCCGGGTGCCATATCCCTGCTCGGACAGGGAACCGCCTACTGCGCGCTCTGCGGAGCCTCGGCCGTCTTAATGTTCAGAAGCTCCATGTAGCCATCCTTCATGCGGCCCTTGCGATCCGTCTCCCCCATTCTGACAAACCCGATTCCGGAGGCGACCCATACAGCCATCGTACCCCGATCCCGCAGGCGGAAAAAAGCGACTTTCGATTCACCCGAAAATACGGTTATCAGTTTGAAACAATCGAACCGACCGGCCGGCGTAACAAGCATTTCCCGATCCGCTACATAGGTTATCACCTCCAGGGAAGAATCCACAATACACTTCCCCTTTTTCAGGCTGTACAGTTCATCCCGCTGACAGAACCGACTGAGCGTATCCCCAACGGTCATATCATGCGGTATCCGGTAATCGGAATCTCCTCTCAATTCATAACGGTACGCCTGACCTTTCGCACGCAGCGCCTCCAATTGTTCCGGCGTATTCCAAACGCGCCCCAACATCCCGCCGAGCAACTCCGCATAGGGATAGATGACGTCTGCTGCAACAATGCGCACCCGAGTCGTATCGGGCGGCAGGACATTCCCGAATTCATCCTTCAGCGGGGAATAATGCTCGTCGAATTCGTATTCCAACTGGGTTACGACCAGCGTATCTCCCGATTTTACACACCGCTCCGCAACGGAACGACCATACCCGATTGCGGTTCCCTTCCGGTTGCATATCCGGTACTGTTTTTCCGTTCCTTCAATCGCGCACTCCATCGGAACCTGTGCCGCCAAACGGAGGCAGAGGCAGCAAAAGGCGACAAAACAACAAACTGCCTTTGGCGCTAATCTGCATTCTTTCATAACGTGATGCACGTTAAACGATAAAACACGCACAGAACCATTGACAGCGTTCCTCTATCCTGTAAGTTACATTGCTGGGGCCTCGCCTGCCGGCCACTCGATCCGCACCAATTCCATATAATCCCCCAAGCGCCCCTTTTTATCCTCCTCGCCCAATTTCACCGCCCCGATGCCACAGGCAACCCATTCGACCATGCGATGCCGCTCGACAGGATTGTACAACGGGAATTCGATCCGATATTCTGTTTCAGCAATGATTTTGTAGCAATCGAACTCCCCGGCCGCCGTCCGCACCTTTTCCTTGGCGGCGACATAAATCACGATATCAAGCGAGGATGTGCCCAAGGCCGATTTACCCGTCGCAACTTTCTTCCATCCGTCTTCCGAATGATATCGGCAAAGCGTATCCCCTACAATCATCCGGTCGGGATAAATGAAATCCGGTGAACCGCTTCTCCGGAAAATATATTCATATCCTCCACCTTCAATGTACTTAACCGTTTTATCATCTAACGGTTCTCCTCGGTTATCGACGAACTTTGAAATATCACAGGAGAAGCCTTCCCCGAGCACAACGAATTCAATGGAGTCGGGACCAATAGTGAATCCTTTGTTATCCATCATAGGATTCCAATTTTTATCCAGCGGGTATTCAAGCTGGGAAACGACAAGGCAACTGTCCCGGTTCTCGGCTCCTGTTACCACCACTCGGAGACAATCTGTTATCTTCCCCTTTTTGTTGTGGATCGCATAATACATTTCCGTACCGGGAATAATACATTCATAAGGCTGACCGGCCCGGATTTCACCGCACAAAACCAGAAAAGACACTCCGATAAAAAATAATTTCCTATTCATATCGCCGACTTTATTGGTTGTTGGAATTTACCTCTTGCCACAAGTAATTACTGTTTGCTGCTATACTGATTCCGCTATTGATTTTTCCGATCGACCCGACAGGCAGATCGGAATTCCCGACGAATTTTTTCATTGCACCTAGTCATAATGAATTATCGAGCATTTAAAATTAAAACATCTTTTCCAATTATGCAAATAATTTACCTCACAATGAGAAATTTACTGCTTTATAATTCATAATATGCAACCGCACGATCCAATACGGCGCTCCGGCATCCCGAACTGCAAGAGAGAAAATAAAAACACCCGACTCTCGCCGGGTGCCATCTCCCTGCTCGGACAGGGAAACGCCTACTGCGCGGCCTGCGGAGTCTCCGCCGACTTGATGCTCAGAAGCTCCATCGAACCGTTCCCTCGGCCGCGCACTCCATCGGAGCCTGTGCCGCCGGACGGAGGCACAGACAGCAAAAGAGTGCTGATACCAGCACTCTTTTCATCTTTTAACTCTTTTTACTTTTTCATTCCCACTCGATCGTCGCGGGGGGTTTGGAAGAGATATCGTACACGACGCGATTGACCCCGCGCACGCGGTTGATGATTTCGTTCGAGACCGCGGCCAGGAAATCATAGGGCAGGTGTACCCAGTCGGCGGTCATGCCGTCGGTCGAAGTGACGGCCCGCAGGGCCACGCAGCTTTCGTAGGTCCGCTCGTCGCCCATCACGCCGACGCTCTGCACGGGCAGCAGCACGGCGCCCGCCTGCCACACCTTGTCGTAAAGATTCCAGCGGCGCAGCGCGTCGATATAGATTTTGTCCACCTCCTGCAACACGGCCACCTTTTCGGGAGTCACTTCGCCCAGGATACGTATAGCCAGCCCCGGCCCGGGGAACGGATGGCGGCCCAGGATCAACGGGTCGATGCCGAGCGAACGTCCTACACGCCGCACCTCGTCCTTGAAAAGCAGCCGCAGCGGCTCGACAATTTTAAGATTCATATGCTCGGGCAGTCCTCCGACGTTGTGGTGCGACTTGATCGTGGCCGACGGGCCGTTGACCGAACAGGACTCGATCACGTCGGGATAGATCGTCCCCTGCCCCAGCCACCTTACCCCTTCGATGCGGACGGCCTCCTCGTTGAAGACCTCCACGAAATCGCGGCCGATGATCTTGCGTTTGCGCTCGGGATCGGTCACGCCCCGCAGATCGCCCAGGAAACGGTCATGAGCCCTGACGCCCTTGACGTTGAGCCCCATGCCTTCATAGGATTCCAGCACGCTCCGGAACTCGTCCTTGCGCAGCAGACCCGAATCGACGAAAATACAGTAGAGGTTCCTGCCGACCGCCCGGTGGAGCAGCATCGCCGCCACCGTGGAATCCACGCCGCCCGAAAGCCCCAGCACGACCCGTTCGTCGCCGATGCGCCCGCGCAGCTCCTGCACGGTCGATTCCACGAAACTCTCGGGCGTCCAGCTCTGCGAGCAGCCGCAGATGCCGACCACGAAATTGCGGAGCAACTGTCCGCCGTCGGTCGAGTGGTACACCTCCGGATGGAACTGAATGCCCCACGTGCGCTCGCCCTCCACCCGGAAGGCGGCCACGGGAACGTCGGCCGTACCGGCGATCAGGCGGTAGGAGGACGGCACCGAAGTAATCGTGTCGCCGTGCGACATCCAGACCTGCGTGGTCGCGGGAATACCGGCCAGCAGCGGATCGGACGCATCGCCCACCGTCAGCATCGCACGTCCGTATTCGCGGCTCGGAGCGGGCTGCACCTCGCCCCCGTAAGCCTGGGCAAGATACTGTGCGCCGTAGCAGACACCGAGCAGCGGCAGCCGCCCCTTGAAAGCGCTCAGATCGGGACGCGGAGCGCCCAGATCACGCACCGAGAAAGGGCTTCCCGAGAGGATTACGCCCCGCACCGAATCGTCGAGCACGGGGGCTTTGTCAAAGGGATAAACTTCGCAATAGACGTTCATCTCACGCACGCGGCGGGCGATGAGCTGGGTGTACTGCGAACCGAAATCGAGTATGATGATCTTTTCCTGCATAGGTCAGTGCGGTTTCTTTACGGGTCGGTTGTAACTGCCCGCAAGGGTCATTTCCCGGGCGAAAGCCTCCGCCCCGACTTCGCGGATGCGTTCGATGCACCCCCGGCGGTCGGAACGGAATACGACCTGGAACACCTTGCCGATAAAACTGTTGAATTTCCGGCAGTTGGCCAGCGGCATGAGCGTACACTCCGCGCAGCTCGACCAGCCGTGTTCGAGGCAGCAGGCGCGCACCTTGCACCACGCAGCCGCCTTTTCGTTGGCGCGACAGCCGGGACAGCTCCCCTTGACGAACCGGCGGCAGGTGCCGCAGAAGAGGCCGCAGGCGGCGATGGGTTGTCCGGTCGTCATTCTCCCCGCGAGTAGTTGGGCGCTTCGCGCGTGATGGTCACATCGTGGGGATGGTTCTCCACCACCCCGCTGGAGGTGATGCGGATGAAGCGGGCCCGCTTGAGCGTTTCGACGTCGCCCGCCCCGCAGTACCCCATGCCGGCTTTCAGGCCGCCGATAAGCTGGTAAACGGTCTCGCAAAGGTAGCCTTTGTAGGGTACGCGGGCCACGATGCCCTCGGGCACGAATTTGTTGATGTTATGCTCCTCGCCCTGGAAGTAGCGGTCTTTCGATCCGCAGCTCATGGCCTCGATCGAACCCATGCCGCGGTAGCTCTTGAACTTGCGCCCGTTGTAGATGATCGTCTCGCCGGGAGACTCCTCCACGCCCGCGAACATCGAGCCGATCATCACGCAGTCGCCGCCTGCGGCGAGCGCCTTGACAATGTCGCCCGAATAGCGCAGGCCGCCGTCGGCAATCACCGGCACCCCGTCCTTGCGGGCTTCGCAGGCCGCGTCGTATATCGCCGAAAGCTGGGGTACGCCTACCCCGGCCACGATGCGCGTGGTGCAGATCGACCCCGGGCCGATGCCCACCTTCACGCCGTCGGCACCCGCATCGATCAGGAAGCGGGCCGCTTCGGCCGTGGCGATGTTGCCCACGACCACGTCCAAAGACGGATAGGCGGCCTTCACGCGCCGCAGCAGGTTGGCCACATGGACGCTGTGCCCGTGCGCCGTGTCGATCACGATGGCATCGACGCTCTCATCGACCAGCGCCTGCACGCGCTCCATCGTATCGCCCGTCACGCCCACGCCGGCAGCCACTCTCAGGCGGCCCTTTCCGTCCTTGCAGGCTTCGGGATGATCCTGTACCTTGGTAATGTCCTTGTAGGTGATAAGCCCGACCAACCGGCCGTCGTTGTCCACCACCGGCAGCTTTTCGATCTTGTTCTTCAGCAGGATGTCGGCCGCGCGTTCGAGCTCCGTATGGTGCGTGGTAATCAGGCCGCTGCGGGTCATGACCTCCTCGATGCGCCGTCCCATGTCGCGCTGGAAGCGCAGGTCGCGGTTGGTGACGATGCCCACCAGCCGCATGTCGGGCTCCACGACGGGAATGCCGCCGATCTTGTTGTCGCGCATCAGCGCAAGGGCGTCGCCGACCGTCTCGTTGCGGGAAATGGTGATCGGATCGTAGATCATGCCGTTTTCGGCCCGCTTGACCCGCCGCACGTGCGCGGCCTGCTGAGCGATGGTCATGTTCTTGTGGATCACGCCGATGCCGCCTTCGCGGGCAAGGGCGATGGCCAGGGGAGCTTCGGTCACCGTGTCCATGGCGGCCGAGACGATGGGAACATTGAGGCTGATATTACGCGAGAACCGGGTCCGAACGCTGACCTCCCGCGGCAACACTTCCGAATAGGCGGGTACCAGAAGCACGTCGTCGAACGTAAGCCCTTCCGGCAGCACCTTCTCATTGATAAATGACATAGGATGGCGGTTTAGTTGCCCGCAAAAGTAATCATTTTTTCCGAAACCGCACAGCCGCAGCGCCCCTTGCGTCAAAATTTTATCCCGATTCGTCACGACGGCGGCCCGCGCATGCCGCGGATACGTCCCCAACGACCGTTGCACCTGGTCGGGCGACGCCCCGAGCGGTCGAAAAGCGACAATCCCCCCGAGCGCCTTCCCGACCGGCAGGTCCGGCATCCGGCCTGCTCACGCTTGGCGGAAATTCAGGCCGCACGGTTTGCACCGGTTCCGATTTTGCGGAACGAAAGACAACCGCACCGGATCTTTTCGTACCTTTGTCCGTGCAAAACACAATACGATCGACCATGAAACACTCCGTTCTCTTATCGCTGCTGCTGACGGTTTCGCTTGCGGCAAATGCCCGCACCCCGGTACGTCCCTACGAGGAATGGGAAGCGACGCAATTCGTCGCACTGAGCGGTCACCAGCCCAGCGACTACGTCGCTCCGGACAACAATTGGGAAATTCTCTATTGCCTGCGCACGCCGCACACCCCGGCTGAACTGCGTGCAACGGGCGTCGGATGCACGGACAGCCAGTTGATGCTGCTGGAGGTCGGCGGCCTGATCGCCGAGCAGGAGGGCAAATGGAAAACGACGATTCCCATTCTCGACCGGGAGCAAACCCGCTCGCTCCGAAGTTTCGCCGACGGAGTCGCGGAATCTGTTTACACGGCAAACGAGGCGGACTTCGTGAATCTGGCCGGAACGATCCGCGAGGCGGGTTTCGGCAACAATGTATTCTCGCTGCTCTTTTCCTACCTGCTGGACGGCAGGATGTGGACGAAACTCGTGCTCTTTGAAGAGATCGAAAACCACTCGACCTGGAGCGGCTGTTACTGGATTCTCTACGAGCCGAGAGACGGCATGAAATGCGGCACCAACTCCTATGGCGACCAGGATTTGATCCTGACCTATACCGACAGCCGCATCGCTCGCGGCAGCGCGACGATGGATCGGTATGCGGCCGAGATAGCCCGGTACGGGAAAGTCACCGACGACGGACTCATAACCGAATTGCAGCCCTATGGCATGACGGACAGTCAGGGCAACGTTCCGATTCCCGTCATCGGGAACATGCCCGACGCATTTCATGGCATCACCCAAAAGCTGGTGGATGCCATCACGACTGAACTCAAGGCCAATTGCGGCGACCTGGCGACGCGCTACGGCATCGAGGATGAAAAAACAGCGATGGTGGTTCTCTATCACGAGGTGATGTGGAGCCTGACGGACCGGCTGATCCGCGACGGAATCGTCAGCGTGCCGCCGATCCTGACGGACGGTAAGGCATACGAAAACCGACTGTGCGACGTCCTCTTCTTCGTCGGGGGAGGACTGATGCAGTAAGGGACACCCTGCCGGGCAGCACAACCGCCCGGATACGAAAAAGAAAGCGAGGGGCTGCACCCCTCGCTTATCGGTTTGTCGGCAAAACGCATCACTCTTCCGACTTCACGCAGCGCACATAGGCATAGGGATTCCGCGCCTGATCGTATGCGACCGTTTCCGTGGCGTCATAGCGCAGCGTCCGCAGCCCGCCGGCAGTCCAGAGCAGCAGCTCTTCGCCCAGTCCCGCATAGGCGTCGTCCTCACGGCGGCCGCCGGGCAGCGCCGCAAACCCCGTCAGGTCGGGCGCATCGCCCTCCTGTCCGCTCCACGACCCGGCGCAGGGAGCCCCCGCAGGCATCGGATCGCCCGCATAAAGGAGCGCCCGCAGCAGCGTCTCGTCGTCGGGCAGCTCGTATCCTGCGGGGCAGAGCCCCTCGGCGAGCGAAGCGGCCCGGTCGTACAGCACACCGTACGTCGCACCGTTCTCCGGATCGTCCGCATAGGGACAATAGGTATAGTCGGGCCGGGGCTCCACCACCTCGCCCGGCTTGTCGAGCCCGATCGCACCGCCCCCTGCAAGACGCGTGGCCCGCAGGTTCTCCCGCAGCCAGTACCGGCCGCCGATCCGCACCATTCCGTACTCGTGCCTGTCGCCGTCGGCCGCCGTGCGCGGTCGCGCATCCAGCAGCATCGCCCGAAGCAGCTCGTACTCCTCGCTGCGGGGGTCGGCGTCGGCGGCCAGGCAGAGCGCGCGCAGCGCGTCGGTATGGCGGTAGATACAGTAGGAGGCTACGGTCGTGCCGTCGCCGGCCGTCAGGAAATAGAGCAGATCGATCGGCCCGGTCTCTGCGCCGGGCGTGCAGGACGAATCGTCGAAATAACATTCGCCTCCGTCTTCGAGCACCACGCCGGCGGTGTGCCGGTCCTGACGCGACATATCGTTGCTGAAATAGGCCACCGCGGAGCGGAACCCGTCCCCGGGCGCATCCGAATTCCGCACCCACTGATTGCAGACCAGTCCGACATAGGGATTCTCCTGGTCCTCACCCGTCAGATCGACCACGTCCGACTGTGCGAAAAGTCCGTCATCCGCACGGAAAAGCCCTCCGGAGAGCCGCACGGGAATCCGCACCACAGCCCTCTCGTCGCTGGTCGGACGCGACGCCTCGATCTCGATCAGCCCGCCCGGAGCAGCCTCGCCCGCATAGACGGCATAGGAATCCGGCGGTGTGACCGATATGCTCTGCGCATCGGGAAACGACACCTCCCACCCGGGGAACAGGGCCGCATTCTCCTCCGGCCATGCGAGGGCGGTCACATAACGGGTCTCGAGCGTCAGCCGCACCGATTCGCCGGCCATCGGGTCGAACACGCTCCACTCCGTCGCTTCGAGCGAGGCCTGGGGCGGCACGGAGAGATCGACGCGCACGTCGAGCGTCGTCGTCGCGGCCACTCCGTCCACCGCGTATCCCGTCACCACAAAGGTTCCCTCGGCGTCCCCGGCCTCCGCCGTGGCGGGCGAGGTCAGTTCGATCCGCCGCTTTGCATCCTCCTCGAGCACTTCGGCCTGCCAGCCGGCCAGCTCCGAGACGGACAGCGACACCACGTCGGTCGTGGTGATATCGACCGCGATCCGTTCGCCGTAATCCCCGAAAACCACCGGATTGTCAGCCGGAATCCGGAGCGTCGGGAAACGTTCCGAATCTTCGTCCCTGCACCCGGCGAGCAGCGCCGCTACCGCCAACGCCGCCACCGTCCAGGCTGTCACCACTCTTTTCATCTTCATTCCGTATTTCGGGCGCTTCGGGCGCCCGGTCAAAGATACGAACAATTCGTCAATCCGCTGCGGCTGCCGGGCACAAATGCGTCGGTGCAGCGCATAAAAAACGGCCCGCAAAACGGGCCGCACGTGCATCGTCCGAGCGGGCCGGCGCCCGCACGGAGGATCAGTACTGTTCGGCGTCGTTAGGAAAGTCGCAGACCTTCACGTCCCGCACATAGTCCTCCACCGCATCGGTCATGATCCGGTGCAGGTCGGCATAGCGGCGCAGGAAACGGGGAGAAAAACCCTGATTGATCCCCAGCATGTCGTGAATCACCAACACCTGCCCGTCCACGCCGTTGCCGGCTCCGATCCCGATCATCGGGATATGCCGCTCGGCGGCGACCCGGCGGCCCAACTCGGCGGGAATCTTCTCCAGCACGATCGCGAAGCATCCGGCCTCCTCCAGCAGACAGGCGTCGCGCACGAGCTTGTCGGCCTCGGCCTGGCCGCGCGCCCGCACCGTGTAGGTTCCGAACTTGTGGATCGACTGCGGGGTGAGACCCAGGTGCCCCATCACGGGAATCCCGGCCGAAAGAATACGTTGCACCGACTCGAGAATCTCCTCGCCGCCCTCCATCTTCACCGCGTCGGCCTCGGTCTCCTTCATGATCCGGATGGCCGAGTCGAGCGCCACCTTCGAGTTGCCCTGGTAGGTGCCGAACGGCAGATCGACCACCACCAGCGCACGCTCGACGGCCCGCACGACCGAGCGGGCATGGTAAATCATCATATCGAGGGTGATCGGGAGCGTCGTCTCGTAACCGGCCATCACGTTGGCCGCGGAGTCGCCGACCAGAATCACATCGACACCTGCGGCATCGACGATGCGGGCCATCGAGTAATCGTAGGAGGTGAGCATGGCGATCTTCTCGCCCCGCTGTTTCATCTCCGAAAGGCGAAAGGTCGTTACGGCCCGCACCCTGCTTTCTGTTGACATGGCTGCTAAGTTTTGAGTTAAGTCGGGGCAAAGTTAGCGCTTTGGACGAATCCGGCAAAAAAAGTTCCATAAAACCACCCCGCCCGAAACGGCCACGTTGAGCGAGTGTTTCGTTCCGGCCTGAGGGATCTCCAGCGCCCCGTCCGAGCGGTCTGCGACCTGCTGCGACACCCCGTCCACCTCGTTGCCGAAAACAAGGGCGTAGCGGCGGCCGGGCTCCGGCACGAACCGATCGAGCGGCACGGCGCCCTCGACCTGCTCGACGGCGTAAACCGCACAACCTTCGGCCCGCAGCTCCTCCACGCACTCCGCGGCCGAGGCGCGGTAGCACCAGTCCACGGTAAGCTCGGCGCCGAGCGCCGTCTTATGGATTTCGCGCGAGGGGGGCACGGCGGTGATGCCGCACAGCACGATGCGCTCGACGGCGAAGGCGTCGCCCGTGCGGAAAAAGGCCCCGACGTTCTGCATCGAACGGACGTTGTCCAGCACCACAATCACCGGCATCCGCTCGGCGCGGGCGAACTCGTCGGGCGTAAGGCGGCCCAGTTCTTCGTTGCGTATCTTTCGCATAGGTTTTACATTGGGATATTTCGCCACAAAAGTAAACATTTAGAAATATTTTGTATAATTTTGGAATCCGAATCGGCCGACTCATCTATTAAAATACGCGACCATGAATATTCCGGTTATCTTCTGGCTCATCCCCGTCGCAGCCGTCGCGGCACTCCTGTCCGCCGCCTGCTTCTACCGCAACATGAAACGTCAGGACGAAGGCACCGAACGCATGCGGGCCATCGCCGGCCACGTCCGGCAGGGGGCCATGGCCTATCTGCGACAACAGTACAAAGTCGTGGGGATCGTCTTTCTGGTGCTGGCCCTGCTGTTCGCATGGCTGGCCTACGGTGCGGGCGTGCAGAATCCGTGGGTGCCGTTCGCCTTCCTCACCGGCGGTTTCTTCTCCGGACTGGCGGGCTTTTTCGGCATGAAGACGGCCACCTACGCCTCGGCACGCACGGCACAGGCGGCCCGCACGTCGCTCGACAGCGGGCTGAGGGTGGCTTTCCGCAGCGGGGCGGTCATGGGACTGATCGTCGTGGGACTCGGGTTGCTGGATATTTCGGTATGGTATCTCATCCTCGACCGCTTCGTCGATGCCGACGGGACCCAGAAGCTGGTGGTGATGACCACCACGATGCTCACCTTCGGCATGGGGGCTTCGACGCAGGCCCTCTTCGCCCGCGTAGGCGGCGGCATCTACACCAAAGCCGCCGACGTGGGGGCCGACATCGTCGGCAAGGTCGAGGCGGGCATCCCGGAGGACGATCCGCGCAACCCGGCCACGATCGCCGATAACGTGGGCGACAACGTGGGCGATGTGGCCGGCATGGGCGCCGACCTCTACGAGAGTTACTGCGGATCGATTCTGGCGACGGCGGCCCTCGGAGCTGCGGCATTCGCCGTCAGGGGCGACCTCGGGATGCAGACCCGCGCGGTGATGGCCCCCATGCTGATCGCCGCCGTAGGCATCCTTCTCTCGATCCTCGGCATCTTCCTGGTGCGCACGCGCGAAGGCGCCTCCATGAAACAACTGCTCGGGGCGCTCGGGCTCGGGGTCAATGCCAGCTCGGCGCTCATCGCCGCCGCGACGTTCGGCATCCTCTACCTGCTGCGGATCGACAACTGGCTGGGTCTCTCCTGCTCGGTGGTTACGGGCCTTGTCGCCGGCATCGTCATCGGACAGGCAACCGAATACTACACCTCCCACTCCTATAAGCCCACCCGCCGGATCGCCGAAAGCGCCCGGACGGGGCCGGCAACGGTCATCATCTCCGGCGTGGGCGTCGGCATGATCTCCACGGCCGTGCCCGTAATCACCGTCGGGGCGGCGATCATCCTGGCCTACCTCTGCGCCATCGGCTTCGACATGGACGCCATGATGACTGCGCACGGAATCTCCATGGGGCTTTACGGCATCGGCATCGCCGCCGTCGGGATGCTCTCGACGCTGGGCATCACGCTCGCGACCGACGCCTACGGCCCGATCGCCGACAATGCGGGCGGCAACGCCGAAATGAGCGGGCTGGGGCCCGAGGTGCGCCGCCGCACCGACGCGCTCGATGCGCTGGGCAACACCACGGCCGCCACGGGCAAGGGCTTCGCCATCGGCTCGGCGGCCCTCACCGCCCTGGCATTGCTCGCCTCCTACCTCGAAGAGATCCGCATCGGACTGCAACATATCGGACAACACCTGCTGACCCTTTCCGACGGTACGACCGTCGCCGTCGCGGACGCTTCGATCCTCGAATTCATGGACTACTACCAGATCCACCTGATGAATCCGCTGGTATTGGTGGGCATGTTCGTCGGCGCGATGATGTCGTTCCTTTTCTGCGGCCTGACAATGAACGCCGTCAGCCGCGCGGCCCAGAGCATGGTGGACGAGGTGCGGCGGCAGTTCCGCGAAATCAAAGGCATCCTCACGGGCGAAGCGACGCCCGACTATGCCCGCTGCGTGGCCATATCCACCCGGGGCGCTCAGCGCGAGATGCTCTTTCCGAGCCTGCTGGCGATCGTCGTACCCGTGGCGATCGGCCTGCTCTTCGGCGTGGCGGGCGTCATGGGGCTGCTGGTGGGCGGCCTCGCGTCGGGATTCGTGCTGGCCGTTTTCATGGCCAATTCGGGCGGCGCGTGGGACAACGCCAAGAAGATGATCGAAGAGGGCCATTTCGGAGGCAAGGGCTCCGAGTGCCACAAGGCGACCGTCGTGGGCGACACCGTGGGCGACCCTTTCAAGGACACGTCGGGTCCTTCGCTCAATATCCTCATCAAACTCATGTCGATGGTCTCGATCGTCACGGCCGGCGTCACGGCCGCCTATCACCTGTTCTGACCAATGAAAACCGGAAGAAACCTCATCCTTCTCCTCCTCGCCTTACACTGCGCGGGGAGCAGTCTCTCGGCCCAAGAGCTCGTCGCGGGGGCCGACTTCGCCACCCGTTTCGACAACCGCGAATACTCGGGAAACGCATTCTCCCCCTCGGAGACCTTTTTCAGCGCCCGCCTGACGCCCGAATTCGGCGTGCAGTGGGACGGCCGCAACCGCCTGATGATCGCCGTGGACCTGTGGCAGGACTTCGGCGACGGCTCGAAATTCCTGACCGACGCCAAGCCCCAGATCTACTACACCTTTTCCGCGCCCCGCGTCACCGCGAGCGCCGGCATCTTCCCGCGCACGCAACTGCTGGGCAGCTATTCGGAAGCCTTTTTCAGCAGCGACGTCGTGTTTTACGACAACCTGATTTCGGGCGTGCTGGCCAACTACCACTCCCCGCGGGGCTATGTGGAGTTCGCCCTCGACTGGGAGGGGATGCGCACGACGAAAACACGCGAGAAATTCCGCATCCTCTCCGCGGGCGAGTACCGGGGTGCGCGACTTTACGGAGGCTATGCCTTCTCGATGCTCCACTACGCCAAGAGCGCCAACGAAACCCCCGACGAGGGAGTGGTCGATTACTTCCTGGTGAATCCCTATGCAGGCGTGCGTTTCCACGCTTTCTTCGACTTCGACCTGCGACTGGGGTATCTCCAGAGCGTGCAACGCGACCGCCGTATCGGCCAAAACTGGTCGCCCAAGGGCGGCGAGTTCCTCTTCTCGATGAGCCGCTGGGGGCTGTCGCTGCGCAACCACCTCTATCTGGGGCAAAATCTGATGCCCATGTGGGGCACCTACGGAAGCACGGTTTACACGGGTTCCCCGTTCTACGGCACCACCAAGCACGTTTATAACAAGACCTCGATCGATTACGAACGCCTGTTCTTCCACGATACGCTCGGCATCAAGGCGGGCTTCGTCTTCCATTACGACGGCGTCGGAGTAGGCGTACAACAGTTGCTCACGGTCTCCGTCAAACTCGAAAAAATCGTCTATAAGGCGAGGAAATAACGACAGGGGCGCAAAAAATCGCTACCTTTGCACAAAATTCGCGCACTATGGCTATCGAAACCAACGACACCAATACGCGGGAGAAATCCCCGAATTTCCTCGAAGAGATCATCAACGAAGATATCGCTGAGGGGCGTACCCGGGTGCAGACCCGTTTTCCGCCGGAGCCCAACGGGTACCTCCATATCGGCCATGCCAAGAGCATCTGCATCAACTTCGGACTGGCCCGCAAATATGGCGGCAAGTGCAACCTGCGTTTCGACGACACCAACCCCGTCAAGGAGGACGTGGAGTATGTGGATTCGATCAAACGCGACATCCGTTGGCTCGGCTTCGACTGGGCCGTCGAGCGGTACGCCTCGGACTACTTCGACCAGCTCTACCAGTGGGCTGTCGAGCTGATCCGCAAGGGGCTCGCCTATGTGGACGACCAGTCGCAGGAGGAGATTCGCCTCACGCGCGGCACCGTTTCGGAGCCGGGCAAGGAGTCGCCCTGGCGCAACCGCACGGTCGAGGAGAACCTCGACCTGTTCGAGCGCATGCGCAGCGGCGAGTTCGCCGACGGCCAGAAGGTGCTGCGGGCCAAGATCGACATGGCCCATCCCAACATGCTCTTCCGCGACCCGATCATGTACCGCATCCTGCACGCCGAGCATCACCGCACGGGCAATAAGTGGTGCATCTATCCGATGTACGACTATGCGCACGGCCAGAGCGACTCGATCGAGCGCATCACCCACTCGATCTGCACGCTCGAATTCGACGTCCACCGCCCGCTCTACGACTGGTTCATCGAGGCGCTCGCGATCTTCCCCTCGCACCAGTATGAATTCGCGCGGCTGAATCTGACCTATACGCTCATGTCCAAGCGCAAGCTGCTCAAACTGGTGCAGGAGGGGGTGGTCATGGGCTGGGACGACCCCCGCATGCCGACCATCTGCGGCCTGCGGCGCAAGGGCTACACCCCCGCCTCGGTGCGCAACTTCGCCGAAATGGTCGGCGTGGCCAAGCGCGACAACGTGATCGACCTGGGCAAGCTCGAGTACTGCGTGCGCGAGGATCTCAACAAGGTCGCCGAGCGGCGCATGGCTGTCCTGAATCCGCTGAAAGTGGTCATCACCAACTACCCCGAAGGCAAGAGCGAACTTTTCACCGCGATCAACAACCCCGAGGACGAGAGCGCCGGCACGCGGCAGGTTCCTTTTTCGCGGGTAATCTACATCGAGCGGGACGACTTCATGGAGAATCCGCCCAAGAAATACTACCGCCTCAGCCCCGGCACGGAGGTGCGGCTGCGCTATGCCTACCTGATCCGCTGCGAGGAGGCGGTGAAAGATGCCGAGGGCAACGTCACCGAGCTGCGCTGCACCTACGACCCGATGTCGGGCGGGGGCTCGTCGAGCGACGGACGGCGTGTGAAAGGGGTGATCCATTGGGTGTCGGCCGCCGACGCGGTCGAGGCCGAAGTGCGGCTTTTCAACCCGCTTTTCACGAAGGAAAATCCCGAGGAGGTAGAAGAGGGGGGAAGCTGGGAGGACAACCTCAACCCCGACTCGATGATCCGCATTACGGGATACCTCGAACCCTCGCTTCGCGGCGCGGAGGCGGGCAAGCCGTTCCAGTTCGAGCGTGTGGGCTACTTCTGCGCCGACACGGACTCCACCCCCGAACATCCGGTTTTCAACCGCACGGTGACGCTCAAGGACTCCTGGGCTAAGATCAACAAATAGTCGGACCCCCGGCTGCGGAAACCCGCATGCTCCGCCGGACAATTCGGGTACCTCTCATGCAAACACGCCTGCGACTTTCGATCGCAGGCGCGTTTACGTAAGAGGGAAAGTCGGCCCGCCGTCCCGCGCTATCTGCGCAGGGTCAGTTCGACCACATAGTTGGTCGCATCGGGCACTTCGCC
Organism: Rikenellaceae bacterium; assembly: GCA_902363575.1. Lineage (GTDB taxonomy): Bacteria > Bacteroidota > Bacteroidia > Bacteroidales > Rikenellaceae > Alistipes. The sequence continues at coordinate 30,983 of CABJAJ010000007.1, read as the reverse complement.
CAAGCGGAGCAGCACCCCTTCGTCGTCCTGCCGGAACCGCACGGGCGTCCGGTCGTCGTACCGCACGGCACGCAGCACTTTTCCGCCGGTCAGCGGCACGAAAAGCTCCCGATCCTGCAATTCGAGGATGTGGACGTAAACCCGGTCATCCCGCTGCGTGGTGACACCCCACGGACGGGGCCCTATTGGACCGCCCCGCGTACCCCGCACCGTCGGTCCGTAAACGGCCATCCAGCGGCCGATCTCCTGCAAGCGCTCCACAGCCGCCGCGGGCAGCTCGCCGTCGGGCTGCGGGCCGATATTGAGCAGCAGGTTGGCATCGCGCCCCGCCGCCCCGACCAGATAGCGGATCAGCTCCGGAGCCGGCTTGTACTCCTGATCGGTGATTTTATAACCCCACATGCCGTTCATCGTCTGGCAGGTCTCCAGCGGCAGCTCCCCGACAGCCTGTCCCGAGAGGCCGGCTTCGTTCTCACCGGGCAGGTCACGCTCGAAAACCTGAATATCCTCGCCAGGGAAGGGGGGTTGGTGATGGTTGTTGGCGATCAGGCAAGCCGGCTGGAGCCGGTGCACGAGGGCGTATTGTTCGTCGAGCTGCCAGTCGAAACCGGGGTTTTGATCCTGATCCCACCAGCCGTCGAACCAAACGGCCCGGATGGGTCCGTAACCGGTCAGGAGCTCCGTGAGCTGGTTGTTCATAAAAGTGTAATAGCTTTCCCAGTTCCCCTCCGTACCGGGCCGCCCCGTGCCGAGCCCCGTGCGGCCGCGCGGACAGTCCTCGCGGTACCAGTCGATATGCGAATAGTAAAGATGCAGCCCGATACCCTCCTCGCGGCAAGCCTCCGCCAGTTCGCGCAGCACATCGCGGCCGAAAGGGGTGGCATCGACGATATTGTAGTCGGAAAAAGCGGTATCGAACATGGAGAATCCCTCGTGGTGGCGCGTGGTGAAGCAGATGTAGCCCGCGCCCGACGCCTTGATCGCACGCACCCACTCCCGCGCGTCGAAGCGTGCGGGACAGAAGCCGCCCGCAAGCTTGGCGTACTCCTTGTAATTGAGGTTTTTGTTGGTCATGGTCCACTCGCCGGTAGCCAGCATGCTGTAAAGGCCCCAATGGAGGAATATCCCGAAGCGGTCGTTGCGGAACGCCTCGCGCGCCCGCAGGTTGTCGGGCGTGGGAACGTAAGCGGATTGCGCATGGGAGGCCGCAGCGAAGCAGCAAGCGCAGAGCAGGGTAAGCAGTCGTTTCATGGCAGGTTATATCCTATTTGATCGTGTGTCATCCGTTCCCGACGCCTCGGTCGGGACGATTCATTCGTGCGTCGGCCCGTTCTTCGCCGTGCCGATCCTCGGGCGCCGTCCGCCGGGCCGGTCAGTCGGGTTTCTTCGCCGCAGCGATCCGGCGGAAAGGCAGGGCCATCACCCCGAAAAACGCCTCCCCGAAGATGCCTCCCGACATCTTGGAAGTACCCTCCGTGCGGTCGATGAAGATGATCGAGACCTCTTCGATCCGGAAGCCCAGCCGCCAGGCGGTGTATTTCATCTCGATCTGAAAACCGTAACCGTTCATACGGACCCGCCCGAGGTCGATCGCCTCGAGCACGCGGCGGCGGTAGCCCACGAATCCGGCCGTAGCGTCACGCACGGGCATGCGCGTCACCGCCCGCACGTACCGGGACGCGAAATAGGAGATCAGCAGCCGCGACATGGGCCAATCGACCACGTTCACCCCCCGCGCATACCGGGAGCCCACGGCCACGTCGGCCCCCTCTTCGAGCGCTGCAGCCAGCCGCAGCAGGTCGTCGGGATTGTGGGAAAAATCGCAGTCCATCTCGAACACGGCGTCGTAGGGACGCTCCGACGCCCAGCGGAATCCAGCGATGTAGGCCGTGCCCAGCCCGAGCTTGCCGCTGCGCTCCAGCAGGTGCAGCCGTCCGGGAAACTCCCCCTGCCGCTGCCGAACGATTCCGCCCGTGCCGTCGGGCGAGCCGTCGTCCACCACCAGCAGGTCGAAAGCCCCGTCGAGGGACATCACCTTGGAGATCATCCGGGAGACATTTTCCCGTTCGTTGTAGGTGGGAATTATCACTAATTTTTTCATACCTCACATCATCTTGTCGAAACGGCGGCGGCCCAGCAGGTAGCGCAAAACGACCGAACCGCGGTAAATTCCCCGCGCCTCCGCAACGCGCCCTCCCCGGACGGAGCGCCGCTCGCGGGCCAGCGAGGGGTGCATACGGATAAAGTCCCGCCATGCGCGGCCGACCGCGCGGAACAGGTCGCCCCGTCCCTGCGCCAGATAGGAAAGGGCCGCGCACAGATCGAGCGGAGGCCGCACGACCGCTACCACAGCCCGTTGCAGGGGCGGTGCGCATTTGAAGAGCATCGCCAGGTTGTTGCGGTGGTTGTAATAGACCTTCGAGGCCGACCCCGCCGCAAGCGTGCCGCCCCCGAGATGGTAAACCCGGCTCCGGGGCACCACGCGGATGCGGTAGCCCCTGAGCTGCATCCGCCAGCAGAGGTCGATCTCCTCCATATGGGCGAAGAAACCGGCGTCGAAGCCGCCGAGTTCCCGCAGCACCGAAGCCCGGCAGCAGAACGCCGCGCCGCTGGCCCAGAATACGTCCCGTCCGTCGTCGTACTGCCCCCGGTCGCACTCGATGCTTCGCAGGATGCGGCCCCGGCAGAACGGGTAGCCCAGGTAGTCGATGAAGCCGCCCGAGGCCCCAGCATATTCAAAGCGGCCCGGCTCGGCGACCGAAAGGAGCTTGGGAGCGGCCGCAGCTACATCGGGATTCCGTTCGAGCGTCTCGATTAGCGGTTCGAGCCAACCCGCCGGGGTTTCCACGTCGGAATTGAGCAGCACGAAGTACTCCGCCTCCACTTGCGCCAAAGCCCGGTTGTATCCCTCGGCGAAACCGTAGTTGCGGTCGAGCCTTACGACCTGCACCTGCGGAAAATCCCGCGCCAGCAGTGCGAGCGAGCCGTCCGTGGAGCCATTGTCGGCCACCACGACCCCGACCCCCTCGGGCGCGGCCGCAACCACGCCCGGCAGGAACCGGGCCAGGTGCCCCTCGCCGTTCCAGTTGAGGATTATGATTTTTGTTCCATGCATCGGATTCGCGCCAGGTCGGCGGGGGACTTGTGTTTCCAGCGACGGTGCGACCACATCCACAGCTCGGGATAGTCGCGGATCATGGCCTCCAGCCGGCGAACGTAACGTTCGGTGATCTCATAATCGGCCACGGGCTCCTGTCCGTCGTAAATGCGCTCGAACGACAGTTCGTAATAGCCCCGCTTGACCCGCTTCATGTGGGCGAAATAGACCGGCAGGTTGTATTTGAGGGCGAGTTTCTCGCCGCCGTCGAAAAAGAGCGTATCCTGATTCAGGAAACGGAACCAATGGCTGTCCGGACGGCGCGGCGGGTTCTGGTCGGCGATCAGCCCCATAACCAGATTCTTGCCGTCCACCCCCTCTTTGCTATGGCGCATATAGAAACGCACGCTCTCCTTCATGGCCACCGTGAGCGTGTTTTCGCGCTTACGCAGCCGTTTGTAGAGGTGCTCGAAAATCTGGTTCCGGAGGGGGTGATAGACCGCCACGACGACCTGCGAGGGATCGATCAGCCCCCAGAAGGAACAGTACTCCCAGCATCCGAAATGGGCGGTCATGGCGATCCAGTCGCGGCCGTTTACCTCGGCCTTGTGCTGCTCGGCGTTGCGGCAGACCACCACCCGGCGGCACTGCTCGTTGCTCAGCCCCGCAAGGCTGAACGTATCGACGAATATTTCGGCCAGCGTGCGGTAAAACCTGCGCCGGATGATGTTGAGCTCCCGCTCGCTCTTCTCCGGAAACGAGTTGCGCAGATTGGTCTTGACCACCTTCATGCGGTAACGCATGAGGTACAAAATCACATAGATCAGGTTTTCGGTCACGTAGTAACGGAACCAGTAGGGCGTCATGGCGAAAGCCCGGCAGAAAAACCAGAGGCTTTCCAGGGCGATCCGCTGGAAGAAAGTCAGTTTCCGTCTCTTCAGTACGTCGGACATCGGCTTATTCGGTCGGTTCGATAAAAAGTTTCACCTGCTGAATCCTGGTGCGCTTGCGCAGCCAGTTCATCAACGTGGCGCGGTCGATTTCGGCGCCGTCGCGTTGCGGGGTAATCACGCATACGATCAGCGTATCGAGCGGTCGGCCCTGCACATCGAAATCGATGCCCTTCATCAGCGACATCGACTGCATGCCGGGCACGAGCACCCCCACCTCCTGCGAGATATCGCCCACCTCGACATTGGTCATCTTATAACGCGAAAGCGAGGATTTCATTTCGTCGATCTGCTCGTTTTTCTCGGCCAGCAGCTCCGAATAGCTTTTCTGCAGCGACACCAAATCCACCTTGTCGCCCGTACTGGCCTGCCTTACCGTCAGATCGGTTTTCTCCAGCCCGAACGCCGGCATCTGGGCCCGTGCGTTCTCGATCACCTCGTCGCCGAGCGGCTCGCCGAGCAGCACAAGCTCGATTTCGGGCCGGTGGCGGCCGGTCTCGAAATGCTTGTTGCACTCGATCACGCGCGTATGCTTGAAGTTGAATACCTGGGCTACGTACTTATCGGCCATCGCCTCGAAGACCGAAACGCGCACCATGCGGAAGCCGACGAAGACGCTCGGGATGAAGGTCAGCAGCGTAATGGCCATCATCAGCCGACGCACGTTGCGCTCCTTGTGCTTATCGATAAAGGCCTTCTTCTCGTACTTGAGAAACCGGACGATCATAAAGGTCGCCAGCGCGATGAAAACCGAGTTGATGAAAAAGAGGTAGAACGCCCCGATGAAATAGCGGAACTGCCCCATAGCCAAACCGTAACCCGCCGTGCAGAGGGGCGGAATCAGGGCCGTGGCGATGGCCACGCCGGGGATGACGGTCGAGGTGCGGTCGCGGCGCGACTGGGCCACGATACCGGCCAGGCCGCCGAAAAAGGCGATGAAGACGTCGAAAGTGGTCGGCACAGTGCGGGCCAGCAGCTCGCTGCGCGCGTTCCCGAGCGGCGAAAGCAGGAAATAGAGCGTCGAGGTGACAATGGCGACCACGAACATGAGCGTGAAGTTGCGCATCGACTTCTTGAGCAGCTCGAAATCGTTGATGCCCAGCGAAAGGCCGATGCCCATGATCGGCCCCATGATGGGCGAAATAAGCATGGCGCCGATGATGACGGCCGTCGAATTGACGTTCAGGCCGAGCGAGGCGATCATTGTGGCGAAGATCAATACCCACAAATTGACGCCCCGGAATTCGACCCCCTTGCTGATGGCGGCCACCACCTCGTCGCGCTGGGCCTTGTCCTCCTCCAGACTGAAGCGGTCGCGCATGAACTCCCTCAAATCGGTGAGCCATGCGGAGACGGAGGCCCGCCGGCGGTCATTTTTTTCGGTTGTTTCGTTTGTTTCGTTTGTTTCCATAATTATTCTTCCGTTTCTTCCTCCTCTTCGTTCCGGTCTTCCCGACCGGGTTTGGGTTTTCCGGCCACTATGATGACGAATTCCCCCTTGGGCGCGTGCAGGCGGAAGTGGCCGGCGACTTCCGCGAGCGTACCCCGGACGGTCTGCTCGAATTTCTTGGTCAGCTCGCGCGATACGGAGACGCGACGCTCGGAGCCGAATACAGCCGCGAACTCCTCCAGCGCCCGCACCACGCGGTAGGGCGACTCATAGAAAATCATCGTGCGCTCCTCCTCCTGCAACCGTTGCAACCGCTTGGCACGCCCCTTCTTCTGGGGCAGGAAACCCTCGAAACAGAAACGGTCGCAGGGGAAGCCGCTCTGCACGAGTGCGGGCACGAGGGCCGTGGCTCCGGGCAGGGTCTCGACCTCGATCCCCGCCTCCACGCAGGCCCGCACCAGCAGGAATCCCGGATCGGAAATGCCGGGCGTACCGGCGTCGGACACCAGGGCTACGGTACGGCCTGCCGCCATCGCTTCGCAGACCATCCCGACGGTGGCGTGCTCGTTGAACTTGTGGTGGGCGTACATCTTTTTTTCGATTCCCAGATGCCGCAGCAGGAAAGCCGTCGTGCGGGTATCTTCGGCGAGGATGAAATCGACCTCACGCAGCACGTTCACCGCACGCAGCGTGATGTCGTCGAGGTTGCCGATGGGGGTGGGGACGAGGTAAAGTTTCGGCATGGCTATCCCAGTTTACGTTCCAGCAGGTCCGTGAGCAGCCGAGCACCGTCGCTGTTCGGATTCCATGCGTAATTTTCGGCAATATGGATCATGCAGTCGTCCAGGTCGTCGAACTCCTCGAGCCGGTCGATGGCCCGCTCGTACGCCGCGGCATCCCCGGCGAACAAGTCGCGGATCAGCAGGAAACGGTCGTTCACGCCGATCGCCCCGCGCAGTTCGTCCACAGGCTCCCCCGCGGCGAGCGTCGCTCCGCGCTCCAGCGGCGCGGCGATGCGGTCGGCGAGCGTCTGCACCCCCTGGCCGATCACGTCCGCCAAAACCTGCTGCGAGCCCTCCTCACGCCCCCGGCCCCGCTGCTGCGGCTCACCGGCCGGGACTGCGGGTCCCGGAGATTCGTGCACGGGAGGAACTTCGGACGCTGGTGTGTCCGGCGCGGGAACTTCGGCCGTCGGAATTTCGGGGTTTCGGGGAAGTTCCGGAACTTCCGCCCCCGGAATCGTTACCGAAGCATCGTCCGGAACAGCGATTCCGGATGCAGCGCTCCCGGCTGTCCGGGTTTCGGACGCCCGCACAGCAGAGGCACCCTCTGCGACGGATCGCTCAGGCACGGGATGCACCCCGAAAGACGGCCCTGCATCCTGCGCAGCTTCATTGGGGAAGAAAGAGCCCCCCTCGCGCCCCGCTCCGATAACCTCCTCCCGGGCGTTCCCGTTCGGGGATGACGGTTCCAACGCCGTCGGTATCGGTGATTCCGCCCCGCATTTCGCGTCGTCGTCCAACCCTATCTCCGGGCGTATCTGTTCCGACCCGGCATGGGGCATCGTTTCGGGAGCGGATTCCGGCCGGGTTTCCGAGGTGCCTTCCACCTTTCCCGCGGCGGACATTCCGGCATCGACTGCAGACGCCGCGCCCTCGCCGACAGGGGCGAAAGGCTGCGGCGACACGCTCTTTTCCGTATCCGGGCCGGCTGTGGACGAATCCGCCGCACGGCGCATATCCCTCCGTTCCGATCTGTCGGTTCCATGCTTTTCCTTATGCCGCACCGGAGCGGCCGGACGCACATCCTCCTCCTCGCTTTCGTAAAGCGACAAGATTACCCGGCGGTTTTTCCGCCGTCGGTCCACCAGATCATCCAGATCGAAAAGACTGTTGAGCACCGGCTCCCGGCGTTCCGGCGCGGTGGCTTCGGGACGGGAGCCTTCCGTTGCGGGCTGCTCCGCATCCGCCGCACACGGGGCGGACGTCCCGGCGGAAAGCACAGCCGCCTCAACGGAGCGACCCGCTTTCTCACCCCGCTCGCCCGGCTCCGACGGAACCGTCTGCGCGTTCTGCGCATCCGGCCTCGCCTCCTCCATCCGCACCGCCTCGGCGGTCGCATCCGGCTGTGGTACTAAACCCTCCCTGACGAGCTGTTCCGAAAGGGGCTTTTCCGGCTCGGACGCAGCAACTCCCGGCCCGGCCGCCTCCTGCGGGGGATCGGCTCCGACCGTCTCCTTTCCGGGTGCCGTCGGGGAGAGCTCCTCCGCGCCGCCGAAAGGGGCGATCGCCTCCTCCAGATCGATCCGGATCGAGAGCTCCGGAGCGAACGCAGCCGCATCGGACACCTCGTCGGAACCGTCCGCAACCACCGCATCCGCGAAACGGAGCTCCTCGTACAGCGCTTTGAGTTTATCGAGCGCCAGATCCCGTTCGAGAGTCGATATCCGATTTGCGGCGGCCCACCCATCGACAAGCGATTCCAGGCGCCGCAGTTCCGTTTGTATGCGTTTCCACTCCATACTGCATGGTTATGGTTTCAAAGATAGCAAAAAAACCGCAATCCCGCGGCAAGTCACCGCCGGCATTTATCTTACAAAGATACGTAGAACTCGCAAAAAAACGGCAAAATTTGGATAAATAAAGTAAGTGTTTGGTATTGAGGAGAGTTAAGCCAAATTCTTCTATACCTTTCCAAATCGCTAAAATGCAGGATAATGAAAGGTTAAGAGAAAGATTTGCTACTTATCCGTTGCCTTTTTTAGCCCCGGATAATCCGGCAAAATAACGCTTAACCACCTGCGGTTTTACCGTTCACCATGCAAAGAACCCTATATTTTGCCCGTAAAGATAACCGTTTTTTTCCGTTTTTCATGGAAATACAGGTTATGTTACCGGCATCCGGGGTTTTATTCTTTGTTCCGCTATAATTTTCATAACTGTAAATAACTCTATATCAAGTAATTTTGCAACATAAAAAATAGAGTTATGAAACAGACGGATGTAACGGTTACGTTCTACCTCAAAAAGAGCGAAATGAATGACGAGGGACATTGCCCGGTCATGGCGAAACTTGTTGTCGGCAAATTTTCAGAAGCGGCTTTTAGTGCGAAAATGTCCGTACCCGCTGCACTGTGGGCATCCGGACGTGCCACGGGTAAAAGTAACGCCGCGCGGGAAATCAACCGGCAACTGGACGATTTGCGAGCTTCAGCCATTTCCATTTATGACGAACTGTCAGCCACCCGTGAGAATGTAACGGCTGAAGAAATAAGGAATCTGTTGTTGGGGACGGCTTTCGGGCAGGAAACCCTGTTGGGTTATTTCCGGACGTTCATCGAACATTTCGAAAAACGTGTCGGCGTGAACCGGGAAAAGGGAACAGCACAATCTTACCGCTATGCTTGTAACTGTGTGGCTGCTTTCATCCAGGAGAAATACAAGTTGTCGGATGTTCCTTTCACGGCCCTGAACCGTTCATTCATCGACAACTATGACCTCTACCTACGCACGGAGCGCCGCTTTGCCCTGGGAACTATCGTGTTGCTTGTCACACGGTTGAACACGATTGTCGGGGAAGCCATCGCGGAAGGGATTATCACTGCCGACCCGTTCGCGGGGTATGAAGCCGAACATCCCGAGCGGGAACAGAAATACCTTACCGCAGCGGAGTTACAACGGCTGATGACCACACCCCTGCACGACCCGAAACTCTACCATATCCGCGACCTGTTCCTCTTCTCCTGCTACACGGGTATCCCTTACGGGGACATGTGCCGCCTGACGACGGAGGATCTGGAAGTGGCCGAGGACGGTGAGGTATGGATCAAGACCGCCCGCAAGAAGACGAAAATCGACTATGAAGTGCCGTTGCTCGACATACCGTTGCTCATCCTCGACAAGTACCGGGATATGGCCTCGGAAGGAAAACTGCTGCCGATGTACAGCAACAACGAACTCAACCGGACACTGAAACGTATTGCCGCCATTTGCGGAATTGAACGGAAGCTCGTCTTTCACGTTGCACGCCATACCTACGCCACCGAGATCACGCTTTCGCATGGTGTCCCGCTTGAAACCGTCAGTAAAATGCTGGGGCATAGCCGCATTTCCACGACGCAGATTTACGCCAAAGTGACCGATGACAAGATCGACATGGATACCCGGTCTTTAGAGGAAAAGATTGCCGGCCGCTTCTCCGTAGCTATTTAATCTATCATTGACAATCAAATTCACAACGATTATGGAAACGAATAATAAAGAGATAAAACGTCGCAGCACGTTCTCCCTGCTGTTCTACATCAACCGCACGAAAGTCCGCAAGGACGGAACATGTAAATTGTTATGCAAGGTAAGCATCGACGCCAAGTCGGCCCCGATCAATATCAACGCGTTTGTCGATCCATCGCTTTGGAATCCGGAAACCAAAAGGGCGAACGGACGAAGCGAGAACGCCCGAACGGTAAACCTGGCAATAGAGAAACTGACCGAAAAAATCACCGGGCATTACCGTCATATTCGTAAAAGCCTCGGTTTCGTGACGGCCGAGCTGGTCAAAAACGCCGTGGAAGGAATCGGGCAGAAACCGTTCACCCTCCTTGCCTTGTTCCGCGAGCATAACGAGGAGTTCCGCAAGCGTGTCGGCGTGGATCGCAAGGAAGAAACCTATGAAAGTTACGAGAACTCCTATAATATTTTAGCCTCCTTCGTGAAAAAAAGGAAGGAAAAGGAGGATGTAGCGTTGCGGAGCCTTGACCGGGAGTTCTACGATGATTTTGAAATATTCCTGCGTACAGATCGTGAAATGAAACCCAAGACAGTACACGAGCATCTTTACCGGTTGAAGAAAATGACCAAGCGGGCTGTCAGTCAGGGTACACTCCGGCGCGACCCTTACGGGAAGCTGCACCCGGAACTGCCCCGGCGCAAGAGCCGCCATTTGAAACTCGAAGACCTCAAAAAGCTGATGGAAACTCCCGTCGATAAACCCAACCTCCAGCGGGTGCGGGACTGGTTTCTCTTCGCTACCTTCACGGGGTTGTCCTACGCCGACCTGAAACGCTTGTCCGAAAAAGACATCACGCAGTCGGACGACGGAACGTACTGGATACACATCCGGCGCCAGAAGACCGAAACGCCCTCGGCCATCCGCCTGCTGAACGTGCCGTTGCAGATCATCGAGAAATACCGCCACGAGCGTAAAAGCGACAGGATTTTCAACCTCTATTGCCGGGGGTATCTCATCAAGCTCACCAGAGAACTGGGACGGACATACGGCTTCGACATGACCTTTCACAAGGCGAGGCACAATTTCGGGACACATATCACGCTCTCGCTGGGTGTGCCTATCGAAACTGTCAGCCGCATGATGGGACACAAGAGCATTTCCACCACGCAGATTTACGCCAAAGTGACCGACCGCAAGGTGGACGAGGACATGAAACGTCTGAAAGAACAGACCAAAGGCCGGAAAATAAATCTCTACGAGGAGGACGAACCGGAAACGGCAGATATTATAACGGTAAACGGTTGAACAGTATAACAAAAATTGATAAATTTGTATGACTATGACGACAAGAGAACCTATCAGCATTGAAAACGGGCGGGTGGAAATCCACGCGCCGGAGAACCGTGTATGGCTCACGCGCCACCAGATTGCCGACCTGTTCGGAGTCTTCGTTCCTGCCGTGGGGAGCAACATCCGCTCCATACTCAAAAGCGGCATACTCCGTGAGGAGCGGGTTTACCGCCGGGAGCGCAACCGTGACGGCGGTATTGTCGAGCTGTATTCGCTCGAAATGATCGCCGCGCTGGCTTTCCGCTTAAAATCCGGGAATGCCGAAGCCTTCCGACGGTGGCTTGTCCGAAGGGCCACGACGACCGCCGTCGTCTGGCAGCTCCCCGGCATGAACACGATATTGAACTGAAAAAGAAGAACGGCCAACGTTTTGGCCGTTCTTCTTTTATACCCATTCCTGTCCCCCGATACATTTCTTCCGGGAATCTTCCAGAAATTTCTGTATCTCGGATTCCATGTATAGTACCTTGCCCTGAATCAAATAATAGGGAATGATCCGCGCCGTGCGGTATTCCTGCAATGTACGCCTGCTGATTTTCAGCAGCCGGGACAATTCCTCGTCGGTGACGAACCGCTCTCCCTTGAGTGTCCGGCCTCCGGAGGATTCCAGTTTATCCAGTGCCTTGCCGGCCTTTTCCAAACGCCGGAAGAGATCCGCCACACGCGGATCGTGCTTGTCGATGAAATAATGGCTCATAACGCGGCGGTATTAGGATAGTGCGACGATTGCAGCAGTTTCCCGACATCTTCCGGTTTGTAGAAGATTTTGTGACGGATGCGGCTGAAAGGCAGCAACCCTTTCTCCCGGTAGGTTTGCAGGGTACGTTTCGATATCCCCAGCACGTCACAGACATCCTGGTTGTCCAGCCATTTTTTCAAACTCACGTCCTCCTGCCTGCGGCATAACGCCTCGGCTTTTCTTTCAATGGCTTCCACGTGCCCTGCCAGCGCGTCGAAAGCCTTCACGTCCATACTTATTATTTCCATGTTCTGTTTCATTTTTTGTTTCCCGGATGCCCAAAAGTACACAAATGAACAGTATCTTGTTATCAGCCAGTGGTATATGGACGTATCCGTCTTAAAAGTGGCAGCGAGTGGCGCCACGTCCGGCGGAAACGATCCTCCGCCGATACGGGATCGGCACGCTCCGATACGCCAATCGCCCGTGAAAGGAAATGTTCGCGGGCGATTTATCATTCCATGCAGGGTGAGCCGTGAACCGACTTTCGCGAGCGTTCACGGCATATCGTTTTCTCCCCGTTTCTCTCCCATAACCTTTTCCTCTCTTTTTTTCATGCCGCGGAGCGCGGTATGGAAATCTGTTGTCAGTAGCAAAGGTAGTTACGGGGCTCACGCTGCTGCAAGATCGGGCCGCGGGGCGGTTTGCCGCAAAATCTTCCTCTTTCCCTGCGGGCGAGCGTATTTTCCGACAAAATCTTGCAGCAGCTATCCCCGACACCTTTTGATGCTACCGAAACAGATTCCATCCATACCGGCTCCGCTACGGCATAAAAAAAAAGTCAAAGGTTATGAGAAACGAAGAGAAAAATAAATGGAAACAGAAATCCTCCAACCTTCCACTTGGCATAAAGGCAAAGGTCGGGTTGGCGGTAAAGGTCGGGGCGGTGGCTTTGGGCTTCCACGTGTGGGGTATCGACTTTATTTGGGTCGTTTTGGGCTTCACGTTCTGTTATGACATCCTGCGGGGCATTTTCTCCTGCCTTGTTTCTCTCGTGGCTCTAACCGGCTTTTTCTATTTCCTATTCACTCACATCTTCTAAATTATTACAGGTATGACAAAGTACATTTCATTATTCGGAGCGACTACCACGGACACACGGGTGCAGGTAGTCAAGGAAAACCAGGTAATCATCGGTATCGGTGCGGGTGCGAGCAGAAAGCGTTACGTCGTTTACAAGGTGGAACACACCGCCCGTGGCTACGTGTACCACATGGTCGATACCGAAACAAAGGAAATCAGCCAAACGGACATTCTGCGACCCCTCTCGCAAACATTCGGTATCGGCAGGTACTACGACGACGTGAACCCCGAGTTCATGGACGCTTTCGAGGTGGCTTTGCTCGTGAGGCAGGCGGAAGAGCAAGCCACGGCGCAGGCCATCGCCGCCGCCAAAGAGAAAGCCGAGCATGACCGCATAGCGGAAATAGGAGCGCAGAGGTTACGCCGCATCATGCCCGAAGGGGTGCAGGGCGTAATCATCGCCGAACTCAACGAAACGGAATACACTGACCCCTCTTACGAGTGTTCGACCACCCGAAGCGTGCGTACCGTCATTCTCGGCTTTTCGGCCACCTCCCGCAACGGCTTCGGGGAGTTGAGAAAGGCGGCGGCCAATTTCCCGCAAACGGCGCACCTCTCCGAATACGACCCCAAGAACGAACACCGCTATCCCGTTTTCACGCTCGGCAAAAGTCCGAAATACGGGTGGAGTGTCTGCAAACTGACCCACTACACACGTGAAGGGTACATCGACAGGCTGGCATATATCGCAGGAAACGAGGAGAATATATGTCTGCCCGAGCCGAAAGACGAAAAACGGGCGGAACGCACTGAAACGAGCGTGCAAGGCGGGTTTATCATCGTGGACTATTCCGAGAAGGCGATAGCCGTATTCGGGGACACCAAGCCCGTCAAGGACGCCCTTCACGCACTCGGGGGACGCTTCAACGCACGGCTGACGCATGACGGGCAGAAGAGAGCGGGATGGATTTTCCAAAAGACCAAAGAGGACGAGGTGCGGCGGCTTCTCGGAAAGGACGAATAAATGTTGAACACGGGGCGGCTCGCCGCCCCACAATACCAAAAAATCATGGCACAAGGAACAGATTATTTCAAACTGACGATACAGAACTATCTCGACGCACGGGCACGGGAGGACGAACTTTTCGCACCCCGATACGCCAACCCGAAAAAGAACATTGACGATTGCTGCACTTTCATCATCAACCAAGTACGGCAGAGCGGTTGCAACGGGTTTGCCGACGAGGAAATATACTCTATGGCACTCCACTATTACGACGAGGAGGACATCGACATCGGCAAACCCGTCAGTTGCAAGGTAGTGGTCAATCACACCGTTGAACTGACCGAGGAGGAAAAAGCCGAGGCACGGCGGAACGCCATACGGAAGGCCGAGAGCGAAGCCTACGCCAAGTTGGCGAAAGCCAAGTCCAAACCCAAGAAAATCGAAGATAACAAACTAATGCCCAGTCTATTTTAGTTATGAAACCGAGAACAAAATTCCAACAGAACGTCGTGGCGGCAAGCAAACACCTGCCGCCGCTTACCCCCGCACAAATCGAATGGGGGTACAAGAACTGCATCGAGCATATCGGACGCCGCACGCCGAAAGGACTTATCACCTGCACCGAGTGCGGCCACACGTGGCAGAGCGAAAACGGAGAACTCACGGACAATCTGTTAGGGTGCGAGTGTCCGCACTGCCACACCACGCTGAAAGTGGAAACCACCCTGCGCCGCAAGTTCAACGATTACGAGTATTTGTGCATCGTAACCCGCTGCAAGGGTTTTCAAGTCCTGCGCTTCGTCTATATCGAGTGTTGGGCGAAAGTGGGACAGACGCCCGTTTACACCCATATCGAAGCCGTACAGCGGTGGATTGCCCCCGACGGACGCTCCGCAACCTTCGCACGGCTGCGCCCGATGGGCTTCTTCGTTCACGGGTGGAGTTGGTCGAGCGCATTGGAACTGCGGGCGGAGAACGACGGGAAATACAACATCACGCCCACACGCATCTATCCCCGGCAACGGCTTATCCCCGAACTGCGCCGAAGCGGTTACGGCAAACAACTCCCCGATGTAACCCCTTTCGACCTTATCCACCTGCTGCTCTCGGAGAACAAGGCCGAAACGCTGCTTAAAGCGGGACAAACGGCACTCGTGCGATTTTTCGCCCGTTCCTCCCGCAATATCGCAGACTATTGGCCGGCCATCCGTATCGCCATCCGTAACGGGTACGCTATCGGGAAACCGACGGAATGGTGCGACTACATCGACCTGCTGCGATTTTTCGGGAAAGACCTGCATAACGCCCATTTCGTGTGTCCCGCAGACCTGCCCGCAGCGCATGACCTCTACATGGCTAAAAAACGGCGGCACATGCAAATGGAACGGCGGCAGGAGGAACGGCGCAAGGCGTTGGAACAGGAAGCCTCGTTTGTCAAAGCCAAAGGACGGTTTTTCGGAGTGGAGTTTTCCGACGGGGAAATCCGCATCAAGGTATTGGACAGCGTTGAAGCCATACGGCAGGAGGGCGAGGCCATGCACCACTGCGTGTTTACCAACGAATACTATCTGAAAGCCGACTCGCTCATACTCTCGGCTACAATCGACGGCAAACGTATCGAAACGATAGAGGTGTCCCTAAAACGCATGGAGGTCGTGCAGAGCCGTGGCGTGTGTAACAAGAATACCCCATACCACGGGCAAATACTGAAACTGATGAAGGGGAACATGTCCCTTATACGGAAACGAATGACAGCATAAAAATCGGGGCGGCGAAAGCCGCCCGCAAAAACAAAATAGAATGAACCAAATAGCATATAAATTCGTGTCGTGGGACGTTCCCGCACTCGAAAGCCTTGCAGGCTCAAAAGCGTACATATTACGCAAACGGCTCAATGACGGGGGAACGCTCACCCGTGAGGAGAAAGACTGGATTACCCGTGAGGTAAACCATAACACCTATTTCAAGGACTCCATTCCGCTTTTAGGGTATCGTTTCAACTTTGTCGATGTACTGAAAACATTCGTGGTAAAGCAGTACGGGCATTACACGGAATACAAGGGCGTGGACAAGACGAGCATACGCTCCATGTTGTACGGCAGAGTGGAAAGGATTGTCGAATTATAAAATCGGGGCGGCGAAAGCCGCCCTACAAAAAAAATATAACAATGAAAATCATCTATAAAAGCTACATGGCACGCCCGCTCAAACCCTTCGGGGAGTGGGATTGGGAAGTTCGGGAAGCAGTCAAGACGGCCCTTGCGCTCGTCGAGGGGAAAAACGGGTTCAGAACCCATTCCGAGATATGGCGAAGGTGCAACCTCGTCATTACCGTGGGACACAACATCTACACCACGAGTATCGAGATACGACCACCCGAGCAGGACGTGATACGCCGCAGGAGCAACTGGCATAACGGCTACGCCTACTACTGCAACGGCGTGTTCTGGGCGAACATGAGCAGGGTTAAAGTGGAACTTATCTGATTAAAAAATTTCGGGGCGGCAAAAGCCGCCCGTAAAAAGCGAGAATATGAAAACGAATGAAGTAAACAAGGAAATCTCCTATGAAACGCTGCTCGTAACCTTCGGCGAGGGTATCGGGCGGCTCGACACCATGTTCGACGACCCGCAGGTGTGGGGCGTTGCCACGCTGAAGCAGTGGATCGACGGGTATGAAACTACGCGCTTCACCGAAATCGACGACCGAACGGCGGTTATCACATCCGAATACAACATGGACAGCGTGAAGGAATGGCTGCAAAAGAACACACCGATTATCAACCTGGAAAAACGATAAAATCATGCGCAAGTACAAATTATTCATCGGCTACCGGCTGCTGGGAGAGTTTTCCGGTATATGGGAAGCCAAAAATTTCGCCGCTGAAAGCGGCATGAGCGGAATTTTCTCGCTCGTGGGAGAAAATTACCGGGACAGTTGGTACGAACCCAAAAAACAGGACAAGAATGGAAACAAAGATTAAAGACATCACGGGAGCGGAAATAACCGTTACCGACTTAAAAGAGGCGGTACGCCAATGCCGGGAGTGCCTCGCAAGTCCTTACCTGATGCCCTCGGGGCATACCGTGGGGGAAAACCATGCCTACATGTTGCGGCAACTGCTCGCCCTGCAAAGGCGGAAACGGGAACACGGCAGGCAACGGCCGTGAAAATACGACGCGAAAAAAATCGGACGATAACAACCGTCCGATTTTTTTGTTTCCCGTCAATCGACCGCCGTATGGTCGCCCAGCTTCCCGTGCAGTTCACGCCCGATATGTCCGGCAATGCCACGGGGAGAAATTTCAGAGATTGAACCCCACCCGCCATGCGTGTATATGCACGTCTTGAGCGGTTCGGTACGGGAAAGGTAGAACAGATAGCCGTTGCGGAGCAGGATGCCCACGAACACCGAGCCGACCTCGATGTCGGCGATCTCGTCAAAACGTATCTTCCCGTCATTGTATAATACTGCCGTGCCATCCGCATCGGGAATGACGAACAGATCGTCTTCCATAACAATCCCGTGCAACTCGATTAGCGACCCCAGGCATTCACTCGCCGATACCCGGTCGTAATCACCCTTTACCTCATTTGTCGATTTCGTTTCCATATCGCTTTTCTTTAGGTTCAGACAAATACCATACGAAAAAGGCGTGAGAATACGTTAAATACCGGCATTGAGGTACAGCCAAGCACCCATCCACTCGATAGATAATTTCTCCCCACGCCGCTATCGCATACGCTTGACGCATATAGACACGACGATGAAGAAGAGAACTACCCATTATTTTGCGAGCGGATTAAAATTTGGCTGTTTTCAATGCCCCACCATAATGTGTTCCTTCCGTATGTAAATCGCCCGGCGGCACGCCGCCGGAGGATTCGATTGCAAATATAACGATTTCATCCGGGTATCGGCGACAACACGTGCGATTTTTAACAACCTTCCTGCCAAAGAACTACCCGCCGTCCTACAATTTCGGCCCCCGGGCGGGTTTGCGGGGCGCGACCTTCGGCTGCGCCTTCTTCTCCCTGGGCGGTTCGACGATCCGCAGTTTGAGTTTCTCCGTCTTACGGTCGTAACGCACCTCGCAGCAGTCAATCTCACCCGCAACCGACGTCCACACGTTGTTCACACGCACCGCGCCGCCCGAGTAGAGGGTCTTGTATTGTTCGTATTCGAGCGGCTGCCGCAATTTCGCGTCCACCTGACGGTGGAACGAATAGATATTACGTCCCTTTGCTATCTCGTCGGGAACGTAAACCCGCAACTCGGGATGGGCGGCCTCGGCATAGAGGCACAGATCCGACGTGCGAAGCTCCCTCGGAATCCACTGGATCATCCTCGGGTCGCCCCGCACGGCCGTATCGGCCACGAGCGGCGTGATGGCCGTCTGGGGAATGTCGTACAGCACCCCCGCATCCTTGCGAACGGCCTCCAACGCCACCTCCTCCGTTACAAGCCGGCGGTTCAGGTGCAGGACACTCATCAACCGGTGTATCTGCTGCGGGTCGTCCTGCTCGCGGAACACCTGCAAGACCAGGGCGGGGTCGCTCAACGCGCTGATAACCGAGAAATCGGTTTTGTCCTTCCCGTAGGTACGCTCGAAAGCCTCCCGGCTCATCTCCGGCGTCCGGGC
Organism: Rikenellaceae bacterium; assembly: GCA_902363575.1. Classification (GTDB taxonomy): domain Bacteria; phylum Bacteroidota; class Bacteroidia; order Bacteroidales; family Rikenellaceae; genus Alistipes. The sequence goes on along the minus strand of CABJAJ010000007.1, from coordinate 12,558 downwards.
TTCGCGGGGGACGCCTTTCAGGTTTTGCGGGTTCTCCCGCACCAGGCTCATGTATAGATCCGGGCTTTTCATGCTCTCGGGCAGGTGGGCGATGGCATAGGGACTGCGCCGTATGGCCTCCATGCACAACTCCGGCGTTTTCCACTTCTCGGGGACATATTGCAGGTAGCTCCCGTCGTGCCCGACGGCCCGGCGGCACATCTCCTCGTTCTTGGCGTGATCGGGAAGGTTGTAGAACAGCTCCGGCTCCAGGGCGAAAATTTCCCGGGCCACCCTCGGCGTGAGGAACCAGGGGTTCATGTTCTCCAAAAAATCGAAGGTCTTATCGTAATTCGTGCAATAGAACCCCAACACTTTCAGGTGTATCTCCTCGAAGGGGATATAGCGGAGGACACGCAGGTCGTCGGTACGGGCCAACGCCCGGTTGCAGACCTCCGGCGTGAGCTGTTCGGGGTTGAAAAAGCGGATGGCCAGGGGATCGCGCTCCAGCGCCATCCCGCACAGACGGTCGGTTTTCAGATGCTTCGGAACGTACTCCAGCGCCAGGTAGTTCGAGGACACGGCGGCCTCGCAGACCCGTTCCGTGCGTAATTCCTCCGGCACTTCATGGAGCAGGATGCCGTCCCCGCTGACGGCACGCAGGCAGACTGCCTCCGTGCGCAGTTCCACCGGCACGAGCGAAAGGCAGGACGCGTCCATCCCCACGCCGTGAAGGGCCAGTTCCCCGGTCATGACCTCCGGGGCAATGGAGGCGAAAATCTCGAACTTGTCCACGAACGACATCCCGAATTTTTTCAGCCCTTCCAGGCATATATCGGGATACGGAATGTAAGGGAGTATCTTGTAATCGGCACTGTCCACCGCTTTCAACGCCGCACGGCATATTTGCGGCGTCCTCAATTCCCCGGGAACGGCCGCCAGCACCAGGCCGTTGCGCTTCACGGCCGCCATGCACAGTTCGGGGGTCTTCAACCCCTCCGGAACGTAATACAGCGCGTAGCTGTTGCTATCGACGGCGGCACGGCACATTTTCGGTGTCTTCAGACGGTCAGGGACGAATTTCAGTGTTTCGCCCCGGTGGCCGGCCGCGGCAAGACAAAGTTCCGGCGTTTTCATCGCTTCGGGAACGAACTCGATGTTGAAAGCCGATTTCTTGATGGCGAAACGGCAGACCTCCGCCGTTTTCCGATCCTCGGGCAGCGTCTCGAAAAGGTTCTCACGCCACGGGTTCTCGTACACCCCCGTATCGAGATAGGCTATATCTATTCTCTCTTGCTCTGTCATGGTTTTCAGTATTTATGGAAAGCGCCCGGGTGACGGGCGCTTCTCTTGGTTAGACATATTCCGTTATCGTTCCGTTTCCTCCGTCCCGTTCTCGCTCTGGAACGTGAAGGAGGTCTTCACGACCTGACCCGTGTTGTCCTCGACATAGACGTCGATGGCCTGCTGGTCATCGCTGCGCGATGTGTAATAAAGGCGGAACACCTCACGGTCGAGCGGATAGCGGTCGTTGGGCAGGAACACCGTACCGTCGTCCATCCTCAACTCACCGCGCCCGTCGGGCTGGAAATAGCGGATCGTGTAACGCGCGCCGTCATATCTCCCCTCCCGCACGAGCGTGCAGCGGATTTCAGCGGTTTCACCAACGGAGATTCGCTTCTGAACGGGCATCGTTTCCAGAGAGAACGTGTACGCCTGCTGTATATCCAGCCCGTTGTCGCAGGATGCGCATAAAAGACCCAGGGCGGCGATCCAGACCGCCAGGGCCAATATCTTTTTCATCTTTTTCATGTCGCTTGCAAGTTTAATGGATTATGAATTTCACGCCCAGGCCGAACTGCGCGTGGAAATGTCCCGTTGTAGTGCCCCATAGGATACGCTCACGCCCCGTCAGCGAGAGGATAATCCTGTCGGTCAGGTACGCATCGATCTCCAGCGTGACGGCCCCGCCATAGAGGAAACGGTCGCGGTGGCGGAGCGTAGAGCCGTCATAGAGCCGCCTCTCGCCCCGGTTCACACTCTCGTAACCGGCCAGCGCCGAGCCGCCGAGGTAGAAGAAAAAAGTCCTGGACGGGTCGGCGAGGAACTTGTAATAGTAACCGCCCTCGGCCGTGAACTGCGCCACAGGGATACGTTCCGACTTGTAGGGGTAATAACGGTTCAGGAACTCCGCGCCGAACACCCACTTGTCGGCATTCTTCGCGTAGCGGCTCATGGCCAGCCCGAACCAGTAGCCCGTTTCGCTGCGGCTGTCCCGGGTATAGAAGCCGTCGGTCATGCCTCCCCGTATTTCCAGCCCGCGCATGGCGGGCAGGGCACGCTGGGCGTGCGCCCCGTCCGAAAGGAGGAGGCATAACCCCAGCGTGAGAATGAATATCGCCCGTTTCATATCACTTTACCTTTAACTCGTTGATAACACGTGCGCGCACCAGGTCGGCATTCTCCACCGTGAAAGTCTGGTGTCGCCCGCCCTGCTGCTCGTGCAGTTCCACGACCAGCTGCTTGTCGTCGGCCAGCGTGAACTTCGGGAGCGTGAAGACCATGCGCTCGGTACGCTTGCCGCCGATGACCTGCACGTTGTTGTACGCACGCACGGGCCATACGACCTGCTCCTGGATGGCCGTGCGTTTGGCCACCTTCTTGTCCGTAATCTTGAACGTCAGGTAGTCCACGTTGAAAGGCACGTTGGAGGAGTTTTTCAGTTGGAGGTGGAAATAAAGCAGGTCGTTATGCACGTAGATACCTTTGAGGAGGTATTGTACCCCGAAACGCTTGCAACCGATATGCTTGATCTCGCGGCGGTCATTCTTGTAAATGGACTGCATGATCAGTTTGACCAGCAGCGGAGATTCGCATCCCAACTCCTGCAAATAGATGTCCAGCGCGTTATTGGGGCGGTTTACCGCCTCCCCGTCATGCAGGAAGTCCGCCATCTCGACCGACAGTTTCACCGGCTCGTCGGCATACTTGACATTGAAGCTGTAATAGGCCCCGTCCTCGGTAATGACCGAAAGGTTGCTCTCGCGCGAGAAATCACGCAGGGCCGCCTTTACACGCAGCACGTTTTCCGTGCCGTCGGCTTTCGCCGCCAGAAGATCCGAAGACCCCAGATCGACGTAACGGATGGCCGAGGGGAAAATCACATGCACGGTCTTGCTGAACGTCACCTCCAGCGCGTAGGGCGGGATAACCCGGTTGAAAGTCAGCGGACGGGTAAGACCGTCGTACAAATCGCCCGTGGAGGGCTTTTCCTGCGCGTGGGCAGCGAACATGCACCCGATAAAAGCGAGTGCCAGAAGAATCTTTTTCATACTCGATAATTTTTTGATTGTTGATAAAAATGGATTTTTTCAGTGGTGTACGGAAGTACGTCGTTTGTACCCTTATTGAAGGGGCGGGAGCAGCAGGACGCTGTAACCGGCCTTGAGCGTGACCTTGACCGAGCGCATCTTCTTGCTCACGTATTGCGACACGCCCTGGATGGCGCTGCGCCCCAGGTCGGAGAGCAGTTGCGAACCGGCATCGTCCGTGATCGTGATACTGCTGCCCATGCCCGCGCCCATATTGGCGGCGATCTCCTTCACGGCATTGAGTTCTTCCGACCCCGGCACGGGAATACCCTCGTTGCCGTTCGTGTCATAGACCGACAGATCGACCGGAACGACCGCCCCGCCGTGCTGGACAGCGCTGACCTTGACCGTCAGCCGTTCGCCGTTGATCCTCGCCGCCCCCGTTACGGGCGTACCCGAGGGGATGAGCAGATCTCCCGCCATCATCGGTTCCAGCAGCCGGAAAGTAACCTCCCCGCCATCGGTGAGCGTCACGGTTTGCTGCACGGCGGCACGGATACTGTTACGCTCGGGCTCGCGAAGGTCGCTCCCCACCGTGTTGAAACCCCAGTTCCGGGGCTTGACGAACTCACGGGCGAAGACCGAATCGGGCAGCGGGGCGGCGAGCAGCGACACGATGTTACGGCGCACCTGGCGCACGGGCTGCACGGAAGCCTTGCCGGAAACGGAGGTCTTCTGACGCGGGGCTTCAGGGGCCTGACCGCCATTCATATAGCGGGCGGCGATCTCGTAGGACTTCTCCAGCAGCGCCACCTGCTCCTCCTGGGCCGTTTTCTGCGCCTGCTGTTCTTCCAGGCGGCGTTCCAGTTCCTCGATGCGGGCCTGCATCTCGCGCTCTTCCCCCGTTTCACCGGCGGTCTCCTCGTAGAAACTGCCTAACTGGCGGTTGATGTCGGCATAGGCGGCACGGGAAGTCCGGAAAGCTCCCGACGAACCGCCGGCAGGGCCGGAAGACTTATCCGGCACGGCAGCGGGCATGACGGGCTCTTCCTCCTCGTCCTCCATCCCGAACGCGAAATCCTGCAAGGAGCGCATCTTTTCCCGCTCCCTGCGCCGCATCTCCTCCTGCACGTAGGCATCACGCTTGTCCGAGAGGATACCCTCCGATTCCGGGGTCGGCAGCTCCGTGTTGAAACCCGCCGAAGGCTCCTCCCGTTCTTTTTCGCCGGGGGAGAAGATCAGCCACATGCACCCGGCAAAGGCCAGGAAAAAGAGCGGGAAGACCACCATCTTCTTCCGCATCTGTATCTGCCGGGGCGTGAGTTCCTTTTTCCCCGCCTCCGGCTGTTTATTCTGTTTTTCGTTCGTCGTCATAATTGAAATCTTTTAGATGTTTTACACTGTCGGCCTCCTGCCGTTGTCTTAATTCCAGTTCCAGCCGCTCGATATGCCGTATCTGCATCCGTTCCCCGGCTCCCTTGCCGAAGCGGTAGATGGAAGACACGGTAAAGTAGAGCGACAAGACGGAAAAGAACAAGAGCAGCGTGAGGATCACGATAATCCGCTTATCGGGCGAGAGCGCCCCGCAAGCGCGGCGCAGGTGGTCTTCGACCCACTCCCCGAAAGCCTTTATTCTCTTCTTTGCCATAGCCTTATCTTTTTAATGTACGTAAATCGCGGTTCTCCAGAATCTCGAATTTCTCCATGATGAAACCCTGCGGGTTATTGTCCGAACGCCCCGAGTTGATCAGCTCGCAGCGCGTGACCAGCGAACGCTCGGTGATGTTGCTCTCGCGGACAATCATTTGCCGGGCATAGGTCATGGCCCGGTAGGGATAGGCGTTGAAGTCGCACACCACGGAGTCCACCTCGATACGCTGGCTGATGTTCCCCGACACCACACGGTTGTAGTAACCTTTCTCCTGCATGTCCTGGTAATAGGCGAAGGCGCTCTTATCGACCAGGAACAGCGCGCGGTTGATGTTGCTCTCGATGGCCGCACGGTCGGGCGAGAGGGTGAAGAACAACTCGTGAAAACGCCGGATATGTTCGCGCGCCTCCACGGGGCGGTTCTGGCTCAAATCCTGCGAGAGCGCCAGCATCAGCGACTTGCCCCCGTCCAGGACGTAGATCTTCTCGCGCTGCTTTTCGGCGAAACGGAAGCTCGCGACCACGCTGAACACGGATACCAGCGCGCACAGGCAGAGGAACACGATACCGAAAAGCCGAATCTGCCTGAAACTTGTTTCGATGTTTTTTAATGACTTGAATTCCATTGTCCAAATTGTTATGAATGATTATTGTTACCTTGTGTTGCCAGGTTGCGCCCGTTGGGGGCACTGCCCGAAGCCGGGCCACCGCCGCCGTTACCGGAGGAGGAACCGCCACCGCCGCGACGCCCGAACGTGCGGCCGATCATGTTGCCGGCGATACCGCCCGCGACACCCGTGGCGAATGCCCCGGCCTTGTTGATACCGCCCATAGCCCCGCCGGCTCCGCCCGACTGGATCACCCACTCGGCAACGGTGGGGATCGTGAAATAGCCTATGATACCTATAATCAAAAAGATAATATAGACACCGCTGCCGCTGTCGGGAATGTAGTTGGGGTCTTGCAGGGCCAGGACGTCCGCCTGGAGCATCAACGTCTGGATCTTGGCCAGCACCGCGGAGAACAGGTCGGCGATGGGAAGCCAAAGGTACACGCTGATATAGCGGGAAATCCAGCTCGCGAGCGTCGAGTGGAAGCCGTCGTAAATGGAGAGGGCGAACGACAAGGGCCCCAGAATCGACAGCACGACTAAAAAGAATGTCCGCAGCGTGTCGATGGTAAGCCCCGCGGCGTTGAACAACAACTCGAAAAAGTCCCGGACAAGTTGCCGGAAACCGGCCTTGATGTCGTACCACGTGCGTTCGGCCCACATGCTGATAATCTCGCCCAAGTCCGTGATACCCATATCCGCAAGCCGTTGTTCATACACCTCGTCGTCCACTAACCAAGCCTTGCCCTCGCGCCTGCGGGCCTCGGCTTCCAAATCGTCCTTCTGTTGCTGGTATGCCTGCAAATCCAATGTCTGCCCCTCCAGTATGGCGTGCGTGCCCTGCACCACGGGCGACATCACGGCGTTGATCGTCCCCAGAACCACGGTGGGAAAGAACATCACGCACAAGCCGATGGCGAAAGGCCGCAGGAGCGGGAACACGTCGATAGGCTCCGCATTGGCCAGTGCCTTCCATACCCGGTAAGCCACGTAAAAGAGCGCACCCAGGCCGGCGATACCTTTCGCCACCCCGATCATGTCGCCGCATAGCGGCATCATCTCCTGATACAGGTTCCGGAGAACCTGGTGTAAATTGTCGAAATCCATGACTGCCTCCGTTTTCAGGTTACCAATATCTGTCGTTCGGGTTCCCGTAAAGTGCCAGCACCCGGTGCGCGTCGCCCTTTTCGCGGCTGCGGATGAAGGACACGGAGATGGTCTTGCGCGTGTAATAGCGCGTGAGGTTGCGGTACTCCAGCATCTTCGTGTAAACCTGATCCACCACGTCCATCCGCTCCTTGTCCGAGAGCGAGAGGCCGTTGCCGCCGGTTATGACCGTCTTGAGTTCCGCCACCAGCGCGCCGCCCTCCTCCAGCAACCGGGCGTAACCCGCCGAGATCGCCGCCAGCTCGTCCACCGTGAAGTTCGGGTCTGAAACCATACGGTTGAATCCCGAGGTGTAGATTTCCGTGATCTCGCTGACCATTTCGAGCGTCAGCTTCACCTTCCGGGCATCCTTGATGATGTTATGCACCGATTTGAGGGCGTCGTAGTAAGCCTTGCTCTGGTTATAAATCTTGATACTCTCTTGCAGCGACTTGACCATGTTGGTCGCCGTGGTCGAGCTTTGAACCGCGCTCTTGATGTTCTGAACGAGGTTCGACGGGTCGATGACCGTCCACTGCGCTTTTGCCTGGTACGTGAAGCAAAGAAGCCCCACGAACAGCGTTAAAATCAATCGTTTCATCCTTTTCATTATTTAATTCGTGAATACTTGGGCGGTCATTCCGACGCCCGGTAATAATCCCCGTAGGCGGAGAGCTGGAGCACCTCGCGCCCCGCATCGTAGGCCAGGGCGACATACCCGTAGAGGTCGAAGTAACGGATACCTCCCCAATACTTCCTCACGGGACGGGAGAAGCGTGTCCCATCCTTGTAGGACACCTCCACGTAAAAACCGCCGCCCCGGCGTCCCGGGTTGCGGTAGATGCGAACCCGGGGAGAACCCGAGCGGCTTTCCCACTCGCCCGCCACCTCGTACAGCGCGAAGTCCAAACGCGCCGCCGTGGGGTCTGATCCGATACACTTGCGATACATGGCCTGCCCTCCCTTTAACGTTTGCCCTCGGCGAGCTGCCTGATCGCCAGTTCCATATCACCGCCCAGCTCGCCGGCAAGCCGCTGTACCTCCACTTTCTCCGTTTCCTCGGTCGTGTAGGCCAGGTACTCCGGGACGCTGACCTCCGTGGCATAGACCGCCGACTGAACGCCGCCCAGACCGATCCAGACCTCCTTGTATTTACGGGAAGGGTCGTTGGACTGGTTGATCGAGAGAATCTGCGCCTTCTCCTTGTCGGTCAGCCCCAACAAGGACTGAATCGCGTTGAAACGGTTCATGAATTTGCGCTGGTCGAGCAGGATCTTGCAGTCCGAGTTGTTGATGATCGCCTCCTTGACCACCGGGCTGGAAATGATGTCCTCGACCTCCTGCGTCACAACGATGGCCTCACCGTAGTATTTGCGGACGGTTTTATACATATAACGCAGATATTCAGCCATATTGGCCGTAGAGAGCGCCTTCCAGGCCTCCTCGACGATGAGCTGTTTGCGTACCCCCTTGAGCCGTCTCATCTTGTTTATGAAAGCCTCCATGATGATAATGGTGACCACGGGAAAAAGCTCCTTGTTTTGTAGGCTAAGCACCCAACGCCTTTTCCATATTACTATGGTAGGTTTTCAAATGCTCGCCCCCGAACCGGACTTACACCTTTCAGCGTATCCGGCTCTCCATTAATTCTGTCAGTCCATCCAACCGCCATCCACTTTCTTATGGCAACTTCGACAAAGTGCGATAGTCTTGCGTTTCCGTGCAATCATGTGTTTTTCCCAATCCTCTTTTCCTTGCAGATTTTTGAGTTTTCTAACATGGTGCATGTCTAACTTGACATTTTCCTTGCCGCATAGTTCGCATTTGCAAGCCTTTAGGCGAGCTACAAGGCTTGTTGGTGAACAATGATAGCGTGTTGGCATTTTGTCGTAGCATTGCGCATAATCCTGTTTCTTGCGTTTGAAGCCGTCATGATAAAATTGGCGCATCAAGGTTTTACCTTTATTATTCTTGTAGTACACTGTAAACACCTTGTCTTTCTTATACTTCTTGCAGATTTTCACGACAGTACTTTTGTATTTGGCAGCAAAAGTCTTGTACATGCTATACTCCATGATGTACTTAAAAGAGTGAAGTGTATGACAGTTATTTGCAAGTGAGTAAAAGTTGTAAAAACCTCTTATTTCCGAATTGTACCTTTCCAAGATTTCCAAATCATCATTATTAATGAGATAGGTACGGTGTTTGGATTTATACTGTTCTTTCCCATTGTGCACATTGATTTGCAGTGCGTCATAGTCCAACAGTTTCTTCCGTACCGTTTCAAGGGGCATCTTCAGATAAATCTTATTGTTGTAAGGTCTCGTCAGTTTGCCAGCCTTGTTCCTCTTGGTCTGTGTAGATTTTCGGACATAGATTTCATATCCGAGAAACTTTGCCGATTTTCTTCCGTGCGTGATAAGAGTTTTCTCTTCCGAAAGTTCAAGGGCGAGCTTTTCTTGCAAGAACACTTTGATGTCTTGCTTGATAGTTTCCGCCTCTGCTTTCGTCCCTATCACAGCACAGAGAAAATCATCAGCATAACGTACATATTTCAGTCGTCTGAAATTCTCGTCCATGTCCACGCCACAAGAAATAGCCGCTCTTCCTTTGTCATAGGCTTTTATTTCCTTGACTATGGATTTGCGCTGTTCCTTGTCCTTTACCTTTTCAAGTTTCAGCACTGCCAATCTTTTCCCATACTCAAATTTGATACGTTCGGGATTGTCTGCCCGTTCTTTACCTTTGTCAAAACGTTGGATATATTCACGTACATAGCGGTCTAATTGGTCAAGGTATATGTTTGCCAGCATAGGGCTGATAATTCCACCTTGCGGAGTACCGCTGTATGTTTTATGATACGTCCAATCTTCAAGATACCCTGCATTCAGGAACTTGCGGATTAATCTCAGGAAACGTTCATCGGAGATGCGTTTTTCCAAAATGGAAATCATTACACCGTGGTCAATGTTGTCAAAGAAACCTTTGATGTCTCCCTCAATAAACCAGCGTGCTCCGTTAAATGTCCGTTGGATTTGTCGCAAAGCCGTATGGCAGCTGCGCTTAGGTCTGAACCCATGTGAGTTCATGTCGAAACTACCCTCGTAAATTGCTTCCAAAATCATTCTGACTACCTCTTGCATAAGTTTGTCATTGAATGCAGGTATTCCCAAAGGGCGTTTCTTCCCATTTTTCTTGGGAATATATACCCTCCTTGACGGTATTGGCTGATATGACTCGTCTTTTAACGAACTTATCAGTTTTTCAATGCGTGATATACTCATGCGGTCAATGGTCTTATTGTCCGCACCTTTGGTCATGTTGCCTTCCTTTGCGTATATACGCTGGTAGGCAACGTAGTACATCTGTTCATTGAACAGCAGGCGGTAAAGCCTCTCAAATTTGTAGTCTGGTTGTCGGCTATGCTTTGCCAGACTGTTTAATACTCTTTCTGAATTTCTCATAATGTCTCGCACATTTTTCATTAATTGTATTAAAAGAATTAACTGCCTCCCTTTGCCATGTACAGGGCGTTACCCTGCTCGGACTACTACGGAGGCTCCGTTGCCATGTCGGATATTCAAAGGTCTGCACCTTATAGCCATTTTATTGGCGTTCCGATTTAGGCAATCCCCGTTTGCTTGCGTAGTAACTGCCGCTTGACAGATTGTCGGATATGACTTTCGTCCTTTTCTGCTTATTGCAGATGCGTCGTGACAAGTACATGCTACATCCTCCTCAAAGACTGGAAGACGAGTATCACGATACAACGAGTATGAATTTCCCTCTTCGGGATAATTCAAATAGCTACCTTACGTTGCAGGTACAGCCAGATACCGCTTGGACTATCATTCAATCAGTATAGACTTTATCCTTTATCTGTCTTTTCATCCTACCATTCAGTCGCAGTTTGGTAACTAACTGACTTATGGTTTTTCCTGCATGCTACACTCCCCATCGTCTTTCGTTGAATGGATAAGCAGGCGGATGATAGGTCATTTCAATGTACACTTACCTAATCCCTTGCTAATGGGATTGTTACTTACGCAGCCTTGACGGGCGCACCCTTGATGGAATCCACCTCGAAGACCACGAAGCGCTTCGAGAGCAGGTCGATGTTGGCCCGGGAGTTCAGAAGGAAGTCGTAGCGTCCGCCCTTATAATACTGCCGCAGGGTGATGAGCATGTTGTCGATGTTGAAATCCTCGCGGCTGACCCGGATCTCCCGCTCCTCCAGCTCGCGGCGGTAGTCGTCCCGCAGGTACTCGTAGAAACTGTCAAAACACGGCACGATATTCCGGTCGGCGCGGATACGCTCGATATAGGCGTTCACGGCACTGCCCAGCTCGCCGCTCTCGGTCTTCGTGATCTTGTCGTCCTCGGTTTTCCAGAGTGTCAGCAGCAGCGTCTTGATGCTGTCCTTCTTCTCCACGTCGAAATAGTAGTCGTCGGTGTAGAACGGATTGAAACTGATGGGATGTTCCTCGGTATAGGTAAAATACACGCCGTCCTCACCTTTGGTCTTACGCCGGATCAGCTCGCAAAGACCCTGGTAGCTGTTACCGGTATCCACCAGCACGACATGCGTGCCCTGCTCCCAGTATTGGCGGACTAAATGATTCATAAAGAATGACTTGCCTGACCCCGAGCCGCCTAACACGAATTTATTCCTGTTTGTAATGATCCCTTTTTTCATCGGTTCGTCCGAGATGTCCAGGTGCAGGGGCCTGCCGCTTACGCGGTCGCACAGCTTGATGCCGAAAGGGCTGGACGAGGATTTATAGTTGGTTTCCTCCGTGAAGAAACAGACTGCGGGCTCGATGAACGTGTAGAACGATTCCTCGGCGGGGAAATCCCCCGCGTTGCCCGGCATACCCGCCCAGTAGAGCGTGGCGGCGTCCACGGTGTTGTGGCGCGGGCGGCACTCCATCAGAGCGAGCTGGCTGCCCACATCATTGCGGATATGCCGGAGCTCCTGCACGTCGTCCGACCAGGCCAGCACGTTGAAATGGGCCCGGACGGATTGAAGACCGAACGAGTGCGCCTCATTGAGATACTGGTCGATCCACTCCTTGTTTATCTGGTTTCCGCGGGAGTAGCGGGAAAGGGACTGCATGTTACGCGCACGTTTCTCGAACATACGCAGGTTTTCGTCGCTGTCTTCCAGGAACACGTACTGGTTGTAAAGGTGGTCGCAGGAAAGCAGAAGCCCCACGGGGGCCGCGAACGAGAGCAGGCAGTCCGAACGGTCGGTGGAAAGACGCTCGTAACGGGTATCCGTACCCACGCGCCCCGGCAGGTCTTCCGTGTCCGAGAGCGTGTGCAGGCACACCCGTTTGTTGCCCACGCGCAGAACCTCGGCCCCCAGCTCGATGTCCTGAAGAGAAGTCGTCTCCGAGAGCGAGAGGGAAAAGTACCGCTCCAGCAGGCCCGGACAATCCGCCGTACCCGTGATCTCGTCCCCCGTGAGGCGGACAAGGGTCAGGAAACCCGAATCGTTCAGAATACGCTCGAACTGTTCCGCCGCCTCCAGGAATTTTGTCGCCGATTCCCGATTTACCTCTTTGGGAATGATGTTGCCCCGGCAGAGGGTCGAGAAGTCTGAACGCATGTGCATACGCTCCCTCGTCGTTTTCGTCAGGTAGAGGAAGCAGGCGTGGGTCAGGAACGGACGCTCGTTGAAATGCCGCTCGTAACTGCGGGAGAGGAAACTCATGTCCCCCTCGCCCGTGGCCGGGCGGTAACGCTCGCGGATGAAGTCGGGTAGGTCAGGGACATTACTGCCCCTTTCCCCCCTAAGAACCGTACGTGAGAGTTTCCCCTCATACGGCTCAAGCAACTCAATGCTTTTATTTCTACATA
>CABJAJ010000006.1 GCA_902363575.1 Rikenellaceae bacterium | reverse complement strand
GCTGGTGTGGTAAACAAAAAGTTCCGGTTCTTGACAAGTAGCAGGGTAAATCTCACATGTATCAGAAAAAGAATTCGACTATAGATTTAACCAAAAAAAAGAGACCGATAATACAAAATATAATTCCAAAAATTAACAGGCCATATTTGCCACCATGCGGATCCTCATACCAGTAACCATTTTTTTATAAAAATTATATTTGCCGATATAAATCCAAATAAAAATAATACCGGCCATAATGGTAAGAATAATTGGTAAAATCATAATTCAATTATTTATTTGCTAGTTGGTTAGCAACTTCATCGACCATAGCTTCATGTGCTGCAAAGGTCACTTGGATCCTATTTGTCCGATTCAGGTCATGGGCAGGTGTGACCAGTCGTTAATAATCGAGCAATTTACAAAGTAGCAAGTTTTTATTCTGAAGTTATTTCTTCAACCTTTTTACATAAAGTATCAACATGAAAAAAGCATGTTAATGCTGTTTTATCCAGGAATATTTTAGCTCAAAGGTATTGTATCCAATAATAAGGCATGGAATCGGCTTTAACGACAGGGCGGGTCGTTGGCATAGGTTTGTAGCGGGTCTTCCACCAAAAATAGAAAAATTCCGCCGAAATAGCAAATTCCGGCGGAAGAATCGTATAAGTAACAATCAAATGATGTCGATTATTCCAAAATTTATTTCTATATAAAATAATCGCTAATTGCCAATATTAGTCCAAAAACACCAACAAGAAAGAATAAAATACTATAAATTAATGCGGCGTGTTTAAATGAACAATCTTCATACCAATACCCATTTTTTTTGAAGAATTTATATTTGTCAATATATATCCACAAAAACATAGCCGCTCCTAAAAATAGCATGATAACTACTAACCACTTCATAATTCTCTCCTGTGTAAATCGTCTACTCGATAACTTACTTCATCTACCAAACTTTCATTTACTGTGAAAGTAATTTTTAAAACAACTTTTGCATTTCCGTCTACATACTTAGACAGTTTAAGGGGTGAGCCAAAATATAAAATGTTGTCGCTAGTCGAAAAGAAACTAATCCGAATCTTCTCTGCAAGATGTCTAGTCTTACATGTTTCCCGTAATGATCGTTTTTTTGTCCACAGGATGTGAAACAAGAATAGAAGGTTGCCCCGTATCCAGATTATAGAGTAAGACAAGTCGTATCGATTTATAAACTTCATTGAACCATTGCCGATAGTTAATATCTTTATAATCCCAGTAGGGTGTAATGGAATAGAAGATGTTTTGTTCACTGGGATAAAAGGGCGCATTGCACCAAAAAGTCAGTTGAGCCGATTCATTCGGGGCTAAATGCAAATCGCCAGGGGGCATAGGAGGTAAATCATCACTAATATGCTTCCAAGGTCTCGTGTCGAGCAAGAGAGTAGAAATGTAATAGACGATATTATCCTGTTCAAATTCAATCCAACTCATACCAAAATATGGACGAACTGTTTGTATCAAAGCAACATTTTTATTAGTGCTGTTGGTTACAGTTATTTTGATAATAATTTTCGGCCTTTCACAACCATTGAAAGTGATATTATGATCTTGAACATCGATAAATTGTGAGAAATCGATTGAATCGATTTCCGCCTTGATTTGTCCCTGTCCAAAATAGGGTAAAAGTGCGCTGAGAAATAACAATAGGTACTGCTTCATAATTTTAATGGGTCAATGTAATCTCAATTTAATCGTCAATCGTGAAATATGGAAAACTTTATATGGCAAGAGAATAATATCAGTCAATAAATCTCCAATAATACGACGGATATATTATTTTTCCATCTTTTATAATGATCCGCCATGCAAACCCTAATCTCGGTTCCATAGGATACCCCTTAGATTGAATATAGTTTTTCAATTTCTCTGTCTGTCCATAATATAGGCAGTTATTAATATAAGTTGTTTTTATATCCCAAGGTCTATTACGCTTATCAATCTTTTCTGCTTCTTTGGTTCTTGCATTAATTATATAAGCATATTGTTGATTTTTGGTATAAACGAAAACCCATGATGGCCATATATATGTGTGGTGAAATACAAATAGTAAAGTATCATTCTGACGGTCGTAATCGAATCCCAAACGAGTTATCTCTTCTGAAACATGTCGATATTCCTTTCGGTGTTTTAAAGGTGGAGACCATCTGCCCTTATGCTCATCGCATTTCAATTCGGGAAACTCAGACCCTGGTTGAAAATCATACGTCCCTGAATAATAGATGGAGTATTTAACCATTTCTTTTCCTGCTTTATGCCATAAATTGTATAATGACTGTGCAGAAACGGCAGGACAAATAACGCATCCGATCAGAATAAAAAGTAATTTTTTCATGCGGCAGGTTGCTTATTTTACCAAATTTAAAGAATAATATCGGTAGTTGCAACATTTGTCCGGTGAAGATTTCGTTCCGTCGGGAACGAAGGAAGGGCGAGCGGCACTTCGGTTGGCGAACCGCCATCCGAACCGGCCAAAACGCATCGCCCATTCGGTGCCGGCCATCGGAGTGCCCGGTTTTTGGGGGATTCGACATCGAAGGGGTGTGCGGTCGTTTTCTATTCGGACACTTTTTCGTACCTTTGTCCCCCGTAAGTTTCCGAAACGGAACGACCGAAAAAACAATCGTCATGGAACGCCGCGTCAGTTTTCACACCCTCGGGTGCAAGCTCAACTTTTCCGAAACCTCGGCCCTCGCACGCGAATTCGCCGAAGGGGGCTATGTGCGGGTCGGGGCGCAGGAGCAGGCCGATATCTGCGTGGTGAACACCTGCTCGGTAACCGAACATGCCGACAAGAAGTGCCGCAACCTGATCCGCCGGCTCCACCGTCGTAATCCGTCGGCCATCATCGCCGTGACGGGATGCTACGCCCAGCTCAGGCCGCAGGAGATCGCCGCCATCGAAGGGGTCGATCTTGTGTTGGGGAACAACGACAAGGGCGACCTTTTCGGTCGCGTGGCGGCGCTTTCGGGCAAAGGACCGGCCCGGGTTTACAGTTGCGCCACCGAGGAGCTGACCCGCTTTTTCGCGGCTTTTTCGGGCGGCGACCGTACGCGCGCTTTCCTCAAGGTGCAGGACGGCTGCGACTACAAGTGCGCCTACTGCACCATCCACTATGCCCGCGGCGCAAGCCGCAATCCGCCCGTCGCCGTGCTGGTGGACGAGGCGCACCGCATCGCCGCCGCCGGACAGCGGGAAATCGTGGTAACGGGGGTGAATACCGGCGATTTCGGGCGCACGACGGGAGAGCGTTTCATCGATTTGCTGCGGGCTCTCGAGGCGGTGGAGGGGATCGAGCGCTACCGCATCTCTTCGATCGAGCCCAACCTGCTCACCGACGAAATCATCGGCTTCTGCGCTTCGTCCTCTAAATTCCAGCACCATTTCCATGTGCCCCTGCAAAGCGGCTGCGACCGCATCCTGGGGCTGATGCGACGCCGTTACACGACTGCGCGTTTCGCCGAACGGATCGCCGCCGTGCGCAGCCTTATGCCCGACGCCTTTATCGGGATCGACGTGATCGTCGGGTTTCCCGGTGAGACGGAAGCCGAATTCCGCACGACGTATGAATTTCTGGAGCGGCTCTCCCCCGCTTTTCTCCATATTTTCCCCTTTTCCGAACGGCCCGGAACACCGGCCGTCGAGCTCCCGGATAAAGTTTCGCCTGCCGTGGCCGCCGAACGGGTCGCACGGCTGGAGTCGCTTTGCCGGAGGCTGCACGGGGATTTCTGCCGTGCGGCGGTCGGCACCGAGGACCGGGTGCTTTTTGAAAGTACGATGCGCGGGGGGATGATGTACGGTTATACGGGCAACTACCGGCGGGTGAAAGCCCCCTACCGGCGCGAGGCGATCGGGAGGGTATGCCCTGTGCGGCTGCTCGGCATGGAGGAGCAGACGCACGACCTAACGGGGGAAGTGCTGGCCTGAACCGGCCGTTTTGTCCGGTTGGTATCCTGCCGGATCGGGACGGAGAGCCTCTCGGTAAAATAACCCCGCAGTCGCGGTTGCTTTTGCGCCCGGTTTGTACTATCTTTGCATGCAAGTAACGGTAAATGTGCTATGACGGGAATTCGCAAACGGGTGACGGTCGGCTTTCTGAGTATCGTCGGACTGCTTTTCTTCTCGGGGATGATTTCATTCTTCGAGCTAAGCCGCCTGAGCAACGATACGGAGGAGATTCTCAAGGCCAACCAACGCAATATTCAGTTGGCTAAGGAGATGCTCGATGCTGCGCACGAGCAGAACATGGCGTTTATCCACCTTTCGGTTTTCGGTGACAGGGCTTACGACAGCCTGTGCACGGCCAGTATGATGCGTTTGGAAAACACGCTCGCCGTAGCGCAGGCCGAGGCATTCGACCGCTCGTTCCTCGATTCGCTGGCTTTCGCCACCACCGAACTGCGCGTTCTCACGGATCGTTTCATGGCGGCCGACAGTACCCAGCGGGTGAGCGAAAAGTGGTACAACGACGAATACGAGGGGCTTTACAACCGAATGGCATCGGCCATCAAGAACTACATGACCTCCACGCAAAGCTCGCTCGCCCCCCGTACCGAGCAGCTTAAAACCAATGCGTACCGGGCCGTGACGCCCGTGCTGATCTCGCTGGCGGTGATGATCGCCATTGTGCTGATGCTCTACTATTTCATGACGATCTACTGCGTCAATCCCATCGTGGCGATGAACCGCAGCCTCGGCGAATTCCTGACGTTCCGTATTCCGTTCGGGGTCAAGACCGACTGCCGGGACGAGGTGCTCGAACTCAAGGAGAAAATCGATACGCTGATTGCCCTTACCAGACAGCCCAAAATCTGAGTGCGATGCGGTTCAATGTCGTGATGCGATACGTCGGGGTGGCGATGCTGTTCATTGCCGCCTTCATGTTCCTGTCGGCCTGCATTTCGTACATCAACGGCCGCGACTCGGCCTACTATCCGCTGTTGCTCTCCTCCCTGCTGACGGCTCTGCTGGGAGCGTTCCCGCTGATTTTCGTCGAACGCAAGGAGCAGATCACCAACAAAGAAGGTTACTGCATCGTGGTAGGCGCCTGGCTGGTGGCCTGCGTGGTCGGGATGTTCCCCTACCTGATTTGGGGCGGGGAGTTCAGCCTGATAAATGCGTGGTTCGAGAGCGTATCCGGTTTCACCACCACCGGCTCCTCGATCCTTACGGACGTCGAAGCCCTGCCCCGTGGACTGATGTTCTGGCGCATGTCTTCGACCTGGATCGGCGGTATGGGCGTAATCATGTTCGCTCTGGTGATTCTCCCCTCGCTCGGACGCAGCAGGATGACCCTCTCGAACGTCGAACTCTCGGTCATGGCCAAGGACAACTACCGCTACCGCACGCAGATGATCGTTCAGATTCTGCTGGTGGTCTATTTCGGTCTGACACTCGCTTCGACCCTGCTGCTCAGGCTCGCGGGCATGAACTGGTTCGACGCTCTCGCCCACGCCATGTCGGCCTGCGCCACCAGCGGCTTCGGCACCAAAAATACCAGCATCGCCTATTTCGACAGCGCCGCCATTGATACGATCCTGATGTTCACGATGGCCGTCGCGGGCATCCATTTCGGTCTGATCTACGCGACCGTGACCGGAAAGTACAACAATATCTTCCGCTCGGAGGTCACGCGGTTTTATCTGGGCATGATGCTCGTATGCAGTCTGGTCGTGGGGCTGAGCCTCTATTTCGCCGATATCTATCCCGGTCTGCTCACCGCGCTCCGCCACGCTTCGTTCCAGGTCGTGTCGGTGGTGACCACTACGGGCTTCGCCACGGCCGACAGCAACGTCTGGACGCCTCTGGCCATCATCGTGCTGATTTTCGGCTCACTTGTCTGTGCCTGTGCCGGCTCCACGTCGGGCGGCATCAAGTCGAACCGTATGCTGTTGGCTTTTAAGATGATGCGAACTCGTCTGCGGCAGCAGCAACATCCCAACGCCGTATTGCGCATCAAGATGGACGGCGTGATTCAGGAGAACGAGGTGCTGCATCTGGTTTCGCTCTTCATCGTCACCTACCTGGCGTTCCTGCTGGCCGGCACGGTTTTCAGCACGCTTTTCGGCGTGGATCTGATGACCAGTTTCTCGGCTTCGATGGCCAGCATGGGCAATGTGGGACCCGGTTTCGGACAGGTGGGATCGATGAGCAACTATGCGGGATTGCCTGCCGTGGTCAAATTCAGCAATACGTTTCTGATGCTGTTGGGCCGTCTCGAGATTTTCGGATTGATCCAGTTGTTCTTTATCAAATGGTGGAGATGAGAATGAGTAATTTTAAGACGATATGCATGTTGGCCTGTTTCCTGTCGGCCTTGTCCGTGGCTGCGCAGCAGGTGCGGCCGCGTATCGCCGGACTGGAGGGGAACGCCGCCTATATGTCCCTGCTTGCCGAAGACGGCAGGTTGCAGCAGCGGGAGGATTCCGTGGTGCGGGCCGTCGAGCGCACGCGCCTGCAATTGCGTGACCATCCCGAGCAGAGGCAGGCCTACTCGGGCGAAATTCTCCGGCTCGAGGAGGCGATATTTTCGATCCGCAGCGCACGCGGAAAACTCATCGACCGCATCAACACCATCGAACAGGAGTGGGTGCTCTCGAATCTGCATGTCGCCACTCCGCCGCCCGTTTCTGCGACGGAAGCTGCTTTTGCGGTACCCGATTCGCTCAAGCGGCGTTATCTGGTCGATAACCTCTTTTTTCGGGAAAACCTGCCAACGCCCGATTACGAAGCCCTGCTGAGGGCGCAGCGCCTCGAACGCGTCGCCGAAGAGTATGTGCGCAGGTACAAGGAGAACTACCGGCAGATGCAGGAGCTTGCGGGGATTTACGACACGGTGCGTAACGAGCGTGCGGCCGCCGATCTGGAAGGGAAGTTCCGCACGATCGAAGGGATGAACCGGGTGCTGAGCGATTCGCTCACGCAGACCTGGAGCTACGTTTTCGACAATAAGACCTATGCCTACAATTACCTGCTCGACAAGCTGGGTGCGGAGGAGGAGCTGACCCGCCGCGAGGAGGCGATGGATGCCGCGCGGCGACGGCTCACCGACCTCGAAGGGGCCTATTCCTCGGATGCGGTCACCGACTATTTCGTCCAGAAGCAACTCGTGGACGACTACGAAGTCGGGCTGGCCCGTATGCTCGGCCTGGGCGAAGCGCGCGATTCGCTCGCCGCTGCCGTGCAGCGGCTGAGCGGCGTGGACTATCTGCTCCCTCCGATCGCGTGGCGCGAGCGATTCTTCCTCGATTACGAACCGCTGGTTTTTTCCGCCGCACCGATCTACAACTACCGCAATCCGATTCCCGAATGTCGCGTTTACGATCGGGGCACGATCTATCGCATCCTGCTCGGCACATTCCGGGACAAACCCTCGCCTTCGATCTTTAAAGGCGTGTCGCCGTTGGGCTATTTGCGTACCGCAGAGGGACGTTATGCCTACTATGCGGGCGGTTTTGAAACCCGCGCCGAGGCGCTCGACGCCCGGGATCGGTTGAAAGAACGGGGATTCAAACGCCCTGAAGTCGTCGTCTGGAACGACGGTCATGCCTCCAACCTGACCGAAGCGGATGCGGGCGAAGCGATTGCTTTCCGTGTCGAGGTGCTCGGCGAGGAACCCATCGGCGAGCAGGTGCGCCGCGCCCTGGCCGCCGCTTCGCCGGGTTACGAGCTCACCCGGGTGGGCGACAGGATGGTGGTCGTGGGGCCTTTCGAGGACAAGGCGTCGGCTTTGCGTGCGGCCGAAGCGATCCGGGGAGTCGGGGCCGGATTGACGATAAAAGTGTCCGAAATCGGCGGATAACCGGAAAATTTGATTACCTTTATAGCGACTTTATTTTTTGCCGCTATGTTTTTCATCATTCTATTGATTCTGTTCGGGGTGCTCTTCCTCGTCGCCGAGATCGTCCTGCTGCCCGGCATTTCGATCGGAGGTATTTTGGCTCTCGTCTGTTACGGCAGTTCGATCTATATGGCGTTCCGCGATTACGGCCCCCTGACGGGCGCCGTGGTCACGGTGGCGATCCTCGTCCTGTCGGCCGGCGCTACGATCGTTTCGCTCAGGGCCAAGACCTGGCAGCGTTTCTCGCTCAAACAGCAGATCGACTCGTCGAGCATGCGCACGCCCGAGGAGGACAACGTCCGGATCGGCGACCAGGGCGTTACCCTTTCGCGCCTCTCCCCGATGGGCAAGGTCGATATCGGAGGACGCATTTACGAAGCCAAGTCGCTCGACCGCTACGTCGATCCCCGCTCCGAAGTGGAGGTGGTCGGGTTCGAGAATTTCAACGTCATCGTCCGCGTTATCAAGTAACCAACATAAAATCTTATCGTTATGGAAATAGGTTTCATCGTCCTGATCGTGCTGGTGGCGCTCTTTGCCGTTTGGCTGATCTTCTATTTCATTCCCGTCGGCCTGTGGTTTTCGGCGCTGGTCTCCGGCGTTAAAATCAGCTTGCTGCAACTGATACTCATGCGATGGCGCAAAGTGCCGCCCTCGACCATCGTTTCCTCGATGATCGAGAGCACCAAGGCCGGCCTGAATCTCAATCCCAACGAGTTGGAGGCCCATTACCTTGCCGGCGGCAACGTATCGAACGTGGTGCATGCGCTCGTCTCGGCGCAGAAAGCCAATATCCTGCTCGACTTCAAGATGGCGACGGCGATCGATCTGGCGGGCCGCGACGTATTCGAGGCCGTGCAGATGTCGGTCAATCCCAAAGTCATCAACACCCCTCCCGTGGCGGCTGTCGCCAAGGACGGCATCCAGTTGATCGCAAAGG
Source organism: Rikenellaceae bacterium (assembly GCA_902363575.1). Lineage (GTDB taxonomy): Bacteria > Bacteroidota > Bacteroidia > Bacteroidales > Rikenellaceae > Alistipes. Next base: position 152,692 of record CABJAJ010000006.1, on the reverse strand, counting down.
CGCGTGTGACGGTACGGGCCAATATCAAGCAGTTGGTCGGCGGCGCCGGCGAAGAGACCGTGCTCGCCCGTGTGGGCGAGGGCATCGTCTCCTCCATCGGCTCAGCCGCGTCGCATAAAATCGTGCTCGAGAATCCCGATTCCATCTCGCGCGTAGTGCTCGAAAAGGGCCTCGACGCGGGGACGGCGTTCGAGATCCTCTCGATCGATATCGCCGATATCGACGTGGGCAAAAACATCGGAGCCCAGTTGCAGATGGATCAGGCGCAGGCCGATAAAAACATCGCTCAGGCCAAGGCCGAGGAGCGGCGTGCGATGGCCGTGGCGCTGGAGCAGGAGAATAAGGCCAAGGCGCAGGATGCCCGGGCCAAGGTGATCCTGGCCGAAGCCGAAGTGCCGCTGGCGATGGCCGAGGCGTTCCGGAACGGCAACCTGGGGATCATGGACTACTACAAGATGAAAAACATCATGGCCGACACCTCGATGCGCGAGAGCATTTCGCGGCCGGACAAAAAATAGCGGATCGCTCAAAACGAAGCCGCGCCCCTGTGGGCGCGGCTTTTTCGTATCCCGGATCGCCAGCCGTATTTTGCTGTCGGCCGGGTTTGGGCGGAACCCGATCAGTAGGCGTGTTCCGGCACGGTCTCCCCCTCCGGCACCCCTTCGAGGTTGTCCCGCCATTTGATCGCGGCGTGTGTGCCGTCGCAATAGGGTTTATTGACCGACTGCCCGCAGCGGCACAGCACTACCCTGTTCCGGATTTCGTATGTGCGGCCGTTTTCCCGCTGGACAGGGATGCCGCCCCGCACCCACAGGCCGCCGCTCGATCCGATGGCCGGGTCCTCGATCAGCCCCAGGCTCGGCTCGAAACGGTATTCGTAAGGTTTTTCCGTTTGCAGGTCCCATGCCAAGAGCCGTCCGCTCGGACACATCGACGCCTCGCGGATCGCCAGCTTGCGGGCTTCGGGGTCGGCGGACATTTCGGTCAGGTTCCAGGCGCTTCCGCCGGGGTGACAGAAACGGGCGAATACGCAGTATTTCTCGTTGTCGGTCATCATAAGCGTTTCGCCTTCCACGATTTCGATGTTGTCCAGCAGCGCATCGCTGGACGATTGCAGCGTGGGGTCCCATTCGGCATGGGCGTGGGAGCCGTCGCAGTAGGGCGCCTTGTGCGAAGCCCCGCAGCGGCAGAGCGCGGTCGGCTCCGCCTCGGTCGGAAAGCTCCGGCCCTGCTGGAAATACCAGCTTTCGCCGTGCTCGTTGAGCATGATGTAGTGCTGGGCCAGCGGCGGATGTCCGAATACCATGTAAGGGCCCTTTTCGGTCACGGTGATGCGGTATTTTGCATCGGCAGGCTTGCTTCCTGTCTCGATTTTGACTTTGGACATATACGATTTTCGTTTTTGTTACGTTGGAACGGATGACAAGAACTATTCCTAAAACAAATTATTCCGTGACGCATCGTAGGAATTCCAGCGCGTTTTGGTATCTTTGCAAAGATTTATTGTAAATTCGGAATCATATGACATATCGAGCCATGCACACCGCCCTGAAAGTGTTGACGGCGCTGATCGTAACGGTCGGCGTTTTCCACTCGTGCAGTAAGGACGACGCTTCGGGGTCGCTCTCCTTCCCCTCCAGCACCCTTTATTTCGACGCCGAAGGCCAAACGCAGACGATCGCATTCTCGGCCGACAACATCGGCAGCATCACTGTTTCTTCGACGCCTTCGGGCTGGACGGCCGAAGCGGATCTGAGTACGCTCAGGATGAAGGTCACTGCCCCCGCGGCCGACGAGCCGGGGGCCGAACGTCAGGGAACGATCAAACTGGTCGGTTACGTCAATGGAGGCAAGTCGGTTTCGGCAGACCTGTTCGTTGCGATTGCGGGCAGCCGGGACCTCGCCTCGGAGCAATCCAACTGTTATATCCTGTCTCGTCCCGACACGTATTATACATTCAATGCACTGGTCCGGGGCGAGGGGCGCGAGCCGCTTGCGACCGCCAGCGTGGAGGTGATCTGGCAGACCGCCAAAAACCTGATCCGCTACCTTGAGCTCGACGGACAGGGCCGGGCTTCGTTCTTCGTCGGCTCGGGGGATGGCGGCGCGCTCACGGAGGGCAATGCGCTGGTCGGCGCATACGATGCCGACGGCAGGCTGATCTGGAGCTGGCATCTCTGGGTTACGGATTACGACCCTTCGACGCAGAGCCAGACCTACGCCAACGGATTGACATTCATGACGCGCAACCTGGGCGCCGGGGCGAACGACAATGCGACTCGGGAGCAGATTCTCGCCTCCTACGGATTATATTACCAATGGGGTCGTCGCGAGCCTTTCGTCGGCCCCTATGCCTATGACTGTGCTTCCGGAAAGGACGCCGATATGTACAACGGCAACAACAGCCGCACGTACCTCTCCTATGTCGAGTCGAGCGCCGAAACGGGCACCGAGGCTTACGCTCTTGCGAATCCCATGTCTTTTATTCTGGGCGTGGAGGAATCGGGGTTCGACTGGCTCTATGCGGCTCATTCCGACGACCTGTGGGGCGGCACGGCGAAAACGGCGGCCGATCCCTGTCCGAAGGGTTGGCGCGTACCCGACGGGGACGCTTTTGCCGGGCTGACCATTGCCGACGACCTTGCGGCGGGCGTGGAGGCTTACCGGCAGTCCTACGGCTGGCATCTCACCGACGGCGTCGTGACGGCTTTCTACCTGGGTGCAGGACGTCGCAGCGCACTGCTCGGAGGTATTCAGAATATCAATACCAACGAGGTGCCCAAACCCTGGGTAGGCTGCTACTGGACAAGCGGCACGGGGTCGGCCGCGCTCACCTCTTCGGGTATGTACTTCACGCTCGATACGGAGGATGCGCTGCGGAGCGAAATGCGTCCGCGGACCGATTTCCAGCGTGCCAACGGCTTGCAAATCCGTTGCGTGAAGGACGAATAGATCGGCACTGCCGAAGTGCTTACGACGCGGCGGGCAATGGCCCGCCGCGCTTGTTTTTGGTATAACAGTTGCGGTAGCTCGGGGATAACGTATCCCGCGATGAAAATCAAAACCGGTAAAGGGTCGATCCGACTTATCGTGCTGCTGGCCATCTGGTCGGTTTCGGCCGTCGCATCGCTTCCGGGATTGGCGATTTCGCCCATTCTGGGCGACCTGAACCGTATCTTTCCGGATGCCACCGATCTGAAGATCCAGATGCTCACCTCCCTGCCTTCGCTGCTCATCATCCCTTTCGTGCTGCTCTCGGGCAAGCTGTCGGTGGGGAAGAACAAATTGCGGATACTGACCGTGGGGCTTGTTATCTTTTTCTTGAGCGGCGTGGCTTGCCTGTTTGCCGGCAGTATCGTTTCGCTGATCGTCATAAGCTGTATCCTGGGCGTGGGCGCCGGCATGGTGATTCCATTCTCGACGGGCCTGATCGTCGATTATTTTACGGGCAACCGCCGGGTGCGGCAGCTCGGTCTCAGCTCCGCGATCAACAACCTCACCCTCGTGCTGGCTACCGTGGTCACGGGCTACCTGGCCGAAGTCGAATGGCATCTGCCCTTTCTGGTTTACACCCTGCCCGGCATTTCGCTGGCGCTTTCGTTTTTCCTGGATCGCGAACATGCTGCGCCCGAGCCGCAGGAGAGCGACCAGTTGCGCCATTCGCATATCGACCGGCGCAAACTCGTTCAGCTCATGGGCCTTTACTTCTTTATCACCTATTCGGTGCTGGTCGTCACGTTCTATGCCGCCTTTCTGGTGGACGATTATAAGATGGACAGCTCCTTTTCAGGCATCGTCATCTCGTTGTTCTTCCTGGCCATCATGCTTCCGGGACTCTTTATCAATAAGGTCATCGACCTGCTGCGCTGCAACGTGAATTTCATCGCCCTCGTGTCGATTCTCCTCGGCCTGCTCTGTATGGGATTGTTCCGCAGCCATGTGTTGCTCGTGGCAGGCAGCCTGCTGGCCGGGTTGGGTTACGGCATCATGCAACCCCTGATCTATGACAAGACGGCCATTATCGCGCCGCCCCGTTCGGCTACGCTGGCCCTCTCGTTCGTCATGTCGGTAAATTACCTTGCGGTGATGGTCTGCCCGTTCATCGTCGATCTGCTGCGCCGGATGTTCGGCACTCACAGCGACCGTTTTCCGTTCCTGTTCAACGCCGTTCTGGTGGCGGGCATGGTCGTGCTGACCCGGTTTCGCCGCAACAGCTTCACGCTCGGGCTCGACGCCTCGTATTACAGCAAGTCGTAATTGTACCGGTGACAAATCGATTCCGGTTGGGGAAGGTCCGAGGATTTCTTCAACCGGGCCCGGCATAACGATCCGTACTAAATTTCTTCCTGACGGATGTAATTGTTGAGCAGGGCGTAAACCGTAAGACCCGCCACCGTTTTGATGCCCGTCTTGCGGGTAATGCTCTTGCGGTGGGTCATCACCGTATTGACCGAAATATGGAAGCGGGCGGCGATCTCCTTATTCATCAGTCCGTGGGCGACGGCAATGAGGATTTCCCGCTCGCGGGCCGAAAGGTCGTTGTTGGCCGGACGCTTTGCGTGTGCGTTATCCGGAGCCGTGCGCACAGCCTTCTCCAGTTTGCGGACCACCTGCGCGGCCTGATCGTAAATACCGATCGAGCCGTCGTGTTGCCGCAACGTCTGTTCGTCCACGTAGCCTCCCGTCAGTGCGACCGTAACCACGTCGGCCAGGTAGGGGTAGCGTCCGTAGAGGTCGATCTGCCGGCCGAAATCGAGCACGACGGGATCGATAATCACTGCGTCGGGCTGGCGTACCTTGATCCGCTCGCCGCAGGTCTCCATTCCTTCGATCACCCCTACTACATGGAACAGCTCCGACTCTTCGAGAATCCGACTCAACCCGGTGGCGACGATCTGCGAGGGTTCGACGAGCAGAACGCGCTGTCTATCTTTTTTTACCATGACGCTCTTCCAATTGCATGACCATCGGTACCAGTATCTTATCTTCGATCAGGGCGTGGCTCACCAGGTTGTCTTCCATGTTGTAAACCTCTTCAAGTATCTCCGCTCTGCGCTCGAACGGCGAGTCGGTGGGAAGGTATTTGATGATGATGTTCTGCAGGTCGCTCAGTTTCTCGTCGATGTTGCTGTGGTTTTTTTCAAACTGGGCGATGTCGTACCCTTCGATCCGCCGTCCGGCAATTAGCTGCTCGATATAAGGGAAAACGGTCTGTTCTTCGTAATCGTAGTGATTGACCACTTCGTTGCAGTAGTTCTGCACGAAATGTTCGAGCACCGCCACCCCGCTTCCGCCCATCTGCGACAGACGTTTCCTGAGTGACGGGAGCTGGATTTCAAGGTAATATTTGTGGGATGCTTTCAGGAAGCGGACGAGTTCGAGGATATCCAGATCTTCCAGTTGGGCGGAGGCCGGAGCGTAGTGTTCGCAGGTCGAAACCGTGCAGAGGAGCAGGAAGAGACGGGTCGAAACCCCCTGACGCCTGCAGATTTCGTCCACGCTTTTTTCGCCGACCCCCAGCTCCATGCCCAGGCGAGAGATGAGCGAGAGCAGTTTGCGGTTTCCTTTGAGCAGGTCGGCCATTTTCATCGCCGGGGTGTAGGGAGTATGGCTTTGTTTGTCCGTGAATGGATGTTTCATGCGGTAAAGATAGCGGTTTTTACCGAAAAACCCTCTCCCCGTAATCGGGGAGAGGGTTTGTATTTATCACTGAATAGGGTGATTTGCAATTCAGTCGTGCACGCATCTGACGGGGACTCCGGCCTCGGGGAGGTAATCCACCGTGGTCATCGTCCCGTCGGGCTGGATGCAGAGGTAGCTGAATTTGGCCGTGCCGTTTACGCTTCCCGTGCATGGTGAGGAACCGAGCAGGTAGCCTTTCGAGAAGGCGCCGCCCACGTGCTGTCCCGAATAGCTTCCGGATGCGGTACGGATGCCCGTGCGGGTCAGAAAGGTATCCGCAAGGTCGGGTTCGTCTTCCAGCAGTACGACGAGCCGTTCCAGGTCGTTTTGCGTAGGCAGATGCCATCCGTCGGGACAGATGCCCTGCACGCCTTCCAGCAGGGCGATGGTTTCGTCCGTAAGCGTGACCCCGCCGGCAGCGGTCGTCAGGTCGTAGAGGTAACCCTGTGTGCGGATCGTCTCTTCGTCCTGCGCGGGTTGGAGGTCGGAGGAGCACGGAAACCATACCCCGGCCTGTGTAGCCGGGTTTTCCGAAGGTGTCGTCCCGGCGGGCAGGTATCGCAGGTTCTCGGCCATCCAGGTCGTTCCGTCCGGGAAGGTGTGGGTGCGGTATGTGGCGTCCCCGTGGCGTATTTCCCCTGCGGGCTCCTCTGCCGGGTCGAGCGATCCGCCGTCGTCCCAATCCCCGATTTCGCCGCCGAGCGAAAGTGCGATGTCAATATCGGTGGCTATCACGTCGAGCGTATATCGGCTGCCCTGCCGGAGCTCCCGGGCCTCGTCCAGCGTTTTTTCGTGCCGCTTCCCGTCCGAGGTGAGCAGCACGACCGTGAGTTTCACGGTCTGGGGGACGAGGATCGCATCGAATGTTTTGCCGGAATCCGTTTCCCGGGCGATGATCTCCACGGTCGGAGCCGTTGCGTCGGCAGCGGCGTGTTGCGTGGCGATATCCACCGCGGCCGTCCCGACCGTACCCGCAATGAGCACGCGTTCGGCGGCGGCGCTCGATCGGTTGTCGATGTGCACGACAAGACGGGAGAGCAGGTGGTCGAACCGCATGTCGATCGCCGTTTCCGCCGGTGTGACCGCTTCCCGCACGGCGGCCAGCAGGTCGGAGGCGCCGTAGTCCGCGGCATTGCGCTGGTCCGTGCGCACCGTAAACCGGTCGGGCGTTGCTTCCGCCTGGTAGGGATAATAGGCGTACAGGGTCGAAGTTTCGTGCAGGTCGTTATACCAGATCAGGTCGGGTGAGGAAAAGACCTTACCGTCGTAGGTCAGCGGAGCGTTGTCGGCGTACCGGCTGCCGGGCAGCTCGACGGTCAGACCGATGCAGTCGCCGGGATCGAAGTTCGGCCCGCTCACACGGGTGATGAACGGTGCGATACGGATGGGCCCGTCGGCGGAGGGCGTGTCGCCTGCGGAGGCGGTGCAACCGATCAGCGCGGCAGATGCCAACGCTGCGAGCAATGGAGCGATGTGCTTCATAGGCTTTGAGGTTTGGGCAAGATGACAGACTTAAACGACAAAGCCGGAGCGGACACGGATTGTCTCTACGTACAAATATAATGAATAGTCCGTACAATGGCAAATTTTGTCCTGCAAAAATAGCGAAGCAGCGGATGGTCGAAACTACCGCTGCCCCTGCCCCGCTTTCGGCGGCGGGGAGTCGCTTCCCTGCGCCCGCAAAAGAGGATTGCAAGGCGGATCAGAAACTCAGGCCGTAAAAGATGCCGATGATGTGGTTGAACTGTTTTTTCCGGGTGAGTTGGCGGAGTGTTCCGTCGGGATAGGCCTCGACCTGTTTATCGAGGTTGTAGTCGAATCGGTAGTAACACTCGATTGCGCTGCGGGGCGTCAGTTCGATGGTCACCCCGATCGACGTGCGCACTTTATTGACGTAGTTTCCTGCCAGCGCGGGGGCATTGAGCGTATTGGAAAGTTCGACATAGGCGAAGGGACTCAGAACCGAATGGGGCGGTGTGTATTCCGCCATCAGGCGCGATCGGAGCAAACATTCGGGATCGGCTTTTTCGAGCGGATCGACTGCTTCGGTGCGCCAGATGGTGCGGATGCGCTCCCGTAAGGAGACCTTCCAGCGCTCGCCGATCCGGTGTTGCAGCGTAAGGTCGGTCTCGAGCCGGTTGCGCAGGTCCCACCCTTTGCCGCTATCCCCTGCGGTGCGCAGCGCCATGAAGGTGTAGGTCGCAGCCACCTTGACCCACGGAGCGGGTTGGTAGCTCAGACCGAGGGCCGAGTAAATTCGGTCGAGGTCGGAGGAGGCGTTGCGGGTGCGGACTTCTTCGCTCCAGGTGAGCGCGAAATCGCGGGCGAACGTTTTTTCGATGCTCGCTCCGAAGCGCATGGTGAAGTCGCTCGTTTCGGTCGTATGCGTCTGGGCCGATGCGAGGCCGCAGAGCATCGTGCCGGCGAGCGGCAGCAGGAGCCTTGTTATGCGGAGCCAGGTGCTTTTCATCCTTCGTTTTTTTGTGTTTCCCTCCGTCGTTGCCACGGCCCGAACAGGTAAGTGGTCGCAAGGTAACGCCCTTTCTGAAACGGTTTTGAATTGCCGTCGCAGGCTTCGTGCCATCGTTTTGCAATGCGTGTTGCAAAAATAGCCATTTTTCCGTTCGCTGCAAAGGGTGTCGTAAAACGCGCCGCCGCCCTTTCCGAAGAAGGACGGCGGCGATAAAGGGAATACAGCCCGTCAGACGATATCCGGATCGCTCTCATGCAACCGGTCGATCCGTTCGATACCCTGCCGTGTAGCGCAGCTGCGCAGTATGGCCCGGCAAAACTGCTGCTGCTCGCGGCGGGATACGCCCCGCAACCGCGACTCGAAAAGCGAACTCAGGAGTCGGTCGGTCAGCGCCGTCGGATTGACGTCGGCAAGCAGGTTGCCGCTGTCGATCGCGCTCTGGACCGCCGAACCGATCTCTTCCCGCCAGAAACGGCCGTCGTTGTTATACGCCTCCGTAAAATCCGATTTTTCTTTCATGTCGGAGAGGAATTCGCAATCCACGAGGTAGATGTCGCCGAGGTATTTCCCGATAATGCGGAACAACTTCTGCAGCGGATCGCCGGAATATTCCTCCCTGAGCTGTGCGATTTTCTCTTTCTGCTGCCTGCTGGTTTGTTCGAGGCAGGCTGCGATGAGGTTCGTTTTGTCTGGAAAAAGTTCGTAGAGCGTGCGTTTGGACATGCCGAGGCATTGGGCGATTTCATCGACCCGCACGGCACGGATGCCGTGGCGGGTGATGAGTTGCCAGGTCGTGCGGATCACATCCTCTTTCCGGACTCTGCGTTTCATTTCGATTCCTCCGTTTCATCCGTATCCATATCCCGGCCTCCGCCGAGTGCCTGGTAGAGATTGACGATGCCTTGAATCTCATCGAAGCGGTCGGAAATCTGGGTGAGTTGCGACGAGAGCAGCGATTGCTGTGCCGTCAGCACCTCCAGGTAGGTCGAGGTGCCGTGCCGCATGAGTAACTCGGTGCTTTCGACCGCCCGTTCGAGCGCGGCGATCTGTTTGCGGCGCAACGAGGTTTTGCTGCGTGCGGTCTGCACCTGCGTCAGCGCGTTGTTTACTTCCGCGCCGGCGTTGAGCAGTGTCTGCTGGAAGGAGAGCAAAGCCTCTTCCTGCTGCGCCTTGGCGATCTTTACGCGGGCCCGGTTGGCTCCGGCGTTGAAGATCGGCTGCACGAGCGATGCCGCCGCTGAGAAGATCATCTTTCCGGGATTGGAGACCATCGACCCGAGGCTGTTCGTCCATCCGAACGTGCCGCTCAGGGTCAGCGACGGGTAGAGCGCCGAACGGGCTTCGGCCGTCGAGTAGAAGGCCTGAACAAGGTTGAGTTCCGAGCTGCGTACGTCAGGCCGGTTCGAGAGCATCTGCACCGGCACGCCCACGGTCAGTTCTTCGGGGAAGTCCTGCCCGTCGAGCGATCCCCGCACAATACGGGTCGGAGCTTCGCCCAACAGCGACGAGAGGCTGTTTTCTACGTTGCGGATCTGCTCCTCCAGGTCGAAAAGCGACGCTTCGATGGCGTAATAATTGGCCTCCATCTGTTTGACGCCGGCGTCGTTGGTCATGCCCGCCTGCATCATCGCCCGCATCGTTTCGACGCTTTCGCGCCACTTGGCGGCGGTCTGCTTCGACACGTTGTACTGGCTGTCGAGCATCAGCAAGGTATAATAGAGGTTGGCGACGCTCGCGATCAGTTGGGTCTGCACGGCCTGACGGTACTCCTGCGACTGAGCATAGAGTGCTTTGGCCCGTCGTTTACCGTTGAGCAGGCGGCCGAAGATGTCGATCTCCCAGCTTGCGGTAACGGGTGCCGTCCAGGTCCAGTTGGGCCTGTGGTCCTCGAAGCTGGTCACGCCGCCCTGGGGCGCCAGGTTGAACGAGGGGAGCAGCGACAGACGCGCGGTTTTGAGTGACGCCTCGGCCTCCTTGACCCGCCATTGGGCCGATTGCAGGTCTGTGTTATAGGCGAGCCCCTGTTCGATGAGCGCCTGGAGCTGCGGATCGGTGAAGAGCTCGCGCCAGCCCAGATAGCCCAGGTTGAGCGTGTCGGCCGTCTCGACACCCGCGCCATAGAGGTCGTCGGTCATGACCTCCGGGCGGGTGTAGGGTTTGTAGATGCCGCAGCTGCACATGATTGCCGCGGACAGGATCACTATGAATTTTTTCATCTTATTTCTCCTCCTCTTCGTTGTTATCCGTGTTTGCGTCCTCCAGCTCGGCCTGGATCGCCCAGTCGGGTGTCGGGTTGTACTGCACCGGACGGATCTTCTCCTGCATGTACTGGAATACGATAAAGAGCGACGGAACCAGGAACAGCAGTGCAAGCGTACCGATGAGCATGCCGCCGATCACGCCCGAACCAAGCGTCGAGTTGCCGTTGGCGCCCACGCCGTGCGAGAACATGAGCGGGAGCATACCGAACACCATCGTCAGGACGGTCATCAGGATCGGGCGCAGACGCACTTTTGCGGCCGATACCGCCGCCTGAGTGAGCGACATGCCGCAGGCACGGCGGTCGGCGGCGTACTCCGTCAGCAGAATGGCCGTTTTGGACAGCAGGCCGATCAGCATGATAAGACCCGTCTGGAGATAGATGTTGTTCTCCAGCCCCATCATCTTGGCGAACAGGAAGCTGCCCATCAGACCGCAGGGCACGGAGAGGATCACCGCGAACGGAATGAGGAAACTTTCATAAAGTGCGCTCAAGATCAGATAGATCAGCAGGATGCAGATGCCGAAAATGATTGCCGTGTTGCTCGATGTTTCGCTCTCCTCCCGCGTGATGCCGCTGAATTCATAGCCGTAACCGTGGGGAAGCACCTGTGCGGCGACCTCGCGGACGGCCTGGATCGCATCGCCCGACGAGTAGCCGTCGGCCGCGGTGCCGTTCACCGATATGGAGCTGTACATGTTGAAGCGGTTGAGCGTCTCCGAACCGTACACCTTGGTCAGTTTGACGAACTGGCTGACAGGCGCCATCTCGCCGTTCTGCGTACGTACGTAAACGTTGTTGAGCGACTCGGTATCGAGGCGGTATTTGGGGTCAGCCTGGATCATCACGCGGTAAACCTTCGAGAAGCGGTTGATGTTCGAGACGTACTGGCCGCCGTAATAGCCCGACAGCGTCGAGAGGATTTCGGTCGGCGAAACACCCGCACGCTTGGCCTTGGCCGCATCGATATCGACCATGTACTGCGGGAAGTTGATGTTGAAGGTCGAATAGGCGCGTTCGATCTCCGGGCGCTGGTTGAGCGCGGCGATGAACTGGAGGTAGATGTTGTAGAAATCGTTGATGCTTCCACCCATCCGGTCCTGCAGGCGCATGTCGAAACCGGTCGAGGTGCCGTAACCCGAAATCATCGGCGGGGCGACGGCGAAAATCTGTGCGTCCTTGATGTCGGCGGTGCGGGCGTAGATCTGTCCGATGACGGCATTGACGGCGTCCGCCTTGTCGGGTCGGTCCTTCCAGTCCTTGAGCTTGATGATGCACATACCGTAGGACGAACCCTGCCCGGCGATCATGCCGTAGCCGGCGACCTGCATGTAGTCGCGGATTTGGGGAATATTCCGGAGCCGGTCGGCGAGTTCGTGCATCACCACGTTGGTCTCCTCGAGCGAGCTGCCGGGAGCGGTGGTGACGTTGACCATCACGGTTCCCTGATCCTCGTCGGGCACCAGACCCGTTTTGGTCGAACGCATGAGCAGAATGAGGGCGAGGAACGAAAGGGCCAGCGCGAGCCACATCAGCCAGCGCCGCTTGATGAACAGCAGCACGCCATGCTTGTACTTGTTGACCATGGCCGTGAACGCCGTGTTGAACGCCTTGCGGAAACGTGCGGCGAAGTTGTCGCGCATCTCGCCGTTTTCATCGATATAAGGCTTGATAATCAGCGCACAGAGGGCCGGGGAGAGCGTCAGGGCGTTGATGGCCGAAATACCGACCGCCACGGCCATCGTGATACCGAACTGGGTGTAGAAGGTACCCGACGTACCGCCCATGAGCGAAACGGGGATGAACACGGCCATAAAGACCAGCGTCGAGGTGATGATGGCCGAGGTGATGCCCGACATGGCATCCACGGTAGCCATGTAGGAGGATTTGTAACCCACGTCGAAACGCGCCTGGACGGCTTCGACCACAATGATGGCATCGTCCACCACGGTACCGATCGCCAGCACCAGGGCGAACAGTGTCAGCAGGTTGATACTGAAACCGGCGAAGAAGAGGAAGGCGAACGTACCCACGAGCGCGACCAGAATCGATACCGTCGGGATAAGCGTCGAGCGGAGGTCCTGCAGGAAGACGTAAACCACCAGCACGACCAGGATGATGGCTTCGATCAGCGTCTTGATGACCTCGTGCATCGAAGCGTAAAGGAAGTCGTTCACACTTTGCAGGTGGGCGATTGCGACGCCCTTGGGCAGTTCCGCGCTGACCTCGTCGAGGAGTGCGTTGATGTCATTGACGACCTGTGTGGCATTCGAGCCGGCAGTCTGGAAGACCATGGCGCTCACGCCCGGATGACCGTTCGTGTATCCTTTGTAGGCATAGGATTCGCTGCCCAGCTCCACGTCGGCGATGTCTTTGAGCCGCAGGATATTGCCGTCGGGCAGCGTGCGGATGACGATTTGGCCGAACTCTTCGGGGGTCATCAGTCGTCCGCGGTATTTCATCGTATATTGGAACGTGTTTTCCGAATTTTCACCCAGCATACCGGCCGCAGACTCGATGTTCTGTTCGGCCAGTGCAGCCGTCACGTCCGATGGGACGAGCCTGTACTGCGCCATCACGTCGGGTTTCATCCAGATACGCATCGAGTAGTCCGCGCCCAGCACGAAGAATTCGCCGACGCCCTGCGTACGCAGGATGCGGGGCTGAATGTTGATCTTCATGTAGTTCGATAGGAAGGTCTCGTCGTAGCTGTCGTCGGGACTGTACAGCGAAAAGATCTTCAGCATGGAGGTCTGACGCTTCATGGTCGTCACGCCGATCTTGGTCACTTCGGCGGGCAGCGCCCCGGTGGTGGTGGCTACGCGGTTCTGTACGTTCACGGCCGCCATGTCGGCGTCGGTGCCCTGGCGGAAATAGACCGTGATGGATGCGCTGCCGGCGTTGGAGGCGCTGGATTCCATATACATCATGTTCTCCACGCCGTTGATCGCCTCCTCGAGCGGTACGATCACGCTCTTCTGGATCGTTTCAGCGCTTGCGCCCGGATAGGAGGCGCGCACCATCACCGTCGGGGGTGCGATGTCCGGATACTGCTCCACGGGCAGCGAGGCCAGGCCGATGATGCCGCCCAGCACGATGACGATTGAGATAACCGACGCCAGGACGGGCCGGTCGATAAAATGTTTGAGTGTCATAGGTTATTCCTCCTTTACGGTTTTCGCCTGGATCGGCGTGCCCTCCCTGAGAAGGCCTACCCCTTCGGCGACGATCACGTCGCCCGGAACGAGTCCGGAATCGACGATATAGGTCTTCGGATCGCTGACGTTCTCGACTTCGACCATTTCGGAGGTCGCCTTGCCGTCGATGATCTTATAGACGTAGATTTTGTCTTGCAGCTCGAACGTGGCCGCTTTGGGGATTACGATGGCGTCCTTCCGTTCGATCGGAATGACCACATTGCCCGTGCTGCCGCTGTGGAGCAGACGCCCCTTGTTGGGGAATACGGCCCTGAGCGATACGCTTCCCGTCGAGGGGTCGATCACGCCGCTAATGGTTTCGATGCGTCCCTTTTCGGAGTAGAGCGATCCGTCGCTCAGCCGGAGTTCGATCGCCGGCATCGACGCCAGGGCCTTTTCGACCGAACCGTAACGACGGGTCAGGTTGAGCAGCTGGCTTTCGTTCATCGAGAAGTAAACGTACATGTCCGAATTGTCCGAAACGGTCGTAAGGGGCTGCGGCATCGAAGGACCCACCAGTGCGCCTACCCGGTACGGAAGCGTACCCACCACGCCGTGCGAGGGGCTTTTGACCACCGTATAGGAGAGGTTGTTCGCAGCGTTCACGCGCTGCGCCTCGGCCTGTGCCAACTGGGCTTTGGCCGTCAGCAGCGCGTTTTCGGAGGTCTGGAGTTCGTATGCTGAAATGACGTTTTTGGCGAAGAGTTCTTTTTTGCTGTCGAAGGTCAGCTGAGCCGTCGCTACCCCGGCATTCGCGGCATCGACGTTGGCCTCGGCCGTGCGGAGCGCCGCCTGGTAAGGCACCTGGTCGATGATGAACAGGGTTTGACCCGGTCGTACCGTCTCGCCCTCATTGACGTTGAGCTTCGAGATGAAGCCCGACACCTGCGGATAGATGTCGATGTCCTGGCGGCCGCGGATGGTGGCCGAATAGTTGCTTTGGGTCTGGGCGTCGGTCGGGACGATGGTCAGCACTTCGTACTCGGCCACGCGGGGAGCCGTTGGGGCGTTGGAGCACGAAACGGCCGCTGTCATGCAGCAACCGACCAGCAGCGTCTGCACGAACTTTTCTGTCATAATTCTCATCATGCTTTCTTTTAAAACTTTTTTCGATGCAAAAGTACCGTAAATACGTTCGTTCTCTTGTCATATATTGCGAACTCTTCGGGTACTTTTCGGAACAAATTTTCGTTCTGAGGGAAGAAATTGTTTATTTTTGCTTCGTAAATCAGAAATAAGTATGGACGACACGAATCCCATCACAACCACCGACGACGAACAATTCGTGGTCGGCGAATCGTCGTTCGGTTTTTTTCACAACAACCCGGCGCGGTGCGACAGCGGCGCGATCCTCTTCTGCCAGAGGGGTACGGCCAGGGTGACGATCAATCTGCACACGGGAGCCGTTCGCGAACATACGCTCATGTTGCTGTTGCCGGGCGCAATCCTCATGTTTTCGGAGGTTTCCGACGATTTCCGGATCACCTACTGCGCTTTTTCCCGAGCCCTGTTCGCCGAAGCGAGCTTCCGGCTCGACCCTTCGTTTTTCCACTTCCTCAACGAGAACCCGATCGCCGAGCGGCTCGACGACGGGGGCAAAGGGGCTGATATCTGGTTGCAGATGGCCGCTTATACGTATGCCGACCGCGAAAATATCTTCCGCAACACCATCGTCAAGAATCGTCTGCAAAACGTTTTTCTGGAGATTTACGATAAAATCCAGCGCAACATCAACCGCCGCCAGCCCGGGGAGGTGAACAACCGTCGGCGGGAGCTGTTCCTGCGCTTTATCTCGCTGGTGCACGAACACTGCTACGAACAGCGCGAGGTGGCCTATTTCGCCGACAGGCTCTGCATCACGACCCGCTACCTTTCCACCGTCGTGCGGACTGTTTCGTCCAGAACACCCAAGGAGATTATCGACCGGATGGTGCTGCTCGAGATCAAGGTGTTGTTGCAGTCCACTGACCTCTCGGTGTCGGAAATCGCCGACTGGCTCCGTTTTCCGGATCAGTCCTACCTGGGGCGTTATTTCAAAAAGCATACGGGACTCTCCCCCACTCAATACCGCAACCGCCGCTGGGACGACTCTTTCGTGGGCGTTCCGCAGGAACCCTGAACGCACGACGGGCGAGCGCGATGCGGGTCTGCGTCTGCGGTACGGAGCGGCGCAGGCCTGATATCGGCGGCTCTGGGCAAGATGCAGGCGAAGGATGTACCGCCCGGAAAGGGGTTTTCCCGGAGGCTTTCCCGATGTGTCGGGATGAAATAAAGGGGGCTCGTAAAAACGAGCCCCCTTTGTTGGTCGGTCAGTCGGATTACCGTGCGTGATGACCCGAACGGCCCTGACGCTGCGGAATGTCGTTATCGGACTGCGGGCAGAAAAGCGTGCCCGGTTTGAGGCTGAAAGGGCTGGAGACGAATTCCATGGTTCCCGTCCACGAACCGCTGATGCGGTTGGGTTCCGTGCAGTCGTCCTCGAGGTCGAAAGCAACCGTGTAATTGTCCCCGTCCTTTGAAATGTCGATCGTCCCCGCATTGGCCGGAGCGCCGTTTACGATGTCCCCGTCTTCGTTCCGTTCCAGATACCAGGTGCCCGACGTATTTGATTCGAGCATGAAGCCCGGCATGACGGCCCAGGGAACCATGTTTACCTCCGAACGACCGGGCATCACGGTATAGTGTCCCAGGGCGATGTCCGTCGTGTAGGTGTTCTCGCAGATCACCTCGATCTCGATGGATTCGGGTTGGTCGTCGGCAACGATTTGCAGGATGAAGGAGGAGTAGCCCAGACGGAGGTAGTTGCCCAGATAGATGAGCTTGCCGGTTCGGATTCCTTTCAGGTCGGGCGTCACGTCCAGGTGCAGGGTCGAATAGCCTCCGCCACCCGGTCGCCAGCCATTGCGGTCCTCGATGGGAATTTCACCCGTATAGGTGCCTTTGATTTCAATGCCCTCGACGGTTTCGAGGTTTGCCGTAAATGTGTACGTCGTGCCGGTACGGTTGATTTCGATTGTTCCGCCGTTCAGCAAAGCGTAATAGGGCGCCCCGTCTTCGTCGTTCTGCTCGCATACGCTTCCGTAAGGATAGGGGTCGTCCGGGAGGGCGTAACCCGGGGTGAATTTGAAGAGCGCCGGTGTCTGGGAGGAAACCGTGTAGGTGCCGTTGGCGATAAAAATATCTTCGCCCTTACGGATAAGCGGTGTGGTGAGTTCCAGAACGAGCTGGTACCCCGCTCTGGTCAGGAAGCCGTTTTTCTTCGGCACGTCGTAGAGATAAACCTCGAAACTGCCGAATCCCGTCTTATTGCGGTCGCCGTAGTAAAGCGCATCGGCCCCGATAAAGGTGGTATTGACGTCATGGGTGATCGGGTCGTAGGTGGGCGCTTCGCGGTCGGCGATGGAGAGCGGCCCTGTATATTTGAAATTATGCACGCCTTCCTTGCTGTCCGTCAGCGTCGCACTGATGGTATAGGTCGAACCGTCACGCTCCACGATCACTTCGCCCGACTCGAAATCGTATTCGGCGAACTCGCTCCCGTCGGACACCCTGAGTACCGTAAAATTCGGATCGAGGGTCAGAGGCATGTTGTCCGCATCGAGCATGTAGGTGCCGGTCGGAAGCGCCCGGTTTCCGGCCGGAGAGGGGGCGCCCCACAGGTCGAGGCTGAGCAGCGTGCCTTTGCCCGCAGGTTGGTAATAGCCGTACTCGTCCTGCACACATGCGACGTTCGCCAACTGGATGTAATAATCCGCCGAAGCGTTTAGAAGATTTTCACCGTAGTAGATCGCCTCGATCACCCTGTCCAGCACGACGGCATCGTCCGGTGTGGTGACTTTTTTCGTGGTAAGGCGCAGGGGTTCGGACGAAGCGCTGGTCTTTCCGTCGGTCACGGCTGCCACCACGACATAGGTGGTTTCCGGTACGAGTCCCCGAAGCGTTACCGGCGTGGACTGTTTCGATTCCGCTTCTACGCCGTCGGAGAGGATAACGGCGGCCGAAGGAACCGGCTGGTCCTCGGCCAGCATCATGTAGGCACAGGCTGCTGCGTCCGAAGGGGTGATGGAGAACGAAACGGTCGATGGGGTCGTCTCGCCTGCCGTAAGCGTCACTTTCGGACCGTCGGCAGGGCCGACCGGGGGAAGAGGATCGTTTTTGTCGTCGCATGCGGTCGATGCGCAAGCCACCAATCCGCAAAGGGATAACATTCGGAGAAAAGTACGCGTCATAGTCACATAATTTGTCTGCGCGGCCCGGTGCAGCGGGTTTGGATTGATTCTCTCATGCAACGACCGCCGGGGGCCTTCTCCTGCGGCGTGTGCTGTCGGGCTGTGCGCCGCAGGACTGACGACCGTTGCAATATCAAATATAGCGTGAATCGGTCTATGCAGCAAGGTCTTTATACCCTATTTTATCCGCTGATTACCTCTTTTGCCCTTTTATTATTATATTTGTATTCCGCCTTCGGTCCGATGCGTCGCTGCAAAAGACCGGCGGGGACTCCGGTCGGCCCTTACGTTACGGGGGGATACGCAGCCGACACGGGGATTGTGAATTTGACGGCGTGCGCAGGGGATTGCGCAAATGATAATAATAACCTATTAAAATTTGTAGCAATGAAAAAACTGCTTTTGAGTTTGGTCCTTGCGCTTTTTGCAGCCAACGCGCTGCGCGCGCAACTGATTAAAGACAACGAGAGATGGGTGCAGACGAGCTCTTACCCGGTGCTCAATTCATCTCCGACCGTAACGCCGATTCCCGCCGGGGCCAATATCAGCCCTTACGTCCGCGACGGCATGATCCTCATTAAAGGCTATTCCGACCGCAATTACCTGATGCACATTGACATTAGGGGACATTACGTATTCGGTTACGACCTGGAACTTACCGACGGGAACAAGGTGATGGGTCTCTTCTCGGGAGGGGCGGCGACCGCTTATCGCCACGGGAAACCGGTCGTGCTGACCTCCGAGGGGCATATCCTCACTCCGCCCGACAACTACCGGATCATTACCGATTTTAAGGACGGCGTAGCCGTCGTGCTGAAGGGGGACGGATATACCAACGATGTGGTGTATATCGATGCTGCGATGAAGGAGATCTATCCGAAGCTGACGCAGAAGAATGTCGGTTACAGCGCCGGCAACGACCTCAAACCCACAGGAATCCTGTCGGAAAACATGCGGGCCTATTTCGACTGCAAACTCCAGCGTTGGGGTTACATGGATCACCTCGGAAACCCCGTCGTCGAGCCGCAGTTCCTGGAGGCCCTCCCCTTCCGCGAAGGCCGGGCGGCCGTGCTGGTCGAAACCGAAAAATGGGGCCCCCGGCTCTGGGGATTCATCGACGTGCTGGGGAAGATGGTGATCGAACCCGTCTATAAGGTCAAGCCGACCAGCTTCAGTTCGGGCTATGCGGCGGTCAATAGCGACGACGGATTCGGCGATACCATGTTTCTGATCGACCGTTACGGGCAGAAGTGCTCGGACGAAGCCGCCTGGGCGAATGCGCCGGCCGGCGGATACTGCATCTTCAAGGCGCTCCCGCACTACCGGGACGGCGAGGCGATACGGGTGGCTATTGCGGGCGGATCGACGTCGGACGGCACGCGGGGCGTATCGTTTAAACCGGGGATCAAGCAACTCCGCGATTACCTGGTTTTCTCCCCTCCCACCGAAGATCTCAACGGTGAGCGGGGACTCCTGTTCGTAAAGGGGTTTGCTGCCGTCGGGAAATACGACAGCTACTGGAAAACCACGATGGGCACGGTCATAACCTGCGGCGGAGACCCGACGCCCTTGACCGTATGGCAGGAATTCAAAGTGGTTTCCGCCGACGGAACCGAAAGGAACGTCGGGTCGGCCGAAGACCGGAATTATTTTTATAACTATTCGGGTCAGGGTATGTCGCTGTTCAATTACGGAATCGGACCGAAACAGTTGCAGCCCGAAATGGGCTGGGTACGCGGCTTCGTAAGCCCGGATAATCTGGTCATCATCCGCTTCGAGGACCTTCCGGACGATCAGCTCGGGAAACTCACTTCGATGCACATTGCCCGGGCGGATATCGATCGGCAATAACCGGCGTCGTAGAACCCTGCCAGGAAGCCTCCGGGATTTCCCGGAGGCTTCCTCTCTTCCGGGAGCCGGAAAATATCGGCTGTGGGCAGGGTGTAAGCTGCCCTATTTCTCGTTTTTCGGCATTAGCGAGCGGGCCGCCAGGAAGTCATAGAAGGACTGCCGGTAGTTCTCGGATATGGGAATGTACTCCTTGCCGAAGACGATGCGGTTGCGCTCGATCGTGCGGATGAGGGCGGGCTGCACGATGAAAGAGCGGTGGACGCGGATGAACCGGTCGGCTGGCAACCTCTGCTCGAGCGACTTGAGGTTCATCAGCGACAGCACGGGATGTGGCTCCCCCTCGACGTGGATTTTGACGTAGTCTTTCAGACCCTCGATATAGCGGATGCTGTCCAGTGCGATCTGTTGCAGACGGAACTCCGTCCTCACGAAGATGCTCTGCGCCTCTTCGGTCGGTATCTGTTCAGCCGCTTCGGCCCGCCGTCTGGTCTCGAACCAATCCAGCGCTTTGCGGGAGGCCTCCAGAAAGTCGGCATAACTGATCGGTTTGAGCAGGTAGTCGATCGCCCTGACGCGGAAACCCTCGACCGCATACTGGCTGAAGGCGGTGGTGAAGATGACGCGGGTTTCGGACGGCAGCATACGCGACAGCTCCATGCCGTTCAACCCCGGCATCTGGATGTCGCAGAAGAGCAGGTTTACGGGAGCTTCGCGCAGCGCGTCGAATGCCGCGACACCGCTGCCGAACGAGCCGTGCAGCTCCAGAAAAGGCGTTTTGCGCGCATACCCCTCCAGCAGCTCCACCGCCAGCGGTTCGTCGTCGATCAGGGCGCAGGTCAGTTTCATGTCCGTTGGAATTTGATGCACAGCACCGCCTGAAAAGCCTCGCCCGTCTGTCCGTATTCGAGGGTGTACTGTCCGGGATAGATCATTTCGAGCCGTTTCGAGAGGTTTTTAAGTCCGATCCCCGATCCGCTCCTGTCCGTTGCGGCGGATTTGGGAAAGAAGCTGTTCTTGATTTTGCAGATCAACTGCCCGTCGGCTTCGCGCAGGTCGATGGTTACATAGGAGGGTTTTTCGTCGCTCACGCCGTGCTTGAAAGCGTTTTCGACGAGCGAGATGAACAGCAGCGGCGCCACGGGCGACGGCGACGGATTTTCCGGCAACGAAACGAAGAGCCGCACATGGCGGGGAAGCCGGATGCGCATGAGCTCGATGTAGTCGCGCAGAAATCCGATCTCCGCGCCGAGCGGCACGAAGGGCTGGCTGCTGTCGTAGAGCACGTAGCGGAGCAGGCGGCTCAGGTCGTGCACGACCTGCTGCGCACGGTCGGCGTCGAGCTGGATGAGCGAATAGATGTTGTTGAGCGTATTGAACAGGAAATGGGGGTTGAGCTGGCTTTTGAGGTTTTGCAGCTCGGCCTGTGTGCGGCTGTGCTCCAGTTGCCGGCGGGCCGCCTCGGCGCGGTACCATCCGCTGGTCATGCGGATGGCGACGCTGACCCCGACCACCAGCATATAGAGCAGAGCGTTGCCCGCAAAGAACCGCACGGTGTCCTGCCACGGGCGCGGTATGGGCGGCCGCGCCATATCGGGAGGAAGCACGAAGCGGAAGAACAGGTGCACCCCGAACATGACTGCCGCAATCAGCACGAGGTTGCAGCCCACGAAGCGACCGATGCGGTGGGCGAACAGGTGGCGGCGTATCAGCACGAAATAGTTGGTGTAGAAGACCACCATGAACGAGAGCGGCACGAGCAGGAAGCGGGCGTATTGCGGCCCGTTCATCAGGGGGCGGTCGGGACTGGTCACGAACAGCGGCATACCCAGCACGACGGCCCAGGCCGTGAGGTGGACCAGCCACCCCGTATATTTCGATTGCGCAGCGTTCATACGTAACGACAAATTTAGCGAAATTTTGCGACTATTCATAACGGATCGCCTCGATCGGATCGAGCATGGCGGCTTTCTGCGCCGGGTACCAGCCGAAGAAGACGCCCGTGAGCGTGCAGACGGCGAATGAGAGAAAGACGCTCCACGGCTGAACGAAGATCGGGAAAGAGGCCGCAAGATTGACCACCGCCGCCGCGCCGACGCCGCATATCACCCCGATCAGGCCGCCCGTCACGCTGATGAGGATTGATTCGATGAGGAATTGCGCCATGATGTCGCGCCCTTTGGCCCCGATGCTCATTCTGAGACCGATCTCGCGGGTGCGCTCCGTGACCGAGACGTACATGATGTTCATGATGCCGATGCCGCCCACCAGCAGCGAGATACCCGCTACGGCGGCCAGCAGGACAGTCATCATGTCCGTGGTCGAGGTGAGCATCGACGAGAGCTCCTGCTGCGAGCGGATCGTGAAGTCGTCGTCCTCGGACTCCTTGAGTCTGTGGTTGGTGCGCAGGATGTCGGTGATCTCGTCGATGGCTTCGTCGGTATGGGCTTCGCTCAGAGCCGAGCAGACGATCTGCTGGAGGTGCGTGATGGCGAGGATGCGTTTCTGCACGGTCGTATAGGGGGCGATGATAAGGTCGTCTTGGTCCATGCCCATGCTGTTGTAGCCCTTGCTTTCGAGCACCCCCACGATCCGGAACGGGATCGAGCCGAAGCGGACGATTTTGCCGACGGGATTCGCGCCGTCGGTGAACAGGTCGTCCGCGACCGACCGGCCGATGACGCAAACCTTCGCGGCCGCATGGATGTCCTGTTCGGTAAACATGTCGCCGTCGGCGACCTTGTAGCGGCGGATGTCCATGTAGTCGAGCCCCACGCCGTACACCGTCGTCGGCGTATTGTTGGCTCCGTACACGGCCTGCCCCGAACTGTTTACCGACGGCGAAACGAGGCTCACATAGCGGGCCTGCTCGCGGATATCCTCCAGGTCACGGAGCCTGAGCGATTCCATGTCGTCGGCGCCGAGCCGCACGCCGCCCCGCATGTCTCCGCCCGGATGAATCATAATCATGTTCGACCCCATCTCGCCGATCTCCGCCTGGATGCTCCTTTTGGAGCCCTGGCCGATGGCCAGCATGGTGACGACCGACGCGACCCCGATGATGATGCCGAGCATCGTGAGGAATCCGCGCAGCTTGTTGTTGCCGAGCGCCCGGACCGCGATTTTGAAAAGATTGGCGATATGCATGGTTTATTCGTCTTGACGGGGCAGCCGCTTTAGGGCGTCGGCTGCGGATAGAACCTGCCCGTTGTGCACGTCGTCCGTGACGCGGCCGTCGCGCAGGGTGATGTTGCGGCTGCTGTACCGGGCGATTTCGGGGTTGTGCGTCACGAAGATGATCGTGCGCCCGGCGGCATGGAGCTGCTGAAAGAGCACCAGCACCTCGAAGCTCGTGCGGGTGTCGAGGTTGCCCGTCGCCTCGTCGGCCAGGATGACCGCCGGGTCGTTCACCAAGGCCCGCGCGATGGCCACGCGCTGCATCTGCCCGCCCGACATCTGGTTGCTCCGGTGTTGCAGCCGGTCGCCCAGCCCGACGGCCCGCAGCGCCTCGACGGCTTTGTCCCGCCGTTGCACGGAGCTGTAGGCCGGGTTGTAGAGGAGCGGCAGTTCGACGTTCTCGACGGCCGTGGTCTTGGGCAGCAGGTTGTAATTCTGAAATACGAAGCCGATCTTGCGGTTGCGCAGCGTGGCCCGCTCGTTCTTGTCCATCGAGCGCACGGGGATGCCGTCGAGAAAGTACGCCCCGTCGGTCGGAGTGTCCAGGCAGCCGAGCGTATTGAGGAGCGTCGATTTGCCCGAACCGGAAGTGCCCATGATCGTGACGAACTCACCCTCGCCGATGGTGAACGACACCCCGCGCAGGGCGTGCACCACCTCGTCGCCGACCCGAAAATCACGCCGGACCTGTTCCAGCCGGATCACCTCTTTCATGGCTATCGCATTTTGTTTTTGCCGCCCGGAGGCGATGGCATGAAGGGGCTGCGCTCGGCGGCGGCCGGCCGGACCGAAGGTTCGGCGATGGCAAGCCCCGTAACCACCTCCTCCCCTTCGGCCAGTTGGCCGGTGACTTCGGTTTTATCGCCGCTCGCGGCGCCGGTTGTGACCATGCGGGCTTCAAGCGTCCGACCGTTTCTGACCCAGATTTCACGTTGTCCCGGCTCCGGTGTTCCGGCTGCCGGCGTGAGCGTCATATCCAGCCCGGCCAGCAGTTCTTTGTCGGGCACGAAACGCAGCGCTTTGGTCGGGACGGCCAGCGCGTCCTCCTTTTCCAGCGTATAGACGGTGACGTTGGCCGTCAGTCCGGGTTTCAGTTTCAGCTCCGGATTGTGGGCCGTGATGACCACTTCATAGGTCACCACGCTCGATTCGGTCGTCGCCTCGAGACGCACCTGCTCCACCGTTCCCGCGAACGTGTCGTCGGGATAGGCGTCCACGGTGAACTCCACGCGCTGACCGTCGGCCACCTGGCCGATGTCGGCTTCGTCCACGTCGGCGATCACCCGCATCCGGGTCAGGTCGTTGGCGATGGTGAACAGCGTCGGGGTCTCGAATCCGGCGGCCACGGTCTGCCCCTCCTCCACGGCGCGGCTGATGACCACGCCGTCGATCGGCGAGGTGATGGTGGCATAGCCCAGGTTGCGTTTGACCTTGACGATCGACGCCTGGCTCTGCCGGTAGGCGTTGTGCGCTTTTTCGTAAAGATAAAGCGCCTGATCGTACTCCGCGTCGCTCACCAGCTCCTTTTCGTGGAGCGTGCGGGTGCGGGTGTAGTTTTTGAGCTGGTATTCGTATTCGGTTTCGCTCGCGGCGAGCTCCGCCTGGGCCGACTCCAGCTCGGCCTGCAAGGTCACCTTGTCCATCTCGGCGATCAGTTGTCCGGCTTTCACCACGTCATTGTAGTCGGCGTAGAGCTTGTCGATGATACCCGAGACCTGGGTGCCGACCTCGACTTCGGTTACGGGCTCCACCGTGCCGGTGGCCGTGACGGAGTTGCGGATGGCGATACGGACGGCAGGTGCCGTTTCGAGCGTGAGCCGGTCGCCGGCGGAAGGGCGCAGCAGCAACCAGAGGACGGCGGCGGTCGCCGCGACCCCGGACGCGAGGAGTATGCTTCTTTTTTTCATGGCTGTTCGTGTTTACGGTTGAATCGTTCCGACCTCCCGCCCCTGGTAGATGTTGAGCAGCTCGATATTGAGCAGGGCCATGTACTTTGCCTGCAGCAGCTCCTGCCGTGCGGAGGTGTACTCGTTCTGCGCCGTAATCAGCTCGACCGTATTTTTCATCCCTAGGCGGAACTGTTCGCCGGTCAGTTCATAGCTTGTCCGGGCATAGCGCAGTTTCTCTGCAGCCGCAAGGTACTGCGACTGGGCCGAAACAGCGTCGAGGTAGGCCGTCTCGACTTCGCGCAGCAGCGTCTTCGCTGCGCTCTGGCGTTCGAGCTCGCCGGTGTTGACCGCAATACGCGCCTTGTTCACCGCCGTGCGATTTTTGCGGTTGGAGAAGATCGGTATGCTCAGCGTGAGCCCGACGTTCTCATTGAAGCGGTTCCAGACCTGGCTGCCCCGCTCGAACGAGCCGCCCGACATATGCCCCGTCCCGACGCTCGCCGAGAGGGAAACGGACGGATAGAATCCTGCACGCGCCTGCTTTACCCCCAGTTTTGCCGCTTCGACCGCCAATTCACTTCGTTTGATTTCCGGCATGCTATCCAATGCCCTTGCATATATCCCGGTCTTTGCGGGGAGGACAGACAGCACCACATCCTCGGTAAAGACAGGCGCGGCAAGATCTATTTCGTCCGTTATGTCGAGTTCAAGCAACTGCTTGAGTTGCAATTTGTAGTTGTCCCTTGCCGTCTGTGCGGCGACGATCTGGTACCCGTCGCCGGCATACTGGCTCTCCAGTTGCGCCAGATCGACCCTGCTGATCGATCCGGCCCGCCACATCTGTTCGCCTCGGTCGCGCTGGGCTTTCGACGCTTCGGCCGTGCTGACGGCGATGCCGACGGCTTCGTCCGCATAGAGGGCCTGCATGTAGGCTTCGACGATGGCGATGCGGATGTCGTTTTCGGTCTCCGACACCGCGAGCGCGTCGATGCGGTTCTGCACCTTCTGTGCTTTGACCGCCGTGCGGAGCCTGCCGCCGCCGTAGAGCGTCATTCCGGCGCTGATGCCGTAAGTGCCCGTGTAGCTGTTGGCATCGGCCGCATTTCCCGACGGATAGTTGGTGTAACCCTGCGTCGTCGTGGCCGTGAGCGACGGGAAGAGCGCTGCTTTCGCCTCCGCCGTATCCTCCAAGCCCGACAGATAGTCGTTGCGACTCTGCCGGAGCCGGATGTTGTGCTCCAGCGCATAGTCCAGACACTCCTGCAGCGTCCACCGTTTCGGGGACTCCTGTGCTCCGGCAACCCATAGGAGCAGCGCGGCGCAAGCGGTCAGCAGGATTCGTTTCATGGATGTCTTGGCTTTTCGTTTCGCACAAAACTACCCTGCTCGCGCTGCCCGCGCAAACAAAATCGACGAACGCCCCGATCGTATCGACGAGCGGGCCGATAATCCGCTCGGAGTGTCCGGCTTTACGTGGATTGCGGCAGGTTCGCGACGATGGAAGGCCCGATCCGTGCAAAGATCGTCCTTCCGGAATATGCTTTGAGGATGGGATTAGCCTCTTTCCTGTCCGGTTGTGTTTCCGGTATCGTAAAGGAGATCGTACCCCTCCCCCGCTTTGTCAGTGATTATGCGAGTCCGGCCAGAAACTCCATCACGTCCCGGTCGTCGGGATAGTCGGTCAATGCGGGGGATTGGGCCCGGCCGAACGGCACCTGACGGCTATGTTGCAGGCAGTCGCTCACGACGCATTGCACCTCGCTGTCGTGCGCTTCGAGCCATGCGGACACTTCGTCCGCACGTTCGTAATGCGAGTAGGCGATGCAGCTGAGTGCCGGGGGAAAGTCCCGCATGGGAAGGAGAAGCGCCCCGCCGCAGTCCCGGAAAGAGCGCCCCTGCAACGTGAGCAGCGCGCGTTGCTGCATGTAATTGTTGTGGTATTTGGAGGACATGGGAGGCGGCGCGAGCATCGGTTCGCAGCCGCCGGGCAGGAAGAGCAGCGATACATTGCGGCATCCCAGGCCGGAATAGGCGAACACGTCGTCCGACAGTCCGGCGAGCTGCTCCGGGGATTCGTGCCCCGTAAGGACGGCTACGGACTGGCGGCTGCCGCGCAGCAGGGCAGGGATTCCCGGGAATCGGGCCCGGAAGTAGCGGTTTGCGTTGTCGCCTCCCGTGGCGATCACAGCGTCGGGAGTCATGGCGTCGTCGTAATACCCTACCCTTGTCGCGGGATCGATCCGCTTGAGTTCGTCGATCGCATATCCGATCAGCACGCGGTCTTTCGACGAGGGCTTGACCAGGCAGCGATGCCCCGAGGCCACCACGCACAGCAGGTCGAACAAACCGACCAACGGAAGGTTGCCGGCCATGATGACCAGGACGTCACGCGGTACGGCGACCGGCACCCGGTAAGGGGCGAGCCATGCACGCAGGCGCACCTGGTCGAGCATCTCGCTCCGCAGCGCTTCGACCGCGCGCCGGATTTCCGGCTCCGTGAACCAGCCGTTTTCCTGCTCCGCGCGCCGGATGATGCGGCGGGAGGTTTTGTCCCGGCCGAACGTCCCGAGCCTCCGTCCCAGCTCGGCAAACAAAGCGATCGCTTTTTCCATCGCTGCAAAGATAGGGCTTCGGAACGATTTATCCCAATTTCAGGCAAAATGACCGGCAATTCGTCCCGCATGCAAAACGTGTCCCGAAATTTGCGGGACGGTCCGAAAACCGACTTATGGAAAAGACACTCCGGGAAGCTCTGCTGCATCGCAGAAGCTATTATTCTCTCAGCGACCGGTCGCCGGTGGACGACGGGCGGATCGAAGAGATCGTCCGCTTTGCGGTCAGATACATGCCTTCGGCTTTCAACTCCCAGTCATCGAGGCTGGTACTCCTGCTCGGCGACCATCATGCCGAATTGTGGCGGATTGTCCTCGACGCCCTGCGCGAGCTGCTCTCCGACGAGCTCTACGCACGTTCACGCGAGCGGGTGGAACGCAGCTTCGCATCGGGTCACGGCACGGTATTGTTCTTCGAGGACCAGGATACGGTGTCGGAACTTCAGCGTAGGTACCCGACCTATGCCGACAATTTTCCCGTCTGGTCGCAGCAAACCTCCGCCATGCACCAGCTTGCCGTCTGGACGCTGCTGGAAGAGACCGGGCTGGGAGCATCTTTGCAGCATTACAATCCATTGATCGACAACCGGGTCCGTCGCCTGTGGGATTTGCCTGAAAGCTGGCGGCTGATTGCCCAGATGCCTTTCGGAACGCCGCTCGAAGCGCCCTCGGAGAAGACCTCCGAACCGTTAGAAAAACGGATCCGCATCTTCCGCTGAGGCGGATGCGTTGGAAAATCGTGCGGTGTGCCCGAAAAAATTTGGAGTTACGGATTTTTTGCTTACCTTTGCACTCGCGTTCGATTAAACTCCGCCGATCGGTAGCGAACGACAGACCTATTTTGCGGAAATAGCTCAGTTGGTAGAGCACAACCTTGCCAAGGTTGGGGTCGCGAGTTCGAGTCTCGTTTTCCGCTCTCAGAGAATCAGCAACTTACAGAAATGAGGTTGCTGATTTTTTGTTTACACAAGGTGGAAAAACAGGTCTGAAAAGGCCTTTTCACAGCGTTGCCTCCCCATTGCCTCTCCATTAAACTCCCCTTTTGAAACGTGTTTTCTCTCCTGCATCTAACGATGCAAAACAATGACTTTCAAAGTAATACTCCGCAAGGACGTAATCTACAAGAACAACACCAGCCCTTTATGTCTTTTGTTTTTCCATGATAACCGTCGGAAATCGGTCGGTTTAGGTGTATCCGTAGCCCGTGAATACCGGGATGCAGATGCCCAAAAGGTAATGGAAGATTGCCCCGACAGGGACGATATTCAGTTTCAAGTAACTGCTAAAATTAAAGAGTACGAGAAGAAAATCAAGAAACTGGAAGCCCTTGAAATTCCTGTAACCTTTGAAACGCTGTTTGAAACCGTCGGTAAACGCATGGATTGTACGGTAGACGACTATTTCAAGCAGATTATCGAACGATTGGAAAAGGTCGAGAAATACGGCTCGGCCAGCAAACATAAGGTAACGCTTGCCCTTATGTCGCAATTCCGCTCGGTCAAATCTTCCTTCGTCAGCGTGGCAACGTAAACAACAGCCTTGCTACCAAGTTCAGCGTACTGAAAGCCGTCTATAATAAGGCAGTTTCAGAGGGCGTATCTGTGGCGACGCTCCACCACGTAACCAATACTTGCAACCAGTTGACGTGCCTATCCTGTGCGTGGGACGCTCATCCAGCAGTTAGAGAGCAAGGAGGCCATATATAATAAGGTGGCCGCTATTCCTGCCGTCAATGACATCGAAAAGGGAGCGTTGTTGGAGGCCGTAAATGGCATGGAGTATAAACGCTTCGTTACACGCGAGGGCAAACGCAACTGGTTTATGTGGGATAACGCGTGGGAGGACGAGAAGATAAGAGCCTACTACAAATACCCCTCGATGGTAGAGACTGCCTATAAGAGCGCACCGTTCCACACCAAGATCGTCAAATACAACCAGCCCATCACGGACGAAGACCGTCTGCGCCGTAAGCAGGCAGGGCTGAAAATCACAAAGGAATTGTGGCGTGAGGTGGTAAGCCAGCTCGACAAGTTGCAGACGGTCAACCCCGATACCGAGCCGAGTTATATGCTCGACGAATTAGGCGACGAGTTTGAGGCGATGGTTAAAGCCCACACGGTATTAGGAACAAAACGCATCGAAGCCCTCGGTTACGACCGCCGCAAAATCGAGGCCGCATTAGGGAGCATCGAGGAAAACCGATTGCTGACCTCTGAGAAGATGCAACAGGCCGTGTACGGTCGTTTCCACACGGGCGATATCGTACCAGCGAACGAGGTCAATGCGTTCATGCGGCAGTTGATAACCGATAATGGTATTCAGTTCGAGGGACGAGTGGATCGAAAGGTCATCGGCCTGCTCTTCGAGTTGGAGGACTGCAAGCAGAACCAAGCACGGGCGTTCAAATTCGGTAAAAAGAAATACGAGTTTTAGAGGATGGTAGGCAGAGGACAGATATTGACGAACGGTCTAATCTGATACCGCTCGACAATATTTGTCCTCCTCTTCCTCGAAATCTACACAGAAATAAATCAATAATTAAAAACATTCAAAATATGCCTACAAAAATTGAATGGACGACTGAAACGTGGAATCCAGTTACGGGATGTACGCAACTATCGGCAGGATGTGCCAACTGCTATGCAAAAACCATTGCTTTGCAGATGCAGAAGAATGGAGTGAGGAAATATGCAAATGGATTTGAGGTAACGATGCACGAATACGCGCTGAACATGCCACGACTATTACGTGAGCCCTCGTTCATCTTCGTATGTTCGATGAGCGACCTGTTTCACAAGGACGTGCCGTTTGAGTTTATCGATAAGGTGATGGACGTGATTCGTTCGACACCAAGACACACGTATCAACTCCTCACGAAACGAGCCGAGCGGATGGCAGAATATTTCGCAACGCGGGCTGTACCTGCAAATGTGTGGTTGGGTGTTAATGTCGAGGTTCCGAGTGTAAAATACAGAATCGACATGTTGGTGGAAGATTTATGTGAACTCGATTTGATGAATATAGATTGGGTAATCGTGGGTGGAGCAAGCAATCAACGCACGACCGATGAAAGAAGAATGGGTGTTGTCGATAAAAGAGCACCGAGAAACAAGGTGCATTGTTTTTCTTCAAGCAATGGGGGTCTTTCGTTAGCGACGGTATCAAGAGAGACGTGAAATTTAATGGTAGCGAGTTACAGGGAAAAACCTATAAGGCGATGCCAGCAGTAAACAGAGATACATTGTTCGGGTAAGATGGAAATATTTTATTGCAATGGAGATTCTTTCGATATATTTTCATAAATTTGTAAGAATCCTAATCTGTTTTACTATGAGCCTCAACGAACTTGCAACATCTATACTTGGCAAACAATTACTTTCTCTTACAGGAAAAGTCCTTGATGAATTTACCGAAGAAGTTAAGCAAACTGTCAATAATAAGATACTTGAATATCAAAACGAAGAATATAAGAGAAATGCACAATCAAAAACGATTATACATCGTGCTGCACCTCAAAAGTTATCCGACTTTTATCAACCTCTATTTATTCGGAAAGTTAATTATTGGGGGTATCATCAACAAGGATGTGACCAACGAATATCAACAGATTCTATAAAGAAGTTGTTTTCAAATCTCAAAACACAACATAAAGAGCTCCATTTTATAACTATCTTAGGGAGTGCAGGAAGTGGTAAAAGCACATTAATAAAGTCATTATTTATTAATTGTATCGATTCTAATTTTAAAATACCAATTAAAGTAGAGTTACGGTATCTTAATGATTATGATGGGACACTAATAAATTACATCAAAGAAAAAATTTTTAAAATTAATAAATTGGCGGAAAATGACAGAATCATTGAAAGACTAATGAGTTCTGGTAATTTTATATATTTTTTAGATGGATATGACGAAATTAGCTCGGCAAAGAAAGCTTCAATATCTAAAAACATTGATGAATTAACAAAATTGTATAATAAGAATTATTATATACTGACATCTCGACCATTCTCTATGGTAGAATCTTTGCCGATGTTTCATAATTATGAAGTTTGTGAATTATGCGATGAAGAAATAAATCAATTCATTAATAAACAAATCCCCAAAACAGAAAGTGAAATTGCTTCGAAAATGATATATGCCATAAATACAACTAATAATAGTGCTTATAGGAGTTTTTTAAGCAATCCACTACTACTGTCAATGTTCATCCTTACTTTCCAAACTTATTCTAATATACCTCAAAAATTAAGTGAATTCTATAGCCAAGTATTTGACACTCTATATTCAACCCATGACAGTATTTCGAAATTGGCATTCGAAAGAGAGAGGCAGAGTGGGCTTATAAAGGAACAATTCATTGAAGTTTTAAAATTATTTTCTTTTGTATCTTTTTTTGAGGAAAAGTTCGTTTTTTCAAGCGTGTATCTCAATGGGAAATTAAATTTTGTTAAAGAAAAAAAGCATATAACATTTGATGTTGAAAAGCTAATATCAGATTTACAAACAGCAATCTGTATTTTAAATAAAGAGGGTACAGAATATTTATTCCCCCACAGATCCCTACAAGAATATTTTGCCGCATTATACATCACGTCCTTAAATGAAAGTAATAAAGAGCAGATTTATAGTCAACTACTTGCTAGTATTCTGAATAAATCAACTGAATATCAGCATCGTGAGAATTTCTACAACATATTATCAGAGTTAGATACAAAACATGTGATTAGGTATATTATAATTCCTTTTCTTAGAGCCTGTTTAAATTTTATTCAATAACATCCTAATGGATGCCAGTTTTACCATTTCCTCTGCCGAATCGAATGTTAATTCATAGTTTCGGCAAAGCCTTCTATAATTGTCAAACCATGAAAAGGTTCTTTCCACAATCCACCTTTTACCTATTGGTTTAAAGCCTTTTACCTTATCACCACTGACGACTACTTCAAGAATGTATCCAAAAGCATTTTTAATCTTCTCAGCTACTTCTCCACGATATCCGGCATCTGCCAATATGACTTTGATATTGCAACAGAGTTCCCTCAGACACCTTGCCAACAGATAAGCCGCCTTGCTATCATGCACACAGGCAATCGTCACCATGACTGCAAGCAGGAAGCCATTTTTATCTACCACTACATGACGTTTAACGCCTTTTACTTTCTTGTTCCCGTCAATACCATTAAGAGAACGGTTATCACCCCAACGTACACTTTGACTATCCATGATACCCAAACTTGCTTCTGCCTTCTGTCCCATTTTTACACGAACTTTATTTCGTAAGTTATTCAATAATAAATCAAATTCACCCAAAGAAGACCATTTGCGATAATAGTAGTAAACCAACTCCCAAGGAGCGAAATCAGAGGGAAGCATACGCCATTGACACCCGGTTTTGACTACATAGAAAATAGCATTCCATATTTCACGCAAATCATATTTTCGTTTCCTTTCTTGCAAGTTCAAGATTTTCTTGATAACTTGCCACTGTGTTTCTTCTAAATCCGTCGAATACATAATTATTTGAAGCTTGGTAACTAAAAATAAGCATTTTCGAGGAAGGAAGAAGCACTCTTTTTATTTCAAACAGGAAAATTTAAACAAGCTCTAAAAGAATAACTCCACTTTCGTATGCCTGTTGGCTTCGACCGGCACATGGTCAGCTATGCCGCCCCTGCTTACCTTGACGATGCGTTCGATCGGTATGCCACGCTTTTCTAATTCTGCAACGATATGATCCGCTCTCAATGTGCTTAATGAACCATTAAGCACGGGAGTTCCAGTCGAACTGTCGGCCGCGCCGGTCACTTTCACGGATAATCCGTATTTCTTGGCCACGCGAGCCAGTTCATCAAGGTTAAGCATTTGGGAAGCATCCGTCAGGTGCGCCGTATTGAGGTTAAAAAAGAAATAGACAGGCGACCCGATGCAATTTCCGGCTTGTATGAGTTCCGTCTTTTCAGAAACGATTATGCCCGGTTGTTCGGAATCATCTCCGTTGTTGCCATATATAATACTTGCAGAATCAAGTGGCGAGATTCCATCCCAATGCCGGTTTTTCAATCTTGCCCGAAGTGAGTTCAATCCGCTGTAATTATTTCTGGGATAACCTTGACGGCGGTCGGTCTCATCGTCATTAACCAGATGACCGTACTTGTCAAGCAAGCCTTCTATTTCCAGAATTTTCAACAATTCTGCGAGCGTCCGTCGGTTGCGGTCGTACCAGTCTTTATAACGCTTGTTTTCTCCGGACAAGACATTGGCATAATCCACGAGCCACTCATTCTGACGAATGTAAGGTGTTGCATCAACCGCGCGTTTCCAACCGACCTTTCCGAGATGAAACGTGAAACCGGCGGTCAGCGATACCATGTGGTCGCCGAGGCGGTTCGGGCGTCCGTAACCATCGAAGTCCTGAAAGGTGGTCGTGCCGGAGAGTTCCAACATGGCACTTACTCGTTTGGAAATCCGATATTCTCCCTGTACGCCATACGAAACAGCAAAGGGATTATTCCCGTTAGAAGCATTGTGCAACAGGCCGACACCGGCAAAGGGAGCAAGATTCCAGCGTACCTGTTCTTGCCGGGCATATCTGCGGCCAAGGACATTCCACAGCAGATCCGCATGGATATGGTGGTATTCCTGATTGGACAATGTTCCATCTTTGAACTGCACACCGCTGTAATTGATACGTGTACCGACGGACGGAGTGAACCATTTTCCGACTGCGAAACTGTACGAGGGTTTCAAGCGTCCGAAGAGGTCTTCGCAGCCGAGAGGTGTGCCGAGAAAGGCGGACGTACCCCCGGCAATGCTGACAAACCAGTTGCCAGTCCGGGATGCCGGAAGTACCACTCCGTCAAGATAGACGGGCTGTATCGGTTGCCGTTCCTCCGAGACATTATAGTACGGTGTATGTTGTACAGTATCCACCTGTACGGGTTGTACACTTGCCTGCGCCTGCAACGTGCAAAGCACGGCCAATATAAAAAAGATCTGTTTCGTCATATTCCAATGATATTATTCGTTATACTTTTTGATTTGTAATAAGGCGTACGCCACTTACCGTTTGGGTTTCTTGCCAATGGCCGGGCGCATCATGCGGCTCGCCATCCTCATGCAGCGGAGTGCCCATGCACGGTTGTCCTCGTCCTCGTCGCGTCCCCATTTCAGGTCGCTGCCGCCACCTCCGCCGCCACGAGTTTCGGCAAAAGTGGTGGCATCATCGACCATACCGAGAAACAGCATCGTCGCGCAGTGCATCACGTCTGTACCTTGTTCCGCTATGGACTGGACGAGCGAGCCGTCGAACAGTTGCCGTTCCGCCACGTCCATCTGTGCCGATACGTTCCTATACTCGCCGACCACATTTTCCAGCAGGACATCCTTGAGCAACGTGTCCACTTTGGAATGTACATCATGGGAGTATTTGTAGGCTTCCTCCTTGAGTTCCCCGGTACGTTCCTCAATGGCATCCATGTTCTCTTTCAGCTCGGCAAGCTGCCGGTCAGCCGTCTGTAACTTCTCCTGCTTATCTGCCAGTTGCCTGTTGATTCCGGCCAGTTCTTTTTCCAGACTTTTCACTTGTGCGGCTAATTGTTCAGCATCACCCTTGTTCGCTTTCAAATCCTGTTCGGCTGCCGATAGCAGGGCCTCTTTTTCGGCTTTCGACTTCTCAAGGTTATCGACCATTGTCGTAAGCCCCTTGACCCTGCGCTCTGCCAGACGGATGTCCGATTGGAGGTCAGCCAGAACTTTTTGATGACGGCTGATATTTTCCTCGATGGTCGTACATTCTTCCGATAGCATACGGCGGTATTCTTCGGTAGTCCTGTGCCGTGCGCCCGTTTCGGATATGCTTGTTCCTCTCGACATTCCCCACCTTGTATTGACTTCGGTGAAAAAGTCGGTATGAAGCTGTTTCATCCTTGCGCTGTATTCAAACTTGTCCTTACCGGCGAATATTTCCTTGTACGCAAAGCGACCGTCTTTGATTGGCAGGAGCGTACAGTGGACGTGCGGATTCAATTCGTCAAGGTGTACGATGAATGCGGCGATGTTCTGCTCGCCATATTTGCCACTCACGAATGAATAGACGTCTTTCGCCCAGCGTTCAATATCGCTTTCTCTTTTGATATGGATATTGTCCGCATCTTTCTCGAAATCCACTTTCTGCGTGCCGAATGCGAGTTCGTGCATCCGCTTACGGGAACCGCCGAAAATGAAGTTCACCACCGTGCGGTACTTCGGTTCTGCCAGTCCTTCGTTGGGGTCTTTGATTCCACGCCTCTCCAATATGTCCGCCATCCGTTCGGGAATGTTGCGGCTCGTGTCGATGGGACGTACCTTGCCTCCGGGTGCAATCTCGAAGTTCAGGTGTTTGCGTGTGGGGTCGTAATTCCCCTTATTCATAGCGTACTTTTCCGCCCTTTCACTGCGATCACGCAAGTGTTCGTTACTTTGGGCTGTGGTGATGCCTTTCGACACCTTCACATCAAGTACCTGTTTTTGATCTGCCATACTCTTTTCGTGTTGTTTCGGACAATCCGTCCTGTCCCAGCTTGCTGCTTGCCCGGACAGCCTCCCGACGGTCGATAGACGGTCGGGGTATTAGGCTCCCCCTTCCCTTTGTTTCGTGGCAGACGGGCAAGCCCGTGTGCCTCCTATAACCGGCAGGATGACCGTTAAGGGATGGAGGCGGATTGTTCGCGTTATACAATCTGTTTTCGACTCCCGGTTCAATCCACCATCGCCTGTGCCTTCGCCAGAAGCGATAAAAAGGGTTTGCGAAGCGATTTGAGGCGTTCTTGGTCTTCGTCCATGTCGAAGTCCGTCACTGATGCCTCGGTGTCGAGAATCAGCCCGGCGAGGTCTTTGGCGGACTCGATGAAAGCTGCCCATTCTTCGCCGAGGTCAAGCCGGAAGAAATCCACAAGCGGCGAACTGTCATCGAATCTCGACTTGTGCAGGATTTTTTGCAGGGCGGCGTGGGCGATGCAGCACAGGGCTGTTTCACGATGTTCCGTGACCAAAGTGCCGGAATGTGCGGAGGTCGTGATGGAATGGGTGTCCGAACAGTGTCCGGCGTCACGGTCGGCAATTTCAGCCTTTGCCAGACTTACGAGTTGTCCACACATTACGCCAGTTTCGGCAGCGGTCGTTTTGCCGATTACCCAATCGGACAATACCTCACGGAGCTGTCCGGCAAAGTCCGGCTGCTCCTGTGCATCGCGGGGCTGTGCTGCCTGACCGGATTGTACGGTCATGGTAATGACCACGCTTTTGGGAAGCTGGATGCGGGTCAGCAAGCCGAATGCCTCCATTGCACTCAAAAAAGAACGGACGGTAGCCCTGTGCCAATGCCACTCCGATGCGAGGTCGGAAACGGTCAGGTAGCACTGGTTGGGTTGCAGCACGTAGTCCTTCTTTCTTAAAAACGGGGAAACGAAACCTGCCAGTGATTTGTCCAACAGGTCACAGTACGCTTCGGTGCGTGTCTTGCGTTCATCCCCTTTCTCCTTGAGATATTCGAATACCTCCCTGTCTGCCAATATGGAAACAGGTATCTTTTGGTTATTTTTCATTTTCATTCGGTTTTAATGATTCATATTGTGCGGATATGTCAGTGTTGCCGCTGTCCGCTTCATGCGGCAGATTTGCGTGATGATTGTCGTGATAGGATTCTGACAGCATTCCGGGATGCTTTGCCCATCCGGAAAGTGTCCCCGTGTCCTTGCATTCGGACATGACCCGAACGGAGGGATAGAACAGGGCTGCCAGAAGAAGATAGGTAATGGTTATCGCCAAGGTGTACAGATGCGGCACAAAGCCGATGACCAGTGCGACCGATGCGAGTGTGACAAATGCACCGGGGCGGTCAAGCAACCTGCGTAACCAGTTGTCCGTCCATCGGAACGAGAACATTGCGGCACAGACACCGGTAGAGAGTAGGATTCCAAACTCACCCATATGTCCACAGGCATATACATAATGGAAAAGAAGCAGGCATATCAGCCATACTTGCACATACAGTTTACGGGCGTTGCCGCTTCGTGCCATTGCCATGTAAAAGGGTGTCATGAACCGCTTGTTGTTCTTGTACAATGACATTGATACCCCGAAAGGTATCGCGCAGAAAATGAGTAGCAGGATATTCAGTAACATAAGTAATAGGGCTTTTCGGGTATGGGAGTGGGGCGCACAATGAGTTCCAACTGGACAATACCGTATGTCGCCAGTCGGATAAGGGTTTCGGCATCCTTGGGCGAAAAGTACATGGCCGCTTTCTTGATGCGCTGCTTGAATGTACTGTCTTGCTTTCGGTAGATGGCCAAAGCCTTGTCCAGTTCGTGTTCGGGAATAGTCCATGTCGTACCCTCGGCGTGTATGCCGTTCGTCTTGAAGGCACGCAGCACCAATGTACGGGAAACGAGGTAATCGGTGCGGTCGGTTCTTGAGATGATATGCTCCTTGTAGAGATTGTCATCGGCAACCTCTATCCACGTCCGGTAGGTGTTGATGCAATAGACCATCTGTCGGTATAAACTTTCTCTCATATGAAATTCATCAGCACGTCGGACTTGTCTTTCTTGTATTTCAGGAACCCGCTTTTGGAGTGAAGTTCCAAATCGAGGCATAGGTCCCCGTACATCTGCTCCAAAGAATCATAGATGGTAACAAGGATGCTGTTTACATTACCCTCCGTATCAGTCTTGGCGTTCATCTTGAACATCTGTCCGAAAGCGGGATTCGAGTATGCACAAGTGCTATGACCGAATTTTTCCGTCCGCATCGGGATATGGTGGTAAAGCGTGATCAACTCCATGTCGTCCTCGAACATATCCATTACTTCGTCCAGTTCGTAAGGGGTGCGCAACGGAAACGTAAGCAGCACATAGTCGCCGTAGAACTGCGGTTCTTCCATCGTCGTCACATCGAGCAACTGCGGAAGTTGCAGGGGGACGAATGCCATGAAGTCATTATAAAAATGTCGTAACATATTCATATATTTTTCTGTTGTCATATTTTACAGCGTGTGTATGAATGCTTCCATCAGCATTCCGGGCAGCTCGTCCAAGCGGTTGTCTCCTGGGTGCAGCATCCTGCCCAACTCTCTGAAAGCGTCGGGTGTCTGCGAGGCAAGCATATCGAGTTGCTCTCTTTCTTCGGCTGAAAGCAACGCCAAGCAGAAACCGTCCAACGACGAATAAGGCTGGAGAAGCATCCAGATGTAGGCTTGTGCCTGTGCCGGTGTCTTGACTTTTTGATTGCAGATGTCGTCGATACAGGTTCGGACATTCTGAATCAGCCTGCGGTTGGTGCGCATGGCCAAATAAATCATGGCATTGCGATAGGTGATGTCGTTCCGTTCGGCGGCAAGAAATACCTGTGCGCAGCATCGTTCCGTGTCATGCGTGATGTCGGAAAGATTCTCGCCGTCGAAATCAGGCAGACGTGAAAGGAATGCCCGGTACACAGCATCCTCCTTTTCGATAAAGGTCGTCAGGTCTGCCATACAATGAATACCGTAATCAATCGTTTCAGCAAGGGTAGCTCGATAAGTGGCAAGAATATGTTGTCGGTTTCTCTGACTGACGGGCTGGTTATCCAATGAGGCAAAGAACGGCCGGATTGTTTCAGCCACACGATGCAACTCTTTGTCTTCAAGATGCGGCGAGATTTGTTCTTTTACCCACAGTATATCCTTATAAGTGCGTGTTTGAGACAGCACCATCCGTGAAAATTCCATGCGGATGGAATCATGTATCTGTTCACACTCTTCTCTTACAGTGGAATGAAGCCGGCCAAGCGTATCACATTCGAGATACAGGAATACGGAATCCCTCAATGTTTGCCATTGCTTGAGGTGTCCGGTCAATTCTTTAATGGAGAGTCTTTTCTGCCTGCGTATGTCAGACAGGTATTCCCTGTATGTTCCGGCAGGGTCATTCTTGGCTTTCGCCAATCGTTTGCCATTGCCGTTGTCGCATGACGCGCATAGGAATACGGCAATCGAAACGGCAATTATTTTGGCAAAGATTATCGGCTGTTTTAAGTTCGATTTTGATGTTTTCATACTATATTATTTCGTACTATTTAGTGCAAAACTATATATTATTTTTGATACTTCGCATCCGAAAAACCGTATTTTGCGCATTTTTTAATATCGTACTTAATAGTATGATTACCAATGAAAACAAGTGAAGATAAAAACATGAAAAATGTACGATTTTCGTTTTTTAATATAGTATGATTCAGATACTCGAATAAAACTTGTATATTTGCACTTGTTATCATGAATATTGTATATTGATATGGCAAAAGTCGGTTATATATTCGAGGCGAATTCCTACGATGCGTTTGATGCGGATAAGGAATGGATGCGCCAGTACGGGTGTGTACAAGTGGTTGAAGAATCGGTCGGACACGAGACGCTCAGACCGAGATGGAAACAACTGATGTCGAATCTTGAAAGAGGCGACGAATTGGTGGTGTCAAAATTCAGCAATGCCGTGCGTGGTTTACGGGAACTATCGGCATTGATCGAGCTATGCCGCATCAAGGTCGTGCGTATTATCTCCATTCACGATAAAATTGACACCGACAACAAATTGTTTCCGGACACGACACCGGCGGAAGTATTGGCCATGTTCGGGGCATTACCGGAGGAAGTGGCTGTTTTGCGGAAGTCGTCAGATAAGATTATACGCCTGCAGCAGAGTATCAGTATTCCGATTACCAAAAAAAGTATGAGTAAAACTGAACGGGACAAAAAAATCGTGGATATGTATAACAATGGGTATTCAATCCGTGATATTTGGAAAGAGAGCGGTGTCCGGAGTAAAAGCACCGTGTACAGCATTCTCAATAAATACAAGGTTCAGCTTAACCGAACACCGGGACGCGTGCCGGGCATCCGGAAATAGAACTTATAAATCAAATATGGATATTGAAAATCAGTAGATTACTTGCGTAATTCATTATTTTTTCGTATCTTTAAGTTGGATATAACTATAAAAAATAAGACCTATGGGAGATATTATAATTTTATTGTTGGTATTTTTGGTAGTGGGCAGGCTCTTGAGGGGCGTCTTCGGCGGATTCAGTAAAAGCAGTTTTCGGGATGACAAATAAGTTTGGATTGTTATAACAGGCGGATATTTGTTAATTTTGCACCGTATTCATTAAAATCAAGAACAATATGACAAAAGCGGAAATTGTCGCTCAGATCTCACGGCAGAGCGGAATAGAGAAAACGGTTGTGATGACTGTGGTGGAATCATTCATGGAAAATGTAAAAGAGTCGATGGTTGCGGGAAACGAGGTGTTCTTGCGCGGCTTCGGCAGCTTTGTTATAAAACGGAGAGCTGAAAAGACGGCCCGGAACATTTCGAAGAATACGACAATTAAAATTCCCGCTCACAACATCCCTGCATTCAAACCTGCCAAAGCATTTCTGAATGCGGTAAAAGAGAACAAGTAGAGTATAAAAGTACAGATGGTGCAACAACACCGTAATGAGTAAAACAAAAGCGACCCAAAGGCCGCTTTTGTTGTGATAAGGCAAGGATTATTTCTTGCCTTTTTTCGCTGGTTTGGCCGGCTTTTCAGGAGTCTCCTCCTTCTCGACGGGCGGATAGAACTTGACGGCGACTATCACGATACGGTTGTGTTTCACACCGCTTTGGTCGCTCCATTCTTCGGGCTTGAAATACCCCTCGACGGTCAGCATCGTACCCTTGGTCAGTTGGTCGAACGACCCGGTGTTCTCGTTTTTACGCCACGCCTCAAAATTCATAAAGGCGGAAACGCGTTTGGATTCCTCGCCATTATTCTCCAGTCGGCTTACTGCCAGAGGGAAACGTGCTACACTTGCGTTGGTGAACTGACGGATTTCTGCATCCTTTCCTACGAAACCGGTTACTACGAAATTGTTTTCAATCTTTTTCATAATGAATTGTTTTTAGAAGTTATTAAATCAATTTTACGCTGCCTCAAAAAGTAGGTGCAGTTAAGGGAATGCACCAAGGCCGGACGCATCAATACTCTTTATTTTTGTCCGTAGGCAAAACCAGAAGGCTCGATAAAGGAAGATTGTACGGCTGTGCCATTGGTCAAGACTTCCAAAGTCGTTCCCGTCTGCATACTATCTTTGCATCGGAAAATGATGATGACTTCGGCGGAAAACTATTCTGAAAATGAGCGGAAAGCCGTAGTTGCAGGGGAAGTGAAAGAGCAATCCGTCCACCGGCACAATGGTGCGCGTTTCGGCTGTAAGTCCGCAGAATCGGCAGGGATTTTCGTGTAATTCGGTCGGACTGAATAGAGGTGGCTACAAACAGAACACTGAACTGACAACAGGTGGCGATACCGCAGAAGGGAATATCAACGAAGTGGCGACAAAAGGCGGAACGGGGTATCGGGGTGCTGCCATGTTCCCGTCCGGCAGAAAGAATAGGGGACAAAAGGGAAAAAGGAAAGAACCCTGCTTTTCGGAAAAGCGGACGGCAGCTTTTCACGAATGGCTGGTTTTTACAAAAGGATATGGCGCAGCCAAAAGAGAGAGATAGATGTAAAAAAGGGAATGCGGCGTGGCAGGAATGGAAGATTATCCCGTTCCTGCCTGTATCATCAAAATTCTGCCATGATTACCCGATGCTCGAAAATCTTTTTTTGATTACTGGGACGTCTTTGGCAGACCCATAGGTGATGCTTGCCATAGCCGAAGACGAAATAATCATCAAGACGTGTTTTTTCTTGTAGGCGTTCCATGCCGGTACGCAGTTCCGTTTCATCGGTTGAGAAAAGAATCGTGTTGATGATACGGAAGTAGAGTTCTGTTACCTCGTCACAATAAGGACAAAAGCTATGCTCAATCGTTGCTTTCATGTTTCTTTGATTTTAATTATACTTCTACTACGTCTTCTATTCGACCATACAAGACAGAGCGCAACGCAGTCTTGTCAATGGCGCAATACTCGGTGATATGTCCGTGCTGTTTCACGAAATATCGTTTGAGAACATCGGAGAAATCAAAGAAGTAGCCCATCAATGCGATACCTCTTTTGAAATGGATGCACTCTTTCACGTTTCGGGTAATCCAGTTCTTGTCTTCACGGCTCAACTTGTCTCCGTTATCAAGTTGTTCCCGTAACTGGTAAACCCTGCAGCCTTTCAGCTTTTCTAATTCGGGTACGTCCCATTGGACGAATTTCATTGCTACCTGTTGCATCGCTCTTGGATTTAATCGTAAATAATCACTTCATCACGGTACTCGACCACCTCTTTGCCACTGCTAAGACGTACCACTATTTTATTGCCGAAGTCGCCGACAACTGTTCCCTCGGAGTAGCCTTTATAGGGGGTAAGCAGGGTGCAGTGCGCACCTATAATTTCGCTATCTTTTTCGTATTCGTACATAGTCTTGTCATTTTAGGGTTACAACTTGATATCCCATTTACCCTGTGAGAAGATTCTGAAGCTCACGTATTCGTCTGCAAATTCGTAGGACAGAATTTTGATATAAGTTTTGTCTTTGGCTTCCAACGAAGCTATCAGCCTGTCGATTTCTTCTTCCGGATAAACCCAACGAGAGGTAAACTCCGCATCCACGCTATCGCTGTGTCTATTGACAAAGCCGTCAAAAGTGTCATCCAAGAATGCCTCTATCTTGTCGAGGTCTGCTTTGTTTTCCGTCCTTGCGTAGAAAATGTTTGTTGCATAGTTTGCCATAATCCTAAGTTTTAAGTTTTTTATTTTCCCTCTTTTAGCATTTCAGCTACTTTCGGGCTTGATTGAAAATTATGTCGCCTCAAAAGGTGTTATGGCTCTTTATGCAGGGTTTCACGACCAAATACGACCTCTGCAAAGCGGAGCGTGGAGATTTTGTCGGGAACCGTCAGGCTGTGACCTTGAATACAAGAAAGACATGACAAGTACCTTTGCGACACAATTCTCATCAGGCAGACCGAAAGTTGGGATGCGAGGATAAAATGCCTATGGCAGAAGTTACGATAAAAGGAACTTCCGTAAAATTGGGATGCAGCGAAAAAAGAAAATATCGGTGCGATTATCTTCTCTTTTGACTGTGAATATAAAAGTAAGGGGGAGAACTTCGGTAAAGGTTTAGTTTAGTCTATTAGCTTATATATATGCTAAACTAAAGTAAACTAAATATAGGCAGATATATTGGACTGC
Source organism: Rikenellaceae bacterium (assembly GCA_902363575.1). Lineage (GTDB taxonomy): Bacteria > Bacteroidota > Bacteroidia > Bacteroidales > Rikenellaceae > Alistipes. The sequence continues at coordinate 109,128 of CABJAJ010000006.1, read as the reverse complement.
CTGTATAGGTGTTTTGAGGGAAATGGTTACCTTTGCAAAAAACAATGTTCCTTGAAAGAAACAGAGATTTGTCCTTTTTTCTTTTGGCTGTGGTTATTCATCCATAGATGACTGCAACAATCACTCTTGGCGAGAGGATGAAAATCGTGTGAAATGACTTGGAAAAATACTCAAAGTACGAACAAGTGAAGAGAAAGAAAGGTAGTGCAAATAAAAAAACAAGAAAATATGATAATTCGTGTTTCTGTTCCTAATTTGTTCCTTGATAAAAACACATCACAATATAAATTGTTAATTTATAAGATATTAAGATGTGAAATTTTGAGATATAACTAAATTTACCAGATTTCGACAAGCAAGAGTAAAGATAACGCTTTTTATATGGATGTACCGGTAGGACGGTACATGGGATCTAATGTGCTGTTCGGTTATTTATCCATAGGCATATGGGAATTGGTTGTTTGCGCAACAAATATAGAAAAAACTATCGGGGATTCCCGGAGTCGGGCAGATATTTTTTGACGGGACGTTCCCGGCCGGCTGCCGTAAAACAAAACAACGACCTGAATTTTTCAGGTCGTTGTTTGTCATATTGCACACTGCTGCTCGGAACGAGCCTCACCGCGTTGGCGATCTTTTAACGGCGGAAACGGCCTCCGGGCATTTTGGGCATTTTCATGTTGCCGCCGGCGACGGTCTTCATCATCTTGCGCGTGTCCTCGAACTGCTTCATCAGGCGGTTTACGTCGGCCATCGTCGTGCCGCTGCCCTTGGCCAGCCGCTCGCGCCGCCGGGCGTTGATAATCTCGGGCTTCTCTCGTTCGGCGGGGGTCATCGAGTTGATGATCGCCTCGGTTTGCTTGAACACGTCGTCCGAAATCTCCACCCCCTTGAGCATCTTGCCCATGCCGGGGATCATCGAGGCGAGGTCCTTGAGGTTGCCCATCTTCTTGATCTGGGCGATCTGTCCCATGAAGTCGTTGAAGTTGAACTGGTCTTTCACCAGCTTCTTTTTCAGCCGCCGGGCCTCCTCCTCGTCGAACTGCTCCTGGGCCCGTTCGACCAGCGAAACCACGTCGCCCATGCCCAGGATGCGGTCGGCCATGCGTTCGGGATGGAAGACCTGCAACGCATCCATCTTCTCGCCGCTGGAGATGAATTTCAGGGGCTTATCGACCACCGAGCGGATCGAAATGGCTGCGCCGCCCCGCGTGTCGCCGTCGAGCTTGGTGAGCACCACGCCGTCGAAGTCGAGCCGCTCGTTGAACTCGCGGGCCGTATTGACGGCGTCCTGCCCGGTCATGGCATCCACGACGAAAAGGGTTTCGGACGGCTTGACGGCAGCCTTGATCGCCGTGATCTCGCGCATCATCGCTTCGTCCACGGCCAGCCGGCCCGCCGTGTCGATGATGACGACGTTGTAGGATTTCTGTCGGGCGTAGCGGATGGCGTTTTCGGCGATCGCCACCGGATTGTCGTTTCCCGGCTCGGTGTAAACCTCCACGCCGATCTGTTTGCCGAGCACCTGGAGCTGGTCGATGGCCGCCGGACGATAGACGTCGCCTGCGACCAGCAAGACCTGACGTCCCTTCTTGCTGCGGATCCAGGAGGCCAGCTTGCCCGAGAAGGTGGTTTTGCCCGAGCCCTGCAAGCCGGCGATCAGCACGACGGCAGGGGTGCCTTCGAGCCGTATGTCGGCGGCCGTGCCGCCCATGAGCTGCGCCAGTTCGTCGCGTACGATCTTGGTCATCATCTGCCCCGGCTTGACCGAGCGCAGCACGTCCTGTCCCAGCGCCTTGGCCTTGACCTGGTCGGTGAAGGTCTTGGCGACCTTGTAATTGACGTCGGCGTCGATCAGCGCGCGGCGGATCTCCTTGAGCGTTTCGGCGACGTTGATCTCCGTGATGCGGCCTTCGCCCTTGAGGATGCGGAACGACCGTTCGAGTTTATCGGTAAGGTTTTCAAACATGGCTTGCGAAATTTCCCGGCAAAGATACGATTAATTTTGTGAATTTTCCTAATCCGCAGCGGCAAAGCCTCTGGCCGCAACACCCGCTCAGAGCAGTCCTGCTTCGTAATAAATCACGATCTGTTCGATCATCCGGTCTTCGCCCTCCTTGTCGTATTGGCTTTTGAGGTTCTGTCCGAAGATGCGCGATACGCCCTGCCAGAATCCCGCCACGAAGCCGCCCCGGAATTCGCGCAGGATTTGGTAGGCGGTATATTCGGTTTCGCGGTCGATGAGTTTCAGCAGCACCCGGCCCTGCGTGCGGGTCATCTTTTTCAGCACGGGGGAATACTCCTCCTTGATCTGGGCATAGACGTCGCGTATATAGGCTTTCTGGGCTTTTTTGGTCGGCAGGCGTGTGAGTTCGGCCTCCATCTCGTCCATCTTCGCACGGGCGGCCTGCGCCACGGGATAGACTTTCCTGACCGCCTCGACGAGTTTCTGATACCGTCGCAGATCGACTTTGCGGCTGAAGACGTAAACCGGCAGAATGTGGATCATGGTGATGGTGTCCCCGTGGTCCACGACCCGCTCGCGGTGCCAGTAGCCGTTTCCTTTGTACTGTCCGTGTGCAGCCGAGAGCATGCAGCAGGAGAGCAGTGCGCACAGAAGCCAGGTTTTCATCGCGCCGAAAAATTGTTACCTTTGCAAAGATAGCAATTAAACGGATTCACGAATCATAAATTGTAAACGTATGCTGGAAAAAGGACTATCCGCACAGAGCCGCACGACGGTCTGCCGGGAGAATACGGCCGCCCGGATGGGGTCGGGCGATATGGAGGTTTTCGCTACCCCCGCGATGATGGCGCTCATGGAAAACGCCGCGATGACGGCCGTGGCCGCAGAGCTGCCCGAAGGTTCGACCACCGTCGGGGCGGAGATGAACGCAACGCATATCAAGCCGTCGGGTCTCGGCGCGGAGATCGCCGCGACGGCGGTGCTCACCGAGGTCGAGGGACGCAAGCTGACTTTCAACGTGGGGGCCCGCGATGCCGGGGGAATGATCGGCGAGGGGGTGCATATCCGCTATGTGGTCGATCGCCGCAAATTCATGGACAAGGTGAAGTAACACCCCTCCGGGCTCTTTCCCATCCCGGAAATCCATGCGGGTTTCCGGGTTTTTTGTGAAATGACGGCACGGCGCCTGCGTGATTGCTTCGGGCCGAAACGAAAGCCGGACTTCGCAAAGCGGAGTCCGGCTTTCGTTCAGTGGATGGACCGTGAGGCCCGATCAGAGGAAGATCAGGTGTTCGAGATAGATCACGAGCATGCCTGCGGCATACCCGGCCAGCGCGAGCAGCGAGATGTGCTTGAGGTACCAGCCGAAGTTGATTTTTTCGAGCCCCATGGCGACCACGCCCGCCGCCGAGCCGATGATGAGCAGGCTGCCGCCGACACCGGCGCAGAAGGTCAGCAGGTGCCAGAAAATACCGTCCTGGACGAAGGACTGCATGTAGGCCGGATCGGCGCTGGCGGCGATGGTCGCCGCGTCGGCGATCGGATACATGCCCATGCAGGCCGCAACGAGCGGCACGTTGTCCACGACCGAGGAGAGCAGGCCCGTGACCCCGGCGATGGTGAAAGCCTCGTGGACGCGGGTGTCGAGCGTCTGGGCGAACGTCGCCAGGATGCCTGCGCTCTCGAGGGCTGCGACGGCCATCAGGATGCCCAGGAAGAAGAGGATCGTCGGCATGTCGATGTGCTTGAGGACTTTCGAGACGCGGTTCTGGATTGAATCCTCCATGCAGCGCCGGGTGTCGTAGATGATCTCCGTCCCGATCCACATGATGCCCAGCGAGACCATCATCCCCATGTAGGGAGGAAGCCCCGTGAGGGTTTTGAAGACGGGCACGAACAGCAGGCTGAGCACGCCCGTGACGAGCATGAATTTCTGAAGCCGGGGTCCGACGTGGGGCGGCAGTCCGCTTCCGGCGTTTTGCGGTGCGGGCATGACGCTCCCTTTCCCGATATAGCGCAGCGCGAGGGCGGTGGGGATGACGACGGAAACCAGGCAGGGGAGGAACAGGTTGCGCACCAGCGCCCAAGCCGTGACGTTGCCCCGCATCCAGAGCATGATCGTCGTAACGTCGCCGATGGGCGACCAGGCGCCACCGCTGTTGGCCGCAATGACGATCACGCTGGCGAAGATCCAGCGCTCGCGGTTGTCGGTGATGAGCCGCCGCAGCAGCATGACCATGATGATGGTGGTGGTCATGTTGTCGAGTGCCGCCGACATGAAGAAGGTGATGAGCGACAAGAGCCACAGCAACTTGCGCTTGTCGCGCGTGGTGATGTGGTCGGTGATGACGTTGAATCCCCCGTGCGAGTCGATCAGATCGACGATCGTCATGGCACCGATCAGGAAGAAGAGGATTTCGCTCGTGTCGCCCAGATGTTCGATGATCTCGGAATCGATGTGCGCGTCGTGGGCCAGCAGGCTGTAAACCGTCCACAGCAGCCCGCACATGACCAGGGCGATGGCCGCCTTGTCGATGCGCACCTTGTGCTCGAGGGCGATGAAGACATAGCCCAGCACAAAGATCAGAATCATGGCAAGAATCATAGCATGTTATTTAGAATGTATAGTTGCCCTCTCTGAATACGAGGACGTCGCATTGCGGTTCGTGCCTTTGCAAGAGTTGGGCCGCAAGGATCGAACCGCTTTCGGTGCGGTAGCAAACGACTTCGGCTGCGGGCTGGTAGCTGCGCGGCAGCTTGCCGATCAGGGAAAAATCACCCGTCTCGACCGCCTCGCGGATGCGCGGGAGCTCGCTGGTCTCGAAGAAGTACTCGCTGCGGTAAAGCCGCTCGCCCGTTGCGCGTTCCACCGGCGCCGAGGAGTCGCCGAAGAGCCGGTAGCAGATCATGGTCAGCCCCGTCAGGAGCAGGCAGCTGCTCAGCAGCAGGTTCCATTGTGCGAGCAGTTCGCGCTCATCGAAATAGGAAACGTGGTAGTTGGCCCAGAGCAGGGCCGCGCCGACGATGGTCAGGACAATTCCCGCCAGGGGGTTGTAACGGCGGCATACGATATCTTTCGAGGCGTGGTAAATCGCCCGGTCAATGTGGTTTTTGGAAATCATGGTAAAATAGTCGTTTGGCGTTGAACAATTCGGTATCGCCCGACGCTTTCCGAAAGGGCCGGGTACATGCGGACTTGTTCGCTAAATGACAATTTTCCTGAAAGGGTAGAGGAAGCGGTCGCAGGGCCGCCCCGTCAGATAGCCTTCCGAGCGCGGGACGCCCCGCAGCAGGGCCGAGCGGTAAATCTGGATTCGGGTGGCCTGGTATGCCGTTTGCTCGAGGCAGATGACCGGCAGACGGGTCTTGCCGGCTTGTGTGCCCGCCTCCGAAAGCTGGATGTTGGACGAGCTTCCGGGCATGGCGAACAGCGGGGCTGCGAGCGGGCTGCATGTCTCTCCGTCGCCCTGGCAGAGGGAGGCGGGAACATTGCCGCAGGGACCTTCCGACGTCGCGCGGGCGCCGTCGGCGGCATAGAGCAGGGGCATCAGGCCCAGCAGCAGGAGTATCAGCCAGCGTTTCACGACGCAAAAGTAGTAAAAAATCCCGTAAAAGGGACCGGGATACAATTTGATCGCAAAATTTTGTAATCTGGAATCTTTGCCCTACCTTTGCATCGGCTTACGAGCCGATGGGATTGAACTATGGTGTAATGGTAACACAGCAGATTTTGGTTCTGTCGTTCCAGGTTCGAGTCCTGGTAGTTCAACCAAAGCGGCGGCCTCTTCGGGGGCCGTTTTTTTCATGCCGTTTTCCGGGCTGCGCCTCATCGGGCAAACCGGACGTGTCCGCCCGATGAGGTGCTGCCGGTTTCGGTCGGGGCGGCGTGGAGGTCATTCGTTGCGACGGCACCTGCGCAGGTGAACGGCTATTCCGCGAGCATTCGGCGCAATGCGCAGGCGAGCTGATCGGGACACGAGGTGCCGCGGCCCTTGCAGTCGATTCCGCCGAGCCGTTCGATCACCTCCGCGGCCCGCATACCGCGGACCAGCGTGGCGATTCCCGTGGTGTTGCCCTGGCAGCCGCCCGTGAAGCGGACGCTTCGCACGACGTCCCCCTCCAGCTCCAGGTCGATCTGTCTGGAACAGGTGCCCATAGTCTGGTAGGAATAGGTTTTTTTCATGGTTTCTTCAGGATCGGATTGATAGGACGAATGGTCGGGTGCCCGCTGCGCACAGGTGAGCACGGCCGATTCGTTCACATGCGGCGGTCGGGCCGTTTGGCCTTAGGTCGGAATCACGAAAAAGGCGACCCCGTCGGAAGTCGCCTTTGAATTTTGCCGAAAGGTTTATTTCTGGGCCTGCTGCTCGGAAGAGTCGGCCACGATCATGTTCTTGTCGATGCGCAGCGTCACGTTGCTGTCCACGTCGATCAGCACCGAGCTTTCGCGCACCTCTTTGATAACGCCGTAAATACCGCCGGCAGTCACCACCTTGTCGCCTTTTTTCAGACCTGCGCGGAACTGGGCCATCTGCTTGCGGCGCTTCGACTCCGGACGCCACATGAAAAGCCAGAGCACCAGGATCATCAGACCGATCATGATGAAGAGGCTGTAGTTTGCGGGCTGCTGGGGCTGTTCCACCACCACGTCGGCCGCTTGAAGGAAATTAATCATACTTCGTTATGTTTTACTTGTTTTCTGTCGCTTCGACCGGACAAATATAGTGATTTTTACGCAATATCCAAGTTTATTCCACATCGGCCTCGATAAAGAGCCGCAGCGGTTCGCGCGAGCCCGAGAAGTAAACCTTCATCAGCTTCATCTGCCAACCCCGTTCGCCCCGGGTATCGAAGGTGACGGTTGCACGCAACCCCTCGCCCGGGATAACGGGTTGATTGTCAAATGCGAGTTCGGTGCAATGGCAGGAGACCTCATAGGAGGTGACAACAAACGAGCGCGGGCTGCGATTGTCGAATACGATCCGTTTGGCGGCGATCTCTCCCTCGTGCATCCGTCCGAAACGGATCGTATCGGAGCCGCCCGTGCGCAGGATCGTGTCCGTTACGGGGATGATTTCGCCTCCGTAGCCGACCGTTTTCCGGGGACTGCATGCGGCAGCGGCCAGAGCGAGCAGCGCCGGAAGAAGCAGGCGGCGCATCATCCGATCAGCCCCCGGCCCGTTTTGCGGATTTTCCCCTCCTGGGTGAGCGATTCGACGATCTTGTCGAGCACCCCGTTGATGAAAGTGCTGCTGCCGGGAGTGGAGTAGTACTTGGACAGGTCGATGTATTCGTCCAGGGTGACCTTGACGGGAATCGAGGGGAACGACACCAGCTCGGTCAGGGCGGTCGCCATGATGAGGTTGTCCATGAAGACGATGCGCTCGACGTCCCAGTTACGAGTGAACTTCTCGATATAGCGCAGGTTTTCGCTGTAATTGATGAGGGTTTTCTCGAAGAGCGTCCGCACGAAGTCCAGGTCGTCGTCGTTTTTGAATTTGGGCAGTACCTTCACATCTTTGTGCGACTGGCGCATGGCCGCCAGCGTGCGGATCACCATGGTCAGCACATGGCCCAGGTCGTCGTTCCAGAGGATCGACTGTTCGTCCAGCGCTTCGTCGAGGGCATCGCACTCCTGCAGCTCGGAAGCGAAAAATCGCTCGAGCAGCTGCTCGTCCTCCTTCAGGGAACGGGTTTCGGAGGCCATGTAGCTCTTGTAGTAGTCGGTTTCGATAAGCCGGTTGTAGAGGGTGCGGATCAACTCCGGATTACGCGCCCATCCCAGCTTGCGGGAAGCGACGTAGTCGCCGACCGCGTCGCTGTCGGCCAAACGGCGGATCGCCTCGTTCTCCACGAATTTGGTATTGGGGTGGAGGTCTTCGTGAGTAGGCAGTTTTTTGCGGCGGGCCAGCTCCTGGCGCTGCTCGGCGTAACGGGCGATTTCGACCGGAAGAACCAGCATCTGGAAATAGAGGTCGTATGCCTTGTCGATCGAGGCGAGCAGGGTCTTTTCGGTGGCGATCATGTTGTCGGCCTCCGATTTGAGGTGTGCATAGAGGGCCTTGATCGCCTTTGTCCGTAATAATCTTCTACTCAACATAACTTTCAGAACGTTTTTGCGACCGCAAAGATAATGGATAATCGCCGATTTGCAATTCCGGCAGAGAAATATTCCGGCGTCGTCCCGCCGTTTATTCCATTCGTTCCGTCGGCGGGGGCATCCCCGGGCGATGCGGTCGGAAAGGGAGACACCCGGGCGAATAATCCCGCGGAATCGCGACGGCGTTTGGGGATTATTGCCTATCTTTGTGCCCGTATGGAACAGATCGAACGAGTGGGTTACGACGTGATCGTCGTCGGCGCAGGCGCCGCAGGTATGATGGCCGCAGGAACGGCGGCCCGCAACGGATTGCGGGTATTGCTGCTGGAAAAGATGGAAAAGTCGGGCCGCAAGGTGCGCATCACGGGCAAAGGGCGCTGCAACGTGACCAATGCCCGGCCCGCCGAGGAGTTCGCGGAGCATGTGCGTGCGAACGCCGAATTTTTCGCCCCGGCTTTCGCCGAGTTCAACAACCGGGCGACGATCCGATTTTTCGAGCGGATGGGGGTCAGGCTGGATACCGAACGGGGCGAGCGGGTCTTCCCGCAGAGCGGCAAGGCATGGGACATCGCCAACGCCCTGCTGGAATACTGCGTGGAAAACGGCGTGAAGATCTGTTACGACACGCAGGTGACGGAGATCATGACGCTCGGTCAGCGGGTTTTCGGCGTGAAGTATATCAACCGCCGTGGATTCGAGCGCAAGGAGGAGTGCGACCGCATCATCCTGGCCACGGGCGGCGTATCCTATCCGTCCACGGGCTCCACGGGCGACGGCTATGCGTTCGCTGCCGACCTGGGACACCGCATCGAGCCGCTCCGTCCGTCGCTCACCCCGCTGCGTTCGTCGCACCCCCAGATGCCCCATCTGAGCGGGTTGCTGCTGCGCAACGTAGGCGCCCGCCTTTTCGTGGACAACGAACCTGTGCGGGAGGAGTTCGGCGAGGTCGGCTTCTCCGAGCGCGGCATCGAGGGCGCCGTGGCACTGCGTGTGAGCCGCGATGCGGTCGATGCGCTCATCGACGGCCGTTCGGTCAAACTGGTGCTCGACCTGAAACCCGCGCTCGACGAACAAATCCTGCGGGATCGGATCGTCCGCGAAAGGGAGGCGCTGGGGCCGGAGGAGTTTTTCTCGGAGCTGCTGCGTAAGCTGGTTCCCAAGTCGCTGGTCATGCCGCTCGCCTATGAGCTGGATGTCAATTCGCGGGTCTATATGCGCAAAGTGGCGGATGCACAGATCGAACGACTGATTAAGGTGCTCAAGGGCATGGTCTTTCCCATCACGGATTACGCGCCGTTCGAGTATGCGGTGGTCACGGCCGGGGGAGTCGATTGCGCCGAGGTGAATCCCCTGACGATGGAATCGCGCCGAGTGCGGGGCCTCTATTTCGCCGGCGAGGTGCTCGACCTGGATGCCGACACGGGAGGATACAACCTGCAGATCGCCTTTTCGACCGGACGGCTGGCCGGTATGCTGAAACAATGAACGGCGGACGGCAAAATATTCGCCGCCTTACCGGCAGGGTGGAGCGGCTGGGGAACCGGCTCGCCCGCGCCCGCCATTTCCGCGGGCACGGAGTTCACTCCCCGTTCGTGTACGCACTGGTGCGGGAAGTTTTTATGCGGCGCGGATTTCCGGCCGGCGACCGGGCTTTCTACGAGGCGCTTCGTGCTGCCGGCGTGTCGGCGCGGCGTGCCGCGGAGTTGCAGAATCTGTTGCATCACTGCGGGTACGCTACGTTTGGCGTGAATTGTGCGGAAGCGGTCGAGCTGAACGTGCTGACGCACGAGATGCCGGCAGCCGAAACCCTCGCTCTCGTGCACGGGGCGGAAGAACGGGGCGCAACCGTCTGCCTGATGGGGCCTTATGACAGCCAGGAGCGAACGGAGCTGTGCCGCCGCATCGCGGAGGCGCACCCTTCGACTTCGGTAGATAACCGGGGGTATCTGCTGCTGTTCAACAACCATTTGCCCAAGCAACATTTCAGGATATGAAAGTATATACCAAAACAGGCGACAAAGGCACCACCGCGCTCATTGGCGGGGAACGTGTTTTCAAAACGGATGTGCGGGTCGAGGCTTACGGCTCGGTCGATGAGCTGATCGCTTTTGCGGCGCTGCTCAAGGATAATCTGTCGGACGATCCGGCGCTCGGTCCCTATGTGGCCGATCTCAACCGGATCGAATCCCGGTTGATGACCGTCGCGGCTTTGCTGGCCGTCGGGCAGGGAGGTGACGGCAAGGTTCCGGCTTTGGGCGAAGAGGCCGTCGGCTACCTGGAAGAACGGATCGACACGATGCAGGCCGCGGTGCCGCAGATCACCAATTTCACCATTCCCGGCGGGAATCGCGCCGTCTCGCTCTGCCATGTCTGCCGCACCGTCTGCCGGCGTGCCGAGCGTGCCGCGCTCCGGGCCGACGCCGCGCACGAAACAGACCGCCGTGCGCTCGTCTATCTCAACCGGCTTTCCGACTATTTCTATCTGCTTGGGCGTGCGCTGACCCTCCATTTCCAGGTGGAGGAGACGCTCTGGGAACCCTGATGCGGCGGGATTGCCGGGTGAAAAAATTCTCTATTTATCGGACTGCGGTTCGGTCAGGCGTAGGGAATCCTTTTGAATAGAAGGTGCGGGCTGGCGGCATGGCTGTTGCAACGGTGATGCTGCTTCCGAACAGGTGGATCGCAGATGATCTGCGGCAATGCCGGGACACGTGCAAGGAAATCGGGTATTTTATTTGTTTTTCTCGATTTTTTTATACATTTGCATCCCATAGGAAGAGGACGATACGGTGGGTTGATTGGTAATCGTCTTGTGGATAGGTACTTAAAAGGTTTGAATTATGTATTGGACATTAGAGCTTGCATCGAAACTCGAAGATGCTCCGTGGCCGGCGACCAAAGAGGAGTTGATCGACTACGCCGTGCGTTCGGGTGCGCCTCTGGAAGTGCTCGAAAACCTGCAGGAGATTGAGGACGAAGGGGATATTTACGAATCCATCGAAGATATTTGGCCCGATTATCCGTCAAAGGACGACTTTTTCTTCAACGAGGAGGAGTACTGATCCTATTCGGGGCAGAAACCCCGGAGTGATATCGTTGAATTATCCGGCGGCACGATTTTCAATCGTGCCGCCGTCTGTTTGTGGGTGCTTTCTGCTGTCCCCTGACGGGATAATGTTCCGAAGGGTTATGCCGAACGGAATAATTTGCTTAAATTGCGCTCCGATTGATTGACCCTCTTCCGAATCGTATGAAGAAAAAAGATGTGATCGTCCTCCTCTGCGTCGCCGCCGTGGTTGCCGTGTTCTTCGTTTTTCCCGCCGTTTATGAATTTTACAAGGGCTTCAACGCCCGGCATGGCCTGACGATGAGTTTTCTGAAGTTCGCTTTGTTATCTACTTTCGGCGAGTGCGTCGGGCTGCGTATCACGCATGGGGTTTATTCGATGCCGGGTTTCGGAATCGCGCCCCGCGCATTGGTCTGGGGCGTGCTCGGTGTGGGTATCAGCATGGCGATGACTGTATTCGCCGCCGGGGTGCCTGCGCTGCTCGCGTCGCTCGGCATGGACGACGCCCCCGCGTTGATGGGGGCGGGGCTTTCCTGGTCAAAAGTGTTCGTCGCGTTTTGTATCTCCGTGGCCATGAATACCATTTTCGCCCCGCTGTTCATGACGATGCACAAGCTCACCGACACGCATATCCTCGCTACTGGCGGAACCCTGCGGGGCTTCTTCACCCCGATGCACATGGGCGACCTGCTCGCCGGCCTGAACTGGCACCGGCAATGGGATTTCGTATTCAAAAAGACCATTCCCCTGTTCTGGTATCCGGCCCATACGATCACCTTCCTGTTGCCGGGGGATGCCCGCGTGCTCTTTGCCGCGTTGCTGGGCGTAGCGCTGGGCGTGCTGCTGGCGATCGCAGCGCATAAGAAGTAGGGTCACTGCCGGCCCATGCGCGCAGGCACCCGGCGTTCCATCGCCCTGCGGATATTGTACCGAAAGACGAGACAGGCCGTGACGAAATAAAACGCACATTGGAGCCATAGCGTCAGGTATTCGGTACGAATATCGGCCATCGTCGCATCCATCGAGTTCAGCTTGATGAAGGCCAGCACAGCCGGCGGCGCCGGGATGACGAAGTGGAAGGCGCGCCAGTACCAGGGCATCAGCTCTAGCGGGTAGGAGATGCCCGACAGGAAAATCAGACCGACCGAGAAAAAGGTAATCATCAGGATCGGGCTTTCCGAATCGGCGAAAAACAGGGAGCCGGTCAGTCCGAAAAAGCAGGTCGCAAGCAGGTAGGGGATGAACAGCATGACGGTATTCCATCCGCTGCCGATATGGGGGATGCTGAACAGCCCGGGCAGCAGTCCGACCAGAAAGAGGGCGAAGACGGCGTAGAGCGTGCAGTAGGCGAAGGTCTTTCCCGCCACCGCATCGGCCATTCGGCCGAATCCGAGACCGTTGCGCGCATGGAAAAGAAGGGTGCCTTCGTAACGTTCCCGCCCTGCAATCATCCCCGTCACCATCAGGAGCGTCTGGAAAATTATGATTATGAGTACGGCGGGGATCAGGTAGCTGCCGTAACCTTCCGTCGGGTTGTAGAGGGCTGTCCCCACGACCTCGGCTGCCGGGGTCTGCGACATGGCGTAAAGCGCCGGGGGCGGCAGAAAGACCGCCATATTGGGCCGGACTCGTCCGTCGAGCTCCCGCATGGCGCCGGCAGCCGCCTCTTCGAGCGCGGCGAAGTCGAGAAAGGCGCTGGTGTTGCCGAAAGCCAGAAAAACGGATTGCTCGCCCCGACCCACACGGCTTTCAAAATCTTCCGGGATGAAAACGATTCCCACCGTGCGGTCGGTTTTCATCTTGGTTTTCGCTGCGGGCATATCCGGCGCGTGGCTGTAAACGGCCACCTGGGGAGAGGCGTCGAGCAGCCGCGCATACGCCCGGCTGAGCGGGGTGTTCGATATATCGACCACCGTGACGGGGGCTTCGCGGATCAGGTTGGGAGCATACATATAGTTATAAAGCAGCCCGTAAACGAATATTCCCCCGATCATCACGAGCAGGATCGAGTAGCTCGTGGCGATCATGCGGAACTCCCGGATCGCACAGGTCGCTATGGCGGACAGATGCCCCTGCGTTTCAGTCGATGTTTTCATATTTGCCGCTAAGGGTTGCACGTTTCAGATGGGGGAGAATGACCAGGGCCGCCAGCGGGAAGAGCAACAGGTAGCTCACATTCTGCCAGGTATAGGCGAAGCCATAGTCCCCGTAGAGGATATTCTGGTTGATTTCGACGAAGTGGCGGACGGGGAACAGGAAGGAGAGCAGCCGGATGGCCGGATACATGGCTGTAACGGGAAAGGTTACGCCCGAGAGGGTGGCGCCGAGCGACCCGACCATCGAGGCGACGCTGATGACGATGCTCAGCGCGGGGAAGAGCGAGAAGAGGAAAACCCCGAGCGCCTGGGTCGCCACGACGAACAGAGCCGTGGTGAGGTTTACGGGCCAGAAGCTCGTGGCGAGGGGGATGCGGAGTATGCCGAACACGACGTAATTGCCCAGAATGCCCATGAGGATGAAGATGACGGTGTAGGGAAGCAGCTTGCCCGCAACGGCGGCAAGGATGTTCATGCCGGCCGTCTGCAACCAGTTGCCTGCCGTCCCGAATTTGATCTCGCTGCCCAGTACGTACAGCGTGACCAGCAGGATGAGGATTTGCAGCAGGATGAAGAAAAACGGGTTGGTCAGGTAAATCGAATAATCGAGCGACGGATTGAAGAGCGGGTGCGCCTGCATGGTTACGGGGAGCAGAAAACTCCCGATGCTTTGTTCCGCTGCTCCCGCTGCTAGCCCCGCCGCCGCGACCGGGGAGACGGAGATTGCGGCCATCACGGTCTCCATCGCGCTGCGGATTTCGACCCCGACGCTCAACAGGGCGAAGTGGTAATAATAGGGCAGGGGGGCGTTGCGTCCTCCCAGCAGGTCGGACTCGAAGCGTTCGGGGATGACGACGTAAGCGTAAATTTCCTTGCGCTGCATGGCTTCCCGTGCGTCCGTTTCCTCCGCATAGCGGGCCGTTACCCGTGTTGTCGGCACCGAAGCCACGGTGCGCGCGATCTGACGGGAGGTGGCCGTCGCGTCGAGATCGACGATCCCGATGGGAATGTTTTCCATCTGCCCGTCACCGAAGATCGTGGCCATGAACAGCAGGCAGAAGAGGGGCAGTACGACGCACACGCCGAAGTAGAGCCTGCGGGAAACCATCCGATGCAGCTCGCGCCGGACGACACGGTGAAACGCTCCTTCGCTGCGGGACATGGCGGTACCGTGTTAAAGGGTGCCGAGGTTCACGAGTACCGACATTCCGGGCCGCAGGTCGTTTTCGGGCGAAACGGTGCGGGCCTTGATCTCGAACGTTCGCATATCATAGCTGCCGACCTGCTTGGTGGATTTCCAGGTCGAGTAGCTGCCGAGCGGGCTGATGTAATAGACCTCGAATTCGATGCCTGTGCGGTCGATGGCGGGAACGTCGCCGCGGAACCGTCCGTGCATCCGAAACCGGGGCATCAGGTCCTCCCGCACATTCAGCACGGCATGCGCCTGTTCGAGTACGACCAGCGACATGATCGGTGCGCCGGGCGCCACGAGCTCGCCCCGCTTGGGATAGATGACGGCGATCTGTCCCGACTCGGGCGCCACGAGCCGTGCGTCCTGCAACAGGGCGGCGACCTCCTGCACCGTGCTCTCGGCGGCATCGACGAGCGATTGTGCGCTTTCGCGGTCCTGTATGCGGGCGCCGTCGGCCGCCATGCGGTATTGCTGGTATGCCGCGCGTTCGCCCGCGAGCGCCCCTTTGTAAATGGCTTCGGCTTCGTCCCGGCGCTGGGACGAAACCACGCTGTCGCGGTATAACGCCTCGAACCGCTGGTAGGTGGTGCGGGCCAGAGCGAGGTCGGATTTGCTCTTCGACCAGAGCTGGTACATGGAGGCGACGATCTGCTTGCGGGTGCCCTCCTCGATTTTCTGGTTTTCATACCAGGCGGCATTTTTCACGGCAGTGACCTGGTCGTACTTCGCCACGACCTCCGGACTGTTGATGACTACCAGCGTGTCCCCCTGCCTGACGTTTTGCCCCTCCTCCACCAGGAAGCGGTCGATGCGGCCCGGCAGCTTGCCCGAAATCCGAATCTCCGTCGCTTCGATCTGCCCCTGCAGGATATCGGGTTTTTTGCGCAGGGTGAGGATTCCGACGACCGAGACGATCACGACCGCCGCCAGGACGACCACGAATGCGATGGCGATGTATTTTCTGCTTTTGTCCATATCGTTCACATTGTCATGGGTTGAGTGCGGAAGCTTCGTCGCTTCCGGTGTGTGCGTAGTGAGGGAATGCGTCGGTCATGCCGCTGACCGCGAGCAGGTTGATGAGGCCCACGTCGAACTGGTAGAAAGCCGTCAGGGTGGCGATTTTCACTTTGGCCAGCAGCAGTTCGGCGTCGATCACCTCGGTCGGGGTGGCCATGCCTTCGAGGAAGGATTTCTGACGGGCCCGCACGATCTCGCGGCTCATCTCGACCGTAGTGCGCAGCGCCGCCACATTGTCCAGCGCGATACGGGTCTGATTATAGAACCGATCGACCGCGAGCGCGAGGTCGTCGGCAGCTTTCTCCCGCTCCGTTTCGAGGATGCGGCTGTTGATCCTGGCCTGCCGGATCTTCTTTTCGCGCCCGAGGCCGTCGAAGATTGTCCAGCTCAAACCCACCCCGACGAGGGTGCGGGGCAGGAGGTTTTTGCGGATTCCATGGGCATAGAGCGTCTGTTTGCCGAACAGACCGACGGTGGGTATGTAGGCCGAGTTGGCTATCCGCAGTTCGTTGTGCTGGATCTCCTGCCGGATGCCCAGTCCTTGCAGCAGGGGGCTGTTCTGCGTCGTCCGCTCCTTGAAAAAAGCGGGTGAGGGCAGGGATTCGTGGATGAACAGCGGGGTGACGGGTGCGATGTTTTCGTCCGTGTCGAGCTGCACGAGGGTTTTGAACGCCTGCTGCGCGAGGTCGAGGTCTTTCTCCGCTGCCTCCAGTTCGCGGCGTGCCTCGTCCCGATTGACCTGGAAGAGGAGCCGCTCGGTTTTGGTGAGCATGCCGTTGGCTTCGAGTTTCAGGGCGTTGCGCAGATGGAGCTCGAACGCCTCGAGGGTTTGCCGTTTGACCGCGACGATCTTTTGGCCGAGGCGCAGGCCGAAATAGGTTTCGACCAGCAGGATTTGCTGGGCGTCGCTCACCTGCCGCCGGCCCGTCTCGGCCAGCCCTACCAACGACCGGCCGATACGGCCCGCATAAATGCGCTTGCCGCCCGTGATGAGAGGAAGCGTTGCGACCAGATCGATGGTCGTGACGTCGGCGGGGGCCAGCGGAACGCCGAACGACCGGCTGCCGATCCGGTCCAACAGCGAGGAGATGAGCTCTTCGCCGGGGATGACGGAGTGGATGAAGTCTTTGAGCGGGTCGGTGAACGTGGAGAGGGATTCCTTGACCTGGATGCGGTTGGCCAGATGCACGTAGGCTCCGGTGGCCGTGAGCTGCGGATACCAGAACGCGTTCATCCGCTGCCGCTCGGTTTCGGCCAGCTCCACTTCCCGGTCGGCGATCCGGATGCTGCGGCTGTCGCCGACCAATGCCGATGCCTGGTCGAAACTGAGGGCGAGTCCGTGCTCCTGGGCGGATGCGTCCGGAAAGAGTGCCGCCGACAGGCAGGCGGAGAGGATGACGGTCTTAAGTCGGTTCATTTATGCCGTGGTTTCGTGCGGGATGCCGTTTTGGCCGTTTTGCTGTGCCGGTTCGTTCTGCAGGGTGTTTTTGCAGATCACGCCGTTTTTGACGATGACCCGGAAGTTGGTCGCGGGATCTTCCATGAGTCCGAGGTTTTCCAGCGGGTTGCCCTCCACGAGCAACAGGTCGGCAAACGCTCCCGGCTCGATGATTCCCAATTTGCCCGGATAGGGGTTTCGGGGGCCGGAGAGAGCCAGCAGACAGGCATTGTCGTAAGTCACCATCCGAAGAATCCGGAAGTTGGAGAACCACTTTTGCAGCTTCACGATGCCGTGGTTCTGTTTTCTCGTGTTCGCGGGGTTGAACAGCAGGTCGGTGCCCCAGGCGAGTTTTACGTCGTACTGTCTGGCGAGCGTGTAGGCCTTGTCGGTGCCCTGGGTGATCCGGATATGCTTGGCCTGCTGCTCCGGTGTCGGGTAGGTGTTGTCTTCGACGGTGAAGGGCTGGGTGCTGAGCCATGCGTCGCTGCGGGCCAGCAGCTCCATGGTCGGCTCGTCGATCAGATGGCCGTGCTCGATGCTGCGGACACCGGCTCGGAGTGCACGTGCGATGCCTTCGGGGGTATAGACATGGACCATGACATAGGTACCCCAGTCTTCCGCCGCTTTGACGGCCGCGCGAATCTCCTCCTCGAAAAATTCGGTCACGTCCAGCGGGTCGTAGAGGGAGGCTGCGCCGCCGCCCGTCAGCAGCTTGATCTGAGACGCGCCCTGCCGCAGGTTTTCACGGGTTGCCGTCGTCACTGCATCCGCTCCGTCCACGATCCGCGATGCGCCGATCGCTTCGACCCGTGCAGTTTCGCAGCCGCATCCCGCATGGCCGTGTTCGTAGATCATGCGGAAGTCGCCGTGTCCTGAGGTTTGGGAGATCATGGCTCCGCTGGGGTATATCCGAGGGCCTTGCAGCACCCCCGTGTCGATGGCGTATTTGAGTCCGAATACGGGCCCGCCTGCGTCGCGGATGGTGGTGAATCCCCTTTGCAGGGTTGCGGCGGCCTCCTGTCCGGCGACCAGGTGCGAATAGGAGACATCGCGGGTCAGCAATTCGATCGGGGTGTTGCAGCACAGGTAGGCGTGCCAGTGGGCGTCGATCAGTCCGGGCATGAGAAACCTCCCGGTGCCGTCGAGTAGAATCGTATTGTCGCCCGGTGCGATCGGAATCGGTGCCGGGGATATTTTTTCGATCCGGTTGCCGCGGATCAGCACATTGCCCCGCACGGTCGCTTCGTCCCGTCCGTTGAAAATTTCGGCGTTGTCGATCAGGATATCCGGATTTGTGGTCTGCATGGCGGTCGTATTGTTTCGCGGTTATAGCATGGTGAGGTGGAACAGTTTGGCGATGCCCGAGGCGATGATCTGGATGCCTACGCAGAAGGTGAAGAAGGCGACCATCTTGTTGATTACCTG
This sequence comes from Rikenellaceae bacterium, assembly GCA_902363575.1. GTDB lineage: Bacteria > Bacteroidota > Bacteroidia > Bacteroidales > Rikenellaceae > Alistipes. The sequence continues at coordinate 90,824 of CABJAJ010000006.1, read as the reverse complement.
CGTGGCCGTTACGCCTATTTTGCGGATGATCCGCTGTCCCGGCGATAAGATGAGGTAAAGGATCAGGCACATGAGGGCGATTACGAGCGCGATGATCGCATAGTTGAGGATGCTTCTGCCCAGGTTGCCCCTGATGCTGGCCGAGGCCATGAGCGTGAAGATGACCGAGATGCTGCCGGGGCCGATGCTCACGGGAAAGGTGATCGGATAGAAAACCTGCGACTCCACCGCTTTGCGCAGGCTGATCGGGTCGGCGGCTTTGTCCGTCGGACTGCTGACGGTGGAGTCGGAGTTGCCGAGCCATTGCAGGGCGGTTTTGCAGATCAGCAGGCCGCCGCCCAACTGGACGATCGGCAGCGACAGGTCGAACAGCGAGAGCACCAGATGGCCGATGGCCAGGCTGCCGATGCCGATGAGCAGGTAGTTGAGGATGATGCGGCGGATGACGGATTTTCGTGCCGACTGTTCCAGCCCCGCCAAAAATCCGTTGATTATCAGCCCTGATCCGATGGGATTGGTCACCGGAAACAGGGCGATAAAGGAGGATATGAACATGTAGAAAACCCCTTCTTTCATAATCGCGGGCGTTTTGAAGTGCCGTTCGGATGTTTCGTATGACCAGCCGTCGGCCCTCACTATGCACAATGGGCCGTTGCACTCAAATATGGTGCAAAACCCCTGCGGCGGAGTTGCCTGTTTGAACCGAAAGATGGTCGGTGCCAGCTATTTTCGCCGGGAAGGGGCGTTTGTGCCCGAAAGTGCGGCGGAGGCCGTGCGGGGTTGCTCCGCTCCGGCGGTTTTTTTGGCGGCGCCGCGGCCGGCTGTCCGGCCGGCGCTTCCGGCTTTCCCGCCGTGCGAGGAGTTTTTGGCCGGCGCGGACCCGTCGGTGCGGTCGGGTTTTGGGGTGCCGTTGAAGGCCACCCCGTTTCGCGCGGCATGGAAGGTCGCGGCTTTCGACCAGCCGCCCCGCACGTTCTGCTCGAGCGACTCCCTGAGCAGCCGTCCGATCTGGGCGGCATTCGACGATACTTTCACCTCCCGGCGGAGCGGGTCGGCGCGCCCCGGTGAGAAGTTGGCGTGATAGAGAACGAAGGCGGGATATTCTCCCGTCTGCTCTTTGTTGGTTTTCCAGACCATGAATTTCTGCACCATCGTCTTTCCGCCGAGTGTCTTGAGATAAACCTCGCGGAAAAGCAGGGTACTGACCGGCAGGGATTCGGGCGCGGGCCGCTCCTGCGCCGTCGTCGGATCGAACGAGGCGGTGAAACGCTCGATCTGTGCGAGGCGCACGTCGGAGGCATCGGCTCGTTTGTCCATCCTGACCCGCACGAAAACCGGCGCGAGCAGCTTCACTCCGTCCACCGTCGCGGCTATGCGGTAGGCATTCGCCTCGATGCGCAGCACGGTGTTCTGCTTCGGGCCCGATTCGGTCTCGTAGAGCAGGTCGCCGGCCGTCAGTTCGATGACCGTCTCGGGACGGATCATGCGGAAAGCCACGTAATCCATGTCGGTCACGATGTATTCCGATGGGATGACTTCGCGGGAAAACCGGCTGTAAAGCGTTTCGCGCATCTCCTCGGTCAGTCCGCTTCCCACGCGGCCGACTACCTGATAGCGTCCTTCGGCGGGCATCAGGGCCAGCAGCAGCGACCGTACCTGTCCCTTCATCGAACCCGTCCCTTCGGAAAAACCGACCACCACGGCGTCGAGGCTGTGGCGGGGTTTGATCTTGTAAACGAACGGCCCGTCGCTGCGCACCACCAACCCTTCGCCGCCCTCCCGTTCGACCCAGTCGTCGTAGATCGCCTCCACCCCCTCGGCCGAGGCTGCGACCTCCATTTCGACCGGATGGACAAGTTTGCCGCCGGAGAAGATTCCTTCGAGCCGTTTCCATATTTCGCCGTAACTGCCCCTGACGGGTTTGCCGTCCGTTTCCAGCAGGTCGAAGACGGCCAGCCGCAGCGAGCCGATGCGCCGGCGGTCGGCCAGAGCCGAGAGCAGCGCATTGAGCCGTCCGCGTCCCTGCCCCGCCTCCACATAGATTTCGGCGGGTACGACGGCCTGCCGGATGCCGGCGGCGTCGAGCAGCCGCCCCGCCTCCTCGATGCAGGGAATGCCGCGGCGTACGCGTCCCGAGCGGTTGATGGTCACCGTCTGCCCGCCGTCGTGGAAGATGATGGCGTATTCGCCGTCGTACTTGCGGGTAACGTAGTAGCGATTCCCTGTCAGCCGCTGTCCGATCTGCTGCCGCGTGATGGGGATGAAATGCTTGAGAAAATCCTTCTTGTAGGAGAGCGCCAGCGAGGAGGACGCGGTATCGACGGCGTCGATCTTCCCCTCCTCGTAGCCATGCATGGCCCGCATGCGTCCGTCATCGATCTTCATGGTCCGCTGTTTTGAGTTCAATGTCCGTCAGTCGGAGGATCAGGCAGTAACGTTCCCCCTCCACGCGCCCTTCGAGAAATCCCCGGTAGGGTTGTCCTCCGCGGCTCATCAGGATCGGATCGAGCCCCCTGCGTCCCGCTCCGATCAGCGCCAGCGCGTGGGCACGGTGGAGCTCGGCGGCCATGTTGTAGAGGAAGTCGAACGTTGCGCCGTCCACATGGCGAAGCTGGTAGTTGTGCGTGAAGACGAATCGCCGCAGCGCTTCCCGTTTCGGAACGAGCCGCCCCGACCAGCGCAGGGGCAGTTCGGCATTGACGTTGCCCGGTACTTTGTTCAGATCGCGCCGCTCGCGCTCGACACCGTCCGGGCCGTAAATGATCCGGTAGAGGTTCACGTGATAGGCGATGTTCCAGCGGCTATCGACGAAAACCCGCCGGGTGCGCATGAGCCGCCGACCCGTTTGTTCGGGGTCCACGTCGGGATCCCCTTCCGTCAGGGCGAGGACGAGGTTGTCGGGCGCGCCGTAACGGGCCAGCAGTTCGTCGGCGGAACGCTCCGCCGTGGCCTTGAGCACTCTTACGGGCAGAGGCTCCTCACCCGAGGGCAGTACGCGGCGCAGCGCCTCCCCCGCAGGGCGGGATTCAAAGGCGACGCGGGCGTCGCGCCGTTTGTCGTTGGCAATATGGATGGGACGGATCATGGCTCGGCAAACATGGCGAAATCGAACGTGTCGTCCGGCTCCTCGTCGGCGGTCTCTTCGTCGAGGTAGCCGGGCTCCTCGTAGCCGACCCAGTCGAAGAGGAGCCTGCGTCCGACAAGCAGGAACAACCGCCCGCCGGCGGTGAGCACGAACGCGGGATTGCCTTCGCATCCGTCGTTGTAGCAGTAGTCGAATCCGAAGATGGTCTCCCCGATCCGTTCCGCCGGCTCGCCGTCCTCCGTGCGCAGTTCGTAAAAATCGGTGATGTCGTGGTCGAGGAACTCCTCGTCGGAAACCTTTCGGTCGAGTGCCACGACGCCCGTAAAACTCGAGGCGAGCAGCTCGGCGGGTGAGCCGTCGGCCCGCACGGTCCGGAGTTCGCTGCGCTCGACCCAGCGGCCGTCGGGAGAGAGAAGCCCCACGGCGGTGCCCCCTTTGGGGATGATGAGCGTGCCCGTTTCGTCGGTGCTGACCACCGTACAGGGGCCGCCGGCATCGTCGTAGGCCGCGATGCCCGCCCACCCGTAGAGCTTGCGCCTGTCGATTTTGACGGGCGCGGCGCGGAATGTTTTCCGTCCGATCCTGAAGGTGAGTTCTCTGGCCATTTCGATCCTCCGCCATAGCGCGGGCAGCCGGGACGATGCAAAAAACCGTCCAAAGTGTGCCCGCTTTCCGAAGAGGGGGATTTGGCTTGCGATTTGCGGCCCGCATCGGAAAACAAGCGCCATGAAGATCAACAAGACCTATGACCGCAACCAGATTCGTCACCTGGATTATTCGTTCAACGAGACGCCTTTCGGAGAGGTGCTGGCGGCCTGGAACGACCGGGGCATCTGCGCGATCATCTATGTGACCGCATGCGAGGACAAGGCGGAGTGCGAATTGCGGGAGCGTTTCCCCCGAGCGACGCTGCGCCAGACCACCGACGCGGTCAATCTGTTCGCCTGCGGAGATGTGACCCTGAATCTGGTGGGAACGCCGTTCGAGATCCTGGTCTGGACGGCCTTGCTGGAGGTGCCCGTCGGCGCCCGTATCAGCTACGCGCGGCTGGCGCGGGAATTGGGGTGTCCGAAGTCGGTGAAAGCGGTGGCGGCAGCCGTGGAGCGCAATCCGATCGGTTACATCATTCCCTGTCACCGCGTGGTGCGCAACGACGGCTCCGACGGGGAGTACCGTTTCGGCGGCGAACTGCGCAAGGCGGTGCTCGAATACGAAAAGGCGGTGCGGTGATCTATTTCCGTGCGATGTAGAACAGGTCGAAGCAGCTGTCCGTCACCGGGCCGATCCGGTAATCCTCCATGCGGATCGAGGCGGTCAGGTCGCGGTTCTGTGCCAGCAGCCGTCGGCGGTTGAGGCGGTTCATCAGGTCGTAGGGCAGGCGCAGCATCCAGCGCGGCAGGCGGTATTGCAGCTTCAGAGGATCGAAGCGGGTGATCCGCCTGACGCCCTCCCGGTTTTTCTCGTAATAGGCTTCCACGCGCCGGTTGCCGCAGACCCCCATCGCCTCGACCGACGCGAATTCGCCGGCGAGCAGCACGGCGAGTTCTTCCGGCGTATATTCCCTCACATGCCATGGGTTGCGCGTGAGCGACATGCGGGCGTTGGGCGTGGTGACGATGAAGCGGCCGCCCGGTCGGAGCACCCGTTTCACCTCGCGCACCAGCTCGCGGTCGCGGCGGATATGTTCGATCACCTGGAATGAAATCACGCAATCGAAGCGTTCGTTTTCAAAGGGAAGCGGAGGCACGACGGCGCGGACGAACTCCGTGTTGCCGGGCAGCACAAGGCCGTCGGGAGCCTGTTTGTCGAGGGTCGTGAAGCGGGTCGCACGGGGAGCCACCAGGTCGATGCCGTATCCGGTGCCGGTGCCGATCTCGAGCACCTCGCCTTCGACCAGCCGCGCCGCTGCATGGTAGGCCAGCAGCGAACGCTGGAAAACGAAGTTGTCGGAGATTTCGCGCGAAACCCGCTGCGCCGTGGCGATCTTTTTCATGCCTTATTCGCGAGTTTGATCCCTTCGTCCGTCTGCACGACGTCGCCCCGCTTGAGCAATACCCCCAGCGAGCGTTTGAACATCTTTTTGCTCATGGCTGTGCCGGCCGCGATCCGTTCGGGCGAACTCGCGTCGCACAGGGGCAGGAAGCCTCCCGCTTCGCGCAGCAGGGCCAGCAGTTCGTCGGCGCCGTTGCGGACCTCGGTATAGCCCTGCTGCCGCAGTGTGAGGTCGATGCGGTTGTCCTCGGTGATGCGGTGCACCCAGGCCTGCATCCGATCGCCCGGAGCAACGGGGCGGAATACCTGGTTTTTGTAGATCATGCCCCAATGGCGGCTGTTCACGATCACCCGATACCCAATGGGACTCTCGGAGGCGATGAGGATTTCGACCTGCTGACCCGGCCGGACGGTGACGGTTTCGTTGTCGATGTACTGTTTGAGTTTCATGGTCGCCACGCAGCGGCCCGTTACGTTGTCCTCATAAAGATAAACCACATAGCTGTGACCCGTGAGTACGCCTCCCTGCTGGTTGCGGTTGGGCAGGAACAGGTCTTTGCCGTAAAGTCCCCATTCGAGGAAAGCTCCGTGGACGTTTTTGTCCACCACCTTGAGGAATCCCGCCTCGCCCGCCCGGAGCAGCGGGGTTTCAGTAGTGGCCACCAGCCGGTTTTCCGAGTCGTGGTAAACGAAGACCTCGATCCGGTCGCCGACCCGGTTTTCGAGCGAAACGTAACGGTTGGGAAGCAGCACTTCGTTCCCCTCCTCGTCCGCGAGGTAAAGGCCGTAGTCGGAAATGCGGCTGACGGCGAGGGTTTGCGTGTATCCGGCTCTGAGCATGTCTGGTTCTTTTAGATTGCAAAGGTACGTTTTTTTCGCCGGAAACCAATGCCCCGGGTACATTTCGACAAGGCGGGACCGTGCCTGTGCGCAGTGCGCGGCAGAGTCGCTCCCCGGATGGGCTGCTGCCGTACGATTTCGACAAGGGGCACGGGAATTTCCGTTGTGCAGGGACGGAATTGTCGGCGAATGGTTATCTTTGTGAAAAATTACGGCTTATGCAGTTACGTGTCGCACTCTGCCAGTTCGATATGGGCTGGGAGGATATTCCGGGCAACCTGGCCAAAGCGGGACGGATGATCGGATCGGCGGAGGCCGGGCTGGTCGTGCTGCCCGAAATGTTCGCCACGGGCTTCGTGCTCGACCCGCGCCGGGTCGCGGAGCCGATGGACGGGCGTATCGTCACCTGGATGCGGGAGTATGCCTGCCGCACGGGACGCGCCCTGACGGGCAGCGCCATCATCCGGGACGACGGTCGCTATTTCAACCGGCAGCTCTTCGTGCGTCCGACGGGCGAGGTGACCGCTTACGACAAGCGCCATCTGTTCTCCATCGGCGGCGAAGGCGGGTTGTTCTCTGCCGGGACGGAACGTGTGGTGGTGGAGTACGGCGGCCTGCGCCTGCTGCTGCTTGTCTGCTACGACCTGCGCTTCCCCGTGTGGAGCCGCTGCCGCAACGATTACGATGCGATCGTATATAGCGCCTCGTGGCCTGAATCGCGGCGGGAGGTGTGGCGTACGCTGCTCCGGGCCCGGGCGATCGAGAACGAAGCCTATGTGATCGGCGTGAACCGCGTGGGTGCCGACCCGTCGGCCCGCTACACGGGCGATTCGGTCATCGTGGATTTCATGGGTCGCACGGCGGCCGACGCTGGCGACCGGGAGACGGTCATAGCGGCGACGCTCGACCGGGAAGCGCTCGAGCGCTTCCGCACGAAATTCCCGGCCTGGCGGGACGCCGATCCGTTCACGCTCGGGTAGGCGATCGAGGGCGCATCGACCGCCGGTCATTGTTCGGAAGCGGCTGCCGGGCCTCGTTTCTGCACGATCTGTGCATCCGTTCGCGGGGAACGTCGCGGGGGGGGCGGCCGGCGGTCGGGCCTTCGCCGATTCTTTGCACGGACGGAAAATATTCCGTACCTTTGCACGTTCCTACAACGACGTGAAAGAACATTCGATCAAAATACTCGGAGCGCGGGTGCACAACCTCAAGAATGTGGACCTGGAGATTCCGCGCGACAAGCTCGTGGTCATCACCGGCCTTTCGGGGTCGGGCAAATCGTCGCTGGCCTTCGACACCATCTATGCCGAGGGGCAGCGACGCTACATGGAGACCCTTTCGACCTATGCGCGGCAGTTCGTGGGGACGATGGAGCGGCCCGACGTGGACAAGATCACGGGGTTGAGCCCCGTCGTGGCCATCGAGCAGAAAACCACCAACAAGAATCCCCGCTCGACGGTAGGAACCGTGACCGAGATCAGCGATTTTCTGCGCCTCTTGTATGCGCGTGCATCGCGGGCCTATTCGCCCGTGACGGGGGAGCAGATGGTGCATTACAGCGACCAGCAGATCGCAGAGCTTATTATCGAGGCTTTCGCAGAGCGCAAGATCGCTCTGATGGCTCCCATCGTCAAGGGACGCAGGGGGCACTACCGCGAGCTGTTCGAGACGCTTACCCGCAAGGGATACCTTTACGCCCGCATCGACGGCGAAATCCGGGAATTCACCCCCGGCATGAAGCTCGACCGGTACAAAATCCACACGATCGACCTGATCGTCGATCGGCTGACGGTGAGCGGCGAGGCCCGCCAACGGCTGCTCGCGTCGTTGCAGGAGGCCATGCGGCAGGGCAAGGGGACGATGGCGGTCTATGACTACGGCACGGAGGGGATGCGCTACTATTCGCGCCACCTGATGTGCCCCTCGACAGGGGTGGCGTTCGAGGATCCCGCGCCCCACACCTTTTCGTTCAATTCGCCCAAAGGGGCCTGCCCCCATTGCAACGGACTGGGCGAGGAGGCGGTTTTCGACGTGGAAAAGGTGATTCCCGACCCGAAGCTTTCGTTGCGCGAAGGGGGTGTCGAGCCGCTCGGCAGGCACCGCAACAACATGCTTTTCGCCATCCTCGAAACCCTCGGAAAACGGTACGATTTCACGCTCGACGACCCCGTGGAGACGATCTCCGAGGAGGGGCTGAACGCTGTGCTTTACGGCGACGCGCAGCCCGTGGCGGTCAATATGGCCGACTTCAGCTATACCAGCGGCACGCAGCTCGTACCGTGGGAGGGGGTGGCCGAGTACATCGCCCGCACCGAGGACGAGGATTCGCGGCGCGGCCAGAAATGGCGCGACCAGTTCCTTGTTTACCGCAAATGCAGCGTCTGCGGCGGCACGCGCCTCAAGCGCGAGGCCCTGCAATTCCGTATCGGCGACAAGAGCATCGCCGACGTTTCGGCCATGTCGATCGCCGACTTCGCCGTATGGATGGAACATATCGAGGAGCACCTCTCGCCCAAGGAACTCAGGATCGCGCGCGAGATCGTCAAGGAGATCCGCGAGCGGCTGCGTTTCCTGCTCGACGTAGGGCTGGGATACCTCTCGCTCAGCCGCTCGTCCCGTTCGCTGTCGGGCGGCGAAAGCCAGCGCATCCGGCTGGCGACGCAGATCGGCTCGAAGCTGGTCAATGTGCTCTATATCCTGGACGAGCCGAGCATCGGCCTGCACCAGCGCGACAACCGGCGGTTGATCCGCAGCCTCCAGGAGTTGCGCGACGCCGGCAATTCGGTGATTGTCGTCGAGCACGACGAGGACATGATGCGGGCGGCCGACTTCATCGTCGATGTGGGACCCGGAGCGGGCCGCAAAGGGGGCCATATCGTAGCCGCCGGGCCGATCGATGCGATTCTGGGGGCGGATACGATCACGGCCGACTACCTGACCGGACGGCGGCGGATCGATGTGCCGGAGCAGTTGCGCAAAGGGAACGGGAAGCGTATCGTCATCCGCGGGGCACGGGGCAACAACCTGAAAAATATCGACGCCGAGTTCCCGCTCGGCAAGTTCATCTGCGTCACGGGGGTCAGCGGTTCCGGCAAATCGACCCTGGTGAACGAGACGCTGCGGCCTCTCCTGAGCCGTGAGCTTTACCGCTCCTACGACCAGCCGCTCGAATACGACGCGGTCGAGGGGTTGTTGTCCGTCGATAAGCTGGTCGTGGTCGATCAGTCGCCGATCGGTCGCACGCCCCGCAGCAATCCGGCGACCTACTCCGGGGTTTTTCAGGATATCCGCAAGCTCTTTGAATCGACGCCCGACGCCCAGATACGGGGTTTCAAGGCGGGACGTTTTTCGTTCAACGTCAAGGGCGGCCGCTGCGAGGAGTGCCGCGGGGCGGGTGTGCAGACCATCGAGATGAATTTCCTACCCGATGTTTACGTCACCTGCAAGGCGTGCGGGGGAAACCGCTACAACCGCGAGACGCTCGAAGTCCGCTACAAGGGCAAAAGCATCAACGACGTGCTCAACATGACGGTAAACATGGCCGTCGAATTCTTCGAGAGCATCCCCGCGATCCACCAGAAGCTCCGTGCCATACAGGAGGTGGGATTGGGTTATCTTACGCTCGGTCAGCCCTGCACGACCCTTTCGGGCGGCGAGAGCCAGCGTATCAAGCTGTCGAGCGAACTTTCCAAGCGCGACACGGGACGCACGCTCTACATCCTGGACGAACCCACCACGGGCCTCCATTTCGAGGACGTCCGTCTGCTGCTGGACGTGCTCAACAAGCTTGCCGACCGAGGCAATACGGTGGTGGTGATCGAGCACAACCTCGACGTCATCAAGACGGCCGACCACATCATCGACATGGGACCGGAGGGGGGCGCGGGAGGCGGCGAGATCGTCGCTGCGGGCACGCCGGCTGAAATCGCCGGATGCGAAAGGAGTTACACCGGGCAGTTTTTGCGTCGCTCGGGGGTTTAGGCAGGGATTTTGTACCGGCTCGTGGCACACAAAATCCTATGTGCCATGAAAAAGATTCTCCTTATTTCCGTCGCTCTCGTCCTGTCGTGTGCCGTCTGCTACACGGTCATCGGACAGAGGCAGCAGACCCTTTCTCCCAAGCAGGAGCGCCGTGAAGCGCGCGAAAAACGGCGTGCCGAGCGCCAGGCCGATTTCGAGAAGTATATGGACTCGCTGATTCTCTCGCGCAACTTCCAGTTCAACCCGCAAACCATGCAGCGCATGCCGGCCGGGCCGCTCCGTCAGATCATGAACCCCAATTTCAACGTCGGCTACTGGGACGGGACGATGGATATTTTCCTCCCCTACATCAAGGGATACGTGCCTCCTTACTACCTGACCGTGCTGAACTATACGGTGCCCAACGTGAAAGGGTATGTGACCGAGCAGACGCACGAAGGATGGGTGGTGACCTTTTCCACCACGCTCTATTCGGCGTCGGATTACACCTTCACGCTCGAGGTCTATACCCGCATGGGCGGTGCGACGCTGACCATCACCAACCCCTGGTACAACACCGTGCAGTACGACGGCACGATCTCCCAGCTCTATTGATCCCGTTTGGCCGTGAAACGTCTTTGCATTCTCCTGGCGGCATCGCTTCTGCCGGCGACGCTCCTGCCTGCGCAGCAGCCGGCTCAGCCCGTTTCCCCGGTTTCCGCGGGTGCGGACAATTCGGTGCCGCAGCCACCCCCGACGCTTGTGCAGCAGCCGGCGGTCGATGTGACCGTTCATGCGGTCGTGGACGAGGAGCCGATGAAGGGACTCGACCGCAAGCAGCGCCGCGAACTCAGGGAGAAGCGCTTCGCTGCCCGGATCGACTCGCTCGTTCAGTCGCGCAACTACGTTTTCTATCCCAACAGCATGCAGCAGTCGCCCGACGGGGAGACGCAGCTCATCTATGCGGGGTTCTATTACTTCGGGGTTTTTACCGACCATGTAGAGGTTCATCTGCCCACGGAACGGGGTTTTTCGCAGTACATCGAAATGCTCAATTTCGATTCGATGAGCCTTCGGGATTACCACGCGGCACGCACGCAATGGGGATGGAACATATCGTTCGGGGTTGCGGACGGCGACCGGAACGTGTGTGTCAACCTGCTCGTCTCGACCGTAACGGGCGAGAGCGTGCTGGTATTGATGACGCCGAACCTGACGATGAAATACGTGGGTTACCTCTGGTGGCAGCGGGACGACGGGCCGAAGCTGCGCCGTTACGGATACCTTGACCGATAGAGAAACGGGCCGTCTGTTATGACGGCCCGTTTTTTTGTGCGGCGATTCCGGAGGTCTCGAAATCAACCGTGCCGGAGGATTGTTGTCGTCCACTGCGCGCTTTCCGATGGCCGATGGCCGGTGGCGGCGTTGCGCCGATCCCCGGCAGCCTGGTTCGGACAGGCTGTGTTACGGCCTGAAAAGCAGCACGGCGGCCGAGGCCGAGACGCCCTCTTCGCGTCCCTCGAAGCCCAGGTGCTCGGTGGTCGTCGCCTTGACCGACACGGCGTCGGTCGGAATTCCCATCACCTGTGCGAGGGTTTCGCGCATCCGGTCGATGTGGGGCCTCAGACGGGGCCGCTGCATCATCACCGTGCAGTCGGCATTGCCGATTTCGTATCCTGCATCCCTGACCATGCGGGCACAGCGGGCCAGCAGCAACTTCGAGTCGATGCCCCGGAACTCCTGCGAAGTATCCGGGAAATGCAGCCCGATGTCACCCAGCGCGGCTGCGCCCAGCAACGCATCGCACAAGGCATGGATCAGCACGTCGCCGTCGGAATGGGCGACACAGCCCTTTTCATGGGGGATTTCCACGCCGCCGATGACCAGCCTGAGCCCTTCGCCCAGCGCATGCACGTCGTATCCCTGTCCGATTCTGAATGGTGTCATCATGCGATTGTTCCGTTAGAACTCTTCCCCGATGATTGTCGGAAAAGGGCTTTTCGTGCGGGTTTAGCGATCATAGCCGAACAGATCCACCTCGATGATGTATTGGGCGATCCCCTCCGCATTGGGCTCTTTCATGGCGGAGTTGAACCGCTCGAGGTCGAAGTCGAGGGTCAGTTCGCCGCCGCTTTCAGGGAGGTTCTGGATCTCCCAGTAGTGGGTATAGAGTGGATTGCCGGGGCCCCAGTTGGCACGGTCGTACTGGTAGGTTCCCGCCTGCGGGTAGTTGTCGGCATTGGAGTAGAAGATATTGCCGACGACCCCCTCCGCCTCGTCGTTGAGTTTGATTTCGTAGGTGTTCATGTCGAATTCGGCCGCATTTTTGGTCCGGTAGTTCGGTCGGTCGGGGAATTTGCCCTGGTCATGGCCGTGACCGCTGATGGCCACGCGCATCCCCACCGTGCGCACCTCTGCGGGCAGGTCGAAAGTTCGGGCGCCCAGCCGCTCCGGAGCTTCGATGTCGTACCCCGCGCATCCGTAGGCCCAGGCCCGGTAGCCCGTGTTCCCGTCGCGGCTGGTGTCGTATGCTTTGGCCGTCCAGACGCACTTCCGCTCGGATACTCCTTCGCAGAGGTCGAACGTGAGCGTGACCGTGTGCGCCCTCATGTCGTTGGCGTCGAATCCGCCGTAATAGGCTCTGAATTCGGTTTCGCCCCGGAGCATGGGCAGGAATTCGGTTACGTCGAGGTAGAACTCCTTGTGCCAGTCGGCGCCGAATCCGCCTCCGTAGGGCGTGAAGGCACGGGCGATTTCGTACCATTGATTATCCTGTTTGTTACGCACGAAAAACATCGTGGTGTTGTCCCATTCCGAAGGACCCTGGTTCCAGCCGCCCATGCGGTAGGTGAGGATAACCCGGTTGTAAGGGGACGGATCGTCGGGAAAATCGAGCGTGAAAGTCTTGTCCGTGCTCTCGCCCCAGCCAAAGAATTCGAGCCGGATGGGGTCGGTGCCGACGGAGTATTTCGCCGTCCCATCCTCCACGGGATTGTTGTCGTACCACGCAGGCCGGGCGAGCCGGACCACTTTCATGGGTTCGTCCGTTTTGGTCGAACCGCCCGGATTGTCATCCTTACACGATACAGCGGCTATGACCGCAAGCGAACAGAGGAGCCGGAATACTATTTTCATACTGTTTGAATTTTGAGGGTTCGGGGTCGGAAATCACGTTTACAAAGCAAGTGAAAATTTTTGTCATATCCAATAAACAGCGACCGATTTCAAGGACTTTACATCCACATGAGACCTTTCGACGGCGGCCCGGGTCGAAAAGTCGAGGTTTGCGACCGAAAATATACGGATAAGAGAACGGATTGGATTGTTTTTCGTTATCTTTGTATAAATGCTTCTCCTATGATCAGACTTGCATCAACCCATCAGGATGAATGGAATGGCTTCCTGGAGTGGTTCGTGAAAAATCCGATCCGTGTGGACAAGGAGCACTATTTCCATCGCAACCTGTTTGAATAACTATACTATAATAAATAAAATTATCAGCATCTATGTCTGAAATAGCCAGTCTCGAACCCCGGCTCGTATGGGAGCAGTTCGACGCGATTACCCGGGTACCGCGTCCCTCGAAGAAGGAGGAGAAAATCCGGGAATACCTCGTGCGGTTCGCCGCCGACCACGGCATCGAATGTCATACCGACAAGATCGGCAACGTGGTGATGCGCAAGCCGGCTACGCCGGGTTATGAACAGCGGCCGAAAGTGATCCTGCAATCGCATATGGATATGGTCTGCGAGAAGAATTCGGGCGTCGAGTTCGATTTCTCGCGGGATGCGATCCGCACCCGCATCGAGGGCGAATGGGTGCGGGCCGAGGGGACGACGCTCGGCGCCGATGACGGCATCGGCATGGCGGCTGCGCTGGCTGTGCTGATCGATCCCGAGGCGGAGCACGGGCCGCTGGAAGCCCTCTTCACGGTGGACGAGGAGACCGGCTTGACGGGTGCTTTTGAGTTAGGCGAGGGGATGCTTACGGGCAAATACCTCATCAATCTCGATTCGGAGGACGAAGGCGAAATCTTCATCGGCTGCGCGGGAGGCATCGACACGATCGCCACGTTCCGCTATACGACCGCGGCGGCTCCGAAAAACTACTCGTTCTTCCGCGTGGATGTTTCCGATCTCGCGGGCGGTCACTCGGGCGACGATATCGACAAGGGACGGGTCAATTCCAATAAGACCGTGGCCCGGCTGTTGTGGGACGGGATGCAAAGTTACGAGCTGCGCCTCAGCTATTTCGATGGAGGCAACCTGCGCAACGCCATCCCGCGTGAGGCCTATGCCATTTTCGGCGTTCCGACCCGTCTTCGTGATGAGTTCCGCAAGCGGTACGAGCTCTTCGCCGCCGACCTGCATGCCGAATTCAGGTTGTGCGAGCCGAATTTCCGAATCACGCTCAACGAAATGCCCGCCGTGGATCATGTGATCGACGAAAAGACGCAGTTCGGGCTGGTCTATTCGCTCGTGGGGGTACCTAACGGGGTCGTAGCGATGTCGATGGCCCTGCCGGGACTGGTGGAAACCTCGACCAACCTGGCTTCGGTCAAGTTCGTGGATGGCGCGAAGATCGTGGTCACCTCCTCGCAGCGATCGTCGGTCGAGAGCGCCAAGACCTATGTGATGCAGATGGTCGAATCGGTCTTTGCACTCGCCGGGGCCGATGTCGCCCATTCTGACGGCTACCCGGGATGGGCGCCCGATCCGTCGTCGCGCCTGCTCGAAGTGAGCGTCGCGAGCTACCGCCGACTGTTCGGCAGGGAGCCCAAGGTGCGGGCGATTCATGCGGGACTGGAGTGCGGACTCTTTCTGGAGAAATATCCCGAGCTGGAGATGGTTTCGTTCGGCCCGACGCTCCGGGGCGTGCACTCGCCCGACGAGCGGCTCGAAATAGCTACCGTGGCCAAATTCTGGGCCCATCTGAACGATATTTTGCGCACGCTCTGATTGGCGGATGCACGCTCTGATTGGGGCGGTTGCATGCCGTGACGAAGCGGCTGTGTGCGCTTCGATAAACGAACAGACCGGAGAGCCGGTCTGTTCGTTATTTTTTGCGACTTGGAATCGGCGTCTGCCGGGACGCGCGGGTTGTGCCGGGTAATTCGTAAGGCGGATAGCAGCACCGGTTTCGGCTGTCCGGATGCCGATCGGTTGCGTTATGACCTGACTGTCCCTGCCGGGCTGCATAACCCGGCATTGTAGTCCGTCGCTCAGGCGTTATTTTCCGCTTCCCTTACCCTCGTCGCCGCCGAGGTCGTCGTTCTCGATAGCGCGGGAAGTGCTCTTCACGCCGATGCCCTGCTTGCCGAAGCGGTAGCTTACCGAAAAACTCAGCCCGCGGGACGGGGAGCGCCAAAAGCTCGTAGCGGCATAGGTCGGGGTCAGGGAGTGGGATTCAAAGGTGGTGTACTTGTTGAACGGATTGTAGAGGATGACCGAAAATTCGAGCGTCTTTTTGAGGAACTGCTGCTTCACGCCCACATAGTAGTTGTAATACCGGCTCGATTTGGAGCCGAGGTAAACGTCGCCCGAGGAGTAATTCTCACCCAGCGTGATGCGTCCTTCCGGCCAGACGGAGAAATCCATGTTGAAATTCTCGCCGAACGAAAAGCGGTCGGAGTGGATGTCCATTTCCCGGAAGTCATACTTGGAGTAATTCCCCCGGTAGCTCAGCGAGATATTTACCTTTTCGGACGGACGCAGCGACACCGAGCCGTTGAATCCATAGGAGCGGGTATGCACGTCGTTGGTCGGCGTGGTGAGGGTGATTCCCTCTTCGTTGACCCGCGACCAGTAGCTCATGTAATTGTTGGAAAAGAAGTTGGTCAGTGCGAACGTAAGGCTGAATTTCGTCGAGAAATAGCTGTATTGCAGGTTGAGCGAATTGAATACGGCGGCCACGAGGTCGGGATTGCCGTAGATGATGACGAGCGGATCGCTGTCGTCGATCGCGGGGGAGAGCCTTTCGATATTGGGGCGCTGAATCCGCTGCGTGTAGGAGAGCGAGAGGTTGTGCCGTTCGGCGGGTTTGTAGGTCAGGCTGGCGTAGGGAACCACATTGAACTGCCTGTTGCGGAACGAATAGGTGTCTGCATCACGCTCTTCTCCGTTCGCATCGTTCCAGGTGCGCTCCATGCGGGCGCCCAGCCGGCCCGCCCATTTGTCGAAGGTGAGATTATAGCCTGCATAGAGGGCCACGATATGCTGACGGTAGGTCATGGCGGCGCGGGGGCCTTCCGTATCCGGCACGTATTGGCCCGCCTTCTCCAGCTGGTATGTGTCCATGATCCGGTTGTAACGGTAGATGTGTTTGGCTCCGGCTTCGATCTGGTGATGTTCGCTCAGCGGATTGACGTAATCGATCTGCACGGTATTGTTCACCTTGCGGGTCTTTTCGTTGATGAACTGTCCGGTCGGAACAGGGCCCAGCACCGCGTAGAATGCGGTGAAGTCATCGTAGTCGTCGGGATCGATCTCCACCTCGTCCGAGAGGGTGAGGGTATGTTCGGAGCGGTTGAACGTATGTTCGTAGCTCATGCCGACTGTCCCGCCGATGTAGCGGTATCGGTTCCGGTTGTGCATGAGATAACCGAACAGGGGATCGAGCTGCGGATCGCTCACCGTGAGGTTGGTTTGGTCGTGGTTGCGGTTGCGTCCGGTCCACAGCGATGCGTTCAGCGTGACCAGGTTGAGGGTGTCGGGCTGGAAGCTGGCGTCCAATGTCGCCCCGAAGTAGTTTCCCCCGTACGTGCTTTTGCCATAGCTGTCCTGGAAACGCGCGGTTTGCGAATCGAAGTTTTCCTGGTGGCTTTCGCTTGTCGAGGGGTTGTCGTTGTTTTCGTAATGGCTGTAATAGGCCGACAGGGAGGCTGCGAACTTGCCGATCTGCACCGAAGCGTTGGCGTTGCCGTAATAGGAAAATCCGTTGAGCAGGCTCGTGCCCGTGCGGACGCTTCCGTTATAGCCGTCGAAAGCCCGTTTTTTCTCCGTAACCAGGTTGAGGATGCCGCCCACGCCCTCGGCGTCGTACTTGGTCGAGGGGTTGGTGATGACTTCGATTTTCTTGATCTGCGAGGCGGGCATACTCTTGATGATATCCTTGAAATTGGAGCCGAGCGATCCCGACTGGTGGCCGTTGAGCAGAATTTTGTAATCGCTCTGGCCGTTGAGCAGCACGTTCCCGTCGGCGTCGAGCGAGAGCTGCGGGACCTTGCGGATGATCTCCTCGAGAGTGGAGGAGGAGGCCTGGGGGTCGTCCTCGACCGAATAGGTCATCTTCTCGGCGTCGCTGACGATCAGGGGCTTCTGCGCCTTTACCACGACCTGTTCGATCTCGATGCCCGGCCTGAGCCGGAGCGTGTCCAGGTCGGCGACGGCTCCTTCGACCGCGATTTCCTGCGTGAAGGGATCGTATCCGACGGCCGCCACGTTCAGCCGGTAGCTTCCCTTGTCGGCGACGGGCAGCGTGAACTGTCCGTCGAGGCCGGCGGCCACCGCCGTCACGACGGTCGAATCCCGGCTGATGGAGGCGGTTGCATAACCGATGGGCTCCGAGGTGTCGCGGTCGGCGATGACGCCGCGGACGACGTGGGCGGGTTGGGCCGAAAGGGCTGCTATGGGGAAGGAAAGGCACATCAGGAGGGCCGGAAGGGTTCGTATTTTCATTTTGCCGAGGCTTTGGTTGCACAAAGATGAAAGGAAAATACGAGAAATCAAAGCCTTTTTGCGAGGCGGCGCGTCCCCCCCCCGATAAAAGGAGCAAAGTGTTGTAAATCTGATAGTTTGATGCGATAAAATTTTTCAGGAAAATGTTGCCGTGGTATTTTCGGCGCATATCCTCGTCTAAATGGTTATGAATCTGCGGAAAATGCCTATATTTGTCAGCCGATAGCCCTGTCGGAATATGCCTGGTAAACTACTGTTTTGCTTCGGACTGTTGGTTTTCGTGCTGAAAACCGCTTCCGCGCAGGAACATGCTGCGGAATACTACCCGTTTGAACCTGTTGCCGAGACGTTCGATCCGCGTGTTGCGACGGATTCGACCCTGTTTTACCGTGCCGTGCAGTCGGGCGGCGATCTGTTCGGAAACAGCGTGCGCTATCGCTTCGCCTTTACCCGATACGCCCGTCGCGGTCGGAGCGATGCGTGGCATACGGCGATAGGGACGCTGCCCGTAGCCGGGGACTATGCCCCGGTGCTTCGCACGCTCGGGTTGGAGGAAACCTTCTCCGGGGGCTTGTGGAGAGACGGACAGCCCGAATCCTTCTTCCTCCTGCCGGATGAGCCGTACCGGACAGCCCGCGCCTCCGTCCGTTTTTCGGACAGGGGCTATACGGCGGGAGTGCGCGGCGGGGTAGCACGGCTTCTCTCCCGCAAGTGGGAGTTCGCGCTGGGGCTGGATGCCCGCACCGGACGCGACCTCCATGCCGAGGGGGTCTTTTCCCAGGCGGCGCAGGCGGGCATTCGGCTGACCGGGCGGTTCCCGGACGAGCAGCAACTGACGCTCGTGGCCGTCGTGCCCCTCTCCATGCGCGGGCTGCGGGCTGCGATCACCCGCGAGGCCGCCGGACTTACGGGCGACCCGCTTTACAATCCGTTGTGGGGTTATCAGGACGGCAAAGTCCGCAATTCGCGCGTACGTCGTGAAGTGCGGCCGCTGGTTGCGATTCTTTATCGGCGGCCGCTGGGCGCCTCGACCGAACTGTCGCTCGGGGCGACAGCGGAGGCGGGCCTACGGCGCACCAGCGGGCTCGGTTGGTACGATGCCCGGAGCCGTATGCCCGACAACTACCGTTATATGCCGGGCTATGCGGCCGATCCCGACCGCCGTGCGGAACTGGAAGCCGTCTGGCGGTCGGGCGACTGGCATTACACGCAGATCGACTGGGACGAGCTTTACCGGGAAAACGCATTGCAGGGCGGTCATTCCGCCTATTTCGTGGCCGACCGCGCCGAACGTCTGCTGCGGATGCAGTTTTCAGCCGAAGGCAGAACCGACCCGGGAGGGCGGTTTGTGGTACGCTATGGGGTGGAGGCGGGGTACGAGCGGATACGCCGTTACCGGGAGATGCGCGATCTGTTGGGCGGCGAGTACATCATCGACCGCGACCAATACCTGCTCGACGACGATGCTTACGGCACGCTTCTGCAGAATGACCTGCGCCGCCCCGACCGGGTGATACGCGAGGGAGGACGTTTCGGTTACGATTATGCGGCCGCAACCTCGCGGCTGCGGGTCTGGGCCGAGGGCGAATACCGGGCGGACCGGTTCAGCGCGGGAGTGCGGGTCGCTTTGGGCAGCGAGGCGGTGCGGCGCCGGGGTTATTACGAGAAAGAGCTATTCCCGGGGAACGGCTCCTTCGGCCGCTCGCGGCGCATCGGGTTTGCACCCTATGCGATTGCGGCCCGCGCAGGCTGGGCATTTACGCCCCGCTGCTACCTGGAAGCGGTCGTGCGGGCAGCGTCCGAGGCGCCCGCTTTCGACGTGCTGTTCCTCAATCCGGAGTACAACAACCGGCCGACAGACCGGCCCGCGACGCAGAAAAGCTATGGGGCGGAACTCAATCTCACGTGGCAGGGACGCTCCGTCGAGCTGAGGGGTTCGGCATTCGCCTCGCTTATGACGGACGGCGTCTCCGTCGTCCGGTATTTCGACGATGCGGCTTCGCGATTCTGCGACCGGGTCGCGGAGGGGATCGGTCTCCGCATGTTGGGCATCGAGGTCGCCGCCGCAATCCGTCTCTCCTATCGCTGGCGCCTCTCGCTCGCAGCCTCGGCAGGCAGCTACCGCTATGTGCGCAACCCGCGCGTGACGGTCTTCGACGACCGGGACAACACGCTGGTGGACGACCGCTCGGAAAGCTACATGGGCGGTTGCCGGATCGGTGGAGCTCCCGGTTTCACGGCCTTTGCGGGAATCGATTATTTCGGGCCGAAAGGGTGGGGGCTGAAGTGCTCGGCGGCAATCGCCGGTCGGCGGTACGTCGAGCCGGAACCGCTGCGGCGTACCCTGCGCATCGCCGGCCAGCTTGCCACCTCGCCCGAAACTTTTGCCGCCTTTACCCGCCAGGAGCGCCTTCCGGCGGCGCTGTCGGTCGATGCGACGCTGTTCAAGACCTTCTATTTCGACCGTTCGCGCCTGACGCTGGTCTGTTCGGCAACCAATCTGCTGGGCGACCGCGACCGGCTCTATGCCGGTTACGAATCCATCCGTACAGTATCGCGCCGGTCGGGGGATGCGACCGTTCACATGCCGCTCGACTCGCGCTACCTCGCGGCCTATCCCCGTACCTTTTTCCTGTCGGTTTCCTATGTTTTTTGATCTCGGGCGCGAAAAACGATTCCGATTATTTGGTCGTTCTTCGTTTTTTTGTTAATTTTCCGATTGCAAACCTTTAAAACTTCAACTCGTATGATTATCGGAATTCCCAAAGAGATCAAAAACAACGAGAACCGGGTCGGGCTTACCCCCTCGGGGACGAAAGAGCTGACCAAGCGCGGACACCGGGTATTCGTGCAGGCCACGGCAGGCGTCAACAGCGGATTCCCCGACAAGGACTATGTCGCGGCCGGGGCGGAGATGCTCCCCACCATCGAGGATGTGTATGCGAAGGCGGAGATGATCATCAAGGTGAAGGAACCGATAGCGCCCGAATACAAGCTGATCCGCAAGGGACAGCTCGTCTTTACCTATTTCCATTTCGCAAGCAGCGAACCCCTCACGCTCGCCATGATCGAGAGCGGTGCCGTATGCTGCGCCTATGAGACGGTCGAGGCTCCCGACCGCTCCCTGCCCCTGCTGATTCCCATGTCGGAAGTTGCGGGGCGCATGTCCACGCAGGAGGGACGTTATTTCCTGGAGAAGCCGCGCGGCGGCAAGGGCAAACTGCTCGGCGGCGTGCCGGGTGTGAAGCCGGCCAAGGTCTTTGTGATCGGAGCCGGCGTGGTCGGAACGGCCGCGGCCCGCACAGCGGCCGGTACGGGTGCCGACGTGACCATCTGCGACGTGTCGCTCAAGCGTCTGACCTATCTGGCCGATGTGATGCCTAAGAACGTCAAGACGCTGATGTCCAACGAATACAATATCCGCGAGGAGCTCAAACATGCCGATCTGGTGGTCGGGTCGGTGCTCATTCCGGGCGCCAAGGCCCCGAAGCTCGTGACGCGCGATATGCTCAAGGATATGGAGCCGGGAACGGTCATGGTCGATGTGGCCATCGACCAGGGCGGCTGCTTCGAGACTTCGCATCCCACCACGCACGAGGACCCTGTCTATTACGTGGACGGCATCCTGCACTATTGTGTGGCCAATATTCCGGGTGCAGTGCCTTATACCTCGACGCTCGCGCTCACCAACGCCACGCTTCCCTATGCGATCCAGCTTGCGGACAAGGGGTGGCGGCAGGCCTGCAAGGAGAACCGCCAGCTCGAACGGGGCCTGAATATCGTCGAAGGCAAGGTGGTTTACAAGGATGTGGCCGATGCCTGGGGATTGAAATACGAACCGCTTACGCTGTAATTTTTTCAGCGATCGCGCATACGGAGAAGCTCGGCTTCTCCGTTTTTTATTCATATCGTGTGCCCGATGCTTCGTAAACTGTCCCTCACATTCCGTTTTTACCGCACGTCGATGCTGGTGCCCTGCGTCGCCGTGAGCGTCGCACTGGCGTGGCTGGTGGGCAAATGGGGACCATCCATCGCCCCCTGGTGCTTTTTCGGGAAGGTCGCGTTTACGGCGCTTTTTCTCTATGTATGGATTCTTCCGCGCTACGGCAGCGAGTTTTACTACTACCTCGCCCTGGGGATTCGCCGCAATCGGCTGCTCGGGGTGTGCTGTGCGGCGGATTTGGCGATCTACTTATTGCTGGCCGGTTTCGCGGCTCCCTTGCTCGATGGACGCTGCTGAAAAACACCTGCTCGAGATCGACTCCGTGGAACTTGCGTTCTCAGGGAGGACGATTCTGTCGGGTGTCTATCTGGCGGTCGAAACGGGTTCGGTCACGGCCCTGCTCGGGCGGAACGGCAGCGGCAAGAGCTGCCTGATGAAGATACTGAGCGGCTCCCTGCGTGCGGATTTCCGCTCCATGCGTATCGACGGGGTATGGCACGGACGGTTCTCGGAACAAGAAGTACGCTATCTGCCGCAGCAGAGTTTTGTTCCCGGTGGGCTGACCGTCGGGCGGGCACTCCGGGATTTCGGACTTCGGCGGGACGAACTGCTTGCGTGGTTTCCGCTCTTCGGGAAGCTGTGCGACACGAAGGTCGGCAATATGTCGGGCGGGGAGCGGCGCTTGCTGGAATGTTTCCTGATCCTGCGGAGCCGTGCGCAGTTCGTGCTGCTGGACGAGCCGTTCTCGCAGATCGCACCGCTGCATGTGGCCACGCTCAAAGGACTGATCGACGAAGAAAAACACGCTAAAGGGATCCTGCTCACCGACCACCTTTACCGGCAGGTCACCGATGTCGCAGACCGGCTTTATGTGCTTGCCGACGGACATGCCTTTCCCGTTAGGCATGAGCAGGAGCTGATCCGTTACGGTTATTTGGCTCACCTTTGAGCCTGTTTGTCCGCCGCATGTCGCGTAACGGGGCCCATGATCCGGCTGCCCGACCGTGCGCAAACGGACTTCCGGCCATGCGGAAACGGTGGTTTGGCGGAGTGCATGAATCTGTGGAAGCAGGCTGTTGCCGTGCGCATGATCGAAATAAATTTGGCGGTGCCCGGGGCATGCACTATCTTTGTACCTTATTCAGCAAGCTATGGCAGGTTCCAATTTTGTCGATTACGTGAAGATATTTGCCCGCTCGGGGCACGGAGGCGCCGGTTCGGCTCACTTCCGGCGTGAGAAATTCGTGGCTTACGGCGGCCCGGACGGGGGCGACGGCGGCCGCGGCGGAAGCATCGTGCTCGAAGGCGACTCCCAATACTGGACGCTGATCCACCTCAAATACCAGCGCCACCAGTTCGCCGAGGACGGGGGCAACGGCTCGGGCGCCCGCTCTTCGGGCAAGGACGCCCGCGATATCGTGATTCCCGTGCCGCTCGGAACGGTGGCCCGCAATGCCGAGACGGGCGAGACGGTGGGGGAGGTGACTGAACAGGGCGAGCGTCTGGTGCTGCTCCGGGGCGGCCGCGGGGGTCAGGGAAACTGGCATTTCCGCACGGCGACCAATCAGGCTCCCCGTTACGCACAGCCGGGCGAGGAGGGGGCCGAAGGAGCTTTTATTCTCGAGTTGAAAGTATTGGCCGACGTGGGGCTCGTGGGCTTTCCCAATGCCGGCAAGAGCACGCTGCTCTCGGTCGTGTCGGCCGCCCGGCCCAAGATTGCGGATTACGCTTTCACCACGCTGGAACCCAACCTGGGCATCGTCGAATGTCGCGACCACAAATCGTTCGTGATGGCCGACATCCCGGGCATTATCGAGGGGGCACACGAAGGACGCGGCCTGGGTACGCGCTTTCTTAGGCATATCGAACGCAATTCGGTACTGCTTTTCATGGTACCGGCCGACAGCGACGACATCCGCCGGGATTACGAAGTGCTGCTCGGCGAGCTGACGCAGTACAATCCCGAACTGCTCGACAAGCGGCGGTTGCTGGCCGTGACCAAATGCGACATGCTGGATGAGGGGTTGCTCCGGGAGCTGCGTCCTCACCTGCCGGAAGGCGTGCCCTCGGTCTTCATCTCCTCTGTGTCGGGGCTGAACATTCCGCAGCTCAAAGACATGCTCTGGGATGCGCTGCACCAGTGATCGCGATCAGGGCACGAAGTCCAGTTCGCGGTTTACGATCCGCAATTGGTAGGTGCCGTTGAAATAGTCGAGAATTCCGTTTATCGAGCCTCTGCCTGCGGGCAGGGGCTCGTTCGCATATTCGCAGCCCAGCAGGGTGCGCACTACCAGCGTGTCGTTGCCGTCGTCCACAAGATGACGGTCGGTGGGAAGCGGTTCGCCGGATTCGGGATCCCGGTCGCAGAAAGGCAATCCCTGTTCTTCGGTCGCGAAGCGGACGTGTGCGAACCGCACATACCGGTTGATAAGATGCGATGCGAGGTCATCGAATCCGAGCGTGAGGGGAATGCGTCCGCCGATGTTTCCGGAATTCCGTCTCAGATGCCGCGCGATCCTTTCGGCAGGTATGCGGGCTACCGGATAGGAGCCCTCGGAGGGGGCGCCCAGCTGGATTTTGCCTCCGTAATCCCCGAGCGAGAGCCCGTTGCACAGGACGGTCATGCTGCAACCCAGTTCATAGTCGTGCGAAAGGTCGGGCAGATCGGCCAGAATTTCGATCCCGCCCGTACCGTCTTCCAGCACGAGGGTCTTCGGAAACTCCCCGTAAGCGTCGTTTGCCACCACCATTCCCCGGATGTTCAGCTCCTCCGCAATCCGCACCGAGGGGCCGTGGCAGCGCTCCTTGAGGGCCGCGACGGTTATGGTTTGCCGTCCGGCCGGGTCGCCGTCCGCATACCGCAATGCGGTGGCGCGGTCGCAGCACGAGAGCGACGGCAGCGTCAGCAGAACCCAGAGCAGCCACAGGCTAATCGGGCAGGCAGTCGTCCGCATCGCGCATCTTGATTTGGAAACAGGACCTGGAGGATTCCGCGGGCCCGTATTGCAGGATACCCCGCAGGGCGATCCGTCCCGTCGGCACGGCTTCGCGTGCATGGCGGGCGTAATCGCTGGTATAAGTGCGGATTTCAGTTCCCTCCTCGTCCGTGAACAGCCGGTAGCCGCTCCATCTTTGCGGAGCGCCGTCCGCCTCCGGATCGGGCTGGAGGGTCAGACCCCGGATTTCCACGAGCATGCCGCACCGCGATTGCGTCAGGTCGGCAAGTGACAGGACGAGGGGTTCGACCGGCTGTGGCCCGTCGCCGCGTACCAGATGGCGGTCGAGCAGGGCCGAAGCCCCGATATAATCGGGCAGCAGATCGCCCGCGAGGGGAGGCAGACCGAGACGCAAAACCCCGTACCGCTCGCCTATGGCGAGTCCCCGGGCGATAACGGTGACGGCGTATCCCGGAGGATAGCTCGTGTGGAGGTCCGAAAGTCCGGCCATGATTTCGACCCCTCCCGTCCGGTCCTGAATGAGCAACGTTCGGTAGAAATTTCCGGCCGTGTCGTCGGACGTGACCCGGCCCCGTATGACGATGGGTTCCCCGATCGTCACGGTCTCCCCGTAATAACAGGCGCGCAGGTCGGCGATCTCCGCGTTGGGCGGCGGCGACGGCCGCTCCGACCCGTGGGGAGAATCGAACGAGTCGTAGCAACTTGTCAGCGACAGGGCGACCAGGACAAATCGGAGCCGGAGCATGGCGGATGCGGGTGCGGTTATTCGATCCAGGAGTCTTTGAGACCGAGGAAATAGAGGATGCCGTCCAGCCCGATCGTTGAGATGGACTGGCTGGCCGTGGCCTTGACTTTGGGTTTGGCGTGAAAAGCGATGCCCAGACCGGCGATACTGAGCATCGGCAGGTCGTTGGCCCCGTCCCCCACGGCGATCGACTGGGCGATGTTGATGTCCTCGAACTGGCAGAGCAGCCGAAGCAGGTCGGCCTTGCGCCCGCCGTCCACGATCTCGCCCGTCGTGCGGCCCGTCAGCCGGCCGTCCTCGATCTCCAGCTCGTTGGCATAGACGTAGTCGAACCCGTAGCGGCGGCGCAGGAAGTTGCCGAAATAGGTGAAGCCGCCCGAGAGGATGGCCGTTTTGTAGCCGACCCGCTTGAGAATGGTCATCAGCCGCTCCAGCCCTTCGGTGATCGGGAGGTTTTGCGCGATCTCCTCCATCACCTCGACGTTGAGCCCCCGAAGCAGCGCCACGCGGCGCGTAAAGCTCTCCCGGAAGTCGATTTCCCCGCGCATCGCCTGCTCGGTGATGGCCCGCACCTCGGCTCCGACGCCGGCCCGGTCGGCCAGCTCGTCGATCACCTCCGTCTCGATGAGCGTCGAATCCATGTCGAAGCAGATCAGCCGCCGGCAGCGGCGATAGAGGTCGTCTTTCTGCAGCGAAATATCGAGCCCGTCGTTCGAGAGGGCCATGAAACGCTCCTGCATGAGGCTTTTGTCCGCCGGCGTGCCGCGCACCGAAAGCTCGATGCAGGACTTGGACGCCCGCTCGTCCTCCCGCAGCGGTATGCGTCCCGTCAGACGACGGATGGCGTCGATGTTGAGCCCTTGTTCGGCCACGGCACGGGTCACCTCGGCGATGTGGCGGGCCGTGACGATGCGTCCGAGCAGGGTGATGATGTAGCGGTTCTTGCCCTGGCGCCCGACCCACTCTTCGTAATGGTGTTCGTCGATCGGGGTGAAGCGGATCATCACGCCCAGTTCCGAAGCTTTGAACAGGAGTTCCTTCATGATGGCACCCGATTTGTCCGAAGTGGTCCGGACCAGGATGCCGAGCGTGAGGGATTGGTGGATGTTGGCCTGACCGATATCGAGGATGAAAGCGTCGTAACGGGCCAGGATGTCCGTAAGCGAAGAGGTCATGCCCGGTTTGTCGGGTCCGGATATGTTGATCTGAATGATCTCAATTTCAGGGTTGGTCGGCATAGGAAAGATAAAATTACAGACAAAGTTAATACAAATTCTACTTTTTTACTTAATTTTGCACGTATATATTCAGCATATTAGACCGTTATTATGTGGCATCTGTTAACCGAAACACCCGAAAAGCTGGGTAATCTGATTGTCCCGGACAGCGTGCAGAAAGCGCGCTTCGCCCAGACCATCGACAAGATCACCAACCTGGATTTCCAGCAGTTCATGACCAACATGATCTCGGATGCCATCTGGGTATTGCTGAAGATCGTCCTGGCGCTCGCCATCTATTTCGTCGGACGCTGGTTCATCAAGCGCATCCTGCGGGTGATGGACGAGCTGTTCGAGAAACGGCATGTCGATACGTCGCTCCGCACTTTCCTGCGCAATCTGGTCAAGGTCGTTTTCTACGTGCTGCTCATCCTGACCATCGTACAGATGCTCGGCATCAACACCACCTCGATCATCGCGCTGCTCGCATCGGCGGGTCTGGCCATCGGCATGGCGCTGAGCGGGACGATGCAGAACTTCGCCGGCGGGGTGATGATCCTCATGCTCAAGCCCTACCGTGTGGGCGACTACATTTCGGCTCAGGGACAGTCGGGTACCGTGCAGGAAATCATGCTCTTTTCCACGCGCCTCACCACTCCCGACAACCAGACAATTTACATACCGAACGGCTCCATCTCCACCTCGATCATCGACAACTACTCCGCGGCCCAGACCCGGCGGGTGGAGTGGGTTATCGGGATCTCCTACGGCGACGATTACGACGTGGCCAAGCAGACGATCCTGGAGCTGCTCGCCCGGGACAAGCGGGTGAATCAAACCCCTGCGCCGGATGTGTGGCTTTCGGCTCTCGGCGACAGCGCCGTCAATGTGACCGTGCGCGTATGGACAGCCAACAGCGATTTCTGGGGCGTATTTTACGACCTGAACGAGCAGTTCTACAAGGTGCTGCCCACGCGCGGCATCCATTTCCCCTTCCCGCAGCTCGACGTCCACCTGACCGCAAGCGGAGAAGAGAAGCCAAACGAGGCGAAAAACAACTGATCTCCGTGACGATGCGAAAATTGCTTGCGATCTGCGCTTTGGCGCTCTTCACCACGGCCTGTTCGACCAGGGAAACGGGTCCCGAATACGTTACTTTCCCCGAAATTTCCAATGTCGTCGCACAGCCTGCCGTTGTGACCGACAAGGATCGGGTGACCGTCACCGCCGATGTGAAGAACCTGTACGGGTCTTTCAAGGTATATATTTATTATCGGGTCGGCAACGGCCCCTTCACGACGACTCCCAGCCAGGAGTTCGAGCCGACGGAGAAAACGGTGCATTACGCAGGTTGGATTCCCGCCCAGCCTGCCGGCAGTACGGTGGAATGGGTCGTGCGCTGTCTGAACAATCCGTACGGATTGCTTCAGCAAACCGAGGTGAGGAGTTACCGGGTCGTCGAATCCGACTCGTCAGAAGATTAAACCGAATAAACCAAAATTATCAATAGCTTATGGAACTCAAAGATATTCTCGCCATTTCCGGTCAGCCCGGTCTTTTCCGTTTCGTGGCGCAGTCCGCACGCGGCGTGATTGTCGAGTCGCTCGTCGATGGCCGCCGCTCGAATGCTTCCGCTTCGTCGAAGGTGAGCGCGCTGACCGAAATTTCCATCTTCACTGAAGGCGACGACCTGCCGCTGGCGGACGTGCTCACCCGGATTTATGCCCTCACGGAAGGCAAAGAGGCGATCAGTCATAAGGAACAGCCCGAAAAGCTGCGTGCCTTTTTCGCCGAAGCGCTGCCCGAGTACGACCGCGAACGGGTGCATGCGTCGGATATCAAAAAGGTGATCGCCTGGTACAACCTGCTCGTCAAGGCGGGTTTCACGGAGTTCAAATTGCCGGAGCGGGAAGAGCAGGCCTGACCGGTTCAGAGGGGAGCAAGCAATGGACAAACGGAAGAAGATGGCTCTGGTGGCCCATGACAACATGAAGCACGACCTGGCCGAGTGGGTCGATTGGAATTTCGCCAAATTGCGTCCCCATTCGATGGTCTGCACCGGAACGACGGGCAGGATGGTCGAGCAGACGCTCATGAAACATTATGCCGATGCGGAAGAGTGCCAACGTTACCCGCTGGAAATCACGCTCCTCAAATCGGGGCCGCTCGGCGGAGACCAGCAATTGGGATCGATGATCGCCGAGGGGAAGATCAGCGCCCTCGTGTTTTTCTGGGACCCCATGTCGGCCCAGCCCCACGACGTCGATGTGAAGGCGCTTCTGCGTTTGGCTACGCTCTACAATGTCCCGACGGCCGTAAACCGCTCGTCCGCCGATTTTCTGATCTCCTCCCCGTTGTTCGAGGACGACGACTACGAGCCCGTCGTCAAAGATTACCGCGCCTACATCGAGCGGGTGCTGAACGACTGACCGGAGGTATTCCCCACGAACGATTGCGGCCCGGATTGTCCGGGCCGCATTTTATATTTTTTCTTTGATGAGCGCAAGGAGCTTTTCTAGTACGGCATCCCGTCCGTCGGCGTATTCGGCGGCTAATGTTAATCGTCGGGTTGCCTACAAGTCGTGCGAGAGGGGTGCGGGGACGATCGCGCTGGTGTCGAAAGCGCCCCACCGTTCGCCGATTTCATCGAGCGTTGCGAAGAGTTCGGCCGGATCGCACGAGGTGACCAGCCGCAGGCGCGTGGGTTTGAAGTCGGGCAGCCCCTTGAAATAGTTGGACAGGTGGCGGCGCATCTCCAGGATGCCGACCTTCTCCCCTTTGATTTCGAGCGACTTGGCCAGATGCTCTTTGGCAATGGCCACCCGTTCGGTGACGGTGGGCTGGGGGAGTGCGACACCCGTTTCGAGGAAGTGGCGGATTTCGCGGAAAATCCAGGGTCGGCCATAGGTCGCCCGACCGACCATGACCCCGTCCACGCCGTAGCGGTCGAACATCTCGCGTGCTTTCGGGCCGGAGTCCACGTCGCCGTTGCCGATGATCGGGATGCGGATGGCCGGGTTGTTTTTCACTTTGCCGATCAGCGTCCAGTCCGCTTCGCCCCGGTACATCTGGGCCCGCGTGCGGCCGTGGATGGTGAGCGCCGCGATGCCCGTATCCTGCAGACGCAGGGCGATCTCTTCGATGTTCTTCGTCTCATCATCCCATCCCAGCCGGGTTTTGACCGTCACGGGCTTATCGACGGCTTCGACGATGCGGCGCGTCATCTCGACCATCAGGGGCACGTTGCGCATCATCCCCGAACCGGCGCCGCGGCCGGCGATTTTTTTGACCGGGCAGCCGAAATTGATGTCGATCAGGTCGGGTCCGGCTTCCTGTGCGATGCGCGCGGCCTCGACCATCGGCTCGATCAGGTGACCGTAAAGCTGGATTCCCACCGGACGTTCGGCGTCGTCGATGCGCAGCTTGGCCTGTGCTTTCGCTGCGTCGCGCACCAGGCCGTCGGCGGGGATGAACTCGGTGTAAACCACGTCGGCGCCGAACCGTTTGCACATGTAACGGAACGACGGATCGGTGACGTCCTCCATCGGGGCGAGAAAGAGCGGTTTGTCGCCCAGGTCGATATCGGCGATTTTCATGCGGCTTTGTCGGCTTGTTTTGCCCTGCAAAGATAGCGATTGTTTGCATATGCCGAAATCGTCGCAGAGATTTCGGCGAAATCCGGAACGGGACGATTGGTTATTCGTCGAAAAAAGCTAAATTTGCAGGTAAATTTTTCGACATTATGGATATTGAACGCTTTGTTTCGGATACGGTATGCCGCTCGGTGGAAGCACTTTACGGCCCGTTGGAGGGTGAGCCGCTGCAGATTCAGAAGACCCGCAGGGAGTTTGAAGGCGACTTTACGCTGGTGGTTTTCCCGCTGCTCCGACGGAGCCGCAAGGGTCCCGAGGCGACGGCGACTGAAATCGGCAGCTGCGTGGTGGCCGAAAATCCGCAGTTCAAAGGGTTCAACGTCGTCAAGGGATTTCTGAACCTCTCGCTCGACGAACGGTTCTGGGGCGAGCGTTTTATGGAGATCGCCGCCGACGCGGATTACGGCAGGGCCCGGCCGACGGGACGCACGGTGATGATCGAATATTCATCGCCCAACACCAACAAGCCGCTGCATCTCGGCCATATCCGCAACAACCTGCTCGGCGTCTCCGTCGCCCGGATTCTCGAGGCCAACGGACACCGGGTCATCAAAGCCAACCTGGTGAATGACCGGGGCATCCATATCTGCAAGTCGATGCTTGCATGGCAGCGCTACGGCAACGGCGAGACGCCCGCGTCGTCGGGGATGAAAGGCGATCATCTGGTAGGTAAATATTACGTCGCTTTCGACAAACAATACAAAGAGGAGATCCGCGGGCTCGTGGCTGCGGGCCGGAGCGAAGAGGAGGCCAAGCGGGAGGCCCCGATCATGCGCGATGCACAGGAGATGCTGCGCCGTTGGGAGGCTCGCGACCCGGAAGTCTATGCCCTGTGGGAGCGGATGAACGGGTGGGTTTACGCGGGTTTCGACGTGACGTACAAGGCGCTCGGGGTCGAGTTCGATAGGACTTATTACGAGTCCCAGACCTACCTGCTGGGCAAAAGCCTGGTGGAAGAGGGGCTTCGCAAGGGCGTTTTCTACCGCCGCGACGACAACTCCGTATGGATCGACCTGACGGCCGACGGGTTGGACGAAAAACTGCTGCTGCGGGGTGACGGCACGTCGGTCTATATGACGCAGGATTTGGGTACGGCTTTCCGGCGTTTCGAGGAGAACCGGCTCGACGATATGATCTATGTCGTGGGCAACGAGCAGAACTACCATTTCCAGGTGCTCAAGCTCATCCTTAAGAAATTGGGTTACGGGGAGTGGAGCGACCACATCACCCACCTCTCCTACGGGATGGTCGAGCTGCCCGACGGAAAGATGAAATCCCGCGAAGGCACGGTGGTCGATGCCGACGACCTGATCGCCGCCATGGTCACGACGGCCCGCGAGATGTCCGAGGGGCTGGGCAAGCTCGATGACTGCACCTCCCAGGAGGCTGCCGAGGTAGCCCGCATGGTAGGGATGGGAGCGCTCAAGTACTTTATCCTCAAGGTCGATCCCAAAAAGACGATGCTTTTCGACCCGCGCGAGTCGATCGACTTCAACGGCAATACGGGGCCTTTCATCCAATATACCCATGCCCGCATCCGGTCGATCTTGCGCAAGGCCCATGAAGCGGGCATCGCCTATGAACAGGCTCCGTACGTACGTTTCGTTCCCGAGGAGACGGCATTGGTCAAGACCCTGGCGGAGTACCCCGCCGCGGTGAAGGCGGCAGGCGAGAATTTTGCCCCGTCGATCGTCGGCGCCTATGCCTATGAGCTTGCCAAGCAGTTCAACGCCTACTACCACGACCATGCGATTCTCCGTGAAGAGGATCAGGCGGTGCGTGCCATGCGACTTCGGCTGGCGTCGGAGGTCGCCCGCGTGATCCGCTCGGCGACAGGGTTGCTGGGGATCGAAATGCCCGAACGGATGTAGCTGTTTTTCAGCCTTTCGACCATACGGCCGCAGCCTTTTGGCTGCGGCTTTCTTTTGCGCCTCCGACCGACTGGCTGACCGGTCGCAAAGCCCTTCTCCCATGCCGTTACCTATTCTTATTGGCGGGTTTAAGGTTATCCGGGGGCCGCTTCAACCGTGGTACGAATGTTGCGATAGCTTCGGCAAAGTGATTTTTAATTATTTAACTCATATTAGCGTGAAAACAATCTTATCTACAATCGCTCTTACTCTTGCGCTCGGTATCGCCGTCGGGGCGGCGGCTCAGAACAAGAGCACGGTATCCAGGTCCGCAGCGGATACCGTGATGCTGTCGGAAACCGCCGACGGAGATTATCTGGTACGCCGATACGTCGTGAACAGCGATAAGATCGACGGTTATTCGATCCGCTATCTGATCAACAGCGCAAAGTTGATGCCCTCGCTCAACGGGAACGCTAACGAGATCAAGGATCTCGGCGCTTTCATCGAGAGCCTGTCTAACGACTCGCTGCTCAGGGTACGGTCGATCGAGATCGTGGGTTACGCTTCGCCGGACGGCCCCCGCGCCTTCAACGAGCAGCTTGCCAAGCGGCGTGCGCAGGATTTCCGCAATTACGTCGATAAGAAATACAACCTCTCGAAACATTACGATGTTTCGATCCGGGGCGTGGCCGAGAACTGGGATGCCGCCGAAGCCTCCGTGCGTGCGTCGAAAATCACGGATCGTCAGGCCGTGCTCGATATCCTGAACAGCCGCGATTCGGACCAGCAGAAGGAGCTCCGGATGAAACGGATGGCTCCGGCCGTATGGAACTACATGCGGGAGACGATCCTGCCGCCCCTGCGCCGTGTGGAGATGACCGTGCACTACGCCGAGGGCCGCTATGCGGAGCAGCGTATGCTGATCGTGCCGGTCGTGGAAGAGCGTGAAGTGGTGGTCGAGGAGGTCTGCAATCCGTGCTGCGATATCGTGATCGACGAGAGCATCAACGGCCTGATCGT
This sequence comes from Rikenellaceae bacterium, assembly GCA_902363575.1. Lineage (GTDB taxonomy): Bacteria > Bacteroidota > Bacteroidia > Bacteroidales > Rikenellaceae > Alistipes. The sequence goes on along the minus strand of CABJAJ010000006.1, from coordinate 57,883 downwards.
CGAGATGGACGACGTGGGCAACGATTGGTGATCGAAAATTGATTGGCATGAACCGGGGTTCCAGGAACAGGAGCTCCGGTTCGTTTTGTGTCCGGCCGGCTCCTTGCCGACCTTTCGACGGGTATTGGTCCGCACGGGCGGGATGCCCTTCTCGATGACTCGGGCCGTCGGACCGTTGCCGGAGCGCCGAGGCTCCGACCCATGTGGGGGGGGGAGTCGAAGCGAAGCCTGCGCGGGTATCTTGCCCCGCGAAAAAATGAAGTGCGACGTCGTTTGTTATTCCGAATCCTTTTATTACCTTTGTGCTACAAAATTAAAGAGATCCGAGTTATGGCAAATTTGAGAGACCTGAAGAAAGAGATCGACTACCGTCTCGAAGAGATCGTGTTCGACTGCGATATGGCCATCTGCTTCCAACCCTCCAAGCAGGAAGAGATTTTCAAGGTGATGGAAGAGGCTGTCGGGGTGCGCAATGCACTCTATGTCAAGGTGAATAATCCTGCGGAACCGCACAATCGCTCGCTCGTGCGCAAGCACTATGCCGCTCTGCGTTCCGAAATGGTTGCGGCTTACGGCGAACTTTTCGAGAAGCTCAGCGCCATCAACAAATAGCCGTTGCGACGGCATGCCCGAAACAGGGCGGGAATCTTCCATTCGGGCGATTCCCGCCTTTTTTATTGGGAGGGCTTTATTCCGTAGGATGATGACCGAGCACTGTGTGGGGAACCTCGCCGTGCGTGACGATCTGTAGCGGACAATCGTAATTGCGCAACTGCTCTTCGGTGATGAGGTTGGAGTCGTGACGGTGGACGCGGCGGTTCACGCAGACGATGCTTTTCACCACGCTGGTGACGGTTCCGATGTCGTGCGACACCATGACGATGGCCATGCGTGCGCTCAGGCGGGAGAGCAGTGCGTAGAGCTCGTTCTCGAAGCGGTTGTCCACGAAGTTGGCCGGCTCGTCGAGAATAAGCATCCGCGGCTCGGAAATGATGGCCCGGCAGAGCAGCGTCCGCTGCATCTGTCCGCCCGAGATTTCGCCGATCGCACGTTCCGCGATGTCGCCGATGCCTGCCTCGCCGAGCAGCCGCAGGGCTTCCGCGCGGTCTTTGCGGGTGTAGGGTCTGAAAAATCCCTTTCGTGCCTGAAGTCCCGAGAGCACCGCTTCCTTGACCGAGATGGGGAATGCGCGGTCGAAAGCCGTTTGCTGGGGCATATAGCCGATCAGCCGCTCGTGTCCGCGGAACAGGGCGGGGGAGCGTTCGATGGTGCCCTGATAAGGCACGGTGCCCAGGATGGCCTTGACCAGCGTGGTTTTACCGCCTCCGTTAGGGCCGATGATGCCGATGAAGTCGTCGGGATAGATGTCCAGATCGACCCCTTCCAAAGCGCAGGTGCCGTCGTAGCGGACGCTGACTTGCCTGAGCGAAACCAGCGGTGTTTTCATGGTTCGGCTGCGATAAGATGGGTGATATGGCGGATGTTGCCCGTCACGTCTTCCGCCAGCGGGTCGATGGCTACGGGGCTTGCGCCGATGTCTGAAGCGAGGATTTCGACACTCGAGGCGGGGAACTGGCTTTGGTAGAAGACACGCCGGATTCCGTCCTTACGGGCCTGTTCGATCAGGCGGCTCAGTCGTTTGGGCGAAGGCTCCTTGCCCTGCTCCTCGATGGCGACCTGTCGGATGCCATAGGCGCGGGCGTAGTAGGTGAGGGCAGGGTGGTAGATAAGGAAATAGGATCGGCCGCTGCGGGCGATTTCCGCTGCGGTCAGGCTGTCGAGGTCCCGGAGCCGTGCATCGAGCAGGGCATAATTGTCCCGGTATTTGACGGAATCGGGCCATTGCCTTGCGATGGCTTCGTAGGCGTTGCGGGCCATGATGCGCAGTTCGCGCGGCGAAGTCCAGATGTGGGGATCGATGCCGTGCGCATGCTGTTTTTCCGTTTTGGCGTGGGAGCAGTCGCCCGCGATCGGCTCGATGCCGCTGCTCAGATCGACCATGCGTTCGGGACTGCCGATGCGTGCGAGCAGGTTGCGTTCGAAGTCGATCAATCCGACGCTGAACACCAGCGTCGAGCGGTCGAGCGCGGCGATTTGGCGGGCTGTCGGCTCGAAAGTCTCGGGACTCGCCCCGGCAGGTACGAGCACTTCGATTCCGAAATCGTCGCCCACGATGGACGAAACGATCTGGCGAAGCGGAAGAATCGAAACGGTAAGTGTCGTATCCGCGGCAGGGCGCGGTTTTGCGGAGCAGCCGACCAGCAGGAGCAGCGGCAGGATATGCAGTATTTGTTTCATGTTTCGGATTGAATGATAAGGGTTTCCCGCCCGACGAGGCAGGGTAGTTCCCGGCAATGTTCATCGTGGAAACTCAGACCGGTGGCCGAAAGGACGGTGCCGGCCAGCTGCAGGGCGGAGGACACGACGCTCCTGATACCATAGTTCCCGAGGGGAAAGAGAATCCGGGCCAGATTTACCTCCCCGGAGAATCCGGCGATGAGAATCCGTTGTTTTATCTCCTCTGCCGAAGACTGCCGGTTTGCGTGCGCGATCAAGGGCGCTTCCATCCGTTTGGGGAACGTGCTTGCGAGAGCCATCCCCGGTCCCGGGATGACCTCGTGGGTCAGGCCGAGACTTGCCGGATTCTTCCGCCAGGGATGCAACAACCAGGTGGACAACGGGACGAGCCCCGCGGTGAGGTAATCGGTTATACGGCGTCTCGGTTGTGGAGCACCCGACCGGACCGCACGGGACAACTGTTCCTTGCACCGAAGGGGATGGAAATGAGCGAATGCCGTCAGGATGAGCGCCGTTTTTTTCATGGTTGTGATTACGGTACAAAGATAATACAAGCCTGCGCAAAGGCAAGCGGCTGCGGGCTTTAGTTTGCGTTTGAGCTGTTCCCATTCAAGCCTCGGCAGGTTCCTGCTATAACACGGCCCGCGAACTTGTTTCGACCGTCTTATCAATCGTTGCAACGGCGAATCCGGGACTGTTTCCATAAATTTGACCGAAGATTAGACCGGCCAAAGGGGTGTCAGGCCTGTATTCTTGCCATGAAACAAGCCGTGAGCCGCATGTCGGTTAAAACGAAATTAGAAACCTGGATGATGAAATGTCCGTATTGTTATGTGGAGTCGGGCACAGTGGTGTCCGTTTGCGACCGTTGTGGATTCCCTTTTGACCGGGACAAGGAGGCCCAATGGAAGTTTCTATACTGCAAGTCAATGGTTTTGCAGGCCGAACTGGATGATGCTACGGATTTGGTCAGCAAATCGAAGTACATCGTTTTCGGCTCGGCCGCATTGATGGCAATTGACGCCGCGAGCATCTTATCGCAATCCGCTGACTCGGCATGGATGACAGGCTTCGGAATCACGTATGCGTTGATCGCCGGTGTTTGCGTTTGCCTGGGCTGGACGATCGAATCCCATCCGTGGCGCAATGCATTTGTCGGCCTTGCCTGTTCAATTGTATTTATGGGAGGCGGTCTGTGGGGATTGGCCTCCGTGCCGGTAATGATTGCTTGCATCTGTTTAGCGTTGGCATACAAAAAGAAACGAAAGCGCTTGGCTGAATTGCACCTAAGCATGAATCGTATTCGACAATCGTTTTAAGAGACGGGAACACGTATTAAAGCTTCTTTGTTAAAAAGCATCTTTCCCGGTGGAAGCCGCTCAGTCTTTTGCCGGTTTGATTTCCTTCGGATAAATAGAGAATGGATTAGATTCCCAACCCCTTAATTGCCCGGAAGCGTGAACAGACCGCCTTTTAGCGGTTGTATGCGTGATGACCGTTTGGGTCATGTTCCGATACGCACGTTATATATTGTATGTATAATTTAACATAATAGGAATATTGATTCAAATTATGTGCCGTTCGGTTTTCGGATAGTTTTTTGGAAGAGTGAATCTTCCCGGTGAGATTTTGCGGATTGACGTTCGGAATCTGGATTGTACCGGTGATGGCACGGATTATCCCTGCGTCGCTTCGCTCCGCATCAGCTCTTGGTCATCATGTGATCGTGATACAATCCATTTTCGGTTTCAGAACGACAATGGTTGCGATGTTTAACCCGCCGTTCTGTTGAATCGACCGGTTAGAAATTTAAGGCATGCCGCGATTTCTTAGAAGCTTGCAGCGTGTCGCGATTTCCGGAATTCTGTTAGTTAACCATTCGATCCGTTGCTACAAAGTGCAGAGAGACGGATATCCGTCGACTGGTCGGTCTCTTCTCAGGATACCGACTGAGCGTGTCCGCATCCCATTATAGTACTCCTTTGCAGGTAATCGGGGCAACTATCCCGAAGGGATTGGAGGATGAATTATTCCCGGGAGAAATATTTACTTAGAAAAAACGGGTGAGCCGTCTGTCCATGACGAGGGAGAGATGTCATGTGGTGTTCTGGGCGGAATTGTCACCCTAATCATTATGTTAAAACTTTTCTCGCTTTGAAGGGTTATGGGGATGTCCTCTACTTAACGCTACTCTGCCGATGACTTCTATCCGGGATGCCCTCCATCGATAGCAGCAAACGGAGGAGTCCGGAGTGGACGCGCCGGAAATTCATCGACAAGTTTGTGCCGCTCCCATCAAAGGCGATGTTCAGAGAATCACTCTCGGGTTCGATAATTTTCACAGGTGCCGTCGTCATAAAGCAGGATGACCTGACGAAAGCTCCGATTTTCCATGCCATGGGAAAGAAGACGGGATGAAAATTTTTGTGGTGGTGCTGCGCTTGTGTCCTCCTCTTGTTCGGTCGAATCGGTTCCGGCAGAACTTTCATTCGGATTGTCATCCGCGAATAAAGCGGGCGCGGTGAATTCCGACGCATCGTTGCGAAACATCCGCTCGGAATCGAGCAAGAGCCAGTCGGGATTGATGCGCGGAAACCGCCGCAGAATTTTTTGGATCAGATCGAAGCTCGGTTTGTTTCTTCCCGATAACAAATGCGAAATGCTGGAGGGCTGTGTTTCCAGCAGCTCAGCGAGCCGGCTCGAAGTCAATCCTTCGGTTTGCATGAGACGGAGCAATTTTTCCCGCATAAAGAGAATTTTTCACAAATATAATCATTTTTCTTTTGTAACCAGCGCGATCGAATACATTTGTGAATACAAAATGCATGGATTCAGTGTTTACAAATGTTAATAACTCTTAACGGTTAAATCCGGCGAATATTCGTATAAGAAGTAAATATTGAACCAATAAGTATAAAATAACTGGTAAATCAGGATTTATCAATCTTTATATCGTTATATAGGCAGCAATATTCAAATACCGCATCCGTATATGGTCTGTACGTAGATTTTACTTTATATAGTTTGCGTAAAATATTGGGAATAAATGATAATAATTGGTTATATTCAGTAATTGAACATAGATGATTCTGCTTGATTTTGGCGATTGGCGGCATCTGTCAAATAATTTACAAGATACAATTATTAACATATGAAAGGGCAACTATTGAATACAAATGTAAATAATGATAGCTGTTGGCCCACGATGAATATATTACATATGTAAATTCACCACCCTATTTCATGATAAATAACCGATTTTGTACATAATCCGATGGAATTATTGGCAAGTATGAACATTCGACTTCATTTCGGATATATTATGTTAAAAAACAAAAAGGGGCAGCATCGTTGAGATGCTACCCTCTTCAAATGAATTAGTTACGCTTGCCGACTAATCGGCAAGGCGGAGTTCGTCCGCAATTTTTCGGAACTCTTCCGGATTCATTTTGAGCTTTTCACGTTTGAAATCGACGTCCTCCTCTTCGTTTATAGGGATCAGATGGATGTGCGCATGGGGAACTTCGAGCCCCAGCACCACGATTGCCACCCGTTTACAGTCTGTTTTCGTCCGGATTTGGCCCGCTACCCTTTTGGCGAAAACCATCATGGAGGCGAGCGTGTCGTCGTCGAGGTCGAACAGGTAATCGACCTCTGTTTTCGGGACGACCAACGTATGACCTTTGGTAAGCGGATTGATGTCTAAAAAAGCGTAGAAACGGTCGTCCTCGGCTATTTTGTAGGACGGGATCTCTTGGTTGATGATCCGGGTAAAAAGCGTTGCCATAGTGTTTGATTTAGTTAGTCTTCGGATTGGGGGCCGAATTTGGGTTTCAGGATTTCCGCATAGATGACGGCATGTCGCAGGTCGAATCCGGCCAAAGGGCCGTCGTCCTGTTCGGTCTGTGTCGCTCTGTGGTGAGTATCCGGCATGTTGTGTTTGAGCCGGTCGCAGCCTTTGGTTGCGCCATGCGCGACGGTTTGGAGTGATAAGTCGTCGGAATGTTGCTCTGAGCTTATTGTGCCCGAAAAATCGATTGTGCCGTCTTCCGTATTGCCGTTTGTGGCTGACGGATTGATCGTTTGCGCGTGATTCTGCATCCTTTGCGGTTCCGCGTGCCGGGTGGCGGACGGTTCGGCTGTCTCGGTAGATTGCCCGTACGTCGGATCGTAGTCGGTGTCGTGCCGGTTATCCTGCGTCTGCCGGGTGGTTCCGTACTCGGAAACCGTTTGCTCCGCGCGGCCGCTCTTGCGGCGTGCGAGTTCCCGTTTTTTCTTGATCTGCAGAATGGATGGCAGCAACGCGGCCGCAAGCAGCAGCAGGCTCCATAGTGTGGAAATCAATTCGTCGTCCATATCAAGTAAGGGTTCGTTTTACACTTTCTATACCTTTGATTTTTCGTATCTTCTCCATCATGGCGTGCAGACTCTCCGCATCCCGGACATAGAGGCTGATATTGCCCTCGAATATGCCGTCATGGCTTTGTATGCCGATCTCGCGGATGTTGATGCTGAAATCGCCCGTAACCACTTTGGCCAGGTCGAGCAACAGCCCCATGCGGTCGATGCCGCGCACCGAGATGCTGGAAAGGTAGGAGACGGCCTTATGTTGCGACCATTTGATCTCCTCTTTGACGATGTTGCGTCCGTACTGCGAAGCGAGCCGGTTGAGCTCGTCGCAGTTGGATTTGTGGACGATGATCTTGCCGCTCTCTCGGTCCCTGAAGCCCACCACGCTGTCGCCCGGAATCGGCTTGCAGCACTCGGCGATTTCAAAGCGCGGCTCGTCGGATGATTCTGCGGGGTGGTCGGCATGTTCCGACTGCTCCGGTTTGCCGGTGTCGTCCGCCTCCTCATCGTGGTTCTTGTTGATGAACAGGGTCCAGAATTTCAGGATTTTCATCGTCGAATTGACCTTAAGTACCTTTTCGAGGTCCTGCAGATCGACAATGCCCGCCCCGATGTTGCTGTAAAGCTCCTCCTTGGTCGTGGAGCCGTAAGCCGGGACGATTTTGCGCAGCACGCGGCCGCTGAGCTTGATATCGAGCTCCTTCATCTTCTCTTCGAGCAAGTGCATACCCCGCTCGATGTTGTTCTGCCGCTCGCGTTTGAGGAAGCTTTTGATCGCCTGCCGGGCCTTGAGCGTGGTAACGATGTCGAGCCATTCGGGTTTCGGACGGGCCGTATCCGCCGTGATGATCTCGATCTGGTCGCCGCTCTGGATCTGCTTGGTGATAGGCTCGATCTTATGGTTGATCTTGGCACCGATCGCGCTGTTGCCGATTTTCGAGTGGATGTCGTAGGCAAAGTCCAATGCGGTGGCGCCGTAAGGCATTTTCCGCGATTCTCCTTTCGGTGTAAAAACAACGATTTCAGATGTATATAGCGATAACTTGAAGTTGTCCAGGAAGTCCACGGCGTTCTCCGTCGGACTGTTCAGCGCGTCCCGGATTTTCTTGAGCCACTTGTCGAATTCATCCTCGTCGTTGGATATGGTTGCGTGCTTGTATTTCCAGTGGGCGGCAAATCCTCGCTCGGCGATATCCTCCATGCGCTGCGTGCGGATTTGCACCTCGACCCATACTCCGTCGGGACCCATGACCGTCGAATGGAGCGCCTCGTAGCCGTTTGCCTTGGGCATGCTGATCCAGTCGCGCAGCCGGTCGGGTTTCGGCGTGTAAATATCGGTGATGGTCGAGTAGATTTGCCAGCATTGGGTTTTTTCCGACGGGAACGGCAGCGATTTGAACACGATGCGCACGGCAAACAGGTCGTAAATCTCCTCGAAGGGAATCTGCTTGCGCTGCATCTTCGACCAGATCGAATAGACGCTCTTGACGCGGCCCGAAATCTCGTAGTTGATGTGGTCGCGGTCGAGCGATTCCTTGATGGGAGCGGTGAACTTGTCGATGAATTTCTGGCGCTCCGACTCCGAAGCCCGCAATTTTTCCGTGATCTCGGCATAGGGCTGCGGGAAGCGGTACTTCATGCAGAGATCCTCCAGCTCGGTCTTGATGGAATAGAGCCCCAACCGGTACGCCAGCGGCGCGAAGAGGTAGATCGTCTCGCCCGTGATCTTGATCTGCTTGTTCAGCGGCATGGCCCCTAGCGTGCGCATGTTGTGCAGCCGGTCGGCTATCTTGATCAGGATCACGCGCACGTCGTCCGAGAGGGTCAGCAGCACTTTACGGAAATACTCGGCCTGCTCGGAGGTGTCGGCGTTGAAAACGCCCGACATCTTCGTCAGACCGTCCACCATCGAGGCGATCTTGGGGCCGAAAATGCGTTCCATATCCTCGACCGTGTATTCGGTGTCCTCCACCACGTCGTGCAGCAGCGAAGCGACGACCGACTTCACGCCCAGTCCGATCTCCTCGATGACGATTTTGGCCACTGCGATCGGATGCAGCAGGTAAGGCTCGCCCGAGCGACGCCTTACCCCCTGGTGTGCTTCCTTGGCAAGGAAAAAAGCCCGCTTGATGAAGTTCCAGTCCTCATCGTTCTTGCAGATTTTCGTGCACGAAAACAGCAGGTCTTCCCATTTTTCCTTGATGAGCTTCTCATCCTCGGCAGTGTAATCCATCCCCTATTCCTTTTTGGTTTTCATCGCCTCGCGGACCTTCCCCTCGATCTCGTCGCGCAGCGCCTCGTCCCGGGAAAGCAGCTCCTTGACCGCGTCGCGGCCCTGGCCGATCTTCCTGTCCCCGTAGGAGAACCACGATCCCGCCTTCTTGATGATGCCGTAGTCCACGCCCAGGTCGATGATTTCGCCCAGTTTGGAGATGCCCTCGCCGAAGAGGATATCGAACTCGGCCTTCTTGAACGGGGGGGCCACCTTGTTCTTGACCACCTTGACTTTGGTGCGGGTACCCAGCTGATCCTCACCGTCCTTGATGACCGACACGCGGCGGATATCGACCCGCACGCTGGCATAGAACTTTAGAGCGTTGCCGCCCGTGGTGGTTTCGGGATTGCCGTACACCACGCCGATCTTGTCGCGCAACTGGTTGATGAAGATGCAGACCGTCTTGGTCTTGGAGATGCTGGCCGTCAGCTTGCGCAGGGCCTGCGACATGAGCCGTGCCTGCAACCCCATCTTGGAGTCCCCCATTTCGCCTTCGATCTCCGCCTTGGGCGTGAGGGCCGCCACCGAGTCGATGACGATGATATCGATCGCGCTTGAGCGGATCAGCGAGTCGGCGATTTCGAGCGCCTGCTCGCCGTTGTCGGGCTGCGAGATGAGCAGGTTGTCCACGTCCACGCCCAGTTTCTGCGCATAGGAGCTGTCGAACGCATGTTCGGCGTCGATGAAGGCGGCGATGCCCCCTGCTTTCTGGGCCTCGGCGATGGCGTGGATGGCCAGCGTCGTCTTACCCGAGGATTCGGGACCGTATATCTCCACCACGCGTCCCTTGGGGTAACCCCCGACGCCCAGCGCCTGATCGAGCGTGATCGAGCCGGTCGGGATGACGGGCACGTCGGCGATCTCCGCGCTGTTCATGCGCATGATCGAGCCTTTGCCGAAATCTTTCTCGATCTTCTCCATTACCGCGTTGAGCACCTTGAGCTTGTCCGCGTTTACCTGTACTTTTTCTGCCATTTTATTCATTTGGTTTTTCGTTCGTTTCATTGTAGCCGGTCGCCCCTGCCCGCCCTATTTGCGCGGCATCGGGAAGCGCAGTGTGCGCGCGTCGAGCAGTCGGTCGGGGAAAGGACTGAAATTGTCCATCGCCGTGTTGCCGATGGAGAGGCCCCACAATTTGGGCTCTACATGGTGTCTGTTTCCGCGAAGACGGATGCGTCCGGTGTTCTTGCGTACGGGCGCAGTGTTGCGCTCCGCGAGCATCTTGCGGATCTCCCGCTGTTCTCTCAGGGCCGGGTTGAACGCCTCGCGGAACCACTGCGGATCGGGGTTGCGCATAGGATCGACCCGCATGATCCGTTCCGCCACGGCTTCCGGGTTGGCGGCGATGCGTTCGGGCGGCTCCTGCCCCGGCGTCCGCGTGGGTGCGACGGTCAGGCCGGCGAGAAGTGATCCTATGACGAGCAGGCGTTTCATCGAATCAGCGATAGGCCTTGAGGATTTGTTCGTAATGGTTGCGGGTGTCCACCTTGTCGAAGATCTTTTCGATCCTGCCGTCGGCATCGATAACGAACGTCGTGCGTTTGACTCCCATGTATTTGCGGCCGTACATCGACTTTTCCACCCATACGCCGAACGCTTCGCACACCTGCTTGTCCGTGTCGGCGAGCAGCGTGAAGCGGAGCCCCTCCTTTTCGCGGAATCCGCAGTGGGAAGCTGCGCTGTCGGGGCTGACGCCGATGATGCGGAATCCCATCCGTTCCAGTTCCGCCTGCCCCGCGCTCAGGCTCCGGGCCTCGAGCGTACAGCCCGAAGTGTTGTCTTTGGGGTAGAAATAGAGGATCGTGCGCTGCCCTCTCAGGTCGGCAAGCGTCAGAGGCAGACCGTCCTGCGTCGTGGAGCGGAAGTCGGGCGCAGGGTCTCCCACGGCTAATTTGCTCATAACGTCTTTTCTCAAGAAATTTACTCTCCAAAGTTAGATAAAATACGGCGAAAATAAAAATGTTCCCCGTTTTTCCCGACCGCAAAAAGCGTGACTTTTTCCGCTGAAACCGTTTTGGCGGGATGCGGCGTGGCCGGATGGTTTGCGGGCATGGGCCTGGAGTGACCTGCTTCGTCATGCACCCGCGGATCGGGGCCTTGTCCGTGTCCGAAGTGCGGCCTGCATAGTCCGGTGGATGCGGACATATTGCCGTTGCGGGCCGATTTTCGCGGAATGGGTAGTGGCGTGGCGGATTCCCGGCGAATGGGGTTCGGAGGAGCGTTGTGTGCGATAAGAAAAACCGCGTCTTTCGTCGCGGCCGCACGGCTTTTTCCTGATTTGTCGGGATTATATTTCGGCGGCGAAGAGCTGCACTCGTCCGTCGGCTGCGGAGCGCCTTATTTGGCCAGCACCCGTTTCTCGATCTCCTCGACCTGGCGGCAGAACGCCTTGTCGGTCTCCATCAGGTTGGTGACCGCCTTGCAGGAGTGAAGCACCGTGGCGTGGTTGCGGCCGCCGATGGAGGCTCCGATGGTCGTAAGCGGGGCCTTGGTGTGCTGCTTGGAGAGGTACATGGCGATCTGGCGGGCCTGAGCGATTTCGCGGGTGCGTTCCGAAGAGTTAAACCGCTCGAAATCCAGGTTCAGGTAGTCGCATACGACCTTGATGATCTGATCGATCGTGATCTCCTTCTGGTAGAGCTTGACGTACACTTTCAGAATCTCCTTGGCCAGCGACGTGGTGATCTTTCGACCCATGAACGAGGCGTTGGCGACCAGCGACGACAAGGCGCCCTCGATTTCACGCACGTTGGCCGAGATGTTTTCGGCCAGATAGCTCACCACCTCGTCCGAGATCTGTGCGCCCAGTTTCTGGGCTTTGGCCCGGATGATCTTCACCTTGGTTTCGTGGTCGGGCGTATTGAGCTGTGCCGACAGCCCCCACTTGAAACGGGTCAGCAGCCGCTGTTCGATGTCCTTGAGCTCCACGGGCGGTTTGTCCGAGGTGAGGATCAACTGTTTGCCTGCGAGCTGGAGGTGATTGAAGATATTGAAAAAAGCGTTTTGCGTCCCCGTCTTGCCCGTCAGCTCCTGGATGTCGTCGATAATGAGCACGTCGATCATCTGGTAGAAGTGGATGAAATCGGGAATCTCGCCGTTCTTGTAGGCCGTCTGGAACTGCGCCTGGAATTTGTTCATCGAGACGTAGAGCACCTGCAGCTCGGGATGGCGCTGGCGCACCTCATGGCCGACCGACTGCACGATATGGGTCTTGCCCAGACCCGAATCCCCATATATATATAGCGGGTTGAACGGGTTGTTGCCCGGATTGACCGCCACCGACATGCCGGCCGAGCGGGCCAGCCGGTTGCACTCCCCCTCGATGAAGGTCGAGAAGGTGTAGTTCGGGTTGAGCTGCGGGTCGATAATAATCTTTTTGAGTCCCGGAATGACAAAGGGATTCTTTATATTTGCGGTGTTGGTCTGCGTATTGAACTGCGAGATAGCCGTGGTGTCGGCGTCGGCCGCAACGGGAGCCTCCTTCGCTTCGGCTTTGGGCACGGCGTAATGCAACCGGGTCTGGTGGCCGTAAAGCTGCGAGATGATCGGACGCAGGAAGGGAATGTAATTCTTCTCGATCTGGTACACGTAGCTGGCGTTGGGCACCCTCAGGCGCAGCGTCGTCCCGTCGAATTCGAGCGGCACGATGGGCTGGAACCACTTGACGAACTCCTCCTCGGTCGTCTGCGCCTTGATACGGTCAAGGCAGCTTTGCCACATATCGCTATATGTCTGTGAGTTGTTCAGCATGGATGAGGGTTGCACCATTTTTGACAGGACAAAGTTGTAAATAATTTATCAAAAAGATTCGGGGAAAGGAGTTGCAATTTCGATTTTTTTATATATAGAAAAACAAGGGTTTCCGAGCCCCTGATTTTAACTCCCTGATAGTGAAGAATCGGAAAAAAACCGCTATATTTGCCTATCATTTTTTTGGAGCAGACAAGTGTTGAATCATAAATAAAACCAATGAACTTATGACGAACGATTTGGAACAGCAGGTGCTTGCAAAGGCCCGCAAATGGCTCGAAGGCGATTACGACGAGGCGACGAAAGAGCAGGTCAAATACCTGATGGATAACGATATGAAAGAACTCGTGGAGAGTTTTTACAAAGACCTCGAATTCGGTACGGGCGGTCTGCGCGGCATCATGGGCGTGGGGACCAACCGCATGAACGTCTATACGGTCGGGGCCGCCACGCAGGGGTTGGCGAACTACCTGAAGAAGAATTTCGCGGGCGAGCCGATCCGGGTTGCCGTGGGCCATGACAGCCGCAATAATTCGCGCATGTTCGCCGAGCGGGTAGCCGATATTTTCGCCTCCAACGGCTTCACGGTTTTCCTGTTCGACGCGCTGCGTCCGACCCCCGAACTGAGCTTCGCCATCCGCGAGCTGAAATGCCATTCGGGTGTGGTGGTGACCGCCTCCCACAACCCCAAAGAGTACAACGGTTATAAGGCCTACTGGACCGACGGCTCGCAGGTTACCGCACCCCACGACAAGAACATCATCGCCGAGGTGGAACGCATCACCGGAGTCGGTCAGATTCTTACGGGACGCAACCCGGAAAACATCCGCATCCTGGACGAACGTTTCGACGAGAAGTACCTCGACGCGATCCACGCCCTGTCGCTTTCGCCCGAAAGCGTGAAGCGGCATCACGACCTGAAGATCGTCTATACCCCGCTGCACGGCGCCGGCGTGCGGCTCGTGCCCGCCTCGCTCCGCCGTTACGGGTTCACCAACGTAACCCTCGTGCCCGAACAGGCGGTCATCGACGGCAACTTCCCCACCGTCGCCTCGCCCAACCCCGAGGAGCGCAAGACCATGTCCATGGCCATCGACCTGGCTGCCCGCGAAGGCGCCGACCTGGTGCTGGCCACCGACCCCGATTCCGACCGGATCGGCGTCGCACTGCGCGACCGTGACGGGAAGTACGTGCTGCTGAACGGCAACCAGACGCTCGTGCTGCTGATGAGCTATCAACTGACCCGCTGGGCCGAGTCGGGGCGGATCGACGGTCACGAATATGTCGTCAAAACCATCGTCACGTCGGAGATGGCGAACGCCGTTGCTGCCCGTTTCGGTGTAAAGTGCTACGAATGTCTGACCGGATTCAAGTATATCGCCAAGATCATCCGTAACCACGAAGGCTCGGATATGAAATACATCGGCGGCGGCGAAGAGAGCTTCGGCTACCTTGCGGGCGATTACGTGCGCGACAAGGACGGGGTTTCGGCCTGCTCCCTGGCGGCCGAGGCCGCTGCGTGGGCGATGGATACGATGGGGCTCACCCTCTACGAATGGTTGCAGCGGCTCTATGTCGAGTATGGCCTCTACCGGGAAGGACTCCTTTCGGTCGTGCGCACCGGCAAGGAGGGTGCCGACGAGATCCAGCGGATGATGGTCGATTTCCGAGCCAATCCGCCCAGGACGATTCTCGGCTCGCCCGTGGTGAAGATCAACGATTTCCTTTCGCTCGAAACCCAAGACCTGCGAACCGGTGAGAAGCGGCCTATCGAGCAGGATGCCAGCAACGTGTTGCAATGGTACACCGAGGACGGGACCAAAGTGTCGGTGCGTCCATCCGGGACGGAGCCGAAAATCAAGTTCTATTTCGGCGTGCGCGCCCCTCTTGCTTCGGTGGATGACTTCGGGCGTGTGCTCGGCGAGCTGGATGCCAAGATCGATGCGATCCGGAAAGACCTCGGGCTTGAATGACGGGCCTCGGATGAAGAGTGACGGCGGGCGCGGCTTTCGGGTTGCGCCCGCTTCGCATATCCGGAGCGAGCTGGCTTGTGTCCTGACGGTTTTTTGGATAGTTCGGCCCGAGTGCTCCCGTCGGCTGTCCCGGGATACCGATATATAATACCGGGTGAAAGCAAGTGCAGGTGCGGCCGCGGCACTCCGGTCGTTGCATTTCGCGGCCCGGAACTTGTTTAAACGATAAAATAGCACTAACTTGTTGAGAAATCGAACCGGCCATGAAACGAACCATCGCCATTTTGCTGGCACTTGCGGCGCTCTTTACCGCGCCGCATGCCGCAGCGCAGCACGACGGGCAGTACGAATACCGCCTGCGGAACGACCTGCTGCGAACCGAAACCATCGACGATATGCAGGCGCTTGCTCCACGGGACGATCTCGATTTCCCCCACGCGACGGTATTTCTGCTCAACGGGCAGCCTGTCAGCCGGCGGCAGGCACTCGAGCGGATACGGATCTGGAATGTGCTTTCTGCCCGCAGGACGGTATGCAGGCTGCGCGGGGCCGGTGTTCCCGGCCGGTACAGGGTGGTCTATGTGGCTTTCCGGATCGACACGACTTGCGGCCAACCCCATCTGGACGGGAATGTCGCAGGTTATGTCTGGTGCCGGGGGCGGAATTCGCAGCCTTATATCGGTTCCTATGTATCCCGTGCCCAGTATGACAGCGTGCGACGGCTGAGTTCCGAACGAACCATTGCGGTCGATCGCAGCGAGTGGCACTCGCTCAGCCCGGAAGTAGCCTGTTACTTGGATGGAAAACCGGTGCCTGCCGACCTGTTCCGCTGGATCGACGGGTGGGTCGTACGGTCGATGGACTACTACCCTCCCGATCTCTCCGTCCAACGCTACGGCGAGGCCGGGGAGCATGGCGTGCTCGCTGCCGAGACATTTTCCGGACGGCGGCCGCTGGTCTTTTTCGACGGGGAGCGGATGCCGTTTGACCGCTGGTTGCGGCTGTGTGCGCAATATCGGTTCGATTACGATCCCCAAACAGGACAGGAGGGCAATTTCAGGTATATCCAACCGGCCGAAGCGGTGGAGCGATTCGGCGCGGCGGCCCGCTACGGGGCGGTCGATATAAGGACCCGCTGACGGCTGGCGCCTCCTTTTCATTGCATGATATTTCCCGGTCTCGCTTTTTTGTCCTATTTTTGTGTTTTAAAATCGGCGATGTGCCGTGAATTATAGAAATATTGTCATACAGTCAGTTCGTCGTGCGGCGTGCCGCCTAAAACGAATCCTCAATGAAGCAGAATAAAACGACTTCCTGCGAAGGGGGCGGAACGTCTTTCGAGCAGGAAGTTTCCCGGTTGATGCAGGAGCAGCTCCTGTTTACGGAAAACGTATTTACGCGTCTTCCGATGGGGGTTGAAATATATGACGCCGACGGCGTGCTTCGCCGCATAAACGACTATGCGATGAAAATGTACGGGGTCGATGACCGCGCTGCGGTGATCGGTTCCGTCAATCTTTTCAAGAGCCCTTATTGCGATGAAGAGCTGCAAAAAAAGATCCGGGCCGGCGAAGAGATCACCCTCGAATTCGAGTACGATTTCGAGCGGATAAACAGCGATGCCTATTTCGCCTCGCACAATCGGAACTCCATGATTTATGAGGTCCGGATAGTCCCTGTCAGGAATAAGGATAACGCCATTATCGCCCATATCCTGCTTGCCAACGACGTGACAGCCACCAAGGAGGCCGATTACCGTACCGAGGAGAGTAAGAAAAACCTGGAGATGGCGATGGATGCCGCCAACATGTCCTCCTGGGTTTACGACGTGCACAAAAAAGTGTTCGCCACGCTGTACGGGGACACGATCGTAAAAGATTCGATGACCCTCGAGGCGTTGCAGCAGCAGTTGCATCCGCAGGACCGCGATCAGTTGACGCAGCTTTTCGCCCGTTTGGTGGGCAAAGAGATCGAACAGGGCCATTTCACCGTGCGCTTTTACAGCGAGCAGGAGAAGCAATACCGCTACTACGAGAGCCGCATACGCCTTTCGACCGAACATCGGGGGAAGCTGCTGATCGTGGGTACGCAGGTGGATGTGACCGAGCGGATCCAAATGTCCCGGAAGACGCAGGAGTTGATCGCCAAGCGCGAGCTGGCCATGCAGGTCAGCAACATCGTCCATTGGGATTTCGACGTGCTGACCGGGAAATTCGAGTCCTACAACGATCCGATCAACGATTTCGCCTCCGACAAGCTGCTGACCGTTCAGGAGTTCCTCGAGGTGATCCATCCCGACGACCGCTCCGTGTTCAACGATACGCTCCAGTCCATGTTGTCGGGCAAAGACCAACGCATCGACTGCACCTGCCGCCTGAAAACCAGGCACGACGCGACGTGGCAGTACTGCAACGTGATCGGCGTGCCCTTTGAGCGGGACGATGAGGGCAACATCATCCGCTTCACCGGTTTTCGGCAGAACATATCCAAGATGCACCAGCTCGACGAGGAGCTCAAGGAGCGAAACTACAAGATGGAACTCACGTTCAAAACCGTCGGCATGTCCTATTGGGATTTCGATGTGCAGACCGGGCGGTTCCGGGCGTTCAACGATCCGGTGAACGATTACCATTCCGAGCAGCCCATCGCCCCCGAGGAGTACCTCAACGTCACCCATCCCGACGATACCAGGCGCGTGCGCGAATACCTCGATTGTATGCTCGCCGGAGAGGACCGGGAGTTCAATTTCGAGTACCGTTCGCGCACCAAGTGGGATCAGGAGTGGCAGACGCTCGTGGTGACGGGCGTACAGGTGGACCGGGATAAGAGGGGAAAGGTCATCCGTTATACGGGTATCAAGTTCAACAATACCAAGTGGGAGAAGATGGCCTGTGAGTTGAAGGAGCTCAAGGAGAAGGCAGAGCTTTCCGACCGGCTGAAATCGGCTTTCCTGGCCAACATGAGCCATGAGATACGCACGCCGCTCAATGCCATCGTCGGATTCTCCGAGCTGATGGTCAATTGCGACGACCAGGCCGAGAAGGAGGAATACATGAATATCATCCAGTCGAACAACGAACTGTTGCTGCGGCTGATTAATGATATTCTGGATCTGTCGAAAATCGAGTCGGGCATTCTGGAGCGCAAACCGGAGAAATTCGACCTGGCCAAAGTCTGCACGGAGCTTTACACCATGATCCAGCCGAAGATCACCAATCCCGAAGTCGAATTCCGTCTGGACAATTCACGTCCCGACTGCTGGGTGTTTCTGGACCGGAACCGCCTCAAGCAGGTGTGGATGAACTTCCTGACCAATGCCGTGAAGTGCACGTCGTCGGGTTATGTCAAAATGGGCTATTCGGTCGAAACGGACGGTATCCGTATCTATGTCGAGGATACGGGAGCCGGTATTCCGACCGAGCTTCAGGACCGTGTATTCGGGCGTTTTCAGAAACTCAACGAGTTCGCCCAGGGCACGGGTCTCGGACTGGCCATTTCACGGGCTATCGTCGAGGCGGCCGGCGGGAAAGTCGGGTTTGCGTCGCAGCCGGGCGTCGGTTCCACGTTCTGGGCATGGCTGCCCTGCGAGATCGAAATGCGGGACGGGCTTGCCTCCTTCGACGGGCTGGCAAAGAGAGAGCGGCCTACTCTGAGCGGGATCGACGGAAAAGAGCTTAGAATTCTTATCGCCGAGGATAACGACAGCAACTACCTGCTCGTGCAGCATATCCTCAAGAATTACAACCTCGTGCGCGTTCAGACCGGCGTGGATGCCGTAAACAGGGTCCGGGACGAACATTTCGACCTCGTGCTCATGGATATGAAGATGCCGGTGATGGACGGATTGGAGGCCACTCGCAAGATCCGCGAATTCAACGCCGACATTCCGATCGTCGCCCTGACGGCCAACGCCTTCGACTCGGACCGTGTGAGCGCCCTCGATGCGGGATGCAACGCATTCCTGGCGAAGCCGCTGAAAAAAAGCCAGCTGCTCGACATCTTCTCGATGAAGTGGTAGTCCGGCAGGCGGAACGAAAAGAGGACGGACCGGTTATCCGGTCCGTCCTCTTTCTGTCCGGCCGTGCGCATGACGGCCCTGTCCGCTTGGGTGGGGTTACCGTTCCGCTACGGGGCGGTAGCGTAGCGGCGCCGGAGTCCGCGTCGCTGGAAAATGCGCGGGTTTCACCGCATTTTCCGCCGGTTTGTACTCCTCGGCAGGCGATGCACCCGCTTTGGTGAAGGTACGCACGATGCGCGTGATCCTGTAGTTGTCGTTGCTGTCGATTCCGAGCACCAGGATCGTGGTGGGTTCGTCCCATTTGCAGAGGAAAGGTTTCCCCACCGGGCACCAGAGGCCGCTGGCCATCAGCTTTTCGGCAATCTCCTCGTCGGTCGGATCGGCCGGGTTGCTCAGGTCGTCCTCGTAGGCGTTGGCATACCAGAGCGTGGTTTGGTCATTGGGCGCGAAGGTTACGGGCACGAATGCATAGCCTTTGCTGGTGGCGTAGGTTTCGGGGTCGAGTGCGAAGAGGGCATCGCCGTCGTAGTATTTGTCGAGCGTGACGGTGACGTCGGCTGCGCTTTCGGCAACGGGCAGCGTGGTGAAGTCACCGGGAATGATGACCTCCGCAGCGGCCTGTCCGAATTCGTCCATGCAGGCGGCCCAGACGTAATATTTGGTGCCGGGCTCCAGGTTGCGGGAGAACATGTTGCCCGCATCGCCCCGTTCGTATCCATATCCGAAGCTGGAGAAATCCAATCGGGCATATTCGGCGGCGAACTCCCCGAGCCTGTTCTTCTGTACTTCATACTCGCTTTCGGGAAGAATGTCCCACAGGAACATCTGGGTCTTGTCCGAAGGCGTGATCGCAACCTGTGCGCTGCGGGATTTGAGGTTTGTCACATCGATCGTAAACTGGCAGGCCGAAGGTTCGCCCAGCCCTTTCGAGGTGCGGTAGGCGAACTTGTTGAGCGGCGTGGTGGGCGCTCCCCCGTCGTAACCGAACACGAAGACATAGTAACCCGTGTCGGTATTGTCCACCTGCTCGTTCGTGTATTCCGTGACTCCGCTGGTGGCGTAAAAATCGATCAGGAAGGAGTCCTCCGTCAAAATGGTTTCCAGCATCTCTTCGTCGGTCATATCCGCGAAGTACGAGGCGGCCCGCGAGGTGTAGTAATAACGCTCGTCGGGGTTTTCGGGCGTAATGGTGAAGTCGGTGCCGTCGAACGACGTATTGTCGAAGGTGACCGTGAATGTATTGTTCGACACGATTTCCGGGGTGGTGAACGTTTCGGCTACTGTGGCAAGGGTAATGCGCCCCTGCTCGTTGAGACCCATCGCGAATGCGATGTACTCCGTATCGGCGTTCAGGGTGTTGCTGTTATAAACTTCCACACCCCGGACAACGATCTCGCTTACCACATCCGCGACCGATTTATCGGTGTCCTCCCGTAGATGCGCTATCAGGTTGTTGATATAGTTCTGCCAGTTCCCGCCGTGGCTCTGTTCAAAGATCGCTTTTGAGATTATATTGTAAAAATAGGGCGCCTCGAGGTCGTCGGGAGTAATCGTCATGGTGGCACTCTTGGCCGTGATGTCCTTTACGACGATACGGAATCCGCCGGCAGTCGTGGCTTTGGTCGTGGTGAAGTCGTCGGTGGCCGTCGTCCCGACGATCCGTCCTTCCGTGTCCAGCCTCATCGCGAAAGCGACGTATTCGGTTTCGGCATCGAGCGCCTCCAGGAGTGAGGATTTCACCCCGCGGACTACGATTCCCGATACGGTCTCCGCAACGCTCTTGCCGGATTCCTCACGAAGCTGTGCGATCAGTCGATCGATATAGCTTTGCCAGTCGCCTCCGTGATCCTCACGGAATTCCGATTT
Source organism: Rikenellaceae bacterium (assembly GCA_902363575.1). Lineage (GTDB taxonomy): Bacteria > Bacteroidota > Bacteroidia > Bacteroidales > Rikenellaceae > Alistipes. The sequence continues at coordinate 37,353 of CABJAJ010000006.1, read as the reverse complement.
GCGGATCGTACCGCAGTAATAAGGTGTTTCGTTTTCGAGCGGGGTCACGGTCATCCGTGCGCTCGTGGCCGCGACGTCCGTCACCTCGACGCTGAAAAAGTCGGTGGGCGGAATGTCGATGGCTTTGTCCGAGTCGTCGCATCCGACGGCTAAGAGGGCTGTGGCGAAGATACCGAACAGCCAGGTAGGGCAATTTTTCATAGTGTATAAAATAAGTTGGATGCGGCAAGGTAACGATTTATTCGGAAAAATGGTGAAAAAACGACCGTATATTTTACTCGAGACCGCATGTCTGCCCCATCCGGCAGTCGAGTTATCCTCTCGTTTGGAGCCGGTGCCCTGCTATACCTGCCGGGTCGTCCGGCTTTAGGATGCGGAAGATGTGAAAAAAATCGTTGCGGATTGGTAGAGTTGTCGTTTTTTTTGCTATATTTACTACGCAACAAATCAATGACGTATTTTTTAACCTTAAAACCAAAGCGTATGAAGTTATCTGCTATTCCGATTGCGCTCGCCGCAATCTGCGTGTTTTCGGCCTGCAAGGACGACGATCCGGAAACCGTCAAAGCTCCGACCCTGCGCCTCGAACAGGACGAAATTACCGTCCCCGGCATGGGGGGGGGGAATTCTATCCGCTACACGCTGACTGACCCTGTACCGGGAGCCGAACTCACGCTCGGGTACGACAGGAATCAGCAATGGATCGAGTTCGACCTGACGACTCCGGGCGTCATTGCTTTCACGGCCAAAAAGAATGAAACGGCCGATCCCAGAGAACTTGCCGTAGAGGTCAATTATCCCGGCATCCAGGAGACCCCCTCTTTCACTATCCGTCAAACGGCAGAGCAAGCCACGATCGAGCTGGCTTTGGAAAATGTCGTAAAACGGGCTTTCTGGATAAATATCTTCCCTTCCGACAAAACCATGCACTACCTGTTCTTCTCCAAATCGGCGGAGATCATGGCGCAGTTCCCCGACGACACCGCGCTGGTGGACTCGGATTTCCAGTATTTCATCTTTGCGGCGGATGCCAGTGACATGCCCCTCAGGGATTACATTGCTTCGGAGGCGTCGATCGGTGACCGGACCGAGGCGTGGAATTGCGAACCCGGCGGCGACTATGTGGTTTACGCTTACGGGATCGATCTCGAAACGCTCGAAGTGCTGACCCCCGTGATGAAGTTATCGGTCCGCTCCGATGAGCTCGATCAGGTGGATTTCGGCATCACCGTCACCGTGAACGACCATCGGGCCACGGTCGAGGTGACGCCGACCGATCCGGATCGTTACTACTTTGCGGATGCGTTCCTCGAATCGGATATTGACCAGGGGGTGAAATTTTCCAAATACTGCTCGGACGCCTGGAATTCCAAGGTGCAGGGTTGGCAGATATTTGACAGCCTGACCGAAGAGCAGATTCTCGAACAACATTGCAAGAAGGGTCCCGGAACCTTTGAGTTCGAGCTCCTGGCCAATTCGGACTACCGCTTGGCGGTTTTCGCCCTCGACGAGAAAGCGTGGCTGTGTTCGGAACCGATCGTCGAAAACTTCCGCACCGGATCGACGGCCATCAGCGACAACGTAATCCAGATCAGCGTCTCCAAGGTCGCATCGCGGTCCGCCGAGGTGACTTTCACGCCGACGAACAGCGATCCCTACGTCTCCTTCGTCACCGATAGCGCCCCGTTTGAAGGGATGTCCGATGAGGAAATCATCGCATACTGTGCCAAAAACCTTCCTCCCAGGTGGGGTACCACTGGATATTCCAACACCTTTGCTCCCCTGGCCCCCGGAACGAAATATTACGTCCTGGCATACGGTTGTTACTATAACGGAGATGTGACCACCGGCCTGTTCAAGGAGGAATTCACGACGACCGACCGCGTGGGCTCCGTCTCCTTTGAGCTGCAGTTCGGTCCCTATTACGACCTGTGGCAGCTCGCCGACGCAGATCCCGATACGGGATGGCATTGGTCCGCCGAGATGTACGACTGCCTGCTGCCAGTCGAAGTCGTCAAGGAAGACGTGAAAGGGCTGAAATATCGCTATGCGCTCTATACGAAGCAGGTCATCGACGGGTTGAGCGAAGACGAACTCTATAAAACGCTTTACGAGCATGGAGCGGACTACTCGCCCAACTACTTCCTCTCGGACTATAACCTCGAATTCGTTCTCTCCGGGTTTGCGATCGACGACCGGGGCGACTGGGGGCCGATCTGGAAGAGCGAGCCCTTCACGCTGAAAGCCGACGGGGTTTCCGACCCCCACGACTACCTCCGCAAATAACATAGGACGGAACGGGCGCCGGGCCAAACCCGGCGCCCATTTTTTTGTTGTCGGAAACAAGAGGGCCTCTCCGCTGCGGTCGGTTATTTTACCCGGATCACGCTCAGCCCGTCGCGCAGCGGCAGGATCACGTTTTCCACCCTGGGATCGTCGGCGACCGTGCGGTTGAACTCGAGCAAAGCCTGCGTGTGGCGGTCGTTGCGGGCAACGGGACCGATGACCTTGCCCGACCAGAGGATGTTGTCGGCGAGCAGCACCGCACCGCTGCCGACGAGAGGTTCATCCCCGCCGTCCCCCATGAGCATCCGGTAATAGGCCGGGTACTCGCGTTTGTCGCCGTCGATGAACACCAGGTCGAACCGGCGGCCGAGGCGGGGCGCGAGTTCGAGGGCGGAGCCGATATGGAGCCGGATTTTATGTCCGTGTTCGCTTCGGTCGAAGAAGGATTGCGCCAACTCCTGCAATTCGTCGTCCGTCTCGATCGTGTCGAGTGTCGCGTCGTCGTCGAGCCCCGCGGCCAGAGCGAGCGCCGAATAGCCGGTGAAGGTGCCTATTTCGAGCACGGCTCGGGGGCGAATCATGCGCACGAGCAGTTCCAGCAGCCGCCCCTGCAAATGGCCCGACAACATGCGGGGCTGCACCGTGCGGCGGTGGGTTTCGCGGTCGAGCTCGGCGAGCAGTTCCGGCTCGGGTGAGGAGTGCGCGTGCAGGTAGCGTTCGAGTGCATCCATCTATTTGTAAATCAGTTGTGAGGTTTCGCCGAAAATCTCTTCGGCCGTTTCGGTCAGTTCCCGTGCGGTCAGGGCTTCGACTTTGCGATATACCTCCTCCATCGTGTCCACCCGGTCGTGGACGAGGAAACTTTTGCCGGCCCCGAGCATGTAGCCTTCGTTGCTCTCCATCGAGATAGCGAGCTGGGCGATGAACTGTTTTTTGGCCATCGAAAGACGGCGCGAGGTGAGCGGCGTGGTTTTCAGTCGCTCCAGTTCGCGGCGGATCAGTTCGATGCAGCGGTCGCGGTTGCACGGCTCCGAGCTGAAATAGATTGCCACCCCGCCGCAGTCGGTATAGGGCGTGTAGCCTGCTTCGATATTGTAAGACAGGCCATTCTGTTCGCGTACCACCACGTTGAGCAGCGAATTGGCCGACGGGCCGCCGAGCAGGTTCACCAGCAGCGCCAGCGGCAGGCGGCGCTCGTCTTGGAGGCCGTATGCCCGGCAACCGATGATGCAGTGTATCTGGTGGGTGTGCTGGGTGACGGTGCGCTCAAACGGGGCGACTTCGGCCGGCCGCTCCCGAAAAAACGTCCGTTCGGACGTCGGTGTTTCTCCGAAATGGCGGGCGGCGACGGCGGCGACAGCCTTGCACGAGAGGTTGCCGATCGAAGAGAAAACCATCCGGTCGGTGGTGTGCGTTCGCTCGACGAACGACCGGACAGCGGCCCCGTCGTACCGTGCGATCGCGGCTTTGCGGCCCAGGATATTGTGCCCCAGTTCCGATCCGGCGAAGAGCAGGTCCTCGAACGTGTCGTAGATCAGGTCGGCGGGCGAATCCTTGTAGGTGTTGATTTCGTCCGCGATCACCTCGCGCTCCTTTTGCAGCTCGCGGTCGGGAAAGGTCGAGCGGAAAGCGATGTCGGCGATCAGCTCCGCTGCTTTGGCAAAGTCGCTCCGCAGCGTGGTCGCGTGGATCGTGGTCTCCTCTTTGGTGGTGAAGGCATTGAGCTCGCCGCCCAGGTTTTCGAGCCGGCAATTGACCTGCCACGCCTTGCGTCGGGCCGTGCCCTTGAAAAAGGCGTGCTCGGTGAAGTGGGCCAGTCCGTATTCCGAGGGGCGCTCGTCGCGGCTGCCCGCCCCGACGATCAGGGCGCAATGCGCGACGTTGCTTTTCACCTGCCGGTGGATTCCCCTGATGCCGTTGGGCAGGGTGTAGGTTTCAAATTCCATGTCGTTATCGGAAAAGCGGGGCGAGGTAGCGTCCCGTATAGCTTTGGGGGCAGCGGATCAGCTCGCCGGGCACTCCCTCGAATACCAGGTTGCCTCCCCCGCTGCCGGCTTCGGGCCCGAGGTCGATCACCCAGTCGGCCGACTTGATGACCTCCATGTTGTGTTCGACGATCACGATGGAGTGGCCTTTTTCGATCAGTGCGTTGAATGCCGCAAGCAGCCTGTTGATGTCGTGGAAATGGAGCCCGGTGGTGGGTTCGTCGAAAATGAACATGACGTTGCCCGAGGCGTTGTCTCTGGCCAGAAACGAGGCGAGCTTGACACGCTGGTTTTCGCCGCCCGAAAGAGTCGAGGACGACTGGCCGAGCCGTATGTAGCCCAACCCCACCTCCTGCAAAGGGCTGAGGCGTTCGACGATGCGGCGGCATAGGGGCGAATCGTCCGCTCCGAAGAACGCCATCGCATCGTCCACGGTCATTTCGAGCACGTCGTAAATCGACTTGTCCCGGTACCTGACTTCGAGAATCTCGTCTCGGAAACGGCGTCCCCCGCACGCTTCGCAGACCAGCTCCACGTCGGCCATGAACTGCATGCCTACCTTGATGACCCCCTCGCCCTGGCACTCTTCGCAGCGGCCTCCGGCCACGTTGAACGAGAAATGCGACGGGTTGAGCCCCGTATGCTGTGCATAGGGCTGGTCGGCGAAGAGGCGCCGGATTTCGTCGTATGCCTTGATGTAGGTCACGGGATTCGACCGGGTGGACTTGCCGATGGGATTCTGGTCGATCATCTCCACCGAGCGCAGCATCCCGATGTCCCCCTCGATTGCGTCGTGGTCGCCCGGCTTGGTCCCCGTGTCGAAGAGCAGACGCCGAAGCGCCGGGTAGAGAATCCCTTTGGCGAGCGACGATTTGCCGCTCCCGCTGACCCCCGTGATGCAGGTCATTACCCCGAGCGGAATTTTCACGTCGATGTTGCGTAGGTTGTTTTCCCGGGCACCCCGCACGGTGATCGCGTTGCTCCACGCCCGGTTCGTCAGGGGCAGGGCGATGCGCCGCCGCCCGGTCAGGTAGTCGGCCGTGAGGGTCTTTCCCTCGGCGAGCAGCCTGGGCAGCGTGCCGCTGAATACGACCTGACCGCCTTCGTATCCCGCTCCGGGGCCGATATCCACGAGGTAATCCGCCGCGCGGATCACCTCTTCTTCGTGTTCCACGACGATGACCGTGTTGCCCAGGTCGCGCAGTTGGCGCAGCACGCCCACGAGCCGGTCGGTGTCGCGCGGATGCAGTCCGATGCTCGGCTCGTCGAGGATGTAGAGCGATCCCGTGAGGTTGCTGCCCAGCGAGGTCGCCAGGTTGATGCGCTGGCTTTCGCCGCCCGACAGGGTCGAGGAGAGGCGGTCGAGCGTCAGGTAGCCCAGCCCCACGTCCGTGAGGTATTGCAGGCGGTTGCGGATTTCGACCAGCACACGGTCGGCGGTCTGGCGGTCGTGTCCGTCCAGCGCGAGTTCCCGGAAGAATGCGGCCAGCTCGTCCACCGGCATGGCGGTCAGGTCGGCGATAGTCTTGCCGCCAACCCGGACATAGAGCGCCTCTTTCCGCAGCCGCGAACCCCCGCAGTCGGGGCAGACCGTCTTGCCCGTGTACCGGGCCTTCATCACGCGGAACTGGATTTTCCGCCGCTCGCTGTCGATATATTCAAAGAAATCGTCCAGCCCGCTGAAATATTCGTTGCCCCGCCACAACAGCAATTTCTGCTCATGCGTGAGGTCGTGGTAGGGGGTGTGGATCGGAAAGCCGAACAGGTGGGCGTTGGCCACCAGCCGCTCCTTCCAGAGCCGCATGGTTTCGCCCCGCCAGCAGGCCACGGCGTCTTCGTAGATGGTCTTGCTCTTGTCGGGGATGACCAGGTCCTCGTCGATGCCGATTACCTTGCCATACCCTTCGCAGCGCGGGCACGCTCCGAGCGGGTTATTGAAGCCGAACAGGTGCTCGGTGGGCGGCTCGAACAGGATGCCGTCCGCCTCGAAGCGGGAGGAAAATTCCCGGTCGGACGACTCGCCGATGACCCGCAGCACCCCGTTGCCGATGGCGAAAGCCCGGGCGATCGAATCCCGGATGCGGGTCTGGAAATCCTCTTCCCGGGCGATGCGGGCCCGGTCGATGACCACATACAGCTCCCCGGGCCGGGTATCGGGGCCCACGCGGGGAATGAACTCCTCGATGAGCACCGTTTCGCCGTTTACATAGAGGCGTTGCAATCCGTCCCCGAGCAGTTGCAGCAGGCGGTCGATCACCCCCTGTCCCGGAGCCGGGGAGAGGGGCGCCGCGAGCGTCATGCGCGTACCCTCGCCGAGCGCGAGCACGTATTCGGCGACGTCATCCACGCCGAAACTGCGTACCTCCGTGCCGCTGACGGGCGAATAGGTGCGTCCGATGCGCGCGAACAAGAGCTTGAGGTAATCGTACAGTTCGGTAGTCGTGCCGACGGTCGAACGGGGATTGCGCGTATTGACCTTCTGTTCGATGGCGATGGCCGGAGCGATGCCCGTGATGAGGTCCACGTCGGGTTTGGTGATCTTGCCCAGGAATTGCCGGGCATAGGCCGAAAGGCTCTCGACATAGCGTCGTTGTCCCTCGGCGAAGATCGTGTCGAAAGCCAGCGTCGATTTGCCCGAGCCCGAAAGACCGGTGACGACCGTGAGGGTATTGTGCGGGATTTCGACCTCGATGTTGCGGAGGTTGTGCACCCGCGCCCCCCTGATATGGATGGATTGTTCTGCCATGTTGCGTTGTTTCATTCGTTCGGCCTCTCGGCCTGAGCACCCTCGACCTGCTGCAATTTGCCGACCAGCGCCTCCGCACGGCTTCGGCGGACGGCCAGACGCATCGTACAGAGGTTGTCGAAGCGCTGTTCGACGATGCGGGGCTGCTCCTCCTTGACGATGCGCATGACGGCATTCATCGCTACGAACGAAAAATGCACGTCGATCATTGTGTCCATCGTCTTTTCGACCGTTTCGCCCGCTTCGATGGCCGCTGCCGCGGCTTCGCGGTAGGCGGCGATCAACCCGGGCACGCCGAGTTTCGTCCCCCCGAAATAGCGAACGACCGCGACCAGCACATCTGTGATCCCGTGCGAGAGAAGTTGGCCCAGGATCGGTTTTCCGGCCGTACCCGGGGGCTCGCCGTCGTCGTTGGAGCGTTGCGCGCCGCCCTCCGGACCCAGGCGCCAGGCGTAACAATGATGCGTCGCGTCGTAGTAGGTTTTGCGCAGGGCGTCGAGCCGCTCGCGGATCTCCTGTTCCGAGGTGACGGGCCAGGCGAATGCCAGAAAACGGCTGCCCCGCTCCCGGACGGTCGCTTCGGATGCGGCGGCCAGCGTGCGATAACTGTCCTGATCCATGCCCGGCGGCTACTGTACTTTACGGAACATGCGGCTCCAGCGGATGTTCGACGGGAACGATTTTTCCTTATCGAGCGAGAGCCAGACGAACGACGCCTTGCCCACGATGTGATCCTCCGGCACAAAGCCCCAGAACCGCGAGTCGGCCGAGTTGTGGCGGTTATCCCCCATCATCCAGTAGTAATCCATCGCGAAGGTGTACTCCTCGGCCGGCTGGCCGTTGATGTAGATCACACCGTCGCGCTCTTCGAGCGTGTTGCCCTCGTAAACCTCGATGATGCGGCGGTACAGCGGCAGGTTCTCCTCGGTGAGCCGCACGGCGGCGCCCTTACGGGGAATCCATATCGGGCCGTAGTTGTCCGCGTTCCACGGATAGGAATAGCTTTGCGGGAACACCTCGAAATCGGGGGATGTCCTGATCTCCCGCTGTACCGAAATCACATTTTTCAGCTTGCGGAGCTCTTCGGCCGCCTGGTCCGTGATGAACATTTTATACACCGAACCGTTCCCGCCGTAGTCGGTGATGCCCAGCCGTTCGAGCGCATAGGAGGTAAGAGGCGCCGAGGTCTGCACGATATGGGAGAGCTGTTTCCCCGGAACGGCCTCCTGAGAAAGTCCGTTCACATAGACGTCGGCCGATACGATCCGGAGCGTGTCGCCCGGCAGGGCCACGCAGCGTTTGATGTAGTTTTCGCGTTTGTCCACCGGCCGCGTAACGACCTCGTGTTCCGCGAACAGGCGCCGCCGGCCCTCCTCGCGGCCGAAAGCCTGTTGGTATCGGCGCAGCACGTCGTAATAGGTAACGTCCTGCATGTCGAGCAGCACCGTGTCGCCCGCCGGGAAGTTGAAGACCACCACGTCGTTGCGTTTCACGGGACCCAGTCCCCTAAGTCGGTGGTAGGGCCATTTCACGATTTCGGAGAACGATTTCCGGGTCTGCGAAAACGGCATGGTGTGATGCACGAACGGGAATGAAACGGGCGTGTTGGGCATCTGGGGGCCGTAAGCCACCTTGCTCACGTAGAGGTAGTCCCCGATCAGCAGCGACTTCTCCATCGAGGACGAGGGGATCACGTACATCTGGAACAGGAAGATATGCACGAGCGTTGCCACGACCGTGGCGAAGACGATCGCATTGATCCATTCGTAAAAGGCCTTGTAGGTGCGGCTTCGGCGGCACATCTCGGCGTTTCGGCGCCAGATGAAACGGTAGAAGTAGCCCGAAATGTAGAGGTCGTAGATGACGGGCAGGCCGAGCAGCATCCATAGGTTGCCCGTCCATACGACGAACCACAGCGTGTAGAGAATCGCAGCCAGCGTGAAGCCGACCCATTTATTGCGGAAGAACGCTTTGATCTTATTCATTGGTATCCGGTTTTATTCGAGCAGGTCGTCCATCGTATAGACGCCCCGTTTGCCGCACAGGAACTCGGCTGCAAGAACTGCACCCAGCGCAAGTGCGCGGCGGTTTTTAATCGTATGCGTGAGGACGAGGGATTCGTCCGCAGCGTCGTAGGCGACCGTGTGGATGCCGGGGATCTCCCCCTCGCGAACGGAGGTGATGCCGATGAGCGTCGGATCGTCGGAGGTACCTTTCGTCCAGCCGCGCCAGCGCCCTGCGGAGGCTTCCGCCATCCCTTCGGCCAACGTGATGGCCGTGCCGCTCGGCGCGTCTTTCTTATGGATGTGGTGCGTTTCGGTGATCGAGGCTCCGAATTCCGTGCGGGCCATCATTGCGGCCAGACGGCGGTTGAAGCGGAACATCAGATTGACGCCCAGACAGAAGTTCGATGCGTAGAAGAGCGCTCCGCCCTGCTCGCGGCAGAGCCGTTCGGCTTCGGGAAGCCGGTCGTTCCAGCCGGTGGTGCCGCATACGACGGGCGTACCTGCGCCGATGCAGCGTGCGACGTTGTCGAAAGCCGTGGCCGGCGTGGTGAATTCCAGCGCCACGTCCGCACTCCGCAGATGAGCTTCGTCCAGGTCGCGGGTATTCTGCTCATCGACCCGCAGCGTGATTTCGTGGCCGCGTTCCTGCAGGATCCGTTCGATCTGGCGTCCCATTTTTCCGTATCCGATAATCGCTGCTCTCATTTTCGCGTCGTTTGATTCATGCAAAGATAGCGATTCGCAGCGAAAATAAAAAATTGTGCAAATATCGCCGGTGAAATGTTTGGGTTTGAAAATAAATCATTATCTTTATCTGCTCAATTCGGCATAAACTATAGGATAAACACAGAAAATAACGATAAAATGTAATTCTATGGAATCCAAACAACCTCAAATGCGTACCGAGAGCGACCTGCTCGGAAGTGTCGAGGTGCCTTGCGACGTGCTCTACGGCGTCCAGACGCTTCGCGGAATCGAAAATTTCCCCATCAGCAAATTTCACCTGAACGAATATCCCCTCTTCATCTGGGGTCTGGCCGTGACCAAGCTGGGCGCCGCCGAGGCCAACCACGCCGAGGGGCTGCTCACCGACGAGTTGTACGAGGCCATTGCCCGTGCATGCCGTGAAATCATGGACGGTCAGCACCACGAGTTTTTCCCGGTGGATATGATCCAGGGGGGTGCCGGCACGACCACCAACATGAACGCCAACGAGGTGATCGCCAACCGTGCGCTCGAAATCATGGGCCATGCGCACGGCGAATACCAGTACTGCTCGCCCAACGATCATGTCAATTGCTCGCAATCGACCAACGACGCCTACCCCACGGCCATTCACCTGGGCATGTACGCCACCCACCTCAAGCTCGTCCGCCATTACGAAGAGCTTATCGATGCGTTCCAGCGCAAGGGCGACCAGTTTACCGATATTCTCAAGATGGGCCGCACGCAGTTGGAGGACGCCGTGCCGATGACGCTCGGTCAGACGTTCCACGGTTTTGCCAGCATCCTGCGCAATGAAGTCCGCAACCTCAACCTGGCGGCCGAGGAGTTCCTGACCATCAATATGGGCGCTACGGCCATCGGGACGGGAATCTGTGCGGAACCGGGATATGCCGAGGCCTGCACGGCGGCCATCGCCCGCATCACCGGCTGGGATATCCGCCTGTCCGACGATCTGGTGGGCGCCACTTCCGACACCTCCTGCCTGGTCGGTTACGCATCGGCCATGAAACGGGTCGCCGTAAAGATGAACAAGATCTGCAACGACCTCCGTCTGCTGGCGTCGGGACCCCGCTGCGGCCTGTTCGAGATCAACCTGCCGCCCCGTCAGCCGGGGTCGTCGATCATGCCGGGCAAGGTCAATCCCGTGATCCCCGAAGTGATGAACCAGATCGCCTACAAGGTGATCGGCAACGAGCTGTGCGTGACCATGAGCGGCGAGGCCGCCCAGATGGAGCTGAACGCTATGGAGCCGGTGATGGCCCAGTGCGATTTCGAGTCGGCCGAGCTGCTGATGAATGGATTCGACACGCTGCGCATCCGCTGCGTAGAGGGAATCACCGCCAACGAGGAGCATTGCCGCCAATACGTGCGCAACAGCATCGGTGTGGTGACGGCCCTCAATCCGGTGATCGGCTATAAGAATTCGACCAAGATCGCTAAAGAGGCGCTCCAGACCGGCCGCGGCGTGTACGAACTGGTGCTCGAGCACGGCATTCTCTCGAAAGAGGAGCTCGATACGATTCTCAAACCCGAGAACATGATCCGTCCCGTGAAATTGGATATCAAGCCCCGCAGGTAGTAAGTGCGATCGCTTCACGAAAAACCCGGACTTCATAACTGAGGTCCGGGTTTTCCATAGCAGGAGAGGCCGCTGCGTCATTCTGCGGTCTTTTTCGCGGAATTCGTCCGAGGTCCGCAATCCGTGGGGACTTGTCCTGTGGGCCGTTCCTGTGGATGCGGACATAAGGCATCGGGTGCGGAGTGCGGTTTCCGGGAACCTGCGGCAGCTGTGCTGTCCGACTGCGGTATGTGCCGGTCGTTGTCGCTCGGTCGGCAGGAGGGGGTGCCGGCATGGTATTTTTTCCTATCTTTGTCCCATAAGGAGTAGCTTATGCGATATTTTATGGAAATGCGCTATCATGGCGCAGCCTACTGCGGATGGCAACGGCAACCCGACCAGCCGTCGGTGCAGCAAACGCTCGAACAGGCGCTTGCCACGCTGCTGCGGGAACCCGTTAGCGTAACGGGGGCTGGACGTACGGACACGGGTGTGAATGCCTCCTATTACGTGGCGCATTTCGACAGCCTCTCGCCGCTCGCCGACCCGTGCCGCATGGTTTACAAGCTGAATTTCATCCTGCCCGCTGATATTGCCGTGATGGGCATAACGCCTGTCGGAGCAGAGGCGCATGCCCGCTTCGACGCCTGCGAGCGGGAATACCGCTATTATATCGAACCGGCCAAGAATCCTTTTACGCGGGCCCTTACCTGGCAGTATTTCGTGCCGTTGGACCTTGAGCGGATGAATCTCGCCGCCGCCCTGCTGCCCGGGTTCGATGACTTTACCTCCTTCGCCAAGCTCAATTCCAACAACAAAACCAATATTTGCCGTGTGCACAGTGCGGCATGGTGCCGACTGGACGACGGCGTACTCCTTTTCTCGATACGGGCCGACCGTTTCCTGCGCAACATGGTGCGCTCCATCGTCGGTACGCTGGTCGATGTGGGACGCGGACGCTATACGGTCGGGCAGTTCCGCGATATCGTCGCCAGCCGCGACCTGAGCCGGTCGAGCGCGGGCGCCCCGGCACAGGGTTTGTTCCTGAGCGATGTGGTCTATCCGCCCGGTGTATTCCGGCGCGGGGGCGGCAGCGGATTGTTTGACGGAAACGAAAAATGCGGAATGCGATGGGACAAATAATCTATTGGATCGGGGCTATCCTGTCCATCTGGTGCATCATCGACCTGTTCACGGCCAAACGACTTGCGCTGCCCTGGAAATTGCTGCTCGCCGTGCTGATCTTCTTCAGCAGTTGGGCCGGGCTGCTGCTCTACTATTTCTTCCTGCGTGATTTACTCCGGTGATTCCGGCGGAAACCCCGTCCTGTCCGTCGGTTTGCGATAACCCGACGTCTGCGACCGGATGGTTATAGCAGAATAAGGGAGTGCGCTGCATGACCGCAGCGCACTCCCTTATTCGTCTTTTTTCGTCGTGTCCGCCAAGCCGAAAGTTCCCGCGCTTCGCACTGCGGCTGTTCCGAGCGGAAAAATTCGGACTTTGTCTGTTCCCTGCCGGGGCCGGTTTCGGTGCCTCCCCGACTGTTCGGATCAAATATGCACCGCCTGCCCCAGCGCGGCTTCGGCAGCTTCCATAAGCCCCTCGTTCATCGTGGGATGGGCGTGGATCGTGCGGGCGATCGCATGTGCCGTCGCACCGAGCGATTTGGCGAGGGTCGGCTCGGCGATCATTTCGGTCACGTTCGCGCCGACCAGGTGTGCGCCGATGAGCCTGTCCTGCTCGTCGAACAGCAGCTTGACAAAGCCGTCGCGGTCGCCGGCGGCCGTTGCTTTGCCCGAGGCAGTGAAGGGAAAGCGGCCTACCTTGTACTCGATTCCCTGCTCCCGGGCCCGTTGTTCGGTCATGCCGACCGAGGCCACTTCGGGGGTGGTGAAGATGCAGGAGGGGACGGTCGTGTAGTCCACCGGTGCGGGATCGAGTCCGCAGATGGCCTCGACACAGCAGATGGCCTCGGTCGAAGCGACGTGGGCGAGCGCCGGGGTCGGGATGATGTCGCCGATGGCATAGACGCCCGGCGCCGAGGTGCGGTAAAACGGATCGACGACCACCTTGCCGCGATCGGTTTTCACGCCCGCCTCCTCGAGACCCATGTTTTCGATGTTCGACTGGATGCCGACGGCCGAAAGCACCACTTCCGCCGTGAGGGTTTCGAGGCCCTTGCGGGTCTCGACCTCCACGCGGCAGGTGTCGTCCTCCGCGACCGTAACGGACTTGACCGTGGCGGAGGTGAGCACCGTCGTCCGCAGCTTGCGGAAGGCGCGTTCCATCGTCTTGGCGACCTCTTCGTCCTCGAGCGGCATGATCTGGGGCATGTACTCGACCAGCGTGACCTGCACCCCGAGCGAGGCGTAGAGGCAGGCGAACTCGCTGCCGATGGCGCCCGATCCGACGACGATCATCCGTGCCGGCAGGCGGTCGAGCAGCAGCGCCTCTTTCGAGGAGATCACGTGCCGTCCGTCGATAGGCATGAAAGGCATTTCCCGCGGACGTGCGCCGGTGGCGAGGATGATGTGGTCGGCCTCGTATTTCGTTCCGCCCACGTCGATGCGTCCCTCGCCCTTGAGCCGTGCGAAGCCGGGGATCACCTCCACGTTGTTCTTCTTGAGCAGAAACTGCACCCCTTTCTGCATGGTTTCGGCCACCGTGCGCGAGCGGGCCACGATCTTGGCCATGTCGGGTTTCACTTCGCCCGTCAGGTCGAGTCCGTACTGAGCCGCCGACTTGCAGTAGTGATAAACCTGTGCGCTCTTGAGCAGCGCTTTGGTGGGGATACAGCCCCAGTTGAGGCATACGCCGCCTGCTTCGGCGCGTTCGACGACGGCGACTTTGCGGCCGAGCTGCGCGGCCCTGATTGCGGCAACGTACCCTCCGGGGCCGCTGCCGATGACAAGGATGTCGTATTTCATCTTCTCTTTCTGAGTTTATTTGACCACTCTGAGGATTTCGCCGTTGTCGGCGGCCACGGCCCGCTTCCACTTTTCGTTATACCCGGGGAATTCGATCCCGTCGGGGATGTCGCAACCGTTGCCGTTGTCGCGGAACGTGCCGTCGGCGTTCTGGCTTTTGACGTTCCCGTCGATGTATTTCACGAGCAGGTATTGGTCGAGCGCCTGCCAGTTGCGGAACATTTTCTGGGCGTTGCTCACCGAGAAGTCGTTGAGCAGCCGCGTGCGTTCCGCACCCGTGAGCTTTTCGGCCTTGCGGGTGACTTCGGGTATGAGGGCCAGGCAGGCGTTTTCCCACCGGTCGGCGCGGTCGCGGATTTCGGCCGAAATCCGGTCGTAGCGCAGGTAGGCGAAGTTGGCCACCCGGTTGAAGAGCCAGAATGCCGAGGTGGGCGAATAACGGAGCATGGAGCCGTTGTCCTCGCGGAAACATTCGGGTACGGCGGTTACCGAGCAGAAGATCGGCGTGAGACACGAGGTGGCCGCATCGTCCACGCCGAACCAGAGGATGCCGAGGTCGGCCGACACGTCGGGCCGGGCCTGCGCCACGAACCAGAAACCGGTCTGCTGGGTCGCAGTGGCCCGTTCGTTGAGGTAGGTTTCGCCGTCCACTTCAAACTCCATCGGCCGCCAGCGATAGGGACAGTTGTGGCCGCCGGCTCCCAGGTCTTTGGTCATGTCCATCGGAGTGCCCTCGTAGTGGTCGCGCATGGCGTCGAAAAGCGTCTTGGGCGAAATTTTCGTGCGCGGTTTGACCCACAGGGGCATACGGTTCTCCTTGTTGTAACCCATCGCGTAGTCGGTATAACGGTCCATGTCGTCCGCCACCGTGCGGAAGAACGACCATACGCGTGCCTCGCAGCCGCGCAGGGCGCCGAAATCGGCCGGCGCATAGGCATCGCAAAAACTGAAATCCGAATCGGGACCCTCGTAAAGCCCCGCTTCGCGTGCGAACGAAATCACGTCCGGAGCGTAGAGGCAGTTCTCGGGATCGTCGAGCGGAAAGGTGGTGATGCGCGACTGGTTGGCATGGCCCGAAACATATCCGTCGGGAATACGGCGTGCCACCCAGACGATGCCTTTGCGGATGTTGTTGCCCTGCCCGTCCAGTTGGCATCCTTTGCCGACGAGTTCCATGATCCACGCCTCGTTCCGGTCGGCGATCGAGAAGGATTCGCCGCTGGAGGCGTAGCCGTAGGTGTTGGCCAGGTCGGCGATCATGCGGATCGCTTCGCGGGCCGTGCGGGCGCGTTGCAGGGTGATGTAGATGAGCGAGCCGTAATCGATCCGGCCTGTCGAGTCTTCGAGGATCGGAAGCCCACCGAAGGTGGTTTCGGCGATGATGAGCGAATGTTCGTTCATGTTACCCACGGTCTCGAAGGTCTCGGCCGCCTGCGGGATTTCGCAGAGGTAGCGCCCCGTGTCCCATTCGTAAACCGGCATCATCGTGCCGGGCTTGTATGTGCCCGCGCGGTGCTTGTAGAGCGCCCCGTAGAGGGCGTGCGAGTCGGCGGCATAGGTGACCATGATCGATCCGTCGGTTGATGCGCCGCGCGTAACGATGAAGTTGGTGCAGGCCGAAGCCGCGTCGCAGATGATGCAGGCGGACAGGGCCAGAGCAAGGTTTCGTAGGGTCTTTTTCATAAAGTGTGTCGTCCGGTTTTGAATTTTGCTAACAAATATAGATAAATTTATGTAAATTTACCGTCCTAAACAGAAAATTCCCATGTCGATCGAAAGTCAACTGTCGCTCGTGCGACGCTCGCTGCCCCCGCAGGTCGAGCTGGTCGCCGTTTCCAAGACCCATCCCGCGTCGGCCGTCGAGCAGGCCTACCGCGCCGGTCAGCGCATCTTCGGCGAGAGCCGTCCGCAGGAGATGGCCGCCAAATATGAGGCGCTGCCCCGGGATATCGCCTGGCACATGATCGGGCACCTCCAGACCAACAAGGTGCGTATGATCGCCCCCTTCGTCGCGCTGATCCATTCGCTCGACAGCGCGCGCCTGGCCGAGACGATTCACAGGGAGGCCGTGCGTTGCGGCCGCACGATCGACGCGCTGCTCGAAATCCATGTCGCCGACGAGCAGACCAAGTCGGGTTGGGCGTGGGACGAGTTGCTCGCCTATGTCCGCAGCGGCGCTTTCGGGGCGCTGACAGGCGTGCGGGTGCGCGGGGTGATGGGCATTGCGACCAATACCGATGACGAGGAGGTGATTCGCCGCGACTTCATGGCGCTCCGCCGTTACAAGGAGATGCTGGCGGAGTTCTTCGGCCCGGAGTTCGATATCCTCTCGATCGGGATGTCGCACGACTACCCTATTGCGGTGGAATGCGGTGCGACGATGGTGCGCGTGGGGTCGCTTATCTTCGGCGAACGCGATTATTCCGTCCGATAACATCCCGGGTTATGAAAGTAGGATTCATCGGATTCGGTAATATGGCCCGTGCGCTGGCCGAAGGGTTTGTCCGCAGCGGGGCCCTGCAGCCCGCTTCGATCGGGGCCTGTGCCCGCGATTGGGAAAAGCTGAACGCTTATGCCTCCTCTGCGGGCTATTGCGCTTTCCGGGATGCGGCGGCACTCGCGGCGTTCGCCGAGCTGGTGATCGTCGCCGTCAAGCCGCACCAGGTCGAGGAGGCGTTGGCGCCTGTGCGGGGACTGTTGTCGGGGAAAGCGGTCGTCTCGGTCGTGGCGGGGTACGACTTCGCCCGCTACGAACAAATCCTCTTGCCGGGAACGCACCATTTGAGCACGGTGCCCAATACCCCCGTGTCGATCGGCGAAGGGGTCGTGATCTGCGAGCGCCGGCACAGCCTTTCGGCGGATGAGTGGCGCATCGTGTCGGAGCTCTTCTCCTGCGTCGGGCAGGTGTTTCGTGTCGAGACGGCTTTGCTGGGCGTCGCCGGAACGGTGTGCGGGTGCGGCCCGGCTTTCGTCTTTCTCTTCATGGAGGCCCTTGCGGATGCCGCCGTCAAGCACGGAATCGCCCGTGCCGACGCTTACCGCATGGTGGCGCAGACGGTAGCCGGAGCCGGTAAGCTGCAGTTGGCGACGGGTCTGCATCCCGGCGTGCTCAAGGATGCCGTCTGCTCGCCGGGCGGTACGACCATCCGGGGCGTGGCAGAGTTGGAGCGCAAGGGTTTGCGGGGCGCGGTGATCGATGCGGTGGATGCCATCGAAGGGCGGGATTGATACCGGCAGAGGCTGAACACGCCGCAATGCAGCGGGCAGCCGCATTGCTCGGGTAACGTACTGCCTACCGTTTTCCGGCGGCAGATATGGTTGGATAAAAGATAAAGCGGACGCTTCGCAGGAAGCGTCCGCTTTGTTTGGAATATCGCCGCTTCAGCGGACCCGCAGCGTGCGCCCGATGCGCAGGGTCGTCTTGGAGGTGATGCCGTTGAGCGAGCAGAGTTTCGAGACGGTTGTGCCGTAACGTTGTGCGATGGCGCCGAGCGTATCCCCGGAGCGGATCTTGTGATAGGCCATCGCCGCTTTTTCGGCTGCGGCTTTCTGATCCTCCTCCGCCAGCGAGATTTCATCCTCGAAATCCTGGGCCATGTTGGAACGGATATCAAAAAACGATTTTTTCAGCAGGAAGGTCTGCCGTCGCAGGTTGCCGCTCTCGAAGTCGATCAGCCGCTCGGGGTCGAACGTCTGGCCGCAATAGCGGGTCTCGAAATGGAGATGCGGGCCCGTGCTGCGGCCCGTCGAACCGCAGAACCCGATGATTTGTCCCGCCTCGACCCAGTCGCCCGACTGCACGAGCCGCTCTGAAAGGTGCCCCGAGAAGGTTTCCAGCCCGTTGTCGTGACGGATCACCACCAGGTTTCCGTAGCCTCCGCGGTTGTATTGCGAGATGCGCACCCGTCCGTTGAATACGGCGTAAACCGGTTCGCCCATCTTGAGCGGAATGTCCACTCCCTGATGTTGCCTGCGGCGGCGCGGCCCGTATTTCGAGCGCAGTTTGCCCTTGCCCGGATAGTGGTAGCATTTGAGCGAATCGACCAGGTCGATGGCCACCGATGCGGGCAGCGATGCGAGCGTGACGTCCCGGTAGGGAAAGAGCGTCGTGGTGTCCCAGTACTGGACATACACGGCGCTGTCCTTCACATACTGGCGGTCGCGCATGTACTTCCACGTATTGTCGTTGTAGATGACGATTTTCACGGCGTCGTTCATCGTGGGCAGCGTATCGAGCGGCAGCACGCCGTTGGTGTCGGCGACCGATTCGACGGGCTCCGTTTTCACGGGAACGACCGTCGCGGTTTCGGCCTGCCGTTTTTCGATCATCTCGACCTCCTGCTGCATCTCTTCGAGCAGCTCCCTCACGCGGTTGATGTTCTGGGCCGCCGCAGTCGCGGAAACTCCGGCCGCCAGCATCAGAGCGATCATGTGTCGTAACTTCATGGATTGTCGTTTAAGCGTTGTTTTTCAGTAATTCCTCGGCGGTTTCCAGTGCCCGGTAAAACTCCTCGCCGAACCGTCGGACGATCGCTTCGCGCAGTGCCTTGTAAACCGGGATTCCGAGCCGCTGCCCGCGTATGCGGGCCGGCTCGCATACCGACCATCGGTGGTAGTTGAGCCCGACGGTTCCGTTTGCGAACCGGGCCACCCGGATGGGATAGAGGTGGCAGGAAACGGGTTTGCGCAGTTGCGTGCGCCCTTCGTGCCAGGCCTTTTCGATGGCGCAGAGCGTCACCCCGCCTTCGCGCCGGTAGTAGGCGCACTCGGCCTCCCCCACCAGCGGCGTGGTCAGGTCGCCGTCTTGGTCATGGACGGCGAAACCCTGCGCTTCGACGGCGGCGATGCCCTCGGCCGTCATGTAGGGTTTGAACGAGGGGTATTCGCGCCGGAGTTCGGCGGCCTCCGCCTCTTCGAGCGGAGCCCCCGCGTTGCCCTCGACGCAGCAGATGCCCCGGCAGCGGCCCAGGTCGCAGGCGAAACATTCGCGCAGCAGGTCGGTGCTGACGATTTTGCCGTCGATCTCGATCATCGGCGCGGAGTGTAGGTGTCCTCGATGATGCGGTCGTACAGCTCCCCTATGGACATCCCCATCGCCCGTACCTGTTTGGGCACGATGCTCCCTGCACTCATGCCGGGAATGGAGTTGATCTCGATCAGGCAGGGATCGCCTTCGGGCGGCAGGATGAAATCCACGCGTACCACGCCCCGGCAGCGGCAGGCCCGGTAAGCGGCGAGCGTCAGGCGGTGGAGCTTGCGGAGCGCTTCGTCCGGAATGTCCGCCGGGGTGATCTCGTCGGAGCATCCGGCGGTGTATTTGGCTTCGTAATCGAAAAAGTCGTGTTTGGAAATGATCTCCGTAACGGGGAACAGGTACTCTCTGCCGCAGGCGACGAGCACGCCGCAACCGATTTCGCGCCCTTCGACGCAGGATTCGATGAGCACCTCGTCGCTTTCCGTGCGGGCGTCCGCGATTGCGCGGGGCAGTTGGTCGCAGGCGGTGACTTTCGTTACGCCGAAGGAACTGCCGCTCGCGTTGGGTTTCACGAACAGGGGCAGTCCGAGGCGGCGCACGACTTCGCCGGGGTCGGCCGTCTCCCCCGCTGCCAGGAAGAGGTCGGGAGCCATCCGGATTCCCGTTCCCGCAAGGGTGCGCTTGGTGGTGATCTTATCGAAAGTGAGCACCGAGGAGGTCATCGGACAGGAGGAGTACGAGACCCCCATCATGTCGAGGTAGCCTTGCAACCGGCCGTTTTCGCCGGGCGTGCCGTGAATGAGGATCAGCGCGTAGTCGAACAGCGTTTTTACACCCGCGACGGTGATCGAGAAGTCGTTTTTATCGACCTGCCACCGACGGCCGTCGGGGCCCGTGTAGTGCCAGTCGCGGTGGTGCAGGTCGATCAGTTTTACTTCGTATTTCTGCGGATCGAGCGCCTCGGCGACCTGTGCGGCGCTCTGGAGGGCGATTTCCCGCTCGGAGGAGTCCCCGCCTGCCAGCAGGGCGATATGCAAAGGTTCCATGCGGATCAGGGGTTGTAGATGTCTTTGTAGCGGTATTCCAGAATCTCCTGCACCATGCCTGCGAACTGACGCGCCTCGCAATGGCCCGGGTCGATGGCCAGGGCCCGGTTGAAGTCGTTGAGCGCGTCTCCCCAGGCGTTGAGCCGGTAATGCCATTTGCCCCGCTCGACGTAGAGTCCGGCATCTTCGGGATGCGCTTCGATCAGGGCGGTGAGGGTGGACAGTCGGTGAGCCGGGGTCCAGAGCCCTTTTTCACGGATGTAGCGTTCGACGGCGGGTGCTACCATGTCGGCGACGGACTCCCCTCTTTCGATCCGCTCGCGGATGTCGGTCGAGGAGAAGTCCTGCAGCGGCGCGTCGGCGAGCCAGGTGACCCGGTCGGCATAGAGCCCCGGCCCGAACCCGCGGCGCGGATAGACCAGAATCGGGTAGCGCTCGAGGATTTCGGTGTACTCTTTCCATTGCGAAAGCTGCGGCAGGAGGTCGGCCCCCATCAGGATCGAGAACCGCATCTGTGCGCCGTACTCGGCCGTCAGGTGGCGGAGCGTATGGATGGTATAGGAGGGCTTTTCGAGCAGGAATTCGATCACCGACGGACGGATGCGGTCGGGAAACGCCGTGGCTTTGCAGGCCGCTTCGGCCATCTCAAAGCGTTCCGTTTCCGGGGCGAGGTCGGCGGCCGGTTTGAGCGGATTCCGGGGGGAGACCACCAGCACGACCTCATCGCCGAGCCTCTGTCGCAAAACATATTCGGCAAGCGCGGTGTGGCCCTTGTGAATCGGATTGAAAGAGCCGAAATAGAGAATGACGTGTTTCATTTCAGAGCGTCGTTTAGAAATTGGCGGAGGATGCCCGAAACCTCTTCGACGGCAGTGCCGAGGTCGTCGTTGATGACCACGCGGTCGAATTCGGAGGCTTTCGTCAGCTCGAACTCCGCTTTGGCGACCCGCCGGTCGATCACCTCCGGAGCGTCGGTGCCCCGGCTCACGAGCCGTTGGCGCAGCACCTCGATCGAAGGGGGCATGACGAAAATCGCGCAGGCGTCGTTCCCGAAGATGCGCTTGAGGTTCAGTCCCCCTATCACATCGACGTCGAACACGATCACGTTGCCTTTGGCCCAGATGCGTTCGACCTCGCTGCGCAGCGTGCCGTAGCAGGTGCCTTCGTAAACCTCCTCCCACTCGACGAAACGGTCTTCACGCACAGCCTGCCGGAACGCTTCGGGCGAGAGGAAGAAATAATCGATGCCGTCGCGCTCGGCGCCCCGGGGAGCGCGGCTGGTGGCCGAAACGGAGAATTCAAACTGCGGGAAGCGGCTGAGCAGCTCCCGGACGATGGTGGTTTTGCCCGATCCGCTCGGGGCGGAGAAGATGACCAGTTTACCCATATTATAATAGGTTAAGCACCTGCTCCTTGATTTTCTCCAGTTCGTCCTTCATGCGAACTACGAGAATCTGGATGTTCGATTCGTTGGCTTTCGAGCCCATCGTGTTGATTTCGCGCCCCATCTCCTGGGCGATGAAGCCCAGCTTGCGGCCGGCGGCCTGTTCGGTTTCGGCCACTTCGCGGAAATAGCGGCAATGGTTCGCAAGGCGCACCTTCTCTTCGGTGATGTCGAGTTTTTCGAGGTAGAAAATCATCTCCTGCTCCAGCCGGTTTTCATCCGCCTGGACAGGCAGCTTGGCCAGATTCTCGAGGATGCGGGCCCGGATGGTTTCGGTTCGCGCCTTTTCAAAGGGCGTCACCTCGTCCTTCAGGGTTTCGATCCGGTCCACGCGGCGCAGCAGGTCGGCGATGAGCGTGGCCCCCTCCTGCGTGCGGAATGCGTCGAGTCGGGAGACGGCCTCCTGTGCGGCCTGCATCAGCGCCGCATGTTCCTCCCGGGGAAGAACGCCCGCGTCGGTGGCGACCACGTCGGGCAGACGCAGGATCGAGGTCAGCAGTGCGGCGTCCACCTGTTCCGATGCGGCGACTCCCATTTGACGGCATACCCCGTTCAGGTGACGGAAATGGGCTTCCAGCGCGGCGTCGTTGATGACGGCTGCCGTTTCGGCGGCTGTCGTTTCGACAGCCACGAGCAGATCGACCTTGCCCCGCTCCACCGCTTTGGACACCAGGCCGCGCAGCTCGAATTCTGCCTGGCGGTAGGCCGCCGGCATGCGTACCGAGAGGTCGAGCTGCCTGGAGTTGAGCGACCGGATTTCGACGGTGATTTTTTTGTGCGGCAGCGTGGCTTCGGCTTTCCCGAAGCCGGTCATGGATTTTATCATGGCGCGTGAATGGACGATTTGTGTCCCGCAAAAATAATAAAAACAAATCAAAAAGCAGCTGTTTCGACCCTTCCGCGACAAATTATTTGGCATCCGTGAAATTTATTTGTCCGGAATTGTTGAAATGATTAAATTTATAGCTATATTTGTGTTAAAATATTAACAGATAACACCAAAATCCAATTAAATCATATCAGACTGTTATGAAAAAACACAATTTCAACGCCGGACCCTCCATTCTTCCGCAGGAGGTGATTGAAAACGCCGCCAAGGCCGTGCTCGACTTCAACGGATCGGGGCTCTCGCTGCTCTCGATTTCGCACCGCACCAAAGATTTCGACGCCGTGATGGACCAGGCTATCGGCCTTTTCCACGAGCTGCTCGACATTCCCGAGAACTACAAGATCATCTTCCTGGGCGGCGGCGCCAGCACCCAGTTCTTCGAGGTGCCCGCCAACTTCCTGAACACGAAGGCCGGTTACGTCAATACGGGCGTATGGTCGAAGAAGGCCATCAAGGAGGCCAAGCGTTACGGCCAGGTCGAGGTGCTCGCCACCTCCGAGGATAAGAACTTCACCTATATTCCGAAGGGCTTCGCCATCCCGACCGATCTGGATTACCTCCACATCACCACCAACAACACGATCTACGGTACCGAGTACCATGAGGACATCGACTCCCCCGTGCCCGTGATCGCCGACATGAGCTCCGATATCCTGAGCCGTCCGATCGACGTAAAGAAATATGCCATGATCTATGGCGGCGCCCAGAAGAACCTGGCCCCCGCCGGCGTGACGTTCGCCATCATCCGCGAGGACATGCTCGACAAGATCGTGCGCGACCTGCCCACGATGGTCAATTACAACACCCACACCGAGAACAACTCGATGTTCAACACGCCTCCCGTATTCCCGATCTATGTGCTGGCCGAAACGCTCAAATGGGCCAAGAACCTCGGCGGCGTGAAGGAGCTCTACCGTCGCAACGTGGAGAAGGCTACCCTGCTCTACGACGAGATCGACCGCAACCCGCTCTTCCGCGGAACGACCGCCAAGGAGGACCGTTCGCTCATGAACATCTGCTTCGTGATGAGCGAGGGCAACGAGGGCCTCGCCGACGCATTCATGGAGTTCGCCAAGTCCAAGGGCATGGTGGGCCTCAAGGGACACCGTCTGGTGGGCGGCTTCCGCGCATCGTGCTACAACGCCCTTCCCAAGGAGAGCGTCGAAGCGCTTGTCGCCTGCATGCAGGAGTTCGAGAAAATGCACAAATAAATAATTGAGTCGCCATGCTGCCCGCCCGGTCCTGAGGACGGGCGGGCGGTATGGTTTGATGATTTGAAACCGAACCTTTAAAAATACCTGAGATGAAAGTATTGGTTGCGACCGAAAAACCCTTTGCTAAAAAGGCGGTCGATGGAATCAGAACGATTGTGGAGCAGGCCGGATACGAGCTGGCGCTGCTGGAGAAATATACGGACAAGGCTCAACTGCTCGGCGCTGTCGCCGATGCGGACGCGCTCATCATCCGCAGCGACAAGGTGACCGCCGAGGTGCTCGACGCCGCGAAACAGCTTAAAATCGTGGTACGCGCAGGCGCAGGTTACGACAACGTCGATCTGGCTGCAGCAACGGCCATGAACGTAGTGGTGATGAACACTCCCGGCCAGAACTCCAATGCCGTGGCAGAACTGGCGCTCGGACTGATGATCTTCATGGCCCGCAACAAATATACGCCCGGCACGGGTACGGAGCTCCAGGGCAAGACCCTGGCCATCCATGCCTACGGCAACGTGGGCAAGCTCGTCGGCCGTAAGGGCAAGGCCCTCGGCATGAACGTCATCGCCTATGATCCCTTCATCACCGACGCGGCCGTGTTCGAGGCCGACGGCGTGAAGAAGGTCGATTCGGTCGAGGAGCTCTATGCGAAAGCCGACTACCTCTCGCTGCATATTCCCGCAACGGCCGAGACCCGCAATTCGATCGGTTACAAGCTGCTCATGTCGATGCCCAAAGGCGCTACCCTGGTGAACACCGCCCGCAAGGAGGTGATCGACGAGGCCGGTCTGCTCAAGGCGCTCACCGAGCGTGAGGACCTCAAGTACGTCACCGACATCGCCGCCGAGACGCAGGAGACGCTCAATGAGCAGCTCGGCAAGCGGGTCTTCGCAACGCCCAAAAAGATGGGTGCCGAGACCGCCGAGGCCAACATCAACGCCGGCCTGGCTGCCGCCAACCAGATCGTCGATTTCCTGAAAAACGGCAACCGCCGCTTCCAGGTCAATAAATAGGAATCAACCGAAAAGAACCGAATCATGGTAAGAATCAAGCCATTCCAGGGCGTGCGCCCTCCGAAGGAGCTGGCCTCCGAGGTGGCCTCGCGTCCTTACGACGTGCTGAACTCCGCCGAGGCGAAAGCCGAAGCTACCGAGCGATCGCTGCTGCACATCATCAAACCGGAAATCGACTTCGATCCCATCATCGACGAGCATGATCCGCGCGTTTACGACAAGGCCGTCGAAAACTTCAACAAGTTCCTCGAGAAAGGCTGGCTGCGTCAGGATCCCGAAGCGTATTACTATATCTATGCGCAGACGATGAACGGCCGTACCCAGTACGGACTGGCCATGTGCTGCCATTTCGAGGACTACCTTTCGGGTGCGATCAAGAAACACGAGCTCACCCGCGTGGAAAAGGAGGAGGACCGCATGAAGCATGTGCTCAACCAGCGGGCCAACCTCGAGCCGGTGTTCTTCGCCTATCCCGACAACCAGGAGATCGACCGCATCGTGGCCGATTACGTGAAGAACAACCCCGCCGAGTACGACTTCGTTGCTGAGGACGGCTTCGGCCACCATTTCTGGGTAATCCGCGACCACAAGCTCAACGACCGCATCACGGAAATCTTCAAGGACATTCCGGCGCTCTACGTGGCCGACGGGCACCACCGTACCGCTGCAGCTGCGCGAGTGGGTCAGAAGCTCATGAAGGAGAATCCGAACCATACGGGTAACGAGGAGTACTGCTACTTCCTGGCCGTGACTTTCCCTGCCAACCAGCTTCGGATCATCGACTACAACCGTGTGGTCAAAGACCTCAACGGCCTCACCCCGGATGAGCTGCTTGCGAAGCTCGCGAAAGATTTCGACATCGAGGACAAAGGCACGGCGATTTATCATCCGACCGGCCTGCACAACTTCTCGATGTACCTCGGCGGTCGCTGGTACAGCCTGACGGCCAAAGCGGGCACGTACGACGACAACGACCCGATCGGAGTGCTGGACGTGACGATCCTTTCCAACCGGGTGCTCGACCAGGTGCTCGACATCAAAGACCTGCGTACCTCGAAACGGATCGACTTCGTGGGCGGTATCCGCGGTCTTGAGGAGCTCAAACGCCGCGTGGACAGCGGAGAGATGGCGGCAGCATTCGCCCTCTACCCCGTTTCGATGCAGCAGCTCATCAACATCGCCGATACGGGCAACATCATGCCTCCCAAGACGACGTGGTTTGAGCCCAAGCTGCGCTCGGGCGTGGTGATCCACTCGTTCCGCGAGTAAACACCTGTTGTGGAATGCGGGCGGAGGCAACTCCGCCCGTTTTTTATTGTGAAGTTCCGGCGACGATGCGCTGCGGAAGCGGTGCGTAACTTACTCGCCGACCTCTTTGGGATTCGGACCGTAGCGATTTGCTCCGGGCCTGCTGTCCGTGCAGAGCCGGACAAGGAAGATAACGGCCCAGGTTATCATGGCCGTACAGTATGCAAATAGGATGGGCAGAAAAACGGCTGGCATTTCATTGCGATTCGGAATGACCAAGGACATTGCGATCCCGGCTATGCCGGCGATATAATACCACATAAGTTGCCACCCGCTTCGGCCCGTGTCGTGCAGCCGCCGGACACAGACCGCCAACGAAGGGAGCAGCATGACCAAAGCGTAAGCCGTATAAATCCACCCGAAACGACCACATCTCGTCAACAGGCGATCGAGCAGCGAAGCCATATATCCGAAGGCCGTGTTAAACAGCAGGAAACACCAATATTCCGAGCGGCGGGCCCGGCCTTTGAACACGGCATAAAGCCGCAGGCATTTAATAAACCATTTCATTGCAGGACAGGTTATCGTTTCAGACGGAACAACATTTTAACGTCCGGATAAAAATAGACAAGAGGCCGGATTTCCTCCGGGCAAACGGTCGATTGACCGGGCGATCGGACGGCGGCAGCCGGTTATGGTCCGCATCCCGTTCTTTTTATAAATTTCTTTTATCATTTTATTGGTGTTTTTTATTTCAAACAGCAAGATGTTCGTCGAAAAATTTGTACATTTGTAAGAAACTTACATTAACAAGTTGTCTTATGGCTAAAATTAAAGGAACAATCGTCGTGGATAAGGAGCGTTGCAAGGGATGCGGGGTCTGCGTGGCTTCGTGTCCTTGCGATGTGCTGGGTTTATCGACAGAGGTGAACGGCAAGGGTTATCCCGTTGCATGGATGGTTCATCCGGACGCCTGTACGGGCTGCGCTTCGTGCGCAATCATCTGCCCGGACAGCGTCATCACGGTTTATCGTCAAAAATTTGAATAGACTATGGCAGAGAAAGAGGTAAAATTGATGAAAGGCAACGAGGTGATCGCCCATGCTGCGATTCGCTACGGTTGCGACGGATACTTCGGCTACCCTATCACTCCGCAATCGGAGGTGATGGAGACCCTCATGGAGCTAAAACCGTGGGAGACCACCGGCATGGTGGTATTGCAGGCGGAGTCCGAAATCTCGTCCATTAACATGGTTTACGGCGGCGCATCGACCGGCAAGCGGGTGATGACTTCGTCGTCGAGCCCCGGCGTGAGCCTGATGAGCGAGGGGCTGAGCTACCTCGCGGGCGCGGAGCTTCCGTGTCTGGTGGTCAATTGCCAGCGCGGCGGTCCGGGCCTGGGTACGATCCAGCCGTCGCAGGGCGACTATTTCCAGGCCTGCAAGGGCGGCGGTCACGGTGACTTCCACATGATCGTCCTGGCCCCCAACTCGGTGCAGGAGATGCACGATCACGTGGGCCTGGGCATGGACCTGGCTTTCAAATACCGCAATCCGGCCATGATCCTGGCCGACGGCGCCATCGGTCAGATGATGGAGAAGGTGGTGCTGGCTCCGCAGCGTCCCCGCAAAACCGAGGAGGAGATCCGCCAGGAGTGCCGCACGTGGGCTTCCTACGGCAAGGATGCCGACCGTGAGCGCAATGTGGTGACTTCGCTCGAGTTGCAGTCGGAAGTCATGGAGAAGATCAACCAGCGGTTGCAGGCCAAATACAAGGCCATGGAGGAGAATGAGGTGCGCTACGAAGCCATCGACTGCGACGACGCGGATTACGTGATCGTGGCGTTCGGCTCGTCGGCCCGCATCTGCTCGGCGACGGTCGAGATGGCCCGTGCCGAAGGGATCAAGGTCGGCCTGCTGCGGCCGATCACGCTCTATCCTTTCCCGACCAAGGTGATCGCACAGATGGCCCAGCGGGGTGTCAAGGGTTTCCTGAGCGCCGAGCTCAACGCGGGACAGATGGTGCAGGACGTGCGTCTGGCCGTCAATGGCAAGGCTCCCGTGGAGCATTACGGCCGTCAGGGCGGTATGCTGTTCGCACCGGACGAGGTGCTTGCCGCCCTCAAAGAAAAACTGATTAATAAAAAGTAAGACTATGGCAGAGGTTGAAATCAAACAGGAGAACCTGGTATATAGCAAGTCGAACCTGATTCTGGACAATGTGATGCACTACTGCCCCGGCTGCAGCCACGGTACGGTGCACAAGCTCATTGCCGAGGTGATCGAGGAGATGGGCATACAGTCGAAAACGGTGGCCGTCTCGCCCGTGGGCTGCGCCGTGTTCGCCTACAACTATATCGACGTGGACTGGATCGAGGCGGCTCATGGCCGCGCCTGCGCCGTGGCTACGGCCGTGAAGCGGCTGCATCCCGAAAATCTGGTCTTCACGTATCAGGGCGACGGCGACTTGTCGGCCATCGGCACGGCGGAGTCGATCCATGCGGCGGCTCGCGGCGAGAATATCGTTGCCGTCTATATCAATAACGCGATTTACGGCATGACGGGCGGTCAGATGGCTCCCACCACCCTGCTGGGTATGAAGACCGCCACTACGCCTTACGGTCGTGATCCCCGGCTGAACGGCTACCCGTACAAGATCGCCGAGATGATGGCCCACCTCGACGGTGCGACCTACATCACCCGTCAGAGCGTGCATACGCCGGCCAACGTGCGCAAGTGCAAGAAAGCGATTCGCAAGGCGTTCGAGAATTCGCTCGCCGGCAAGGGCTTCTCGCTCGTGGAGGTGGTCGCCACCTGCAACAGCGGTTGGAAACTTTCGCCTGTGGCATCGAATAAGTGGCTGGAGGAGAACATGCTCCCCTTCTACCAGCTCGGAGACATCAAAGACGTAAAGTAAGTAAGAGGAAACGATATGAAAGAGACATTGATTATTGCAGGATTCGGAGGACAAGGCGTCCTCTCGATGGGTAAGATCCTCGCCTATTCGGGCGTGATGCAGGATTACGAGGTTACCTGGATGCCCTCTTACGGCCCGGAGATGCGCGGCGGCACGGCCAATGTGACCGTCATCATTTCGGACAAGCGCATTTCGTCGCCCATCGCCCATGAGTTCGACACGGCCATCATCCTGAACCAGCAGTCGATGGAGAAATTCGAGCCGATGGTCAAGCCGGGCGGCACGCTCATCTACGACACGAACGGCATCACACGCCACCCGGTGCGCACCGACATCAAGGTTTATACGATCGATGCGACGGCCGAGAGCGCTCGTTTGGGACAATCCAAGCTGTTCAATACGATGATTCTGGGTGGCTACCTTAAGGTATGCCCCGTCGTGAAGATGGAGAACGTGATGGTCGGATTGAAGAAATCGCTTCCCGAACGCGCGTGGAAGATGCTGCCTCAGAACGAGGAGGCTATCAAACACGGCGGCGAGATCATCCGCCAGGTGCGCTGACGCGCTCCCCGCTTTTCAGAGCAGTGCTGCGATGCGAGTCGCAGCACTTTTTTTATGCTGTTCCCGGCCGTTTCTGCCGTGCGCATTGTCTTCGGACGGATCGATTCGGTTCAATTAGGCACAAGGCTATGCGACTGATTCGTTTGCAATGTTGCGATGACATTGGGTGCGTTGTGCGGTGTCCGGCAGGTGGTGTGGCGTATAGCGAGTGCGGTGCGATTCAGTAGCGTTTGGGGCAACCTATGCCATGCGGGGCTGACCGGGCACACATCAAAGCCGGATGGCAAACTTGCGGAGCCGTTCGTCGAGCATCTGTTGCGGGATGATCCCCTTGATGACCTCCGCAACCGCATTGATGGCCCTTTCGCGGATGTAGTCCTGCCGGATGACGATCGAAATTTCGCGCACGGCGGGCGGGTCGGCGATCTCCCGCACATTGCTGCGCTGAGGCTCGTCCAGAAACGGGAGGTGAAGTTCCGGGATGAGCGTGTAGCCGCCGTTGCGATCGACGATGCGGATAAGCGTGTCGATGCTGCCTGCTTCGTAAACGTGGTTGTAGGAGGAGGCTTTCCCGCAGAAGTTGAAGATTTGGTTGCGTATGCAGTGACCCTCCTGCAACACCCAAAGCTGGTCGAGGGGCATATCCGCGACATTCAGCCTGCCTTCCGCGATGCCGCTACCGGGGGCGAAATAGGCGTAGAAACGTTCGTAATAGGCCGGGATTTCCAGCAGGTCGGCATGACCGAGCGGCGTGGAGAGCACGGCCATATCGAGCTGACCCTGCCGCACGTGGTGGACCAGGTTGTCGGTGCGCATCTCCGAAATCGAGAGTTCGACGTCCGGATGGTTTTTGCGGAAGTCATCGATGAATTGCGGCACGAGATATGGAGCAACCGTAGGAATGACCCCCAGATGCAGCGGCCCGGTGAATGTTTCCACCTCCGAGCGGACCATCTCGCCGATTTTGAGGAATTCGTGGAGCGCGGTTTCCGCCTGCCGGATGATCCGTCGGCCGACCTCGGTGGGTTCGACGGGATGGCGGTTGCGGTCGAACAGACGCACATCCAGCTCCTCCTCGAGCTTCTGGATCATGGCGCTGAGCGTCGGTTGTGCGACGCCGCACTCCTCGGCGGCGCGGACGAAATGACGATGGCGGTTCAGGGCGACGATATACTGCATCTGCTGGATGGTCATGGCGCAATAGATTTTATGAATACAAAGATAAGCAAATAATTGTCCAGTCGATCGCTCCTGCGGGCCGAATTGCTCCGCCGCAAGGCGATCGGACGCAAACGTAAAACGAAGTATCATGGAAAATCAGGTTCACACGATGCCGCGTATCGGCGAGGCGGCCCCGGCATTCGAGGCGCAGACTACGCAGGGGCCCATTAACTTTCCCGGAGATTTCAAGGGGAAGTGGATCATTCTTTTCAGCCACCCTTCCGACTTCACGCCGGTCTGCACTTCCGAGTTCGTGACTTTCGGCAGCATGGCCGACGAGTTCGAGGCCTTCAACTGCGAGCTTGTCGGGCTGTCGGTCGATGGGTTGTTCAGCCACATCGCCTGGCTGCGCACCATCCGTGAGAAGATCGAATTCAAGGGGATGAAAAACGTGGATATCCGTTTCCCGCTGATCGTCGATCTCTCGATGCAAGTCGCGTCGCTGTATGGCATGATCCATCCGCAGGAGAACAACACCTCGGCGGTGAGGGCGGTGTTCTTTATCGATCCCCAGGGGATGATCCGCACGATCATGTACTACCCCCAGGCGTTGGGACGCAACTTCGACGAGATCCGGCGCGTGCTTATCGGGTTGCAGACCATCGACAATTTCGGCGTTTCGCTGCCTGCGGACTGGCGACCGGGCGACGAGGTGATCGTGCCGGCCGGCAGCTCCTATGAAGCGGTGGACGAACACGTAAAACATCCCGGTCAGGGCGTGCGCTGCTACGACTGGTTCTTCTGCACCAAGCCTCTGCCCCGGGAGGAGGTCGAAAGCAAGCTGGGCCGATGAGCGCAGTAGCCGCGTGCAGTGTCTCGACGAACAATCAATACCGATA
Organism: Rikenellaceae bacterium; assembly: GCA_902363575.1. Taxonomy (GTDB): domain Bacteria; phylum Bacteroidota; class Bacteroidia; order Bacteroidales; family Rikenellaceae; genus Alistipes. Next base: position 5,753 of record CABJAJ010000006.1, on the reverse strand, counting down.
GATATGGAAGCGATCAAACATTTGACCAAGAAGGATTTCCTGACCAAAGTAGCCGATTATGAAAAGACCCCGGGCGAATGGAAATTCCTGGGCGAGAAGCCGGCCGTTATTGACTTTTTCGCCGCATGGTGCGGACCCTGCAAGGCGCTGGCGCCCGTGCTGGAAGAGGTGGCCGGGGATTACCAGTACCGCGACCGGGTGGACGTTTACAAGGTCGATGTGGACAAGGAGGAGGAACTCGCCTCGGTCTTCGGAGTACGGTCGGTGCCGACCCTGCTGTTCATCCCGAAGGATGGCCAACCCCGCATGATGACGGGACTGATGTCGAAAGCCGACCTCAAACGGACGATCGACGATTACCTGCTCGACAAACAGCTCTGAGCGGCGATTGCGTACAACTGAGTGAAAGCGGACCGGTAAGCAGGTCCGCTTTCTACATCGAACCACCCACCTCGTTGTTGTTGTCCGCGATATCCTCCGTTGTATCCTATCAATTTCAATGCTCGTCGATTTGCTTTGCCGCATGAAATCGAAAGGCTGGCAGCAAGATGATCCGTCATAAAGCCGCATCCAGCTATACGACGTTTGGCAACGACCGGTGAATTGTTCACGGACATTGCGAGGCGGGGTCGTTCCCGAACCGGTATTGCTCCGGATCGCGGAACCCGGCCAGCCACTCGCGCGCCTGCATCCGTCGCTTGCCGGCCATTTGCAGGGATTCGATCCCTACCGCTCCGTCGCGGCATCTTACGCTCAGGAAGCTGCGGCCATCGCTGCAAATCGTGCCGCACGAGCCGTATCCGCCTCCCGGCTCGAAATGCACTTCGTAAATTTTGATCGTCGCGATCTCCTCGCCGTCGAGACGGATTGTCGTCCATGCCGCCGGGTAAGGGGCCAGTCCCCGCACGAGATTGACGATCCGTTCTCCGGTTTCCGACCAGTCGATTTCGCAGTTCTCCCGGAAAATTTTGGGCGCGGGGCGCAGCGTTTCTTCCCCGGCGGGCGACTGTTCGACGGGTTGCAGGTCCCCGGCAGCGATCCGTTCGACGGTCTGTGTGACCAGCTCGGCACCGATGCGCATGAGTCGTTCGTAGAGCGTGCCGGCATTGTCGTCCGGGCGGATCGGCTCGGTACGCTGCGCGAGGATTGCTCCCTTGTCGATTTCGTGGTTGAGCAGGAAGGTGGTGACTCCCGTGCAGGTTTCCCCGTTGATGAGGGCCCAGTTGATCGGGGCCGCTCCCCGGTACTGAGGCAGCAGCGAGGCGTGGAGATTGAACGTTCCCAACCGGGGCAGCGCCCAGACCGCTTCGGGCAACATGCGGAAGGCGATGACGATGCCCAGATCGGGCTGCAACGCTCGGAGCGCGGTCAGAAATTCCGGATCGCGCAGCTTTTCGGGCTGAAGCACGGGGAGTCCCATTTCGCGGGCGGCGATTTTCACTTCGCTTTCGCGGAGTTTCTGCCCCCGTCCCGCGGGTTTGTCGAGCATCGTGACGACGGCGACCACCTTGTAGCCCCCCTTGACGAGCGCCTCGAGCGAGGGCACGGCGAATTCGGGCGTGCCCATAAAGACGATGCGCAGTTTTTTTGCTTCCATTCCGGTTATCGTATAACGTGTTCGATCAGGTTGTCGTCGGGGTTTTCCACGATGCTTTGTAGCATTCGTCCCCCGTCAGGCGCGGTTCGCCCGTAATGCGGTAACCGCCGGCACGCAGCTCTGCGGTACGGCGTCCACCGCTTCACGGCTGCCGCAGTCGAAAGCGATGTGACAGTAACCCAAATGCGGCCGAGCGGCACGATCGCGGATGTCCGTACGGCTGCATATTTCGAGCGATGCCCCGTCGTCGAAGCGGACGAAATAAGAGACGAAGCCCTTGGCGGGATTCGTGTATTTCGGGCCGCTGCGTCCCCCGAAGCAGGCGACATAGAAATCCCGCAGGGTTTCCGGACGGTCTGTCCAAAGGGCGATGTGGGCGATGCGCACGGCAGGCGTCAGTGTTTGCAGATACCCAGCTTGTGGTGCATCCGATTTTGTTTGGTTTCCAGGTAACGTTCGTTGTACGGGTTGGGCTCGATCACGATCGGCACGATCTCGTCGATGCGCAGGCCGTAGCCTTCCAGCCCGGCCCGTTTGAGCGGGTTGTTGGTCATCAGGCGCATGTGCTTGATCCCGAGCTCGCGGATGATGCTCGCTCCGACGCCGTAATCGCGTTCATCCACGCCGAATCCCAGGTGCAGGTTGGCATCGACCGTATCGAGCCCCTCTTCCTGCAACTTGTAGGCGTTGATCTTGTTGAACAGGCCGATGCCCCGCCCCTCCTGGTTGAGATAGATGATGGCGCCCCGGCCCTCCTTTTCGATCATCCGCATGGCTTCGTGGAGCTGTGCGCCGCAGTCGCAGCGCTGCGAGCCCAGGATGTCGCCCGTCGCGCAGGACGAATGCACGCGGAGCAGCACGGGTTCGTCGGGGGTCCACTCCCCTTTTGTGAGAGCCATGTGCTCCAGTCCGTTGCTCTTCTGGCGGAACGCCGTAATCCGGAAATGGCCCCATTCGGTCGGCATATCGGCCGTTTCGCCGCGTTCGATGATCGACTCTTCCCGCAGCCGGTAGGCGATGATATCGGCTATGGAGATGATCTTCAGATCATACTTGCGGGCGATCTCCAGCAGTTGCGGCATCCGGGCCATCGTGCCGTCCTCATTCATGATCTCGATCAGCGCGCCGGCCGGTTGAAGCCCTGCCATGCGGGCCAGATCGACCGCCGCCTCCGTGTGTCCCGGCCGGCGCAGCACCCCTTTCTGGCGGGCCCGCAGGGGGTTGATGTGTCCCGGACGCCCCAGGTCGCAGGGCCGGGTCGCAGGATCGGCCAGCGCATTGAGCGTTGCGGCGCGGTCGTGGATCGAAACGCCCGTGGAACAGTCGTGTCCCAGCAGATCGACCGTAACCGTGAAGGGGGTACCCAGCAGCGAGGTGTTGTTCTCCTCCATCATATTGAGCTCCAACTGGGCGCACCGCTCCTCCGATAGCGGTGCGCAAAGTACACCGCGGCCGTTCTTGAGCATGAAATTGACGATTTCGGGCGTCACCTTTTCGGCCGCGACGATGAAGTCGCCTTCGTTTTCGCGGTCCTCGTCATCGACCACGATGACGATTTTGCCGTTGCGGAAATCTTCGAGCACCTCCTCGACGCTGTTGAGCCTCACTTTCTCGGTAGTCATTTGTTCGGGTTTTATGTATTCTGTTTTTTTCGTACGATTGTGCGTAACCTCTCCGTCAGTTTCTTCCATTTACCCACATACCAGTCCACATCGAGCAGCCCCGAGTCGTTGGTGGCCTTATAGGTCAGGTAAATGGCGATGGGCGTCAGGATGATCGTCGAGATCCACATGCCGTAGATCGCTTCCCAGCTCCCCTCTTTGGCCATCTTTTCGCCCGATATGCTGATGATGTAGTAGAACACGAAGAAGATCACCGAAATTACGATCGGCATACCCAGGCCGCCCTTGCGGATGATCGCCCCCAGCGGGGCACCGATCAGGAAGAAAATCATGATCGATACCGGCAGCGATATTTTGCGGTGCCACTCCACCTTGCTCCGGTAGAGCTTGTTGAGCGCATCTTTGGCCTGGGATTCGTCGAACGAAAACATGTTGCGCGAGCTCTTGGCGTGCGTGCGCGCCTGATCCCAAAGCTTGTCCTTGTCCCGGATGCCGAGCAGCGCGATCGAATCGATCGCGTCGATGAGACGGAAACCGCTGCGGTCCACCACCAGACTGTCGGGGAGGATCATCACCGTGGGGTCTTTTGAAAAGAGCTGCTCTTTGAGGAGCGGCTCGTAGGATCGGGTGGTCGCGGAATTGACCTGCACTTCCAGCGAGTCGATCTCGTGCTGCAGCTCGCGGATGTTCTTGGTCGTGCTGTTGTTGAAGTTGTCGGCGTCGGAACGCTCCATGCTGAAACCCTCTACGGGAAAGCTGGACTTGTATTGATCGAACGTATAGTGGTTGAGCGAGCTTTTGCTGTACCATTGCGAGTTGCGGGTCTGCTCGTACCGCTCGCCGTGGAAAAGCGTAACCAGCAGAAAGAGCTTATCGTCCGACAGGCGGATGTAGCCCGAGTCGGCTATGGTGGTGGTCATGTTGCCGTTGGCGGCCTGGTTGTCGTAGAGCAGCACGTCGCTCAGCAGCCCCGTTTCGGGCGACTGGTGCCCGACGCGTATGCTCATATCCTTGATCCCGTTGAAGAAGAGCCCGTCCTGAAATTCGATCGTCTGCTGCTGCCGCTTAATATCGTACATCGTGCTGTACATCTTTTTATTGGCGTATGGCACCAGGTTGTTGATGACGAAAAAACTACCGATGGCGACCACCGTGACCAGATAGATGAGCGGCTTCATGATCTTGGGCAGCGACATGCCGGCCGACTTCATGGCCAGCAGCTCGTAGTTTTCGCCCAGGTTGCCCATGGTCATGATCGCCGCCAGCAGCATGGCCAGCGGGAGTCCCATCGGAATCATATTGACCATGGCATAGGACATCAGCTCGATGATGATGCCCGCGCTGAGCCCCTTGCCCACCAGGTCGTCAATGTAACGCCACACGAAGTTCATCATCAGCACGAACATGACGATGAAGAACGTGAGGATCATCGGCCCCAGATAGGATTTCAGAACGAGTCTGTGGATGGTTTTCATCGGCCCCGGCTCCGTTTTTTGCTATGCAAAGGTAATAGTTTTACCAGGATAAGCGTAAGAGTGAGGATAAATATTATGGCGGCGCCCGACGGAACTTCCATTTCGTAGCTCAACACGAGCCCGGCCACGTTGCCGCAGACCGCGACGGCCGTTGCGCCCCAGGTAATTGCGCGGTAAGATTTGGAAAGCGTATTGACGATCACCGCCGGCATTGTGAGCAGCGAAATGAGCAGCACGATCCCCATTATGCGGATCGAAAGCACGATCGCCACCGCTGTGAGAGCCGACATCAGGTAGGATACCAGGCGCGTGGGCATCCCCTGGCTGCGCGAGTAGTCGCGGTCGAAGGCGATCTGCATGACCGGCCGCAGCCACAATGCCGCGCCGACCGCGAGCAGCCCTGTCAGGACGGCCAACGCCAGTACGTCGGCACGGGTGACGGTGAGGATGCTGCCGAACAGGTAGCTGGCCAAATCGCCCGAGTTGTACCCGGGACGCAGGCTCATAAAAAGCGCTCCGACGGCCATGCCTACCGACCAGATGATCCCGATGGCCGAGTCCGCACGGATACGGCCCCGGTCGCTCGCCCACTCGATGCCCAGCGCCGAGAGCACCGCGAACACCATGGCTCCGAGTATGGGATTTGCTCCGAGGTAGATGGCGATGCCCAGTCCGCCGAACGACGAATGGGTGATGCCGCCACTCAGAAAGACCATGCGTCGGCAAACGACATAGGTGCCGACGATCCCGCAGGTGACCCCCGAGAGCAGACAGGCCCAGAACGCATTGCTCAGATATTCGTATTGCAGCAGGTCGCTGAAGAATTCCATCATCGGTACGTATTTACAGGTCGGGCGTGAGAACGCACGGCAGCAAGCGTGCAAATTTACAATTTTTCGGGCGGATTTCCGTCGGCCCCGGATAAAATATGGCGATTGGTTCCTTATAGGCTGGTGTGGTAAACAAAAAGTTCCGGTTCTTGACAAGTAGCAGGGTAAATCTCACATGTATCAGAAAAAGAATTCGACTATAGATTTAACCAAAAAAAAGAGACCGATA
>CABJAJ010000005.1 GCA_902363575.1 Rikenellaceae bacterium | reverse complement strand
TGCCTCAGCGCCTCCAGACACCGCGCCATCAGATAACCCCGGAACAGCTCGCGGCAGGTGCCCGGCAGCTCATCGTAATGCAGCCGTGCAAGGCGGAAGCGAAGCACCAGGCTGTCGTGCCGGTGGAAGAAACCCAAACGCCCCAGAAACTCCCTGACCGTGTAACACTCGGGCGGTGTGAGCTCCCCGCTGCGGTAGTCCGTGCGGTCCTTCCACCACGCCCGGAAGTCGAAATGCCGCTCGATGGCGAACTCCTCCGCCGTCAGGCTCCGCAGCCACCCGTAAACCCACGGAGCGTGATCCCGCTGCCACAGCAGCAACGCCTTGATGCGGGGTTTCCCCGCCATCCGGCAAAGCGTGTGACCCGGCGGGCTCACATAGAGGCTGTCCCCCTGCACCTCCGCATAGATGCGGTCGGGGGAGGGTTCGGGTTTGCTCCGAAGGCCCGGCGGCTGCGGCTCCTCCGCGGGGTCGCCGTCCCATGCAAACGCAGGGATGCGGAGCAGAGCCCCCGGGGTGAGCATCGGGGTGGACGAGCGGGATGAGCAGGACGCAGAGCCGCCCGGCCTGTCGCCGGAGAGCACGGGGATGGCATCGGAGAGCACGGGGGTGGAATCGGGGAGCGCGGGGATGGCATCGGAGGCTGGTTCCTGTGCTGGGGGCGGGGTGCTCGCAGCGCCCTTATCGGCTTCCGCTTCGGGCGCATGCCGAAGTATGGGGGTCGGAAGAAAGGTGATTTCCATGATGTGGGGTTTGGGTAGTGGTAGGGACAAAAAAAGAGGGCGCGGTGTCAGCCTCTTACCACAGGTCATAGGAAACCCGAAACCAGAAAGCTGTCCTGCGCCCTTGCTTGTCCTACCGTAAAGGTAGGACATAACAAGGACTGACAACCATTATACCAGTTTCAAACCCTCCCGAAAGAGGTTCCTATGTTTGTGGTAAGGTATAAAGAGTTGTTTACCCTTTATATGTTATGCGTCGGCTATGCCGAACTTTCTATTCGCAAAGGTAGCATAATTTGTGCATTGAGTTGGGACAAAGATACGAAATATTTTTATGCTAACAGTACTGTCGGCCACATTATTTTTTTAATTGGCGTCCTTTGTATAAATGAGACGTGAAAGATTCAACGAAATGGCAGTGAATGGCGTAGTTGAAAAACTAAAAAAACTGCGCCATGAACGCGATCTTTCACAAGACGATGTATATATTGACACCGATATAAACATTGCTCAAAGGTAGCATAATTTGTGCATTTATCTTTTCGGTTTGCTAATGCAAAGATAATAAAAATACATCAACATGATGTATTTATCATTACAAATTTATTTAGGAGCCCTGTTTCTTTGTTATATGAAATCTCAAGTGCGCGATATCCAACTCTTGCAAGCTATTGCTCGCAGATTTAAGGTACTTCGTGCAATCAAGGGTGTTTCGCAGGAAACAGTGTATGAAGATACGGGAATTCATATTGGAAAAATCGAAACTGCAAAATATAATATTTCGATAAGCACACTATCCAAACTTTGCAAATATTACCAGATAACCATAGTGGATTTCTTTCGTTCTCTGGAGAATCTATAACAAAGCGTCGAAAGACGCTTTGTTTATTTTGCCGCTTTGAGGGTTGGAGGAGATTTTCTTGTGCGGTGGGTTTGGCTGGTGGCAGTCACCCCGGAAATAAAAGAGGGCGCGGTGTCAGTCCCATACGCAGGTCGTGGAAAACCCGAAACCAGAAAGCTGTCCTGCGCCCTTGTCTGTCCTACTGCATTGAGCTGGGATAAAGATACTTAAAAATATCATATACCTGCGAATTGGCCGTGATTTTTTTGTATTCACGGAAAATAGTGGCCGATATTCAAAGATCCTGAATTATCAAAAATAGGTCTATTGACGAATTTTTCACCGGCATCGACTATCCCAAAGGACAGAAAAAGGCGGTAAAAAGTGAGCGACAGACCGGAAGATGACAAGCCGCCCTTGTGCCGCCGGGCAGGAGAGGGCAGATCGGAACATTTTTCGGTTTATGCCCTGCTATTTTTAGTTTATGCCCTGCTATCCGGTCGGACGGAGTGCTCCTGCCCGCAGAGAGCCCCGGAATTGCGGAGGGCCGTTATCGACGGAAATAAGCGGAGCCGCCCGGCTGGGGCGGCTCCGCTCGTGCGGACGGAGGAGGGAGGTTACTCCTCGTCGGTGTCGGTGTAGGCCTTGAGCAGCTTCTCCTGCACGTCGGCGGGCACCTGTTCGTAGGAGGCCAGACGCATGGAGTAGGTTGCCGAGCCGGAGGTGAGCGACGAGAGGGTCGTCGAGTAGCGGTAGAGCTCGGCCAGCGGCACGCGGGCGTTGAGGCGGTCGAAGCCCTTGTCGGACTCCATGCCCTCGATCATCGCGCGGCGGTTCTGGAGGTCGCTCATCACGGCGCCCATATACTCGCTCGGGGTGAGCACCTCGACGCTGTAAATCGGCTCCATGATCTTCGGCCCGGCGTTGCGGAACGCCTCCTTGAATGCGTTGCGGGCGGCGAGCTTGAACGAAATCTCGTTGGAATCCACCGGGTGCATCTTGCCGTCGTAGATCACCACGCGGATGTCGCGCGCATAGGAGCCCGTAAGCGGCCCTTCGTCCATCTTCTCCATGACGCCCTTGAGGATCGCCGGCATGAAGCGGGCGTCGATGGCCCCGCCGACGATGGCGTTGTAATACAGGAGTTTGCCGCCCCACGGCAGGTCGTACTCCTCCTTGCCCTTGACATTCACGGTGATCTCGCCCTTGCTCAGCTTGTAGGTCTTGGGATCGGGCATACCCTCGTAATAGGGTTCGATAATCATGTGCACCTCGCCGAACTGCCCCGAGCCGCCCGACTGTTTCTTGTGGCGGTAGTCGGCCTGCGCGACCTTGGTGATGGTTTCGCGGTAGGGGATGCGGGGGGCGAAGTACTCGATCTCCATCTTGTTTTCGGCGGCCAGCCGGTTTTTGAGGATGTTGAGGTGGTGTTCGCCCTGACCCTGGATGATGGTCTGCTTGAGCTCCTTGGAGTATTCGACCAGGATGGTCGGGTCTTCGTATTTGGCGTCGCCCAGCAGCTTGCCCAGCTTCTCCTCGTCGGACTGGTTTTTGGCTTTCACGGCGGCGCGGTAGCGGGGTTCGGGGAAAGCGATAGGCTCGATGGTTACGGGCGCCGAAGCAGCCGCAAGGGTGTCGTTGGTGCGCGTGCCCTTGAGCTTGACCGTGCAGCCGATGTCGCCGGCCGACAGCTCGGTGACCTTGATGCGGTTCTTACCGGCCACGGCGAAGAGCTGCGAAATCTTCTCCTTGTTGCCCGTGCGGGTGTTGATGAGCTCGGTGCCCTCGGTCAGACGGCCCCGGATGACGCGGAAGTAGGATATTTCGCCGATGTGCTGCTCGATCTGGCTCTTGAAGACGAAAGCCACGGCGGGGCCGTTCTCGTCGGCGGCGATCTCCTCGCCCTCGGTCGAGAGGAACTTGTGGGCCTTGAGCGGGCCGGGAGCCACGTTGATGATGAACTCCATGAGGCGCTTGGTGCCGATGTCGCGCTTGCCGCTGGCGCAGAAGACGGGCATAATCTCGCGGTTGGCGACCCCGATCTTGAGGCCCGCGCGGATGTCGTCCTGCGTGAGCGTCCCTTTGTCGAAGTAGAGCTCCATGAGGGCCTCGTCGTGCTCGGCGGCCATCTCGACCAGCTCCTTGTTGAGCGCCTCGGCGCGCTCCATCTCGTCGGCCGGGATGTCGAGCTCCTCGCGGCGGCCGTTCTCGTCCTGGAAGCGGTACATCTTCATCAGCAGCACGTCGATGAAGGCGTTGAACTCCGGCCCCTGATTCACGGGGTACTGCACGATGACGGGCTTCACGCGCGAAGCGGCGCGGATGCTCTCGATCGTGGCCTCGAAGTTGGCTTTCTCGGCGTCGAGCTGGTTCACCACCCCGATCAGGGGTTTGTCGAGCAGCCGCGCATAGCGGGCCTGAATCTCGCTGCCCACCTCCCAGCCGTTCTGGGCGTTGATGAGGAAAACCCCGACGTCGCCCACCTTGAAGGCCGAGAAGAGGTTGCCGCAGAAGTCGTCCGAGCCCGGGCAGTCGATGATGTTGAGCTTGCGGTCCATGAACTCCGTGAAGAGGATGGTCGCATAGATCGACCGCTTGTATTCGTGCTCGATATCGGTGTTGTCCGAAAGCGTGTTGTTGGTTTCGACGCTGCCCCGGCGGTCGATGACTTTGCCTTCAAAAGCCATCGCCTCGGCCAGGGTGGTCTTACCCGAGCCGGGGGCTCCGATCAGTACGATGTTTTTGATCTCTTTGGCTGAATAGTTTTTCATATTCGGTATGTTTTAAGGTTTTCCGACTTCCGCCGCCGGCCGCGCGGAACGGTTGCGGACGGCGGCGTTGGCCGCGCCGGTGCACAGCCGCACGCGGCGGCGCAATTCGGCACAGCGAGGATAAATATACGGAAAAATTCTGATTATCCAAACGCGCCGGGCGCTTTTTTCGTATCGCCCGTCGTGCGCGGTCGTCCGTGCGGGGCCGCTACGGGGCCATAGCGGGGCGCCCGTTGTCCGCACTCCGCGGTTCGGCGTCGGCCTGCAGCGGCGGAGGCTCCTCTGCCCGGCCCGGTCGCGGAGAAGGGGCGGAACATTCGTCCGCCCGTTCCGCCGGATGGCGGGCGGTCAGCCGGCCTGTCGCCGCCTGCGGAGCAGCCGTGCGATCAGGTCGGTGAGCGCCCCGGCGTCGATGGGTTTGGCGATGTAGCCGTCGAAACCGCCGGAGAGCACGCGGGCTTCGTCGCTGGCATAGGCGTAGGCCGTGACAGCGATGATCGGCACCTCGGCATCGCGGGCGCGGATGGCCTCCGTAGCTTGGTAGCCGTCCATTTCGGGCATGCTCAGGTCCATGAGGATCAGGTCGGGGCGGTGGCGGGCGTGCAGCTCCGTCGCCTCGCGGCCGTTCCAGGCGTGAAGCAGGCGGCAGGCGGGCCCCAGGATCGATTCGAGCAGGCGGTAGTTGTCGGCGTTATCCTCGGCCACGAGCAGGGTCGGCCTGTCGGGGGCGATGTCCGGCCGTGAATCGGAAGCCTCGTCGGGAGTCGAATCGGCCGGCGCTCCCGTCGGCTCGTAAGGAATCGTGAACCAGAAGAGCGAGCCCCGGCCCGAGGCGGTTTCGCCCAGCCCGATCTCCCCGCCCATGCTCTGCACGATGCTGCGACAGATGGCCAGACCGAGCCCCGTGCCCTGGGAAAAGCGATTCAGCTTGACGAAGCGGCCGAAGACCTCCTCGCGTTTGTCGGCAGGGATGCCGCAGCCCGTGTCCTCGACCTCGAAGCGCAGCCGGTCGCCCCCTTCGACGGCGCAGCTTACGCGGATGTACCCTTCGCGCGTGAACTTGAGGGCGTTGCCCAGCAGGTTATTGACCACCTGCATCAGGCGGTTTTTCTCCGTGCGGACCGGCCCCCGGGGTGCCGGACGGGCGAGTTCGACCCGCACGCCGCTGCCGGCCCGCAGTTGGGCCGCCTGCACCTGCTCGCCGAGCAGAGCGTTCAGATCGACCTCGGCATAGTGGAGTTCGAGCGTCCCCGCCTCGATTTTCGACAGGTCGAGGATATCGCCGATGAGTTGCAGCAGCAGCTTGTTGTTGTCGCGGATGATGCCGAAGTAGTCGGCCCGCTGGTCGGGGTCGTCCGTCTGGGAGAGGATTTCCGAGAAGCCGACGATGGCGTTCAGGGGCGTGCGGATTTCGTGGCTCATGTTGGCCAGGAACGCCGACTTGAGGCGGTTCGACTCCTCGGCCTGCTCCTTGGCGCGGATCAGCTCCAGCTCGGCCTGTTTCTGGCCGGTGATGACCAGCGACGAGCCGATGATGCTCAGGGGCTCGCCCGTTTCGTCCCGTTCGTCCGCCAGGGCGTGGATGAGCACCCACTCGTAGCGGCAGGCCCCCTCCGCCTCCCTGACGGCGATGCGGTACTCCTCTTTGAGCCGTTCGGTGCGGCCGTCGATGAGCCGGCGGTAGCTCGCCGTCACCCGCTCGCGATCGTCGGGATGCAGGCGGGAGAAGTAGTCGCGGGGGTGGATGGTGCGCTGCTCGCGGTAGCCGGTGCGGTCGTCGTGGCGGTCGTAATGGATGCGCTCGCCCGGGACGTCCCAATGCCAGCTCAGCAGACGGGTGGCGTCGAGCGCGAGCGCCAGCTTGTGGTTAAGGCGGTCGATGTCTTGCTGGGCGCGGATCAGGCTGGTGTTCTGGGCGAAGAAGAAGTCGGCGCGGTCGGGCTTGCGCGAAGCGGTGACCACCAGCAGGTAGTGGCGGTCGGTGGGGCGGTGGTGGTACTGCACGGTGGTCTCGCGGTGGGTGCTGAGCACCTGCTGCGCCAGTTCGAGCAGACGGTCGCTCCTGGCGGGCTCGAGCTCCGTGCCCCGGAAATGGACGAAATTTTTGCGGTCGCCGAACTGGGTTTCCCAGTAGGGATTGACCGCCTCGATCCGGCAGTCCACGGCCCGACCGCGGGCGTCGCGGAGCAGCGCCAGTTCGAGGTAGCCCACCGGCATATTGTCGAACAGGTTGCGGAAGTCGTCCATCAGCCGCATCTGCTGGCGCTGGGCGTTGCGCTGCACCACCAGCACGCGGATGACCAGCAGCAACAGCAGGAAGCAGACGGCCAGCGCCGCCAACTGGTAGCGGTAGCGGAACAGCAGCGTTTGAGGCCGGTCGTAGAACAGCGCGTCGGAGAGGGCGGCGGGGTCGAGCCCGTGGCGGGCGAGCACTTCGTAGTTGAACACGGGTTGTGCCGGTTCGGGCGTCCGGTAAAAATCGGCCGGGGAGGCGCCGCCGCCGCTGAGGGCGAACAGCTCGTCGAGGCTGCGGCTGAGCGCCGCGCCGTTGGCGGCCGCCGAGGGGAAGTAGCCGCCGACGATCTCGGTTTTCTCGTCCCCCACGTCGAGATCCTGGAGCACGAACATCGGCCGCCGGGCGTACAGCCCGATGATTTTCTCGACTTTCGAGCTTAGAATCGTCCGGCCGGAGAGCTCGCCCTGCTGAATCCACGAGAAGAAGAGGATGCCCGAACGCGCGGGATCGGACTCCCGCAGCCGGGCCAGCAGCTCGTCGAGGGTCAGCTCCCCTTCCGTCAGGAAGCGCAGGCGCAGGTCGGGGAAATGTTCGGCGCATACCGTCCGCAGGTCGGAGCGGTTCAGCCGGCTGATCCCCCGCCGGTCGGAGACGAAGAGCAGCTCCTCCATTTCGGGCAGCAGCCGGCGCATCTGCTCGATGGTCTGCCGCATGTAGAGACGGTATGAAAGCACCAGCAGCCGTTCCCGCTCCCCGGCCAGACGGGTCAGGGGCGTCCGCTCGCCGTCGAGCGGCGCATCGACCCGATAGGCCTCGGGCCGCAGCACGTAATCCCGGTCCGAGCAGTAGAGGCTCCAGGTGTCGGGCCATTTGGCGCGCAGCAGGTCGTGGAGCATCGTCCAACTGCTGTTGCCGATATAGACGATCATGCGGGGCGCGGAGCCGTATTTCCGGTCGAGGGCTTCGCGGAAGTTCTCCAGATAGAGGTCTTCGTGCACCATCAGGTTCCACATATGCTCGGTATAGACCTGCATGCCCGGCGCGTGCGCAGACATATAATTGAGCAGGCTGTCGATGATCTGACTGCTCCAGGCGGTACCTTCGGTGTAGGAGTTGATGACCAGCATGTACTCCCCCTCGGCGCCCGGAACCGTCGCCGTGCAGCTCACGGTAACGGCGGCGGGCAGCGTATCGCGGCAAGCGGCGGATTCCGCTTCCGCCGGGGCTTGTCCCTTCTTAGCGACAGCTTGCGGCGGCGGGATAAGACGCTCCCGCACGGCGGTCGGCGTGCCGAACTCCTCGGCTGCGGGGCGGCCCGCACAGGCGAGCGGAACGACGATCGACAGCAGACAGAGGCAGCGGGCTGCGAACAGGGCGAAAAACGGATATTTCATCGGTCGAGGGTGGGGGCCGTCTCTTTTCCCCAAGACGGTATGGAGACAAAAGTAGGAAAATTTTTTTATTCCGCGTGTGGTTTGCGCCGCCAATCGCGGGTCTTTTGCGACCGGGCCTGCGGCGGCGCACCCGGCAGCGGCCTTCGGGGCGGGTTTCCCGGCGTTTTCCGCTGGGCGATTCCGTTCTGCTCTTCGTTCTGCTCGCCGGTTTGCTCCGGTCGTTTCCGGGTGCCGGTTGTGCGGCAGCCGTGCGTCGTCGGGGGATAAAAAGGGCTGCACCCCTTTTTGCAACGGGTTTATGCGGTTTTTACGGACGAGAGCCCGCTCCCTCCTCCTCTTCTCCTCCGGCCCGAACAATCCCGCCGGTGCGGTTGGTTTTGCATCCGGTTTGTGCTATCTTTGCAAAGGATATGGAATCATCGGTACGCATCGTTCGCGCCCGCACGGTGGACGGGGCGCTGGAGGAGGCTTTCGCACGGCTGATGCCGCAGCTTTCGTCCGCCTGTCCCGTGCCGCAGCGTGCGGCGCTGGAACGCATCTCGGCGTCGCCCTGCACGGCGCTCTTTTTCGCCGAGGCCGGAGGGCGTATCGTCGGGGTGCTCACGGCGGCGGCGTATGAAGTGCCCTCGGGCCGCAAGGTCTGGATCGAGGATGTGGTGGTGGATGCCGCCGCACGCGGGCGGGGAATCGGACGCAGCCTGGTCGGGGCAGCGGTGGCGTGGGCCCGCAGCGAGGGGGCCGACCGGGTGATGCTCACCTCCAACCCCGCTCGCCGGGAGGCCCGTGCGCTCTACCGCAGCCTGGGCTTCGGGCTGTGCGATACGGGGGTATTCCGCATGGACTTAACACGTTGAAAGATATGAAAAAGCTCTTTAAAGTGCTGGGAATCGCCGTGCTGGTCGTACTGGCGCTGCTGGTGACCCTGCCGCTGCTCGTCGAAAGCCGGATCGACGGGATCGTCCGCCGCGAAGCGGAAAAACGCCTTGCGGCCCGTCTGGATTTCGAGCGGCTGGATTTGAGCCTGCTCCGCCACTTCCCCCGCGCCTCGGTCGATCTGAAAGGGCTGACGCTGGTGGGCGAGGGGGAGTTCGCCGGCGACACGATCGTGGCGGCACGTCGTATCTCGGTGGTCGTGAACCTCGGCTCGCTGCTGGGCGGCGAAGGGCTGGAGGTGACCAAAGTGGTGCTGACCGACCCCTCGGTGTCGGCCCGCAAGCTCGCGGACGGACGGGTGAACTGGGCGGTGATGAAGCCCTCGGAGGAGGCCGGGAAACCCGCCGGGGAGACCGAAGCCGGGGAGGAACCCTCCTCCTTCCGCCTCTCGGTCAAGGATGTGCGCATCGACGGGGCGCGGGTGAGCTACCGCGACGATTCGTCGGGGATGCGACTTCGGACGGCGCCTTTGCGGTTGCGGCTGCGGGGCGACCTGTCGGCTGCGCAGGCCGATGTGCGGCTGCGGCTCGACGCTGCCGACGTGACGTTCGCGGCGGGCGGCGCGGAGCTGCTGCGCGGTGCGACGGTCGGGGCGGAGATCGAAGCGGCGGCCGATTTTGCGGCCCGGCGTTTCGAGCTGTCGCGCAATCGCCTGCAAGTAAATGATGTAGAGGTCTCCCTCGACGGGTGGGTCGCCCTCTCGGACGAGGGGGTTGCGATGGATTTGAAGGCGGCGGCTCCGAAGGCCTCGTTCCGGGATGTGCTGTCGCTCGTGCCCGCGCTCTACGCGCGCGACTTCCGCGACCTGCGGGCGACGGGCGAACTGAGCCTCTCGGCCTGGGCACGGGGCACGCTTGCCGGCGAGCGGCTGCCCGCGTTCGGCGTGTCGCTCGGAGTGAGCGACGGCACGCTGCGCTACACCTCGCTGCCGGGGGTGATCGAGCGGATCGACCTGAAAGCCTCCCTGACCAACCCCGGTGGTCCGATGGACGCCACGGAGCTGGATGTCGAGCGGTTCTCGCTCGCGCTGGGCGGCAACGACCTGCGGGCGTCGCTGCACGCCTCGCGTCCGGTCAGCGACCTGCGGCTGCGGGCCGAGCTCGACGGGCGCATCGACCTCGGAGCGCTGTCCGAGGCCTATCCGCTGGGGGAGGGCACCCGGCTGCGGGGGTTGATTACGGCCAACGTCCAGGGAGAGGGCCGCATGTCCGATATCCGGCAGAAACGCTATCGGCAGATGCAGGCTTCGGGGGTCTTTACGATCGAAAACCTGGAGCTGTCGCTGCCCGGCGTGCCGGAGGTGCATATCGACCGCGCGTCGGCCGGGGTGTCGCCCGATGCCCTCACGCTGGGCGAGCTGACGGCCCGTATCGGGCGGAGCGACCTTGCGGCCCGGGGGCAGCTTACCGACTACCTGGGCTATCTGCTGGGCGAGGGGGATTTGGCGGGCAAACTCTACCTGCGCTCGGAGCTGCTCGACCTGAACCAACTGCTTCCCGAATCGTCGCAGCCTGCGGCGGCCGCGCAGGAGCCTGATGCCGCGCCCGCGGCGGAGGCGAAGCCGCTGGAGGTGCCGCGCGACATGCGCCTGTCGCTCAGCGTGGCGTTCCGCAAGGTGCTCTTCCGCCAAATGGAGATCGCCGACCTTGCGGGGACGTTGTCCATGCGCGGGGGCGTGCTGTCGCTCGACGGCCTGAAGATGGGGCTGTTCGGAGGCCGTGTGAACGCTTCGGGTCGCTATGCGACGGCCGACGATCCGCTGCATCCCTCCCTGTCGCTCGACCTGAGCGTGCAGCAGGCCTCCTTCGCCCGCACCTTCGCGGAGCTGGAGACCGTGCAACGGCTGGTGCCCCTGTTTGAAAAGACCGGGGGCGATTATTCGCTGACGCTGCGGATGAACGCCCGCCTGCAGCCCTCCATGCAGCCCGACCTGGGAACCCTCGACGCCCGGGGCGAGATCCGCTCGGAGCATATCCGGCTCGGGAACATCGCGGCGCTGGATGCTCTGGCCCGGGTGCTGCGCGACGAAGGGCTGCGGCAGATCGAAGCCCGCGACGTCAGGATCCGTTTCACGGTGGCCGACGGGCGGATCGCCACGCAGCCTTTCGACATCCGCATGGGCAAGACCTCGATCAACCTGTCGGGCGTGACGGGGCTCGACGAAACCATCGACTACACGGCCCGCGTGACGCTGCCCGAGGGGAGCGCCGGGGGTGTGCTCAGCACCTTCAACGTCCATATCGGCGGAACGTTCTCCTCGCCCGAGATCACCCTCGGGCTGAAGGAGGCGGCCCGCGATGCGGTGCGGGACGTCGTGGAGGAACAGGTGCAAAAACTCACCGGCGGCAAGGATGTCGGGGAGGTGCTCGGGGAGGCTTTCGAGCAGCAGGCCGCGAAGCTGCGGGCGGAAGCCGCGCGTGCGGGCGAGAAGCTGGTGGAGGCGGCACGTGGACAGCGGCAGCAGTTGATCGACAAGGCGAAGAATCCGTTGGCGAAAGCGGCGGCCGAAAAGGGGGGCGACGCGCTGGTCAGGGAGGCCGAGAAGCAGGCCGCCAACCTCGCGGCGCAGGCCGAGCAGCAGATCGAAACGCTCCGGCGTAAACTGACGGCCGAAAAGGGGGAGTAGCCTCGGCAAACGCCTTCGGTCCGTTGGTACCGGCCCGGCTTCTTTGTCCGGCTGTCTGTCCGGCTGTCTTTTCCGACAGTCTGTCGGGCTGGTACGTCCGATTGTCCTGTCCAATTGACCTGTCCGTGGTCTTTTCCGGTGGTCTGTCCGGTTGGTACGTCCGACTGTCCTGTCCGGCTGTCTTTACCGACATTCTGTCCGGCTGGTTCGTGCATATTTTTTTTCGGCAGGTACGTCCGACTGTCCTGTCCGGCTGTCCTGTCCGGCTGTCTGTCCGGTTGTCCTGTCCGGTTGTCCTGTCCGGTTGTCTGTCCGGTTGTCTGTCCGGTTGTCTGTCCGGTTGTCCTGTCCGGCTGGTACGTCCGATTGTCCTGTCCGACTGTCCTGTTCGACTGTTCTGTCCGGCAGTCTGTCCGAGCAGTCCCGGCGCGGTCGGTTTTCGTCGGCCGGTGCGGATGGGTTGCGGAGTCGGGCTACATTCCGGCGGGCCTGTCCTTCCGCGGATGGGCGGCCGGAGAATAAAGCCCGGAATCCCATTCGGGATTCCGGGCTTAGAATGACGGACAGGTGTTCCCGGGAAACGTGTCTGCCGATTTCCTGCTGTCGTTCTTTCCTGTCGATTCTCCTGCCGATCCCGTTGCGGGCGCTCTCCCGGCCGCGGTTATTTGCGGATGTAGCCCGAGATCGCCTCGACGTATTGCTCGAAGGCTTCCAGCCCCGCCTGCGTGATCCGGCAGGTGGTGCGGGGCATCCGCCCCCGGAACGATTTTTCGACTTCGATGTATCCCGCCTTGGCCAGCTTGTCGATCTGCACGCTCAGGTTGCCCGCGCTCGCGCCCGTCTGCTCGCGCAGATAGACGAAGTCGGCGCTCTCGGCCCCCAGCAGCAGGGACATCACGGCCAGCCGCAGTTCGGAGTGGAGCAGCGGATTCAGTTCCCGGAACATAGGCGGCGACATTTGAAATCCAGGATATGGCCCGGTATGACCATCATCACCGCAAAGACGGCGGCGAAGATCAGGCATTGGTCTATTCCCCCTACGAAAAGGCAGACCGGGGCCAGCAGGAGGGCCGAAACCATGCCCGATACCACGCAGAGGCGGAAGCGGGTGACCAGCCCCGTGAGGGCTGTCGCAAGCCCCATCAGCAGCAGGATGATGAACAAGATATCCAGCCGCACGAAGAACGAGAGCAGGGAGCAGAGCACCGCTGCGCTGCCGAATACCCACCAGACGTAGCCCACCACGCGGTCGATGTAGGTAGTGACCGCCTTTTCCCGGTTCGCACGGCGCACGATCCCGTTGTAAAAGAGGCCCGCGATCGGAATGACGAACCAGAGCAGATGCCAGATGGGGTTGTGCGTGGCCCGCAGGGCGAACCATACCGCTATAGAGACGGCGACGGTCAGGTAGCCCATCACCAAAAACGGCTGTGCTGCGTTGCGTTCGACGCGCGAGCGCGTCTGTCGGATCATGCGTGTAATCAGTTCGAGGCTCTCCTCGCTGTTCAATTGTTTCTCTTCCATGATGTTGTCGGATTGATGTTGCGGTTTTTTCGTTTTCTTTCGGGATTCGGCCGTGCTTCGGTCGGATCGCCCGTCGTTCGCTCTTCGCGGCCCGTTACTCGGCCATCCCGAGGGAGTTTTTTCCGGTTGCTGCCCGGACGTTTGCCGGTGGGCCGCAGACGGGTGGTTGTCAGAATCGTCCTGCCTGCCGAGCGTCCGCGTTTCATTCTGTGCCCGTCCTCTCGTCCGTTCTTTCTGTCCGTTCGGTTTCCTGATTGGTGGATGGCGACCTTTCGGCTTGCGAGGCCGATTCCCGGCTCGTCCGCGTTGTTCAGGCCACTCCTGACACCCCCAGCGGCGCTACACGGATTCGGGGTAGGTGAGGTCGATTTCCACCGTATTCCGCTCGTCGGGCAGCAGGCAGTCGCGGGTCGCATACCCTTCGGCGGGGCCGCCGTTCTCGCGCATATCCATCTGGTAGTTGCCGTTTTCATCGTGGATAATCCATACGCCGGCTTCGTCGCCTTCGATTCCCTCGAAGCGCACCGTCACCGTGCCCGCCCCGGCAGGGGTTTTCGCATAGAGGGGTTGCTGTCCGGGGATGCGCAGCATGGTCAGGATGCTTCCGTCGGCGCTGCGGACGTTGCGGACGGTTACGGTAAGCTCTTTCGCCGCAGCGACGACGCTCAGCGCGACGGCTGCGAGCGTGAGCAGGATTTTCGTGGTTTTCATGGCTCTCGGTTTTATTGGTTTCGGAATCGGTCGGGAGTTGTCGGCGGCATCCACCCCCGTTTCGCTGCGGGCTTCGGATCGCTCTCCGGCTGTTTCCCTTTCAAATCCTATGCAAATATAAAGTAGTTTATATTATAAACCAAATATTCGTTCGTGTTTTTTTTGAATATTTCGATACCTATATTATAGTTGAGTGAAGCAGCACTGTTCGCCGGTTTTACGGTTCGTGCTGTGTGTTCTGCCCGGAAGGTGTTTTCCAATTCCGCTGAACCGGAAATTATTGGCAGGCCAACTCGCCCGATGGAGGTGAAGCGCGTATCATCCCGTTGGGGGACACAGTCATTCACTATGCCCCCGACGCCGGGCGTGTTCCGTTCCTGATCGCCGACTTGCTCGGCTGGCTCCGCACCACCGAAGAACACCCCCCCCCTATCGCAGGGCGGCCTTGTCACGGATAACCGAAACTCTGGCCGTTGCGGGTCCTTTGCCTGAGACCTGCCCGTTGTGGGGCGTTCGTCTGAAGATAGTTTCCCTGCCGAGGGATTTCGCGACTATACGGGGCGGTTCGGGCGATACGGGACTTCCTATCCCTTGTTCCGTATTGGGCGTTTCCCGCTCACGGTTGGACAGGTTCGCACAACTGCTCGCCCTGTGCGTCCCGTCCGCATCGACGACGGCAGATGAAACAACCGTTTGTGCGTGCATGCCGAACCGCGTCAGGGGATGATCGTGCGGGCGGCAAGGGGATTCGTCGGACGAAAAGTCGCGGGGATCGTGAATCCGGGTTGTAGGGTTGCGGATTATTTCCTATCTTTCAGAAAATTTGCGACAGATGCGACGAATCCGGTTGTGCGGGATGTTTGTCCTGGCCTGTATCATTTTGCCGGTTGCGGCTCACGAACCCGAGGTTGCGGCCTTTCAGCCGCTCCCGACCGACAGTGCGGGGATCATCGACCTATCGCCGAGGCAGTTCGACGAGTTGGTCCGGAGCCGCTCCCGTGCCCGGAGGTTGCGGATGCGGGCTGAGGAAAGGCAGTATGTGGCGACCGCTCCCCGTCACAGCCTGTCGCTGACCTATGGAGTCGCTCCCCTGATTAACGAGGGGGATTATATCCCCTGGTGCGACCTGGACCGGAGCAATCCCGCTTACGAATTGCTGCACGGTAAATACACGGAAGACTGTTTCGGACGTCGCAGCGGCGGGTCGCTCGCGCTGGTTTACACCTGCCGGCTTTCGTACCGTTGGGAAGTGGGCGTTTCGCTTGCCTATATCCGGTACTTCGACAAGTTGAAAATGAACGAGATCACCTTCTCCCGCTCGTTGAGCGAACATCAGCTATGCGTTATGCCGCTGGTGCGGATCCTGTGGACGAACCGTCCGTCCCTGCGGCTTTACTCCGGTATGGAATTCGGGATGCAGGCGGCGTTTCGTCGGGGTTTCTTCGATCGGAAATACGACTCTGCGGTTCATTTCGCCTGTCAGCTCACGTTGTTCGGATTCCAGTTCGGCAGGCGTGTTTTCCTCAGTACCGAGATCGGATTGGGGGCACGGGGAGCTGTCGCGGTCGGAATAGGCTGCAAAATAGGTGCGAAAAAAGAGAAAGAGTTATGAAACGTGCGTTGTCGGCCATCTTCATCGCCCTGCTGTGGGCCGGGTGCTGTTGCTTTTCGGAAGATCACAGGCCCACGGAGGCCGGATGGCTGCTTTTCAGCTATGCCGACGGTTCGTTGGAGGCCGACCGTGAGGCAGCCCGCCGCGTAGCCGGACTGGATGCCTATTGTCGTCAGACGACCCCAGAGGGAAAAGCGGAGGTGCGGGAGGCCTTTTTCCCGAACGAACTTATCGTCGGCGATGCGGGCTTTTGGCGCATTGTCCTGGATACGGGCGTCTGGACTTTCGATATGCGCGACGGAAAACTGCTCGACGAGCCGGATGCCAGGTGGCGGGTGGAGTGGTCGCAGGCCGGCACCCAGATGACTTTCACCGTGTTACCCGATGGGGAGGACCGCTGGATGATGCACGCGGACGGCGTGGATGGGCGATTCGCAGTGTCGTCGGTGACGGAGGTGCGTGTGAATGGGAGCATTGCGCAACCGCTTTTGTCGTTTGTTGCGGGACACGGCCTCTGCCGGGGAAGAGCCGTGCCCTGTTTGCAGGTCGAATATGCGATCGAAACCCCGGTAGAGTATCTCGGTCAGAAAGGGATGCCGCTGTACGGCGGCTCGCTCACCATCCGGTCACATAACGATGCAGAGGATGCCGACGATGTGGCGGAAGCGCTTTATGTGGGGAATGGCCGGGTCGAAATCACCTATTGCGGCGTGACCCGAATCTGGGAAAAGGAGAATCCCCTTTGGTGACGGTTGCGGCCTTTCCCGCCCGGAAGCGTCGCGCGGGACTTCCGCGCGGTTTCCATCGTATTACAGCTCGGGAAGGCTTCGCAGCCGTTCGCGGTATTCCGCCATCGTGCGGGCGACGACCTCCCCGGCCGGAGGCAGGTCGCGCACGAGCGCGGCCACCTGCCCGATTTCGAGCTCTCCGCCGCTCAGGTCGCCCTCGAAGATGCCCCGCCGGGGACGGCCGCTCCCGATCAGCTCCAGCAGTTCGTCCGCCGAAGCGCCCCGCGCCTCGGCTTCCGCAACGAGCCGGAAGAAGTCGTTTTTCACGAGCCGCGTGGGGCTGAGTTTCTTGAGCGCGAGCATGGTGTCGCCCTCCCCGAGACCCGTGCAGAGTTGTTTGAAGGCTTCGCTGGCCGAGCTTTCGCGCGTCAGGGCGAAGCGGGTGCCCATCTGCACCCCCTCGGCTCCCAGCGCGAAGGCCGCCAGCATCCCCGCGCCCGTGGCGATGCCGCCGGCGGCGATCAGCGGCAGTCCGACGGCCTGCCGCACGTCGGGGATAAGCGGCATCGTGGCGGTCTCCTCGCGTGCGTTGTGGCCGCCCGCCTCGAAACCTTCGGCAACGACGGCATCGACCCCGGCGTCCCGGCATTTGAGGGCGAAGGCGGCGCTGCCGACCACGTGGGCGACTTTGCAGCCCGCGTCGTGCAGCCGCGCGGTCCATGTGCGTGGGCTGCCGGCGGAGGTGAAGACCACGGGCACGCGCTCCGCGATCACGACCTCCATGATCGCATCGGCATAGCGGTAGGTCAGCGGGACATTGACCCCGAACGGCCGGTCTGCGGCCGTGCGGCATTTGCGGATGTGTTCCCTCAGCAGGTCGGGGGTCATCGAACCCGAGCCGATCAGACCGAGGCCGCCGGCCCGACTGACGGCGGCGGCCAGCCGCCAGCCGCTGCACCAGACCATGCCGCCCGAGACGATCGGGAAGCGGATGCCGAAAAGGGAAGTGATGCGGTTTTCCATAGGATTGCAAGGTTGTTCGGATCAAAGATAGCGAATTTTCGCATATGCGGGCGGGCCGTTCTTTGCACGTGCCGAAGAACGTGGCGGCGCTTGTCCGGAATGCTGGCGGGCGCCTGTCCGGAGCGGATGCGGAAAGCGGGCGTCCGGTGCGGGCGGCGTCACTCCTGGGAAGGAAAATATTTCATGTACTGCACGCGCTGGAACAGGGGCGAGGAGGAGTTGATGAAGTTGAGGTGGCCGCGGAACTCCCCGATCTCGCCGAAGCCGTGGCGCTCGGCCCAGCGTGCAAGAAAGTCGTTCATCCGTCCGATCGCCTTGAAGCCGTGGAGGTGGATGGCCGTGCAGACCTGAGCGACCCGGGCGCCGCAAAGCAGCGCCTTGACCACGGCGGCGCCGTCGTGCACGCCCGTCGAAACGGCCAGGTCGAGCTGCGGCACGAGCCCCGTGAAGAGGGCGGCCGTGCGCAGGATGTTCCTCAGTTCCGAGGGGTGGCTGAAGGCCGGCCCCTCGACGAACTCCATCCGTTCGATGTCCACGTCGGGCTCGAAGAAACGGTTGAACAGCACCGCGCCCTGCACGCCGAAGCTGCGCAGGATGTCGGCCGTGGCGAAGAGGTTGGTCAGCCGCATCGGCAGCTTGACCGAGACGGGAATCCGCACCGCCTGCACGACTTTGGCGGCGATTGCGGCGTAGCGGTTCTCCAGTTCGCGCGAAGGGGTGAAACGGTCGAACGGGTGGAGGAAGATGTTGAGCTCGAGGGCCGAGGCGCCGGCGTCGGCCATCTGCGCGGCGTAGTCGATCCAGCTGTCGTGGTCGGCCACGCAGTTGATGCTGGCGATCACGGGAATCGCGACGGACTCGCGCGCCTGCCGCACCAGCCTGAGGAAGCGGCCCCGGTAGTCGTCGCCGAGGTAGCGTTCGAGGTAGGTGTCGGCATCCCCGTAGGGGGAGTCGGCGCAGGCCGCCAGCGCGGAGGCTTCGTGGAGAATCTGCTCCTCGAAGACGGATTTGAGCACGACGGCGCCGGCGCCGGCTTCGGCGCAGCGTTGGATGGCGGGGAGCGCGGCCGTATAGGGCGAGCTGCCGACCACGACGGGGCTGTCGAGTTCCAGCCCGAGGTATTGGGTGCGCATGGTTGCGGGTTTAAGGTTGTTCGGGCGAGGGCTCCAAAAATCGGGCGAATCCCGGCGGATGCGTTTTTTTTGCCTATTTTTGTACCGGATTCGCCGCTTCGCGCGGCAAAACGTCAGAACGACCATGAAAGAACGCTGGAAACCCGGGACGATGATCTATCCGCTGCCCGCCGTGCTGGTGAGCTGCGGCGCCGTGCCCGAGGAGTATAACCTGCTGACCGTCGCATGGACGGGCACGGTCTGCACCGACCCGCCGATGTGCTATGTGTCGGTGCGGCCCGAACGCCACTCCTACGGGATCATCCGGCGCACGGGTGAGTTCGTCATCAACCTCACCACGGCTGACCTGGCGCGGGCGACCGACTGGTGCGGCGTGCGTTCGGGGCGCGACGGCGACAAGTTCGCCCGAATGGGGCTCACCCCCGGCCGGGCGTCGGTGGTCGCCGCTCCCACGGTCGAGGAGGCGCCCCTGAGCATCGAATGTCGGGTGCGGCAGATCATCCCGCTGGGGACGCACGATATGTTTCTGGCCGAGGTGGTCGCCGTATTAGCCGACGACCGTTACATCGACCCTGCGACCGGGAGGTTCGCTCTCGAGCAGGCCCGCCCGATCGTCTATATGCACGGTGCCTATTACGAGTTGGGGCGCATGATCGACCGATTCGGCTGGTCGGTGCGGCGCAAGAAACCCGCGGCCCGCAAACGCTGACAGGGAGCCGTCGCCGCTGTGAGGTCCCTTTCGGTCGGAGAGCTGTCCCGGCCGCGCGGCTCCGGAACGGCCAGAGCGGAGTGAAACGAAAGGGACGAACTTCAACAGTTCGTCCCTTTTCTTCGGTTATGGCGCGGTTATTTGCCACATTCGCCCGAGGGTTTGCCGTCGGCATAGGCGCAGAGCATCCAAACCATTTTCTCCTGCTCCTCCAGGTAGTCGGTCATCATCGAGACGGTCACTTCGTCGCCCGCTTCCGAGGCCTGCGACAGCAGCTTGCGCTCTTCGCCGATCAGGTGCCGGTAGGTCTCCAGGATGTGTCCGAGCGCCTGATCCCCGCAGCTCACCCCGC
This sequence comes from Rikenellaceae bacterium, assembly GCA_902363575.1. Classification (GTDB taxonomy): domain Bacteria; phylum Bacteroidota; class Bacteroidia; order Bacteroidales; family Rikenellaceae; genus Alistipes. The sequence continues at coordinate 196,911 of CABJAJ010000005.1, read as the reverse complement.
CGATCTCGGCCACGTGCGAGAGGTTGAGGTAGTCGCTGAACTTGTTGGAGGGGGAGCCGCCCAGCATCAGGATGCGTTCGGCGATCTGATCGACCTTCTCGGCCGCGTCGTTGTAGAGCTCCTCGAATTTGGCGTGCAGCACGAAGAAGCCGCGCCCCTTGATGTTCCAGTGGAAGCCGCGCAGGTTCATGTAGTGGACCTGGAAATCGGCGAGCAGTTGCTTGAGGGAGGCCACCACGTTGGCCGAGGTCGATTCGTTCAGATGAAGATAATCCAGCGTTTTCATAATTTGATTATTTTAAATGTTCGTATTGTTTTTCCTTGTTGCTGTTGCAAAGATAGTGCGGTAAGAAATATAAATCAAATAGATTTCAGGCATGTTTATATCTATAAAATCTATTGTCGTTAAAAGGCGATTCATGCCGGCACCGGGATGAAGGGGGATGGCTGTCTGCTCGCCCCTCGGAAAGGTTGCGGAGCGGTGCCTCCTCCGGCGGGGAAAGCGGTGAAGTTTGCGGGCGACCTGCTGCTGCGGATAAGGCTGCGGAGCCGGGAGCAGGCAGCCCTCTTCGGCGGGAAAAAGTTGTGCAGTCGTGAGGAGTCCGTTCCCCCGCAAGAAAGCCGAGAGGCATCCTCCCTTGTGGCAAGAGGCTGAGAAACAGTGAGCCTATGCTCGTCGTGAAAGAGCTGTGGAGGCGGGAGAAAACGTCCATACTCGACAGAAAAAGGCTATGCGGTCGAAGATGCGGCTTGTGTCGGACAGGCGGATTTTTGGCCGCAATCTGCCGGTTTTCCCAAAAAAAACGTAAATTTGTCGAATAACTGCAAATCGTATGAAATACCTGACCTACCTTTTGTCGGCGCTGCTGCTTGTTTTCGCCGCCGGCTGCAACGACACCGAAGAACCCCTCGGCGATCCCGTTCCGCCCTTTACGCTGAAGGCCGACCGCACGACCGTCGGGGTCGGCGAGCCGGTTACCTTCACGGTCACCTCCTCCGACGGGCAGGACGTGACGGCCGACTGCCGGATCTGCTCCGATATCAACTGTTTTCTGGGCAATACCCATACGTGGAATACGGCCGGAACCTATGTCGTCGAGGCCCATTACCTGACCGACGACCCCGCGAATCCCGACGGAATTGCCGCCGCGAATACCGTGACCATCACCGTCACGGGCGGGGCGACCGCCTACACGCTCGCAGCCGACCGGGAGGTGGTGAACGTGGGCGAGACGGTCGTCTTTACCGTCACCTCGTCCGACGGGCGTGACGTGACGGCCGACTGCCGGATCGGTTCGGGGGACGAGACCTTCGCGGGCGCTTCGCACGCCTGGCAGCAGGCGGGCAATTACGACGTGGAGGCCCGCTACATGACCGACGCCCCCGAATGGCCCGACGGAATTCCGGCTGAAAACACGGTGACGGTCACCGTCCTCAAACCGAGTGCGACCTACCGCATCGAGGCCGACAAGACGGTCGTGCACGTCGGCGAGCCGGTCGTTTTTTCGGTGATGTCGAGCGAGGGCGAGGACGTTTCGACCCGGTTCACCATGCGCGAGCCCGACGGGGATACCTACCTGGGGCGCACGCGGAGCTACCACGCCGTCGGGAAATACCGCGTCGAGGCTTTCCTGAAGAGCAACCCCGAGGTGGTGAGCGAAAACCGGGAGGAGATCACCGTCGAAGAGGCCCCGTTCACGCCCGACCCCAGTCGATTCTACCGGCGCACGCTGCTGGCCGAGATGACCGCGACCTGGTGCTGGTCGTGCCATTTCATGATCGACGCCATCCACTACTGCACCCACGACCTGCTCTACGACCGCGCGCTGCCGGTGGCGTTCCACGAAAAATCGAGCGAACAGGGCAACCTCGTGCCGATATTCGACCTTATCATGGTGCGATACTATAAGCAGCTCGCAGCCAACATTCCCGCCTATGTGCTCGACTGGAATGCGGATTTCTCCTCCAACAGCATGTTCGCCAACCTCGAAGCCAGCACGCCCGAGATGGTCGCAGATATCCGCGACGTGCAGGCGGCGGACGCCGCTACCGCCGGCATCGCCGTCGCCACCTCGTTGGCCGGGCGCGAGCTGTCGGTGACGATCCGCGTTACGGCCCGCGAGGGGCAGGAGTACTGGCTCGGCGCGGTGCTGGTCGAAGACCGTATTGAGGGCTACCAGCACAGCGCCTCCGATCCGTTCTACCACATGAACGTCGGGCAGGCGATGGTCACCGCCGGGGATCAGCCTGCGGAGAAGATCGGCCGGCTGGAGGCCGGTCAGGAGGGGACGTACCGCTATACAGTGACGATTCCCGAGGCGAGCGTGACGGCGAACTGCCGCGTGGTGGCTTACGTCTGCAAGACCTCGGAGCAGACCGAAACGGCGCCGTTGGGATACCTCGTCTCCAACGCGGTGAGCTGCCCGGTCGGCGAGTCGGTGGACTACCAGTACGAACCGATGGTACAGTAAGCGGAGCCGGCGGGCAGAATGCGCCCTACGGCCGGGCTGGAAAGCGACGGGCTGCATCCGCAGGATGCGGCCCGTTTTTTCACCGCCGGCTGCGCAGGTGCCGGGGCGTGCCGCATGCGCGGTTGCGCGGCAGAAAGGGTTGCGACCGGAAGGCAGGGGCGGGCGATGGCGTGACCGAAAAGGAGGATCGGAAACGCGCCGACCGGAGCGACCGGCTCCGGGCGGGAGTGCGAACCCGGCCGGCCGGAAACGGCGCACCCCGGTCGAACCGGGGTGCGCTTGATTGCACAATATATTAAGTACGGCTTGTCGGCTGCGTCAGAGCAGGAACGAGAGGTCGTCGCCGGCATTGACCTCGTAGGGGGCGATCCCCTTGCGGAATATGCGCAGCGGACGGTCGCCGATCAGTTGCAGCCCGCCGTCCGTGTAGCGGAGCATACACCCCTCGCGCAGCCCCACGGCATACCGGCCGGGGTTGGCCTCGATGTATTCGAGCAGCCGTTGCTCGCGCGTCTCGCCCGCGTGTCCCTGGGGATTGGCGTCCAGGTAGTGGGGGTTGATCTGGAACGGCACCAGCCCGACGGCCTCGAACGATTCGGGCTCCACGATGGGCATATCGTTGGTGGTGCAGATGGTGGGGCAGGTGACGTTGCTGCCGGCCGACCATCCGACATAGGGGATACCCTGCGCGACGCGGTCGCGGATGGCCCTGACGAGCCCCAGCCGTTGCATGGCTTTCAGCAGGGCGAAGGTGTTGCCGCCCCCGACGCAGACGGCCTCCGCCTCGCGGATCGCGGCCGCGGGGTCGGCGAGCCCGTGTACGGAATCGACGCGGATGCCCAGTTCGTCGAACCGCTCCTGCACCCGCCGCCGGTACTCGTCGTAGGAGAAGGTGACGGCGGCATAGGGAACGAACGCCACGCTGCGCACCCCGTCCAGGAAGCGGCGGATTTCGGGCAGCGGGTACTTCAGATAGGGTTCTCCGGCATTGGTGGAGTTGGAAATCAGGAGCAGTTTCATAAGCATTTGGTTCTTATCCGGTTGTGAATCCTGTGGACAACCGTGTTGATAAATATTTGTTGGTTCATGCCAAAAGTAATGAAAAAAGTGTTACTTTTGCGCAAAATTATCTGCGAAATAACGAACTATTTCCAAATAATAATTGTTTAACTAAAAAATTAAAGTTATGTCAGAAGTTCAATCTAAAGTTGTCGAAATCATCGTCGACAAGTTGGGTGTAAAGGAGTCTGAAGTCGTGCCCGAAGCAAGTTTCACCAACCACCTGGGCGCCGACTCGCTCGACACCGTGGAGCTTATCATGGAGTTCGAGAAGGCTTTCGACATCCAGATCCCTGACGAAGACGCCGAGAAGATCGCAACGGTCGGCGACGCCATCACCTACATCGAATCGCACAAGAAATAAATTCACAGGAACCTATCGCCGGCGTTCTCAAAGCCTTAAATTTATGACTGAAAGAAGGGTAGTCGTTACGGGTATCGGTACCATCAACCCGATCGGCAATAATGTTGAGGAGTTTTTTACGAATCTGGAAAAGGGGGTAAGTGGTGCTGCGCCGATTACGCACTTCGATGCCGCAAAATTTAAGACGAGGTTTGCTTGTGAGGTTAAAAATTACGACTGGACCCAGCATTTCGACCGCAAGGAGGTCCGCAAATACGACCTCTTCGCCCAGTATGCCCTGATCGCCGCCACGCAGGCCGTGGAGGATTCGGGGCTCGATCTCGAAAAGACCGACCTGGAGCAGGTGGGCGTGATCTGGAGTTCGGGGATCGGAGGACTCAAATCGTTCTTCGACGAATGTCTGGGCTATGCTGAGGGTGGAAACACGCCTCGGTTTAGCCCGTTCTTTATTCCCCGCATGATCGCCGATATCGCTGCGGGGTACATCTCGATCAAGTACGGGTTCATGGGGCCGAACTACTGCACCGTCTCGGCGTGCGCCTCCTCCAACCACGGTATGATCGACGCCTTCAACGCCATCCGCTACGGCAAGGCCGACGTCGTGGTTTCGGGCGGCTCGGAAGCCGCGGTGAACGAGCCGAGCGTCGGCGGATTCAACGCGATGCAGGCGCTCTCGACGCGCAACGACGACCCATTGCACGCTTCGCGTCCGTTCGACGTGGACCGCGACGGCTTCGTCATCGGCGAGGGTGCGGGGGCGCTGATCCTCGAGGAGCTGGAACACGCCAAGGCGCGGGGGGCCAGGATCTACTGCGAAATGATCGGCGGAGGCCGTTCGGCGGACGCCTACCATTTCACGGCACCCCATCCCGAGGGCAAGGGGGCCATCAAGTCGATGCGCGACGCCCTGAAGGACGCGGGCATCGGCCCCGAAGAGGTGGACTATGTGAACGTCCACGGCACCTCGACGCCTGCGGGCGACGTGCCCGAGCTGAAGGCCGTGATGAATGTGTTCGGCGAGCATGTTTACAAGCAGAACATCTCCTCGACCAAGTCGATGACCGGTCACCTGCTGGGCGCGACGGGGGCGGTGGAGGCGCTGGCCTGCATCTTCGCCATCACGCACGGAGTGGTGCCTCCCACCATCAACAACGTGAACCTCGATCCGGAGATCGATCCCCGGCTCAACCTGACGCTCAACGTCGCTCAGCGCCGCGAGGTGCGGTGTGCGATGAGCAACACGTTCGGATTCGGCGGGCACAACTCCACGGTGCTGTTCCGCAAATACTGAGGTAAACCGCCTGCGCCGTGTTTGATTGGATGCTGCGTCCGCTGAGGCGCAATTTCGGACGGGACAAGGCGTTTTACCGCAAGATCGACGACCTGCTGGGATTTATCCCGCACAACATCGAACTTTACAAGCTGGCTTTGATTCACAAGTCAGCTTCTTTGGTATTGGACGACGGCCGCCAGATCAACAACGAGCGGCTCGAATTCCTGGGCGACGCGGTGATCGAAACCGTCACCTCGGACTACCTCTATATCGAGTTTCCCGAGGGCGACGAGGGATTCCTGACGCAGCTGCGGTCGAAGATCGTCTCGCGTCAGTCGCTCAACGCGCTCGCGCGGGCCCTCGGGCTGGATGCGCTGGTCATCTCCCATTCGAGCGGGAACATCGCCCAGAAAAACATCTTCGGCGATGCCTTCGAGTCGATGATGGGGGCCGTTTACCTGGATCAGGGATACGACTTCGTGAACCGGCTGCTCATCAACCGCATTTATTACCGGTATCTCGCGCTGGACGAGCTCACCGAATCGGAAACCGATTACAAGAGCCGCCTGATCGAATGGTGCCAGAAGAACCACCACGCCATCCTCTTCCAGACCGGGCACGACCGCAACGCCGCGCCCCGGTGCACCCGTTTCTGCGCCAAGGTACTCATCGACGGCATCGAGGTCGGACACGGGGTCGGCGACTCCAAGAAGGAGGCCGAACAGCGGGCGTCGTTCTCCGTGTCGCAGGTTATGGACGACGAGGCCTGCGCCCTGTTGCTCGATCGCGTGGATAAGTTGAGCAGTTGATCGTGAGGGATCTGACGGACAAACTGACCGCAAGGGGCGCCGAGGCGCTGGAGGATGGGGAGCTGCTCGCCCTGCTGCTGGGCGACGGGGTTGCCGGGGAGCCAATGGAGCAACTGGCCGGCCGGCTGCTCGATGCTTTCGGCGGACGTCTTTCCGATCTGGGCCGCGCGGACGTCGCCCGCCTGCGCATGGCGGCGGGAATCGGCCTGAAACGGGCCTGCCGCATTGCGGCCGCTGCCGAGATCGGCCGGCGCATGCTGGCGGCCGAAGCCGGCGATGCGGACCGTATCGCCACGAGCGACGACGTGATCCGCCTGTTTCGCCCGCAGATCGAATCCCTGGGCTATGAGGAGTGCTGGGCGCTCTACCTCACCTCGACCAACCGCATCATCGAACGCTGCCGCATCAGTCAGGGCGGGGTGCAGGGCACGGTGGTCGATCACCGGCTGGTGGTAAAACGGGCGCTCGAACTGCTGGCCACCCAGCTTATCCTGGTGCACAACCATCCGTCGGGCACGGCGGAACCCAGTCCGCAGGACCGGCTGCTGACCGAGCGGCTGGCCCGTGCCGCCGCACTGTTCGACATCCGGCTGCTGGATCACCTGATTATCGCACGCGAGGGGGAGTTCAGCTTCCTCAGACACGGCCTGCTCGACCCGAAGTAACCGAATAAGGCCGGTGCCATTCCGATCGCATGGCATCCGATCCCGGCTGTTTGCGCTTCTCTTTGCTTTTCCGCATCCGGCTTTTCCTGCCGTCCCGCTTTTCCGTTTCCTCCCCGCTTTCCTGCCTGCACGCGGCTTTTCCTGCATCTACTGCGCTTTGATGCGCTTTTCGTTATCCGGCCTGTCCGACCGATTGCTGTCTTTCCGACCGCTGTGGGTCTGACCCTTTTTCCGGTCGGCCTGGTATTCGTCCGGCCTATTGTCCGTCCGGCCTGTTGTCCGTTCGGCCCGCCGTCCGTTCCATCGTCCTCTCTGCCGTCCGGCTATCGGTCGGCTACCGTGCAGGGATCGCCTGACTTTCCCCGCGCTCGCCCGGCAACATGCCTGACGGCAGCTCTGGCGGAGTCCGGGCGCAGGCCGCCGGTCAGCAGTAGCTCTTTACGTCGTCGGCCGTGATGCGGTCGCCGCTGAGGATGATGAGTCGTTCGATCACGTTGCGCAGCTCGCGGATGTTGCCGCTCCAGGGCATCGTCTTGAGGGCGTCGAGGGCCTCCGGATCGATCTTTTTGACGGGCAGGTTGTACTCGCCGCAGATTTTTCCGATGAAGTATTCGATCAGCAGCGGAATATCGTCGGGGTGGTCGCGCAGGGCCGGCACCTTGACGATGATGACCCCGATACGGTGGTAGAGGTCTTCGCGGAAGTTGCCCTTGCGGATCTCTTCGCGCAGGTTTTTGTTGGTGGCGGCCACCACCCGCACATCGACCTCCACGTCCTTGTCGCTCCCCACGCGGCTAATCTTGCTCTCCTGGAGCGCACGCAGCACCTTGGCCTGGGCCGAGAGCGACATATCCCCGATTTCGTCCATGAAGAGCGTGCCGCCGTTGGCCTGCTCGAACTTGCCCTTGCGCTGCTTGATGGCCGAGGTGAAAGCGCCTCGTTCGTGGCCGAACAGCTCGCTCTCGATCAGCTCCGAGGGGATGGCCGCGCAGTTCACCTCCACGAAGGGGAAGGCCGAGCGGGCGCTCTTGGCGTGGAGCCAGCGGGCCACGAGCTCCTTGCCCGTGCCGTTCTCGCCCGTGATGAGCACCCGGGCGTCGGACGGAGCCACCTTGTCGATAAGCTGCCTCACGTGCTCGATCTGGGGCGAGGTGCCGATGATCTGTTCGGTATGGTTCGCATGGGCGCGGCGGGCCTTGGCGGGCGTGCGGGTCGCCTGTGCGGGATCGGGATGGTCGAGGGTCTCGCGCAGCGACAGCAGCAGCCGGTTCATGTCGATGGGCTTGGTCAGGTAGTCCTGCGCTCCGTTGCGCAGGGCTTCGATCGCCGAGTCGATGGTGGCCTCCGACGAGAGGACGATAAAGGGCACATCGACCTCGGGCACGCGGCAGCTCTTGTCGGAGAGGATCACGTCGAAGGGGATGCGGCTGCACATCTCCGCGGCGGCGGCTTCGGTCTCTGCCCCCTCCGTGGAGAAGCCCTCGAACTCGAGCCGCTCGCGCAGGGTGTTTCGCATACTTTTTGAATGGTCCAGAATTAAAACCTTTGCCATGCAGTTGTTTTTGAGAAAAAAATCCTTACTTTTGCCACGAAGTTAATAACTTTATCCGGTGCGGGATCAAATCCGGACACCCGCCCGCGGGAAGAGCCCCGGGCTGTTTCAAACCCGAAAAAGCACATCGTTCAGGCCTGTCGTCCGTGTTTCCGTGACCGAACGCGGCAGTCGTGCAGGCATCATCGCATTATGAAGAAGAATTACAATTACAAGCGGCGCAAGCTGTACCTTCCCGAATACGGGCGCCACATCCAGGAGATGGTCGATTCGCTTCTGCAGATCGACGACCGGCGCGAGCGCAACCGTCAGGCCCGCGCCGTGATCGCAGTGATGGGCAACCTCAATCCCCTGCTGCGCGACACGGCCGACTTCACGCACAAGCTCTGGGACCACCTGTTCATCATGTCTGATTTTCAGCTCGATGTCGATTCGCCCTATCCGCGCCCATCGCGCCAGGAGCTCACGGTCACCCCGCGCCGCATGCCTTACTCGCAGGACCGCATCGCCCTGAAGCATTACGGCAAGTACGTCGGCCGCATGATCCGCACGCTGGCCGGGGAGCGGCGGCCCGAAACCGTGGCCCGCACGGTGGACAACCTGGCCCGCTACATGCGCACCAAAAGCTATGAGTACAACCAGGAGCACCCCAACAATGAGGTCATCATAAAAGATATAAAGCGGATGTCCGGGGGCGGCATCGTCATCGACGAAGTTGCTTTAAATAATCTCCGAAGCGACTACAAACAGCACCTTCCGGCGCGTCCTCAGAAAAACCAGCAGCGCCCGCAGCAGCGTGCTCTCCAGAAGAACCGCAACCCGCATCCCAATCCGCACCCCGGGCAGCACGTCAACCGCTACCAGAAAAACGGACCGAGGCACAATTCGCAGAAGTAATTTCCGTTTTACGGGAAAATACCTACTTTTGCATACCTAACCCGTGGATACCATGAACAGACACGCGCTGTATCTCATGCTCGCGGCCGCGGCCCTGCTGTGCTCCTGCCAATCGGGCCGTGTGCGCATCGAAGGGCGGATCGTCGGCGCCGACGACCGCCAGGTCTATCTCGAACGGATCACGCCCCTGGCCCGGTCGGTCGTCGATTCGGCCGCGATGGACGAGGGGGGCAACTACCGGTTCGACGTGCGGGGCGTGGCGGCGACCCCGATGCTCTACGACCTGATCTGCGACGGCGAGCGCATCCCGCTCTATCTGAGCGGCGGCGACCGCCTGACGGTCAATTCGGTGGGGAGCGTGGTGCGCAACTACACGGTCGCAGGGTCCGAAGAGTCGGAGCTGCTGCGCCGTTTCTACCAGCCTTTCGTCGCTGGGTTGCAGCGGCTCGACAGCATTGCCAGCACCCCCGGAGGCCAGCCGCTCACGCAGGAGCAGCGACAGACGATGGCCCGGGAGTACACCCGCGAATACCGGCGCATCAAGCGCGAGCAGTTCCGTTTCATCATCGAAAACAAATCCTCGCTGGCGGCGGTTTACGCCCTTTACCAACGGCTGCCGGGGGATCGCTACCTGTTCAATCTCCAGAGCGACGCCATCTATTACCGCACCGTCGCCGATGCCCTTGCAGCGCGTTACCCCGAATCCCCCTACCTGACGACCCTGACGAGCGAGATCGCCCGGCTCGACGCCCGGCTGAACCTCAGTTCGTCGATTGCCGAAACGGGGTATCCCGACCTCGAACTGCCCGATATGTACGGCCGCAAGGTGCGCCTTTCGTCGCTTCGGGGTAAGGTGATCCTGGTCGATTTCTGGTCGGCGGAGTCCGGGAACAGCAACGCCCTGAACGCCGATCTGAAGGTGCTCTACGACCGGTTCCGCGACCGCGGCTTCGAGGTGTACCAGGTGTCGGCCGACACGTCGAAGCCCGACTGGATCGCCTCGGTGCAGGAGCAGGGGTTGCCCTGGGTGTCGGTCTGCGACTTCCGGGGAGAGGCTTCGCCCGCAATGGGACTCTATAACGTAAGGCAGTTGCCGACCAACTTCCTGATCGACCGCAGCGGGGTGGTCGTGGACCGCGACCTGTACGGCGACCGGCTCGAAAAACGGCTCGCGGAGCTGCTCTGACGATGATCTATTTCGCTTCCGACATACACCTCGGCGCCGGCGGCAGGGATACGGCCCGCCGCATCGAGCGGCGTTTCGATGCGTGGCTCGACCGGGTGGCGGACGACGCGGAGGCGATTTTTCTGCTGGGCGACCTCTTCGACTTCTGGTTCGAGTACCGCGAAGTGGCGCCCCGGGGCTTCGTGCGCACGCTCGGCCGTCTGGCCGCGCTCACCGATCGCGGGGTGAGGGTGGTGCTGCTCACGGGCAATCACGATATGTGGGTGCGCGACTACCTGAGCGCCGAATGCGGTCTGGAGGTTTACACTGCGCCGCAGGAGTTCCTGCTCGCAGGCCGCCGCATGCTGCTGGCCCACGGGGACAATATGCGCATCGACCACCTGCCTGTGCTGCGGCTGATGAACGCCGTGTTCCGCTCGCGCGTGCTGCGCTGGCTCTTCGGCTGGCTCGTCCATCCCGACTGGGCCGTCCGTTTCGGCCGCTGGTGGAGCGGCAAGTCGCGCAAGTCCCACGGGCCGGAGCCCGAGGAGGAGGGGGTGACGGCCCCGCTGGTGGATTATGCCCGCGATTACCATGCGGCCCGGCCCGATGTCGATACCTTTGTTTTCGGCCACATGCACGTGATCCGCGACTACCGCGACGAGGGGTTTCGGGCCCTCTTCCTCGGCGAATGGGAGCGGCAGCCCGCTTTCGCCTCCCTCGATGCGCAGGGGCGGCTGACGCTCGAGAAATTCACGGAGTAACCCGGTATCGCACCCATTCCCTCCCGTCCCGATCCGCAGGCCGGGGTTTTGTCGTCTCGGATGGTACCAGCTTCCCGCGCTTCGATCCGCCTGTCCCTGTTTCGATCCGTTTAGCGGCTTCCCCGGCGGTGAGGTCACTTGGCCGCTTATTTCTCACGCTTCCGCCTGTCTCCGATCCAAAGGCCGGTTGTCTCGGATTGTTCCCTATTGTCGGTCACTTTTTCACGCTCGATCGCCTGTCCCCATCCCGATCCGTTGGCGGGCTTCCCCAGCGGTTAGGTCACTTGGTCGCTCATTTCCCACGCTTCCGTCTGTCTCCGTCACGATCCGTTGGCCGGTGCTTTTGCTGGCGAGAGGGCGTATGGCCGGGGCGTTGTTGCTGCCCGGTAATCTGCCTTTGTCCGCGTCCGGAATCGGGATGAAATAGCCGCCGGGGCCCGGATGCGTGGTGCGCGCGTCCGTTCCGGTTACAGGATGCCGCCGGAGAATCGGCGGAGCGTGTCGAGCAGCTCCGGTTCGACGCCGCACGCCCGCCAGTCCCACGTCCCGGCTGTCCCCAGGTATGCGGCCAAAGCGCGGCGGAAAAACTGGGACGGATATTTTCCCGCAAGCGCCGTTGTGTCGAGATAACGGATACCGCCCGCAGGGTCGCAGCTCAGCAGGTATTGTTGCGCATCCGCGAGCCGTCGGTAGCAGACGCCGAGGGTCGGGGCGCTGCATACGGGGTCATCCGGATCGAAGAACCGGCGCATGTCGATCGCGGCGGGCACGGCGAGCAGATGGAAATGGGCGTGCGAGACGCTGTTGCTTCCTCCGACCGGGCCTGTGGCCCCGTGCTCGAACCCGACGACCTGCCCGAAAGGAGCCAGCCGCTCGCACAACCTGCCGAGCAGGTTTTCGAGCCGCACGATTTCATCCGGGAGCAGCTGCGTCATGCACCCGATATGGCGGCGGGGGGCGATCAGCAGGTAGAGCAGGCCGATCTGTCCGAGGGTGGGAAAGACTACGAACGTCTCGTCGGCGTAAAGCAGACGGCTCCGCTCCCCGTACAGTTGCGTGAACCGGGTAGGGCGTCCCGCAAACTCGTCGCAGAAGTCGCAGGGCGCGGCATACGCCTCCGGCTGTGAGGGGCCGTGGCCGCCGCACTCGGGGTGCGCGGTATGGGGCGGATGGCGCACGGTCGCTATGGCTTTTGACCGGCCGCAGGAACGGGAGTCGGCTTCTCCGTTTGCTCCGGGTTGTTGCGCGTCAGGTCGTCCCAATATGCTTGCTTCGCATTTTTTGTGTACTCGTTGTAACTACACTCTTTGATTTCATTCTGGGCGATATTTTCGATCCACGAGCTGTAATCGGCCGGCAGGACGGGAGCGCATTGTTTGGTGACTTGGTATTTTGCGACCTCCTTATAGGGCAGTCCCCGGGTCTGTACGAGAAAGTCGTTCAATCGATCCGTTTGACCCGTCTGGTCGCAAATCTGCTCCCGGCAGGCTTCGTCGGGGAGGTCGTAAAGCAGCTTTTTATCGAAACGTCCGGAGCGGATGATGGCCTTGTCCATCCGGTGCAGGAAGTTGGTGCCCACGACGAAGATCACCTGCCGGCAGTCGTGGAGCTTCTGCAGCTTGGGTAACATGCAGGGGGTGAGAAAACTCAGGATGTTGCGGTTGTTGCCCGCCAACGTGCGGTCGCAAAAGAGCTCGTCGCATTCGTCGAAGAAGACCACCGCATGGAACAACTGCATCAGGGCGTCGAAAACCTCCTTGCTGGTGCTTTCGATGAACTCCATGCCGTTGCGGATGAAATGGCTCGGCGACAGCTCGACCAGCGGCCAGTCCAGGCGGGCGGCCAGTTGGGTGACAAGGTGGGTTTTTCCGCTCCCCGGAGGCCCGCAAACGATAAAGGACACGTGGTCTTTTTCGCATAGCCGGAGCGAATTGCCGTTGTCGCACTTGGCAATGAGCCCGGCTGTGAGGGCTTCGATCTCGCTCTTGGGGGTCAGTATGTTGTCCGGCTCCAGAATTTTCTCCCAGTCCGAATGTCCATCTCCGTCACTCGTGGTTCCTTTCGGGCGGGCGGTCGCACGCCTGGGCGTGAAGCCCGGCACGCCCAGTTGCCTGAGGGCCTGGGAGCGGAGGCAGGCTTTTTCGAGCAGATGGTACCTGAGCAGGAACCGGCAGACGTAGGCCGTGATCCAGGTTTCGGTAAAGTAGGGCAGGCGCAAACGGTCGCTGCACCAGCCGTGAATCGTGACCGGATCATCGGGGGATGCGTCGCTTCGTTGGGCCGTGCTATAGGTGGTTTCGAGGAAGCGTGCGAGCCGCTGGAAAAGGGGCGTGACCAGCTCCAGAATCCGCTGCGACTGTTCGCTGTGCGCGACCAGCAGGTCGTAATCGACAATCGCCTCGATCAGCTCGGTGACCAGTGCGATGCTCGGTTGCTGGATTACGTCGCCCGAATCGTGGAGGGAGATCGCCGCTCCCGTGGGCCAGCAGCCGTCGGGCTGTTGGCAGGCGAAGATTTTGCGCAGACACTCCACGAAGAGCGGGTTATGGCGGAACTCTTTGTCCAGACGCAATTTGCAGCAGACGGCGATGGCGAGCGAAACGGGGTCGAACGAGTGTCCTCCCAGGCCGGAGCGGGCCATCTGGTAGTCGATATGGCGGTCGGTTTTGTCTCTGAGTTCCTTTTCACCGGGAAAGTTCTTCCCGACGGCGGTCATTACGATCTTTTCCAGCGATCTTTTGCAGTTCAGGGCGGTGAGGATAAACCACGGCGAGCCGGGGGGATCGGGATAGATGATTGTCGGATTCCTTGAATCCGGGTTTCCGATCAGGTCCTGGACGAGTTTCTCGATCGGGTCTTTGTCCGGGAGCTCGATTCCCTCCCCGTTTCTCTCCTTTTTCTCCGGGCACCGTTCCACCGCGTTCAGCAGCGCTTCCCACAGGATAATCGAACGCTGCCTGCTATTGGCCGAGCTTTTGGTCAAACCGGTGGCGTCGCATTCCCTGAGCAGATCGAACAGCCGGTCTCGCAGAGCGGCGGCATACTGCGATTTGTCGGGGGTAAGGCTGAGCATTCCCCCGATCTTTTTCAGGAAGTCCGCCTCCCCCAGCTCCTCCAGGAAGCCGAAAGCGTCGGCCAAAGCCGCGTAGGCATGGAATGTAGCCGTCGGGAAGAAGTGAACCGAGGCCTTTTCCTGCTCCCCTCCGTTTACGTTGTTCCGAGGCTCTTCCCCGGCTTCCTTCGGAGAGCAGGATTCCGAGGAGCGGATAAAGGTCAGGTACTTATTCTTCTTTTTCTGCTTCTCCTCTTTCACATGGTGCTCGGCGAGCGCTTCGACCGCATTTTTCAGCCAGTCGAGCGACCGTTGCGGATTGATGTCGTTAAGTTCCATTATTGCCCTTTTTTTGCGGATTTGCGTTTTTCGGCTTCTGCGCGGGCAAGGTCGTAGAAGTTGTCATCAACGAATCGCATCCCATCCGTCAGCAGGCCGTGTCCGGCCCGATCGCGCATCAGCTCGTGCATCCTCAGGCAGATGCGTCGGTAGGAGTCGTGGCCCTGCCGCTGCGTGCGCAGTTCGATCAGGTGGAAAGCTTCGCGCAGGTTCATCGTGATCGCATAGCGCAGCCGGAAGGCGAAGGGCACGGCGTACTGGGCCGTGTCGGGGCCCAGTTCCCGGCGCAGCGTCTCGAATACCTGCTGCGCCCGGCGGAGAATCCCGTCGTAAAGGGCCCCTTCGGCGGGCAGCTCTTCGAGGATCGCGGGTTTGAAATACCCGTTGTCGGTGGTGAGCCGCTGCCAGTCGATCGTGAGCATGCGGTGGCGCTGGATGTCGCGGAATGCGCCGTAATCCGAGAGCAGGTCGAACTCATAGCTGGCGGCTTCAAAGGCCCGGCCGGGCTTGTGGCGCCGGTTGAGGCGCTCGCCGCAGTAGGCGCGGACGATTTGTCCGAGCTCCGGCTCCGTGAGCCGGGAGACGGTCTGGTCGAGTTGGGTTTTCGACCGGTCGGAGTATTCGTAAAGGATGGCCCGCACGATCCGCCGCACGGCGTCGGGATCCCAGCCGACGAGTTCGACGGTGTTCGGCTGCGGCGAGGCGGGCAGGACGGCTCCGGGCTGCGGGACGAAACGCTCCATGTCGTCGCGGATGTCCGAGAGGTAGCGGCTCCACGCGCGGCCCCGGTTTTCCAGATCGACGCGCGTGAGGAACGAGGGGATCATCTTGCGCAGCTCCGTGAGCATCATATCGGCATAGGCGAGCACCTCCCGGTTGCGGCTGGCGAACATCTTGATGAGCAGGTATTCATAATACTGCCCGTTGGCAAAGATGCCCAGGTTGGTGCGGGTGGAGGCCGGCAGCAGGCCGCGGATCGTGTCGCACGCTTTGGCCTTGATCGTATTTTCCCAAGCTCCGTCGGTCATCCCCTCGGTGCGGGGATAGCGCTCGCGGAAGACCGGAATGAGCCGCTGCTGCAGGTCGGTGTAGGTGTCGAAAAGCGCGTCCATGAACTCGCGGTAGAGGGCGCAGCAGGAGGAGGACTCGATCTCGGGGGGCGTGAGGTAGCCGTAACGGCCCTCCCGCTTCCGGTTGTAATAGACGTAGCGGGTACTCTGCTCGAGGTAGGAGGCGATGCGCCCCTTCTCGATGAACTTGGCCAGCAGGTTGGAGACCTGCTCGCAGGCCAGGTGAGCCCCGCCGAGCTGGGCGACCGAGTCGTCGCCGAAGTCGAGGATCATCTTGTCGTAGAGCCTGCCGGCGCGCTCCGTGTTCAGCCCGCCCGCAGTGCAGGTGCCTGCGGAGTCCGGCGTGTCGATCCAGAATTCGTCCAGGAAGAGCCGCCGCAGGCTCTTGTCGGAGCGGCTGTAACGCGCGAACAGGGCGCCCTTGACCACGTCGGGCAGGTTGATGAGCCCGAAGACGGGTTTGTCCGTGTTGGTGAAATAGTTGCTCAGGATCGCACGTTCGCGCTCGGTGAACGGTTCCCGGATAAAAGAGAGGTTGCTCATGGAAGGATCGACAATTTGAAAACAAAGTTAATAAAAATATGGAATCGCCCGGCATATCGGCGGCCCTATCTGCGGGGATGCACGCTCTTTCGTGCGACATTGGCCGGAAATTCGTATCTTTGACCGACCTATGATAACTCTTGTTGCAGCCGTGGCGGAAAACGGCGTGATCGGCGCGGGAAACCGGATGCCGTGGTATCTGAAGGAGGATTTGCAGCGGTTCAGGGCCCTCACCCTCGGGCACGGGGTGGTGATGGGGCGCAAGACCTGGGAGTCGCTCGGCGGCCCCCTGCCGGGGCGTCGCAACGTGGTGGTGAGCCGGCAGGAGCTTCGGCCCGAGGGGGCCGAAGCCGTCCGCTCGCTCGAGGCGGCCGTCGCCCTCTTTCCGCCCGACGAGGAGCTTTTCGTCATCGGCGGCGCGCAGCTCTTCCGTCAGGCCCTGCCGCTGGCCGACCGGATGTTGCTCACCCGCATCCGCCGCCCCTACCCGGGCGACGCATACTTCCCGGAGTGGGACGAGGCGGCGTGGCGGCTGACGGCCTCGGAAGCCCGTGCGGGCGGGCCCGATTTCCCGTGGCCCTACGCGTTCCAGACCTGGGAGCGGAAGAAATAGGTATTTATACCACTCGCATTTCGGCCTGTTTGGCATAACTTTGCTGTCCGGGAGAGCAAAGTTTTCTATGGGTAAATATTACGATATGCTGCTCGAAGACGTGCGGATGCGCGAAGGGCTGCACGCCTGCATGAACTGCGGGGTCTGTACGGGCGTCTGTCCGGCGGCGGAGTTCTACTGTTACGATCCGCGCGAGATCGTCAATATCGTCCAGTCGCGCGACGACGAGGCGATCGAGGAGCTGCTGCGCAGCGAGACCATCTGGTATTGCGGCGAGTGCATGTCGTGCCGTCCCCGCTGTCCGCGCGGCAACACGCCCGGATATGTCATCCAGGCGCTCAGGACCCTTTCGCAGCAGCTCGGATTTTTCGTCGAGAGCGAGAAGGGGCGGCAGCAGCTCGCCCTCAAGCGCATCATCGGGGAGAACATCCTGCGCACGGGCTACTGCATCGTGCCCCGTCTGGTCAAACCCGACCTCCATCCCGAGCAGGGCAGCGTGTGGCGCTGGATTTTCGAGAACGACCGCGAGGTGTACGGCCGCTTCACCCCCGTATATATGCAGCAGGGGGCGGGTGCCCTGCGCCGCATGGACGAGGAGTCGCTCGCCGAGCTGCGACGCATCTTCGAGGTGAGCGGCGGGCAGGAGATGTTCGACCGCATCGAGGAGCACTCCGACCGCAAGGCCCGCGAGATGGGCTACCCCGACGGGGCCGATGCGGGCTACATGATGGATACTTTTACCCGCAACTCCAACGAACACAGTTGATTTCCCTCCGCCGTGCGGAGGATAACGACACCCCTTATGAAACGAGCGAGCTGGGCCGAATATCAGAAAGATATCGCCGACGACCACTACTATTACGCACGAAGCTGCATCCGCCAGAATTTCTTTCCGGGAAGCGAGAAGCTCTTCTTGGAGATGCTGCGCAGCGACCTGGGGCGGGACGTGCTGGACGATCCGCTCCACAGCTCCTGCACGGGCATCGGCTACCACTCGGACATCGTGCCGCTGGATACCATCATGGCGGTCGTGGCCCGGCAGTTCGCCCTGATGGGGGAGGCGGGATACGAAAATTTCATCAGCTCCTGCATCACCTCCTTCGGCATCTACACCGAAATCCTCAATACGTGGGAGGAGTTTCCCGAGACCGAGGAGCGGGCCCGCGAAAACCTCTACAAAGCGACCGGCCGGGAGCTGCGCAAGCCCCGCTCGCTGGCCCACACGTCGGATATCGTCTTCCATTTCCGCGAGCAGATTGCCGCGAAAGCGAAATACCGCCTCGTCAATGCCGAGACGGGCGAGCCGCTCCGCGCGGTGGAACATATCGGCTGCCACTACGCCAAGATCTTCCCACGGCAGGGAATCGGCGGCTCGGAGTTCCCCTATGTGCTGGCCGGAATGGTCGAGTCGTGGGGCGGCGAGGTGGTCGATTATCCCGAACGGCGCCACTGCTGCGGCTTCGGCTTCCGCAACTACCTCGTGCAGGCCAACCGGGGCTTTCCGATCGCCAACTCGCACAAAAAACTCGAGAGCATGGCCCCCTACAAGCCCGACTTCATCGTGGCCAACTGCCCCGGCTGCGCGATGTTCCTCGACAAGTGGCAGTACACCATCGCCGAAATGGAGGGGGTCACCTACGGAGAGAACGGGCGCGGCATTCCGGTGCTCACCTACGAGGAGATGGCCGGACTGGTGCTGGGTTACGACCCCTGGGAACTGGGGTTGCAGATGCACCAGGTGGACGTGGAACCGCTGCTCGAAAAGATGGGCGTAAGTTACGACCCCGCGGCCAAATACCTGGGACGCAACGGCAAATACATCGGCAAGCCCGAGGCGGCGGTGGTCAACAGTTGCGCTCAGGACACCGTTTACAACATCAAACTGCAATAATGAAGCGAATCATCGTCATAGGGGGCGGCCCGGCGGGCATGCAGACGGCCCTCAGCCTGAAAGCCGAAGGAGCAATTCCCCTGATCGTCGAGAAGGAGTCGGAACTGGGGGGCAAACTGCGCGGCTGGCACCGGCTCTTCCCCTCGTTCACCCCCGCGCACGAGGTGCTCGGCGAGCTGCGCCGCCGCGTGGCCGACGCCGGTATCGAATGTCTGACGGGTGCCGAGGCCTCGGAGGTCGAACCCCGGCAGGTGACCCTTTCGGACGGGCGGCGGCTCGCCTGCGACGGGGTGGTCGTCTGCTCCGGCTTCACGCTCTTCGACGCCCGCATCAAGGAGGAGTACGGCTACGGAATTTACGACAACGTTTTCACCTCCGTGGATCTGGAACGGATGCTCAACCAGGGGCGCGTGGCGCTCCAGAACGGCAACCGTCCGCGCCGCATCGCCTTCCTGCACTGCGTGGGTTCGCGCGACGAGAAGGTCTGCCAGTCCCACTGCTCGAAGGTGTGCTGCGTCACGGGCGTCAAGCAGGCGATGGAGATGAAAGAGCTTTTTCCCGAGGCCGACGTCTTCAATTTCTACATGGATATCCGCATGTTCGGGCCCGGTTACGAGGAGATGTACCGCCGCGCCCAGCAGGACTACAACATCCATTTCGTGCGGGGCCGCATTTCGGAGGCCAGCCCCACCATCGAGGGGCGCATCCAGATCAAGGCCGAGGATACGCTCACGGGGCGTCCGCTCAAGATGAGCGTCGATATGCTGGTGCTGCTGGTGGGGATGCGGGCCAACGACGACAACGGCCGTCTGGCGGCCCGGACGGGGCTGCGGCAGGCCCCGAGCGGCTTCATGGAGCCGCGCGACCGTTTCCTGGGAAGCGCCGGGAGCGGAGTGGAGGGAATCTTCTACGCCGGAGCCGTCACCGCGCCCAAGAACCTCGGCGAGAGCCTCTGCGACGGGGCTGCGGCAGCCCTTGCCGTGCGCGACTACCTTAATACGTGCGAACGATGAGCGCGATCAACTGGGGCTACTCGATCAGCAAGCCGCGGGCGATCGACATCGACAGCAATAACCTGCGCAAGAGCGACGAAATCCTGCGCGAGATGCCCGAGTTGCAGAGCTGCATCGGATGCGGAGGCTGCACGGCCGTCTGCACGGCGGGCAACCTCACCTCGTTCAACTTCCGGCGCGTGCATACGCTCGTGCGCCGGGGGGAGTACGAGGGGGCCTACGAAGAGATGAACAAGTGCATGCTTTGCGGCAAGTGCCGGCTGGTCTGCCCGCGCGGGATCAATACGCGGGGCGTGGTGATGCTCATAAAACGTAAACTGGGGGATTTCTGAGATGACTTTCTTCGCTCCCTTCTGTGTGCCTTTCATGGTCGGCGCGGCGGTGATGCTGCTGGCGCTGGCCGCCAAATACGCCTGGTGGTTCTACGGCCTGCCCCGCGCCGACAAGCTCCGTTTTGTCCGGGGGCTGCCCACGCGCCGCACGCTCGAAGCCGTCGGCGAGGTCATCGGCGAGTCGCTGCTCCACCGCCGCATCTTCCGCGTCAATCCGCTGCTGGGGTATATGCACATGAGCCTCGCATTCGGGTGGTTCCTGCTGATCGTCGCCGGATGGGTCGAGACGGCCGCCTACCTCGGACTGCGCTACGTGCCCTTGCAGGGTCACGTCTTTTTCCGCTACTTCTCGATCGGGATGGAACACAAGCCCGTGTTCGACTTCATCATGGACCTGCTCCTGCTGCTGGTGCTGAGCGGCGTCGCCCTCGCCTGGGGCAAGCGGGTCTGGTCGCGGGCGATGGGGATGCGCCGCACCACGCGCCACGTGATGGGCGACCGCATTGCCCTCTCGGCCCTCTGGTTCATCTTCCCGCTGCGGCTGGCGGCCGAGAGCCTGACGTGCGCGCTCTACGGGGGCGGGGGCTTTCTCACCGGCACGATCGGCAGCCTGCTTGCCGGCCACGCGGACGCGCAGGTGCTGCGGGCTCTGTTCCAGCCGGCCTGGTGGGGTTACTCGCTTGCCCTCGGGATTTTCTTCGTCGCCCTGCCGTTCTCGCGCTACATGCATATCTTCACCGAGATTCCCCTGATCTTCCTGCGGCGGTACGGCATCCGCTCGTCCGAAAAGGAGGGGGCTTACGACCATTTCCAGATCGAGGCCTGCTCGCGCTGCGGCATCTGCATCGACCCCTGCCAGTTGCAGAGCGAGCTGGGGATCGACGACGTGCAGTCGGTCTATTTCCTGCGCGACCGGCGGCACGGTATGCTGCGGCAGGCGGTCGCCAACAACTGCCTGATGTGCGGCCGCTGCGAACAGCGGTGCCCCGTGGGTATCGAGCTCAACACGCTGCGGCTCAACTCCCGCGACCGGATGCGCAACACCCCCGACGAGCGGCGCTTCGACTACTTCCGCGGCCTCGACCGCTCGTCCGGTACGGGCAGGGTGGGCTACTTCGCCGGGTGCATGACCCTGCTTACGCCCCGTACCCTGCGGGCGATGGAACGGATTTTCGCCGCCGCCGGCGAACAGGTCTGGTGGGCCGACCGCGACGGCGGGGTCTGCTGCGGACGCCCCCTCAAGCTGTCGGGCGAAACCGACTCGGCCCGCAAGATGGCGGATTACAACACGGCGCTCTTCCGCCGCCACGGAATCACGACCCTCGTAACGTCGTGTCCGATCTGCCTCAAGGTCTTTCGGGAAGAGTACCGTCTCGAGGGGATCGAGGTGCTGCACCATTCGCAGTATATCCTGCGTCTGCTACGCGAAGGACGGCTTGCCGTCGAGGGCAGCGGCGAACGCTACACCTACCACGACCCCTGCGAGCTGGGGCGCGGGAGCGGCATCTACGACGAACCCCGTGCGGTCGTGGCCGCCCTCGGCGAATTGCTCGAGCCGGAGCAGACGCGCGAGCATGCCCTCTGCTGCGGCTCGTCGGTGGCCAACACAGCCATCTCCGACGCCCAGCAGCTCGAACTGGCCCGCTCGGTCACGAGCTGCCTCGAAGCCACGGGCGCCACGGCGATCGTGACGGCCTGCCCGCTCTGCAAGAAAGCGCTGGGACGGGGCGCCTCCCTTCCGGTGGCCGATCTCTCGGAGGTCGTGGCGGCGCATATCCGTGCCGGGCACACTTTTTCGGACAACTCCTGAACCCGGCCTGCAATGAATGAACAATTCACTTATCGCGGAACGAGCGTCCGGTGGACGCTCCTGTCGGTCGCATTGGCCGGCGTATCCATGTGCGGCGGCCTGCTCGCGCTCTTTTCCGTGGCGGACAGGGGCGGCAGCCTGATAGGAGCCATTCCCCCGGAATATCGGATTTACTGGCTGCTTTTCCTGCTCTTGACCGTGGTGCTGGCCTGCGCCCTGGTGATCGTCCGGACGATCCGGAGTCCGCTGATCGACGGCGAAATCCGTTTGGAAGACGAAATCCTCTCGTTCCCCGTCCGGCGCGGAAACCGTACCGAGCGCATCGAGTTGGAGGTGCGGACGCTGACCTTCGAGCAGAACGACGACGAAGCGCTGCGGATCGCCACCCCGCACGGAAAGTTCGCTTTCTCGCCGGCGGGATTTGCGGGCGCCGAACGCTTCGACCGGTTCCGCAAGACGTTGACCTGCGCCCGTTACCGGAAATAGGGGCGTCGGAAAAACGGCGGAAAGCGGTCTGTTCCGGTCTGTTGCGGCCTGTTCGGAGCGCGAGGCAAAAGATTCGCGGAAAAAATTTGCATTTTCCGATTCCTTGCATTATCTTTGCACACGCAAAAGCGAAATATCATTCGATATACCGATATATCGCGGGATGGAGCAGTTGGCAGCTCGTTGGGCTCATAACCCAAAGGTCGGAGGTTCGAGTCCTCCTCCCGCTACCAAAGGCCGATAATTGACTGGAGACAGCAATTACGGCCTTTTTTCATGCGATCGTCGGAACAAGCCGGCCACCCCCCCCCTCGGAAACTGCGGGCAGAGCGCTTCCTGCTTGTGCTTGCCCAAGAACGGCTGCGCCTTTCTCTTTCGGATGGAGCTGAAAAGGCAGGCGAGCAGAAAGAGCATGGGCCAAAAGACTCTGCGCCATCCCGAGCCGGCGGCCGGTGCGATTCGCCGGGTTATGCGGAGCGCTTTTTGGGTCGGCCCTCACCGCGGGGGCGACCGTCTCCGCGGCCCGGATCGGGGGTTTCCCCGCTCTTATTCGGGGCCGGGCAGGAAGGACGTGAGGTCGGCGGGGTCAAAATCCCCCCCCCGGATTTTCTGTGCATAAGCCGTCTCCTGCCATTGTTGGGGCGTCATCCCCTTCTCCTTGGCGAAAGCGCGGTAAAAGGTCGTCGTGCTGCCGAAGCCGGCGAGCTGGGCAAGCTCTTCGATCTTGTAGCTGTTCTGCTCCATCAGGCGCGTGGCGTGCTCGATGCGGCAGCGGTTGATGTAGTCGCGGAACGGCATGCCCAGCTCGTTGTTGAAGAACTGCGAGAGGTGGGTGCGGTTGGTGCCGCACTCGGTCGCCAGATCGACGATCGTCAGGCCGGGGTCGAGATAGAGCCTGCGTTCGCCGATCGCCGCCGCAACCTGTTGGCGCAGGACGGCGATGCGTCCCGACTGTTCCGTGGGGGACTCTTCCGGCTCGGGCGCGGCGGATTGTTTCTGCCAATAGTCCCGGATGATTTCGGGGGTGCGGTATTCCATGATGCATCCGTAGAGCAGCGCCCACACGCAGAGCGACATCGCATAGATGAAATTGGTGTAAAGGGGCGAGCAGGTGAAAGCGATGATGCCGACATAGGAGACCAGGTAGAAGGCCAGCACGGCCGACATCCAGCGCATCCAGCGCAGGTGGATCCGCTCGGTGAACGAGTAGGCCTGGGTGATCTGCTCGGCGTAGCGGATCGAGTAGCCGATGATGCGCACCAGCGCGAAGATGCAGTAGCCGACGGCATAGAGCACATAGAGCAGCAGCACCGAGGGCAGAAAAGCGGGCAGGTCGCCGAGCAGCGCGCCGAACGACAGGTAGTGCGTGCGCGGCATACAGAGCGAGCCGGCGGCATAGGCCCCGGCCAGGAGCAGAAACGGGGTCAGCAGCCGCAGGGCATACCGGCCGGTGATGCGGCCGGGCATCACCAGCTCGAAGAAGAAGAGCGACAGCAGCGGCAGGGTGAACAGGTCGGGAAAGGTGTAGCCGGGAGCCAGCACCTCGTATTGGTAGGCGGGGTCGTAGCTGAGGAAGAACTCTTTGGCCTCGATGACGACCATCCACGCTAGGCAGATGGCGAAAAGACGATGGGGCCGCGAAGCGCCCTGGAGGGCATACACCGTGACCCGAATCGCGGCCATCAGGAAGAACATCAGCGACACGCCGTTGAGGAAGTAGGCAAGATCGTTAAGCATGACGGAAACAAATGTAACGAAAAAATGGGAAAAGGCATCGCTTACGGACAGGCTGACGCCCGGTTCGGAAAAACCGGGCGTCATCGGCGTGCCGGGGATTGGCGTCAGAATGCGGGTCGCATTTTCCAGGCGCCGGATGCGTCCCGCGCACATTTGGCGGTCTCCTTACCATCCTGGCCCTTGCCGTTTTTCATGTTGAACTCGACGGTCGCTTCGCCGTTGTCCCCGATCGTCTCGGAGAGGATTTCGACTTGTACGCCTCCCAGTTGCTTGAGCGACGGACCGAGGTAGGTCGAGAGGATTTCGGTCATCATGGCCTTGTCCTTCTCGATGTCCTTGCCGTCGTAGAGGATGCAGTCGGCGGCGGCCGTGTAATTTTCGGCATTCATCGCTTTGTAGAACGCCTTGACCACGCCTGCGGGCGAGTCCGCGGATGCGGACGACGAGCACCCGAGCGTGAAGATCGCGCATACGAGCGCGGTCGCGAGGTAGAGTTTTTTCATCATCGGTTTTATTTGGGGTTAAAGGTTACTCTTCGCTTGCCGGGGGTGTTTGGGCAGGCTCTTCCCAGGTGATGGGCACGTCGCGGGCCTCGAAACCCTCCTCCACGGCATTGCCCGTTTCGAGGTTGAATTTGAGGGTTTTGAAAGATTTGGTGCCCACGGTCGCGCGGATCGGCTGGAACAGGTATTGTGAGAAAGTCCCGGCGGTCAGATTCTCGTGGAAAAGCGGGCAGTTGTCCAGATCGGAGGTGCGGAACTTGCTCGTCGCCTTCCAGCTCTTGCCCTCGGGCAATGCCTGTCCGTCGCCGTCGATTACCCCCGTCAGTTGAAGGAATGCGGCTTTCTGGCCCGCGAGGGGCATAATGCCGATGCGCACCAGCACCAGACCGGTCGCGCTGTCGCCGGTCGCGCTGATGAACTCCATTTTCCATTTTCCCATTTCGGGATAGACGAAGAGCGTCTCTTTCGACACGTCGAGGCCGGTGGTCGATTCGACTCCTTTTTTCACTTTGTTCCAGAAACCTCCTTTTTTCTTGGGTTGGTCCTGTCCCGAGGCGGCCGCGCAGATCATCGTTGCGGCGGCGGCCAGCAAAAGTAGTTTTTTCATCATAGCATAGGTATCGTTTAGAGAAATTAGTCGTTTACAAAATTATCCGGGAACCCCGCTCGGCTGCTTGCAAAACGTATATTTCCGGTGTCAAAAGGTACATATCGCCCTTTGCGGGGCGCTGTGCGGATGCCGAACTCCTTTGCGGGGCGGTTTTTCCGGTGCCGGGCCTCGGGGCGCGGAAATCTTTTGCGCGGCCTCTCAGCCCGCTGTCCGACGAATTTCCTATGCGGGTTTTGCGCCTTTTGCGGGCGGATGCTTGTCCGCTGGCCGGGCATCGGTTTGATCTGCCGAGGTGTCGGGGGTGTACTCAGCAGACGATTGTAGCTGTCGTCGGAAAGGGATTGTGCGGGATGCAGGGAGAGCCGGCGAATGGGAAAGGAAGAAAGGAAGGGGGAGAGAGGGAGAGAGAGGGAGAGAGAGGGAGAGAGAGGGAGAGAGAGGGAGAGAGGGAGAGAGAGAGAGGGAGAGGAAGAGTAAGAGAGTAAGAGAGGAAGGAGGTTGGATACGGGCGGGCCGTGCTTCTGGCGCTGCAAAATACGACCCGATCCCGACCCGGCTGGCGTCGGGGACGGTTATTCAGGCCGGTCATTTCAGGCCGGTCATTTCAGGACGGTTATTTCAAACCGTCATTTCAAGCCGTTCGATCTCCTGCCGGATGGCGGCTGACAGGATCGGCGCTCTGAGAGTCGGTTGCGAATCCGCAGACTGCCTGTCCGCGTTCCGGACAGGCGGCTACTCCTTGCCTGCATAGGTGCAGGTGAGCGCCTCCGGCAGCGGTTGCGGGGCGCCGGGGCGCCAGACCATCGCCCGGTCGAGCGCCGGATCGCCGGTGCCGAAATCGAACCCGCTGGCCGAAAGGAATTGCACGGGCACCTCGCCGGCGAATCCGAACCGACTGTAATAGCCCCTCAGCCACGGTTCGGCGGGAATCAGGATCGCCGCATCGTCGCCCGACTCGCCGATGCGCCGCATGGCCTCCGTCATCAGGCGGGTCGAAAGTCCCCGGCGGCGGCAGGCGGCGGCGGTCGCTACGCCGTAAATGTAGGTGGTGCGGCCCAGTTCGGAGCGGAAAGGCAGCAGGTGGAGCATCGCGACGATGCGTCCGTCTTCCTCGACGGCGAGCATCCGGCGGCGGCTGTAATAGGAGATGACGAAGCGGTCGATAAAGGCGTCGTCGTCCCCGAAGCTGCTTTGCCACAGCTCTTTGCATCCCAGTTCGTCGGGATGGAGGTGGATTGCGGTGAACTTGTGCTGCAACGCGGCGGGGTGGTAGGAGAGTTTCGAGTGGCGCAGGCCGGGGATGCCCAGATCCTCCTCGCGGTTGATGAGGGTGTATTGGGGCGGAAGCTGCTCGGCGAAGCGTTTGTTGATGATGGTGAAGGCCCCGTCGAACTCCGTATCGGCCTTTTCGACGTGGGTGCAGAAGGTGTGTTCGTTCACGGCCGAGCCGTAGGTGAAAGCCACCAGCCGGTCGCCGACCAGGATGCAGCCGCCCCGCAGTCCGAGTTCCTCGAAATGATCGAAAGCCCGCTGCATGGCCCGCTGCTCGGCCGAGAGCTCGTAGGTGCGCCCTTCGTGGCTGCGGCGCCAGAGGGCTTCGAGCCGCTGGCACTCGGCGAAGCGGTCGCGCGTGAGGGGTTCGTAGCGGTAATCGGGGTGCTCGGCCTCGAAGCGGTTGATGTGGTTGCGCTTGGGCTGGTAGCGGCGGCCCGTCAGGGTGCGCAGGTCATCGGCCCGGTAGAGGTAGTCCTCCATGTCGCGGTCGGAGTCGAAGGCGAACTGTCCCGGATGGGCCGTCCGGATTGCGGCGACCCCTTCGTCCGTGAGGCCGATGATGCGGAGCCGCTGGCCGTGGGCGTGGGCGTCCTCGCGCAGCAGGGGAATCAGGTGCGAAAAATCTCCCCGGCCCACAGGCTGCATGTAGCCGATGCGTTCGCCCCCGTCGATCTGGAAGCGGATCAGCAGGAAGCCCTCCTGCTCGGCCCAGGCGCTGCGGTATTTGAACTCCCAGCAGAACATGTTGGCGAATGCCAGGTCGCAGTTGTCGATGCCGCTCGGCAGGGTATAGGATTCGATGGTCTGCTTGTCGGCCAGACGTACCGGGTTGAATCGGATCATGCGCGTGTCACTCCTCCACGGTGTAATTTTTCTGTTCGATGTGCCCGTAATAGTGCTGGATGAGGGCCTGCAACCGCCCGAGCAGCGAGTCTGCGGCGGGCGGGACGGCGGGCGGCGTTGCAGGTGTCGCCGGGATGCGTGTCCGCACGGCGGCGGTCGCGGTGCCGGCGTCGGCGGCCGCATCCGTATTCTGTGCGGCGATTCGATCGGCGTCTTCGCCCGGTGCGGGTTCCCCGACGGAGGGCGATACGACCCCCCCCCGCATGGTAAGGCCCGTGAGCCGTTCGCCGTCGAACGAGAGGATCGCCCGATCGTCCATCGCGCGGTATTCGGTGTCGTACATCACGGCCCAGGGTGCGCGGTCCGGCTCGTTGAGCACGTCGCGCCCGTAAGCGAAATAGGGTTCGCGCACCTCGAGCAGACCCAGCAGCGTGGGCATCAGGTCGATCTGCTGCACGATCTGCGGGCACTGGCCCCGCAGAGCCCCGTCGGGGGTGTAGATGAATCCGACGATATGGTAGTTGCCGGGAAAGGTGCGGGTTTCGGGCGCCCATTTTTCCGACGACACATGGTCGGCCACAAAGACGAAGATCGTGCGGCGGAACCACTCCCGATCGCCGAACCGCTCGAAGAAGCGGCGGAAAGCGAGGTCGTCGTAGGCCGCCGGTCGCTGGATTTTGGTGAAGCCCTCGGGCAGCGAGTCGCGGATGGCGTCGGGCACCCCGAAGGGATGGTGGGCGCTCAGGGTGAACAGGCTGGCGAAGAACGGCTCCGGCATCGCATCCAGCTCTTCGCCTGCGAATTGCAGGAAGGGGCCGTCCCAGATGCCCCAGAAGCCGTCGAAGTCCCCCTTGCCGTGGCGGGCCTCGTAGTCCTCGCGGCTCAGGAGCCGTTCCACCCCGGCGGAGCGGGCATAGGCCCCGAAGCCCATCGAGCCGCGCTCGGAGCCGCAGAAAAACGCGGTCGAGTAGCCCTTGTCCGCGAGGATGCGGGGCAGTTGGCGACTCCGCCCGAGCGACTGGGGCATCAGCACGAAGGGCTGGCGGAACGAGGGGATGCTGCCCAGGATCGCGGGCATCGCCTGGATCGAGCGCATGCCGTTGGCATACATGCGCGTGAAGCAGAAGCCCGTGCGCATGAGCGAGTCGAGAAAGGGGGTGAAGCCTTTGACGGGCAGGTTCTCGTAGAGATCGGGACGCAGGTGGGCCGACTGTTCGGCCGACATGCTCTCCATAATGAAGATCACCACGTTGCGTCCGGCGAGACGGACGGCCGACGAGTCGGGCCGGTGGACGGGGGTGTAGCGCCGCACGAGCTCTTCGGGGTCGAAATAGCGGGGTACGGCGGGCGCGCCTCCGCTGCCTGCCGTGCGCAGGACGCAGAACGGGTTGCTCAGAATCAGGTTGGCCCGCTCGCCGGTCGAGGCATAGAGCGTGGCGTTCGACAGGGTGATCGGGCGGGTGGCCCGCGTCATTCCGCCCCGGATGCCGGCCACCGTGAGGAGCGCTGCGAGCAGCAGCAGGGCGGTATTGACCAGGTAGTAACCCCAGCCGGGGCGAAGCGGCGATTCGGGTCGGATGCGGCGTCCGTAACCTTTGACCAGCAGGACGATAAGCCCGATGCCCGCGAGCACCAGGTACCAGTTTTCGGCGGCGAACCGCAGGGCCAGCGCAAGCGAGTTGTCGTTGTCGGCGAAAAAGAGCTCTTCGGCCGTGAAGCGTTTTTGCGTGTAGTGGAAGTAAACCGCATCGGCGAGGTTGAGGGCGACGACCAGCACCGCATTGACCGCCGTGTAGTACCAGAAAAGCAGTGCGCGGTACCACCGACGCTCGCGCAGCGGGGTGGGCAGCAGCGCAAGCAGGATGAACGGGGCATTGGCATAGAGCACCGAGGCGGTGTCGAACAGCAGAGCGCCCCGCAGCAGCGGCCCGAACTCCGCGCCCGGAATCGGGCCGATCAGCGCGCGGTTATAGAGGTAGAAAACCGCGCGGCAGAGCGCCAACACGACGTAGAGCAGTGCCAGCCGCCGGACGAGCAGCGCGGGGTGGCTTCTGAGCCAGCGTTTCATCTAACAGGCTTTCAGTGACATATCGAGCGAGCGGATCTGGTGCGTGAGGGCCCCGACCGAGATGAAGTCCACGCCCGTTTCGGCGTATTCGCGGAGCGTGTCGAGGGTGATGCCGCCGCTCGATTCGGTTTCGCAGCGTCCGGCGACCCGCGCTACCGCAAGGCGCGTCTGTTCGGGGGTGAAGTTGTCGAACATGATGCGGTCAGCGCCCCCTGCGGCGAACACCTCGTCGATGTCCTCCAGCGTGCGCACTTCGCATTCGATCGGCAGCCGGCGTCCGAGTCGGGCGAGGTAGGCCCGCGCCCCCTCGATGGCGGGGCGTATGCCGCCCGCGAAGTCGATGTGGTTGTCTTTGAGCAGAATCATGTCGAAAAGCCCCATGCGGTGGTTCTCGCCGCCGCCCAGCTTCACGGCCATCTTGTCCAGCACGCGCATGCCGGGCGTGGTTTTGCGCGTGTCGAGCACGCGGGTATGCAGTCCTTCGAGGCGTGCGACGTAAACGGCCGTCTGGGTCGCCACGCCGCTCATGCGCTGCATGATGTTGAGCAGGATGCGTTCGGCCTGCAGCAGCGAGAGCAGCCGTCCTTCGACGTAGAATGCCACCTGGCCGGGCGTCACGCGGTCGCCGTCGCGGAGCACCTGCTCGAAGCGCACCTGCGGATCGAGGCGGCGCAGCACCCGTTCGGCGATCTCGATGCCGGCGATGACCCCCTCCTGCTTGCAGAGCAGGCGCATGCGGCCCTGTTGGTCGGCGGGGATACAGCAAAGGGAGGTGTGGTCGCCGTCGCCGAGGTCCTCCTGGATGCAGAGTTCGATGAGCTTTTCGACGAAAGGTTCGTATTCGGGTTTCATAAGGGATATGCGTTTGTTCGCTGGCAAAGATAGTACAAACCGAGCGCAAAAGCAACCGCGCTTGCGGGGTTGTTTTGCCGAGGTGCCGTCTGTCTTCTGTAAAGATAGTACAAACCGAGCGCAAAAGCAACCGCGCTCGCGGGGTTGTTTTGCCGAGGTGCCGTCTGTCTTCTGTAAAGATAGTACAAACCGAGCGCAAGGCAACCGCGCTTGCGGGGTTGTTTTGCCGTGGTGCCGTCTGTCTGCGCAGACGGAGCGGACAACCGGGCACGGCGGCCGATGCCGGACGGGGCCGATGACCGGTGACGGCAGCGGAAAAGGCTGCTCTTCGGTGCGGCGTCGCCCGCCGGGGGGGGGCAGGCCGGCGAGCGTCGGCCCTGTGTCGTGCGCTGCCCGTAGGGGATACAGGGAGGAGGATTTGCCGGTGGAAAGGGCTGCTCTTCGGTGCGGCGTCGCCCGCCGGGGGGCAGGCCGGCGAGCGTCGGCCCTGTGTCGTACGCAGCTCGTGCGGGATGCGGGGAGGAAGATTTGCCGGCGGGGAGGGCGGTATAAGCCGCAGGGAGCGGGAGAGTGCTTCGTTCGGGTGCATATTTCGTGCGCCCGTAACGGAATCGTAACGGTTTTGTCATCTGCTTCCGGTTTCTTTGCACACGAAAACGGCGGGCGAAATGCCTTTCCCTCGACCCGCAGCCTGCATGAATGAAACCAAACCGGACAGCGATGATTCAACCGCAACGGCGCCCGGGACGCCATAAAACCCGCTTATGACCCCTCTCTTTACGTTTATCGTCGTCGTGCTGGCCGTGCTGGCCGTGCTCGGCATCGTAGTCGGCGTGGCCAACGACGCCGTCAATTTCCTCAATTCCGCCCTCGGCTCGAAGGTCGCGCCCCGGCGGGTGATCCTCGCCGTGGCCGCTGCGGGCATCCTTGTCGGGACGCTCACCTCGACCGGTATGATGGAGGTGGCCCGCAGCGGGGTTTTCTATCCCGGGCAGTTCACCTTCACGGAGGTGATGATGCTCTTTCTGGGGATGATGCTCGGTAACGTGATCCTGCTCGATCTGTTCAACACGCTGGGGCTGCCCACCTCGACCACGGTGTCGATGGTCTTCGGGCTGCTCGGGGCCGCCGTCGCCGCCGCGCTCTACCGCATCGGCACCGAAGCGAGTTTCGGGCTGGCCGACCTGCCGCAGTTCATCAACTCGGGCAAGGCAATGGTCATCATCGCGGCGATCCTGCTGTCGGTCGTGCTCGCTTTCGCGGCCGGCATCGGGTTCATGTACCTCTCGCGCCTGCTGTTCTCGTTCCGCTATGCCCCGGCGTTCCGCCGCCTGGGAGCCGTGTGGTGCGGTATTTCGCTTGCGGGCATCCTCTATTTCGCGCTTTTCAAGGGGCTCAAGAGCTCGGGCCTGATCGGACCCGCACTCAGCGAACAGGTGTCGCAGCATGTATTTCTGACCCTCCTGGCGCTTTGGGGCGTCTCGTCCGTCGGGCTGTGGGTGCTTCAACGCCTGCGGGTCGATATCATGCGGGTGACGATCCTCGCGGGTACGTTCGCCCTTGCGCTCGCGTTCGCGGGCAACGACCTGGTCAATTTCATCGGCGTGCCGCTGGCGGGATGGGATTCCTGGCGGCTCGCGGGCGAAGCCGGCACCACGTCGCTTATGATGGAGGGACTGATGCATCCGGCGCGCGCCAACCTGCTGATCCTCTGCGGTGCGGGTGTGGTTATGGTGCTCACGCTCTGCTTTTCCCGCAAAGCGATGCACGTGGCTCAGACCGAGCTGCAGCTCGCCTCGCAGCACGAGGGCGAGGAGCGGTTCGGCTCGACGGCCCTCTCGCGTTCGCTGGTGCGGGCGACCCTCGGGGTGAACCGCTGGTGGGAGCGCCGCATCCCCGCCCGTCTGCGGGCGGCCATCGACCGCCGTTTCGAGCCCCTGCCCGCCGAGCAGCGCAGCACGGCCTCCTACGATATGATCCGTGCGGTGGTGAATCTGACGGCGGCATCGGTGCTGATCTCGGTGGCCACCTCCTATAAGCTGCCCCTTTCGACGACCTATGTGGTCTTTATGGTGGCGATGGGCTCGTCGCTCGCCGACCGCTCCTGGGGGCGGGAGAGCGCCGTTTATCGCATTACGGGGGTGATGGCCGTGATTTCGGGGTGGTTCGTGACGGCGCTGGCGGGTTTCCTGATCGCCTGCGCGGTGACGCTGCTGCTGCTCTGGGGCGGGTGGATCGCCGTGGTCGGGGCCACCGCGCTCTGCGGCTGGCTGCTCGTCAGGAGCCACCTGCGCCGCCCCGCACCCGCAGCCCCGGAGCAGGCCGAGGCAAGCACCATCCGGGCGTTGCAGCCGGGCGAGAGCGCCGACGAGGTGCTGTGCCTCTGCACGGGGGAGGTGTGCGCCGTGATGGAGCAGGTGACGCGCACCTACAACCGCACGCTCGTGGCCGTGTTCAAGGAGAACCGCCGGGTGCTGCGCGAGGTGGTCGGCGCCTCCGAACGGCTTTTCCGGGAGGCCCGCGACCGCAAATATTCGCTCGTGCCGATGCTGCGCCGCATCGAGGCGTGCGACATCGACACGGGGCATTTCTATGTGCAGGTGACCGACTACCTCTCGGAAGTCTCCAAAGCCCTGCTGCACATCACCCGTCCGGCGATGGAGCACATTTCCAACAACCACGAGGGGCTCTCGAAGGAGCAGGTGGTCGATCTGATGCGGGTGAACGACGGCGTGGAGCGGATATTCGAGAAGATCAACGGCATGCTGCGGACGAAGGATTTTTCCGAACTGGACGAGGTGCTCCGCATGCGCGACGAGCTGTTCGGACGGATCGCCGAGGCGGTCAAGAGCCAGCTCAGGCGGCTGCGCGACGAACCGGGCGGCGGCACGCGGGCGAGCATGCTCTACCTAACGATTCTCAACGAAACCCGCACGATGGTTTTGCAGGCCCGCAACCTGCTCAAATCCCAGCGTTATCTGCTCGATCACCGGGCCTCGGCATAGCCGGCCGCAGCCGGATGGGAAAGTGCGGTCCGTGCGGAACCATTCCGGGCGGACCGCATCCGTTGCCGGGCGGGACTGCGACCTGAGCGGGACTGCGACCTGCGGAATTGCGATCTGCTGAATTGCGACCTGCGGGGCGGGACGGGCGTGATCGGAGGAGCGTGATGAGGTGCCGGGGTGAGGTTCAGAGCAGCAGCACCACGGCGGAGGAGATGAGAAATCCCGCGGCGAAGCCCGCCAGAATCTGGGCTCCGTTGTGGCTGCCCAGTTGCAGGCGGGCCGAGGCGAGCACCCCGGCGGCGAGGACCGAAGCCACGAGCAGCGGCATCATCCCGCCCGCGCCGGCCACGTTCATCAGCACGAAAAAGGCTACCACGGCCCCCATTGCGGTCAGGTGGAGGCTGATGCGCCAGTGGAAGGTGATCCACAGGGCGAATGCCTCGCAGCAGGCCGCCGCCACCATGAAGCGGCCCAGCAGTCCCGCCGAGGGGACTTTCGACAGGTTCAGGGCGCAGAGCAGGTAGCAGACCGTGCCGATGGCAAGGGGCAGCAGCCGCTCGCGGCGTTCGGTGGCGCTGAAGTTGCTCAGGCGGCCCAGCGACCGCAGCACGGCCATCATCAGCAGCGGGATGACCAGCGTGTAGAGCGCGACCACCCACAGCAGGTAGAGCTTGGTGCCCGTCGGATAGCGGGTATAAACCGTGCCGGCGAACAGGAGAACCAGCATGACGTAAAGCGGCAGCACGAAGGGGTGCAGCACGACGGAGAGGGCTTTGGAGAGGGTCGTAAGGGGTAGTTTCATCATCCGGAGCGCCGGGGCGCATTTGCGGTTGGAGGTGCCGGGCGCGCTCAGATCTGCTTGCGCAGCCGCGCCACGGGGATGCCCAGCATTTCGCGGTATTTGGCCACCGTGCGCCGGGCGATGCGGTAGCCTTTGGCGTTGAGGATGTCCATGAGGGTTTCGTCGGTCAGGGGGTGGCGCTTGTCCTCCTCGTCGATGCACTCCTGCAGGATGTTTTTGATTTCGTAGCTCGACACCTCCTCGCCGCTGTCGGTCTGCATGGCCTCCGAGAAGAGCGACTTGAGCAGGATGATCCCGAACTGGGTCTGCACGTACTTGCTGTTCACCACCCGCGAGATGGTCGAGACGTCGAGTCCCGTGCGGTCGGCGATGTCCTTGAGGATCATCGGCCGCAGCTTGCTTTTGTCCCCGTCGCGGAAGTATTCGCGCTGGTAGTCCAGTATCTCCTGCATGGTGCGCATCAGCGTATCGTGCCGCTGCTTGATGGCCGAGATGAACCACTTGGCCGAGTCGATCTTGTTCTTGACGAACTGGATCGCCTCGCGGTCTTTCTCGCGCACGGTGCCGTCGGGCGACACCATCTCGCGGATCATCTCCATGTAGCGGCGGTTCACGCGCACCTCGGGCACGTTGTAGGAGTTGAGCTGCAGGTCGAACTGCCCGTCGTGGTAGTCGAGGATGAAATCCGGGATGATGTAGGGGGTGGCGTCGGTGCCCCCCTCCGAATAGAGGTTGCCCGGTTTGGGCGAGAGGTGCTTGATTTCGGCCAGCGCCTCGCGGAAGTCGTCCTCGGAGACCTGAAGCCGGGAGATCAGTTTCTCGTAATGCTTCTTGACGAATTCGTCGAAGTAGCCGGCGACGATCTTGCGGGCCAGACGGCGGGCGCGGCTGTTCATCGGGATCTGCCCCATCTGCAGGAGCAGGCACTCCTGCAGGTTGCGGGCTCCGACGCCCGCGGGTTCCAGTTCGTGGATGGTGGCCAGCACCCGCTCGAGCTCCGGCACGGAGGTTTCGATCCCCACCGTGAAGGCGATGTCGTCGGCGACCGACTCCAGGTCGCGCCTCAGGTAGCCGTCCTCGTCGATGCTCCCGACCAGATAGACCGCCAGCCGCATGTCCCGTTCCGTGAGGCTCCGGTAGCCAAGCTGCTCGATCAGGTACTCCTGCAGCGAGCGGCCTCCCGAGAGATAGACCGGACGCTGCTTGTCGTCCTTGGAGTAGTTGTTGATGCGGCTCTTGTACGAAGGGGTGTCGTCCTCGCGCAGGTACTCCTCGACCGAAATCTGCTGGGGCTGTTCGTCCTCGGGGTTACGCTCCTCCTCTTCCAGCACGATGTTGTCCTCGATCTCCTGCTTGATGCGCTGCTCGAGCTGCACGGTCGGCAGTTCCAGCAGCTTGATCATCTGAATCTGCTGGGGCGAGAGCTTCTGCTGGAGCGAAAGTACCTGTTTCTGGTTGATAGCCATAGTTTAATCCAATTAGTAATCGAACAATTATTAATTGGCTTCTTCTTTAAGTTTCTGCGGCCCGCCTGTCCGCCGGGATGCGCTGCGCGGTTATCGGGGTGCAGGGTGCCCGGGCGTGCGGGCCGTGTCGGGCCTGCCCATGCCTTCTCCTTTCCGGCCGCTTGCCGTCTTATCGTACCTCGCGGCAGCCGCCCCGGGGACGGGGATCAGAACTCCGCGTTCTTGGGCGTGCGGGGGAAGGGGATCACGTCGCGGATGTTGCCCATGCCCGTGACGAAAAGCAGCAGCCGCTCGAAGCCCAGACCGAAGCCCGAGTGCGGCGCCGACCCCCAGCGGCGGGTGTCGAGATACCACCAGATATCCTTCTCGTTCATGCCGAGCTCCCCGACCCTTGCACGAAGTTTGCCATAGTCGGCCTCACGCTCCGATCCGCCTATGATTTCGCCTATTTTCGGGAAGAGCACGTCCATCGCCCGCACGGTTTTGCCGTCCTCGTTCTGCTTCATATAGAAAGCCTTGATCTGCTTGGGGTAGTTGATCAGGATGACGGGGCGCTTGAAATGCTCCTCGACCAGATAACGCTCGTGTTCCGACTGCAGGTCGCAGCCCCAGTCGCACGGGAACTCGAACTTGCGGCCCGAGGCTTTGAGGATTTCGACCCCCTCGGTGTAGTCGAGCCGCTTGAAATCGTGCTCCAGCACGAAGTTGAGCCGCTCGATGAGCCCCTCGTCCCACATCTTGTTCATGAACTCGAGGTCTTCGCGGCAGTTT
The DNA here is from genome assembly GCA_902363575.1 of Rikenellaceae bacterium. Classification (GTDB taxonomy): domain Bacteria; phylum Bacteroidota; class Bacteroidia; order Bacteroidales; family Rikenellaceae; genus Alistipes. The sequence goes on along the minus strand of CABJAJ010000005.1, from coordinate 160,811 downwards.
TCCAGCGCATAGCGGATCAGGTACTTGAGGAAATCCTCGGCGAGCTCCATGTTGTCCTCCAGCTCGTAGAAAGCCATCTCCGGCTCGATCATCCAGAACTCCGAGAGGTGGCGCGGGGTGTTGGAGTTCTCGGCCCGGAACGTGGGGCCGAACGTGTAGATCTGCCCGAGCGAGAGGGCCCCCAGCTCCCCTTCGAGCTGCCCCGAGACGGTGAGGTTGCAGGCCTTGCCGAAGAAGTCCTGCGCATAGTCCACTTTCCCCTCCGGGGTTTTGGGCACGTTGTTCAGATCGAGGGTCGTGACGGCGAACATCGCCCCCGCACCCTCGCAGTCCGAGCCTGTGATAAGCGGCGTATGGAGGTAGTAGAATCCTTTGTCGTTGAAATATTTGTGGATCGCATAGGCCATCGCGTGACGGATGCGCAGAATCGCCCCGAAGGTGTTGGTGCGGGGACGCAGGTAGGCTTTCTCGCGCAGGAATTCGAGCGAGTGGCCCTTCTTCTGCAGGGGATAGCTCTCGGGGTCGGCCGGGCCGTAGATCCCGATGGAGGAGGCCTGCAACTCCACCCCCTGACCCGAGCCGGGGGAGGCGACCAGCCGCCCTTCCGCACGGATGCAGGCTCCGGTAGTCACCTGCCGCATCGTCTGCTCGTCGATGGCGGCGGGATCGACGACGACCTGGATGTTGGCCACGCACGAACCGTCGTTCACGGCGATGAACGCCACGTTTTTGTTGCCGCGCTTGGTGCGCACCCATCCCTTGACCACCGCTTCGGCCCCGTCGGCCGGCATGCGGAGTAACTGAGCGATTCTCATGCTTTTCATATCGGATCTGTCTTTGACCTTGTTTTTGACTCAATTTACAAAGGTAGGAACTATTTGGGATTTGGCAAAAAAAAAGTACCTTTGTAACCGTCATTAGAGCCGCTTTCCGCCTATGAAACGCATCCTTATCCCCCTGCTGGGGCTGTTGCTCGCCGCGCCCGCCGCCGCACAACTGCCCGCAGGTCGCATCTACCGTTCGGAGTTCGTCACCTACGACACCCGCGAGGCCGCCGAGTCGCGCGACCGCACGGGCAGCAGCCGTTACGTGCCGCTGCGTCCCGCGCCTTTCACCGCTTCCGACGGAACGATCGGGCTGGGGCAGGTGATCGACGTGCCCTCCGCGTGGACGGACGGAGCGGTCTATCTCCACCTCGAAAACACCGGCTCGCCCTATACGCTGCTCATTAACGGCCGTCCCGTCGCCGAGGTGGAGGATGCGCTCACCCCGGCCGACTTCTATGTGTCGCCCTTTCTGAAGGAGGGGCCCAACGTGGTGCTGCTCGACCTGCGCGACAGCCGCACGCCCGAGTTGCAGCGGGGTTTCATTCCGGCGCCGGCGGAGCCTTTCGCCAACAGCTATGTACTCTGCCAGGACAAGCGGAGCGTGGTGGATTTCAGCGCCGCGCTCGTGCCCGACTCCACGCGCCGTTTCGGGGTGCTCGACCTGCAGATCGTGGTGATGAACGGCTTCAACTATCCCGAGCCGGTCACCGTCGGATACGACCTTTACGATCCTACGGGCAAATTGCTGGATTTCAGCATCAATGAAGTGACTGTCGATGGCCGCTCGACCGATACGGTGCGCTTTCATCCCTATGTTTACCACACCTACGAACACCCCTGGCCCGGCAGGAACGCTCCGCTGTACCGGCTGATGCTCTATACCAAGCGGGACGGCGCCCTGCGGGAATACATCCCCGTGCGGCTGGGCTTCGGCACGACCGGGATCGAGGACGGGCGGCTGATGCGGCTCGGGTCGGAAATCGCGGTGCGGGAGGCCACGTACAATGCCGCCGGCGATCTGGCCACCACGCGCAAGCAGCTCGAAGCGCTCCGCGCATCGGGCGTCAATATGCTCTTCCCCGACTATCCCCAGCCCTACTGGTTCTATGACCTGTGCGACGAAATGGGGCTGATGGTGGTGGATCAGGCGGCCATCAACGCCCCCGACCGCAAGGAGGATCGCCGCATCGGGGGCACCCCCTCCAATGACCCCGCTCTGCTCGGGGAGTATATGGACCGCATCAGGGGCATGTACTTCCGCTCGCGCAACCACCCTTCGGTGGCGGGCTTCGCGCTCGGCAGCGATTCGGGCAACGGCTATAATATGTACAAGGCCTACCTGTGGTTGAAAGAGGCCGAGCCGCAGCGTTTCGTCATCTACCTCGACGCCGACGGCGAGTGGAACACCGACCTATGACGGCCGGCGACCGCTTTTGTGCGGCCGGCTCTGCCGCACGGTTCGGGGCGGCAGCCCCGGCAGCTCCGGCCCCGGCAACCCGGACATTCTTGAGAGGCTTGGCAGTCCCGACGGTCTTGACAGGTTTGGCAGCCACGGCAACCCCGACCGTCTCGACAGCCTCGGCAGACTTGGCTGTCCCGACAACCCGGACAGCTCCGAGAGGCAGCCGTCCCGACCGGAAAACAGTGCCCGCCCGCCCATGAATATCGACCTGCTTACGATCGGCAAGACGGATTCGCCGGAGGTTGCGGCGCTGGTGGCGGAGTATGCCCGGCGCATCAACTTCTATTGCAGGTTCACCGTCACGATGCTGCCCGATGTGAAGCGCACGCGCAGCCTCACGCCCCGGCAGCAATGCGTGCTGGAGGGCGAGGCGCTGCTCAGGCAGGTCGCTCCGGGCGACTGCCTGACCCTGCTCGACGAGCGGGGGGCCGAGTACCGCTCGGTGGAGTTGGCGGGCTGGTTGCAGAAACGCATGCTCGGCGGCACGCGCCGTCTGGTGCTGGCCGTCGGGGGCCCTTACGGGTTTTCCGATGCGATGTATGCCCGCGCTGACGCGCGGCTTTCGCTCTCGAAGCTCACCTTTTCCCACCAGATCGTGCGGGTGCTCCTTGCCGAACAGCTCTACCGGGCCTTCACCATCCTCAATAACGAACCCTATCACCACGAATAACATGCCCCGTCCGCCCCGTATCGCCGTCGTCACCCCCAACCTGCTCACCGGGCTGGGGTTGCGCGCCCTGCTCGAGCGGATTATCCCGATGGGGGAGGTGGCGCTGTTCGGCAGCCTCGACGAACTGCTGCACGGCGGCCCGCCTGCGCGTACGGACGGGCCGGATGCGCCCCAGGGCGGAACCGATACGGTGCCGGCTCCGCAATACGCGGACGGGGGTGAGGCGGCCGACTTGTCGGGGGTTTTGTACGGCGGGGAGGAGTTCTACCACTATTTCGTCACCCCGGGCGTCTATCTTTCCGATCCGGCGTTTTTCGGACGGCGGCGCATGCGGACGATCCTGCTCACGGATGGGGCGGCACAGCAGCAGTTTGCGGGGCTTCACTGCCTGAACGTACACCAGCGCGAACAGGAGCTCGTCCGCGATATCCTGCGCATGCATCAGGGGGCGCACCGCCACGGTCACGGCGTCAGGCCCGATCCGGCGGGACAGCCGCTCTGCGAGCCGCTCACGCCCCGCGAGACGGAGGTGCTGCGGCTGGTGGTGAGGGGTCTCCAGAACAAGCAGATCGCCGCCGAACTGGGGATCGCCCTCACCACGGTCATCTCCCATCGCAAGCGCATCACCGAGAAACTGGGGGTGCGTTCGGTCGCCGGGCTGACGATCTATGCCGTCATGCGGGGATTGGTCGGCGTGGACGCCCTCTGACACCCTGAGGCTGCTTTCCGGTCACATCTGGCACTCGCATTTTACCACTCCTCTGGCGCATCGCACCGGTTCGCAGCCTGCCCGACAGACCGTTTTCGGCCGCCTCCTGCGCACTCTCTCGTCTTCCTTTCTCTCCTTTTCTTCCTCCCCCTTTCTCCTTTCCCTCTTCCGCCGCCCGTCCGCCGGTCTCTTATGCGTCTGGTGCGTGCGTGTCCCGCGAGCGGAACCGATGGTACACGGGCTCCTCATTACTAAGGATTGACGTTTCCGAAATAAATGCGTTTCTTTGTGCCGAATTCATGCGTTTAAGACGATTCCTGCTTCCATTGCTTCTTGCGATGCCGGCCGCACTTCCGGCCTCGGCGTCGGACTTCCCCGCGGCCGTCCCCGGGCGGGAAGAGGCGCCTCGTGTTGTCTCTGAGGCCGTCGATACGATGGTGACGGTCGAACGCGTGCAGGTGACGGCCATCAAGCAGGGGCTTGTGTTGCGTCACCAGCCTGTAGCCGCCTCGGTGGTCGGGCGCGAACGGATCGAGCGGCAGGGCATCCGCTCGCTCAAGGATGCGGCGTCGCTGGTGCCCAATTTCCACATGCCCGACTACGGTTCGCGGATGACCTCGTCGCTTTATGTGCGGGGGTTGGGGGCCCGCATCGACCAGCCCGTCGTGGGGCTCAACGTCGATAACGTGCCCTACATGAACAAGGACGCCTACGATTTCGACCTGGCCGACATCGAACGGATCGAGGTGCTGCGGGGGCCGCAGTCCACCCTCTACGGCCGCAATACGATGGGCGGGGTCATCAACATCTACACGCTTTCGCCCCTCACTTACGAAGGGGCCCGCATCGGGATGGAGTACGGCAGCGGCAACACCTGGCGGGCGAGGGCCTCCTCCTACTTCCGGGTCGCGCCCGACGTGGGGGTGTCCGTCGCCGCCCATTACGGGAGCAGCGACGGGTTTTACACCAACGACTTCACGGGCCGCAAATGCGATTGGGAACGGTCGGGCGGCGGACGCTTCCGCGTGCAATGGGCCGTGCGGGACGGGCTGCGCATCGACAACACGCTCGCTTTCGGCGATCTGCGGCAGGGCGGTTACGCCTATGCTTTCGCCGGACGTACCACCGACGAACCCCTGCCGGGGGAGTATGCCCCCACGCCGGGACGGATCGCCTACAACGACCCCTGCTCCTACCGCCGCACGACCCTCAGCGACGGCTTCACCGTGCGGGCCGATCTGGGGGGCTGCTCGCTCAGCAGCATCACGAGCTACCAGTACCTCGACGACGAGATGGTGCTCGATCAGGATTTCCTGCCCCTCTCCTATTTCACGCTGACGCAGGCCCGCACCGAGCACGCCCTGACCGAGGACGTGGTGGTTCGCTCGCGCGACGATGGGGTTTACCGCTGGCTTGCGGGGGCATTCGGCTTCGTGCGCCACATGCGGATGGAGGCCCCGGTGACTTTCCTCAAAGATGGAATCGACAATTTGATTCTCAGCCATATCCGCTCCGAAGAGATACGTGCATGGTGGGGCACGCCCGACTCGCCGACCGACGAATTCCTGCTCGACAGCCGCTTCCGCAATCCCTCGTGGGGGGCGGCCCTTTACCACGAATCGACGCTCGTGCTGGGGCGGTGGCGGCTGGCCGCCGGCCTGAGGGTCGATTACGAGCACGGACGCCTCGACTACCGTAGCGCCACCGCAAGCGACTATACCACGCAGACCGTCTCCGACGGCCGGATCTACCCCCATCGTATCGCCATCGACAACGACGATGCCCTGCGTCTCTCCTTCACCGAGGTGTTGCCCCGTTTCTCGGCGCAGGTGCGGCTGGGCGCGGAGAGGCGCAGTACGCTCTATGCTTCGGTGGCCAAGGGATACAAGGCGGGGGGATTCAACACCCAGATGTTTTCGGACGTGCTCCAGCAGCAGATGATGAAACAAATGGGCATCGGCACGCTCGGCGACGTGGCCGACATCGTGACCTACAAACCCGAGAAGAGCTGGAACTACGAGCTCGGCAGCCACCTGGAGAACCCCTCCGGGACGCTTCGGGCCGACCTCGCGCTCTTCTGGATCGACTGCCGGGACCAGCAGCTCACCGTCTTTCCCGACGACCTGGGCACGGGTCGCATGATGACCAACGCCGGCCGCACGCGCAGCTTCGGCGGCGAGGCCTCCCTGCAGGCGGTCGTGGCGCGGCGGCTGGAGTTCAATGCGGCCTATGGCTACACCAACGCCCGTTTCGTGCGCTATGACAACGGACAGGAGGACTTCCGCCACCGGTTCGTGCCCTATGCTCCGCAGCACACGGCTTCGGTGCAGGCGTCGTGGGCCATTCCCGCCGGGCTGCGGTGGCTCGACCGGGTGGTGGTGAGCGCGGGCGTCAGCGGTCTGGGGCGCATCTGGTGGAACGAACGGAACAGCCTCGGCCAGCCCTTCTACCTGCTTACGGAGTGCTCGGTGCGCTTCGAGCACCGGCATTATACGCTCGATTTGTGGGTGCGCAACCTCTTCGACACCCGTTACGACGCTTTCTATTTCGTATCGATCCGCAATGCCTTCGTGCAGCAGGGACGTCCCCGCACGATGGGCGTGCGGCTCAGTATTCTTTTGTAAAACCTCAATTCCGAACCGATGAAACGATTTTGCACCTTGCTGCTGACGCTCGCTGCGCTGACGACCTTTTCGGCCTGTGACGACGGCGACGACACGCCCCCGGCGGGCAACGGCCTCCCGGCCGGTTACGATTGGGCCCGAAACAACGACGCCGTCGCGGACGGCTGGGTGAATACCTCCATGCTTTTCTTCGGCCGTGCCGAGGTGGAGACCATCGCCACGGGCGATCGCTTCGTGGACGAAAAGGCCCGCTTCGAGCTCGTACCGATGGAGGCGCAGGCACCTGCGGAGCAACGGACGCTCGCGTTGTTCATGCACGAAACGCGCTTCGCCGATAAGATGCCCCCGCTCGAAATGGAGGCCTACGGGATCCGTTACACGCCTGCCGCCGGCTGGATCGACGTGGAGGCGGAGCAGGTCGTTCCCCGGATTGCGGGCACTCCCTATGAACGCTATGTGCTGACGGAGATCGACGGCCAGGTGCGGGATGTGGAGCTCTCGCTCACGTTCGTCTGCGCCGGAACCTACCGGGTCGAATATACCGGCCGGCTGATCGTCCCTGCCGCCGATTGACCCTGCATCCGGAGCGCTCGGGCTTCCGCGACGGACTTTCCGTGCGGGAGGCTTTAGGCAGTTCCGGCAGTTCGCCCGCGATTGACCCTGCATCCGGAGCGCTCGGGCTTCTGCGACGGACTTTCCGTGCGGGAGGTCTTTCGCAGTCCCGGCAGTTCGCCCGCGATTGACCCTGCACCGGCCTGCTCGGGCTTCCGCAACGGACTTTCCGTGCGGGACGCCTTAGGTGGTGGCGCTCCGACCGATTAACGGCCGCCTTCACACCGGGCAAAGGCGGCCGTTCGTTTGTTGTGTCCGGGGTGCTGTGCGTTGTGCAGAGAGGAGAGACGGAGTGCGCTTCCGCGTTAGCGGTTGTCTGTCCGGGAAGCCGGCCCGCCCTCTGTCCGGGTGTCCGCTTCGACCGGCGGGCTCGTTCGCACGACGGCGGAATCCGGTACGGCGGATGCGGGGACGACACCGCTTTCCGGAGCGAAACCGTCCGCTCCGCCTGTGCTATGCGTTCTGACCATGCCGTCCGCTCCACCCGCGGTGCCGTCTGCTCCGGCGCTTACGGCCGGTCTCCTGCTGTCCATACCGCCCGTGCTGTTCATGTTGCCCACGTCAGCCGTGTTGCCGTCTGCGCTGCCGTCCATCGCTGCGGCCCCGGCCTGCGTCGTTCCGTTCGTCCGTACGAGCGAGGTGTAGGCGTTGCGATCGAGGACGGTCAGGACGATGACCGCGATCGCCGCTGCGACGAATAGCAGTCCGATGATGCGCTTAATCATGGTCGGCGGGTTGTTTGGTCGCGGGTTCGTCGAGCAGCTCGATCGAGGCGGTTATCACCGCATCGACGGGGTAGATGTTGGCGTAAAATCCGTTGTCCTCCAGCGGCGTGTTGCGGCCGATGTAGGCCCTGAGCTGCGCCTCCATCAGACGGCGCGAGCGGGCGATCTGCCGGTAGTCGGGCTTCACGCCGTGGCGTGCGGCATAGCGTACGAAGTCGTCCACGAGCCCCGTGTCCCGGTCGAGCAGCTCGCGCAGCTCCGCGACCGAACGCACGGCGTTGAGCGCCTCGCGGTGGCGGTCGGCGTACTCGATGGTGTAGCGGTAGAGGATGTTGCGGCCCGACACTTCGATGAAGTAGCGGGTCACGTCGCTCGTATCGGCCGGGATGAAACGGTCGGGCATAATGCCGCCGCCCCCGTAAACGACCTTGCCTCCGGGCGTCAGGCGCCGGAGCGAGTCGGCGAAACGGATGCTGTCGGCCGTGAAGAATTCGTTGTGCTCGTAGCGGTTCCACAGCTCGTCCTCGTAGCTGGCGTTGTCGCCGACGGTGTAGGGCTTCTGGATCGAGCGGCCCGTGGGAGTGTAGTAATGGGCCGTGGTGAGCCGCAGTGCCGAGCCGTCGGGATAGCCGATCTGCCGCTGCACGAGCCCCTTGCCGAAGGAGCGGCGGCCGACGATCGTGCCCCGGTCGTTGTCCTGGAGGGCGCCCGCGAGGATCTCGCTTGCCGAGGCGCTCTGTTCGTCGATGAGCACCGCCAGGGGCAACTCCTGCCACCGTCCCGTGCCGTCGGCGTATTCGCGCACCTGTTCGTGGTTGCGATCCTCGGTATAGACGATCAGGTCGCCTGCGGGCAGGAACTCGTTGGCCAGCCGGATCGCCTGATCGAGGTAGCCGCCCGAATTACCGCGCAGGTCGAGGATCAGCTTGTTCATGCCCTGCCGCCGCAGCGTGTCCAGGGCGTCGGTGAGCTCGCGGTGGGTGGTCTGGGCGAACTGCGAGAGCTTGACGAAACCGATGTCGTCGCGGATGATGAAGGCCGATTCGACGCTGCGCAGGGGAATCACGTCGCGCACGACCTCCACCTCCACCGGCTCCCCGATGCCCTGCCGTCCGAGCGAGAGACGCACTTTCGAGCCGCGCGGCCCCCGCAGCCGCCTGACGATCCGCTCCTGCGGAATCCGCTGTCCGGCTACCAGCGAGTCGTTGATGCGCAGGATGCGGTCGCCGGCCCGCACGCCCGCGCGGTCGCTCGGCCCCGACGGGATGACGTTGAGCACGATCACCGTATCGGTAGCCATATTGAATACCACGCCGATGCCGTCGAACTCCCCTTCGAGCGGCTCGTTCACGCGCTGCATCTCCGACGCGGGAATGTAGGCCGAGTGGGGATCGAGCTCCGAAACCAGCAGGGGGATCACCCGTTCGGCGAGCGTGTCCATCGGGATCGAATCGACCCATTCGCGCTCGATCAGGGCCATCGTGTAGGTGAGCTTGTTGGTCGGCAGGCTCAACCCCTGCAATACGTTCCGCATGCGGGATTCCAGGCTGTTGCGGCCCAGGAACTGGCCCAGCAGCAGCCCGGCGACGACGCCCGCTGCCAGCAGCAGGGGAAAGAGGATGGTACGGCGGGAGTTGCGGTACATGTCACTTGTTCTTGAAGGTGTAGGTAAGGCCCACGCTCAGCAGCGTCTCGGTCTGCACGCTCGTGTTCTGCGCACGGTTGTAGTAGAGCTGGAAGCTGAAATTGGTGGTCAGGTATTTGGTGGCCTTGATGTCGATTTTGTTCTCCCATCGCACGGTCGGATGGATCGTGAGCTGGGGTTTGAGCGTCGGGTCGGGATTCTCCAGCGCGGCCCATTGGTCGAGCGCCTGCCGGTAGTCCCGGTAGCCGCTGTACTTGTTTTTCTGGCTTGCGCTGGTGATCCAGCCGTAGAACGAGAAGAGGGTGGTGCGGTAGCGAAGCACCCCCTTGAAGAATGTGCGGTCGAAGTCGATCTGGATCGAGGAGCCGCCTTCGTATTTGGAGGTCTTGTTCGGCCCCGCCAGGCCGTAGGCGTCCCAGCCGGGCTTGTCGTCCCAGGTGTTGCGGCGCACCTGTCCGCTCTCGACGAACACGGCGCTCAGGGCGATGGGCGAAAGGTTTACCTTGACGGGGAATTTGGGCTTGGGGCTGGTCCAGGTGAAACCGAGCGAAACATCCAGGTAGCCGGGAGCCATAAAGGTGCTCTTGCGTGCGTCCGGGGTCTGGCTGGTGCGGGAGACGTAGCCGTTGGCGATCTGGCTGCGGAACTTGATATTGGAGGCCAGCGACCAGTTGCGCGGCAGCTTGTAGGCCGGGGCCGTCGAGACGGAAAATTCGTCCTGGTTCTTGAACCACACGCCGTTGCTCAGGGTGTTGCCCGCCGCATCCTCGGTTTCGACGTCCATGCGGTTGTAGCCGAACTTCAGGTCGAATTTCGTTTCGATGAAGAAACGCTCCTTGGTAAAGGTGTGGTGCAGGTTGAAGTTGGCGATCACGGCCATCGCGTTGTCGCCGCCCGAAGTGGCCCGCCACGAATCGTTGTAGGAGGTGAGCGAGCCGAGCAGTCCGCCTCCGAATTCCAGGAAGTTGCGCTCCTTGCGGATGGCGGCTCGTTCGGCACGGTACTTGGCCGGGCTGAAGTAGTCCGTATCGACCGAATCGAACTTCACGGGGTCTGAAAAACGGACGGGGGTTTGACGGGCATTGACCTCGTCGATGGAGATCTGGGCCCGTGCCGCCGGTGCGCAGGTTCCGGCGAGCGCGAGCGCGAGTACTGCGTAAATAGGTTTCATTCCGTGTGTTGTAAGCGGATTTAAGCGGTACAAATTTATGAAATTATTTAGAAAAACGGTATATTTGCCTTGATTTAATCGCCTTGCAAAAACTATGAAATACTTCGGAGCACACGTCAGCGCCGCGGGCGGGCCGGAAAACGCCCCGCTCAACGCCCGGAAGATAGGAGCCACGGGTTTCGCCCTTTTCACCAAGAACCAGCGCCAGTGGGCCGCCGCGCCGCTCGACCCGCGTCAGGCGGAGGCATTCCGGGCCAACTGCCGCGCCGGGGGCTATCCCCCGCAGAGCATCCTGCCCCACGACAGCTACCTGATTAACCTGGGCCATCCCGACCGCGAGGGGATCGAAAAATCCCGCGCGGCGTTTTACGACGAGATGGGCCGCTGCGAGCTGCTCGGGCTCGACCGGCTCAATTTCCATCCGGGCAGCCACCTGAACCGCATTTCGGCGAGCGAATGTCTGCGACGCATCGCCGAGTCGATCAACCTGGCGCTCGACCGCACGCGCGGCGTGACGGCCGTGATCGAGAATACGGCGGGACAGGGCTCCAACCTGGGATACGCTTTCGAGCAGCTCGCCGAGATCATCGACGCGGTGGAGGACAAGTCGCGCGTGGGGGTCTGCATCGACACCTGCCACGCCTTTGCCGCCGGGTACGACCTGCGCACGCAGCAGGCGTGCGAGCGCACGTTCGGCGAGCTCGACCGGATCGTCGGGCTGAGGTACCTGCGGGGTCTGCATCTGAACGATGCGATGAAGCCGCTGGGCAGCCGCGTGGATCGCCACGCCCCGATGGGCGAGGGACAGATCGGCATGGAGTGTTTCCGTTACATCGCCCGCGACCCCCGTTTTGACGGCATGCCGATCATCCTGGAAACCCCCGACGAGGAGCGGTGGCCCGAGGAGATCGCCCGGCTCAAGGCCTTTGCCGAGGGGGAATAGGGCGCCGGACGGGATGCGCCTTTTAGCGCAAGGTAACCGGTTGGCTGGTTGCGGGGTGTGCGCATCCGTGCCGCTCGGGGGTTGTATCCGTGCGTGCCGCTGCGGGCATCGCGGGCGGGCTGTCCGCCGGGACTCTTGCCTGCACGCTAAGCGGAGGATGTCCCGAAGCCTCGGTCAGTGGCCCGGCCCCGGGTCGTTGCCGTACCCCTCTTCATCATAGACGGGACGGTTGTCCTCCTCGATCTCGCCGGTCGCGTCGGGAATACGGTCGTCGGTCGGGATTTCGCTCTCCCACAGGTTCTCCGCCACCAGGTTTTCGTCGCGCTCGTCGCCGGCGAATCCGTTGTTGTCCGTCGAGAGGATGGTGCGATCGGATGGAAATTTCACGTCGTTCATTGCCTTCGTTTTTAGCGTTTCGTTACCGGGACGCCTGCGCAACAACGGTACCATTCCGACCCGTCCTGCGCCGGTCTGCCGCGCCGACCGCTCGGCGGCCGGCTGCGCGGGACGGCAGCTTTGCGCGCGAGACGAAAAAGGGGAGGCCGCAAAGCCTCCCCGTCCTGCTTGTCCGGCATCCCTATTCGTAGAGCAGCTCGAAGTCATCGACCCACATCCGGCTGTCGGTGGAGCCGGTGAAATAGTCGCCGTAACGCGAGGCCGAGCAGACGATCATGATATGCGTCGGGACGACGGCGGTGGTGCGGTAGTCGAGCGGGATGGTGTACTGCGTCCATTCGCCGACGGTCGAGGTCATCAGCTGCTCGCCGTAAGCCACCACGTCCTTGCCGTCGGGCTTGAAGAAGGTGTTCACGTTGCGCGTATCGATGCAGATGGGCGACTCGTCGGTGCCGAAGCGGGTCGGAACCCCTTTGTCCTCGGTGTAGCCGTACTCCTCGGCCGTCCAGGTGCCGAGCGCGATATAGACGATGCCCGTGTCGGGGTCGCCCTGCCGGATGGTGACTCCGGCGGGTACCTTGTCGATCTTGTTGATGCTGCCCTGCGTGTATTTCACCCAGATGCGCAGCCCCGTCGGGCGGCAGGTGAACGGCGCTCCGAAGGTGATGATGCCGTTGGTGCCGCGCGTGGCGGCGTACTTGCCGATGAACAGGTTGCCGGCGGCGAACTTGCCGATGACGGTCTTGGATTCGAGCCGGGCGGCGTAGAGGCCCTCCGAGCCGGGTCGCGTGTCGGTGGTCTTGTCCGTGAGCACGGCGCTGCCCAGGCTGGCCCCCACGTTGCCCGTGCCCCAGTAGGGAGATGCGCCGGGGGCATAGGGATAGATGATGTCGTCCACGGAGCACCAATCCTCGAAACCGCTGTTGGTCACCTGTCTGGCCTCCTGTGTGCGCACGGTGAGCGGGTCGGTTTGCTTGTCGCCGGAGTAGGCGAGCACCTGGTATTCGGTTTCGGGTTCTGCCGCCAGCCGTGCGGTGAACGTGCTGCCCGTGACGGTCACGTCCGGCACCTCCAGCCACGTTTCATCGCCCGCCTTGCGGTAGCGGAAGCCCATTTCCGTGCCGCTGAGCCCGGTGCCCGAGAGCCAGATGACGCTCGTCCAGGCGTCGGCGCCCGTGAGCTGCACGGTCACATCGGTCGGCGTGACATAGAGCGACCAGCGTTCGCGCACGTCGTGGTAGCTGACCTCGACGTACCGTACCGACGTGAAATCGGTCAGCTCCTCCTTCGGCGGGTCGATCGTGGTGATGTCGCGCGGGCCGAGCTTGAGCTCGGTCACATGCACGTCGGTCAGATCGACCTCCCCCTCGGGCACCCGGGCCCGGGCGATGCGGTTCTTCAGGTCGAATTCGGTCTCCCCGACCTGCTGCGCGACGCGGAAACTGCGCTCCACGGTCTGTTCGGCGCGAATCGTCCAGTCGTAGTCCTGATAGAGCGAGAGGGTGACGTAGAGCGGGCTGCGCAGGTCGAACGTCCCGGTCAGCGGGCGCGACGGCTCGGCCCCTTCGGTGAGGGTGACGCCGGTGATCGTCACCCGGGCGATGTCGGTGGTCTCCTCCAGTTGCAGCGTAGCCGTGTGGGTCACGGGGTCGATGTCCCTGACCGTGCAGGTGAAACCCTCGCCCTCGATGCCGAGGATTTCGAGCGGCACCACCGGGTAGGGGATGTCGTTGCGGATGCAGCCGGGGGTCAGCATCAGGGCGCAAAGCCCCAGCAGGAGGGCAATATGGCGTGTTTTCATGGTCACTTCTTTTTCTTGTCCCACAGATGAACGGTCATACCGATGTTGATATTGGCCAGGTTGAGGCGGAATCGCATCTTCGAGGCTTCGCGCGAGCCGGTCTTCACGCCGTTTTCGTCTTTCTGCGTCACCGAGGAGTACTGGATGCCGCCCAGTCCGAACGAGAGCGTGCCGCAGACGTTGGGGAAGATATAGACCGCCATACCGGGATTGAATGACAGGCGGGCCTGGAAATTGTCGCTGTAGGTGGTTTTGTAGGTGTCGCCCGACTTGTACTTGAAGTCCGACGATCCGGTGGTCACCGAGAGCTCCAGCTCGGCGAACAGCCCGAAGCGTCCCTTGCGGTCGAGCCCCACGTAGGAGCGGTGGAAAACCCCGAACGAGAAGTTGTCGCTCGACAGATCCATGTTGTCGATCGAGAAGTCGAAGTCGTTCTGGTCGCCCAGGTCGAGATCGATGTTCCCCAGCGTTCCCCCGATATGACGGTAGCCGAAGCGGACGCCCACACAGCGGTTGTCGCGGTAGAAGTAGCCGATGAAGGGGTTTACGGTGGTGATCGAGCCGTCGGCGTTGAAGTTGTCCAGCAGCAGGAAGTAGTCGGTGTCCTCGCTGGTCAGGGTGCCGTAGGAGGCGGTGAGGCCGAGGATCACCTCGCCCTTGTAGGCGAATTTGATGTTGTCCACCTTGCGGTCGATGCGGCGGCGCATGGGCAGGAAACGCTGCCGCTTCCGCTCCTCGCGTTGCACGGGCAGGAACACCTCGTCAAAGACGGGAGCGGCGATGCAGGTCTCGGGAGCGGCTTCGGAAAGGACGGAAGGGGCGACTTCGGCGAGGTCCGCGCTCGTCGTGCCGGGTACGGGCGCGGCGGCGAACGGGTCGGGCAGGGAGGGAACGGCTGCGGCGGACGGCGACGGGAAGCCCGTGAAAGCGAGCAGGGCCAGCGTAAAGGAGATGATCTGTTTCATGTCGCTTGGTTTAGAGGTAGAACGAGATGCCCAGGCCGATCGAGAAGATATTGACCTTGAAATTCATGTTGCTCGACGAGCGTTCGCCCACGCTGATGCGGTTGTGGGTCTGTTTGGTGTGGGAGTACTGGATGCCCATGACCCCGACGCTCACCTCGACGGCCATATTGTTGGTCGCGAAGGCGATCAGGCCGGGCGAGACGCCCAGCGAGAAGTGGTATCCCGTTTCGTAAGTCCCCTTGTAGGGGATGAACTGGTCCTTTTTGGGCTGCTCCATGGCGAACTTGGCCTGCGTCCCGCCCCCCGCGAGCTGCGTCTCGGTGAACAGGGCGAAACGCTTGCTGTTGCCCAGGGGGATGTACTGGCGCCAGATGACGGCGAAGGTGTAGGAGTGCCTGATAGCGTAGTAGTAGTCCGTGGTCAGGTTGATTCCCGTGTCGGGATCGCCCATCTTGATGTCGGCTCCGTCGATCTGGAGCAGCGTGCGACCGTAGATGAAGCGTGCGCCGAGGGCCATATTGTCGCGGAAGGCGTAGGCCAGCAGCGGGCTCACCTTGAAGGTGTACCCCTTGGAGTCGATCCCTTCGACCACCAGGAAGTTGTAGCTGTCGTTGGAGTGGGTCGAGTAGGAGGCCGTCCCGCCGAAGATCCACTGTCCCCGGGGAACGAAGACGTTGGATTTCGAGGTGAGGCCGCGCTCCTGCCGGCGCTGGTTTACGGTCAGCTCCGTGCTGCCGGCGTCGGCGACGGAGGCGGCGCTGTCCGCCGGCGTGACGGGCTGCTGGGCCTGCGCCGTGCCCGCGAGGCACAGCAGCAGGAGCAGACCCGTTAGTTTGTTGGTTCGCATGGTGAGGCGTTCGTTTTTCCTTGTCGTTAATATACCCACTCGAAATCTTCGACGTAGAGCACGTTGTTCGTGCTGCCCGTGAGGTAGTCGCCGTAGGCGCTCGCCGAGCAGGAGATCACCAGCGAATAGTTGTCCGCTGCCGGCGTGCCCGCGGGGTCGTAATAGCTGATGGGAAGCGTCAGTTCGGTCCATCCGTCGGTCGAGGTTTCGAGGTTGAGGGTGCCGTATCCCAGGATGGGGCCCTCGCCCGGATCGGTTGTGTTTTCCGGATTCCAGAACGTTGTGACGTCGGCGCTGGCGCCCGATTTCACCCGGTGCTGCGCCGTCCAGTCCACGATGCAGACCAGGATGCGGGCCGGGTCGGTGTCGCCCACGGCGTGCGTGTCGTCGATGCTGCCCTTGTTGGTGATCGGGGTGATGGTGGCGTGGCAGCGCAGGCGGAGCGCCGTCGGACGGGCGCTGAAGCGGTATTTGTGGCCGAAGGAGGCGAAGCCGAACGTGTCGAACGTGCCGGTGCCGCACTCGAAATGGCCCGTGAAGAGGTTGCCTGCGGCGAAGATGCTGAAAGCCGTCGCCCCCTGCAGCCGGGCGCAACGTTCGCCGTTGTGTCCCTCGAAGTCGCTGCCGGTGCACAGACCGTTGGTCTGCTTGTTGTTGCCGCTCGTCCACCCCACGGTGTCGCCCGAAGCGTTGGGGTAGGGAACCGAGCCGCCGGTGAAGGTGCCGCCCACCACGTTGTAGGTGCTCCACTGTTCCATGCCGGCGTTGGGGATCGCGTCGCCCTGCTCCGTCGAGAACGTACCGGTGTCCACCGCTTCGCCGTCGAGCAACAGCTCGTATTCGTAGGTGCGGCCGGCGAAGAGTCCCGTGGAGGGATCGACGGTGTGGATCGTGAGCCCTGCCGCATTGGTTCCCTCGCTCCAGACGGGGGCGATCGAGGCGGTGAAGCGCCCTTCGTCCAGCGCGGCGAGCGCGGCGTGCTGCCACTGCGTGTCACCCGTGCGGCGGTAGCGGAGGCCGACGCGGTCGGCAGCGGTGCCGGCTTCGAGCGTGAGGGTCATCGTGCCCGTATTCGCCCACAGGTCCGCGTCGCGGTTATAGAGGGCCGTATTGATGGTTTTGACGTATCGCAGCCGCAGCGTGGCGACGCTTTCGCGCCCCAGCCGGTCGGTGGCCCGCAGGGTCAGGTCGTGGTCGCAGGTGTCGTATCCCTTGCAGCGTGCGAGCAGCTCGGCGACGAAGCCCGCGAGGTCGAATCGCAGGTTTTTCTCGCCGGCGATCGTCGCGCCCGCGGGGAACCCCAGCGCGGTGAGCTGCGCGGCCATCTCCTCCGAGGCCGGGTGCACGAGGTCCATCTCCGGGGCGAGGTGCATTTCGGCGAGCGCCTCTGCGGTGAGCACCGGGGAGGCGATCTGCGCACGCAGCGCTTCGATGCCGTTGAAGGCCTTGATCTCCAGGGCGACCTGCATCCCTTCGCTCATCGGGTAACGCTCCTCCAGGTCGTTGCCGCCCCAGCGGATCGAGGGGGCCGGATTGACCAGGATCACGTCGTCGCTGTCGTCGGTCGTGTCGTCGATTTCGAGCGTGAAGCTCACCTCGCCTCCCAGGTCTTTGGAGTAGCGGAGCGTGAGGATGTACTTCCCGGCGGGTTTTACTTCGCCGATGAAGCCCGTCTTGGTGATTTCGCCCCGCTCGGTGTGGGTGCCGGTGAAGCGCCAGCAGATCGTCTCCGTTCCCTCGTCCGGCAGGAAGCAGCCTTCGCCGTCGTCCGTGAAGCGGAGCGACGGTACCCGGCCCGATTCCACCGCTTCGGCGTCGAAGGTTTCGGCGGCGCAGAGGTCGGCACGGAAGTCGGTGCCGAAATTCCGGCGGATGGTTTCGTCGAAGCGTACCTCGACGAGCGAATTGAGCAGCTTGCAGCGCACTTCGAGTTCCCGTTTTTCGCCGGCGGCGACGGTGAAAGTCTCCTTGCCGGCATAGCTGCGGCGGTCGAAGGAGACGGGGGTTCTGTCGCCCGCCTCGGCCTCGATCGTGTACTCGCCGGCCCGCAGGCTCAGGTCGAGCGACTCCGGCATGGGCGATTCGGGCGAACAGGCATAGGCGCGGATGAGCCCCTCGGCATTGTAAATGCGCACGCTGCCGTAATCGCGGGCGTCGTAGCCGTCGCCGTCGGCACGGGTGCCGGTCAGCAGGCGGAGCGTGAGCGTGCCCTCGCCGTCGGCCGCACCCTCGGGCCCCTCCTGTGCGCAGGCGCCCGAGAGGAGCGCCCCCGCAAGGATGAACAGGTATCTGATTGCATGTTTCATCGGTCGGTCGGTTTATGGGTTACAGTACGCGAAGCATCAGGGTGCGGACGGTCTGCACGTCGTTATTGTCGGTGACCGTCAGCGTGAAGTCCGAATCGCCGGAGCCGATATGTGCCAGCATCCGCTGCACCAGGTCGGTGATGTCGAAGCCGACTTCGGCTTGGTCGCGCACCGCGTCGCCCGTGGGGAAGCCGAAGCTGTGGAGGTACACCTCCATCTCGCCCGGATTGACGAGGTCGATGTGGTCGCTCAGACCGGCGCTTTGGAGCTCTTCGGGGGTGAGCGTGTCGGAGACGATATCCACCGTAAAGCCCTTAATTCCCGCAGGCGCCGCCACTTCGATGTTTACGGTCAGGTCGGCGACCACGTCGTAACGGGTGTCGAAATCGTAACCGCCGGCCCAGACGATCGTGGGGCCTTCGACGGTTTCGGAAGCGTGATCGACCAGGATGGTCAGCGCTTGTTCGGCGGTGAGCTCCTTGGCGTCGGTGACCGCGAAGCGGAACGTATGGGTGCCCTCGAAGTTGTAGAGCAGCGGCATCTGGGTCGTCAGGTCGAATCCCACTTCGGTCTGGCCTTTCACGCGGTCGCCCACGGGGAAGCCCATCGCCGAGAGCAGGGTGGCCGCATCGCCCGGCTCGCAGAGGTCGAAAGCGGTCGGGATGCCGGTCTTTTCGAGGTCGGCGATAAAACTTTCGTTCGTCGATCCGATCTCCACGAGGAAATGCGCGGCCGCGTTGGGGATGGCGACGGTGAAGGCGAAAGGTTCGGTGCATACCCCTTCATCGAACATCGAAGCCCTGAGCTGGAACGGCTCGCTCAGGTCGTGACCGGGCCATTCGATCGCGGGCGCGTCACCCCCGGGCTGGTCGGGGATCACCTCCTCCATCGGATCGATGTCCACGGTGATCTGCTCGTCGAGCGTCCACGTCTCGACCGTCACGACGATCTTGGCCTTGCCCTCGGAGGTGTGGGCGACGGCCACATGGATCTTGCGCCACTGGCCCGCCTTCGCCCCCTCGATGCGG
Organism: Rikenellaceae bacterium; assembly: GCA_902363575.1. GTDB lineage: Bacteria > Bacteroidota > Bacteroidia > Bacteroidales > Rikenellaceae > Alistipes. Next base: position 142,080 of record CABJAJ010000005.1, on the reverse strand, counting down.
GAGGTCATATCGAGCGGTTCGCCGTCCAGCGTGCCGGTGAGGTGCATGGTGAGCGTGCTGCCGCCCTCGGCGGCGCTGAAATAACCCGCCCGCCGCTCGTCGAGCCCGAAGGCGAGCGTGCGGTCGTCCACCGCGACTTCGGCCACGGTTCCCGGGCCCAGCAGGTCGAGCAGGTCGGCGGCATAGGTGACCGTTACCTTGACGTTCGACAGGCGGCAGACCACGGCCCCCAGCTCGGTGGTTTCGAGCTTGGCGATGGCGAAATCCTGACTACCGGAATAGGCGGGGCTCTCCCAGGCGGCCGCTTCGGGCGTGCCCGACGAGGCGCGCAACGTGTAGCTGCCGACCTCCATTTCGATCGGGTCGGCGGGTTTGTCGCCATAGCGGAACGTGCGGACCACCTGTTGCGCGTCGTCCAGCAGATCGACTGTGAAATCCTCGGTGGTCACGGCCCGCGTGGACGAGGGGACGATCTCCGCGTCGGCGACCACGTCGAGCGTCATTGCCGAGAGCGACAGGCTTCCGGTGGTGCCCTCCGGAGCGACCGGCAGGGAAAAATCCGTGTTTTCGCTCACGCAGCCCGCGGTCAGCAGGGCGCAGACCAGCAGGGCCTCGGTGATGGGTTTCGTGTGTTTCATATCGGGTGGTTTTTTTAGCGGATGAAATCGGGTTTGGCGTTGTCGTTGAGCTCCTCGTCCACCTCGCGGGTCTCCGAAAGGGTGTCGTCGAGGTAGATGCTCACGACGGTCTGTCCGGCCTGCGAGACGTCGAAACGATAGGTGTAGAGGGTCTGGGGCTTGGCCTCGGGGCAGCTCTGCTCCGAGAAGGTCACCTCGGCGCCGGTCTGTTTGAGTGCCGAGCCGGAGACCGTGAACGAGACGGGCCGCACATAGACGGGCTCGGCCGTGTCGCTCTCGCCGTCGAAGCCGAAGCGGAACGGAAATTCGTTGCCCGCGGCGGTGGTCACGCGGAAGGCGGCGTCGTGGAAATAACCGAGGAAGTTTTCGGTGCAAACGATGCGCACCTTCGTATTGGCGAGCAGAGCCGTGACAGCCACATCGACCGTGCGGCGGGGGATGATCGTGAACTCCTGCGCGCCGGCGAAGCAGGGCTTGTCTGTCCCTTCGGCCTGCGGGTCGCCCCAGGCGACCGAGGCGGTGTAGCTGCCCGGGGAGAACCATTCGTTCTCGGGGTCGAAGTCGGCTACGCTCGCCCAGCTCCGGTCGTAGTCGGGGCCGGTGATGCGTAGCGAGAACTCCTCTCCGGAGGGGGCTGTCGTCTGCAGCCCGTGCCGCCCGGCGATCTCGATCCGCTCGGATGCGCGGCAGCTCAGACGCACCTGCCCGGGTGCGTCGTCGGCTCCGCTCTCTTTGTCGCATCCCGCCAGCAGCGCCGAAGCGAGGGCGAGGATAAGGATGAGGTAAGTTTTCATGCCTGAGTCGTTATTGGACGATCTGTACCTTGATGTTGTCGATGTAGAGCCAGTAGCAGCCGTTGCCCCCTATGCCGCCCTTGCGGTCGGTGGTCACGCGCCAGCTCAGCCGCACGTCGGAGGTGCATCCTGCGATCCTAAAGTCGTTCGCGTGGAGGCCCGCCATATCGTAGTGGGCGTTGTTGTCGGTGGCGTCCTTGCCGACCGCGGCCTCCGGTATGAGGATGTCCGAAATTTCGTTCTTGCTGTCGATGCCTCCCGTCTGGCGGGTGTAGCCCGCCGAGACGAGGATGTTGCCGCCGCTGCCGACCCCCTCGAACAGGGTGCCGCAGTAGGTGTAGGATACGCGCACCGTCGGGCTCTTGCCGGGCTTGATGCCCGTCAGCGGCGCCGTATCGACCCGTCCCTGACGCCGGGATTGCGGATTGCCGAAGACGATGATCGTGTTGCACGAAATGCGGAGCGAGGTGGGGCTCGGGCCCACGCCTGCCCGCGATCCCGTCCAGCCTGTCAGCCCCCATCCGTCGAGCGACGACGGGGCCGTGTTGTTGGGGTCGGTACTTTTCCACTCGCTGCCGATGTCGTAACCGTCCTTACCGCCGATGGTGTCGAAGTCCTGGGCCATCAGGTAGGGAACCGTCAGCGCGGGGATGTCGTTGTTTTCGTCGGCGTTGAGCTGCGGCATGGTGAACGTGTCGGTGACCAGTGCGTTCTCCGAGTCGAAGGCGACCGTTATGGGGCGTCCGGACAGTTGGTCCGTGAAATCGCCCTCGAAATTGATTTCGTAGTGATTGTCGCTATTCACGGTAAAGGTGCGCACATTGCTGCCTCCGCCCAGGTCGCACCCTTCGGGAGCCGTGAGCGTGAACTCGCGGACCGCTTCGCCCAGATGGTTTTCACCCAGCGAGAAGTTCAGGCGTGTGTTGTGGTACAGCTTGGGGATCGTGAGCGCAATGGGGGTGGTGTGGCCTGCCGCCAGCAGGCGGCCCGGCGTCGAGACGGTCTCGGATTCGCGTTTGCCGACAAGCCCCTTGAATACGAGCTCCCCGCCCGTGAGGTCGCACGGGGCGATCACCGCCCAGACGGTCGCGCCCGCATCGACGGGCTCGGCGAATTCAAGCCGCAACACCGACCCCCCCCCGCTGACAAACGCGATCTCCGGCGTCGGGTCGGCTGCATCGACCCGAACGCGCCCGACCACTGGGGCGGGGAAGGCGATTTCGAGCCCCGTGAGGGGTTGTCCCGCCAGATTTTTGTCCTCGGGAATCGTGATTCGCAGCACATGCGTCAGGTGGCGGAAGTGCAGGTCGATCCGCTCGCCGCTATCGGCCGTCAGCTCGCCGCCCCGCACGGGCTCGGCGACCATCAGATCCAGCGTGCCGTCGAACGTGCCGTCCTGCACGGCGGGAATCTCGTACTCCGCCGCGGTGCCCTGCCACGTCGCGGGGGCGGGGTGGAGGGCGTAGTAGGTATAGCTTCCCGCAGCCATCGGGTCGATCTCGGCCGTGAAGACGGCCGTCGGATATTCGGTTCCGTAGTGCCACAGCGTGAAAGGCTCGGCGGCCAGGACGAACCCTTCGTCGGTTGCGGCCCAGAGGCCGATCCGGTCGCCGGGCTCCCACCGGGCCGTGATGCCGTCGTCGCCGATGGCCGTCTGCGGCGACGGCCCGTCGGGAGCGCCTACGCAAACCCGGATTTTCCCGTTGCCGGGCTTCGCGCCCTCCTCCTGCGAGCAGGCTGCGGCCAGCAGCGTGAGCGCAGCGAGAAACATCGGTAGCTGGATTCTCATAAGGTTCTGTTTTTAATTGCTCCGCAAAAATAGGCAGCGGGACACCTATTATAAAATAAATTCAACGAACCGGGAAAATGTTTCAACGAAACCGCCCGCAGGCGCAGAAAATTTTTCTTCGGAATCGCGCTTTTTGTGGTCGTAACGTTCGCGCGCGGCGGCGGGACGGTTGCCCGAAAAATACCGCAAGGAGACCCTTGAATCAGCCATAAGGGGTGTCATTCGGATGTCGCCGGGCAGATGAGGGAATCGCATCCGGTGGGGGCTGCCGGATGCGGTTACCGTGCTCTCCGGGCTTTTCCGGCCCGCTTATTCAGGCGGCAGTCCGGGGCGGTTTCCTATGGATAAGCGAGCGACGATCCCCGACGGATCGTCGCTCGCTTGTGCATGGCCGCCGCACGGGGCGGAGAGCCGCCGGGCCGCAGGTGCCCTTGTTCCGGAACCTGCTGCGCCCGTTACTGCTTGAGGTATTTGTCGAGCCAGCCGAAGAATTCGCGGTTCCAGACGAGCGAATTCTGGGGCTTGAAGACCTGGTGCGCTTCGTTCTCGAACTCCACCAGCCGGGCGGGAATACCCCGCACGCGGGCTGCGGTGAAGGCTTCGAGCGACTGGGTATAAGGAATACGGAAGTCGTATTCGCCCGTGACGATCAGAATGGGCGTATCCCACTTGTCCACGAACTTGTGGGGTGAATTGGCGTAGGAGCGCACGGCCGTGGGGTTGGACTTATCCCAGTAGGGACCTCCGTAATCGTTGTTGATGAAGAACAGCTCCTCGGTCTCTCCGTACATCGACTCGAAGTCGAAGATGCCGCAGTGGGAGATAAACGCCTTGAAGCGCCCTTCGTGGTGTCCGGCCAGGAAATAGACCGAATAGCCGCCATAGGAGGCCCCCACGCAGCCCATGTGCTGCTCGTCGGCCCAGGGTTCGCGGGCCACGTCGTCGATGGCCGCAAGGTAGTCGCGGATGTTCTGGCCCGAGTAGTCGCCCGAAATCTGGTCGAGCCACTCCTGTCCGAACGAGGGGACGCCCCGGCGGTTGGGAGCCACCACGATATAGCCGTTGGCGGCCATCAACTGGAAGTTCCAGCGGTAGCTCCAGAACTGGGAGACCACGCTCTGCGGGCCGCCCTCGCAATAGAGCAGGGTCGGGTATTTCTTCGCGGGGTCGAAGTCAGGAGGCAGGATCACCCACGTGAGCATCCGTTTGCCGTCGGTGGTCTCCACCCAGCGTTTCTGCACCTCGCCCATGCGGATGTGGTCGAGAATGGGTTTGTTGATGGCCGTGATCTGCCGGATCGCACCGTCCTGCAGCCCGATTTCAAAGAGTTCCGAGGGGTGCGAGATCGTGCAGATGTCGGCTACGGCCCGGCCCGCTTCGATGGTCACGGCGTTGATGTCGTGGTCGCCGCGGGTGAGCACCTCCACCTGCGGAAGCAGGTCGTGCGAGGCTTTGCCGTCGAGCTCGGGGCGGTAGGCCACGCGGCAGAGCTGGTGCGTGGCTTCGATGGGCGAGAGGAACCAGAGAGCCTCGTTGCCGTCCCACAGCACGTTGGTGGCGTTGTAGTCGAAAGCGGCCGTGAGGTCCTGCATGCGGCCCGTCTCGGAGTTCCAGACCATCAGGCGCTCTTTGTCCGATTCGTTCCCCGCGCGGCGCTGCGAGCGGAAGGCGATCTTCTTGTCGTCGGGCGAAAAGACGGGGTATTTGTCGTATCCCGGCATCGCGGCGGCGCGTTCGACCATCGCGTTGTAGCGGACTTTGCCGTCGAGGGGCTTGCAGATGTTGGTCGTGCGGCCGCTCGCAAGGTCGTAAACGAATATGTCGGAGTCGGTCGATTGGGCGTACTGCGTGCCGGTGAGGGGCTTGCAGGTGTAGGCGAGCTGCGTGCCCGCATGGTTCCACGCGATTTCGCCCATGTCGAAGTAGGGGGCCAGCGGCGCATCCCATGCGGCGTCGGGGCCGAGGATGTCCACCCCCTCGTCCGCACGGTCGCCCGTGAGGTCGGCCACGAAGATATGACGGTAGGCGCCTTCGTCCCAGCAGTTCCAGTGGCGGCACATCAGGTCGTCGTAGATGCGGGCCTTCGACTTGGGCATATCCTTGTACACGTCCGCGGATTTGCGGTCGCAGACCTGCACGGTCTTGACGTAGAAGAGCTTATCGCCCGCAGGACTCACGCCGAAGCCCTCCACGTCGCCGTCGATGAAGGAGAGCTGTTTCGCCCCCTCGCCGTCGGGGTTCATCCGCCAGATCTGCGACGAGCCGCTGCGGTCCGACAGGAAGTAGATCCGGCTGCCGTCGGCGCTCCACGCGGGCGAGCTGTTGTCGGAGCCCAGGTCGGTCAGTTGCCTGCTTTCGCCCGTGGCCATCTGCTGCACGTAGATCGCCGTGACGCCCCGGTTTTCATCCATGTTGTAGCGGGTGACCGTATAGAGCAGCCGTTCGCCGTCGGGCGAGAGCGAGCCCAGCCCCACGCGGCCCATTTTCCACAGCACCTCCGGGGTCAGAGTCCCGCGGGCGATCTCCTCCGAAGTGAGGCTGTTGTCGATCTGAAGGGGTTGGGGACGTTCGGCACAGCCGCTCAGCCCCGCTGCCGTAATAGCCATCAGTAGCGCGAATTTTTTCATCGTTGGGTATTGTTAAGTAGTTTTATCGGTTCTCGTTTCGGGACGGCGGGCGGCATCTCCTCGTTTCGCTTCCGTCCGGATGCGGGGCGGTCTGCCCTAATGGGCATAGTTGTCGCAAGTACTGCCGGGTCTCCCGACGGCAGCGCACCGCACAGAAGACAGACTGCACCTCGGCAAAACAACCCCGCAAGGGCGGTTGCTTTTGCGCTCGGTTTGTACTATCTTTACAGAAGACAGACTGCACCTCGGCAAAACAACCTCGCAAGCGCGGTTGCTTTTGCCCTCGGTTTGTACTATCTTTGCCGGAACAAAACTCCCGCACCATGCCTTTTGCCGTCTATTTCGCCGATAAGGAGCTCCTTTTCACGGACAGCCGCCCCTCGGGGGCCGATTTCACCCTCCGGGCGGAGCCGGGAGAGAAGATCGGCAGAGCGAAGGTACTCAAAATTCTCGAAAATCACAATTCGCTCGCCGTTCTTTCGTCCGACCCGGCGGCGGCGTTCGAGGCGTTCGCCACGGATTTCATCCGGGTGGAGGCGGCCGGCGGAGTGGTCGGGGATGCCTGCGGCGCATGGCTGATGATCTTCCGCAACGGCCGCTGGGACCTGCCCAAAGGACATTGGGAGCCCGGCGAGACCATCGAGGAGTGTGCCGTCAGGGAGGTCGGCGAGGAGACCGGCGTACGGGGCGTGCGGATCGTGCGGCCTCTGTGCGAAACCTTCCATGCCTATCCGATGCGGGGACGGTGGGAGCTCAAGCGCACACGCTGGTTCGAGATGCGCTTCGACGGATCCTGCGCCCTGTCTCCCCAGCGGGAGGAGGGGATCGAACGGGTCGTCTGGTGTCCGCCCTCGGAGCTGGACGGACACCTTCGGGCCACCTTCCCGACCATCCGCTGCGTGATGGCGTGCGTCGGGCGAAAGGGGTGATTCCGGTGGAAACACGCTCCGATAAGGGCTTGTCCGTCCTTTTTCGTGCGGCCGGCGGGTAAGGTCGCAGCTCACGGGCCGTACGCGACCGGCGTTCAGGACTGCACGGCCGAGGGGTCGAAGCCCGGCGGCACGATCCCGTTGAAGGCGTTGGCGAGCGCTTCGGCGATCTGGTCGATAGCCCCCTGCAATTTGCCGCCGATCATCATGCGCATCATCATGTTCAGGTCGGCGCGGAGCACCAGACGCATGCGGGTGTCGTAGGCCGCCACGGGCTGAAGCTGGATCCAGAACGAGAAATCGACAGGCAGCCCCCCTTCGTCGCTCTCGATTTTCACATACCTGGGGGCCTCCTTTTCCGCGATGCGGAGTTTCACGGTGAAACCTTTGGCTTTGAACGAACAGGTGTCCTCTGTGGCCTGCCACTCCTCTACGCGGTCGGCTACGGCCGGGGTGAGGTTGTCGAAGCGGCTCACGGCAGCGAAAATCTGCTCGGCGGGCCGCTGGATGCGGTGTTGCTTGGAAGTGTATTCTTGCATGGTGTGTCTTGGATTGTACGGTCAGTCAGGTTGCTCACTGTGCGGCGCGGACCGCTCCGGCGGATTGCGGAGCCTCTGCCGGCGCCCCTCCCCTCGGGCGGGACATTCCCGGCGTCCGCTCAGTCGATCTCGATGCGCCGCTCCTGCTCGGAGAGGGCGGTGATGCGCACGTTCATGGTGTTTTCGGGGAGCAGCGGCTCGATCTTCTCGGGCCACTCCACCAGGCAGAGATCGCCCGAGTCGAAATACTCCTCGTAGCCGAAGTCGTAGGCCTCCTCCAGACGGTCGATGCGATAGAAGTCGAAATGGTAGAGGGTGCGGCCCTCCGCCGCCGCATACTGGTTGATGATGGCGAAGGTGGGGCTGGTGACCACGTCGTCGGAGCCGAGCCGGGCCGCGATTTCGCGGATCAGCGTGGTTTTGCCGGCGCCCATTTCGCCCCGGAACGCGACGATGGTGCGCCCGCCGAGCGAGCGGATGATCTCTTCGGCCGCGTCGGGCAGCTCCGCGAGCGAGCCGATTTGCATGGTTTTCATCGGACGGTGATTATTGCTTGGGTTTGAGCACGATGTAAGGCACGATCATCTCCTCCATCGAGATGCCTCCGTGCTGGAACGTGTTGCGGTAGTAGCGGATATGGCGGTTGGCGTCGTTGTTGTAAACCAGAAAGTCACGGTTGTAGGCGAAGATGTAGCTCGAGGTGAGGTTGCTCGAGGGAAGCTGGATGTCCTCGGGGCGCAATACCTCATAGACTTCGCGTGCATTGTACGACAGGTTGCGCCCCGTCTTATAGCGCAGGTTGGCGGAGGTCTCGCGGTCGCCCGTGACCTTGACGGGGTTGTCCACGCGGATGGTTCCGTGGTCGGAGGTGACGACCACCGTGTGCCCCCGCTCCGAAAGGAGCCGCAGCAGCGTCAGCAGGTCGGAGTGCTCGAACCACGAGCGGGTCAGCGAGCGGAAGGCCGCCTCGTCCTCGGTCAGCTCGCGGATGACGTCGGTTTCGGTGCGGGCGTGGGAGAGGATGTCCAGGAAGTTATAGACGATCACCGAGAAGTCGGCGTCGTAGATGCGCTGGATGTTGTCGAGCAGCCGGCGTCCCGCCTCGGGGCGCACGAGCTTGTCGAAAGTGTATTTGTAGTTCTTGCCGCTCGACTGCATCAGGCGGCGCAGGAACTCCTCCTCGTAGCGGTTTTTACCCCCCTCCTCGTTGTCGTTGAGCCAGCGGTCGGGCATCAGCTTGTCGATCGACAGGGGCATCAGTCCGGCGAAGACGGCATTGCGGGCGTACTGGGTCGCCGTGGGGAGGATCGCGCAGTAGAAGTCGTCCACGGCCACGTCGTAGTAGCCCCTCAGCAGCGGGGAGATCGAACGCCACTGGTCGTAGCGGAAGTTGTCGATCAGCAGCAGTGTGGTTTTGGGATTTTCGTCCGCCACGGGAAAGATCTTCGAGCGCATGAGCATGTGCGACATCACCGGCGCATCGTCGTCGCGGCGGTTGATCCAGTCGTAATAGCTGCGGCGCACGAATTTGCAGAACTCCTGGTTGGCTTCGCTTTTCTGGTAGGAGAGCACCTCTTTGATGCCCTGGTCGGTCGATTCCTGCAGCTCGATCTCCCAGCCGATGATGCGGCGGTAGATGTTGCACCAGTCGGCGAAGGTCGAGGCCGAGGCGAGCGAGGCGGTGATGCGGCCGAATTCCGAACGGTAGTCGGCCGAGGTCTGCTCGGTGACCAACTGCTGCTGGTGGACGTTTTTCTTGATCGACAGGAGCACCTGGTTGGGGTTCACGGGTTTGATGAGGTAGTCGGCGATCTTCGATCCGACGGCCTTGTCCATGATGTTCTCCTCCTCGCTCTTGGTGACCATGATGACGGGGGTGGTCGGACGCGCCTCCTTGATGCGGGGCAGGGTCTCCAGACCCGTCATCCCGGGCATCATCTCGTCGAGGATAATCAGGTCGTAAGCCCCCTCGGCCGCCATATCGATGGCGTCGTATCCGTTGTTGCAGGTGTCCACCTCGTACCCTTTCGAGCGGAGGAAAAGCACGTGGGGCTTGAGCAGCTCCACCTCGTCATCGACCCAGAGTATTCTGACCATTTCTTTCGGCTTTAATCGAACAAAAGTAGGGATATTTCCTTAGAATACAATGCGAATATCGGGCAATTTATTGTGCCGGAGCCCGTCTGTTTCCGCATCCGCGGGCAGGTCGGTCGGCAATACGCTGAATGCGAGCGGCGTGTCGAAACACATCGAAGCTCCCACGCGGCGGGCGGACCGCCGCGCGCCGGCCGGTCCGTGCGGGCGAACCCTTTTCCGGGCCCGCGCCAGTCCGGTTCGCGGGGCTGCTCCGGGCGTTGCGCGTGGATTTCGTGACGGATAATTCAAGCTGTGGCCCGGTATTTGATGGAAGCGCTGACAGACTGTAAAATAAACACGCTGACCGGGTTATTGCCCGATCGGCGCAAAAAAAAAGAGAATTAGTTGCCGGATATTCAAATAAAACCTATATTTGCAGTCCTTAAATGTATTTAACTTATAAACTATTATAACATGACTAAGGCAGATATCGTAAGCGAAATCGCTAAGGGCACCGGTGCCGAGAAAGCCCAGGTGCAGACCATCGTCGAGGCTTTCATGGAGAGCATCAAGTGTGCGCTCGAAAGCAATAATAACGTGTACCTGCGCGGCTTCGGTAGCTTCATCGTCAAGAAACGCGCACAGAAAGTGGCGCGTAACATCTCCAAAAACACCACCATCACCATTCCCGAACATAACATCCCTGCTTTCAAACCCGCCAAGAGTTTCGCGGCCAAGCTGAAGTAGGACCCGATAAAGAAGTAAAACCTCAAAAATTTTGAACTATGCCGAGCGGTAAGAAAAGAAAAGGGCATAAGATGGCTACCCACAAACGCAAAAAACGTCTTCGCAAGAACCGTCATAAGAAAAAGTAGGTAGCACCTTCGTGCTAAGCAACGAGATAAAGCTAAAAGGGTGTCAGGCTCTTTTAGCTTTACCTGTTTAAAATTCCGTTCCGCCCCGGTTTGCGTGGCCGGAGGCCGGATAATGTGCCGTAAACGGGGCCGCAGAGGGCTCGGAAGGCGTCGGAGCGCACTTCCCCGGCAGCACTTGCCGGAGTGCCGCGGTCGATCGGCCGATGCGCCGCAGGCGACGGCGCGCAAGGGCGGCCGGTTCGTTTTGCATGGAGCCGTACGGCAGGGCCGATCCGTCGGCTGCCGCAGGTACGCAGCGATGCGGGCGCTTCGGCCCGGCTGCCGTCCGTTGGACGAAGCGCCTGCGAAGTCGGTCCGGGTGCCGATGCCCGTGACGCCCTGCCCCGGATCGGGGCGATTTCACGCAAATCCTGACAGGGGCCGGAAGCCCGTTTGAAACATGGAAGTCCGCTGCCGCTTCCCGTCGAAGGCAGCCGTAAATAATAATCCCAACGATCGCGGCGGCCGCAAGGCGCAGCCTGCGGCCCGAACCGCGAATAAGAATATGAATCGAGAGCTAATCATCAACGTAAACCCAACCGAAATAGCCATCGCCCTGTGTGAAGACAAGGTGCTCGTGGAGCTCAACAAGGAGCAGTGTCAGACCGGATTCGCCGTGGGGGATATTTACCTGGGCCGCGTCCGCAAGATCATGCCGGGCCTGAACGCGGCGTTCGTCAATATCGGTCACGAAAAGGACGCTTTCATCCACTACCTCGACCTGGGGGCGCAGTTCCCGTCGCTGCAGAAGCTCGTGGCGAGCCAGCAGCCCGGCAAGCGGGGCATGCGGCTGGAGACCATGAAAATGGAGCCGCCTGTCGAAAAGACGGGCAAGATTTCGGACTACCTCCAGGTGGGACAGACCATCCTGGTGCAGATCGCCAAGGAGGCCATCTCGACCAAAGGGCCCCGCCTGACGGCGGACATTTCGCTGGCGGGGCGCAACGTCGTGCTGGTGCCTTTCTCGTCGAAGGTCTTTCTTTCGCAGAAGATCCGCTCGAACGAGGAGAAGAAGCGCCTGAAACGCATCGCGGCGGCCGTGCTGCCCAAGAACTTCGGCGTCATCATCCGCACGGCGGCCATCGAAGCCAAGGACGAGGACATCGAGCACGACATGCAGACCCAGATCGACCGCTGGCGCAAGACCCTTCAGGCCGTGAAGAAGAGCACGGCCCCGGCGCAGGTGATGAGCGAGCTGAGCCGCGCCAACACCATCATCCGCGACTCGCTCAACGGCACCTTCTCGCAGATCGTCGTGAACGACGAGGCCACTTTCAACGAGGTGCGCAACTACATCCGGGGCATCGAGCCCGAGAGCGAAAAGCTCGTGAAGCTCTACCGGGGAGGCGTCCCGATCTTCGATAACTTCGACATATCGAAGCAGATCAAGTCGCTGTTCGCCAAGTACGTGTCGCTCCGCCGCGGGGCCTACTTGATTATCGAACACACGGAGGCGATGAACGTCATCGACGTCAATTCCGGCAACCGCACCAAAGCCGAGGACAACCAGGAGCAGACGGCGCTCGACGTGAACCTCGCCGCCGCCCGCGAAATCGCCCGACAACTGCGCCTGCGCGACCTGGGCGGCATCGTGATCGTCGATTTCATCGACCTGCACAAAGCGGCCAACCGCCAGTTGCTCTACGACGAGATGACCAAGCTGATGGCCACCGACAAGGCCAAGCACACGGTGCTGCCCCTCACCAAATTCGGCTTGATGCAGATCACGCGCCAGCGCGTGCGTCCGGTGGCCGTGCAGGACGTGACGGACGTCTGCCCGACCTGCAACGGCACGGGCAAGATCGAGCCCACGGTGCTGCTCGACAAGAAGATCGAGAACAAGATCTCGTACCTCACGCAGGACCGCAAACAGAAATACGTCCGCCTGAGCGTCAGCCCCTATGTTTCGTCCTATCTGCGTCGGGGGCTGTGGCCGCTGCGTATGCGGTGGATGTGGCGTTACAAGTTCTGGCTTTCGATCGTCTCCGACCAGAGCGTGGGGATCGTGGATGCCCATTATTACGACCGCAAAGGCAACGACCTGGTCAAGGAGTAGGCGTCGCGCCGTTCGGAAGCTGCCGGCAGGATGAATCCCGAAGTGAAAAAAACCGACGCCCGCGAGCTGGCGTCCGCCTCGAAGCCGATGGGCCGCCTCCTGCGCGCCTGCCGCGAAGGGGCGCAGACCCTCCACCTGCGCGAGCTGGTGGGCGGGGCGCTGTCGTTCCATGCGGCGACGGCCGTCCGCCGCACGGGGGGCGTGCACGTCTTCGTGGCCGAGGACCGCGACGCTGCGGCCTACCTGCTCAACGACTTCTACGCCCTGCTCGACGAGTCGCGCATCCTCTTCTTCCCGAGCTCCTACAAGCGTTCGATCGTCTATGGCACCGAGGATGCGCAGGGAGTGGTGCAGCGTACGGCGACGCTCAATGCCCTGACGGGTTTTGCGGGAAGGGAGGCGAAGCCCCGGCGCGGGGAGGAGCCTCCCTACCTGGTGGTTTGCACCTATCCCGAGGCGCTCGCCGAGCGGGTGGCCGACCGGGAGTCGCTCGCGCGTGAAACCATCCGCATCGGGGTCGGGGAGCGCATCTCGATTCCGGTGCTCGTGCAATCGCTCGCCGATGCGGGGTTCGTGCAGGTCGATTTCGTCTATGAGCCGGGCCAGTACTCCGTGCGGGGCGGCATCGTCGATGTCTTCTCCTTCGCCGAGAGCAAGCCTTTCCGTCTGGATTTCTTCGGCGACGACGTGGACTCGATCCGCCGTTTCGAGATTTCGAGCCAGCTCTCCTCGGAGCGGCTCGAGCGGGCCGAGATCATTCCCGACCTCCGGCAGCGGGAGCAGGCGCGCGTCACCTTCGCCCGCTTCGCCGGCGAGGGGGTCGCCTACTGGTTCCCCGATGCCGATTACGCCCTGCGGCGGGTCAATGACCTGCGCAAACGGGTGCTCGCGGAGACGGACGAGCCGCAGGCCATCGACCTCCGGCTGGCCAGCCGCCGCACCCTGCTCGAAGATATGGCGCAAAGCCGCCTGCTGCTGCTGCGGGACAGCCTGCGCGAGCGGCCCGCCGATGCGGTCGTCGATTTCGACACCGCGCCGCAGCCCCGCTTCAACAAGAATTTCGAGCTGCTGGCCGACGACATCCTCGCCTCGGCGCAGCGGGGCTACACGACTTACATCCTCTCGGAAAACAAGGCGCAGATCGAACGCCTGCAAAACATTTTCCGGCAGGTCGGCCGGGGACAGGTGCGCTTCGAGACCCTGCCCCTGACGCTCCACGAAGGGTTCGTGGACAACGACCTGCGCTGCTGCCTCTATACCGACCACCAGATTTTCGACCGCTACCAGCGCTACCGCATCAACGGGGAGATCAAACGCGACGAGCAGATGACCGTCGCCGAGCTGAACCAGCTTCGCATGGGGGATTACGTGGTGCATATCGACCACGGGATCGGACGCTTCGGTGGGCTGGTCAAAATCAACGAAAACGGCAGGGTGCACGAGGCCATCAAGCTGGTGTACAGGGATAACGACGTGCTCTTCGTGAACGTCCACGCCCTCCACCGCATCGCCCGCTACAAGAGCGGCGACGGCGAGCCTCCGAAGATCTACAAGCTCGGCAGCGGGGCGTGGCTCAAGCTCAAGAACGCCGCCAAGAAAGCCGTTAAGGATATCTCGCGCGAGCTGATCGCCCTCTATGCCCGTCGGAAGGCGAGCCGGGGGTTCGCCTTCTCGCCCGACAGCTACCTGCAGCACGAGCTCGAGGCCTCCTTCATGTGGGAGGACACGCCCGACCAGCAGGCTGCGACCGCGGCCGTCAAGCGCGACATGGAGTCCGATCAGCCGATGGACCGGCTCGTCTGCGGCGACGTGGGCTTCGGCAAGACGGAGGTGGCCGTGCGAGCCGCTTTCAAGGCCGCCACCGACGGCAAGCAGGTAGCCGTGCTGGTGCCCACCACCATCCTGGCGCTCCAGCACTACCGCTCGTTCTCCGAGCGGCTGCGGGAGTTTCCCGTGCGCGTCGAGTACCTCAACCGCACCAAGTCGTCGCGCGACACGGCGCAGATCGCCGCCGACCTGGAGGCGGGCAAAATCGACATCCTCATCGGCACGCACAAGATGCTCGGCAAGGGCATCCGTTTCCGCGACCTGGGGCTGCTCATTATCGACGAGGAGCAGAAATTCGGCGTGGCGGCGAAGGAGAAACTTACGCAGATGAGCGTGAGCGTCGATACGCTGACCCTCACCGCCACCCCCATCCCGCGCACGCTCCAGTTTTCGCTGATGGGCTCGCGCGACCTGTCGGTCATCTCCACGGCCCCGCCCAACCGGCAGCCGATCCAGACCGAGTCGCACGTCTTTTCGGAGGAGATCGTGCGCGACGCCGTCCGCGCTGAGCTCGCACGCGGCGGGCAGGTCTATTTCGTTCACAACCGCGTGGAGGAGCTCCAGTCGTTGCAGGGGATGCTCGCCCGCCTCTGCCCCGAAGCCCGCGTGGGCGTGGGACACGGCAAGATGCCCGCCGAGCAGCTCGAGAAGCTCATCATGGACTTCATCTACGGGGAGTTCGACGTGCTGCTCTCGACGACCATCATCGAGAACGGCATCGACATCCCCAACGCCAATACGATCATCGTCAATGACGCCCACCGCTTCGGCCTGAGCGACCTGCACCAACTGCGGGGCCGCGTGGGGCGCAGCGACGTGAAGGCCTACTGCTACCTGCTCACCCCGCCCGACGAACTGCTGGGGTCGGACGCCCGGCGGCGGCTGCGGGCCATCGAGGAGTTCTCGGACCTCGGGTCGGGCTTCAATATCGCCATGCAGGATCTCGACATCCGGGGTGCGGGCAACCTGCTCGGGGCCCAGCAGAGCGGCTTCATCGCCGACGTGGGCTTCGAGACCTACCAGAAGATCATGCAGCAGGCCGTGGCCGAACTGCGGGCCGAGGGGCTCGACGTGGCGGGCCTCACCAGCCGGGAACAGGAGGTCGTGGGACAGATGAATTACATCGAGGACGCCACCATCGAGATCGACGCCCTGGCCGAACTGCCCGACGACTACGTGCGGCAGCCCGCCGAGAAACTGCGCCTCTACCGCGAGCTGGACTCCACGCGCGACGAGGAGGCTCTCGTGCGGTTCGAGGCCCGGCTCGCCGACCGCTTCGGCGCTTTGCCCGGCCCGGCCCGCGAGCTGCTGAACGTCGTGCGGCTGCGGTGGGAGGCCGTGCGGCTGGGCATGGAGCGGGTGAAGGTCCGCAACGGCCTGATGATCGTCCATTTCGTCGGGGACGAATCCTCGCCCTACTACAAGAGCGAAACTTTCATGCAGCTTTTGCAGCGGGTCACGGCCGACCCCTCCCGCTTTGTGCTCAAGCAGCACAATAATCGCCTGGCGATGACCGTTAGGCAAATCAAGGATATCGAGGAGGCTTACCGCGTCCTGCGCTCCCTTTGAAGATGAACGTCGTCGCGGATATCGGAAACACGCTGGTCAAGCTGGCCCTCTTCGACGGGGACCGGCTTACGGACCGTTACGCCTCCGAGCGTTTCACGCGTGCGGAGGCCGATGCGCTTTTCCGGCGCTGGACGGGGGCGGACCGGGCGATAGCGGCCGCTACGGGGGCCGACGGGCGGGACGTCGCCGCGCTGCTGCGCGAGCGGACGGACTACCTGCTGGAGTTCCGGCCCGGTATGCCGACCCCGATCGCTAACGCCTACCTCACGCCCGAAACCCTCGGATGCGACCGTCTGGCCGCCGCCGTCGGCGCGGCGGACCGCTACCCGGGCCGCAACGTGCTGATCGTGGATTTCGGGACGGCCGTGACGATCGATCTGCTGACCGCGGACGGAACGTTCCGGGGCGGTTTCATATCCCCCGGCTTCAGGGCCCGCTTCCGCGCCCTGCACGATTATACGGCCAGCCTGCCGCTCTGCGGCCCGGCCGACGAGGAGCTGCCGCTCGGACGCACCACGCGCGCCTGCATCCAGCAGGGGGTGATTGCGTCGCTTTGTTACGAAATAGCCGGCCATATCGACCGCATGCGCGCCGCATACGACCGCTTATTGGTAATTTTCACCGGCGGGGATGCAAAATTCTTTGAGAAACGATTTAAAAATACGATATTTGCAAACTGTGATCTGGTCTTCTACGGACTGAATCGAATTTTGGAGTACCATGCATGTGAAGAAAACCATCGTTAAATGGGTCGTTGCGGCGGCCGTGGCCCTGCCGTGCGGTGCATGGGCGCAGACCAGCAGCATCAACGCCTTTTCCCCCTATTCGATGTACGGCATCGGCGAGCTGCAGACACAGGGAGCCCTGCCGACCCGTTCGATGGGAGGCGCCGGTGTGGGCATGCGCAGCTCCTCGCGGGTCAATCTGCTCAATCCGGCGGCATACAGCGCGACCGCTCCCAAGACGTTCCTGTTCGACTTCGGTGTGGAGGGGCAGAATTTCTACAACAGCCAGCAGCGCGACGGCCGCACGGCCCGCACGAGCTACAATACCTTCAACTTCCACGACATCGCCCTGCAGATGCCCCTGGCCAGAAAACTCGGCCTCGGCTTCAGCCTAACCCCTTACAGCAGCGTGGGATACCGGGTCACCGGGACGATCGAGGACGACGAAATTTGGGGCAACATCGGCCGCGTGCAGCAGCTCTACTCGGGCGAGGGCGACGTGACCGAGGTGAAGCTGGGAATCGGCTGGATGCTCTTCAAAAATTTCTCGATCGGCGTAGCCGGGCAATACTATTGGGGCGACATCGACCGTTCTTTTACCACGACGGTGACCAACAACGTGGTCGGCAGCGGATCTTTCACGGCCGCCATCGGCAAGCAGACCTACAGCGTTTCCCGTTTCATGGGGCAGGTCGGCGTGCAGTGGGACATCATCAACCAGCCGCGCCGCCGCATCCTCACCCTCGGAGCCACCTACGACATTGGCGGCGACCTGCGGCCCGATGTGACCAGCACGGTCTATTCGGGCAATCTGTTCGGCACCACGGTGACCGAGCAATCGCCCCACCTGAAACTGGTGCTGCCTCATCAGGTGGCTGTCGGTCTCTATTACCAGACCTCGCGCATCCAGGTCGCTGCGGATTACGTCTATCAGGACTGGGGCAGCGGCAACAAGGGGTACCGCGAGCAGGCCTCTTCGGGTTTCGAGGTCGCCTACCGCAATACCAACACGTTCAAAGCGGGGCTCGAATGGACGCCCAACCGCATGGACGTAAGGCGGATTCTCAAACGCTGGTCCTACCGCGTCGGCTTCCGCTACGGCGATTACAACCAGACCTTCGGCGGCAAGACGCTCAATGAATACGCTGTCACGGCCGGCATCGGCATCCCGCTCAAAATCATGGGGGCCTCCTCCATCGACCTGGGAATCGAGTACGGCCGTCGGGGCGGCCCGTCGCGGATCAACGACCGGGTGGGGCTGGTCAAACAGCAGTATTTCAAGTTCGCCGTCGGCATCTCGATGTTCGGCGAGGACTATTGGTTCGTAAGGCCGAAATACGATTGACGACTGGAAATAAAAGCATATAAATAAATCGACATCAAACCATGAAAAACGTTAAATTTCTGCTCGCCGGGCTGCTGGCTTTCGTGGGTGCGGCATCCCTGGCTCAGGATTTCTCCGATCCGCGGTATGCGCCGTGGGGCGATACGCCCGAAGCGCGCAAGGATAACCTCTTTGCCAGCAACTTCCTTAAGGAGGCGATCACCAACCGGGATTACAACGGAGCCACGGGCTATTTCTGGACGCTCGTGCGCAACTGTCCCGAGGCTTCGGAGGCGACCTTCATCCGGGGCGCTTCGGCCTATTCCAACAAGGTGGCGATGGCCAAGACCCTCGACGAGAAAAAACTGCTGCTGGATACCCTGATGATGGTCTATGACCTGCGGGTGCAGTACTTCCCCGAGAGCAAAAACTATGGCAGAGCCTACGTACTCGACCGCAAGGCCCGCGAATACATGACCTACAACCCCGGTGACCGCGACGGCATCCGCCGCTATTTCCGCGAGGCGGTCGATGCCGGTTTGGAGAGCGGGTATGACAAGCTGCCGGAACTGACGGTGATCTATTTCTCGAATCTGTGCGAGGACTACAAGAACGACAGCGTCTATCCCGACGAGGTGATGGCCGAGTACGAGCGTCTGGCCCCCGTCTTTGCCGGGGACGACCCGGTGGTGGCCGAGAGCAAGAAACAGTTCGACAACGCCTTCGGCGTGAGCGGTGCGGCGAGCTGCGAAAACCTCGAAACGCTTTTCCGCGCCCGCATCGAGGCCGATCCCGGAAACCTCGACCTGCTGGAGCAGGCCGTGGTGCTGATGAGCCGTGCGGGTTGCGACAGCGACTTTTTCCTCTCGATCTCGGAGAAGTACTACGAGGCGCGCCCCACCTCGCAGACGGCGATGATGCTGGCGCAGGGCTTCCAGGAGAAGGGTTATTTCGACAAGGCTACGCGTTATCTGCGCGAGGCTCTCGCCTCGGAGACCGATCCGGCGGAGCAGGAGCTGCTCTATGTGCGGATCAGCATGGTCGAGCTGGCGGCGCACCGCATAGCGGCGGCGGCCGAAGCCGCGCGTCAGGCCAAAGCGCTCAACCCCGAAAACGGATTCGCCTACTTCATCCTGGGCCAGTGCTATGCCGCTTCGGCGGCCAACTGTCCGGGGCTGGCCGGTCAGGCCGCTTACTGGGCCGCCTACGATGCGATGTCGCAGGCCGCTTCGTTGCTGGAAGGCGATTCGAGCTACCAGCAGTCGGCACAGGCTTCGATGGCCTCCTACCGCAAAGGGTTTCCGACCACCGAAGAGTGCTTCTTCAACGAGCTGAAGGAGGGCGACCGTTACACGGTGAACTGCGGAGCCGCCACCGGCGTGGTGACGACCGTTCGTCCGCGTTAATGTCTGTTGCGGTTCCGTGCTGCGGCTCAGAACATACCATCGGATAGCACTCCTCCTTGCGGGGAGTGCTCTCTTGCTGTCATCCTGCCATAAAGAGGAGGCGACACTCGCGGCGGACCAGCAGGTCCGCATGACCGAATACAGCGAAAACCTGTCGGTCATCACCTCCGAGAACGGGCAGAAGTCCTATCACTTCACCGCTCCGCTGATGGAGGGGTACACCCTTGCCCGGGAGCCGTATCGCGAGTTCCGCAAGGGGGTCCGAATCGTGACCTACAACAAGGGCGATTCCCTCTCCACGGTCGATGCCACCCTGACGGCCAACTACGCCATCTATTACGAGAAGCGCGAACTGTGGGAGGCCAAAGGGAACGTGGTGATCGTCAAGGAGGACGGCAAGCGGCTCTACACCCAGCAGCTTTTCTGGAACGCCACCACCAAGCGCATCTACTCCAACGTCGATACCCGCATCGTGGATGGGGTGGACAACTTCATCGGCGAGGGTTTCGAGTCCGACGACGAGCTTCGAAAATGGAAGTTCCGCCGTATGAAAGGACGCATGACCGTCGAGGTGACTCCCACGGGCGAACGCACGCAGGAGATACCGCTCGCTCCCACGCCGCTGGAAGAGGAGGAGCGGGCTGGGCGTCTTGCGCCGCTTTCGGACCGCAGCTCCGATCCGTCCGCAGATTCCGCCCTGTCTTCGGCGTCAGAGGCGTCAGGGGTAACGGGGGCCACGGGTTCGGCTGCTGCGACCGGGGCGGGCGATACGACGAGTTCGACGGATGCGGCGGGTTCGTCCGCCGCGGGCGACGAAAGCGTCCCTTCCGGCAGGGTGCGCGACCACGGCTCTTCGACGGGTACATCCGCTTCCGCCGAGCCTGCTGCGGACGTCTCACCCTCCGGTTCCCGGCCCGCTGCGAACGCACCTGTTTCCGCCGGGAACGGCGACGCGCCGGCGGCCGCGTCCGCTGCGACCGCTGAGGACGGCACAGCCGGTGAACAGGCGGCCGCAGCATCGTCCGATGCCGCATCGGGCGGACGACCGCAGACCGATTCCTGACGCGATGGCTGCTACGGTGCTCATAATCGTCGTGATGCTGCTCCTGTCGGCCTTCTTCTCTGGCATGGAGATCGCTTTCACGAGCAAAAACCGCCTCAAGCTGGAGATCGACCGCAAGCAGAGCCGTGCGTTCGACTATATCGCAGCTGTTTTCACGCGCCATCCCGGTCAGTACCTCACCACCATCCTGGTCGGCAACAACATCGCGCTGGTCATCTACTCGCTCTATATGACCGTGCTGCTGCGCGGGGTGGCCCACGCCTTGGGCTGGGAGCAGATCGCCCGCGGGTCGGTGGCCATCGAGACCGGGATTTCGACGCTGGTCATCATCTTCGTGGCGGAGTTCCTGCCCAAGTCGATCTTCCGCAACAACCCCAATTTCTACTACCGGGCCCTGGCTCCCGTGATCTACTTCTTCTACCTGCTGCTCTATCCCGTCGCGCGGCTGACCACGCTGCTTTCGCACGGCATCCTGCGGCTGGTGGGACGCAAGGTCGAAGCCCCTGCCGTGCAGATGAATTTCGACCGCACCGATCTGGCGAGCCTGCTCGATGCCAACAACGCCGAGATCCAGCACGAGTCGGACAACGAAATCCGCCTGTTCCAGAACGCGCTGGATTTTCCCGACCTCCGTGTCCGCAACTGCATGGTGCCGCGCGTGGATATCGAGGCGGTGGATATCTCCACCTCGATCGGGGAGCTGACCGAGCGGTTCGTGGAGAGCAAATACTCGCGCATCTTCGTTTGGGAGAACAGCATCGACAACATCGTGGGGTATGTCAATTCCAAGAGCCTTTTCCACCGGCCCGCCACCATCCGCGAAGTGCTTATGCAGGTGAGCTTCGTGCCCGAAACCATGCCCCTGCAACTGCTGCTCGAGAACCTTATCAAGCGGCGCAACAACATCGCCGTGGTGATCGACGAGTTCGGGGGTACGGCCGGAATCATCTCGCTGGAGGATGTGCTGGAGCAGATTTTCGGCGAAATCGAGGACGAGCACGACGTTCCCGACCTGACCGAAAAACGGGTCGGCGACCGCGAATGGGTCCTCTCGTGCCGGCTCGAGGTGCGCTACCTCAACGAAAAATACGACCTGGGCATCGAGGAGAGCCGCGAATACGACACCCTGGCGGGTTTCATCATCTACCATTACGAGGGCATCCCCTCGGCGGGCGAGACCGTCCGCATCGGCCACCTCGAGCTCAAGATCCTGCGCACGACCCGTTCGCGCATCGAATTGGCCCGCGTGCGGGTGTTGTGATTATCCGATAAAAAGTGCCCCTCGACGCACGTTTTCCAAATTAATTTACTACCTTTGACTGCTCAATCGAAACTGTAAATAAATTAGGATATTTCTATGGCAAGTTTAAACACCCTACGGACCAAATTCGGTATCGTTCTGTCTGTCATCATCGCTTTCGCGCTGCTGGCATTCATCCTCTCCCTGAAAACCGACCTGGGCTTTTCGGGGAACGATCCCAAGGTCGGCGTGATGGACGGCGATAAGATCCGCTATTCGGAGTATCTGGATGCCTACAACGCCGTCCGTGAGCAGAGCGGCGCCACCGAAGCGGACGACAGGCAGGCCGATATGCTGTCGGGCGCAGCCTGGCAGACGCTCGTATCGCGGCATGTGATGAAGCCCGGTTTCGAGAAAATGGGAATCACCGTCACCGAACCCGAGCGGCTCGCCATCATCAGCGGCGAGCACCCCACGCAGGCCCTTTACCAGATCTTCGCCGATCCCCGTACGGGTCAGTACAACGTGGCGGCCGTCACCGAATTCCTCGCGCGTGCCGAATCCGATCCCCGGGCGCAGCAGGCGTGGAGCTACCTGATCGCCCAGGCCCGCGACGAGCGCGAGGTGGCCAAATACCTGGGACTGGTGCGCGGCGGCTCCTATGTCAATGCGCTGGAGGTGGCCAACGGCACGGATGCGGCCAACAGGAGCTTCTCCGGAAAATGGGTGGGCAAGAAATACAACACGGTGCCCGATTCGCTCGTGGATGTTTCCGACGCCGAGATCAAGACGTACTACAAACAGCACCGGGAGCAGTTCCGGCAGACCCCGTCGCGCACGCTTTCGTATGTGGTTTTCGAGGTGACCCCCACGCAGCAGGATATGGAGGCTTTGGAGCAGACCGTCCGCGCCGTGAACGAGGAGTTCTCCGCCACCGACGACCTGCGTTCGTTCGTGCGGCGCAACCGCAACGCACAGATCGCCGACCGGTTCGTTACGGCCGCCCAGTTGCCGGACGACGAGGCCGGGCCGCTGATGGCCGGCAACCAATACGGTCCCACGCTCAAGAACAACGAGTGGACGATGGCCCGCGTGCTCGATACGCGGATGGTGCCCGATTCGCTCGGCATCCGTCATATCGTGCTTCCCTATACCGAGGATAAACTCGCCGACAGCCTGCTGACGGCGCTGCGCGGCGGAGCCGACTTCGCCGAGACCGCCCGTCAGTACTCGGTTTACGAAACGACCGCGCAGAACGGCGGGGATGTGGGCGTGCTGCCCTTCTCGGCCTTCACGGGCGATTTCATCGAGCCGCTGGCCGCCGCCCGGCAGGGCGACATCGTGAAGATCGCCTCGGGCGACGCCGTGCAGCTCATGCAGATTTACCGTGCCGACAAACCCTCGAAGCATATCCGCATCGCCAGCGTCACCTACCCGGTCGAGGCTTCCGAGGCGACCCGTCTGGCCGCGCATAACCAGGCCGGCATCTTCTCGGTCAATGCCAAGGGATCGGTCGATGCCTTCAACGAGGCTGCGGCCGCTGCGGCCGTCACCCCGCGTGTGGCGACCGTGCAGGAGGGCGAGCGCGCCATCCGCGGGTTGGAGAAGTCGCGCGAGCTGGTTCGCTGGGCCAACGGAGCCGAGCGGAACGACATTTCCGAGATTTTCAACGTGGGGAACGACTATGTGGTCGCCGTCCTCACCGACATCGACGACAACCTCTACGCTCCGGTGTCGAAAGTCTCCACGCAAATCCGCAACCGCCTGTTGCGCGACAAGAAGTACGAATATATCCTCCGCGACGTGCAGGGCACGACCCTCGACGAAGTGGCCGCAAGTCTGGGGAGCGAGGTTGCGCCTTTCGAGCATGTCCGCTACGGGTCGTTCTACGTCAATGGCATCGGCATCGAGCCGCGCCTGATCGGGGCCATCGCAGCCACCACCGGGCAGGGGACGCTCTCCGCTCCGGTGAAGGGGCTGAGCGGGCTTTACCTGTTTGAAGTGGACGACATCGCGGTCGAGGAGAAGCAGACGCCCGAAGCGGAGCGTGTGCGTGCACAGGCCGCTGCTGAACAGGCTGCGCAGCAGGGGGCTTTCAACGCCATCCAGCAGCTTGCCGAAATCCGCGACCTGCGGGGCATGTACTTCTGACGCTGCGACCGAAAGGGGCTGGGTCGGGATGCCCGGCACCTGCCCGTTAAGAAGAAGATACGGGGCGTACACGGCAGATGGAGGCGAAAGGGTAGCGACCCGGGGCCTGTTTACGGTTTACGGTTTGCGGCTTTGCGACTTACGACTTGCGACTCGTCCGGCGAAGGCTTTGACGAAACGTTGTATGATCTGAGAAATTCCGGGCATTTGTCCGGAATTTCTTGTTGAGGCTGCCGGGCCCGGCGGTCTTCCGATATCGGACTTCTTTCGAAGGGCATTTTGATTGGAAGCATAGCTTCGCGTCGGGCGGGTTGAGCGCATCCGGTGATGCCGGCATATTGCAGGGATGGTCGCGTGAGCCGGCGGATCGTGTGCACGAAAGAAAATCCACTCTCCGTGCGGCGGCCTCGGGGAAAGAGAGCCGGGAGGTGTTTCGATTTGTTCCGCACTTTCCATTCGGTAAGGATTTTCCGAGCCGCTGCGTATCGGTTGATTCCGCTCGCGGGAAGTTGATTCCATTCGCGGAAAATTGCTAAATTTGCCTATCGAACTCAAATCATCGCAGCTATGCAAAATTTCATCTACCACAACCCCACGAAGCTGGTCTTCGGCAAGGGGATGATCGCACGCCTGTCCCAGCTCATACCGGCCGGCAAACGGATCATGGTTACTTTCGGCGGCGGGAGTGCCCGGCGCAACGGCGTGTATGACCAGGTCGCCCGTGCGCTCGAGGGGCGGGAATACGTCGAATTCTGGGGTATCGAACCCAACCCCACGGTCGAGACCCTGCGGGAAGCGATCGCCCTCGGACGGGAACACCGGGTCGATTTCCTGCTGTCTGTGGGCGGCGGGTCGGTGATCGACGGCACGAAACTCATCGCCGCCGGCCTGCGCTATGAGGGCGACCCGTGGGAAATCGTACTCCGAGGCCGGGCCGACGATACCGTGCCGCTGGGTACGGTGCTCACGATGGCCGCCACCGGCTCGGAGATGAACAGCGGCGCCGTTATCTCGCGCAGCGAGACGCGCGAGAAATACGCCTTCCAGGGGAGTTATCCCGTCTTTTCCGTTCTCGATCCGCAGACCACTTTCTCGCTGCCCCAGCGGCAGATCGCGGCGGGCTTGTCGGATACGTTCGTGCACGTAATGGAGCAATACCTCACCACGACCTGCCAGTCGCGCCTGATGGATCGCTGGGCCGAAGGCATCCTGCACACCGTAGTCGAGATCGCGCCCCTGATCCGCGAGGAGCGGCGCGACTACGATGCGATGGCCGACTACATGCTGGCCGCCACGCTTGCCCTGAACGATATGATCCGCATGGGTGTCAGCCAGGACTGGGCGACCCATATGATCGGCCACGAGCTGACGGCGCTGCACGGACTGACGCACGGAGCGACGCTTGCCATCGTATTCAATGGCACGCTGCGTGTGCTGCGGGAGCAGAAGCGCGACAAGATCCTGCAATACGGCGCCCGCATCTGGGGCATCGTCGAGGGGACCGACGACGAGCGCATCGACCGTACCATCGCCCGAACGGTGGAGTTCTTCCGTTCGCTGGGCCTCTCGACCCGCCTTTCGGAAGAGGGGATCGGCCGGGAGACGATCCTCGAGATCGAACGGCGCTTCGATGCCGCCGGCGTCCGCCACGGCGAGGCGCAGAATGTGGACGGCGCAATGGCCCGCCGCATCCTGGAGGCCTGCCTCTGACCCCTGCACGACCTTCCCGGGTTCCGGGGTGGGCGCACTCCGTCCCGTCGCTGCGGCTGAAATGCAAGCGGTTCCGGTACCCGGGAAACGTCGTTGTTGCGGACGGTGTTTCCGTTCCGGAAAACCGAGGCATCCCGTTTTGTTCCGCCCGACCCGTTTTGTTCCGCCCCGGCCCGTTTTGTTCCGCCCGACCCGTTTTGTTCCGCCCCGACCCGCTGTGGTCGGGGCGGAATGTGTTGCAGCCGTCGCTCCACTAAACACAAGTCCCACCGAACCCGTTCCATTGAACCCGTCCCGCTAAACCCGTCCCCACCGACCCGTCCCCACCGACCCGTCCCCACTGAATCCGCCCCACCGACTCGTCCCACCGACTTGTTTCACCGACCCCACCCACCGACCTGTCTTCCTGAACCCGCCCCCCCCTCCGACCCTTTCCCCCGACTCGTCCCACTGAACCCGTCCTCTTGAACGCCTCCTGCCTTTGCCCCTCCCTGTCCAACAGTCCCTCACCCTCCAGCAGCCCCCCCCCGCTGAACAACCCGGCAGCCGGGCGGCGGGATGTGCCCAATCCGGAGCTTAACGGCCCCTCACTCCGATCGGGGGGCGGAGGGATGCGACGCTTTTATCCCGACTCGTCGTCCGGGCGGGATGCGGCGATGAAATAATTGTGTCGCAGCCCGTCATTATCCCCGGAATTTTGTACTTTTGTCTCTCGGAAAAGCAGTAAAAAGCAAGTAAAACGAAATACGATGACGCAGGAAGAACTTTTCAAGAAACTGGTGGCCCATTGCAAGGAGTACGGTTTCGTCTTCCCGTCGAGCGAAATCTACGACGGCCTCGCGGCCGTGTACGATTACGGGCAGAACGGGGTCGAGCTGAAAAACAACATCAAGCGCTACTGGTGGGATTCGATGGTCAGGCTCCACGAGAATATCGTGGGCATCGACGCCGCGATTTTCATGCACCCGCGCACGTGGGAGGCTTCGGGGCATGTGGGGGCTTTCAATGACCCGCTGATCGACAACAAGGATTCCAAGAAGCGTTACCGCGCCGACGTGCTCGTCGAGGATTGGCTCGCCCGCCAGGACGAGAAAATCCAGAAGGAGATCGACAAGGCGCGCAAGCGTTTCGGTGAGCAGTTCGACGAGGCGCAGTACCGCGCCACCTCGCCGCGCGTGCTGGAGATCGCAGCCAAACGCGATGCCGTACACACGCGTTTCGCCGAGGCGCTCGCGGCGAACGACCTGCAGGAGCTGCGTCAGGTGATTCTCGACTGCGAGATCGTCTGTCCGGTTTCGGGCACCCGCAACTGGACGGAGGTGCGGCAGTTCAACCTGATGTTCTCGACCCAGATCGGCTCGGTGGCCGAGGGGGCCAACACGATCTACCTGCGCCCCGAAACGGCCCAGGGGATTTTCGTCAATTTCCTGAACGTGCAGAAGACGGGACGCATGAAGCTGCCGTTCGGCATCGCTCAGATCGGCAAAGCCTTCCGCAACGAGATCGTGGCGCGGCAGTTCATCTTCCGTATGCGCGAATTCGAGCAGATGGAGATGCAGTTCTTCGTTCGTCCGGGCGAGGAGATGGGGTGGTGGCAGCGGTGGAAGGAGACCCGCATGGCGTGGCACCGTGCGCTCGGCTTCGGCGACGAAAACTACCGTTTCCACGACCACGAGAAGCTGGCCCATTACGCCAACGCAGCGACCGATATCGAGTACAATTTCCCGTTCGGCTTCAAGGAGGTCGAGGGCATCCACTCCCGCACGGATTTCGACCTGGGCAACCACCAGCAATTCTCCGGCAGGAAAATCCAGTATTTCGACCCCGAGACGGGCGAGAGCTATGTGCCCTATGTGGTGGAGACCTCGATCGGCGTGGACCGCATGTTCCTGCAGGTGATGTCGGCGGCTTACACCGAGGAGCGGCTCGAAAACGGCGAGGAGCGCGTGGTGCTGCGGATTCCCGCGGCCCTGGCTCCGACGAAGGTTGCCGTGCTGCCTCTGGTCCGCAAAGACGGTATGCCGGAGGTGGCGCAGCGGATCGTCGATCTGCTCAAGTACGACTACAACGTCGCCTACGACGAGAAGGATTCGGTCGGAAAGCGTTACCGCCGTCAGGATGCCGTCGGCACGCCCTTCTGCGTCACGGTGGACGGACAGACGTTGGAGGACGGAACCGTCACGGTGCGCCACCGCGACACGATGCGGCAGGAGCGCGTGCCGATCGAGTCCCTGCCGTCGCTCGTCGATGAGGAGTGCTCCTACCGCAAATTGTTCAAAACAATTGAATCTGTAAGATGAATGCGCAACCCCCAAAACAACGGGTAGCCCTTGCGGTCAGCTTCGTGCTGGGACTGCTGGTCGGAGGAGTTGTCGCTACGTTTTTCCTCAAACGTTTTGTCGGTTGATCGCCTGTGGGCCGCATCCTCGCCATAGACTACGGAACGCGCCGCACGGGAATTGCGGTGAGCGACCCGCTGCGAATTATTGCCGGAGGGCTCGAAACCGTCGAGACCAAGGGGCTCGAGGCGTGGCTGGCGAAATATTTCGCCGCGAACGACGTTACTACGGTAGTGGTGGGGAAACCCATGCAGATGGACGGCACGCCGTCCGAGAGTTTCCGCTTCGTCGAGCCGCTCGTGGCACGGCTCCGGCGGGCCTATCCCGACAAGGAGGTGGTGCTCTACGACGAGCGATTCACCTCCGTGCTGGCGCACCGTGCGATGCGCGACGGCGGGCTGCGGAAGATGGCCCGGCGCGACAAGGCTCTGGTGGACAGGATTTCGGCGACGATCATCCTGCAAGGGTACATGGAGAGCCGAAAATGAATCGAAATAAAACAAGTAAAGATATGATCTATCCGATCGTCATATACGGGTCGCAGACCCTCAGGCAGAAGTGCGAGCCGATCGCACCCGACTATCCCGGGCTGCAGCAGCTCGTGGAAGATATGTTCCTCACGCTCCGCGAAGCCGAGGGGGTGGGGCTCGCTGCCCCGCAAATCGGCAAGAACATCCGCCTGTTCGTGGTGGACTGCACCCCCTGGGGAGAGGACAATCCCGAGCTGGCCGGATACAAGCGGGCTTTCATCAATGCCGAAATCTATGCCTGTTCCGAGGAGACGGGGCTCTTCAACGAGGGGTGCCTCTCGCTGCCGGGGTTGCACGAGGACGTCAGACGACCGTTGGCGATCCGTATGCGCTATCTGGATGAACACCTGGTCGAGCACGACGAGGCTTTCGAGGGACTTCCGGCACGGGTCATCCAGCATGAATACGACCATATCGAGGGTACGGTCTTTACCGACCGGCTCTCTCCCCTGCGGCGCAACCTGCTCAGGGGCAAGCTGCTGAACCTGACCAAGGGGAAATACAGTTGCAGCTACAAGACGCGGTAGCGCAGGCTGCCCGCCGCCCTGAATCCTCCCGCAAGGCCGGGAGGATTTTCCGTTTTCGGCCGGCGCGGAGAGGGACGGTGAGATTGGACGGAAGCGATCGGATACGGCCGGCTATCCCGGAAAACGGTTAAATTTCGGTTTCAACGGTCGATAGCGGAAATTTTTTCTTATCTTTGTCTACGGAAGGCCGGAAAGGGCTTTCGTGCAAACGTAACTAACCAAAACAGTCAAAGATGATGAAGAAACTTCTTGCATTGGCATTTGCCGTCGGTATGTTCACGGCATGCGGCGTTGTCAAAACCCCGGTTACGGGTATGATCTACACCGATGTGAAGGACGGGTTGGCCGTTACGGGCAACGCCGGTTCGAGCAAGGTCGGCACGGCCGAAGCCAAGGGTTATCTGGGTGTTGTCGCCCTGGGCGATGCCAGCATCCAGGCTGCCGCAAAGGAGGCCGGAATCACCCGCATCCACCACGTGGACTATCAGGCCAAATCGTATGTGGGCGTTTACAACGTCTATACGGTTATTGTGTACGGCGAATAATCCGCTTGCAGCGATCTGAACGGATAGCCGTGCCTCCGGGCTCGGCTATCCCTGTTAAAACCCCAACCCCTATTCGGAAATGAGACTTATGAAATGGATGGCATGCGGAGCGTTGCTGCTCGGCGTATGCTTGTCGGCTTCGGCGCAGAAAATCAAGGGCCGTTACGTGTCGAAGGTGCAGGAGGACGGCACGATTTACCACACCTTTCCCGAAACCCTCTTCTCCAGCCGGGAGGCGGGAGACCTGACGTTCGATATCACCTACAAAACCCGGCAGGACGGGATGGCGACCGTGAATTTCACCTACTATGCGGCGCAGGCCGCACCGTCGGACTCCGTGCGTTTCGAGGCCGGAACGGTGACCCTCGTGGGCCCGGTCGAGAAAATCTACATCGAGCCCGAGAAAAAACGTTGGGTGCACCGCTATACCTTCAGCGTGGATGCGGATGCCCTCGCACGCTTCTTCGATCCCGCGGCTCAACCCGAAGCGACCCTCTATACGGCGGGCGGGCGTCCCGTCAGGTACCACGTGCAGAAATCCGCATGGCGGGACTATGCGCCGGTGGCCTCCAAAATCTTCGAGATGATCCGCTACAACGAGGCGCAGTAGCCTTTGCGTCTCCACCGGCCGGATGCGGCCGGATCCCCGCATCCGGTCGCCCGGTATGCGTCGGAATCGTTGCCGACGCACTGCGCGGTGAGCGCATCCCTGTTCCTGTCCCTGTCCCTGTTCCTGACCCTGTTCCTGACCCTGTCCCTGTTCCTGACCCTGCCCCTGCCCCTGCCCCTGCCCCTGCCCCGTCCCCGTTCATAATGCGCCATACACGTCATGCACGGCAGCGTATAATTCTCCCCAAATTAGGAACATAAAATTGCGATGCAAGGGCTTCTGCTCTTGCAGGAAAAATTTGTTTTAGCGAAATTTGCTATAACAATACTCCCCGAGTGTTATTATCAAAAACATTTTTTATCTTTGCATTGTCCGAAAGGACAGGACATATTAGATGAAAGTGTTTCGCTTTTAGCCTTGTACCGAAATCTGGAAAATTTCAAGCAAACAAGGGTAAGCAATAACATTCATCACTTGTATTGGTATGCGATATGTTTATCCATACTATACAAGTGTGGAGTATTGTTTATTTTGTTTGCGGGTATTCCAGAACCTCGGTACAGATAAACGAACGGCTCCACACTTTCTTTTTTGCTAATCACATCATCGGAGCCGGGGTGTACCCAAACCTTTCGTTATGAAGAAATTATTGATTCCTTTGTTGCTTGCGGGCAGCGTCTTGTTCGCAGGCGCTCCCCGTGCGCTTGCCCAGCGCGGTTCCGCCAGAACCATTACCACGACCAAGTTGGCCGACATACAGGCGACTTACGAACGTACTGAGGCCACCGTGCTCGAAGCGAAACACGAAATGCTCATCGAACCCCTCATCGCCAGTGTCGAGGTGATCGCCAAGAGCAAATCCGGCACATCCGAAACCTTTGAAAATCGGAGCTTCGCCGGCGAATACCTGATGAGCAAGATTGAAAATGTCAAAGGGGCCAATTTCAGCGCCATACTGGAAATTTTGTACACGCAGTTGAAAGCCTCTGCCATTTACGATTTCTGTATCCAGGAACATGCCGACCTGATAGTCATGCCGCAGTTCAAGATCACGCATAAGATGGAAACGGTGCAGCTTGCCGACGAGGCAGGTGGCTCGACTGCAACCGAAGTCCCGTGCGAGCGCAATGGCAAATATGTAATGCAAGTCGAAATAACCGGGTTTCCTGCACGTTATACCGGGTTTCGCGTCGGTACGGAAAAGGATAAATGGATCAAAAATCTTTACCTGCAAGGTACCCTCAGCAACTCGAATGTCAATGCGCAGTTGAGCGAGGAGAGCTCCAAAAAAATCGGCAATTAAAGCGTAGGACCACAAACCATATTTCGATATTCAAACTTTTACCGACCATGAAAAAAATCATGCTTTTACTCGCTGCGGCCCTGGCGGTCGCTCCGGCTGCGTCGTTTGCACAGAAAATGACCGTGAC
This sequence comes from Rikenellaceae bacterium, assembly GCA_902363575.1. Taxonomy (GTDB): domain Bacteria; phylum Bacteroidota; class Bacteroidia; order Bacteroidales; family Rikenellaceae; genus Alistipes. The sequence goes on along the minus strand of CABJAJ010000005.1, from coordinate 110,722 downwards.
GAACATCAATCGCGAAAAAACCTACCAGACCTCGACGCACAATGTGGACATCTGGTACGAAGGCGAACTGAATCTGGGGTTTGCAACCGGCGGCAAACTCAAATGGGACGACGGCGAGAAAGACAAGACGAACTACTCGCGTCCGTTCATATCGACAATCCACGGCGCACGGATCACCAAATACGGATTCGTGGGCGTGGGCGTCGGAGTGCAGTACGCCTTCGGGAAGATGGACCCGGACTATGACGAATCGGACAAATGGAACACGTTGATGATTCCCGTATTCCTCAATTTGAAAGGCTATTATCCCGTGACGGAGGATTTCGCGCCTTATATTTCGATCAGCCTCGGCGGAAGCATTTGCGCCACCTCGTCCTACGATGATTCGGGGATGGATTACGGAGACAGTTGGGAGCGTAAGCTCAAAGGCGGGTTCTATGCCGAATATGGGTTGGGATTCAATTACAAACGGCTCAATTTCGGTTTCGGCCTCCAGCATCAGAGCATGAAATTCAAGGAGACCTATGGCGGCGAGAGCAGCGACGAGAAAGCCGCCGTCAATTCCTTCTTCGTGAAAGTAGGCCTGAAATTTTAAACGATTCCGCCATGAAGAAAATTATTGCCATGCTGTGCTGTGCGGCAGCCCTCACCTGGGCCGGCTGTTCGGACGATGACGACACGGATAAGGTCGATATGTCGCTGCTGACCGGAAAATGGGAGGTCACCAAACAGTATGACGGCGAACTCGATCGATGGTACGAAAACTTCGGCGAAGCCTCTGGCTTCGTCCAAACCATCGAACTCCGGACCGACGGGACAGGTACGGAGAAAACGATCGAGATTTACCAGGAACAGGTATATACCTACGAGTACGACTTCACCTACACCGTTCATGGGAAAACGATCACCATGACCTACGAAGAGGATGAGGAGTATCCCTCCACGGGCTACATCGAGAAGCTCACGTCGGACGAACTGGTCGTTGCCTCGAGCTACGAAGGCGAAGACGGCAGAACCTACACCGATAAGGAGTACTTCAAACGGATCGGCTGATCCGCAGCCGTGCCCGGACTTTTCTCCGGGTGCGCGTGTTATGAGACCGTTTGCCGGGAGGATGGAACTGCGGGAAGGTTCTGTCCTCCTTTCGTCTCGGCACACGGGTATCGTCCGAGCCGCTGCATCGGAAATCGCGCCGCCCGGCGACCGGGTGGTCAAGCGGGGACGTTCTCCTGCGACTTGCTGAAACGGATCCGCCTTTTCGCTGCCCGCCCTCCCGTATAAAATGCAGCGACCCGATTCCCGGGCCGCTGCATCTTTAATTCGGGTTATGCCCGATCGCCTAAAAACGATAGGAAGCTCCCAGGCTGATGATAAAGGGGTTGCGGGCGAAGCGGGCCGTCTGGATGCGGTACTTCAGCCCGGCCGAAAGGTTCCAGCGGTCGGCGACGGCATAGTCGGTGCCCACGCCGAGGTTGATGCCGCACGACCAGCCGAAAATATCGTTGGCGCTGAGGCCGGCCAGCGGATAGAGCTTCCAGCTCGGAGCCACGTCGAAAAGGTAGTGGACGTCCACGTTAAGGTCGATCGAACAGTTGTTCTGGCAGAGGATCGTGAGCCCCGGCTCGATGCGCAGCGCGTCGAGGATGTTGTAGCGGGCAGAAGCTCCGATGCCGACCACGGCGCCGTCGCCCGTGTGTGCATAGATGTTCAGGGTCGGGCCGAGGGTCCAGTCGCCCTTGTCCTGCGCCGAAGCGCCGATGGTTGTCAGCAGGGCGGCGGCCGCCGCCAGGATGATTTTCTTCATATGCTTTCCGTTTGATGTTTTCGTTGCTTGCCGGGTCAAAAGTACGAAATCTTGCCGTTCCGGTCAAACCAAATCAACGAAACAGCGCTTTTCCATCACAAAAAACGAAAACCGCAGGAGTCACCCGCGGTTTTCGCAATGCGTCCGTACGGCAGCAGCCGTTACTTCTGGTTGAGGGCCGCATGCGCTGCGGCCAGACGTGCGATGGGCACGCGGAAAGGCGAGCAGCTCACGTAGTTCAGCCCGGCGTAGTGGCAGAATTCGACCGACGAAGGTTCGCCGCCGTGTTCGCCGCAGATGCCGCACTTGAGGTTTTCGCGCCTGCCGCGCCCCTTGAATACCGCTTCGCGGATGAGCTGGCCCACGCCGTTGCGGTCGAGAATCTGGAACGGGTCGTTCTTGAGGATGCCTTTCTCGAGGTAGATGGGGAGGAATTTGCCGATGTCGTCGCGCGAGAAGCCCAGGGTCATCTGCGTCAGGTCGTTGGTGCCGAACGAGAAGAACTCGGCGACCTCGGCGATCTGGTGCGCGGTGACGGCGGCGCGCGGCACCTCGATCATCGTGCCGACCAGGTAGTCGATCTTGTCGTTGCGCTCGGTAAAGACGGTTTCGGCCGTGCGGTCGATGATCTCTTTCTGGTAGCGGAGCTCCTTGTGGTTGCCCACCAGCGGCACCATGATCTCCACATGGACGGGCACCCCGCCCGCACGTACGTTCATCGCGGCCTCGATGATGGCGCGGGTCTGCATCTCCGTGATTTCGGGATAGGTGTTGCCCAGGCGGCAGCCCCGGTGACCCAGCATGGGGTTGAACTCCTTGAGGGATTCGACCTTGGCGACGATCTTCTCAAAGGGCACGTTCATCTCGGCGGCCATCTCGCGCTGCTCCTTCTCCTCGTGGGGCACGAATTCGTGCAGGGGCGGGTCGAGCAGGCGCACCGTGACGGGATAGCCGTTCATCACCTTGAACAGCCCCTCGAAGTCGCCGCGCTGCATGGGCAGCAACTTGGCCAGGGCCACGCGGCGGCCGGCCTCGTCGTCCGCGAGAATCATCTCGCGCACGGCCCGGATGCGGTCGCCCTCGAAGAACATATGCTCCGTGCGGCAGAGGCCGATGCCCTCGGCGCCGAAAGCGAAGGCCTGCGCAGCGTCCTTGGGCGTGTCGGCGTTGGCCCGCACCTTGAGCACCGAGTATTTGGCAGCCAGCTCCATCAGCCGTGCGAAATCGCCGCTCAGGTCGGCGGCTTTCGTGGCGACCTCGCCCAGGTAAACCTCGCCGGTCGAGCCGTTGAGCGAAATCCAGTCGCCCTCCCTGACCGTATAGCCGTTCACCCGGATCGTGCGGGCCTTGTAGTCGATCAGCAGTTCGCCTGCGCCCGATACGCAGCACTTGCCCATGCCGCGGGCTACGACGGCTGCGTGGGAGGTCATGCCGCCCCGCGCGGTCAGGATGCCGGCGGCGTCGAGCATGCCCTTGAGGTCCTCGGGCGAGGTCTCGATGCGCACCAGGATCGCTTTGCGACCCGTTTCGGCCAGCAGCTTCTCGGCATCCTCCGCAAAGAATACGACGGGGCCCGTCGCAGCGCCCGGCGAGGCGGGCAGCCCCTTGACGATCACCTCGGCCTTTTTCATGGCCTCCTTGTCGAAAACGGGGTGGAGCAGCTCGTCGAGCTTCGCGGGCTCGCAGCGTAGCACCGCCGTGCGCTCGTCGATCAGCCCCTCGCGGAGCATGTCCATGGCGATCTTGACCATCGCCGCGCCCGTGCGCTTACCGTTGCGGCACTGGAGCATCCAGAGCTTCCCGTCCTGGATGGTGAACTCGATGTCCTGCATGTCGGTGAAGTACTCCTCCAGCCGGTGCTGGATGGCGAACAGCTCCTTGTAAACGTCGGGCATCACCTCCTCGAGCGAGGGGTATTTGGTGCGACGCTCCTGCTCGGCGATATTCTGTGCCTTCGCCCAGCGGCGCGATCCCTCGAGGGTGATCTGCTGGGGGGTTCGGATGCCGGCCACCACGTCCTCGCCCTGGGCGTTGATGAGGTATTCGCCGTTAAAGAGGTTCTCGCCCGTGGCGGCGTCGCGCGAGAAAGCGACGCCCGTGGCGGAGTTGTCGCCCATGTTGCCGAAGACCATCGCCTGCACCGAGACGGCCGTACCCCACTCGGCGGGGATGTTGTTGAGCTTGCGGTAGAGGATGGCCCGTTCGTTCATCCACGAGCCGAAAACGGCGCAGACGGCGCCCCAGAGCTGTGTCCACGGATCGGTCGGGAACTCCTCGCCCGTCTGCCGCAGGATGGCCTCCTTGAATTTGGCGACCAGCTCGCGCAGGTCGTCGGTGGTCAGGTCGGTGTCGTTCGTCACGCCGCGTTTTTCTTTCTGCTCCTCGATAAGTAGCTCGAACGGGTCGTGATCCTCCTTCGATACGGGTTTGAGACCCATCACCACGTCGCCGTACATCTGCACGAAACGGCGGTAGGAGTCCCATGCGAAGCGGGGGTTGCCCGTGCGTCGGGCGACGGCTTCGACGGCCTGGTCGTTCATGCCCAGGTTGAGGATCGTATCCATCATGCCCGGCATCGAGGCCCGGGCGCCCGAGCGCACCGAGACCAGCAGGGGCATATCCTTGTCGCCGAACTTCATGCCGGTGAGCCGTTCGATATTGTGCATCGCCTGTTCCACTTCGGGGCGGAGCAGCTCCACCACATTGTCCTTACCGTGGGCGTAGTACTCCGTGCAGACTTCGGTCGTGATGGTGAACCCCGGAGGTACGGGCATGCCGATCAGGTTCATCTCCGCGAGGTTGGCTCCCTTGCCTCCGAGGAGCTCTCTCATCTTGCCGTTACCCTCCGCTTCCTTGTTGCCGAAGGTGTAAACGCGTTTGACATCTGCCATAACTTATCGTTTAAATTAGTATGTTGTGTAATATTTATGCCTAACCGGGAATGGGTTGCGAAGATACAAAAACTTTCCACGTCCTCCAAACATTTTCACTCCAGATAGGCGAATACCGGCAGGGCATAACCCGCCCCGCCCACATAGCGCGTCCGGCGGTAGGTCGGGAGCGGGCTGCCGGTGCGCTCGTCGAAGAGCCGGCGGCGGGCATAAACGTCGCCGCCCGCGACCTGCAAAGCCGTGTCGATCAGTATTCTGTCCCGCATCCGCCAACCCGAGCGCGAACGCACATTGCCCCTCCCTGCCCGCTCGGCCCGTCGCAGCGCATCCCGCAGACCGAAACGCGCGGGAGCGACCGTCTCCGTGCGGCCCATCGCCAGCAGCGGGACGCCGGGCCGCCGTTCGCGCAGCTCCTCCAGCAACCCGGGCACAAACCGGCTCTGCCGGCTCAGAACGATGGCCACGGGGCGGCCGGCCAGTTCGCCCTCGACGAGCAGGTAACCCCAGCCCGTCTCGATGCGGTCCGGCACGAACAGGTCGCCGTAGTAGAGCAGCGCCAGGTCGAGCCCGTCGAGCGTGTTGAGCGTGCGGTGCAGGTAGCAGTAGGGTGCCGTACAGCGGGCGGCGAGGTCGCGCACGACCTGTTCGTTTTCGACCCCTGCAAGCCCCACCAGCGGCATTCCGAGCGAGTCGATCACGGAGGCGATCGCTGCGATCTTGCGGTCGTAACGGGCCGCTGTCCAATGCAGTTCGCCGTCGGGCGTGTATTTTTCGTCGTTGTAAAAGAGGGCCGGCACGGTGTCGTAAAGATGATCCGTGTCGTAAAACGCGACGCCCAGCCGTGTCTGAGCCCGCAGGCCGCCCGTTCCCGGAAACATCAGGATTGCGAGCAGCGGCAGAAGGGCACGGCAAGGGGTCATCGGTGGCTTGCGGTAAAAGGATTACGGACGATCAGGGCAACGCCGACGGCTTCCGAAACGGCGGGCCGCTGTGCATTCCGTATGCGCGGCGGAGTCATACGCGCGGCTCACAAGGGTTTCTGCGGGAGGAAATCCCGCGGCGAACAGCCCAGGTATCGGGCGATTTCGTTAATGTGGCGGACACTGTATTTTACATCGCATTTCGGACTTTCGACTTGGCCGATGAATCCTTTGGATACACCGATACCGAAAGCCAACGTGCTCTGCGAAATCCGTTGGGCTCGCCGTTCCTTGCGGATGGCATCGATTACGTATTGGTCTATCGGTGTAATCATTAGGAACTCACTTTATAATACAAAGCTACGTATTGCGCTTAATGGAATACTTCGGGATACCTAGTCATTGCTTACTTATTACTAAGCGCAGGATTTATGCCTGCAGGTCGGTTCTTCGCCGCCCGTGGCGGCGTGAAGATTCCGCAATGCAAACCGCAAGTAAACCGGCTCGTCCTGTTCAGGCATTATTTTATCGGTCAGTAAATCAATTTGCCGCCGGCACGCGGCCCCGGATGCCGCACTGCTGAAATTGCGGATCAAAGCGTAGCGCGGACGAGCGTGAAACATAAAACAAAAGGTTGCCGATACATATTTGAGCTTTTTCTGCACAGAGCATAAAAATATGTCGTGAATTTCCACGAAACCAAAGAAATCATTATTTTTGTGATAAGGCAGTTGGCATGCCCGCCGTAACCTATTGATTTTAACGTGGCATTATATTATTATTCTGGTAAATGAAAAGACCAAATTTCCCGGAATGATAAATGGTAATGCCTGCATGCGCGGGGCTTTACTTATCCGGTATAGGGTATTGGTCTGCCTCAGATGCGGATGAGTATTGTCCCGCGCTGTTTTGTCGTGAAGGTGTGGATCGGATCATTGCCGAATTTCGCTTGCGCGGGCTATATTTATGGGGATTGGGCGCTTGGTCGTGCCCGGAACTTCAGTAATATTGTCCCGCGCTATTTTTGCCGCGAAAGCGTGATAGTACCGTCGCCGAAATTGCTTGCGCGGGCTTTATTTATCAGGGGTATGGGCATTGGTCTGCCTCAGTTGCCGGTGAATATTGTCCCGCGCATTTTTATGAGAAAGACCGAGCATCCCGAAAAATCCCCGCTGCACGACGCAGCCGTAAATCCGAAAAGGCCATCCGGTTCCGGACAAACCCGAAACCGCGCCGAGTTCAATGTATGCTCTTCCGGCGACTGTCCTTCCACTGACCGTTCCGGCAAAGCTTCTTCAGCATATTGCGGTTGGGTCTGTGCCGGCGCATCAGACCGCACTGGCTGAATCGTCGGGGCGCTTGCGCAGGGTGAAGCGGAATTCGAGGCCCCCGTCGGGGCCGTTGCGCACTTCGATCCGTCCGCCGTGGAGCGCGACGGCGTTGCGGACGATCGACAGGCCGAGCCCCGTGCCGCCCATTTTGCGCGAACGCCCCTTGTCGATGCGGTAGAACCGCTCGAACAGGTGGGGCAGGTGCTCCTCCGGGACGCCGATGCCGTTGTCGGCGAACAGGAAAGCATAGGCGTCGGGTGTCTCGTCCACAAGCCGGATCAGGATGTCGCGTCCGCCCGAATAGGCGGTGGCGTTGTCGGTGAGGTTGCGGAAAACGGATTCGAGCAGCCGGGCGTTGCCCCGGACAACAACGGGCCTGTCGCCCAGCTCGCAATGGACGCGCAGCCGCCGTTCGGGGGGCAGCAGGGCGACGTCGGCGGCGATGTCGCGCAGGAGGGCTCCGATCTCTACCGGCTCGGCGAGCCGGATCAGCTCGCCCGCCTCGTCCAGCCGGGTGACGGTGGCGATGTCGGCCAGCAAGCTGGTCAGCCGTTCACTCTGTTCGCAGCATTTTTCGAGGAATGCACGCCGTTTCCCGGCCTCGAGGCCGGGGTTGGCGAGCAGGGTCTCCAGATAGCCCCGGATGGAGGCCACGGGAGTTTTGAGCTCGTGGTTGATGTTCTGCGTTAGCTGTTTCTTGATGCGCACTTTCTCCTGCTGCTCGTGCAGGGCCCGCGCATGTTCGCGGTCGCGCTCGGCGACGGCCTCTTGCAAACGCCGGTAGAGGCTGACGATGTGGCTGGAGATGTCGCCCAGCTCGTCGTGGGGGAAGGGGCCCACGCTGTCGAGCGGCTCGTCGCGGCCGGCCCGTTCGGAAAACTCGCGGAGCCGCAGGATGCTGTGACCCAGCCTGCGGGTGGCCAGGAAGCCGGCGGCGCTCACGAGCAGCGTGACCCCCAGCATGAACCACAGGAAGCGGCTGTCGGCGCGCAGCACGCCCGCGAGGGAGACCGTATGGGGCAGCGCGGAGCGCACGATGCGTCCGTCGGGAAGACGGAGCGCGGCATAGAAATAGGTGGCGCGGAGGCTTTCGGATAGACGGCGGGTCGTGAATCCCTCGCCCTCGGCGGCTGCGGCCGCCACCTCCCTGCGGCCCAGGTGGTTGGGCATCCGGGCGGCATCCTCCTCGGTGTCGAAGCGTACCCGGCCGTCGGGATCGATCAGCGTGATGCGCAACCCCTCCATGCGGGCGCGTTCCGCGGCGGCCGCCGCTGTGGGGGAGGCTCCGGCGAGCAGGGCGTCCGCGAGGCGGGTATTAACGAGTTGCAGGCGGTCGTTGAGCAGCTCGGCCTTGAAATGCTTTTCGCGCCCGTAATGGAAAGCGACCAGAGCGGCCACCAGCACCCACGAGAAGGTGAGCAGCAGCAGGAAGAGCCGCCAATGGTAGGGGAGCCTACGCCTCGAAGCCGTAGCCATAGCCCAGGCGGGTCACGATGTGGTCGCCGTAGCGACCGATCTTGCGGCGCAGGCGCGTGATATTGACGTCGATGGTGCGGTCGAGCACGATCACCTCGTCGCTCCAGACCCGTTGCAGGATGTCCATGCGCGAGAAGATGACGCCCCGGTTGCGCAGCAGCAGCGCGAGAATCTCGAACTCCTTCTTGGTCAGCCGCACCTCCTGCCCGTCCGCCGTGCAGCGTTTGCTCCGCAGGTCGAGCGCGAGCCCCTCATATTCGACCGTCTCGGTCGGGGCGGCGGCCCCGGCGCGGCGGAGCACGCTTTTGACGCGCGCCACCACCTCCCGCACCGAAAAGGGTTTGGCGATGTAGTCGTCGGCCCCCAGGTTGAGCCCGACCACGGTGTCGTCCTCGGTGTCGCGGGCCGTGCAGAAGATGATCGGCACGGAGGCCGTCAGGGGGTTTTCCTTGAGGGTGCGGGCCATGCGGAATCCGCTCGTTTCGCCCATCATCACGTCGAGCAGGATCAGGGCATACTGTTCGGGGTGCATCGTGAGGGCCTGTTCGGCGCTGTAAGCGACGCTGACGTCGTAGCCCTCGACTTCGAGGTTGAATTGCAGGATTTCGCACAGCGACTCCTCGTCGTCCACCACCAGAATTTTGGGTTTACCCATTTTGCAGTGTTTGATTCTTCGGACAAAAATAGCGAACAATCCCCTTGCCGCCGCACGCGGTTTGCATATTTAACCGAAATGTAACAAAAAGGGGCGGGATGCGACTGCGGGCTGCCGGAGCGCCCCGGTTGGTGTGCGACTTTGAGATATCTGTTTGGAAATTAGAAAGTTTTTGTATATATTTCGGATGCTATTCTTGCCCGCCTTTGCAACCTTCAAAATTTGTTGCTATGATACGTTCCTCTTTTGCCCGTATTCTGACCGTTTGGTCGGCCGCCGCCGCATTGTTCGCATGCAGCGAGAGCGAGGTCGATGTGCCGCTGCCGCCGCCCGACAAGCCCTACCTGACCCTGCAAAGCGAGCTTCCGCCGTTCGATTCCGCGGGCGGGAGCGCGGAGCTGGTTTTCTCCACCAACGAGGCGTGGAGCATCACCGCCGAGCCGCCGGCGGACGACGGGGACAATCCCGGCGGCGGGGACACTCCCGGGGATGGGGACAACACCGGCGACCGGGGCGAATCCGACCGGGCGACCGGGGCGGACGGAACTGCCGCGGACGATTGGTTCGGGGTCGCCCCGGCGTCGGGGGACGCAGGCGAAAACATTGCGGTGACGGTGAGCGTGCGGCCCAACGAAGCCTACGCCGGCCGTGCCGTCACGCTCGTTATCGGCACTGCGTCGCTCGAAAAGCGGATCGACGTTACCCAGCTCAGGAAAAACGTCATCCTGCTGGGTGGCAACCGCGAAGAAATCGACGATCGGGAACAGACGCTTGCCGTCGAGGTGCGCTCCAACGTCGTTTACGAGGTCGAAATCCGCGAGGGCGGGGAGTGGATCGACGAGCTTCCCGCATCCCGCGCCGGAGAGTTGAAAGAGCAAACCCATACGTTCCGTATTGCGCGGAACACGGCCGAGGAGCCGCGCACGGGCATCATCGTGTTCAAGGACGCGGATTCGGAGCTGGCGGACGAGCTGACCGTGGTGCAGGCGGCCTGGGTGGATCCCGACCCCGAGCGGTCGGCGCTCAATGCGCTCTACGAATCGGCCGGGGGTGGCGGCTGGACCCGCAGCGAGAACTGGTGCAGCGACAAGCCGCTGGGCGCGTGGTACGGCGTGGAGACGGATGACGAGGGGCATGTGACGGCCCTGCGGCTCCCGCGGAACAATCTCGCGGGGACGATCCCGGAGAAGATCGGGAAGCTGACCCATCTGCGCCATTTGGATCTGAGTTGGAATGGGCTGGAAGGGGAGCTTACCTACAAGAACAAGGTTACTTACGAAATCGAAAGCTATCTGGACGACCTGCTGGAGCTGGAGACCATCGATTTGAGCCACAACCGGCTGACGAGCCGATTTATGCCGGGAGCCTGGTACCGGATGGAGGGGCTGCGTACCGTCGATCTCTCCTGCAACCGGTTGGAGGGTTTCGCATTCCCTCTGCTTTGGGAGAAAATGTTTGAGAACGGCCGGTATGTCGATCTGATTCTGAATGACAATTACCTGTGGGACACCACGCCCGAAGTCATCCAGAACCATCCGAAATGGAGCCGTCTGGCCCTGCAGGTGATTCGGCAGTATTACAGCGACGGAGACCACGGAATGGGGGGCAGCGGCATCAAGTACGACGTGCCCGTTTACCTCCCGGACTTCACTTTTACGGATTTGCGGGACGGCACGCAGCAGTCGATCCGCGACGTTTACAGTGCGAACGAGCTGACCATGCTGTTCCACTGGGACCCGATGCAGGAGGAGTCCGCGACGTTTATGACCACGGTTGTCCGACGGTTTCATACGCTGTTCAGCGGCCAGGGTTTCGCTGTGGTGGCGATTCTTCCCCAGGGTGAAGAATACAGGCGGGCGGCCGAAAGCTACCTTGCCGGACACGAGGTGCCGTGGCCCGTGGTTTCGGAGTATGCCGACGCCGAAGGGCACCGTACCGTCCTGCCTTCGTCGCCCTATCCGAGCTATCAGTTGGTGGATCGATCCGGCATGGTGACCGTGGATATGTTTTCGGGAGCATCCGGCCCTGATTGGATTTTCCCGGAATCTGATTTGGTCGATTTTATGGCCCAACCGCTTCAGCATACGGACTATCTCAACGGAATATGCAAAAAAATCTTCGGCAACAGCGAATACCAGAGTACCGATTTTACGATGGATAAAAAATTCGAGACCTTGCAGACGGCGACCAAAGGCAAGGGTATCGATCTGGTGCTGATGGGGGATGCCTTTACCGACATCGATATCGAGACCGGATTCTACAAACAGTTGATGGAGTTTGCAATGGAATCGTTTTTCACCATCGAACCTACCAAATCCTACCGCGAATATTTCAACGTTTATATGGTCTATGCCGTATCGCGCGATGCGTATATTGGGGAATATCCCGATCATGTCGCACTCGGCACGATAACGGACCGATACCACGGATTAAGCAACTGGTTATATACCTTATCCGATTATGCGTTTCTGCCGATCGAAGGTGTAAACATACCCTCTGTTTCAGTCGTCGTGAACGGCATTAACGATGGTGTTACCTATATGGAAGCCCCTCTTCAACCGGGCTATGCCTTTTCCGGGTATCCTCCCGGCGGTCGCAGCGCTTTACGCTGGACTTTGCTGCACGAATTTACCGGGCACGCATTCGGCCTTTTGGGTGACGAATATTTTTCGCTGGATTTCGCCCAAATCCCCCAATCGGAAAAAAGACGTCTCGAAAGCTACCAGCATGACGGCCAATTTCTGAACCTTTCTTTGACGGACGATCCGAAATCGGTTTACTGGGCCCATCTGATCGGGCATCCGCAGTACCCCTATGTAGGGATTCATAAGGGGGGATTTTATTACTTCGATGGTGTTTGGAAGTCCGAAAGCACAAGTGCAATGGAGAAAAGAAACTGTTCGTACTTTAACGCCATATGCCGGGAGTTACTCGTAAAACGCATCCTGGAACTCTCGGGAGAAGGATATACGTTCGAGAAGTTTCTGGCAAAAGACTCGGATGTCGGCAGGCCCGGTTCCGCACACTCCGCTTTGCAGTCCGCCTCTGCCGACTTGCCCTATAAGCATCATCCGCCCATATTCCGATGACCACACAACCTGCTATTACAAACTACACTTGCGTGTAGCCATAAACCCAATTATTTCACTTAAAAAAACAAACACCATGAAGAAATTATTGCTTCTATCAGTTGTGTTGCTCGCCTTTGCCGGATGCAGCCGGGACGAGACGACTTCCCCGGGAGGACCGGGCGACCTGGAAGCGGTCGATGTGCCGCATTTCTACGGAATGGCGATGATGGATAACCCTGCGCCTGAAACGCGCGGCATAGCGGTCAATTACAAAGTCTGGAGCAGGCCGGCGGCTGAAAATAGCCTGTCGGTCAAGTTCCTCAACGGATCGGCGGCCTACCGCGCTTTCGTTCAGGAGGTGGTCAGGGAGTGGGAGAAAGCGGGCGGCGTGCGGTTCCATTTTGTCGATGACAATCGCGACGCATTGATCCGTATAGGTTTCGACTATGTTCCGGGAATGATGTCGAGCTGGGCGCTGACGGGTACGGATCATGTGGATGTGCTCGACAGGCAGACCGAACCGACGGTGCATTTCGCCCAGTGGCGACGGGCTTCCGATGCCCAGAAACGCAGCGACGTGCTGCGGGCCTTCGGGCAGGTGCTCGGCTTGGAGCTGGAATTCCGACACCCGAAGTTTTCGCCCGGATGGGTGACGATAGCGGGTACGGAGCAGATCGACGAGGAGCGCATCAGGAACTACTGGATGGATGAACTGGCCGAATTCATCAGCTGGGAGGAGCTGAAAAAGATGGTGCTCGATCCAATCAATAACTCAGCTGAGGAGATTTCTTTTACCACAGATTACGACCCCTTGTCGGTGATGAACTGGCCGTTTTACGAGCAGATCGCCAACGGGCTCAAGCCGATCGAGTTCGACTCGGATTACCGAACCGAACTGTCCGAGCAGGATAAACAATTCATTGTGAGGCTTTATGGCGAATCTTTAGGCGATATTCCCGATCCGGGAAATTATTTGTCATTGATCGAGTTCGACTATTCGGGCACAGCGCCGCGATTTTCGGTTACGACGACCGAGCGGCTGGTCGTAATCTGGGACAAAGAGGCCGACGAATGTTCTTTCGTCGATTTGCCGGCCGGTTCGACGGGCCCTTATACCGCCACGCTCAGCCATACGTTTGCTGAAAGCAAAGCGCGGAAAATCATCATCGGCGAGATGCTGGAATACGGCGAGAAGATACCGGAAACCAGCTATGCCCTGACCCGGTTCGATTTTCTGGAAGCGGTAGGCGCCGAAAATATCAATGTGGCAGAGTGTAACATGGCCCTGGAGAAAGTGTGGATTCGCGGGGATTATGGATTTAAGAGTCAACCGTTGGATTGCGTGCCAAATAATTGCCTCAAAGAGCTCTATCTGATTCTGACGATGCAATCTCAAGCAACGCTCGATAGCTGCCGGAATCTGGAAGTGTTCGCAACGAGTCCTTTCGTCTGCAAACCTACAATTGTATCCGGACCTCGGTTTGCGACGGAGATTGGAAATCCCGTCAATGGTGTTTACCAGACAACGGGGCCGACTGCGAAATGGCCCGTCACAATTGGCGGAGGTTGGCCTCTTGATCCTATGGAGATTTCATCGTTGAACGCTTTAGATATTAGGAATTGCAATAAACTCAGATCGATCAGCTTGGATAATAACCGGCTTATGAGCCTTGATTTCAGCAATTATTCCAATGCAGATTACATCTTCCTCTCTTCTCGCGCCTCCTATATCGTCGGAGGAGGAACTCCTAAAGGACAATATCTGCTCGATGCGATCCGAACTTTGCCAAGCAGGATTGGAAAAAGCACCGGTTTGATCGTTGTACGCGGCATCAGAAGTAAGCTGCAATTTCCTATAACTAAAACGGGAAATATTCCCGAGGTATCTTATCCCAGTAGAGAACTTCCGGCAGAATATACTACAGTGCAACTTCACAGGAACATTTTGCCGCAAATCAATGCTATTCTCCAAACCAAAAACTGGCAGATCGTCTGGGACTCAGGATGCTTGACTACGATGGATTGATTCTTTCTTTGGTTTGTGTATTCAGGGGGCCGGTCTGCGACAGGCTCCCGATTCTTTTTTGTTCCCGGGGTTTGCATTACAGCCGCTCCGCGCGGGGCGGGTTTCCGGAGCGGTAGCCTGTCGCCCGCAGTCTGCCGCCCATTGCCAGCCTCCTGCCGCTACCATCGCCCCTGTCGCTTGCCGCCGCCCGCTGTCTGCCGCTTGGAGCCTCCTGTTTCCCGCTACCTACCGCCTTCCGCCTGCCCGCTACCCGCCACCCACCGCCACCCACCGCCGCTCGCTCGCCGTCCGGCTCCGGTTCCGGCGAAAACGGGAACGGGATTTGTTAGGGAGGGGATTAGACTAAAACCATAACGTTATGCGTGCAAAAATCCTCCGATACCTCGCCGTCGGGCTGCTGCTGGGCCCGGTGCTTCCCTCCTGTCAGAAAGACCCCTCGACTTCGGGACTTCACGACGACTACACGGTTTACACCGCGTGCGACGAGCAGGCCGACTTCGCGGCCTTTTCGACCTACTATCTGCCCGACAGCATCCTGCTGATCGGCAACGCCGACAAGACCGAGTACTGGAAAGATGCGGATGCGCAGCAGATCATTGCCACGGTGGCCGCCAACATGACGGCCGCCGGATACAGCCGCACCGACGACAAGGCGGCGGCCGATGTGGGCCTCCAGATGAGCTATGTGCGGCGCGTGACCTACTTCGTGGGCTACGACAACCCCTACTGGTGGTGGTACTATCCCTACTACTGGTCGCCCGGCTACTGGGGCGACTGGACGGGCTGGCACTACCCGTTCGCCGTGTGGTACGGCTACACCTCGGGATCGCTGCTCATCGAGATGCTCGACCTGGAGGCCGACCGCGAGTCGGGCAAGAAACTGCCTGTCGTCTGGGACTGCTTCATCGCGGGGCTGCTGACCTCCTCCGAACAGGTCAATCTGCGGCGCACGATCGAGGCCGTCGATCAGGCATTCCTCCAATCCGCCTGTCTGGGCAGGTAGTCATCCACCGTCAGAAACGTCAAAGACCATGAAAACATACCTTACATCCGTCTTGCGGGCAGCCTTCGTGCTGACGCTCCTTTTCGCCGCCCGTCCCGCGCGCAGCCAGATCATCCCCGGCGCCTACGTCAATGTCGATTGGCAGGTCGGGGTTCCGCTGGGCAGCAGCTTCGCCGACAAGGCCTCCGGCTGGGGCATGAACTTCGAGGCCGGCTGGTTCGTGACCGAAAACGTCACGGTCGGCCCCTTCATCAACTACCAGACGAACATCCGGTCGCTCGGCCGCGAAACCCTCGTCCTGAGCCCGAGAACGGCCCTGACGACCGCGCAGAAACATACGGTATTTCAGTTGCCCTTCGGTGTGGCGTCGCGGTGGAATTTTCTGAAAGGCAGGGTGCTGCAACCCTATGCGGGGCTGAAGCTGGGGGCCTCCTATGCACAGTTCTCGTCCTATTATTATGTGCTCAAGCAGTACGAAAATTCGTGGGGTTTCTACCTCGCGCCCGAGGTGGGCGTGAGCATCTTCCCCAACCCGCAGCAGCGTTTCGGCTTCCATGTGGCCCTCTATTACAGCTATGCCACCAACGGCGGCGATGTGCTCGTCTATTCGGTCGGCAGCCTCAACAACTTCGGCGTGCGGGTGGGTATTTCATTCTGACCGCTCGCGGGCGACAAGGCACAGCAAAGCCCCCGGCAGATGCCGGGGGCTTTGCCCTTTGAATCGCCTTAGCGATAGTTTACGTTGCCGCCCGGGGTATAAGCGGCCACCCGTTTGCTGCGCGGCCCGATGGGGATGCCCAGGCCGAGGGTGAGGTTGATCGAGTTCTGCTTGACGGGCAGGAACTGAGGCGTGTGCTTGCCGACGAGGATGTCGGTGGCGAGGTAGAAATTGATCCAGCTCGGGCAGCAGTTCAGTGCGAAGCCGACCGCATGGGCCCGGTTTTCGACGAACGAGTAGCTTCCCGTGAGCGTGAACCACCGGATCGGCCGGTAATTGACCGATGCCATCAGGTTGTGCAGCGCCTTGTATTTCCAAAGCCTCACGTTGTAGAGCAGGCCCAGTCCAAGCTTGTGACGCAGCAGGTCGTATTCGACGCCGGCGTTGATGGTCGCCCGCAGCATCTTGGTCGTGGCCGGGGCTGCGGCGGTTTCAAACTCGAATTCCCCGAGGTCGAAATCCGCTTCGGGCGCATCGGGGCCGCCGATGACCACCCCCTCGAAATTCAGGTCCTTGTTCATCACGCCCGTGCGGGTGTCGCTCTTGCTCCAGCAGATGAATCCCAGGTCATTGACCGCGAGCGAAACCTGCAGATCGGGAAGCACCTGGTAGGTGGCGCCCAGGTCGAGGGCGAAGCCGTAGCCGGCCGGCCCCTTGAACGAGTAGTCGGCGTCGTCGAGCTGGAAGGTTTCCCGTCCGTCGGACGTGGGAGTGGTCTCGAAGTCCAGCCCGGCGGCCGTCACGTCGATGCGGCCGCTGGCGTCCGCCGTCCACGAATCCTCGTTCAGGGACACGTCGAAACGGTCGATATTGAGGTGCGCTCGTCCCGCGCCGACAAGGAATTTGGCCCTTGCGCCGACGTAGAGCTTATCCGTAATGGGCATCGAGTAGTTGAACCCGGCTTCGATGAACGACTCGGCATAGACTCCGATGTCGCGGATCGTGGTGCTCTGACCCCGTTTGAGGAAGTCGAAGAGCTCGTAGGGCAGGTGCGTTTCGGTCATCACGCGCAGGTTCAGGTCGAACGACCAGAAGTTGCGGTGGTTGCGGGTGAACGACCCGAAGCCGATCAGGTTGACGCGGGTGTCCAGCCCGAGCAGGTTGCGGCTGTGCAGTCCGTCGAGCGCCGTTTCGGCCGGAACGGCGCCGTCGAGCAGCGTCACGAGCGAACCGTTTACGGGGTAGAGAATCCGGTCGAGCGAGAGGTTGCCGTTCATATTGACACTCACCCCGCCCAGTACGGGGATATTGACGTACCCCTGCAAGGGGGCGAACGCCGGGTTGAGCTGGCTGCGGAAGGTCGTCCCCTCCATGAAATAGGCCGTGGTATTTTGTGCCGCCGCCGCCGATGCGAGCAGTACGGCAACGAGCGTAAGGATCCGTTTTTTCATTGTCGGGAGGGTTTAAAGGTCGATACTCAGGCCGCCGCGTTTGCGCAGGTGCAGTTTGAGGACGAGCTGCTGTTGCTCGTCGAACGACTGGTCGGGGTAGTAGCGCAGCAGTTCGAGCGGGAGGACGATCTCCACGCCGTCGATTACCTGCCGCAAATCCTGCTCGTAAAGCCGTGTTTCGGGAACGACGTTCTGTTCGTCGGGCCCGACGGCAAAGGACTCCATCCGGATGGCGGTGCCGGTGAACGTCGGACTCGTCTGCAGGCTCAGCGGGAGGGCGCTCGTTACCGAGCCGTAAATCTGGAGCGTGTTCCTGGGATCGGCGGTCCCTTCGGGGTCGAGGTTGTCCACGAGCATGTCCAACACGTCGCTGCCGAGGTCGATGCCCTCGATGCGGTAGTTCACCGTTTCGACCCGGATGCCGGAGAGGTAGTCGCGGGCCAGCTCGCCCGACAGATCGCGGAGCACCTCGCCGGTCTCTTCGTCGGAGAAATACTCCCTGAAAAGCGATTTGAAAAGCGCCTCCTCATCGGCGGAGATCACCTCCGAGAAGCGGTTGCGGTACTCGGGCGTCCGCCAGATCAGGTCGGTCACCTCGTCCATTTTGGCCTGCGAAGCGGCCATCTCGTCGAAAAGCAGATCGACGGTCTGATCCAGGTAGCTGTCCGAGGCGCTCGTGAGCCGCCGGATATCGGCGTAGGCGGTACCGCCCGGGAGCGTCGAGGGAAGCCAGATGTCGGCCTCCTCGAAGATGGCTTTCACATCCGAGGAGCCGTTGCGCAGCTCCGTCATGCCGATGACGATTTGCGCCAGAGGCATCTCGAACGCGGTCTGGTCGCCTCCGATGGTGATGTTGCCCGTTTCGACCTTTCCCAGGTCGTAATCGTCGTCGATGCAGGAGACGGCTGCAAGGGCGACGCACAACAACGTAAAAATTTTTTTCATAGAACAGGGGTTGAAGTTGGTTGTTTTTTCCCGGCGCGGGAGCAAAAATAACGATATTGGCCGCAAATCCAAAATATTCGGCAAAGAATCGTCGTCCCTGACGGCGCTGCAGGCCGTGAGCGTTTTGCAATATGGCGGACGGTTGCGGCCGTTCCTGCAGCCGGGTATGCCCTCCCCCGCATGATTCCGTGCGGGAAGTACGCCGGAGCCTTTGCCCTCAATACGGCAAAGGCTCCGGCTGACTGTGGCCTGGATGCGCACCGGTCGTTTCAGGCCCTTGCGCCCGGACCCGCCGACGGGGTGCGGTGGAACAGGTAATTGCGGCAGTAGTTGCCGATCGCCGTAAAGGGGGTGATCCAGACGTAGATGACCGCCACGAAGAGAGAGAAAAGCAGCATCACGAAGCTCTCGAAATGGTGGTGTTTCTCCTCGTCGATGTCCTGTCTGGCCTCGTTCAGATCCTCTTCGAGCTGCTGTCGGGTGGCATCGTTCAACGGTTCGTTGTCGAGTTTGCGCCGGTTTTCGTCGATCCGGTTTTGCAGCGAGGCGATGCGTGCCTCGTTGCGTTTGCGGTTTTCCAGTTCCGACCATAGGCTGCCGAGGAACGAGAAGGTGGACTGCGCCCGGGGTTTACCCCGTCGGGCGACCAGCCGCGATTCGGGTTCGAGGTAGGCCATCCAAACGAATGCGACCACCAATACGTCGAGCGCCAGCATCCCCGCCGAGAGCCAGATGCTTTCTGTGCTGAACAGCGCCATAGCGACCATCATTGCAGCGAACAGGACCAGCCGGAGCTTGCTGCCGGTGAAGTACCGCCGCTCGTCGTCGCGGCTGCGGAGCCAGACCATGTGGGCAAGCATTGCGCCCCATGCGACGAACAGGACGATCGCCATCACTGTTTCCCCTGTGCTCGTATGTCTTTTTTCATATGGAGGCAGCGAGACGGCCAATCCGGGTGTGCTCGCATCGAAATAGACGATCTGTCGCACGGTGGTTTCGCCGTCGAAACGCCGCTCGAGCCAGTTGCCGCGGTCGTCCACGCGGGGATAGCTCAGCTTGCCTTCCCGAACCACGGTGCGCTCGTCGCCCATGTCGCCCTCTTCGTAACTCTCTTTCATCCATACGGGCAGGTAGCCTTTTCCCTTGTAACGGTATTCGGTTTCGCCACCGCTGTACGCGACTTTCACGACGCGGCCCCGTTCGTCGAACGTATAGGTGGGCCAGTAACCCCAGATTTCGTCCGTGCGGGTGTCGCCGTCGAAGGTGGTTTTCTCGATGCGGTTGTCGAGCTGGCGGCCGTCTGCGCCATAACGCAGCAGGGTGTCGCCCTGTTGGATGACGTATTGCACGGGCCCGAGGAGCATGTCGCGGGCATAGTCGCTCTGCGGCGCTTCGGCCCGCACGAGGGCCGTTGCCAGAAGCAGGATCGACAGTAGGATCGGTTTCTTCATCTCCGTTTTGTATTTATGTCGGGGCCGGCTCAGTCTCATGGCCGGCTCCGACGGTTGGTGTCAATAGTCGTAAGCAATTATAAAGGTATAATCAATCAGTCGTCCCTGGTTTTACTTCCACTATGCCGGTGGAATGATCCGCACGCCGCCGTCGGTCGCGAAGGCCCGCCCGAAGGGTTGCCGGGTCGGAATCCGCTATTTGATTTTCACTTCGGTCTGGGGCGGAAACTGCCCGTCAAGGGTCTGTCCGGCGTCCCGGTAAACGGTGTGCAGCTCGGGATTATCCGTGCAGTCCAGGTAGAACGACGGGGCACAGGCGCTCACGTCGAGCATTTCCAGGCGGTTTCCGCAACAGTGCAGTTGCTCGAGTTCTGCGGATCGCGACAGGTCGAGTTCCGTGAGCGAACATCCGTTGCAGACCAGATGGGTGAGCCGGGGTAATTCGCGCGGATCGAGCGCGTCGAGGGGGTTGTTCGTACATTCCAGCACCCGGACGGTTGCCGGCAGGTTGATGCGGGTGAATCGGTTGCCGGGCAGATAGACGTTTTGCAGTGCGGGCGTTCCGTCGAGGTCGATCCCCGGAAGCAGATTATCGGGACAGAGCAGGTCGGTGAGGGAGGGACAAGCGCTGATGCGAAGCGACTCCAGGCGGTTGAATCCGCAGCCGACAGCTATCATGTCGGCACATTCGCGAATCTCGAGTGCCTCCAGGCCGTCCATTGCACGGTGAGTTTTTCGAGTCGGTCGAAGCCTGCGATCCGCAGCGAACCGGTGTAATGCTCGCAATCTTCGATTAGCAGATAGCTCAGTTTCGTCCGCTGTTCCAACCCCGCGATCCGCTCCAGCTGCGGGTTGTTCTGGCATACGAATTCGTGCAGTTCGTGCAGCTCGCTCAGATCGAGTTCCCCGACTTCCGTGTCATACAGGTTGAGGTTTTCCAACCGGGGGTTGCCGCTCAGGTCGAGTTTCCGGATCGGGCATCCGGGGCCTCCGCAGTAGAGTTGGCGGAGGTTCCGGCAGCGGGTCACGTCGAGCTCCGGGATCGGATTCCCGCTGCATTGCAGCACTTCGAGCGCCGGATGGACGTCGAGCCGCAGGTCGGCGATCGCATTGTCCCGACAGATGAGCGAAACCAATGCCGACTGCCTCTGCAGGTCGAGTTCCGTGAGCTCGTTCTGCGTGCAATCGAGCTGTTCGAGCTGCGTGCAGGCCGTAACGTCGAGCGACTTCAGGCGGTTGTAGGAGCAGTTGAGATAACGCAGTTTCGTATTGCGGCTCAGGTCGAGCCGCTCCAGTAGGCCGCAAGGCGTTTGGGGAAATGTATGCGTACCCTGAACCGTGAGCTCTTCGAGTGCGGTGAAGTATTCGATGCCTTCGAGCGAACGGATGCCTTCGCATTCGTCCAGGATAATCGACTTGCAGCGTTCGGCTTCCGAGGTGCTGATCTTTCCGTCGTCGTTCAAATCGATTCCGTGTTCAAACAGCCGGGCCCGGAATGCGTCGTCGGGAATCTCGATGAATACGCCCGAATCGACGTATTCCTCCTCTTCCTCCTCCTTGTCCTTGTCGTCGCCCGGGGTGCAGCCGACGTACAGTAAGGCGACAGCGAGGGTCGCCAGAATGGATAATCGTCGCATAAGATTGAATAGGTTTAATTTGGATCAGACCGTCACGATGCCCAGGCTGATGGCCTTCACGACCAGTTCGGCCATATTGCGGGCCCCCAGCTTGAGCATGAGTTTCTTGCGGTGGGTTTCGATCGTGTTTTCCGACAGGAAGAGCAGCCCGGCGATCTCCCCCGTATTGTACCCCTTGGCGATGGCCCTGAGCACGTCCAGCTCGCGCTGCGTGAGGGCCGAGCAGTCGGCCAGCTCCGTTCCCGTGCGGCCCGTGCGCTCGCTGATGCGGCGAAAGCGGCGGCAGAAGTAGGTTTCGCCCCCGAGTACCGCCTCGACCGCCCACCGCAACTCCTCGGCGTTGGCGGATTTGAGGATGATGGCGTTCACGCCGCAGTCCATCAGCCGGTGGATGTTCCATATCTCCTCGTGCATGGTATTGACGATGATGCGTGCCTGCGGATCGCGGGAGCGGAGGTGCCCGATCAGGTCGAAACCCGAGAGGTCGGGCAGTTCGATGTCGAGGATGCTCAGATCGAACGGCGTTCGGCCGATCAACTCCAACGCCTCCTGTCCCGAACGTGCGGTCCGAACGGTGCCGACCGCCGGAATCTGTTCGAGGATGTGCTCTATGCCGTGCAGGATAAGTTCGTGATCGTCAATAAGTAGTACGTTAATTTTGTCACTGTTCATGCACTGTTTCATTTTGCACGTAAAGGTAGGCATAGTTTCCTTGCCGGAAATCACGGTTATCCGTGATTTCCGCCCGCCGTGCGAAAAACGGCCGCACGCTCAGCACGCCGTATCGCCCGTGACCACGAGCCGCGTCCCCGATGGCGTGGCGCGGAGTTCGCAGACTCCGCCGAAGCTGCGGACCCGTTCGCGGACGGTGCGCAGGCCGACCCCCTCGTGCGGCACGGAGGCGTCGAAACCCCGCCCGTTGTCGGAGACGGTCAGCGTGAAACGTCCGCCGGCGGCCTCGAGCGTCACTTCGACCTCCGTGGCGCGGGCGTGGCGGACGACGTTGCCGAGCGCCTCCTGCACGATGCGATAGAGTTCGTAAGCCGTCTTTTCGGGTATGCGGCTCCAGTCGAACCCGTCCGTGCGGCGGAAGACGATGCGCAGCGAGGCGGGATGCGGTGCGTGGGCGATGTAATCCTCGAGCATCTCGTCCAGCGCGGCGTACCTGAAAACGGGCGGCATCAGGGCGTGGGAGACGTGGCGCAGGTTGGCGCGGCTCTTCTCCAGCAGGGTGCGGATGCGTGCGAGGGGCTCGCCGGCCGGAAGCGACTCCTCGAGCAGCATCCCGATCCCGAGCAGGTCGTTGCAGGCTCCGTCGTGGAGCTCGCGGGCCAGCCGTTCGCGTTCGCTTTCCAGTCCGTCGATGTATTTGCGGGCCAGCCTGAGGTCGGTATCCCTGCGGAAGTCGGCGAACTCGCGCTCCCGTTCGCGGTCGAGCCGTTCGAGCTCTTCGGTGCGCCGCTTCTGGCGACGACGCAGGTAGAGCAGCAGGATCACCAGCAACATAAGGCCGCTCAGAGCCGCCGAAAAGGCCGCCGTGCGTTTCATCGTCCGGCTCTGTTGTTCGGCCTCGGCCTGCCTGAGCCGTGCGATTTCGAGCTCTTTTTCCTGGGTGCGGTAGCGGACGGTCAGATCGGAAAGCTCCTGCTGCACGGTGTGGGTGAAGAGCGAATCCTGCAACAGATAGGCTTCGCGGGTGTTGTCGAACGCTTCGCGGAAGTTTCCCAGCCGGGCGTGGTTGAGTCCGATCATGCTGTAAAGCCGGTGCATCGGCGTGAGGTCGGATTGCTCATTGGCCCTCCTGAGCCGCTCATAGGCGGCGAGGCTTTCGCGGTAATGCCCCTTCTGGTAGAGTACGAGGGCTTCCATTTCGCGGATGTGATGCAGCTCGGCGCTCTGCTCGGGGATGTAGGGGAGCCAGGGTTCGGCCTTTTGCAGATAACAGGCGACCGAATCGCGCTGTCCGAGCCGGTCGAAGGCCAGCAGCATCGGGGTGATGCACCGTACGTAAAGCTGCGGTGAGCCGATCTGCGCGGCCAGCGGGAGCGCTTCGCGCAGCACGCCGATACTCTCTTCGTAACGCTTGAGGTGGGACAGGACGGCTCCTTCGGTCGTTCGTGCGAAAACGGTCTGCGCCGCGTCGCCGCTGCGGTCGGCCGCTTCGACGGCCTTGCGGGCGTATTCGAGCGCCTCCTCCTGTCGGGAGATCGAGCTGTAAAGGGACGCGACGTTTGCGTTCAGATTGGCGATTGTCGCATGGTCGTCGGTGTGCAGGGCGATGTCGAGCGCCTTGCGGTAGTGGTCGAGCGCCCGGGGGCTGTCGTTTTTCATGCGGTAGCAGACCCCGAGCGAGCTGTATATGTTGAGCATGAATTCGGGTTCGCCCAGCTCCTCGGCGATTTCGCCGGCCTGCGTGAAGAGCTCGATCGCCCGGTCGGTGTCGCCCTGCATCAGCGTCGGCACGGCCAGGTTGTTGAGCAGCATGGCCCGTGCGGGCGAGCGGCTGTCGCCGACCTCGTCGAGTCCTAGCCGGGCGTAGCGGATCGCCGAATCGACCGAGCGGTAGCAGTAGTATTCGCTCAGGTCGGCGCACGTTTCGGCCAGCTCCTCCGGGTTGCGCGAGGGGTCGTCCCGCAAGGTGCGGTAACGATTTTGCAGGCTGTCGAACTCGGGGTCTGCCTGGGCTGCGGCGCAGAAGATACCCGTCAGCAGGGCCATCAGCAGGAGGGGAATACGTCGGGTCATCGGATGGTGGGTTTGCGGTTTATAGGGCTAAGATAGCTTTTTTTGTCCGGATACGTCGCACCGACGACCGATAATTATAGGGAATCCGTCCTTTCGACCGCTGTTTTTCACGGTTTCCCGTGAGGTTGCGTCCGTCCGGCTGCGTGACCGGATGCCGTGGTTTCATGGCCGGGTCGCTGTATCTTCGTGTTCGGGTCGCTGTATCTTCGTGTTCGGGGTGCCGTGTTTTCGTGACTGGGTTGTCGTGTCCGTGGCAGGGTTGCCGTATTTTCACGGCCGGCGGTCGGGGCGGTTTTTCCCGTGGGCGGTTTTTTCCCATTGGCGGTTTGTTCCCGGCGGGACGGCTTCGTTCCGGGGGCGAAGCCTCGGAGGGGCGGTTCGTCGCCTTCCGCCTCGGGTTTCCTGTTTCGGCTGTCGGCCCTGCCGCCGGGTGCGGCGTCAATTTTGCGCGTCGATTGTCCGGTTGCGGAATAATTGTTAAATTTGCGGGGTATGGCGCAGTCGGAAAAAGAGAAATCGTCGCTCAGGGAACAGGTGGCCCTGCTGCCGCTTGCGCCGGGGGTTTACCAGTTCCTCGACCGCACGGGGACGGTGATCTATGTGGGCAAAGCCAAGAGCCTGCGCAAGCGCGTGTCGTCCTACTTCGTGCAGAGCCGCGAACACAGCGCCAAGGTGAAGGTGCTCGTGCGGCAGATCGCCGAAATCCGCCATATCGTTGTGGACAGCGAGACCGATGCACTGCTGCTCGAAAACTCGCTCATCAAGACCCTGCAACCGCGCTACAACATCCTGCTCAAGGACGATAAGACCTACCCCTGGATCGTGGTGCGGCGCGAGCACTTCCCCCGCGTGCAGTCCACCCGCATCCTGCAACGCGACGGCTCCCAGTATTTCGGTCCCTACGGGTCGGTGGGGATGCAGCACAGCGTGCTGGAATTCATCCGCGAGGTGATTCCGCTGCGCACCTGCTCGCTCAACCTCGCGCCCGAGCTGATCGCACGCGGCAGGTATTGCGTCTGCCTGCAATACCACCTGGGCAATTGCAAGGGCCCCTGCGTGGGGCGTCAGAGCGAAGAGGAGTACGCCGAGCTGACCGGCATGGTCGTCTCGATCCTGCGGGGCGATCTGCGTCCCGTGCGCACCTACCTCGAGGGGGAGATGCGCCGTGCGGCGGCTGAGCTGCGCTTCGAGACCGCACAGCGGTATAAATCGCGGCTCGAGGCGCTCGAGAACTATTCGGGCCGCTCGGTGATCGTCAGCGCCCGCATCGTCGATACCGATGTCTTTTCGCTGCTCATCGATGACGACGTGGCCTACTGCAATTTCGTGCGCATCCGCCACGGCTCCATCGTCGGGGTGCAGACCGTGCGGCTCTCCACGGGCGTCGATACCGAGCCGGCCGAAATGCTGACCCTCGGCATCCAGTACATCGTCGAGCAGATCGCCTCCCGGCTGGCCCGCGAGGTGATCGTGCCCTTCCTGCCGTCGGCCACGATGCTTTTCGACGGCGTCACTTTCACCGTGCCCAAGCGGGGCGAAAAACTCGATCTGCTGGAGTTCTCGCAGAAGAGCGCCCGCATCTACCGGGCCGAGCAGCTCAAAAACCTCGAAATCAAAAACCCCGAACGCCACACCGAGCGGCTGATGTCCGCCATGCAGCGGGAGCTGCGTCTCGACCGCCAGCCCCGCCATATCGAGTGTTTCGACAACTCCAACCTTCAGGGCACCAACCCGGTGGCTTCGTGCGTCGTGTTCCGCGACGGCAAGCCCTCGCGCAAGGAGTACCGACACTACAACGTCAAAACGGTCGTCGGGGCCGACGACTTCGCCTCCATGCGGGAGATCGTTTACCGCCGCTACCGCCGCCTGTTGGACGAAGGGGCCGAACTGCCCGACCTCATCATCGTGGACGGCGGCAAGGGGCAGCTTTCGAGTGCCTACGGCGTGCTGTGCGAGTTGGGGCTGGCCGGACAGGTGCCTGTCGTGGGTCTTGCCAAGCGCATCGAGGAGATTTTTTACCCCGGCGATCCGATGCCTTACTACCTCTCGCGCACGGGCGAGCCCCTCAAGGTGGTGTGCCATATCCGCGACGAGGCCCACCGCTTCGGCATCACTTTCCATCGGCAGAAACGGAGCAAGGCGTTTATCCATAGCGAGCTGGAGCAGATTCCCGGCATCGGGAACAGGACGATTCAGGCCCTTCTGCGCCGGTTCCGCACGGTGGCCGCCGTGCGCCGCGCCTCGGAGGAGGAGCTCGCTGCGGTCGCCGGCGCCGCCCGTGCCCGCAAGATCCGGGCATGGTTCGACGATCCATCCTCTGCTGAAAACCCGTTTGCCGAAAACCCGTCTGCCGACCCAACCGAAAACCCGGACGAGAGCCCGGCTGAAAACCCGGATGCGAACCTTGCCGAAAACCCGGCTGCGAATTCCGCCCAAAATCCGTTTTAAAACACGGCTTAGCCCGGTTGAAATGCGGCCGGAAATCCGGCTTAGAGTGATCGGAACTCCGTCGGGCTAATTCCCTCCCGACGTTAATCGGCCAGACGACCATCCGTGATTCCGGTTTCAAACCCATCCGAAAAAATGATACGTTAAACCCGGCCGAATAATGGTCGGACGTGATCGATGTGTTGGATCAGGCATACGGATCCCACGAGCAACAGCATGGCCGCCGAGCGCCCGGACGCCGACGAGCGGGATCGGTGGTTGGCCCGGCAAGAAGGATCGCGTGCCGTTTCGGTGCGCTTCCTGCCCATTTTGATGCGCCCCTTGGTCTTGTTCCCGATCAATCGCTTTGAGATGGGTATGCCGGCCTCTTGCCCCGCTCCTGCCGGCCGATGGGTTCATTGTCGGACGGCTCGGGTTTGGTGTCCCGTAATCCTGCTGAAAGCGCGCCGGGGATGCAAAAGAGCGGCTGTGAATTTGGAAATTGCGATTTTATCGCTACATTTGCACTCCGATTCTTACGAATCCTCGGCCCGGATGGCGGAATCGGTAGACGCGTTGGTCTCAAACACCAATGATCGCGAGATCGTGCCGGTTCGATCCCGGCTCCGGGTACTGAAATGCCACTTAATCATTTGATTAAGTGGCATTGTTGATTTTGCCGCTTGTAAATTAAGACGTAAATAATACGAGATAAATAGGTTGGCGGCTTTCGACAACGCCTACAGCCGTTTCGACACCTTTGCACAGGTGTGTCAATGAACAACCCCTCCCGTTTCCCAGGGCGAAACAAAAATCCCCTCCGCACGCGTGCGGAGGGGATTGCTGCATGGTGCACGCAACTACTGTTCGTCAAGCAGGATCTCGAGGATCTTGATCGCGGCAGTGGCGATCGGCGTGCCGGGGCCGAAGATGGCGGCGGCGCCGTCGCGGTAGAGCTGGTCGTAATCCTGTGCCGGGATCACGCCGCCGACGATGACGATGATGTCCTCGCGGCCCAGTTTCTTGAGCTCGCCGATGATCTGCGGCACAAGGGTAAGGTGCCCGGCGGCGAGGGACGAAACGCCCACCACGTGCACGTCGTTCTCGACGGCCTGGCGTGCGGCCTCCTCCGGGGTCTGGAACAGCGGCCCCATATCGACGTCGAAGCCGATGTCGGCGTAACCGGTGGCGACCACCTTGGCTCCGCGGTCGTGGCCGTCCTGGCCGAGCTTGGCGATCATCACGCGCGGCTGGCGGCCCTCCTTCTTGGCGAAGCGGGCGCACAGCTCCTTGGCGTGCTCGAATGATTTGTCGTTTTTCACTTCTGAACTGTAAACACCTGAAATGGAACGGATAACTGCCTTGTAACGGCCCACGACAACCTCGCAGGCGTCGGAAATCTCACCGAGCGAAGCACGCACCTTCGCTGCCTCGACAGCCAGTTCGAGCAGGTTGCCCTTGCCCGTCTTGACGCACTCGGTGATGGCCTCGAGCGTGCGCTTCACAGCGGCTTCGTCGCGGTTGGCACGCAGCTCCTTCAGGCGCTTGATCTGGCTCTCGCGCACTGCCGTGTTGTCCACGGCCAGGATGTCGATGGGAGCCTCTTTCTCCAGACGGTATTCGTTCAGGCCGATGATCTTCTCCGAGTTGGAGTCGATGCGCGCCTGCTTGCGGGCCGAAGCCTCCTCGATACGCATTTTGGGAATACCGGTCTCGATGGCCTTGGCCATGCCGCCCAGCTTCTCGACCTCCTGGATATGTTCCCAGGCCTTGTGAGCGATCTCGTTGGTGAGGGTCTCCACATAGTAGGAACCGGCCCAGGGATCGACCTCACGGCAGACGTTGGTCTCCTCCTGAATGTAAATCTGGGTGTTGCGGGCGATGCGGGCCGAGAAGTCCGTCGGTAGGGCGATGGCCTCGTCCAGCGCGTTGGTGTGCAGCGACTGGGTGTGGCCCAGGGCGGCGCCCATCGCCTCGATGGCCGTGCGGGCCACGTTGTTGAAGGGATCCTGCTCCGTGAGCGACCAACCCGAGGTCTGGCAGTGGGTACGCAGCGCCAGCGACTTGGGGTTCTTCGGCTCGAACTGCCGCACGATCTTGGCCCAAAGCATACGGGCCGCACGCATCTTGGCGATCTCCATGAAGTGATTCATGCCGATGGCCCAGAAGAACGACAGGCGCGGGGCGAAGGCGTCGATCGACATGCCGGCGTTGATACCGGCCCGCAGGTACTCCAGGCCGTCGGCCAGCGTGTAGGCCAGCTCGATATCGGCCGTGGCGCCCGCCTCCTGCATGTGGTAACCCGAAATGGAGATCGAGTTGAACTTGGGCATGTTGCGCGAAGTGTACTCGAAAATATCGGCGATGATCTTCATGGAGAACTTCGGCGGATAAATATAGGTGTTGCGCACCATGAACTCCTTGAGGATATCGTTCTGGATGGTGCCGGCGAGCTGGTCGAGGGTGCAGCCCTGCTCCAGCCCCGTGACGATGTAGAACGCCAGGATCGGCAGCACGGCGCCGTTCATGGTCATCGACACCGACATGCGGTCGAGCGGAATACCGTTGAACAGCACCTTCATATCCTCCACCGAGCAGATCGACACGCCGGCCTTGCCCACGTCGCCCACCACGCGCGGGTGATCGGCGTCGTAACCGCGGTGGGTCGCCAGGTCGAACGCCACCGAAAGGCCTTTCTGCCCGGCCGCGAGGTTGCGGCGGTAGAAGGCGTTGGACTCTTCGGCGGTCGAGAAACCGGCGTACTGGCGGATCGTCCAGGGACGCATCACGTACATGGTCGAGTAGGGGCCGCGCAGGAACGGCGCGAGGCCGGCGGCATAGTTGAGGTGCTCCATGCCCTCGAGGTCCCGGGCCGAATAACCGCCTTTGACGGGTATCCGTTCGGCTGTCAGCCACGGCTCGGTCTGAGCGCAGCTTTCCGAGGCGCAGCAGCTTTGCTTCTTGCCTCCTTCGTATGTCAGTTCAGAAAAATTTGCTCTCATTGTTTCACAGATTTAGATACCCATCTCCTTGAGGTAGAATTTCAGGGTCTCGAGCACATTGCTCTTGACGTTGATGAAGTTGCAGATGCCCTGCGCTTCGAGCTCGGGAGCCGATGCGGGAGCGCCCGCCACCACCAGGATGGCGCGGCCGGCGAGCAGCTCCTTGATTGGGGGAGCCACCTCGATGTAGTCGTCGTCGGCGGCGCAGACCACCACGATCTGGGCACCCGACTTGACGGCCGCCTCGACGCCCTCCTCGATGGATTTGAAGAAGGTGTTGTCGATTACGCGGATGCCGGCGCAGGCGAAGAAGTTGGAGGAGAACTGGGCGCGGGCGCGGGCCATGCCCAGGCTACCGCAGGTGAGCATGAAGGCCTTGGGTTCCTTGCCGCTGCGGTCCACGTGCAGACGCATCTGCTCGAAAGCCATCGCGCCGCGGTAGGGGGTCAGCACGTTGCCCTCATCGGCGGGACGCGTGACGCACGCTTCGGCGATCTCCTTGGCTGCGACCTCGTTGAAATTGGGATACTGGTTTGCGCCGAGCAGAATCTGGCGGCGCGTGGCGATGTTCTTATCCTTGGCGGCGGCGGAAGCCTTGACGCGCTCCACGATGAAGCCGGCCTTGAAAGCCTCGGTGTAGCCGCCCTTCTCTTCGACCTCGCGGAAGAGCTTCCATGCTTCGGCGGCGATGCTCTGCGTGAGGTTTTCGATGTAGTAGGAGCCGCCGGCCGGATCGACAACCTGGTCGAAGTGGGCCTCGTGCTTCAGCAGCAGCTCGGCATTGCGGGCGATGCGCTGCGAGAACTCGGTGGGCGTCTCGAATGCCGCGTCGAAGGGAACGACCTCCAGCGAGTGCACGCCCGCGATGGCGGCCGACATCGCTTCCGTCGTGCCGCGGAGCATGTTCACATAGGGGTCATATACGGTCTGGTTCCAGCGCGAGGTGACGGCGTGGGTGAACATCTTGCCGGCGCACTCTTTCGCGGGTTGGTAGGCCTTCACGATGTTGGCCCACAACATGCGGGCAGCGCGGAACTTGGCCATTTCCATGAAGTAGTTGGCGGTTACGGCCATCGAGAAGCGGAGCTTGCGGGCCGCCTCGTCCACGCTCAGGCCCGACTCCATCAGGCGCACCAGGTAGTCGTGTCCGGCAGCCAGCGTGAAGGCCAGCTCCTCGACGATGGTCGAACCGGCGTTGCTGAAGGTCTCGCCCGACACGTTTACCACGCGGATGCCCTTGTAGCCGGCAGTGCGGCGCACGAGCTCGGCGATTTTGGCGAAACACTGCTCCCCGTTGCCCGTGCAGAACGTCCCCTTGACCGAGAGGCCCAGGATCAGCGGGTCGATGCAGAAATTGATGTGGAGCTGCTCGGCGGGAAGCTGCTCCTTCTCGATCTTGTCCATCACCAGTCCGGCGACGCGGGCCATGTGGCAGCCGCAGAAAGTCACCTCGACGGCCGTGAGGCAGATGTCGCGGAGCAGCGTCTCCAGGTCGGCTGCCGAGAACTCCTCGGCCGTGATGCAGAAGCCGAGCGAATCGACCCCTGCGTTGAGGATTTTGAGCGCCTCGGCGTTGGCCTGCGCGGGGCAGCCGACCGCGAGGGTCTGGTGCACGAGCCAGCGATTGTGGCAGCGCGTGCCGCGCACATAGGGAAATTCGCCTGCTTCGGATCCCAGGAACCGGATGCCTTCGAGGTTTTCGGCACGGTAGTAAGGCCGGACATTGAAGCCCTCGCCCGTTCTCCACACCAATTTACGTTCGTAGTCCGCTCCCTTGAGGTCGGCAGCGATCGCCGCCTCCCATTGCTCGGTCGTAACCGGCGGGAATTCGGCGAACAACTTTTCACGTTGGGTATTTGCCATAACTATTTAGAGATTAGTAATCGTTTGTTTCAAAATTGCTCGTAAAGGTATAAAATAATTACCGAATAGCAACCAAAAATTGTTTATAAAATAACAGACCGAAAGCATTCGTCCGGAAAAACGGGCGTCCGGTCGGCCTTTTCGCGCCAGGAGGCGTGCCCGCGCCCGCTTGTCGGAGGCCCGGTTGCGTTACGGCAATTTAGTTGAATTTTATGCTATATCTCCACGGATCGACGATTTGTGCAAAAAATACAAAAAACGGAAAAACGATGAAATTTCAGGGCGATTTTTTGAAAATGGAGCGAAATTTTCGGTCGAAGTGTGAAAAAACAAGGTGTTTTTCGGGAAATCACCCTGAAATTTCAGCCTTTTTGTGAAAAATATCCATTTCGGAAAACCGG
Source organism: Rikenellaceae bacterium (assembly GCA_902363575.1). Taxonomy (GTDB): domain Bacteria; phylum Bacteroidota; class Bacteroidia; order Bacteroidales; family Rikenellaceae; genus Alistipes. The sequence goes on along the minus strand of CABJAJ010000005.1, from coordinate 78,965 downwards.
TCCGACGGATATTGAATTATCTTTGCGGAGTTGTGTAGCGTACAAGTGCGGTGACGCGGACGCCGGAAGCGACGGGCGGGCAAACCGACCGACCGGCATGGCGGAGGGAAGGCCCTCGCCCGGACGGTGTGGCTCGGGAAGGGCTTTCCTGCGGCGAGGAGCGCCGGCAGTTTCCCGTCGTTCCGCCGGCACGGTTCGCGCACGACAGGTTAGTACTGGTCAAACCAATCTATCAAACGATGTCCTCCCTACTCAGATTCCGGATGGTCGATGCGGCCATCAACCACACGGCGGTCGAGGTGAAAGCGCCCGACGGACGCGCCTCGGATTACTTCGGCGACCGGGTTTTCGGTCGCCGGGCGATGCGCAAATACCTCAGCCGCGAGACCTACGAGGCGCTGCTCGACACCATGCAGCACGGCACGCCCCTCACGCGCGAGGTGGCCGACGGCATTGCCGCCGGGATGCGCCAATGGGCGCTCGAACACGGAGCCGACCACTACACCCACTGGTTCCAGCCCCTCACCGGCGGCACGGCCGAGAAGCACGACGCCTTTGCCGAGCCGGACGGGGAGGGCGGGGTGCTGGAGGAGTTTTCGGGCAAGCTGCTCGTGCAGCAGGAGCCCGACGCCTCGTCGTTCCCGAGCGGCGGCATCCGCAACACCTTCGAGGCGCGCGGCTACTCGGCCTGGGATCCCGCCTCGCCCGCGTTCATCGTCGATACGACGCTCTGCATACCGACCGTCTTCATCTCCTATACGGGTGAAGCGCTCGACTACAAAGTACCCCTGCTCCGGGCCCTGTCGGCCGTGGACAAGGCGGCGACCGACGTGTGCCGCTACTTCGACAAGAGCGTGCAGCGCGTGACCTCCTACCTGGGGTGGGAGCAGGAATACTTCCTCGTGGACGAGAGCCTGTGGGCGGTGCGTCCCGACCTGATGCTCACGGGGCGGACGCTCATGGGCCACGAGTCGGCCAAGAACCAGCAGCTCGAGGATCACTACTTCGGGGCGATTCCCATGCGGGTGATGGCCTTCATGAAGGAGCTCGAGTACGAATGCCTGCGGTTGGGCATCCCCGTCAAGACGCGCCACAACGAGGTGGCGCCCTGCCAGTTCGAGCTGGCGCCCGTCTATGAGGAGACCAACCTGGCCAACGACCACAACCAACTGCTGATGACCGTCATGGAGAAGATCGCCCGGCGCCACCGCTTCCGGGTGTTGCTGCACGAGAAGCCCTACAAGGGGGTCAATGGCTCGGGCAAGCACAACAACTGGTCGCTCGGCACCGACACGGGGGTCAATCTGCTCCGTCCCGGCAAGACGGCATCGGAAAACCTGCAGTTCATCACCTTCCTGGTTAATGTGATTTCGGCCGTGCATAAGCATAACGGACTGCTCAAGGCGGCCATCACGAGCGCGACGAACGCCCATCGCCTGGGGGCTAACGAAGCGCCGCCGGCCATCATCTCCGCCTTCCTCGGCACGCAGGTTTCGGCCGTGCTCGACAAGCTGGAGGCCAGCAAGGGGGACGATGCGATCCGCTTCGACGCGAAAAACGTATTCCGGATGAGCGGTATCAAGCACATGCCCACGCTGCTGCTGGACAACACCGACCGCAACCGCACCTCCCCCTTCGCCTTCACGGGCAACCGCTTCGAGCTGCGGGCCGTCGGTGCGTCGGACAACTGCGCCGAGGCGATGATCGTGCTCAACGCCGCCGTTGCCGACGAGCTCACGGCGTTCCGCGAGGCCGTGGACGCACGCATCGAGGCGGGGGCCAGGAAGGAAAAGGCCATTTACGAAGAGCTCAAACGGATGATCCGCGCCTGCAAGCCCATCCGTTTCGACGGCAACGGCTACTCGGACGAGTGGATGCGGGAGGCCCAGCGCCGGGGACTCGACTGCGAGGTCTCCACGCCGCGGCTCGTCGATCGCTATCTCGACGCGCAGACCGTGGCGATGTTCGACCGTACGGGGGTCTATACCCGCCGCGAGCTCGAGGCGCGGGCGGAGATCAAATGGGAGACCTACACCAAGAAGATCCAGATCGAGGGGCGCGTGCTGGGCGACCTGACCATGAACCACATCGTACCTGTCGCCTCGAAATACGAAGCTCAACTGCTCGATAAGGTTTACAAGATGATGCAGGTGAAGCAGCACGGGTGTTCGCTCAACCCCAATGCCGACATGGAGCTGATCCGCAGGATTCAGGAGCACACGGGGGAGATTCAGCGGCTCACGACCGAGATGACCGAAGCCCGCAAATGCGCCAACCGGATCGAGGAGCAGCGCGCCCGGGCTATTGCCTACCACGATACCGTGGCCCCTTACTTCGACGAAATCCGGCGGCATATCGACCGCCTGGAAGAGATCGTGGACGACCAGATGTGGCCGCTGCCCAAATACCGCGAGCTGCTGTTTATCCGCTGACGTCATCCGACCGGTGCAGATGCGGCCGGAAGCCGGCTGTGCGGATTCGGCCTTCGGGATTCGTTGTCGTAAATCGGTCGCCCGAATACGGTTGTGCAGTTGTGCGCGATCGGCTATCGGGGTTGGGGCGATGAAAGGAACAACGGTTTCGGTTGCCGGGATTGGACGGTAAAAGGAGCGGCGGATTCTGCCGTCGGGTTCGGCCGTTCGGGTGCGGTCGATCGGATCGGGTCAGGTTCGCAGTTCCGAGTCGGGGTGCGGATTCGGCCGCGAATACGACGGTTTCGCGGGTTATGTGGCCGGGAGGCGGCAAAGAAAATCGGAGGGGAAATCCCTCCGATTGACATAGGTTCGGGCGGCGGTACCCATTGTGTTCCGGCCCGGGGGCCGTCAGTTCGCGGCGACGACCTTATCGCATTCGTCGATAAAGTCGCCGACGACATAATCGATCTGGGTCATCAGCTTGTCGAACGCATACTCGAAGGTGCGGGCATCGCGCAGGAACATCCCGCCCTCGACCCGGATCGAGGAGTCGAGGCAGAGCACCTTGACCCCTTTGTAGAGGTTGAGTTCGGCCGTTGCCAGCACGATCGTATTCCTGGAATAACCCTCCGGATAGCTGAAAACCCGGAAAAGCGTCGCATACATGGGATTCTCGTCGGCCGCCCGGAATGAAACGTAGTAAACGGCGCCCTCCTTTTTGAACTTGATATCCCCGTCTGAATCGATTTCGGGCAGGTAGCCCTCCGCTCGCAGGTAGGATTGGATTTCGCTGCGTAGCCGGGTCTGCTCCGCATTGAGGTCGTTGTCGGCACGTACCGTTCCGATGCAGAGGAACGCCATGCAGATGCTCAGAAGGATCGAATGTTTCATATGCGTAAAGTTTGATGGGTTAGTTTCAACATATCCGGCAAACAGGGCACTTCCCGAAGCCGCTCGCACGAACGGCGGAGACGGCGGATCGGGACGCGGTACCATGACAAAGATAATGATTTCGGCCGATAATACGCTAACTGCGGGCCGGAATTGTTTGTTTCTTCGCGTCCCGCATCCTCACGGATATGCAAGCTCCGGATTCCTTGCGGCCGGAAGCCCTCCGGTACTTGCGAACGATACAAAAAAAACGATGTGTGTAAATCGTGTGCCTTGTAAATTGAAATAGCGACTTACATTACTGTAAATCGCTATAATTTTGTGTGGTACCACCGGGAATCGAACCAGGGACACAAGGATTTTCAGTCCTTTGCTCTACCAACTGAGCTATGGCACCATCCTGACTGAATAGCACTGTCTGTCAGTATTTTACGCATAGCCCGTTCGTCCCTTCTGTCTATCTTTTCGTTGCGGTTTAACTGGCGGTTTAACTCTAAATTCAACTGAGAAGATTAGTAAATAATTGATTATTTGATGAATAAATTGATTAGTAGTTCCACCTGCATAGGCCACAAATTATGCCTGTATTTATGGAGAACAAGGCACGGGAAAAATTTCCCCTCTCCCCTGCTCTCTCCTTTTAAGAATGTTTTGTTGCTTTTGTTGTTATACGAACTGCTCTAAATACTTTTCATTGAAACCCGTGAGTGGGAATTTGAAATCTTTCTGTGTGCCGTCTGTTGCTGTAAAGCCGAATACGACTGTATTGCTCTTTATATGGGCTTCAAAGAGATTGAGCGTTCAATTAGACTTGGGAATATCTACGATGTTAGGCAATACAATGGCGAGATAACCATCCTCTATGGCTTTTGGATTCAGTTGATAGGAGAATCCTGCCATATAACGACCTCGTTTTTGAAAACAGATGGTCATATCTTTCGTAGGGTCGATGTCGAGGTCAAAGATATAGTGAAACTCCCGTGGTGCGGGGTCATCAGTTCTACGCCCTACAAACAGACAAATACCGTGGTCATTATCATAAGACACGCCTTTGGAGATATACGATATTTGAACATCGTCGATAGTCTCTGTGCCCGTTTTTCAATCAATACTTGGTGTTTTTCTTTTCATTTTAGCTAAAATTTATATTGTGATTAAATCTTTGATTATGATGTAAATATAACTAAAATTTATGAGATATGCAAGTAATATAAAAGGACAAACTTGGGCAGAGCGGTATAATATAGACCGTCTTTCCAAGTCTGTCCTTAATTTACTTCCACTATTTCAAGTCAGGATGTTTGGCCCGATACCATTTCTTTGCCCAATATTCTATGGAATATGCAATTAAAGATATTATTACGGAAAGAGAAGATGCGATGAATAATATCCAGCACATACAGCTGAGGCACATTAGATCATTATGACTTGCTGCGTATGCAATACCAATGTAACTTAAAACCAAACAGATTACATTTTGATTTATGGATAAGTTTTCCAATATTTTTATATCACCATTAGCCATGTTAATATTTTCATTAAAAATCATAATCTGAAACATAAAACAAACGAGTTCCCCATGCTGTTTTATAAGCATCAACAGTCCCCGAAGGAACAATTAACCTTATTAGTCCAGTCCCCGCACCTTGGAAAGAATTGTCGATAGCTGGCGGTATTTCCGTGCCTATCCTAATTTTTTTCAGATTAGAACAATACCAAAATGCCTTCCCTATTTTTTCTATTTGAGAACAACCAGACATATCTATAAGTTCTAATTTGGGTAGATCATAGAACGCTCCATGATAACTTCCATTATTACTATTATAAGTACCATTGATTAATTTCAACTTTGATTCATTTTCAAAAGTTACAGTTGTCAATTCTGAACAGCCTCTAAATGCATTGGTTTCAATAACTTCAACGCTTGCAGGGATGTTAATGGTAATTATCGGACAACCATAAAATGCTCCATTGTTTGATTGCTTATCATTTCCACCAATCGTTTTAAGATTTGCTTGTTCTGCAAAAGATACATCAGCTAATAAAGAACAGCCAGAAAAAGCCGCAGCTTCAATCGTTTCTACACTCTTGGGAATTGTAATTTGAGCGATTAAAGAGCGCCTAAATGCGTATTGCCCGATTGTTTTCAAATTACTATTTTCTTGAAATGTAATCTCGGACAATGAGTTTGGATTTTTCCCAAATGTTGATGAGCTTTGCCCAAATGCCCATTCCCCAATAACCTCTACACTTGCAGGAATCTCTATTGCAGTCATTTCAGGAAGATCATAAAAAAGATATGGCGGTATTTCTTTCAACTTGGAATCACTATCAAACATAACCCGTTTTAATTGAGTACAGTTATAGAATGGGCTATCCGAAGAGTAACTACTTGAAATAGTGCTTACATTCTTGGGGATTGTTATCCTCCAAAGGTTGGAACAACCCGCAAAGGCATTTGCTTCAATAGTAGTCATTCCTGTAAAATATTTCAATTCATTGAACAGTCGGATGTCTGTGTTGCCTTTGAATATCTGCTTAATTGAAGTAACAGCCGCGGCCTCTTCATAGGACAGCTCGTGGTCACCATTCATGTCCCATATAGCCACACACAATTTCTTTACATTTTCATCTTCAAATTGAATAATATTGGGGTCTACCGATTGTCCAGTTTTAGAGATCGTGATAACTGTTCCGTCCGCCAACTCAAAATAAACATTGTTCTCGTCCTGTGTGATTTTAATGCTATCTGCATCCTTGCCATCCGCTCCATTTTCTCCTGTGGCCTTGCCTAACTGCGTCCATGATTCGCCATTATCATAGGAAATCCACCAATAACCCTCTCGAATTTCAAGTTCGGGAGTAACACCGTCTTTGCCATTCGTACCGTCAGAACCATCTGCACCGTCATTGCCATCCGTCCCTTGTGCCTTAATCTTCTGCCCGTCTACAACGATAAATTCACCGTCCAGCGTCCAATAATAGATGCCATCTGTATCTTTCTTTACGCTGATAACAGGCGTATTTCCATCGACACCATCCACCCCGTCTTTACCATTGTAAATTACAATCGGATTACTCTTGGCAAATTTAATCGTAAAGCCTACCACCTTGCCATTTTCTGTCAGCGGGTCTACACTCGTAATATAGTCGTTGTTTTGCAGTGCCGTAACAATCGCCTGTAATGCCGAAAGGTTGGTATTCGTTTCGTTGCAAAGACGCTGTAAGGCTTCAAATGCAGACCATGTAGGCAGTTTTATTTGCGTACCATCAGCCAATGTAAAGATTACATAGTCGGTGCTGGTTTTATAATCCACGCCTGAAAACATCGAATCACCACCTATACCATCTTGTCCATCTTTGCCATCCTCTCCTGTTGCTTTACCGAGTTGTGCCCATGTAGTTCCATTGTCATAGGAGATAAACCAAAAATCGTTTTCGATTTTGAACTTTGGAGTAATGCCGTCTTTACCATTTGTGCCATCGTTGCCGTTTGAACCATCAGCCCCATCGGAACCGTCTGCTCCATCCTTACCGTTCGTTCCCTCGGCCTTGATCTTATTGCCTTGTACATCGGTCAGCCACTCTCCATTGAGCGTCCAATAGTAAATGCCATCTGAATCTTGCTTTACGCCGATTGTGGGCGTTGTACCGTCTTTGCCATCTGTTCCATCAACACCATCCTTGCCATCGGAACCGTTTTGGCCGTCCTTGCCGTGGTAGATAGTGATAGGGTTGCCTTTGCTGAATGTAATGGTATAGCCAATTTCTTTACCATCTTTCATAAGAGGAGCAGTCCCTGTAACATAGTCGTTGTTTTGTAATGCTGTTACGATGGTTTGCAACGATGAAATATTCGTGTTCATCTGTTTGCAAAGTTCTTCCAATTTTGCCACACGGCTTTCCAATCCGTGAACGCTGTTCCAAATGTCGTCGTCATCGTACTTGCAAGACGATAATGTTACCGTACCAATTAGTACGGCAAAAGCCAGTAGTTTTTTCATAATGAGATTATTTAAGTTGAACATTAGTTGCCCAATCAAGTCTTACCGTATCAACTCCTGCTGCGGTGGTTATATGCAAAAAGAAAGTGTGGAGTTGTTCGTTTATCTGACGACAGGCATTTGGCGTAGCCCAAGCACAAATAAACAATACCCCACACCGAATAGAATATATCTGATGATATATGTCTATATACGGTGATGAGTGTTTGTATTGCCCTCCTTGTGCTTATTGCAAAATCGCCAAATTTTGTCGTCAAGGATTAGCGAAACACTTTCACTAAACTAATATGTTGCCTCCCGTTCGGGATAGCACCACAAAGTTAGAAAATGTTTCTCAATACGCAACACTCTTGGGGTATTGTAGTTACAAAGTTCTCTAAAACAAAGTATCTTTCCAATAGCATGGCCTATGGATTCAAAACTTTGTTATTCGTATTTTGGGATAAAAGGTTTTGAGATTGCGCCTGCACAATCCCTCTAATCGTGGTTTGCAGGTCGTTTGATTCTACACTTATCGACCTTATGCCTACGTAAAAACAGAAATTAGAGGTAGCAGATTCTTTACTGAATCGCAACGCCCCTAATCTCTGTAATTTGTAGTTTTATTATGTGGATATGCAGACCGAGTTTTACTCTCCTGCAATCTTCTGTATCACGCCGTCCATGTAAATAGCCTGTCCGCTGGATTGTCTGCCCCACCAATAACAACCGAGTGCGTCGATTATGACCTCACCTTGTTCTTTGAGTTCCTGTGCCAAATAAGGCGATACCAGCCACCACTCGAAAACCTTGCCGTCTGTATCGACGAAAGGATAGGTATATTCCTCGTCGATTTTACCTGCACGGCTTAGTTCCTCGACCACCTCGTTTTGCCCATAAAACACATGCAAATCTGCTATGCGTTTTGCCCTCGATTGTCTGTCCATATTTTTAGATTTTACATTCAATAAGGGGCGGGGGCTTTAGTGTGTGTATATGCTTGTGTGCAGTATATTTAGGGAATCTACTTTTGTGGTGATAATGTGTCATATAATTTATTAAATTTGTTGCCATAATCCAATAATAAATAATTATGGCAACAACAATCACTATTCGTGATGTAAAAGGTATAAATGAACTCAAATTTGAAGTTCCCTCTCGACAAGGATTGTATCTCTTGACAGGAATTAATGGATGTGGTAAAACTTCTTTACTGGCTAGTTTGTATAGGATGGGTAATCCTAATGCTTTTAAAGAGTTATTAAAACATTCTAGTGGTGCATTATATGATAAGTGTGATGGAAGTATCAAGTATAGCATCAATAATAATGACGTAACATACACTCGTAAAAATATTCGTTGGGTCCCCTCTCCTCGAAAAAACACGAATATACTTAATCAGTCGGGTTATAGTAGTGTGGCTTTTTTCCCACCGAGTGGAGAGCGTTTGTATGTGCATGATGAAGACCTTGTTGGGCCTCGCCAAATTATGGCGGCCGAAGATTGGCTAAAATCAGGATTAAACGAAGTGCTTGATACTCAGCGTTTTTCTAATTTGCGCAGAATCCGCATTGAAGAAGGGGCTAGAGGTAGGCGTGCGTCAAATAGAATAAATATTGCATATCTAATTCGCGCTAATAATAAATATTATACAGAAAAGAATTTCAGTTTTGGAGAAATTCTCGTCTTAAATTTATTATTAAAATTACATACTATTCCGAATAATGGATTATTGCTCATCGATGAACTAGAAATAGCCTTATATCCGAAGGCATTAGTTGCATTATACAACTATTTGGAACGAATTGCAGTAAATAAACATATTACAATTATCATTTCTACCCATTCGGCGAGTTTGATAAATATTGCTAAACGAATTATTCTTTTAGAGCCACAGAATGACGGTACAACAAATGTAATTTATAATTGTAGTGTAGCTAGAGCATTAGGTGAAATTGCATTGCAAGACGATATTTTGCCAGATGCTATTATCTTTGTAGAAGATATAATGGCCAAATATTATATAAAAGCTATTATTAAAAAAATAAACGCAGATACAGTAAATATCCCTGATTACCGTGTAATTGCGATTGGACCATATACAAGTGTTGTTCAATTTCACAAACAGACTAGGGGTGGCATTTTTACACGCCGAACAAAATTATTATCTCTTTTGGACAAGGATGTGGAAACAGATGCTATACCTTATCATAGAAGTTATGAGCCACAGTCTAATTTTATGCTTGCTTATAATGAATTGGAGGATAAGATCAAATTTCTACCTAGCACCCCAGAAGTTGGAATATGCCAATACATTGAACAAGACCATATAAATCTAACATCATCGCTAAAGGAAGAACTAGAGAATCAGCAAATAAATATTACGGTCTGCATCCGAGAAAATACTTATGTCAATTATCAAACAGAGATAGGATCCAAAGAAAATGAAATTGTATTATTGCGACAAAATGGCAGGAATAAAACAACTGCAAATAAAATAAACGAGCGTCTAGGTCATATTCGCAAAATATATAAGAATAAATACGAGTTTATAGTTGCATATCTATGTAATGTAACACAGGAGTCTGAAGAAAGTATAAATAAGGTATTATTTAAGTATTATATCGATTGGTGGAAACAAAGTAATCTTGCTGAATACAATACATTTAAAGGGACTGTATTAAGTCGTATTAGATAGCATATGACTACTGAATAACTATTTACTAGTTCGGATATAATCACGATGATTTATTATTAACAGCCTTATAAATCGATATTCTAGAAAATATGTTATTTTCTTATTAAATGGGAAAAGCCCTCGTGCTTACGCACGGGGGCTGTATATCTAAAATGCAAAACCTTTGAAATCTTCTTTGTCCTGCCTATCTCGGTTTACCACCTCCCGATATTGCTCCTGCATATCGAGGGCCTTTATAAAGTAGGGCAACGATACCTTTTCAGGTAAATTCTTGCACCGTTTATTGAGTTGATAAGTTAGGCTTATCGGCTCTGTACTCGGTAAACCTACCGCATTGTACTTGGTAAGCAGTACAGACATAGCCCGCTTGTCCCATTGAGGAACGGCAACACCCTTCACCTTGCAGAAATCACATATCTCCTTATAAATCCCTGCATCGGTCTTTCTGACCGAGGAATTGATAAAACAGCCTGCCGCCAGTTCATAACCTTTCTCTATGGCCTTAATAAGTCCTAATTGTTGGCACTCTTTAATAAGGGCAGTTGTCGTATTTCTCGATAATCCGATAACCTTTGCAATTTGACTATTGTTTCATTGGACGGTATCGGTATTATTTAGGCATATTGCCTTTAATAACAGCAGAAACCCTGCAATCTTGGCAGGATAGCATTTCTTAAAAAAATCGTTATTGAGGAAAAAGTAATTTTCACTTGCTGGCTTTATATAGTACGTGTTCCGCTTTATAAAGCCTTTGTCTCCATCCTCTTTAATGGTGGTCTGTATGGTCAGATAACCTGCATCTTTTAAGCGTTTAATACGCCTTCTAATGGCGCGTTCATCCAATCCCGTAAGCAAGGATAGCTTTTCTTGTGTTACATGGGAAGTATTCGTCTTGTGGTTGGAGCAACATTTAATGATGGCTCACACGTAAATATCAATAGGCTTACTGTTGCCTGTCTGAAAGTTCACGATTGATTTGGGGATTACTGTGTAATTCATCGTTAGCAATGGAATTTTTATTGTTCGCAAATATAATCTCTTTTAAGTGTAGCAGTTTGCGAAAGCAGGCAACGCCATAATGGTCTTTGGCCTGTTTGCGGTTATCGAATCACCTGCGGTCTTTAATATGGTAGTACATGGTCGGGACGACTTAAATAGGTAGTGTATAAGTAGGTAATGTATATATAGGACACTTTTGAGCAGTTTGCACAGGACAGTTTTGAGCGACTATCTATCCCGTCATTCAAAAACCTACTATCTCTTTATCTGGAATCTTCCATCTTTTCTGATACTGAATCTATACTTATAAAGGGAATCTTCATTTCGCACTCAAAAAATGTGGTAACCGATAAATAAAGAACAGTTTTAATCACGAAAAATGGATTCATCAACCAAGTAAGATGAATACTTTTTTAAGCGATATTTTTTAACACGCAAAAATGCGTGAATAAAAAAACAGGCAAAAAAAGTTTTTCACCACACAAGTCGTGAGAAAAAAAATTATCGCAAAAAAATCGTGCGTCGTTTTTTTCGATAAAAAGTTTTTTGCATCAATAATTTGTTCTCGCTATTACATGATGCGTCGTTGAAAGTGCTTGTTTTTAGTGGATGCACTTTTTAACGATTCCATATTTTTCGATTCTGAAACTATCTTATTAAAGGAAATCTTCATTTCGCACTCAAAAAATGTGGTAACACCACGCAAAGAAAAGGCAGACGAATCTGCCTTAACAAGAATGAACACAATCTGTATCGAATGGAAGATAGTATCTCTGAATTGCTTTGCAAAGATATAAAATATTTAACCAAAAGTCAAGCAATTTAATAAATATTTTCAATATATAATTCAAATAAGCCTGCGTATCGTCGCTAACTCGCTATTCAATAGGATATAACGATTTCATTTTATGCTGACCTTTGCCCTGCCGCAAGGGTGTTCTTTGCGGTCTGCAATCCTTGGGCAGGGATTGCAGCCATTATCAGCCCCTCTGCAGAAAGGACAGAGTATGTAAAAGCCATGAAAAAGATGGTTATTTCAATGGATGACGCCCAGCGTCAGTTTGCATTCGTCAAGGGAAACCGCCCTGTAAACGACAAAATCGTGAAGCAGAAAGAGAAATCCATGAAAGCCTATGGACAGCTAACCCCTATCACGGTAACCGATGGCGAAAAAGTGATTCGGATGGGCGGTCGTCTGATGGATTTGAAAGGGAGAGAGATTCCCAACGAGGATGCAGGCAAGTATTACGCCGTATTGGACGGTCAGCACCGATTGATAGCTTATCAGAATTTGGAGTTGGATTTGAATGATCTCGTGATTTGCGAACCCCTCAATGCCGAGTTGTCCATTACAGAGGTCATCGCACAAATGAACATCTGCACCACCGTTTGGAAAAAGTCGGATTACATGGCCGCACCTGCCATGATGCTCAAAGAAGCAAACGAGGTATTCGATTTTGCGATGTTCCTGCACGGCAGGGCTTGTCCCCTCTCCACAATTTCGCTGTGGTGTTTCGGCAAGAACTCCCTGCAAGCAAAAGACTTGGTGGAATGTCTGAACACGAAACAACTGCCCAAAGTCTTTGAGGATGAAACGTGGTATCGTTCCAGCAGCAGGTGGTATAAGGCCGCACAGGGAAAATTCAAGGATAAATTCCTTATGAACAGATATTTAATCGACTTTATCATCAAGCGAATGAATCCCGATGAAGATTTCGAGGTGTTCACGGCGGAAATGGAGCGGAAGATTAACGACCTCACACGCGACCAAGCCGACCAGATTATGAATCCTCACAAGATAAAGGGAGTGGCACGAGAGCAGTTGATTATGGAGATGCTGACACAGTATCTCGGTTAGGAATTGCTTAAGGTTTGCAGAGGTCAGGGCGATTAATCCCTGACCTCTTTTTCCCTCTCTATAACAGATGAGCCATTGCGGCGTCGATTTGGCTGTTCTCGAAACTGTCGAGATAAATCTGCGTGATTTTCTCGGAACTGTGCCCCAGCGATTCACAAATTATCGACGTGCTAACGCCCTCACGTTTCAATACGGTTGCAAAGCTATGCCGCGAAACATAGGTCGTTAAGTCAATAGGTATTTCCAACTCTTTCCCCACCTCTTTCAGTCGCTCGTTCACTTTGGAAATGACTTTGTGAACTCGGTTGCGTTGCTGTTGCTCGGTCTTATGAAATGCAGAAAGTATCGGAAACAAAAAGAGCGCACCGTCTTGTCGGTAACGCTCTATAATCGCCTGCGCTTTTGGCTGTAAAGGTAACCTTATTAGCTTGTGCGTCTTTCGCCGTGTGTAGATTAACCTCCCATCCACAATATTATCGGTTTTGAGGTATGCTATATCCACGAAATTGATACCTCCCATGAAGTAACCGAACGCAAACAAATCGACTGCAAATTGCTTGTAGAAATCATTACTGCGGTATTCGATAATCCGCATGATGTCGGCCTTGCTTATGGCTCGTTTCGCTGTCGCTTGGTGCAGTTTGGAAACCTTGTAAGATTTGAATGGGTAATACTCCGCTTTCACACACTTTTCCTCAATGGCTACGTTATAGACTGCACGTAAGGTACGGAATCGACGACCTATCGTATTTTCTGAAAAGTCCTGCCCCCGCAACCACGTTTCATAGCGTTTCAGCCAAACCGTGTCGATGTCTGAAAAATAGATATTCAGATGCCCATTGAATTTCAGCAAGGAATTGTAGACCTCCCTGTGAGAAAGAGCATAGCCCGTTCGCCCCGTTTGTTTCAAATTCTCAATTTGAGATTGGAACACCTCCCCGACCGTGCGTTTTGCTCGTGTGCTGTCGGTCAGGCGTTCAGTTAACGTCGTGGCTGTAAATTCTTTCTTCTCGGCTTTCAGTTCGATGATGCGCTCGGCAAACTCGCTACTCTTGTCCGCAATAATCTTTTCGATATATGCCTTGTTGGGACAATTCTTTTTCGGTTGGTTCTTTGTAAAGTCCCAAAATTGAGGTAAAACAGATACGCCAAGACTAACGTATTTCTTTTTTCCATCTTTACAGACACGAATCATGAGCGGATGTGCGCCGTTTGCAAGAGTTTTTGATTTGTAACAGAGAATGTTAACACCTGCATCCATAGTGATTTTCGGTTTAACTCTCGGTTTAACTCAAAGCCTCAGACCACCGTAAAACCGCTCTGAAAAAGACAAAAGAAAAACGACCTACATTGCTGTAAGTCGTTGATTTTGAAGTGGTACCAGGAGGAATCGAACCGCCGACACAAGGATTTTCAGTCCTTTGCTCTACCAACTGAGCTATGGCACCATCGTTTGTAACTGCTTTTGTGTCGAAAGCGTGTGCAAAGATACGCACAAATTTCAAAATTCCAAATAGCCCGCCGATTTTTTGTGCAAAAACCGTGTCGAAAAATGCTTGGCGACGATGCGGCGGGTCTCGCGTGCGGCCTGGAAGGGTTGCCGCCGGCCTGTTTACTCCGGCAATACCGCGCTCGGTCGGTCGCTATTTCGACAGGTCGGCTGCCGTGGAGACGGACAAAGCACCGGCATACGGGGGGGCGATCCGGTTGTCTCTTGTCCGGACTCCGGCGGGCTTATTCTCCAACCGGAAAACGGGTTCAGGTCTGCCGAGAGGCCCTGTTTTGCGTCGATGGGGAGATAATCGATCCACTTGTTCCGTTCGGGCCGGTTCCATGAGGAACCGGTCTTTTTGCACCGGTCTGCTAAAAAAATGTCGGAAGAAAGAGGTTGTTTCCGGTTGAAATACATATCTTTGTTCCAGCCGCCCGGACAGGCAGGCATCGTAAAATCGAGATCACCTCAAAACCTGAAGTTATGTATAGAATAGGAATCGGACTGGCGCTGCTCCTGTGCGCCTGCGCTCCGCAGCCGAATCGCAAGACCGAAACGAAAGTCGTCCTGAACGACGAGATCGCCCTGCAAAAACCGGAGCTCGCAGCAGGGCTGAGCATCAACGAAGCCCTTGCCGACCGCCGTTCATGGCGCGAGTATGGCCGGGAAGCGCTCACGCTCGAAGAGCTTTCGGGCGTGATGTGGGCCGCCGGGGGCGTTAATCGCGCGGACGGACACCTGACGGCGCCTTCGGCTCTGGGGCTTTATCCCATCACCGTTTACGCTTTCTTCCCCGAAGGGGTTTACCGCTACGACGCGGCTGCGGGCAGGCTCGTCCGGGTGGCGGAGGGCGACCACCGGCACCTGACAGCCATGCAGGAGTTCGCCTATGCGGCCCCGCTGAATCTGGTTTATATCGCCGACCTCGGCAAATACGAGGGGCGCGACATTCCGGCCGAGCACGTCCGCTACCTGTGCGGCCAGGACGCTGCGGGATATGCCGAGAACGTCAATCTCTACACCGCCGGCCACGGCCTGCGCTCGATCACGCGCGGCAGCGCCGACGAGGCAGGGCTGCTCGAACTGCTGCAGCTCGACCCCGCCCGTTACTTCTTCGCGCTGGCCCAGACCGTCGGCAAGGCACCCGCACAGACGCAGAACGAATAGTCCGCACGGTCCGGGAGCATCGCTGCAACCGACCGGCGGGAAAGGGGAATAAAAAACAAGCCGGACCCGAAAGTCCGGCTTGTTTGGATATGTGGTTTGCGGCTACTCCGACAGAGGAGTTACGCTCACATACGATTTGCCGCTCGATTTCTTGCAGAATGCGACCGTGCCGTCGATAAGCGCGAAGAGCGTGTGATCCTTCCCGATGCCCACGTTCTCGCCGGGGTTGTGCACGGTGCCCCGCTGACGTACGATGATGTTGCCGGCCTTAGCGAACTGACCACCGAAAAGTTTTACGCCGAGTCGCTTGCTTTCCGACTCGCGGCCGTTCTTGGAACTACCTACACCTTTTTTGTGTGCCATGATTCTCTAAATTAATTATGCGACGATTTCTTCGACGAGCACCTGGGTCAGATATTGACGATGACCGTTCTGCTTCTGATAGCCCGTCCTGCGCTTTTTCTTGAACACCAGCACCTTGTCGTCTTTCAGGTGCTTGATGATCTTGCACTGTACCGAGGCGCCTTCTACTACAGGTGCGCCCACCTTGACCTGACCGTCGTTGTCTGTTAGCAGGACTTTGTCGAAACTCACGGACGAATTTTCTTCGCCCCGGAGACGGTGAACATAGAGTTTCCGACCCTTTTCAGCCTTGAATTGCTGACCTGCGATCTCTACTATAACGTACATTGAATGGAATTGTATGTGTCTTTGCATAAATTCAGCCTGCAAATATAGGCATTTTTATCGTAGATACAACACCCCGGGGAACTTTTTTTGTCCGTTCCGATCTTTGGCATATTTTTCGGTGGGAACGGCTGCGAACCGAATTTTTGCCCCTATGCACCGAATACTCGTCGTCTCCGAAAACGCTTTCCTCCGCCATCTGGTCACGCTCTCGCTGGCCGACCTCGACGCCGAACTGAGAGCGGTCGGGGGGATGGACGACATGGAGGGGGTGTGCCGCGCGGTCGGATTCGACCTGGTGATTCTGCTCACGGCGACCCCTTTTCTCTGCGGCCGCGACGTGGTGCACACGCTGCGCCCGCCGGGCCTACGGCGTCCGCAGGTTTATGTGGTTTCGTGGCAGCAGTCGGAACAGGTGGTGCTCGGCCTGCTCGAGTGCGGCGTGGATCAATACATGACCTTTCCCGTGAGCCTCGCCCGGCTGCGGGGGAAGGTGGCCAACGAACTGATGCGCACCGTATGACGCTCATTCTGACGATCTACTGCGCCGTGACCGCGGCCCTGGCTTTCGCGCTCATGGCGGCGGCGGGGATCGGGCAGGCCGCACGCCGTCGCCGCGAGCAGTGGGGAAACGCCGTGCGGGGGGAGTACCTGCGTCTGGTGCTGCTGGCGCTGGCCGAGGGCGATACGGACGGCGCGAGCGGTCGGTTTCCCGGGATCGGCCGCGTCGGAGCCCGGCATGCTCTCGCGGAGGTGCTCTCACGGCTTGCCGCTTCGACTTACGGGCTGGACAACAGGCCCCTGCGCAGGATCGTGCGGGAAAACGGGCTCGAAAGCTACCTGCTGCGCCGCATCCGCCGCACGCGGGGATACCGTCGGGCCTACTACCTGCTGCTGCTCTCGCGCCTGCCGCTGGAGGCGCAGACGGACGCGGCCGTCGCCCGGTACACCGCGAGCCGCAACCCCTATGTGAGTTTTTACGCCCTGATGACCCGGCTGGCGTTCGATCCGACGATGGCGCTGCGGCTGGTCGGGGAGTTCGCCCGTCCGTTCACCGTGTACGAGGTGTCGGAAGTGATGGCCACACTGCGGCGGGGCGTGCTGCCCGTGGCCTATGAACCCCTGCTGGACTCTTCGGACCGCAACCTGCGGATCGTCGGGCTCAACATCGTGCGCCAGTTCGGGATCGAGGAGGCGGAGCGGCAGCTCCTCGGGATTGTCCGGAACGGGCCGCAGGAGCTCGCGCGCGAAGCCGTCTATACGCTCTGCGCGCTGCACCGACCGCTCGCGCGGCGCGAGGTCGCAGATTTCGTGCGGGGCATGAACGCGGCCGACCGCAAGGCCCTGTTGCGCAGCATGGCCCGCGAGGGGTATTCCGCCCGTGCGGTCGGGGCGCTCTCGCCGGAGCCCGAACGCGCCTATTACCGGTCGCTCGTCGATTCCTACAAATGCCGGATCGTATGCTGCTGACCGCGATCGTGATCCTGCTGCTGGCGTCGGCCGCCGCCTTCGCACTCGTGACGGTGGCGCGGGTGCGGCGCGCCTACAACAAACGGCGTCTGCTGGCCGAAACGCCCGGGGTGACGTGCGACGGCATCGACTGCATGGGGATCTCGGCCGTATGCAGCGGCATCACCGACGAGAAGCAGATCGAAAACCTCCTCTCGGTGGAGTACGCCCGTTACGAGGTGGTGCTCGTCCTGGACGCGCAGCGCGATACGCAGGCTTTCCGCCGCATTGCCGCACGCTACCAGTTGATCGGGGTGAACTGCCACCCCTCGGAAGAGCTGCCGGCTGCGGGGATTCGGGGGCTGTACCGCTCGCGCCAGCGCTGCTACCGCCGCCTGGTGCTGCTCGACAGGGCGCACGGCAAACGCTCCGACGATTTCGACGCGGGGGTTTCGGTGGCCACCTACGATTACATCCTGCCCCTTCGGGGACAGAGCCGCCTGATGCCCCGCGCTGTGGAGCGACTGGTGGTGGAGCTGAGCGAGCACCCGCCCGGCAGCATCGCGCTGGTGCGCTCCTTCATGGGCGATACGGCCCTCCTTTTCGCCCGCGAGCGGGTCGTGCGGGCGGGCGGTTTCGCCAACGATCCGATGAGGGGATTGCGCCGGCGGGAAATAAAAACCCTTTACGAAACGTTGGTATATTGTCCGTGTACTGTGCGCCGCTCCCGCAGGGGCGGCCGATGGGTTGTGCCGGCTCTGCTGCCGGTGGCTGCGCTGGCGGCGGGCCTCTGGTTTTCGCTCTGGATGGTGGCGGCGGTACTCACGACGGCGGCGGTGGTGTGGGCGGCACTCCGCTGCATCGCCCCGATGCTCTGTCCCGACGGGGCGTCCGGCGCCGACGGTCCCGGGGCGGTGCGCTATGTGACCCGAAAAATAGGCGTTAAAAATTTTACGGTATTAAAATAATTGCTACCTTTACCTACAAATCCGATGAACTACCTCCAAAACCGACCGACCATGCTTACCGACCAGGTTAAAGAATACCTCCTCCCCAATCTATTCAATGCGGCCGTCCGGGCGGGGGCAGCGATCATGAAGGTCTATAAGAACCGCGACGACTACGACATCAGCCTCAAAAGCGACCGCACCCCCATCACCGTGGCCGACCGTCTCGCGCACGAGACCATCAAGGACTACCTGGGGCAGACCCGCATTCCGATCCTGAGCGAAGAGGGGCGCGAAATGGGCTTCGACGAGCGGTGCAACTGGGAGCTGTTCCTGCTGGTAGATCCGCTGGACGGCACCGTGGAGTTCATCAAGGGGAACAACGAGTTCACGGTCAATATCGCGTTGATGGAGAATAACGTATGTGCGGGGGCGGTGGTTTACGTCCCCTATTTCGAGAAAATGTACGTGGCCTGGCGCGGCGAGGGAGCCTACCTGAAGGAGCATGTGAAGCCGACGCCGGATTCGGCCTATTCCTATCGGCACGTGGTGGAGGAACAGCGGCGGCTGCCGCTCGAGGAGGCCCGTCACGAGGGTTTCCGCGTGGCTGTGTCGCGCTCGCACCAGACCCCCGAGACGGCCGAACATATCCGGATGCTACGGCAGGCCCGTCCCGACCTGAAGATCGTGGAGCAGGGCAGCTCCTACAAATTTTGCCTGCTGGCCGAGGGGATCGTGGACTACTATGTGCGCACTTCGCCCACCTACGAGTGGGATACGGCCGCCGGGGAGCTGATTCTCTCCGAGGCGGGAGGGGAGACCCGTTCGCTGCCCGACAACCGGCCTTTCGCCTACAACAAGACCGACCTGCATAACCCTTGGTTCGTCTGCCGGTCGCGGGACTGCGCTTTGTAGGGTGCGTGGAGTGCGGGCTGGCAGCCGTCTGGCAGTTCGGTTGCGTCGGCGGCTTACGGTTTGTTGTCGCGTCTGTGCATCGGGTGACGTGAGGTGTCGGGCCGGCAGCCGTCTGGCGGTTCGGTGCGTCGCCGGCTTACGGTTGTTGTTGTGTCTGTGCATCGGGTGACGTGAGGTGTCGGGCCGGCTCTTCCGGCATCTGTCGGGCGGTTCGGTTCTCGCACTTGTCCTGCCTGTGCGCAGGATGCACTGAGGCGAACGGACAGCCGCGCAGACAGGAATCGGGCAATCTGTTCCTGCAGTTGTCCTGCCTGTGCGTCGGATGCACTGAGGCGTAACAGCCGGCCGGGCAGAAAGGAATCGGGCAATCTGTTCTTGCAGTTGTCCTGCCTGTGCGCAGGATGCACTGAGGCGAACGGACAGCCGGGCAGAAAGGAATCGGGCAATCTGTTTTTGAAGTTGTCCTGCCTGTGCGCAGGATGCACTGAGGCGTAACAGCCGGCCGGGCAGAAAGGAATCGGGCAATCTGTTCTCGCAGTGGTTGTGCCTGTGCGTCGGATGCACCGAGGCGTAACGGACGGCCGGGCTGACAGGAATCGGGCGGATTGCTTTGCAAGCAGGGTCTTCGCCCCGACATTTTTGTCATCTGGGCTTAGCCGGGCTTGCGGAGAGGTTTTTCCGCGGAGTCTTTGCCGAAAAGGGTCTTTCTAAGACGAAGCCTTGAGGCGGAGCATTGCCGACAGCGGCGTCAGGCCGGCCGCTCCCCGGCTGGCCCCTCGATATCGCAGGCGGCGCAGTTGCCGTGGCAGCCGGCGTCGGTGCAGTCGGCCTGACCGGTGTCCTCGCGGGACTCCTGCACGGCGCACCGGATACCCAGACGCTGCATGTTTTTGTTGGTGGCGATCTCGGAATCGATGTTGCGCCCTTTTATCATCAGCGTCAGGGACATGCCCAGCACGAACAGCCCCACGAAAAGGACAGCCAGAAGGAATACGATCAACCAGGTAGGCATGGCAGGCAGATTTAAGCGCCCGCACCGGAGGCGGACGCTGTTTTTACAGCAATTTAACGTCCGAAATTTGGGCGTTCGCCTGCAAATTTATACATTTGTAAGATAAATTGCAAACAGGCTCGGCGGTTTTGCGCTCCGGGGACGACGAAAGGTTCCGCACGGACGCGGACGGGCCTGCGGATAATTCGGTTCGGTTATGAAGATCGTAATAGCGGGTGCGGGCGAGATGGGCAGCCACCTGGCCAAGATGCTCAGCGGCAACGGCCACGACATCACCGTCATCGACAGCGACCAGAAGCTCCTGGCCGACGTGGCCAGCCTGGCCGACGTGATTACCGTCGAGGGCGATTCGACCACGTTCGCCGTGCTGCGCAAGGCGTCGGTGCGCCGGTGCGACCTGTTCATCGCCGTGAACCACATCGAGAACGACAACGTGGTGGCGGCCATGCTCGCCAAGCAGCTCGGAGCGAAGAAATCCATCGCCCGCATTGACAACAACGAATACCTGGAGCCCAACAACAAGGAGATCTTTATCGAAATGGGCATCGACTACCTGTTCTATCCCGAGAAGGTGGCGGCCCGGGAAGTCATCAACCTGCTGGGGCACACCTCGACCACGGAGTACGTCGATTTTTCGAGCGGCAAACTCTCGCTCGTGGTTTTCCGTCTGGAGCCCGCCTCGTCGCTCATTGGCCGCGAGCTCACGGGTTTCTCGGAAGACGACGCGCCCCTGAGCTATCGCACCGTGGCCATCACGCGCGCCGGGCAGACGATCATCCCGCGCGGCGGAGAGCGGTTCGCGGAGGGCGACACGGTGTACGTGATCGCGCGACAGGATGCCGTGAAGGAGGTGATGGAGTTTTCGGGCCAGACCAACGTGCGCATCAAGAACATGATGATCCTGGGCGGGTCGCGCATCGGCGTGCGGATCGCCATGGAGTTGCAGGAGGAGGTGAACATCAAGCTGATCGACTACAATGCCGATAAAGCCTACCGGCTGGCCGAGCTGCTTGACAAGACTTTGATAATCAACGAGGACGGCCGCAATACGGAGGCCATGCTCGAGGAGGGGCTGGCCAATATGGACGCTTTTGTGGCCGTCACGGGCCGCAGCGAGACCAATATCCTGACGGCCATGCTGGCCAAGCGCATGGGGGTGAAGAAGGTGATCGCCGAGGTGGAGAACATGAACTACATCAACCTGGCCGAATCCATCGGCATCGACACGATCATCAACAAGAAGCTCGTCACGGCCTCCAACATCTTCCGGTTCACCATGTCCACGGACGTGCAGGCGATCAAATGCCTGATGGGGAGCGATGCCGAGGTGCTCGAATTCATCGTCAAGCCCAACTCGCCCGCCACAAAGAACCGGATCCGCGACCTCGGGCTGCCCGAGGACGTGATCGTCGGCGGCATCGTGCGGGGCGACAAGGTATTCATCGCCGTCGGCAGCACCGAGATAAACGCCTATGACCGGGTGGTGGTCTTCGCCATGCCCGCGTCGGTGGCCAGAATAGGAACTTTTTTCAATTAGTCGCAACGTGTCGCTCAGGAACGGTTTGCTCAAAAGCTACTTCTCGATGCGGATGAAAGCCATCGACCGCTTTCGCCGTCATCCGCTGGAGGTGCAGGCCGCGATGCTGCGGGCGCGCCTCGAAAAAGGGGCCCGCACCCGGTTCGGTCGGGAGTGCGGCCTGCGGGCGGGGATGACCCCCGCGCAGTTCGCGGCGGCCGTGCCGCTTCAGGATTACGAATCGTTCAAGCCGTTATTTGCCCGGATGAGGGCGGGGGAGGCGGACGTGACGGCGCCCGGACGGGTGACGCTCTTCGCCCGTTCGTCGGGTACCACCTCCGACCGCAGCAAATACATTCCCGTCACGCGGGAGTCCGTCTGGTGGAACCACACGCTCGGGATGCGCGACGTGGCCTCGGTGTATGCCCATGCACACCCGCATACGCGGGTTTTCGAAGGCAAGACCCTCACGCTCGGGGGCTCCTGCTCGATGGAACGGGGGGTTTTGACGGGCGACCTGTCTGCCGTGCTCATCAGCCGTACCCCTTTCTGGAGCGGATGGTTCCGCGCACCCCGGATGCACACGGCGCTGATTGCCGACTTCGACGAGAAGACGGAGGCGATCTGCCGCGAATGTACGCGGGAGCGGATCACCGCCTTTGCCGGGGTGCCTTCGTGGAATCTGGCGCTCATGCGCCGCGTGCTGGAATATACGGGCCGCAGCAATCTCCTGGAGGTGTGGCCCGAGTTGGAGTTCTTCGCCCACGGCGGGGTCGGATTCCGACCTTACCGGCGCTCCTTTGAAAAGCTGCTTCCCTCGCCCCATATGGCTTATATGGAGACCTACAACGCTTCGGAGGGTTTCTTCGCCCTTGCCGACGATCCCGCGCGGGAGGATATGCTGCTGATGCTCGACTACGGCACGTGGTACGAATTCCGCGACGGCGACCGGGTCGTGCCGCTGGAGGGGGTGCGCCCGGGGGTGGTGTACGCCCTGGTGGTCACCTCGAACAACGGCCTGTGGCGTTACGAGATCGGGGACACGGTGGAGTTCACCTCGACCGACCCCTACCGGATTCGTTTCGCGGGACGAACGCGACAGTACATCAATGTGTTCGGCGAGGAGCTGATCGTCGATAACGCCGAGCGTGCGCTCGAGGCGGCCTGTCGCGAAACGGGGGCCGAGGTGGAAGAATATACGGTGGCACCCTGCTATATGGACATCGACCGGCGGGGGGCGCACGAATGGGTGGTCGAATTCCTGCGCGAGCCGACGAGCCTTGGCCGTTTTGCGGAGGCGCTCGACAGGGAGCTCAGGGCGTGCAATTCGGATTACGACGCCAAGCGGCGCACGACGCTCGACGGGCCGCGGCTGACCGTGCTCGAGCGGGGACGGATGCTCGCCTGGCTGCGCGAGAGCGGCAAGAACAAGGTGCCCCGCATGATGAACGACCGGAGCGTTGTGGAGCGCATCCTGGCAACCAAATGATTAAAACCCAAGCCTTATGTATATAGCCATAGCAGGAAATATCGGAAGCGGAAAAACGACCCTCACGCAGATGCTCACGGCCCGGTACGACGCCCGCGCCTATTTCGAGGAGGGGAACAACCCGTATATCGACGATTTCTACAACGACATGAACCGCTGGGCTTTCAACCTGCAGATCTATTTCCTCGGGAGCCGCATCCAGCAGACCATGGATATGCTGCGCGATGCCCCGGGGGACGTGTTTCAGGACAGGACGATTTTCGAGGACGCCTGCATCTTCGCCGACAACCTGCACAAGATGGGGCTTATGGCGAGCCGCGATTTCGAGACCTACATGAAAATATACCGGCTCATCACCAACCTCATCCCCAGACCCGACCTGCTGATCTACCTCAAGGCGAGCGTCCCGACCCTGATTCACCAGATCCGCCGCCGGGGTCGCGCCTATGAAATGAATATCGACGAACTCTACCTCAAGCGGCTCAACGAGCGGTACGACTACTGGATCGAAAACCTCTACGACGGCGAAGTCATGGTCATCGACAAGGATCACGAGGATTTCGTGGATTCCCCCGAGGTAATGGAGCGCATCTGCCGCCGGCTGGATGAAATCCGCGCGAAGGACGGACGATGAGGCTGCCGGAACCTTTCGTCGCCCGCATGCGGGAGGAGTTGGGGGCGGAGCAGGGGGCGGCCCTCCGTGCCGCGCTCGACACCGCGCCTCCGACCTCGCTGCGCTGGAATCCGGCCAAGACCGTGCCGGCGGAGCGCTGCGGGGAGCCGGTGCCGTGGAGCCCGGAGGGGCGCTACCTCCCGAGCCGTCCGCAGTTCACCCTCGACAGCGACCTGCACGCCGGGGCCTATTACGTGCAGGAGGCCTCCTCGCAATTTCTGGCCCATCTGCTTGCGGAGGCGGACATCGCGGGTGCGCGGGTGCTCGACCTCTGCGCCGCACCCGGGGGAAAGAGCACGCTCTACGCCTCGCTCGTCGGAGGAGACGGACTGGTGGTCGCCAACGAGATCAACCGGCAGCGGGCCTCGGTGCTCGCAGACAACGTCCGCCGCTGGGGAAGCGGCAATACGGTGGTCACGCTCGCCGACCCTGCGGCTTTCGGCGGCTTTGCCGGCTGGTTCGACGTGGTGGGGGTGGATGCCCCCTGTTCGGGTGAAGGGATGTTCCGCAAGCTCGAACAGGCGCGCGCCGAGTGGAGCGCGCAGCAGGTGGGGCTTTGTGCCCGCCGGCAGCGGGAAATCATCCGGCAGGCATGGCCCCTGCTCCGGCCAGGAGGATTGTTGATTTACAGCACATGCACCTTCAATCGGGAGGAGAACGAGCGGACGCTGGAGGATTTCGCGGCGGAGGCGGGCGGCGAGCTGGTCGCGGCCGCAAAGGTTGCATGTCCCGAATCGTGGGGCGTCGTATGCGGCGAGGCCGGCCCGTTCCAGACGTTCCGCTTCTATCCGCACCGGGCGCGGGGCGAAGGGTTTTTCGCCGCCGTCGCCCGCAAGTCGTTCGATGCCGGGGGGCGCGTGCGCACGCCCCGGGCCCGGCGGCCCCTTCTCGGCCCGGTGTCCCGGCGGGACTGTGCGGAGCTGGGCCGGTGGCTGCGGGAGCCGGAACGCATGCGTTTCGCCGCGGTGGGGGAGAACTTTTATGCCTATCCCGCTGCACAGTACGAAGCCGTGAGGACCCTGGCCGAAAGCCTGCCCGTAATTTGTTCCGGCGTGGCGATGGGGCAGCTTTTCAAGGGGACGCTAAGGCCCGATGCGGCCCTGGCGCTTTACGAAGGG
The DNA here is from genome assembly GCA_902363575.1 of Rikenellaceae bacterium. Classification (GTDB taxonomy): domain Bacteria; phylum Bacteroidota; class Bacteroidia; order Bacteroidales; family Rikenellaceae; genus Alistipes. The sequence goes on along the minus strand of CABJAJ010000005.1, from coordinate 53,657 downwards.
ATGGCGCGGGGAGTGCTGCCGGAGGCGTCGCTCGACCCGGAACAGATCGTCGCCTACCTGCGCAAGCAGGAGTTGCCGTGCGGCCTGTTCGCCGAAGGGATGAATCTGGTGACGGCCCGGGGACGCGGGCTGGGGTTTGCCAAGCGTATTGGCGGCAGGGTGAACAACCTCTATCCCAATTCGATGCGGATACTCATGCAGGAGAAAAACGACCTCGCGGGATCGCACGTGCGGCCCGACAAACGATAACCGAGCAAGTAAACGATGGCTAAGAAACTGTTTTATTCGATGGGGGAGGTGTCGGAAATGTTCGACGTGAACGCCTCGCTTATCCGGCATTGGGAGAGCAAGTTCGATGTGCTCCGTCCCCGGAAGAACAAGAAGGGCAACCGCATGTTTTCCCCCGGGGACGTGGAAAACCTCAAACTCATCTACCACCTGGTCAAGGAGCGGGGCATGACCCTCGAAGGGGCCAACCGCTGCCTCAAACGGAACAGGGGCGCCCTGACCCGGGATGCGGAGCTGCTCGAGCGGTTGCAGCGCGTGCGTGCGATGCTGGTGGAGGTGCGCGAAGAGCTCCGTTCCGACGACGACGCGACGATCCTTGCCGACGAGCCGGATGCCGCTTCCGTCGGGTCGGATGCTTTCTGCGAAGCAAAGGCTGTCGATGCTTCCGCTGCAGACGTTTCTCCTTACGACGCTCCTGCTGCCGACGCTTCTGCAACCGATACTCCCGTAGCCGACGCTTCGGAGGCTGATATTGTGACGGGAGGGGAGTGCGATGCAAAGTCTGCGCAGGAGAGCGAGGGGGCGGAAGTCTTTGTGCGTTTTCCGGACGGTGGCTTTGCAGTGGACGGCGAAGCGGCGGACGACGGCGGGGCGGATGACCGTTCGACAGAGGAGGCCGGGATGCCGGAAGTCGGCGGATTTGAGCCGGAAGAAAACAGCGGGGATGACCGGACGATGAGCATTCGTTTGTCAGGGCCCGAGGCGCTGCCCGGCGGATGCGGGGCTGCAGCGGAGCAGGAAGAGGATGGCAACGGTGTAGTGGACGGTTATGCGACGGAGTGCGCGGCAAAGCCCGGCAAATGCGGGGTTGCAGCGGAGCAGGAAGAGGATGGCAACGGTGTAGTGGACGGTTATGCGACGGAGTGCGCGGCAAAGCCCGGCAAATGCGGGGTTGCAGCGGAGCAGGAAGAGGACGGCAACGGTGTAGTGGACGGTTATGCGACGGAGTGCGCGGCAAAGCCCGGCATCGGCGTTCCGGCCGCCGAATCCGCCGGAACAGAAATCCCGTTTACCGAACTGCCCCTTTCCGAAATACCTGCTGGCAAACAACCTGCTTTCGGACAACCCGATGGTGGACAACCTACTGGCGGACAACCCGATGACAGGCTTTCGTCGGTCGCGCTGTCTGCGGGCGACTCGCCCGCGGACGTCAGCGGCGGGGAACCTGCGGCGGAGCACTCCGTGCCGCAGCCTGCGGTACGCCGACCCCGGCGCAAGCGGGACGACGAAGGGGACAAGGAACTTTTCGCATTTTACGAGCAATCGTTATTCTGATATGAAGATCAAAGCGATAACCGACGTGATCGAGCGTTTCGCTCCGCTCGGACTACAGGAGTCGTATGACAATTCCGGGCTGATCGTCGGTCGCCCGGAGGACGAGGTGCGGCGGGCGCTGATCGCCGTCGATGTGACGGACGAGGTGATGGACGAGGCCGAACGGGAGGGGTGCGACCTGATCCTGACCCACCATCCGCTGGTGTTCCATCCCCTCAAGCGGTTCAACTCAGCCGGATACGTCGAAAGGTGCGTGGAGCGGGCGATCCGTAGCGGCGTCGCCCTCTACGCCTGCCATACCAACCTCGACAGCGCATGCGGAGGGATGAGCTGGCGGCTGGCCCGGCAGCTCGGGGTGGAGCGGCCCGAAGTGCTGCAGTCCCATCCCGAGGGGGCTTCCTGCACGGGTTTCGGGGTGGTCGGGACGTTGCCCGAACCGATGTCCGCCGAGGCTTTCATGCGCGGGATGCAGCGGCGGCTGGGGCTGCGGGTGATCCGCCACAGCGCAATAGCGCCGGGCGAGGTACGCCGCGTCGCCGTTTGCACGGGTGCGGGCGGCTCGCTCATCGGCGAGGCACGCCGTGCGGGTGCCGGCATGTACGTCACCTCCGATCTCCGGTACAACGATTTCATGGAGCCCGACGGAGCCCTCACCGTCGCGGATATCGGTCATTTCGAGAGCGAATATTGCGCAATTGACCTGTTATTTGATCTTTTATCGGAAAATTTGATTAACTTTGCGGTTCGCAAGAGTGAGAGCTCTCGCAATCCGGTGCACTATATGGTTTAGTCTAAACAATATAACACGATATATGGCCACACAGAAGAAAACGACCGAGGTTGATTACTCGATGCAGGAGAAGATCATTGCGCTCTACGAGCTGCAGAAGATCGACAGCAGGATCGACGAGATCAACAAGGTGAAGGGTGAATTGCCTCTGGAGGTGCAGGACCTCGACGACGAACTGGCCGGACTGCGGTCGCGCATCGAGCACATCAACGCCGAAATCGACGAGCTCAACACGCTCACCAAGCAGCGCAAGCGCGAGGTCGATCAGGCGAAAATCCTCATCGCCAACTACAAGGAGCAGCAGAATAACGTCCGCAACAACCGCGAGTTCGACGCCATCAGCAAGGAGATCGAGTACCAGGAACTCGAAATCGAGCTGGCCGACAAGCGGCTCAAGGAGTATGCGGCGGGCGTGAAGGCCAAGAAAGCGCAGCTCGAGGAGGCGGAAGCCGTCGTGGAGGAGCGCACCAAGGACCTCGAGGCCAAGAAGGCCGAGCTGGAGAGCATCGAGGCTGAAACCGCCGCCCAGGTGGAGGATTTCGCGCGTCAGGCCGATGCGGCGAAGGCCCGTATCGACGAGCGGCTGCTGGCAGCTTATGACCGCATTCGGGGCAACGTGCGCAACGGGTTGGCCGTGGTCACGGTCAAACGCGACGCATGCGGCGGCTGTTTCAACCGCATCCCTCCCCAGCGGCAGGTCGATATCCGGCAAGGGAAGAAAATCATCATCTGCGAATACTGCGGCCGTATTCTGGTGGCCGATCCGGAGGCGGCCGAAATGTAGGGCCGAAACCCGAACCGTAGAAAGGGGCGCATTGCGTCCCTTTTCTTTTGTCGTCCGGGCGGCGTCCCACGTATCCGACGAAAGTACTCTTGAGACAGGAAGTGTGCATCGGCTATTTTCCTCCGTACTCGCCGCAAAGCCTGGGCAGTCGGTCGGCGCAGATTGTCCGAAACTACTGTGATCTTTTTTCACCTGGGAATCGTGAAATTGCAACTTATTGATTTAACTTATTGTGGACTGTCATGCGATTTTGCCCCGGAAATTTGCGGGGGGGGGCTGAGACCGGATGAACCCGCCAGCCGTGTCTGGTGCCGGGCTGCGGGCGATTTCCGACCGGCCGGGGCCGGGTGTTTCGGACGCATCGCAGCTGCAAGCTCAGTCGGATTTTGCGGTCGGGTATCGGGTCTCGATGCGCGCTGCAAACCCTTTCGGGGCGTGCTCCTGCGGGGGATTCGCTTTGGGTCGGCCGATGCGCCGATCGGGGCCATTGTGAAATATTTAACAGCGAAGATTTAACCTGAAACGTTCACCAATTGGCAAAATATCGCTATCTTTGTTCCGTCTTTTGAAAAACCGCCTTAGATGAAGATAGCCCTTGCTCAGTTAAACTACACGATCGGTGATATCGAGGGCAACAAGCTCAAAATCATCGACGCCATCAACAAAGCGAAGAGCCTGCACGCCGACCTGGTGCTCTTCGCCGAGCAAGCCCTCAGCGGCACTCCGGCGTTCGACCTGCTCCGGAAAACGACTTTCCTCGAGCTGTGCGAGGACGCGCTGGTGGAGATCGCCTCCTGCTGCGACGGCATCGCGGCCATCGTCGGGCTTCCCTACCTCACCGAAAAAGGCACGATCAGCGCCGCGGCGCTCATCCAGGATCGCAAGGTGCTGCGCTACGTGGGCAAGGAGCATATCACCGCACGGCGCGAAATGGGTTTCATCGTTCCCTCGAAAGGGTATGAATACGCCGTTATCAAGGGCCACAAGTGCGCCATCGTGGTGGGGGACGACCTCTCGCGCACGCACGACATGGACAAGTCGGTCGAAACCATCCTGAGCATCAACGCCCGGCGCTACGGCAAGGGCTTGCTCTCCTACCGGTACGAAAGCATGCGCCGTCTGGCTTACGTCGAAGGCAAGAACATCGTGCTCGTAAATCAGGTCGGAGGGGCCACCGACATCGTGTACGACGGCACCTCGGGGGCGATGAATGCGCGGGGCGAGATCGCCGTGCTGCTCAAAAGCTTCGAGGAGGATTTCGCCTTGTACGATACGAAGGCCCCGGTGCAGCCCGTGACGCTGCCCACGACCTACAACGACCGCACGCGACTGGTCTATCAGGCGGCCTGCTGCGGCCTGCGGGATTTCTTCCGCAAGAACGACTACCGCAAGGCGGCCATCGGCCTTTCGGGGGGCATCGACTCGGCTGTGGTGGCCTGCATCGCCGCCGACGCGCTGGGGCGCGAGAATGTGCGGGCGCTGCTCATGCCCTCGCAGTTCTCGTCGGATCATTCGGTGGAGGATGCCAAGGTGCTGGCCGAGCGGCTGGGGATCGGCTACAACGTCATCCCCATCACGGAGATCTACCGCAGCGTCATGGACACGCTCAAGCCGGTCACCGGCGGCACGGAGTTCGATGCCACGGAGGAGAACATCCAGGCCCGTATCCGCACGGTGCTCCTGATGGCCCTCCAGAACAAGACCGATTCGATCCTGCTCAACTCCTCCAACAAGAGCGAGAACGCGCTGGGCCTCTGCACCCTCTACGGGGACACGGCCGGGGCCTTCAGCGTGACGGGCGACCTCTACAAGAGCGAGATGTACGACCTGGCGCGCTATATCAACCGTGTGCACGGCAACGTCATTCCGGAGAGCATCCTCGACAAGGAGCCCTCGTCGGAGCTCCGGCCCGACCAGAAGGACAGCGACCTGCTGCCTCCCTACGAGGTGGTGGACGCGATCCTCTACCGCATGATCGAGGAGGGACAGCACCGCGAGGAGATCGTCAATGCCGGTTTCGATTCGCATGTGGTCGAGAAGATCCATGCGATGATTATGCGCAACGAGAAGAAGCGTCATCAGTTCCCGCCCGTGCTGCGCCTGTCGGCCTGCGCTTTCGGCCACGAGCGGCTGATGCCCCTTACCAACCGATACGGAGACTGACCCATGGAACGTCGCATCGAACACGCCGGCGTCGTCGAACGGGCCGGGGCCGGAAAAGTCTGCGTGCGGATCACTTCGCACGGGGCCTGCGCTTCGTGCCGTGCGCGTGAGGCCTGCGGACTGGGCGAGTCGGCCGAAAAGATCGTGGAGGTGCTCACACCCGATGCAGACGCTTACCGCGCCGGCGAAGAGGTGCTCGTGGGGGTCAATCCGCGCATGGGTGCGCGTGCCGTCATGTTGGCCTATGTGGGAGCGCTCGCCGTGCTGCTGGCCCTGCTGGCCCTTACCGTGGGCGTACTGGGGTGGAGCGAAGGGCGGGGCGCCCTTTTTTCGTTGCTGGGCGTGGGGCTCTATTACGGCGGGCTGTGGCTGCTGCGCCGAAGAATCGAGAACACAATTCATTTTACAATAACCAAACGATAATGGAAGTATTGCTTTTTACCATCCTGACTCTCTGTGCGTTGGGAATTCTCGCCGCAGTGATCCTCTACTTCGTGGCGCAGAAGTTCAAGGTCGTGGAAGACCCCCGCATCGACGAGGTCGAAAAGTTGCTCCCCGGTGCCAACTGCGGCGGCTGCGGATTCGCGGGCTGCCGGGGCATGGCGGATGCGCTGGTGGGACGGGACGACATTTCGGCGCTCTTCTGCCCTGTGGGCGGGGGGAGCTGCATGAAGGCCATCGCCGACTACCTGGGCAAGGCGGCTCCCGAAAAGGAGGCGCAGGTGGCTACGGTACGCTGCGGCGGTACCTGCGAGAAGCGTCCCCGCACCAACCGTTACGACGGTGCCGCCTCGTGCGCCGTCGCCTCGTCGCTCTACGTCGGGGAGACGGCCTGCGCTTTCGGATGCCTCGGCTACGGCGACTGCGTGGCGGTCTGCGCCTTCGATGCGATCCGCGTGAATCCCGCTACGGGGCTCGCCGAGGTGGATGCCGACAAGTGCACGGCCTGCGGCGCCTGCGTGAAAGCCTGTCCGCGCGGCATCATCGAGCTGCGGAAGAAGTGGCCGAAGAACCGCGCCGTCTATGTCGGCTGCGTGAGCCGCGACAAGGGGGCTGTGGTGATGAAAGCCTGCAAGGCGGGCTGCATCGCATGCGGCAAGTGTGCGAAGGTCTGCCCGTTCGGTGCCATCACCGTCGAAAACAACCTGGCCTACATCGATCCGCTCAAGTGCAAGCTCTGCCGCAAGTGCGTGAACGAGTGCCCCACCGGTGCGATCAAGCTCGAGAACATGGAGCCGCTGCCGCGCGAGCCCAAAGCCGCTCCTGCGGCGGCTGCCGCCAAGCCCGCTCCCGCCCCGAAGCCGCAAACAACCCCCGCCGGGACTTCGGCAGCCGCCGGAGAGGAACCTAAAGCGTAAAACCGAAGTACAGCTATGAAGACATTTCCGATCGGCGGAGTCCATCCGTCGGAAAATAAACTGAGCCGGGGGAGCGCCGTCGAGACGCTGCCGCTGCCCGATCTGGTCAATATTCCGCTTTCGCAGCATATCGGCGCCCCTGCAACCGCCAAGGTAGCCAAGGGAGACCGGGTGCTGGCCGGCCAGCTCATCGCCGAGGCGACCGGCTTCATGTCGGCCAACATCCATGCGCCGGTATCGGGCGTGGTGAAGGCGGTCGAGGCGGTTCCCAACGGCCAGGGTATGCGCCAGCCGATGATTACCATTCAGCGCGAGGGCGACCAGTGGGCCGAAGGCATCGACCGGGATCCCGCCCTCAAACGCGACTGCGACCTGGCACCCGCCGAGATCCTCGACCGGATCAAGCGGGCGGGCATCGTCGGCATGGGCGGCGCGACGTTCCCCACGCATGTGAAACTCGCCGTGCCTCCCGGGAAGAAGGCCGAATTTCTGATTATCAACGGCGTCGAGTGCGAGCCTTACCTCACCTCCGACCACCGGGTCATGCTGGAGCGGGGCGAGGAGCTGATCGTCGGGGTGACTATCTTGATGAAAGCGCTCGGCGTGGGCAATGCGTTCATCGGCATCGAGAACAACAAGCCCGACGCCATCGCGCACCTCACGGCCCTGGCCGCCTCCTATGCGGGGGTGCGTGTCGTGCCGCTGAAGGTGCAGTATCCGCAGGGCGGTGAGAAGCAGCTTATCGCAGCCGTTACGGGCCGCGAGGTGCCGCCCCCTCCCGCGCTGCCGATCGACGTCGGCGCGGTGGTGTGCAACGCCTCCACCACGCTGGCTGTGTATGAGGCCGTGCAGAAGAACAAGCCGCTCGTTGAGCGCGTGGTGACGGTCACGGGCAAGGGCGTCGCACGCCCCTGCAACCTGCTCGTGCGCATGGGTACGCCTGTGTCGGCCCTGTTGGAAGCCGCCGGCGGCCTGCCCGAAGATGCCGGGAAAGTGCTCAACGGCGGCCCGATGATGGGACGCGCAATGGTCAATCTCGACAGCCCCGTGACCAAGGGCTGCTCGGGAATCACGGTGCTCGGCGGCCGCGAGGCCCTGCGCGGCGCGGATTCGGCCTGCATCAAGTGCGCCAAGTGCGTGAGCGCCTGCCCGATGGGGCTGGAGCCTTACCTGCTCTCGAAACTCACCCGCAAACAGGCATGGGAGCGGCTCGAAACCGAACAGATCACCAACTGTATCGAGTGCGGCTGCTGCCAGTTCACCTGCCCGGCATACCTGCCGTTGCTGGATTACGTCCGGCTGGGCAAGCAGCGCGTGATGGGCCTGATCCGTGCCCGCGCCGCGGCGAACGCTCCTAAAAAGTAGATTGGATAAAACGATAACCTATGGCTAAACAAATCCTTGTCGCCCCCGCACCCCATGTGCACGGCACGCAGTCCACGCAGCGCATCATGCGCGACGTGCTGCTGGCGCTGCTGCCCGCACTCGTGGTTTCGGTGGTGATGTTCGGTGTGAACGCCCTCGTGGTCACCTGCATTTCGGTGGCTTCGTGCGTGCTGTTTGAATACCTGATTCAACGTTTCATGCTGCGCGGCCGCACGACCGTCGGCGATCTTTCGGCGGTGGTCACGGGCGTGCTCCTGGCCTTCAACCTGCCGGCGACGATTCCCTGGTGGATCGTGGTGATCGGTGCGCTGGCGGCCGTCGGCATGGCCAAGATGACCTTCGGCGGACTGGGGAAAAACCCTTTCAACCCCGCACTGGTGGGGCGCGTGTTCCTGCTGATCGCCTATCCCGTGCAGATGACCACTTTCCCGCGGCCGGTCGGCCCGATCGCGGACGCCTTCTCGGGCGCCACGCCCCTTGCCGCCGTCAAGAGCGGCGCGATGGGGCTGGGAAACCTCGACTTCCAGGATATGCTCTTCGGCTCGATTCCCGGATCGCTGGGCGAAGTTTCGGCCCTGCTGCTCTTGCTGGGCGGCCTTTACCTGCTCTGGCGGCGGGTCATCACGTGGCATATCCCCGTGTCGGTGCTCGGCACGATGGCTCTCTTCGCCCTGATCGCCGCGGCAGCGGGCGGGATGCGCGGCGAGCTGCTGTGGGAGTATCCCCTTTTCCACCTGCTCGCGGGCGGTGCGATCCTCGGCGCGGTTTACATGGCCACCGACTACTCGACATCGCCCATGACGCACAAGGGCATGGTCGTCTATGGCGTCGGGATCGGCGTGATTACGATGTGTATTCGTCTGTGGGGCGCTTATCCGGAGGGGGTCTCCTTTGCGATCCTCATTATGAATGCCGTGGTGCCGCTGATTAACAAATATGTCAAACCCAGGCGTTTCGGCTTGAAATAGGAGGATAAGGGATGAAAAGTACACTTTTTAACATGGTCGCCGTGCTCTTCGGCATCACGCTCGTGGCGTCGGCCGGCGTCGGGGTGGTGAACATGATTACCGTGGAGCCGATCGCCCAGGCCGAGCTGACGGCCAAGGCGGATGCACTCAAGCAGGTGCTTCCCCCGTTCGACGGGACTTCGGACCAGACGCTCACGATCGACGAGATCCCCGTCACGGTTTACACCGCGACGCGGGACGGCGAGGTGACGGGCTATGCCGCGGAGTCGATGTCGAAAAACGGCTTCGGAGGCGAGGTTCGCCTGATGGTCGGCTTTGCTCCCGACGGCGAGGTAATCAACGTAAACGTGCTCAGGCAGACCGAGACGCCCGGACTGGGCACCAAGATGGCCGACGAGGGCAACGTGCTGCTCGCCAGCATTCAGGGCAAGAACCTCGAGCAGATGAAACTCGTGGACGGCAAGCTGGCCGTCCGCAAGGACGGCGGCGACGTCGATGCACTGACGGCCGCCACGATCTCGTCGCGGGCCTACGTGGACGCGATCAACCGCGCATATATGGCTTACCGGAGCGTTGCCCGCGGCGTCCCTGCGACGGACGTGGCATCGGGCGCATCCGCGCAGACGGGCGGGGACGCCCGGGAAGGAGGGGAAAATGAATAGGCTGCAAATTATCGCAAACGGGATTGTCAAGAGCAACCCGACTTTCGTGCTGGTGCTGGGCATGTGCCCCACGCTCGGCACGACCACCTCGGCCGTTAATGGCCTGGGCATGGGCGTGGCCACGATGGCCGTGCTCGTCATGTCGAATCTGGTGATTTCGCTCATCAAGGGCATCATCCCCGACAAGGTGCGCATTCCGGCATTCATCGTGGTGATCGCGTCGTTCGTGACCGTCATCCAGATGTTGATGCAGGCTTTCGTGCCGGGGCTCTACGCCGCGCTCGGGGTCTTTATCCCGCTGATCGTGGTCAACTGCATCATCCTGGGGCGCGCCGAGGCGTTCGCCTCCAAAAACGGTGCTTTCGACTCGATTCTCGACGGCATCGGCATCGGCCTGGGATTCACCCTGTCGCTCACATGCCTGGGCGCCGTGCGCGAGGTGCTCGGCAGCGCCGCGATCTTCGGCTATCCGCTCGGCTTCGCCGACCGCGCCCCCCTGATCTTCGTGCTTGCCCCGGGAGCGTTCCTCGCGCTGGGTTACATGATGGTATTGTTCAACAAAATGGTAAGGAGGTAGTCCTATGGAAATATCCTATTTCGCAATCATCATCGGCGCCATTCTGGTCAATAACGTGGTGCTGGCCCAGTTCCTCGGAATCTGCCCGTTTCTGGGCGTCTCCTCCAAGGTCGAAACCTCGATGGGCATGGGCGCCGCCGTAACTTTCGTCATGGCGCTCGCCGCGCTGGTGGCGTGGCTGATCCAGACCTATGTGCTCGTGCCGCTGGATATCGTCTATATGCAGACCATCGTCTTCATCCTGGTGATCGCCGCTCTGGTGCAGATGGTCGAGATCATCCTCAAGAAAGTTTCGCCCTCGCTCTATCAGGCGTTGGGCATCTTCCTGCCGCTGATTACCACCAACTGCGCCGTGCTGGGCGTGGCGATCCTGATGATCCAGAAGGAGTTCAATCTGCTGCAAAGCGTCACCTACTCGGTGGCTACGGCCATCGGATTCGCCCTGGCGCTGGTGCTCTTCGCGGGTATCCGCGAACGGCTCGAGTTCGAGGACATGCCCCGGTCCATGCAGGGCGTGCCCATTGCGCTCGTCACGGCGGGGATTTTGGCCATGGCCTTCATGGGGTTCTCCGGGCTGGTCAAATAGCCTTTTCCGAATGGAGCGGGGCCGGGGTTTCCGGCCCCGCTTTTTCGTTTCGTGCGGCGGACTTCGTTGCCGTAAGGCCGCCCCGTCTCGCCGTTATCCGAATACGCTTGTCCGGGCGGGGTGGTGCGGGCGCTGTCGGGCGGTGCGTCGAGGAGGGGGATCGCGGCCGGGGCGTTACCGCGAACGGCGACTATGAATGGATGGGAGAGGTGCGGTTTCAGGCGAAGATCGGGCTTCGTATTACCTCACGGGTGCCTCCGGAAAGCAGTCGGTGCGGCTTTGGCTGTGGACGAGACGTGCGGCTCCGATAAGCCGTACCACGGATGTGTCGGAAAGGGGAGCGGCTATTCGGGTATCCGGTCGGACAGCGTTTCGCCTTTGAGCGAATCGGTTGCGTGGGAATCGCGCCGGGGCAAGTCCGTCGGGCCGGCAGCCGGCTCAGCATCCTGCGACGCGGACTCGTAAGTTGCGTTTGCGCCCGGCTCCGGAATATTCAGTGAGGCGGCCTCGTGCGTTGGGATTTCCTCCGGCATCGGATCATTCTGCGATGCGGATTCGTGCGTCGGGTTTTTCTCCTGTATCGGGGTCTCTTGTGAGGGGACCTCCTGTGGCGGTACGAAACGGCGGCGGAAAGCCTCGGACACCGTGTCGCCGATGTAGCGCCAACGGGTAGCGATCATCGACAGGAGCAGCACGATGACCACGATCATCAGGATTTCCTGCAGGGAGCGGGCCCGGAACCAGTCGGAAAGTTTCATCTTTTGTTGATATTTATTGCTCCGTTCGCGCGGGTTTGTGCGGGCAAATGGTTATTTTTGCAAAATAACAACGGGTTGTTGGCACAAAAATAATCAGAAAATCCGAACCAAAATGGAGAAAGTCATAAAATTGCATGACAAACGTTTCCGGGTGATGATTCCGGCTGCGAAGATCGACGAGGCGGTTGGCGTTGTCGCCGCACGCATCAACGCCGACTACCGGCAGAAGGGGGTGCCCCTCTTCATCGGGGTGCTCAACGGGGCGTTCATGTTCCTGAGCGATCTGATTAAAAAGATCGAATTCGACTGCGAAATATCGTTCGTCAAACTGGCTTCCTACTGCGGCACCTGCTCCACGGGCGAGGTGCGCAGCCTGATCGGGCTGAACAATCCGATCGAGGGGCGCCACGTGGTGATCGTCGAGGATATCGTCGATACGGGCGAGAGCATCGAGCATATGGTTCGGGAGCTCGAGGCGATGCATCCGGCCAGCATCCGGGTCTGCACGCTCTTTTTCAAGCCCGGTTCCTATTCCAAACACATTCCCATCGACTACCGGGCACTGGAGATCGGCAACGAATTCATCGTCGGCTACGGCCTGGACTACGACCAGTTGGGACGCAACCTGAAAGACGTGTACGTCGTCACGGAGTGATGGAACAGGCAATGAAGCCGCAGGAGCCGCTGGACGGCGGACGCAGGCTGCCTCTGGTGGAGGATTTCTATACCATCCAGGGTGAGGGTTTCCATGCGGGCAAACCCGCCTACTTCATCCGCCTGGGCGGATGCGACGTGGGCTGCCGCTGGTGCGATGCCAAATATACCTGGAATCCGCGCCTGTATCCCCCGACCGGGGTGGAGCTGGTGGTGGAGCGGGCCGCCTCCTGTCCCGCCCGGGCCATCGTCATCACAGGGGGCGAACCGCTGCTCTATCCGCTCGGGCCGCTCACGGAGGCGCTGCGTGAACGGGGACTGGAGATTTTCCTCGAGACGTCGGGTACCCACCCCCTGAGCGGCGTTTTCGACTGGGTATGCCTGTCGCCCAAACGACAGCAACCGCCCCTGGATGCGGTCTGCGCACGCGCCGACGAGCTTAAGGTGATCGTCGAGCGGGAGGAGGATTTCGCCTGGGCCGAGCAGAGTGCCGCCCGCGTCTCTGCGGGTTGCCTGCTTTACCTGCAGCCCGAATGGAGCGCCCGCGAGCGCATCATGCCGCTGGCGGTCGAGTACGCCAAAGCGCATCCCCGCTGGAACATCTCGATCCAGACGCATAAGTACATGCACATTCCCTGACCATGAAAATCGAGCTGGGCAAGCGCTTCTGGCTGGCTCTGACGGCGGCCATTCTCATCCTCACGTTTTTCGTGGTGGGCCGCAATTTCCTCCATGCCGTGCGGATCAACCGGCAGATCAACCGGCTGGAGCGGGAGGCGGAAATGTACCGGGCCCGCATCGCCGAGGACAGCCTGCTGATCGAACAGCTCCGGTACGACGACTACCTCGAACAGTACGCCCGCGAGCATTACAACATGCAGAAGCCAGGCGAGAAGGTCTATATCATTCGCTGAAACGGCCTCTCCGCTCGGTGGCGGACGGGGCGGTGGGTGCGCTTCGGCCGCTTGTCGGGAACGGACCGCGATGCCGCGCCGGTGCGACGTTTCGAGGAAGGGGCGGTCAATAATGGGTGAAGCCGTGCCAGTCGAGGGGCTGGGCTTTCCCGCCGAGCAGCCAGCGCAACTTCCTTTCTTCCGTAATCCGGCCGACGGGGTGGAGCGGTTTGCCGAAACGTGCGCGAAAGTCGGCCTGCAACCGGTCGGCACGGCAGGGATCGGCCGTCAGCAGCAATTTATAGTCCTCGCCCGCACAGACCGCCTCCTGCGGGTCGGCATAAGCCGGGATGCACTCGATGTCCAGTTCGGCGCCGACTCCGGAGGCGGCCAGTATGTGACGCAGGTCGGAGGCCAGGCCGTCCGACAGGTCCATCATGGCGTGAACCTCCGTCCGCGCCCCGAGCCAGATGCCCTCCGCGATCTGCGGTTCGGGATTGCGGTGGATGCGGGCGGCTTCCGTGTCGTTGCGGCCGGCCAGTATGTCCTGCAGCCCGGCGCCCGAGGCGCCCAGCACGTCTCCGACGAAAATCCGGTCGCCCGCGCGGGCGGCGCTGCGGCGTTTGATATGCCCCGAGGGTGCGCGGCCGATGGCCGTGACGCTGATGACGATTCCCGAGGCCGAAGCCGTCGTATCGCCTCCGACCAGCGCCACGCCGTGGCGGAGCGACATCTCGTGGTAACCGCGCATGAACTCTTCCGCCCATGCGTCGGTGGCGTCGCGGGGCAGGGAGAGGGCCAGCAGGGTGGCGACGGGCGCTGCACCCATCGCCGCAACGTCGCTCAGATTGACCGCCAGGGACTTGCCTCCCAATTCATAAGGCGTCGTGCGGTCGCGCAGAAAATGCACCTGCTCGGCGAGCAGGTCGCAGGTCAGGACCATGCTTTCGCCCGCTGAGACGGGGACTACGGTGCAGTCGTCGCCGATGGCCTCGAAGCCGTTGCCGTCGAGGTCTGCGAAGAGCCGGCGTATGGAGTCGATGAATCCGAATTCGGTCATGGATATGTCCGTTTTTCCGGTTGGGGTTCCGGCCTGTGCTCCCGCCGGAATTGTCGGGGATGCACGCCTTCCTGTCGGATAAATGCCCGCCTGAAACGGCGGGCGTCGCCGAATCCGCTGCGGGCGGCGACGATGCGGTCGGGCAGCGACGGGTCGGCAAGCAGCAGGTTTTTAGCGTAACGTACACGCAGCCGTGCGATCTCCGCTCCGAACGGTTTGCCGAACCCCCGGTTGAACATGCGCGCGAGCTCCTCGGCGGGGATCGAAAGGGTGCGGGAAGCCTCCTGCAGATCGAGGTCGGCATGCAGATAGGGTTTGGCCTCGGCGAGCCAGCGGTCGATGCGTTTCTTCCGCTCCATAAAGGCCGTGTCGATTGCTCCGTCGTCGTCGGCTGCGCATGTGCCTTCCATCTGTTGCCCGCCCGCATAGGGATCGCGCTGCAACAGCGCCTTGCAGGTGATGAACAGGAAGAAAAGGACGGCGATGACCTTGTGGATGGTATGGCTGACCGGATTCCAGTCGATCAGGATGAGGATGTAGGCGGCGGCGATGAGCACGAAGCCGCCGCCGAAGTAGCGCAGCCAGGCGACGTTCATGTTTTTGTCGCTGGCGTAATTGTCCTCCAGGAAACGGCGGTAGCGGGGCTCGTAGTCGAAGACCGCGGCCATGGCGCAGATGATGTATCCGATCACGGTCAGGTAGAGCACGATGCGGTACCAGACGTTGAACTCGCCCAGGTGGAGCAGCAGGTCGGCGGGGGATGCGAGGGGGCGGATCGTTTCGCCGCGCAGCAGCAGGACCAGAAAATAGAGGGTGACGATACCCGCATAGGGAGCCAGCAGCCGGGCGGCGTTGCGCAGGGTGAGCCATCCCGGACGGATCACCTCGAACGGATAGAGCATCGTGACGATCACATAGAGGTTGCCCACGATCAGCACTTCCACCGAGAAAGAGTAGTACGACTGCATCCGGCCCGATAGGAATAGGGCGAGTTGGAGGACATAGGCGCAGCCCCACATCAGCAGGATGAATCCCAGAATGCGCCGCGCCCGGCTGCCGCGGGATTTCCACAGGAGCAGCAGGCCGCCGCCGAGGCATACGGCAATGCCGAACCAGGAGATCAGGCAATAGAGAAGCAGGCTTGCGGGCATGGGTTTTTTCTTGTCCGTACAAAGTTAAGGAAAATTAATTTGAAATAAAATCGTATCTTTGCATGACTTTAGCTACCTCGTTGTTACTTCCTTAATCAGCCGTGGCATGAAAATCCTGATCCTCAACGGCCCCAACCTCAACCTCCAGGGACAGAGGCAGCCCGACGTCTATGGCGCCGGGACGTTCGACGACCTGCTGCACCGGCTGCGGGAACGCTATCCGCACGTCGAATTCGGCTGCATGCAGTCCAACGTCGAGGGTGTACTGATCGATGCGCTGCACGAGGCGCAGGGACGTTACGACGGCGTGGTGCTCAATGCGGGCGGTTACACCCACACGTCGGTAGCCCTGCGCGATGCCGTGGCAGCCGTTGCGGTGCCGGTGGTCGAGGTGCACATCTCCTCGATCCTCGCACGCGAAGAGTTCCGCCGCGTTTCGCTGCTCGCGGGCGTGGTGAAGGGCTCGATCATGGGATTCGGACTGGATTCCTACCGGCTGGGGGTCGAGGCGCTGCTTGAATGAACGCATACCATACCTATCCTATGTTGCAAAGCAAAAGAACCAAGATCGTGGCGACCCTCTCCGACCGGCGCTGCGACGAGCAGTTTGTCCGCCGCCTCTTCGAGGCGGGCATGGACGTGGTGCGGATCAACTCGGCGCACGTGACCGAAGCGTCGGCGCAGCGCATCGTCGAAACGGTGCGGCGCGTGAGCGATTCCATCGCCATAATCCTCGACACGAAGGGGCCGGAAATCCGTGTGACCGGCATTGCGGAGGAGTACGGAGGCGCCATCGCCTTCCGCGCGGGCGAGCGCGTCCGTGTCAGGGGCACTGCTGCGGGCGAAATGTCCACGCGCGAGCTGATCTACATGAACGTGCCGACCATCGTGCAGGATATTCCCGTGGGGGCCCACATGCTCATCGCCGACGGAGAGCTGGAAATCCGTGTGGTGGAGAAAACGGACGAAGAGCTGCTGTGCGAATTCCTGGTCGGGGGCAGCCTGCGGCCCCGCAAGAGCGTCAATGCCCCCGGGGTGGCGATCGACCTGCCTCCGCTGACGGAGAAGGACCGCCGTTTCATCGAGTGGGCCGTCGGCAGCGACGTGGACTTCATCGCCCACTCGTTCGTCAGGAGCGCACGCGACGTGGAGGCCGTGCAGGAGATTCTCAACCGGCACGGAAGTCCGATAAAGATCATCTCGAAGATCGAAAACCAGGAGGGCATCGACCACATCGATGAGATCATCGAAGCCTCCTACGGCATCATGGTCGCCCGCGGCGACCTGGGAGTGGAGCTGCCCGCCGAGGTGATTCCCAATACGCAGCGCATGATCGTCGAGAAGTGCATCCGTGCCAAGCGTCCCGTCATCATCGCCACGCAGATGCTCTACTCGATGGTGAATGCGCCCCGTCCGACGCGCGCCGAGGTGAGCGACGTGGCCAGCGCCATCTACGAGCGGGTCGATGCGGTGATGCTCAGCGACGAAACCGCCTCGGGACAGTATCCCGTCGAGTCGGTCGAGACGATGGCCCGCATCGCGCGGGAGATCGAGCGCGACGAGGTGCATTTCGCTCCCATGATCGATATCAATATGGTCTCGGTGAACCACGAAATCACGGCCCAGTTGGCCCGCTCGGCTGTCCGCGCCAGCACCAACCTGCCGATCCGCTATATCGTGCTCGACACCCGAAGCGGACGCACGGGGCGTTACCTCGCCGCTTTCCGCAGCCGCAAGCCGGTCGTGGCGGTCTGCTATTCGCCCAATGCGCAGCGCATCCTTGCCCTGTCGTACGGCGTGGTGGCGATTCTGCGCACGCAGCAGCTCGACGACCGCTACCACTTCCTCATGGATGCGCTCGACTATATCGGCCGCTACGAGGAGCTCGGCGAGGGCGACCTGCTGGCCGTCGTCGGCGGCAGCTTTGGTCCCGACGGAGGGGCTTCCTATGTCGAAATATCGAATGTCGGAAAGCTGCGCCGCCGGAACGAAGAGATGATCCGGCGCAAGTGCTGACGCTTTCCGCGAAGAGGGCATGAGGGGAGAGCTCAGGGATCGGGTCGCCAGCGGCGTGGCGTGGAACATGGCCGAAAAGGCGGGTTCCATGCTCCTGCAGGCGGTCGTGAGCCTCGTCGTGCTGCGGTTGCTGATGCCGGAGGACCTCGGTGTCATGGCCATCCCCACGGTTTTTTCCGCCTTGGCCCTCGTGGTGGTGGACAGCGGTTTTTCGCAGACGCTCATCCGCAAGGACGCGCCGACCCAGGGCGATTACAAGTCGGTATTCCTGTTCAACATCGTCGTCTCGCTGCTGCTCTATGTGCTGCTCGTGGCTCTGGCTCCCGTTGCGGCCCGGTTTTACGACATGCCGGTGCTGACGCGTATCGCCCCGGTGCTTTTCCTGCTGCTGCCGCTCAACGCGCTGTGCGTGATTCAGAATACGATCTTCACGCGGCAGTTCCGCTTCGCGCTGATCTCCAAAGTGGTCTTTATCTCCACCCTCGCGGGCGGATTGGTGGCGGTCGCCATGGCGCTGGCCGGGTGCGGTGTATGGAGTCTGGTGGGGCAGCGCGTCACGGCGATGGGGACGAAAGCGGCGCTTTTCTGGGCGCTGAGCGACTGGCGTCCCCGCGCCCTCTATGACGGGGGAGCGTTGCGGCGTATGGCGCCTTACAGCACGCGGCTGCTGGCCACCGACCTGATCGCTTCGGTCTATAACAACATTTCCCAGCTTTTCGTGGGCAGGATGTATTCGGCCGACACCCTTGCCTATTTCAATCAGGCGCAGAAACTCAAGGAGCTGCCTGTGACGGGGACGGTGCAGTCGGTGCAGAACGTCACCTTCCCGGCTCTGGCGAAGATTGCGGAGGACGGGCCGAAGTTTGCCGAGAGCTACCGGCAGATGGTGCTGGTCGTGACGTTCGTCATGTTCCCGGCGATGGCGGGGCTCAATGCGGTGGCGCACGATTTTTTTGCGGTTTTCCTGGGGGCGAAGTGGATGCCCATCGTGCCCTATTTCCGCATCGCCTGTCTGGGAGGATTGTTCGCGCCCGTCGCCATGATTTCTTACAACGTATTGAAGGTCAAAAGCAACGGATCGGTGATCGTGCGGCTGGAGGTGGCCAAGAAGCTGGTGATGACCGGCATCCTGGCCCTGACCATCCCGCGCGGCCCTATCGCCATCACCTGGGGCCTTGCGGCCGCGGCCCTGTTTGAAATGGCGATCAATTTCGGTGCGACGCGGCGGTACACGCTTTTCACGACCGGATGTTTCCTCCGTACGCTGTTGCCGGCCGCAGCCGCCTCGGGCCTGATGTTCGGAGCGATCCTGCTGCTGGAGCGGTGGACCGCTTTCCAGCCGGCGCTCGCGCTGCTCGTCAAGACGGCGCTTGGCGCAGGCATCTACGTCGCCGTGGCGGCGGCGCTGCGCTTCGAGGCTTTCGGGGTGGCTGTGGGGCTAATGAAAAAGTTCATCCGCAGGGGATGAACTTTTTATCGGCATGTGTGCCTATGTGGGGTCGCTGCGAATCCTAAGCGTACACCTTGGGCGTAATGGTTCCCTTGAGTACGACCAGCGCATTGAGCATGAGCGCCTCCATTTCATTCTCCCCCGGATAGACCGCGATGGGGGCGATGAACGAGCAGTGCTCCTCGATGTATTTGACCACCGGCTCGTTGTAGGCGATGCCGCCCGTGAGGATGATCGCATCGACGCTGCCCGACATGGCAGCGGCCATCGCACCGATGGCTTTCGAGATGTTGTAGCTCATGGCGTCGATCACCACGCCGGCCTGCTTGTCGCCGGCTTCGACCCGCTCGATCAGGTGCATGACGGAGTTGCTGCCCAGGTGGGCGACCAGGCCGCCTTTGCCCGCCAGCATCTTCTTCAGATCCCGCTTGGTGTACTTGCCCGAGAAACAGAGCTCCACCAACTCTCCGGCGGGGATCGTTCCCGCGCGTTCGGGCGCGAAGGGGCCGTCGCCGTCGAGGGCGTTGTTCGTGTCGATCACGCGCCCCTTGCAGTGGGCCGACACCGAAATGCCGCCCCCCATGTGGGCCACCACGAGGTTCATATCCTCGTAACGCTTGCCGATCTTGTCGCAGTGGAGCCGGGCCGTGGCCTTCTGGTTCAGCGCGTGGAAGATGGAGCGGCGCGGACATTCGGGCAGACCGCTATAACGGGCCGTCTCGGTCATTTCGTCCACCACGACCGGGTCGGCGATGTAGGCCTTGACACCGACCTGGCTCGCGATCTGTTCGGCGATCAGGCCGCCCAGGTTCGAGGCGTGCTCCATCGTGGCGTTCGTAAGGTCGTGCTTCATCGCCTCGTTCACCTCGTACACGCCCGCTTCGATGGGCTTGACGAGCCCGCCGCGGCCGATGACGGCCGAAAGCTGCCGCACGTCGAATCCCTGCTCGGCGAGCGCCTTGAGGATCATATCCTTGCGCCATTGCAACTGGTCGATGACGTTGGGGAAGGCGGCGATCTGCTCCGCCGTGTGGCGCAGGGTGAGGTCCAACTGCTGGGTATCGTTGTCGAAAAGGGCCACCTTGGTCGAGGTGGAGCCGGGGTTGATAGCTAAAATCTTGAATCCCATATCCTCTTTATTTGGCGGCCAGACAGGCGAGTGCGATCGAGAAGAGCTTGGTGCGGCTCGTGTCGCCGCGCGAGGTGAGCACGCACGGCACCTTCGTACCCATGACCATTGCGGCGATCTCGCCGTTGCAGAAATGGGTGGCCGACTTGAAGAATACGTTGGCCGACTCCAGGTTGGGGAAGAGCAGGCAGTCGGGATCGCCGGCGACGGCCGAGCCGCGCACTTTCTTGTGCTCGGCGACCTCCTTGTAGAGCGCCACGTCGAGCGACAGCGGGCCGTCCACGATCACGTCGCCCAGTTGTCCGCGGTCGCCCATCTTGGCGAGCAATGCCCCCTCGGTGGAGGAGATCACGTTGGGAAGCACCTGTTCCGAAGGGGCGATGCAGGCGATCTTCGGCGTCTTGATGCCCAGCATCCGGGCCGTTTTCGACAGGTAGTTGATAATGACCATCTTCTGCTTGAAGTCGGGCAGCGGAATCACCGCCACGTCCGAGATGACGAGCAGCTTGTGGTAGCAGGGCATCTCGACGACCGAGACGTGGCTCAGCACCCCTTTGGGCGGAAACAGGCCGGCGTCCTTGTTGAGGATGCCGCGCATGTACTTGTCGGTCGAAACGAGGCCCTTCATCAGCACGTCGGCGTCCCCCGCGACCACGGCGGCCACCGCCATCCGGACGCAGTTTACGTCCACGCTCTCATCGACGATCTTGAAGGCGTTGATATCGATGTTTTCCTGGCGGCAGACCTCCTCGATGACGCTGCGCTGACCGTAGAGCGTCGGCTCGACGAGCCCCTCGCGGTAGGCTTCATAGACGGCCTGAAGAGTATGTGAATCCTGGCCGTAGGCCACGGCCAGCCGTTTTTTGCCCCGCTTTCTCGCCTCCTCGACGATTTCGGTAAGGTGTTGGATCATGGTATAGTAGATTTTAAATGGTTGTTTGCGGTTATTTGCGGCTGACCAGACGGTAGGTGTCGGCGGCGATCATCAGCTCCTCGTCGGTGCAGACGACCGCGACCCTGACCCGCGAATCGGGTGCCGACAGGATTTTGTCACGGCCCCGCACGCCGCGGTTGGCCTCCGCGTCAAAGCGCAGGCCCATGAACTCCAGCCCCGCGCAGACCTGTTCGCGCATTTCGGGCGAGTTCTCGCCCACGCCTCCGGTGAAGACCACCAGGTCGAGGCCGCCCATCTCGGCGGCATAGCGGCCGATATACTGACGGATGCGCGAGAAATACATGTCGCGCGCAAGCACCGCACGGGGATTCCCCTCCTCGTAGGCGCGGTCGATGTCGCGCATGTCGCTCGAGACGCCCGAGACGCCCTCGACGCCCGAGCGCTTGTTCATCATGGCGTTCAGCCGGTCGTAGTCCATGCCCTCCTTTTCGCCGATGTAGGTCACGGCGCTCGGATCGACCTCGCCGCAGCGCGTGCCCATCATCAGGCCGTCCACGGGCGAGAAGCCCATCGACGTGTCGAACGACCGGCCGTCGAGCACCGCCGTAGCGGAGGCGCCGTTACCGATGTGACAGGTGACGATTTTCGACTTTGCGGGGTCCAGGCCGGCCAGTTCCGCACCCGCATGGGCGACGTACTTGTGGCTGGTGCCATGGAAGCCGTATTTGCGGACACGGTATTTTTCGTAGTATTCGTAAGGCAGGGCGTACATGTAGTTCACCGCCGGGATGGTCTGGTGGAACGAGGTGTCGAAAACGCAGACCTGCTCAACGCCGGGCAGCACCCGCTCGATGGAGAGCACCCCCTCCAGGTTGGCCGGGTTGTGCAGCGGTGCGATGGCGAACAGCGAGCGGATCTTCTCCTTCACCTCGTCGGTCACCACGACGCTTTCGGGGAAGTACTCCCCGCCGTGGGCCACGCGGTGGCCGACCGCCTTCACTTCGTCCAGGGAGCGGATCACCCCATGCGAGGGATCGGTCAGGGCGTCGAGCACCAGGCTGATGCCGGTGGTGTGGTCGGGGATGGGACGGTGCAGCTCGAATTTCTCCTTGCCCACCGGTTTGTGGGTCAGGTCGCCTTCTTTGAGGCCGATACGCTCCACGAGCCCTTTGGCCAGCAGCGTGCCCGTCTGTCCCTGCATGTCGATCACCTGGTATTTGATCGAGGAACTGCCGCAGTTGAGTACTAAGATTATCATAAAACTATGTTTTTTAAATTCCTGCAATTTCGTTTGCACCCTCAGTTTTTCATCGCCTCCGCGAGCGCCGCGCCCGCGACGACCGCAGCGGCGCATACCCCGACGCTCAGTACGGCATAGAGCCCCGCGACCGGGTAGTTCCCGGCCCGCAGCATGGCGACGAGCTCGGCCGAGAAAGTCGAGAAGGTCGTGAACCCGCCGCAGAATCCGACGGTCAGCAGCCACAGCAGGGGCGACCCCGCCAGGGCCCGCATCAGCAGGCCGATCAGCAGCGAGCCGCCTGCATTGACCGCCAGCGTACCCGCCGGGATGCCCCAGAAACCCGGCCCCGGCAGCATGACGCAGGCGACCAGATACCTGGCGACGCTGCCCAGGGCTCCGCCTGCACCGACGGCGAGAATTTCACGGATCATAACCGAAAGGATGTGCTGTGTTATAAAAACGCGCAAATTTAGGCAAAAAAAGATTACGATTCATAATAAACGCCTCCTTTTTTGGCCCGAAAGATCGCGGATATTTCTCCATCGTCGGCTAAGGCTCGTATTTGTAGCCCACGCCCTTGACGGTGACGATGTGCCGCGGCCCGATTTTCTGGCGCAGTTTGCGGATGTGCACGTCGATGGTGCGGTCGCCCACGACCACCTCGCTGCCCCAGATGCGGGCGTAGATCTCTTCGCGCGAAAAGAGTTTTCCGGGAGCGGAGTGGAGCAGGCCGAGCAGGGCGAACTCCTTGCGAGGTAGCGCGATCGGCCGGCCGTCGAGCTTCACCACGTAACGCTCGCGGTCGATTTCCAGCCCGTCGGATGCGTCGGGCTGCCGCTCCCCGTCGATGCGTTTGAGGATGGCCTGCACGCGGCTCATGAGAATTTTCATCTTCACCGGCTTGGCGATGTAGTCGTCGGCTCCCGCACCGAACCCGGCGATCTGGTGCTCCTCCTCGCTCAGGGCCGACAGAAAGACGATCATCGTGTCGCGCAGGGCCGGATCGGCGCGAATCGCGCGGCAGGTCTCCATGCCGTCCATCACGGGCATCATCCGGTCGAGCAGAATCAGATGGGGCCGGTGCAGGGCGGCCTGCCGGAGTCCGTCGGCCCCGTTCTGCGCGGTAAAGACCTCGTGGCCCGCTTTCCGGAGGTTGTATTCCATGAATTCGAGGATGTCGGCCTCGTCGTCGATGAGCAGGATGCGGTGACTCATGGCATGTCGTATTTTATGCGAAGGTAACATTTTTTATCGGCAAATTCTGTGCTGGCACCGGAAAAATGGTTATATTTGTCGGATTTCTATACCCTGGTATAGCGAAGAATTCAAATTGTTAACTGCAATGGCTACCGAAAACACCAACCTCTCCGCCTGCGATCCCTGTGCGGGCAATCCCGACGACGCAACGAATTCCCTATCCACCGAAACCGCAGGGGCGCCCGATGCCGCTGCGCCGGCTTGCGCGCCGGATGCCGGAGCGTCGTCCGACGAGGCCCGACCTGCGGGTGAGCCGCTGCCCCGGGAGGAGGGTGCGGGAGATAGTCCGTCTGCCTCTTCCGTAAGCGGACAGGCGGATGCCGGATGCGCGGAAGTCGCATCCGAGGCGGTTGCCTCGGAGGGGACGGCCCACGGGGCGGTTGAGACCGCAGCAGATGCCCTGCAGGAGCCTGCCGCAGAATCGGCGGCGGATGCCCCGGATACCCCGTCCGATTCGACGGAAGAGGAGCAGCACCGGCAGCAGGTCGATTTTGCGGACGAGGAGGCCGAGCTGGCAGCCCGTCAGGCAGGACTCGATCTGGGGGAGGAGACTCCCGAGGAGGCCGGGGAGCCTGCGACGGACGACGGGGACTACGCGGGTCGCACAAAGGAGGAGCTGGTCGATCTGTTCGCCGCCCTGCTTGCCGAAAAACCGGTGCAGACCCTGCGCCGCGACGCCGAGGCGATCAAGATCGCGTTCTATAAGCTCCACCGCGCCGACGGGGAGGCCCTCCGCCGCCGGTTCGCGGAGCAGAACGGCGAGGATGCGGTTTTCGTACCGGTGCCCGACGCTTCGGAAGCGCGTCTGAAAGACCTCTTCCGCGAGTACCGCCGTCGCCGCGACGAGTTCATCGCCGGGCTGGATGCGGTCAAGGAGGCCAACCTCAAGGTCAAGCAGCAGCTTATCGACGAGCTGCGCGAACTGGTCGATTCCGACGAGACGGTGGGCCACACGTTCAACCGGTTCCGCGAATTGCAGCAGCGCTGGAGAGAGACGGGGCCCGTGCCGCAGCAGTATGTCAAGGATTTGTGGGAGACCTACAACCTGCATGTCGAGAATTTCTACAACTTCATCAAGATCAATAAGGAGCTGCGCGACCTGGACCTTAAGCGCAACTACGAGCAGAAAACAGCGCTGTGCGAGAGCGCCGAGGCGCTGGCGGACGAGCCGTCGGTCATCGAGGCGTTCCGCAAATTGCAGAAGCTCCATGACGAATGGCGGGAAACCGGCCCCGTAGCCAACGAATACAAGGAGGCGCTCTGGGAGCGGTTCAAGGAGGCATCGAGCCGGGTCAATAAACGGCATCAGGCCTATTTCGAGGAGATCAAGGCCGAGCAGCAGCGCAACCTGGAGCTCAAAGCCGAACTCTGCAGCCGGGCCGAGGAGCTTCTCGCCCAGCCCATGACCACGCGCAAGGAGTGGAATCGCGCCAGCGACCGGCTGCTGGAGGTGCAGAAGGTATGGAAGACCATCGGGTTCGCCCCGAAGAAGGACAACAACCGCATCTACGAGCGTTTCCGCGGTGCCTGCGACCGTTTCTTCGAGGCCAAACGGGCTTACTACGCCGGGCTGAAAAGCGAGATGGAACATAACCTTGCGCTCAAGAATGAAATCTGTCTGGCCGCCGAAGCGCTCGCCCGGAGCGAGGAGTGGAAAAAGACGACCGACGAGCTGATCGCCCTTCAGGCGCGGTGGAAGGAGGTCGGGCCCGTGCCGCGCCGACATTCCGACCAGATCTGGAAGCGGTTCCGCGCCGCCTGCGACAGTTTCTTCGAGCGCAAGAACAAGCATTTTTCCGCCGTGGACGGCCAGTACGAGGAGAACCTCCGGCTCAAGGAGGCGCTGCTCGAGGAGATGGAGGCCGCCGACGCCGCGTCCGCCGGCTTCGAGGCCATACGCGATTTCCAGCGCCGCTGGACGGAGATCGGGTTCGTTCCGATCAAGCGCAAGGAGGCGATGCAGAAACGCTACAAGGCAGCCGTGGACAGGCTGTTCGAGGCGTTGCGGGGCAGCGAGCGCGACCGCTCGATGAACCGTTTCAAGGAGAAGGTCTCCACGCTGCGCAGCACGGGTGACAAGCGGCTGCGCACCGAGCGGGACCGGCTCTACGGCAAGGTGCGCCAGCTCGAGCAGGAGATCGCCCTGCTGGAGAACAACATCGGCTTCTTTGCCCGGTCGAAAAACGCCGAGGCGCTCGTGGCCGACGTGCGGCAGAAGATCGAGCGGGCCAAGGCCGAGATGCAGGCTGCCATCGAGAAGGTGCGCCTGATCGACCGGGGCGAACAATAGCTCCCGATTACCGAATTTCGGATTCCGTCCGATTCCGTCCGGGCCGCGAGGCCGGGCAAGAACGCCGGAGTGCGAAATTCGTTTTTGTGTGAAACGAATGTAAACAGATAGGCTAACCTTATGAAACTGAGCAAACCAAAGTACATATTCGTCACGGGCGGCGTGGCCTCGTCGCTGGGTAAGGGGATCATCTCCGCTTCGATCGCCCGGCTGCTGCAGGAGCGCGGATATGCGGTGACCATTCAGAAACTCGACCCGTACATCAACGTCGATCCGGGAACCCTGAATCCCTATGAGCACGGCGAGTGTTATGTAACCGAGGACGGCACCGAAACCGACCTCGACCTGGGGCATTACGAGCGCTTCACCTCGATCACCACCACCCGGGCCAATAACGTGACCACCGGCAGGATCTACAAGACCGTGATCGAAAAGGAGCGCCGCGGCGACTACCTCGGCAAGACCGTGCAGGTGATTCCGCACATCACGGACGAGATCAAGCGGCGCATTCAACTGCTGGGTCAGGAGAAGATTTACGACGTCATCATTACGGAGATCGGCGGCACGGTGGGGGATATCGAGTCGCTTCCTTTCATCGAGTCGGTGCGTCAGCTCCGCTACTCGCTCGGGTCGCGCAATACGGCGCTCGTGCATCTGACGCTGATTCCCTACATGGCCGCGTCGGGCGAGCTCAAGACCAAGCCCACCCAACATTCGGTCAAGGCGCTGCTGGAGAACGGTCTGCAGCCCGATATTCTGGTGCTGCGCACCGAGCATCCCCTCACGGCGGAGCTCAAGCGCAAGGTGGCCCTGTTCTGCAACGTGGATGCCAATGCGGTGATGGAGTCGATCGACGTGCCGACCATTTACGAAGTGCCGCTGCGCATGCACGAACAGCATTTGGACGAAGTGGTGCTCGACAAACTCGACCTGCCCGCCGAGAAGGAACCCGATATGAAGTCGCTGCGGGACTTCGTGGAGAAGGTCAAACACCCCTCGCGCACGATCGAGATTGCGCTGGTGGGAAAATATACCGAACTGCCCGACGCCTACAAGTCGATCTGCGAGTCGTTCATCCACGCGGGGGCGGTCAACGACTGCAAGGTGCGGCTCAGCTACGTCAATTCCGAGAAGATCACCCGCGAGAACGTGGCGGAGAAGCTCGGCAGGATGGCCGGTGTGCTGGTGGCTCCGGGCTTCGGCAACCGGGGCATCGAGGGGAAGATCGAGGCGGTGCGCTTCGCCCGCGAAAACGGCATTCCCTTCCTGGGTATCTGTCTGGGGATGCAGTGCGCGGTGATCGAATTTGCCCGCAACGTGCTCGGCATGGCTGACGCCAATTCGAGCGAGATGGAGGTGACGCCCCATGCGGTCATCGACCTGATGGAGGAGCAGAAAGGGGTCACGGCCAAAGGGGGCACGATGCGCCTGGGGGCCTATCCCTGTGTGCTCAAGAAAGGCTCCAGGGTGGCCGAAGCCTATGGCACGACCCATATCGAGGAGCGGCACCGCCACCGCTACGAGTTCAACAACGCTTTCCTGGAGGCGTTCGAGCAGGCGGGCATGAAAGCCGTGGGCCTGAATCCCGACACCAACCTGGTCGAAGTCGTCGAACTGGCGAATCACCCCTGGTTCGTCGGCACGCAGTACCATCCCGAATACAAGAGCACCGTCAAGCGGCCGCACCCCCTGTTCGTGTCGTTTGTCGAGGCGGCTCTGCGCACGCAGCAGGAATAAAAGTAACGAGTTAATCGACAGTTTATGGATAAAAAGACAATTATCGGCGGTGTCGTGGTGGCCCTTGTTTTCGTGGGTTTCCTCGTCTTCAATGCCAACCAGCAGAAAAAATACCAGGAACAGGTCCGCAAATACCAGGAATACCTGGCATCGCAGCAGCCCGCGATGCCTGCCGTGCCGCCACGGATGACGGCGGACAGCACCGCCGCATCGCCCGGGGCAGGGAACGTGCAGGCGGATTCCGCCGCCCTGTTGCGGCAGCAGGCCGACATGGTGGGGGAGACCCTCGCCGGGGCGGCCGTGCGTGAAGAGTCGGGGCTGACGGTCGAGAACGATGTGCTGCGGATCGACTTTTCGAGCCGGGGCGGTCAGATCGTCGGGGTGACGCTCAAGGATTACACCCGCTATGCCCCCCGTGGGGAGCGGACTGAGCCGGTGCAGCTTTTCGATCCGGCCACCGCACGTTTCAACCTTTCGCTCTACATCCGCAACGGACTGAATAACAGTCAGGTCAATACGTCGGATTACGTATTTGAGGTCGATCCTGTGCGACGTGACGGCGACATGCAGACCGTGGTCATGCGCCTGCCCGTGGACGGCGACGCAGCCATCGAGTACGAATACCGCATTTACGACAGTGAGGCGCCCGAGCGGGACTACCTCGTGGATTTCGACGTGCGGCTGCGCAACATGGCGCCCCGCATGGCCAACCAGACCTCCGTCGGGATCGACTGGCGCAACCGCTCCTACCAGAACGAGCGGGGATTCCAGAACGAGAACATGTACACCACCGTCTCCTACCGCTTCCCCGGCGAGTCGTCGATCGAGGACCTGGGTACGAGCGAAGCCGAAAAGAGCAAGAAGGTCTCGACCTCGCTCAACTGGGTGGCTTTCAAACAGCAGTTCTTCTCTTCGGTATTCATCGCGCGGGATAATTTCTCGAACGCCGACCTGTCGTTCGACACAGCCAAGCCGGAGACGGGCTACATCAAGGATTTCGCCGCTTCGATGACCGTGCCCTACAACGGGCAGGTCGAGGGGTATCGGTTCGCCTTTTACCTCGGGCCGAACAAATACGCGATTCTGAAGAAGGTCACCGACGACGGGCAGCCGCTCGTCCTGGAGCGGCTCATTCCGCTCGGATGGGGTATCTTCGGCTGGGTGAACCGCTGGTTCGTGATTCCGGTCTTCGATTTCCTGCGGCAATACATCGCCAGCTTCGGCCTGATTATCCTGATCCTGGCCATCCTGGTGAAGCTCGTCATTTCGCCGCTCACCTATAAGAGCTATGTCTCGATGGCCAAAATGCGGCTTATCAAGCCGCAGGTCGATGAGCTCAACAAGAAATATCCCAAGCAGGAGGACGCCATGAAGCGTCAGCAGGCGACGATGGAACTCTACAAAAAGGCCGGCATCAACCCCATGGGAGGCTGTATCCCCATGTTGATTCAGATGCCCATCATCATCGCGATGTTCCGTTTCTTCCCCGCCTCGATCGAACTGCGCGACCAGTCGTTCCTGTGGGCCGGCGACCTCTCGTCCTATGACAGCATCCTCCAGTTGCCGTTCAAGATCCCCTTCTACGGCGATCATGTGAGCCTTTTTGCCCTGCTGATGGCCGTGTCGCTCTTCGCCTTCTCCTACATCAACTACCAGCAGACCGCCTCGTCGCAGCCCCAGATGGCGGGCATGAAGTTTATGATGGTTTACATGATGCCGGTGATGATGCTTCTGTGGTTCAACAGCTATTCCAGCGGCCTGTGCTACTACTATCTGCTGGCCAACCTGCTCACCATTGGTCAGACGCTCCTGATCCGGCGTATGGTGGACGACGAAAAGATCCATGCCGTCATGCAGGCCAATGCCGCCAAGAACGGCAACCGCAAGAAATCGAAGTTCGCCCAGCGTTATGAGGAGATGATGCGCCAGCAGGAGGCGCAGCAGCGCGGCAAACGCAAGTAGGTCGGCACGGAGGGCGCGTCCGTGCGGAGTCGCTTCCGCTATCGGCCGACGACTCGAGTGCATATGCAGCGGCGGGATTCTCCGGAATCCCGCCGCCGCTCTTTGCCGGGGCCCGGGCAGAACAAAGGCGGAACGCTCATGCGTTCCGCCTTTGCCGCGTCTTGACGGTGCCGTTTACTTCGCCGGAGAGAGGGCGAGCGTTGCGGTGAACGTATGCGTGCCGACGGTCAGTCCGACTTCCAGGGTGCCGCCGGAGGCAAGCTCCGCCGCGGGCAGCAGCAGGTTGCAGTCTTCGTAGGCGATGAGCGTTGTATCGTCGATGTCGAGTTCTCCGACCGGTTCATACACCGGCTTGTGGCCGTATTGCTGATAGCAGCCCAGGAAAGAGAGCGCGTCGGGGAACGCCTCCGCGTCGTCGCGGTAACCGTTGCGGACAAATGCATAGAGGCTTGCTGTGCCGATATGCGTCACCGCATCGAGTGTGCGGGTCCCGTCGGCGGCTGCCCCGAGCGGCGTCCAACGCACGGAGACGGCCCGAATCGTTTCGGCGAGTGCCAGATTCGAGAACGGAACGAGGGGGTTGTTGTAGGATGTGTCGCCGTAGGCTTCGCTCAGGGTTGCGAATTGTTCGCTTCCCGGGGTGTACAGCTCGCCGTCGAACCTGACGTGAATGCAGGTGGTCGAGGGATCGTTGATCGTTCGTGCCGACAATTCGATGCCGGATGGCGCGAGATACTGTTGGATGAATGTTTCGCTGAACTGCGTGCCGTCGGGAGGCGGCACGACGGTCGGTTCGTCGGAATCTTTGCATCCGGCGGCCAGCAGGAGTACGCCTGCGGCCAGCAAAAGGCGGGTTGTTTTTTTCATGGTAGTCCGGTTTTATTCGATAGCGCCATAATAGGTTTGCATGTAATATTGATAATTTCCTGCTGTTCCATCTGTATTGTTAAGTGGTTCGACGCAGCCATTCACCGTATCAAACGCGCCACTGTAATACAATCCATTTGAGGTCCCGTTCCATCCGAAATTGCAGTGAACGAGCTCTCTTTCTTGAGTAAAACTCATCCCATCAGTTCCATCTGGGTTAATAATAGTCACTTTTCTGTGCATTCGGATCAATTGATCGACCAGCCAAGTATGTCCGCTTGAGTAATTGATGCTGGATTTATCAACGTTAATCCCCAAATATTCATCTTGACCAGCTGCCTTAGAAGAAGACATATAGGCATAGCCAGTAACAAGTACCGGATAAAAATCCAAAAGAGCTTGCTTTACTTCTTCGGTATCATAATAATCCCGATAGACGCCCGGATCACTAAATCCAAGATTAGCCATAGTTCTCGGTACGTTATACAAATATGCACCACTTCCTATGGATAATCCGAATTGCATGTCAAGATTATAAGGTAAGCTGATTTGTTGAAATAGTCTGCCTATCATTTCATATGCAGGCGGATAGTCCTCTCTTGGATTTCCTAAATGTACCTGCATATGTTTCTCCATCTCATCCCAATTGAACGTATATCCATTGTAAGTTAGCGGGTAATTGTAAATGGTCAGTAATTGTGCTAAAGCAGTAGCCGTACAGCCAGCCGGTGGTAATTTTCCGTCAACTAAAGGGGAATATAAATTATAGGGGTTTCTTTGTCCCCATTCATTTGTACACATTACGCCTCCCATGCTTTGGTAGCACCACGGGCCATAAGATGCGTGAATCGGCGGTATGACATTTAAAATATTTTCCATGTTAGCCAGATACATAATAAGACCCGGATTGTCTTGTGGCTGATTGGGATTCAAGGATCCTGAATCGGTAAGAGCAAGAATCGTGCTTGGAGCAGCTGGATCGGCTGCAACAATTGCATAACCTGCCTCGTCTTCAAAATTAATAATATAGATAAAAGCATCTTCGTTTTGGTTATTTTCATTTTCCAATGAAGTAAGTTTTGGTTTGTTATCCATGTTCCTCGTGATGGTATAACATTGAGAAACCTTCAGTCCATTCATGCTTCGTGTAGGCGTGATTGCATTTAAAACATTGGTCACTTCATTTATGGCATCATCTAAGGTCAAGGTTTTTGTCAATACGTTTTTCGGTTTCGCTTCACAAAATTCCTCGAGATTGCCCGTATTTTGGCATGAGTAAAAAAATAAAATGGGGAATACAATCCGGAATAAAATGGAGTAGATATTTTTCATTGGTTTGTAAATTTGTTTATACAAATATACTATAAATTATTCATAATTAGTTTGTATAATGTTTTTTTTCGTTATAGCATATAAATTTCACCGCACCGAAATGAAAATGCGATCCCGAAAATATAGTATGTGGTGAACCTTATTCGACGTAAAGTACCAGCCCCTTGAGGTACTCTCCTTCGGGGTGGTAAATGTTGATGGGGTGGTCGGCAGGCTGGGTGAGCTGGTGCAGGATGCGCACGCGGCGGCCGGCCTGTGCCGCGGCCGAGAAAACGGTGGTGCGGAAAAGTTCCTTCGAGACGGCCTGCGAGCAGGAGAAGGTGAACAGGATGCCGCCCGGACGAATCTGCGCGATGGCCCGCGCGTTGAGGCGGCGGTAGCCCTGCATGGCGTTCCCGAGCACCTTGTGGTGCTTGGCGAAAGCCGGTGGATCGAGGATGATGAGGTCGTAGCGGTCGCCGATGTCCCGCAGGTGCTCCACGGCGTCGGCCGCAAGGGAGGTGTGTTTCGCCTCCGGCCCGAAGTTGAGCCGCACGTTTTCGTCGGCCAGGGCGACGGCCCGCTCCGAGGAGTCCACCGAGCAGACTTCGACGGCTCCGCCGGCCAGCGCATAAACCGAGAAGCCGCCCGTATAACAAAAGGTGTTGAGCACCGTGCGGCCGGCGGCGTAACGGCGCACGAGCTCGCGGTTTTCCCGCTGGTCGAGGAAGAAGCCCGTCTTCTGCCCCGCCTCCCAGTTTACCAGGAACCGGAGCCCGTTTTCCCGCACCGTGAGCGGTACGGAGGCGGCGCCCCGCAGGTAGCCGTCCACGGCCCCGAGGCGGGCGTTGAAGGGCACGGTCTGGGAGCTTTTGTCATAGACGGCCGTGATCCGGCTGCCGAAGCAGGCGAGCAGGGCGTCCGCGATCTGCAACCGCGAGCGGTACATGCCTACCGAGTGGCATTGCACCACGGCGGTCGTGCCGTACACATCGACGACCAGCCCGGGAAGCGAGTCGCCTTCCCCGTGCACGAGCCGGTAGCAGGTGGTCTCCCCGCTGTCGGTCAGTCCGAGCGTGCGGCGCAGGGCATAGGCGGCGGCGATGCGGTCGCGCCACCACGCCGCGTCGATCTCCTCCTGCCGGAAAGAGAGCACCCGCACGGCGATGGAACCGATCTGAAAGTGGCCCCGGGCCAGGAAGTCGCCCGACTTGCCGAACACATCGACGACGGCTCCCTCGGCGATCTCCTCCTCGCTTTCGGCTTTCACATAGTCGATGGCTCCCGAGAAGACCCAGGGATGGCGACGCAGCAGCGACTCCTCCTTACCCCTGTGCAGGTAGATTTGCGGTATCATGCGTTCTTCGGGGTTTGGATTTGGGTTTGGGTGTGTGTTGCAGGCGGTCGTAGATGAGCGTGCAGACCCACGCATCGGTCGCGGCGTAAAGCTGCTGCCTGGAGGTGAGCTGCGCGGCCTCCCAGTTGCTCAGGCGCTGGGCTTTCGAGACCCGTTGTCCCAGCACGATGGCCGACATCTTGCGCAGGCTCTTCTCTTCGACGCCCCATTCGGACACGAGCGCCTGCAGGTCGATGAAGCCCGCCTCGCGGAAGTGGCGGATGCCGTGCAGCGCCCGCAGGTCGCCGGCTACGTCGGCCCCGATCTTGAGGATATGCCCGTCCTCCAGTATCCGCAGGATGGCCTTGTCGAACCGGATTTTGTTGAGCCGGAAAAGGAAACAGCGGTCCGGCGAGGAGAGTTGCAGCAGCGCCACGCGATTCATGGCTCCCGCGCGGAACGAAGGCCGGGTTTCGGTGTCGAAGCCGATCAGGGGTTGTGCGGACAGGTAGTCGCACGCCGCGCTGACCGCTTCGTCGGTATCGACGACGGTGATGGGGCCGCGGAACTCCGCCGCAGGCAGCATGGCGGTCTCCTCGTTGGTGATGGTCGAGCGGAATAGCTTTCTTCGGTTGCTCATATTCGCATTAAGATCGCACAAAGTTATCGTTTTATTGTGAGTTTTCCCTCCTCCGCGAGTGAAATTTTACCCTCGGCCAACAGCGCGTCGATCGCAGCGGCCGCCGTTTCGGGGGAGCGGCGGCATCGGCGGGCAAGCTCGGCGGGGGAGAGGGGCTCTGCGGCCAGCAGCGAAAGGAGCTCTTCGCGCAGGCCCTCCGCAGCCGGATCGTCGTCCCCGTTGCCTCTTTCTGCCCTCCGCGCCTCCCGCTTACGAGCCAGACAGCAGTCGCACACGCCGCAGTCGCGGGGTTCCCTTTCGCCGAAATAGCGTTCCAGAAAGGCGCTGCGGCAGGTCTCCGTGTCGGCGGCATAGGCGCGCATCCGCTCGAACCGTTCGCGCACGAGCTCTTTGCGGCGCAGGTAGGTTTCGGGGGCGATATAGAGGTCGCCGACGGGCAGGCGTTCTTCGTTGAAAAAGAGGATCGGCGAGCGGTTGGCGGGGATGTAGCGCAGCACGCGCATGCGCCACAGCCGTTTGAGCAGTTCGCGGACGTGCTCGGGGGTGTAGCCGCTCCACCGGGCGATCTCCCCCTCGTCGATCGGGCGGAAGTCATTGAAAACCCCTTCGTAGAGCCGAAGCAGCGTGCGGATGAAGTGATCGAGGTCGTCGCGTGCCACGCGGATTTTGTAGAGGTCGTCGCGGCTGACGCAGAACATGATGCGTGCCGGGTTGGCCATCTCGTCCGTGAGGGTGAGGTAGCCGTTCTGCTGGAGCAGCTTCAGAGCGCTCAGCACGGTGCCGGCATAGAGGTGCTCGCGGGCGCAGAAAGCGCGGAGGTCGAACAGGAACGAAGCCTCGGCCCCGTCGCCGATGCCCACCTGCAGGAAGGAACAGACCTTTTCGTAGATCGACTTGATCCGCTCGAGCGGCGGAAATTCGGCCTCGAAGCGCCGGATAATGCGTCCCGGATCGTCGGGCGAAACCAGCAGCAGGGCGTAGGCCCGCAGTCCGTCGCGTCCGGCGCGGCCCGCCTCCTGGTAGTAGCTTTCGAGCGAGTCGCACAGGGCGTAATGCACCACGAAGCGGACGTCGGCCTTGTCGATGCCCATGCCGAAGGCGTTGGTGGCCACCATGACCCGCAGGCTGCCGCGGCTCCACTCCTCCTGCCGGAGCGTCCGCTCGGCATGTTCCAGCCCTCCGTGGTAAAAGCCCGCCGCCACCCCCTCGTTGCGGAGCATTTCGGCGATCTGCTCGGCCCCCTCGCGGGTACGCACATAGACGATGCCCGAGCCGGGGACGTTGCGGATCAGCCGCAGGAGTTGCCCGTCTTTGTCGTCGGTGTGCCGCACGGCATAGGAGAGGTTGGGCCGCGCGAAGCTGCTGCGCAGCACGCGCGGCTCGTCGAAGCCGAGCCGCTCCATGATATCGGCCGCCACCGGCTCGGTGGCCGAGGCGGTGAGCGCCAGCACCGGGACGCCGGGCAGGAGCCTGCGCAGCTCGGCGATGCGCAGGTAGGAGGGGCGGAAGTCATAGCCCCACTGCGAGATGCAGTGCGCCTCGTCCACGGCCAGCAGGGTGACCTGCATGCGCTGCACGCGCAGGCGGAACGCTTCGGTGGCCAGCCGCTCGGGGGCGACGTAGAGAAATTTGACGTCGCCGTACACGCAGTTGTCCAGCGCGATGTCGATCTGGCGGGGGCTCATTCCCGAGTGGATCGCCGCGGCCCGGATTTTCCGCGCCCGCAGCCGGTCCACCTGATCTTTCATCAGGGCGATCAGGGGGGTTACGACTACGACGATTCCCTCCCGCGCGAGGCCCGGAATTTGATAGGTGAGGGATTTGCCGCCGCCGGTGGGCATCAGGGCGAGCGTGTCGTGTCCGTCGAGCACCGAGCGGATGATCCGCTCCTGCATGGGGCGGAACTCGTCGAATCCCCAGTAGCGTTTGAGCAGCGCCCGAATCGCCTGCGGGGTCTCTTTTGTCGCGGGTTCCATACACGCAAAGATAATACAAAGTCCGACGGATTCCAACGCGGGCACATACTCCGAGGGCGGATTGTGCCGTTTGCAGCATGAAAATCCGGCGAAAGCGAGGCGGGTTCGGAAATTTTTGCTATTTTTGCAACGCCGAAAGAGCATACCATGAAAATCGATGCGCGATATAAGGTTCGGGAGATGGCCGGGGAACATGTGGTCATCATGCAGGGCCGTTACGGGGCCGACATGACCCGCGTGGTCGCGCTGAACGACACGTCGCTCTTCCTGTGGAACGCCCTCGAAGGCCGGGATTTCGATATTGCCGAGGCGGCCCGCCTGCTC
The DNA here is from genome assembly GCA_902363575.1 of Rikenellaceae bacterium. Classification (GTDB taxonomy): domain Bacteria; phylum Bacteroidota; class Bacteroidia; order Bacteroidales; family Rikenellaceae; genus Alistipes. Next base: position 17,874 of record CABJAJ010000005.1, on the reverse strand, counting down.
ATCGAGCGTTACGGCGTGGAGGAGGCGACCGCCCTGCGGGATGCTGCGGCCTGGACGGAGAAACTCCGCGAATGTGACTTGCTGACGAACGAATGAAACTGCGACGCCTGTTCACCCTTTGCCTGTTGGCGGTGTACCTCCTCTCGGTGGGCGGTGCGGCGTGGGCTGCGCTCACCTGTCCGTGCGTGGCAAGGCGTGCCCATGAAAAAAGGCATGTGTGCAACATCGAATGTGTGCAGCGTCACGACGGCAGGGCACATGCCACCTCCTTTTCGGCCGACTGCTGCGGCTCGCATCTGAACGATGCCGCCGGGCTCTATACCGCCGCTTCCGGTCAGGAAAAACAGCTCCGCCGGGCGGTGATCGCCCCCGAGATGCAACCGGCGCTTCCTGCCGCCGTCGCCGTTACGTTTGACGAGCCCCTCATGGCGGAGCGGCATTGGGAACGGCCCCTGCTTTTCCGTTCCGATCCTCCCGTGCTCCATGCCGGATTGCGGGCCCCTCCCGTGGTTGCGTAACTCTTTGGACGGACGCGGTGCGAAGCCGTGTCCGCGCGAATCGGTTTTACACAATCAACGGAATCTTTTTATGACTTTTCAGAAATTCATTCTTACCACCCTGCTTATACCGGCCGCAGTAGCCACGCTGCGTGCCCAGGACCTCAAAGGCGTCGTGCGCGGCGGAGACGACCGGGAACCCCTGATCGGGGCCTCGGTCTATTGGGCAGGCACGACCGTCGGCGCCTCGACCGATGCTGCGGGCGAATTCAAACTCCACCGGATCAAAGGCTATGACCGGCTCGTGGCGACCTACCTGGGCTATGTGAACGACACCCTGCGGATCGACAACGGAGCCGAGCGTGTGGAATTCGCCCTTGCGGCCGAAGGGATCGATATCGAAAGTGTCGTGGTCGAGGGGAGCCAGAGCGGAAACTTCGTCAAGCGCGACGGCATCATCAAAAACGAGATGATCTCCTTTGCGGGCCTGTGCAAAATGGCCTGCTGCAACCTGGCCGAGAGCTTCGAGAATTCGGCTTCGGTGACCGTCGGGTACAGCGACGCCATCTCGGGCGCCCGGCAGATCAAGATGCTGGGGCTGGCCGGAACCTATACCCAGATTCTCGACGAGAACCGTCCGATCATGCGGGGCCTGAGCGCCCCCTATGGTCTGAGCTACACGCCGGGCATGTGGCTCAACTCGATCCAGGTATCCAAAGGGGTCGCCTCCGTGACGGCCGGACACGAGGCCATCACCGGGCAGATCAACCTCGAACATCGCAAGCCGACCGACGAAGAGCGGCTGTTCGTCAATCTGTACCTCGACGACGAGCTGCGTCCCGAGGCCAACATTTCGACCGCTTTTCCCGTGACCCGCGACGGAAAACTTTCGAGCGTCCTGCTGCTCCACGGCTCGATGGACACCCATGTGCGCGACATGGATCACAACGACGACGGGTTCCTCGACCTGCCGAAAGCCAGCCAGTTCAACGTGGCCAACAAGTGGCTCTACACGGCCGACAACGGCATGCAGATCCGCTGGGGGGCCAAATACGTGCTCGAGAACCGGTTGGGCGGCATGGTCGGGTACCGGAACAACCGCGAGATGCGCGAGAACATGGCCGAACACTGGATGGACGGCGCCCTCTACGGCTCGCATATCCGTAACCAGGGAGCCAACGCCTACCTCAAGCTCGGGATGCCCGTCGGCCGGTCGGTTTACGACGGCAACGAGCAGGACGAGAAACGCTCGAACGTGGCTTTCGTGGCCGACTACGACCATTTCGACGAGAATGCCTACTTCGGCCTCAACGATTACGACGGCAGAGAAAATGCCCTGTCGGTCAATCTGATGTATAATCACTACTTCACCTACCGTTCCTCGCTGATTCTCGGGGCCTCGGCCCAGGTGCATTATTTCCGGGAACGGCTCCTCAACGATACGCCGTGGCTCGACTACCGGGGGGCGTTCGACCTGAACCGGAACGAACACGAGGCCGGGCTCTATGCCGAATACACCTATGCCATCCGGGATAAATTCTCGGTCGTGGCCGGGGTGCGGGGCGATTACAACACCTATTTCGACAAGTATTACCTTACCCCGCGCGGACATCTGAGGTGGAACATTACTCCCACCACGACCCTGCGGGCCTCGGCCGGGCTGGGCTACCGCTCGACCAACGTCATCACGGACAACATCGGCATCCTGGCCACCGGTCGGCGGATCGTCTTCCGCGACGGATTCGGCAAGGACTTCAACCGCATGGAAAAGGCCCTGACCGTCGGCGGCAGCCTCACGCAGAACTTCTCGCTGGTCGGCCATGAGGACGCTACGCTGAGTTTCGACTATTTCCGCACGCAGTTCTACAATCAGGTCGTCGCCGACCAGGAGTACAGCCCGACGGAGATCATGGTTTACGATACGCGCAAACGCTCCTACACCGACACGTTCCAGATCGACTTCTCATGGACGCCCGTCGAGCGGCTGGATATTTTCGCCACTTTCCGCTATACGGACAGCTCCATCACGCTCGACCGTCCCGACGGAGGAACCGAGCGGGTGGAACGGCCGCTGGTGAGCGAGTACAAGACATTGCTCAATATCCAGTATGCGACTCCCTACCGCCGCTGGGTGTTCGACGTGACAGCCCAGCTCAACGGCCCGAGCCGTCTGCCGACCCAGACCGGAAACCTGGCCGATGCGGAGTATTCGCCGCGCTATCCCATCTTTTTCGCGCAGGTGAGCCGCAAGATCGGCAAGGTCGATCTGTACGCGGGGTGTGAAAATATCGCCGACTACCGGCAGAAAACCCCGATCCTGAATGCCGACCGCCCGTGGAGCGCCGGGTTCAACTCGTCGGTGGTCTGGGGCCCGCTGATGGGGCGCAAGTTCTACATCGGCATGCGATGGAATCTTTATTAACCGTATAAAATAGTACGAAGCATGAAAAAAATCGTATTGATCTGCCTTGCGGCGATCCTCGGGCTGGGCGTTGCGAACGCCGGAGCCGAAACGAAAAAGAAAGCGGCCGAGACCGTGACGACGGTATTCGCGGCGGATATCGACTGCGAGAAGTGCGCCAAGAAGATCGAAGCCAACATTCCCTTTGAAAAGGGGGTCAAGGAGGTCAGCATCGACCTGCCTGCCAAGACCGTGACGGTGACCTACGACCCGAAGAAAAACACCGACGAAGGGATTGTCAAGGGCTTTGCCAAAATCAAGGTCAGGGCCGAAGTGCGTGCCCGGGCGGATGAAAAACGGTAATGTGTCGGCGTCAGAGGCCGCCTGCGGTAAACTCCCCGAAACGATTGTCGTTTCGGGGAGTTCCTGTTGAGCGGCCCGCCGTCCGCGCCTCACGGCTTATCGGACGACAGCCGGGATCGCCTTTCGGCGGAGCGGAGGCTCAATCGAACGGATTGACCGATGTACATTCGTTTTCCGGATAGATGATTTCATAGTAGGGATCCCGGATCGTGGTGACCGTTTTTCCGTCGCTCCCCATTCCGTTTACCGATGTTTTTTTCGATTGCGGAAATATAACGGCGGTTTCACCTTTCGGAACGGTCATGCGGATGCCGGTTCCCTCTCCTTCGCACCAGTATCTCTCTCCGTTCGAGAGGGCGTAGCACAGGCAATAATCGAAGAGCACGTCGTGTTGCAGGGCTATGGGTTGCGTGCATGCCTGGTCCGCATAGAAGCGGAGCGTATTCTCATAGGTAGCTAATGCGCGGACGATGGGAATACCGCCGCCGAATCCGGGTGAGAGGGGTTTGGAAAGAGAAGGAAGTTCGCCCGGATCGATCAACGGTAGGTTGGGATCGATCACTTTCTTTTCGATCATGTAGTAAGGTTTGTAATAGACCGAAACATAGAAAAATCCCCTTTCGATACGATTTCCGCCTTCCACATCGGCCAGGATACGGAAGCCGCCGGGCTCATCGAAACGTATCCTGAATTGGTTGTTGCTCACCCGCTGTACGGTAGCTTTACCCATATTCAGCACCATTTTCTCCCACCATAGGTCGATGAGCGGTTTGGGATGATTGGCATCCCTGTATGTCACCTCGAAATCATAGTAGATGCCAAGCTCCACTTTGCTCGGCCCCGTTATGATCGGACATGGATCGGTCAGGTTATAGCTGACGGTTTTGGTGTTGGATTCCGTTGCGTTGGTGACGGTGGCGGTCACCTGATAGATTCCGGGCTCTGTGAAGCGGATTTTGACTTTCCCGTTGCCCATGTCGGTACGGGTGTAGTCCGCCTTGAGTTTATCTTCTCGGGTGACGGAGAACGCATATTTGGGACTGGGGCATTTTGAGTAGGTATAAACGGCCTGGAACAGGTAATCCGTCCCGATACGCAGGGTTTGTTTTCCACTAGTCTGAACGGGTTCGGGGGTGCAGGTCAGGGTGAATTCCGGCGCTTCGGGTTCCGGATCGGGTTCCGGAGTGATGTACGGATACAGGGCTCCGATCGCCTCTTTATCCGGATCGGAAAAACCTTTGTAAAAGTTTTTGTCCTTGAGCAGGTTTTTTTCATCCATCATAATGGAAGACGGGTCGCAGAGGAATCCGATCGTCAAGGATTCCGTGGGAATATCGTCGCCGTAATCGAGCGAATGCTCGAAACCGGCCAGATGACCCAGGATGTGCATGAACAGATATTTCATCTGGCTGGTGCCGGTCAGGTCGTACCATATGTTTCCGATGGACAATTGAACGAAACGTCCGTATGCCCCGTTGCTCGGCCTTTCCACGTAAAGATTCAAATAATTGTCGGTCGGTTGCTGATAGATAATGAACTGAACGCTGTTGATCGCCTTGTTGTCGATCTCGAAGCGGATATTGCTCTTTTTCTCGCTGTATAATTTATTCCACTCCTCGACGGCCTCCTGCATTTGCATTGTAAACATGTGCTGGTTGGAGAGGAGGATTCGCTGGTACTGCGGCGTCAAATAGTCCCGATTGTATTGCATCCGGGTTTGCGGTTCGTTGCGGACCCGATCCAACGTTTCCTTGCTGACGATCTCATCGCCGACGGTGTAATAGAGTTCGTACTCGGTGGCATCTTCCGGGTCGTAACCCAGGTATTCGAGCAGTTGCGGGTCGGTCATCGAAACGATGGGATCGGGGTCAGGTGCGATTTCCTCCTGCACGGCATCCTGTGAGCAGGATACGGATAGACAAGCCACGATTGGGAGGGCAAACAGCTTGTTTGCCCATCGGAATGCGAAGCATTTTTTCATGGTGATAGGGGTTTAGGGGTGAATTTTAGGGCAAGAGAGGATCGCTCCTCAAATCAAAGATAGGAAAAGCGGGGAATAAAAGCAAGCGATTTCACCTGTTTTCTCTTTCCGGCACCCGGAATTCTCGGAAATCGGCCGTCCGATATTCCGTCGAAGCGATGGCGGCCGGGAGGTTTCCGGTGCAGGGCGGCGCGACGGTATTGCGCCGATCGCCGGACGTGTTCACGGCGTGCTGTCGGAGGGCCGCGTGTGTCTTTCAGTCCTGTTCAATCGGACAATGCCTGCACGCGGACAATGCCTGCCACGCGGACAATGCCTGCACGAGTGAATGGCGCATGCCTGTCGGCTTCTGGCGTAGAAACCTTATTCCTGCGGCCTCAAACCCCGTTCCTGCGGGATGGGCCATTTGCGAGGACGCAAGGCTGCCGCGGAGTTATGCGAGTTTTCTTACCCGGTTGGGGGCAGGGATCGAACGAAAACTCCCGATCCGCAGCGGGTCGGGAGTTCGGGTCCGACGGCAGCAGCGAGCGGCTGCCGGGTTGTTGTTCGGAAGGTTACATCTGCACTTCCACAGGATTCCAGGGCACGACGTCCTCGTGTACGTTGAACGTGCGCGTGCGGACGTTGTTGGGATAATTCAGGCAGCGAAGCGTGATCTTGTAGATGCCCGGACTGGTGAAGGTGACCTTCATCACGCCGTTTTTCGGATCGGTGCGGACGTATCCCGGCTTTACCAGGTCGCCTTTGGTGATGGTGTAAACGAATTCCGCCACCGGACCCGGCGCCCAGTCGATATAGATCGCCTGGAAGGTGTACTCCACGAACTTTTCCAGTCGGGAGTTGTCGTCGCCGGTCGCTTCGGGCGTGCATACGATTTTGAGCGAGCCCGGGGCGATTTCGGATTTCGGGCCGTAGCCGGGGGTTTCGCTTTCAGGAGCCGGCACGATTTCGTCCTGCATGGAATCTTTGGAACAGGATGCCAACGTCAATGCGGCGAGGGCGGACAAAAGGAGTGCTCTTGCCCCGAAACAAAGGAATGATTGTTTCATAATCAATAATTTGGTTAATAGTTGCGGGCAAGATTTCATAAAGGTACGGATTTTTCGGCCGTATTCCAAAAAAAACGCCCCTGTATCCGGCAGGGGCGTTGCTTTGCAGTTGCGGTTGCGCTTTGCGGATCGTCGCTATTCCATCGGACGGATCCGGATTTCGGTGACTCCCTCCAGCTCGCGCTGAAGGCGATCCAGATCGGTCTTTACCGCCGTTTCGCCGGTATGGTAGGGGTAAAAAATAGCGGGGCGGATCGCTTTGACGGCATCCACGGCCTGATCGACGGTCATCGTATAGGGTTGATTGACCGACAGGAAAGCGATGTCGATGTTGCGCAGCGCTTTCATTTCGGGCGTATTCTCGCTGTCTCCCGCGATATAGATGCGCGTGCCCCCGATCGTGAGGATATATCCGTTGTCCTCCCGGTCGCGCGGATGGAATTGGGTGTGTCCCTGTGAGGTGTTATAGGCCCGCACCGCTTCGATCTCCGCATAGGGGCGTGGGCGTGCGGTCTGTCCGGGGGTCACGACCTCGCATCCGGGGCCGAGCGTTTGTGCGCTGGTCTTGTCGCAGACGATCTGCGTTTCGGAGGTGCTGATCCGGGCGATGGCTTTCGGGTCGAGGTGGTCGTAATGGGAGTGGGTAATCAGCACCAGATCGGCTTTCGGCAGCAGGTCGTAGGCTGCGTATCCGTCCACGGGATCGATGTAAATCGATTTGCCATCCACCTCGATGGCAAGCGAGGCGTGTTTGAAAAAGGTGATCGTGAAGGGCGTTCCGTCGCGGGCCGTGAAGGAATCAGCCGGATAGTGCGGAACGTTCGGGTTCGCGCCGCCCGTCTCGGCGAAGGCGAAAATGAAGAGGCTCATAAGCAGAATCGTTTTCATGGTTTCCGAACAAATAGTGTGCATTCTTTTGCAAGTTAACGATTTTTTACCGGAGAACAAAACGTTACCGCCCGCCGGTCGCTTCGGCTGTCCGCCGCTCGACGCAGACCGGGACGGCTGGCTGTTGTCGTAACGAGACCGGATGCCGGTGTCAATTCCGGTTCTGCACCTCCCCGGTTCCGCACTTCATGTATGGCCGACACGGATTTCGTCCGGTTTAGCCCGCCATGTATGATACGTTCCGGTACGACCACTGCAACCGGCCCTCCCCTTGGTCGGGGTTGCCCGAAGCAGCGATCCGGTATGCCTTTTTCCGCCGGATCGGGCCGAAAACAGGGGGCTCAAAAACCGTGTAAGAAAATTGTCGAATGCGGTTATTGATATTCAGGAGGATAGCATATGTCTTGTAAGATTATTTTTCATTGTTTTTGCCTCTGAACGGATTATCTTTGTACTCGACCGAAAGAGGGTGCCCATCCGGTGATTCGTCTTTTATGCTCTTTCGTTTCGGGAGTCTGAGCCCGATATTGGTCCGGTTAAACGCGCAAGCATTTAACATATTTATAAGTTGGTGGAACTTCCCGGCCGCAAGGCCGGGAGGTTTTTTGTCGTGCTGTTTCGCAGGCCGGGCCGGGTCGGGCGGGAGGGGTAAAAAGGGTGAGAGGTGCGGGTAACGATGCGCAGATGAAGGCGGCCTTATGAGCAGGTTGCGGGCGACAGTTATGAGTGACGGTTGCGGGCGGCGGCAGGGGCGTGGTTGCAGGTGGTTGCAGGTGGCTGCTGCGGGGCTACGAGTGGATACAGGTGGTTGCGTATAACTGCGGCGTGGCTGCGGTGCTGAAGGTGATAACAGGTGGCAGCAAGTGGCAGGTGGCAGCGGGTAACGCTGAGGGACGGCCGGGCTGCGTGGTTGCAGGCGGTTACAGGTGGCTGCAGCGGGGGTGTAGGGTTGCAGGTGGCTGCTCCGGGGCTACGAGTGGATACAGGTGGTTGCGTATAGCTGCGGAGTGGCTGCGGTGCTGAAGCTGATGACAGGTGGCAACAAGGGCAGGTGGCAGCAGGTAGCTGCTGCGGGGCCGCGGGTGAATAAAGGTGGCTGCGGATGGCTGCAGGCTACATGGCTACAGGATCGCGGATAAAGAACGCAGGCCCTCGGAACCGCTCACAAGTCGGGGAGGCGGGGCCGGGGCTTCAGAGCTGGCAGGGGTAGTTGCGGGCAAGTCCCCCTTCGGAGGTTTCCCGATAGAGGCTCGGCAGGTTGTGCCCCGTCTCCTTCATCACTTCGACCACCTTGTCGTAGCTGACCATGTGGTGCCCGTCCGAGAGGGTGGCGAAGATGTTGGCGTCCAGTGCGCGGGCGGCAGCCACGGCGTTGCGCTCAATGCAGGGAATCTGCACCAGCCCGCATACCGGGTCGCAGGTGAGGCCGAGGTGATGTTCGAGCGCCATTTCGGAGGCGTACTCGATCTGGGACGGTGTGCCTCCGAAAAGCTGGCAGGCTGCGGCTGCGGCCATGGCGCATGCCACGCCAACCTCGCCCTGGCAGCCCACTTCGGCTCCGGATATGGAGGAGTTGGTTTTGGCGACGTTGCCGAAAAGTCCCGCCGTGGCGAGCGCACGCAGGACGCGCATCCGCGAGAACTCGCGCGAGGTGACCAGGTGGTAGAGCACGGCTGGCACGACGCCGCTCGAACCGCACGTCGGGGCCGTTACGACCGTACCGCCCGAAGCGTTCTCCTCGGAGGTGGCCAGCGCATAGGCGTAAATCTTGGCGCGCGAGCTGAGCGAATCGTTGTAGCTTTTGGATTTGACCAGGTAGGTGCTGGCTTTGCGGGCGACCTTGAGTCCGCCCGGGAGCACGCCGTCGTTGCTCAGGCCGCGCACGATCGTTTCGCACATCACCGTCCAGATGTTGTCCAGATAGTCCCAGATCCCGGGGCCCTCGCAATCCTGCACGTATTCCCAGAAAGTTTTTCCTTCGCGCGTGCACCACGCCAGGATGTCGGAGATGCGGCTCATCGGATAGATGCTTTGCGGATTCAGGGGGGTCTCGGCGTTGGCGAGCGTGCCCCCGCCCGTGCTGAAGATCGTCCAGGAGTCGAACACTTCGTTCGCACGCAGGGCCTCGAACAACATGCCGTTGGGATGGAACGAAAGGACGACCTCCGGTTTCCAGACGATCTGCGTCGGAGCGAGCGGCTCGAGCACCGAGAGGATCGCCCGGTCGGTGAGGTGTCCGCGTCCCGTTGCGGCCAGCGAGCCGTAGAGGGTCACGCGGTATGCGTCGGCTGAGGGACAGCGTCCGGCAAAGATTTCGGCAGCCTTCTTGGGCCCCATCGTATGGCTGCTCGACGGGCCCGTGCCCACCTTGTAGAGTTCCTTGAGTGATTCCATCGCGGCGAAAAGCTGGATTATGCGGCAAAAGTACGATAACCTTTCGGATTTTCGGCCCGGCGGATGGAATTTTTTATCCGTTTTCTTTGTCCTGCGGATGCCTGCCACTCCGCTCCGGGTTGCCGGTTTCGGGTTACTGCTTTCGGGTTGCTGGTTCGGGTTGCGTTTCGGGTTGCGGTTTCGGGGGTTGCGGTTTCGGGGGCGGGTTGCCGACAGCCATTTCCTGTGGTGTGATTCCTCCGGACAAGTGCCTGCAATGCGTCGGCAGGACACGACCTGCCGACGGATCGGATTGTATCGTCCGCCGACCGGCCGGTCCGATGGGAGCGGTTCGCCTGCCGAATTGCGACTGTCGAAAGCGTCTGTCGGGGTGGCTGTGGGTGCGGCACATCGGTCTTCCGACAGCGTGCGCTCTGTTTTAGCGGTTTACAGTCTTGTCGTCGGGAGTCATGCGGACGGGTCGCTGTTGGCGGCTGCGGCGACCTTTCGACCCAGGCGCGACAGGGAGGGGAGGAGGAAACTCAGGACGCCGATCGTGCATACCAACGCGCCGGAAATGACGAACGAGCGGCTGATGCCCACCGAGCCGGCAAGAAATCCCGTACCCAGCAGACCGAGCACCGAGGGGAGCAGGTTGAGGCTGAAATAGAGCGAGAGCACCCGTCCCAGCAGCGACGGGTCGATCACGGTTTGTACAACGGCGACGAAAGCGGCGCGATAGACGCTGCCCGCAATCCCTTCGATGGTCGAGAGAATTGCGAAAAACACGAAACCCTGCGGCGAGAGCAGCCCCGATGCGATGAAGCAGACGCCCAGCAGCCCATACATCGCATTGATGAGGAGCACCTGGTTGATCCGGTAGCGGCGCAACCCCATGATCGCGCCGCCGGCGAGCGCCCCGCCGCCCCAGAGCATTTCGACGATGCTCATATCCATGGCGTCTCCCCCGAAATGGCTGAGGGTCATTAACGGAAACATGACTCCGACGGGCATGATGAAAAAGGTGGCCGACACAGCCAGCAGGAACAGCCATCCCAACCCTTTGACGGTACGGATGGCTTGCAGCCCCTCGCGCATCTCGCGCAGCAGATGCGGACGCACGCCCGGCGCCCGCTGCGGGTTGGGTATGCGCACGAACAGCAGGGTGATGCAGGCGATGGCGGCTCCGGCCACGTCCAGCAGCAGGATGGTGCCCATACCCGTCCATGCGAGCAGCAGGGCCCCCAGCGCCGGGCCGGCGATACTCGACACGGATTCGATCATCTGATCGATCCCGGCGATGCGCGTGAGCTGGGACTCGGGCGCCAGCAGCGGCACCGAGGCCTGCATGGCCGGCATATGGAACGCCGAGCCCACCGAGCGGCAGACGAGCAGCAGGTAAATCTCCCACAGCACGATGTGGTCCGTCCAGAACGAGATGGCCAGCAGCAGCGTGCAGAGGGCGATGAAGCAGTCGGCGAGGATCATGGTGCGCTTGCGGTCCCACCGGTCGATATAGACCCCGACGAAGAAGCCCAAAAGGGATTGGGGCAGCAGGCTCGCAATGGCTGCCGTGGCGAGGATTTCGGCCGACCCCGTTTCGAGGCTGAGCCAAAAGACCACCGCATAGCCGACCACCGCGCTGCTCAGGATCGAGAAGAACTGTCCCGACCAGATGATGGCGAATGTGCGTTTCCAATCGTTTTTCATGCCTTGTGTGCGTAGCGTCCGGCTACGGTCGGTAAGGTCGGCTCCCGGCGGGTTTGCGGTTTGCGGTTTGCGGTTTGCGGCCGCGCGAAGGCGCGGGTGCGAAAACCGTTCCCGTGTCAGGCACCCTGCGGCTCCGGATAAGGGCCGCCGCCCGGCCTTGTGGCGGTCGATGCGGCGGGAAGTCCGGCCTTTTGCGGGCGGCGGAGGAATTCGGTGCAAATTTATAAAAATATCCGCCTTCCCGTCCGATCCGGTAAATGATTTATACTAAACAAGACGCGTTCCGGGTTTGGCGGACGGCCGGCAGGATTCTTGCTCGGGTCTCGGGTGCCCGGTTGCTAATTCCGGAAAAGTGCTTATATTTGTGCCGACTTCTGACGTTGAAGTCCGTTTACAGAATCCTGTTCATCGAACTACAAAAGTGGAAAAGTTGTAATCGAACGGGATTGACGGGCAGAGTTCGTGCTGATACAAAAGGCACGGACTCGGCTTGTCCGTTCGAGGTACTTCCACTGCCTGTAGTTCGCAAGCCGGGTTCCGTGCCTTTCGTCTTGTCGGCGGGCCCGCGCAGGTCTCGACACAGCACGGGCTCTGATCGGTATGTCGGATACAGGGCAAAATGGGAAAATTCGATCGGGCCCGTGTTTTTTCCTCTTCCCATCTACGAAAAACGGCGGACACACTGGCCCGCCGTCGTATGGTTTCGGCTTGCGCCGCCCGCTCAGCGCAGTTGTTTCTGCAGCCGGTGCAGATGGGCGCCGTGCACCATCATGTCGATACCCGCCAGGATGAGCGAGGCGCCCAGCCAGAAGACGGCGAGCCCGACGCCGATGATGGGGTTGAAGAGCACGAAAAAGGCGCAGATGATGACCAGGATCGCAATGGCCATCGTCCAGCCGGCGCCCCGAACGCCGTAATCTTGCATGTCGCTGGCAATGCCGATAGCCGTGAAGCCGCGGAACATGAGCCAGAAACCCAGCACGAAGGGAAGCACCGAGAAGAGCATGGCCGGGATGCTCCAGAGCAGAATGCCGAGCAGCACCTCGACGATACCGGCGGCGATGAGCCAGCCCCGGCCCGACTGGATGCGCGAGTTGGAGCCGAGGTAGATTTCGTAGATTCCCGAAAGAATCACCATGATGCCGAAGATGACCGAAAGGGCCATGTAGCTGTCTCCCGGCTTGAAGAAGACCACGATGCCCATGATGAAGAAGAACAATCCCAGCAGGATCGCCAGCCACCAGCGGGTGATGTGGGTGCGGTAACGTGTAACGTCGTAATCCGTATTTTCCATAACTTAATCGTTTTTGGTTTGTCGTGTCGAACGTGCAATTAATCTGCCAAATGCAAAATGGCAACGGGTAGTGATGCCGCATTGCTGCGGCAGGCTTTGTGCAAAGCCCGGACAGGGAGCAGTCGGAGCCGATGTGCGGGTCGGAGCTGCCGGAGGTGCGTTCGGGGATTGCGCGGACCATTGTGCGGAGCGCTGCGGAACGGCAGGCGGCCCGTCGCAGGATGGGAATTCAGCGGATCGGCGGGACAGAAGATCTTGAGCGGATGCGACGGCGGCGCAGAGCAAAGCGGAACGAGACGGAGCGGAAAGTCGGTATGTGCCGCGGTGACCGGGAGATAAGCCGGAGGCCTTGTTACGGGGTAATCGGAATGTGCCTGCCTGCCCTGTGGTAAGGGGAAATGTCGGTTGTCGGCGGACGGGAAGGGGTGTTAAGTTAGGAATCGGCCGGGGAAGCGGTCGAAAGCCGCGGAAATGGAACGGTATGACAGGGCGGATCACAAAATCGGCGGGGCTTCGGTCGTGAAACCGGCCCCGCCTGATCTGCGGTTGTGTGCGTTCTTGCGGACGCGTATATCCAACTGCTTCGTCCGGCCCCCGGAGGGCGGCCGTCCGGTCGCTACTTAACTGCGTTAACTATTGCTTCAAATGCCTTCGGCTGGTTCATCGCCAGATCGGCCAGCACCTTGCGGTTGAGGACGATTCCCTTGGCGTTGAGTTTGCCGATGAACTGCGAGTAGGTCATTCCCTGTGCGCGGACGGCAGCGTTGATACGCATGATCCACAGACTGCGGAATGTCCGCTTTTTGAGCTGGCGGTGTGCATAGGCATACTGCAAACCCTTCTCGACCGTGTTTTTGGCTACGGTCCATACATTCCCCCTTGAACCAAAGTTGCCTTTGGCAAGTTTCAAAACTTTTTTTCTTCTTGCGCGTGACGCAACAGCATTGACTGAACGTGGCATAGTGTGAAGTTTTTGAAGGACTGTCAGCGACGTGATTCTCTCACGTTCTTCGGGGCTGATTCATCCCGTAAAAATAATGGTTTCCGCCGGTCGGACTATTTGACCAGCAAATTCTTGATTTTAGCCTCATCGGCTGCCGAAACCGTACCCGAATAGCACAGGTTTCGTTTTTGCTTCGTGGTTTTCTTGGTCAGGATGTGGCTGTGATAAGCGTGTTTGCGCTTGATCTTTCCTGTGCCGGTGAAGGTGAAGCGTTTCTTCGCCGCGGCATTGGTTTTCATTTTCGGCATTGCTGTAATAATTAATTTAGTTAAATGTAGCTCGCAAAGATAGGAAAAAAATCCGAAATGGCGCATCGCGCGGCTAAATTCTTTCCCGCGACGGGGCGGACACATCGGCAAGCGCACGGCGGCCTGACCGTTGCCGATCGACAGCTCGCGGGGAAGGCCAGGAATTAGCAGCCGAACGGCTATTCCCTTGTACGGAGCAAAAGGAGGATGGTTTCCCGATGACCGCAATCGGGGCGGCCGGCCGGAGGAAAAAGCGGAAACAGGCGGGCTCGCGCTGCATTGTCGCAAAAAGGGTATATCTTTGCGACCGGAGTGCGGACGGCGGGAAGCCGGCCGCAGCCGAAACGATGTCGAATCCCTCTCTTTGTTTCGCTATGATGAAAAAATATCGTTCGTTTCTTTTCGCTGTCGCCGTCCTGGGGGCCGGATGCAGCTCCGATTCGTCGGAACCCGCTGTCGTCGATCCCGGGCAGGGACAGGTAACCCTTTACGATGCCGGAAAGGAGTCCGTCGCGTACATCGACTATCCGGACGACGCGACGATCTATCTCTTCGATGGAGCGCCGGTCGCCTTTATCCAGTCGGAGGAGCTGGTTTTCAGTTTCAACGGCAGGTTCCTGGGGTGGTATCGGGATGGAGTTTTGTACGACAGGACGACCTATGCCGTGGGTGCCAGGCACGATATCGTGCGGGGTGCGATCAATACGGCGGTGACCTTTCCCGACAAAACGAAAGGCGTCAAACGGCCGAAACCCCTAAGGCCGAACGTCGAGGATGCCGTTGCCCGCCCTGTGCTGTATGACAACTGGAGCGAGCAAACGCTGACGGCGTTTTTCGAGGAAGGTAAAAAATAGTAATATCCTCCCCTTAATCCCTGATCCCTGCCCCGTGTCCTGGTTGTCACGGGGCATTTTCGCCTTTTCCCCGCCATGCTGCGGCAGTCTCCGCCCCGATCCGCTCTTGATCGGGGGCGGGACATACTGTGCAATGCGTCAGCAGGCCGGTAAGTGCGGATCGGACGGCTTATTTTTCCGATCCCGCCCGGTTTGTATTATATTTGCAGGAAGGAAGAGGGCTTTGCGATGGTCGCATGCCCCGACAGAAAATGACGGACGGGATGGAGTGGACATTCATACTGCGGTTGCTGGTCGCCGGCCTGCTGGGTACGGTGATCGGGCTGGATCGGGAATACCGGGTCAAGGACGCGGGATTCCGTACCCATTTTCTCGTGTCACTTGGCAGCGCGCTCATCATGATCGTTTCGCAATGGGGCTTCGGGGAGATTCTCCGGGAGCCGGGAGTGGGGCTGGACCCGAGCCGCATTGCGGCGCAGGTGGTCAGCGGCATCGGCTTCATCGGAGCGGGGACCATCATTTTCCATAAACAGATCGTGCGGGGGCTGACCACGGCGGCGAGCCTTTGGGCGACGGCCGGTATCGGTCTGGCCGTCGGCTCCGGAATGTATATCGTTGCGATTGCGGCGACCGTGCTGACGCTGGTTGCCCTCGAAGGATTGAGCCTCGTGTTCCGGGGACTCGGCGGCCGGCGCATTCTGATCGTCTTTTCGACCGCCAGGCGGGAGGTCGCCAAGGAGCTGCTCGACAAGCTCAAGGGGGATTACTATACGGTGCTTTCGTATGAAATGACCACTGAATCGGGTGGCGGCGGGCTTTTCTACCGGGTGACGATGATTCTGCGCATACGCTCCAACCGGGACGATGGACATTATATCGCTCTGTTGCAGGAGAATCCCGATGTGGTGATCGAGCGCATCGCCTGACCGGCCCGTCGGAAGATGCTGCATCCCGTCCCCGACATGCTCGTTTCCGATCGGTTTCTTGTGCGGGTTTCGTGGTTGTCTTCTCTCGGGCAGCAAGTGCGCGGCTTGTTTCTGCCGGAGCTTTGTGCTATCTTTGTCCGAAACTGAAGCAAATGAGCGAGCTTTCCATACGAAAAGGAATCGGTGACTGGCTGCGCAAGCGGATCGTCGGCGTGACCCACATGGTGCGCCGCAAGGTGCTGGCCCGTCGTTTCCGTCATACACCCCCCCCCTCGATCCTCTCGTTCGACTGCGTGGGCGGAGTGATTTCCCACGAGCTGCATTGGCCTTTCCTGTCGCCTACGGTCAATCTTTTTTTCGATTCCTACGATGCTTTTCTCGACTACCTGACCCATCTCTCCTATTACGCTGCCGTCGGGTTGGAACCCTGCGGTTTCGGTGGTGACGGCGGGCACCGGTACCCGATCGGGGTGCTGCCGGGCAACGGAACCTGTCCCGATGTGAAAATCCATTTCCTGCATTATCCCTCTTTCGAGGAGGCCGAAAAGAAGTGGCGGGAGCGCTCTGAGCGCATTGTTTTCGACCGGATATGCGTCGTCATGCAGGTCGATCGACCCGAACGGCGGCTGATGGAGCGTTTCGCCGCCCTGCCTTATGACCGGAAAGTGGTGCTTACCTACGCGCCGTTCGATGCGCCGTTCGTTTTTCGGCTCCGTTCGCTTGACCGTTTCATTCCGGGACGGCTGCTCGATTACCGGGGATTGCTCGGCCGCCGTTTTTTGGACGAATTCGACTATCCGGCTTTCTTGCGCGACGGTACGATCCGCCGTCGGAACTGATCCGTCCCGCTCGGATCGCACGGCAGGACAAGGTGTGCTTCGGGCGGGTGTCTCAGAAATAGGAATACACCGCCACGAGTGCGGGATCTTTGGACAGTTCGCCCGGATTGGTCCCCGGTACCCCTTCCGGCACCGGCATACCCAGGCGGGCGAAATGCTCCTGCCAATAGGGGGCGATCAGGCCGGTACTGTCCCGGAAGTTCATCGGACGGGAGGCGAAAAGCGGCTCCCCGTTTTCGTCGAGAAAACTCGCGGCTATCAGCTCGCTGCAGTAGATGGCGTCGTTGCCGGGCAGGAATGCCTCGTCGTAAGGGCTGCCCAGCAGGGTCATGGCCCGGCGGCACGCATCCTCGACCGGTCGCCGGTCGCTTAGGCGGGCCGCCATGACCAGAGGGCGTCCGTCCGTCCGGGCGGAGTTGTCGAGGAAGTCATCGAGCGGCAGCAGGCGGACACCTGCCTCGGGAACAGCTTCGAGCACCATGATCCGACCATTCGTCGGTACGACCATCGCAACATGGGAAAACGGGATTCCCTGCCGGCCGTCGGTAACCGCCGTGATCGCGTTCGTGAAGGCATTGCCGGGGGTGACCTGGAAAAGCAGATCGCCCGCTTCCGGCGTGTAATGTTTGTCGCTGCACGCTGTTCCGAGCAGCAGCAGGCAGAAAATAGTTATGCGTCGCATGGCGAATGGTTTGGGACAAAAGTAGCGAATTTCAGCGATGCGGCCCGAAAACCGTTTCTTTTTTTCGCAGGCCGAGCCCAGGGTCTCTTCGACACCTATATATAATTACAGAATGAGCAAAACGGATGAGCGTCCCTTTGCGCGCGGTCAGGGGAATTTTTTGTCCGTTCCGATGGAGCTGCCGGCCGTGGCGCGGTGCGGCAGGTCACCCGGTACGATTCGCCCTTTTCGACTTGCGGAGATAACCCATTGGATATAAGGGTGCTCGTGCTGTGCGATGAAAATAATGTGAAAATAGTGTGAAATAAATTTGGAAATGTCCCCCGAAACCCTTTATCTTTGCAACCGCTTTGAAAGATAAACGAGTCTTGAAAAGCGAAAGTTCTGAAAAAAGTTTTAAAAATTTCCGCCTAAAAATTTGGAGGGTACGAAAAGATGACTTATCTTTGCACCACTTTCCGCTGAAAAATTTACAGGGGGAGCCGGAAGGAGGATCGACGATCCGACGACCGTTAAAACGAAAGTTCTTGACAGCAATAGATAGAACGGCGTTCTTTGAAGGAATTGAGCAGCTAAAGTTTTTCCACTCTCGCTAAGAGAGTGATTTCAAAAACAATACCTTTGAGATTTGAGCGAAAGATTTATAAACAAAACATTTTTTACAATGGAGAGTTTGATCCTGGCTCAGGATGAACGCTAGCGGCAGGCTTAACACATGCAAGTCGAGGGGCAGCATGAAGTAGCAATACTTTGATGGCGACCGGCG
>CABJAJ010000004.1 GCA_902363575.1 Rikenellaceae bacterium | reverse complement strand
GGCTACTGCTGACGAAACAGCAGGTTTAATCTTTGTTTTATGTCATACTCGATGACTTAAATTATTTGTTAAACAATCACTTACACGACATCATGTCGCACCCAGTCCTGCTTGTGTACCACGCTGTATTCGGGCAAGACCTTCAGGGCCTTGCACCAGGCGGCGTGGATCGCCTCGTACTCGGCGGACGTGACGGTGAACAGCTCCGGGAGTTCGACCCGATAGGCGACCGTTATGTCCGCGTCCTTGCTGATGATACAACCGCCTTCCACGGCCAGGAGCGGGAACTTGCTTTCCAGCGTGGTGGCTTTCAAGATGTTTCTCATACGCGGCCCCCCTTTCTTTTCAGCAACCGGCGCAGGGACTTGCGGTTGAGCAGGTAGCGGGGATGCCGGCGCGCGGCGAACAGCTTCATCAGCCCGTGTTCCCCGTAACGGGCGTTCAGGCGGAAGGTAAGCCAGACCAGCACCGAAGCCGCCGCAACGCCGAAAGCGATACATACCCACTGATCGACCCCTGCCATGTAGAGGATGACGAACACCACGAAGACGGCCAGCAGGCCGCCCGCGAAGATGAAGAGGTACTGCGCCTTCAGGCCCCGGAACTCCACGCTCTTGCCGATTCCCTTGTTGATTCCATATTCCATAATTATTTGCATGACAGGTTGGACTACAAGAAGAAAGAGCGTAGGATCGTCGCGGCGACAATCAGGAAAATACACGCGCCGAACCAGCTCGCGGCGGTCTTCGACGTGTCGGGGTCGCCGCTCGAAAACTTGTTATAGACCTTGATCCCGCCGATAAGGCCGACCACAGCCCCAATCGCGTAGATGAGCTTCGTTCCGGGATCGAAGTAGCTGGTTACCATGTTGGTAGCCTCCGTAATGCCGGCGATGCCGTTGCCCTGCGCGAAAGCGGAGGAGATGGCGGCAAAGAGAAATGCCGCCGGAAGAAGAATCTTGTTCTTTCTCATAACTCGATAATGTTTGAATTGTGGCGCGGGGATGGATAGGCCCCGCACCGGGTTAAACTTCTTGATTCGGATTTTTTCAGTGGTTCGAGGATAGCCTCACGTGCTACCCGTAGTCTTTTTCTTTCATCGTGATGTCATTATGGGGTTAAACAAACTCACGGACGTCGAAACCCGTGGGAACCGAACCCTGCGGAGATGGGCTTTCCGCAGACCTCTCGGACATACGCCGGTGAAAGGCCGAGAGGTAGGTGTCGATCAGGGATTTTACCCTGTCGTTCCCGTCGGGGCGGCCCGAAACGATGACCTCGAACATGTCGGTCTGTTTCAGGCCCAGGAGGACACGTCCCGTTTCCTCCCTTTGCTCGTCTGTTGAAGGTGGATCATGTACCACGTGGCGGTAGGCTTCGCCCATCTGTTCAAAACTAACCCCCTGGGCAAGCGAGCGGCCCAAAAGGGGCAGCTCTTCGGTGTCGTCTTCATCCTCGTCATAATCCGGCTCCTCCGCGTCCGCATCCGGGAAAGATTCATCGTACAGCGGAAAGTCGATTTCCAGAGGTTCGTTAGGCTCCCCCTCGGGAGCGACACCGAACACTTCATCCAGGTCTTCCGGCGGAATCTGCCGGGGGTGTTCGGGTACATTCGTGGGCACAAATATATCGGCTTTTTCCGTAACTTTTTCAGTTTCAGATTCTACGGCAGCTTGTGGCCGGGAGTGGCGCGGGTCGAGGACAAAGCGGCTCCTGCCGATGATCTCCTGCCGGCAGGGAGTGTCTTCGGCAACGATCCCGTCTGCCGGTTCGTTGCGTTCCATCCGCCACAGGCGGAAAAACGCCCACAAGGCATACCCCACGGCAAAGAGGGGCAGCAGCCACAACGCCCCGTTCATCGCTCCTCCGCTTTGGGTTGCCGGGAGGCCACGGCCTCACGCTCCTCGAAAAGCCGCTCGATGGTTTCCCGGTTATCGTCCAGGTGCGCCTTGAGAACCTTGTCCACGTAGGCCGTGATCGTCACGTCGCCACGACCGATGACACGGGTGATCTCGCGGATACGCTCGTGATACGACGGACGTATCTTCACGTGCTTGTTACCGGCGAAAGGCAGCCGCAGCAGGCAGATGTAACGGGCCAGGTACTCGGCCTCGGGGGTGGGGACAGTCCCCACGGCGACCTCCCCCGAAGGGCCGTCGGGGACGATAAGGGTTTTCATCCTGCGCCGGTAGCGGCACACGCGGAAGATGAAGGGCACGGCGACGCAAAGGACGGCCGCCAGGATAACAGATAAAATAATTGCTTTGTCTGACATGATGGATTGTTTTTAATGGGTTGTAAATATTGGGTTCATAACTAAAAAATATCGGAGTTCCGTTTCTTGTAGAGTTCCGAAATTTCCTCCTGATAGGTCGCGAAATGCTGCTCCAGCACATTGTCCAGGTAGCTATACAGCGAGAGTTCGTTCTTACCGATAACCTGCACTATCCGGGTTATACGCTCGTGAAACTCCTTGCGGATATACACCGTTTTGCCGCTTCGGGTATTGGAGGGGGCGTTCCGGATAAAAAGACGCTCGTAATCCTGGCCTTTCCCTCTTCGGCGGCGTCCCTCCTCTTTCGTAGCCGACGAGGAGGCGGCCTCGCCGGACGGTTCCGATAGAGCCGATGCCTCCTCCTCTTTTTCCGGCGTGTAAGGATGTAATGGCCGGTTTCGGCTTTTGGCCTGGCTGATGATGAAGGAAGCGTCCAAACCGTCGTCATGTTCTTTTCCGCTCATGAGATCCTACTTTAACAGTTCGATCAATTCATCCACGAGTTTATCCAGGTTGCTGCCCCGGATCAAAGAACGGTCTGCCGGGAAGAGCGTGGAGCGGAAGACAGAGCGACGGCTGGCGTTCTGCTCACGACGAAAACGCTTGGTGTCAGGCAGGAAGGTCTTCAGAACAGGAAGATCCAGCTCTTTCATTACCGCCTCGTAAACCTGATATAACTCTGTTTTTTCACGTCCGTCCACCATGTTCCATAGCATATACAGCCCTTTCATCCGGGACTTCTCGCGGCCCATGATATGCTCTTTTACCACAACCGCGTAATTCAGGGTGCTTTCCATGACAACCCGGTCGGCACTGATCGGGGCGACGAGATAATCCATTCCGGCCAGGGAATGAATCAGATCCTCGTTATTGATCGTACCGGGAAGGTCGAAGAACACATAATCGAAATCACCTTGCGGCAGGAGGTAGTCGGCATCGGCCAACGCCTCTTTCGTGTTGCTTTCCACGACGGGATAGGCTTTCTTTTGAAGCCGGGTGAATTGTTCGTAAGCTAACCTCTTGTAATGTTCGTCTTCGAGGGCAAGCTTCAGGTCACGTTCCCGCATCTCCACGATGGAGTGTTGGGGATAATCGCAGTCGATGACCGCGACATTGAAACCCTTTACATAGTGCAGGTAAGAAGCTGCCAGCACCGTGAGGGTGGTTTTACCCGCTCCGCCTTTCTGGGTGGAGAAGGCCACGAATTTCGTTTTCTCTTTCATTGTTCCATGCGTTTTTAGTTATACAATCGGGTAATCGTTCATCTCTTCACGTATCCGGGCAAGTGACGGCATGAGATTTTATGCAGGTATGCCGGCACGCATATATGCTGGTGCGCTGGCAGGCTGTTACGCCGGTATGCCGGTGCATGGGCGCGTGTCCGATTTTATACTCATGCGCAAC
This sequence comes from Rikenellaceae bacterium, assembly GCA_902363575.1. Classification (GTDB taxonomy): domain Bacteria; phylum Bacteroidota; class Bacteroidia; order Bacteroidales; family Rikenellaceae; genus Alistipes. The sequence goes on along the minus strand of CABJAJ010000004.1, from coordinate 316,631 downwards.
CGCATTTGCTTATCCGGACAAAGACCCGCTTTTTCCTCTGCACACGGTGTTTTCTGCATCCGTCCGCACGTGTGCGGACAGGAGGATGTGTCATTGCCCGTATCCGTTCTCACGTGCAAAGTAAACCCTTAAAAACACGGGTTGTATGCTCTTTTTCCGCTATGGCCGCGTGTGGCATCAAAGTGGACGCAAGTGGCGTAATCACTTGTAGTACAAGCGATTGAATAGGTCGGTATCTTTGCCTCGTGAACGATCCCGACGCTAATGAAGCCGTCCTTGCCCCGTTTTACGGCGGCTCTTTCAATGTTCTGTCCGCGAGCGGGCAGAAGGTATTTGCAAAGGGCAAATAGCAAGCTGTGTTTTCTGCTGCACGATTCTCGTTTTGCAGCAGAAAACAGCTTGCCCGCAAGGGGGAGAAAGCACCTCCGGAGTCGGTGCTTTTCAGAAGGGCGGCAAGCCGCGAAGGGATCGGAATTTTCAGGAACCGGTGGGGCCCTGGCCTCTCCTTAAAATTTCGATGCGATGGAAAAGAACAGAAAGCCCCGAGGGGGCAAAGGGGGACGACCCGCGAAAAACGACCCGGCCGTTTACCGCTTTTCGGTAAACTTTTCAGCCGTGGAACATGCCCGTTTCCTCGACCTTTACGAGCAGTCCGGGCTATTGTCCAAAGCCGCTTTTATCAAAGCGAGAGTGTTCAACGAGGCGTTCCGGGTGGTAAAGACCGACCGGGGAACGCTCGAATACGTGGCGAAGCTGACCGCTTTCCACGCCCAATTCCGTGCCGTGGGAACGAATTACAACCAGGTGGTGAAGGAGCTGCACGCGCATTTTTCCGAGAAGAAAACACTCGCGCTGCTCTATAAACTGGAGAGAGCGACACGTGAACTGGCGGCCGTCGGGCAGCAGGTCGTGTCGCTCTCCGAAGAGTTCAAACAGCGATGGTAGCCAATATCACCACCGGAAAAGACGTGTACGGCGCGCTGGCGTACAACCAGGAGAAAGTCGATCGGGGCGACGGGAAGGTGCTGCTGACCCACATCGTGAGGGAGCCGGCGGATGGGCGCTTCAACGTGGCCGCGACGGCAGAAGACCTCCTGCGCTGGATGCCCTCGCACTACCGGACGGAAAAACCCGTCGTGCACGTGTCGCTCAACCCGGCTCCCGAAGACCGCCTCGACGACGGGCAACTCGCGGAGATAGCCGGGGCCTACATGGAGCGCATGGGCTGGGGAGGACAACCTTATATCGTATTCAAGCATACCGACATCGGACGGGAGCATATCCATATCGTGTCGGTGCAGGTGGCCCAGGACGGGCGCAAGATAAACGACAGCAGGCGCAACGAACGCAGCGTGGCCGTTACCGAGGAACTGGAACGGGAGTACGGACTGCATCCCGCCAAAGGGAGAAGGCGGGAGAAAGGGCAAGGGATCGTCCCCGCCGATTACACGCGGGGCGACCTGAAACGCCAGGTGGCAGCGGTAATAAAACCGGCCGTGGCGACATACCGCTTCCAGACCCTCGGCGAGTTCCGGGCATTGTTGTCCTTATATAATATAGGTATAGAGGAAGTCCGGGGAGAGCGGAACGGAACCCCCTACCGGGGATTGCTCTACACGCTGCTGGACGAGAACGGGGACAAGGCAGTGGCCGCGCCGCTCAAATCCTCACTGTTCGGTAAAGAGGTCGGGTATGACGGGCTGGAACGGCACATGGAGCGCAACGCCGAACGGTTCGGGAAGGACGACACGAGGAGGCAAATCCGTGGCCGGGTCGATAAAGCGCTTCGGGGAGAACCCACGGAGGAAGAACTGCGCGAACGCCTGCGGGGAGCCCGGGTGGATCTCTACATACGACGCAACGAAAACGGCCGCATCGTGGGAGTGACGTTCATTGACCACGAAACACGGACGGTCGTGAACGGATCACGGCTGGGAAAGGCATACTCGGCCAACGCCTTCGAGCTGCGCTTCGGCGGGAAACGGAATCCCGGGGAAAACACGAGGGACTTGTCCCCGAAACAAGCGCCTGCCGGACGGGACGGGCAACGGAAGCGGAATACCTCACGACGGAGGAAAGTATAACATCTCAATTATCATTCATTTATTAAATTTTACGGTTATGCAACAGGAAGACGACCTTCGGGGTCTTGCAAAAACAATGGATTTCATGCGGGCATTGAGTATCTTGTTCGTGGTTATCAACATCTACTGGTTCTGTTACGGGCAGATACGGGAATGGGGAATCAATATCGGCGTGGTCGATAGGATTCTGCTGAACTTCGACCGCACCGCGGGGCTGTTCCGGAATATACTATGGACGAAACTTTTCGCCGTAGTGTTCCTCGCCCTTTCATGCCTCGGGACAAAAGGAGTAAAAGAGGAGAAAATTACCTGGCGGAAAATCACGGCATCGCTGGCCACGGGAGGCGTGCTGTTCTTCTTCAACTGGTGGCTGCTGGACTTGCCGCTGACGGCAGCGGCGAACGCGGCTTTCTACATACTGACCCTATCGGCCGGGTATATCTGCCTCTTGATGGGCGGCGTGTGGATGTCCCGCCTGCTGAAGAACAATCTCATGGATGACCCTTTCAATAACGAGAACGAATCATTCCAGCAGGAAACACGCCTGATCGAGAACGAGTACTCCATAAATCTGCCGACGAAATTTTACTATAACAAACAGTGGAACAACGGGTTCGCCAACGTTGTAAACCCGCAAAGGGCTTGCATCTGCATGGGAAGCCCGGGCAGCGGGAAGAGTTATTGTGTTGTAAACCAGTTTATTAAACAGCAAATCGAAAAGGGCTATACCCAATACATCTATGACTACAAGTTTCCCGATCTTTCGGAAATCGCTTACAACCACCTGCTGAATCACCAGAAAGGTTACAAGAAAATCCCGACTTTCTACGTCATAAATTTCGACGACCCGCGCCGCTCGCACCGCTGTAACCCCATTCACCCGGACTTCATGACCGATATTTCGGACGCCTACGAGAGCGCCTATACCATCATGCTCAACCTGAACCGAAGCTGGGTGCAGAAGCAGGGCGATTTTTTTGTGGAAAGCCCCATTATCCTTTTCGCGGCCGTGATCTGGTTCCTGCGCATCTACGACAACGGGCGGTATTGTACCTTCCCGCACGCCATCGAGTTCCTGAACAAGCGGTACGAGGATATTTTCCCGATTCTGACATCCTACCCGGAACTCGAAAACTACCTCAGCCCCTTTATGGATGCCTGGCTCGGAGGCGCTCAAGACCAGCTCCAGGGCCAGATAGCATCGGCCAAAATTCCGCTTTCCCGCATGATTTCGCCCCAGCTATATTGGGTCATGTCGGGCGATGACTTCACGCTCGACATCAATAACCCGAACGATCCCAAGATACTCTGCGTGGGGAACAATCCCGACAGGCAAAACATTTACGGAGCGGCTTTGGGATTGTATAATTCCCGGATTGTCAAGCTCATAAATAAGAAAGGCCAGCTCAAATCGGGCATCATCATCGACGAGCTGCCGACAATCTACTTCAAGGGACTCGACAACCTGATCGCCACGGCCAGAAGCAACAAGGTCGCCGTGCTGCTGTGCTTCCAGGATTTTTCACAGTTGAAGAGGGACTACGGGGACAAGGAGGCCGCCGTCGTGATGAACACGGTGGGCAACATCTTCTCCGGGCAGGTCGTAGGTGAAACGGCCAAGACACTCTCGGAACGGTTCGGTAAGGTATTGCAGAAGCGGCAGAGCATGACGTTGAGCCGCAGCGACAAATCGACATCCATATCCACGCAGCTGGACAGCCTGATCCCGGCCTCGAAGATCTCGACGCTCACGCAGGGAATGTTCGTCGGGGCTGTGGCGGACAATTTCGACGAACGTATCGAGCAGAAGATTTTCCACTGCGAGATTGTCGTGGACAACGAAAAAGTGAAAGCGGAAACGGCCCGGTACAAGAAGATACCACAAATTACCGATTTCACGGACGAGAACGGGACGGATCACATGAAACAGGTCGTGCAGGAAAACTACGAACGTATCAAGGCAGAGGCCGGCCGCATCGTCGCCGAGGAACTGGAACGTATCAAGAACGACCCGGTGCTTTGCAAGCTCCTGCCGGAACAGAACTAAATGAACACAAACACCCCCGCAAACACCCTCCGTTACCTTAACGGGGGCTGTTTCTTGGTTTTATAACCGCACAGCCGGTGTTTTGGAGCATAAAGTAGTGATTATGTGAACAGAAAACATTATTTTTGTGTTCGGAATCCTTTTAATTATAAGTATGACAGTTACCGATATATACGAAGCAATGAACAGCAAGGCGGAAACGTTTTTCGAGTGGTTGCAGGCTCACCCGCAATACGGGTTGCTGTTTGGTGTCGGGTTGCTTGCCCTATGGCTTGCAGGGTTGCTGTTCCGTTGGAAATGGGCGTGTCATTGGCAGTTTAACAGCAAACTGTGGTTATTTGACGATTGCAAGCCTGAAACACGCCGCAGGGTTCAGATTGTGTTGGTCAGCGTTCTGATTATACTTATATTGGTTGGTTTCTTTGTATGGAGATAACGGTATGGAAAAGGACAATCGCAAATACCGGATCTGCTTCATCGACTATATGTGGTATGTAGCCGAGATATGGCACGAAAGGGAGCGTACCAATCTCAACGGACGTATGCTACTGTTTTGGTGCTGGCTCTTCGTCCTACTCATACCGCTTGGGGTTCCGCCGATATTGCGCCTTTTCGGCTGGATGATTGGTTTGGCCATAGTGATTCCTCTCTGCTTTCTTCCCGATTTATTCTGCAAGCTACGCTATACAGCCGGACGGCGTGAAGCACTCCGTGAACATTACGGGAAGATGAAACATCCCGGCAGGAAGCTCGCCAAAATAGTTCTTATCGCTATCGCCCTGATCGTGGCAAATGTAGCGCTGATGTTCCACCTCGGATTTATACATTGGGCATGATGAAACGGCAGGAGAATAAGCAACGGTTTTATCTCTGGGACTACCTCTGGTGGATGGGGGAGAAATGGAAGCAGGCAAGACGAACAGGCAGGGTCGATGGCGAAATGATGCTCTCGATTTATATCTTCGCTCTTTTGATATTCCCTATGATGACTGTTACTATCCGGCTTTTTCCAGGTGTGTCGGCATTGTTGCCATGTGTCGTTTTTAGCATTGTCACATTTGCCGTTATGTCGCTCGTCAGCAGGATTTACAAATGGCGAGGCAAAGCAGTGATGTCTCACTATGCCAAGTGCAGGTTTAACGAACTCCTTGCGGTTCTGTTATTTTTCCTTGCGATGGCCATTATCTGCTTTATGATGTATCTTCTTGACAAAAAGTGATACATACTTTGATACGGACTCCGGGCCGTTATATCGAATGGTCTAACTCGATGTACCAGTTTCCCTTGATGGGCTTGTAAAGCGTGGTGTCGTTGTACGTCCTGCGGTAGATCTCGTTCAGGTCGCCATGTTCGGTGATACGGATATTCCGACGGCTTCTCAATCCGGGATCGTAAACGAAACTCTTGGACGTTCCGGCATCCACGATGCCGTGGGAGTAGTACGGCATAACGAGGCTCACATATACCGAATCTGCCGTTCCCCATTCCCTGCGATCAACAAGGATAAAACCGCATCCAATCTCTGATAACAGGGAGTCGAGTAGGATTCGCTCCGGCTTCAACAGTCCATATACCGGGATGTCTTGTTCATCATTCGTTTCATGGGATGTATCGCTTTGCTCCATTGAATCAAGTATAATAACCTCTTCCGGAGAAAGCGGCGGGTAGTGAAAACTACCTTCTGAACTCTCTGCCATGATTTCGTACACCTTACGGAACGCCACCTCGTGCGTGGTGAAATGGCGTATCATTTCCTCGTCCGACGGCGGCATGGGAGGCTCTCCGCAGCTTACGGCAAGCAGGATTACAAATAACAGGATTATGACTGGTGTTCTCATTTTCTAATGTTTAATGTTCTGTGGCAACCAATCTTGTTTAGGGAGTTGAGCCATTTGTTAATAGCATCCAATCTGTTATTCTGTTTAATGGTATCTTCATTTCTACATAATTTGATTTGCCGAATAACAGAGTTCTGCATAATTGAATCGGATTTGAAAAGCAGTTCTAAAACGGCTTCATAACATTTGGAATATCTGGACAATTCATCCAATATATTTGCGTCTTTTAGAATATACAGGTTGAAATTGTACACAAATGACTTGTAACTGAAAATCTCCGACTGTAATGCTGCTGCATCAAGACAAGTATAAAACAATTCCTTATCGTGCTGATATAGCCACATATAATCAGATGGGTTCAGGTTGTAGTGCAATAAAGTTTCCGAACGGACAAATGGAAGCCCCGTATTTGAGCCTACCAGATAACGGTATGTCTCATTGACTATTGACTCAACTATTTCAATGGATTCTGATTGTTTGTCCGATTCCCGTATTTCTGTAAATGTATCGGCAATAAGAACTTCCACATCCTGCGATTTGTAATATATACCGTTTTTTTGCCAGCGGAATCTACGGATATATTCTTCAGAAGTCGGACAACAGAACAGTAAAGTATTTAACAATCGGTTCAGATATATTCGCTTATCTGGAATATGACAACGGTGTAACCCTATTATGGAGCCATAAGCGTATAGCTTTCCAAACTCGTTTTCCTCCGAATTTGAATTTTTAGGCATGTAATACAACCGCACAATATTGGAAATGAAATAATATATATCAAGATATTTCAATGTATCAGCCGATTCTCCATATTTGTTAAGTAAATGCCGCTCCAGTTTCTCGCCATACCATAAGTAGCCATCGGGATTTATTTGAAACAACCGATGAAACTTAGGTCTTGATAATGAAAAGTTCTTGTTTCTACTTTTCATTCGTTCCAGTAAGGCGACAATAATTCTATTCGTTATATCCATAGCTGTAATGTTCAATAGCGTTCCGCTTTAAGCAGTAGTGCTGTTTGTTACTAACGAATTCATTCATTAATTGATGCTTTCATTTTTTCTACAATTACATCAATATATTGTTGTGGAATGTTTTTATTTTTATAGTTCTCAATAGCATCAAGAATACTTTGTTTCAATATCTCAACACATTGAGAATCATTTGCTGTTTCAAATTTATCAAATGGGAGTAGAATTTCCAATTCTATCCGATTACGTTTTTTCGAATATCGACTTAATGGATTTGTAGTAAATCCTTTTAAGCAGAATACATAGAAACTTAGTTCATTAATATATGAAATATCACATAGACAATCCATATATTCTATTACAGAGTTTCTTGCTTTACGAAACTTATCAGAAATACTATGTTCCAATTCACCTCCAATAAAAACTTTCATACAAATTTGTTATCGTTAGTAATGTTCGGCGGATAATCATCATTAAAGGAGATTGATCCGCTTGTTATCTGCCCGCTTTATTCCTCTTCTTCGATGAAATGATTTATAAAGTAATTGAATGACTGGGCGATGTAACGAGTATTTGTTTCAAAGTTGTATTCTCTTGAAGCGTTTTCGTCCCACTCGTCAGTCAAGTAATAGTAAATCTTTTTATTCTTCAAGTTCAACGCATAATAGTTTCCACCCGAATCCATAGCAAAAGGCAACAGATTGCATGGCATTAAATTCCTACTCCATATATCTTTGGCTATGACTTCAATTGTTTCAAAAGCATTGGTGCGTTCCTTTATCGGAAAGAACGCATTTATCTCCACCCGATCCAAATCCTCGTCCTGCGGTTGATAACAATATGGTGATGGCATACCACCGTTGAACTTGAGGTAAAAGTTCTTCATGCCTGCCGGAATCTTTACATTCAACTCAACCTCAAAATTCTTTATATCTTCTTTTGTTAGCGAAGCCGAACAGTCCGAAAGTTCAGGCATTACACCTGCTGTCTCCGTTTGTCCCTCTTCGATTTCTTCTATTGCTGGAATTGCTTTGTGCCCGTCCAAAACAACGAGATTGTCAAAGAAATCATCTATTGAATTTGCAACAAGTCGTGGCTCTCCAAAATTGAAGATTACATCTTGCATCCCCACAATAGGGTAAAGATAGATCTTTCCATTAACCAAGTCTATGGTAATCCGACCTTCATCGGTAGATTCCATAGCAAAAATAAGAATGCTATCAGATATAGCTCCTGCTTTTCTTAACTCTAATGTTTCGCCTTCTGCCGTATATCTGGGGTCATTCTTAAAATCCTTGTTATATTTGAATGGGAAGAAATCTTCAATTTCCACCTCTTGATATTTATTTATGCTTGCGATCTGTTTCGTAGAACCTCCATTATATTGTAAATAGAACTCTTTCAGTCTTTCCGGCAAGGCATAACCCAATTTACTCTCTATTTCTTCAAAATCTTTGAGAGTAAGACTTTTTTGGCAATTTTCTAATTCTATTTTCATATTCATTCTTTTTATGGGCAGATAATGGCTTGGTGAGGAACAGCGTTTAGCTGTTATCTCGACCTTGTTACAGACGATTTAACTAACATAATTCCATTTCCAATATCGTATATACCTGACCTTTGGCATTGCGAATAAGTATTGAAATGAAATCAAAAGCATTACATTTCAGATACTCTTTATTTACCAAGTCACCGTTGATTAGTCGTACTTGTTCGGTGGCGGGATATTCATCATCGAAATCAGTACTACTGCATCCAAGAATGATAATTTCAAATTCTGTTTCAGCATCTTTATCTACAAACTGAATCTCAGGAGATAATGGATGTTCTCTGTTATCCTCTATAAGTAATGCTTCATATCCATTATACCGTTCATCAAAAAGAGTAATCCTTTCTCCTGAATGTACTGAATCCGCATATATTGCCAAAGGTGAAGTTTGCTTGCCTACAATGGAATTATCAATTAATTCACCACAAAAGTAAAGTTTGAATTTTGTTTCGTTTTGCGGTGATATTAACCGACCTTTCCAATATACAGGATTATTAAACCATGAATCTTCTATCAATTCAGGAAAATAGTCTTTGTGTATAATAAATGGTTTCAGATAATCCGGTATATATTCCATATATTTCTGTATTAAGTTGTCTGTAATGTTATGTGAATAACTGACCGTTAGGGCTGTTTATTCGTTTGTTATATGCTGTTTCTAAATCACTGAAAATATGAAAACCTATATATGATTTAAGATTAGGGCATTCTTCTCTATAATAACAATCCCAATAGCTAATCATCTGACTTCTTGTTCTATTATAAAACACGTTATTTTCAGATATAAAGTCAAGGTAATTTTCAATATTATTTTCTAAGTGAATTTTTATGTCAATTAATATATCTTTTACATATTCACCTAATAACCTAAAACTGAACGGAATAACCCAATACTCTGTACAAAATAATAGATTGTGCAAATGCTTCTGTCTAATAAAACCATTATCATGTCTTGTGAAAATGCAATCTAAAATATGTTTCTGTATAGTAGTCAAATTTCCAGATACAGGTTCACTAAAGTATATCCGTTCCGGTATTGTTAAGAGTATATCATTAATTTTGACGCTATACGACCTTTCATGAATATCTTTGTCCTTGATTTTCAAATTATCAATAACTACTTGAACATCCTCTTTTAAATTTAGAGGGAAACACATTATTAGTTCTTCTTTTCTATTCATTCGCATATAATGGGTTGCAGCGTTCCGTTTTAAGCGGTAGTGCTGTTTGTTAGTGATTTATTTATGTTCTCAATTTCCATATCAAGAAAGGTTACATACCATTCTATAAATGAGATTCTGTGCCCATCTTTCAATTTTGGTACAAGTCCACTATAATCAGCTCGTCCATCAAACCAAATATGTCCTTTTTCATTTCCATTCACCACCAATAGGAATGTACATCCATGTCCGAAATGACTTATTTGCAGACTGCCTGCAATATGGGCGGTACTAATATACGCATCAACAATTTCCGTTTCCGGGTATCCCTCGTCCCAATTAAAGGAGGTTATCCATTCTTCATTCCAACTATCTTGATATGGAAATTTCTTATTCAAGGGAATATTAGGTTTATCTCTTAATTTAAAATCAACAACGGCTTTATCAAGTGGCAATAATCCATGCCCCGGTCCAAAACCACCATTTCCTATTTCAGAAATAAAAGTTCTGTAATCATCAGGAAGAGTTATACAATGTTTATGTTCAAATGCCTCAATCTCTTCTTCAGATAGGCAAGGATTATAAGACACCTCTTGTTTCTTTACTCCCAAAGATGCTAATTCTTTATGGCGTCTTATGAAAGCCAATTTTTCTAATATTTCCTTTTTTCGATTCATAATCACTAATGTTTGGCAGCTAATCGCTGTTTAGGCGATTTAGGTGCGTGTTACTGATATTATTTGTTAGACTTAAATAATTCATAAATATATGAACAAGCATCTTCTTCATTACAAAAAACTTTTTCGCAATTCCGTCCTCCACGTTCATCAAAATAAAAAACTTCCCATTTGCTATAATTTTGATATAGGACTATTTTGTCCGACTCAATGTTCCCATTAAGCGAATATTCATTTGGATTAACACCCAGCTTGTCTAATTCTTTTTTTAATATATCTTTATTCATATATATTATCAGTAACGTTATACTATCAGCCGATTTGGCTGTTATTTTCTTTAAGTATCAGACCTCGTCTTCCTCCATCAACAGATCGTCCAACGGGCTTTTGATATTGCTTTTGAAAGTGTCGGCTATGTGGACATACCTTTCCGTTGTCTTGATGTTGTTATGTCCCATAAGCTCTTTCACAATCTTGATGTCGGTTCCTTGCTCCAGCAAGTGGGTGGCGAACGAATGGCGCAGCAGGTGCGGATAAATCCGTTTCGTGATTCCCGCTTCCCGGGCCGCTGCCTTCAGCCGTTTCGACACGATACTCTCGGTGAAAGGTTCGCCCGGTCTGTGTTCAAAAAGCCACACTTTCGGTTTGTATAGTCTGTTATATTCCGTCAGCTTTTTCATCAACGGTTTTGATAGCAGGGTGTAGCGGTCTTTTTTTCCTTTACCCTGCCGCACCCGTATCAGGGAGCGGGATTCGTTGATGTCGCCGGGTTTCAGTTCCAGCAGTTCGCTGATGCGCAATCCTGCGGAATAGAGTATGGAGAACATGCAGAAGAAGCGCAGGTCTGTCACCGTCGCGTCGAGTATCTTCTTTATTTCCTCCTTGCTCAACACGTCGGGCAGCGTCTTCTCCCGTTTGGCACGGTTCACCTTGTAACACCGCCGTTCCTGACCGAGAACTTTCTCGTAATAGAACTTGATGGCGTTGATACGCTGGTTTTGCTGGCAGGAGGATATGTTTTTCTCGTGGATGAGATACAGCAGGTAGTCGTTTATCTCGCCGGGGGTAACCGTTTCAATCTTACGCCCCTCGAAATGCTGTTGGAAATCGCGGAAATAGGAGGTATATACCCTTACGGTATGGTCACTGTAACGCACTTGCTGAAGTTTTTCCAGATAGCCTTCCGGCAGTGGCGGCCGTTTGTCTTCCTCTTTACGGGGGGCGGTTTCCTTGATGGCAGAATAGTCTATAAACGCCATTTTCACATAGCGGTCGAAGAACTCGGCAAGCACGAAATCTTCTGCCGGCAGATAAGCCCTGCCGCCGACAAGCAGTACGTTTTCTTCCTTCGACAGCGACAAGCGGATGTCATTGTCATTACCGAAAGTCACTTCGACAAATTCTCTCCCGTTTCTTATCACCGGAGAAAGTTTGATCTTGGTTTTTGGGGTATATATTTCCATGCCTCACGTTTTGTCGGATATTGAAACCCGTTTTCGCAAATTTATAAAAAAACACGGGTTATCCATGCGCTTTATTGACATTTAACAATAGATCCCGACTACCTGACAATAAGGTGAGGAGCCACGAAAATACCCTCTGCCAAATCCGTCCTTCCCGGCACTCCGTTTCTCCGATTTCCTCTGCCCTGCGCCACAAGCGGCCACTTCTGTGCCCGATGCTTCCATAGCCTTTCCAACTCTTTTACGTTCAGCCGGTTCCCCTTACTTTCGTTCCCGCATCGCTATTGGTGCTAACTAAAAACACTCGTAATTATGGACGAAAACGTAAAGAACGACGCTAAACAAGTCATGCTCGTTCAGAATGCCGACGACGGACGACTGCAAGCCGTTACCGGCGTGGATCGGGACGGCAATATCCAGACCGCCGACCCCACGGATCAGAATGTGGCGAGCCTGCTGAACGTGAACACGCAGGATTCAGCCCTCGAAGCCTTCTTCAAAAAGTTCATGGAACAGGCCCAGAACCCCGTCCACACGGGTATCTTCGTCATGACGGAGAATGCCCTGAACAAACTTATCCGCATCGACTTCGACCCGGAGATTCTGGAAAATTACCGTATCGACCCCTCCGAACGGCTTCAGACGCAGGAGCAGCGGCAGTTCGATCCGCTGGACGTCACGAAGATAGACCTGGCGGATATGGAGAAGAAAGGTATCCGCATGGAGGACATCGAGCCGCACCTGAAAGCCATGTCTTACGGACATAAATCCAACGGGCTGGTGGAGATGAACCCCGAACTGGAGAACGGGATGCGTGTTTCCACCAAAGGGCGCGTGTCGCTCGAAGAGCAGGCGGACGGCTCGCTGCGCGTCGTGCCGCATTACTGGCAGGAACGGCCCGACCTCGACGCCCCCTTCCACGGGGTGCTGCTCGACGAGGAGGCGAAAACGAACCTGATGAACACCCGCCACGCCGGGAAAGTGATCGACCTGGAGCTGGAGCCGGGCAAGCTCACGCCCTGCTACGTGTCGATAGACAAATGGACGAACACGCTGGAACCCATGCCCGTTTCGTTACTCGAAAAACGTGCCCGCATCAAGGAGGCCGACCTCTCGGAAGGCAAGCAGATGGATTTCTACGGCGGCGGCAAGGTGTTGCTCGAAGGATATACCACCCGCGCGGGTTATAAGCGGGATGCCTATATCCAAATCGACGCGGCCGAACGTAACTATTCCTTTACCTACGACGGTTTGGATCGCAACCGCTACGCCCAGGAGAACAAGGAGATTTACCGCCAGAAGGCCGCCGAGAAAAACGGACGGCAGGAAACTACGGCCTCCGAACGACAGCCCACGCTCACGATTCACCGGACAATCCTCAAAGCCTCCGTGCCCAAAGAGGCTTATGACCAGTGGACGGAAGCGGTGAATGATCCCTCCAAGCGGGCGGATGTCAAGGCTTTCTACATCAAGGGCATGGTCAAGGACGGGCAGGGTGAGCCGTTCAACGCCTGGGTCAAGCCCAACTTCGAGCGTAACAAGATGGACTTCTTCCGCTGGAATCCCGACCGTGCGAAACGGCAGGGAGCGGAGGTCAAACCCGCCGTTGAAAGCCGTACCCAGGTCGCCGTCAATTCCGAGGGCAAGACCGTCGAAGCGGTCAAAGGTGTGAAAGAGCCGCTCAAGCAGGGACAGCAGGAAGCCACCCCGACGCAGAAGAAAAATTACCGCAGCAGCAAAAAGAGCAACTCCAAAGGTGTCAAGGTATAACGTATGAAATGGTTCTACATGCAGGCCGGAGCCATGCCGCTCCTGATCGCGGCGCTGGCCGCCTTGTACCTCCGGCCGGGTAAACGCAGCCCCCCGGAGGAGGCGGACGACGGACGGCAGTATTACGACGGGAACGGCAACCATGTCTATTACGACCGCCGGCTGATCGCCCGTCCGGAAAAAGAGAAAGAAGAAGAACTACAAGAAAACAACCACTGAAAAATCCGAATCATCATGCAAGTAATTATCGCAGAAAAGCCCTCGGTGGCGCGTGAGATCGCCGCCATCGTGGGAGCCACGAACCGTAAAGACGGTTTTATCGAGGGAAACGGCTACGCCGTAACCTGGGCCTTCGGCCACCTGGTCGGGCTGGCAATGCCCCAACAGTACGGCATCGCGGGTTTCCGCCGGGAAAACCTGCCTATCCTGCCATCATCGTTCATCCTCCTGCCCCGGCAGGTTCGGGAGGGTAAAGAGTATAAGGCCGACCCGGGTGTCGTGAAGCAGCTCGGTATTCTCCGGGAATTGTTCGGCATGGCCGAGCGCATCATCGTCGCGACCGACGCGGGGCGTGAAGGGGAGCTGATCTTCCGCTACATCTACTCTTACCTGGAATGCCGCACCCCTTTCGTGCGGTTATGGATCAGCAGCCTGACCGACCGGGCCATCCGCGAGGGGTTACAACACCTCCGCCCTGGCAACGAATACGACAACCTTTACCTCTCGGCCAAAGCCCGCAGCGAAGCCGACTGGATCGTCGGTATCAACGCCTCGCAAGCGCTTGCCGTGGCTGCCGGGCGGGGCGTCTGGTCGCTCGGACGGGTGCAGACCCCCACGCTGGCGATCATCTGCTCCCGTTACCTGGAGAACAAGGCGTTCAAGCCCGCCACCTATTTCCGGCTGAAGCTCTCCACGGCAAAGGAGGGCACGGAGTTCACCGTCCTCTCCACGGAGAAATTCGACGGCAGGGAGAAGGCGGAAGCAGCCCGCGCCGAGGTTATCGGCGCCCGAACGGTACGCGTCGTGAACGTGGAGCGCAAGGAGGCCAGGGAACAGCCGCCTCTCTTGTACGACCTGACGACACTCCAGAAAGAGGCCAACAGCCGGTATGGTTTTTCGGCAGAAAAAACGCTCGACATCGCCCAGTCGCTTTACGAGAAGAAGTTCATCACTTATCCCCGTACCGGCTCACGCTATATATCGGAAGATGTGGCCGAGGAGATTCCGGCACTCATCGGGAACATGACACGCTATCCCCGTTTCGCGGAATACGCGGGCCTGATGGATACCGCATCTCTCTCCCGCCGAAGCGTGGACAACGAAAAGATCGCCGACCACCACGCGCTGCTTCCCACCGAGAACCTCCCCTCCGAACTGGATGCCGACCACCGCATCGTCTATGAGATGGTCGCGGGGCGGATGCTCGAAACCTTTTCCGGGGCCTGCGTGAAAGAAAACACTTCCCTTACCCTGCAAAGCGCGGGGCATGATTTCACGGCCCGCGGCAGTATCATGGTCGAGACGGGCTGGCGGGCCGTCCTGAATGAACCTGTCGAGGAGAAAGAGGAGGACATGACCCTCCTTCCCGACATCGTGCAAGGCGACGAGCTGCCCGTCAAAGGATGCGGCACGGAACAGAAACAGACCCGGCCGCGCCCCCTTCACACGGAATCGAGCCTGCTGGCGGCGATGGAAACCGCCGGACGCGAACTGTCCGACGAGGCCGAACGCGAGGCGATGAAGGATGCCGGCATCGGCACGCCCGCCACCCGTGCCGCCATCATCGAAACGCTCTTTGCCCGCGAGTATGTCAGGCGAGAGAAAAAGTCGCTTGTACCCACGGACAAGGGACTGGCCGTGTATGCCGTGGTCAGGGACAAGAAGATCGCCGATGTCGCCATGACGGGCGGCTGGGAACTGGCCCTCTCGAAGATCGCCACCGGGGAGATGGACGCCCCGACGTTCCATCGCGGTATCGAGGTCTTCGCCTCGCAAATCGCCAAAGAACTGCTGGAAGCAAGAATCGACGGCGCGGAGAGTGACACAGCCTGCCCGCGTTGCGGCAGGCCCGTGGTGTTCTATCCCAAACTCGCCAAGTGCCAGAATCCCGATTGCGGCCTGACCGTATGGAGAACCGTGGCCCGCAAGGAGCTGACCGACAAGCAGCTCGCGGAACTGCTGACCAAAGGCAAAACCGGCACGATCCGGGGATTCGTCAAAAACGGCGGCGGGACGTTCGACGCGGCCCTCACGCTCGATGACCAGTTCAAGACCTCGTTCGTTTTCGAACCGCGCGATACTCCCAGGCAGGGAAAGAGGAACAAACGGAAATAATCGTTACCTTTGCCACTGGAAAAGACCTGTCATAACGAGATACGCTTGTTTGATAAGGATTTTTTCAGTGGTCGGCGCTTCGGGTGGGAACCCGGGGCGCCTTTCTCTTCCCCGATTATCAACGACCACTAAAAATTCTTATCATGCCAGACAAGCAACACCATACCCCCACGGGGGAATTGTCCTATTACGGACTTTCGTTACTATCCTACCTCAAGGACAGCCACCCGGAACTCATCGCCGAAAGTGAGTTCATCGCCGAGCGGGCCGACAGCGCCGCCCAAGCGTACAGCGAGGCGATCCGTTCGGGCTGCAACCACATCGAGGCCGAAGAAATTGCCCGCGAGGAACTCTGCCGCGGACTGCACTTTTCACCCTACAACACGCTGGTAAACATCCTCTGGAGGGAATTCGAGGCGGAGATTCCCGAGGATACCGCCCGGCAGGCGGCTCTACGCCTGCTGCCCCTCTGCCGCGGGGTGCTGGAGAAGTACGACCTCACGGACGACTTCGCCGACACGCCCGACTACGAACTGTTCTATACCGAACTGACGGGAACCGTCCAAATACTTCTCGAAGATGGCATTCAATAAGAAAACCCACCTCCGCCAGAATATCGACGCGCTGAAGACGGCCTTCACGCTCGACAGGGAACGGCGGGCGCCGACTCCCGAAGAAGAAAGGACACTCGGCGCATACAGCGGCTTCGGCGCCATCAAGGAAGTGCTGGAAAACCCCACCGGGAAACCGGACAAGGACGGCATGGCAACGCTCGTGGCCGAGTTGCACGAGGTCATCAGGGCGAACACCCCCGACGAACGGGAATACAAGCGCTACATGGACGGGATCAAGAACTCCGTCCTGACGGCTTTTTACACGCCCCCGAAAGTGGCAGACGCCATCGTGGAGGCGATATGGGACACGCGGATCGTCCCCAAACGTATTCTTGACCCCAGTGCGGGAACGGGGGTTTTCGTCAGTGCCGTGGATTTCCACGCCCCCTATGCGGAGATCACCTGCTTCGAGAAAGACCCCGCCACGGGGTTGATCCTGAAGCACCTGCACCCCGAAAAACGGGTGCGGGTACAGGGATTCGAGCGCATCGAACCCAAATACGCCGGTTACTACGACGTGGCCGTGAGCAACATCCCTTTCGGGGACGTGGCGCTCTTCGACCCGTTCTTCTCCACCCATACCGACCCCGTGCGGCGGCAAGGCACACGGGCGCTGCACAACTATTTTTTCATGAAGTCCGTCGATATGGTACGCGAGGGCGGCCTGGTGGCATTCATCACCTCGCAGGGAGTATTGAACGCCGAGCAGGGACGCCCCGTGCGCGAGTGGCTGATGAACCGCTGCGAGCCCGTATCGGCCATCCGGCTGCCGAACAACCTCTTTACAGAACACGCGGGGACGGAGGTCGGCAGCGACCTGGTTATCCTGCAAAAGAAAGCCGCCACGGGGGAACTGTCCGAACGGCAGCGGGATTTCATCGAATCCCGCAAGCTGTCGAACGGCATCCGGATAAACAACCTTTTCCAGTCGTTCGACAGAGTGATCCATACCGAGGCCAAAGTAGGCAAAGACCCCTACGGCAAACCGGCGATGGAGTTCACCCACGCGGAGGGCGTGGACGGCATCGACCGGGAGATGCGGCGTATGCTCTCGGAGGATTTCAACCGGCATTTCAACGAGAGTTATTGCCTGGAACATGCTCCGGAACAGACACCCGGTACACCGGAGCGGGAATTGTCCCGTTCCCGTCAGGCGGAACGCCAGCGTGCCGAAAGATACGAGCCCCGCCTTGCCGGAGAAATCGTCAAGGAGATTATCGCCGACGCCCGTAACCTTCAGCAGCAGCGGGAAGAGGAGGAAAAACGCCGCGTCGTCGCAGAAATGGCGGCGCAGGGCTACCATGTCGATACCGAAACCGGGGAGATTACCCGAATCGAAAACAAACCCGGACAAGTGTTACCGGATTCTGCCGCCACACCCGCCGGAGAACCGACCGGAGAGGATCTGGCCGACTTCGGGGCCTGGTCGAAGGAGCGGGAGAATCGCTTGTGGGAGCAGCACCCGCCGAAACCCGAAGATTTCGGCATGGCGGATACTCCCGTGCAGCACGTGGGCGGAACAACGGAACCGAAACCGCGGGAGGGCTTCGCCGGGTCGCTTTTCGACACGGTGGAAACGGCGGCTGCCGAACCGGTAAACGTGCAGCAGGAACCGTTGCTGACGCTCTACGACCTGTTCGGCTTCAGCGCCGAGGAGCGGCGGCAGGCAGAACTCGGTATATCCAAGAAAAGGAACAGCCGCCGGGGAGCAAAGCGGAAGACGCCCCGGCAACCCTCGTTATTCGCCCCGGCCTCCTCTCCGGAGGAACAGAAGAGCGAAATGCCGAAAACGACGCCACCGGAGCGTGATCCCGAAGACTTGTATGCCTCCCTGAACTGGGAGGACAACCCGCCGATCAACGGCTTTTACGAGATGATGATGTCGCTTACCCCGGAACGGAGGGCGGAACTGCGCCGACAAAGCGCCCGGCAGCAGGAAACTCCGGAACAGCGGGAACGGCAGGCGGTACGCCCCCCGACGGAAGCCCCGAAAGACAGACGGAAACAAGCCGCCGGTACGCCGAGAACGGGCAGCTTGTTCGACACGTCGGAAAATCCGGAGGAGGAAGAACCCGGTAAAGAAACGCCACAGATACGGGAGGTGGATATGAAACCCCGCCCGTTCGAGGGGGAGGTCGCCCCCTATTTCCGCGAAGGGACACTCGTCACGGACGGACAAAACCGGGTCGGCTACCTGCGGGGGATTGAATCCCTGCAACCCATGTTCCACCCGCTGGAACTCACGCCTGCACAACGGACGAAAGCCTCCATGTATATCGAGATACGCGATGCCTATTACCACCTTTATAACAACGAGGCGGAAACGCTGACGGCGAACCCCGCCCTGCGGGAGATGCTCAACCGGCTTTACGACAATTTCACCGAACGCTTCGGACGGCTCAATGACAAACGCAACCTCGACCTGATCAAGATGGACGCGCGGGGGACGGAGATTCTATCGCTGGAGCGTTACATCGACGGCAAGGCACGCAAAGCCGACATCTTCGAGCGTCCCGTGGCCTTCAATCCCGATGAGATCACGCACGCCGACGATGCTTCGGAGGCCCTTGTGGCCAGCCTGAACAAGTACGGCCGGGTGGAACCTCGCTACATGGCATCGCTCACGGGAACTACCGTGGAGGGAATACTCGGGGAACTGAAAGGACGTATCTATTACAACCCGGAAACGGACGGCTACGAGGTTGCCGACAAGTTCATCGCCGGCAATGTCATCGGGAAAGCCGAACGGATCGAGGCGTTCCTGCGGGAGAATCCCGACCACGCCCCGGCCCGGGAATCGCTGGAGGCTCTGCGCGAGGCGACACCCAAACCCATCGCTTTCGACGACCTGGACTTCAACCTGGGCGAACGGTGGATTCCAAAAGGTATTTACGAGCGTTTCGCCTCCTCGCTCTTCGATACGGAGGTGAAGATCACCTTCGCCTCCAACCTGGACGAGTACGGCGTGAAGGCGGAAGCGACGAACGTGAAGATCACGGAGCAGTATGCCGTCAGCGCGCAGACCCGTAAGTACAACGGCCTGCACCTTTTGAAACACGCCCTGCAAAACACTTCGCCCGACATCACCAAGACCGTCCTCAAATGGGTGGACGGCGAACGGCGGGAGGTCAAAGTGCGTGACGGGGAGGCCATACAGCTCGCCAACAGCAAGATAGACGAGATCCGGGGTGCTTTCCCCGAATGGCTGCGCGAGCAGTCGTCCGACTTCAAAGACCGCCTGACAGACCTCTATAACCGTACTTTCAACTGTTACGTGCGCCCGAAGTACGACGGGACGCACCAGGAATTCCCCGACCTCGACCTCAAGGGGCTGGGAATCGACAAACTGTATGACAGCCAGAAGGACGCGATATGGATGGACAAACTGCTCGGCGGCGGGATAATCGACCACGAGGTGGGCGGCGGAAAGACCCTTATCATGTGCTGCGGGGCCTACGAGAAGAAACGCCTCGGGCTGGCCAACAAACCCATGATTATCGGGCTGAAAGCCAACATCCATGAAATAGCCCGGACGTTCTGCACCGCTTACCCGATGGCCAAAGTCCTCTACCCGGGCAAGGAGGATTTCACGCCCCGGAAGCGTGAGCGCATCTTCCGGGAGATACGCAACAACGACTGGGACGCCGTGATCCTCTCGCACGAACAGTTCGGCATGATACCCCAGTCCCCGGAGATACAGCAGGAGATATTGCAGGCCGAGCTGGACTGCGTGGAGGAGAACCTCGAAGTGCTCAAAGCACAAGGCAGGGACGTTTCCCGCGCCATGATGAAAGGGTGTCAGAAACGCAAGGCCAACCTGGAAGCCAAGTTGCAGAAGGTGGCGCACGCGCTGGAAACACGCAAGGACGACGCCGTGGACTTCCGCCTCATGGGTATCGACCACCTCTACGTGGACGAGAGCCACAAATTCAAGAACCTGACTTTCACGACCCGGCATGACCGGGTGGCGGGCCTCGGAAATCCCGAGGGGTCGCAGCGGGCGCTCAACATGCTTTTCGCGCTGCGTACCATACAGCAGCGCACGGGCCGCGACCTGGGGGCGACGTTCCTCTCGGGAACGACCATCTCCAACTCGCTCACGGAACTGTACCTGCTTTTCAAGTACCTGCGCCCGAAGGAACTGGAGCGTCAGAATATCCGCACCTTCGATGCCTGGGCGGCCATTTTTGCCAAGAAAACCATCGACTACGAGTTTTCCGTGACCAACGAGGTCGTGCAGAAAGAACGGTTCCGATATTTCATCAAGGTTCCCGAACTGGCCATGTTCTACTCCGAGATTACAGATTACCGCTCGGCGGAGGATATAGGGATCGACCGACCGCAAAAGAACGAGATATTGCACAATATCCCGCCGACACCCCAGCAGACGGAGTTCATAGAACGGCTGGTGCAGTTCGCCAAATCGGGCGATGCCACGCTCCTGGGCCGCCTGCCGCTCTCGGAGCGGGAGGAAAAGGCGAAAATGCTCATTGCCACAGACTACGCCCGCAAGATGTCGCTCGATATGCGTATGATAGACCCCGAACTATACAGCGACCACGTGGACAACAAGGCGAGCCACTGCGCCCGTATGATTGCCGGTTACTACCGCCGTTTCGAGGCGTACAAAGGTACGCAGTTCGTATTCTCCGACCTGGGAACCTACAAACCCGGAGCGGGGTGGAACGTCTATTCCGAGATACGGCGTAAACTCGCGGAGGATTACGGCATACCCCAAAGCGAGGTGCGGTTCATCCAGGAGGCGACCTCGGAAAAAGCGCGCAAGGAGATGATCGCCGGTATGAACACCGGAAAAATCCGCGTACTCTTCGGATCGACCGAGATGCTCGGGACGGGAGTGAACGCGCAGAAACGCTGCGTGGCGATACACCACCTGGACTGCCCCTGGCGTCCCAGCGACCTGGAGCAGCGCGACGGGCGGGGAATACGCACCGGGAACGAGATCGCCAAACTCCATGCCGACAACAAGGTGGACGTGATATTATACGCCGTCGAGAAGTCGCTCGACGCCTACAAGTTCGGGCTGTTGCACAACAAGCAACTGTTCATCCGCCAGCTCAAGACCAACAACATGGGAAGCCGTACCATCGACGAGGGGGCCATCGACGAAAAGAGCGGCATGAATTTTTCCGAGTATGTCGCCGTCCTCTCGGGAAATACAGACCTGCTGGACAAAGCCCGCCTGGAGAAGAAGATTGCCACGCTCGAAAGCGAACGCCAGGCATTCGTGCGCGGCAAATCATCGAGCCGCTACAAGCTGGAGCAGATCACGGAGAAGATAGAGAAGAACAACGACCTGATACGGCGTATCGGCAAGGATCTGGAACACTTCAAGGCCCGCGTCGAGTTCAACGAGGACGGCTCGTACCGCAATCCCGTGAAACTGAACGGGCTGGAAACCTCCGACCCCAAGCTCATCGGGAAACAGCTCAACCGTATCGCCGAAACGGCACGCACGCTCGACAGGCTCGAACCCATCGGGAGCCTCTACGGGTTCGAGCTGCTCGTCCAGAGCGAAACGACCGGGAAAGACGGGCTCGACCTGGTGCAGAACCGTTTTTATGTCCGGGGTGAAGGGGATTATCTATACCAGTATAACTACGGGAATATCGCCTCCGACCCGCGACTGGCGGCGATGAACTTCATCCACGCGCTCGCGACCATCGAGCCGACACTGGAAAAATTCCGGAAAAAGAATGAGGAACTGGAGAAAGATATTCCCGTCCTGCGGGAAGTGGTGGAAAGTTCCTGGCGCAAGGAGCCCGAACTGACGGCCCTGAAAACTGACCTGACGGAAATAGACCGCAGGATACAGCAAAGCCTCAAACCGATAGAAGAGAGCGAGGGAAAGGAGGCGGAGGAGGATAACGACGTGTGCCGGGAACGGCATGACACGGCGGAAGAGCTCCCGAAGGAAGACAACACGGCGGCCCGTATTCCTTCCCGGCTGCGGCAGATTGCCGACGCCTCCGGGGGGCGCATCGTGATCGCGGGCGTGGGCAGCCCGCCGGAGAATGGCCCCGCAAAGAAAGGGATTAAGATGTAAGCGAAAAGCCGACGGAAGTACAGATTTCCGTCGGCTTTTTTCATATGCCCATGAGCGTTGTTGTCACACTTCCTGCAAGAGTGTTTGCAGCTCCTCCTGCGTGGGAAGATAGGTCATGTACTGGGCGGCGAAGACCTGCTTTTCATCTTCGGGCAGCGTATAACGGACGACCGCGTCGTTTTTCTCCGCGCAGAGGACGATACCCACCGGAGGGTTATCCCCGGGATTCATCAACTCACGGGTGTAGTAATTGACATACATCTGCATCTGCCCCAAATCCTGATGGGTCAGCTCCCCGGATTTAAGGTCTATTAAAACGAAACAGCGGGCCAGGTAATTGTAAAAGACCAGGTCGATGTAGAAATGCTTGTCGTCGAAGGAGATACGCTTCTGTCGCGCGACGAAGGCGAAGCCTTTCCCGAGTTCGAGCATCAAGCGCTGCAAGCGGCTGATGAGCAGTTGCTCCAGATCGGTTTCCAGAAAATGCTCTCCCTGGGGGATACCGAGAAACTCCAGGATATACGGGTCGCGGATGATCTCTTTGGGTTCGACACGCCCGGGTTCGGTACGGGAAATCTCCTCTTTCACGGCTTTCTTGTCTCGGCTGGCCAGCAAGCGGTCATAGAAAAGCGTGTTGATTTGGCGGTCGAGCTGCCGGACACTCCAGTTTTCCTTGACGCACTCGTGCAGGTAAAAATCACGGGCGGCATCGCCCGACACCTTGAGAAGCGTGCGGCAATGCGACCAGCTCAATTTATCACACAGCGTGTGATATTTCGGGTAGCACTGGTAAAACTGCCTCATGTACCGCAGGTTGGTGGCCGTGAACCCGTTTCCGAACTCCGCCACGAGCCGCCTGGAAAGGGTGTTGATGACAGCCTTGCCATATCCGGCACGGTCGGTTCCCTGCTGCTCGTACTCCACTATATATTTCCCTACCTGCCAGTAAGCCCTCACGAGGGTCGAATTGACATGATGTATCACCTTCGCGCGCGCTTCCTGCAAGATATGGCGCACGTTATGCAGCAGCTCTTCCTCCCCTTTGTCGGCAGGATATATTTTATCTGTTTCTTTCATTGTTCATTATTATATAGGCTTCCAAGTGCAAACATACTGATTTTACGGCAAATATCGAACGGTTGTACCGCCTTGTCGTGCCTTATTCCATGTATCTCCGCGTTTTTCCATGACGCCGGACTCTCGGGACAGGGCCTAACCGGAACCGGCAGGACGATCCTTTTTCAGCTTGCGGAAATTACTGAAGTTACGCTCGATGAACCGCAGGACGTCCGATTCCCGGTAGAAGGTCTTGTGATAGATCATCTCGTAAGGCAGCTCTCCCGAGGTGCGGTAACGCTGGAGTGTGCGCTTGCTGATATTGAGCATACGGCACAGGTCGTAATTGTCCAGAAGACGCTCCCCGTCAGGCAGGATGGAAAGCGGTTGCTCCACGTCCCCCGCGCACAGCTTCTCGATACGTTCCAGCCGTTCCGAGAGCCGCTGCATCCATCCGTCGAAATATTCCTTGTCCAGAAACATGGCCTACTCCTTTGGTTGGTTCTTGCGCCGCACGGAACGCTCCTTCAGCACACGGCGGATTTCCGTGAGGGAATAATACAGCTTCCGGTTGATGGCCGAATAGGTGATCACGTGATCCGAGCGGAGGCGTTGAAGGGTACGCCCGCTGATACCCAGGTAACGGCAGACCTGCTCGCCGTCCATCCATTCGTCGTTTATATACTCCTTATTCCATGCACGCCCCTTTTCAGGGAGAGAGGCGATTGCAGCCTCTATTTTCTCTATACGCCCGACAAGCTCGTTATAGGCTCGCGAACCGATCACTATGATTTTCATACTCCTTTGTTTTTTAGTCTGTTACAAAGGTCGGGCTTATATGGACAGCTTAAAACGAGGTCGGTACGACTTTTTTTTGATAATTTGCAGTGAACTGATTCTCAACGGTTCATGCGGTGAAGAAGGCAGTGTTTTTTACCGAAATCCGCGGCCCGTACTCGGTATTTTTATTGGCAGAAATGCGATAGAATACTGTGATTCAACGCTTAACGGTGTTCTAATCCGGACGGGGCTACAACGGAACACCCGTATCGGCTCCTTATACGGGTGCAAATACGGGCGTTCGGGAAAGTTCCTTTCGAGAGTTACGGGGGAAAACCGACCTCGGTTCTTTTGTTATATACAACGCTGATTATCAGTGTTTCTATAAGGAATAGAGTGCTTTACCGGTTCATATTCTACTCGGAATTGCCGTTTTTCTTGTTTCGCTTCCACGTCTGCATACGTTTAAGCAGGGCCTCTTTCGCCTTGTCAAGCCACGGTGTCGGGTTGTTTCGGATTTTCATATCGCAGAATGTCCTCGAAAGGTTCATGTCGAGGTGTACGTTGAAAGCGTTGGAAATGTAGCTGGCAAGTTGCGTGAGTGGCACATTGCCGAAACAGCCTTTACTGTCGAGCAGGTAAATAAGTTCCGTCAGATCCGTCTTCGAGTCCTGCCATGTCGGACGCACGTCAGACAATGGCAGAACCATGTTCCGGAGGTTCGTGCTCTCCAGTGATTCCAATTCGCCCATAAGATAAACCGACAACATATCGTTGGCCAGGATTTTCGCCACCTTGAAATCCGCGTTTGTCGAAAACTGCGGGTCGAGTTCATAGTAGAAGGTTTCCAGGTATTGCTCCGTGTCGGTCTGCCCGCGCAGGAAATAGAGGCTGTCCAGGTGTGTAGCGCCGCTGCGGAAATAGCGGATAAAGTCGAGGCGTTTCTGCGTGTACGCGTTGATGGCCCGAACATGGGCGTCCAGGTACTCCCGTTGTGCCTCGATACTTCCTACCGGACGGTTCATCTCGATATTGTAGAGCTTGCGGTAATAGATCAGACGGCAAAAAAGACGGGGTTTGATTTCTTTGAAGAACTTTATTTCCTCGTCATCGTTTTGAAAACGGTAGCCGATGATATATTGTTTCAAACGGTCGAACGCTTCTCCCAGGACACGTGACGCTTCAAGCGACTTTTTCAACACGTCGGTATCCCGCGATTCGATACGTTCGATACTCCGCAGGACTTCGCTGTTTAATTTTTCTATAAATGCAATCATAATCCGTCTTGTTACTTTCGCGTATAAAGTTAGCGAATCGAAAAACCGGCGGATTACGATTTTTATCTTTCTCTTCGTTTTTTTATCACGGAGCCGATTTTAATGTCAGATCCGACCTTCCTGGCGGATGGAAGTGGGATTGCTCCCCATATTCCGCTTGCAAAAGTCCGTAAAGTGGGATTGGGCGGAGAAACCGCACATGTAGGCTATTTCCTGCAACGTGTAGTGTGTCGTCCGCAACAACTCCCCGATACGTTCGATACGGCGCTGACGTAACCACGAGGAGGCCGAGCAGCCGAAAACCCGCTGGAAACGCCGGCGGAAGGTAATCGTGCTGGAATACCCGCAAACCCCGGCGAGTTCCGTGACGTTATCCGAGGCAAGATAATTCGATTTGACACGGGAGATGAACTCGTAATCGTCCCCCAGGTGCAACAGCTCCTCGAACTCCCCGACATCGGCGGGAGTGAGATGTTCATAAGAGGCGTCGAGCATTTTCAGCATGACAGCAGCGTTACATTCAACGGGCATACCCAATGTCTTACGGGCTTCACGCAGGTAATTCTTGAACCGCAGCCGCAGCGTGTCGTGATGCGGGTAGGAACACTCGGACAGAATGGTGCAAACCGTCCGCAGTTCATCGACACAACAGTAGCCGAAATACCACGTTACAAGACGCTCGACGTAATGGACGACATGAAATTCCTCCGAAAGCATCAGAAGAAGCAGGAACGGGGTGAAATCCTGGTATTCCCTCGTTATGGGACGGGGTGCTTCGTCAAGCAAGGAGGCGATGTCCCGCATCAGCAGAGAATCTCCCGAGTACGCTTTTATTTGTTCGGAACTGCGGGCATAATCCCGGTAACGCGATATGACCGCCGACAAAGCATTGAACTTCACGGCGTGAACGCCTTCTATAAAGGAAGGGCGAAGACTGTTGTAAATGGATAAGTCGGTTTGCATAAGTCATTTCTATAAAACGGAGCCGCATCCCCTTGTTGCCAAAACTCCGCAAGTCGTTACTTATGAACCGCTTGGAACACGGTACGAATCCTAATTACAAATATATCGCATCTGATAATCCGGAACAAATATCAGCAGGTAAAAATGAAAATAAACCTCGTTATTTTTGATTATTACCTGCAATAATATTATATTTGCAAACAAATAAGAGTTGTTTGACAGCATGAGAAATATAGTGTATCAAAGCACTTTACCAATTTCTTATCCGTTGCCCATTCTCATGCGAGTTTCTTTTAATCTATTTGTAGTCAATTAAATACCTTCAGACTACATCAAATATAAGCAAAAAAACGACGACCCGCACGCTTGCCGACGATTATTCCCTTCCCGGTTCGACAACCTCTTCATACCTTACCGCACAGCCGGCCGGAAACCTTCGCGGTTACGGCCTGAAAAAGACCCCCGATGCAGCACATCGCTCCGCGGCACGAGGATAAATTCGACCGGACGACAAAAAAACAGGCCGTCACAGGGAGGAAGCGAAAAAAGAATCCCTATCTTTGAAAACCCAACACGCGAAGATGCTTCCCATCGAAACCGAACTCTGCGCCTACACGGTCGAATCCTGCCGCGCCGCTGCGCGTGCCGGCATGACCCGTGTGGAACTTTGCGCCTCGCCCTGCGAAGGCGGCACGACTCCGTCGGCGGCTGCCGTGCGCATGGCCCGCAGCATCCCCGGACTCGAACTCGCCGTGATGATCCGTCCGCGGGGCGGCGACTTCCTCTATACCGCGCAGGAGTTCGACCAGATGCGGCTCGACATCGAGTACGCCCGCTCATGCGGCGCCGATGCCGTAGTGCTGGGGCTGCTGCTCCCCGACGGCCGCATCGACACGGAGCGGACCGCCGAGCTGGTCGCAGCCGCCGGTGCGATGGAGGTCACCTTCCACCGGGCCGCAGACCTCACGCCCGACCCGGTCGAAGCGGTCGGCGACATCCTCGCCGCGGGCTGTCGCCGCATCCTCACCTCGGGCGGATGCCAAACCGCAGCGGAGGGGCTGCCGACCATTCGGAAAATGGTGCGCCGGGCCGAAGGCCGCATCGAAATCATGGCCGGAAGCGGCGTCAGTCCCGACAACGCCCGCCTGCTCGCCGAGGCGGGTGTGGACGCGATCCATTTCAGCGCCCGCCGCTACCGTCCGAGCGGCATGGTTTACCGTCGGGACGGGGTTCCGATGGGCCTGCCCGGTGTTCCGGACTACGACGTGGCCGAAGCCGACGAAGAAACGATCCGCGCGATCCTCAACCAACTGACCCGATAACCATGAAACGACTGATCCTGCTGCTTTGCCTGGCAGCGGCCGCCTGCACCGGCAGCCGCTACGGAGCCGGTGTTCCCGCAACTTACGACAGGCTGCTCGACAGCGCATTTTCCCGCGCGGGCGACCGTGCCTGCGACCTGCGCCGTCTGCTGGCCGAAACTCCTGCCTCCCGGCGAGAAGGCATGGCCTATCTGCTCGCCCACATGCCGCAGGGCGACTTGGACACGCTCGACCTCGGGATCCTGCGTGAAAACGTCGAATACGCCTACCTCGCGCGGGAACGTTTCCCGTGGGCCGGGGCGCTTCCCGATTCGGTGTTCCTGAACGAAGTGCTCCCCTATGCCGTCGCGGACGAGGTACGCGAAGCGTGGCGCAAGGGTTTCTATGCGCTTTTCGCGCCGGTGGCGGCGGAATGCACGGACATGCGGGCCGCAATCGACTCCGTAAACCGCCGCATCCCCCGCATCGTGGAGGTGGAGTACAACACCCTGCGCGAGAAAACCAACCAGAATCCCTCGGAGTCGATGCGTCAGCACATGGCCTCCTGCACGGGGCTTTCGATCCTGCTGGTGGACGCGCTGCGGGCCGTCGGGATTCCGGCCCGCTTCGCCGGCACCGCCGCATGGCACGACGACCGGGGCAACCACAGTTGGACGGAGGTCTGGATCGATGGCGAGTGGCACTTCACGGAGTACTATTTCGTCGGCATCGACAAGCCGTGGTTCCTGGCCGACGCCGGACAGGCGACGCCGGGCGACCGCGCCCATGCGATCTATGCAGTCTCCTACCGCCCGACGGGGGAATGGTTTCCGATGGTCTGGAATGAAGATTCGCGCGACGTGCACGCCGTCGAAGTGACCCGCAGCTATGTGGAACGCTATGCGCAGCAGGCCGAACAACGGATGAAGGCGGGCACCCATACCCGCGTCCGCTTCGTGATGTGGCACGACCGCAACCGCTGCGGGCAGTCGGGCGACCGCGTCGCAGCCAACGTCGATGTTTTCCGCGGCACGGAGCAGACGGGAGGAGGCCGCACCGCGGGCCCGCGGCAGGATATGAACGACGTGCTCGAATTCCTGCTCGAGAAGGGCGGATGCTACACCTTCCGCTATGAAAACGCCTGCGGCGAACAAACGGAAATAACCGCCCGGGTCGGCGACGAGCCGATGACCGTTGCGGGTTACATGGAGTGAGCGGACACGGAGCCGGGAAACCGGCCCGAACCCGCTCCGCCGGGCCGGGACGACCCCGAACTTCGCGATCCTTGCCGCTAAGCCGAACCAATCCGGGAAGAAATGCGTATCTTTGCATACGCTAAGCTGCCGTGCGTCAGGCCGGATGAGGATGTATGCCCGATTCCGCTGCCCGCCGACGCAGCGCGTCCATACGGACAATTGACCGAACACAAAGAGAGATAACGAAATATGGCTTTACAATGCGGCATCGTAGGATTGCCTAACGTGGGTAAATCGACCCTTTTCAACTGCCTGTCCAATGCCAAGGCGCAGGCGGCCAACTTTCCATTCTGCACCATCGAACCGAACGTCGGCGTCATCACCGTTCCCGACCGGAGGCTCGTCCGCCTGACCGAGATCGACAAGCCCCGACGGGTCGTTCCGACCACCATCGAGATCGTGGATATCGCCGGACTGGTCAAGGGAGCCTCGCAGGGCGAGGGGCTGGGCAACAAGTTCCTGGCCAACATCCGCAACACCCATGCGATCATCCATGTGCTGCGCTGCTTCGAGAACGACAACATCACCCATGTGGACGGGACGATCGACCCCGTGCGCGACAAGGGGATCATCGACACCGAGCTGCAGCTCAAAGACCTCGAAACCATCGAAAACCGTCTGGGCAAAACCCAGAAACAGGCCGCCGTCGGAGGCGACAAGGCGGCGCGGCGGCAGGTGGAACTGCTGCTCCAGTACAAAACCGCGCTCGAGCAGGGCCGCAGCGCACGCACGGTTATGCTCGAAAAGGAGGACCGCAGGCTGGTCGCCGACCTGAACCTGCTCACGGACAAACCGGTACTCTACGTCTGCAACGTGGACGAGGCGAGCGCCGTCACGGGCAACGCCCATACCGAGGCGGTGCGGACGGCCATCGCCGACGAACAGGCCGAAATGCTCGTGGTTGCGGCGGCTTCCGAAGCCGAAATCGCCGAGCTGGAAAACTACGACGAGCGGCAGATGTTCCTCGAGGCGATGGGGCTCGAAGAGTCGGGCGTCGAGCGGCTGATTAAAGCGGCCTACAAATTGCTCGATCTGGAGACGTTCTTCACCACCGGTGCGGACGAATCGCGGGCCTGGACCTACCGCAAGGGTGCGAAAGCGCCGCAGGCCGCCGGCATCATCCACACCGACTTCGAGCGGGGCTTCATCCGCGCCGAGGTCATCAAGTACGACGATTACGTGACGCTCGGATCGGAGAAAGCCTGCCGCGACGCCGGCCGCATCGGCGTCGAAGGCAAGGAGTACGTGGTGCAGGACGGGGATATCATGCATTTCCTTTTCAATGTATAAACCTTAAAAAACCGGAATATGAAAGCGATCGGGAAATACCTCGTCATCGGGCTCGCCATCCTGCTGAGCGCATGGGTGCTGGGCAAATCGTACACCTACAAATACCGCACGCAGGACCGCATCGTGGTCACCGGCCTGGGCGAGACGGAGTTCACCTCCGACCTGATCGTCTGGCGGGGCATGGTCACCGCCGAATCGTCCAACGTCGAGCAGGGCTATGCCCAAATCGAGGCAAGCAAGCGCAAGGTGAGCGACTACATCGCCATGCGCGGCATCCCCGCGGAGGCCGTCGTCTTCGAGTTCGTGAACGTGAACAAACAGTACGAAAGCATCTATGCCAACGGCAACTGGGCCGGGCAGCGCTTCACCGGATACCGGCTGACACAGGGCTTCACCATCGAGTCGCGCGATGTGGAGGCCGTGGAGAACATTTCGCGGGAGATTTCTTCGCTCATCGCTCAGGGCGTCTCGATCGAAGCCTCGCAGCCCGACTACTACTATACCCGGCTCGACGACGTGAAGCTCGGCCTGATCGAGAAAGCCTCGGCCGACGCACGCATCCGCGCCGACAAGATCGCCCGCAACGCCGGAGCGAAGATCGGCGGTGTCGCCTCGGCCCGCATGGGCGTTTTCCAGATCACGGGGGCCAACACCAACGAGGAGTTTTCGGCCGGCGGATCGTTCAACACTTCGAGCCGCCAGAAAAAGGCCCGCATCACCATGCGGGTCGAATACCGGGTGAGGTAGATCGATGACGGACAAGACGAAAGAGAGGTTGATCGCCATAGGAGCAAGGTATTGGCAGGGCGTCATCCTCTGGGGAATGGCGACCTCCCTGATTCGGAATCGCGGAATGGTGGTGATTCTGCTCTGGGCTTCTCTGGTTCTGCCCGTCGGACTGACGCTTTATCTGCTGATCGCGGGATCCCGGCACTATTTCCGGGTTTACCGCAAGGAACAACGACAACGACAACAATCCAAATTTGAATCCTAATATGTCAAGACCTGTCCGGGTGCGCTTCGCACCCAGCCCCACGGGACCGCTGCATATCGGCGGGGTCCGCACCGCGCTCTATAACTACCTGTTCGCCCGCAAACACGGAGGCGCCATGATCCTGCGCATCGAGGACACCGACTCCCAGCGTTTCGTGCCGGGAGCCGAGGAGTACATCCTCCGCTCGCTCGCCTGGTGCGGCATCGAAATCGACGAAGGGGTCGGAGTCGGAGGCCCCCACGCCCCCTACCGGCAGAGCGAGCGACGGGAACTCTACCTCCGATACGCCCGCCAGCTCGTACGGGACGGATGGGCCTATTATGCCTTCGATACGGCCGAGGAGCTGGAGGCCCTGCGCCGCGATGCCGAATCTCGTGGCGAAGCCTTCGCCTACAACTACGCCGTGCGCGGCCGCCTGGCCACCTCGCTCGCCCTGCCCGCCGAAGAGGTCGAAGCCCGCATCGCCCGCGGCGACCAGTGGGTCGTCCGTTTCCGCACGCCCGAGAACGAAATCGTGCGGATGCACGACCTGATCCGCGGCGAGGTGGAGGTCAATACCTCGACGCTCGACGACAAGGTGCTCTACAAATCGGCCGACGCGCTCCCCACCTACCACCTGGCCAACATCGTGGACGATCACCTCATGGAGATCACCCACGTCATCCGGGGCGAGGAGTGGCTACCCTCGCTGCCGCTGCACTATCTGCTCTACCGGGCTTTCGGCTGGACGGACTCGCAGCCGGAATTCGCCCACCTGCCCCTGCTGCTGAAACCCACCGGCGGCGGCAAGCTCTCCAAACGCGACGGCGACAAGATGGGCTTCCCGGTCTTCCCGCTCTTCTGGCAGTCGCCAACGGGCGAAACGGCCCGCGGCTACCGCGAGGACGGCTACCTGCCCGAAGCGTTCATCAACATGCTGGCCCTGCTGGGGTGGAACCCCGGCACCGAACAGGAGCTTTTCACGATGGCGGAGCTGATCGACGCCTTTTCGCTCGACCGGGTATCCAAATCGGGCGCCCGCTTCCAGCCCGACAAGGCCCGCTGGTTCAACGCCCAATACCTCCACCGCCTCAGCGACCCGGAACTGGCCGCAATCTGTCAACCCCTCCTGCGCGCCCATGGCGTCGAAGTGTCGGACGAGCGGGCGGGCCGCGCCGCCGGCATCATGAAGGAACGCGCGTCGCTCACCACCGAACTGTGGGAGCTCATCTCGTTCTTCTTCGTCGCGCCGACGGAGTACGAGGAGAAACAGGCCCGCAAATTCTGGAAAGGTGAAAATCCCCGCATCCTCAAGGAACTGCGCGGAGTGCTGGCCGCAATCGACGATTTCTCGCAGGAAAACACCGAGCGGATCGTCCACGGCTGGATCGCGAAGCGCGGCTATCCGACGGGACAGGTGATGAATACGCTGCGCCTGGCGCTCGTCGGCGCAGGCAAGGGGCCGGGCATGTACGACGTCACTTCGTTCATCGGCCGGGAAGAGACGCTTCGCCGCATCGACAAGCTGGTGGATACGCTGCAACCATTTGAATAGTCCTATGGAAATCGAACAGCATCTCTGGGGCCTCACCCCCGACGGCGAAGCCGTCGTCCTCTACACCATGCGCAGCTCCGACGGAGCCGAAGTGCGGCTCTCAAACCTCGGGGCGGCCGTCGTCGGGGCTCGGATGCCCGACAGGGAAGGGCGCACGGACGAGGTCGTGCTGGGTTACCGCCATCCGCTCGACTACCTGGGCGACGCGGCCTCGATGGGAAAAACCGTCGGCCGCGTGGCCAACCGCATCGGCTACGGCCGCATGACCGTCGAAGGCAGAGCGTACCGGCTGGAGGTAAACAGCGGGGTCAATCACATGCACGGCGGAACGAAAGGTTTCGGCAACCGCCTGTGGGAAAGCCGCGTGGAGACCAATCGCGTGGTCATGTCGCTGCTCTCGGAGGCGGACGACCAGGGCTATCCCGGCGAGCTGGCTGCGGAGGCGATCTTCGACTTCGATGACGACCATACGCTCGAAATCACCTACCTGGCCCGCACCGACCGCACCACGCCCGTCAATCTGACCAGCCACATCTATTTCAACCTCGCGGGCGAAGGGAGCGGCAGCGTGCTCGACCACGAACTGCGCCTGCGTGCGAGCCGCGTGCTCGAGATGGACGAACAACAGCTCCCCACGGGCCGGATGCTCGAAGTGGCGGGCACGCCGGCGGATTTTACCGCATTCCGCCGACTGGGTGACGGCATCGACGCGACGTTCGACCGCATCCGCGATTTCGGGGGATACGACCACCCCTTCCCGATCGACGGCTGGCGGCCCAACATCCTTGCGGAAGCCG
Organism: Rikenellaceae bacterium; assembly: GCA_902363575.1. Taxonomy (GTDB): domain Bacteria; phylum Bacteroidota; class Bacteroidia; order Bacteroidales; family Rikenellaceae; genus Alistipes. The sequence continues at coordinate 282,809 of CABJAJ010000004.1, read as the reverse complement.
CCGAGCTGCGCGAACTCCGGTCGGGCCGCCGGGTCGAAGTGCTCACCTCGCAGCCGGGCGTGATGCTCTATACCGGCAACCGGCTCGCCGGAGGCTGTCCGGAAACCCTTTCGGGCGGGCGGTACGCGAACCATGCCGGCGTTGCGCTCGAATGTCAGAACTACCCCGACGCGGTCAATCGGCCCGAGTTTCCCTCGCCGCTGCTCGAACCGGGCGAGCTCTACTGCCAGAAGATCGTCTATCGCTTCGGCACCTGCTGAACGGGCCGGTCACGGCAAGGTATTCAGACCCGCCACCGGGCAGGCTGTCGGGGAGTTACGGCGAACCGACGACCGGCTCGCCGGCGGTATACGGCACAGCATGACGGAGATCATTTGCCGCACGAATCCCCGATAAGGCACATCCGCCGGCCCCGGGCAAACCGGAGCGAATAAAAATCCGACGAAAAGTTAGGGCGGAACGGAATTATCCGTATATTTGCGCCGACCATTCAAAGGGGTGCCTTACTATCAGGCTGAGATTATACCCATTGTACCGGAGACGGGTAATGCCGAGACCGGGACGCATAATCCGAACACATACCCCTTTTCAGTTCTTAACCAAAACTTAAAAAGGATGAAAAGGTTTTTACTCCCCGCGGGAATCGTCGCGCTCCTCTGCGCGCTGCCCGCAAAAGCACAGCAGCCGTCCGAACAGGACTCCGTGCGCATGTACGAACTCCAGCAGATCGAGGTGACCGCCACGCGCGCGACGCGCCAGACGCCCGTGGCCTACGCCAACCTCTCGCGCGAAGAGATCGCACGCAAGAACTTCGGTCAGGACATACCCTGGCTGCTGCAAACCATGCCTTCGGTGGTTGCGACTTCCGAAGCGGGAACGGGCATCGGCGGCACCTCGATGCGGGTGCGCGGAACGGATGCTACCCGCATCAACGTAACCATGAACGGCGTGCCAATGAACGACGCCGAAACCCACTCGGTCTATTGGTACGACACGCCCGACCTGGCATCGACCGTCGGGTCGCTCCAATTCCAGCGCGGCGCCGGCACTTCGACCAACGGCACGGGCGCTTTCGGCGGCTCGGTAAACATGACCACCGAATCGCTTCCGACCGTCTTCAACGGATCGGCTTCGCTGTCCTACGGCTCCTACAACACCAACAGGCAGGCCGTGCAGATTTCGTCCGGTCTTCTGGGTCGCCACTGGGCGCTGGATGCACGGGTTTCCCATATCGGATCGGACGGGTATGTGGACCGCGCTTCCACCGACCTGAAATCCTATATGTTCCAGGCCGGTTATTACAGCGGACGCACCATGGTCAAAGTGCTTTCGTTCGGCGGCAAGGCCGAGGTGTACCTCGCCTATACCGGTCTCACGAAAGACCAGATGGCCGAAAACCGCCGCTATAATCCCGAGGGCGAAATCTACGGATACCTCCACGACGCTGCGGGCAATCCGATCCTCGACGAATGGGGATCCCCGAAACGGGGGGTCATTGGCTTCTACGACGACCATAAGGACAACTACCTGCAAATCAACAACCATCTGATTATCAGCCACCGTTTCAACGACCGTTGGTCGCTCAACGTGACAGGGCACTACACCTACGGCGACGGCTACTATCAGAATTACAAGAACGACCAGAAGCTGAAGAAATACAACCTTCCCCCCATCGACGTGGCCGGCATCGAAGTATCCAAAACCAACCTCATCCGCCGTAAATCCATGAACAACGATTTCGGCGGCATCGTCGCGTCGGCCAACTACACTACGGGGCATCTCTCGCTCTCGATGGGCGCTTCGTGGAATATGTACGACGGCGAACACTGGGGCCGGGTTCTCGGCATGGAAAAAGTGCCCGACTTCCCCCAAACCGAATATTACCGCAATGCCACGACCAAGAACGACGCCAACGTCTTCGCCAAAATCAACTGGGAGGTGGCGCGCGGCCTGACGATCTTCGGTGATATGCAATACCGGCACATTCACCACAAAATCACCGGAGTAAACGACAATTACGACGACACGACCGGAGCCCTGCAGTTGCTCGACATCCACCGTTCCTACGACTTCTTCAACCCCAAAGCGGGCGTCAGCTACGCGTTTGCCGACCGTCATAACGTTTACGCCTCGTTTGCCATCGCGCAGAAGGAGCCGACGCGCAACAACTTCACCGACACCAAAGCGGGCGACTACCCGACGTCCGAACGCCTGAACGACTGGGAATTCGGTTATACCTACCGGGCGCCCCGCTTCACGGCCAATGTCAATTTCTACTACATGGACTACAAAGACCAACTGATCCTGACGGGCGAGGTGTCGGACACGGGCGAAGCACTGGCCCGCAACATTCCCGACAGCTACCGGCGGGGCATCGAGATCGCGGCTTCGTGGCAGGCGACCCGCTGGTTTACACTCGGTGCCAACGCCACGTTCAGTCAGAACCGCATCAAGAATTACGAAGAGCATGTGACCCTCTACGACAATGCCGACAACTGGGAATGGAAAGGCGAAAGCGTCAATCGCTTAGGAACGACGACGATCGCCTATTCGCCGAGTATCATCGCGGGCGTTGTGTTCGATTTTCACATCAGCGGATTCGACGCCGTACTGCACACACAGTATGTCAGCAAACAATACCTGACCAATGCCGAAATCGAAGAGATGACGCTCGACCGGTATTGCGTCACCCACCTCAACCTGGGTTATACGCTCCGCACCAAAACGATAAAAAGCGTCCGCTTCGGACTGCAGATCAACAACCTTTTCAACACGAAATACTGCAACAACGGATACGGATACTCCTCGGCGTTCGAGGACGGGTCGCGCATCAACGAGAGCTTCTATTTCCCGCAGGCGCCGCTGAACGTGCTGGCCAACGTAACCGTGCGCTTCTGACGAACCTAAAGCCATGGACGCCAAACTCATCCTGCAACTGACCGGCATCGCCCTGGGACTGCTCTACCTGTGGCTCGAATACCGCGCCCATATCGGGCTATGGCTCGTCGGGCTCGTCATGCCCGTCGTGCACGGGGTGCTGTACTACAAGGCGGGGCTGTATGCCGACTGCGCGATGAACGGATATTACGTTCTGGCAGGGCTCTACGGTCTGATCGTCTGGCGCCGTGCGCCCAAGAGCAGGCAGGGCGGCCGCATCGCCCCGACACCCGGAGTGCTGTGGGTGCAGCTGCTCGTCGTCGGACTGGCGGTACAGGCTGCGATTTACGTGCTGCTGACCACCTTCACCAACAGCACGGTGCCTTTCTGGGACAGCCTGACCACCGCCCTTTCGGTGGTGGCCATGTGGATGCTGTCGCGCAAATACCTCGAACAATGGCTTGTCTGGCTGGCGGTCGATGTGCTGACCGTGGGGCTTTATCTCTACAAGGAGATTCCTTTCACAGCCGGGTTGTATGCGCTCTACTCGGTGCTGGCAGTCGGTGGCTACCTGCGTTGGCGCAGGTTGATGCACGTGCCGCCGAGCAAGGGATGAACCACCGGACGCTACGCACGAACGGGCTGCTTGCAATGCAAGCAGCCCGTTCCGTTTTCTATATTCCGATCAGGCCGGCAACGGCCGTTCCCGTCACTCCGGAAGCCCGGTTCGCTCCACATAAGCTATGAGCTCGTCGCGCAGGGCGCGGGGTGTGACGTTGCGGCGGAGCACCAGCAGATAAGAGTTGCGGACCTGCTCGCGGATAAATGCATCGGGCAGATCGCCCGTGGTGCGGATGCCGTTCCAATGGCGCTTGTTCATATGGAATGCCGGCTCCACCTCGGGGTAACGCTCGCGCAAAGCGATCGCCTCGTCGGGGTCACACTTCACCGCGATCCGCGTGAAATCGACCATGTCGGCATAGGCATACATGCGTCCGCCGATCTTATAGACGAGCGTGGTTTCGTCGAACGGGGTCGATTCTTCGGTCATCGGGAGCGACAGGCAGTAATCGCGGAATTCGAGCACATCCATGGCAGTGGTTTTGGAACAAAAATACATCAAAAATCCCAATCCCGCTCCCGGCATCCGGGCTTTTTTCCGCACCGTATGGCGGCGATCCGCATGCCGGACGGGCAACCCGGCCGGATCGGACCTGCGGCTCCGACGGCGCAAGGCATCCGCATAGGGCGTCCGCCATCCCACTTCCCTATCCCAAAAGCAGATAGGCGAGTTTGGCACACCTCTTGCACCCGGCACCCGTGTAAACCAAAAACTCTTTCAAACGATGAAAAAAATTCTGCTCCTTCTGCCGGTCATCGCGCTGCTGGCTACTATGGCGGGCTGCTCACAGCAGCACAAATGGAACCACGAGCAGCGCAAGGCCGTCCGGGAAGCCCTGCGCGACTACCGCAAAATGGCTTACGTCGAGAACCTCACCGATGCGGAATTTGTGCTCTTCTCGGACGAGGTCGCCCTCGACCTGGAGGGGGACTACCCCGTTTACGCCACTTTCATCTCGATGCCGGGCGTGGACGACACGGTCGAAATGGTGGTCATCACCACGGTGGTGGATGAACTCAACGCCGACGCCCGCAACATGCGCCACCTCTATCCCTACGAATACCTGGTCGAGCAGGACGTGCTTCCCACGGGGCTCGACCGCGAGCAGCAGCGGGCCTTCTACGAATGTTTCGCCGACAAGGTGAACTCCTATTACTACACGATGGGGCAGTTCTTCGACGCCGTGCTTGCCGACACGACCGACGTCTCCCAAATCGCCCGCTTCCAGCAGGACTGCGCCGCCGACCTGTTCGGATGGACGGTGACCGAGATCGACATCACCGAAATCGATTACTGATCGGCCGAACCGACGCGATTACGCCACAGCCCCGGACGGATGAACTCCTGTCCGGGGCTGCGGCGTTACGCTTCGGGCTGCGGCATGCACGACTCGGTCTTGCCGTCGGCACGCCGTTCGAGAAACTCGCGGGAGACGACCACACGGATGGCACACGGGAGCACCGAGAATTCGAGCGGCGTCTCGCCGTAAAGCTCCCCGTCGATCTCGACCGAGGTTTCGGGCGAGGATTCGATCCGGATGCGGCTGCCACGCTCCTGGAGGATATGGCGGATGCGGTAGATGCCGCCGTTGAACAGGTAGTGGAAACGGAACAGCACGTGCCAGAAATGGATCGGCCGGATCAGCGACACGTCGAACAATCCGTCGTCGGCCACCGCCTGCGGCAACTGCTGGATACCGCCGCCGTTGTACTTGCAGATGCCGATGGCGATACTCAGGAGCAGGTTGTTATAGACCAGCCGTCCGTCGATCCAAACCTTCATGCCGGTGGATTTGTAGCGGAAGAACTTGTTGATAAGGCTCAGCGTGTAGAGCCACTTGCCCCTGCGCCCCTTCTTTTTCATGTGTCCGAAACGGCGGACGACCACCGCATCGAAGCCCGTGCCAGCGACGTTGGCCATGTAGCGGCTTTGGCGGAAGTGGGCCTCTTCGTAGGTCACCACACCCACGTCCTGAAGGAATGAACGCCCTTCGCGGATAGCCGCGATTGCCTCGCGGTAGCGGCTCGGCATGCCGAACATGCGCACCCAGTCGTTGCCCGTGCCCACGCCGATCACGGCCAGCAACACCTGATCGGGCCGCACGACCTGCTGGATGAACAGGCCGTTTACCACCTCGTGGAGCGTGCCATCGCCCCCGACCACGATGATATGGCGGAAACCCTGGCGCACGGCCATGACCGTGAGTTCCGTGGCATGGAACTTATGCTCGGTGAATACCGGCTCGGAGAGGATGCCCTCGTCGCGCAGTAGCTTGGATATCTGCGGAAAATCGTCAAGCCCGCGGCCCTTTCCGGCCACGGGATTGACAATTACGAACCATCGGGTATCGACGGCGGGCAGCATCGCGTCCCCCATTCCCTATTTCCTCACCGGGACGTTGCGGAGCGTATGCACCAGGAAGTCGTAGAACTTCCCGACCGATGCGATTTCGACCTTCTCGTCCGGCGAGTGGGGATAGCAGATCGTCGGGCCGAAGGAGATCATATCCAGCTTGGGATACTTGCTGCCGATGATGCCGCACTCCAGTCCGGCATGAATCGCCGTCACGGCCGGTTTGCGGCCATAGAGGGCTTCATAGGATTCGGTCATCGCCCGCAGGATGGGCGAGGCCATGTTGGGATTCCATCCGTCGTAGCTTCCCGAGAGTTCGACCTTGGCGCCGGCCAGCTCGAATACGGCGGAAATGGCGTCGCCCAGTTCGACCTTCTCGGTATTCACGGAGCTGCGGAGCAGGCATTGGAGCTTCACCGTCTTGCCGTCCGACACCACACGGGCCAGGTTGGTCGAGGTCTGCACCAGTCCGGGCATGGCCATCGACATCTTCTGCACGCCGTTCGGACAGGCCACCACGGCCTTGATAAGCCGGTCGGCAACCTCCCGTTCGATCATCTGCGCAGGCATGGCGGTCTCCGTGCAGCGAATCGAAACGGCATCCTCGATCCCGGCGAATTCGGCCCTGACCATCTTTTCATACGCCTTGAGCTCTTTGGCGAACGTCTCCGCATCTTTCGCACGGACAAGCACCACGGCGGTCGCCTCACGCGGAATGGCGTTGCGCAGGCCGCCCCCGTCCACCGACGCGAGAAGCACGTCGCAGCCACGGCGCTGGGCATAGATAAAACGGAACAGGAGCTTGTTCGCGTTGGCCCGCTGGCATCCGATCTGGATCCCGGAATGGCCTCCCTTGAGCCCCTTGACCGTAAGTTGCAGGGCCCGGAAATTACGCGCGGGCACCGCCTCGGCCTTATAGCGGAACGTGATGTTGGCGTCGAGTCCGCCGGCGCAGCCCACATAGAGCTCGCCCTCAGTCTCGGAGTCGAGGTTGAGCAGGATATCGCCCTTGAGCAGCCCTTTTTTCAGGCCGAAAGCGCCGTCCATGCCGGTCTCCTCGGTCGCGGTGAAAAGCGCTTCGAGGGGGCCGTGTACGAGCGTGTCGTCCTCCAGCACGGCCAGGATCGCCGCAGCCCCGATGCCGTTGTCGGCTCCGAGGGTCGTGCCGTTGGCCGTCACCCACTCGCCGTCGATATAGGCCTCGATCGGGTCCTTGAGGAAGTCGAACACCTTGTCGTTGTTCTTTTGCGGCACCATGTCCAGATGGGCCTGCAGGATCACCCCTTCGCGGTTCTCCATGCCCGGCGTCGCGGGCTTGCGCACATAGACGTTGTGGGCCTCGTCCTCGCGGCATTCCAGCCCGAGGCTGCGGGCCGTGTCGAGGACGTACCGGCGGATTTGCTCCTCGTGGTACGAAGGACGGGGAATATCGGCGATCCGGGCAAAATGCTTCCAGACCAGAGCGGGTTTCAAAGCGGTCAGTTTCTCATTCATGGCTATTCGATTATTGGTTGATTATGCTTGTTCACCTTCGGCCGGGGCCTCGCCGCGGGCATGGCGGTCGAAGGCCTCGACGATATGCTTGACCAGCGGGTGGCGCACGATGTCGCGCTTGTCGAACTCCACGACGGCGATGCCCTCCACACCTGCAAGGGTCTCCGTCGCGCGCACCAGGCCGCTGTCCTCCCGACGCGGCAGGTCGATCTGCGTCACGTCGCCCGTGACGATGAATTTGGCGTTGCGCCCCATGCGCGTGAGGAACATTTTGATCTGCGAGAGGGTCGTATTCTGCGCTTCGTCTAGGATGACGAAGGCGTTGTCGAGCGTCCGGCCGCGCATGTAGGCCAGCGGAGCGATCTGCACGGTGCCCTCCTCCATGAATTTCTGCAGGCGGGCAGGCGGGATCATGTCATTGAGCGCATCGTAGAGCGGCTGCAGGTAGGGGTCGAGCTTATCCTTCATATCGCCGGGCAGGAAGCCCAGCTTCTCGCCCGCCTCGACGGCGGGGCGGGTGAGGATGATGCGCTTCACCTGCTTTTCGCGCAAAGCGCGGACGGCCAGCGCGATGGCCGTGTAGGTCTTGCCCGATCCTGCGGGGCCGACGGCAAAGAGCAGATCGTGTTTGTCGTACGCCTGCACCAGCCGCCGCTGATTGACCGTGCGGGCCCGAACGATCGTACCGCCGTTGCCGTAGAGGATCACATCCTTGTCGGCGGGTGCTTCCTCTGCGATCGGCCCGCCCGAAAAGCACTGGGCGACGACCTCGCGCGAGATATGACCGTATTTGAGGTAATAGGCTACCAACCCCTCCATCTTTGTGGCGAACCGTTCGGTCTCGGGCTGCGGGCCGAAAACCTTGAGCGACGAGCCGCGGGCGACGATCTTGAGCCGGGGATGCAGGGTCCGGATCTGCTCGAGGTAAACTTCCTGGGGACCGTACAGCTCGCGGGGATCGGCCCCCTCGACGACGATCTGTCTCTGTTCCGTTTCCGTCATACCGTCAGAAGACATAACCGATGCTCACCCCCACGGAGTAGGATTTCAGATCGATGCGCACGGCATCCTCGGTGTAATAGGTCTTTTTGGAGGTGAACTGCCCGTTGTATCGGCAGTCGATCAGGAAGTTGCGCCCGAGCACCAACCCCAACCCCAGGGTGTAGGAGACCGTCGGACGCGCCCGTCCGAAATCGATCAGGTCGCTGCCCCATTTGTACTTGCAGTCGTTCATCACCGAGAATACGGGGCCGACGTTGATGCGCAGGGGCTTGAGCACCCTTACCGACAGCAGCACCGGCACGTCGATCGAATTGGACTTGACCTTCACGCGCCCGATATCGGCGTGCTCGACCCCGAAAGTCTGGCGGACGAAGAGGATTTCGGGCTGGATGGCCACCAGTCCCAGATTGACCCCGATGGAGATGCCGGCCTGGAAGCCGAGCTTGTTGCTCACGTCGAACGACTTGTCCTTGGACGAGAAGTCCGAAAAGTTCAGTCCGCCCAGCACGCCCCACTCCACGAAGGTACGGCGCTGCGCCGCGGTGCGCACGGGGAGAGACAGGACTGCGAGCAGCAGCAGGACGAGTACGGTTTTTCCCTTGTTCATCGCTTATTCTTTTTTGATCCGACATAAAATCCCGCCCACAGCAGGTAAACCACCAGCGGGATCACGTAAAGCAGTCCGAACCGGGCGTCGCCGGCCGCACGGACGATAGCTCCCACGACGGGCCCAGAGATCGCCCCGGCCGCGATGACCAGGATCATCAGTCCCGCCACTTCGTTCGCCCGCTCGGGTGCGCTCTTGGTCGCCACCGCATAGAACGTGGCGAATACGCAGGCCATGGCGAAGCCCAGCACGCCGATCAGCGCATAGATCGCAGCCGCATTGCGCACGAAGAAAAGGGCGCAGCAAACCGCCAGGGCGAGGGCCATGTTCCAGCGCAGGTATTTCACGTCCGAGACACGGAGCAGCACATAGGCCCCCACGATCGTTCCGACGATGCGGCAGGCATAGAATCCCGTGGTAGTAAGGATCGAGTTGGGGTTGTCGATCAGCCGCGCCGACAGGAAGCCGATGCCCACGTCGGAGGCGATGAAGCAGGCCACACCCAGGGCACAGGCCGCCACCGTGCGGTTGCCCAGCAGACGGAAACAGTCGATCATCCCGACCGAGGTGCGCTCGCGCACGGGTTCGGCGACCGTGGTGAGTTGCAACCACACCCCGCCCAGCACCGTCAGCCCCGCATAGAGGGGCAGCAACAGCCGCCAGCTGCCGGTCAGGGCCACGAACGCCGTGACGATCGGGGCCACCAGCAACAGCGACGTGTTGCGGAAAATCTGTCCCACGGTCAGGTAGCTGGTCATCCTTTCGTTCGGCACGATGGTGGCCAGCAGCGGATTGATGGCCACCTGGATCGCCGTATTGCCGATCCCCAGCAGGCCGAATCCGACGAAATACCACGCCAGCCCGCTCCCTTCGCCCGCAAGATAGGGAATCATCAGTCCGACCACGGTGAAGCCGTATCCGACCATCGCCGTGGCTTTGCGGCCGATGCGGTTCATGAGCCCGGCCGTCGGGGTCGAGAGCAGCAGGAACCACAGAAACACCATCGTAGGCAGGAAATTCACGGCCGACTGCTGTGCGGCCGGAAACTCATCCCCGATCAGGCGGGTGACGGGCGCGACCATATCGCAGAACCCCATGATGAAGAACCCCATCAACACCGGCAGAAGCAGCCGCCGGTCCACTTTCTCAATCGTCATCGCTTCCGTGTATCGCTTATATTTTGTCAAAGTTACATTTTTTTCCGCAAACCCTTTCCGGCAGGCGGATTTTTTTTCGTCTTCCCGCAGGCGGACAACTCCGGAGACAACCTCTGCGACCGCACGGCGGACGGGACGGACGTTTCGCCGCACGGCCTGTTTTCACGTCACGGCAAGGCGCCCCGTTTTCCGTTTTTTTTCGTATATTTGTAAACGGCGCACCTTAACCGCCCCTATTCAGCCTATGTTCGCACTCCTCGCCCATCCGCTGCCCGTCAGCCTGCCGCTCGAAGACCCGATCCTCAAGTTCATGCTTATCATGGCGATCGTTCTGGCCGCACCGCTGCTGCTGAACAAGCTGAGGATTCCCTACCTGCTGGGGCTCATCATCGCGGGCGCGGTCATCGGGCCCCACGGCCTCAACCTGGTGCTGCGCGACAGCAGCATCATCCTCTCCGGCACGGCCGGGCTGCTCTACATCATGTTCCTCTCGGGGCTCGAAATCGACATCGACGATTTCCGGCGCAACAGCGGCCGCAGCCTCGTGTTCGGACTATATACCTTTCTGATCCCGATGGCCGTCGGGATTCCGGGCGGCCACTACATCCTCGGCTTTCCGCTCCCCTCCTCGATCCTGCTGGCGGCCCTGTTCGCCTCGCAAACCCTGATCGCCTACCCCATCGTCAGCAAGCTGGGCATCACGCGCGACAAGGCCGTGACCATCGCCGTCGGCGGCACGGTGATCACCGACATGCTGGCGCTGCTGGTACTCACGATCGTGGTGGGCGTCTCGACGGGCAGCGTCGGCGAAGCTTTCTGGTACCGGCTGGGCATCTCGATCGTCGCCTGCATCGCCATCATCGCCTTCCTGTTTCCGCTGCTGGGACGCTGGTTTTTCAAACATTGCAGCGACTCGGTCTCGCAGTACGTCTTCGTGCTGGTGATGGTTTTTCTGGGGGCTTACCTGGCGCAGCTCGCAGGGCTCGAACCCATTATCGGAGCGTTCCTTTCGGGGTTGGCGATGAACCGCCTGATCCCCCGCACCTCGGCCCTGATGAACCGCGTGGAGTTCGTCGGGAACGCCATTTTCATCCCATTCTTCCTGATCGGCGTGGGTATGCTGATCGACTACCGGGCTTTCTTCCGCGACTGGGAGACGCTGAAAGTGAGCGCCGTGATGATCGTGCTGGTCACGGGAGCAAAATACGCCGCCGCAGTCCTCACGCAGAAAAGCTTCCGCCTGACGCGCGACCAGCGTACGGTGATCTTCGGCCTGAGCAGCGCCCACGTCGCCGCCACGCTGGCCGCCGTGATGGTGGGGTACAATGTGATCCTGGGTCACACGCCCGAAGGGGAGCCGATCCGTCTGCTCAACGAAAGCGTGCTCAACGGCACCATCCTGATGATCCTGGCCACCTGCACCGTCTCGACCTTCGCCACCCAGCGGGGCGCCCACCGGATCGCCCTCAAGGGCACGCCGGCGGAACCCGGCCCCGCCCACGAGCGGGAACGCATCCTCATCCCCGTCTCCAACCGTGAAAACGTGGGCGAACTGATCGCCCTGAGCACGGCCGTCAGCCCGGCGCGAAAACCGCCCGAGCTCTATGCCCTCCGTGCGCTGGACAACCGCACGGAGGATCTCGACGCCCGCAAACGCGCCGCCGCGCTGCTCGAAACCGCGGCTTCGGCGGCTGCCGCGACGGACAACTACCTCCACCCGCTGCTCCGCTACGACGTGAACATCGTCAATGCCGTCATGGGCGTGGTGCGGGAACACCGCATCACCGACCTGGTGATGGGGATGCACCGGGCGAAGGCCGAACCCGCAGGCCTGGGACGTACGCTCTCCGAGCTGCTGCACCACTGCAACGTCACCACCCTGATCTACCAGCCCCGCCAACCCCTGCAAACCCTGCGGCGGCATGTGGTGATCGTCCCCCGCAAGGCGGAGCAGGAGGCCGGCTTCCAGAGCTGGCTGCGCCGCGTGCGCGACCTGGGACGCAACACGGGCGCAAAGCTCGCCTTCTATGCTCCGGCGGCGACCATGCGCTTCCTGCGGGCGGGCACCGGACGGCAGGGGGCGGAAGCGCAGTACATCCTCTTTGAAACCTGGGACGACCTGCCCGAGCTGCTCGGCGAAGTGCGCCGCGACGACTGCGTATGGTTGGTCATGAGCCGCCGCGAGCGCGTCTCCTACCACCCGGCCATGAGCCGCGTACCCACCCTGCTGGCCGAAGCGCTGCCCGGCAACGGCTTCGTGCTGGTCTTCCCCGAGCAGGCGGGCGAAACGGACATGCTCTTCATGGGCTGACGGCACACGCCCGCCGTATCCGATACGGCAGGCAACCCTCCCGACAGCACACGCCGCACAGGTACGGTCTGCGGGAAATGCACCGGTGGCGGCTCCCCCGCATCGCTCCCGTAACCCGCTTGCGGGATGCACCGGCGGCGCAGCAGCAGCTTTTCGGGTCAAAACTTTTTTACTTCGCGGATTTGCGCTATCTTTGCATCCCATAAAAAATAAGGTATGAGTCTGGTAGCAATCGTAGGACGCCCCAACGTGGGTAAAAGCACCCTTTTCAACCGGCTGGTCGGACAGCGCCGGGCCATCGTGGACGCGACGGCAGGCACCACGCGCGACCGTCATTACGGTCGCACGGACTGGAACGGGCGCGAATTCTCGGTCATCGACACGGGCGGCTACACCGTCAATTCGGACGACGTGTTTGAGGATGAAATCCGCCGCCAGGTCTTGCTGGCCATCGACGAAGCGGATGTGATCCTCTTCCTGGTGGAAGTCTCGACCGGCATCACCGACCTCGACCAGATGATGGCCGACCTGCTGCGCCGCACCTCCAAGCAGGTGATCCCGGTCTGCAACAAGGTCGATAATTACGACCAGATCTACTCCTCCTACGAATTCAACTCGCTCGGACTGGGCGAGCCTTTCTGCATCAGCTCCATGAGCGGCAGCGGCACGGGCGACCTGATGGATGAGATCCTCCGCCGCCTGCCCGAAGACGCCGCCGCCGAAGAGGAGGACGACCTGCCTCACATCGCCATCGTGGGGCGTCCCAACGTGGGCAAATCGTCGCTCACCAACGCCCTGCTGGGTCAGGAGCGCAACATCGTCACCCCCGTTGCGGGCACCACGCGCGATTCGATCCGCACGCGCTACAACAAGTTCGGCATGGATTTCTACCTGGTCGATACGGCCGGGATGCGCAAGAAGGGCAAGGTGACCGAAGACCTCGAGTTCTATTCCGTGATGCGGTCGATCCGCTCGATCGAAAATGCGGACGTCTGCATCCTGATGCTCGACGCACAGCAGGGACTCGAATCCCAGGATCTGAACATCCACAACCTGATCGTGCGCAACCGCAAAGGGTGCGTGATCGTGGTCAATAAATGGGACCTGGTCGAAAAGGGGAACAACACGATGAAGGAGTGGCGGGAGTTCCTCGAATCCAGACTCGCGCCTTTCAACGACATTCCGATCATCTTCACCTCGGTCATCAACAAGCAGCGCATTCTGGAGGTGCTCCAAACGGCCATCCGGGTTTACCAGAACCGCAAGCGCCGCATCCCGACCTCGGAGCTCAATGAATACCTGCTCCCGATCATCGAGACGACGCCACCGCCGGCCACCAAAGGCAAGTACATCAAAATCAAGTACATCACCCAGCTCCCAACGCAGACACCGCAGTTCGCTTTCTTCGTGAACCTGCCCCAGTACATCAAGGAGCCTTACCGCCGCTTCCTCGAAAACAAGCTGCGCGAGCAGTGGGATTTTTCGGGCGTGCCGGTTGCGATCCATTTCCGCCAGAAATAGTCGCCGCCACACCGCTCGGACACTACGCTACGGCAGTGTACGGCATCACCGCAAGCCGACGACAAACGCAACAGCGAACAAGGCCTGATGCGGGCATGGACTGATGGCGAACAGGACGCATCAGCGGACAGAGCCCAGAGGCGGCGTAAAAAGACAGGGACGTTTGGGAACGTCCCTGCTTCGTTTCATGCGGTGCCGCAGTTACGAAAAACCGGCGGGCGGCCGCAGGCCGGTTTCGTTATTCCCGCATCGCTTTTTCCATCCCGTCCCGATGCCGGGCAAGGAGCCTGCGAGCCGAGTCCGAAAGCAGCACAACGGCACCGGCGATGATCGCCGTATCTTTGATTACCAGTCGTCCGGCGCCCGACAGAAGCGGAAAGCCGTACTCCCCGCCGCCCAGGTCGGGCACCCACGCTTCGGGCGTGGTCACCAGGAACGAAAGGGTTCCGAGCGTCATCACGATCACCAGCAGCTCGCCGAGAAACCCTGCACGGAGGGAGAAGAAACCGAGGAACGTCAGGATGCCGATGCCCATGATGAGCACACCCAGAGCATGCGAAAAGCCGTAGGTGTTGTTTGCGACATGCCATTCATGCTTGGCTGCGTCGAATTCGCCCTCCCTGAGTTTGTAGTCCCTGTACGCGGGAGCTTTCTCGTTGTAGAAGAAACTCATAAAAGGACTGTTGGCCACGAAAGGGACGATGCCCTCGGCCTCGTAGTTCCTGAATTTGAGCGCCCCGATCCAGACGAAGATAACGAGAATGGCGACCCGGATCATTCCGAGGCCGAAACGCTGTGCGCCTGCCGCAATCCCGAGAAAGCGGTAAAACAGGCCAGAAAGTCTTTGCATCATAATTATTGTCCTTAAAAATCCGATGATGCAAAGGTCGGCGATGCACCGTTCCCGAACGATGGCCGGAGTGCCGGATATGTTGGTGATTATTCCCGTTTTTCCCGGCGGCGGAACGCGGTGATGCTCTCGCCGTTCATCTTGGCGAAAAACCGGCTGAATGCCGCCGTGTCCTCGTACCCCAGCAGATAGGCGATCTCCTTGGCACTTTTGGAGGTGTAGAGCAGCAGACGCCGCGCCTCGGCATTGACCCGGTCGCGGATGATGCTCAGGGGCGACGGCTGGCCGTATGCGGCGAAGAGGTTGGCGAGCGTCTTGGGCGAGCGGGTCAGCAGCCCGGCATAGTCCTGCACCCGCTTGCGGGTGCGGAAATGTTCATCGACGAGCACATAGTAGCGGCGCACGATGTCGAAGAGCTTTTCCCGGTCGGCATGGACGGCGAAGCGCTCGCGGGCAAAGCGGGTACAGAGGATGATGAACCGCTTGAGCTGCATGCGGAGCATCTCCTCGCGCAGACCGTCGGCCACCTCGTACTCGGCACGCAGGTCGTCGATCACCCGTCCGAGGGCCGCGGCCCGCTCTTCGTTGAGTTCGAGCCGCAGCAACTCCGAGGTGCCGTTGAAAAGCAGGCCGCTGCACGACACCTCCCCGTCGTGGCCGAAGATGCAGTAGAAATTGCTGTCGAAGGCGAGAATCAGCACCTCTGCATCGATCTGCGGGATTTCGAGCCGGTGATGCGGGGTGAGCGGCACCAATTCGCCCGCATGCAGCTCGAGCGGAATGTGGTCGATGCGGAGCTGTACCCTCCCCTCCCGTACCCAGATGAATTTGTACAGGTCGCGGATGCGATGCAGATCTGCGTCGTCACAGGGGTCGCACAGGGCGAGATTGCCTTTGAGGGGCGTTGTGAACGCCAGGTTTTTCGATCGGGTCATGGTCGGCGGTTTTCGTACAGGTCAAAGATAGCAACCGCAAACCAAACATCCTTGCAACGGGCGGAAAATTCGTCCCGTGCATCCCGTTTTTATCCCTGCATCGTCCCCGGAGTCCGCCTCGGCGATCCGACGGAGAACCACTGGATGCGAAACCGCTTCCCCGCTACCAATTCCCCGTTGCCCGTCCACGTTCGCCCCGACTCTACGTTCGCCCCGGCACCGTTCGCCCCGACTCTATGTTCGCCCCGACTCTATGTTCGCTGCGGCCGGTCTGCCGCCGTCGGCCGCTTTGTTTCACCGTCAGCGTCAGTCGATATAGCGGCCGCCCGTCACGCCGATGGTCTGGGCCGAGATGTAGCTCGACTCGTTCGATGCGAGGAAGACATAGAGCGGGGCGAGCTCCGCGGGCTGACCTGCGCGACCGAGGGGCGTACTCTGCCCGAACGTCGGGATGTTCTCCGGCAGTTGGGCGCCCGTCACCTGAAGGGGCGTCCAGATCGGACCCGGAGCGACGGAGTTCACCCGGATGCCTTTGGGTGCAAGCTGTTTGGCCAGCGATCGAGTGAAGCCGACCACGGCGCTCTTGGTTGCGGCATAGTCGAGTAGGAACGGCGTGGGCTGGAATGCCTGGATCGACGAAGTGGTGATAATCGACGCCCCCGCCCGCATGTGCGGCAGCGCCTCTTTGACAGTCCAGTAAAGCGAGAATACGTTGGTCTCGAAGGTACGGACCAACTGTTCGGTCGAGAGGTGCTCGATCTCCTTGACGGCGGTTTGCGTCCCGGCATTGAGCACCAGGATGTCGAGCCCGCCGAGCCGTTCGAGGGCGTCGCGCACGATTTGACGGCAGGTCTCCTCGCGGCTGATATCGCCCGGCAGCAACTCCACATGCCGGTCCTCCTCTTCCAGCAGGCGGCGGAGCGAGTCGGCGTCGGGTTGCTCCGACTCCAGGTAGTTGATGGCGACCTGTGCGCCTTCGCGGGCGAAGGCGATGGCCACGGCGCGGCCGATTCCCGAATCGCCGCCCGTAATCAGGGCTCTGCGGCCCTCGAGCCGGCCGTGCCCGCGGTAGCTCTCCTCCCCGGCGTCGGGTTTGGGGTCCATCCGCTGTTCCAGTCCGGGCGCCGGCTGGTGCTGCTCCGGATAGTCGTCGTGATAATATTCTTCGCGCGGGTCCACGAGTACGTCGCCCTGTGCATTTTCTCTTTTCATGGTCGTTTCGATTTGGTGTAACCTCCCGCAAAACGCAACATTCGGGCCAGCAGGAGCGCTGCGCAGCAACGGCTGCACATGGAAATGCAACTTAACGGACGAAAGGATTGCGGCGACCGAGATAAATCGCTAAATTTGTCAGAGCAGGCCGAACTGCAGACCTGCGGTTTATTGTCTGCCACCCTTGCCCTCGGCCCCAATTAAAGCGACAAGGCGGAGAATCGAACGGATAGAATAAAGCAGGAATAAGTCATTATCCGAACACGTAATATAAGCTTATGAGAATCTTTCTTTCGATACTGTGCCTGTTATTTATCTCATGCGAAGCATTCTGGGAAGATAGTTGGACACAATGTTTCGCCAATAATTCAAATAAAGATACTTATTTCTATCTGGACTATTATAAGGATGGAAAAGTATCTTATCCGGCCTATGACGGTTTGATGGAAAAACCGACACTAATTCTTGCAAAAAGCCATAATAGAGTTTGCATATCTATGTCGCCCACAAATTTTAAAGATGGCGTATTAGGCCATATGTATGCTTTCAGTCCGGACACATTGGAGCATTATTCATGGGAAGAAATAGTAGCGAAGAAGAAATACTGGTTTACTGCTCGCCCTTGCCGAGATGACGCAATTCAATTTCCCGAGGAATTCGAGTATATGGGCGATATGTAACAAAACTCCCGGTCGGTGACCGGGAGTTTTTTGTATCCGCTGCCCTTTTGCAGCCGTCACCCGCAATGCACCCGTACGGTCGTGTTGCAGAGTTGCCGCTGCCGAGAAAACCGAACGGCGCTGCGCAACCCTATAGGTGCGTAACGCCGTTCGGCAGTCAGCGGTAAAAATACCAGACGGAGAACCCTACCGCGGAGCGTAACGGAGCCCGGGATGCAGGTTCGGGAATCCGCTATAACTTGATGTCGTAAATCTGAATCACGCCGGCGAGCCTGCCCCCCTCGTCGGTCACCAGCAGCGAGGTGATTTTGTTGCGGGTCATCTCGCGTTCGGCCACGATCAGCTTCTCGCTGCTCGGGATGGTCTTGGGGTTGCGCGTGGCGATGTCGCCGGCCCGGATCGAGAAGAAATCGGACTGCCGTCGTTCCATGGCCCGGCGGATATCCCCGTCGGTGACGATACCCTCGATCCGGTCGCCGTCGCAAATCACGATAAGCCCCAATCCGCCTTTGCTGATCGTGTGGATCATCTGGGTTGCGGGACAGTCGGGCGCCACCACCGGCAGGTTGTCGCCGTGCATCACGTCGCCCACGGTCATCAGCAGACGCCGCCCGAGGCTTCCGCCCGGATGAAGCCGTGCGAAATCGACGCTCGTGAAACCCCGCATCTTCATCAGAGCCACGGCCAGCGCGTCGCCCAGGGCGATCTGCGCCGTGGTGGAGGAGGTCGGAGCCAGGTGCAGGATGCAGGCCTCGTGCCTTACGGCCACGTCGAGGTGTACGTCCGAATGTTTGGCCAGCGCCGATTCGGGATTGCCCGTCATCGAGATCAGCCGGTTGCCGTTGCTGTGGATGAAGGGGACGATCTTCAGGATTTCATCCGTCTCGCCCGAATAGGAGAGTGCGAGCAGGATGTCCTCGGGGGAGATCATGCCCAGGTCGCCGTGGAAGGCTTCGCCGGGATGGAGAAAAAAGCTGGGCGTCCCCGTGCTGGCCAGCGTTGCGGCGATCTTGCGCCCCACCAGCCCCGACTTGCCCATGCCCGTGACGATCAGCTTGCCCCGGCTGGCGAGGATCAGCTCCACGGCTTCGGCGAAATACCGGTCGATCGAAGCCTCCAGCCGTTTGAGGGCCAGCGCCTCGGCATGGACGGTCTTGCGTGCGAGCTCGCAGATGAGCGCCTTGTTCTGTTCGGTCATTGCAAAAGGGATTTGATTACGGATTCCAGATCGTCGAGCCGCAGCATGTTGGGGCCGTCGCTCAGAGCCCGGTCGGGATCGGGATGCACCTCGAAAAAGTAGCCGTTGGCGCCGAATGCCTTGGCCGCCAAAGCCATTGCGGGAGCGAATTCCCGATTGCCGGCCGTCTTGCCATCGCCCGCGCCGGGACGCTGCACCGAGTGGGTGCAGTCCATCACCACACGATCGGCGATGCGGAGCATGTCGGGAATGTTGCGGAAATCGACCACCAGGTTGTTGTAACCGTACATGTTGCCCCGCTCGGTGAGCCATATTTCCCGGGCTCCCGCCTCGCGGGCCTTCTCATAGGGGTATTTCATATCGGCGCCCGAGAGGAACTGCGCCTTCTTGATATTGACCGTGCGTCCCGTCCGCGCGGCGGCGACCAGCAGGTCGGTCTGCCGACAGAGGAACGCCGGAATCTGGATCACGTCTGCGACCTCACCGACCGGGGCGGCCTGCCACGATTCATGGATGTCGGTGAGCAGCTTCAGCCCCCATTTCGCCCGCACGTCGACGAGCATCCGCAGCCCCCGCTCCATCCCGACGCCCCGGTAGGAGGCGATCGAGGTGCGGTTGGCCTTGTCGAAGGAGGCTTTGAAAAGGATGTCCGTGCCGAGCGCACGGTTGATTCGCACGAGACGTTCGGCAACGCAGTCGAGCAGTTCGGCGGATTCGATCACGCAGGGACCGGCGATAAAGAGCGGTTTCATGCCTTATCCGAAAAATCAGGGTGGGTTTTGAGGAACGCCTCGGCACGCGCGAGGTCTTCGGGCGTATCGATCCCGACGGTCTCCTGTCCGGTGATGCCGACGCCGATGCGGTAGCCGTTTTCGATCCACCGCAACTGTTCGAGCGACTCGGCCCGCTCGAGCGCCGAAGGCGCGAGGGCCGTCACCTCCCTGAGCGCTTCGGCCCGGAAAGCGTACATGCCGATATGCTTGTAAAACGTATGCGAAGCCAGCCACCTCTCCTGCTCCACGCCCCGCAGAAAGGGGATCACCGAACGCGAGAAATAGAGGGCCCGCGAACGGCTGTCCAGCACCACTTTCGGGGAGTTGGGATTCTCGAGCGCCCCGAGGCCGTCCTCCGGCCGGAACGGTTTCACCAGGGTGGCAATGTCGGTATCCGGGTCGTCGAAGCACCGGAGGATCGCGTCGATCTGCTCCGGACGGATGAACGGCTCGTCGCCCTGCACGTTCAGCACGATGTCGTACGGCTCGCCGAGCTGACGGTAAGCCTCGTAGCAGCGGTCGGTGCCGCTGCGGTGGTCGGGCGAAGTCATCACAGCCTCGCCGCCGAAATCGCGGACGGCCGTCAGGATACGCTCGTCGTCGGTGGCGACCACCGTGCGGCCGACCGCGCGGCCGACCTGCTCGCAGACCCGCCGGATCACGGGCTTCCCGCCCAACAGGGCAAGCGGTTTGCCGGGGAAACGCGTCGAGGCGTAACGGGCCGGAATGATGGCGATAATTTTCATGCCTTGCTTTTTTCTTCGGCCAACACGGCCTGCTGCTTTTTCGTCAGGTGCGCCACGGCCAGTTCATACGACTGCTTCACCAGCTCCAACACCATCTTTTCGGGCACATCGCTGTCGAAACGTACGCTGATCCAATGTTTTTTGTTCATGTGCCAGCCCGGGCCGACGCCCTCGTAACGCTCCCGCAGCTCCGGAATCCGCTCGGGGGCGCACCGCAGGTTGCAGAAATCCCAGGCCACGGCGTTCACAAAACAAAACCATTTGTCCAGAACGTAAAACACGAGAATATCGCGGTCGTAATCCGACGTCGATTTCCCGAACGGAAAATCATCGTGCGCCCCTGCAAACGAGAGACAATAGGCTCTGAAATCCTCGATATTCATTGTCGTATCCGTTAATGGGGAAGCTATTCGAGCGCCAGCTTCAATACCTCCTCATTGGTCTTCACATAATGGAAGGTCAGCCCCGCAATGTACTCCTCCTTGATCTCGGCGATGTCCTTGCGGTTGTCCGCAGACAGGATGAGTTGCGTGATGCCGGCTCGCTTGGCGGCCAAAATTTTCTCCTTGATGCCGCCGACGGGCATCACCCGGCCCCGCAGGGTCGTCTCACCCGTCATGGCGATGCGCTCGCGGACCTTGCGGCCCGTGTAGGTCGAGACGATCGAAGTGACCATCGTGATGCCGGCCGAGGGGCCGTCCTTCGGGATCGCACCCTCGGGCACGTGGATGTTGATGTCGTTCTTCTCGAACAGCGCGGGGTCGATCCCCAGCTCCGCATGGTGGGCCATCACCCACTCGTGCGCGATGGTGGCCGACTCCTTCATCACGTCGCCCAGATTGCCCGTCAGGCTCACCTTGCCCTTGCCGGGCGTGAGCACCGACTCGATGTAGAGGATATCGCCGCCGACCTCCGTCCACGCCAGCCCCGTCACCACGCCCGTCATGCCGCCCACCTCGTACTGCTCGCAGAGGAATTTGGGCATGCCGAGAATCTTCTCCACATCCTTTTCCGTGATCTCAGGGGCGAACGCCTCCTCGAAAGCGATCTGCTTGGCCCGGGCGCGGGCGATCTTCGCCAGATGCTTGTCCAGGGAGCGGACGCCCGACTCACGGGTGTAGCCCGCGATGATGCACTCGATCACCGCCGGACTCATGGCGAGCTCCCCGGCTTTGATGCCGTGGGCCTCCATCTGCTTGGGTAGCAGGTGGTCCAGACCGATGCGCACCTTCTCTTCGAGGATGTAGCCGGGAATGTTAATCATCTCCATGCGGTCGCGGAGCGCGGGGTTGATGTTCCCCACGTTGTTGGCCGTAGCGATGAAAAGTACTTTCGAGAGGTCGTATTCCGTGTCGAGGTAGTTGTCGTGGAAAGTCGTGTTCTGCTCGGGGTCGAGCACCTCCAGCAGCGCGCTCGAAGGATCGCCGTGATTGCTCACCGTCACCTTGTCCACCTCGTCCAGGATGACGACCGGGTTGGACGAGCCGCACCGCTTGATGGTCTGGATGATGCGACCCGGCATAGCCCCGATGTAGGTGCGGCGGTGCCCCCGGATTTCGGCCTCATCGTGCAAGCCGCCGAGCGATATGCGGCCGAACTTGCGGCCCAGCGCCGCAGCCACCGACTTGCCCAGCGAAGTTTTGCCCACGCCCGGAGGACCGTAAAGACAGAGGATCGGGGATTTGAGGTCGCCCTTGAGCTTGATGACGGCCAGGTGTTCGAGCAGGCGCTCTTTCACCTCGTCCAGACCGAAGTGGTCGTGGTCGAGCTGCTTGCGGGCGCACTCCAGGTCGAGGTTGTCCCGGGTCGTCTCGTTCCAGGGCAGTTCGAGCATAAGCTGCAGGTAGGTCACCTGCACCGAGTACTCCGCCACGGCGGGGTTGAGCCGCTCGAGCTTGGTGATCTCCTTCTCGAAAAGCTCCGCCACCTCCTTGGGCCAGTTTTTCTTGGCCGCCTCGGCCCGCATCTTCTCGACCTCGCCATCGGCCCCCTCGCCCAGTTCATCCTGGATGGTGCGCATCTGCTGCTGGAGGTAGTACTCCCGCTGCTGCTTGTCGATCTCCTCCTTGACCCGCTCCTGAATCTGGCTCTTGAGCTCGGCCAACTGCTGTTCGCGGATCAGGATTTCGAGCAGCTTGCGGGCGCGGGCCAGCAAGCCGGGAGCCTCGAGCAACGCCTGCCGATCCTCGTCCGAGAGGTCGAGGTTCGAGCAGATGAAGTTGATGATCCCCCGGCGGGAGTCGATGTTCTTGATGGCGAAAGCCGCCTCTTTGGGCATGTTGGGCGAAACGTTGATGATGCCCAGCGCCACGTCGCGTACCGAATCCACCAACGCCTCGAATTCGATGTTCTTGGCGTCGGGAGCAGTGTCGCGCAGCGGGGTCACCGACGCCTTGAAATAGGGGTCGGAGGTGAGGTATTCGTTGATTTCGATTTTCTCCAATCCGTTGAGGATGACCGTCAGGTTGCCGTTGGGCATCTCCAGTATCTTGATGATGCGGGCGGCCGTTCCGACCTTGTACATGTCGTCGGGCGCCGGATCCTCCACGTCGCTCTCGCGCTGAAGCACGGCGCCGAGCAGTTCGCCGCGGGCGTTCACCTCGCGCACCAGGCGGATGCTCTTCTCGCGTCCGACCGTGATGGGGGTGATCGAGCCGGGGAAAAGCACCGAGCTGCGCAGGGTGAGAATGGGCATCACCTCGGGGATGCTGACCTCCTCGGGAAGCTCGTCCGGCGCGGTGACGATCGGGATGACGTGGTGTTTGCCGTCCAGCAGTTCGGGCAGCGTTCCCAACTCGTCCAGATCGATTTTGCGTACTTTGTCGTTATCTTTCTTACTCATGGTTGATCTCCTTGGTACAATGTGCAAAGGTAACGCTTTTTTCGCGATATTTATTTCATACGGGCCTGCGTCTTCAACAAATTATCAACATCCGTCCGCCGGGCCGCCCTGCGCAACGCGCAAGAGGGTCAAATATTTTGCGCGACGGACTTTCCGTTTTGCGCATTGTTTCGTATCTTTGCCGATCGAAAAGTTTAGACCGACATGAAGATCGCCGACAAATACGTCCCCCAGCAGATCGAATCCGGCTGGTACGACTACTGGATCGAAAACCGGCTGTTCCATTCCGAACCCGACGCCCGCGAACCCTACACGATCGTCATTCCGCCCCCCAACGTGACGGGCATGCTCCACATGGGCCACATGCTCAACAACACGCTGCAGGACGTACTGGTGCGCCGGGCCCGCATGACGGGCCGCAACGCCTGCTGGGTGCCCGGCATGGACCACGCCTCGATCGCTACGGAGGCCAAGGTGGTCGCCAAGCTCCGGGCCGAAGGCATCGAGAAATCGTCGCTCACGCGCGAAGAGTTCCTGCGCCATGCCTGGGCGTGGAAAGAGCAGTACGGCGGGATGATCCTCCGGCAGCTCCGCAAGCTGGGCGCCTCGTGCGACTGGGAGCGCACGGTATTCACGATGGACGACGCCCGCACCCAAAGCGTAATCAAGGTCTTTTGCGACCTCTACGAAAAGGGGAAAATCTACCGCGGCGTGCGCATGGTAAACTGGGATCCGGCGGCGCAGACGGCCCTCTCGGACGAAGAGGTGGTGTTCCGCGAGACCCACGGCAAGCTCTACTACCTCCGCTACCGCGTCGAGGGGAGTGACCGGCAGGTGATCGTCGCCACGACCCGGCCCGAAACCATCCTGGGCGACACGGCCCTCTGCGTGAATCCCGACGACGAGCGGTACGCCTGGCTGCCGCAGGACGCCCGCGTGGTGGTGCCTCTGGTCGGACGCACGATTCCGGTGATCCGCGACCGTTATGTCGATATCGCCTTCGGCACGGGGGCCCTGAAAGTGACGCCCGCGCACGACGTGAACGACTACATGCTGGGCGAGAAATACGGTCTGCCCTCCATCGATGTTTTCAACGACGACGGCACGGTCAATGACCGCGTGGGCCTCTATGCCGGCCAGGAGCGTTTCGAGGTGCGCAAACGCATCGAAAAGGACCTCGACGCCGCAGGGCTGCTCGAGAAAACCGAGCCCTATACCAACAACGTGGGTTACTCCGAGCGCACGGGCGTCGCCATCGAACCCAAGCTCTCGATGCAGTGGTTCCTGCGCATGGAGGAGCTGGCCGAACCCGCCACCCGTGCGGTCATGGAGGACACGATCCGTTTCTTCCCCGAGAAATACAAGAACACCTACCGGCACTGGATGGAAAACATCAAGGACTGGTGCATTTCGCGCCAGCTCTGGTGGGGACAGCGCATCCCGGCCTGGCACCTCCCCTCCGGTGGCTTCGTAGTGGCCGAAACCCCTGCCGAGGCGCTCGAAAAGGCACGGGCGAAAACGGGCGACGAGTCTCTGCGGCTGGAAGAGCTGCGGCAGGACGAGGACGTGCTGGACACCTGGTTTTCGTCGTGGCTCTGGCCCATTTCGGTCTTCGACGGCATCCGCCGTCCCGACAACGAGGAGATCCGCTACTACTACCCGACCAACGACCTGGTGACCGCCCCGGACATCATCTTCTTCTGGGTGGCCCGCATGATTATGGCCGGCTACGAATACCGGGGCGAAAAGCCCTTCTCGAACGTCTATTTCACGGGGCTGGTGCGGGACAAGCTGGGCCGCAAAATGTCCAAGCAGCTCGGCAATTCGCCCGACCCGCTCGACCTGATCGCACAGTACGGCGCCGACGGAATGCGCGTGGCGATGCTGCTGAGCGCGACGGCGGGCAACGACGTGATGTTCGACGAGGCGCTTTGCGAGCAGGGCCGCAACTTCGGCAACAAGATATGGAACGCCTACCGGCTGGTGGGCGGCTGGGAAGTGGACGAGAACCTCGCCCAGAGCGAGAACAACCGCCTCTCGGTCGAATGGTTCCGCCACCGCATGGACGAAGTGCTGGCCCGCGTGGAGTCCGATTTCGATTCGTACCGCATCTCGGAGGCTTTCATGGCGCTTTATAAACTTTTCTGGGACGACTTCAGCGGTTGGCTGCTCGAACTGGTCAAGCCCGCTTACCGGGCCCCGATCGACCGCCCGACGTTCGACGCCGTGCGCGGTTTCTTCGACGCACTGCTGCGGGCGCTGCACCCCTTCATGCCCTTCCTCACCGAAGAGCTGTGGCAGGATCTCGCCCCCCGCAAGGCCGGCGAGTCGATCATGGTGCAACCCATGCCTCGGCCCGGGGAGGCGGACCGTGCGCTGCTGGCCCGTTTCGACCTGGCGCGGGAGGCCATCTCCGCAGTGCGCAACATCCGCAAGCAGCGCAACCTGCCCCAGCGGGAAAACCTCCGGCTCGAGGTGATCGCCGACGAAAACTACCCCGCCGAATACGAACCCGTCATCCGGAAAATGGCCAACCTGGAGGCCGTCGAACGGGTTGCGCAGAAAGATGCCTCGGCCGCGGGATTCATCGTCAAAACCACCCAGTATTTCGTGCCTCTGGCCGGGATGATCGACGCCGAGGCCGAACGACGGAAACTCGCCGACGAGCTGACCTATTACGAAGGATTCCTGGCGAGCGTGATGAAGAAACTGGCGAACGAACGTTTCGTGCAGTCGGCGCCCGCCAAGGTGGTCGAAAACGAACGCGCCAAACGCGCCGACGCCGAAGCCCGGATCGCGGCGATCCGGGAACAGCTCGCAGCCCTCGGATAATATGCGGCATGCGCGGACGGGGCCGCTCACGGCTTCGTCCGCGCACGTGCCCAAACCTGCATCAGCGACGGACGGATCGCCGGCCATTCAGCGGCGCTTTCGCATCGCCGTCCCGGATACTCACCAAAAACCCGTTTTCGACCCAGCGACATGCCTACCCCAATCACCATCTACACCGACGGCTCGGCCCGGGGCAATCCCGGACCCGGGGGCTATGGCGTAGTGCTCCTCTCCGGACGGTTCCGCAAGGAGCTGTCGCAAGGGTTTCGCCGCACGACCAACAACCGCATGGAGCTGATGGCCGTCTGCGCCGGACTGGAAGCGCTGCGTTTCGAGGGCTGCGACGTGACGGTCTATTCCGACTCGCGTTACGTGGTGGATGCGGTAACGAAAGGATGGGTCTTCGGCTGGGAGAAAAAGGGGTTCGCCGGGAAGAAAAACCCCGACCTGTGGGGTCGGTTCCTGCGGGCATATCGCCGCCAGCACGTTCGCTTCGTCTGGGTCAAGGGGCATGCGGACAATGCCGAGAACAACCGCTGCGACGCCCTCGCCGTGGCAGCCTCCGCTGACGGGGCACTGCTGTCGGAGGATACGGGCTACTGTCCCGAATAGCTGCCCGCAGCTCTTCTTCTTTTCCTGCTTCATTCCCGCGACCCGAAGCCGCTTGCGGCTGCCGCCGCTGTCGGAGGCTTCACTGCGAAGACTTCGTTCGCCCTTTTCGCCCGCCGCGCTCGATGGAAAGCCGCCGGTCATCTGCGCTCCCACGGCTCGGGCGGCCCCGGAACGATGCGGAAAAGCGGATGGGGTTCAACGGTCTTCGGGTCGGCGAGCGCATCCCGGCAGGCCGCCGCACGGCGCGTCAGCTTGCCGAGCAGGTGGGCCCGCTCACAGGCCAGTTGGCCGTCGGTGACCGTCAGCCGCAGGGCGTCGTCGCCCGGTCCGATTTTGGAGCCGTCGAACCGATACCCGCGCCGTCCGGCTTCGGCCAGCACGACCCGCAGGTAGCTGTCGATCGCCGCGACAGGATCCGCACAGCCCCGGAAACGGTCGAGCTGGGGATGGCGGCGGTATCCGACCGTCGCGCCAGCGAGCACGGCACGGGCCAAAAGCCCCTCGCGCCAGCAGGCAACCAACCCCGCGGCATCCAGATAACGCGGATGGAGCGACCACAGACGCATGGTACGGACAGCCCGCAACGCGCCGCGCCGCCGAACTCCGCCGGGCGGAAACGGCGAACGGGCCGCGTGCTATTTTTTGACGTAAACTCGGACGATTTCGAGCATATACATGCGGTGGAAATCCTTTTCGGGATACCACTTTCCCGCCAACCCCGAATCGAGGAAAGCCTCCCCGCGCAGATCGTCCCGGTAGAGCTTGCGACATTCGAGCACCAGCCGGGCCTCCCGGATCATCGGCGTGCCCGCCTCGGTGTAATCCACCGTCAATCCGGCGTTGCGCACCTTGTCCTCGTCGCGGCCCGACCGGGAGCCGCAATACTCCAGTGCGCTGCGATAGGCGGCGTCGAAGAACGCCAGCGAAAGCATGTCGTGGGTCTCGACCAGCTC
This sequence comes from Rikenellaceae bacterium, assembly GCA_902363575.1. GTDB lineage: Bacteria > Bacteroidota > Bacteroidia > Bacteroidales > Rikenellaceae > Alistipes. Next base: position 255,233 of record CABJAJ010000004.1, on the reverse strand, counting down.
GCGCGTATAGCGCTGCGGACGCACCACGACCAGCGCGGCGGGTTTCCCCCACATCTGGCCGACCATGCCCCAACTGGCAGTCATGGCGTTGCTGCGCTGCCGGTCGCCGGCGGTAATGAGCATCCACTCCTGACCGATGGAACGGATGAAATTGTCCGATATCTCGGTCGGTTTTATCTCCCGAAAGTTCGTCATAACGTTCGTTTTAAGGCAGTACAAAGGTAAAAAATAATCCGCGCCGGAGGAAATTATCGGGGCGGATTGTGAATTATGCACGGAATTGCCTACCTTTGTTTCCCGAATTATCATAACAGCAACCCAACCCAGGCCCTTATGTTCAAGACCTACCTCCGGCTTCTTGGTTTTGCCAAGCCTATCGAAAAATATGCCATTCCCTATTTTTTCTATGCCGTCTTCTATGCGCTGTTCAATACGGTCAATTTCGTGCTCATCATCCCGATCCTGGGCACGCTTTTCAACCCGGACTACCGCTTCAGCCCCATATACGAACTCCCGGCCCGCCTGAGCTTCAATGAGGAGACGTCTGCCCAGATGGTCGGCTACGTCTATACCCACGTCTTCGGCACCGAGTTCAAGATGCTCAATATCCTGATCCTGCTGGCCGTGACGGTGATGACCACCAGCCTGCTGAGCAACACGTTCCGCTACCTGAGCTCGTGGACGATCGAAAACATGCGCACCCGATCCCTGCAGCGCATGCGCAACGATCTGTTCGACAACGTGATGAACCTCAACGTCGGATTTTTCAGCGACCAGCGCAAGGGCGACGTCATCTCCAAAATCACCTCCGACGTAACGGTAGTCCAGTATTGCATCACCAACACGCTGCAGGTGGCGTTCCGCGAGCCGCTGCTCATCATCGGCTACCTGGTCGCGATGTTCATGATTTCGTGGAAACTCTCCATCTTCTCGATCGTCTTCCTGCCGGTGGTAGCCCTGCTGATCGGGCAGATCGTCAAGAAACTCCGCCACCCGGCCCGCACCGGGCAGGAGCGCATGGGCGACATGGTCTCCACGCTCGACGAATCGCTCTCGGGTATCAAGGTCATCAAGAGCTACAACGCCACCGACTACATCAAGAGGAAATTCCACGCGATCAACGCCGAATTTTCGCGGCTGGTGCTCTCCATGGTGCGCCGCCAGCAGCTCGCCTCCCCCATGAGCGAATTCCTGGGCATCACGGCTGCCGGCGTGGTGCTGGTCTTCGGCGGCATGCTCGTGGTCGAAGGGTCGCTCAAAGCCGAGGGTTTCGTCGCTTTCCTGGCCATGTTCTCGCAGATCACCCGTCCGGTGCGCACCTTCATCGACCAGTTCGCCACCATCAACCAGGGCATCGCCGCCGGCGAGCGGATTTTCACGCTCCTGGACGTCCGGAGCGAGGTGTCCGACCACCCCGCCGCCCGCACCCTCACGGAGATGAAACACGGCATCGCCTTCCGCGACGTACATTTCACCTACGACGGCAGCCGCGAGGTGCTCGACGGCATCACGTTCGACATCCGGCGCGGCGAGACCGTGGCGCTGGTCGGTCCTTCGGGCGGCGGCAAATCGACCCTGAGCGAGCTTATCCCCCGCTTTTACGACCCGACGGCCGGCGACATCCTGATCGACGGGGTATCGCTGCGCGACTATACGCAGGAGAGCCTGCGCGCCCACATGAGCGTGGTGGCACAGGACACGGTGCTGTTCAACGACACCATCGAGGCCAATATCGCCATGGGCAAGGAGGGGGCGACCCACGAGGAGGTCGTCGAGGCGGCCCGCGTAGCCAACGCCCACGAATTCATCGCCGAATCCCCGGAAGGATACGCCACCAACATCGGCGACCGGGGCGTCAAACTCTCGGGCGGACAGCGCCAACGGCTCTCCATCGCCCGCGCGGTGCTGAAAAACCCCGAAATCCTGATCCTCGACGAAGCCACTTCGGCATTGGATACCGAAAGCGAGAAACTGGTGCAGGAGGCCCTCAACAAGCTGCTCGAGGGGCGCACCTCCATCGTCATCGCCCACCGGCTGAGCACGATCCACAATGCCGACAAGATCATCGTGATCGACCACGGCCGCATCGCCGAACAGGGCACCCATGCCGAGCTGATGGCGCGCGGCGGCATCTACTCCAAACTGATCGAAATGCAGTCCTTCGACTGACGGGCAAGGCGGAAAATGACCGAAAAAGAGAAAATGCTTGCCGGGGAGCCTTTCGATCCCTTCGATGCAGAGCTCGCCGCCGACCGCGACCGGGCACGCCGCCTGACGCACCGGCTCAACGTCGAACTCTGCGAGCAGGACGACACCTACCGCGCCACCCTGCGCGAACTCTGCCCCGGCATCGGGACGGCGCTGATCCGGGCCCCTTTCTACTGCGACTACGGCTACAACGTCTTTGCGGGCGAGGGTACTTTCATCAACTTCGGCTGCATCTGCCTCGACCTGGCCCCGATCCGGTTGGGCCGTCACTGCCAGGTCGGCCCCGGCGTCCAACTGCTGACCGCCCACCACCCGCTCGACGCCGCAGAACGGGCCACCGGCATCGAACAGGGTCTCCCGGTCACCGTGGGCGACAATTGCTGGATCGGCGGAGGGGCAATCCTCTGCCCGGGCGTCACGGTCGGCGACCGCACGGTCATCGGCGCCGGAAGCGTCGTCACACGCGACCTGCCCGCCGACTGCGTGGCCGCGGGCAACCCGGCCCGGGTGATCCGCCGCCTGCGGTAAACGGACACGCCGGGCTACCGGCCGGGAGCCGGAGGGGCTGATGCGGCCGCTGCGCGAAGGGCGGTCATTCGGGATGATTTCCGAGGCGGGATTGTCAGAAAGGCGTTCGATCCGTTGTTTATCCCGGAAAATTTGGTATCTTTGCAAGTTCACCTTGCAAATTCAGTACGAACCCATATGAAGTTCAAAGAGTATAAAGGACTCGACCTGCCGGGACTGGCAGCCGAGGTACTCGCCCGGTGGGACGCCGACGACACGTTTCACAAAAGCATCACCACGCGCGAAGGGCATCCCGCATTCGTGTTTTACGAGGGGCCTCCTTCGGCCAACGGCATGCCGGGCATCCACCACGTGATGGCCCGCACGATCAAGGACATCTTCTGCCGCTACAAGACCCAGCAGGGCTTCCGCGTCCACCGCAAGGCGGGATGGGACACCCACGGCCTGCCCGTAGAACTGGGCGTCGAAAAGAAGCTGGGCATCACCAAGGAGGACATCGGCCGCCGCATTTCGATCGAGGAGTACAACCGCACCTGCCGCAAGGCGGTCATGGAATACACGGGCGTCTGGGAAGAGCTCACCCGCAAGATGGGTTACTGGGTCAATATGGACGACCCGTACATCACCTACGACAACAAATACATCGAGACGCTCTGGTGGCTGCTCCGGCAGCTTTTCGACAAGGGGCTGCTTTATAAGGGCTACACCATCCAGCCCTACTCCCCCGCCGCCGGCACGGGACTATCGACCCACGAGCTGAACCAGCCGGGCTGTTATCGCGACGTGAAGGATACGACCTGCACGGCGCAGTTCCGCGTGGTGCGCGACGAGCGCAGCGAATCCCTCTTCCGCGATGCGGAGGGGCCGCTCTATTTCCTGGCATGGACGACCACTCCGTGGACGCTCCCATCGAATACGGCGCTGGCCGTCGGCCCCGCCATCGAATACGTCCGCGTCAAGTGCCGCAATCCCTATACCGGCCAGCCGCAGACCGTCGTGCTGGCCCGCGAGCTGCTGCCGTCCTGCTTCACCAAAAAGATGGAAGGGACATACGAAGTGTTGCCCGGCACGCTCAAAGGCCCCGAGCTGGAGGGAATCCGTTATGAACAGCTGATCCCCTGGGTGAAGCCGGCGGGCGATGCGTTCCGCGTGATCCTGGGCGACTATGTCACCACATCCGACGGTACGGGCGTCGTGCATATCGCCCCGACGTTCGGAGCCGACGACGACCGGGTGGCCCGCGCTGCGGGAATCGCCCCTCTGTTCATGGTGGACCGCGCCGGCAAGAACCAGCCGATGGTGGACCGCACGGGCAAGTTCTTCCCCGTGGAGGAGCTCGACCCGGAGTTCGTCCGCACAAGCGTCGATACGGAGTTATACGGCGAGTGGGCCGGACGTTACGTCAAAAACGATTACGACGAACAGCTTGCGGATGCCGATACCAACCTGGACATCGACCTGTCCGTAATGCTCAAGGGGCAGAACAAGGCTTTCAGGATCGAGAAGCACACCCACTCCTACCCCCACTGCTGGCGCACGGACAAGCCGGTGCTATACTACCCCCTCGATTCATGGTTCATCCGCACCACCGCTCTGCGCGAGCGGATGATCGAACTCAACCGCACGATCCGCTGGAAGCCCGAATCGACCGGCACGGGACGCTTCGGCAAGTGGCTCGAAGGGCTGGTGGACTGGAATCTCTCGCGCTCGCGTTTCTGGGGCACGCCGCTGCCGGTATGGGCGACCGAGGACTACTCCGAAATCCGCTGCATCGGCTCCCTCGGGGAGCTCGTCGGCGAAATCGACAAATCGGTGGCCGCGGGCCTGATGACCGAAAACCCTTACAAGGAGTTCATTCCGGGCGATATGTCGAAAGCGAACTACGACCGCGTCGATCTGCACCGCCCCTTCGTGGACCGCATCGTGCTCGTATCGTCCAAGGGCGAGCCCATGCGCCGCGAACCGGACCTGATCGACGTATGGTTCGACTCGGGCGCCATGCCCTACGCCCAACTGCATTACCCGTTCGAGAACGGCGGCGAGAAATTCCGCACGGTCTTTCCCGCCGACTTCATCGCCGAAGGGGTGGACCAAACACGCGGCTGGTTCTTCACGCTCCATGCGCTTGCCACGATGCTTTTCGACTCGGTGGCTTTCCGCAACATCATCTCCAACGGCCTGGTGCTCGACCGCAACGGCAACAAGATGTCCAAACGGCTCGGCAACGCCGTGGATCCGTTCGAGGTGCTCTCGACCTACGGTCCCGACGCGACGCGCTGGTACATGATCTCCAACTCCCAGCCCTGGGACAACCTCAAATTCGATACGGAAGGGGTGGACGAGGTACGCCGCAAATTCTTCGGCACGCTCTACAACACCTACTCTTTCTTCGCCCTCTATGCCAACGTGGACGGCTTCACGGGCAGCGAACCGGAAGTTCCCGTGGCGCAGCGTCCGGAGATCGACCGGTGGATCATGTCGCTTCTGAACACGCTCGTGCGGGACGTGACGGCGTCGCTCGAGAATTACGACCCGACGCCCGCCGCACGCATGATCCAGGAGTTCGTCTGCGAGAGCCTCTCCAACTGGTACGTGCGCCTGAACCGCAAGCGTTTCTGGGGCGGCGGCATGAACGAGGACAAGCTCGCGGCCTACCAGACGCTCTACACCTGTCTGGAGACCGTCGCGCTGCTGTCGGCTCCGTTCGCGCCTTTCATCGCCGACCGTATTTTCATCGACCTGAACGCTGTGAGCGGCCGCCACACGGAATCGTCGGTACACCTGGCGACCTTCCCCCGGGCCGATGAAACAGCGATCGACGCCGACCTGGAGCAGACGATGGCCCTTGCGCAGCAGGTTTCTTCGATGGTGCTGGCCCTGCGCCGCAAGGTGGGAATCAAGGTTCGGCAGCCGCTCACCAAAATCCTTATTCCGGTGCTCGACCGCGCGATGGTGCGCCAACTGGAAGCCGTGCGCGGATTGATTATCAACGAGGTGAACGTCAAGCAGGCGGAGCTGATCGAAAACACCGCCGGGTTGATAACCAAACGGATCAAGCCCAACTTCAAGACCCTCGGCCCGCGCTATGGCAAGCAGATGAAGCAGATCGCGGCACTCACGGCGACCTTCACGCAGGAACAGATCGCCGCCATCGAAGCCGCACCCGAAACGATACTCGACGTGGCGGGCGAACGGATTGCAGTCACCCCCGCCGACTTCGAGATCACCTCGGAGGATATGCCCGGCTGGCTGGTCGCCACCGAGGGGAGGCTGACCGTCGCGCTGGATATCACGCTGACTGACTGCCTTCGGGCCGAAGGCGTGGCACGCGAGTTGATTAACCGCATCCAGAACATCCGCAAGGATGCCGGATTCGAGGTGACGGACAAAATCCGCGCGGAGATCGAACGCAGCATCCTGACCGCCGACGCCGTGGCCGGCTTCGCCGACTACATCGCCACGCAGACCCTCGCCGTCGAAGTGCGTGCCGCGGATGCTCCAGCAGGCGCGGTCGTCGTCGAAACCGAAGTGGACGACCAGCCCGTGCGCATCGCCGTGACGCGGGTGTGACCGTTTTTACCATGTAAATTTGGATTTGTTGAATAAAAATCCTATTTTTACGAAAACCATCTAAGAGAAGAGAGAAAAATTATGGCCGAAGAAGTAGAAAAAACCCGATACAGCGACGCCGAGTTGGAGGAGTTCAGGCAGTTGATCCTGAAGAAGCTGGAGAATGCGCGCGCGGACTACGAGCTGCTGCGCGCCACCATTACGCATACCGCCGACAACGATACCGAGGATACCTCCCCCACGTTCAAGGTGCTCGAAGAGGGGGCAGCCACCCTTTCCAAAGAGGAGAGCGGACGCCTGGCGGCCCATCAGATGAAGTTCATCCGCAACCTCGAAATGGCGCTCGTGCGGATCGAGAACAAAACCTACGGTATCTGCAAGACCACCGGGAAGCTGATCCCCAAGGAGCGGCTGATGAAAGTGCCCCACGCCACGGAGTGCATCGAGGCGAAAGAGGCCCGCAAGCCGACGAACTGATCCGCGCACAGGTTGTGCAAACAGGCAGGGGCGGACGGTTGTAGTCGAATATAGGGTGCCGCCACATGATCGGCTCCTATCTTTACGGTAAATTGACAAGGGATTCGCAAATGCGAATCCCTTTTTGCATAGCTGCCCGGCAGGCCACCGCATCCATGAAGCCTCCTCCCCGTTACTTCACCCGCTTTTTATACGACCGCTTCTTCGGATTTCTCAATCTGCTCAGCGAGGTCTCGGCAATGCCCAGGTAAGAGGCGATCGCCTTGATCGGCACCTGCCGGATCAACTCGGGACGCCGTTTAATCAGTGCGTCGTACCGCTCGGAAGCACTGCCCGTGAGAATTGTCCGTTTGCGTTCGATCGTGTAAATCTGCCCGAGAAACCACTCGAACATCCAGCGCATGAACGCGGGCGACTGCGCACCCATGCGCAGGAACTCCTCCATCCGAATCGCCGTTACAATCGTATCGGTAAATGCTTCCACCGTGATGAGTGCCGGCTCGCCCAGACAAAGCGTGGCGGTCGAGGCGGCGAAATCCCCCGGGAAGGCGAAATAGATCGTATGCTCCCGCCCTCCGGAGCAATAAACGCCCCGAACCATTCCCTCACGGACAATGTAAACCCGGTCGTCTTCCGTACCGATCCTGACGATCGGGACATGGGCTGCAAAATGCAGTTCCTCGCCTTTTTCCATCAGTGCGTCGAACTCTTCGTCGGGAAAAGGACATCTGTGCGTAAGGCTTTTTTTCAGCTCGGTCAACGATATCATTCATTCGCTATTTTTCAGTCTATAGACATGTCACAAGCTATTATCAGCATATGACACAAAATTCATGTTTTTCCGAAATGATTATTTTGCAACGAAAGTCATGCCGTGCCTAACCCGCCGGTGCCTTCGCATCCGACGGATCGCAGCACATGTAGGCGATTGGGCGTACCGGATTTCCGATCCGTTGATCGCTGCGATAAAGAGGGGCTGAATGCAGATTCAGCCCCTCTTCGCGGATCGGGGAACGGCTATCTATAGCGGGTTCTCACGTTGAGAATCCGTTCCAGCGCCTCCCTGCTGCGGGCCACGCGCGGCCCATCGGGGCGATAAACCGCCGGTTCGCCGCCGAAGGCCGCATAGATGCTCCAGTCCTTGATCGAGGCGAGTTTTCCGCGGAACTTGCCCGAAACGGTATTCGGCTGGTAGGCATCGTCGGTCAGCGACCACTCCACCAGGTATTCGTCGCCCTCTTTGCTTATGGTGATTTCGCCGCCGCGCGCCGGAGCCAACTGATCCATGACGTCCAGATCCTCGTCTTTGTAGTGAACATAACCGAACGAGCCGTAGGCATCCCCATCTACTTTGCCTGCGCGGTAGGTGAAGTCGGTGTTGTTGTCGCCTTCAGGGGCCAGCCTGTACGTGCCTTCCGACAATGTGCATCCGTCGGCGAGCGGCATATTCAGCGTGAAGAGAGCGCCTTCCTGCGTCGAGGGATTGGTCAGATAGAGAAAACCGGTCCCCGTCGTCGGCCGGACGACGTCGAATTTATTGCCCCAATAGCTCAGCTCGGCATAGGCGTCGGAGCCGTAGTCGAGGTGAAAATCTTCGGTGAAGGGCGAAGCGGGTCGGTCGAGCGCGTTGTCGATCGGATCGATTTTGCCTTCGTAAGTGCCCTTAAGTGAGACGCCTTCCTGCGTCCGGAAGTCGAAAGTGATCGAATAGTAGTATCCCCCCGTCCGGTTCACTTCGAGCTGACCTTCGGTAATCAGTCCCAACCGCTGACCCTTTTCGGGATCGATGACCCGCCATGAAGTGCCGAACACCATGGGGGATCCGAAGAAGTCCACTATGGCGCCGCGGCCCAGATAAGTTTCGCTGGCATCGTAGTCGAAGATGTAGGTTCCCTCCGCGAGGTACAGCATCGTGCGATCCTCGATGAGCGGCATGTACATATCCAGCCGCAGCAGATTGCCTTCGTGCAGATTCCCCTGCTCGTCGGGCGTGCTGTCGTAAAAATCCATCTGGAAATTATCGTGCCCGGGAGTGCCGAAATCGCCCATGTAAACGGCATCCACGCCGGTGAACGTCGTTGTGACAGGGTCGGTGATCGCATCGTAAGCCAGGTTCCATTTCAGCGGGATTTCCCCTTCGTAGCGGGCGTCTAAATGTCTGCGTCCTTCGTCATCGCGGCCGAAATGCTCGTCCACGGAGAGTGTTACCACATATCCGCCTGCCGTGTGCGTGACGGTAACGGTACTCCCTGCGGCCGGATAATCGTGCCACTCGGCATCTCTTGCATCGACCCAATAGGAGATGGCGGAGGCTGCGGGGTTGGCCGAACCCTCCGTGAGCGGCCCGCCCGTCAGCGGATGGCCGTCGAAGGTGTAGGTGCCTTCCGGAATCCGGGGATTGTTGGGGTCTTCGCAAGCGGCGGCATAAAGTTCGACGGTGAATACATAGGCACCGGCTCCTCCGGCGATGATACCGTCCAGATTATCTGTCGTCGTGTCACCTGTCGAAAGTGTGAAAGCATAACGGGCCGATTTGTCGGCTCCGGCTTCGAGCTGATAAGCTCCCGCAACAGGCGTATCCGTCAGCAGGATCCATTCGACCTCCTCCCCGAGAGTCGTGACCTTAAGGAGCGCTATTTCGCTCGTCCGGTCGCCGGCTACGGCGACAGCCTGTACCAAGTAGTCCGTTTCGGGCTGCAGCCCTTCGGCCTTCGCTTCGGATACTGCGTCGGCACGACCTTGCGTGCCTTCGGCCAGCAGCTCCTCGGCCGTCAGCGCCTTTTCGGATGCGGGTCTGCAAACCCATGCGACCCGTTCGGCGTTTGCGGGGGTGATACGGAACGACACGGAGGTCGTCGTAACGTCGAGTTTCAGGAGCTCAACGGATACTTTGTCCGTGGGATCCGGAGGTTCGGGCAATTCGGGTACGTTCGCTGGGTCGTCATTGCAACTCACCATCGCGGCAAGGACGGCGATCATCGGCCAGATTCTGCGTAACATTTTTTTCATAACGGTTGATTCACGCTCCCCGAACTGCAACGAAGCGGTTAATGGGACCAGGCGGATGGCAGTTCGGAATCCCCGTCGAGATTCATCCGCCTTTTTCGGAAACTAAAATATGATTTTCAGAGAAAAGATAAATTATCCGGGGGGGGGGAAATGCGAGTTCCCGGAATTTTACTAACATTTGTCAGTAAATCGTTCGCATTGCGGCGACGGATGAGAGAAAAATCCGGAATGATGTCGTTCCCGGTTATGCGTTTCGACCGACCGGCGGCAGACGCAAAACAGGGTCGCAACCGGGATCATCATGGGCGCAGGCACGGCCGACCAGCACCTCACCGATGCGGCACCGCCCCCACGCATAAAAAATCCGGCCGGCATAACCGCTGATTATGCCGGCCGAAGCGCTGAACTTTTTACTTAAAAACGCTTATGTAATATCCGTATGCAAATTACCCGCCGAAAAGCCCTTTATCCGAGAAAAAAGGCCCGGCGAGGGAAACTCCTCAGTCGCGCTTTTCATTTTTGAGCACGATTGCCACACCGATCTTCCCCTCGGCAGCCTTTTCCCCGAAAGGCGCGAACTGGTCGTCCGTACGCAGCCATTTCACGGATTCGATCTTCGAAGGGTCCAACTCGTCGAGGTATGACGCGTCCACACGCTCACCATTGACGAAAACCATTACCTCGCGGTAATTTCCGCTGGCCACAATCCGAAACCCCCGACCGGTGTCCCCGACCATTGCAGCTCCTATTTCAGGATCATACAGGGCCGTCGCATTTATTGAAGAGGCACGGTAATCCGGTCCGGCCGTTTGTACGCCGACCGCATCGGCAGTCCCAAAGCCCTCATCCGAAGCAATCCGCCTGGTCGTAACCTGTGCGGCCGACAACGGTCGCCGGAGCGTATCCACCAGCATCGTGCGCACCGTGTCGCCGTTCACCATGAGGGTCATCGCCCGCACCGGCTCGTCCCCGTCGGACATGCGGTACTCCATCCGGTACGCGCGGCGCTCCGCCGCAACCGGGGTGCCGGACGAAGCGGCTGTCGCCACCTGCACGGGCCCGCCGGCGACCGACGTTCCGGTACTGGCCGCCGCAGCCTGCTCGATCGAAAGCCCGAAAGTCATCTGACCCGCCGACATGATCGCTGCGCCTTTCTCCTTTTCGGCCGCTATCGCGGCTTCGGTCGAAACGCCCCGTTTCCGGGTGACGATCAGGACGGCGCCGTTGGCTCCGACCTCGCCGTAAGCCGCCGTAGCACGCTCTGCGCCGAGGATCTCGACCGACCGTATCCGGTCGGCATCGGGCACCCGGTCGGCGGATTCGATCCGTTTCCCGTTCACCAGCGTATAGGGCATCGGGAGGGCTTTCCATGCCGTAGAAGCCGTCCCGGCGCGGGACAGCCGGTAGGCTATGCGGCACAACGGCATGTGATCCTGCGCGAGTTGGGATGCCACGGCCATCATGCCGTCGCCCTTGCCCGAGAGGACAGCATACGCAGACCCGTTCTTGAGCATACGGATCGATATTCTGCCTGAAAAATCGCCGAAAGAGGGCGCTTGATCGGCTCCGAGCGTAACCGTCGTTCTTTGCGTCGTCGGTCGCACCTCGTCCGCCTCCCCGGAGGTGATCCGGATAGCCGCAGCTCCCAGCCCCTCCAGCGATTTCAGTTCGCCTGTCATAATGAACTCTTCCCATAGCGCCTCGACTTGCTCATCGTCCAGCCCGCCGGGCAGTCGCAGCTTCTCGACGAACGCCTTGAATTGCTTGTCCATTTCAACGGTCGGGAACCCTGCCGTGGCATAAAAACCTTTATCTCCCGCCTTCGGAGGCGTCCCGTCCTCCGATCCGCAGTCCATTTTGACCATCCCCGGGCCCGTAACGGCATCCACCTCGGCAAGCGATGAACTTCCCTGCGGCTTGGTGGTAATCAGCACCGCACCGTATGCTCCCGCTTCGCCATACCTTTCCTGCGCCCGCCTCCTGCCGAGCACCTCGACGCGCAGCATCCGGTCGGCATCGGGCACCTGCTCCATCCGCTCGATCCGCTGCCCGTCCACCAGCGTATAAGGCATCGGATAGGCCATCCACACGGGTGAAGCCGCCGCCGTGCGCGAAAGCCGGTAGGCGATCTTAGAGAGCTTGCGGAGCTCCTCGGAACGATCCTTGAACTTAGGAGAATAGAAGCCTAACTCACCCGCCACGGCCATCATTCCGTCGCGGTACCCAGCGATCGTCGCAACGGCCCGCTCGTCCCCCTCCAGACGCACTGCCATCTTGCCGACGAAAGTACGCTCGTCGGGCACTTCGTCCATTTCGTTCCGTTCGGGATCGAAAAGTTCGTCCAGCTTCGACTCGTTCAGCGGTGCGCCGGAAAACCCGCCGCTCATACTCAGGCCGCCTGCCGCGGTTCCGAATAAAGTCCTGCCGGAAAACCAGACCGTATTCCCGGATTCGTCCGTCACTCCCTGCTCCATCGCCCGCCGCACCTGCGGATTGGGCGCTCCGGCCGCTTTGGTCGAGATAAGGACGACGCCGTGTTCACCCCGGTTTCCGTAGGCCGCTTTTCCCACCTCCGGATCGAGCACCTTGATCGCTGCGACCCGGTCCCCGTCAGGCAGCGGTTCCGTCACATTCACGACCTTTCCATCGACCACGCAGAGTGGCCGCCGCAATGCGTTACCCTCGGCGTCCTGCTCGAAAGAAAGCGCCATCAGTTCGCGGACATACACGTTCTTCGCACTTTCCTCACCGAGTTTGAGCGAACTGTACCAGCTCATCAAACCCAATGCGCCGAGGTACGGGTCGCCTTGTCCCTCCAGTTCGAAAACCATCGAGCCCTCGCCGTCGGCACGGACCCCCATCCAACCGCTGAATCCTTGCGGTTCCGGAGAATTTTGCGTAACTTTGTCGTCGGCGACGACATAGGCGGTACGGGCGAACGCGCCGAGCGCTACGCCCACCAGCGGCAGGAGCAGCAGCGCCTTGGCCGCCGCCCACCGGGACGATCTTTTGCGTAACATCATGGTAATTCTGCTTTTAAGGTTACTGTGATTGAGGCTGTTGGCGACTGAGTACCACCTCCCGCCAACGGCCTTCTTGATAAGTAGCATCTGGTAGCTTTTCGGATCGGCGCCTTCGCGGAGCACCGCTTCGTCCGCTTCGTATTCATGGATCGCCCGCAGCTCCTGCCTCAGCAGCCACATCGCCGGATTGAACCATTGCAGGCAACTGCACAGGTCGGTCAGCATCAGGTCGAGCGAATGGCGCAGCCGGATATGCGCCCGCTCGTGGGCGATGATCTCCCGCCCGCTCTCGTCGTAATCGCGATCGCACATGACGATATAGCGCAGCCAACTGAACGGGGTCACCCGCTCCCGGGTACGCACCAGCACGATCCGCCCGTCCAACAGCTCATGCCTGCCACGCCGGATCAGCCGCACAACCCCGGCCAACGACCAAGCGCTCCACGCCAACGCCCCCATAGCACCTGCAAGCAACAGGGCGAGCATAAAAGTATCCCACGCGAACGGGACCGCCACTGCGTTGTCCGCAGCCTCCTGCACGGGCGGCGCAGCCGTCACCATGGGCACAGCCTCCACGGGCAACGACACGACAGGCTTCTGCACCGGTGCGGGCGGCAGCTCGCGCTCGATGGTCACCACGCACAGAGGCAGCACGAACGACAGCACCGCAAGCAGCAGCAACACGATGCGGTTGAACCTGTGCAGGGTTTCGCGGCTGAGCAGCAGCTTGTAAAACAGGTAAAAACCGGCCAGACACGCCCCTGCCTTCAGGTTATAGAGCACAAATTCGTTCATCGCCGTTCCTCCTGCTGACCTTCGATCCGGGCAATCAGTTCGCGCAGCTCGTCCACCGAAATCTGCTCCTCGCGGATCAGGGTCGAAACCGCCCCGAGGTAGGAGTTGTCGAAGTATTTGCGGATTACGCCTTTGAGCGTGCAGCGCCGAAACTCCTCCTCGGTCACCACCGCATAGTATTGGTAGGTGTTGCCATAGCTCTTGTGCGCCACATAGCCTTTGGCCTCGAGCGTGCGCACCATGGTCGATAGCGTATTGAAGTGGGGACGAGGCTCGGGATAAAGCGCCACCAGCTCCCTTACGAACAGCGGGCCGCGCGTCCAGAACCAGCGCATCAGCTCCTCTTCCCGGGGTGTGAGTCTTTCCATGATCGGATGAATTGGTCGTCGCAACAAAGGTAACTAAAAAATTTTCACATACAACTACTTTCCATAGTTTTATAACTATATTTTTTAGTTACATAGGTACGACTGCATGGGCATTTCGCGCAGAATGACATATATTTCATTGAATAACAGAACAATATATTTACATGCAAAGAAAGCCGGCGAGCCTTTCCCGGAATCGGATAAACGGTTGTTCGGCCGAACGAACCCGTAGAACAAACCCTTCGTTGTCCGGGAAACGGGTTTAAAGCATCTGTTGGGCAATGCGAAATCCGTCCCCAGTTTGCCATCACGTTACCGACCGAGAGGCTTCAACCAAAAAATTTGTCAAGTTTGGTTGTATTTTTGTAAAATATACTTTACATTTGCACAGGCAACTCCGGTATAACCTTAAAAATTTACTGCCATGCTCAAAAGTTTTTTGCTGCCCTACGGTTTCAGAAAAATCGGTTGGGTGATCCTTATTCCGACGGCTTTGCTGGGAATCGTACTGTTGTTTTCGGACTTCGATGCCGATGCCGTCTTTCGGTTCTTTGGCCTGAGCGTCCGGACGGGTTCCGGTTCGTTCACCTCCAATGCCCAGCATTGGCTGAACAACATCGTCCTGATCGGCATCAGCATCGGGGGAATCTTCGTCGCCTGCTCGAAAGAGCGGATCGAGGACGAAATGATCGCCCGCATCCGCCTGAACTCCCTGCTGACGGCGCTCTACGTCAATTACGCCGTGCTGATCGTCACGGCCCTGCTGGTTTACGACCTGGCTTTCATCACCGTCATGGCCTGCATGATTCTGGGCGTGCTGCTGCTGTTCATCCTGATTCTCCGAATCGCTCTGTGGCGGTTCCGCAAAAGCACCGACCATGAAGAATAACATCCGGGTGGCGCGCGCCGTCGAGCGCATGACCCAGCAGCAGTTGGCCGACGCCGTCGGAGTCAGCCGCCAGACCATCAACGCCATCGAAGCGGGCAAGTTCATCCCTTCGACCCTGTTGGCCCTCAAGATCGCGCGGCTGTTCCGCCAATCGGTCGAGTCGATTTTCGAGCTCGAAGCGAGCGACCTCCGCAATTGAGCAGCCCATCAGGCGCCGCCTGCAACCGCCCGCCTGCGATCCCGTCCGAACGCATCGGAATTACGCTCCGCAGGCGTCCACAATTCCCGTGCATTGCAGAGTGGGAACCCTCGAACCTCCTGCTTCCGCAGAGAGGCACAAACCGACCCGTTTATCCGCAGCGAACGATCCCAAAGCGAAAGGGCCCCGACGGGGCCCTTTTCGTAATGCGTTGAAAAAAGATTATTCGATCACCACGAGCGTCGGTGTACTTACCGGCCCGAAGTCATATACTTCGATGAAGTATCCGCCCATCACCGAGCAGTCGGCCGTTGATGCGAATATCACCGCGGGAATACCCTCCGACGAAGCGTCGAGTCCTCGCTCGACCAGGTAATCCGTAAGCATCCCCTTGAAATCGGCGGTGCGGATCACTCCGTTGCCGAACTGCATATCCATGCCGAAAACCGTGCCGTCGTCCAGCACGGCGGAGAGAACACTCCACTCGGTGATCTCCTCGAGCGTACCGGACTGGGTGTCGTAAACGAAAGAGAACGCATCGCTGTAATCGCCGGCCTGCGAAAAGTAACCGACGGCATAGCGGCCGTTGCGGCTAACGCCGGATACCATTCCGTCGAAGAAATCCTGCGAAACCGTGGGGTCGATATCCTCCTTGCCGTAAAGACGGGTCATCGTCCCGTTCACCCATACGGCCGGAGAGCGCGTACCTGTGGTGAAATCGGCGACCCCGCCGATCACGCTGCCGTCATTGGAAGCGCCCCATACCCAATAGCCCGACTGTTGCAAATTGGCATCGGGGAGTGCGTCGCCCGACAGATTGTCCTGGATCACACCATTGACCCATACGACCGGCCGGGAAACTTCCACCTCCTTCTGGAGCTCGTCACGGTAGGACATCATATTGATATAACCGGTAATCGTCCCTCCGTCGGGCGAAACGGTAACGGCCGCACCGTTATCGGTATAGAAACCCACGCCGTCCAACATGGGCAGCGCCGTCCAGGTGCCGTTTTTCCAGTAGCCCGGCACCATTTTCTTATTGGAATCCTTGAACGTGCCGACCACCGTACCGTCGTCGGAAACGGCATATGCCGCACAATCGTCGTCCGTCGATCCGGTAATGAGCGCATATTGGCCGGTCGCCTTCGTCCAGATAAAACCTTTGTCGTAATCGGAATTGTGGCCGACGGCATAAGCTCCGTTGGATGAAACGCCGGAAATCTGACCGTCGAAAATTTCGTTGAGCAAATCTTCCGGCATAAGATAAATTCTGACGGTCGTTTCCGGAGGAGTCGGATCGTCCGTCTTGACCTGAGTGACCGCAACTTCGGCTGTCGGGCCTTCGGCAGCCGTCACGACGATCTTCGTCGTGCGGTCTTCGTTCAGGCCGTCAGCAATCGAAACGTTGAAATCCCCCCCCCAACACGTTCTACCTTAACCCATTCGTTATCAGGCACCGCCGTCCACGACGAGGCATCGGTCGTCACGACGACCTTCTTGGGCGACGAATCCGCAAGACTCAGCGTCAGGGTCTGGGGCGCGACCGAGATGGTCACGTTTGCCGGATTTTCGGTCTTGTCGTCGTCACACGAAGCAAAACCTACAAGTGCGGCCAAGGCCAGCACACACACAGTAAATTTTTTCATTGTTTTAAATTAATTAGGTTAATGCGTTGGCCTGTGTAACATCCTCTGCGGACGCTCACAAGCTTAACAAATATAATCAAAAATAGGAATATTCCCAACAATTCCGCACATATTTTCGGGCGATCGGAACAAAAACGCCGAAAATGCGACCCCGCACTTACGACGGCGAACCCCACGCACACCGGACGAAAAATTATCGCACGCGAACAAGCTCCTAAAAAAGAATGGCTTAAAAATCCGGAAACCTTTTTCCAGTTCGGAAATTTTCACTATCTTGATCTTCGCCCGTAAAGACGTGAGCCGATCCGACTTCCCGGACCAATAATCCGGCATTTCGGAACAACTCGCTCCGCACGAGCAGCAAACAAACCCCAAAACCGAACGCCCATGTCACGAAGTCCCTGACACAGAACCGTTACGCACGGAACCGGTTGCGGACACGGGGGACGTCCGCAAAACCGGCCCGAGAACACTCCATTTCCCCCGACCATCAAAACAAGTGCATTATGAAATCGAAAGCTACATCCATCTACTGCTGCATCGCCGCGCTGGGAGCACTGCTTACGTGCGCCTGGGGATGCGACAACAGCGATTCGCGGGTCGAGGCCCGCTACCATTCGATCACGACCGCTCCCAACGCGGATTGCAAGATCGATGTAAAAGCGCAGGAGATCGCCGGCGAAGAGGTGCTCGCCACCGTGACGTTGCTCAACGAAACGGTGGATATCGCCTCCGTAACCTACAACGACAAGCCGTGCGACCCCGTGTCCGAGGGGGGGGGAATTCTGTGTTCCCGTATCGTTTCACCATGCCCGATGAGGATGTAACCCTTGTCGTCTCCACCCGCCCGAAAACACCTTCCACCTATTCCATCGCCGTTGTCAATGACAAAAACTTCGAGATCGACGCCCCCGAAAGCGCGAAGAGCGGCGAGACCGTGCAGGTCACGATAACCGTTGCCGAAACCTTCTTCAAGGTCGGCTCCGTGCGGTACAACGATCGACCGTGTACCTACCTTTCCGATGAAGGCGCGGAATACTTCTACGAATTTACGATGCCCGCCCAGGACGTGACGCTCACCGCCACGGTCGAAGAGGACCTCCACCCGATCACCCCGATCGAGGGCGAGCACACCACCCTGGCCATCCTCAACTGCCACTACAACTACGGGACGCCCGACCACGTGATCCAGGCGTCGCAATACACGCTGGTCCGGTTCCGCTACGAGGTCGATCTGGGCTACGACATCCGGTGCGTCGCACGGGGCGAAAGCGGGCAGGAGATCGAGATCGGCTACAACCCCAAAGACGAAAGTTACGGCGCATGCTGGTTCGTGCAGATGCCCGACGAGCCGCTTACCATCGAAACCGTCGCCACGGAAAAGACCGTTTACGACGGCAAGGATTTCGTGGGAATCTACAACGGAATCGAATTCTTCACCTCGGGCACCGGCCTTGTCTCGGGCGCAGCGCCGACGCTTGCGATGGATCTGAAAGCCAACGCATCGTTCACGGTCACCTCCACCGACCGCAATGCGTTCGATTTCGACGGGAACTACACCTACGACGAGGCGGCGGACAAATTCGACTGCATACGTGAGACCTGCAAGAAAACCTATGGCATATTGGGGTGGCGGATCGGCGGCGACATGTTCATCCGGACGAACAACCTTCTGGAAGACAAGCCCGATCACAACCGCTATTATTTCACGGCCCGCGGCGCATACGAATACACATGCGCGGCATCCGACAGCTACGACCAGCGATTCCTGCTTGAAATCCGCCGCGGAGCCGACCGAACTTACTATTATGTCGATATGCTGAGCTATACCTGGGATCGGGTCGATGTGGCATTCGATGACGGCTCCTCGATCGGCGACCGCTGCTCCGCACTCGTGTCGCGCGACGGTACGCCCCTGTTCCGATATGTGCTGGGGACGGATGCGACCGCTCCCGAATTTCGGTTCAAGGGCAATGAAGCCGGCAGCTACCGGTTGCAGGAAGGATCGGGTCCCGACCTGACGCTCGACGGATTCGGCGGCGCCTCGGTGGGCGACACGCCGGGCAGCTATACCATCGAAAAGGGAATCGTCAACTTCACGACCGACGAAAAAACGACCAAATACCTGATCGACACCGAAAATTACACCTACTATGAAGTGCAGTCCGACGAAGCGTGGGACGGCACGATGCACTTCTATGCCGAAAGCGATTACGGCTACAATTCCGACGTATCCTCGACGGAATGGGTCAAGGGCTGGGTTTATCTCGATATGGACATCGACTATTCGGGAAATCCCAAGCCGCGCTATGCCCTGATAAAAATGCTGCTTCCCGACTGGATCGGCCGACAGTTCGAGATCATCAGCGATTGCGTTCCCTACATCTATGACCCGGTAGCCGGTACGCTGGTTCTCTCGCAGGTTCTTCAGGGCAAACCCGACGGATGGGGATCGCTGTATCTCGATATCGCATTCACCGTCACGGAAGGGAAAACGCTCGTCTTTACCACCGAGAAAGTCGTTTCGCTGGCCACGCCAAAAAAATACATCCAGACCCTCGGACTGGAACTGACTCTCGCGCCCGAGGAATAGTCGGCGCCTTACCACCTCTTCGGCCCGGAGCTTCGGCTCCGGGCTTTTTGCATCGTTCGCTCCGTACACCTGCATGGGAACCGATCCCGTGCGGGCGTAAAAAAAGCCGCGGCATTCATGCCGCGGCTTTCGGTGTATCTGCCGGTCAATAGGTCATACCGGCCAGACGCGCATAGCCGTTGTACCGCCAGCGGGCGTTCTCCTCGGCAGCCTTGAACAGCTCCTCGGCTTCGGCAGGGAAGGATTTGGTGAGCGACGTGTAGCGCACCTCCTTCATCAGGAAATCGCGGAACTTCGACCAGTCGGGCTCCTTCGAGTCCAGCACAAAGGGATTCTTGCCCTGCTCCTCCAGCAGCGGGTTGTAATGCCACAGATGCCAGTAACCGCAGGCTACGGCCTCCTTGCCGACGGTCTGCGTGCGGGTCATGCCCCCCTTGATGCCGTGGTTGATGCACGGCGCATAAGCGATGATGAGCGACGGACCGGGATAGGCCTCGGCCTCCTTCAGCACGTTCATTAACTGCGCCTGGGAAGCCCCCATCGACACCTGCGCCACATAGACGTAACCGTAGGTCATCGCGATCGCTCCGAGGTCCTTCTTGCGGATGCGCTTGCCGGCCGAAGCGAACTTGGCCACGGCGCCCACAGGCGTGGATTTCGACGACTGGCCGCCCGTATTGGAATAGACTTCGGTATCGACCACCAGAATATTGACGTCCATGCCGGAGGCGAGCACATGGTCCACGCCCCCGAAGCCGATGTCGTAACCCCAGCCGTCGCCGCCGATGATCCACTGCGATTTTTTGACCAGCCAATCCTTCATCTCCAGGATACGGCGGCAGTAGTCGCAGCCGCAGGCCTCCATCATCGGCACCAACCGGGCCGTCACCTCGGCCGAGGCGGACGAAGAGCCGCGTGCGGCGATCCACTCCCGCATCACCCCCTTGAGCTCGTCCGGGCAGCGGGTACAGCCGGCAATGGCCTCCTCCATGATATGCTGGATGCGGTCGCGGAGCTTCTCGACGCCCAGATGCATGCCAAGCCCGAATTCGGCGTTGTCCTCGAACAGGGAATTCGCCCAGGCGGGGCCTTGTCCCGCGGCGTTGGTGCAGTAGGGGGTCGAAGGCGCCGACCCCGAATAGATCGAGGTGCAGCCCGTGGCGTTGGCCACCATCATTTTGTCGCCGAAAAGCTGCGTGATCGCCTTGATGTAGGGGGTCTCGCCGCAGCCGGCGCAGGCTCCCGAGAACTCGAACAGGGGTTGTGCGAACTGGAGGTTCTTGACGCTGCGGGTCTTATCGACCACCTCTTTGTAGCCGACGTGCTCGTTAATCCACGCCCAGTTGCGCTGCTGCGGAAGCTGCGTCTCGAGCGGCTTCATCACCAACGCCTTCTCCTTGGCCGGGCAGACATCTACGCAGTTGCCGCAGCCCGTACAGTCGAGCGGCGTAAGCTGAATGCGGAACCTGTAGCCTTTGGTCTCGCCCAAACCCTGTTTCCAATCCACGCCCGAAGCGGCGGCCTCCTCCTCGGTGGCCAGGAAGGGCCGGATCACGGCATGGGGGCAGACATAGGCGCACTGGTTGCACTGGATACACTTGTCGATCTGCCACTCGGGTACATTGACCGCGATGCCGCGCTTCTCCCAGGCGGCCGTCCCGTTCTCCCACGTTCCGTCCTCGCGCCCGACGAAAGCCGACACGGGCAAGCGGTCGCCCTCGAGGGCGTTGATCGGATCGACGACGTTGCGCACGAACTCCGGACGGTTCATATCGACCCCGTGCGAGGCGGGTTTGAGTTCGATGGAGGCCCATTCGGCAGGTACCTCGACCTTTTCGACCGCACGGCCTCCGGCATCGACGGCGGCATAGTTCATATTGACGATATCCTCGCCCTTCATTCCGTAGGACTTGTAGATCGCCTTCTTCATCTGCTCGACGGCCTTGTCGAAGGGAATCACGTCGGCGATTTTGAAAAAGGCCGACTGCATGATCGTATTGGTGCGCGAGCCGAGCCCCAGCTCGGCGGCGATCTTCGTGGCGTTGATGATGTAGAAATTGATCCGGTTCCTGGCCAGAGAGACCTTCATCGCATCGGGCAGCGTGCGGCAGGTGGTCGCGGCGTCGTGCACGGAGTTGAGCAGGAACGAGCCGCCCGGCTTGAGGCCCCGCAGCACGTCGTACTTGTCCACGTACGAAGGGACGTGGCATGCCACGAAGTCGGGCGTGGTCACCAGATAGGGCGAGGTGATGGGCCGGTCGCCGAAGCGCAGATGCGAGGAGGTGTAGCCGCCCGACTTTTTGGAGTCGTAGGAGAAATAGGCCTGGCAGTACTTGTCGGTCGTACCGCCGATGATCTTGATCGAATTCTTGTTCGCGCCCACGGTGCCGTCGGCCCCCAGGCCATAGAAAACCGCCTCGAAAGTGCCCGGCTTGGCCAGCGAAATCTCCTCGCCCACGGGCAGCGAACGGAAGGTCACGTCATCGACGATGCCCACCGTAAACCGGTTTTTGGGCTCGTTGGCCCCCAGGTTGGCGAAGACGGCCAGCATCTGCGCCGGGGTGGTGTCTTTCGACGAGAGACCGTAACGGCCGCCGATGATGAGCGGCTTGCACGCGGCGGGCATATAGTTGCACGAGGCGAAAGCCTCCACCACATCCAGATAGAGCGGGTCGCCGTTGGCGCCGGGTTCCTTCGTGCGGTCGAGCACGCAGATGCGCTTCACCGTTTCGGGCAGCACAGCACCCAGGTACCGGGCCGAGAAGGGCCGGAAGAGGTGAACGGTCACCACGCCGACTTTTTCGCCGCGGGCATTGAGGTAATCCACGGTCTCCCTGAGCGTTTCGGTCACCGATCCCATGGCGATCACCACGCGCTCGGCGTCCGGAGCGCCGTAATAGACGAACGGCTTGTAATCGCGGCCGGTGATGCGGGAGATTTCCCGCATGGTTTCGGCCACCATGTCGGGCAGGGCGTCGTAAAAACGGTCGGCAGCCTCGCGGCTCTGGAAGTAAATATCGGGATTCTGCGCCGTGCCGCGCGTGACGGGGTGCTCGGGATTGAGCGCCCGGCGGCGGAACGCGGCGAGGGCATCGCGGTCGAGCAACCCGGTGAGAGCGGCTTCGTCGATCAGCTCGATTTTCTGGATTTCGTGCGAGGTGCGGAAGCCGTCGAAGAAATGCAGGAACGGCACGCGGGATTTCAGCGAGACGAGGTGCGCCACGCCCGCCAGGTCCATCACCTCCTGCACCGACGAGGTCGCCAGCATGGCGAAACCGGTTTGCCGGGCGGCCATGACGTCCTGGTGGTCGCCGAAAATGGAGAGCGCCTGCGCCGCCAGCGCCCGCGCAGAGACGTGGAACACGCCCGGAAGCAGCTCTCCCGAGATCTTGTACATATTGGGAATCATCAGCAGCAATCCCTGCGACGCGGTGAAGGTCGAGGTGAGGGCGCCTCCCTGCAGGGAGCCGTGCACCGCCCCGGCAGCACCCGCCTCAGACTGCATCTCGATCACTTTCACGGTTTCACCGAACATATTTCGACGCCCCTGGGCGGCCCATTCGTCCACCAGTTCCGCCATCGTCGAGGAGGGCGTGATGGGATAGATCGCAGCGACCTCGGAGAACATGTAGGCCACGTGAGCCGCCGCGTAATTTCCATCGCAGGTGATAAACTTTTTTTCTGCCATGTTGATTAAATTTAGTTGGTCGTATGTTGTGTTACTGTTTGTTTCTCAAAACCTGAACCTGTGCCGGCAGACACCGGCAAGGCAAAGGTAAGAAAATCGGTTGAAACGGGCACAGGGTGCGGCAACAAATTTGCAAAAAACATACCCCCGAACGGAATATAAATCGTAACTTTGCGACCGATTCCTCAAACCGGAAAACCATGATCCCGTATAGCAGTCATACGCTGGCCAACGGCCTGCGCGTCCTGGTGAACCGCGACCACGCCTCGAAGCTGGCCGCCGTGAACCTCCTCTACCGGGTGGGGTCGCGCAACGAGAACCCCCGGCGCACGGGTTTCGCCCACCTGTTCGAGCACCTCATGTTCCGGGGCACGCGGCGCATCCCCGATTTCGACGGGCCCGTGCAGCGGGCCTGCGGCGACAACAACGCTTTCACCAACAACGACTACACGGATTTCTACATCACCCTGCCGGTCGATAACCTCGAAACGGCCCTCTGGCTCGAAAGCGACCGCATGACGGGCCTCGACATCACCCCCGAGAAACTGGAGACCGAGAAGCGCGTGGTGGTCGAGGAGTTCCGCCAGCGCTACCTCAACCAGCCCTACGGCGACCACACGATGCTGCTGCGCAGCCTCGCCTACCGGGTACATCCCTACCGCTGGGCCACCATCGGGCTGACGCCCGACCATATTCTCGAAGCGACGTTGCCGGAAGTGACCGCGTTCTACAAACGCTACTACCACCCCTCTAACGCCATTCTCTCGATCTCGGCCGACCTGGGCGAACAGCAGATGATCGACCTGGCCGAAAAATGGTTCGCCGCCCTGCCCGACACGCCGCACCCCGACGATACACTGCCGCAGGAACCCGACCAGACCGAGCCCCGCCGCCTGGAGGTCGAACGCGACGTCCCCGCCGACATGCTCACCATCGCCTTTCACACGGAGCCGCGCCGCTCGCCCGACTTCTATGCGAGCGACCTCTGCTCCGACCTGCTGGCCGGAGGGGACTCGGGACGGCTCTACCGGCGTCTGGTGCGGGAGGAAAAGCTCTTTGCGAGCGTCAATGCCTACATCACGGGCGACCTCGATCCGGGGTTGTTCATCTTCACCGGGCAACTGCTCCCCGGCATCGGGTTCGACGAAGCGGAAAAGGCGCTTTGGCAGGAGATCGAGGCGATGAAGGATTGCCCCGCAACGCCTTACGAAATCGAAAAAGTGAAAAACAAATTCGAGGCCAACACCCTTTTCGGCGAAATCAACGTGATGAACAAGGCCATGAACCTCGGATTCTACGCCATGACGAGCGATGCGTCGCTCGTCAATCGTGAAGTGGCGCTCTACCAGGCGGTCACGCCCCAAGAGATCGCCGCCTTCAGCCGCCGCACGTTCCGGCCCGAAAACAGTTCGACTCTCTTATACCGCGCCAAACGATGAAACAGCCGCCCCTGCGTACTCCCGACCGGCTCGACGTGCCGATGGCCCGCCGACAGACGCTTCGCAACGGCGTCGAGTTGCACACGCTGCCCGACGACGAGTTCGAGGTGCTGCGCCTGAGTTTCGTATTCCGCGCCGGCTCCGCCGTGCAGCGCGTCCCCTTTTCGGCCTCTTCGACAGCCAACCTGCTGAGCGAGGGCAGCCGGGACATGGACGCGCAGCAGATCGCCGAAAAACTCGATTTTTACGGCTCCTACTACGACGTGAACGTCGATCGCGACTATGTTTACCTGAGCTTCTGCTCCCTGTCCAAATTCTTCCTGCCGACGCTCGAAGTGGCCGAACGCATCCTGCTCGGGCCCGTTTTTCCGGAGGACGAGGTGGACGCCTACCGCCGCAAACGCAAGCAGCGGTTGGCCATCGAGCGGCTCAAGGTGGATACGAAAGCACGCGAAGCGCTTGCCCAAGCCCTTTTCGGCGAGCGGCATCCCTATGGGATTTCCTATAACGAGGCGGCTTACGACACCCTCACGCGCGAGGACCTGGCGGATATGTACCGCACACACTACACGGCCGGGAATTGCCTGGCCGTGTGCAGCGGCAACATCACCGACGCGCACCTGCAGGCCATCGTCGCGCTCGCCGAACGCCTCCCCCGCGGGGGCGAACGCCTCCGCTCCTCTTTCCCCGATCCCGTCACGCAATCCCGGCGCTTCGTCCACACCCCCGATGCGGTGCAGTCCTCGATCCGACTGGGCCGGCTGCTCTTTACGCGCGAACACCCCGACTTCGTTCCGATGCAGGTGGTCGCAGCCGCTCTGGGCGGCTATTTCGGCTCACGCCTGATGAGCAACCTGCGCGAACGGAACGGCTACACCTACGGCGTGGCGGCCGCCATGGTCAATTTCGAGCGGGCGGGCTACTTCGCCGTCGCCACCCAGACCGGAGCCGAGGTGACGGACGCGGCCCTGCGGGAGATTTACGCCGAGATCGAGCGGCTGCGCCGCGAACCCATGCCGGCCGAAGAGTTGCAAACCGTGAAGAACATCCTTATCGGGGAGATGATGCGCGTGCTGGACGGGCCTTTCGGCATCGCCGACGTGACGATCGAAAACGCCCTCTGCGGCATGGACAACGGAGTGATCGGACGCAACCTGCAACGCATCCTGGCAATTGGTCCGGAGCAGGTGCGCGACCTCGCCGCACGCTACCTCGCACCGCAAGACCTGACCACCGTGGTGGCCGGGCCCCGGAAACCCGAAGGGTTCTGATTCGACAAGCCTGCCGGCGCGCCGCTTCCGGATTTCCGGCATAGCGGATGTATTGTCATCCCAGCGGCCTGCCACGCTTCATTCGCCCGAACTGAACGCGGGTCCCGGCTGCAACCGCACGCATCGGCTTCTCTGCCGCCGGAAAACGGAATCAACTTTTCATGCGAAACCGGTCAGTGCAGACGAGGGGGGGGGAGAGTAAGCGGCGATCCGTCACGTATCAGACGCGATGCGTTCCGACCCAGCGGGTCAGCTCCGCAAAGTCCGCAACCGACAGTTGTTCCGCGCGGTGCGTGAAGAACGGATGCTCCGCTCCGCCGAAATCCCCGAAAACGGCTTTCAGTGCATTGCGGATCATCTTCCGCCGCTGACCGAACGCGGCCTTGACCACCCGGACGAAAAGCGTCTCGTCGCAGTCGAGCCGCACGGTGGCATTGCGTCGCAGGCGAATCACGGCGCTTTTGACCTTGGGCGGCGGATTGAACACCGACTCCGAAACCGTGAAGAGGTATTCGATATCGTACCACGCCTGCAACAGTACGCTCAGGATGCCGTATTCGCGCGATCCCGGCGGTTCGGCCAGCCGCACGGCCACCTCGCGCTGGATCATACCGACACATTCCGACACCAGGTCGCGGTTCTCGATCACCTTGAAGAAAATCTGCGAGGAGATGTTGTAGGGAAAATTCCCGATGATGCGAACTCCGGCGGGGAAAAGACGTCGCAGATCCATGCCCAGGAAGTCGCCTTCGAGCAGTCGCGGCGTGAACTCCGGGAATCGCTCATGCAGGTAGGCGACGCTCTCGGCATCGATCTCGGCGCCGTAGGTCGTCAGGTCCTCACGCGCGAGCAGGTATTGCGTCAGCACCCCCATGCCGCACCCCACCTCCAGTACATCGGCCGGGGATTCGGAGGTTCCGCCCGCAAGAGCGCCGGCGATTTTACGGGCGATATTCAGATCGACGAGGAAATGCTGCCCCAACGACTTCTTTGCTTTTACCTGCTGCATACGCCGCAAAGTTAGCGTTTTTTCCACACCCCGCAAGCACCCGCCCGTCGGAATGCAAACGATTTAGGCCCTGTCGGGCACCACCCGCTCGGTTACGCGCAGGTCGCACGACGGTCTGCCGATCGTGAAACATGAAAGCGCATATCACAACCGGAAATGATCCGACCGGATGCCGCATACTGCCCCGAAATCCCGGCCGATGCGATCGGTCGGGAGGTCAGGGGCGGCGGGAAGAGAGCGACAGCGCAAGGTCAGAAGCCAGAGTCAGGGGCAACGGAATTCGACAGCGCAATTCAAGAGGGGCACAAAGGTCAGAGCAATGCCAACTCAGGGGCGGCGGATGAGAGCGACAGCGCAAGGTCAGAAGCCAAAGTCAGGGGCAACGGAATTCCACAGCGCAAAGTCAGAGCGCCACAAAGTCAGGCTGTCACAAAATCAGGGGCGGCGGGAAGATCCGCGGCGTAGCCGTGCGAGCCATCTGTGGGCCGCATAAGCGCATGCGGCTGCAAGCAGCGTCATCAGGGCGAAAGCGCCGATCAGCAGGGCGCGTTCCGGCCCCGAAATCCGCCAGGCAAGAAAGAGGGTCATCAGCAGAAAAACCACGGCGAGCGATGTGCACAGCAACCTCAGCCAGAAGGCGCGGCCCGCGGGCGAACGCCGCCGCAGATCCCGCACGAAAAACCAGCTCACGAGAGCGAGCGAGACCGCGATCATGCAGATGCCCGCAATCGGAAAACGGGACAAAAGGAAGTTGCCCGCAAGGAGCATCGCCAGCGACGCCAACGATGCGACGCTTTCCCAAAGCGGCGGTCGCGGGAAATCGGTCGGATTGATCGGATCGGATTTCATGGGTGCTTTGTTCGTTTTAATTCGGAGTTACCGGTATGCCTGTCCGGTCTCAGAGGCCAATTATTCGCAAAGGAACGCCGGGCCGCGGAAACGGTTGCAAACGTCCGCACACCTTCTGCGATACGACCGCCGCGCAATCCGCCACATCCGACGGCGCGATCCGAAGTCCCCGCACCATTTCGGCGCCATGAAACCGCCGAGCTACCGAGCGGCCCTCCGATCCCGATGCGGCCGGAAACCCTATGGCGGGCAGGAACCCGCGTTTCTACTTGAGGTATTTTTTAACCTCCTCGACGTGACGGCGCTTGCGCTTGTGGTATTCGCTGTAAACCATATACACGCCGGCAGCGACGAGCAGCACGGGAACGAAGATTTCGGACCACTTGCCATCCTGCATGAACCAAACCAGATTGACGGCAAGCCAGACGAGCGTCGCACACAGAAAAATCAGAGCTACGGTAAAAGTCTTCTTGTTCATACGCTTTGCTTTATGGTTGGACAATTGCAGTCGCTTTTTCCTCCTGTCCGGCAGACCGGGCCCGAGCTCGGTCGGCGTTTTCCCGGCCCCGGCCGCGTCAGTTCCCCTGTTCGCAGATGAACTTAATGCGCACCAGCCGGATCTCCTCCTCCGTATAGTCGGCCCCCAGCTCCTCGATCGCCTCGTCGAGCGAATCGCTCTGGGCGTCCTCGCGGAAATAGAGGTAGATGTCGTCGGCCTTATCCTCGTCCATGAACTCACGGATGTAATAGGAGATGTCGAGCCGCGTACCCGAATTGACGATCGCCTCGATCTCGGTCAGCAGCTCGTCGAAGTCGAGGTCCTTGGCCCGGGCGATATCCTCGAAATCCATCTTGCGGTCGATGGACTGGATAATGAATATCTTGCTGCCCGACTTGCTGCCGACGGACTTGACGATCATATCCTGCGGTCGGATGATCTCCTTCTCCTCGACATAGGCCTTAATCAGCCGGACGAACTCCTCGCCGAACCGCCGGGCCTTGCCCACTCCGACACCCGTAATGTTCTGAAGCTCCTCCAGCGTGACGG
This sequence comes from Rikenellaceae bacterium, assembly GCA_902363575.1. GTDB lineage: Bacteria > Bacteroidota > Bacteroidia > Bacteroidales > Rikenellaceae > Alistipes. Next base: position 226,624 of record CABJAJ010000004.1, on the reverse strand, counting down.
GGTACTGCACCGACATATCCTCCAGCGAGGGGTCCTGGAACACCACGAAAGGCGGCAGGCCGTGTTTCTTGGCCACCTTCTTGCGCAGGTCCTTGAGCATGGAGAAAAGCTCCTCGTCGGCCGCGCCCCCCTTCCCGACGGGCACCACGCTGTCGGACTCGCGCTCCTGCTCGTCGTAGTCGTGGTCGAGGGTTATGGTCACGGGCGTCGGCATCAGGATGAACTGTTCGCCTTTGGCGTTCACCGAGATCAGGCCGTAATTTTCGATATTCTTGTCCACCAGCCCCAGGATAAGCGCCTGACGCAATACGGCGCCCCAATAGCGCTGGTCGTGCTCGGCGCCCGCGCCGAACCATTTGCTCTTATGGTGGCCGTAACTCTTGATGAGCGCCGTGGTCTTGCCCGTCAGCACGTTAATCAGGTAGTCCGACTTGAACTTGTCGCCGATGTCGCGCAGCGCCTCGAGCGCCGTCTTGAGCGAAGCCCGCGCGTCGATGCGGGGTTTGGGATTGCGGCAGTTGTCGCAGTTGCCGCAGTTGTCCTCGGTGTAATCCTCGCCGAAATAGTGCAGCAGGGTCTTGCGCCGGCACATCGAGCTTTCGGCATAGGAGACCGTCTCGAGCAGCAGCAGCTTGCCGATCTCCTGTTCGGCGATGGGCTTGCCCTGCATGAATTTTTCGAGCTTTTGGATATCCTTGTAGCTGTAAAAGGTCAGGCAGTGGCCCTCGCCTCCGTCGCGGCCCGCACGCCCCGTCTCCTGGTAATAGCCCTCGAGCGACTTGGGAATGTCGTAATGGATCACGTAACGCACGTCGGGCTTGTCGATGCCCATGCCGAAGGCGATGGTAGCCACGATCACCTCCACGCGCTCCATCAGGAAGTCGTCCTGGTTGCGGGCGCGGGTCTGGGCATCCATGCCGGCATGGTAGGCCAGGGCGCGGATGCCGTTGGCGATCAGCAGCTCGGTCAGCTCCTCCACCTTCTTGCGGCTCAGGCAGTAAACGATGCCGCTCTTGCCCTCGTTCTGCTTGATGAAGCGGATGATATCGCGGTCCACATCGTTCTTGGGACGGATTTCGTAGTAGAGGTTCGGGCGGTTGAACGACGAGCGGAAAACCGACGCCTCGCTCATGCCGAGGTTTTTCTGGATGTCGAGCTGCACCTTGGGGGTCGCGGTGGCTGTCAGGGCGATCAGCGGCGCATGGCCGATCTCGTTGATGATCGGGCGGATGCGCCGGTACTCGGGCCGGAAGTCGTGGCCCCATTCCGAGATGCAGTGGGCCTCGTCGATGGCGTAGAACGACACCTTGATCTTACGCAGAAACGCCACGTTATCCTCCTTGGTCAGGGACTCGGGCGCGAAATAGAGCAGTTTGGTCTTGCCCGCAAGCACGTCGTTGCGCACCTGCGCGACGGCGCTCTTGTTGAGCGACGAATTCAGGAAATGGGCGATACCCGACTCGGTGGAGAACGTCCGCATGGCATCGACCTGATTCTTCATCAGGGCGATCAGCGGAGATATGACGATCGCCACCCCCTCCATCAGCAGGGCCGGCAGCTGGTAACAGAGCGACTTGCCCCCGCCCGTGGGCATCAGCACGAACGTATCCCGCCCGGCGAGCACGTTGCGGATCACGGCCTCCTGATTTCCCTTGAACGACGAAAAGCCGAAGTACTCCTTCAACTTCTCATGCAGCAGGGTATCTTCGTATGGTGGTTTCATTTACAGCCTACAACAATCTTACAGATACAAATTCTATGTAAAGATAAAAAATTATTTCGGAAATTAGCTAACTTTGTACAAAATTCCACGAAAAAAATGCGCCTCTACACAAGCGAACTGGTCAAGAAATACAAGGCCCGAACGGTGGTGAACCACGTCTCGATCGATGTGAATCAGGGAGAAATCGTCGGCCTGCTCGGGCCCAACGGAGCGGGGAAAACGACCACGTTCTACATGATCGTCGGGCTCATCAAGCCCAACGAGGGGCAGATTTTCCTCCAGGACGATCAGGGCCGCGTCTCGGAACTTACGAATGAACCCGTTTACCGCCGTGCGCAGATGGGCGTGGGCTACCTGGCCCAGGAGGCGTCGGTATTCCGTCGCCTGAGCGTGGAGGACAACATCCGGGCCGTGCTCGAGATGACCGACTTCAGCAAGGCCTATCAGGCGGAGCGCTGCGAAGCGCTGATCGAGGAGTTCCGCCTGCAGAAAGTACGCAAGAGCCTGGGCATCCAGCTCTCGGGCGGCGAGCGTCGGCGCACGGAAATCGCCCGCGCGGTGGCCATCAACCCGGCATTCATCCTGCTCGACGAGCCTTTCGCGGGCGTCGATCCGATCGCCGTCGAGGATATTCAGAGCATCGTGGCCACGCTCAAGAACAAAAATATCGGAGTCATCATCACCGACCACAACGTCGATGAGACGCTCGCCATCACCGACCGCACCTACCTGCTCTTCGAGGGCAAAATCCTCAAGACCGGCAGCGCCGAGGAGCTGGCCGCCGATGAGATGGTGCGCAAGGTCTATCTGGGCCAGCATTTCGAGCTCCGCCGCTCGCCTCAGCTCGACAAGATCCGTCGCGAACAGGAGACGGCGCACCCCGATTCGGGTCCGCAGACAGCCACCCCGCCGCCAAGCGGCGCCGCTGCCGCGGAGTGTCCGGAGGGGACCACGCCGGCGGAGGCCGCAAACAACCCCGACGACCGGACGGAGCGGGAGGCGACCCGTGACGCAGACCGCGACGGGCGGGAATAACCATCCTCACGCAATGGACAAATCCATACCGGCCGGGAGCTTACGAGGCGAACTCACTCCCCCCTGTTCCAAAAGTTACGCGCAACGCGCGCTGGCCGCTTCGCTGCTGGCGGACGGTCGTTCCGTGCTGCATAACCTGGCGTACTGCGACGACACCCGCGCCGCGGTTCGCTGCATCGAAACCCTCGGGGCCTCCGTGCAGCGCATCGACCGGCAGACCCTCGCCGTCGAAGGCGGGCTCGACCCGGTCGGCAACCGCCTCTTCGTCGGGGAATCGGGACTGGCCGCGCGCCTTTTCACCCCAATCGCCGCGCTGTGCGGCTTCCCCGTCCGGATCGAAGGCGAAGGCACGCTGCTCCACCGCCCCATGGCCATGCTGGTCGAGCCGCTCCGAGCGCTGGGCGTCGAGGTGCGCGACGGCGGGGGTTATCTCCCCATCGAAGTCCGGGGCCCGATCCGCGGCGGACGGGTCGAGGTGGACGGGTCGCTCTCGTCGCAGTTCGTGACCGGGCTGCTGCTCGCCCTTCCCGTGGCCGGACGGGACACGGTGATCCGGGTGCATGACCCCGTTTCGACACCCTACCTGGATATGACGATCGCGGCGGCGGCGGCTTTCGGCGTGGAAATCCTGCACGAGCAATACCGGGAGTTCTATATTGCCGGGGGCCAGCGCTACCGCCCGGCCGAGCTGCGCATCGAGGGGGATTGGAGCGCCGCGTCCGCCCTGCTCGTGGCGGGCGCCACGGCGGGCGAAGTGACCGTCAGGAACCTGTCGCCCCTCTCCCTACAGGCCGACACCGCCATCTGCACGGCCCTCGAACGGGCCGGAGCGGGACTGGTCAGCGAAGCCGATTCCGTCACCGCCCTGCGGCGCGAGCTGCGGGCGTTCCGTTTCGACGCCACCCAATGCCCCGACCTCTTTCCCGCTCTGGTGGCTCTGGCCGCCGCAGCCGAAGGGGTCAGCGTCATCGAAGGCGCCGGCCGTCTCCACAGCAAAGAGTGCGACCGGGCCGACACCCTGCAGGAAGAGTACGCCCGGCTGGGAATCGCCATCGACCTGCCCGACGAAAACCGGATGCTGGTCCGGGGCGGTGCAATCCGACCCGCCGAGGTGTGGAGCCACGGCGACCACCGCATCGCCATGTCGCTGGCCGTGGCCGCCCTGCGCTGCACGGGCGGCAGCGTGACCCTGCGCGATGCCGAAGTCGTATCCAAAAGCTATCCCGGATTTTACGAAGCGCTCGACGCGCTGCGCATCCAAGCATGACCGCCGCCATGAACAGTTTCGGCCAAATCTTCCGCATCACCCTCTGGGGCGAGTCCCACGGCCCCCGCATCGGGGTATCGATCGACGGCGTGCCGCCGGGCATTCCCCTCTCGGCCGCCGATTTCGAGGGCGACCTGTCGCGCCGGCGCAGCGGAGCGCACGGCACCACCGCCCGCCGCGAGCCGGACCGTCCCGAACTCGTTTCGGGCATTTACCGGGGCGTGACCACCGGGGCTCCCCTGACCGTGGAGTTCGCCAACGAGGACACCGACCCGGCGGCCTATCCCCCGACGGGAAGCTGTTTCCGCCCCTCCCATGCCGACCGCACGGCTTTCGTCCGCTATGGCGGCTGCAACGACCCCCGCGGCGGAGGGGCATTTTCGGGCCGCCTCACGGTGGGGATCGTGGCTGCGGGCGTGGTCGCAAAAAAGTGTCTGCCCGGCCTGCGGTTCCATACCCGCGCCGTCCGCATCGGCGGCTGCGACGACCCCGACCGTTTCGGGGAGGTGGTCGCGGCTGCAGCCGCAGCGGGCGACTCCGTCGGCGGGGTGATCGAATGTCGCGTCACAGGTCTTCCGACCGGGTGGGGCGAGCCTTTCTTCGATTCGGCCGAAAGCCTGCTGAGCCACCTGCTCTTCGCCATACCCGCCGTCAAGGGGGTGGAGTTCGGCGACGGATTCGCCGCCGCCGAAGCGCGGGGATCGCAGCGCAACGACCTGCTGACCGACGCAGGTGGGCATACGGCCACCAACCGGGAGGGGGGCATCAACGGCGGCCTGACCAACGGCAACGAACTTTCGTTCCGGGTCGCCGTCAAACCGACCCCCAGCATCGGCATGCCGCAGCCGACCTACGATCCCGCGAGCGGCACCGTACAACCCCTCACGATCAGGGGACGGCACGACGCCTGCATCGCCCTGCGCGCTCCGGCGATCGTCGAAGCGGCCGCCGCCGCCGTTCTGGCCGACCTCTCCATGCGCCGCCGATGATGTCCACCCGCCGAGAAACCATCCGCCGTATCGCCGAAGCCCTGCGTTCCCTCTATCCCGAACGCGAGGCCCTGCAGATCGCCCGCATCCTCGTCGCCGAACGCAGCGGCCTCACCCCGACGGAGCTGCTCGTGAATCCCGACGAAACCGTGCGCATCGAAGGATTGGAGGAGCAGATCGCCGCGCTGGCAGCGGGCCGCCCCCTGCAATACGTGCTGGGCTACACCGAGTTCTGCGGACTGCGGATCGGCGTAAGGGAAGGGGTGCTCATTCCCCGCCCCGAAACCGAGGAGCTCGTCATGCGGATCGTGCGGCAGGCCCCGCCATCGCCCACGGTGCTCGACATCGGCACCGGAAGCGGCTGCATCGCCATCGCGCTCGACCGGCTGATCGCGGGCGCGGAAGTCCATGCGGTCGATCTCTCCGAACGTGCCCTCGCCATCGCCCGTGAAAATGCTGCCGCTCTCGGCTCGGGCGTCCGTTTCTTCCGGGCCGACGCTCTGGGGGATCTGCACGAAGCGGCCGACCGGCAATACGACATCATCGTCTCCAATCCGCCCTATGTACCTGCCGGCGATCGGCCGGCCATGCGCCGCAACGTGACCGGTTACGAGCCCGCGGAAGCGCTTTTCGTCCCCGACGACGACCCCCTGCGCTTCTACCGGGCCATCGCACGCTCGGCCCGGCGGCTGCTCCGCCCCGGCGGAAGCCTGTGGCTGGAGATCGACGAACGGCAGGCGGAGGCAATGCGCCGTCTGCTGGCGTCCGAGGCTTACGAGGCGATCGAAATTTACCTGGACATGAACGACAAACCCCGCATGGCATGGTGCCGCAACACATAAAACGCAGCAAAAGCCCCGAGCAGGCTCTCTCGGCCCTGATGCGGCTCTGCGCACGCGCGGAGAAGTGCTCGGGCGACGCCTTGCGGCTCATGCGCGGCTGGGGCGTGGAGCCGGCTGCGCAGCAGCAGGTGTTGCGGCAACTGCAACAGCAGCGCTTCATCGACGACGAGCGCTATGCCGCTGCATTCGTGCGGGAGAAGATGCGGCTGAGCGGCTGGGGCGGCCGCAAAATCCGGGCGGCCCTCGCCCGCAAGGGGATCGCCGAGGCGTTCATAGCGGGTGCGCTCGCGCAGGCCGACCCCGAAACCGCCGGGCCGCGGCTCCGCGAACAGCTCGTGCGCAAAGCCCGCACGACGCGCTGCCGCACCCCCTTTGAACTCAAAACGAAACTCATCCGCTACGGCCTCTCGCTCGGTTACGAATACGAGACGGTGCTGGACGAAGCGAACAAACTGGCCGGAGACGCCGGCCCGGAACCATGCTCAGATTTCTGATCCGCAGCGCAGCAGCGCTGCCCCTGCTCGCCGCGATGCTTCCGGCTGCGGCACAGACTCCCGACACCGCCTATTACATCTATCCCGTCGGCGGCGCGGTCAGGGCACTCTCCGCCAATTTCGGCGAAATGCGGCCCGATCACTTCCACTCCGGCGTGGACATCAAAACCGACGGCGTGACGGGCAAACCCGTGCTCGCAGCAGCCGACGGCGAGGTGGTGCGCATCCTGGTCTCCCCGTCGGGTTACGGACGGGCGCTCTACGTCGCCCATCCCAACGGCACGACGACGGTTTACGGCCACCTCTCGCAATTCCGGGACGACATCGAAACCTATGTGCGGGAGGAACGCTACCGACAGCGGCGCAACCGTGTGGACCTCTACCCCGCACGGGGCCGCTTTCCCGTGCGGCAGGGCGAGCGCATCGCCCTCTCGGGGAACACGGGCCAGTCGTTCGGGCCCCACCTCCATTTCGAGGTACGCGACACCCCCACCCAGCGCACGCTCAACACGGTAGCCGCCGGCATCATCCGGGTTCCGGACGACATCGCCCCCTTGCTGGTGCGGTTGCACTACTTCGAGGTGGACACGCTCGGCGGGTTGCCCGTCGCCGCTCCGGGGCGCAGCTTCCCGATCCGGCGCACCTCCGACGGCGACTACCGCCTGGACGCCCCCGACCCGCTGCCGGTCGGACGGCTGGGCTACTTCGTGCTGGAAGCCACCGACCGCAAGAACGACGTGAACAACACGTTCGGTCTCTATCGCGTGACGCTCGAAGCGGACGGGGAGCCTGTTTTCCAATACCGGATGGACGGCTATGCGTTCGACGAAACCCGCTATTGCAACGTGGTGGCCAGCTATCCGCTGCAAATCGCCTCGCGCAACGAAGCGATCCGCCTCGCCGTGCCCGAAAGCAACCGGCTGGACTGCTACCCGATCCTGCGCAACCGGGGACTTATCGCCTGTTCGGCGGGCGAACGGCGGCAACTGCGCATCGTAGCCGAGGATGACAGCGGCAATCGCTCGTCGCTCACCTTTGCGGTCACCGGCAGCGACCAAAAGGCGTTCCATGCCGATGCGGATACCCTCGTGCGGGTCATCGACCCGTCCAAACGCTTCGCCGACCTCCACGACGACCTCTGCGTTACGATCCCCGCCGGCGCATTGTACGAGCCCGTACGGTATGAAATGACACGCCATGCCCGCCCGGCGCCCCGCGACACGACGCTGACGGTACTTTCGTCCGTCTATCGGGTGCTTTCCCGGGAGACGCCTCTGCACGAGCCCGCCGAAGTGACCGTACGGGCCTTCGTGCCGCGCGACCTGCAACCCCATGCGGCCCTGGCCACAATAAACGGCAAAGGACGCCTGAGCTACCTGGGCGGCGCCTACCGGAGCGGCGGCATTACGCTCCGCACCCGGACGCTCGGCTACCTACTCATGGTCGCCGACACGGTACCGCCCCGGCTGGAACCCCGGTTCGGCGACGGAGCGGACCTGAGCCGCGCACGCGGTTTCAGCTTGGCGATCGATGACAACTTCTCGGGCATCGCCTCCGTCCGTGCCGAGATCGACGGACGTTGGGCCATCCTCGACCGCGATCCGATCCGGGGCATCGTCACGCACACCTTCGACGACCGCGACCTGCCGACCGGCGAACTGCACCGGCTGCGCGTCACCGCCGCCGACCGCTGCGGCAATACGGCAAGCTGGGAAGGCACTTTTCTCCGCTGACGCAACCGACACGCCGCGACCGGCCCGAAAACGGTTGCACGGCAGCCACGGGTCGTTCTTCGAGAGCCGTCACCGGCAACCTGCCGCAGCAAGCGAATCTCCGGCAAAACAACGGGCTCCCGAAATCCGGGAGCCCGTTTCATACCTACATCATGCAACCGCTCAGCGCAGCCGCACGCCGAACACCCGACCGGCCGCTGCCGCATACTCCGCATGCCGCAGCGAGGTCAGTTTCGCCTTTTCGCGCGGAGCCGCAGGCCCCTCGAACAGCTTGTGATTCCCGGCATGCGCCCCGTCCTGCGCCTTGCGCGCCACGCTGACTGCGGTTTCACGGGCAGCCGGCACGCTCACCGAGCTGAACGGCACAGGCCGGTCGGCCTTGATCGCGGTCGTATTGCCGACCAGGTCGGAGATGGGCGAGCACCCCGACTTGAGAGGCATGGCCACGGAGCGGAAAACCGGCCCGTAATTGCCTTCGGCATCGAGAGCTACCGCACAGAACGTATTGGCCGTACCGGTGGCGCCCCAATAGGCGACATCGTAGAAATAAGCCCACGAATAGGAGAGCGTGGTCGGGTTCTTCTGACCGCTCTTCAGCAGGTTGTTGATGATCGACAGGTCGGAACGGTCCGTCAGATCGTCGGCATAAATGGCTGCATACCATTCCGCCGCATCGTCGCTATGCTCGATGGTCGTCGGAATGAAGGCCAGATTCATCTGTCCGTCGGAATACGTTTCGGGATCGTAGGCGTAAAGCGCCTCGCCGTCGTAATACTTGCTCCAAACGACGGTCGCCGTCGCCGTCGAAACCTTGATTTCGGGTGCCGTCCACGCTTCGGTGAAAACAGGGCCCGCAGCCGAGAAGTCGCGGTTGATCGCATAGGCGTAGAGCACATACTCCTGCAACGACACGAACGGGAAGCTCGCCTCGCCGATGCCGCGGTAACGTGCGACGGAGAACAGCTCGTCGAGCGTTATTCCGGCCATCTCGGCCTCTTCCTCCATCTGCTCCTGCATGATCTCGACGAGCATCTCGTCGTCGATATAGTCCGATTTGGCGATCATGCCGAAGATGTAGCTGACCGTCTCGTCCGAAGGCAGCACGCCCATGTTGGCGATGCGGCTCTCCGTTATCATGTCGAACTCGAACTCGCACAGGGCCGGATCGCCGCCCTGCTCAGTACGGAACGTCTGGCGCGAAACCGGGGTGGTCGCCCCTTCCCGGTACCCGAAGACAACGACCAGATAGTTCGTGTCGGATTCGAGGTCCTGCGAATAATCGAGCTCACCTTTGCCGGTGCGGGTCTGCCAGTCGATCGAGCCCGTCTGCTCGACGGCGGCCACGATCTCCGCGTCGGTGCGGCCTTCCAGTCCGGCGGCCTCGAATACGGCGGCGTAGTAGGGATCGTTATTGGTCGGCGTCACGGTCACCATCGCACCGATGGCGGTAATCTCCTCCACGGCGATGCTGAACGTGTTGTCGGAAGGCGACACGGCCTGCGTGGTGAACTCCTTGGTCGCCACCTCGGTATTCACCCGGCCCCACTCGTCGATACCGCCCGCAACGACACTGTACTTGGTAAGCGCCTTAAGCGTGCCGTATTCCAGGTCTATGCCGTCGTTACCCACCGAGCGCAGCTCCTTGATCGCATCCTCCAGACTGTATCCCTGAGAACGGAAGTAGGCGATACCTTCAGCCATCAACTCTTCGAGCGCCGCGGCAGGGCTGTCGGCCGCTGCAAGCCGATCCGCTGCGATCACGTCGAAATAATAGGGCACGGTCTTGTCGGACGGCTCGACGTCGATAATCGCCCGCGTCACCGAAATATCCGACACGCTCACGCGGAAGGTGCAATCCTTCGGCTTGACCGGATCCAGGTCGGCCGTGCGGAACTGCTTTACCGTCGGCAAAGTCGTGCAGGTACCCGAATCGCCCAGACCGATGGCATAGGCCACATAGTCGGTCTCGGGATCGAGCGTCGAGAAGTCGTAGTAATCGTCGCCGACGGAGCGCATGTTCTCGAGCACCTCGGCCAGGGGCATTTTCTCCTCCTGGGTCATGTAGTCGATATAACCGTTGACCACCGCCTCGACGCTCCCGTTGTAATTCCTGTCGAACGCAGCCTTTTCGATCACGTCGAACGTATAAGGCATAGCGGGATCGACCGGATTGACGACTACCGTCGCTTCGGTATGGGTGATGCTCCTAACATCTACGGTAAACATGGATTCTGCCGGGGGTGGGCCCGGGGTGTCCTCGTTGCTGCAGCCCGCTGCAAACAACATGGCCAGCAGGGGGAACGCAAAACCAGCTTTCAGGTTCATTTTCATAATCGATCTTTTAGTTTAATTTAGCAATCAGCCATTGCCCGTCAGGGCTGATGGGGGTGTCAAATATAGGCCTAATTCCCTTAAATTGCAACCCCCGTACAACGGCTCCGCATGACGGACAGAATCAAAAAACCGGCAAAAAGGAACAAACCGAAACCGGAAAATCCGATTCGGAAACAATTCGATCGTTTTACTCAACTGCGAATAACAAATCGATATTATTGAAATAGTTGAAAAATTTGTTCGATTCGTTGAAAATCGGCCTCTTTTCGCCTTGTCCTGGCCTGTTTATGCACATCTTTACCGGCCCCTTTCCCGAAGTGCGGACACCGGACGGAAACAAACGGACGAATGGCCGTTTCGCCGATGCCCGAAGCGGCGGGAGAAGAGGGTCAGTCCGGCGCGGACGACGGCACGGCAACCGCTGAGGAGGGAGCGAAAAGGACGCACGGAAACGGAGGGACAGAGCAGGACAAAAAATCCGCCCTGAAGCGGATCTTGAAAGGTGATTCCGGCGCGGCTCGAACGCGCGACCCACAGCTTAGAAGGCTGTTGCTCTATCCAACTGAGCTACGGAACCCCGATTAACCTGAAATTACGGGGGACAAAATTAGCACAAATCCCGCGATTCTCCAAACAATGCCCCTTTTATCGTTACGCACGAACCGCCGCCGGTGGGGACCGGTTTGCGCACGGCAATCCGATGCCATCCCCGCACGCACCGGTCGCGGCCGTGTGACGGGATCGAAATTTTGCGGATCGCACGGAAAAAAGATCCGCCGACGCATGGATATTCGGGAAATTATCCCTACTTTTGCAGGCTAAAAAACCCGAACGGGTTGAGCGTTTTTATTCAACACACTAAAATTTTATAGCAAATGGCTGTTAAAATTCGTCTGGCACGTCATGGTAAGAAAGGCTACGCCTTCTATCATATCGTCGCCGCCGACAGCAGGGCGCCACGTGATGGTAAATTCATCGAAAAGCTGGGAACCTACAACCCCAACACGAATCCTGCTACGATCGATCTGAACTTCGAGAAAGCTCTGGATTGGTTGCTCAAAGGCGCACAACCCACCGACACCTGTCGGGCCATCCTCTCCTACAAGGGCGTGCTTTACAAGAAGCACCTGCTTGGAGGCGTTGCCAAGGGAGCCTTCTCGGAATCGGACGCCGAGGCCAGATTCAACAAATGGCTGGGCGACAAAGAGGGCCGCATCGCCTCGAAGAACGACAAGCTCGCCGCCGATGCCCGTTCGGCCGAGAAAGCCCGCATGGCCGCCGAGGCCAAGGTGAACGAGGAGCGTGCGAAGGCCATCGCCGAGAAGAAGGCCGCTGCCGAAGCAGCAGCCCGCGAGGCGGAAGCCGCCGCACAGGCCGAGGAAGGAGCCGCAGCTCCCGCTGAGGCCCCCGCCGAGGGCGAAGCCCCCGCCGAGGCGTAATACCGACACACACGACCCACCCGGCGGATCTTCGTGAGCGGAGATTCGCCGGGCTTTTTATTCGGCCCGTCACGGGTCATGGCTTCGTCCGGGGGACGGAGCCGGCGGCACAGGGCAACGCGCTCCGCCGCCCCATCGCAAGAGCATCATGTTAGTCAAGGCAGCCAGAATCAACAAGCTTTTCGGCACCGACGGGGGTCTGATGATCGGCCTCTATGCCGGATTTCCCGAGGATTTCGATCCCGACACGCCGCTGATGGCGGAGATCGACGGGCTCGACGTACCGCTTTACTGCGAGCGCTTCGAGCGGCGCGGCGCGGCGGGCGCCGTAGTCTCATTCGCCGATATCGACACCGAGCGGCGCGCCGCCGAGCTGGTCGGCCGCGAACTGCGCATCGACACCGCCGGGCAGGTGGAAGAGGCCGAAGAGGAGTTCCGCATGGAGGATCTGATCGGTTTCGAGGCGACGGCGATCGAGCCGGTGCACGCGGAGGAGGGACGCAAGCCCGGCCGACGGGAACTCAAAGGGGTGATCCGCGACTATTACGACAGCGATCTGAACCCGCTCTTCGAGCTCGAAATCGACGGCCGCAGCATCCTTGTTCCGGCCACCGAAGCCTTTGTCGCCCGCATCGACTTCGACCGGCGCCGCATCCGCCTGGTGCTGCCCGAGGGGTTGACGGATCTCGACCGGCACGATTGAACCCGGTGCTCCATCCGTCCGTGGCGTCCTAAAGGGACGGCTTCGGACAGAACGACAAGATACATTTCATTCGGACAACCAAATTTCAGGAAAGATATGGCACGCGTGGTGATCGGTCTTTCAGGCGGCGTCGATTCGTCGGTGGCGGCCTGTCTGCTCAAAGAACAGGGGCATGAGGTGATCGGCCTTTTCATGGTCAACTGGCACGACACGACCGGCACGCTCGAAGGCGACTGTCCGTGGCACGACGACCGTCTTTTCGCAGAAATGGTGGCCCGGCGGCTCGATATCCCGCTGCACGTGGTCGATCTGTCGGATGCCTACCGCCGCCGCGTGGTGGACTACATGTTCGCCGAATACGAGCGGGGACGCACGCCCAATCCCGACGTGCTTTGCAACCGCGAAATCAAGTTCGACGTCTTTCTCAGGGAGGCGCTGGCTCTCGGAGCCGACTATGTCGCTACGGGCCATTATTGCCGCAAGCGGACGCTGACGCATCCCGACGGCCGCACGAGTTACAAACTGCTGGCGGGCTCCGATCCCGGCAAAGACCAGAGCTATTTCCTCTGCCAGCTCTCGCAGGAGCAGCTTTCGCGGGCGCTCTTCCCCGTCGGCGGCCTGCTCAAGTCGGAGGTGCGGCGTATTGCAGAGCAGCATCGCCTGGCGACGGCCAAACGCAAGGATTCGCAGGGCATCTGCTTCGTGGGCAAAGTCGATCTGCCTGTCTTTCTGCAACAGCGGCTCGCCGCACGCCAGGGCAACGTCCATGAAATCCTCCCCTCCTGGCCGGGGTATGCACGGCCGGCCGACCCCGACGACCTCGAGGCCCTCGCCCGCCCCTACCGCTATACCGTGCGCGACGGCAAAAAAATCGGAACCCATAACGGAGCTCACTTCTACACGATCGGCCAACGCAAAGGGCTCGGCATCGGCGGTCGCAAAGAGTCGCTTTTCATCCTGGCGACCGACGTTCGCGAGAATGTCATCTACGTCGGCGAGGGGGACGCCCATCCGGGACTTTACCGCCCCGCGCTGCGCATGCTTCCCACGGAGGTGCATTGGATCGACCCCGCACGCCGGCTGGCGCCGGGCGAAAGCGGCCGTTTCTTCGCGCGCATCCGCTACCGCCAGCCTTTGCAGGGGGCCGAACTGGTGATACGTCCCGAAGGAGCCTATCTGCTTTTCGACGAGCCGCAGCGGGGCATCACCCCGGGACAGTTCGCCGCATGGTACGACGGCGACGAACTGGTGGGCTCGGGCGTGATCGCGGAATAATCCGTTCGGAATTTCAGAACCAAGCGACGCACGACTCCCGCCGCGTTCTTGCCGGCACGGGAACCCATGGCCACAAAGCAGTTCCCCGACGTCCGGCTGTCCACACAGCTCTCTGAGTCAGATAAGTCTCCACGGCGCGAGACAGCAAATGCTGCATGTCAAACTGCGGCAGAGAGATGGGGGGGGGCACAAGGACAGAGCGCCTTGCGGACACGAACCGTTTATAGCCCCGCAGCTTTCGACCCGGCCGGACAGCCGGACAAACGCATAAACATCAGCCGGATAAAATGCGAAGGAGCGACTTCCATCGCTCCCTGCTTCGATCATACCCGCCCATGCGGGGCCCACTGCGGGGCTAAGCCTCGGCCTTGCCGCCGCCGTCCGGGGTCTTTTCCGCTGCCGGAGCCGCGCCCTGCGCCTGCCGCTGCCCGCCTCGGCGATGACGGTTGCGGTTACGCCGTCGGTCCCGCGAACCGCGGTTGCCCTCGCCCCGGTTGCTCCCGCTCCGCTGTTCGCCGACCGGCGTCTCGGCAGCGGAAACCGGCGCCGCCGCGACCTGCACGGCCTCCTTTTCGCGCGGGGTCTCACGACGGCTCTCCGCCCGGCGTTCGCCGCCTTTGCGGTCGCGTCCGCGTCCCCGGCCGCCGCCCGATCCAGCACCCGCTCCGCTCCGTCCGCCCCGGCCGCGGCCCGCGCCGCGACCGTTATTGACCGCCGGGTTGTAAACGGGTCCCTCGCCCACGCTCGCAGGGAGGTCGCACTTGCGGATATCCCGCTCGATGAATTTCTCGATCTGGTGGAATTTGCCCTGCTCCTCCTCATTGACGAAAGTTATGGCGGCTCCCGTCGCGGCAGCGCGGGCCGTGCGGCCGATGCGGTGGATGTAGTCCTCCGGATCGTGGGGCACATCGTAGTTGATAATCAAACCGATGTCCTCGATGTCGATGCCCCGCGCCACGATGTCCGTGGCCACCAGAATATCGATCTTGTTGTTCTTGAAGTCGAGCATCACCTCCTCCCGCTGGGCCTGTTCCAGATCGGAATGCATGGCGGCCACGTTGAGCTTCATGCGCTTGAGCGTATGGGCCAGCTCCTTGACTTTGAGCTTCGAGGAGGAGAAGATAATGGTTTTGAACTCTTTGGGCCGAGCGAACAGCTCCTGGATGATCCCCAGTTTCTGCCGCTCGCGGCAGACGTAGGCCGACTGGTCGATCGCCTCGTTGGGTTTGGATATGGCGATATTGACCTCTGCCGGGTTCCGCAGAATCGACTTGGCGAGCTCGCGGATTTTCGGGGGCAGCGTAGCCGAGAACATGATCGTCTGCCGTTCACGGGGCATGTAGGAGATGATCTTCATGATGTCGTCGCTGAAACCCATGTCGAGCATCCGGTCGGCCTCGTCGAGAATCAGGTATTGCACGTGCGAAAGGTCGATCCCGCTGTTTTGCAGGTGGGAAATCATGCGTCCCGGGGTGGCGATCACCACGTCGGAGCCCATGAGCATGCCCCGTTTCTGCTGATCCCAGCCCTTGCCGTCGCCGCCGCCGTAAACGACCGTCGTGGAGACAGGCAGGTAGTAGGAGAAGCCCTGAAACTGCTGGTCGATCTGCATGGCCAGCTCGCGCGTGGGCACGATGATGAGCGAACGGACCACATTGTCCTCGTTGCCCTCCGTAAGCAGACGGTTGAGCAGCGGCAGCGTGTAAGCCGCCGTCTTGCCCGTGCCGGTCTGGGCGCAGCCGATGATGTCGCGCCCCTCCAGGATGATGGGGATAGTGGCCTCCTGCACGGGGGTCATCTCGTGGAAATTCATATCGTACAACCCGTCGAGAATTTCATCCTCGAGGTCCAGTTCGTCAAATCTCATAAATCACTACATTTTAAATCCGACCGCAAAGATACCGATTCGCCGCTAATTTTCCGCATCTTTCCCGCAGGAATCCGCCTCCACGCCCAGAAGGGTCGCCGACGAGCAACCCGTGATGCGCACTCGCACGTAGTCGCCCGGCTTATGATCGCCCCGGTCGAAAACCACGACCTTGTTCTGCGACGTGCGGCCCGACAGCTGCTTCTCGCTGCGGCGCGAAAAACCCTCGGCCAGCACCTCGAACGTGCGGCCCACGTCGCGGCGGTTGCTCTCGGCCGAGAGCTCTCCCTGCAGGGCGATGATCTCCTGCAGGCGGCGGTTCTTGACCTCCTCCGGCACGTCGTCCGGAAGTTTCCGAGCCGCAAAGGTGCCCGGCCGTTCCGAATATTTGAACATGAAAGCCGACTCGTAGCGCGCCTCCCGCATCAGCGAGAGGGTTTCGCGGTGGTCCTCCTCCGTCTCGCCCGAGAAACCGGCGATCAGGTCGGTGGTCACGGCGCAGTCGGGCAGCAGACGGCGGATCGCGGCGACGCGCCCGAGGTACCACTCGCGGGTATATTTGCGGTTCATGCGCTCCAGCATCCGCGTCGATCCCGACTGGGCGGGCAGGTGGATGGCCCGGCAGACGTTGGGCCGGGCCGCCATGATCTCCAGCAGCCGGTCGCCGATATCCTTGGGATGGGAGGTGGCGAACCGCACCCGCAGCAGGGGCGACACCTGCGCCACCGCGTCGATCAGCGCCGGGAAGTCGGTCTGGCCGAAGCGGTAGGAATTGACGTTCTGCCCGAGCAGCGTAACCTCGCGGTAGCCGTTGTCGAACAGCGTGCGCACCTCCTCCAGAATGGTCTGCGGATCGCGGCTGCGCTCACGGCCGCGCGTATAGGGCACCACGCAGTAGGAGCAGAAATTATCGCACCCCCGCATGATGGCGACAAAGGCGGATACCCCGTTGCGGTCGAGGCGCACGGGTGCGATTTCGGCATAGGTCTCCTCGGCCGAAAGCAGCACGTTCACTCCGCGTCCGCCCGCTTCGGCCTGCCGCACCAGCCGGGGCAGATCGCGGTAGGCGTCGGGACCGGCCACCACATCGACCGCGTTATCGCCCTCGGTCAATCGTTCGCGGAGCCGCTCGGCCATGCAGCCGATCACCCCCATAATGAGTCCCGGGCGGCGGCGCCTGAGACCGCGCAGCTCGCCGAGCCGCCCCCAGATGCGCTGCTCGGCGTTGTCGCGGATCGAGCAGGTGTTCAACAGCACCACGTCCGCCTCGTCGATACGGTCGGTGTAAACGTATCCCTCGCGCTGCATGACCGCGACGACGACCTCCGTATCGGAGACGTTCATCTGGCAGCCGTAGGTTTCGATGAAGAGTTTTCGTCCGTCGCCCTGCAACGGCCGCAGGGCATGTGTATTCCAGTCCGTCATGTTCGCTCGTTTATCCGGGAAAGGGCTACTCCGCGTGGATCGTGCCCTTGTCGGGGAAGGGCTTGAAGCCCTCGCCGTAGGTGTCGTAGGCATCGGTCACCACCGAGAAAGCACGGGGGTCGATATCGCGGATCTTGCCGAGCACGTGATGCACCTCCTTGCGGCTTACCACAAGGAAGATCATGTCGTTGTCGCGGCCCGAGTACATGCCCTTGGCCTTGATGTAGGTAGCGCTCCGGTCGAGGTCCTCGATGATGAAACGCCGGAGCTCCTCCTGCCGGGTGCTGTTGATGAAAAGCAGCTTGTCGTAGGAAGCCCCGTCGAGCATGTAGGCCACTACGCGCGAGGTGATGTAGATGGTGATGAGCGAATAGAGCGTCAGCATCCAGCCGCCCTGTCCTGCGTCGCCCGTCCCGAGACCGAAGCCGATCACCAGCAGGCCCGAGAGCACCACTACGCCGTCGGCGAGCAGGATGCCGGTCGAGAACTTGATGCCGGCGAACTTCTGGAGGAGCATCCCGACGATGTCCGTACCGCCGGTGGTCGCCTGCTGCCGCACGACGAGCCCCTGGCCCACACCGACCACCACCGCGCCGATGATGCACGTAAGCAGCATGTCGCCCGACAGGTCGAGCCGCCCGCCCAGCAGCAGCGCGGGATCGAGGCTGTGAACGGCCTCCTCGTTGGGATAGACCAGCCGGGTGAGGATGTTCATGAAGCCCGGCGTATAGAGCGCTGCCAACACCGTGCGGGCCCCGAACTGTCCGCCGAAAACGAGCACCGCGGTAATCATCAGCGGCACGTCGAACATATAGCCGAAGGTACCGATCTGGATCGAGGGGAAAATATTGTGCAGGACGATACCGGCCCCGTACACGCCGCCCGGAACGAAGTTATAGGGGTTGATGAAAAAAACGAAGCCGGCGCCCATGATCGAGCATCCGACGAAAATGAGTATCCAGGAGCGCCACCAGGACCACGAGCCCATCGGCTCGAGCAAAGCTTTCGTATTGACCATAAAAGGGTTCGTTTTAAGTGGGTTTTTTCGCGTGACGCAAAGATACGGTTTTTCCGGCGAAATAACCGTCCGCCCGCCGCTAATTTTCGCACCCCTGCGACCGGAATGCGAATTTTTGACTATATTTGCATAAGGAACCTAAAACCGACCGGATGATACTTACCTATTACTGCATCGTCACCATGATCATCATCGCCTATCTGCTGGGCTCGATTCCGAGCGCGGTGTGGATCGGCAAAAAATACTACGGCATCGACATCCGGGAACACGGCAGCAGGAACGCCGGCACGACCAACATGCTGCGCGTGCTGGGCCGCCGGGCCGCCCTGCCGGTCTTTCTGCTCGACTTCCTGAAAGGTTTCGTGGCGGTGACGCTCATCGAAATCCTCAAGTACGACGACCATATCGACGACATGTGGCTCATCAACCTGAAACTCATCGCCGTCTTTGCGGCCGTGCTGGGCCATATCTTCCCGATCTTCGCCGGTTTCCGGGGCGGCAAAGGGGTGGCTACGCTCGTGGGAGCCGTCACGGGCATCTACCCTCCCGTGGCCCTGCTCTGCTTCGCCGTCTGGTGCGTGGTGCTGATCGTCTCGCATTACGTGTCGCTCGCCTCGATGGTGGCCGGCGGCTGCTTCCCGGTCTTTACGCTCATCTCGCCCAAAGTCAACGGCTCGGTGCCGTTCGTGGTCTTCTCGTTCGTGATCGCCGTGCTGCTCGTATATACCCACCGCAAAAACATCGACCGCCTGAAGGCCGGAACCGAGTCGAAAATCTACATCTGGAAGCCGCGGAAAGCCCGTACGGATCGATCGCCGCACGATCCGTCGAATCGGTCGTGACCGCCCGGGTAGGGGCCCGAACCGGCCCGGAAACGGGACAAAACGGATCACGGTATTTGCCGATCCGTTTTTTTCATCTATCTTTGCCCGGCGGGAACAATCCCGCGATTGGCCATGTTACAAGAGAACCTGATCCGTATTTACGAAAAGAGTTTCCGCGACAACCGCGAGCTTCCCGCCCTGTCCGACTACTTCAAGGACGAGCACTTTTCGTACTATGAGATGGCCAAAGAGATCGCCAAACTGCACCTGCTCTTCCGCAAGGCGGGGATCCGGCAGGGCGACAAGATCGCACTCATCGGCCGCAACAACCCCCGCTGGTGCATCACCTACATGGCCGCGATCACCTTCGGCGCGGTCATCGTCCCGATTCTCCAGGATTTCACCCCCGGCGACATCATCCACATCATCAACCACTCGGAAAGCCGCCTGCTCTTCGTAGGCGACTCCTATTGGGACCTGATCGAGGAGGAGCAGATTCCCCGCATCGAAGCGGTCTTTTCGCTCACCGACTTTCACGCAATCCACGAGCGGAGCGGCAAGTCGCTCTCCAATTTCCAGCGCAACATCACCCGGAACTACCGGGCCAAATACCCCCGGGGATTCAGCATCAACGACATCCGGTATCCCGAAATTCCCAACGACCGGGTGATCCTGCTGAATTACACCTCCGGCACGACGGGCTACTCGAAAGGGGTGATGCTGACGGTCAATAACCTGACGGGCAACGTGCTGTTCGCCCGCTCAGTGGTAAACACCCAGACCGGCACCCACTATTTCGCGCAGGGAGGACGGACGCTTTCGTTCCTCCCGCTGGCGCACGCCTACGGCTGCGCCTTCGACTTCCTGGCGCCGCTCGCCGTGGGCGGACACATCACCCTGCTGGGAAAAATACCTTCGCCCAAAATCCTGCTGGAGGCGATGGCCGAGGTGCGTCCGACGGTGATCTGCTGCGTGCCGCTGATCCTCGAGAAAGTCTATCGCAAGCAGGTTCTTCCCCTGCTGGAAAAGGGCCCCATGAGCCTCGCCGTGAAAATTCCGCTGCTCAACACGGCCATCTACTCGGTGATCCGCAAGAAACTCATGGACGCGTTCGGCGGCAACGTCAATATCTTCATCGTGGGCGGTGCTCCGATGAACCAGGAGACCGAATCGTTCCTGATGAAAATACGCTTCCCCATCACCATCGGGTACGGCATGACTGAATGTGCACCCCTAATCAGCTTCACCCCCGACAACGAGTTCAAGGCGGGCTCCTGCGGCCGCTACCTGCGGGACATGCTCGAGGTAAGGATCGATTCGCCCGACCCGCAGCGGGTCGCCGGCGAGATCATCGTGCGGGGCGAGCATGTGATGCAGGGCTATTTCAAGAACGAAAAGGACACCGACCGCATGCTCGATGCCGAGGGATGGCTCCACACGGGCGACATGGCCACCATGGACGAGGACGGCACCCTTTACATCCGGGGTCGCTCCAAGACCATGATCCTGAGCGGCAACGGGCAGAACATCTATCCCGAAGAGATCGAGGACAAGCTCAACAACATGTACCTGGTGCTCGAATCCCTCGTCCTGGAAAACAATGGCCGACTCCACGCCCTGGTGGTGCCCGACAGCGAGCAGGCCGAGTCGGAAGGGATCGACAAGAGCGAGCTGCCCCGGATCATGGAGAACAACCTGCGGGAGCTCAACGGTCTGCTGGCATCCTACGAACGTGTGGCGAGCATCGCCATCTACCCCACCGAATTCGAGAAAACGCCGAAGCGGAGCATCAAACGCTACCTCTACGATCCCTCGCTTCTGACCAGCTAATCATCCCGCTTCCCCACCGGCAGGCGGCACGGATTCTCTATCCCAAACTATCCGCAGGGTCCGTTCCTTTGAAGCGTCACTGATTTCATCGCCGCCTGCCTTTTCAGATCGGCCGACCCGCAGGGGTTGGCCGATTTTTTTCGTATATTTGCCTCGTGAAGCTCAGTAAGAAACAAGCGATAGGCGAAAACCTGCTTTACGTCATGGTCTGGACGATCGTGATGCTGGTGCCGGTGCTCAATTCCAAGATGCTCGGCGAGATGCACGTAGGTGTCGAGAACGTGCTCACGGCCTGGCGGAAAATCGCTCCCTACCTGCTCATCTTCCTGATCCACAACAGTGTGATCGCCCCGCGCTACATGTTGCGCAAGAAATATGTGCTCTACATCGTGGCCGACCTGCTCACGATCACGGCCGTCTTTGCGGCGGTCGAACTCTATGAACGGTTCCTGCCCGAAAGCATGCTCGCGCACGACGGCCCCTACATCATATCGCGCAAGGCCTCGTTCACCGACCTGGCGATTTACTGGAACGTGCTGCTGGGACTCTTCATGACGGGCGTAAACACCAGCATCAAACTCGTTTACAAGTCGATGCGCGACGAGCAGGAGATGGAGGCGCTCAAGCGCCAGAACCTCCAGGCGGAGATGGATTATCTCAAATACCAGATCAATCCGCACTTCTTCATGAACACGCTCAACAACATCCACGCCCTGATCGACATCGATGCCGAATATGCAAAGCAGACCGTGATCGAACTCTCGAAGATGATGCGCTACGTCCTCTACGATTCGGGGCGCGAGAGCATTTCGCTCGAAAAGGACATCCAGTTCATCCGAAACTACATCGAACTCATGCGCATCCGTTATACGGACGCCATCGATATCCGGCTCGACGCTCCCGGGAGTCTGCCCGGGCGCATCTCCATCCCTCCGCTGCTGCTGATCGTCTTTGTGGAAAACGCCTTCAAGCACGGGGTGAGCTACAACCGCCATTCGTTCATCCACATTCAGGTCGGTTATGCGGATCGCCGGGTGTCGGCGACCATCGTAAACAGCCGCCATCCGGTCTCCGGCGACGGCAGCAGCGCGGGCATCGGATTGGAGAACGTCCGCAAACGCCTCGAACTGATCTACGGCGACGACTTCTCGCTCCGCATCGACGACAGCCTGCCCACCGTCTATTCCGTCAAACTCGAAATCCCCGTTTTCAATGCTTAGATGCCTGGCCATAGACGACGAGCCGCTGGCTTTGCGGCAACTCAGAAACTACATTGCAAAAATCCCCTACCTCGAGCTCGCCGGCTGTTGCAACAATGCCCTCGAAGCCCAGGAGTTTCTGGCCGCACGCAGCGTGGACCTGATCTTCGCCGATATCAACATGCCCGACCTGAGCGGCGTGGAGTTCGTGCGTGCGCTTCCCCAACGGCCGATGGTCATTTTCACCACCGCCTATTCCGAATACGCCGTCGAGGGGTTCCGGCTCGATGCGGTGGACTACCTGCTCAAGCCCTTCAGCTTTGCGGATTTCAGCCGCTCGGCGGCAAAAGCCAATTCGCTGCACGAATTGCTGCTCAACCAACGCGAGCCGGGCGAACCTCTCGCGGAGGCCACGCCCCGCGACCAGGAGTACCTCTCGATCAAAGCCGACTACAAGGTCTCGCTCGTCAGAATCAGCGAAATCGTCTATCTGGAAAGCGAAGGCGAATACGTGCGGCTGCATCTGGCCGACCGCACGACCATCACCACCCTGTTCCGCCTCAAGAACATGGAAGCGGCCCTGCCCGCCGCCTCGTTCATGCGCGTTCACCGCTCCTATATCGTCAATCTGCAACGGATCAAGGGATTCGTCAAGGGGCGAATTTTCCTGAGCGACGACGAATACGTGCCTATCGGGGAGAATTACCGGGATGCGTTCCAGGAGTACATCGACACCCACTACCGCAATTTATAGCGTCGGAAAGGCGTCGCGCACTTCGTACCCCTCGCCGACCCGTTCGTAACAATAGTGGGTCATTCCGTTGGTGAGCACCACATAGCGGGCGCCGAGCACCGAATTATACCGTACGGCCTGTGCCAGTACATGCCGGTCGATCCGCACCTCCGGCGCCTTGCACTCGGCCAATAGGAGCGGCTGCGCCCGATCGTCCACCACCACCACGTCGGCACGCTGCGGACAGCCGTTCACCTCCACGGCATACTCCTGCACGATCCGCATGGGCTGGGCCCCGCATCGTCCGACCAAAAAGCCGATCAGATGCTGCCGCACCCACTCTTCGGGGGTCAGCACCAGATGGATGCCACGGAGCGCATCCCACACGAGCACCTGACCGTCGCGCCGGCAGGCGCGCAACCTGACGGGAGGAAAATTGAGTTTCGGCAGTCCGGGCACGGTATAAGATAAGTTTGTTCGGTCCGGTAAAGATACGAAAAAACCGGTTCCGCACAACGCCTCCGAGCAACACGCTCTGCTCCGTCATTATCCCCCTGCTGCCCGGATGTAATCGATCGCCCCGACCGCTTAGTCCGGCCGCAAATAACGCTCCGCCCCGTGTTGTCGGCCCGGTCGTACCTGCGGCCCGGAATCCGCGGAAAAAAGTAACCGCCGACAGGCCGGGACAACGACCGGACACACGACAGACCGATGACACGTGCCTTTCGCACTCCGCGTGCCGCCATCCCACCCGGGACGCAGAAGGCCCGTATCCGGAATTTGAAAAATAGGTTATTTCCGCTATCTTTGCATCAAGCCAAAATGTTTTCCTTATGAAAGGTCTGCTTTCCATCGCACTTCTTTGCGCCGCCCTCCCGCTTTTCGCACAGCATCCCGCCGATCCCGGCTGCATCGGAGCGGGTAAGGAGCCGCCCCGCAGCCGCATCGTAGCCTACCCCACGCCGAGCGAGGCGCGTGCCCCCCTGGAAGGAAAGTCGAAATACCTGCAACCGCTCGACTCCTGGGAAACCGCGGCCACGGACGAAGGCACGCTCTTCACTGCCGAATTCATCTATCCGTTCGCATGGCTCAACCGTCAAATCCTGCTCCACGTCGGCAGCGCACCGTCGTCCTATACGGTGAACGTCAATGGTAAAACCGTCGGATACACCCAAAACGGCAGCACCCCGACGGAGTTCAACCTGACCAAATACGCCTCGGAAGGAAAAAATAAAATCGCCATCCTCGTCCACGACCGTCCGGCATGCGCCGTGCTCGAAAGCTGGCCCCGTCCGCAGACGCCCGCACTCGTCGATACCTATGTACAAAGTCAGCCGACCATCCGCATCCGCGACGTGGAGACCCGCACCTCGATCGTGGAGGGACGAATCAACGCCGAGATCGTGGTGGCGGTCAGGACAGAGGCCCTCAACCCCAAATCCGCCCGCATCCAATTCGACCTGCTCACCCCGGCCGGGGAATCCGCAGCCACGGGACACAAGGACATCGCGCTTGACATGCGACGCGAGGACACGCTCCGCTTCATCGCAACCGTACCGGCCGAAATGCTCTGGAGCGCTGAAAAGCCAACCCTTTACACCCTGCTTCTGAGTACGCGCACCGAGGGACGCATTACCGAAAACATCGCGCTCAAGGTCGGCTTCCGCACCGTGGACGCACTGCCCGACGGACGGCTTTTCATCAACGGAAAACACGTCGAACTCCGCCCCGCCGATCTGCCCGCCTCCCTCGACGAAGAGTCCCTCTGGACACTCAAAATGCAAGGCTACAACACCCTTCGGCTTCCGGCGGGGCCGGTCTCGCCGGATGTTTTCGCCCTGTGCGATCAGGCGGGATGCTATGTCGTTCGACAGGCCCCGATAAACAGCAGCGCGAGCGGCACCTCCATTCGGCGCGACGGCAATCCGAGCAACGATCCGCAATGGGGTCCGGCCTACATCGCCCGCGCGGAGGAGAGTTACCACACCGCCAAGCTCCATCCGTCGGTAATTGCCTTTTCGATCGCCGAGCAGTCGGCCAACGGCATCAACCTCTACGAAAGCTATCTGCGCATGAAAGAGCTGGAAGACTCCCGCCCGATCCTCTATCCCGACGCGGGCGGTGAGTGGAACAGCGACCCGCTGCCTCCGCTTACGGAGCCCGCTCCGCGGCCTTCTGCGGCAGAAAAATAATTTTTTTCGTTAAAATTTCCGGCAATTTTTTTGCATATCCGAATTTTAACACTTACCTTTGCATCCGCAAATGCCTCTTTAGCTCAGTTGGTAGAGCACGACACTCTTAATGTTGGGGTCCAGGGTTCGAGCCCCTGAGGGGGTACAAGGCGAAAGACCGGTAATCAATGATTACCGGTCTTTTTTGCATTTAGGTCGTAAAGTAAGGACGGCTGTTCCGTTACCTCACGGCGTTCGACCTTTGTGACCAGCACGCTCCCAGTCCCTATGGCGGCAGCGCGGGATTCCGACGTCGCACTTTCGTTGTCGTACCGCTTCGCGGAGAAGACTGCGAACGCAGTGGCTAAATTTAAACATTTAGACCTATATGGCGAGAAAAAGATTATTCTTGCAGGTCATTTTTTAATGAACGCAACAAGCCTTCCAGTAATTCGACTGCGGCCGTCAATTCCAATCGATAATACCTTCCTTACCCTCTTTTCTTATTACGACAAGTCTGGCATCAAATAGAAGTTTCAGACGGTGCGATACCGCAGGACGGGATAACGGCATTTTTCGGCAAGTGAACCCGAATACCCCGCATAACCGTCGAGTGTAACTCTTGTCAGCCCTTATATCGGCGAGTTTAAGTACGTTGTGCCGAAAAGTTTAGGACTTCGAATACTACATGCGTCCATCTTTACGTTGTATGCCGGTACGACCGACAGATCAAGCCGGGGGCTATGCACATGGCGGAGATGCCCCGGAACGCAACGAGACCTCAGATTCCAAGAAAAGGAATATGCCGATCGAACATATGGAAGCTCGATTTATGATCGATCCTGCCCAATAAACTTCACCGACCCAAAACTATTCATGCCCTCCGGGGCGAACTGTGTCCGGCACGAATCGCGTTGTCGAGTCCACGTCACCCTGACTTCGTATTTGCGGTTACGTACACATAACGCTAACACGAAGATAAGATGATAAAAACGCATCTCATGCTGATCCATGCTCCCGATGGACAGGACGCATTGGGATTTATTCCCGCTATGTCGTTTCGACATCTGGATTTTTTCTGTATCGAAACACCTACTTTGCGGTTTCCAAAATGAATAACCCGTTAAAAAGGTGGTGCCATGATTAACAGAAAAGAATCGCATGCGGACGTCAAACATCCCAATATGAGCATCAAGCCGATGCTCAACATCCGAGAAGGCTCCGGGGACGGCCGTTATACACTCGTCATTCAACTGATTCGGGAGCGTCGCAGGGGTGTGATCTTCACGCCCTACCGGTTGCTGCCCGGAGAGTTCGATGCCAAGCGGCAAAAGGCTGTCGCAACCTCCCGGCAAAAAGCACATACGGCCTTTATCCGAGAGATCAATGTCTTTCTGGAGCGGCAGAAAAAAGAGATCGCGCATATCCTCTCCGAACTGGAACGCGAGGGACGGTCGTTTACCATTCGGGACATCACCCTGGCCTACCGCCAGCGTTACGACAACCACTATGTACACACATTTTTCAAACGCCAGATCGAGGAGCTGCGCAGGGAAGGGGCGCTGGGGACTGCCAACAAGTACAACGCCACACTGATCGTATTCGAGAAATTCTCCGGTTCACGGCGCATCAATTTCGATAACGTGGACG
Source organism: Rikenellaceae bacterium (assembly GCA_902363575.1). GTDB lineage: Bacteria > Bacteroidota > Bacteroidia > Bacteroidales > Rikenellaceae > Alistipes. The sequence goes on along the minus strand of CABJAJ010000004.1, from coordinate 200,073 downwards.
AGAATATGATACTCGATTTCGAACGCTATCTGCGGCAAATCCCGCTGCAACCCAATACCGTCTCCTTTTACATGAGTAATTTCCGGGCCGTTTACAACAAGGCGCAGAAACGGGGGTATGTCACCCACGACAAGTCGCCTTTTCGGGCTGTACCCGTGCGTATCGAGAAGACGCGCAAACTGGCTGTCAGCGTCGAGATCATTCGCCGGGTTGCCACGTCGGAGTTTCCGGACTCCGACAAGTTAAACTGCGCCCGCGATATGTTCATGTTCAGTTTCTATACCCGGGGTATGTCATTCGTCGATATGTCCTACTTGCGTCAGGAGGATGTTCAGGACGGGTTCATCCGCTACCGGCGCCGCAAAACGGGGCAGATGTACACGATCCGGATTATCCCCGAGGCTCAGAAGATTCTCGACCGTTATCGGGAACAGTGTTCCCCATGGGCACTGCCCGTACTGCTCGATTTCAAAGAGGACGGTCTGCTGCATCCGCTCGTGTACGAAGGCTCGACGCCCGAAGAACAGGCCCGGTTCGAGGCCAGACTCTACTTACGCTATAAATACAACCTCTCCCATTACCTGCGTTTTTTCCGCAGCATGAGCCAGCGGCTGAACCTGCCGATCAAACTCTCTTTCAATGTGGCGCGCCACAGTTGGGCGAGTTTGGCCCGCCGGGAGGGCATTCCGGTCTCCGTAATCAGCACCGGACTGGGGCACACCTCGGAGAAGACCACCCAGATTTATCTGGATGAACTGGACAACACGACGGTCGATGCCGCCAATGAAAAAGTTGCGGGGTTATTGAAAAAGAACGGTGCAGGATTAGTAAAAAAGCGAGAAAAATAATATATTTGCTCATAGCCGGGGATTTCAATCCCCAAAAAGGGGATACAGAAAAAATACGGTCTTTTCCAAAAAGACTGTAAAATGGTTTCATTTACCTTTCTTCACCCTCTTTGTTAGCCTACACAAAAATAAGTTTTTATAATGGTTCGCATTCTCCCCCCCCCGGACCAAAAACAATCAATTTAATATCATTTTTCTGTCACATAATGTGCTTCAATATTCTGGGTCTTAAAGTTATACTTGTTTTTAATGCCGGTCGGAGAAGCGCCCAGATAACGTTGGCAGAACCGGTAAAAAGCCAGGTAACTCTTGAATCCGAACCGGTGGATCAACTCTTCGTTATCGGTTACTCCATTGCGGATGGCCAGCTCGATTTCAGCCGCCCGCTGTTTCACCAACCAGGTATGGCAGGATTCGTTGAATGTTTCACGAAAACGGCGGATGAAAGTGCTTTCGCTTATGTGAGCTACTTGCGCCAGTTCCGTGACGCTCTCCACGTATCGCCAGTTATTCAGAACGAATAACTCGAAGTCGTCCCTGGGTTTGAGGATGTCGCGGAAGAACCTGCCCAGTCGGGTATTTCCATAGCAATGGCGCATCATTAACAACAATTCGTGTTCTTTAATAATGTGATAGCAAGGAATATGGAGTTTTCGGGGATCAAGCCCCGGTTCGAGATTTCGGAGAAATGCCAAAATCTCAGGAACGATTTTCAGCACTGGACCGACGATAGCGGTGCGTTGGCTTTTTGTCGCCACTTTTGCTAAAAAATCGTGGTGACAGAAAGTGATACGGTTGTTGAAGTCGAGCGTAATCACATTGCTCTCCATCTGCGCCACCACCGATGCGTTGCGCTTTCTGGAGAGAAAGATGCACTGTCCGTCAGAGAGGATGTAGGGACCGCATACGCCGATATTGACCTGTATGCGTCCTGAGAGCAGAAACAGGATACGGTGCGAATTATAGGGTGCTTCGGGCAGGCTCTGCCCGTCCTGAATTGAAATTTGCGAGAATTGAGCGGAAAATCTTTCCTGATCGTAGGAGCATACCGCACAGCCGACCGGACATCCGTCCGTGCGGAGCGTCCCCCAGACAGAATCGAATTCATTTAGTTTCATCGATGATTCTGTTATGAAGTGAGCCACGTATCTGGCAAACAGATGCTTGCGTTATATGTTTCACAATAATCCGCAGAAAATATTCCGATTAAACGTTTCTATCGTTTATTGCATATTTAAGCATTTCATTTTCAATTCATATCGTTTTTTAATTCACATATGACAGTCTTTTTGGAAAAGACTGTCATATTGGATTTCCTTATACACCTTATTTTGTGGTGATTAACAATATGCAGACAATTTGTCGCTGCATACTGCCGGACCGCTATCGTGTACGGCGCCATTGGGTAATTGACTTGACACATGCAAACAAATTATATGTACATGAGAAAAATTCTTGTCATCGCATTTCTATTTTGCTGTTCGGCGGGTGCGGCTGTCGCCCAACAGCTCGGGGTCAAAACCAATGCGGTGCATTGGGCTGCGGCCGGCACACTCAACGTCGGGCTCGAAATCGGCCTGGGTAAGCAGACGACGCTCGAATTGATGGGCGACTACAACCCCTGGACACTCAACAAAGAGGAGAACAAAAAGCTCAAATTCTGGTCAGTGATGCCCGAGTTCCGCTATTGGCTCTGCGAGCGTTTCAACGGCCACTTCTTCGGCCTGCACACGGGCTACGGCGAGTACAACATCAGCCGCGTGCGCATTCCGTTCCTGAAAAAATCCATGCGTGATCACCGTTACCAAGGCTGGGCTACCGGCCTGGGTATTTCCTACGGCTATTCGTGGCTGCTGGGCAAGCGCTGGAACCTCGAAGCAACGCTCGGTTTCGGATACGTCTATACGAAATTCGACCGCTACGAATGCGCAACCTGCGGAGAATTTCGCGGTTCGAACGACCGGCACTATTTCGGTCCGACGAAGGCCGGTATTTCCATTATATACATCATTAAATAGGAGGACAGATAACGATGAAGTACATCTTTCGCATAGTATTATCGGTCTGGATATGGTGCCCGGTTTGGGCGCATGCCGGCAAAGCCGAAAAGATCGTGACCTACCTGCCGGTTATCGAGGTGCAGGACAAGGAGGTCCGGAAAGAGAACCGCAATGTAGCGCTGACGATGAGCGTCGACCTGAGCCGGGCGCGTATCCGGACACAGCACACGGTGGCGCTGACGCCCGTGCTGGTATCGCGTGATGGCAAACGGGAGGCGGCCTTCCCCCCGGTGGTGGTGGACGGCGGCACCCGCAACCGGGTTTACCTGCGCGCTCAGCGCCTGAAAAGCGTGGAGTTGCCTCCCTACCACAACGACGAGACGAAAGTCGTGATCCGCCGCCGCAACGGCAAGGAACAGACCTACGACTATACGGCATCGCTGCCTTACGAGCGCTGGATGCTCGACGGGCGCGTGGAGTTGCGCGAGGAGGTTCACGGATGTGTCAACTGCGGCTCCGGCGAGTCGGAGGAAATTCTGCTCTCCGGCATTATCCCCGAGTTCATCCCCGACTACCGCCTTGCGACGATCGCCCCCGAACCCGAACCGGTGAAGGTACGCGCCGAAACCCGCACAGCACGGCTGCAATTCCGTCAGGACAGCTACAAAATCCAGCCGGATTTCAGGAACAACCGCGCCGAACTCGACACGGTGTCGAATTCGATCCTGCTCGTGAAGCGGAACGAGGACGTGAAGATCACGGGGATCTACATTTCGGGTTATGCGTCGCCCGAGGGTTCGATGGCGCACAACCTCACGCTTTCGGAGAACCGCGCCAAGGCGCTCGCCGAGTATATCCGCCGCCACGACGACATCTCCCCCGAACTGATCCATGTCGAGTGGCACGGTGAGGACTGGGATGGATTTATCCGTGCGCTGGACGACTATCCGCAGTTGCTGCGACTCGACCGTATCCGCGAATTGATCGCCCAATATCCCGACAACCACGACTATTGCGAGCGGGAATTCCGCAAATTGCAACCCGCTAAGATTTACCAGCGTCTGCTGAACGAGGTCTATCCCCCGCTGCGCCGTAACGAGTACAAAATCGAGTACAACGTGCGCAACTTCGACCTGCAAGAGGCGCGGCGGATGGTCGACGAGCGTCCCGACCTGCTGAGCCTGCAGGAGATGTACAAGGTCGCCGGTTCCTACGAGAAAGGCTCGGTCGACTACAAGCGGGTGATGGACGCTGCCGCGCGTTACTTTCCCGACAAACCGGCCGTGCTGAACGACCGTGCGCTCGACGCGCTCGGCCGCGGCGACACGGCTGAGGCGATCGCCGGGCTGGAAAAGAGTGGCGAAATGGCACAACAGCCCGTGCTGCTCAATACGCTGGGCGTGGCCTATGCCCGCAGTGGCGAGTTGCACAAGGCCGAGGAGTTGTTCCGCCGGGCTGCGGAGCTGGGTTCGGACGAAGCACGTCACAACCTCGACCATGTCCGGCAGGTCATCGACCAGTTGTAATCTGCAGAACGAATACTTTTCCGCAGAAAAAATCATAAAACACCACTTAACATCAACAAACTCCTTTAATTCTTTTTATTATGAAAATCAAAAATTTACTTGCGCTAACCGCTATGGCAGCGATGGCGTTCACGGCCTGCAACAAGGACGAGAACGGGGCCGGGGTCAGTGATAACACCCCAAAGAGTGTAACTCTTTCCCTGAAAAATGTCGTACCCGGAACCCGTGCCGATCTTCCTGTCGGCGATCAGACCAAGGTCACGGTAAACGATCTTCAAGTGTTTTTCGTCAGTGGCAATACTTTGGTGCAGGGCAAGACGGAAGACAACGTCGCCACAGAACATTATTTTGATTTTACGGATGAGGGCTTCATCAAGCTCGAAAAGCAGATATTCCATTTCCTGCCTTCCAATGTGACCAAAGTAATCGTTATCGGTAACCTGGGAGCCAAAAGTGAGGCTGCGACCGTAGGCGATTTGAAACAATCCCTGGCGATTGCCGACGAGCAGGACGATGCGAACCTTTCCCTTTATGCCGAGGCCGAGCTGGACAAGATCACAGGTACAGACGACAAAGGACACCCGCTTTACGAAGTTTCCGTATCGCTCGTCCCCCGCGTGTCGCGTATCGAGGTTGCCAGCTTCAAGTACAACGCAGTACTTGATGAGGATGGCCAGACGGAGTTGCCGCGTGATTACACGAGCATCGCTGTCAAGCAGGTCGTACTGAACAACTACTATGAGACGGCAAAGTTCGCAGACGGAGCAGTAATCGGTGCAATAAAGTCTGAGCCGATCGACGATGAAAAAGCCGCCGAGTTCTTCTTAAATGCTGCCAAACAGCAGGATGGTGTTGGGTTTTGGTATAACGATACCATCGATCCGGCGATCGACCTCAATGCAGCGGCTTCGTACGCGAAGACCTACGCTGACGGCGAAGCTCGTCCGGCATACCATTTCTTCCCTAACGCCACTAACATCGGAACCACAGCTCAGCCGCAGCTCGCGGTACAGTTGATCGGTACGAAGGCAGATGGCACCCAGGTGCCCCTCTATCTGCTTACCTCCAGATTTACCACCAACGGTGAGCCGGTCATAACGAATGAGTTCGCCAAGATCTACCGGGTGAGCTTCGCGTTCAACGATAACGACCTGAAACAGGAGTTGAAGTGCGTCGATGTTACCGTTGATGTCGTTGAATGGGAGGTGAGAAACGTTAACGCCGAATTCTAATTTTTGCTATTGACAATTTTTTCACGGGAGAGGAGCCGGGCGTTCCTCTGCTCCTCTCCCGTTCTTCTTTCAGACGAAAAACATACAGACTTATGAAATTCAGAATTTTCGCTTTGGGCTTGTTGCTTGCAGGATTGGCATCGTCGTGTGTCCAGGAGGACCTGAGCGGATGCCGCAACACGCACAAACTGGTGTTGAGTTACCTGGGCGACGGCACGACCGAGATCTTCGGGGATAAAATCTGCCGGGTCGAAATGTATGTTTTCGATGCGCAGAACAACTGCGTGGAAAATTTCGTCGTTCCCAACGACCAGGTCGCGGCGCGCACGGCGCAACTGCCGCCCCTCGCCCCCGGCGATTATCGGGTGGTGTGCCTGGGCAACACCCACCGGACGAAAGTCCACAACCTGTCGGCCGGGCGCTTCGACGCGATCCGTTTCGCCGACGCAACCTACCTGGAAGGCGGAGTCGCCTCGGGCAACGACTCGCTCTATCATGCATCGGTTCCCGTAAAGGTGGATGGATTCACCGGAAAGGACGCGAACCGCACGACGCTCGTATCCTTTGCCAGCTCCCACTACGACGTAGCGATCGAGGTAGCCGGCATTCCCCAGCCCGATGTCAGAGCCGGCGCATTGCCGATGCTCGAAATCTGCGGTGTCACGCCTTGCACCGACTTTGAGAACCGCGCATGCGGAGAGGCGACCGATTACCGACTCGAAACCAAATACGACGCCGGCAAAATGTTGCTGACGGCCCGGACCAATATAATGCGGCACACGAACCACGAAGACGTGAACGTCTGCCTGCGCACCGCTTCGGGCGAGAGTACTTTCGTCGAGATCAACCTCGCGGAGTTCATCGCCGCCAACCCGAAGATCGACTGCTCGAAACACGAAGTGCTAATTCCGATCCGCATCGAGTTCACCTCGGTGGGCGTCGAGGTCTCGGTACCGGAGTGGTTTGTCCAGGATGTGAAACCCGAATTTTAAGCAATTACGATCATGCGTAAAGTCAGATACCTGTTTTTTGCGGCGTTTGTCGCCGCCTGCTGCGGCGGGGCGATGTCCGGCTGCATCAAGGAGGATGGGGCAACTCCCGGCTCCGACACGAAGAACGTCCCCGTGCTGCTGAATATCGGCACGCGCAGCGTCGATGCCACGGACGGAACGCCCACTTCCGAAGAGGCGAAGTTGCACACGCTCCGCGTCTATGCCTTTATCGGCAACGAGCGCGTCGGCTACTATTACAGCGAAGTCCCGAGCGAGAAGGGGTCTGTCCGGTTCCTGATGGACATGACCCTGAAATCAACGACCACGCAGACGGTCGATTTCTACGTGGTGGCCAACGAACAGGCGATGACCGGCGGCAGCCACACCTTGTCGGCAACGACGACCCGCGACCAGCTCGACGGCTATACGTTCACGGGACTCTCGTTCACGGGAGCCTCGCTCACGAACGGCCTTCCGATGTTTTGCAAAAAGGTGGGTGTCGAAATCGATGTAGCCCAGGATAAAGACCCGAATGCTCCGGAGGATCCCAATCCGCCGGTCAACGCCGGGGACCACGACGACCATACGCAACTGGCGGCTGAAACGATCAAATTGGAACTCCGGCGCCCCGTCGCCAAACTGGGGGTCTTCGCCGCCAAACAGCCGGGCGAAACGGCCGAACTGACGATCACCGGCCTGGCGTTGCAACGGCAGGGTATGCGCACGAGCAACTACCTGATGCCGCAGAGCGAAGAGACGCTGAAAGGCATGCAAGCGTCGGGCAGCGACACCGACTTTGCCCTCGTTCCGGTTCAGGCTCCCGTCGCCGAGTTGAATGGCCCAGGAGCGGGCGATGACGGCTACACTCCTGTACTCGAAGCCCCGTTCTACCCGTTCGAAAACCCGTGGGGAAGTGATGCCCCCAATGCTCCGGGCGCCCCCGACGGCAATGTGCTCGTTGTCAGCTATCGGTTCGCGGGCTCCGACGTTCGGACGCACGAAGTCTACCTGCCCGCGATGCTGCGCAACCACTATTACCGCGTCCGCTGCCTGGTCAACAACTCGGGGCTGTTCACCGTGGAATACCTGGTCGCCGACTGGGAGAACGACGACGATGACAACTGGGAATCGACGTTCGAATATCCCACCTACACCAACCTGCTTACGGAGGGAAACCAGCAGGCTCCGGATCCCGTGACAGCCCCGACGATCTACTATTACTCTGCGGACGTTCCCGACCATTTCGTCGCAAACGATCCCAGTTCTGCCGGCACCTGCTCTTTCTTCTTCCAGATGTCCGCTCCCAGCGGGCAGCGGTGGACGCCCACGCTGATGAATGCAGCGACGACCCAGTATTCGCTGACGGTCTACGACAACACCGACAAGAAGGTCTACGACAACGACCCGAACGACCCGATGCACACCGCCGCCATCGAGGCCGGCCCGAATTTCTACCGGATCGTGGTGCGTGTTCTCGACCCCGACGTCTCATTGGCGGGCAACTTCGTGATGCTGGGCATCAACACCCCTTCGTGGCTCGGGGACAACCAGTTGTTGCTTATCAATAAAACCGATACGGGGCTTTACTGGCCCACCAACGAACCCGAAGACCAAAGGGTTTCGAGCGACATTTTAATAGGAATCGAACACATCATTCAATAAACGAGAGCGACCGGGCGACCGGCGGCAAACGAATTACGACATAAACCACCAAGCGATGAAACGGACTTTATCCTATTTAGCAATGTTCTGCTTCGCGGCGTGCGGTCTTGCGGGCTGTATCCGGGACGATGCGCCCGTAGCGCCGAACGTGCCGGGCGACAACGCCATCCGCCTCGGCATTTCGGGCATCGAACAGTTGAAAACACGCGCTTCCGTGGCTGACGAAGCCACCGAGTCGCGCGTCGACAGGCTCGACGTACTAATCTTCGACACCGACGGCAAGAAGGCGCATTACGAACGTGTGGCCGGCAGCCAACAGGACAAAGGGCAGATCACACTCTCGAAACGGCGCAACGAATTTACGCCGGGAGCCGAATATTGGGTCTACCTGATCGCCAACTCCACGCTCTCCGAAACGGAGGATTTCGGGAAGATCGCAACCCTTACCGATCTGCGGGCCAAGGTGCAGCAGGACGAGCTGATCCATGTGACGGGCGACGGACGGACCTCCGGGGCCCCCGAGACGTTCCTCATGGAGGGCGTAGCCTACCCGAAAAACGAGACGGAACCCTCCGCCCCGGGCCGGGTGGTGCTTAACGACGGCAACATGTCGGAGAACACCGAGCTGCTGGTGACCCTGCGCCGCGCCGCCGCCAAAATCGAGGTCGTTATCAAAAAGGGCGACAAAATCACGTTCGCCGACCAGACCCACGCCGCAGAGGGAAATAATGCCGCCGGTTACTACATCAACAATATGCCCTACACGACACGGCTCGTGCCTCCGACCAACGAGACGTACCTGCCCGAGGTAGTCACCACCGGCCGCTATAACGGCCCTTATTTCTCCTGGGGCGACAACCCCGGCGCAGAGGTCTACCCTGAGCAAGTCCGCATCAAGACCTACGTTTACAGCCATGATTGGAGCCGGCAGAGCGCGTTCGAGTCGGAGCCTTACCTGGTCGTCAACCTGCCGCTGTGGAACCACCCGGACCAGCCCGACGTGGAAGGTGGTTCGACATATGACCCGACACAGGATCCCGATAGCGACGCGAAATACGAGCAGTCCAACTACTACCAGATTCCGATCTGCAACCCGGCGCAGAAACGCCTCGACCGCAACCATATCTACCGGATCACCGTGACGGTCAATGCCGTAGGCGCCTCCAACCCCACGCAAGCCGTCGACTTGGAGGCCTCTTACACCGTCATCCCCTGGGAGACGATGACGATCGGTGTCGGCGACGACAGCAGCCGCCCGAACTACCTGATGGTGAATACCGACGAGATGGCGATGTACAATATCGACGAGGACAACAACACCCTCGAATTCGCCTCGTCGTCGAAGGTGACCGTGACGGTCGTGGAGGCGTGGTATTACGACAAAAACGATGACGAACGATATTTGAACAAGAATAGCAAACCGTTCACCGATATCCATGCTACGCCGGACCCGGACCTGTCGGGACATATCAAGATCGACAGCCCGCTTCCGACGAACAACGCCCCGCGCTATATCAAGCTGAAAGTGACTAACGAGGAGGGGACCGAACGCTATATCACGGTCGTCCAATACCCGCTGGAATATATCACCAATGTTCACGGCTGGTACTCCTACCGCGACGATTTCAACGGCGGTAAAACCAACTGGGAGTATCTGGACGGCAACAGAGCGGAGGTTGTCGAAAGCCAAACTTACGGCAGAAATAACCGCTTTACTGCGGCCCAAAGGAAGACAAATAGTTCTAACGAGACTTTTAAATTCTATTCAAAAGTATATAAACCGGAAACAAAGAGCATTTACCGTTATACATGGCAGGAAATAGGTCCAAACAACAATACCTATCGTTATCAGAGAAGTGCGCCTGACGCCGAGAGTAGTAATCCCAATAATCGTATGTACCATGTCCGGATTACGGTTTCGTCGGGCGATTATACGCTGGGCCGTCCGCGGATAACCAACGAGATTACGGATGGCAGCGCGGAGAATGCGAAAATCGTATCGCCCTCGTTCCTGATCGCTTCGCAGTTGGGGACAACGCCTACCACTAGTTCAAAGAGCACGGCCGAAACTCATTGCCGGAACTATGTCGAGGTACACAAGGTGCTCGACGAAAACGGCAAAGAGGTGATGGAAAACGGCTACCCCAAAGTCGTGAAATACGACCAATGGCGTCTGCCGACGCATTCCGAGGTGGAAATTATTCTTAGATTCCAGAAGGTTCCCGATTCCGCGATCGATGTAGTGATGAGCGGTAACAATTACTGGTCGGCAAGCGGATTGGTAAATAAAGAAACCCCCAATGGCAACCCGTCATCTACTTCGGGAAACATCCGCTGTGTCCACGATGCGTATGGCGACGAAAACTAAACATAAACTACAAAAGCAACGACTATGATAAAAAGAGTGATATACGCTGCGGCCGTGCTGGCGGGGATGCTGGCCCTCGCCACCTCGTGCCTGCGCGACAAGCTGCCCGGCGACGCGAAACCCGCCGACGGGTACATCGCAATAAGTTTCGGCGCCGACATCCCTCCGATGCCCGCCGTCGGAACCCGCTCGGTCGACCCCGACGGAGGGGGCGTGCAGAACATGACGCTCTTCTGCTTCGACTCCTACGGACTCTTCATCACCACGGCCCAAGCCACGGTATCGCCGGAAGACCCCGAATACGACGAAGAAACCGGCAACTACTTGATTTCAGGCACATTCTCGGCCAAGGTTCCGCAGAATACCCGCACGATCCACTTTCTGGCCAACCAGATCATGACCGGATTCAAGGAGAGCGATTTTTACAGCCAGTCGGAGTCCGAGGTGATGGCCTCGCTCGAAGGTTCCTCGGGCATGATGGTCTACTGGGCGCGCTTCGAAGCGCAGAATGACCTGGCCACCGAGTTGAAAGAGATCGAGCTGCTGCGCAACCATGCCCGTATCCGGGTGAAGAATCCCGAAAACGCTCACATGGCGATAACCGGCATGGCGGTCTACAATACCAACGCCTTCGGCACCGTGGCTCCCTACCACCCCACGCAGAGATTCGTGCGGCCCGGCAAGGATAACGGCTACTTCGTGACGCTGCCCCACAACACGGCCATGCTGAGCGACGTGTACGACGTGACGGAAAACACCTCCCAATATGTATTCGAGAGCGAGAATGCTGCCGACAAACCCGTCAGCGTGATTCTGCGCGGACACCCCGCCGACACACCCGGCGCTCAGGACTCTTACTACCGCGTGATGCTGATCGACGAGCAGGGCGAGCAGTTGCCCATTTGCCGCAACATCAGCTACGAAATCGAGATCCGCGGCGAGCTGGCCTACGGACAGGCGACGTTCGACGATGCGCTCACGGCCGCCGCAACGAACAACGTATGGATCTCGATCCAGGACAATATCGACGAGGTGTCGGACGGCAAATACACGCTCAAAGTCAATGAGACGAGCCGCATCCTGCGACAGGAGGAAACGGTTCCGGGGCAGGACGGTCAGAGCCGCACGATCCGCCTCGGGTACACGCTCACGGGGGCGACCGGCATCACCCTCACGCCAAATGACGGACCTCTGGTGACATGGCTCGACGGCAACACCGTCGGTACGCAGGGGATTACGAACGACTTTAATCACCTGAACGGTGAAGGTTGGATCACCGTCTCGTTGCGCCAGTTCGGCGAAAACGACCAGAAACTCGAAGGTACGCTGCTCGTCAAGAAAGGAATGCTCCAACGCAAGATCAAGGTCATCGCCATCAGGGAGCAGCAGTTCATCCCCATCTGGGTGGCCTCGCAGGTGTACGGCAACCCCTCGACCGACGCCGAAGGTGTCTACGGCGAGCACGTGACGCTGATGTTCACCATACCGGAGACCTGCCCCGCCGAGCTGTTCCCGCTGCGGGTGCTGATCGGGACCGAGGATCTCGACGTGCGTGCGGCGGCCGGTATGGAGTTACCGATAATTCGCCGCGGCGAGGCCGATTTCGGCGATACGGATATCCTAAACTCCAAGGGCGATCCGATCGACTTCAAGTATGTCTACGAAGCCACGCAGCCGGGCGTGCAGCGGGTCTATTTCCGCACGATTCTCCCGCAGGCGGGAAACGGTGTCAAGACCAATGTGACGGTCGAGAGCGAGCACTTCAAACGGGAGACCAAAGAGGTGACCTACACCTCGGAGCAGTACATGATCGAGGTGTTCGGCTTGGAGGAGTACCAGTTCCGTGACAACGACGACGAGTTCGCAAATGATGAGACGATCTACTACCGCCTGGTGCCTCAGAAGAACAACGCCTATGTGCAGTTCAACATTCACCTGCACAACAATGCAACGGAAAAGGTGAACGGCGATTACGGCGAGTTTGTCCCTGCCCAGCCCGGAGACGAGTTCCTGATCTACTCGCAGCACCTCAACCATATTACCGACGACGAGGCGAAGCCGGAGGGAGTGGCAGCATTCGATTGCCGGTTCTGGCCGGTCAGCGAGAACCTTTGGACCACGAGCGGACGTGTGCATATGTTCAAACCGCGCGATCCGTCGAATCCGCCCTCGTCCGGTGAGGCGGGTAACTACTCGATCTACATGCGGACCAACACGCCCAAGAGCGCCGAGGTTGTACGCATCGCCTCGAACACGACGGGAGAGAATCTGAATCCCGAAGTACCGGGGCCTTATCAAGGCCGCGGCTACCGTTCGACCTCATTCGAGCTGGCCAACTACAACCCGTTCCGCTTCGCGGCACGCATCGACGGCGAGGGCGAGGATGCGACCAGCGATGTCGAAGAGCCGATGACCGGCTTGGAATGGGCCTACGCCGATCCCGAAACGAGAGAGGTCGACATCGAGTTCGACGTGACCAGTTTCCGCGGCACGGACAACCGTTCGGTCGACCCGTTCGGCGAGGCATTCGAAATCTACATCGACGCGCCGATGCTCACGATCGACGCGGCTCGTCTGGCCGGTTGTAACCTGACGGAAGACAAACTCAGGCCCGATCCCTCGGTTGCGGGACGCTTCATCTACACGGTCGAAGCAGACCGGGAAGAGGAGCGTGCCTTCGGTATCCCCGATTTGCAGGTGATAAAACCGGACACGCCGCTCTCGGGTATTTCCGGAGGAGATCCCCGGGCAGATCAGACGGGAGAGCGCAAACGTTTGCCGTTCAAGACCAACCAGGTGGTGAGCGCCGGCGACATCACCCTGTCGTCGAACGAGACGAAGGTGGTGTACTTCCGCAAGATGTTCCGCGTAACGAACCCCTCAGTCACAGGTCAGCTCAAATACCTGCCCGAAGGTGCTGCGGAAACATCGGTTATTCCGAACGGCGCATCTGTTTCGTTCGCGGAAAAACGGACAGGAAGTCGTATCGGTTCGATGTCCGTAGGGGATGACGGACATTTCGAGTTGCGTCTGCGTAAGGAATACAATCCCAGTTGGCTCAGCGAGATAGAACTGCACTACACTACAGGGAATGTAGTCTACCATAACGAGAATCAAACATTGACGCTTGGCCAGTTCATCCAAAACCCCTATGTCACGTTGGTTAAGGCAACGGAGTAAGCACAGAGTTATGGGGCGGGTAAACAGGTTGTTACTGCTCGTGCCGCTCTGTAGTGCAGGTGCTTTGATCGGATATCCGAGACAACACGCTGCCGACTCGGTATCCGCCGAAGCGGTGGATATGAAAACGACAGAAACCGTCTGGAAGCCGGAATTCCGGCTTCCAGACGTGCCGGCGACCCTGCGCGAGCCTGCCGACCGGGCCGATTACCTGGCTGTGCATTATTGGGACCATTTCGATTTTGCCGATACGGTCCTTATCGGCCGTCCGGAGATTAGCGAACAGGCATTCGTCGACTTCCTGAGTGTCCTGCCATATACCCGGAATGCAGCAGCAGCCGTCGATACCCTTTATACGCGGGCGTCCGCCGAAAACACGGCGCTCTACTATTTCATCGAGCTGGGCGACAAGTACCTGTACGAACCCAACTCGCCGATGCACGACGAAGAGCTGTATATCCTCGTGTTGCAGTCGCTGATCGACAATCCCCGGATTGCCGCAATCGACAAGCTGCGACCGCGGAAGCTGTTGGAGCTGGCGCTGAAAAACCGTCCGGGAGATCCGGCCGCCGACTTCGAATTCCTGGGACGCGACGGGGTAAAACGGCGCATGTCGGGTCTGACGGCGGAGTATACGCTGCTCTATTTCTACGATCCCACGTGCGATGAGTGCGGACGGGTGAAGGAGCGGCTGGCATCGACGCCGATTGTCGGCGACATGTTGCAGTCCGGCAGGCTGGACGTGCTGTCGGTGAGCGTCGCAGGCGACGACGAAGTGTGGCGCCGCATGGATGTGCCAAAAGGGTGGACGGATGGGCGTGATCCGGGGGAACGGCTGGTCCGGAATGCGGTGTACGACCTGAAAGCCATGCCGACACTTTATCTGCTCGACCCGGAGAAGCGGGTGTTGCTCAAAGACGCCTCCGCGGAACAGATCGAAGCGTACTTGGTAAATACATAATGGATTATAACTGCAAGCTATTCAACGAAAACAGCATTTATTCGGAAAAAAGAAATGAGGGAAGCGAGATAATTATCCGCTCCGTAACAGGATTCATTCAGGGATAAAATAGAAATATAGTTTCGACACTCTAAAAGAAACGATATGTTTGAAAGGGATAATATTCCGAATACCAAAGAATATATGCAGGAAATCCGAACGTTGCACAACCAGTTGGTCGAAATTTGTGCGATGAGTCTGAGAGAGGCGAAGACCGCGGATCTCAGGGATAAAAAGATACTAATCCGCGCTATTATGCGCGATGCGCATGATTACGGATTATATGTCAACCCCTCGTGTGATTTTTCAGCGGAAGAGTGCGCCATCGATATGTGGGTGGATAAAGTCGAATATATCGACAATAACGCATTTTATTTATATCTCACACAGGCTGAACCGAATATCTTCTGGAATATAGAGCGGGAGGGCGAGATACCCGAACGGATTGAAGATGCCAAAATGTGTATTGCGGTGCGGTGTAACGACAACGGGGAAACCCCCTATATCCCCGTGGCGTATCTTTTGGCATTGGCATTAAAACTTGCTGTCCGAATGATCGAAGAACGCCCGGAAACAGAAACCGCATGGACAGAATATCTGAACGGCCACCGGACTATGTGGCTGACAGGCATATTCCAACCGTTACTCGAAATGGCGCACGAGGACTGAAAAGCAGCAGAAATCCACTGAAAGTATGCTGAAAAACCGGTCAAAAATTTCCGATCTCGCATTTGTCGGTTAGACCCTTTTGGTTTATTTTTTTGGGAGCGTTTTTTTGTATCGGGAATATAAAAGTTCTCTCAATCAATATTGATTTTCACAAACATTTTACCGAATTTTGTTCTTGCAACAGCAAAAAAAAGATGGAATTGCACTTTTTTTAATATGATTTCATTATATTTGGGAACATATTAACACGAAAGTGTAAGTTTATTCTCAGAAGTCGAACTTAGGAAATTCAACAAGCAAGAGAATAGCTGACATCTTCTCACGTCATATCCATCTATGGATATCAGCGTGGGGCTGTTGCTTATTTTATTGCTGAGGTTTCCTAAGACCTGACTTCTTAAAATAAGTTTTCAGCACCACGCTTTCTTTCTTCTAATCCAGCTTTCGAGGTGCGGTGAGCAGTAAATTTTCTTCGTTGTGGGCAACGGGAAAACACAAACTGTACCAAACCAGCCGATCCGTTTCGGTTCGGCGCAAATCCTTACTTATATGAAAAAACTCTATTTCTTGCGTGGGCTTTTCCTTGCGGTAAGCGTATGCAGCTATCTATCGTCGTGTTCTTCGAGCGACGAAGGAGATTCTTCCGGTAAAAATTCCGGACCGTTGACAAATGCTTTTGCTTATGACGAAGCCGTACACGAAATTGGGTCTGTCGTTTATACAACCATAGAAAAAGAAGGCTACCATTCGTTCTACCTCTCACCGACCAAAGGCCTGGTCGATATGGATGCAATGCTGCTGGCTGACGATTATATCAAAATCGTCGTGGCCAACCCCAAAGGGAATGTGGATTTGACATCGGGAGACAATGCACTTGATTATAAGGATGTGAACATCAGTTCGGCGACGTCCGGCGATGTTTCGAAAGCGGACCTGACGCTGACTTTGACCTCCGCAAGCACGATGAAGATGAGTCTCGACGCCGCCATGAAGTCGGGGCGGACGCTGCGCGCTGAGTATGACGGATCCTGCAAGCAATACCCCCAAGGGAACGAGGACGGGATCGAAATCGCTCTCGACAAATCCATCTTCGCTCTCTATTTCGGCAAAGCCCAGCATGCGGATACCGACAATTATTACCTGATACTGACCGACGCAACGTTTGTCACGGATGGCAGCAGATATCAACTCACCTCGTCCGGTTACGAACTGATCCTGGACCTCTATGCGGCACCAGGCGAGTCCTGGCGGGATATGGCCACCGGAGTTTACGAGCCGAGCGATGACGAGAGCGACCATACCTATATGTTCAGGAACTCCGGTGTCAAGTATACGAATACGGACATGATTGCCGCATTCTTCGATCTTTCCGGCCCGGTGACCGTAGCACGTGACGCGGACGGCATCACAACGATTTCGGCGACATTCAACGATGAGTCCGGCAAAGAGAAGACGATCGTATATAAAAATGAGCTGAAGCTGATGAATACGACATCTGGGGCCACTCTGCCGCAGATTTCGGACGATGTTGTACTCGAAAGCTATTCGGCGGCAGCCTATTATCACGGGAATATGCTTCAGGGTGCCGCCGGTCTGATGCAGATCAATATCTTCGACAAGACCTACGCCGAAGGGGAAGAGGGGTCCGGCGGTTACTCCGTATCCCTGTTCGTCTTCAACGACCTGTTCTCGAATCCGAAAGATGCCGTTATCACGCCCGGTGAGTATAAACCGGCAACGAATTTCACGTGGGGAACCTGGATGCCCGCCCAGGAAATACCTATCGGAGGAGGTGCCATTCCGATCGGCACCTATGCGCATCGCGACGACTTGGCAGGCGGAGGTATGGGTTCGTTCTCCTATGCCGCTGCCGGACAGATCACGATTTCGGACGCCGGGGACGGTCAGTTTACGGTCGAATTCGATCTCGAATCGCGTGAAGGATGTGTAATCAAGGGGTCGTACACGGGTGAAATTCCCATTACGGACTTGTCGGACGATAAGTCGGACGACGATGGCACCTCGACTCTTATTCGCGACTACGAAATGGATTTGAGCCATATCAAGGAGGCCTCTATGCATAACAGAGAAACCACCTGGATTGGTTGGGACTACTTGCCTGTCAAGGACTACGGCTGCGCTTCGCAGATCATCAACATCGGTACGGAGGCAAATCCGGGCTATCCGGAGGATGCGGAGTTAGACGAAAAGGGATACGCCCATGCCGACATCATGCGTATCGAATTGCTTGTTGAGCCCGGCACCGAAGGAATGATTACTCCTGGTGAATATCCCGTAACTCCCACCCGTTTTCCGGAATCGTTCAAGCCCGGGGTCTGTGCGCGCGGCATCATTCTCGGTGACGAAGGTGTAACCGGCACCCGTTGGATGAGAGTCTACAGTGAGTATGCTTATATGGAAGGGCACGCTTGCATCTACGACGGTTCCATCATCATCGAGGATGCCGGGAACGACGAATTCGAGATTCGGATCAAGGGTATCTGCGTGCGTAAGCACAATGTGACCGGTACCTGGAAAGGCCGTATCCTCGACGGTGCCGGTAATCCGGTCAAGTCGTCGGGCAAACGGGTGGAAGCGAAACAGCCCCGTATGCCACACACTTATCCGGCTTCCGCCGTGCTTTCGGCCGTTCCTGAAAAACAAAACTTCGCAAGTAACAGAAAGTAAAACCCGAAAAGGCGCGGGAATGAAGTTCTCCCGCGTACTTTTCAACTTAAACCCACGCTTATGAAAAAAAACTACCGGTCGGGACTCCGCGTCCTGGCATTGGCGGCTTTATTCGTCACCGGAGGGTTGGCGTCTTGCTCAGACGACGACAAAGGAGGGACTACCCCGCCTCCCGAGTTGACAGATCAGATTCAGTACGGTGAAACCGTTACCGACATCAAATCGGTAATCTATGACGTGGAAGACACCGATCTTTATACTTTCTACCTTTCGCCCACGGCAGGTATCACCGATGTCAAGGGAATGACCGCCGCTGCGGATTTCCTCAAAGTCACCCTGCGCAATCCCCAAGGGACCGTGAATATGGCGACCGACGAATTCGAGGTCAAATACAAGGACATCGCAGCTACGAACCTGACGATGAACGATATCGAAAAATGTGAGCTTTCGGTCGATCTGGCCACACCGACACGTTTAAACCTCTATGCCGAGGTCGTACTCAAAACGGGCAAAAGGCTCTATGCCAAGTATAACAACGCTTGCGACAAGGCCTTTCCGGAGATCATCGTACTCCGAAACCAGTATGAACTCGATGGCGAGGTAACTTCTATCGGCAGCGTACTGGCCTGGCACAATTCCACCGAGAGTACGACAACCTATTGTTTCTATTCGAAGAGCGGCGTGACGGCTCCTTCGGACGATGTAGCAACCGATTTGCAGATTACGCTTTCCGACGGCGACGAGATCGAGGCCGATTTCGCGGAGGTTGATCTCGGAAAGGTAAAGGTAACATGCGGCACGTTCGAAAGCGCCGACGGGACGACCGGTACGCTGACCGTGCAGAAAGACAAACTGGGAACTACGCTGACCGTCTCGCTCGATGCCGTAACCGGCGACAGCCACCTGCGCGCCGCCTACACCGGAGCGTTCGTCACGGGGTATGAGAGCCGTAACTACCTGAAAGTTGTCAATGGCGAAACTACTTCGGAAACGCCCCTCACCACGGTATTCCGTAAGGAGCCGACCAACGCCCGGCATCTGTTCGCCATGGGCGACGCTACGGAACAGACCACTCCGGTCGATCTGATGCAGGGCCACTATGCCGTGCAGTTCTCCGTGGTGCCGAGTGCCATCGGCCAGACACTCGACCTCGCAGTCTCGCAGAACGAATGCACGCTGATAACCTACGATTACCAGACCTATGAATTCTGGAGCATGGCCCTCACGCGTGTCACCGGACAGATCACGACGGCGCTCGGCGACGGCGGAAATGTCTACCTGCGCTTCAACGCCGAGTTTGCCGGCGGCCCAGCCATCGAAGCCGAATGGTACGGCCCGGTCAAAGGAATTGAGGAGGAGTTCGACTTGAAACCCGTAAAACCGTTCCAGCCCCATGTCTGGATCACCAGTCCGCAAGACGAACTGCTGGTGGACAAAGAGATATTGGCTTTGGAGGTGCGTATGGAAAAGGGCTACGAATGGAATGGCGGATCCAAATACGGCGGTGCAACGTTCGACGCTTATTTCTTCTACATTCGGACTACAAATGACCCGGATGATCTCGAAAGCAATATTTACACACCCCAATTGGTGATTCCGGCCGAATTCGTCGATCTCAGCGGCAAGGAACTCGATTTGACCGTAGCACAGGATAATCTCTACTGGGACTTTACGTACACGGGTGAAAATCAGCTCTACCGATCGTATGAATCGTATGGCTCGAATTACAAGAGCACTTATTCGGAAACTTTCCGATGTCCGGATGTGGCCCGGGTGAGCGTCAGCAAACAGGACAAGACCTGGAAATTCTCCTTTACGATGCTCGATTACGGACTCTTCGGCTCGTGGGGTACGCCGTCGTATAAATCCGGCACGGAGAACATGTTGAATATCGAATGGGAAGGCCCGGCGACCAAATATTCGGGCAGCAAGACAAACGACCTCGCGGACGAGGATTATTGATTACCGGGATAGGGAGTTCGCCCCGGCACACCAGACCGATGCCAAACGGTGTGCCGGGGACTCCCCGGCCCGAAACACTTTCGCGCAACGAATCTCTTTCTAAGCACCAGCCTTCAGAGCTGGTCTGCGACACGGTTATCCGCGACCTATCTGCCGCAGGGGTACACCGCAATATCCCGTCGGCGGTAAACGGTGGTCGAAGCACATAATCACCTCATGAAGGTCGCAGTCGTCGAACGCACCTCGCGCAATCTTCTCCCGGAATCATCCCATAATCGGGTCGTCCAGCACTCGACAAAATCCGAAAAAACGACAGAGTACAGCAGCGGAAATCTTCGGGTTTCCGCTTTATTTATCTGTCAATCCGTTTAAACGAGGCCCGCATCGTGTGTCGGCGCTTTTGCCGATTATCCATTCATCCGCTCACGTATTTTGCTCCATGCGTGCGTGTCGAACAGGCAGCTTTGGGGCATGGTCTCGTACATCACCCGAAAACGCGACATCGGTATGGCGAAAGTCAGCAGATCGGAGTCGATATGGATGCGTGCCGAAGGATCGAAAAACCCGAGGAACGAGCGGTAGCCGCCGCGGACATTCTCCGCTACGACCTGCGTGATGACGCTGCTGCATCCCGACCCGAAAAGGGCAGAAACCGTGTCGGGATCGTTGCGGTCATAAAACGCCCACGCCGCAAGGCCGCTCAACTGGTCGGGCGTTGCAAAGAAAATCAACCCCTCAACACCCCCGAACGTCTCGAGCGTGTCGATGCGGGCGAGGTTCAAAGCCACCCGTTCGGCACGGGGAACATCCCGCACTGCCTCGCGGACAAGCTCCGGAGTCCGCTTGTAACGCTCTTTCAGCGAAACGAAGTTCGGGACCCGCTCGGGCATCTCGCCATAGCCGCAGTAGAATTTGCCGCCTCCGCAACCGATGTTCTCCGCATTCAGACTCACGGTTTCACCGGCGGCAACCCGATTCAGGAGGCGGAAAATGCAGCCGTCGGATTTCCCGGTCGCTGCGACCGAAGCGTCCGAATACCAGACCGCGATGGGCAATGCGGCCCGCTCGCCGAAAGCATGACGAAAGTTCTCGATAAAGGTTTTGATCTCCATACACAGTTGATTTGTCCCAAATATACGAAGAATACCCCGTGCCGCAAAATCGTCGGCCGGCACCTCACATGGATTCGGCCGCCGAATTACAGCGTGCAGCAGGAGCGCCCCCTCGTGCACTCTTCCCGACCCTCCCTCCTTCATTACTGATCGAAAGACGCATTATCGCAAAAACGCCCGGGTCGGGATGCCTCATTGTATGAAATCTGCCACGTAAGCGATGCCGCGCCAACCGTCACCAACGCAGCCGCAAAGGAGCCGCCATCACAACGTTCCACGGCCGGCGGCGGGATTCACGCCCCTGCCCTTTCAGACGGTTCCGTTGACGATCCCCGGTCGGACTGCAACGCATATTCGATATACCTTTTCGCAGGACGTATATACCTTTCCATGACATTCTTATATGAAATTAGCGACTACCTTTGTCTCGTACCTTAAAACTTATCAGCCATGAAGAAACTATTCTATTCGGCAGCTCTTTTCGCTGCAACGCTCATCGGATTCCCGGCCTGCTCCGACGGCGGCCCCGACACGATCCAACCGACCGATCCGGCGGCCCAGATCGGGAAGGATGATATTTTTGATCCGACCCCGATGCCTCCGTATCCGCATATCAATGGTCCCGAGAGCATCGAACTTGGCCAACTCTACTCCTTTAAGGCCAACAGCCTGTATTTCGGCGATACCTTTACCTTCACGGTAGAGGACACCTATTTCCACAATCCGAGTTCGTATGCAATCAGCATTTCCACATCCGGCGATCGCATTTACGTCGTATTCAACGAATACGGGCACTACAAAATCTCCGCAAAAAGCAAAGCCAACGGCAGTGTGTGCTCTTATGAAGTGGCTAAATATTACAAAGAGGTCGGGCCGCTGCGTTTTACCAGCAACGCTCCGTCGCTGCGTGACGGCTTTGAAGGGGGTGGCGGTAAAATCTTTTCGCGCCGCCTCGAACGTACGGGCGCCAATTTCCCCGAGCGCGTGGTGATAAATACCATGGAGTATTTCACGGAATACTGGTATCCTTTCAACGGAACGCCCTATATGAAACAGGGCGCCAATATCGGTACCGTCACCGGCGTCGCAGCCAAAGGGACCAACCGCATCAACCTGCCGAACGGCCGCGTCAGAACCCATCCGGATTATGACCCCGTGTCGCTGAACAACTGTGCACTGCTCGTACCGTTCTGCAGCCAGGAATACACCATTCCGGAAGAGCGCTGCGGCAGGCTATAACCGCACGATGCAGCGATCCGGCCCGGTCACGGGGCATGACCGCAACCTGGTCTGAGCTCGCGTCATCCTCAGAATCCCATACGCCCAATCCCTCGTCCGACCCTCCGGGCGGGGGATTTTTCTTCATTCACGAAATAGAAAGCGGGAAATCCGTCCGGTTCCCTCGGGTATTCAATCATCCCACCGGCTCATTCAAGGAGTTTCTCCAACTGGACGTTCAACTTCCTGTCTCCGGGCCGCGGGGCATCTCTGTCAACCAACCTGCCGGTGCGGTCATAAAGCAGCATTTGCGGAATCTTCGTATTTTTGATCTCTTGCAAGAACCGGCCGTCGCCATTGAGTCCCGACGCGGCGGTCGCCACAACGAAAAGGAGTTCGGCGGAATCTTCACCCGGTAATGACCCGTCGGATAAAACACTGGAACATCCGCAGAGGATTGCAGGCAGGCGCAGCGATCCGGCGTCCGGCTTGCAACCAACTGATTCACCTGTAAGAACCGGCGGTTTCTTCGACAGGGGCGCTCCTGCGGATCGGCCTGACCCGAAAAGACGGTCCGGTGCGATCTGCCGTTGAGTCAGGGCGGATTCAGGTGCCCAGCTCGAGCTGGTTCCTGACGAGCTGGTAGTAGCGCCCCCGTTTGGCCGTAAGCTCCTCGTGCGTCCCCTGTTCCACGATCTCACCCCCATCCAGCACGATGATATGATCCGCATTTTTTACCGTGCTCAGCCGGTGAGCGACGATCACGACGGTCTTATCCCGGCAGAACTGCTCCAGGTTGTCGATGATTTCCCGCTCGTTGTTCGCATCGAGCGAAGAGGTCGCCTCGTCGAAAAACAGGAAATCGGGGTCGCGGTAAACGGCCCGGGCGATATGGATCCGCTGCTTCTCGCCCCCGCTCAGCTCCAGCCCCGTCTCCCCAAGCTGTGTGTGGTATCCCATCGGCAGCGCCTCGATCCGTTCTGCGATCCGGGCCAGCCGTGCGGCATGTTTCAGGCGCTCCAACGTCGGGTTTTCGTCCGACAGGGCGATGTTGTCGGCGACCGAGCCGCTGAAAATGAACCCGTCCTGCATGACCACGCCGCACCGTGCCCGCCACGAGTCGAGATTCACGTTGCGGATATCCTCTCCGTCGATATGCACGCTCCCTTCCGTGGGATAATAAAAACCCAGCAGGAGTTTCACGAGGGTCGTCTTGCCGCTTCCGCTCGCACCCACGATGGCGGTGGTTTTACCCAGCGGCACATCGAGGTCGATATGCCGTAGCACGTATCTGCTGTGGCTGCCCTCGTAGCGGAAGCTCACCCCCTCGAAACGGATACCCTGTGTGAAACGGCGACCGTCCAGGCTAACGGTCCGCTCGTGATTCTCGTCCGGCTTTTCGTAAATGTCGGCGAGCCGCCTGTTGGAAAGGCTGGCGTCCTGCACGAGCCGGCTGAATTTGATGAGCTCCCCCACCGGGCCGGAGAGCTGCCCGAGCACATAGCTTATCATCATCATTCCGCCCAGGGTGATGTGGTCCTGAATCACGTAAAACGCACACAACCCCGTCAGGACGATATCCTTGAGGCGGTCGATGAAATTCGAGCCGTTGGACATGTAGTAGTTCAGGTAGATCGACTCGAGCCGCAGTTCGTTGATCCGGGTCTCCTTCCTCTTCCACTCGGCGATACGGGCCTGCTGCGCGTTGTTGATCTTGATCTCGGGCATTCCCATGACCATTTCGTAAATCACGTTGCGCCGTTCGGATTCCGCGGTGAACAGAGAGTAGTCGAGGTATTTGCGCTTGCGGAGGAAAAACAGGTTGTAGATGACCGACACGACGCTGAACAGGAGAAAGAGCAGAAAAATTTTTACGTTGAGCACCAGCAGCATGACCGAAAAAACCAGAATGTTGAGGACGACGAAGAGCATCCCCATGATGTTGTCGGTAATGAAGCTGTTGAGCCGCTCCTGATCCCCGAGCCGCTGGATGAGGTCGGAACGGAAAGTCGAATCGAAAAAAGCCATCGGCAGCCGGATCACCTTCTTCAGGTAGCGGGAGATGAAATCCACGTTGATCCGTATGCTGGTCTTTGCCGTGACCAGGTCGGTGATGTTGTCCGAAACCATGTAGCCGATGAAGAAAGCGAACTGTCCGAGCAGCAAAACCCAGACGACATGGATATCTTTCTGCATGATGCCGTCGTCGATGGTCCTGCCGAGCAGCAGCGGCATGGCCCAACTGGTGCCCAGCACCACGAATGTCAGCAGGAAAATCCAGAAGAAGTTTCTGCGGTATTTGCGCATCATCCCCGTTACGACGCCGGCCATACCGCCTCGCCTCTCCTCCCCCTCGCGTTCGGGGTTGATTTTCCGGAAATCGGGTTTCGGGGACATCACCACCGCCACGCCTTTGCCGGCGACCAGCCACTTCTCCGCCAGCTTCTCTTCCGGCAGGCACACCCTGCCGTAAGCGGGATCCAGGAGGGTATAGAGGGTGCCCGATCTTCCAGCACGCACCTTTTCGAGCACGACGAAATGCCCGTGCCGGAGATAGAGAATCGCCGGCAGCGGCATCCGTCGCACCTCCGTCCGACCGACATTCACGCAAGCCGCCTCGAAGCCGATGGCCTCGCAGCAGCCGACCACGTCGCGGATCGATATGCCGATACGCGTCAGGTGGCAGAGCGCCTTGAGCGTCTTCATGCGGTAGGCCTTGCCGTAATAGGCCGAAACCATCCGGATGCAGGCCGGACCGCAATCGCTCGATTCCAGCTGGCGGTAGAGAGGAACCCGCATACGCCGCTACCTTACATGGCAGTCGTAAAAACGCTGCATGACCACCTTGTCCATCTCCTCGCCGCTCAGCCCCTCCAGGCAGATATTCTCCCCGCCCGATTCGACGGCTTTCTGGGAGCAGCCGCCACCGCACAGAGGCAACAGCCGGCACGTACGGCATACCGGCCGGCTCAGTTTGGCCGCACGACGGGATTCGACCCTTTCGTCCCAGATGATCCGGCCGTCGTCGGCCAGCACGCCGCATCGGTTCTCCTCGGAAAAATCGCGGGCCGTGCATTTGAATACATTGCCGTCGAAATTGACGACCGCCTCGTTTACCTTGTCCGCATAGCACGGATTGCGCAGGTTGTTCATCGAGAAAGCGTCGCCGACGTTGCGGAACTCCTCGCGGAAAAGTTCGACGGTATCCGCAACCACCGAGTCGGGCAGCTCCCGCATCCGGCGATCCTGCCATACGCGGTGGAAACTTACGGTCAGCAATTTACGTCCTTGCGCATCGATGGTATCGATATCTTTGAGCACATCCCTGACCGAGAGGATGTTGGATGCCGTGTAATTGATTCTCAGGATCACCTCGACCCCGCAGCCGAGCAGCCGCCTCACATTGGCCAGAATCGTGTCGTAAGACCCTTCGCCCCGCACCGGGAAGCGGGTTTTGTCGTGTCTCTCGCGGTTTCCGTCGAGCGTGATCTGAAAGCTCTTCGGTTCGTCGCCCTCCGTCAGGTGGGCGATCATGGCGTCGTCGATCAGATAGCCGTTGGAGGTGAAACCCACCAGCAGGCGCACGCCGTGACGCCGGCACTCCCGCCGGCAATGGTCGAGAACGGGGCGCACGATCTCGTCATAATGGAGCAGCGGCTCGCCCCCGAAAAACGACAGATCGAACGTCTCCAGCTCCGGCTGACGGTCCAAGATACCCGAGACCAGCAGCAGGACCCGGCGGAGCGTTTCGGGCCCCATCTTCGATCCCGCGATATGGTCCTCATAGCAGTACCAACATTTGAAATTGCAGTCGATCGTCGGATTCAGGATCAGGCGGTACGACTTCGGCGAACGCTCCGACTCGTCGCCGAGGCGCTTCAGATTTCCGAATTCGTCCTCCTCGTCGGGAACAATGGCTCCGCCCCTGACCAGCTCGGCATAGAGACCGGGCGCTTCGACGGCGAGCCGGTCGGCCGATGCGGTTTCGAGCAGCGGCGTGAGCCCCCTCCGGTAAACGACGAACCGGTCGGTGGCGCCGCAATAGACCAGCCCCAATTTTTCGCTCAGCGGCAATACGGTATTGTAGATGCTGTACTTCATAACGGTCCGGGTTAGATGGAACAGGATTCAAAAAAGGTGGAAGCAGACAGAAGCTATCCGCTTCCACCCGATTACATGCGGTTGGTTACGGTTTCAGATTCTCAGACGGTTTTGAGATCACCACCGGATTCAACTGGGAGATGACTCTATCGATCTTCGTACATTTGCGTCCGTTGAGCGAACCTTCGCAACCGGTCGATGAGCCGTTCGTACACTTCCGGTTATTGATGCTCAGATCGCACGAAGATGACCTGTTTTCACAGGACCCGTTGTTCCCCGCCTGCAGGTCGTCGGCTTTGCCGACGAGCAGCATGGCTTCCTGATCCTTGCTGAGCTGATCGTTTTCGAGGGATTTCACGAAATCCCGCATTTTCTCATTCTGCATCATTTGATTTGAGTTTTGGATTATCCCTACTCTGTGAGCTTTTCGGGTACCGCTACGATCGATCGTTTATTGCATGCGTTTTTCAATATTTTCATTCTGCCGTTTCTCCACGCGACGGGCCCGCTGGTTGCCGAAAATATAGGAGAAAGTCACCACGCCCGTAACGTACCGCTTGTTGGCGATCGAGAAGCGGTAGTCCGGGAACGTATTGCCGTAAGTCACCCTCGGCATCAGGACATTGTACACCCCGACCGAGAGCGATGCCCGACGGAACTGTTTCATCAGGTAGATCTCCATCTCGTGCGTGGAGCCGATCTCGAAAGCCGCCGCGCGGCTCTTGCCCGAGTACTGGTATTTCAGGTCGAGGTACCAACTGTGCTTTTTCGACAGGGCCAGGTTGCTCTTGACGGTGACGCCGTAACTGACATCGTCGATATCGATCCGCTGGCCGCTCACCGTCCCGCGCGTGCGCACGTAGCTCATCGTCGCCTCGGCCGAGAGGTTCCAGTAGCTTCTGAACAAGCTCTTGGATACGAGCAGCGAAACGTCCAACGCATGGCTGTCGCCATAATTATCCATGTATTTGCGCGTCATATCGCCCACCGGCAGGATGAACTCCGTCCACAGGTCGTCGTCGTAGAGGTAGTTCGCCGTCAGCATGTAGTCGTCCAGCAGCGTGTAGGTGAACATCAGCTCGTACCCCTTGCTCGACCGGAGGTACGGATTGTTCTGCACATAGGTCGAGGGCGATGTATAGGTGATGAACGGATTGAGCTGCCCGTAATAGGGCCGGGCGATCGAACTGGAGAAGTCGAGCGCGAGCTCGTGGTCGTCGGAGGGCATATAGAGCAGCGAGAGCGACGGGAAAACGTCGAACTCGTCCCGCTCGACCGTTTCCGAGGTGGTTCGCTGTATGCCCCGCGCATGATACTTTTCGACCCGGGCGCCGATTTCGGTCTCGACCTTTTCCGACCACACACGCCGGAAGCTGACATACCCCGCAAGGTTGTAATCCTTGTAAACGAACCGGTTGGACCGCCCCGGATCGCTCACATAGCTCTCCCCGGAACGCCTGCCGTAGAAGAAATCGTTATCCACCTTGCCGCGGTATGCGCTCAGCCCGATTTGCAGCGTATTGTCCGGATTGAAACAGTGCACGTACTCGGCCCGTCCGCCATATACCCGGGTATCGGTTTCGGGTTGCTGGAGGAAATCGTCCGTCACCACGGACGAAGCGCCGTAATCCCGGCGGTAAAGGCTGTAAATGCTGCGCTCGTTCGCATTGTCCAGGAAATCGAGATCGACACTCAGGTGAGAACCGCTGTCGTCCGTGCCGAAGACATAATTGAGGTTCGCCCCCCAATTCAGGTTGGCGGTCGGGCTCGTCGTCCGCACGCCGGCCGTATAGACCGAATCGACCAAACCGCTGCCGATCCGACCGTAAGTGCTGACCGACGAGGAGTTGTGGCGGTAATCCGTGCCGCTCAGACTGATCTGCGCCCCCAGCCGGTGGCGGTCGGCGATCCGGTAATTCAGATTGACATACCCGCCCGCATAGAGCGGTCTGGTGCTCTCGCGGAATTCCGAACGGGTGGCAAGCCCCGTCTGGAAATAATCGTATGCCTGGTCGGATTCCTGCCGAAGTTGGTTGTAGGAGGCCGAAACCCCGGCGGTCAGATCCACCCGCTTCCCGGCGTAATTCATAAAAAGCACGCCGTTCGGACTGTTGTAATACCCCTGCCGATCCTCCACCGTGGCGATCAGACGCACTCCGTCGTCGGGCCGTTTTTTGAGTACGACGTTTATGACCCCGCTGCGGTTCTCCGCAGCATAGGCGCTTCCGGTCACGGGAATGATCTCGATGCGGGCGATTTCGCTCGCGGGAATACCCTTGAGCATCTGTTCCGCCATCTGGTTGGAGCCGACGCTGCGGCCGTCAATACGGATACTGGCGTCGGTTTTCCCCAGAATCGTAATTCCGCCCTCGGGCCGAACATCGACCATCGGCATGAAACGCAAGAAGTTATAGGTACTGCTTCCCTTGGCGAAGGGGGATGCGGCGACGTTGCGCATGACAAACTTGCCGACCTCGCGTTCGATCCGGGGCGCATCGGCCGTCACGACCACGTCCTCGATTTGCGTGGCGGCGACCTGCATCCGGATCGTCCGGATCGCATCCAGGTCCGCCTCGCCACCGACCGGGATATTCAGGCTCGCATAGCCGATGTGGGTGACGTTGAGCATGAAGCGCAGCGGCACGGACGGCAGGAGATACCTTCCGTCGGCGTCCGAAGCCGTGGCGGCGAGCACTTCGGAGGTCTCCGGATCGACGGCGATCAGGTAGGCGTCGGAGAGTCCGACGCCCTGCTCGTCCAGCACGCTTCCGGACAACGAAAGCCGTTGAGCCGAGACGCTGCAAAACACGCACATGCCCGCGAGGAGCCAAAACATTTTCAAAGCGAACGCGGACCCGCTCCTGCGGCCGGACGAAAAACCGGAAGCTCCGGACAAAACCGTTGCAAAGGAATTCATAACGAAGTTTGCCATGATTTGTGTGGTTGTAAAGTTATTCTCTTCTTAAACATTCGGATCGGAATTTTCCAGGACACAATCCTAATACATCGTCGCTAAAATAATTAATTATCAGCAAATTATAAAATATAAATCCAATATTTGCCTCATATTATACAAATTAAGTTCCAACACGCTGTTTTTCAATGGTTTTATTTGGCACCAATTATGCCACTACCCGGTGCATGGCGGTCGTGTACAGGCCGGTCGCGGGACGGTCCCCCTGCCGCCAAGGCAACCGAAGTGACAAACCGGGCGGCCGATACATTATTCCGGAAAAAATCCTATCTTTGCTCTGAGGGAACCAAGGCAACGGATAACGGTCACGGTGCGCTGCGCCCGGCGCAGCGTTCGGGCGGTCCGGCCCCCGCAAATGCACTGTCACGACAATAAACCAACGCGTATGAACAGCAAATACAGCTTACCCCGCGACGGAGGCCTGATTACCTCGTCGGCGCCGCGCGACATCATCCACCGGTACGAGAAAATCCGCACGCTGGTTTACGAAAGCGAATACCAGGGCGTACAATACGTGGCCGACCTGATTGTCCGGATGATCCTCAAGCACGAAGAGGAGAACTGTTCGTGCGAAATTTATGACGAACCGCAGCTCTTCGTGCTGGGGCTTACCACGGGCCGCTCCCCGCTGGGACTCTACCGCGAGCTGGTGCGCCGCCACCGGCAGGGGTTGGTCAGCTTCCGCAACGTGGCCGTTTACAGCCTCGACGAATTCTACCCGATCCGCTCCTCGGAGCAGCAGAGCCGCAACTACCGCATCCACGAGGAGTTCCTCAACCACATCGACATCCAGCCCGAAAACATCCATATCCCCGACGGAACCGTCCCCGAAGAGAGCATCTCGGCATACTGCGCATCCTTCGACCAGAGCGTCCGCAGGATCGACCTGATGATTATCGGCATGGGCGAGCAGGGACAAATCGGCTTCAACGAGCCGGGTTCCTACGCCAAGTCGCGCACGCGCTTGGTACAGCTCACCCACAACTCGCGCAAGGTGCAGTCCCCGGCCTTTTTCGGGCTGGAGAACACGCCCAAGATGGCCGTGACCATGGGCATCGACACGGTGATGCGGGCCGACAGGATCGTGCTGATGGCCTGGGGCGAAGAGAAAGCCGACGTGGTACAGAAGGTGGTCGAAGGGGCGGTCACCGATCAGGTTCCGGCCTCCCATCTGCAGGAACACCACGACATCGAGGTCGTGATCGACGAACACGCCGCCGGCCTGCTGACCCGCGAACAGACCCCCTGGCTGGTCGGGCCCTGCCTGTGGACGCCGAAATTCATCCGCAAGGCCGTGGTCTGGCTGTGCGGCGTGGTGCAGAAGCCGATTCTCAAACTCACCTATAAGGATTACCTCGAGAACTCGCTCGGCGGCCTGCTCGAAAGCGCAGGAGCTTACGACCGGATCAACATCGAGGTTTTCAACGACCTCCAGCACACCATCACCGGCTGGCCGGGCGGCAAGCCCGACGCCGACGATTCGACCCGTCCGGCCCCTTCGGCCCCCTACCCCAAGCGGATCCTGATATTCTCGCCCCATCCCGACGACGACGTGATCTCGATGGGCGGCACCTTCATCCGGCTCGTGCAGCAGGGACACGACGTGCACGTCGCCTACCAGACCTCGGGCAACGTGGCCGTACACGACGACGTGGTGCTCCAGAATATCGATACGGCCCGGGAACTGGGCATGGAGGACCGATACGACGAGGTCAGGCGGCTGATCGCCTCGAAGCAAAAAGGCGAGCCCGAGCCCCGCGAGCTGCTCGACATCAAAGGGGCCATCCGGCGTGCCGAAGCCAAAGCCGCCTGCCGCTCGTTCGGGCTGAACGACCAAACCAACGTCCACTTTCTCAACCTGCCGTTCTACGAAACGGGCGGTATCAAGAAGGGCCAGCTCACCGCGTGCGACATCCGCATCATCGTCGATTTGCTGCGGCGCATCCGGCCCCACCAGATTTACGCCGCGGGCGATCTGTCGGATCCGCACGGCACCCACCGCACCTGCATGGAAGCCCTCCTCGGCGCCATCGAAGAGGTACGCGGCGACGCCTGGCTCGGGGAGTGCCACCTGTGGCTCTACCGGGGCGCCTGGCAGGAGTGGGATCTGGGGATGGTCGATATGGCCGTGCCGCTGAGCCCCGACGAGATGATTATGAAACGCCACGCCATTTACCGCCACCTCTCGCAGAAGGATATCGTCCCCTTCCCTGGTGCCGACAACCGGGAGTTCTGGCAGCGGGCCGAGGAACGGACGCAGCACACGGCGCGTCTGTACGACCGCCTGGGCATGGCCGAATACCAGGCCATCGAGGTTTTCGTGAAAATGATGTGATACCGCTCAAAGCGCTCCGAAGATGAGACTTATTATCCAGGATACGGCCGACGACGCTTCCCGCTGGACGGCCCGCCATATCGCCGACCGGATTCGCCGCAGACAGCGGGAGTCCGATGCGCCGTTCGTGCTCGGACTGCCGACGGGCTCCACGCCGGAAGGCACCTACCACGAGCTGATCCGCCTCCACCGAGCGGGGGAGCTGTCGTTCGCCAACGTGGTGACTTTCAATATGGACGAGTACGTCGGACTGCCGGCGGATCATCCCCAGAGCTACCACGCTTTCATGCGCGAACACCTGTTCCGACACGTCGATCTGCGGCCTGAGCATACCCACCTGCTCGACGGCGCAGCTCCCGATCCGGAGCTGGAATGTGCCCGCTACGAGCGGCTCATCGCCGAAGCCGGCGGGATCGACCTGTTCCTCGGCGGCGTCGGCGAGGACGGGCACCTGGCCTTCAACGAGCCCTTTTCGTCGCTGTGCTCGCGCACGCGCGTCAAGACCCTCACCGAAGACACCCGCCGGGTGAACGCCCGCTTTTTCGGCGGCGACATAGACCGGGTGCCCCGGCAGGCCCTCACGGTCGGCGTAGCCACCGTGCTCGAAGCCCGCGAGGTGGTCGTCCTCGCGCTGGGACGGCGCAAGGCCCGGGCCGTACAGCAATGCGTCGAAGGGCCCTATTCCCATACTTCGACCGTCACGGCCTTGCAGACGCATCCCCACGGCATTGTGGTTTGCGACGACGAGGCGGCTACCGAGCTGCGGGTTTCGACCTACCGCTATTTCAAGGAGATCGAACGGGAACAGCGGTAAAACGGCGGCACGAAAAATCCGGCGCCGCTCACTGCGGACGCCGGATTTTCCGTGCCGGAACCATCGTGGCCTCTTGCCACTACTCCGTCGCAGCCGGGATGACGGCCAGTTCGTCCATGCAGAAAAACATAGGCGCCCGGCTATCCTCCGTAACCACTTCGAGCAGCAGCCGATCCACCGCGCCCAATGCCGACAGATCGACCTCCCGCCAGTCCGTTACCCGTTCGCGACTGCTCAGGAGCGTGCAGACCACCTCGCCCGTGGTCTTGCCACCGAGCGAACCGGTAATTTTCACCGCATAGGTCGTCGCCTCCCGCTCGCCGGTGAAATAGTCGTCGGTGAAATAGTTGAACGTGTAAGCGGAGTTGGCCAAACAAATACGCACCGGCACGCAGGGCGCCACAAAGTCGATCTGCGGGGTGTTGTACGCTTCGCGGGGCGTGAAGCCCTCGCCCGCGCGGTTGGAGTCGAACGCGACGGCGAACGTGCGCGTTCCGTTGGCCCCGCCCTCGGCCCAGGCGGTAAACTGCTGCGTGACGGCATCGGTCTCGCGCCGGCGCGAGCAGTTGCGCGACAGCACGATGCCGCCCCACGTATCGGTCACTTTTTCGCCCGCCTCATCCCAGGAGGTGCCGTCGTTGTAATTCACCCCGAAGCCGACCCCGCTGTCCGCCGTGTAGAAATAGGGTCCCACGAGGCATATCTGCCCCTTATCATCGGTTTCGCCGATGCGGTTGGCAAGCTCCTTGGGCCAGTAAACCTGCTCGCACGCAAAGGGGGTCCACCCCTCGACCTGTACCCGGCCGAGCACGACCGGATCGCCCAACCTGTCGATCATCGCTTCGCCCTCCTCGAAAGAGATCACCGTCGGCTCGGTCATGACGGGCGGGCGGTTGTCGTCGTCGGAACATGCCGCGAAAGCCAGCGCCCCCAGGGCGCATGCCGTAAAGTAGAGTTTTTTCATCTTCTGTTCATTTGAGTTATGGATCGGTACTGCTTGCAATCGAAATGGCCGTTTGCCTGCCCGGACGGGGACATGCGCCCTGCCGTCCCGCCGGCTTGCGCTCCGCTCTTCAACGGCCGCACGCCCTGCCACGGCCCGCAGCTTGTTCGGGCGGCGGCCATGCGGAACCGCATATCGGCACGGTTACACACGGCGGACCGGCCGGCGCGGTGGAACACGGCGGCGCAAATATATGAAAATAA
This sequence comes from Rikenellaceae bacterium, assembly GCA_902363575.1. Lineage (GTDB taxonomy): Bacteria > Bacteroidota > Bacteroidia > Bacteroidales > Rikenellaceae > Alistipes. The sequence goes on along the minus strand of CABJAJ010000004.1, from coordinate 166,186 downwards.
TTTCGTACCTTCGCCCCGTCAAACAAAAACAAGAACCGATGAAACACGCATACGTTTTCCCCGGCCAGGGCGCACAGGCCGTAGGCATGGGCAAAGACCTTTACGACGCGGTACCCCGTGCGCGGGAGCTTTTTGAACGTGCCAACGAGATTCTGGGCTTCCGCATTACCGACATCATGTTCGCCGGAACGGACGAGGAGCTCAAGCAGACCCGCGTGACGCAGCCCGCCGTATTCCTTCATTCGGTCGTTCTGGCCGAGGCGCTCGGCGTCCGGCCCGATGCGACGGCCGGACACTCGCTGGGCGAATTCTCGGCCCTCGTGGTCGCGGGAGCCCTCTCGTTCGAGGACGGTCTGCGTCTGGTCGCCAAACGTGCGGCAGCGATGCAGCAGGCATGCGAGGCGCAGCCCGGGGCGATGGCCGCCATCCTCGGACTCGAGGACGGCGCGGTCGAACAGACCTGCGACGCCATCGACGGCGTTGTAGTCGCCGCCAACTACAACTGCCCCGGCCAACTGGTCATCTCGGGCGCTTCGGAGGCGGTCGATGCCGCCTGCGAACGGCTCAAAGCCGCGGGAGCACGCCGCGCACTCCGGCTTCCCGTCGGCGGTGCGTTCCACTCGCCGCTGATGGAGCCCGCCCGGCAGGAATTGCAGCGGGCGATCGAAGAGGCGCCGTTCCGCACTCCGGCATGTCCGGTTTACCAGAACGTCGATGCCGAGCCGCATACCGACCCGGCGACGATCAAGGCCAACCTGATCGCGCAGCTCACCGCGCCGGTACGCTGGACGCAGATCGTCAAACGAATGCTCGCCGACGGCATCACCGAATTCACCGAGCTCGGCCCCGGCAGCGTGCTCCAGGGGCTGATCCGCAAGGTCGATCCCCAGGCCGTCGTGGAATCGAAATCCACGCTCTGAGTTCCGCGCGTTTCAGCATCCGCATCCATCCGGGAGCCGTTTGCAGTGAGCAATCGACTCCCGGATTTTTTCATCCTCGCCCTCCGCATATTAAAAAATATTAATAAGTTCTTCCGTTTTTCAAAGAATCCTCAGTATATTTGCAAAGAATTTGTAAAATCGACAAGGGACAGCACGGAAGATGACCTCACTAACCGAATTTTTCAACCGACACGAGGACGAAGTACTCAAGGGCATTTCGCACAAAAACAGCCTCATCAAGCGCAATATCATCGCCCACATGGCGCTCAACGGCGAGTGTACCCTCTCGGAGCTGACCAGGGAGCTGCACATCAGCGTACCCACGATCACCAAACTCGTGCAGGAACTTGTTGACGAAACTATCGTCTGCGACCTGGGCAAGGTCGAAACCCCGGGCGGACGGCGTCCCAACGTCTTCGGACTGGCCAATTCGGCCATCTATTTCGCAGGGGTCAATGTAGGGCGCGACAACATGTCCTATCTGATCACCGACCTGCAGAACAACATCATCAAGCAGCAGTTCGACACCTCGTTCGAGCTGCTCGACCGGTCGCAGTGTCTCGAAAAAATCTGCGCCAACATCGAACGCTTCATCGCCACCTGCGGTATCGACCGGGGTAAAATCCTCGGGCTGGGGGTCGGCATCACGGGGCGCGTGAACCCCGACACGGGCCGCAGCTACAAATACTTCACCTCGAGCGAACAATCGCTGCGCGACCTGCTCGAACACCGCATCGGCATCCGCGTGCTGCTCGAAAACGACACGCGGGCCCGCTGCTATGCGGAGTACACGTGCAGCAAATCCAAAGACGACAAAAACCTGCTCTACCTCCACCTGGGCCGCGGAGTGGCCATCGGCATCGTGACCGACGGCAAGCTCTACTACGGCAAGAGCGGCTTCGCGGGCGAATTCGGGCATATTCCTTTCTTCGACAACGAAATCATCTGCTCGTGCGGCAAAAAAGGGTGCCTCGAAACCGAGGTTTCGGGCATCGCCATCGAGGAGAAGATCGTCAGGAAGATCGAAAGCGGCGTGAACACCATCCTGCGCGAGAAGTACGACCGGCAGGAACCGATCCACATCGACGACATCATCGCCGCCGCCAAGAACGACGACAACCTCTCGATCGAGCTGATCGAGGAGGCGGGCGAAAAGGTGGGCAAGGCCGTCGCTTTCCTGATCAACACCTTCAACCCCGAGACGGTCATCGTCGGCGGCAACCTCGCCGCCGCCGGGGATTACATCATGCTGCCGCTGAAGTCCTCGACCAACAAATATTCGCTCAACCTGGTCTTCAAGGACACGAAATTCCGCCTCTCGAAAATGACCGAAAACGCCAACGCCTGGGGCGTGGCGATGCTCATACGCAACAAAATCATCGGGATTTGATGAACCTCGAAGGGAGAATTTGCCGCCTGCGGGCCGTCGAACCCGAGGACGTGGAGACGATGTACCGATGGGAAAACGACCCCGAAGTCTGGGCCGTGAGCGGCACCACGGCCCCTTTCTCCCGCCACATGCTCGTGCAATTCGTCGAACAGCAACGGCTCGACCTGGCCCAGACCCGCCAACTGCGGCTGATCGTCGAGACGACGGAGGGCGAACCCGTCGGGGCAATCGACCTCTTCGATTTCGACCCCTGGAACGGACGGGCCGGCGTGGGCATCCTCGTCCATGACAAACGGCATCGCGGCAGGGGCTATGCCGCCGACGCACTCGCGGTACTGATCGCATACTGCCGCTCGACGCTCGGCCTGCACCAGCTCTGGTGCAACGTAGGCGCCGACAATACAGCCAGCCTCCGGCTTTTCCGCAGCGCCGGATTCGCCGAGGTCGGCATCAAGCGGGAGTGGCAGCGCACGCCCGACGGCTATGCCGACGAACTGTTGATGCAGCGTATCCTGTAAAGCCCCCGACACAGGCGTGGCGACGGGTCGCCCTACCCGGCTGCACCGGCTGCGTCCCTGCCAAGCCTATTTTTCAACCGAAAACACTTACAAACGACCGCTCCGGCCGTACGGACGGAACTCGCGGGAAAAACGTCCTCGCCGCTTTACTGTGACACGGTATCCGCAGGCGGCACGGCGTCCGCAGGGGTCGAGGCGTCGTCCGCCTCGTCGTATGCGGAAGCGGCCTCGAGCACTCGCGGAGACTGACGACGCTTGGTCGGGAGACCCAATTTGCGCAGCCGTTCCCCGCACCGCACGATGTTGTCGTTACCCGAAGTGAGCCGCTTGTACGCATCCCCGTAACGCTCCCGCGCCTGATCGAGCGACTGCCCCACCCCTTCGAGCGAAGCGGTGAACGCCACGAGCTGCTCGTAGAGCTTGGTGCCGTAGGTTACGATGTCGGCCGTATTTTTCGACTGCGCGTTGCGCTTCCACAGGTCGTCCACCAGCTTGAGCAGGGCGAACAGGTTGGTCGGCGAGGAGACGATGACCTTGCGCTCGTAGGCGTCCGACCAAATCGCGCTGTCGCTCTGCATGGCCGCAAGAAAAGCCGGCTCGTTCGGCACGAACATGATGACGAAATCGGGCGACTCCAACAACCGCTGGTACTCCTTGCGTCCCAGCTCCGCCACATGCTGCCGCACCGACTGCACATGCGCCGCGAGCTGCCGCCGCCGCTCCTCCTCGTCCTGGCTGCCGACGTAATTCACATAAGCCGTGAGCGACACTTTCGAGTCGATGACTATGTGCTTGTTCTCGGGCAGATGCAGCACCACGTCGGGCCGCAGGTTGCTCCCCGTCTCGTCCCTGAGATTGACCTGCGTATGGTAATGCACCCCCTTAATCAGATTCGACCCGTCGAGAATCGTCTCCAGAATCATCTCGCCCCAGTCGCCCTGCACCTTCGAGTTGCCCCGCAGGGCGTTGGTCAGGTTGGTCGTCTCGGCCGTGATGCGGCGGTTGAGCTCCATCAGGTTCCGCAGCTCGTTTTTCAGAGCTCCCCGTTGCTCGTTTTCGGCCGAATAGATGCGTTCGACCCGCTCGCGGAACTCGGTGATATTATCCCGGAAAGGCTTGAGCAGGATATCAAGGGACTCCTTGTTGGTCTGCTTGAACCGGCGCGACTGTTCGTCCATGATTTCGTCCGCGAGGCTGCGGAACTGCAAGCGCATCGCCTGCTCCTCCTTCTCGCGTCGGGCGTGCTCGGCCTCCCGCTCCTCGGCGTTTCTTTGCCGCAGGGCCGCGATCTCGGTTTCCGACGAAGCCCGCACGGCCGCCAGCTCCGCTTCGACGCGCGCACGGGCATCGGTCAATACGCGCACCTGCTCCTCGCTGCGCTCACGCAGTTCGCGTTCCGTCCGCGCGGCCTGCAGCGCCGCCTCCAAACGCGCTTCCGAGGCCGCCAGCGATGCGGCGGCCTCCCGTTCGCGGGCGGCAGCCCCGGCGCCTGCCGCCGCAAGCCGCCGCGCCTCCCTGCGCCACAGCGCCAGGACGACCAGCAGAACAACCGTCAGGGAGGCGGCCAAAAGAGTAAAAACAAAGGATGCATTCATAGGTGTGCGCGGGTTGTATTCCATGCAAAAATAGCGATTAATTCCCGGAAAACCATCCGCCGGGTCGCGGCAGAAAGAAAATGGTTGCCCGACGGTCGAAATTAACGGAGAAACGGAGCACGCCGTAACCATTTTTTACTACCTTTGTTGCAACCGAAACCGATTAATCATTTTGCATATGAAAAACATTTTACGTCTTTGTAAGCTGGCCTGTCTCACAGCCCTGTCCCTGTTGATCCTGTCCTGCCGCGGGAAAGCCGACTACCGTGACATCCTGCCGGCCGACGCCTTCATGACCGTCGGGATCAATCCCGCCTCGCTCCTGGAAAAGAGCGGCGCCGCACAGATCGACGAATGCCCGTTCTACACGCGCCTCGCCGCGCAGATGGAGCAGGAGGAGTCGATGACGGCCGAAGAGAAGGAGTATTTGCTCGGCCTGCTGAAGAACCCCGCCGAGTCGGGTTTCGACCTGAACAGAGACCTCTTCTATTTCATGTCGATGAGCGGCAGCACCCTCTCGCCCGAAATGAGCGGCGGCCTGCTGCTTCCGATCGGCGACAAGGCCAAACTGGACGGCCTCATCGGACGCCTGAACGAAAAAAGCGGGACGGAATCCCGGACCGAAGGAGGCCTGACCTTCGCTGTGATCGGCGAGTACGCGCCCATGCAGGTCATTTACGCTTACGACGACCGCGCATTCCTGCTCTATTTCGCGCAGAACGCCTCGCTCGATCTGTCGGAGCAGGTCAAGGCGCTGTTCGCCCAGAAACGCGAAGACAGCCTGATGGGTAAGAACGCCGCAGCCGGCCAGTTGTCGGACAAAAATGACCTCGACATTCTCTTCAGCTACGCCCCGCTGCTGGCGAACAACCCGATGCTGAGCGCCATGCCGCTGGCACAGGCAATGCAGCACGCCACGGCTGCAGCATCCGTCAATTTCGAGAAGGGCCGCATCGTCACTCACTCCAAAGTCTTCTTCGAAGACAAGGAGAGCGAAGCGGAGATGAAAGAGGTCAGCTATGTGAAACCCCAGACGGGCGCCTTGCTCCGCTATCTGCCGGCCAGCAGCATCGGCGTTTTGTCGTGCGGTCTGGACGGGAAGAAACTCTATGCGATGCTGACCCGGATACCCGGTTACGGTCCCATGTTGGTCAATCCGCAGGTCGAACAGGTCATGAATGCGTTGAACGGCGATTTCGCGATCGCATTCTCGGACATGGCTGTGCCCGACCGGAACTCCTCTCGTCTCGAGGCATCTTTACTGGCCCAGATTCAGGATCCCTCCATTTTGCAGAGTCTCATCGCCGAAATGAACGGTATGCCGATCAAGCAGACCGGCGAGAACGCATACTCGCTCGAACTGGGCGGAGAACCCATTTCAGCAGGCGTGAAAGACGACGTACTCTATGTCACGACCGATCCGCTCGTCAAGTCGGCAATCGCCGGCACGGCCATCGAGTCGATGACCGCAATGGAGCGGATATTCAAGGAGCAGGCCACTACGTTCTATGTCGATTTCGAGGGTGTCGATAAGCTGCTCACTTCGCTTGCGGAAGAAACGCCCCAGACCGCTATCGCACACGCAATGCTCGGTCTGTTCGACACCATGGAATGTTACGGCACGATGGAAAGCGCGACGTGCGACATCCAGATGACGGACAAGGAACAGAACGCGCTCAAGAGCATTTGCGACCAGATCGGCCAACTGATCGGTCAGTGCATGGCGGAAACGCAGATGTAAATTTATCCTATACAGGCAAAAGCGGCCGTCCGAAAGAACGGCCGCTTTTACGAATCCGACCACGAATGGAATCGATCACCTTACAGCGGGTTTTGCCCGACGCCTTCGCAGACGATCCGGCCCCCAGCAAATCCGGGGTATGGCTGCGCGAAACGACCTTTCGCAAGGGGGAATACACCCTTGTCGAAGCCGCTTCGGGCACCGGAAAATCTTCGCTGTGCGCATTCCTCTACGGTTCGCGCACCGACTATGCCGGTCGTATTCTTTTCGACGGCGCCGACAGCCGCACACTCTCCGCAAGGCAGTGGACCACGCTGCGCCGCAGGTCGCTGAGCCTACTGTTTCAAGACCTGCGCCTTTTCGACGAGCTGACCGTCGGGGAGAACATCCGTGTCAAAAACGACCTGACGCAGTTCAAAACCCCGGACGAGATCGATCGTCTGCTCGAAGCGGCGGGGATCGCCGGCAAGAGCAACACGCCGGTCGGGAAACTCTCGCTCGGCCAGCAGCAGCGCGTCGCCTTCATCCGCTGCCTATGCCAGCCGTTCGATTTCATCCTGCTCGACGAGCCGGTGAGCCACCTCGACGCCGCCAACGGCGAGCTTCTCTCCGCGCTGCTGCTGGCGGAGGCGGAAAAACAGGGCGCGGGCATTCTGGTAACTTCGGTCGGCAGCCGCCTCCGGCTGCCCTACCACAACATACTGACGCTATGAGGCTGCTCTGGAAATTGCTCCGCTGCCACCTGAGCGTGGCGCAGACGCTCGGCTTCGCCCTTGCCGGACTGGTCGGCATGGCCATCGTGCTGACGGCGCTGCAGGCTTACCGCGACCTGCTGCCCCTGTTCGACCGGCCCGAAACGATACTCCGGGGCGACTACCTTGTCCTCTCGAAAAAGGTCGGCGCATTGCAGAGCGTCGGCCTCGCAAGCGGCGATTTCACCGCCGCCGAACTCGACGAACTGGAGGCACAGCCGTTCGTGCGCGCGATCGGGGCATTCGTGCCGGCGGATTACCGGGTAAAAGGAAGCGTCGGGCTGGGCGGCATGGAGCTCTCCACCTACCTGTTTTTCGAGTCGGTGCCCGACCGGTTCCTCGACGTGGATACCCAGGGGTGGGACTATGCGCCCGGGAACCGGGAAATCCCCATCATCATCCCGCGCAACTACCTGAATCTCTATAATTACGGTTTCGCTAAATCGCAGGGCCTACCCCAAATTTCGGAGGGTATTTTCCGTCGGTTCAGCCTCGATATCGGCATCACGGGCAACGGCCGCACGGAACAGTTCAGGGGGCGCATCGTCGGGCTCTCGAACCGGCTGAACACGATCCTTGTCCCCGAAGCCTTCATCCGCTGGTCGAACGTGCGCTTCGGATCGGGCGACGGGCAGAAGCGACCCGCACGGGTGATCGTCGAAACCGACGGGCCCGTCGATGCGTTCGCCAGGGAGTACCTCGCATCGAAAGGATACGAAACCGAGGGGGCGCCTCCGCAGTCGGACAAAGCGGCCCTTCTGCTGCGGCTCGCCGCGAGCGGCGCGGGTGCCGTGGGTCTCCTGTTCAGCGCAATGTCGTTCTACGTCCTGCTGCTGAGCATCTTCCTGCTGTTGCAGAAAAACAGCGACAAGCTGCGCAGCCTGCTGCTGCTCGGATATACACCCGACCGCGTAGCGCGGCCGTACCAACTGCTCACGCTCGGGCTCAACGCTGCGGTGCTGCTGCTGGCGCTGACCGTCGTGTGGCTGGCGCGCCGGGGCTACCTGCCGGCGCTCGCGTCGATGCAGGAGGGGTATCGTCCGGCGGGAATGGCCCCGACCGTGCTGTGCGGCATCGCACTTGCACTTCTGCTCACGACGTGGAACGCAGCGGCGATCCGCAGGAAAATCGGCCGGCTGACTCCGGGACGGCGCTGAAGCGCCCCGGGCAGGGGTGCCGCCTGAAATTCCGCCGCCACAATCCCGCTCCGGCATGAAGGGAATCCGTGAAAAATGGCTACCTTTGCAGCAGAATAAGACAGCGACTTCGCCATGAACAGAATTATCGCACCCTCGATGCTCTCGGCCGACTTCGGCCATCTGGAGCGGGATACGCAAATGATCGACCGCAGCGCCGCCCAATGGCTGCACATCGACGTGATGGACGGGGTTTTCGTCCCCAACATCTCGTTCGGCTTCCCCGTGATGAAAGCCATCCGCAAAGCCACCGACAAGCCACTGGACGTGCATTTGATGATCGTCGATCCCGAGAAGTACGCCGTCCGCTTCGCGGAGGCGGGCGCCTCGATCGTCACGTTCCATTACGAGGCGACCTACGACGCCCGCCGGTGCATCGACCTGATCCATGCCGCCGGAGCCAAGGCCGGCATCTCGATCAAACCCGCCACCTCGGTCGAGGTGCTGCGCGACCTGCTGCCGTCGATCGATCTGGTGCTCATCATGAGCGTCGAGCCGGGATTCGGTGGACAGTCGTTCATGGAGGGCTCGCTGCAGAAGATCGCCGACCTGAAAGCCATGCGTGCAGAGCTCGGGCTCGCCACCCTGATCGAAGTGGATGGGGGCATCTCCTCGCATAACGCCCGCACGCTCTTCGACGCGGGAGCCGACGCGCTCGTGGCCGGCAGCGCCGTATTCGGCGCTGCCGATCCCCGTGCAGAAATCGAAAAAATGCTGAACGCCTGAATGATCTCGCTCGACAACCTGACCGTCAGCTACGGGGGATGGACCCTCTTCGACGGCATCTCTTTCCTTATCAATCCCAAAGACCGCATCGGACTGGTCGGACGGAACGGCGCCGGCAAGACCACCCTGCTGCGGCTGATCGTCGGCGAGCAGCAGCCCACCTCGGGAGCCGTCACCCTCAACGGCGAATGTACGGTGGGCTACCTGCCCCAGCAGATGAAGGTGGCCGACACCACTACGCTCGCCGAGGAGACGGCCAAAGCCTTCGACGAGGTGCTGCGGCTGGAAGCGGAGATCGAATCGCTTACCCGCCAGATCGCCGAACGCACGGACTACGAAAGCGCCTCCTACGAGCAACTCCTCCACCGGCTCAACGACGCCAACGACCACTACCACATCCTCGGCGGAGAGACGCGCGACGCCGACATCGAGAAAACGCTGCTCGGCCTGGGCTTTCGCCGCGAGGACTTCGACCGTCCCACGAGCGAATTTTCGGGCGGCTGGCGCATGCGTATCGAGCTGGCCAAACTGCTGCTCCGGCGGCCGTCGATCTTCCTGCTGGACGAGCCCACGAACCACCTGGACATCGAGTCGATCCAGTGGCTCGAGGATTACCTGCGCAACTACAACGGAGCGGTGCTGCTGATCTCCCACGACAGGGCTTTTCTGGATAACGTGACCACGCGCACGGTCGAAATCTCGCTGGGCAGGATTTACGACTACAAGGTCCCCTACTCCAAATACACGGTGCTGCGTGCCGAGCGCCGGGCACAGCAGCTCGCGGCCTATGAAAACCAGCAGCGGATGATTGAAAAGACCGAGGAGTTCATCCAGAAATTCCGCTATAAGCCCACCAAGTCGAATCAGGTGCAGTCGCGCATCAAGCAGCTCGACAAGCTGGAGCGTCTCGAAGTGGACGAGGAGGATCTCACAGCCCTGAATATCAAGTTTCCGCCTGCGCCCCGCTCGGGACAGGTGGTGGCCGAAATCCGCGAAACGGGCATGTCGTTCGGCCGCAAGCACGTCTTCAGCGGTGCGGATTTCGTGATCGGCAAGGGGGACAAGATCGCGCTCGTCGGGCGCAACGGCGAGGGCAAAACCACGCTCGCACGCATCCTGATCGGGCAACTGACGCCGACCGAAGGGACGGTGCGCATCGGGGCCAACGTCAATATCGGCTACTACGCCCAAAACCAGGAGGACCTGATGAACGGCGAACTCACTGTCTATGACACCCTCGACCGGGTCGCCGTCGGCGACATCCGCACACGGCTGCGGGACATCCTGGGCGCATTCCTCTTCCGGGGCGAGGACATCGACAAGAAGGTCAAGGTGCTTTCGGGCGGCGAACGCTCGCGGCTCGCCCTGGCCTCGCTCATGCTCGAACCCCACAATCTGCTGGTGCTGGACGAGCCGACAAACCACATGGACATGCGCTCGAAAGACATTCTCAAACGCGCGCTCATGCAGTACGACGGCACGGTGGTCGTCGTGTCGCACGACCGCGAATTTCTGGACGGACTGGTGGGAAAAGTTTACGAATTCCGCGACGGCGGCGTGCGCGAGTACCTCGGGGGTATCTACTATTTCCTCGAAAAGCGGAAACTGGAGTCCCTTCACGAAGTCGAACGGCGCGACGCCGCTCCGCGCCAAAACGCCGCAGGGCAGGGAACACGCCCCGCAAACAAGCCGGACAAGGCGGGCACCCAGACAAAGCCGGGCAATCCGCCGGACAGCCCCGACCGGAAGAACCGACCCGACAAAACTGCCGCCGCGACCGCGTTCACACCGGCGACGGCCGCCGATGCGACGGGCAAGCAGGGTTACGAGCAGCGCAAGGAGCAGGAAAAGGCGTTGCGCAGGCTGCGCAAGGCGGTCGAGACCATCGAGGCGGAGCTGGCCGACATCGAGCGGCAGATCGCCGACTTCGACGCCCGATTCGCCTTGGCGAGCGCCTATAACGAAGCCGATTACAAGGCTTATGACGCGTTGAAATCCCGCTACGAACGTCAGATGCACGAATGGGAGAAAGCCTCCTACGAACTGGAACTCACCGAAAACGGCTGAGCCCCCCGGAAAAAGGGCGGACTGGCTGAGCACAGCGTACACCGCAGCCGGAGAACAGCCCCCCCCGATAGAAACGACGAAGCACCGGCAGGGACACGACAGCTACCCCGACCACTCCGGCGGCAACACCGGAGGAGAGGACGAGCGGAACCCGGCCGCTGAACGAAACCGGGACGATACCCCAACCGCGCGGCAGCACCCGGCGGCCGACCGCACTAAAATGGAACACCGGCTGCCTTTGCCCTACACGCAAGGCACCCTCGCCGGAAAACGTACACCACTATGGACAACATCATTTTCGGGATTCGTCCCGTGGCCGAGGCGATCGAGGCCGGCAAAGAGATTGAACGCATCTACATCCGCAAGGGCGGCGACAGCCAACTGCTGAACGACCTGCGCGACCTGTGCCTCAGGCACCGGCTCCGCGTGCAGGAGGTGCCCGTCGAGAAGCTCAACCGGCTGACGCGGGGCAACCACCAGGGCGCGGTGGCGCAGATCGCCGCCATCGGCTATGTCGGACTCGACGACCTGCTCGAACGGGTGCCGGACGATGAAACGCCCCTGCTCGTGGTCTTCGACGGGGTGACCGACGTGCGTAACTTCGGGGCCATCGCCCGTTCGGCCGAGTGCGCCGGTGCGCACGGGCTCGTCACGCCGCTCAAGAACTCGGCGCCGGTAAACGGCGAGGCCATCCGCGCCTCGGCGGGCGCCCTGTCCAACATCCCCGTCTGCCGCGTGGGATCGATCCGCACGACACTTCTCACGCTCAAGGGCGAGGGATTCCAGGTCGTCGCCGCGACCGAGAAGAGCCGCAAGCTGCTCTACGACGCCGACCTGCGCCGCCCGACCGCCATCGTGATGGGTGCCGAGGACAAGGGCATCTCCCGCGAAGTGCTCAAGCTCTGTGACGAACAGCTCGCCATTCCGCTGGTCGGCAAAACCGAGTCGCTCAACGTCTCGGCCGCTGCTGCGGTGATGCTTTTCGAGGTCGTGCGCCAGCGAATCGCCGAATAACCCGCCGAAACCCCTGCCATGAAGATGCTGTCCCGCGAACGCCTGAACGACCTCTCGTACACCCTGTCGGAAGCGGTGCGGCACTACCCCGTCGAACTGGGACTGTGCCTCTATGCTTTCGTCGTCTTCGCGCTCACACGCGAATCGGTGCTCGGCGACCGGAACTATGAGCTGCTGACTGCCGTGCCCCTCTGCATTACGTTGGCTTATGTCCTCAATTCGCTGTTCACGACGGGACGCGGTCGCCTGATCTACTACCTCGCATGGATCGTCGCGCTGCCTGCGGCGACCCTGCTGCGGGATTTCTTTCTCCTGCCCGACGGGCGCTATCCGATGACCGTCGGTATCCTCTGTCCGCTCGCCGTACTCCTCTGCCGCCGGTCCCGGGACAACCGCCGCTTCGTCACCGACGCGCTCTCCTACCTCGGAGCAGGAATCGCAGCAGCCTTTTTCGCATCGGTCGCCGCCGGATTGTTCCTGGCGATCTACTTCTCGATCACCTATATTTTCGGTATCTTCGACACGGTGCAGGAGGGGGTGGCGATCTACACGCTGGCCGCCGCCTACATGCTGGCAATGCCCCTTTTGCTGCTGGCGACCCTCGACCGGCTCAACATGCACGGACACGCTCCGCGCAAAGCCGCCGATATGCTGCTCAACTGGATCGTCACGCCGGCGCTGCTGGCTTACACGGCGATCCTTTATCTCTACTTCCTGCAGATCGTCGTCACGTGGTCGCTGCCCAAAGGGGGCATAGCGCTGATGGTCTTTATCTACATGCTGGTCGCGGCCATGGTCAAAGGGTTGCAATTCATGGTCGTCAAGCCCATGTACGGCTGGTTTTTCCGCCGGCTGAGCCTATTCGCCCTCCCCCCGCTGCTGCTCTTCTGGAGCGGATGCCTGCGCCGCGTCGCGGACTACGGCCTGACCGAAGCCCGGGTATATCTGCTGCTTTGCGGCGGCTTGATGACCCTCTACGCCCTGCTTTTCCTGAGTCGCAGGACAGGACGTTACCTCTATATCGGCACCGTCGCGCTGGTCGTTCTGGCCGCTGCCGTCTATGTACCCGCCCTGATGCCCGAACGACTCGCCGTGCGCTCTCAGCGGGCACGGGTACAACGGCTGGCCGAGGATCTCGGCCTGACGGACGCCTCGGGCCTGATCCGCCTGCAACCGGATATGCGGGCCGACACGACCCGCCTCGACGAATACCGCGAACTCTATGAATCCATGCGTTACCTGGCCCGCACAGACCCCGAAGCGATGGAGCGTATGGGACTTCCCGACCTGCTCCGTGTGAGCGAGATGCTGCCGCTCGGATGGGACGGCACCGACGAGCCGACCGAATCCATACTTTTCATCGAAAACAGCGGGAAAGAGGGTATTGCTCTCGACGGGTATCGCCGTCTTTACATCACCAACCTCTCGACAAGGATCGACCAAGACACGCTGCGTCTTTACGCGGGCAACCAGCCGGAGCGGAAAATCCTGCTGTCGGCGCTGCTCCGGCAGCAGCTCGACGCATCGGGCCTGACCGCGGAGACGCTCGCCGTGGCTGACCTCACGGCAAATCCTGCCGCCGATGCTTTCTGCACCTTCCGCACGGACAGCATAACGGTCGTTTTCAGCAATCTCATCCTGTGCGGCGACAACCCCGGCTACCGCATCATGGACGTCACGGTAAGGGCCCTGCTGATCCGCTGACCATGAAAAACTACCGCGACGAAATCATCGGCGACGTGACGCTTTGCAGGTCGCGACGCGCACGACGCATCACCGTCAGCGTGCGACCCGACGGGTCGGTGCGGCTCACCTACCCCTGGTTCGGAACGCAGCGGGACGCCTTGGCATTCCTGACGCAACGGCGGGAATGGGTGGAGCGGGTGCGGGCCAAACTACCCCCCGAACGGCTCGTCCCCCGCGACGAGGCGACCCGCCGCGCCCGCATTGAGGCCCTGCGGCACGAGGCCAAAGAGGTGCTGCCTGAGCGGGTCGCAGCTATCGCCGACCGGCTCGGGATGCGCTACGGCCGCGTCACGATCCGGGCCTCCCGCTCGAAATGGGCCTCCTGCTCGGCCCGCAACGACCTTTCGCTCAGCGTATTTATGATGCTGCTCCCGGAGCATTTGCGCGATTTCGTGATCGTGCACGAGCTTTGCCATACCGTCCATAAAAACCATTCGCGGGAGTTTCACGCGCTGGTCGATTCGCTGGTCGGCGGCCGCGAAAAAGAGCTCACGCGCGAACTGCGCCGACATTCGACCTACGACCTGTAATCCGGCCGCCCGCCGGCAGACGACGTACTTCCTATCCGGGTCGGATTGTATTCACCGCCTCGTCGGGCTGTGCACTCGGCAGTCCGGGCGGACGAGACGAAGGCAGCAAAGTTCCTTCAGTCTCGGCGGAACAGAGGGGCAAACGGATATAGGATAGGACGCAACCAGGCGGAACAGGGCGGAACTGGACTGGCTGGAACGCTCCCTACCTTACCAATCGGTCTATGGCGGCACAGACAAGCCACAGCGAGGCGACGGCCGCACGATCGACGAGCGTGTCGCCGCACCCCTCCCGGCTAAGGCGCAGGGTACCGTCGTCCCCGCCCGCATCCACCGTCCGCAGCAGACGCATGCCTGCCAGCTCGACAAGATAGAGGTTGCCATAGAGCAACGGCCCCGCGGGGTCGCAGCGTCGCAGCAGCAGAATCGGGCTGCGCAGGCCCGCGCCCGGCACCCCGTCGGGACACGCGACAGCAACCTCCGCACCGCACGCCGCCCACGACGAAACAACAAGCCGTTTACCGCCCCCGCTCGCAGGCGATTCCAGCGTCCATACATCCCCGCAGAACGGGAGTGCCACCGTCGCGCCAACGCCTGATCCCGCCTCTCCCTCGCCCGTGAGTAGCCACGATAGCGAATAATTCGGGTATTGCGCGTGGATGCGACGCGCAAGATCGTAACTGATCCCGTTGTTCCCCCGCTTGATCTGGTACAGGTTCTCTCCGCGCGGCAAACCGAGATGGCGTGCAAAGGCATTCGCAGTCATCCCCGTGACCCTCAACAACTCCGCAATCCGATCCCACGCGCCCGGCGGCTGCTTCCTGTTCGTGCATTTCATCCTGGGAGGTATCTTTAATCGTCTATCTATTACCGTATCCCCGGGCCGGGGAGAGACGCCGCCGGGCAAGAGTTTCAGTAGCGGCATCCGCTCCCGTGCGGCCTCGGGGTAACGGTTGAAAAGATCGGGGGCCGGCCGGATGGATGTGATAACCCAATGCCCATTGGATCATGCCTCCGACCGGAACCCCCGATGAAGAAGGGCGGCCGGGATCGACCTCGCTTTGCCCGCGGTATTTATAAAACACCCGTGCCGCCCTCTGTCGGTTTTTGTGTGAATATATGGTACTGTCCGGATGACAGGCCCCTGCCCGTGACGGCTCGGATTGCCGCATGGGAATCGATGGATCGAACGGGTGAATCGGGCGTGTCATCGGATTGTCGGGTTTATGAACGCCCAAAAAAAGAGGGCGCATTAGCAGCCCCAAACAGCGGGTACTAGGATACCCAAGATGAGAAGCTGTCCTGCGCCCCTGTCTGTCCTACCGTAAAGGTAGGACATAACAAGGACTGACAACTATTATACCTCATCTAAAACACCTCTATCATTAGAGGCTTCCTAGTTTCGCTGTTCGGTATAAAGAGTTGTTTACCCTTTATATGTTATGCGTCGGCTATGCCGAACTTTCTATTCGCAAAAGTAGCATAATTTCTGCATCTCTCTTTTCAGTTTAACGGAACAAATATAATAAAAGAATCTGTACATGGCAAATGACATGCTTAAAAACATGCAATTATCCGCTTTTTTTGTATAAATGAAAAAAATCGGTAAAAAATATTTAGACCCAGTTTTGGCTGAAATGATCGCACAACGAATACAGCAATTACGCGATGAGTATGGTCATACTCAAGAGTTTCTGATCGATCGAGTAAAATTGGATATAAACCGATACGAAATTTGCGACAGACTGCCGACTTTGATGTCATTACGAAAAATATGTGAATTTTATGATATAACGCTCTCGGACTTTTTTCTATCGATGAACTATCCCCCTAAAAAGAATAAAGTTATCGAGCGAATGCCGAAGAAAGAATGAATTTGAGAACGTTAAATATGATCGTTCTTCCATAAAGCGTCCGACGACGCTTTTTTAATGCCGCCATTAGGTCGAAGTAACTCAGTCAATAATGCCGGGATAAATACTCAGCCCGTAACGGCTCGGATTGCCGCATGGGAATCGATGGATCGAACGGGTGAAACGGGCATATCATCGGATTGTCGGGTTTGTGAACGCCCAAAAAAAGAGGGCGCATTAGCAACCTCTTTACACAGGTCTTAGGAAACCTTAGATGAGAAGCTGTCCTGCGCCCCTGTCTGTCCTACCGTAAAGGTAGGACATAACAAGGACTGACAACTATTATACCTCATCTAAACATCCTTTGCACCAAACTGACTTACAAAGGTTCCTAAGTTCGTGTAAAGATATAAGGAGTTGTTTACCCTTTATATGTTATGCGTCGGCTATGCCGAGCTTTCTATTCGCAAAGGTAACATAAATCTGAACCATTAAAATTGAATCCACTCAATTGCATTGCAAATATATAAACAATTTTTTCTAATGACAAATACATCCAAGATGTTTTTGTCATTAATGCAATTCTTTGCATTATGAAAAAGCAAAGACGCAATGAGCTTTTGCTCCAAATAATTGCGGAAAAGTTAGTCCGGCTAAGATGTGAACGCGGTCTCTCGCAGGAAATCATGTACGAGGATACCGAAATTCATATGGGGCGCGTCGAACGCGGCGAGTATAATCTGACGTTGAGTACGCTTGCGGAATTATGCGATTACTACCATGTATCCATGCATGATTTTTTCAACGACATTCCAAATCCGTAAGCTATGTATAACCAACGCCATAATGAACTCTTGATGAAGCGTGTGTCCGACAGATTCAGATCATTGAGAAATGCAAAAGGTTTGACACAAAAAGAGGTTTACCGATTAACCGGAATCCACATCGGACGCATTGAAGCAGGTAATTCAAACACAACGGTAAGTACCTTTTCAGCTTTATGCAAGTTTTATGAAATAACGTTCGGTGAATTTTTCAACGGCATAGAGACAAAATAACTATAAAAGGCGCAGGTACAACCTCGTTCAATCGTAATTTATATTTCCATTTTTGTCTATTTATTTGTTGTGTGAAACGTAATCCACGAAAAAATACAGAGCTTTTACATGCGGTTGCAGGAAAATTGTGGCGGCTAAGGAAAGCGTGCGGTGCTTCACAAAAAAACGTATTCATCGATACGGATATTCATGTTGGCAGAATCGAGCTGGGTAAACAGAATATCACACTAAGCACGTTGGCAATTTTGTGTGATTATTATAAGATAAGTCTGGAGGATTTTTTTCACGGCATTGCTGGAAATTCCAAAGATTTGTGGGAGTAATTTTAACTCCACCTTTTAATCATCGGATTAACGTGTTTGTGAACGCCCAAAAAAAAGAGGGTGCAGGTACTTTTCTCTCCTAAAAGGCCCTCGCAAAAAAGCCTTCACTTTGAAAATTTCCCTACGCCCAGATCTGTCTGTCGAACGGCAGAAAACATGATTTAGGTTTCAGACAAATTATGCTAAATTGGTTAAAACTTGTGAGTTTATTAGGAAAGCACAAGGTTTGTCACAGCCTAAACGGTAAAGTCATCTTTATTTGATACAAAGTTAATATAATTGATAAGATTACAACATTGGTCGAATTGAATCCGGGATTTTTTCGACGGCATAGAGACCAAATAACTAAAAAAGGCGCAGGTACAACCCCGTTCAGTAGGCCTTGCAGTGCCTTAGTGTGGTAGTTGCCCTTACGCCCTAATCGCCCGATTGCTCCCACGAATCCCATATTGGCAGATTCTATCGCACACGATTAAAGAAACGTGAGCAGCACAACCGCACAAAAGAATACCCCTCGTCAGCCCGCCGGGACGCGGGAGAGAAGGATAAAAGGTAACTTCTCTTTCCGCGAATATTATATTTTAGATTTTTATCGGTTTGACTTAACCGATTGAGAAATAAACTATTAGCGAATTATTTGAGAAATAGAGGTAACGATTTGGCAACTGTGCGAATTTCAGCGTTTTGCGTTGCTATGCTGTCAAATAACTCTTTCATTTGCAAATATAACATCTTTTTCCGAAAGTACGAACTGTTGGCAGCAATTTTATAAAATCAACTTGCGAAAAACGAAAATCATTCATCCCATTTACAAGTTGGCATGTTAAGAACATTGTCCGCTTTGTCATTTTGTTACCGGGATTTGTCCGCATGGTAGGAGAAGCGTACCAATCAGTCAAGTATGTTGTTTCATTATGTAATAGCCAGCTGTTTTTTGTGTAATACTACGATATCGCTTTCTTTTTGATTTCATAAGAAAGCCCCCAGCGAAAACCCTGCCGGAGGCTGTTTTTAATCTAATACATTTTCGGGAATATCAGTTGCTTTTCTTGTTAGATAATATTCTGTATTGGTTTCTATATCTGTTGCTCTCATTATAATAGGTGCTATTTCTTTTGTCTTTGGACTTTCGATGAAATCGTGCCAATCCCAGCCTAAAAAAAGTTTTATAACAGCAAACATAGTTTGGTCTGTTCCTGTTAGATTATATTTATATATGGTTCTATTCTCCAATTCTTTATGATAAGTTAATGTTAAGAACGGAATATTTCCCTTTATGGAAAATTCATAATTTCCTGTACTCTTTATTTTTAATTTATCATCGTACAAGTAGAAATCTTTATCGTCGTTATTTATTAAGAAAATTTGGTTCTTCGTCACTTTTGGGGCAGTAAAATATACTAAACACCTTTATCTATAGACTATACCAGCTTATTTAAGGGAATAAAATTAAAGCTATCAAAAGACACATGTTCAATAGGACAAGCATTACCTTGTTAGGCAATAAATTTACTAGCTTTAACACATGAACTGCCCCAAAAGTGACGAAGAACCGAAAATTTCATCACCTTGCTTATATGGTGGGCGTACAGGGTTGTTAATAGACAAATGTAAATAACTATCTACTATCTTTATTCTTAGATCAGTTGTTTCATGTGCAATATTGTCCTTTACTTGAATAGTTGTTTCTCCTTTTTGTTTAGGATATATATCTAAATTACCCATACCGATAGGGCTTGATAAATCTATTTTGACATCTAATATCGAGGGATCTTTTATCTCAACGGAGTAATCTTTATTTCCACTTCGTATCATTATACTTTTGGCTCCGATTAGAGGACGCTCGTAGTAATCTTTTTCAAAAGATAGATGATGTATATCTTCTGTTTTTTCATCATCACTGCAATTTGTAAAGCAGAAGCATAGAAATATTAGAAAAAAAGTAAATAAGTTTTTGTTTCTCATGACTTTAGTACTTTTATTTTGATTTATAGTTCCGTATTTTCATATTTGGGGTATCACCAACATTTACTACAGATGTTGCCGTTTAATATAATATTCGGCAAGCTGTTTTTATGGTGTAACGCTCCGATATCGCTTTTTATATTTATTTCGTGGAGATTTTTCTTTGTTCATTTGATACCAAACTTTACGTTGCCATTCATATACAGCCAGTTTTTCATCATCAACATTATTTGTTTTCTCTATATAACTTCTAATACTTGGAGCATAAGGGTACTTGGACTGTATTATATCATCTACCAAATAGCCATTCAATCCTTTCAGATTATTGAATAAAAATCCTTGAAACATTAGGTTTATATAGTCTTTATTCTTATGTAGATATTGTTTGTATGCTTTGTATGCATCAGATTTCATATAGTCTGTTGCTCTACTACTGAAATTTGGCTTTTTTAATTCTTCTTTTAAAGCCTTTTCAAGTTTCTTGTATTCGGTAGAATCTTGTATGCTATACCAATAATGTTCCTCTGGTTTGCTTATTAAGTCTATCCATGCTTTGGCTTCCCAATAGTCAATGTTCATTCTTACAGAATCTCTTTGTTCTGGAGATAATTCATAGTATAAAGAATCCTTTTCCCAACCGTTAAAAACGACTTCAAGAGATTCTGACTTCTCTCTCATTATACCTTTGTAGATTTCTAGCAGTTTTTGGTCTGAAAAGGACGTTATCATGAATGTACCGCTTTCTATTCTGCAATTAACTTGCGGAGCAGTAATAATGGAATCATTAAATACAAATGCTATTTTTTTCCCAATAGACTTTTCTGTTTCATCGGCCCATTTGTTTAGCTTATGTTTGCTGATTTGTCCGCTTATAGCATATTTTCCGAAATAATCCTTTTCAAGTTTTAGCCCAACGAAATCCTTTACTGTTATGATTGGCTTAGAGGACAAACTACCTGTACTTAATACGTGATACCACCCATTTTCTTTATGCGTAAAATCGTGTTTTGCCGTATTTGGCTGTGCTTTCATTCTTGGTGAAAAGAATAAAAGTGATATAAGACTGAATAAGATGATATTTGTCTTCATATTATTTTGATTTATTTGAAAAATAGCATATAACATACTATCGCTAATAAAAACAGAAGCAATATACTTGCAATAAAATATATTTTTGCTTTGAATAAACTTGCATTATCAAGTGCTTCTTTTTCTATTGTTCTTTTATGAATTTCTTCCATTTGCTCAATAGAAATATTGGATAAATCATTTCCTTTACCTTTGTTTACAAGATACTTTTGATGTTCTTTTATTCTATCTCTGTTTAATTTACGAAGTTCACGATTTTCTTTATCTCGTTGTAACATATCGTTTATGCAGCCTAATGTTCCCATAGCTTTTAAATTTATAGTTCTGTATTCACGTATATTTTTCCGAAAGTTTTTTGCTCGTCACGTATCCGGCATAGCTCCCGATATACTTTTAGGTGCAAATATACTAAAAAGTGCCATTCATAAGACATCATGAACGGCACTTTTTTATTGTTTTCCAGCAAGATAAACGGTTATATCTTCATTCCTCTGCTTTTCCTTTGCGGTTGTATAGGTCGGCGAATATTCTGCCTTAGCTTGTCGAACTGTTCCTTGAACCACTCGGCAATGGGCTTTCGGTCAATGGCAAGAACCAGTCTCGTCCCGTCCGTGGGGTCTTTCACGACTTGAAACCCTGCCTTTTCGGTCGTGAATTTCCGTCCGTGTTCTTCCGAATAGAGTTCCCCTGCATACTCCAACGGCTTTCCCTTGACGAGCGTTGCGGTCTGCCTTTCATCGAATCCCACAAGGCGGCAAAGGTTTTCGATTCGGAGCATTTCACGGAAATAGGGAAACCATGCCGCCGCCTTTGCGATTACCGTTTTCAGAAACGATATTTCCTGCTTGTGCCTTGTGTCCTTGTCTGTTATCTCCCTGCTGTGCTTCTGCTGCATTTCCCGTATTTCTCGGCTGTGGTCTGCCTGCATGGTCTGTATCCTGTCTTGCAGGGCTTCGATGGTTTCCTCGTGGTCGGCTATCTTCCTATGCAGGGCAGTGTTCTCCCTCTCCAACGCCTTGACCTTGTTACTGCCGAAAAGAGAACCAACGCTCTCGGCTATGTTGGTAGCTGCGGTGGTTGCCGCCCCTTTCAGCTTCTCGGTCTGTATTTCTTTTTTCGCCCGTCTTAGTTCCTCCCGTGCCGTTTCTTTCTGCTGCTGCAAATCCACCACTTCCGCTTTGAGGTTGTCGGAGAGTTTCTGTATATCCCGATAATACTGCTGCGTGGACTTGTGGCGAGCCTTCGAGCCGTCTATGCCCCTTTGCAACCCGTATTTCGCCATCGCTTCGGCATAGGTATCTTGGTAGGACTTCAATTTCAGCCGTGTCATAATATCGTCTGCGCACAGCCTCACGGTGTCGGTCGGCTTTTTGCGGTATCGCTTCTTCGTCTGTTCCTCCCTTTTCCTGCGCTTACGCTCTCCCTTGACGATGGGGACGAGCGTAACGTGTATGTGCGGCGTTTCCTCGTCCCTGTGCAGGTGAGCCGCCACGATGTTCTCCTTTCCGAACGTGTCGGCGAAGTATTTCAGATTGTCGGCGCACCACTCGTCCAAACGCCCCTCTTCCTCTATCCGCTTCATGTCCTCGTGCGTTCCCGATACGTTGATGCGGATTGCCCGTACTTGGTTGCTTCCGATTTTGCGTGTCAGCCCAGCTTCTTCCAATCTCCGCTGTATAGCCGCCGAACGGTCTTTCACTCCGTCGGGGTATTCGATGAGCCTGCGGTTCAGGTGCGTGCGTGTGGGGTCGGCGTTCTTCGGTATGATGAAACGCTCGATATGTGCGGTCGTTCCGCTGTCGCTGCCGTGCGCCTTTTCCATGTGTAAAACTACGAAACCCATATATTCTTCCTTTCTTTTTTGGCTTGTGAAACAATGATTTCTTTGTATCTTCGGGGGCGGCAAATGCCGTCCCCGATGGGGTGTGCAGAGGGGCTTGCCCCTTGCCTTATTGGGGAATTTTCAGCGATACGGAGTATTGCGGCTCGGAAAATTCCCTAATAAGCTACGGTATTTTCTCCGTAAATACCCTGCGGCGTGCCGTCCGTCTGCCCGTCTGCCTTTCGGCGGTGGCTGTCCCTGCCGCCTGCTTACCCGTATAACCCCACCTTATTATTTTTCCCTTTCGGTCGGTGGTGGGCGGCGGGGCGGTCGTTTCCGTTTTCAAAGGCTCTTTTGCACAGGGCGGTCGGATACAAGGTTTTCCCGATAAATACGCTCGCAGCGAAGCGAGAGGAAGATTTATCGGGAAACGGCGCAGCCGCCTGACCTTTTAGCCGACATAAAGCCCCGTGCTTACTTTGCCTTTGTAAACGGAAATGATTGCTCCGCTTTCCCCTGAAAAGAGGAATAGAACCTGCAATATATATCACCATAGTGATAGGTTTGCATGTTTGCATGCTGGTATGCTGGTACGTTTGCATGTTGATATGTTGGTATGTTGATATGTTGGTATATCATCATGCTTTCCAACGGCTGTTGGGCTTGCCGTCCGAAACAACCGACACGAATACCGTCGTTTTCTCTTTTCGCCCGTGTATAATCCTCTCTAATAATGCCCTGCGGACTTTCGCCGCCCCGAACGACTCGATACGGAAAGCGAGGGCGGCTATCGTTTCGAGGTTGTAAACCTCCGCGCTGTATCTGTCCGATATGCGGATAATGCGCTTTATGTCATATATACTCAAAACTCCGCTTTTGCAGAGTGCCTTTATCCCTGCCCGAACCGTCGGGGCGATAACCCCGAACAGTTCGCAGATTTCTCGCTCGGTCATGGCGGTTGCGCCTATATCGCTCGGCAGGGAGATATTGCCCTGCCCGTCCATCGTGATAATGTTCCTTTCTTCTTTCATCGGTATTCTGTTCTTAATTAAATGGCTCGGCAGATATTCTTCTCCATATCCTCCAACTTGTGCGACAAGGTTTCCATGTCTTGGCTTATCTTCTGGGCGGTGATTTTGGCGTAAATTTGGGTGGTCTTTATGTTCGTGTGTCCCAAAAGGCGGCTCACCGTTTCGATGGATACGCCGTGCGACAGAAGCACGGTCGTGGCGTTCGTGTGGCGTGCGACATGGTAGGTCAAACGCACCTTGAAGCCGCATTGTCTGCCTATATCTTTGAGTATCTTGTTACAACTGCCGTTGCTCGGAACGGGGAAAACATGACCGTCCCTTGCCAGCCCCTTGTATTTCTCGATGATACGCTTGGGAACGTCCAAAAGGCGGATGTTCGATTCGGTGTTGGTCTTCTTTCTTCGGGTGATTATCCACAGGTTGCCGTCGAAGAATGTTTGCAGGCGGTCGGCGGTGAGGTTCTTCACGTCCGAATACGCCAAACCCGTGAAAACAGAAAAGACGAACAAGTCCCGTACAAGCTCGTGGGTGGCGTTCTTCATCGGTGCGTCCATGAGCGTCTGTATCTCCGTTTGGGTGAGGTAGCCCCTGTCCACGCTTTCGGGAGAGTTGATATATCCCGCAAAGGGATTAAAGGGCAAACGCCCGTCGTTCCTCGCTATGGAAACGATGTGTTTCAACACAATCATGTAGCCCCACACGGTATTGGTGCGGCATTTCTTCTCCGTGCGCAGAAAATACTCGAAGTCGTTGATGAACGTGAGGTTTAGTTCCTTTAATGGAATATCCTCACGCTTGTAGGTATGGGGCAGGAACTCCCGAATATGGTTGCAGACCGTCCGATAACGGGTAAATGTACCCTGCGCCCTGCTGTGCCCGACTTTCTTCTCGAACTCGGCGTTGTGCTGCTCGAACAGCTTCAGCAAAGTTTCCTGCTTGACGCCGATACCGAGATAGGCGTCTTTGAGTTTGGCGGCGGTAACATAACCGTCCGTCTGCATTAACTCTTGATAGCGGCGGTTTACCTCCACACGGATTTTATCTACTGCAAGGTTGATTCTCTGCGCTTCGACGCTCTTGCCCGAAGCACGGCTGTTCTTCACATCCCACAAGCGTGGGGGAACGTCCATCTTGCAACTGAACTGTTTAATCTCGCCGTCCACCGTGATACGGCACATCAGAGGCAGGTTGCCGTTCGGCTTCTCGCTGCCTTTCTTCACGTAAAATAATACCTTGAATGTACTTCGCATAACTCACTCCTTTTTTTGGTTACAAAATTAGTTCTTAGTGAGTTACCGACAGCTATGTAAATCAACGCAAAACGCAGAAAAAGAACCTTTTAGCAAGAAATTTGCACCCGTTACGGGAGTAACGAGGTGGTAACTGAACTTCTGCGCCGTTTGGCTTCGAGGTGGTATTTCGTTGGCTCTGTCCCATAGAAAAACAAAGCGTAACGAACGCTCTATCAGCTAATTCGCTACGCTTTGCCCAAATTTACTTTTTCGCTATGTGTTTATTTTATGTTCTTCCATTGAGGAAAGAACCAAACAACTTATCGCTTAGAACAACTTTTTCCGTGAGGTCGTGACGACGAAGTCCTTGAGGTAAAATGGCTCGAAATAAGCCACATCCTCCGTGCGACCTTCGTCGAGGGCCTGTTGCGCAAGACGCGCCAGCCCGCGCGCCGAGGGAACCACCTCGACCGCAAGCACGTCGCCGAGCACGTCGGCACATTTGGCGGCTCCGGTGCCGAAAATGACCAGCGGTCCTTCGCCGCGCCAACCATCGAAGCTGCCGGACCCGACCACCTCGGCCGCCACCTCCGAAAGCGGGTGCCCGGCGCTGTCGAACACCCGGGCGTAAACCTCCATGCGGCGGGCGTCCACCATCGGAATCAGCCGTGCCCGCTCCCAGTCGGGAACGGCGAGAATCCCCGCCCGGTAATCCTCGCGGGCCACTTCGGTCAGGGCGTCGAGCGAGCCGACGGCCAGCAGCGGCCGACCCAGTCCGTAACAGAGCCCTTTGGCGAACGAAACGCCGATTCGCAGCCCCGTGTAGGAGCCGGGCCCCTTGCCCACGGCCACGGCATCGAGCTCCTCGGGTGCGATGTCGTTTTCCCGAAGCAGTTCATCGACAAAGACGCCGATCTTGCCGGCGTGGTCGCGCCCCCGGTCGCTCTCCCGGAGCGAAAGCAGCTCGCCGTCGCGGGCCAGTCCGACCGAACAGATGTCCGTGCCGGTTTCGATACAAAGAATCAAACTCATAGGTCTCAATCATTTATCCTTCTCGCAGGGCCGGGTTGTCCGATCACCCCGAAATGCTCCAACGCCCGGCGTAGCCCGTCGTCGTCGATGTCGGCCGTCACATAATCCGCCGCTGCCAAAGCTGCCGGACAGCCGTTGCCCATCGCCACGCCCACGCCGGCCGCCCGCAGCATCGGCACGTCGTTGCCTCCGTCGCCGAAGGCCATGACTTCGGCAAGAGCGAAGCCGCAACGGGCCGCCATAGCCGCCATGCCCGAGGCCTTGTCCACCCCGCGCACGTTGATGTCGGCGAAGAGCGGATTCCACCGGTTTGCGGTCAGGCCCGGAAACTCGGCCATGATGCGCGGCTCGCGGCCGGCATCGCAATAGAAACACATCTGGCAGCACTCCGTGCGGTCGAAGAGCGCCCGCAGATCGGTCGCCTCCGGCACCGGATGGTCCACCTGGCGGGCGACCCGCTCCACGTCGGCCGTCACCCGATTGACGAAGATGCCCGCGTCCAATTCGAGTGCGAGCGGGAAATCCAGCTCGTCGGAAAGCCGCAGGGCCCGCTCGAAATCCTCGCGCGGAATGGGGCGGCTGAAAACCGTAGTGCCGTCAGGCAGCACACCGCAGGCGCCGTTGAGCGCCACCACCCCGTCGCGGGGAAGGTCCCTCAGCACCTCCAGGTCTCCGGCCGCACGGCCGGTGGCGATAAAAACCCCGACACCCCGGGCGCGGGCCTCCCTGAGCGCCGCGACAGCCGACGGTGCGATCCGGTGCGTGCGGAAACTCACCAGCGTGCCGTCCACGTCGAGGAACAGCGCGCGGATCATCGTCTGTGGTTTTTCATCGCCTTGTCCATCTCGCGGCGGGCGTCGTTCTCCTTGAGGTATTCGCGCTTGTCATAGGACTTGCGGCCTTTGGCCAGCCCGATGACCGCCTTGGCCAGCCCCCGGTCGTTGAGAAAGAGCCGCAGCCCCACGACCGTCAGCCCCTTGTCCTGCAACGACCGTTGCAGGCGGGTGAGCTCGCGACGGCTCAGCAGCAGCTTGCGGTCGCGCCGGGGCACATGGTTGTTGCAGGTACCCCAATGGTACTCGGCGACGTTCATGCCGCGTATCCAGAGCTCGCCCCCGTCGAAATAGCAATAGCTGTCCGTAAGCGACGCCTTGCCCAGACGAATGGACTTGATCTCGGTGCCCGCAAGCACGATGCCGGCCACGAACTCCTCGAGAATCTCGTAATCGAAGGTGGCCCGCTTGTTCCGTATATTGATATTTTTATAGTCCGCCATAGCTAACCTCTCGTCAATCAGTACCGTCCCGCCCGCATCGAAAATCCTGCCGCTTTTTGTCGCCGCGCCTCCGTCGCAC
This sequence comes from Rikenellaceae bacterium, assembly GCA_902363575.1. Classification (GTDB taxonomy): domain Bacteria; phylum Bacteroidota; class Bacteroidia; order Bacteroidales; family Rikenellaceae; genus Alistipes. The sequence continues at coordinate 139,210 of CABJAJ010000004.1, read as the reverse complement.
GGCACGGGATTTGTTCTATTCGGTCACAGGTGGGATCGGATAAGGTAACTAATTCTTTTATCTTTGATATGTTTTACACATCTTTCTGTTTATTTTCTGTTTGCACACGGTATGCGTAGTGATACGTGTACGACTCCGGTCCCACCTTTTTTATCTTACAGAATCAATCGCTGCAATTTTTTCGATATCGACACCTTGCCGCTGTTCAGCTTCGACAGGCGCAGCATGATGTCGCGCATCTGCTCGTCGGTGAGGTTTTCGTCCCGCAGCTTCTCGTGCAACTCGGCGCACAGCCGCTCGATGATCTTCGACTTGTAGAGCGCCACGGCCTTGGGCACCCCCACGGCCAGCATTTCGGCCTCGCTCTCCACATGCACCTCCTTCTGCCTCCACAGCTCGCTGGCCACATAGTGATCCTCCGAAGTGAGAATATCGACCGACACGTTGCATACCTCCGGATCGGGATGGGTCAGAAAGTGATGCACGGGCACCTCCGCGCCGATACCCAGCGTCTCCCACTGCGCCCGGTAGGTCTGGAGAATCTGGTTGTAGAGCGGGTTGGCGAAGTGGAGGTTGTCGGCATCGAGCTCGCCGAAAATCACCTCCGCCACATTGTAACGCACCATATTGCGCCCCTCCTTGAACTCGAAGCTGCAATGCCCCCACTTGAGCAGGTAGCGGTCGAGCTCGCGTTCGAGCGCGTCGGGGCTGCTCCCGGCTGCCGCATTGCCCGGGAAATCCGCCTGCGGAAGCTGCGCCGCCTGCCGCTCGGCCTGCTGGCGCGCCGCCTGCCGGCGCACGAACTCCTCGGCCTCCCTGTCGCCGGTCGAAGCCATGCGCTTGCGCCCCACCTCCGAGACGAGGATCTGCTCGTCGATATCCATGATGCGTGCGCACTCCTTGGTAAAGACCGACCGCTGGATCGGATCGGGAATCTGAGCGATGGACTGCACCATGTCCGTGATGAGCGACGCTTTGCGGATCGGGTCGTTGTGCGCCTCGCCCAACAGCAGCTTCGCCTTGAACGTGAGGAAATCCTCCTCGTGCTCACGGATGTAGGCCTGCACCTCCGTTGCGCTGTGCGCACGGGCGAAAGAGTCGGGGTCGTGCTCGGGTGGCAGCAGCACCACCCGCACGTTCATGCCCTCCTTGAGGATCATGTCGATGCCCCGCAACGAGGCATGGATGCCCGCCGAGTCGCCGTCGTAGATCACGGTGATGTTGCGCGTGAACCGATTGAGCAGGCGGATTTGCTCCGTCGTGAGCGAGGTGCCCGACGAAGAAACCACGTTCTCGACCCCTGCCTGGTGCATCGAAATCACATCGGTGTAGCCCTCGACCATGATGGCGAAGTCCTGCTGCTGGATCGCTTTTTTGGCGAAGTAAAGTCCGTAGAGCTCCCGTTTCTTGCTGTAAATCTCGCTCTCGGGGGAGTTCTGGTACTTGGCCACCGTCTTGTCGGTGCGTAACGTGCGGCCGCCGAAAGCCACGATGCGACCCGATATGTTGTGCACGGGGAAGATCACCCGGTCGCGGAAACGGTCGTAAAGCGTCCCGTCGTCGCGGCGGAGCGAAAGGCCCGTCGAAACCAGAAACTCCTCCTTGTAACCCGCCGCCAACGCATCCTTCGACATCCGGTCGCCCCGCGAAGGACAAAAACCGAGTCCGAATTTCTTGATCGTAGCGTCCGAAAAACCCCGCTTCTGCCGGAAATAGGTCATGCCGACGCTCATCCCCTCGTTTTCGTGCAACAGGTAGCGTGCGAAATACTCCGCCGCCCAGCCGTTCACCACGAACATGCTCTCGCGGTTGTCGTTGCGGGCCTCCTCCTCGGGTGTGAGCTCTTTTTCCCGCACCTCGATACCGTAACGCTTCGCCACGGCCTTGAGCGCTTCGGGGTAGGTCATCTGCTCGTGCTCCATCAGGAACGTGACGGCGTTGCCCCCCTTGCCGCAGCCGAAACATTTGAATACGCCCTTCGACGGGGAGACCACGAACGACGGGGTTTTCTCGTTGTGGAACGGACAGCACGCCTGGTAATTCACCCCCTTGCGGCGCAGGGTGACATAGTCGCCGATGATCTCCACGATATTGGCGGCGGCGTAAATGCGGTCTATGGTTTCTCGATCGATCATGCGCAGGTTCCCGGGGCGTAAAGTTACTCATTAATTCGCAAACCGCGGATGCACGGGAAAATTATTTCATGCTGCGCCGGGCGCCCGGCGGAACTGCGTCCGGGGCGGAGTCTGCACCCGCCCGTGAGCCGCCCTGAACCCGTCCGAGCGGGTTATGTCCTTGCGTGCGCGCAGTCTCCGGCCTGATCTGCCCGGCGGCCCGATCCGCCCCGGCACCGCAGCCCGCGAACAAGGGCGTCGGGCCGAGCGCACTCCGTCGAAAATACGGCATACGAAACAGGATGCGTTGGCCGTTTATTTGCTAACTTTGCCTTATGAATTTCAAGTTAGTTTCGGAATACAAACCCACGGGCGACCAGCCCGAGGCCATCGCGCAGTTGATCGACTCGATCCGGGGCGGCTCACAGCACAACACGCTGCTGGGCGTGACCGGCTCGGGCAAGACCTTCACGGTCGCCAACGTGATTCAGGAAATCGACCGCCCGACGCTCGTGCTGAGCCATAACAAGACGCTGGCGGCGCAGCTTTACGGGGAGTTCAAAAACTTTTTCCCGGAGAACGCCGTCGAATATTTCGTCTCCTATTACGACTATTACCAGCCCGAGGCTTACCTGCCCTCGACGGACACCTATATCGAAAAAGACCTCTCGATCAATGCCGAGATCGAGAAGATGCGGCTGAGCACCACCGCCACCCTCCTGTCCGGACGGCGGGACGTGATTGTCGTCTCAAGCGTTTCGTGCCTCTACGGATGCGGCAACCCGGAGGATTTCCATGCCACCTCGATCACCGTGCGCGTGGGGCAGATTCTCAACTACAAGCAGTTTCTATACAAGCTGGTGGAGGCGCTCTACACCCGCACCGAGCGCGACCTCGCGCCCGCCACGTTCCGGGTGAACGGCGATACGATCGACATCATGGCCGCTTTCGGGGAGTTCGGAAATCAGTGTTTCCGGGTCATGTTCTACGACAACGAAATCGAATCGATCCAGACCATCGACCCCGTGACCGGGCAGCGCATCCACACGCTCGACACGCTCACGCTCTACCCCGCGAGCATCTTCGTGACCACCAAGGAGCGCATCCACAGCGCCGTCGAACAGATTTACCTCGACCTGGGACGACAGGTCGAATTTTTCGAGCAGGCCGGACGCCCGCTGGAAGCCCAGCGCCTCAAGCAGCGCGTGGAGTACGACCTGGAGATGATTAAGGAGCTTGGCTACTGCTCGGGTATCGAGAACTACTCCCGCTACTTCGACGGACGGGCCGCCGGCAGCCGCCCTTTCTGCCTGCTCGACTACTTCCCGCGCGACTACCTTATGGTCATCGACGAAAGCCACGTCACGCTGCCGCAGGTCCATGCCATGTTCGGCGGCGACAAGGCCCGCAAAGACAACCTCGTGGAGTACGGATTCCGCCTGCCGGCCGCCCGCGACAACCGGCCGCTGCGCTTCGAGGAGTTCGAGCAGTTGGCCGGCACGGCGATTTACGTGAGCGCGACACCCGCCGACTACGAGCTGATGAAGAGCGAGGGTGTGATCGTCGAACAGCTCATCCGCCCCACCGGACTGGTCGATCCGCCGCTGGAGGTGCGCGTGACGCTCAACCAGATCGACGACCTGATCGAAGAGATCGACAAGCGGGTGAAGCTCGACGACAAAATTCTCATCACGACCATCACCAAGCGCATGGCCGAGGAGCTATCCAAATATTTCGACCGGGTGGGCGTGCGCAACCGCTACATCCACTCCGACGTGGACACGCTCGAACGGGTGCAGATTCTCGAAGACCTGCGGGCGGGAATGTACGACGTGCTGATCGGCGTCAATCTGCTGCGCGAGGGGCTCGACCTGCCCGAAGTGGCGCTGGTGGCCATTCTCGACGCCGACAAGGAGGGTTTTCTGCGCAACGTGCGATCGATCACCCAGATCGCCGGACGCGCCGCGCGACATGCACAGGGCAATGTGATTCTCTATGCCGACCACTGCACCGACTCCATGCGGCTTGCGATCGAGGAGAGCAACCGCCGCCGCGATAAGCAGGTGCGCTACAACATGGACCACGAACTGCTGCCCCGGCAGGCGCAGCGCAGCGGCACGGGGCAGAGCACCCTGCTGCAAGGCGTGCAGGCCGACACGACGGCATCCTACCCTTTGGCCGAAGACCATTACCGGGTTGCCGCCGACACCCAAAGCGTCTATACCGCCGGGGACGATCTCTCGGTGGAGATCGATCGGGCACGCGAAGCGATGGAGCGGGCGGCCAAGTCGCTCGACTTTCTGGCTGCGGCCCGGCTGCGGGACAGGATGTACGAATTGCAGAAACAGCTCGAGGAAAAAACGCAGGGCAAACCGACCGATCTGCTCCGGGAAAAACCCGACGGACAACCTTCGCGCAAGGGATCGCGCTACGCACGCAAAAAAGGCAGGCCTTGAGCCTGCCTTATTCATCGGCGGAAAACCCGGGCACGGCCCCGACCTCCCGGTTGCCCGCCACGCACCCGCATTGCAGCCGTCTCACCTCTTCCTGTAGGCTCCTTTTCGCACCGGCCCCGGAGCTACTCGCGGATCGCATTGCGGAAAGTGAAGTACCGTGCGGCCAGGTAACTGTACACGGTCGTCACGACCGTCGCAAGCGCTTCGGAGGGGGTAGGCCAGATACCGCAGGTTTCGACCAGGAATTTCAGGCAGCCGTAATTGACCAGCAGCGACCCGCCGACCGAAAGGGCGTAACGGCCCAGCTGGGTGCGTCCGCTGAGCGGCGAGCAGCGGAAAGCCACATGGCGGTTGAGCCAGAATCCGTTGAAAAACGAGACCGGAAAGACGAGGATCAGCGCTGCGACATGGGCGGACACCGCCACGACACCCAGATCGACCATGCGGCGGCCGAGCAGGAGGTTATAGACCGCCGCATAGAGCACCAGGTTCCATGCCATGTTAGCCGCGCCGCACATGCCGTAACGGAAAACCTGCCGCGACACGAGCCGGTCGATGGGCGGCAGGTAGAACCGGTCGATCAACCGGATGATATGAGCCGCCAGACGCATCATTTTTTGGAATAGGGCCACAGGCCGCGGAAACGGCTGCCGTAAGCCCGGATCGCCTCCGTCGCCTCGTCGCGCGAATCGTAGGTCCCGATCGAAACCATGAATTTATCCCCGAAAAAGTAGATGTGCGGGACAATCTCCGGATTCTTCGCCACGGTCTCCCGGGCCGCCCGACGTGCGTTATCGGCCGTGCTGTAAACGCCCAGCACCAGGTAGGTACGTCCGGCAGACATTCGTGCGGGCTCCCCCAAGGGAACATCCCTACGGCCGCCGACCGTGCCCGATACGTTTCGCTCACCCGACGACGGAGCAGCGACGCCGGCTCCGCTGCCCGATTCCTGCACGGCATCCCCGGCGGAAAGGGCGGGTTGAGCCGAAGCCTCGCGGTCGGCCGGAACGCCGGACGCGGCGGAGCGGGCCGATAATACGGCAGGGTCGGTCGTTCCGGCCGAACCGGGAGAATCGACCCGCATGTCGGTCCGTGCATCGGCATCCGATTTTTCCGCGGCAGCGGAATCGGCGAGAAGTTGCGGCCGTTCGTCCGTCCCAGCCGTCTCGCCGGACAAAGGATCGTCTGCCGACCGGCCGCCGCTTTGCGCGTCGGGAAAACCTGCGGACGCTCGATCCGCAACGGAAACGGTCGCCGGCCGGCCGGCATCTCCCGCCGAAGCTACCCATTCCCGAATCGTCTCGCGACCGGGCAGGTCGTCGCCGAACAAAGCGAGGTATGCGGAGCCGGCCGCGAACAGCAGCACAACCCCTGTCGCAACTGCGATCCTCCGACCGCGGTGCGTCGTTCTGTGCAGCGTCACGGGCCTTTTGCCCAGGGGATTGAACAGGCGCTCCAACGCCGGGTCGGGCGTGAAACATTGCTGCCGCAACTCACCCACCCCCTCGACGGTCAGCACCTCGCCGGCAAGCGTATGCGACAGCCAGCGGGCATAGATGTCGGCGGCCTCCGCACGGTCGCACCCTCCGGCCTCGGCAATGGCGTCGATAAGGGATACGCCCCGCTCCTGCGACGTGTAAACCACCTCGCGCACCCCCCGCTCCACCTTACGGCCCGAAAGCAGGCGTGCGCCTCCGAACCGGGTGTAGAGCGATCCGACCGAGGGCAGGAAAACGCCCCGGCCGGAGATCAGCAGATTCAGCAGCAGGTTATTTACTTGTTCGACCATGCTTCCGTTTGGGTTTGTCGCCATAACGCGCCGGACGGGAAGCGGCGGTGCCGGCCGCCCGCGAGCAGGGCACAGGCGTCGTATGGCGCATGCCCCGCCAGATCATGAAGATTCCGAGCAGGATAAAAGGGATGCTGAGCAACTGCCCCATATCGAGCAGCCACCCCGCCTCGAAAGCCTCCTGCTCCTCCTTGATGAACTCGATGAAAAAACGGGTGAGGAACACGCCGATCAGCCCGATACCGAACAGGACGCCCGGATGGCGACGGGCCGTATCTTTTTTATAATAGAGCCACGTAAGGACTCCGAACGTGAGCAGGTAGCAAACGGCTTCGTAAAGCTGTGTGGGGTGTTGCAGAGGCACCTGCTCGACAGGAACGCCCGGATAGAGCCGCAGGAATCTGAATCCCCAGGGCACGTCGGTCACCCGCCCCACGATTTCCGAATTGAACAGGTTGCCCAGCCGCACGATCGCGCCGCCGATGCCCACCGGGATCATGATCCGGTCGAGCGACCAGACGAAGGGGAGCCTGTTGCGGCGCGAAAAGAGCCACAGCCCGATCAGAAGACCTATAGCGGCTCCGTGGCTGGCCATGCCCCCGTTGCGGAACTCCGTGATGATGGCCCAGGGCCGGGCCAGGTAGTAGGCCGGCTCGTAGAAGAGGCAATGTCCGAGCCGGGCCCCCAGGATCGTCGCCAGCGTACCGTAGAGGAAGATCGACTCCGACACCTTGCGGGGCAGCCCCTCCCGCTTGACGAAATTGTCGAAAAACCAGGCGCCGATCAGCAGCGCCAAAGCCCACATCAGTCCGTAATAGCGCACGTCGAGCGAACCGATGGAGAAAAAGACGGGATTGAAATCCCAGGTGATGAGCGGTTGGGTCATGTAGGTTTGCGTTTTATTTGACGTCCTGAAGGTTCACTTTCTTGAGCGTGAAGGAGAACGTGCTGCCCACTCCCGGCTCGCTGCGCACCGAAATGCGTTCGCCGTGGGCCTCGACGATATGTTTGACAATGGCCAGTCCGAGCCCCGTGCCGCCCTGTTCGCGCGAACGGCCCTTGTCGGTGCGGTAGAAACGCTCGAACACGCGGGGAATATCCTCTTTCGCGATACCTACCCCGGTATCCTCGACCTCGACCAGAATCTTGTCGAGCATATCGCGGAACTTCACGCGCGTCGTGCCGCCCTCCTTGCCGTAACGGATCGAGTTGATAATCAGGTTCACGAGCACCTGTCCCACATAATGTTTGTCGGCCAGCACCCAGAAAGGCGAAGGCAGGTTCTCCGCCCCCTTGACCAGAATCCGGATGCCTTTCCGGTCGGCCTCGATCTCGGCCTGCTCGGCGATTTCGCGCGTGAGGGCTACGATGTCGAACTGTTCCATCTGCAGCCGCGTCATATCGCTTTCCAGCTTGGCGATGGTATCCAGGTCATTGACGATATTGATGAGCCGGTCGATGCTTTTTTCCGTGCGTTCGAGGTACTTGCGGTTAATCAGGTCGTCCTCCAGGCCGCCGTCGAGCAGCGTAGATATATACCCTTGCACGTTGAAAATCGGGGTTTTGAGCTCATGGGCCACGTTGCCCAGGTATTGCTTGCGGAACTTTTCGGTCTCCTTCAGGCGGGCGATCTCCTTGTCGTTGGTGTCGGCCCACGCGGTGAGCTCCTCGGAGATGTTCTCCACATGCTTGTCCTTGAGCTCGGTGAGAATTTCGCGCGTATGCACGTCGCGCGAGAAGACGATCGAATAGATCGGCTTGAGCTTGTAAGCCACGTATTTGCGGATGATAAGCAGCGAGAGCAGCGCCATCGCCACGAAAGTCGCCCCGGCGACACAGAGCACCAGCCACCATACGGCGCTCAGCAGCGCCATCATCAGCGCGACGATGGCTGCGGCGCAGGCCGCGATGAGCAGGGACGACCCCTCCTTGGTTTTGATCGGAATCATTTGAGGTAATTTTTCATCAACCGTGCAATATATTTGCCGACAATGTCGAACTCCAGATTGACCGCGGTTCCGGGCCGGATGCGGCAGAAATTCGTATGCTCGAAGGTATAGGGGATGATGGCCACGCGGAACTGTCCCGGCTGCGAGTCGCAAACCGTGAGGCTCACGCCATTGACCGCCACCGATCCCTTTTCGACGGTCACGTTGTCCCCCTTTTCGTCGTAGCGGAAGGTGAAATACCAACTGCCTCCCGCCTCTTCCACGTCGGTGCACAGGGCCGTCTGATCGACGTGTCCCTGCACGATATGGCCGTCGAGCAGGGCGTCGGGTTTCATCGACCGCTCCAGATTGACCAGGTCGCCCTCCCGGAGTGCGCCGAGGTTGCTCTTGATGAGGGTCTCCCGCATGGCCGTCACCGTGTAGGTGTCGTCGGCGATATCCACCACCGTCAGGCATACGCCGTTGTGCGCGATGCTCTGGTCGATTTTCAGTTCGCGGCAGAAATCCGCCCGCAGGGTGAAATGCTTATTCTCCTGTTCGCTGCGGATACCCACTACGGTACCCGTTCGTTCGATGATTCCCGAAAACATAGGCTCAATTATTGACTGTCAGTTTCCCGCGCACCCGGTACAGGGTCTCTATTTCGCTCAGCGGCAGGGTCATGTCGTCGTAATTCTCACGGTCTCCCGCCACCAGCCTCACTTCGTCGCCCCGCTCCGTTGTGCGCACGATGCGCAAAGTTACGATTTTTTGGCTGACAATCACATACTCCTCGCCGGGAATAATCGCATCCGTCGGCCACTTTTTCAGCAGCACGATCGTCCCGGCAGGGGTGACGTGCCCCATGACCCGGCCCGTGTAGAGCATGGCCAGGTCGCAGTCGGCAAGCATCGGGATCACCAGGTCGCATTCGGGCCGCAGCTTACCCGTCTGCATGATCTGCAGCTCGGCGTCGGCCCGGTAGAAGGGAATCTGCGTCCCGAGCTGACGGCCGCCGCTGAACATCTGACCGTTGCCCGTGAGCAGCCACAGCAGGTCGATTTCCGGGAATTTGGCCACGATCCGTTCGGCTACATCCCGGGAAATGCCGTTGTTCCCCCGCTTGATCTGATAAAGGTTCTCGCCCCGGGGCAGCCCGATGTAACGGGCAAAATAGTTGGTGGTCATGTTCGCCCAGCGAATCACGCTTTCGATCCGCTGCCAATTATCTTTTTTTTCTTGCATCATTTTCAAAAAAAATTTTTACCTTTGCGCCACGGTTCCGTAGTTCAATGGATAGAATTTAAGATTCCGGTTCTTACGATGAAGGTTCGAATCCCTCCGGGACCACACGGACAGCTACCCTCGGGTAGCTGTTTTTTTATGCCTCCGCCCGTCCATCTGCCCTTGATTTTACGACGATGCGGTCGGGCAAGTCCGCATCGGTCGTTTTTTCCTGTTTTCGGCATTGTTTCACGGTATGATTTAAGGCATTTGGTAATTAGTACAAAACAATATTATATATTATTCCAATCTTTTCTTTCATCAGGACTGCGGCAAACCGGGATGCAACATATATAACAAACACGTTTTCAGCCATTCATAACGGCAACTGACAGCACGCCTCTCCGGTTGCCGATCATGCAATAATCCGAATATTTTACGGCATGCGGATTGTCTTTTCGATACAAAATTAATCAAAATATCAATTTTGCGCATGTAATCTTGCATTATCCGCCTACATTTGCACCCCTTCCGGCCAGGGGATACCGATTCACCCGGCGCGATTATCCGGAATAATTCGTATTTTTGTGCCGTTGGCAATAAGATATGGGTACAGACAGAAACCTCAGAAACCCGGAGAGCGACCTCGAATTTGAAACCCGCATCCGGCCCCAGGGCCTCGAGCATTTCGCGGGACAGGACAAAATCGTGGAGAACCTCCGCATCTTCATCCGCGCGGCGCTCATGCGCGGCGACTCGCTCGACCACGTCCTGCTGCACGGCCCCCCGGGACTGGGCAAGACCACGCTGGCCAACATCATCGCCAACGAGATGGGGGCGCAGCTTCGCGTCACCTCCGGCCCGGTGCTGGACAAGCCCGGCGACCTGGCGGGGCTGCTGACCAACCTCAACCCGGGCGACGTGCTCTTCATCGACGAAATCCACCGCCTGAGCCCCATCGTGGAGGAGTACCTCTACTCGGCGATGGAGGACTACAAGATCGACATCGTGCTCGATAAGGGCCCCTCGGCCCGCTCGATCCAGATCGAGCTCGCCCCCTTTACGCTCATCGGCGCGACGACCCGCAGCGGACTGCTCACCTCGCCCCTCAGGGCCCGCTTCGGTATCCAGTGCCATCTCGAATACTACGACGCCTCGGTGCTGCAAGGCATCGTGCGCCGCTCGGCAGGCATTCTGGACGTTTCGATCGACGACGACGCGGCGCTCGAGGTGGCGCTCCGTTCGCGCGGCACGCCGCGTATCGCAAACGCCCTGCTGCGCCGGGTGCGGGACTTCGCCATGGTCAAGGGAGAGGGCCATATCGACATCGACATCACCCGCATCGCCCTCTCGGCGCTCAACATCGACGCCCGCGGTCTCGACCGGATGGACAACCGGATTCTGGGCACCATCATCGAAAAATTCCGGGGCGGCCCCGTCGGGCTGAATACCATCGCCACAGCCGTGGGCGAGGAGGCCGGCACCATCGAAGAGGTTTACGAACCGTTCCTGATCAAAGAGGGCTTTCTCAAACGCACGCCCCGCGGCCGCGAAGCCACCGAGCTCGCCTACCGCCACCTGGGATTCACCCCGCCGGGGGGAAGCGATACGCTGTTTTAACATACGGATTAAATTCCGGCCCCTGTTTTGTTCCGCAACGGGCACGATAAAACCTGCAACCGATGACCGCAAACATCCGAATCGACCCCACCGCCTGCATCCGCTGCGAACGCTGCGTGCGGGTCTGTCCCGCACAACTCTTCGCCCGCTCTGCCGAGGACGGCGCCGTCGGGGTACACGACCCCGAACGCTGCATCGTATGCGGCCAGTGCGTCGCCGCCTGTCCCACGGGCGCCGTCTTGCACGACAGCTTCCCGCCCGAACGGGTGCATGCCTTCGACCGAAACGACCTGCCGACGCCCGAACAGGTGATGCTGCTCTGCCGGGCACGGCGCTCGAACCGCGCCTTCACCCGCAAACCGATACCCCGCGAAATGCTGGAGCGGATCGTGGAAGCAGCTCATCGGGCTCCGACGGCCAGCAACAAGCAAGAGGTGGCTTTCACGCTGGTCACCTCGCCCGAGACGCTCGAGCGGATCAGCCGTTTCACGGTCGATACGTTCGCCTCGGTGGTGCGCAAGCTCGAAAACCCGGTTCTCAGGCCCCTGCTCCGCATGGCCCTCCCCCAAATGTACGCCTATCTTCCCGGCCTCAAACACCTGCGGGACGAATATGCCCGCGGCAACGACCTGATCCTGCGCGGGGCGACGGCACTCCTGCTGATCCATACGCCCGGGGACAACCGTTTCGGGATGCAGGATGCCAACCTCGCCTACCAGAACGGATCGCTCATGGCCGAAAGCCTCGGAGTGAGCCAGTTCTATACCGGCTTCGTCTGCACGGCGCTCCAACAGGACCGCCGGCACGCCTTCACCCGTTTGCTGGGGATCGAAGGCACCATCCATGCGGGCATGGCGCTCGGGATGCCGCAATTCCTGTTCACCCGATACATCGATAAGCAACCCATACGGGGGGGGGAGATCTGACCCCCGAAACCGGTCGGGTCGAGCGCCGGGCACCGTAAACAAATCAGCAAGTCCCTGGGCATCGCGCTCGACTGTTACGAAATCATCTCCCTATTCGACGACGAGCGGATAAGCGCGGGGAACGAAGTGGCGGGAATCAAACGCATGGGATTTGCCGGAGGTCTGCGGGTACACTTCTGAACCGCAAGCCGCCGGCCCTTGCAGCCGGCATACCTCTGCCCCGACCTCTGTGCGACGATTCCCGGTCAGGATAGCGGCGAAAAGGCGTAAATTTTGTATCTTGCGGGCAAAATGCAACGAACCATGAAAACAGATAACCTCCGGGCGGATGCGCTGCGTTACCACAGCGAGGGCCGCCCCGGTAAGATCGAAGTGATCCCCACCAAACCTTACGACACGCAGCGGGAGCTCTCGCTGGCCTACTCGCCCGGCGTGGCGGCTCCCTGCCTGGAAATCGAAAAAAATCCGCTCGACGCCTACCGCTACACCGCCAAAGGCAACCTGGTGGCGGTCATCTCCAACGGCACGGCCGTACTGGGCCTGGGCAACATCGGGGCGCTGGCCAGCAAGCCCGTGATGGAGGGCAAGAGCATGTTGTTCAAAACGTTCGCGGACGTGGATGCATTCGACATCGAAGTCGATGCCGCCAACCCCGACCAGTTCGTCGAGACCGTCCGCCGCATCGCCCCCACGTTCGGAGGCATCAACCTCGAGGACATCAAAGCCCCCGAATGTTTTGAAATCGAGGAGCGGCTGCGCAACGAGCTGGATATCCCGGTGATGCACGACGACCAGCACGGCACGGCCATCATCACCTCGGCCGCCCTGCTCAACGGGCTCGAGCTGGCCGGAAAAGAGATCGGCGAGGCACGCGTGGTCATCAACGGAGCGGGCGCCGCAGCCATCTCCTGCGCACGGCTGTTTCTGGCCGTCGGCATCCGGCGCGAACATATCGTGCTGTGCGACAGCCGGGGCGCGGTCACATCACACCGCACGGATCTCACTCCGGTGAAACGGGAGTTCGCCACCGACCTGCCTTTCAAGAGGCTGGAAGAGGCACTGCACGGCGCGGACGTGTTCCTGGGGGTATCCAAAGCGGGCGTGCTCACCCCCGCCATGATCCGCACGATGAACCACGACCCGCTGGTGATGGCTCTGGCCAACCCCGATCCTGAGATCGCCTACGACGAGGCGATGGCCTCGCGTCCCGACATCATCTTCGCCACGGGCCGTTCCGATTACCCCAATCAGGTGAACAACGTGCTGGGCTTCCCCTACATCTTCCGGGGTGCGCTCGACGTGGGGGCCCGCAAGATCGACGAGCCGATGAAGATTGCGGCCGCCCATGCCATCGCCGCGCTGGCCAAGGAGCCCGTGCCGCACGAAGTGCTCGAAGCCTACGGAGTACGGGAGCTTCATTTCGGCAAGGACTATCTGATTCCCAAGCCTCTCGACCGGCGGCTGATCGTATCGGTGGCCCCTGCGGTCGCCCGCGCAGCGATGGAATCCGGTGCAGCGCGGCTCGCAATCGCCGACTGGGATGCCTACCGCCTTCGGCTGAAGGAGCGGGTGGAGCGGAGCAACAAGTTCGTCCACTGCCGTCACGAAGCGGAAGGGGTGCGGTAGGCACGCGATTTAAACCGAAGCGGCGGACTAAAGTCCGCCGCTTTTTTATGCCTAATCGATGCGTCGAATCCCACCCTACGGACAGCCCGCTGTCGATACGACGGAGGCATGGGCAGGCATCGGATTCATTTTCGGAGCGGAAACGAACAAACGGACGCGGCCCCCTCCTACCGGAGCGCCGCCGCAAGCTCTTCGACGGTCATGGTGCGCACCACACAGTTCCCGACTGCGACGGGCAGCACCACCCTCAGTACGCCGTCTGCCGCTTTCTTGTCCCGGAGCACGGCTTTCATTAGCTTGCGCAGCTCCACGGGCGGGGCGAGCGCGAAGCCGAAACGTTCGAGCAGGGTCGCAATACGCGCTGCATCCTGCGACGGAAGCAGCCCCAGCCGCACGGCCGCACGGGAGATCATCGCCATCCCCACGGCCACCGCTTCGCCGTGGTTCATCAGCGGCGAACACTTTTCGATGGCATGGCCCAGCGTATGCCCCAGGTTGAGCTTGCGCCGCTCGCCCGACTCGCGCTCGTCGCGGGCGACGATGGCCGTCTTGACGCGGATGGCCGCCGCAACGACCTCTTCGAGCAGGTCTTCGTCCGTGCGCAGCCGCTCGAACGACACCTGCTCGAGCAGGGCGAAAAGCTCCGGGTCGCCGACGACGCCCGCCTTGACCGCTTCGGCCAGACCGGCCCGGAATTCGCGGTCGGGAAGCGTAGCGAGCATCGACACGTCGCACACCACGAACTGCGGCTGCGAAAAGGTGCCGACCATATTCTTATAGCCGTCCACATTCACCCCGTTCTTACCCCCGACCGACGCATCGACCTGCCCCAGCAGGGTCGTCGAGACGAAGCCGCACCGCAGGCCGCGCATGTAGGTCGCGGCCACGAAACCCGCCATGTCGGTAACGATCCCCCCGCCGATTCCCAGCACGAAGGTTTCCCGATCGACGCCCATCTCGATAAAACGACGGTAGATCGTCCCGGCCGTGTGAAGGGTCTTGACCGTCTCGCCCGTCCCGATGAGCACGTGTTCGTAACCGCCGAGCAGCTTGCGGTAGCGGCGGTCGATGTTGGCGTCGGACAGGGCCACCACGCGCCCGGAGGGCAGCAGGCCGGGGAGCAGCTCCCCGGCCCGGCCGATGTAAATCTCGCTTTCGAGCTTGACTTTCAGGTCGGAATCCATCTCTTTGTCTAAGGGAATATTTGAACAAAAATAACACATTTCCCGATTAATTGTTACCTTTGTGCGATTAATACGTACTACATGCAAAAATTACGCAATATCGCGATCATTGCCCACGTCGATCACGGTAAGACCACATTGGTCGATAAGATGATTCTTCAGGGCAATGTGCTGCGGGAAAATGCCAAGTCGGGCGAACTCATTCTGGACAACAACGATTTGGAGCGCGAGCGCGGAATCACGATCCTTTCCAAAAACGTTTCCGTAATTTACAAGGGTCATAAAATCAATATCATAGACACACCGGGCCATGCCGATTTCGGCGGCGAGGTGGAGCGCGTGCTCAACATGTGCGACGGCGTGCTGCTGCTGGTCGATGCTTTCGAGGGGACGATGCCCCAAACCCGTTTCGTGTTGCAGAAAGCCCTTGCGCTGGGCAAGAAACCGATCGTGGTAATCAACAAGGTCGATAAGCCGAATTGCCGCCCGGAGGTGGTCAACGAGCAGGTTTTCGACCTTATGTTCTCGCTCGGAGCGTCCGAGCAACAGCTCGATTACCGCACCATTTACGGCTCGGCCAAGCAGGGCTGGATGTCCCATGTGTGGAATCAGCCGACCGACTCCATCGCCCCGTTGCTCGACGCCATAATCGACGATATTCCCGAACCGACGGTGGTGGAAGGAACGCCACAAATGCTTATCACCTCGCTCGAATATTCGCCATACATCGGACGGATCGCGGTAGGAAAACTTACGCGCGGCACCCTTTCGGCCGGTCAGCAGGTGACGCTCGCCAAGCGCGACGGGACCACGCAGCAGAAGACGCGCATCCGCGAGCTGATGGTCTTCGACGGCCTGGGCAAAAGCAAGGTGGAACAGGTCGAATGCGGCGAAATATGCGCCCTGGTGGGCATCGAAGGGTTTGAGATCGGCGACACGATCTGCGACTATGAAAACCCCGAACCGCTGCCCCCCATCGCCATCGACGAACCCACCATGTCGATGCTCTTCACCATCAACAACTCGCCCTTTTTCGGCAAGGATGGCAAGTACGTCACCTCGCGCCATATCAAAGAGCGCCTCGACCGCGAGCTGGAGAAAAACCTCGCCCTGCGGGTCGAGCCGGGGCAGAACGCCGACAGCTTCGTGGTATTCGGCCGCGGCGTGCTGCACCTCTCGGTGCTCATCGAAACCATGCGCCGCGAAGGTTACGAATTGCAGGTCGGCCAGCCCAAGGTCATTGTCAAGCAGATCGACGGCAAGTCGTGCGAGCCGATCGAGGAGATGACCGTGGACTGCCCGGAAGAATACACCGGGACGGTGATCGAAATGACCACCCGCCGCAAGGGGACCCTGACCAATATGGAGAGCACCGGCGGCCGCACCCGCCTGGAGTTCACCATCCCCTCGCGAGGCATCATCGGACTGCGCTCCAACATGCTGACCGCCACGGCCGGTGAAGCGATCATGGCCCACCGGCTCAAGGACTTCGAGCCCTGGGTCGGAGAGATCGAGATGCGTACCAACGGCTCGATCATCTCCGGCGAGACAGGCACGGCCTATGCCTACTCGATCGACAAGCTGCAGGACCGGGGACGCTTCTTCATCGCCCCGATGGAGCAGGTTTACTGCGGGCAGGTGATCGGCGAGCACACGCGCTCGAACGACATCACGGTCAATGTCACCAAGTCCAAGCAGCTCACTAACATGCGCGCGTCGGGCTCGGACGACAAGGCCTCCATCGCCCCGCCGCGCATCTTCTCGCTCGAAGAGGCGCTCGAATACATCAAGGCCGACGAATACGTCGAGGTGACGCCCCATGCCATGCGGCTGCGGAAAATCCTGCTCGACGAAAACGACCGCAAGCGGGCGGCGAAATAACCGCCGTGCACCCCGCCGGTTTTTGTCCGCGACAGACCGGCGTGGCGCGGTTTTCGCGGTTGCGGGAATCGCCCGCGCGCAACCGGAACGAAAGAAAACGACAAAACCATAAGCACATGAGCAAGAAAATAGGCATCGCCAGCGACCACGCAGGCTACGAGATGAAAGAGTTTCTGATCGGCTACCTCGGCTCGAGAGGGTACGAAGTACTCGATTTCGGCACCGATTCACCCGAGAGCGTCGATTACCCCGACTACGCCCATCCGCTGGCCAGGGCCATCGAGAGCGGCGAACTCACCGAGGGGGTGGCCCTCTGCGGCTCGGGCGAGGGCATGACCATCACCCTGAACAAGCACCAGGGGATTCGCGCGGGCCTTGCGTGGATTCCCGAGATCGCCCGCCTGATCCGGCAGCACAACAACGCCAACATCATCGTGCTGCCCGCCCGCTTCATCACCAACGACGAAGCCGTGGCGCTGCTGGAGGCTTACTTCGAATCCGAATTCGAGGGGGGACGTCACCAGCGCCGCATCGATAAAATTCCTGCCGGGTGCTGACACCGGCCGCCGGCTGTCGGGTGAGCCTCTTTGCATAACTTCGCCCCTGTTCCGGCCAACCGCAACAGGGGCGAATCGCATATACCGCCCGCCCGATAATTCGTGCAGCGGATGCCGCGGATACCATACGGCGGTTATGGGACGAAACTCCCGAGTAGCTCCGCATGGGTGAACAACCCGGGGAATCGGGGCAGGTCGGCAGCGCGGTCGAACAGGCCGAACACCGCCGAACCCGAGCCCGACATCGCGGCATATACCGCTCCGGCCGAAAGCAGCCGATCCCGGATCGCCTCCACCTGCGGACAGGCGGCGAACACGGAGGGCTCGAAATCGTTGGTTACAACCCCCTGCCATGCGCCGACGGGACGGCGCAGCCGATCAGCAAGCAGCACCTCCGGCACCTGCGGCCGCACGCCCCGGTAGGCTTCGCGGGTCGAAATCCCCTGTTCGGGCTTTACGATCAGGAGCCGGTAACCGCTCAAATCCAACGCAAAGGGGGTCATCACATCGCCCCGCCCCGTGCAGAGCTGCGGCGTGCCGCGCACGAAAAAGGCCGTGTCGCTCCCCAGTTCCGCTGCCAGCCCGATCAGCCGCTCTTCCGGCAGCCGCAGGCCGAACAATTCGTCCAGCAGCAGCAAAATCGCCGTCGCGTCCGACGAGCCGCCCCCCAGCCCCGCACCGAAAGGCACCCGCTTATCGAGGGTGATCCGCACGGCATCCACGCCGTACAGCCGGCGCATCAGCCGCCATGCCTTGAGGCAGAGGTTCTCCGCGGGAGGGCAATCCACCGCGATGCCGCGCGTTAAAAGCTCCGCTTCCGCTCCCCCGCACGGGACGGCCTCCACCGTGTCGTACAAACCGGCGACGGGAAGGAGCAGGGTTTCGAGGTCGTGGTAACCGTCCTCGCGACGGCGCAC
Source organism: Rikenellaceae bacterium (assembly GCA_902363575.1). Lineage (GTDB taxonomy): Bacteria > Bacteroidota > Bacteroidia > Bacteroidales > Rikenellaceae > Alistipes. Next base: position 120,988 of record CABJAJ010000004.1, on the reverse strand, counting down.
GACGTCGAGTCCGAGGTTGATTTTGCAGCAGGCTTTGCGTATCATAACGCAAAAGTACGATTTTTTCGCCGTGCGGGACGGAAGGCCGGGGATAATTCGTAATTTTACCGCATGAAATTCCGCACGGAAATCCGCATCCGCCCTTTTGATCCGCCCATCGGCCACCGCACGCCGATCCTCTCGCTGGGCTCCTGTTTCGCGGAGACGATCGCTTCGCGTCTGGCCGAAGCCCGGTTCCGCGTCACGGCCAATCCGACCGGGGTGCTGTTCAACCCGCTCTCGATCGCCCGCACGCTCCGACGCTTCGCCGCAGGAGAAGAAGTGCGGCGCTGCGAGCTGCACCCATCCCACGGGCTGTGGTTCCACTACGATTTCCACGGCTCCTTTTCCGGCCCGTCGCCCGAGACGGCGTTGCAGGCGATGAACGTTGCGTCGCAGGCCGGACATGGGGCGCTCCTGCGCAGCGAGTACGTGATGGCGACATTCGGCACGGCGTGGGTGTACGAACGCACGGATACGGGCGACGCGGTCGCCAACTGCCACCGGCAGCCTCAGGCCCTTTTCCGGCGCCGGCTGCTCGAACCGGAGGAGATCGCCGCCGTCTGGTCGGAACTGCTCGCAGGGCCGCTGGCCGGCAAGCGGGTCGTCCTCACGGTCAGTCCCGTGCGCCATCTGGCCGACGGACTGGAGGGCAATTCCCTGAGCAAATCCGTGCTGCGTCTGGCCGCCGAACGGATTGCAGGAGCTTTCCCGACAGTCCGCTATTTTCCGGCCTATGAAATCCTCCTGGACGACCTGCGCGACTACCGCTTCTACGGCGACGACCTGGTACATCCCTCGGCACAGGCCGCCGCCTATATTTGGGAGAAATTCGCAGAGGCGGCCCTGAGCCCCGAAGCCCGCGGACTGCTGCCCCGCATCGAGGCGGTCGTAAGTACTGCGCGCCACCGTCCCCTGCACCCCGAGAGCGGGGAGTTCGCGGCGTGCTGCCGCAGGATGCTTGCGGAAATCGAAGCGCTCGCCCCCATCGATCTGCACGAGGAAAAGGCGTATTTCCTCCGGTGTTTGCAAATTTATTCGTAACTTTGGCGGTTCAAACCGACAACCGCAACCATGAGATTCCGCATAGCGCTCCTCCTACTCCTCCTCTCCTTCTGGGGCGGCACACAGGCCGCCGAACCGCCCCGTCTTGTCGTGCAGATCGTCGTCAGCTCGATGCGGGCCGACGACCTCGACCGTTACATGCCCAATTTCGGGGAGGGGGGCTTCCGCCGTTTGGCCGACGAGGGGGTTCGCTACACGCAAAGCCGGTACGATTGCCAGCAAACCACCACGCCTGTCTCGCTTGCAACCCTCTCGACGGGCGCCATGCCTTCGACACACGGAGTAGTCGGCACCGTCTGGAACGACTATGTGGACAACAGCACCGTGCGGCTGCTGGAGGACAAGACCGTCCGGTGCCTGGACTACCATCACGGCGATGGCGGCGGCTGGTCCCCCTGCAACCTGGTGGCTCCGACCCTCACGGAGACCCTGCTCGATTACCGGCCGGAGAGCCGTACGGCGACCGTAGCGCTCGACCCGGTGTCGGCTGTGGTTCTGAACGGCCGCGGCGGCAACGTGTTCTGGATGGACAGCGTCGGCTGCCAGTGGGCCACCTCCTCCTGCTATGCGCCCGCACTGCCCGAGTGGGTGCGTAAACGCAACCGCGAAAAGTTCGCCCTGAACTACCGCATGGAGCGCTGGACGACGCTGCTGCCGCTGGAGCGATACCTCAACGACCGCTATGCCGACATCCTCTCACCCGACGATATCCGCAAACTGCGCAAGACGGACAAACAGCGGGCGGACCGGTTTCAGGCCATCCCCTCGCTGATCCGGATGCGGGGCGATTACGACGCCCTGCGCTATACCCCGGCGGGCAACACGGCCGTGCTGGAGTTCGCCAAGGCTGCGTTGGCCCAGTTCAACATGGGGCACGACGACCGCACCGACCTGCTCAACATCTGCCTCGACGCCTCGCGCACGATCATGGAGACCTATGGCCCCGAGTCCGTCGAAGCGGAGGACATGTACTATCGGCTCGACCGCGATCTGGCCGAATTCCTGCGGTTCCTCTTCGCGCAGGTTCCCGCGGAACGGGTGTTGTTCGTCCTCACCTCCGACCACGGCACCAGCCCCTCCTGCGACCTGGGCAGGCAGGAAGCGGGCCGTTTCAACGTCCGGCAGTTCGAGGTGATCGTAAACGGCTTCCTGAGCGCCCGCTACGGACAGGGCGACTGGGTGCTGCGCTATGCAGGCAATTCGTTGTACCTCAACCACAACACCGTATATGAAAAAGGGCTCGACCTGGCGGAAATCCAGAACGAGGCGGCCATTTTCGCCATGCAGTTCCGAGGCGTTTCGCACGCGCTCTCGGCGACGGCCATGCGCACGAGCTATTTCGGCAGCGGCTATGCCCGGCGCATGCAGAACGGCTTCTATCCGCGTCGTTCGGGCGACGTGGCCGTCAATCTGATGCCGGGCTGGATCGAACAACGGGACGGCATCCGCTCCGCGTCGGGCTCGATGTACGGATACGACACCCGCGTGCCGCTCGTCTTTGCCGGAAACGGACTCGCGCCGGCCCGGATCGCCCGCGACGTCGAGATGACCTCTCTGGCGCCGACGCTCGCCCGCCTGCTCGGTATCGGTGAGCCCGCGGCGGCGGAAGGCACGGTACTCGAAGAGATCGTAAGACCCTAAACCCATCAAGCTATGCAGACCAAAGATCCCGTACAGGAAGAGATCATCGAAGAGTTCTCCATCTTCGACGAGTGGCTCGACAAATACGAATACCTGATCGGGCTGGGACAGTCCCTCCCCCCGATCGACGCGGCGCACCGCACCGACCAATACCTGATCCAGGGGTGCCAGTCGCGCGTCTGGGTCGATGCCCGGTACGACGACGGGCATGTTTTCTACACTGCCGACAGCGATGCCATAATAACCCGGGGCATCATCGCGTTACTCATCCGGGTGCTCGACGGACGCACCCCGCAGGAGATCCTTTCGACCGAGCTCTATTTCATCGATGCCATCGGGCTGAGCGAGAACCTCTCGCCCACGCGCAGCAACGGCCTGCTGGCCATGATTAAGCAGATGCGCCTCTATGCCCTGGCTTTTTCGACGAAACACGCCGGCGAAAACGCTCCGAAAGCCGAATAACACCATGAAAACACCCGAAGAGATCCTGCAGGTCGAAAAAGAGATCGTCCTGACGCTCAAAAATATCTATGATCCCGAAATCCCGGTCAATATTTACGACCTGGGACTGATTTACGAAATCGACTACACGCCCGATGGCGTGGCCAATATCCGCATGACCCTGACGGCCCCCAACTGCCCGATGGCCGATCTGCTCGTAGAGGACGTAAACCAGCAGGTCGCCAAAGTCAATGGGGTCGAACAGGTCAATGTAGTCCTCACGTTCGATCCCGTGTGGGACAAGAGCATGATGTCGGAGGAGGCGCTGCTCGAACTCAACCTCCTCTGAGCATGGAGCCCACCGAGGCATACGACCGGCTCAGGCAGGGCGCCCCGGTTTGCGCATGCGGCGGTTACCTGGCAGGGCTCGACGCGCTGCACCGCAGCGAAATCTGCAACGCCCTGACTTTCGACCGGCTGAATGGCAAGTACCGGACGGTGCGGGAAGTCTATCTCGCCTCGGGTGAAAACTGGAACCAGACGTTCTACGTCATGCTCTTCCGCTACATGGGCGACCCGGCCAACCGCGAAACCTACATGGAGCTGGCCCGCCGCGTACGTTACAAAACCGTGCTGCGCGAACGCGGGGAGCAGGGCTCCGTACGGATCGAGGCGATGCTCTTCGGCGGCGCGGGGCTGCTGGCGACACTTCCGGAAGACGACTACACCCGCCTGCTGCAGCGGGAGTTCGACTACCTGAGCCGCAAGTACGACATCGACCCGCTGGAGAGCGACCGGTGGCAGATGCGGGGCATCCGGCCCGCCAACAGGCCGACGCTTCGGCTGGCCCAGCTCGCCGCCTTCCTCTCCCGGCACGAATTCGTCATCGAGCGGGTAATAGAATGCCGAAGCGGAGCCGACGTTTACCGTCTGTTCGGCGTGGAAGCACCCCAGTACTGGTCCTCGCCCTGCCGCACGGAAGACCCGGCGAGCGAACGGCCGCGGCGGGTCGGCCATTTCAAGTCGGACATCCTGGCCATCAACCTCGTAGCGATCCTCCAGTTCGCCTACGGCACCTACACGGCTCAGGACGGACTGCTCGCCCGCGCTGTCGCACTGCTCGAGTCGATCCCGGCCGAGGACAACCGGTACATGCGCCGATGGAGCGATTACGGACTCCGCCCGGCCAATGCCTTCGAGAGTCAGGCCATGCTGCAACTCGCCGCCGTCTATTGCGCCTCTTCCCGCTGCGCGGAATGCCCCGTGGGGCGAAGGATCGTCCAAGAGCTCTGCGGCAGGGAGGAGCGATAATTCCGCATAATACCGAAAAACCGGAACGTCGCGGCCCGCAGGCTTGCGATTATCAGGAATAATACCTATTTTTGTAAGATTTAACACCACAGACTAAAACCATACGCAATGGATATCGTAGCAAGCCTTATCAAACTCTTTTTCGGCTCCAAGGCGGACAAGGACCGCAAGGAGGTCGAGCCCTACATAGCGCGCATAAAAGCGATCTACCCCACCATCGAGGCCCTTACCAACGACGAGCTGCGCGCCCGCAGCACCGGCCTGCGCAAGCAGATCGCCGACCACATCGCACCCGACGAGGCCCGCATCGCAGAACTCAAAGCCACGCTGGAACGTCCCGAAACCACGCTCACGGAGAAAGAGAAGGTCTCCAAAGAGATCGACGAGATCACCAAGCGCATCGACGAGAAGATCGAGCAGAAGCTCGACGAAATCCTGCCCGAAGCGTTCGCCATCATGAAGGATACGGCCCGACGCTTCGCCCAAAACGAGACGGTCGTGGTGACGGCCAACGACTTCGACCGCGACCTGGCCGCCGAAAAGGATTTCGTGACCATCGAGGGGGACAAGGCCGTGTATGCCAACCACTGGCTCGCGGGGGGCAACGACGTGAAGTGGGACATGATCCACTATGACGTGCAGCTTTTCGGCGGCGTGGTGCTCCACAAGGGCAAGATCGCCGAGATGGCAACAGGTGAGGGCAAAACCCTCGTGGCCACGCTTCCCGTCTTTCTGAACGCTTTGGCCGGAAAGGGCGTCCACCTGGTGACGGTCAACGACTACCTGGCCCGACGCGACTCCGAGTGGATGGGCCCGATGTACGAATTCCACGGACTTTCGGTGGACTGCATCGACCGCCACCAACCCAACTCCGAGGCTCGGCGCAAGGCCTACATGGCCGACATCACCTTCGGCACCAACAACGAATACGGTTTCGACTACCTGCGCGACAACATGGCCTCCTCGCCCAAGGATCTGGTGCAGCGCAAGCACCACTACGCCATCGTCGATGAGGTGGACTCGGTGCTGATCGACGACGCCCGTACCCCGCTCATCATCTCCGGTCCCGTGCCCAAGGGAGACGATCAGCTCTTCGAGCAGTACCGTCCGGCCATCGAGAACCTTTATAACATCCAGAAAAACCTGGTCACCAACCTGGTGGCCGAAGCGCGTCAGCTCATGGCCGCCGGCAAGACCGACGAGGGAGGCGTCAAAATGTACCGCGCCCACAAGGGACTGCCCAAGTACAAGCCGCTGATTAAGTTCCTGTCCGAGACGGGCGTCAAAGCCCAGATGCAAAAGACGGAGAACACCTACATGCAGGACAACAACCGCCGCATGCCCGAAATTACGGACGACCTGTTCTTCGTGATCGACGAGAAGCTCAACTCGGTGGAGCTCACCGATAAGGGCCACGAAGTGTTGTCCGGCTACTTCAACGAGGACGGTTTCTTCGTGCTGCCCGACATCGGAGCCGCGGTCGCCGAACTCGAAAAGAGCGACCTTCAGCCCGAGGAGAAAGCCCGCAGGCGCGACGAAGTCATTAACGACTATTCGATCAAGTCCGAGCGCGTGCATACGGTCAATCAACTGCTCAAGGCCTACGCCATGTTCGAGAAGGACGTGGAGTACGTGGTGATGGACAACAAGGTCAAGATTGTCGATGAACAGACGGGGCGTATCCTCGACGGACGGCGCTACTCGGACGGGCTGCATCAGGCTATCGAGGCGAAAGAGCGGGTGAAGGTCGAGGCCGCCACGCAGACGTTCGCCACCATCACCCTGCAGAACTACTTCCGCATGTACCACAAGCTGGCGGGTATGACCGGTACAGCCGAGACGGAGGCATCGGAGTTCTGGAGCATCTACAAGTTGGACGTGGTGGTGATCCCCACCAACCGCCCGGTGATCCGCGACGACCGGCAGGATCTGATCTACAAGACCAAGCGCGAGAAATACAACGCCGTGATCGAGGAGATCGTCAAGCTGGTCGGCGAGGGGCGTCCCGTGCTGGTGGGTACGACCTCGGTGGAGATTTCCGAGCTGCTGAGCCGCATGCTCAAGCTGAGAGGCATCCGCCACAACGTGCTCAACGCCAAGCAGCACCAGCTCGAGGCGCAGGTCGTGGCCGAAGCCGGACGTTCGGGACAGGTGACCATCGCCACCAACATGGCCGGCCGCGGTACCGACATCAAGCTCACCCCCGAGGTGAAACAGGCGGGCGGTCTGGCCATCATCGGCACCGAGCGGCACGAAAGCCGTCGTGTGGATCGGCAGCTCCGCGGCCGTTCGGGACGCCAGGGCGACCCCGGCTCATCGCAGTTCTTCGTTTCGCTCGAGGACGACCTGATGCGTCTGTTCGGTTCGGGCCGCATCGCGTCGCTCATGGACCGCATGGGGCTCAAGGAGGGCGAGGTGATTCAGGCCGGCATGATGACCAAAGCCATCGAACGGGCGCAGAAGAAGGTCGAGGAGAACAACTTCGGTATCCGCAAGCGCCTGCTCGAATACGACGACGTGATGAACTCGCAGCGCGAAGTGATCTACACGCGCCGCCGCCACGCCCTCTACGGCGAGCGGATCGAGATCGACCTCAACAACATCATGTACGACTATGCCGAGGCATTCGTCGAAAACCACGAAGGCTCGGACTACGCCGATTTCCATCTGGAGCTGATCCGCGAAGTGGCCGTCGAGCCGTCGTTCGACGCAGCCGCCTACGACAACATGAAAGGCGACCAGTTGGTCGAGGCGATCGTCGCCGACCTGAAAGCCGCCTACGACCGCCGGGCCAAAGCCGTGGCCGAGACCGTGCGGCCCGTCATGGAGCGAATCTACGAGGACAAAAAAGACCAGATGGACTCCAACATCTACTTCCCGCTCACGGACGGCCACCTGGGATACAATATCCCGGTAAACCTGCTCAAGTGCCAGCAGACCGACGGGGCCGAGATTTACAAGGTGTTCTCCAAGGTGGTGATGTTCACCACCATCGACGACGCATGGCGCGAGCACCTGCGCGAGATGGACGACCTGCGCCAGAGCGTACAGAACGCCACCTACGAGCAAAAAGACCCGCTGCTGATCTACAAGTTCGAGTCCTTCGGGCTGTTCTCGAAGATGCTCGCGCGCGTCAATCGCGAAGTGCTCTCGATCCTGGGCAAGGCCTACATTCCCGTGCGGCAGGAGAATGCGGCCGCCGCACAGCGGGCACAGCAGCAACGCGACCGCGCCAAGGTCGATGTGAACAAGCTGCAGGCTTCGCGCATGCAGGCCGCGGCACAGGCGGGGCAGGCCGAGAAGCAGAAACCCATGCCCGTACACGTCGAAAAGAAAGTCGGCCGCAACGATCCCTGTCCCTGCGGCAGCGGCAAGAAATACAAGAACTGCCACGGCAAGGGCATCTGACCCACTTAAACCACTATTCCGCCCGCTCGGGGTCGCTCTTTGGGTGATCCCGAGCGGGCGGAAAAATCGCCGACACTATGGGATACCAGGAAGAAAAACAACGACTGCTCGACATCCGCTACCTGCGCATGGCCCGCATCTGGGCCGAGAACTCCTATTGCGTCCGCCGCAAGGTGGGCGCCCTGATCGTGAAGGATAAAATGATTATCTCGGACGGCTACAACGGCACCCCTTCGGGATTCGAGAACGTATGCGAGGACGAAACGGGCCAGACCAAATCCTACGTGCTCCACGCCGAGGCGAATGCCATCACCAAGGTAGCCAAGAGCGCCAACAACTGCGACGGTTCGACCCTCTACATCACCGCCTCGCCCTGTATCGAATGCTCGAAACTCATCATACAGGCCGGCATCCGAAGGGTGGTCTATTGCGACAGCTACCGTTCGGAAGAGGGGCTCGACCTGCTGCGCAGGGTGGGCATCGAATGTGTTCAACGCGAGATTCCCCAAGCGTAATCCGTGCCGGAATCCACTCGCTTGCGAAGCGATCCCGGGATATTTCCGTATGTTCCCGTGTATTCCAGAAAGATTCCCCAGTTCCCCCGCGTGCTCCAGAGATATTCCCTCGTACTCCAGCGATATTCCCACGTGCTCCAAGACGAATAAAAACCACGCGGATAGGTGAACCGGCATTTTTCCGCAGGACTGCCGGAGGCTGCCTACTCCTCTTTCAGCAATGCCCGCGTCTCGGGATGGTACAGGCCGGAGTGGCCCCGCACCGACTGCTCCCCCATTGCTGACGGTTATGGGTATGCCAAAGGAAAGGGATCGGACAGGAAAGCACAAGGCGTAAAAGCCGAGAGCGAGAAGGCTTGGAACATGGAGGGCTGAAAGCGGCGCCATGTTAGAGGCGAGGCGAGGACACGACAAGATGCATGGCATAAAAAACGGCGCATACGATCTGCGACGCCCGACCAAAAACCCCTTTCCCAAAAAGTTGTCCCCCTCAACCCAAAGTTGCGGCAAAAAGTTCTCACATGTACCACGTAATACGCTTGCAACAGGACCGATCGGCAGAAGCAGCTCTTCGTTCAGGCAGCCGCCTCCCGCTCCCGGGCGCATCCGGGACAAATTCGCCACGCTGCCAGCGCAATGCACGCGACAGGCATCGTGTCCGCAACCGGGATTACCCGCCCGCCACGAATCCACGGAAAAATCGTTATCTTCGGGGTGGAATCCGAAACGCACAAAACCACATCCGCATGAACCGGATCGTCATTATCGGCGCCACGTCGGGCATCGGCCTCGAAGTCGCCAAACGCTATATTTCAGCCGGATGGCGGGTAGGCGCCGCCGGACGCAACGAAGAGGCGCTCGAACGACTCCGCGCCCTTGCCCCCGAGCAGGTCGCAACCGAACGGCTGGACGTGACGGAGGAACAGGCTCCGACCCGGCTGACCGAGCTGATCGGCAAACTGGGCGGCATGGACCTTTTCCTGCTCACCTCCGGCATCGGCAGCCGCAACTGCGAACTCGAAGCCGGCGTCGAAATCGCCACGGTCGGCACCAACGTGGTCGGCTTCACGCGCATGGTCACGACGGCTTACGCCTATTTCCGCACCCGCAAAGGAGGTCATCTGGCCGTCATCAGCTCGATTGCCGGCACCAAAGGCCTGGGAAGCGCTCCGTCCTACTCGGCCAGCAAACGGTTTCAGTCCACCTATATCGACGCCCTCGCGCAGCTCGCCCACATGGAGCAGCTCGACCTCCGCTTTACGGACATCCGTCCCGGATTCGTCGCCACGCCGCTGCTCAAGCACCCCTATCCGATGCTGATGCGTCCGGAACGGGTCGCCGACCGCATCGTCCAGGCCCTGCAACGCAAACGCCGCCGCGTGGTAATCGATGGACGTTATGCCCTGCTCGTCTTTTTCTGGCGGCTCATCCCGAACGGGCTGTGGGAAAGGCTGAACATCCGGGCCAAAGAGTAAGCGGCCCGACTGCAAAACGGGAAAACCATTCGGTTAAGGGAAAGCCGCGCGGACGCAGCGAGCCGACCATCGAACGGCAACTGTTCCGCACACGGGCCGCCGCGACCGGCCGTCAGAACGGCAGGTCGTCGGGGTCCTCGGCGGGCACCGTCGGCGAGGCCGCAGGCTGCTGCGAGGGCTGGTAGGCCGGCTGTTGCTGCGCCGGCGCAGGCGTGTAGCCGCCCTGCTGGGCCGCGTTGTTATCGCCGCGACGTCCGAGCAGCTTCATGTCGTCGGCCAGAATCTCGGTCGTATAGCGTTTGTTGTTGTCCTTATCCATCCACTCGCGGGTGCGCAGGCGCCCCTCGATGTAGATTTGCGAACCCTTCCTGACGAAGCGGTCCACCACGTCGGCCAGGCCGCGCCACAACGTGACCGTATGCCACTCGGTATGTTCACGCGTCTCGTTGGCCTGACGGTCGAACATCCGCTCGGTCGTCGCAAGCCGCACGCGGGCGACCTTCACGCCGCTCTCGGTCGTCCTCACCTCGGGATCCAGCCCGACGTTACCGACCAATATCACCTTATTTACCATAATCAGAGGTTTTTAATCATCCGTCTGAACAGCACGGCCATCCGGCGGCCCGCCTTCGCCCCCTGACGCTGCACGTCCTCGTGGTCGCCCGCCTCGTCGCTCAGGCCGCAGTTGGTGATGACCGACACCCCGAACACGGGAACACCCATGTGACGGGCCACGATCACCTCCGGGACGGTGGACATGCCGGCGGCATCCCCGCCGATCGCCTTGAAATAGCGGTATTCAGCCTGCGTCTCGAAAGTCGGACCCGTACCGCCGACATAGACGCCGCACTGCAATTTGATCCCCTCCTCTTCGGCGATCGCGGTGGCCCGGGCGATCAGCTCCCGGTCGTAGCAGTTGTGCATATCCGGAAACCGGGGGCCGAACTCGGACATATTCCTGCCGATCAGCGGGTTGGGCATGAGATTGATGTGGTCGGTAATCACCATCAGGTCGCCCACGCGGAACGAGGTGTTGATCCCGCCGCTGGCATTCGACACGAACAGACAGCGGATCCCGAGCAGTTTGAGCACCCGCACGGGGAAAGTCACCTGCTGCATGGTGTAGCCCTCGTAGTAATGGAACCGCCCCTGCATCGCCACCGCACGGCGACCCTCGATCATACCGAAGATCAGGCGTCCTTTGTGGCCTTCGACCGTCGAGACGGGAAAGCCCGGTATATCCTTATAGTCGATGGCATATTTCACGTCGATGTGGTCGGCGAAGTCGCCGAGTCCCGTTCCCAGGATAATCCCCACTTCGGGGTCGAACGCCCGGGTACGCTGCGCGATAAAATCCGCGCACTGTTTAATTTCCTCGTACATCTTGTTCCAGTTTTTGCAGAAAATCCGTTTCCGAATCGTCTATGAATGAAATGTTAATAGGCAGATAGTAGAGCCTTCCCCGCATTTCGGGCGGGATTTTGTCCCGGTTGGCGAACTTCACCGCATCCTTCTCGGTGGTGACGGCGACAGCTCCGGGATGGCGTTCGAGCAGCCCCGCGATGGCTTTCACGTCCCTTACGCGGTAAACGTGGTGGTCGTCGAACTGCAACTCTTCGACCACCCGATAGTTCTCGGCAAGCGCATCCGTGAAAGGACGCGGGTTACCGATACCCGAAAAGGCGATCACCTCCTGTCCGTGGCGAATCCCCTCCTCCGCCGTCGCATCGGGGAAAAGAGGCTGCGGGCGGAAGCTCTCGAAACGGCTGAAATAGACCTTCTGGTAGGCGACCTGAATGAGCACCTTGCGCAGGATGCGCCGTTCGATGGGAGCCATGTTTTCGGGGCATTTGGTCACCACGAAATAATGGGCGCGGTGGAGCTCCTCGGGCAGGTCGCGCAGCGTGCCGGCCGGCAGCATCCGGTCGTGCTGCACGGGGCGCGTGGCGTCGATCATCACGATGTTGATCTTCGGCTCGACGTAACGGTGCTGGAAGCCGTCGTCCATGACGATCAGATCGACCTCCGGATGCTCGGCCGTCAGGCGTCGGATGCCCTCGGCCCTCCGTTCGCAGACGACCACCACCGCATCGGGGAATTTCCGCTTGATCTGCAACGGCTCGTCCCCCACGTCCCGGTAGTGGGCGTCGGCCCCGACCTCCAGGTAACCTTTGGTGCGGCGACCGTACCCGCGCGACAGCAGCGCCACGTTGTGCGTCTGCCGCATGTAGGCGATCACCATTTCGGCCATCGGGGTCTTACCCGTGCCGCCGACGGTGATGTTGCCGATGCAAATGACAGGTACGTCGAATTTTTCGCTGCGGAGCACACCCCAGTCGAACAGACGGTGACGCAGTCGCACCGCCTGTTTGTAGAGAAAAGCCGCAGGCATCAGCAAAATCTTCCGCATGTCTTTCGTGGATTCTTCCGAATCAAAGGTAGCAATAAATCGTTGAAACGCAAAACAAAGGACGCAAATCTTGTACCTTTCGACCGTCCGCATACCGAAAGCACGGAGCATGCCGTTTTGAAGCACTTTTCCCTCTGCCCCGTCGAGGCGGTCGTTTCCCGGCAAAAAAAGCACTCCGGCAGCGATCGAACGATCGGCCGGAGCGGAAAGAAATTCCGTAAGAAGCCTCCGTCCCGCCATGCCGGGCGGCGGGAGGGCGGGAAGCTTCCTAATACGCCTGGTTCTCAAGCAGGGTATCGCCCGAATAGTACACGTACCACAGTTTGTTGGTCTCGTTGGTCATGCAGTTGAGCTCGATCAGGTAGCCGTTTCCGCTCTCCGTGATTTTGAGCGTTCCCGTATCTAACGCCCGCGTTTCTACCGTCTTGCCATTCTCATCCGTCGTATAGTAGCGCGAATTCTGTCGCGAGAACGTTCCTTTGGCGCAGCTTGCCACCGGAGAGGGGTCGAGGGTAAATACGCCGGTCGGGATCCGGGCATTGGAGGGGTCGGGTGCAATGTCGGAATAGAGGTCGATCAGGAAGTAAGTCCCGTTGGGCATCGCATTTCCGTCCTCATCCAGTCCTTTGTCATTCAGGAAGAACCAGTAGTTTCCGGCCCCGGGGGAGTAGGCGTCCCCGTAATAGAACCCGTCGAGACGAGGTGCCGGGAACTCGTAATCGTATGCCCCGCCCGACTTCCCTTTCTGCTTGACGATTATTTCGGCCGTGGCCTCTTCGTAGCTCAGCGTGATCGTATTCTCGCGGCTCTCGGTCGCATTGTTCTGTGCGACGGTGAATTTCACCAGCTCTTCCGTCGTCTCGATATCCGTAATCCACCCCGTCTCCTTCACAGCGACCCGGAGCGTCCCCCCCCCGGTCGTCGGATGGAGGATCGTATAGCGAATCTCGAAGGCCCCGCCCGCAAAGTCGGTTTCGATTTCACGCTCCGAAAGGATGTCGATTTCGGGCTCCGGAGCGGAGCCGTCCTGTCGCGCCTTCACGGTAAAGGATTGATCCGAATAGCTGACCGTGATCTCGGCTTCCCGAACTTCGGGCGTCGGGTTTTCCGTGGCCGAGAAGGACACCTTGCCATCGCCGTATTCAAAGCCGTCGATCCAGCCGGCCTGCGAGGAGGCCTCGACGGAGACTCCTTCGATCGGATCGTCGATCCGGTATCTGATGTCGAAACGGCCTCCGTCAGCGGGAATACGTATCTCCTGCCCGCTCAGGGGGTTCAGCTGAGGCGTCGGAACGACCTGCGGGTCGGAATTGTCGGAATCGCACGAAAAGAACGAGTAAAAAACGATAACCGGGAGTGCAAGGCGGGATACTATTTTTTTCGTTTTCATATCGGGTATGTCTTATAGGTTAATAGGATTCAAAAGCGCCGCATATCGGTATTCGACACAACCGGAGCAAGATAGGTGTACATCGGCTCAGGCATCGGACACATAGTCTGCGCTGTGCGGGGATGGAGGCGCATCGGGCGATCGGCCGCTGCCCGAGGCGAGGACAATCCGTTCTTCTTTTCGGAATAGTCCACCTTTCTCACCGGGCCGGTCCAGCTACCCTTGAAGTTGTGGGGCGTTTCGGCATCGTCGTAGCAGTCGAACGTAATGGTGTAGGTATTGTCGGCGTTAGCGGTGATTTCGACACGGCCGCTCAGGGCGGGGGCGAGTTTGGTCACGTATCCATTGCTGTCGAAGCCTCCCAGATACATGGTGCCCATAATATTCTGTCCGGAAATATAGCCGGGCATGAACGTCGAGGCTTCGTTGTTGCGCGAAGCCGTATAGACTCCCGAAATATCGTCCGAAAATCCGGTCGCCCGGCAGCATATGTCCGTGATGAACGTATCGTCCTGTCTGCTGCCCTCGGCCGGTGAAATGTCGATGGTCCAGTTGCCCGTTCCCGTATTGTAGAAATCGCCCCAATAGTTGGCCGTCGTGACGATTTCGCCCTGCGTGAAGTCGAGCTCGTAATCGTCGGTCAGCGTGGTGATCGAGTTGGACGAAACGCCCCCGACCTGAAGCGGTCCCGAATACTGCCCCGTGAGCCTGAATCCGCCCTTCATTTCCAGGTCGAGCGTCACGTCGAATACGTCTCCGTTACGCACTACGTCGATCGTACCGTCCGACACCAGACCCACGGTCTTGTGCCCCGCTTCGTCATAGACGGTCGCATAGGTTCCCGAAATGGCCCATATGCCGACATCGAGTGCATTTCCCGGACGGAACCGGCCCGCTTCGCCGCGTCCCACAAGATAAGTTCCTTCGGCGATTTGGTCCTGCTCGTCGAGCACGGTACAGAAGTGCACGTCCAACACCTCCCCAGGGGGTATCTTGTTGCCGTTCGCATCGACTTCCATGTTCGAGAACTGAACGTTTACCTCCGAAATTCCGCTGTATGAACCGAGGAAAACCGCCTGGTACCGGTCGAAGTCGGTTTGAACGTCGCGTTCGAGGGCGGGGAATTCGCCGGCGGAGCCGCCGCCTGAACCGCCGCCGCCCGACCCGCTTTCGTTTTTCAGGGCGACCTTGCCCTCATAGACGGCACGCCGCATCCCCGCGGCGGTGGTCACGACCAACTCGAGCCTGTACCCTCCCGGCGTCGCTTCGACGGTCAGCGTTCCGCTTTCAAAGAGTTGCATATCGGCCATACCGCCTTCGGAATCGGTCGCATAATAGCAGCTCATCGCCCTTGAAAAAGTAAAGGCTTCGCACGAAGGCTCGGCAGACGGGTCGAGCTCGTATGTCCCTTCAGGGATTGTTATTTCGTCGGTCTTATCCGAGAGGGGCGCATAGAGGTCCACCCTGTAAAACGTCCCGTCGGGCAGGGCTTTGGAATCCTCGTCGAATCCCTTGTCGGTGAAGAAAAACCAATAATCTCCCATGCCGGGCGAGTATCGATCCCCGTAATAGAAACCGGTCAGCATCGTGGCCGAGAAGTCCTCGTCGTAGGGACTCTCGTACGGGAATTGCGTGACCCACAAGCTATACGATGCCGATGCGTAAGACACATCGATTCTGGCAGTCCGACGGGTCGTGGAAGAGTTCGCCGTGTAAGAGAAGAGGATCGTCCCCTCGGTGTTGCAGTCGAATCCCGTGATCCAATCCGCGTCGCTTCCGGCCGTCACCGTCCGACCGGCTTCCGGCGTGACGATTTCATAACGGATTTCTCCCACACCGCCGGCCGGGTCGATCATTATGCCATCCTTAACGAGCAGACTGATGGACGGAGAGGGGTCGTCGTTACAGGCGACAAGCCCCGAAAAAGCCCCGACGATCGTGGCGATCCGCAGGCAATTCCGAATGGACAAGGTCATTTTTTTCATAAGCGAAAGCTGTTTTTGGTTAGACATCTGACACAAAAATAGCCTTGCCGTATGACTCCGTCAAGTGTTTATCTTTCCGAAAACGGCAAATTGTCACTCCCGGAAAAAAGACTTCGGTAATGCGACGGAGAGTGTCCTGTGGCTGCCGTGAAGAGTTTATAGAAAGTGGAAACGGAACCGAAACCCAGATCGTGAACCAGCGCCTTTATCGGGATATCCTTCCCGGGGTCGGAAAGAATACCGACGGCCTCCTCGATCCGGAATGTATTGACGTATGCCAGAAACGACTGTCCGGCGTATTTGCCGATCACGCTCGTCAGATAGGTCCGGTTCGTCGAGAGCATCGCTGCGACTTTCTCCCGCGTGATTCCCGCATCGCGGTAGATGTGCTCTTCCCGCATGAGGGCTTCCAGACGGCGGTATATTTCCTCCATTTTGCGGTCCGTCCCGGCCTCCGGCCGGGGAACCGTCCGTTCCGACGCGTCGGGATTCCGCACCCCGCCGTTATCCGGTGAAAAGCGGTCGCGCTGCATGGCGAGCATAGCGAGCAAATTTTGTTCCTTTCTGCGGAACCGGACGAACAGCACAACCGTCGAAACGATGAAAACGAAGAGGGACGCGAGGATGATCGCACGCAGTCGGGACCTGGCTTTCCGTTCGTCAGCCACCGTCTTACTGACCATCCCCTCGTATTTGTCCCGCTCGTAGGAGACTTTGAGTTGGGAGATGACACGCTCGCTGTTGATGTTGAAGATACTGTCCCGATCCCCTTTATACAGCATCATGTAGCGCTCGTACCCTCCGCGATCGCTCATCAGCGAGCATATCTGCGCAGCAGCCTCATAGAGCAGATAACGATTCATGGTATTCGCGTTCCGGTCCGCGATCTCGATTCCCGATTCCAGCATCGTAAGCGCCTGACGGTAGCGGCGTCCGTCCTTGAGGTAGTTGCCGTAACTCAAATAGATGTCGATTCCCGAAAAGCGATCTTCCGGATTGTTGGTCGCCAGCGCCTTGTCGTAGCACGCCTTCGCCTCGGCCTCTCTGCCGAGTTTGAGCAGAATATCTCCATAGAGCGTATATACGCCGTGCTCGTCCTTATAGGTATGGGCCAACGGAAGGGCCGTAACGATATATTCCCCGGCGGTTTCGTACTCCCCGACGCAATAGTACATGTAGGCGCTCGTCAGCGAACCGCAATAGATCATGTACATATCCTTTTTCCCGACGCCGGTATCGTACACGTCGCGCGCATATTCCAGGCCCGACGGGTCCCGGCGGACGTAATAAGCCAGAGCGAGGTTGCATTTGAGCATCGAGATCAGCGTTTCGTCCCCCGAGCGCTCTGCGAAGCGCAGTCCGTCGAGCAGGCAGTTGATGCATCGTTTGGAATCGAGTCGGTTGTAAAGCGACTGTATCCCCAGGATGTTGTTCATCACCCCCATCGCCCAGTCGTCCCGATACCTTACGGCGAGTTCCGACGCACGATTGAAATAGGCCACCATTGAGTCGTCGTTCCCTTTAATCATATGCCCCTCCCCGAGATAGACCAGCGAGGCTATGTAGGCGTGGGGAGAGCGTACCGTGTCCGATCGCCGCCGCAGAGAATCCGCATAATAGATGGCCGAATCGATATTGCGCTGCATGAAGTGTCGTTTCGCCGACTGCAGGATATACTCCAGATCGCGCGCCTCCCGGGAAGGTTTGCTGCACGATCCGACCATGTACGCAACCAGCGACAGCCCTGCGACCAGGCGGATTATTTTGCCCGATATGTATTTCATAATCCCGAATGCGTGTTTTACAAAAGTAACACTTCGGGATGACATTTCGGCGCATTCCGCAAAAGTATTCCAAAAAGTTTTATTTGTTTCCGGCGTGGACCGACCGACGCATTTCCTGCATACCCATCCCTTTTCAACCTGCATTTTACGGTCGGGCAGCAGATTAGGAATGGTGCCGCACGAACCGGACGGCCGGACCTACTCCACTCGTCCGGAGACTGCTTTTTGCGAAATCTTCGTATCTTTGTCCCCGGCAACGTCCGCAAGCGCGGTTGCTTTTACGCCCGGTTTGTATTATCTTTGCTCCCGTATGAAAAGTCTGAAAGAGTTAGCCCTCCTGGGCGCCGTCGTCCTGTCGCTGGCAGGCTGCGGACGCACCTCGGAGCAAACTTCGGAGCAGGAGCCCGAAGCACCCCGCAACCTCCTTTACGGCATCGACGCCGACGAATACCGCATCGAAAAGGGCGAAGTGAACCCCGGCCAGACCCTCGGAGGCATCCTGGGCAGCTACGGCGTGACGGCCCGGCAGATCGACCAGCTCGACCGTGCGGCACGGGAGGTCTTTCCCCTGCGCAACATCCGCGCCGGGCATCCCTATACCGTCTTTATTCACGAGGATTCGCTCAACACGCCCCATGTGGACTACCTGGCTTACGAACGCAGCGTGTCGGAATACGTGGTCTTCGGATTCCACGGGGATTCGGTAAGCGTGGTTCCGGGTCAGAAGGAGTACCAGATCCGGCGCTGCAAGAAAACGGCCACCATCGAAAGCTCCCTCTGGGGCGCGATCATGCGCGAGGACATGCCCTATGCGCTGGCCGCCGAGCTGGAGGATATTTACCAGTGGAGCATCGATTTTTTCGGCATCCAGCCGGGCGACTACTTTACGGTCATTTACGACCAGCGCTCCATCGATTCGACCCGTGCAGGCATCGGCCGCATCTGGGGGGCGAAGTTCAACCACGGAGGCAAGGACTACTATGCAATCCCGTTCAGGCAGGACGGGCGCATCACCTATTGGGAATATGACGGAGGCAGCCTGCGCAAGCAGCTCCTTAAAGCCCCGCTCAAGTATTCGCGCATCAGCTCGAAATTCACCAACGCCCGTTACCATCCGATCTACAAGGTTTACCGACCCCATCACGGCGTGGATTATGCCGCGCCGAAGGGAACCCACGTGCACGCCGTGGCCGACGGGGTCGTAACATTCAAAGGCTGGGGCGGAGGCGGAGGCAATACGCTCAAGATCAAACATCCGGGCAACCTCGTCACGGGGTATCTCCACCTGAGCGGCTTTGCCAAGGGCATCCAGCAGGGCACCCATGTCACCCAGGGGCAGCTTATCGGCTACGTCGGCTCGACCGGCGCATCGACGGGGCCGCACCTCGACTACCGCATCTGGAAGAACGGCACCCCGATCAACCCCCTGACCATCCCCTCGGAACCCGCCGTACCGATTTCGCAGGAGAACCGCGCCGCTTTCGAGTATGTGCGCGACCGGATCGTGGCCGAACTCAACGGCGACGTGGCCGAGGAGGAGCGCATCACGCAGCTCGACTCGCTCGTCGTCCCGCAGCCGGCGACCGAAATTGCAGCCGTACAGCCATGACGCCCGATCCGCGCATCGTGCGTTTTATCCGTCGCCACCACGTTCTGGTGCTGGCGACCGCAGCACAGGGCGTTCCCTATTGCGCCGACCTGTTCTATACCTATGACCAGGAGCGCAATGAGCTGGTTTTCACTTCGGACGACACGACGCGTCACGGGCAGGAAATGCTCCTCGACCCGGTCGTTGCGGGCTCCGTCGTACTGGAAACGCGCGTGGTGGGGTGCGTGCAGGGGCTCCAGCTTTGCGGCCGGGTCGAGCGCGCGGACGACCGGGCACGCACGCTCTACCTGCGGAGGTTTCCCTACGCAGCGCTTACGACGCTTACTCTGTGGCGGCTACGCCCCACATTTTTGAAATATACGGACAACACGCTCGGATTCGGAACGAAACTCATATGGAACCAGGAAAGCGAGGCATCATCATCGTAGCCGGCGGCACAGGCAGCCGCATGGGGGCCGCACGGCCCAAACAATTTCTGCTGCTGGGCGGTATGCCCGTGCTGGCACGCACCATCAACCGCTTCGCCGAAGCGCTCCCCGGCGCACCGATCGTCGTGGTGCTGCCGCCCGATCAGGCCGACTTCTGGCGCAATCTCGCGGCACGCTTCGAGGTCGCGCCCCACATTCCGGCGACGGGAGGCGCGAGCCGCTACGAATCCGTCAGGAACGGCCTGGCCGCCCTGCCGGACGACTGCGACCTGATTCTGGTGCACGACGGGGTCAGGCCCCTGGTTTCACGCGACCTGATCCTACGCACGGCGGCCTGCGCCGACCAGTACGACGCCGCCGTGCCGGTCGTGGAACCGGTCGATTCCTACCGGCGCATCGACGCCGAAGGCTCGCGCACGGTGGACCGGGCCCGACTGCGCATCGTGCAGACGCCGCAGGCGTTCAACGCCGGGGTGCTGCGGAGTGCCTACGAAAACCCCTTCGAGGAGGAGTTCACCGACGATGCGTCGGTGGTCGAACGTTGGGGCCACGCCGTCTTTCTCTGCGAGGGCGAGCGCACCAACCTCAAAATCACGACACCCGAAGACCTCGTGATCGCCGAAGCGCTCCTCGAGGCGGAGCGCACGGACGATGCGCAAAAGACCGCGAATGACGATTTCGCCGCCGCTGCGGGCAGAGCGCCCGGCGAGGGAAAGGAGTGAATACCCGAATCCGAGCAAAGATGGAGGAACGCAGCTACAAATACCGGTTCGACCGACGCACGCTCTACTGGACGATACTCTGCCTGTTGGCGCTCGCCCTGCTCGGCGTCGCGCTCTACCTGCTTTACGAAGGGGGATACCTCTCGGCGTGGTTCACCTCGTTCATCGTCGCCCTGATCGCGCTGATGGCGCTCTCGATCCCCCGGCGCATCGTCCTCTCACCCGAAAAAGTGAGTATCCGTTGCCTGCTGGACATTACCGAGATACGCACCGCCGACATCGCCTCGGTGCGCCGCGTCGAAAAGTCGGAAATGCGGGGACTGCTGCCGCTTTTCGGAGCCTGCGGCTTCTTCGGCTACTACGGTCATTTTCTGGATCTGCGCCGTTTCGAGCGCATCCGCATCTACGCTTCCGAGTGGCGCAATTTCGTCGAGATCGCCGATGTTTACGAGGAGCGCTACTACGTCTCCTGCCGCGAAGCGGACGAATTCGTCGAACAGCTTGCGCGCTACATTCCGATCCGGCCGGAATCCCTCGAGGACAAGGCGGAGTAGCCGGCGGGTAAGTGGCGTCCGATCAAGCGAAAGGAGGGGGTCGGAGCGGTGACGGGACAAACAAAGCGGCGGGAGAATTCCCGCCGCTTTTCTGTTCGCGTCCGGGAAACCGAACGCTGCCCTCTCTTCCCGCCGATCAGTTGATCGAGGGAAGGTAGGAGTAGTTCTTCGAGTAGCCGAGCATCTGCTGTTCGTAGTCGTTGGGATAGCTGATCTTCACATCGACCACCTTGCCGTCGCGCTCCACCAGCTCGTATTCGGGATTGACGAATCCGCCGTAAGGCTCGATTCCGAGCGCCCTGTAACGTGCGAGCACTTCGGCGTGGAGCGTCGGATCGACCTTCACGGCATAGCGCTCGACGAGCTCCCTGCCCGCCTCGTAGTCCCCTTCGGACTTGATGCGCTGCACCTCGCGGAGCATCCGGCCGAAGAGCGTGCGCAGCTTGTCGAAATCATTGACCACCACATAGGTTTTGCCCTCCTTTACGACCCATTCGATCACGTTGTCGGCCTTGCCCTGCTCGTAGCACCACTCGGCGATGAGTTTGCGGTTGCGCATATGCGACTCTTCGATATCCTTGCCGGGCTCCACGCGCGCCAGCTGGGTCATCATGCCGTTCATGATGTACTCGGCATACTGCGCCTTGGCCACGTCGAGCGAGGGGATCAGCCCCAGTTCCACCAGCTTCTCGTCGCCCAGGTAGTAGAGCCCGAACAGGTCGGCACGGGTCTCCTCGAGCGTCGAACCGTAGCTGCGGAGCTCGCCGCCCTTGACACCGGGAGCCAACTGCCCCGAACCGTGACCGAGACATTCGTGAATGTCGGTATGCAGGTCGTCGGCCAGCTTCCCGTACCGGTCGATGCGTTCGCGGTCCTCGGCCCGCAGCATGAACTCCTCCTCGAAGCCGTTGCCGTGAGCCGCCCGGTTATACGCATAGGTGATGTTGTCGATGGTGACCGACTTGGAGCCGTACTCCTTGCGAATCCAGTCGGCGTTGGGCAGGTTGATACCGATGGGGGTGGCGGGATAGCAGTCCCCGCCGAGCGCCGCCACGGTGATGACCTTGGCCGATACGCCCCGCACCACCTTTTTCTTATAGGCCGGATCGACGGGCGAATGGTCCTCGAACCACTGTGCGTTCTCCGAAATCACCTCCGTGCGATGGCTGGCGGCGGAATCGACGAAATTGACGTTGGCCTCCCACGAAGCCTTGCGCCCCAGCGGATCGCCGTAATCCTCGATAAAGCCGTTTACGAAGTCCACGTTGGAAACCGTATCTTTCACCCACAGGATGTTATAGCGGTCGAAAGCCCGCAGGTCGCCCGTGCGGTAGTAGTCGATCAATGCCGCAATGGTCGTCCGCTGCGGCTCCTGAGCCACGGACTGCGCCTTTTCGAGCCAGTAAACGATCCGCTCGATGGCAGGCGAGTACATCCCGCCCACTTTCCATACGCGCTCGCGGATCACCCCGTCGGCGTCCTTCGCCAGTTTGGAGTTGAGTCCGTAGGATATGGGCTCCGTGTCGGCGGGGTCGGTCATCTTCGCATAGAACTCCTCGACCTCGGCCTGCGTAACTCCCTCGTAATAGTTGTTCGACGAGGTGGCGATCAGGTCCTCTCCGGCCCGCTGGTTCAGGCGCGTCGGGTAGAGCGCCGGATCGAAGATCGCGGGTTTCACGACCGTCATCAACCCCTCCATCGAACCGAACTCCTGGGGAAAAGCGGCGTAAGGAACGGTCGCGGCCGTCGCCGCAAAGTAGGCCTCGCTGAATTCGGGCCTGAACTTGTCGTTGGAGTAGTGATGGTGGATGCCGTTGGCGAACCACACTTTCTTGAGGTACTTCTCGAGCGCCTTCCACTCGGGCGTCGTGCGGTCGCCCTCGAAATGGGTGTAGATCGCCTCGAGCGTCCGGCGGATCGCCAGGTTGTATTTGAAGTTCTGGTCGAAAAGGATGTCGCGGCCGCACTTGGCGGCTTCGGACAGGTAATAGATCAGCTCCTTCTGTTCCAGCGGAAGCTGTTCAAAGGCGGGAACCTCGTAACGGATCACCTTGATGTCGTCGAAGCGATCGACGATCCAGGGTTGTTCGCCTTCTCCGGGCGCCGTAGCGCAGGAGGAGGCCAGAATCGGTGCAAACATAGCCAGTGTAAGGGTTCTTTTCATGCGGGTCAGATAGAATATGATGCCAAAGATAGCGATTCCCGCGGAAAGAAACAAAAAAGAATCGCCGCTGCTGCTGCGACACGGGAAAGTCCCCAAATCGGACGACGCAGCCACGCATGAGGAGCCGTCTCCCGGGAAACTTAAGAAAAATCACTCCGCTTTTGTGGCCCGGTTCCCTGCCCACAGAGCGACGGCATGAAAGGAGTAAGCGGACGCTGAAGAGATCGCAAAGTAAAAAATTTCAGGCCCCGCCTGCACCGAAAATACCAGGCAGAGCCTACTCAGCCCCAGGGAGAAAGGGGCCTTCTGCCCGCCCGAGCCCCTCCGCCCGAAAAATGAGGCGCCGAAAATTTGCGGATACGCAATAAATTCCTATATTTGTTACCGAACATTCGCTGCGACAGGATCTCGACGCCCCGGCGTTGCGGTTCGGGCCCGTGCTGCAGCGAATGACACAAGCGTTCTTTTCTCAACCGTTCGCTCCGGGCCCGCGGGCACAAACCGATGCACCATGACAAATTGCCATCCGAAGTCCATGTGGCGGATTGCCGCCGCAATCTTCTGTTGCTCACTTGCTCTTACAGCCTGTGACAACGACAAGGGGGGGGGAATTTCCCGACTCCGCAAATCGGTCTGCGGGCGGGCGAAGTGACCGACTCCTCGCTCAGTTTTGAACTCGCTCCATCCGATGCATCCGAAGCCGTCTATCTGGTCGTGAAAGACGGCGATCCGCTTCCCGACACCGACCACCTCTTCGCATCCGGCAGGAAAGCCGACCCCCGCAACAAAAAAACCTACACCGAATCCGGGCTTGCGTCCGGCACCAAATACCATGTGCTCGCCGCTGCCGCCAACGACGGGGGCCGTTCCGAGGTGGCCCGTGTTGAAATGACCACCTCCCAAACGCCCGCGCCCCGGCCGGCCGTGACCCTTGCCGCAGGCGAGGCGACCGTTTCCTCGCTCCGATTCACCCTCACCCCCGCCGATGCCGACAAGGCGGCCTTCGCCTGCTATCCGAAAGGTGCTCCCGAGCCCGAAGCCGGGGAACTGCTCCGCAGCGGCACCCCCGCCGACGCAACGGCGGCGAAACCCTATACGGTCGAAGACCTCGATCCCAACACCACCTACATCATTGCAGCGGCAGCATCCTCGGGAGAGGCCATATCGGAGGTCGCACGGATCGAAATGACCACCCTCGGCAACAATCCGTCGTTGGAACTGAGCCTCGTCGAAGCCACCTCCTCCGCGATCCGTTTTGCCATCACGCCCCGACGGGCCGACCGTGCGGCCTATATGTATTATAAGGCGGGCGAAGTCGCTCCCGATGCCGAGCGGATACTCTCCGAGGGCACGGCGGCCGATGCCGACCAGTATGCCGCCTACCTGCTCGAAGGGCTGAACTCCTCCACGGGATACGTGATCGCAGCCGCGGCCGCCAACGGCGCCGAACTCTCGGAGGTCGCCACCCTCGAAGCGACCACGGCCGCGCCGGAGCCTCCCGCCCTGGGCGACTTCTATTACGACGACGGCACCTGGAGCAGCGCCGCGAACGATCCGCTGCCCGACAAGACCTGCATCGGAATCGTCGTCTATGCCGGACGCTGCACCTATGAGGCGGTGGACGACTGCGTCTATAAGCTCAAGGACGGCACCACGCCGCTCGAAGAGGTTCGCGGCTATGTCCTGGCCCTGCGCAATGCCTCCGACAAGACGGTCGCGTGGGGCTCCTGGGGCAAGGACGGGTATTCCGGTGCCGGCGCCTCCTACGACAGGACCGATTTCCGGGGTTATTCCAACACGCAGAGCATCCGCAACAAGGCCATCGAAAAAGCCGGCGGCCTCTCGGACGATGCCGACGACAACTACCCCGCGACCTACTATGCCACCGACGTCTATGAACAGCAGGTGCCCGCCCCCGCAAGCAGCACGGGCTGGTTCCTGCCGTCGGCCTACCAACTCCTGTACCTCTTTTCCCATGTGGAAACGCTACAGGAGTCGTTCGACAAACTGGGCGAGCAGGCCGATTTCTTCTATGTCCGCGGCGCCGAATACTGGTCGAGCACCGAATGTCAGAAAGAGAACGGATGCATGTACTGGGCCTACTACGTAAGCCTCGATCCGAGCCAGATCACCCCGGGATTCAGCAGCAACTTCCGCAAATCCTCCGACTGGTTCCAGGTACGTTCGATGCTCGTATTCTAATGCAGTGCGCCATGAAAACATACCCTGTCATCCGACCGACCGCGCTCATGTGCGCCCTGCTGCTGACCTTTGCAGGCTGCAATTCGTCCGAAAATCCGGCGCCGGAACCCCCTCCGCCTCCGGTCAAAGCTCCCTTCACCATCACGCTCACCGACCTGGAAGCCACGAGCGTGAAGGCCACCGTCACCCCCGACGACGACGGAATGACCTACTGCGCCGGCCCCATGACCGAAGCCGAATACGAAGCCTGCGGAGGAGATGTGGCCGGGCATGTGGCCTCGATCATCCGCAAGGCGCAGGAATCCGACCCGACAATCCCCGTCGGGGAGATCGTCGCCCGGCTTCAGCGCAAAGGCGTGACGACGCAAACCTACTCCGGCCTGCAGCCCCGCACGAAATATTACGTCATGGCCATCGGCCTCGACGATGCGGGGGTCTGCACCACCCCGGCCGCCGCCGAGACCTTCACCACCCCCGAGCGCATCGTGCCCGAAGGCGGGTTCACCCTGGAGGTGAGCGACGTCACCCAAACCGAAGCCACCGTTTCCGTCAGGCCCGACAACGACGCGATGCCCTACTATTTCGACGTAATCACCGCGGAGGACTACCGGAACTGCGGCGGCGACCTGTCGGTCATCATGTCCGAATTGCTCGCCTTCCTGCTGGAAAACAACCCCGGCCGGCAGATCGAAGAGATCACCGCCGCGCTCCAATCCCTCGGGCCCGACAGCGACCGGATCGGCAATATGCCCCCTGCGACCGACTTCTATGCCTTCGCGATCGGACTCGACGACGACGGCGTCTGCCTGACCGAAGCTGCGGTACAACCTTTCCGCACGCTCGATGCGGGCGACCCGGCCGACTGCACGTTCCGGATCGCCGTCGCCAACAACGACAGTCAGAGCGTGCTGGTCGAGGTGACCCCGTCCGACAACACCGTCGGGTACTTCACCCTGGTCATCGACGAAGCGGACTATGCGGGCGACGCCAACCTCACGGCCCGCATCCGGCAGTCCATCGAGCAGGTGGCTCTGGAGCAGGGGATAAGTGTCGAACAGGCGGTAGAGGCCGTTTGCTGGCGGGGCGTATCGAAGGAGCTGTGGGACGGTCTGACCCCTTCGACCGGTTATTACGCCCTGGCCTATGCCATGAACGCCGACGCTTCGGCGGCCGGCCCGCTGACCAGGGAACGGTTCACCACGCTCGGGGAAAACGTGTCGGCGGCGACCTGCACGATCGACTGCGACAAATATTTCGACGGCGACGCGCTCTATGCCCTCGATCCGGTCAGGTATGCCAACCTCGCAGGCAGGGTCTATGCGCCGGCGACGGCGCGGCCCAGTTCCGACGCTGCACACTGGTACATAGCCCTCGCCCGGGGCGACGTGTCCGACCCGGTCTTCTACCCCGACGATGCGACCATCAACGCCCTGTTGCAGGGCGGCACGCCGGACATCCGGGAGATGAATTACGTCGCCGACTGGGGCGAAGCGACCCTGCTGGCCGTGGCCGCGGACGAATACTACCAGTTCGGAGCCGTATTCCGTCGGCAGATCACCTTCAGCAGGGAGGGAGCATCTCCCGTGAGCGAGCTGGAAACCGCCTCCGTGCTTTCCGCCGCGCAGACCGGCCTCCTCGAGGCACCGGCGAAGGTCTCCCGGACGACGCACGACGCTCGGGCGGCCGTCGCCCGGCGCATCCGCACCGCAAAGGAAGCTCCGCCGGTTTACAGGCGCGCGCTGTACCGGTTCGAGTAGCCGTCTCGCTCTCTTTTTCCGAGCCGTCCGCATTGTGCGGGCGGCTCTTTTATGCCGAAGACGGGCACGGACACCGCAACTGTCGCATACGGTCCTGTACCGCAGCCGTCTCCATATCCCGCCCGTTGCCGGGCGGTTCGCGGAAACCGCCGCCATGCCCCCCGATGGCACACCCCTCTTCCGCACTACGCGCGGTGCGGAGGCGATCCGCGCCCGCATAACCTGGCAGACGTAACCTGCCGCAGCGCACCCCGCTGCGCGCCGCCTCATCCGGTTGCGGACAGAGACGAATTTTCGGCGGATAAATTTTTTCATTCTTGATTCTTATTCATACCTTTGCCCCGCTACACAGAGCAACTGAAGAAATGAAGATTCTAACAAGTGTGAACGAACTGCGGCACGAGCTGGACGGAATCGACTCCGCGAAGATCGGATTCGTGCCGACGATGGGCGCACTGCACTGCGGCCACCGCTCGCTCGTCGAGCGGGCGCGCCGGGAATGTGACACGGTGGTGGTGAGCGTGTTCGTCAATCCCACCCAATTCAACGACCCCAACGACCTGCGGAGCTACCCCCGCACCCCCGACGCCGACTGCCGACTGCTCGCGGAGGTCGGTGCGGATTACGTCTTCATGCCCGCGGCAGAGGAGATCTACCCCGAGCCCGACACGCGGCAATTCGATTTCGGCCTTATCGACAAGGTGATGGAGGGGGCGACCCGTCCCGGTCATTTCAACGGCGTGGCACAGGTGGTGAGCCGGCTGCTGGAGCTCGTGCGTCCCGCCCGGGCCTATTTCGGAGAGAAGGATTTCCAGCAGATCGCCGTGGTGAAGGCCATGGTCGCGCAACTGGCTCTTCCGGTCGAGATCGTCGAATGTCCCATCGTGCGGGGCGACGACGGGCTGGCCCTTTCGTCCCGCAACGCCCTGCTCGACGAGGCCCACCGCGCTGCGGCGCCCCATATCTACGCCACCCTGCGCGCTGCGGCCCGACGGACGCACGAACTCGCACCGGCGGAGCTCGAAGCATGGGTCTGCCGTGAAATCGAAAGCAACCCGCTGCTCAAAGTCATCTATTTCCAGGCCGTGGACGCCCGCACCATGCAGCGCGTCGCCACCTGGGACGAGTGTCCCCGCATCCAGGGCTGCGTGGCCGTACAGGCGGGCAGCGTGCGACTGATCGACAACATAAAACTGCGATAACCATGTTCCAGATCGAAGTGCTCAAATCCAAGATTCACCGCGTCAGGGTCACCGAGGCCAATCTGAATTACGTGGGCAGCATCACCATTGACGAAGCGCTCATGGAGGCGGCCAACCTGATCGAAGGCGAAAAAGTCCAGATACTCGACATCGACAACGGCGAACGTTTTGAAACCTACGTCATCAAAGGCCCGCGCCTGAGCGGAGCGATCTGCCTCAACGGAGCGGCGGCCCGCAAGGTGCAAGTGGGCGACGTGGTGATTATCGTCTCCTATGCCCGGATGGATTTCCAGGAGGCCAAAACCTTCAAACCGTGGGTCATCTTCCCCGACACGGACACCAACCGGCTGGTCGGTTGACCCGGCTTTCCTACCCGAACCATCGGGGGCCCGCACACTCAGAGTGCGGGCCCCCTTTTTCGTCGCAGAGCTGTCATACCGGCATATCCTTCGTCAAAGAGCTTGCGAACCCGGACAATCGCATAGCACACCGATCCGTCCCTGCGCACGCATCCCTTCATCCCTGCAAAGCCCGACCTAAGGCAAAACAGGATGAAATTGCATGCAAAAGATAAAAAACCGAAACGAATCTTTGTATTTCCGATCCTTTCCCGTATATTTGTATGTATTTGTTTTCCAACGAACGCGGACTCACCCTATGGATATTGCGCTTTCCGTCGCAGCTTTCCTGCTCTCGCTCATCGGCATCGCCGGATGCATTCTGCCCGTCATCCCCGGCGTGGTGCTGAGTTATGCCGGGTTACTGTGCGCCGCCATGTGCAGCTACTCCACCCTTTCGTCCGGAGTGCTGTGGATCTTCCTGGCCGTGACCGTCGTGGTCTCGGCCGTGGATTACTTCCTGCCGGCCTACATGACCCGCCTTTTCGGGGGCTCGCGGGCCGGAGCCATCGGAGCCACGATCGGCGTGGTGGTCGGACTGTTCATGGGCGGCTTCGTGGGGATCATCCTGGGGCCGTTCTTCGGGGCGGTGCTGGGCGAGCTGCTCCACAACCGGCAGGACGCCGGACGGGCGCTGCTGGTCGGGCTGGGATCGTTTTTCTCGTTCATCGTCGGCACGGGCATCAAGCTCGCGGCTTCGGTGGCGATGCTGGTCTATGTGTGGGCGGACACCTACCCCGTAGTCCGAGATTGGGTAACCACAACTTTCTAAACCATATTGCAAATGAAGAGGTACCTACTTTTTGCGGCGGTCATCGTATCGGTCCTCGCCGCGTCCTGTTCCAAGTACAAGTACGAAAAAGTCCCCGGCGATCCGCTCAAAACCCGCATCTATACGCTGGATAACGGACTGAAGGTCTATATGAGCGTAAACAAGGAGACGCCCCGCATCCAGACCTACATCGCCGTACGGGTAGGCGGCAAGAATGACCCCTCGGAAACCACCGGCCTGGCCCACTACTTCGAGCACCTGATGTTCAAGGGCACCGAGCAGTTCGGCACCTCGGACTATGCGGCCGAGAAACCGATGCTCGACGAGATCGAAAGCCTGTTCGAGGTATATCGCAAGACCACCGACGAGGCCGAGCGGGCTGCCATCTACCACCGGATCGACAGCGTGAGCTACGAGGCGTCGAAAATTGCCATCCCCAACGAGTACGACAAGCTGATGTCGGCCATCGGAGCGATCGGGACCAACGCCTACACGGCTTACGACCAGACGGTTTACGTGGAGGATATCCCCTCGAACCAGATCGACAACTGGGCCAAAATCCAGGCCGACCGGTTCAAGAACATCGTGATCCGCGGCTTCCACACCGAATTGGAAACCATCTACGAGGAGAAGAATATGTCGCTCACCAGCGACGGCCGCAAGGTGTACGAAAACATCCTCTCGTCGCTCTTCCCCAACCACCCCTACGGCCGTCAGACCGTGCTGGGTACGCAGGAGAGCCTCAAGAACCCGTCGATCACCAACGTGAAGATGTACCACGACACCTATTACGTGCCCAACAACATGGCCATCTGTCTTTCGGGTGACTTCGATCCCGACGAGATGATCGCCACCATCGACAAGTATTTCGGCGACATGAAGCCCAACGAGAATATTCCCGCGCTTCAGTACGAGCCCGAGCAGCCGATCACCTCGCCCGTGGTGCGCGACGTGTACGGTCTGGACGCCGAGAACATCACCCTGGCATGGCGCATGGGCGGCGCGGCTTCCGCGGATGCCGACCTGGCGCAGCTTACGAGCGACATCCTCTACAACGGGCAGGCCGGTATGATGGACCTCGACCTGAACCAGCAGCAGAAGGTGCTGGTGGCTTACGGCTATCCGATGATTATGGCCGACTACGGCGCATTCGTACTGCAGGGCCGCCCCAAAGCGGGACAGACGCTCGACGAAGTGAAGGAGCTGTTGCTGGGCGAGGTTGCCAAGTTGCAGGCCGGCGAGTTCGACGAGACCATGCTCAAGGCGGTCATCAACAACCGCAAGGTGCAGATCGAGCAGTACCTCGACTCCAACGACGGCCGCGCTGACGCTTACGTGAACGCCTTCATCAACGGCATCGACTGGAAAGACGAAGTCGAACAGCTCGACCGCCTCGGCAAGATCAGCAAGCAGGACGTCGTGGACTTCGCCAACCGCATCTTCGGCGACCAAAATATGGCAGTGATCTACAAGCACGAGGGTAAAGACCCCAACGAGCAGAAGATTTCCAAGCCCGCCATCACGCCGATCGCCACCAACCGCGACGCCACGAGCGCTTTCCTGCAGGAGATTCAGTCCTCGCAGGTGAAACCCATCGAGCCCGTATTCGTGGATTTCCAGAAAGACATGAGCAAGCTCGAGGCACAGGCCGGCATCCCCGTCCTCTATAAGAAGAACGAGACCACCGGGCTGTTCAACCTGATGTACGTCATCGAGACGGGCACCAACACCGACCCCGTCCTGAATCTCGCGTTCCAGTATCTCGACTACCTGGGCACTTCGCAGAAGAGCGCCGAACAGATCAAGCAGGAGTTCTACAACATCGCCTGCGGGTATGGCATCACCGCCGGCGCCGACCGCAGCTATGTCTCCCTGAGCGGCCTGAGCGAGAATATGCCTGCCGCCATGCAGCTTTTCGAGGAGCTCATCGCCGATGCGCAGCCCAACGAAGCGATTCTGGAAAACCTGAAAGCCGACATGATTAAGGCACGCGCCGACGCCAAGCTGAATCAGGGCGCTAACTTCGGCGCACTGAACCGTTATGCTACCTTCGGTCCGGAATACGTCAGGAAAAACACCCTTACCGACGAGCAGCTGCAGGCGCTCACCTCGGAGGAGCTGCTCGACAAAATCAAGGCGTTCGCCAACCTCGAGCATACGGTGCTTTACTATGGCCCCAAGAGCGGCAACGAAGTGGTGGCCGACCTGAAAGCCTACCATAAGACCCCTGCCGAGTTGACGCCCGTTGCCGAGACCGTTCGGACCCGGCCGCTGCTGACGCCCGAAAACCGGGTTATCATGGCCGAGTACGACGCCAAGCAGATCTATTTCCTCCAGATTTCCAACCGGGGCGAAACGTTCGATCCCGCCAACGACGCGGCCATCGCACTCTACAACGCATATTTCGGGGGCGGGATGAACGCCATCGTCTTCCAGGAGATGCGCGAGGCACGCAGTCTGGCCTACACCGCCCAGGCTTTCCTCAGCCAGCCCGGCCGACTCGACCGTCCCTATATGTACATGGCCTTCATCGCCACGCAGAACGACAAGATGGGCGATGCGATCGATGCTTTCCAGGAGATCATCAACAACATGCCCGAAAGCGAAGCGGCCTTCAACCTGGCAAAGGAGAGCCTGATCGCCCGCATGCGCACCGACCGCACAATCAAGAGCGACGTGCTCTGGAGCTACCTTGCGGCCAAAGACCTGGGCATCGACTACGACCGCAGCAAGGCGATCTTTGAACAGGTACAGCACATGACGCTCGACGACGTGAAAGCCACGCAGGAGAAGTGGGTCAAGGATCGCAACTACACCTATTGCATCCTGGGCGACTCCAAAGACCTCGATCTGAACTACCTGCGCAAGATCGGCCCGATCCAGTTCGTCAGCCAGGAGGAGATTTTCGGGTATTGATCCCAAACGGACAGGGGCGACCGTATCGGCTGCTCCGCATGCAGAAATCCGGATGCTTTCGAGCATCCGGATTTCTTTTCATTCCGAACCATATCATCCCCTTAGGGCCGGGGATGGCTCAGAGGCTGAAAGTGGGGGCAAAGCCGGCGAACCGCAGCAAACGATCCCGGGCCGGTGCAGACCGGCCCGGGATCGTAGATGATCGCGGATAGCGAATTAATAGCGGTAGTGCTCGGCCTTGTAGGGCCCCTGTTCCGGCACGCCGATATAGGCGGCCTGCTGGGGTGTGAGGCGCGTAAGCTCGACCCCCAGGTTGTCCAGATGCAGGCGGGCCACCTCTTCATCCAGATGTTTCGGAAGCCGGTAAACGCCCACTTCGAGCCGGTTTCTCCAAAGTTCCAACTGGGCGAGGCACTGGTTGGTGAACGAATTACTCATCACGAACGAGGGGTGCCCCGTCGCGCATCCCAGATTGACCAGGCGCCCTTCGGCCAGTACGAAGATCGCATGGCCGTCGGGGAAGGTATATTTATCCACCTGCGGCTTGATATTGGTGCGCACGGCATCGGAAGCTTCGAGTCGCGCCATCTGGATTTCATTGTCGAAATGGCCGATGTTGCAGACGATCGCCTGGTCACGCATACGCTGCATGTGCTCCAGGGTGATGATATCGCGGTTGCCGGTGCAGGTGACGTAGATGTTGCCTTCGGGCAGGGCGCTCTCGACGGTCCTGACCTCGAAACCCTCCATCGCCGCCTGCAATGCGCAGATCGGATCGATTTCGGTGACGATCACCCGTGCGCCATAGGAGCGCATCGAACGGGCGCATCCCTTGCCCACGTCGCCGTAGCCGCACACCACGACCACCTTCCCGGCAATCATCACGTCCGTTGCGCGCTTTATGCCGTCGGCCAGCGACTCGCGGCAGCCGTACAGGTTGTCGAATTTCGACTTGGTGCAGGAGTCATTGACATTGATGGCCGGAACGAGCAGCTCGCCCGCCTCCTGCATCTGATAGAGCCGATGCACGCCGGTGGTGGTCTCCTCGCTCACGCCCCGCCATTCGGCCACCGTGCGATGCCACTTCTCGGGATCTTCGCGCAGAATGTCGCGCAGTGTTGCCAGGATGACCCGCTCCTCCTCCGACGACGGTGCGACCTCGAGCGTCGCAGCGTCGGACTCGGCCTTATATCCCCGGTGTATGAGCAGCGTGGCGTCGCCGCCGTCGTCCACGATCAGGTGGGGCCCCTTGCCCCCCGGGAACGAGAGGGCCATAGCCGTACACCACCAGTATTCGGCCAGCGTCTCGCCCTTCCATGCGAAAACCGGCACGCCCGCCTCGGCGATGGCAGCGGCGGCGTGATCCTGCGTCGAGAAGATGTTGCAGGAGCACCAGCGCACCTCGGCGCCCAGCTCCACCAGCGTCTCGATCAGCACAGCGGTCTGTATGGTCATGTGCAGCGATCCCATGATCCGCACCCCCCTGAGGGGTTTGTCCGGCCCGTATTTGCGGCGTACGGCCATCAGGCCCGGCATTTCGTGTTCGGAGATTTCGATCTCCTTGCGTCCCCACTCCGCCAGCGACCGATCGGCGACCTTGCAGGGGATGGACAAATCCAGAAACATATGATTGGGTTTAAATTGTTGGCTCCATATCGCGTATGCAGCGGTAATCCGCCTCGATCTGCCGCCGCAGCTCATCCAGCGAGGCGAAACGTCGCTCTTCGCGGATTTTTTTCAGCAGCCGCACCCGCATCGGCCGGCCATAGAGGTCACCGGCGAAATCGAACAGGTGGGTTTCCAGGTGGCGGGGCGTCCCCCCGACGGTCGGGTTGCTCCCCAGGTTCGACATCGCCCGATAGCGCCGTCCATTCACCTCGGCCTCCGAAGCATAGACCCCGGCTTCGGCCGTCACCTCCCGCCCGACCTCCATGTTCGCGGTCGGGAATCCCAGGCGGCGGCCCAACTGCCGGCCCCGGGTCACGACCCCTTCGATCACTGTCGGCTCCTGCTGCATCGCCTCCGTCGGTTAAATCTGCTTGGTCAGCTTGCGCACCAATGAAACCTGCGAGAAAAACTCTTTGGCAAAGACCCGCAGCACGGTATAGGCGGGGATGGCCAGCAGCATGCCCACAATTCCGGCTACCGACCCGGCGATCAGGATCACGACGAATATTTCGAGCGGATGGGCCTTCACCCGCTCGGAATAGAGCGTGGGTTGCAGGATGAAGTCATCCATACCCTTGAGAATCAGAAGCGACCCGGCGATAACAACCACTGTGCGTCCCACCGACATTCCCTCGATCGGCGTCACCACGCCCATCATGACCGAAACCGCGCCGCCGATAAGCGGCCCGGCGTAAGGCACCACGTTCATCACCCCCATCACCAGCCCGATAAAGCAGGCGTCCTCCGCCCGCATCCCGAAAGCCATCATCACCAACAGGACGGCAATCATGAGCAAGAGGCTCTCGGCCAGTATGCCGGTAAAGTAGCGCGACAGAAGCACGGTGATCGAGTCGAGCGCTCGGGTGACATTCTGTTGGTATTTATCGGGAAAAACCGCCTGCACCATCGCGTAGAACAACCCGTCGTCGCGCAGGAAGAAGAAGGTGATAAACGAAATCGAAAAGAAAGCGATCACCGACGAAAGAGCCAGCCCCACCACCGAGGTGAGCGCCGTATTGAGCGTCTCGAAATCCACCAGCCGTTTGAACGAGGACGAGAGAGCGTCGGCGAGCGAAAAATGCTGCTCGGGAAGCGAGAAGAGCGATTGGAGGTACTCCTGCGCCCGGGTGATCGGCTCCTGCACCGAGGAGAGCACGTTTCCGAAGTCGAGCGTGGCCAACTGGAACAGCTTGTGCGAAACGAGCGGGACGAACAGCGAGCAGCAGGTGATGAAAACGATCCAGATCGTAAGCAGTGTAAACAAGGCTCCCACCCAGCGGGGTACCCGCCAACCCCGGATACGGATGCCGCCGATACGTCTCACCAGCGGCCTGCCGACGATGGCCAGCACGGCCGACACCAGAATATAGATAACGATAGCGCTGAAATACCACACCAGAAAAAGGATGGCCGCCGCAGCCGCCACGCCCGCGAAGAAACGGATCAGGGTTTGAGGTGTCGCCGTCATGTTCGCAAGGAATCGCTATGAATCTATCTGTTCCCGGCCCCCGCCCTGCTCAGCCGGGCGATGGGGGTTTGGGAGCCGACCACCGGATCGCCGATTTCGACGAGCAGCTCGCTGTCGGCCGGAATCAGCACGTCCACGCGTGAGCCGAACTTGATGAAGCCGCAAACCGAGTTCTGCTCGACCGGAGCTCCCACTTTCATGTAGGAGACGATGCGCCGCGCAATCAGCCCGGCGATCTGCCTGAAAAGCACTTTGCGGCCCGAAGCCATGCGCACCACGGTGGTCGTGCGTTCGTTGTCGGTCGAGGATTTGGGGTGCCACGCCACCAGAAAACGTCCCGGATGGTACTTGAAATACTCCACCTCACCGCCCACCGGCACCCAGTTCATGTGGACGTTGGTGATGGACATGAAGATCGAAATCTGCAACATCCGTTCGTGGAGGTATTCGTTCTCCTCGACCAGTTCGGTCACCACCACCCGGCCGTCGCAGGGGGAAAAGACCAGGTCGGCATCGTGGATGCGCACCCGCCGGGGTTCGCGGAAGAACGCGACGATGAAGAACCAGAAAAGCACGAGCAGCAGGGCGCTCAGCCACATGACGCTCACATTGGCATGCTGGTCCAAGAGGTAGTAGATCAAGGCCCAGAACAGCACGCAGACGGTGCCCGTGATACCGATGATTTTATAGCCTTCTTTGTTGATTTTCATATCGGGAACAGAACAAGGTTCAGGATTGGGTTATTTGACCAGAATGAGGTAAACCAGCACATAAGGAGCCGAGAGGATCATCGCGTCGAACCGATCGAGCCACCCCCCGTGGCCGGGCAGAATCCGGCCCGAATCCTTGACTCCGGCCGCGCGCTTGAATTTCGACTCCACCAGATCGCCCGCAACCCCCGTGAGGGATGCGACGGCCGCCAGCCCGGCCCAACGGCCCATGTCGGCGCCCAGCAGCCAGCTCGCTGCCAATGCCACACCCACGGCTCCGGCGATGCCCCCGAAGAAGCCCTCCCATGACTTGTTCGGTGAAATGCGCTTGCAAAGGGGATGCCGTCCCAGGGACGAGCCTACCAGGTAGGCAAACACATCGTTGGCCCAGATTACCAGGATGAAACAGACCATCGGCCAGGGACGCCATCCGCCCCCCGCAGCGGTTGCGGGGTCGAGCAGCAGCGGAACGAACAGCAGCAGCGACAGCGGCAGAGCCGCATAGAGTACGCCGGTGAAGGTTGCGCCGAGGTCGGCGAACGGGTTGTTACCGCTCCGGAAAAGCTCGCAGACGATCAGCGTCGGGACAAGCAGCAACAAATAGAGGAGTAAGATCGTAAAAGGCAGCGCCGGCGACATTCCGGCGACATCCGCCCCGAGAAATCGGGCGTACGCGAGGAATGCGCAGACAAAGAGCACGATCCCGGTCAGCAGGCCGAGGAAGCGGTGCGGCCGTGCGTCACGCAGACGCGCCATGCGATAAAACTCCCACATTCCTCCAACAAGGATGGCCAGCAGCAGCAAAGCATAGCTCCAGGGACCGAGCCGGATAGCCCCCAACACGACGACGGCCAATACCGCGCCGCTGAGGGTTCGTATAATCAGGTTCTTCATTTTTTTCGGGTAGGGGTCATTGCCGTGGTTCGGGGTTTTTGTCGTCGGGGCGCGGGGCCGTCTCCGTCGCAGAGGCCGGCCCGTCCTGCAGCCCTGTATCGGAAACGGCCGCGGCAGGGGAAGCATGGACGGCACGATCGGCATCCGGCAAGGCCACATCCGCCATCCGTTCCCGATCGCCGAGCGGTTCCGACGGATCGTCGGGCAGCTCGGGGGCGATCACTTCGGGGCGGGCGGTTCCGACGGAGGTGCCCTTCTGTTTTTTTGCCTCCTCCTGCTGCTCCCGTAAAATATCCTTCCTGCGCCGGCCGAAGATGCGTTCGACGTCCTCGGTAAAGACCACTTCGCGCTCGAGAAGCAGCTCGGCCAACTCGCGGAGTCCGTCGGCGTGGTCGTGCAGCACGCGCTCGGCCATGGCGTAAGCTTCGTCGATAATCCGCCGGGCCTCCGTATCGATCTGCTGAGCGGTTCGCTCCGAATAGGGCTTCGTAAGGGACATATCGCTCTGACCCGTGGAATCGTAATAGCTCAGGGTACCCACCTCGGGACTCATGCCGTAGTAGGCCACCATCGCATAAGCCTGCTTGGTCACCCGTTCCAGGTCGTTGAGCGCCCCGGTGGAGACGTGCCCGAAGGTGATCTGCTCCGAAACGCGGCCGCCGAGCGTGGCGGCCAGCTCGTCCATGAGCTGCTCGCGCGTGGTGATCTGCCGCTCCTCGGGCAGATACCATGCGGCGCCGAGCGCCTTGCCGCGCGGGATGATGGTCACCTTGATGAGCGGGCTGGCGTTCTCCAGAATCCAGCTCACGGTGGCATGACCCGCCTCGTGGTAGGCGATCACACGCTTCTCCTCGTCGGTGATGATCTTGTTGCGGCGCTCCAGGCCGCCGATGATCCGGTCGATGGCCGCGAGGAAATCCTCGCGCGACACGAACGGTTTGTTATGCCGAGCGGCGATCAGAGCCGCCTCGTTACAGACGTTGGCGATATCGGCACCGGAAAAACCGGGAGTCTGCCGCGCCAGGAACGAACGGTCGAGCTGCGGATCGAGCTTGAGGGTGCGCAGATGCACATTGAAAATCTCCTCCCGCTCCTTCACATCGGGCAACCCCACCTCGATCTGACGATCGAAACGACCCGCACGCATGAGCGCCTTGTCCAGAATGTCGGCCCGGTTGGTGGCCGCCAGGACGATCACCCCGGCATTGGTCTGAAAGCCGTCCATCTCGGTCAAAAGCTGGTTGAGCGTATTCTCGCGTTCGTCGTTGCCCGAAAAACCGGCGTTCTTGCCGCGGGCGCGGCCGATGGCGTCGATCTCGTCGATGAAGACGATGCAGGGGGCTTTCTGCTTGGCCTGCTCGAACAGGTCGCGCACCCGCGAAGCCCCCACGCCGACGAACATCTCGACGAAATCGGAACCCGAAATCGAGAGGAACGGCACGTTGGCCTCGCCCGCTACCGCTTTTGCCAGCAGGGTTTTACCCGTTCCGGGAGGGCCCACCAGCAAGGCGCCCTTGGGGATTTTGGCTCCGATTGCCCTGTACTTGTCGGCTTTTTTGAGGAAATCCACGATCTCCATGATCTCGACCTTGGCCTCCTCCAGTCCGGCCACATCCTTGAACGTCACCCGCTGATCGGCGCGGTCCTTGTCGAAAACCTGCGCCCGGGCCTTGCCGACGTTCATGATGCCACCGCCCGCGCCGCCCGAGGCGCCGCGCGACATGCCCCGCATGATGAAAATCCAGACCCCGATGAAAAGCACCCACGGAAGGAGCTGGATCAGCAGGTTGCTCCACGAATCGCTCTTGTTTTCATAAGTGAGGATCACGTCGTTGCCCGACTCGCTCGTGACCGCGTCGAGGTCGTGGCGGAACGTATCCACCGACCCGATGTTGAACACGAGCTGCACGCCCGTTTCGGGCATGGTCCTGAAGCGCCGGTCGGTGGAGTCGCTGCGGTATTTGTCCGCCATGCCGGGTTTGAGGTAAACCTGCGCCACGTCGCGGTTGAGCACTTCGATCTTGTCCACGTCGCCGTCGCGCACCATCCGCTCGACGGTGTTCCAGTCGCTCTTGACGGGTGCCGCGGTGTCGTTACCGAAAATCCAGTACCCGACAATGAGCAGGCCGATGACCCCGTACACCCACATCCACGAGGGACGGGGCATATTCACCTTATTGTTTATGCGTTTGTTCTGTTGTGCCATAACTTACTCTTCGTACTGATAATGCTTTACCGGCGCATCGGCCCACAGCTCCTCCAGCCTGTAATACTCGCGCAGTTCGCGCTGGAAAATATGAACCATCACATCCGTGTAGTCGATGGCGATCCAAAGCGCGTTCTGCTCGCCTTCGATCCGCCAGGGTTTCTCGCCCAGCTTTTCGAGCACGCGCTGCTCCACACCGGCTGCGATGCCGGCCACCTGCGTGGTCGAATCGGCATGGCAGACGACGAAATGCGAACAGATGGCCCCGTCGAAACCCGAAAGGTCCAACGATACAATATCCTTACCCTTTTTATCTTCGATCGCAAGGACGATCTCCTCGATCAGCCTTGCCGTGTCCTGTTTTCTCGTATCCATAACTTTGCAAAGGTACGAAAAAGGATTGGAAATTCCGCAGCGCGGCGGACGAATATTAGCGCGCCGCCGGAAGTCACCGCCTGGCATTGTCCAGAATGGTCTGGGTCAAAGCCCGGATGATCGAGCTTTTCACGTAGGTACGCCGCACGGCCACGGCTATTTTCCGCGAAGTAGCCCCTTTGGCCAGCGTCTTGAGCTGGTTGCGGTGCTCTTCGGGGATGTATTCGACGGCCATTTCGGGGATGATCGTCAGGCAGTGGGTGCAGTCCACGATGCGCATGAGCGTGTCGAGCGAGCCCGACTCGAAGGAGTAATGCGAGGGCACCTCGCGCTTGGCCTGGCACAGTTCGATGATCTGGTCGCGCATGCAGTTTCCCGGAGAGAGCAGCACCAGTTCGCGCAGGTCGATCTCCTCGATGCGGATATTCTGCCGCTCGTAGAGGGGGTTGGCGGGAGATACGTAGGCATAGAAGCGGTCGCTGAAAAGCTCGTGTTCCACAATGCCGTCGCCGCACGTGCCGCTGGCGACCAGCGCCGCGTCGATCCGATCCCGTCGCAGCGCGTCCACGATGTCGTGGGTGACCATCTCCGAAACCTCCATCTCCACCCGCGGATAGTCGCGCACGAAGACGGGGATGAACTTGTGGAGCAGGTACGGCGCGATGGTCGGAATCACCCCCAGGCGGAGTTTTCCGGCCGTCTCTCCCTTGAGTTCGGCGACCGCCTCGCGGATGTTGTTGTAGCACCGGAGCGTCTCCCGTGTCCGTTCGAGCACCACTTCGCCCGCCTCGGTCGGGATTACGGGTTTCTTGGAGCGGTCGAGCAGCACCACCCCCAGCTCCTCCTCCAACGCCTTGATCTGCATGCTCAGCGAAGGCTGCGTCACGAAACAGTGCTGTGCCGCCAGCGAAAAACTGCCGCAGTTGGCCACGGCGAGCAGGTATTCGAGTTGAATGATGGTCATATCCGGATTCTTATTTACCAGGTCAAAAATATAAAAAAAAACTATATCCGGCAAGCTTTTTTCATGGCCCGTATTATTTTTCGTATGTTTGTGCGATCAAACCGATTCTCCTCTCGATCATGGATACTGTACTCAGCGGGATACGTCCCACAGGCCGGCTTCATCTGGGCAACTATTTCGGTGCTCTGAAGAATTTCATCCGCATGCAACACGACGCACGGTGCTTCTTCTTCATCGCCGATTACCACGCCCTCACGACCCACCCCGACCCCACGCACCTGCACGACAACATCCGTGCGGTGCTCTCGGAATACCTCGCTGCGGGCCTCGATCCCAACGTGGCGACGATCTACATCCAGAGCGACGTGCCGCAGGTGGCCGAGCTCTCGCTGCTGCTCTCGATGCACGCCTATCTGGGCGAACTGGAGCGCACCGCCTCGTTCAAGGAAAAGGCGCGCAAGCAGCCCGACAACGTCAATGCCGGACTGCTCTGCTATCCCGTGCTGATGGCCGCCGACATCCTACTGCACCGCGCCGACAAAGTTCCGGTGGGCAAGGATCAGGAGCAGCACCTCGAAATCACTCGCGTGCTGGCCCGCCGTTTCAACACCCTCTACGGGGTCGATTTCTTTCCCGAGAGCCAGCCTTACAACTTCGGCTCGGAGCTGGTGAAAATTCCCGGGCTCGACGGCTCGGGCAAGATGGGCAAGAGCGAAGGCAACTGCCTCTACCTGGCCGATACGGACGAGGCGATTCGCAAAAAGGTGATGAAAGCCGTGACCGACGCCGGCCCCACCGAGCCCGACTCGCCCCTCTCGGAGCCCGTGCGCAACATCTTCACCATCATGGAGGCGGTCTCCGATCCCTCCACCGTCGCCTATTTCCGCGAGCAGTACGCCCGCTGCGCCATCCGCTACGGCGACCTCAAAAAACAACTGGCCGAAGACATCATCCGCCACATCGCCCCCATCCGCGAACGCATGCAGGCAATCGCGGCCGACGAGAACTACCTCCATCAGGTCGTGGGCGACGGTGCGGCCGCCGCACGCCGGAGCGCCGACGAGACGCTGCGGGAGGTGCGCGCCATCATGGGCATCAAACCGTTCTGAGTCCGCAGACACGCGGAACAAACCGAGCGACCATGGTGCTCCACTACGAGAAATTCTACATCCGGTTCCTGAAGCTTACCCGCAAGCTCAGCAACACGCAGGTACTCGCGCTGCTGGCGATCGTGGTGGGCGTGCTGGCCGGCTTCGGAACCTACCTTTTCGAAGAGCTGCTGCACGGCATCACCACGCTGCTCACCCACTGGTTCCCGGTCGAACAGTCCCATTTCCTTTTCCTGGTCTATCCCGCGATCGGCATTATCCTGGCCACGCTCTTCGTCCGCTACATCGTCAAGGACAATATTTCGGAGGGGGTCACGCGCGTGCTCTATGCGATGTCGCGCAAAAGCTCACACATCGCCCCCCACAACTGCTGGACCTCGATCGTCGGAGGGGCGACCACCATCGGTTTCGGCGGTTCGGTCGGCCCCGAGGCCCCCATCGTGCTGACGGGGGCCGCCATCGGCTCCAACGTGAGCCGTCTGGCCCGGCTGAACTACAAGCACACCACCCTGCTGCTCTGCTGCGGAGCGGGCGCGGCCCTCGCCGCAATTTTCAAGGCGCCCATCACGGGCGTGGTGTTCGTGTTGGAAATCCTGATGCTCGACATCACGGCCGGCTCGGTCGTGCCGCTGCTGATCTCCTCCATCACCGCGACGACGATGGCCTTCATGCTGCGGGGTTTCAATCCGATCATCTCGGTGACGCCCGACCCGTTCGAGCTGCGGCAAATCCCGCTTTTCATCCTGCTGGGCGGCCTGTGCGGGGTGATGTCGTTCTACTTCACCACCGTAAACGCACGCATCGCCAACCTGTTCAAGCGAATGGACCGGCAGTATAAAAAATGGCTGCTGGGAGGCGCGGTGCTCGGCATACTGATCTTCGTCTTTCCTCCGCTCTACGGCGAAGGGTACGAAGGATTCACCTCGCTCATGCTCAACAACACGACGGCCCTGTTCGACAACTCGCTGTTCTATCAATTCAGCTCGATCGACTGGGTGGTGATCCTCTATATCGTCGCCATCATGTTTTTTAAGGTCGTGGCGATGGCCTCGACCAATGCCGCAGGGGGCGTGGGCGGAACCTTCGCCCCGTCGCTGTTCGTGGGGGCTTTCATGGGAGCCACCGTCGCCCTGGTCTGCAATACGTTGTTCGGCTGGGACGTATCGATGGTCTCGTTCACGCTGGTCGGCATGGCCGGGGTGATGGCGGGGGTGATGAACGCCCCGCTGACCTCGATCTTCCTGATCGCCGAACTCTCGAAAGGTTACGAACTTTTCATTCCCCTGATGATCGTCGCCTGCATCTCGTTCGGGGTGGCCTACTGGCTCGACCCCGACTCGATCTATACCAAGCAGCTACGCAAAAAAGGCGAACTGCTCACCCACAACAAGGACGAGTCGGTTTTCGTCTTTCTGAACCTCGACGAGCTGATGGAGACCGACTTCATCCGCATCAAGGAGTTCTACACGCTGGGCGACGTGGTGAATCTGATCGCTACTTCGCGCCGCAATGTCTTTCCGGTGATCGACAACTTCAACCATCTGGTCGGCATCGTACAGCTCGACGATCTGCGCGAGGATATGTTCAAGCCCGCGAAGTACGACACCTCGATCACCTACTACATGATCCAGCCGCCGGATAAGATCATGGAACACGAACAGATCCAGAGCGTCCTGCGCCGCTTCGAGGATAACCACACCTGGATGCTGCCCATCGTGGACAAGCAGAATCGTTACCTGGGTTTCATCTCCAAGTCGCGGATTCTGAACGCCTACCGCGAGCAGCTCGTGAAGATTTCGCTCTGATCCGCCTGCTGCGCGAGCCCGGAAACAACGCAGCCCGATCGGACACAGGAACAGGAAATCCAAAGCGGCGAGAGCCGGACAGCCCGACAAAAACCGACCATCGGCCGCGATCAGACGCCGCATACCTACCCGCTTAAAATCCAATGCCAAAGTCATGAACATACCCGAAGAATACGACTGGAGCGAATCGCTCGACTGCGCCGTCACCCTGTGCGACAGGGAGGGAACGGTGCTCTACCAGAATGCCCGATCGCGTCAGGTAAACGGCGACGTGCGGGGCCGCTCGCTGATTCCCTGCCACAACGAACGCTCGCGCGGCATCATCGCCCGCCTGCTCGCCGAGGGCGGCAAAAACGTCTATACGATCGAAAAACGGGGCGTGCGCAAACTGATCTACCAAACCGTCTGGCGCAGCGCGGGCGAGGTATGCGGGCTGGTCGAGTTCTCGATGGAGATTCCCGCCGAAATGCCCCACTACGTGCGGAGCTGACTCCCCCGCTTCTCCGGCTTCACCCGCACGGAATTTCATCCCGGTCGAAGAAATTCCGTAATATTGTCGTGTAAACTTGCTTTTATGTAAATAATACTTTACATTTATGGCGAATTAAAGCACACGACCATGAAAACCATGCTCCTCACAATCGCAGCCGTGTCGATCGGAATACCGGCGCTCTTTACGGGTATGCACCCGGCACGACACCTCTGCCCGGATTATTCCGTCACTATTCCGGCAGATGACCGGTCGGAGCGAACGAGCCGAAGCAATGCGGATTCGGCCCTGTCGGGAATCCGACGTTCATTCCGTCCACCCCTTCCGGCGGATACCGGGGTGAATTACGAAGGATCTATACCCCTTACGCAGCAAAACCGCGTCGAAAACTATGCGATCGTCTTTTCCAAGACAGGCATGGAAGATTTCAACCTGCTGATCGATTGCACATTCACGTTGCGCTTCGACGAGGACAGCACGGCGGTCATGCGATTCGGCGGCGATGCCGCCTATTCGGTCGGCGCGCTTCGGGTCACCGTGTCACCCGAGGCGGCATGGCATTACGATCCCGAGGCCAGAACCATCGCCTTTGCCGCCCCGACCCGTCAGCCGCGCCGTGTCCGCATGACCTATGTTTATTGCAATCTGACGAGCGCCTTCGTTTACGGGGATAACGGCTGCGAACTGTGGGAACCCTCCTATGGCGAAAACTTCTATCCTTATGTTTTCGGCGACCGTTCCCATTTCGATGTGTGCTACGAGCTACCCGCAGGCATCGTCCCGCTCGGAGGGTATCCGACGCAGGAGTGTGTCGGAAAGGGAAACACCCGTCTTTTCCATTC
The DNA here is from genome assembly GCA_902363575.1 of Rikenellaceae bacterium. GTDB lineage: Bacteria > Bacteroidota > Bacteroidia > Bacteroidales > Rikenellaceae > Alistipes. The sequence continues at coordinate 76,269 of CABJAJ010000004.1, read as the reverse complement.
CCGCATCCCCGAAGCGGTCGTATCCCATTCGTGCGTCTTCGCCCTGCTCGACACGACCCGCTACCGGGAAACCGTCCACCTGCTCGACAGGGACACCCTGCGCTTGTGGTTCATGCCTGCGCCCGAAGTCCCCGCCGCGCGAATCGATGAGCTGCACCGGCTGACACGCGATGCCACGGCGTTCTTTGCCGCCTGTTTCGGCCCCTACGACGACGCCCGGAACGCCATCGGCGGGCATCCGGTCTATCTCTTTCACACCAGCGGTTACTCGAACCGCAACAACCTCAACCTGATTTCGGCCTCGCAGGAGAAATTCGCCGCCAAACCCCACCTCCTGCCGTTGGCACACGAGATCGGGCACCGCTGGCTGGGCGAGTGGACGCTGCTCATTCCCGACGGCGCCGAAGCCGCCTATTTCATCAAAGAGTCGCTCAACGAGTATATGACCCTGCTGTTCGTGCGTGCGACAGCGGGCGAGGAGGTTTTTCGCTCGCTCCTCGAAACGGAATATGAAAAACCCATGCAAACGGTCAGAGGTACCGCCGCCGACGCCCGCCTGATCGACATGCGGCATAACGACAACAACACGGCGGTTTACTGCAAAGGGCCCGTCGTGATCGACCGGGTGGCTTCCCGGATGGGATACGACCGCTGGATCAGGTTTATGCGCAGGTTTTACGCAACCTGGCGGTACCGGCCGGGACTTGCTTACCCGTCATTCGTCGGCCTGCTTGCCCGCGACGATCCGCAGGCGGCGCGGCTGTTGGATTCGCTTGTCCGCACGTTCTGAGCGCCCGATAGTCCGGGCGGTTTCCGCCGGCGATTTGCGCAGGGACAACAATCGTATTTTCAGCCTTGCGGGTTCCACCTTACCATGCAATCACACCCTCCGCCGCACGGCTCAGTAAAACTGGAACTTCACGCCGAACGAAAGCCCCAATATGTCGGAAAGCCGGAGCAAGCGGTTGCCGACCTTGCTTATCAGGTAAATATCGCAGGTGCTCAGTTCATAGTAGGCCGTGATACGCCGCACGAGCCGTTCGCGCCGCAGCGAGGTGTTCCATGTAACACGCTGCCCCACGAAGAGGTGCGCCCGCAGGCGGGTGGCGATCGGATAGTAGTGTTTCGGATAGCGGTCGGGTTCGCGCACCCAAAACCTGTCGCTCAGGATCGTCGAAAGGTAGATGCCGCAGGCGAACGGCTCGACGGCGAAACGCTCGCCGCAGCGAATTCCCCAGGGCATCCAGTTCTGCTTGAGGGTAAGCGTCATCTTGGGGTCCTTTGCATTGTAGGCCGGCACTACCCCGACCATCAGGTCCGTCTCCCACTGGCAGCGGGGCCCGTAGTCCCATCCGAAACCCGCCGACATGAAGCCGATACCCCCGGCATACTGCAGCTTGGCGTGGGTCGGTATCAACCGCTCCCACGAATCGCGTCCCCGATGCACCCGGTTGTCGAGACGATGCACCGTCATCCGACCGTCGCGCCGCACCTTGTAGGAAGCCACCGGCAGATGACTCCCCGACCCGGCGAGCCGACGCAGGATCGCCGTATCCGGCTCCTGCCGCAACGGTTCCGGCACAGGCACCGCCGGCATCTCGAACGATGCGGCCGCCGGGGGCGCGGCTTCGCAGCCCCCCGCTGCGCACAACCGATTGGAAGCCGTCGCCGAATAATCGTCCGTTCCCGGCCACGAATCGGGACAGGCTGCGACCGATGCCGCCGGAAGCAGCAGGGCAAGGAGGCGGAAAACCGTCGCCGCCAGCCTAAAAAACGACCGTCTCACATGCATAATCCGCTCCTTTCACGGTGAAAAGCAGGTAGCTGCGCTTGGCGATATCGGCACATCCGTAGTAGATCACCCCGTCGCCGAACAGGTCGTCGGCAGCCAGCTTGTGCTCATGGCCGTAAATGCAGAATTCCATGCCGGGAAACTGCCCGAGATAGAGTTGGAAAACCTGCGCGACGTTGTTGTTGAACTGAAACTCGAACGGCCGTACGTGCATCACGAAGACCGTCCGCCCGATGGACGGATCGAGGTGTTCCAACTGCATCCCGATAAAATCGAAATCGGGGACCGGATGCGAATAGTCGTACTCCATAGCGTTCGTATTGAGGCAGATGAAGCGCGTGTCTCCGACCGTAAAGGCGAAGTCGGGATCGCCGAAGACCTCCGAAAAAACGTCCTCGCCGGTGCCGAGGCAGTCGTGGTTGCCGAGCAGACAGACATAGGGCATGGCAAAACCATTGAGCAGATCGCGCTGCCAGAGAAACTCGCGCGTGGCGCCGAAGTCGGAAACATCGCCGCAATGGATCACGAAATCGACGTCGCCCCGCGCATTGATCGCTCGGACGGCATCGGCGGTTTCGTCATACGCCCGCTGCGTGTCGCTTATCACGGCGAAACGGTAGCTCGTCCGCCCGCACATCGCCTGCTCGATTCGCTGCACGTTGGCCTCATTGACGTGACGCTGCCCGCTCACCCGCGTGTCGTACGGGTGGTATTCGATCAGGTCGCAGGCTCCGAGGCAAAGGCAGCACATCACCGCGGAGAAGACAAGTAATTTATTCATTTCTTCTTTTCTTCGTGCAAAGATAGGGCTAAATTCAGCAACATACACCCCGATTGGACGGTACTTCTGTCCGAAACGTTCGATCTGCAATCCGTCCATTGCTGCCCGTCTCTGACTCGCCCCATCCGTTTCGTCCGTTCGCAAAGCGGACTGCAACCTCTCATGCCTATGCGTCCTTACCCGCAGCGGTCATCCGTCCGAAATTTCCGCCTGCCTGTTCGTTCGGCGTGTGGGTGTCGCTTCAGCGGCGACACCCGGGAAAGGGACAACATCTGCTGGCTTCGTTCGGACCGGCGATTCGGCCCATGTAAGAAAATATATTTAATTGTACTTATGAATCAGCACCTTACGATTATGATGTAAGGCGGATTCCGAAAAACTTTTGTTATCTTTGTTCAAGGCAAGCGAAAAGATATGCCCCCCCGGGACGCTGCGACGGATAATCCGTTGCCGAAGCCGGCATGGACAAACGCCCGCGCACCGGTTTGCCGGGTTAAGAGACGTAAACCAAAACTTACCGCGATGAAAAAACTGCTCCTTTGCATGATCCTGACCGGCCTGGCTCTGACCGCAGCAGCCGGAGGCAAAAAAGTACGCTACCAGGGCGAACTGGCCGGCGGCATCGCCCTCGAACCGAAAACTACTTCGCCGGACAAATGGTATGAAATCACTACCCGCCAGGGTGTAAGGCTTTTCGATTACCTCTTCGTCGGCGCCGGTTTCAGCTACATCGCCCGGATCGGCACCCCAATCGACCGGGAGATCCCCGTTTTCGGCACGGTGAGGGGCTACCTTCCGCTCGGCAAAAGCCGCGTGTCACTCTATGCCTCATGCGATGCAGGCTATGCGTGCGAATTCCGGGAGGGCTATTACAGACCCTCCGTCGGCGTGGACATCGCCCTCTCCCGACGCATGGGGATCACATTAGACGTGGGATACCGGCATTTCAGCGTAGCGGGCACTCCTTACGATTTGACCGACTCTTATCTTGTTTTCACGGCCGGATTCCGCTTCTAACCATCACCACCGGCCGCTGCCGCCTTCCGCCTACCGGCCGCGGTTACAGCCCGCAAACCGGAGCAAGATTACGCCCTGTGTCGAATAAAAAAGATAAAGAGAGAGGAGAGCTGTGAAGAGGAGGGACTAAGGGAGGACGAGAGAGGGAGGATGAGAGAGGGAGGATGAGAGAGGGAGGATGAGAGAGGGAGGATAAGAAAGGGAGGACGAGAAGGGAAGGACGAGAAAGGGAGGACGAGAAAGGGAGGACGAAAAAGGGAGGACGAAAAGACGGAAGAGGCAGCAACCGGTGCATTTTCCACAATGGTCGTGCGTCACCGACCCGCTGCAGGATGCGTCTGCCGGAAAAGCCGTAAGTGCTGCGGCACGAATCCGCCCGCGAGCCGTATAAGAACGCATAAAACCGCATAAAAAATAAATCGTTCGGAATCGGAACGAAAATACGCAAAGAAAAAGAAACAGTATCCGTTCCCCAATTCTTCGTCTGCCAACCGCCTGAGCGGGTGCGGTGCCGTATCGCCGTCATTTTCATCCGGCCCGCGTTCCGTCCGAACGCAGCAAAATAGAAGCGAAACGGCCCGATTCATAGTATCCTATTCCCGATCCTCCGCCTGCAAACCGCCTGAGCAGTATGGGCCCGCGCCGCTGTCACTAAGCCGGCCCGCGTCTTCCATCCGAACGCAACAGCATGGAAGCGAAACGGCCTGATTCACAGTATCCAGTCCCAATACCCCACCTGCAACCCGCCTGAGCGGGTGCGGTGCCGTATCGCTGTCATTTTCATCCGGCCCGCGTCTTCCGTCGAACGCAGCAGAATAGAAGCGAAAAGGCCCGATTCATAGTATCCTGTTCCCGATCCTCCGCCTGCAAACCGCCTGAGCGGGTGCGGGCCCGCGCCGCTGTCATTCATCCGGCCCGCGTCTTCCGTCCGAGCGCAACAGCATGGAAGCGAAACGGCGAACTCGAAGTGCCAGGCGCCCATTCGCGCCGGCATGGCAGCGAATTTTCGAGCGCAACCCATCCCGACCGCTGCCCGGTACGCACAAAAAAAGGAGATGCATCGCTGCATCCCCATTTCGTCCGGCAAGCGGACCGAGCGCTACTCCTCCTCGCTGTGCATGTGCTCCACATACACCGCGTGCTGCATCGCCTCGCGCTTCGCGACCGAAGGCTTGGTGAAGTACTGGCGGCGGCGAAGCTCCTTGAGCACACCCGTACGCTCGTATTTGCGCTTGAATTTCTTGAGGGCCCTTTCGATGTTTTCGCCCTCTTTAACCGGCATGATAATCATAATGGGTATCTTTTTAATTTTGTTCGTTCGTTTCGTTTTGTTCGCTGGCCTCCGGAGCCTCGCCCCGGGTAGCCGCATAGTGGTCGGATGTCGCTGTCGTTTCCGTAAATCGCAGGTACGGAGCAAGCCTCAGGGCCTCTCTCCGCGTGATGATATGGTCGTCAATCAGTTCCTCTACGGTACGCCAACCTCCTTTCAGTTGTCTTTTGCTCAACAGTTTCCTCAGCGTCGCGGGCGGCAGGTAGGGATGGCCGCGCAGCTTGTCCGGGGATGCAAAGTTAATATCTATTTTCTGAATTTTGCAACTGTCGCAATAAATTTGTTGCACGATCCGCTCGAAATTGCTCTCGGTCACACCCCGCACCTCGCTGAGCTGCGCAACCGAGTGGAAGCCGCCGAGCCGCCTCCGGTAATCGAGGATCGCCGCGACGGTCTTTTCGCCGATGCCGATTACCCCGCGCAGAGCGGCGGAGTCGGCGCCGTTGAGCTCCAGCAACTCTTCGCCCGACTCCCCGGCCGGAAAGAGCGCATAAGGGGCCAGCAGTTCCGCCACCGAGTCGCCCACCACGAAGCAGGCGGCCAGCATCCGCAGGTCGCGGATACTCCCCACCGCCAGGCGGTAGCGCACGACAGCCCGGGCCTGCCGCTCGGTAAAACCGATGCGCACCAGATAGTCCGCGCCGACGGTGTCGATTCCGAACGGCTCGAAAGGGCGGATTTCCCGCCGTCGCGCTCCGGCATGTTCCGCAAAACGCCCCCTATTCCCGCGGGGAGCGAACGCATATTCGGAGCCGATGCGGATATAGGGCGCGAGGACGGCATAGAGCGAATCGCCGATTTCATAACAGGTCGCCACGTCCTCGGGAATACGGAACCGCTTGCCGGCGGCGCGGTAGCGCAGCAGTCCCGCAGCTTCGCGGGCAGTCAGCCCGAGCCGGCGCAAGGCCGCATAGTCCGCCGTATTGGGATCAAAGGGAAAGAGCGATGCCGAATCCGCCCGGCTCTCCAGATCCCGTTGCAGGGCGGCCGCCTCTTCCGGCCGCGGCCGCGGCTCAAGCAACAGGCAGAGCAACGCGAAAAGCCCCGCCAAAGGCAGGAAAGCCAGCAGTGCCAGCCGTTCGCGCACAGTAAACCAACCTTTCATCTCACCATGCGGCCTCTTCGGACAACAACAACCCCCGATAGCGTTCCGAGGGGGAGGGCAGCATTTCGCCCAATCCGTATTCCGTCCAGCGGGAATCGACCTTGCGGATCGTCTCCGGATGCGAACACACCACGTTGGGGAAACGGGACGGATGGCCCTCCACCCCGGGCCGCTTGCTGCGGGCGTCGATCAGAAGCGTGCCGCCGACAAGCTGCAAATCCCGCCGGGGATCGCTGTTGGCCGCGGCCAGCCACAGCAGGTCGCTCCCGTCGGGCAGCGACCGGGCTTCGGCATCGAACAGCACCGCATAGGGCACCCTTTCCAATCCGTTCCGCCGGAGACAGTCCCCGACATCGACCCTGCCTCCGCGGGGCGCGAAAAGCGCTGCAACACCCCATCGGGTCAGGTATTCGGCACGCATTGCGACGATGCCGCCCGCCTGAACGAACGCCGCCGGCGAAGGGAGCACGGGCTCGGGCCCGGCGGGATCGACGGACGTGAGGTCGAGGGCGGCCTTACCGCCGAAACCGGGCGTGGCCGTGGCATGATCCAGCACGTCGGCGACCCCCTCCCCGCGAATCAGCATCCGCACGGGGTCGGCCCGCCGCACCAGCGCTGCAAGGCACTCCGTATCGCGGACGTCGCAACCGGCGGGAGCGAGCAGCAGGTACTTGTTGAACATCATCTGCCCCGCACCCCAGAGCGCCTGCGCCGCCTTGTGGGCCTGTCCGGCATAGCGCCGCCGCATGGCGACCACCGCCAGATTGTGCGCCACGCCGCTCGCGGGCATCCACAAATCCTCCGCTTCGGGCAGCACGGCAGCGCGGATCGGCTCCAGGAAAATCCGCTCGGTCGCCTCCGCGATCCGGGCGTCCTCCATCGGAGGCACCCCGACCAACGTCGCGGGCCACACGGCGTCGCGGCGGTGCGTAATGGCCGTCACGTGGAAACGGGGATAAAGGTCTTGCAGGGAGTAAAAGCCCGTATGATCGCCGAAGGGCCCCTCCTCCGCCGGCTCCTCCGCCGGATCGACGTAACCCTCGATCACGAAATCGCAGTCGGCGGGTACGTACATCCCGTTGGTCAGGCACCGCACCAGCCGCACCGGACGACGGCGCAGGAATCCCGCCAGCAGGTATTCGTCCATGTCGTCCGGCATGGGAGCCGTCGCAGCATAGGCATAGACCGGATCGCCGCCCAGCGCAACTGCAACGGGCATGCGCCGCCCCAGCCGGCGGTAGGCATCGAAATGACGCGCCCCGGTCTTGTGGATATGCCAGTGCATCCCGGTCGTGCGGTCGTCGAACACCTGCATCCGGTACATGCCCACGTTGCGCACCCCGGTTTCGGGATCGACGGTGTGCACCATCGGCAGGGTGACGAACGGGCCGCCGTCGCAGGGCCAGCACCGCAGCACAGGCAGCCGCCCGAGCGAAGCTTCGTCCCCACGCAGCACCACCTGCTGACAAGCGCCGCGCCGCGTGCCCGCACGGGGCAGCCAGCGTCCGGCTTCGGCCAGAAGAGGCAGCAGCCGCAGCCGCTCCCGCAGCGAATCCTTCGGCGCGCGGGCATCGTCGAGCAGCGCCCGGATGCGCGCGCCGACCGCTTCGAGCGATTCTGCGCCGAGCGCCGCGGCCATGCGACGAGGGGAGCCCATCATATTGGTCAGCACCGGGAAACCCGTCCCCGTATTTTCAAACAACAGCGCCTTGCCGCCATCCGGCGACTTGCACATGCGGTCGGTGATCTCCGCGATCTCGTATGCGGGCGAAACGGCCGCTCCGATCCGCACCAGCTCGCCCTCGCGTTCCAGCCGTGCGATAAATTCACTCAGGTTACGATACATCGTCCTCTCCGTTCAAAGTTTCGAGCGCCCGGCGCACCGAGCCGCTCCGCAGCAGCAGTCCGCGGGCCGCCTCCACGTCGATCCCGCCCCACTCCGCAACCAGACGGGCGCCCCGTTCGACGAGCTTGTCGTTGGTGAGCTGCATATCGACCATGCGGTTGCCGCTCACGTGTCCCAGGCGGATCATCACGGCGGTCGAAAGCATGTTGAGCATCATTTTCTGGGCCGTGCCCGCCTTCATGCGGGTCGAGCCGGTCACGAACTCCGGCCCCACCACCGCCTCGAGCGCATATTCGGCCTCCGCAGCGGCCGCACTCGCAGGATTGCAGACCACGGCGGCCGTCAGCAGTTTCCGCCTGCGGGCCTCCCTTAATCCCCCGACCACATAGGGGGTCGTACCGGAAGCCGCGACGCCGACCAGCACATCCCCCGCACAGGGGGCATAGGGCATCATATCGCGCCAGGCACCCGCAAGATCGTCTTCGGCATGTTCCACAGCCCGGCGCAGGGCGCCGTCGCCCCCGGCGATCAGGCCGATCACCCGGTCGAACGGAATACCGTAGGTGGGCGGCAGCTCCGATGCGTCGGTGACGGCCAGCCGGCCGCTGGTGCCCGCCCCGATGTAGAACATCCGACCGCCCCGCTCCATGCGGGCGACCACCTGTTCCACGAGCCGCTCCATGACCGGAATCGTCCGGGCCACAGCCCGGTGCACCTTCGCATCCTCCCGGTTGATGGCCTCCAGCAGTCCGCGCAGCGAAAGGCCGCGCAAATCTTCATACGGCGACGGCTGCTCCGTCACCCGGTTATCGTCTTGTTTCATGGTATGCGATCAATCCGTCGAGCGGCGCACGCACGATCGCCGCGACCCGCCGTCCGTGCGCTGCGAGGGTCTCGCGCAGCAGCTCCCCGAACGCCGCCGCCACGCCGCCCGCAGCAGCCACCGGAAGCGTCGAGGGGTAGCGGCTCAGGATATGCGCAGCGAAATCATCGAAAACGCCCCGCACCAGCGACCGTATCTCCGCCCGCCCGATATGTTCCGCCGCGAAAGGCGCGAGCGATGCCAGAAAGCGGCTGGGGGCCTCGCCCCGGTAAACCTCGCCGACGATGCGCTCGTAATCGAGTCCCGTCCGCCGGTAAAACAGGGCGCACAGCTCCGGGGGAAGCGTCTCCCGCAGCACGCCGCGGAGCAGTTCCCGCCCGATGGCGGCCCCGCTCCCCTCGTCGCCCAGCACGTATCCCAGCGGAGGTACGTTACGCACGATGCCCCGCCCGTCGTACCACCCCGAATTGGAGCCCGTGCCCAGGATGCAGGCGATCCCCCCGCCGTCGGCGAACAACGCCCGCGCAGCGCCCAGCAGATCGGACTCCACGCCGATGCGCGCCGACGGGAAACGCTCCCCGAGCAGCGTCCGCATCAGGGCCGTCGCCTCGGGAAAACGCGCAGAGCAACCGGCCCCATAGAACCACACTGCCTCGGGAGCGGCATCCGCCCCGAGCTCCGATGCGAGCACCCGGCGCATGTACGCCGCCTCCTGGACGGCCGGATTGAGGCCCCGCGTCCGCAGGCGCTGCACACCGCTCTCCGCCACCAGCGCCCAGTCGCATTTGGTCGCACCGCTGTCCGCCACAAGATACATGTTGGCAAAGATAAGGCATCCGTCCCGAAACGGCAAGCGACTCAACCGATTTTTGCACCCGAGCTTTCCGCCGGCAACCTCCGCACCCGGCAATACGGCACCCTGTCCGAATGATCCCGACCGACGGACACCGCACGCCGCATAAAACCGAAACCACACCGCAAACGTCGTCCGCCGTGCGCATCCCGGAGCACGGGATACGATGCAACAGGCAGCTCCGGGAACGCAACCGCCCCGGCAGCAGGAGAGACGCCAACCGAAAAAACGACAATAATTTCCGGATCGCAATTAACTTTTGCAACTTTACGGGGTCTTACTGACAAACCGCATGCAGAAACCTTTCGACATATCCGACGCGCTGCTCCGCGAGCTGCACGACTCCGAGACCCGCAGCGCGGCGTTCGGCCGTCTGCTCGAAAGCTGCCTCACCCCGCTCTACTGGCACGCACGACGGCTTGTGGTGGTGCACGAGGACGCAGAGGACGTGGTCCAGGAGACATTGCTGCGGGCTTACAAGGGGATCGACCGCTTCCGGGGCGACGGCCCCGCACTCAAAGCCTGGCTCTACCGGATCGCCACCAACCGGGCGCTCAGTCTGCTCGGCAGGCGCAGGCGGTCGCTGCTGACCCCGCTCGACGCGGTGAGCCGCACGTTGGCCGGCCGCGTAAGCGAACAGGCCGCTCCGGACAGCGACGAGCTGCTCGTGCGCTTCCAACAGGCGGTGCTGCGCCTGCCTCTCAAGCAACGGCTGGTTTTCAACCTGCGCTATTACGACGAAATGCCCTATGCCCAGATCGCCGGGGTGTTGCGGCAGCGGGAAAAAACGCTGCGCGTCAATTACCACCTGGCCGTCTGCAACCTCAAACGACAACTAACGGAACAACTGCCATGAACGAACAGGAACTCATCGGCCGCAAACTGCCCTATACGCTTCCCGAGGGGAGCCTCGACCGGATGCGCGAACGGATCCTCAGCCAAACCGTCGGCGCCGGAGAGCACAGGCACCCCGCCCGCCTGCGCAGGCTGTGCATCGCCGGCGCAGCCGCCGTACTGCTGGCCGGGGCCATCCTGGGCCTCTGCCTCGAGCGGCGCACCCTCGACGGCCCCGACCTGGATGCGCTGCTCACCACCGCCCCGGCCGAAACGCTGCGGCAGGCGGCCGCGCTAAATTACGACGACATCCTTTACGACCAGCAATTATAAACCAAGGCACCATGAAACGAATCCTCCTCCTTCTCTGCGTCCTGTGCTGCATACAGGCGCCCTGCTCCGCATCCACGGCGGATAGCCCCATGCGGCAAGCCATGCTGGATGCCATCCGAGCCATCGACGACGCCGAACGTACAGCCGTCAGCACCCAGTCGCTCGAATCGCTCAACGCCGCGGCCTGCGATCAGGTAATCCGCGAACTCGGGCTGAAAGGGAAACAGCGCGAACAGTTCACCGCACTTTACGTCACCTACCGTGACGAACTGGCGAAGGCCATGCACACCGAGGTGACCGAGGCAGCGGCTCCCGGCCAGGCCGAGCAGCGCGAAGCCCTCAAAACCAAGCTGGACAACATCGCTGCCACGGCCCGCATCAAGCGCGACTACGTGGACAAGTTCGCCGCCATCCTCACGGCCGAACAGATTCGCCAGCTCTACAACACCGAGGGGGCGATCAGCACCCGCATCAAACGCACCGCCGCAACCCGCCGAGTCCGTGAAACCAACGTAACGGGCAGCGGGAATATCGTATCCCAATCGCTGGGCGCGGCGGGCGACTACTCCGTACTGGAGGTTTTCAACGATATCGAGGTCACGGTAAGTCCGACCGCGACACAAATCATCGTCACCGCCGACGACAACGTCATCGACTGGGTGACGCTCGACCGGCAGGGCGGCTCGCTGACACTCGGTTTCCGTCCCGAGGCCCGCTCGATCACCGACGTACATATCACGGCCATCGTACCGGCATCCGCATCCCTGAGCCGCATCCGAGCGAATTCCTACGGCAGAATTGTCTGCCAAATGCCGTTGAAAGCGTCCAAAGTCACGATCGAGGCCCTGACCGGCGGCTCGGTCACCGCCGATGCCGACGCCGACCAGCTGGAGCTTCTGGCCAACAACTACGGCAAGATCCAGGGTTCGTTGCAGGCGACCCGAGCCGCCGTCCAGATCAACACGGGCTCGATTGTGACCGCATCGATCCAATGTACCGGCGATTGTACGATCTCCCTGCGGAACTACGGCCAGTTCAAGGGCGATGCGCAGGCCCGCATGCTGACGCTGGACGCCGGCGGGGGCTCCACATGGAACGGAAACGTCGTTGCCGGCGACTTGCATCTGACGGCAACGAACTACGGAAAAATCTTCGGCCCGATGCATGGCGATACGGTTTCGCTCAAAGCAGCCGGAGGCGGCGTCATTCGCGGCACATTTTCCTGGAAACAATTTACGGCCACGGCTATCGGCTACGGAAAAATCGACCTCGGCGGTAACTCGACCGTACAGCACGGCGTAGTCAACGTCAATTCGGGGGGTTCCTTTTCGGCTCCCGACCTGACGGTGGAACGTTACGAAATCACCGCCGCATCCTACGGCAAGGCCGATGTCCGCTGCTCGGGCAAGCTGAGCACCGCCATCACCTCCGGCGGCAAGGTGAGCTATGCCGGTGACTGCACCGTCGAAGCCGAGCATCCGGGCCTGGTCAGGCGACGCTGAGGCCATCGGAACGGGCAGGCAGACAGTCCCGCAGATCGCTACCGGCCCTGTAACCGCGATTTCAAAATTATTTTACCGCCCGACGCCGCGTTTCGATTTTTTAGCTATCTTTGCGGCGTCAAGGTTTCCGGGACGGGAATACCCGACCCGTCGGAATTAAAAGGGAATGCCGTGCAAATCGGCGACAGTACCTGCTGCTGTGAGTTCCCGTCCGAAAGGACGCTCCGCACACTCTTGCCACTGGCCTCGGCCGGGAAGGCGTTGCGGAGGGAGCGAGTCAGAAGACCTGCCCTGACGAAAGGATTTACACCTGCGGGTTACGGGTAGTGATCGGACAGATTCGTCTCGGTTCTGACTGCAATATTCGTCCATATGAATCCCGCTCGTGCATCTCCGGTGCGAGCGGGATTTTTTTTGACCGATAGGGGTCCGATTATAAGAATTTTACCGTTATGAAAAAGCAATTCCCTTACCTGACAACGGGAGCTCTGTGGAGCGGGCGGTGCCGTTGCATCGTCTCCTTTTAGACCATGATCCGGAACACACTATCCCTCCTCCTGCTCTGCCTGTTCCTGCTGCCCGGCTGCATGGAATACGGCGACCGCGTGCAGGAAGAGTTCGACACGGGCAAAGATTTCGGGGACGGTTCCGTTCCCACCGGCAGGGGCCTTTTCATCACCAACGAGGGCAACTTCATGTACGGCAACGCATCGCTCTCCTACTACGATCCCGAATCCATGCGGGTGGAAAACGAGGTGTTCGTTCGCGCCAACGGCTTCAAGCTGGGCGACGTGGCCCAGTCCATGATTATCCATAACGGCGTGGGTTGGGTGGTGGTGAACAATTCGGGCGTCATCTTCGCCATCGACCCCGACACGTTCCGCGAGATCGGCCGCATCACGGGGTTCACCTCCCCCCGCCACATCCATTTCCTGAGCGATGAAAAAGCCTACGTCACCCAGCTCTGGGACCCCCGCATCTACATCGTGAATCCGAAAACCTACGGGATTACGGGTTACATCGAGACCGACATGGATTTCGAGTCGGGATCGACCGAACAGATGGTACAATACGGAAAATACGTCTTTACCAACTGCTGGTCCTACCAGAACCGCATCCTCAAGATCGACACCGAAACCGACCGGGTCGTCGGGGAGCTCACCGTCGGCATCCAGCCGACCTCGCTGGTAATGGACTGCCACGACAGGCTGTGGACAATCACCGACGGCGGTTACGAGGGCAGCCCCTACGGATACGAAGCCCCGACGCTCTGCTGCATCGATGCCGAGACCTTCACCGTCGTGAAACAGTTCAGGTTCGGGCTCGGCGACTGTCCCTCGGAGGTGCAGCTCAACGGCTCGCGCGACACGCTCTACTGGATCAACAAATCGGTCTGGCGCATGGACGTCGATGCCGAGCGCATTCCGGTCAAACCGTTCCTCGAATACCGCAAAACATTGTATTACGGATTGACCGTCAATCCCGTAAACTCCGATGTCTATATCGCCGACGCCATCGACTACGTTCAGCCCGGTGTGGTCTATCGCTATTCCTCCGAGGGAAAGCAGCTCGACAAATTCCCGGTGGGAATCATCCCGGGCTCATTCTGCTGGAGATAAACCCTCACGCCATGAGACACCTGCAATCCTCCTTCGTATGCGGCCCGCCTGGACGGTGCGGCGACCAATAAACCCCAATTCAGACCGCGCCCGCACGAGGCCGGACGCGGCGACAAAGGAAACGGATCACCCGGAATGAAGAAATTATTACTCTGTACGCTCATTTTCGCCTGCGCCGCAACAGCACAGGGGCAGCAAAAGCAGCAATCCCGCGGCAACGGCTGGTGGAACGACAACCCCTCGTTCGTCGTCCCGATCGGCGAAGTGGGGATCACCGCACGCCGTCCGATGAAGGAGATCGGCATGCAGCAGACCAGGCTCGACACCGTTGCGCTGCACGAGAACATCGCCCTCTCGATGGCCGACGTGCTGACCTTCAACACCTCGATCTTCGTCAAGCAGTACGGGCGGGCCACCCTCTCGACGGTGGCTTTCCGCGGCACGTCGCCCTCGCACACCCAGGTGACATGGAACGGCATGCGCATCAACTCCCCCATGCTGGGCATGACCGACTTCTCGATGATCCCCGCCTATTTCATCGACGACGCTGCTCTGCTGCACGGCACCTCGTCGGTGAACGTCACGGGCGGCGGCCTGGGCGGTGCCGTGACCCTCGCGACGCGGCCGGCCGACGCGCGGGGATTCGGTCTGCAATACGTCCAGGGTATCGGGTCGTTCTCCACCTTCGATGAATTCCTGCGCCTGACATGGGGCAACGACCGCTGGCAGCTTTCGACGCGCGTGGTCTGCTCCTCGTCGCCCAACGATTTCAAATACCGCAACCACAACAAGAAACTCAACATCCTGGACGAAAATTACCATATCATCGCCTCCTACTACCCCATGGACCGCAACAAAAGCGGCGCATACCATGATCTGCACGTGCTGCAGGAGGCCTACTACAATACCGACCGGGGCGACCGCCTCGCCTTGCAGGCCTGGTACATCCACTCGAAGCGGGGCTTGCCCATGCTCGATGTGAACTACCGCGACGAAAACGTCTATTCCAACCAACAGCGCGAAGAGACGTTCCGCGGCGTGGTTTCGTGGGAACGGTTGCGCAAGCACTTCAAGGTCGGCGCCCACGCGGGCTACATCCACACGTGGCAGGCCTACGACTTTGAACAGGACCTCGGCAACGGCAGGATGGAGCAGATGATCCGCTCGCGCAGCACGATCAACACGCTCTACGGCTCGGCGGAGGGAGAGTACTACATCGGACGCAAATGGCTCTTCACGGCCAATGTTTCCCTGCACCAGCACTTCGTCCGCAGCCAGGACAAGAACGTCATCCCCCGGAAGGATCCCAACACCCAGGGACAGGGCAACAACAAACAGGTCGTCGTGGGTTACGACCAGGGCCGCGTCGAGCTGACGGGGTACGTCTCGGCCAAGTGGATGCCCACCGAGCGGCTGGGACTCTCGCTCGCCCTGCGCGAAGAGATGTACGGCGACGACTGGACGCCGATCGTTCCGGCATTCTTCGCCGATTTCGTACTCTCGAAAAAGGGCAACGTGGTGGCGAAAGCCTCCATTTCGCGCAACTACCGTTTCCCGACGTTGAACGACCTCTATTTCCAGCCGGGCGGCAACGACTCGCTGCGCAGGGAGCACGGCTTCACCTACGATGCGGGACTCTCGTTCTCCGTCGGCCGCGAGGGGAAGTACACGCTGCGCGGCGAGGCGACCTGGTTCGATTCACGGATCGAAGACTGGATTCTCTGGCTGCCGACGATAAAAGGGTTCTGGACGCCCGTGAACATCAAAGAGGTGCACTCCTATGGCGTGGAGCTCAAGGCCGGTCTGGAGGCCATGCTTTCTCCGAACTGGCAGGTCGGGGCCGACGGCAGCTTTTCGTGGACCCCCGCAATCAACCGCGGCGAGCCGTTGAGCGAAAACGACCGCTCGGTCGGGAAACAGTTGGTTTACATCCCCGAGTACTCCGCGTCGCTCACCGGCCGGCTCGCCTACAAATCGTGGCGTCTGGTCTATAAATGGTGCTATTACAGCGAACGGTTCACCACCTCGGACAACGACAAATTCTCGAATATCACGCGCATCACCCCCTACTACATGAGCGACGCTTCGCTGGAAAAGCTCTTCACGTTCAGTTGGGCGTACTTCTCGGTGAAACTTTCGGTCAAGAATCTGTTGAACGAGGAGTACCAGTCGGTGCTCTCGCGTCCGATGCCGCGCATGAACTTCGAGGTATTCCTCGACATCAAGCCCCGCTGGGGCAAACGGAAATAGCACCGTGCGAGGCTCCCGCCGGGCGGACAGCCTCCTGCAAAAACGAACAGAATTACATGAAATAACCCTGTGACCGGGAGCCGGAACATGAGATTAGTAGCCTTTGGTCGTCTGCCATAACGACTTACTCCGGCTCCCGCAACGGGAACGCAGGCGCGAGCACCCGCCCCCGCAGGGCCCGGGACATGCGCAGTGATTAAAACCTATCGACCATGATGATACGATTGTTCCGATTCGCGGTGTTGGCGGCGGCCACGGCCCTGCTCACCGCCTGCGGCTCCCGGCGGGCCGCCTCGCTCGACGACTTCGACCGGCCTCTCTACACCCCGGCCTATGCCTCGGGTTTCGAGATCGTCGGCACCGACGGGGGAGCCAGCACGCTGCTCCGGGTCAGGAATCCCTGGCAGGGTGCCGAGGGGGTCGAAAAATGCTTCCTCATCGCACGGAACGGCGAGCCCGTTCCCGCCGGATTCGAGGGCGAGGTGCTGCACGGCGAGGCACGGCGCATCGTCTGCATGTCCTCGACGCAAGTAGCCATGCTCGACGCCCTCGGTGCGGCGGATCGCGTGGTCGGGGTATCGGGGCTCGATTACATCACAACCCCCTCCGTCGCCGCCAACCGGGACAAGGTGGGCGACGTGGGATTCGACGGCAACGTGAATTACGAGCTGCTGCTCGGGCTCGAACCCGACCTGGTGCTGCTCTATGGCGTGAACGCCGCCAGCGGCATGGAGTCCAGGCTGCGGGAGCTCGGGATTCCCTTCGCCTACATCGGCGAGTACCTCGAAGAGTCGCCGCTCGGTAAAGCCGAGTGGCTGGTGGCCGTCGCCGAACTCGCCGGCGAGAGGGAGGCGGGGGAGACGCTTTTCCGGGCAATCCCCGAACGCTACGAGGCGCTCCGAGAACGGGCCGCAGCTGCCGCCGGCCCGCAGCCCAAAGTGATGATTAACACCACTTACGGGGATTCGTGGTTCATGGCTTCGACCCGCAGTTACCTCGCACGGCTGATCGCCGATGCGGGCGGCGACTACATCTACCGCAGGAACACCTCCAACCGCTCGCTGCCGATCGACCTGGAGGAGGCCTATCTGCTCACCGCCGAGGCGGACGTGTGGCTCAACGTCGGGAATATCCCGACGCTCGGGGAGCTGCGCACACGCTATCCGAAGTTCGCCGACGTGCGCTGCGTGCGCCAGGGCGCCGTCTATAACTGCGACCGTCGGATCACCCCCGCCGGAGGAAACGACTACTGGGAATCGGGCGTCGTCCGCCCCGACCTGGTGCTGCGCGACCTGATCCGAATTTTCCACCCGGAGCTCGTCAGCGAGGATTTTTATTACTACCGCCAAGTCGAATGACGCTGCGAATCCCTATCTTTGCGGCATGAAACCGCGTGCGGCACTTCTTTTCTGCATCCTGTCGCTGCTGACTGTCGGGCTTTTCGTCCTCGATATGACAGTGGGCGCCGTCCGTATTCCCCCGGGCGACATCTGGGCCGCGCTGACCGGTGGCGACTGCCCCGCAGCCACGGCCAAGATCGTGCTGCACATCCGCCTGCTCAAAGCCGTCGTCGCGCTCACGGCAGGCGCAGCCCTCGCGGTGAGCGGTCTGCAGATGCAGACCCTTTTCCGCAACCCGCTGGCCGGGCCCTATGTGCTGGGCATCAGCTCGGGGGCGAGTTTCGGCGTGGCGCTCTTCATGTTGGGCGCTCCCCTCCTGGGGATCGCCGGAAGCCCTGGATTCACCGCACTCGGGGTGGCCGGGGCCGCATGGGTCGGCGCAGCGGCGATCCTGGCCGTGATCGCGGCCGTCAGCCGCCGGATCAGGGATATCATGGTCATCCTGATCCTGGGCATGATGTTCGGATCGGGGGTCTCGGCCGTCGTGCAAATCATGCAATACCTGAGCGACGAAGCGGCTCTCAAATCGTTCGTCATCTGGACGATGGGTTCGCTGGGCGACGTCACCTCGTCGCAGCTCGCCCTGCTGCTTCCGGCCGTCGGCGCGGGTCTCGTGCTGGCGGTGGCCGTCATCAAGCCGCTCAACCTGCTGCTGCTGGGCGAGAACTATGCCCGCACGATGGGGCTCGACATCCGGCGCTCACGGCTGCTCATCTTCCTCTCTACGACCCTGCTGGCGGGCACCGTGACGGCTTTCTGCGGCCCCATCGGATTCGTCGGCCTGGCCGTGCCGCACGTCGCACGCCTGCTCTTCCGCAACGCCGACCACCGGGTGCTGATGCCTGCTGCCGCACTCACGGGCATGATCGTGATGCTGCTGTGCGACGTGATCTCCAAACTGCTGACCCTGCCGGTGAACACCATCACCGCCCTGCTGGGTATTCCCATCGTCATCTGGGTCGTGCTCGGCAACAAAAATATCGCGTAACCCATGATCCGTCTCGAACACCTCGCCATCGGCTACGGCAGCCGCATCCTGCTCTCGGACGTCTCGACCGAATTGCCGGCGGGAGCACTCGCAGCCCTGGTGGGACGCAACGGATCGGGCAAATCGACGCTTCTGCGGGCGATCGCAGGGCTGGGCCCCGTGGCGGGCGGAACGATACGGCTCGACGGCACGCCTGTGGAGAAGCTGACACCGGCGCGTCTGGCCGCCACCGTCGCGTTCGTCACCACCGAGCGGGTGCGCATCCCCAACCTCCGGTGCCGCGACGTGGTTGCGCTCGGGCGGGCTCCCTACACCAACTGGATCGGGCGGATGCAGCCCGAAGACGCCTGCATCGTGGAGCGCTCGCTCCGATCGGTCGGCATGGCGGAGTATGCCGGACGGACGATGGACCGCATGTCGGACGGCGAATGTCAGCGTGTGATGATCGCCCGCGCACTGGCGCAGCAGACGCCCGTGATCCTGCTCGACGAGCCGACCTCGTTCCTCGACCTGCCGAACCGTTACGAACTCTGCACGCTGCTCGGTAGGCTGGCCCGCGACGAGGGCAAATGTATCCTCTTCTCGACGCACGAGCTCGACATCGCGCTGACCCTCTGCGACTCGGTCGCGCTGCTCGACCCGCCCCGGCTGCACCATCTGCCCACGGCCGAAATGATCCGCAGCGGCCATATCGAGCGACTTTTCAGCAATTCGTCCGTGGCTTTCGACCCCGGCACCTGCGCCGTCAGGCGGCGCGGCTGAAGCGCACCGACAACCCGTTACCGGTCGATCCCCTCGCGCGACAGGACGCCCTGCGCATAGTAATGCTTCACCTCGCGCATTTCGGTCACTAGGTCGGCCGCATCGATGAGCTCCTGCGGCGCATAACGCCCCGTGACGACCGCCTCGACCCGCGGATCGCGGCCGCGGAGCACCTCCAGCACCTCCCCGACCTCCAACAGCCCGAAGTGCAGGGCGATGGTCAGCTCGTCGAGCACCACCAGGTCATAATCGCCCGAGGTCATCGCCTCGCGGCAGCATGCGAGCCCCGCACGGGCGAGTGCGACATCCTGCGGCGCAGGATCGCGGCCGATGAAGCAGCCGCGCCCCAGTTGTTCGATCCTGAGACCGGGAAAAAATTCCCCGATCTTCGTCTCGCTGTATTGCATCGACTTGACAAACTGCCCGATATAGACCCTCCTGCCCGCGCACAGCGCCCGCACGGCCAGCCCGAACGCCGCCGTGGTCTTGCCCTTGCCGTCGCCCGTGTAAACATGTAGGTATCCCCGATTTTCCATAGGGCAAAGATACGAAAAAGCCGTGAAGAGCCGCCCCGGTCGCACCTGCCCCTGCGATTATTCCTGTCGAAACCGATGCGGTTCACGCAGAATTTCTTAATTTTGTCCCGGCCTGAAAAGCAGGGGAGCCGGTCGGAATCCGAGGTTCGATCCCCGGAGCAGCCGATCCTCGCCCGGGTCGGAATGTCCGACCTTCGGGTCCGGCCTGCAACATGCAATCGGTCGTATGTATATCCGGATCATTCTGCCATGAAAGAGTACCTTGCACGGGATTTCGTCGTCACGCTTTCCGCTGCCGACTACATCGCCCGCTTTCGGGATGCCGACCGCATCGCCGGCTACTGCCGCACCTGTCCCAACTACGGACAAAGCTGGGGGAGCCCGCCCTTCGACTTCGACGCGCAGGAGTATATCGGCGGTTACGCAACGGCACTGCTCGTGGCGACACGCATCACCCCCGCCGCTCCCAGCCTCCCTCTCACGGCAGTCCGGCGGCTGATCCTGCCCGAAAGAGAGCGCCTCGAAACCCGCCTACTCGACATGGAATCCCGCTGGGGCGGCCGGGCTTTCGCTTACGTCGGCTCGTGCCTCCACTGTCCGGAGGGGAGCTGCACGCGCCCCGAGGGAAAGCCATGCCGCCATCCCGACCGGGTGCGCCCCTCGCTCGAAGCCTGCGGCTTCGACATCGGCCGCACGACCTCCGAGCTCTTCGGCATCGAACTCCGCTGGGGCTCCCGGGGGCAAATGCCCGAATACCTCACCCTGGTCTGCGGATTTTTCCACAACGCAACAGACGTACAATGGAACGGATAAAGGCCGTGTTCAACTGGAGCGGCGGCAAGGACTCGGCCCATGCGCTCCTGCGGGCGATCGAGTCGGGACGGTACGAGATCGTCGCCCTGCTCACCACCGTAAACCGGGAATCGCGCCGTTCGACCATGCACGGCATTCCGCTGCCTCTGCTGCGGGCCCAGGCCGCCCGCATCGGCATCCCGCTTCACGAAGTCGCCCTGACGCCGGCCGGCGACATGGCGGATTACGCAGAGGCCATGCGCCGCACGGCGGAGCATTTCAAGACGCTGGGAGTGACCCATTCCATTTTCGGAGATATCTTCCTGCAGGACGTGCGAAAGTACCGCGAGGCGCAGCTCGCGCCCCTCGGCATCACGGTCGTCGAACCCCTCTGGGGCCGCACGTCGGAAGAGGTGATGGGCGAGTTTCTCGCCTCGGGGCTCCGCACGGTCGTCGTCACGACGATGGCCGACATCCTGGGAGCCGACGCCATCGGCCGGGAGATCGACCCCGCTTTCGTCGCCTCGCTTCCCCCGAATGCCGATCCCAACGGGGAAAACGGGGAATACCACACCTTCTGTTACGATGGCCCCATCTTCCGCTCGCCCGTCCCCTTCCGCCTCGGCGACCCCTTCCGCCGCAGCTATGACGTGCGCCTCGACGACGGCTCCGTGCGCACATACTCCTACTGGTTCGCCGATCTCGGGGCCATATAACCGATCGGAACGGCCGGCTTTACGTCGAGATCACCGCGGCCCGGCAAACCGGTTTCGGAGGAACAAGCCGGAGTCAGAACCAGCGGCGTTCGGCAGCGTATTTCCAAAGCGGCGCCGCGTGAAGCGCCTGCCGGATTCCGTCGCCGCAGAGCAACTCGCGCACCTGGGATTCGGTCAAAAGATGCACGTCGAGGTCTTCCGTCGCATCGGGGCGGGGTTCGCCGAGTCGTTCGACCCCTTCGGCCAGAAAGCAGTAGGTCAGGTTGTTCGTGGTGGCGGGATTGGCCGAAAGGGTCATGTAAAGCCGCCAGCAGCCTCCGCCGTAACCGGTCTCCTCGGCCAGTTCGCGGCGTGCGGCGGCCTCCATGCCGGCGTCGGAGGCTTCGCTCACCCCGGCCACCAGCTCGTAATGCGTCTCCCCCAATCCGTGACGGTACTGGCTGACAAAGAGATAAAGCCCGTCGGCGGTACGGGCGAGCACATTGACCCAGGCCGGATACTCGAAGACATAATAGCCCGGGATCTGCCGCCCGTCGGGTAACTCCACGCGGTCGCGCCGCACGGTAAACCAGGGCTCGCGGGCCAGGTACTCGCGGGAGAGCACCTTCCACTTCCGATGATTCGGTTTTTCCATCTCGCAACGTTTTTCCGCACGAAGATAACGAAAAATGGCTACCTTTGTAATCCGACTAAAACTACGCATACATGATACCTCAACCTGAACGCGAACAGATCGTCGCCCTGATCAACCGCGAGGTCGTACCGGCCATCGGCTGCACGGAGCCCATCGCCGTCGCCCTCTGCGTGGCGAAAGCCACCGAAATCCTCGGCACGGAACCCGAACGCATCGTCGCCCGCCTCTCGGCCAATATCCTCAAAAACGCCATGGGCGTAGGCATCCCCGGCACGGGCATGATCGGCCTGCCGATCGCCATTGCGCTCGGCGCCCTGATCGGCAAGTCCGCCTACCGGCTCGAAGTGCTGCGCGACGTCGATGCCGAGGCCGTGGCACGCGGCAAGCGGTATGTGGACGAGAAACGCATCACCATCGGACTGAAGGAGGGAATCGAGGAAAAACTCTACATCGAAATCGAAGCCGCTGCCGGGGATCACACCGCCGTCGCGGTCATCGCCGGGGGGCATACCAACTTCGTCTTCGAGGCCCGCGACGGGCAGTCGCAGCTCGACCAGCGCGGCGCCTCGGCCGGCGAAGAGGAGCAGAACGGCCCGGCCCTGTCGCTGCGCAGGGTTTACGACTTCGCCATGACGACCCCGCTCGACGAGCTGCGTTTCATCCTCGAAACCCGACGGCTGAACAAAGCGGCGGCCGAGCAGTCGTTCAAAGGGGACTACGGGCATTGCTTGGGCAAGACCCTCCGCCACGACAGGGAGTTGAAAGTGCTGGGCGACAGCGTATTCCTCAGAATGCTCTCCTACACCTCCGCGGCCTGCGACGCCCGCATGGCCGGGGCCATGATCCCCGTGATGAGCAACTCCGGAAGCGGCAACCAGGGCATCGCGGCGACGCTCCCGGTGGTGGTGTATGCCGAGGAGAACGGCGCCACCGAGGAGCAGACCATCCGGGCCCTTACGCTGAGCCATCTGACAGTGATCTACATGAAACAGAGCCTCGGCCGCCTCTCGGCCCTCTGCGGCTGCGTGGTCGCCGCGACCGGGTCGAGCTGCGGCATCGCCTACCTGATGGGCGGCGGCTACGAGGAGGTCACCTTCGCCGTGAAGAACATGATCGCCAACCTGACGGGCATGATCTGCGACGGTGCCAAACCGAGCTGCGCCATGAAGCTCACCAGCGGCGTATCGACTGCCGTGCTCTCGGCCATGATGGCTCTGGAGCATCGCTGCGTCACGGCCGTCGAGGGGATCATCGACGACGACGTGGACCAGTGCATCCGCAACCTGACACGCATCGGACGCGACGGCATGAACGAAACCGACCGGCTGGTACTCGACATCATGACCTCGAAAAACTAACGACGCCGGAAAAGGCGCCCGCCTCACACTTACTTACTCCGATCCCGGTAAAGATACCGGGATTTTTTTGTCCGTCCGTACCGATTAGTTGGTCGCGATCCGATAATTTCCGCCGCCGGTTATGCGTCCGGAACGAAAAATGCTTAACTTTGCGAAAAATATCCCCCACGACCATGCAAGTGAGCGCATTCCCCCTCATTTTCGCCGCGCTGGGCCTCGCAGCCTGCGTGAATACGGACCGCAACGGCACGGCCGGAATCGATCCCGCCGCCTACGTCGAAACATTCAGCAACCGGAAAACCGTCACCGTGGACGTCACCTCGGAAATTCCGGGCGAGTACTTCGCATTCTATTACGGAAACCCTTATGACGGCGAGACGCTCACCCGCCAGCCCGTCCTGACGGGATTCACCCCTATTCACACCACGCTCGAGGTGCCGAAGGACGTGACGAAAATCTACGTCACCGCCCAGGGCGACCTGAAGAGCTATCCCGTCGGCAACCTCTCCATCGCGGCGGAGGCGGCTATGTCCTCCTCGCGCGCCTCGGACGTCTATAAGGTGCCTGCCGAAGTGATGACCGCCGTAAACAGCGTCTATTTCCCCGAGAAACCCAACAACGTGCGCGGCGAGGACCTGTTCGTCTGCACCGACCTGGTGATCGCCCGGACCCCGAGCACGGGGGACTTCGACGAGGCCGAACTGTGGCTCACGTTTCTCGGCGACGGCGGAGCGCGGCAGGGATCGCTCTATGGCAAACTCTGGTTTTACACCTATCCGAGCGAGCGGATGGACCGCCTGACCGCCGACGACTGCACCTTCTACGGCGTGGTAAACGATGAGGTCGTACCCGTGACACTCGACGATATCCGCGCCTACCGCAAGTGGGTCTTCTACACCCGCGACGAGCTGATGGGCAATGTAAGCACCTACAAGCGGTTCCAGCTCGGTTCGTTTCCCAAGGGGGTGAACGTCGGCTTCGCCTATTACGGTAACAGTCCGGTGGGTGACCACGGCATCCGCTTCACCACGCCCGCCCTCAATCCCGCGGTGGAAGATTACACGCTCAGGTACTCCGACGGCAGCGGCTCCTACCGGATCACGAACCGCCATCTGGCCAATGGATTCGTCTGCCATGTGACCGTCGGGGACTTCCAGGGCAACATCCTGGGCATGGAGAACCGCCTGGTCACGGAGACCGGCAAGTATGACGGCGACTACAACGACCTGCTCTGTCTGATTCAGAGCAACCCCAAAGAGATCGAACCCGGCGGTTCGGTGGAGACGGGCAACAGCGGGGCGGAAGACCCCGAGAAACTCGAATGTAAAACCACCTCGGGCATCTACCTTTTCGAGGACAACTACCCGTGGAAAGGCGACCTGGACTTCAACGATGCGGTCATCCAGTACCAGATCAAGGACTACTACAAATCGGGCAACAAGGCTAAGCAGGTCACCGTACGGGCGCTTGCGACCGGCGCTTCGATGGACAACAAATTCGGATTCCGCGATGCGAAGGGCTTCACCTGTCTGCTGCCGGACCTCAAGGGATTCCGCAACGTCTATCCCGACCGGCAATGGGAAGAGCCGGCCGAGGCCGAGACCCAGACCCTTTACGGCGACATCCAGCCCTGCATGGAGAACGGGCGGGGCGTGTACATTTACCTGAGCAGTTTCAACACGACCGAATACCCCTGCGTGCTGGATATTCCGCTCAGCGACCCCGACGACCCGTCGTGGAGTTTCCGGTGGCCGCAGGAGGGAAAGAGCATCGACGACTGCTACTTCTTCCTCCGCAACGCGAAGGGAGGACCGCGCGCCGCCGACTGGTACAAAACGCCCAAAAACGCCGACCTGGTGATGGGGCGTTAAACCCCGAAGGGGGCGACGCCGGCGAACGGCCCCGTCCGCCAAACCCGGACAACCGGCCTCCGAATCGCTTAGAACTACTGTACTGGAGCGTAGCCTATAAAAAGGCTACGCTCCGTTTTCTTCGCCTCCTCAATAGGCCGATTGCAACGAAAAAGCCAGAGCGAATCCACAAAACCGTCAGGAAACCCCACAGGTCGGTCCGCGGCAAAAAAGGAGGAGCAGGAGGGAAAGGAGCAATGCGAAAAGGGGCAAAATCGGGAGAAAGACCGACTGAAGAAAGTCCGGGTCGATAGGAAAGATCAGATGGGAGAAAGACCGGGACGTAAGCAAGACTGAGGCGGGAAAAAGACGATGAGAAGAATGACCGGTGGAAAATATACCGAAACGAAAGGGCATCTTCGGCTGCTCCTCACTTGTTCCCGGGGATTCACATGCCGAAGCTGGGCAACGGACGGCAAAGCGTCTATTCCGCGGAGCCGAAAATCGTGCGGACGACGATGCCGGTGGCACCCTGGTGGCGCGTTGTGTAATCCTTCGCCGCACGGCTGGTTTTGAGCAGAAATTCGGGATTGTCGCGCAGGGGAATGAACCACGTCCGCAGCTCCTCGTAGGAATTCACCGACCGGGCCGCACCCAGCGTGACCAGGTCGCGGGCCTCCTTGAACTTGGCGTAGTTGGGGCCGAAGGCCACGGGCAGGCCGAACGTGGCCGCCTCGAGCGTGTTATGGATGCCCACGCCGAATCCGCCGCCGATATAAGCCCAGGTCGCATACCCATAGACCGAGGCCAGGATGCCGACCGTATCCAGAATAAGCAACTGCTTGTCGTCCAGCACGGTCGAATCCGTGCAGCGGGTATAACGCACGGCGCCTCCGCGGGTTTCGCCGATCAGTCGCGCGATGCGGGACTCGTCCATCTCATGCGGCGCCACGACGAATTTGATGCCCGGATTCGCATTCATCAGCTCGATGAGCAGCTCCTCGTCCGGCCCCCAGGTGGAACCCGCGACAAAAAGACGCTCTCCGCCGCGGAAACGCTCGACGAGCTCGATACGCTTGGCGTTGGCGGCAATCTGGGCAACCCGGTCGAAGCGGGTGTCGCCCGCGACCACCACATTGTCGAAACCGAGCTTTCCCAACAGGATCCGGGACTCCTCGTTCTGCACGAAGAGGGTGTCGAACGTCTCGAGTGCCTGACGCCAAAGTCCACCCCACTGCCGGAAGAACACGGAGTTGCGGCGGAAAATGGCCGAAACGATATAGGTGCGGATTCCCCGCCGGCGAAGGCCGGTCAGCAGGTTGATCCAGAATTCATACTTGACGAAGATCGCTATTTCGGGTCGGACGATATCCAGGAAGCGGCGGGCGTTGCGCGGCGTGTCGATGGGCAGGTAGAAGATATAGTCGGCACCCGGGTAGTCTTTGCGGATTTCGTAGCCCGAAGGGGAAAAGAACGTCAGCAGGATCTTGTACCGGGGATGTTCCAGGCGGATTTTCTCGATAATGGGGCGTCCCTGCTCGAACTCCCCGAGCGAGGCGACGTGCACCCAGACGATCGGCTCCGAAGGGTCGATGGCTTCGGCCATGCGTTGCAGCAGGTGTTTTCGCCCGTCCCTCCAGCGTTTCGCTTTCCGGTGCCAGGGCGAAACGAGCGCAATGGCGAAAGCGTAGAGGGAAAGACCGAAATTATATAACCACATGGGTGTTTATATTTTGCCGAGTTGTAATAAGCGGGGCAAAGATAGTACAATTTGTCTGAAAAGCAAAATTACCAGCCATATTCGACCGCATCCTCCACGCGCCGTATTTCCACCTCTCCGCCGGGGTGATTTTCAACGGCCACCAGGTCGAAGCGCGGCTCGAGGTCCGGGGCGTAAAGAGCCAGATAACGGGCCGCTGCATGTCGCAGGGCGGCGGCCTTTACACCGGTCACGGCCGCCTCGGGTGCGGTGAGCGATCCGGCCCGACGGGTCTTGACCTCGACGAAATGAATATACCCGCCCCGGCAGGCCACCACGTCGATTTCGTAGCGTCCGTTGCGCCAGTTGCGGGCGCAGATACGAAAGCCCTCTCTTCGCAGGTACTCGACGGCGGCCTCCTCGCCGCGACGTCCTATTTCCGACGCCTCGTTCATAAAGCTCCTTTATACAAATCGAACGACAATCCATTGCTCGGAAATATCCGACCTCGACCGTATCCAAAATAGGTAATCGGTTGAAAAAGCAAATTCCTGCAAAGACCGCAAAACAGCCATATAGGACCGGGCAGGTCGGTCAGGCGGCGAACAAAAGGTGGTAACGTCTTCATAGCAAGGGTTGCAGTGCGGAATAAAGATACGCTCTTTTATGCGAATTTGCAACTTCGCGGCAAAATCGCAACGTGTTACCACCCTCCGCATTGCATTTCCCGGTTTTTCGTATCTTTGCAACATGCCGCAACGAATCGGAAACCCCAAACGTCAGGCACTCACCCGATCGCTCCGCGGAGCGGTCCTGATCCCGATAAGATGAAACCCGACCGACTCTTCACCATCTTCTTCTCCCCCACGGGCACCTCGCGCATCCTTGCGGAATCGGTAGCCCGGGGCCTTGCCGACGGCGCACATCGGACGATCGACCTTACCCGCGAGGCGGCGTCCCCTCAAACCCTGCCGGCCGAGGCCGTGGCGGTGGTCGCCGTGCCGGTGTACGGCGGCCGCGTCGCACCGCTCGCACGCGAACGGCTCCAATCCCTGCGGGGCGTGGGGACGCCCGCGGTGCTGCTCGCGGTTTACGGCAACCGGGATATCGGCGGCGCGCTGGCCGAACTCTCCGCCGCATTGCGCGAACAGGGATTCGTCCCGGTTGCAGGGGGAGCGTTCGTCGGCGAACATTCATACAGCACAGCCGCCCACCCCATCGCCGCAGGTCGGCCCGATGCCGACGATGCGGCCTGTGCCGAGGCGTTCGGCCGTGCCGTAAGACGGAAACTCGCGGCCGACAGGGTCGCGCCCGTCGCCCTCGAGCGCCTGCGGACACCCCGGACCCCGCTGCTTTCCATGCTGCGCTTTGTCCGTTTCGTCCTGAAATACCGTCGCAGCCAGCGCAGAAATCCCGTCCCGTTGCTGCCCGTGACCGATCCCGCACGCTGCACCCGTTGCGGCCGCTGCGTCCGGCTCTGTCCGAACGGCGCCATCGCAAAAGGCGACGAACTGCACACCGACCCGGCACGTTGTATCCGCTGCTGCGCCTGCGTCAAGGGGTGCCCCGAACAGGCCCGCTCTTTCTTCACCCCGTTCAGCAAAGCGCTCGCGCGCAACTTCGCACGGCGCAAGCAGCCTGTCACAATGCTCTGAAAACCCCGTTCCGGCCCTATATCCGGCCCGACGGTCAGTCCGACGGTCGGCAGCGGACGAAACCGACCGGCAGGTTGCAAAGACGCACGCCGCACACGCAAATGCACGCCGACGGGAGGGCGACACCGACGCAAATTCACAGGCAGAGGGCACATCGACGCAGATTTTTCGTACTTTTGTCCGATAACTGCAACGGATGAAAAAACTTGCGGGAAGATACCTCGTTTTCATTGCCGGTCTCTATTTCCTGGCGGCCGGGATCGTATTGATCCTGAGGTCATCGCTGGGGACGACGCCCATATCGAGCGTGAATTACGTACTGAGCCTCCACTCTCCGCTGACACTCGGCGCCTGTACGTTTCTGCTCAATACGCTATTGATCGCCGGACAGTTCTGGTTCGTCCGCGACCGACGGACACGTCGCGACACGGTCGAAATCCTGCTGCAACTGCCTTTCTCGCTGCTCTTCGGCCTGTTCATCGACTGCAACATGGCCCTCACGCAAAACCTCCGACCGCAGCATTACGCCGCTTCCGTCGCCCTGCTGCTGGCCGGATGTCTGGTCCAGGCAATCGGCGTGGTGCTCGAAATCAAGCCTCGCGTGGCGATGATGAGCGCCGAAGGGTTCGTCAAATACGGCTCGAAACGCTACGACAAGGATTTCGGAAAATTCAAGGTCGGCTTCGATATCACGCTCGTGGCCGCCGCAACGCTCCTTTCGCTGGCACTCGCCCGACAGGTGGACGGCGTGCGTGAGGGAACGGTGGCCGCGGCCTGTCTCACGGGATATATCGTGAGCTTCCTCAACCGGAAGATCATGACGCGGGCCATGCTCCACCGCATCCTCCCCGTCAGATGATCCGATGAACGGCCATCCGGTATCCGCATCTGTTCCGGGGCAGGTTCAAAACAGACGGACAGCGCTTCCAACAAAAAAAGACCGATTTTCGGTCTGAAAAGTTTCGGAGTCGAAATTTTTGATTATATTTGATTCGGTTATTTCTCACCCTAAACCCTTTGTCTTATGGAACGTTTTCTGGTTACCACAGCGAAAAGGACGACGACTGGAATCCTTTGCGCAATGGCGATCGCTGCGGCCTGCTACGGCTGTGACAGCGACTCGCAGAAATTCCCCCCCCCGGCAGATTCCTTGAAGCCGAGCCGGTTGAACTCACACTGACCGCTCAGGGCGCGCCCGAAGAGCTGACCATCCGGGCGCAAAACGTAACGTGGACGGCGCACCCGGCCGACAAGTGGGTGCATCTGAGCGCCTCCACGGGCGACGGCGACGCCGTCATCACGGTCAGCGCAACCCCCAATCCCGAACAAACCGAGCGACGATCCACCCTGCAAATCACAGGCGATGCGGTCGATCCGGTCGAAATCCGCATCCTGCAACGCGCATCGCAACCCGGCCCCTCTCCCGAACCGGAGCCGGTCGTCATGGCCCGTGTCGAGGGTTACTGGGCCGGGGATTACTGGGAAACTGGCGGCAGGCTGGACGACCTCTACCTGGTGATGACCGACCGCTCGATCCTGAACGGCAAACCCCAAGGCGCCGGCAGCATCCTCAGTCTCGACCTGAACATTCCCGCGGCGACCTTCGCAACCTTCGATATCGCCGGCAGCTACGCTCCGAGCACGGCGCTTCCGCCCACGCAGGCCCATACGTTCAACGCCGATGAAGTGACCTATGTAGCCACCTACGACGCGGCGAACAACCGCACGGCCCAGCGCTATGCGACGACAGGAGCTGTGGAAATCAAGGGCGAAAGGCCCCTTTACCGGATCGACGTATCCCTGACGCTCGACGACGGCACCGCCTTCCTCGCCACCTACGAGGGTTCGATCCCCTTCTTCGACGACACGAATCCCGTGCTCTCGACCCTGACGGGCGACTGCCGCCCCGATCTCACGGCGGCAACGGGTACATTCCTCATCCATACCGATCATGCAGGATCCTCCCTCCCGCTTCTGCTCGAACTGACCGGCTCGCACGAACAACGCGCCGAGCATCTTCAACTGCTGCTCAACGTAACACCGGATGCGCAGCAAACGGGCCGAATCGAAGGCACCTACCGCCTGACGGAAACCCCCTCCCCCTCCGACTACCCGGCGGGCACCGCCCTACCTGGCACGCTCGCAAGCACGGGTGACGAATTGGTTTTCGACGGATGCTGGTACCTGTGCTACAACACCGCCCGAGAGGAACAACTGAGCGACATGGCGCCTTTGCAGCAGGGGCAGATCACCGTCTCCCGCACCGAAGAGGTCTACACGATCGACTATGCGCTGACCGACGACAACGCCTCGCAGCCCCACTCCGTCGCGGGTCGCTACATCGGAGCCGTCACCTTCACCAACCTGGATGAGCCCGGACCCGAGCCGGGCGACGTGACCACAGGCGGACAGCTCGCACCGTGGAAACCGGGCGGACACTGGTAACCGATTCATTTCATCCCTAAAACGAACAGCACCATGAAAAGAATACCGTTTTATCTGTTTCTTTGCCTGCTCGGAGGCGCCTGCACGCAGGATTTCACCGAACCCCGACAGGATGGCACATCCGTCGAATCGGTCGTTTGCCTGGCGGGTGAACGCCCCGAGCAGCTCCCGGCCGACCGTTCGCGGGTCGATATCCGCGGCGACGAGGCGCTCTGGAGCCGTGGCGACCAGCTCGGCGTCTTTACCGCCGGGACCAAGGCCCCCGCATGTTTCCGACTTTACGAAGGCGCCGGCACCCGTACTGGTCGTTTTACCGGCCAAATCGCCGCCGCCGAAGGGCAGGAGCTCTACGTCCTCTACCCCTACCTGACCGACACGCTGCCGATCCTGCCGCAGCAGGCTCGCATCGCCTTCAACGGCCAGACGCAGGACGGCTTCGGCGAGCGGGCCGAGGCCCATTTGGGTCGTTATGCCTACATGGCCTCCTCACCCGTCCGACTGGAAGAGGGCGAAGGGCAACTTCGGTTGCACAACCTGACCGCCCGGATGAGCTTTGAATTCGCCCTGCCCGAAGACGCCACCGTGCGCTTCCTGACTCTGAGCGTTCCCGACGAAAGTCTTTACGACAAGGGGACGGTCGATCTCACGGCCCCCGTTCCTTCGGGCGTGCCGTGCGGCACGCCTTCGCGCACCCTCTCGATGGGCTTCATCAATGGCTCGGTGCGGGCGGGCGAGCGGGTAACGGCCCATATGATGATGCTTCCCCACGACCTTTCGTCCACCCCCGTCACGTTCTATATTGCGGCCGAACGTGCGGACGGGATGCCCGTGACCTACACGATGCAGAAAGCCGCAGGGCTCCGCTTCGAGGCATCCGCAACCTACACGGCGGATATCGGGCAGCCTGCGGCAATCGAAACCCCGATCCCGATGGTTTACGTGCCGGGCGGCTCGCTCAACATCTGTGCGCTCGATGTCGCCGGAATGACGCCCGAGGAGGTGATCGAAGCGGACTATAAGGTCAATTCCTTCTGGATCGCACGCACCGAAGTCACCAACGGGCAGTACTGCGATTTCCTCAATGCCCGCAAACCGAGCGACGTGGTGCTCACGGCGTGGCTGGCCACCAACGGCTGGTCGGTCGATACCGACCAGTTGCAGATTGAGAAGGTCGGGAGCACGTGGCGGCCCAAAACCGGTCCCGTGCTGGACGCCTCGGGCAGCCAAACGGAAGGCAGCTATGCGGACTATCCCATGCAGGGGGTCACCTTCAACGGAGCGAACGCCTACTCCGCCTGGCTTGCCGAAACCATGTGCGGATACCAGCCTCCCTTCCAGTCCGTCGCAGGACTCTACCTGCCCTCCGAGGCGCAATGGGAATACGCAGCCACCGGAAGCGAGTGGAATCCGGGCTGGCTGGAGGAGGTGTGGGCCGGTTCGTCCGATCCGCTGGAAGTGATGTGGTGCAACCTGAACTGCGACACGCCCGGAAGCTCGTGTCTGGGCATGTACGTCGGCAACGGCGACGATCCCAATACGATCACCCCCGCCGGCAGCCACACCGGTGGCACGCATCCCGTGGCGCAACTACGACCCAACTACCTCGGGATTTACGACCTAAGCGGCAATGTTTCGGAAATCTGCCGCGACTGGTACAACCTGGCCTCCTTCCCCTACGGCAGCCAACGGCTCGACCCCTGGTGCTCCGACATGAGCGCCGCCGAATCCTATTACGGCGAGCAGTGCCGCGCCTGCCGGGGCGGACTGTGGAGCAGCTACGCGGCATACGGGATCACCTTCTACCGCGACTGCATCACCACGGGCTATTACAGCAACGCACTCGGATTCCGTCCGATCCTGCCGCTCAAATAGCGCGATCCGTACCGCATGCAACAAAGCGCGACCGCCCGAAGAGCGGTCGCGCTTTCATATCCGGCATCCGGGGTTATTCGATGTCGATCTGCCGCGATGCGGGGGCCATCTCCTCCTCCTTGCGTTTGGGAATGTCGATGGTCAGCACGCCGTTCTCCATGCGGGCGCGGATCTTCTCCTTGTCCACGTTGTCGGGCAGGATGAAGCTCTGCTGGAACTGGCTGTACGAAAACTCGCGGCGCAGATAGGTACCCTGCTTGCGCGGCTGTGCGTTTTGCTCCTGACGATCCTCCTGCCGCTGCTCGTCCCGGCCGCTCCCGTCCTGCCGTTGGCCGGGCTGCGTCTGCTCGTCGCGCTGCTCCTGTTCCTGGCGGGGCGCTTCGCCCTGTTGCCGCTCGGTACGCTTCTCCATGCTGATAACCAACTCATTGTCCTCGTTGATGTTGATTTTGAAATCCTCGCGCGTCATACCGGGCGCGGCCACCTCCACGCAGTAGTCGTCCTCGTTCTCGATGATGTTCACGGCGGGAGCCGTCCTGTTGGACCGCTCCATCCACTCGTTGCCGAAAATCTCGTTGAAAATGCTCGGCAGCCAATTCTGATCTCTTCTTGCAGGCATCATAATGTTGTCCTCCTATATTAAATTTAACCTTACTTTGTCGGGGCCGCCACCCCGGGCGGCTTCGTCGATGGAAAAGTCAAATCCTGTGCCAACGAAAAAAGAGTGAAAAATTGACAAAATCTTTGCCGTGTCCCGCCAATACGAAATGACTAAGTGGCAGAACCGGACAATACCGCCACAACGTTCCGGAAAAATGACCTATCTTTGCGGCATGAAACCCGACGAACCGCACCTCCTGTACGCCGGTCTCAGCCCACAGGCCACGGCCCTGCTGACCGAACATGCGAGGGAAACGGCGCACCCTCGCAAGACGCTCCTGCTGAGCGAGGGGGAGCGCGACGAAGAGCTCCTGCTGGTGCTGGAAGGGTCGGTGCGCCGTTACGTCATGCGGGAGGAGCGATGCGTGCTGCTCGACTTCGCATTCGAGGGCGACACCGCCACCGTCACGCTCGGATCGCTGCCCGGAGGCGTGTCGCGCCACTGCATCGAAACGATGGAGCCGACCCGCCTGCTGCGCATCCCGCGCCTGAGGATCGACCTCCTGATGGCCGAAAATGCAGAACTGGCCGACTGGGGACGCCGGCTCTGCGAAGAACGCCTCCGGCGGTACGAAGCCTATTTCGCCGACTACACCTGGATGGACAAAGGGCGCCAATACGAACGCTTGCTGCGGGAATATCCGCAACTTCTGCAGCGTATCGCGCTCAAGGATCTGGCCTCCTACCTCATGCTTACGCCCCAAAGCCTGAGCCGCATCCGCGCGGAACTGCGTTAGGCCGCATCAACGACGACGGTGAGGCCGGCGACTCCCTCGTCCGTCTCACGATAGAGCGCAAACCGGCCTCGACACCGCTCCCTCAGGCGGCCCGGGGCAGCATGTTACACGCAACCGGCCTCCGCCCGCCGGCGGAAATTACCCCATGATAACTTTTTTCGACTGCGGAATCCCTATTTTTGCACCGCTTATGAAAACACAGGTTATGCAACGCGACCCCATCGACCTGCGAAGCGCCGCCGTCGGCCGGCTCTTCCGCCGTTTCCTCGTCCCCACCGTACTGGGGATGCTCTTTTCGGCGGTCTTTATCCTCACCGACGGCATCTTCGTCGGCCGGGGCATCGGGAGCGACGCGCTGGCCGCGGTCAATATCGCCGCCCCGCTCTTCACGCTCGGCACGGGACTGGGCCTGATGTTCGGCATGGGCGGTTCGGTCGTCGCCTCGATCCATCTGGCGCAGGGCAAGCCGCGCATCGCCGCCATCAACATCACGCAGGCGGTCGTCCTCCCGACGCTGGCGGTGCTCCTGCTGAGCGCCGCCACGATCCTCAGCGCCCAACCGCTGCTGGGGCTGCTGGGCACGCCGCCCGAACTGCTGGCCGACGCCCGCCGCTACCTGGTCTGCTTCGCCC
The DNA here is from genome assembly GCA_902363575.1 of Rikenellaceae bacterium. GTDB lineage: Bacteria > Bacteroidota > Bacteroidia > Bacteroidales > Rikenellaceae > Alistipes. The sequence continues at coordinate 41,448 of CABJAJ010000004.1, read as the reverse complement.
TCTTCCTTGCGCCCCTGGCCCTCTTCAACATCCTCATGTTCATCGTGCGACTCGACGGGTCGCCGCGGTTCGCTATGGCCGCCAATCTCGTCGCGGCCGGGCTCAACATCCTGCTCGATTACCTCTTCATCTTCGTCTTCGGCTGGGGCCTCCCCGGCGCCGCAATCGCAACGGGCATCGGTTACATCGTCGGCGTGGCGATGATGCTGCGGTACATGCGTCGCCGCAGCCGCACGCTACGGTTCGTGCAGCTCAAGCTCAGCTCCCGCAGCTTGCGTCTCGCGTTCCGCAACCTGGGCTACATGGCCGTCATCGGTTTCCCGGCCCTGCTGAGCGAGGCGGCCATTTCATGCCTGATGGTGGTCGGAAACCACACTTTCATCCGCTATGTCGGCAAGGACGGGGTGGCGGCCTTCAGCGTCGCCTGCTACCTCTTCCCCATCGTATTCATGGTCTATAACGGTATCCTGCAATCGGCGCAGCCCATCATCAGCTACAACTACGGCGCGGGGCTTTGCGGCCGCGGCCGCATGGCCCTGCGCATGGCGCTGCTCACCGCCTTCTGCTGCGGACTGGCCGTGTTCGGATTCACCTGGCTGTTCGGGCCCCGGATCGCAGGCCTTTTCCTGCTGCCCGAATCCGCCGCCTACCCGATTGCTGTGGAGGGGCTGCGATGGTTCGCCGCGGGGTATCCCTTTTTCGGCATCAACGTCGTGGCGATCGGCTATTTCCAGAGCATCGAGCGGGGACGCCTCGCAACCGGCCTCACTGTATTGCGGGGCATCGTGCTCATGGCGCTCTGCTTCCTCACGCTCCCGCGCTTGCTGGGCGTCATCGGCATCTGGCTGGCGATGCCGGCCGCCGAACTCCTCACAACCGGATTGCTGGGGTTGTTGCCGCGCCGGGTAACGGCTCCCTGACACCGTTTGCAGGCATCCGATTTCCGATGTTTTGGCTATCTTTGCAGCATGGACGAATCGCTCGACTTCACCCCCGGCCGCACCAAGGACCTGCCCCGCATCCTGGAGATCATCCGTCAGGCCCAACGGCAGATGCGACAGGCCGGCAGCCGCCAATGGCAGGACGGCTACCCCTCGGCACGGGACATCATGGCGGACCTCGCCGCCGGACGCGGGTGGACGCTCCGCCTGCGGGAACAGGCGGTCGCATATGCCGCCGTCGGATTCGACGGGGAACCTGCCTACCTGCACATCGACGAACAATGGCTCACCCCCGGCCCCTACGCCGTGGTACACCGGCTCGCGGTCGCCGATGAGATGAAACACCGGGGCGTGGCGCGGACGTTCATGCTGCACATCGAGGCCCTCGCCCGCAGCCGGGCCGTTATGAGCGTGCGTGCGGACACCAGCTTCGACAACCTGTTCATGCTGCGGCTGCTCGACCGGCTCGGCTACCGTTTCTGCGGCGAAATCCGTTATCCGAGCGGGCTGCGACGCGCATTCGAGAAACCGCTCTAAGGCTTTTGCACCGACGAGGGACGGTGCAGGACGCATGTTTTTTTTGCCAAAAATTGCCGATACGTCGGATTTTTCTTATATTTGTAACCCTGCCCTGTCATGTGTAACACTTATTGTATTCGCACATGCAAGCTATTATCGGCCTCTTCCGCAGAGGCTATACGGGTAAAACCGATACGCTCAATTTGTTGATCGACCTGTTGGAGGCGTCGGCCTCCGCCTCGCCCATGCCTCAGCCGCAGCCCGAAGGACACGACCGCCGGAAAGTCGTCCGCTACCGCGGGCTGACCGTCGGGGTATGCACGCCGGGCGACACCGAGGACGAAGTGCGGGAAAACCGCGACTTTTTCGAGCAGCACGCCTGCGACGTCGGCGTCACGGCAGCCCGTTCGTGGGGCCGCACCCACTGGGTGATGCACGACTTCGCAAAGCGCCGGGGCGCCCGGATGATCTGGGTGAAGAAACGCGTGGTCGATGGCGCCTTCGCAGAGGCCAACCTGCAGCAGGCGCGCGAGCTTTTGGCCCTCGTCGAGCAGGAGGCCGCACAAAGGGCGATGCCGCGGGAAGCCAGTCCGGCGTTTTAGCCCTGCGGGTTGGACACCGTGCGACCTCTGCGACAGACGGCATGTTTGAAATCGGATAGGCCCGGTCCGGCACGCAGGCGTCACGGAGAGGAGCGGCCCGGTGAATCCGACGGATCGCAAGCCGGAACCGACAAGCAAACAGCCGGCGGCATGGCCTCCACACCCATCCCTGTACGGTATAGCTTGCGGAATAGGAGAAACGTGCAAAAAGGGGAAATCCGAAAGGGTTGGTATAATTTATGTTTCCTGCGCTGGCGTGCAAACAGGGGTCGCGATTTCGCCGCAAAGCCGTCATAAAGGCGGCGGATAACAGCCGAATCCAACTGAAACGCCGATTTTTTTAACAATATTTTCATTTTAACGGCAGCTGTCTCGAAAAACTTATTATATTTGCATTTGTAAAACCACAAAACAAGCATGTCTATGAAAAAATTATCAATGTTATTCGCCGCTCTGCTTCTGGCCGGCGGCGGTGTGATGTTCACCGGTTGCTCGGACGACGACGACAACAAAGAACAGACGGGCGAAATCAAGATCACCACGGATCCTCAAAGCCCGATTACGCTGGATGCAGGCGAAAACGAATTTCAAGTCAACGTGACGGTTACCGGCGTATCCACCTGGTCGGTAGCAGCCGCAAGCGGACAGGACTGGTGCACGGCCGACAAGGGCAACTACCAGAACCGTTTCTATATCACCACTCCGGCCAATGATACCGGCGAGGAGCGTTCGACGACCGTAACCATCACGGCAGGTGACAAAACGCTTCCCCTTACGGTTACGCAGCCCGTAGGTCTACAAGCTGTATACGGGGCTTACGAAGATTATGCAGGTACTTACGCGCTTGGATACGAAACAACCGACGGATCAACTTTCGACATCGTATTTACGATAGCTACCAGCAATGATATGATCGCTGTTCCCGTTGATGATCAAGGGAATACGGTTAACTGCAAATCATACACAGTCACCGGTTGGTCCTATTCGGATATTGGCAAACTCAAGCCGATGCGTGCTATTTTCGAGCCGAGTCAGGACGATCCGAATGTAGGTGTCATCGGATTCCTCTGCGAAGGCTTTGGTGATGTCACTATGGACGGCACGACCTATAATGACGTACAAATCCGTGGTGTAAGCGCTCCGGATGCACAAGGTTCGATGACTATCTGGACTGCGTACGAGGGTAGTTTCTTCGAGGGGCTCCTTGGAGTATTCTTTGACACGCAACATAGCGGATTACTTCTCCTGGGTCTCCAAATGAATGAAACGCAGGGTACCGAAACCATCTCTTATCTCTACAAAGAAGGTCAATCGGTTGCTCTGATTAATGACCGAGACCTCTTCCCGACTGCAGGTGCCGTTGCTGAACCCGGAAATGCTCCTGCCAGCATGATGACGCTCAAGGCTGGAATGCAGGTACAAAAGCTCTCTATTCCTTCATTCACTCGTTTCCCGGTTCAGGCAAACGTTAGTATGCTTCGCAGCAAATAGTCAATAAGAACTTATTTTGAAAGGCGCTCTTGGGCGCCTTTCTTTTTTCACGGAATCATTGCCATTGGAAACAAAATAATCGACAAAACCATCCGGCCCGATCTTCCACTCGAGAATCGGGCCGGATGGTTTTTAGGTATATGATCCTGCCGGCGGTAGCTGACAGAATCCGATCTCTACGTGGGTATTCCGGTTGCGGGGGCCATCCATTCCATGACTAAACAACAATACCCCGGCAACACAGGAAACCGCCACGAAAAGACCGTGGTGAGCTTCCTACTGTGGACAGGGCATCACAGTATCGGCTTACATCTTACGGGCGCCGCCTCAGGGCGGCCGATCGTCAGCGGGCGGCTTGGGCGAGCGTATCGTCGCAGCCCAGCAGGTAGAAGAAGTCTCGCAGCTCGTCGCGGCTGGCACGGCGTGCATAACGATACTCCGACGGCAAAGGCAGCCAGTGACCGATGCGGGTCAGGTCGCAGGCCATGTGCTCCAGGTAAATCCTCCCGGAGTCAGTCCGGTCATAAACACCCCATAGGCACGACTCGGGATCCCGCATCCGGAGAACATCCGAGAACAGGTAGAGTTCACCGCACGCAAAGTGCACTTTGTGAATTTTTTCCATCTTTCATTTGTTTGATTGAGTTAAACTGTTTTTGTCGCGAAGTTTGCACAGTTCGCGTTCATCACGCTCCCTTTCGAGTCTTTCGATCACGCTCGTATCGGTATTCATCGCACGAAGGAACGTACGGTACGTGTTACCGAAACGGGGCTTGATGATGTTTTTGTGAATTCGAGACAACGACTTGTCGCCACGTTCGGGCTCGAAATTAGCATGTGCAAGCTCTTGCATTTCGCGAGCCCGCTTGAGGTAGCCGATTAGCTTCTTCGGCTTCTCATTCGATTTGGGTTTTAACATAGTTATAAGTTTTGTGGGTCATGGAATAAATGGCCGTATTTGCGTTATTAAATTTCCGAACTCTGGGACAAGGGAAAAAACGGATTGATCAAAAGAGACACACTTTTTTACGGGGATAGCAAAAATAGGCGCAATATACCTCAATAGAGACCAAACCGCGCCGAAGCGGAGAGGAAACTGCGGCGACGATTAGAATTATCAAGGTATTCTGTATGAAACAAATGAAGTGCCAGACAAAAGACTTTCCCGGTACACGGGTACAAGTGGCAAAAGCGGGGCTACCGATGCCGTAATTTACGGCGGCGGTCACAGCGTGCAGGATTCCGATCGCACATCGATCGGGAGAAATTCATGGGGGTCGGACAGAAATGACAAGACGAGTGAAAGCCGTTATAGGAGGTTTATTTTTGAGATCGGCGGGAAGGGCCATCGATCGCCTGCTGTTCGGAAACCCCGTCGTCCCGGAGAAAACAGACCCGCAACGATACAAGGGAAAGATTTTCCATGCGGCAGGGTCACATCGGATCGGAATATGGCGTACCTTTGCAGCCAATGGACACCACCGAGGAAAGCAGACGCAGCGGACAGGTCGGGGGAGTGACGGATACAACCCGCCCGCAGCCATGTTCCCGACCGAAGCCATCGGCCACGCAGCACAAACCCGCCGGCCGCGCCGAATGGGACGGGCTGCCCATGCCGCGCCGCGTGTGGGCAATTCTGGCCGTGGCTTTCGGCGTCTCCCTCTCGGTACTGGACGGAACCATCGCAAACGTCGCGCTGCCGACCATCGCAGCGCAGCTCGACATCTCGTCCGCCAACTCGATCTGGATCGTAAATGCCTACCAATTGGCCATCATGGTCACGCTGCTCTCTTTCTCGGCACTTGGGGACGTAATCGGCTACCGAAAGGTCTATCTGGGCGGTCTGGCCCTGTTCACGGTCGCCTCGGTAGGCTGCGCCCTCTCCACCTCGCTCGGCACGCTGGTAGCGGCCCGCATCGGCCAGGGATTCGGCTCTGCGGCAATTACCAGCGTCAATACGTCGCTCATCCGAACCATCTATCCCCGCGCCAAGCTGGGGCGCGGCATGGGGATCAATGCGACGGTCGTGGCCGTTTCGTCGGTTGCCGGTCCGACCATCGCCGCCGGCATCCTCTCTTTGGCAACGTGGCCGTGGCTGTTCGCCGTCAATATCCCGATGGGCATTATCGCCGGAATACTGAGCCGCCGTTTCCTTCCGGCCAACCCGGTGCGTGTGCGGGGACGGCGGTTCGAATGGCGCGACGGCGCGATGAACGCCCTGACGTTCGGACTGCTGATCGCCTCGGTCGAAGGGTTCTCACACGGCCTCGACGCACGCCTGATCGCCGCGGGCGTGGCCGCTACGCTCATCGTCGGGTTTCTTTTCGTGCGCGGCCAGTTGCACAAGCCCTTTCCGATTCTCCCCTTCGACCTGTTGCGCATCCCGATTTTTTCGGTGTCGGTCCTCACCTCGATCTGCTCGTTCATCGCGCAGATGCTCGCCATGGTCTCGCTGCCCTTCTACCTGCAACGGTCGCTCGGTTACGACGCAGTCAGCACGGGATTGCTCCTGACGGCCTGGCCCGCCGTAATCATGGTGGTCGCACCCCTTGCAGGCATCCTGATCGAACGGATTCATGCCGGGCTGCTCGGCGGAGCAGGACTCGCGGTGATGGCCGCAGGATTGTTGTTGTTGGCGTTTCTGCCGGGCATTCCCCATGACTTCGACATCGTGTGGCGGCTGGTGCTCTGCGGCCTGGGATTCGGCCTTTTCCAATCGCCCAACAACAGCATCCTGATCGCCTCCGCCCCGCCCGAACGAAGCGGCAGCGCCAGCGGGATGCTCGCCACGGCGCGACTGCTCGGACAGACCACCGGTGCGGCGCTGGTCGCCATGCTTTTCCACCTGGCTACCGACGACAGCGCCCACATCGCTCTGCTTATCGCAGCCGGGTTTGCCGCCGCCGGCTCGGCAGTGAGCTTCTACCGCATCCGCCTGCCGCTTCCCGCAGGGCTCAATCGGCGAAGATAGCCCGATATACATTCAGAGCAGTAGCAAGGTCAATTTTACAACATAACTCAGTACCTCTTTCCTGCGTGGTACAACCGGCGCAAACCGCCTTGTATTCATAGCACGCACGAATAGTATTCCCGAACCGCACCGCCTGCCGCTTCCGCAGGGCTCAACCGGCGCAGACAGTTCCGATTCGATCGGGTAAACGGAGCGGATAATTCGCATTCAGCTACCCATCTGTGCCGAATCATGCAGGCCTCATCCCCGACCGTCAAGAGCATTTAAAAGGATTTTCCATCCATAACAGCCCGCACCGTATGAATAAAGGCTTCGATCCCGTTACCCGGATTCAGAGCAGATCCTGAGCAAAAAACCAAACGTCCTGCCCCAATCCGTTTACCGCCGCAAGAACGGCGATATGGGGCATTCCGTGTCTGTCGCTCGCTCTATCCGATGGATACCGACACATCCTCACAAAAAAAAGCCCGTACCTTCTGAAAGATACGGGCTTTCCATTCACTTAAGTACTCAACTATTGCGCATAGCCGGGATTCTGGCTGCCGAAGTTGGGATTGTTGGAAATTTCATCCTGCGGGATCGGCCAAACGATGCGATCGCTGGCCGCATTGATTACAACAGCATCTCCACGTCGAGTCAGGATACTGCCGAGAGATTGGTTATTGCGTCCAACGCTGATTCCCCACCGTTTGATGTCGAACAGACGCTGGCCTTCGCCGACCATCTCGCGCATGTATTCCTTCTGAATTTCCTCGAACAGATCATCGCCCGTAGCGTTGGTGGTTTCCAGTCCGCGCGACTGACGAAGCGTATTGAGCGGACCGGCGCCGCCGCCATTCTGACGGTTCTGGGCCTCCGCATCGATCAGGTACATCTGAGCCACACGGAAGATCTTTGGCATATTGCGATAGGCAAGCTGCGTGCGATCGGTCTGGAACGTCTTGTTACCGATGAACTTCGAGAGCACGTAACCGCTGTTCGACAATCCGGCCATCTGAATTCTCGCTTTTTCCAGATAGACACCCATGCGGTAATCCTCCGCGGAATAGAGATCGACATACTTCTGCTCGAGCACGTAGTAGGGAGCGCAGACATACTGCTTGCTCGATTCCTGCCACTGGCCGAAATAGTAAGGCTGCATCGAGCCCACCGTGGCGAGCGTGGCGCGGGTAACTTCAGGCTGGAAGATGGTCTCGGTCGAGACGTCCTCACGCCACATCTGCTCGAGATGCTCTTTGTTGTTAATCAGAGGATAAGCCTCATAAAGCGAGGAGGCATACTGGCTGGCTTTGGGATAGTCGTGCATCTGCAGGGCGATCTGAGCCTTGAATGCCGTAATGGCGTCTGCGGTCAGATAGATCGCGTTGGCCGAGCCGGCGGTCGTCACAGCGAGTTCCGCTTCGGTGATATCGGACTGAATCTGTCCGTACACATCCTCCAGCGTACCGCGCGGTGCGTTTACCGGATCCTTGCTGTACTTGGTCAGCAGGGGCACGCCGAGCTGGGTCGAAGCTTTCGCAGGATCGTAATCCTGGCAGAAGCGCAGGGCGAGCTGGTTGAGCGCATAAGCACGCAGGAAATAGGCCTCGCCAATATATAACTGCACATCCGACCTGGAAACCACATCGGCCTCCACCGCCTCTTCCATCTTCATGATGGCGTAGTTGGCGTCGGTCATCACGCTGTAATAGCTTGCCCACAACGAATAGATATCGCTATTGTTGGGGTAGAGCAGCCACAGATGGAAATAGGCACCGGTATTACCCGAATTGATCGTCTCGCTCACTACGTCCGCAAACCAGTCCGTATTGTAGAGATAGGCTCCGGAAGAGATGGCTTTGAGATCATTGTAGAAATTACGGCGCAAACCCTTGATCTGCTCGAGGTTGAGCACTTTGTCGGAGGTAGGCCCGCTCGTCGGCTCAAGATCGAGGTCGCACGAAGCCATCGAGATCAATGCGCCGCATGCCACAATAAGATTTATTATTTTTTTCATACCTTTTTGTTTTTCTTGTTGTTAAACCGGCGTTTTTAGAATTTGAACTCCAGACCGAACGTCCACTGACGCGAGTTGGGGTAGATATCCGTATCGAAAACGTTCTCGGCAACCTCGGGGTCGAAACCGTTGTAGCCGGTAAGCGTCCAGAGGTTACGTGCACCGACATAGACTTTGAGGCCCTTGATGAAACGGGTCTTCTTCATCAGGTGGTCGGGCAGCGTATAGGAGAGCTGGATGTTCTTCAGACGCAGGAACGAGGCGTCCTCGAGCATGCGCGAGTCGAACTGCGTGCCGCCGCCCGCCTTAGCCGAATATTCGAGCGAGGGGTATTTCTTACCGTAACGATCGTCCGGCTTCCAGTAGTCGAGCACCTCGGTTACCTGGTTCAAGCCGCTGAGTGCGTTTTCGGAGTTAGCCGCGAAATACAGGTTGTTGTTCACCATGTAGTTGCCGGCAACCCATGCGAAATCTACCGTCAGTGCGATACCCTTCCATTGTGCCGTCACACCGAAACCACCGGTATAGGGTGCTACGAACGACTTGTGCAGATTGACAGGAACGGCTTCGCTGAAATCGCTCGTCACTTCGCCGTCGGCACCGGTCCACTGCGGCTCACCCGTTTCGGGATTCACGCCGCGCCACTCCTGAACATAGTAGGTCGGGAAAGCCTCGCCCTTGACGAAATACATGAAATCGCCGTAAGGCACTTCATCGCCCGCACCCGGCCACAGCTTGGTGAGCTTGTTCTTGTTGTAGTTGAACGTAGCACGGAAGTTTACGAACCAGTCGCGCGAAGCGTAAATGTCGTAGTTCAACGTCACGTCGATACCCGAGTTGCGCATGCCGCCCACGTTACCCGGCAGCGAAGTGAAGCCCGACGACGGAGCCTGCGGAATGTCCATCAGCATATCGGTGGTCTGACGGCGGTAGTACTGCACCTCCAGCGAGAGTTTGCGCCACAGCTCGATGTTTGCACCGATAGTCAGCAAGCCCTGTTTCTCCCACTGCAGATTCGGGGAACCCGGATTTGCAAGAGCCCATACGGTCTGTCCGTCGTAAGGATAACCGGGAGCGAGGTACTGGTAGAACGCATAGTCGGCGATGCCGGAGTTACCCTGCGTACCGTAGGATGCACGCAGGCTCAGGTCGCTGATCGTCGTGTTGTCTTTCAGGAAGGCCTCGTTCTTGATGTTCCACATGGCGCCGACCGACCAGAACAGGGCGTTGCGGTCGTCTTTAGCGAAGCGCGAGCTGGCGTCGTTACGCAGTGCGACATCGAAGAAATATTTGTTGGCATAGTCATATTCCACGCGGCCGAAAACCGAGTTGGATGCGAACTGCGATTTGCTGTAGGAGGGAAGACCGGAAGACTCGACACCCATGTTCAGGTTGATGAACTCAGTGGAGGTCACGCCGCGAACGGCGGCCGAGAACGAATCGGCACCGGTATAGATGGTCTCCTCACCGATCAGAGCGGTAAAGTGATGGTTTCTGTCCTGACCGAAAGCAGTCTTGTACTCGGCCGTATTGGTCCACGTCCAGGTATAGGAGCGTTGGAAGAGTTCGGCAGCGTTACCGATCCCCTCGGGACCATTGACCTGCGGCATGGCAGGACTGTAAGCCGACGAGGAACGGTGGTCGAATGCCGAAGCCGAAAGCTGCGAGCGAAGCGTCAGACCGCGCACGGGGGTAAGCTCTACGAAGCCCGTGCCGTTCAGGTAGATCTGGTTCTGCTTGTTGGAGTCGTATTTGGTAACGATCAGCGGGTTCTGGCTGCCGAAAACACTGAGCCATTCCAGTACTTCACCATCCGCGCCGTAGCAGGGCTGGTAGGAAGGAATAACGAGCGTCGAGAAGAGCGGGTTATTGGCGATCAGCCGACCGCCGTTGCTGACCGACGAGGTCTGCGAAGCAGTCTGATAGCCGATACCGAGGTTAACGCCCATCTTGAGCCATTTGTTGACCTTCGTATCCACATTCGCACGGAAGTTATAGCGCGAGAGCTGCGAGTTGGGAAGGATACCGGTCTGATCGAGGTAGTTGCCCGAGAAGAAGTAGGAGGTCTTTTGCGAGCCGCCCGCAACCGAAAGGTCGATCTGGTACATCGGGGCGTTCTTTTCGAGCACCTCGTCGAACCAGTTCGTATTGATGCTCGGATCGATACTGCGCTGATTCACAAAGAAATTTCTGGCGTCAAGCACATTATCCGAATCATAAGGGTCTAACCCATTCTGAGCGGCTATAAGAGCACCCATATAATAAAGGTAATCCTCGGTGTTCATCGCCTTCAGACGAGGTTTGATGGCGCTCGACATGGAGTACTGCGTACGCAGAGTGACGTCCACGTCGTCCGAGCCGCGGCGGCCGCGCTTGGTGGTGACGTAGATCACGCCGTTGGCAGCGCGCGAACCGTAGATCGACGTGGCCGATGCGTCCTTCAACACGTTGATCGACTCGATATCGTTCTGGTTGAGCGACAGAAGAGTAGCCGAGGTGATCGGGGCGCCGTCGAGCAGAATCAGCGGTGCGGTGCTCGCGGAGATCGAACCCACGCCGTGGATGCGGATGGTCGAGGTCGTCGTAAGCTCACCGCTGCCGGTCATGATGCTCAGACCGGCAACCTGGCCCTGGAGTGCGTCGGCCACGTTGTTCGAGGGACGGTTTTCGAGCTTGTCGCCCTTGACCTGGTCCACCGAACCGATCACGGTGCCTACCTTACGTCCCGAGCCGTAGCCCAGCACCACGACATCCTCGATGTTGGTGGTGTCCTCCTGCAAGGTGATTTGCAGCGCCGTGCGACCTGCCACGGGCACTTTCTGGGTCTCATAGCCCAGGTAGGTAACGACGAGGGTCGCATCGGCCGGAGCCGTTATCGTAAACTTGCCTTCCGTATTGGTGGTCGTTCCGACGGTGGTGCCATCGACAACGACCGACGCACCGATGGCTGCTATGCCGTCGGCGTCGGTAACCGTACCGGAAACTTGCTTGTTCTGAGCCAGCGCCAGCGAACACAGCCCCAGAGAAGCAATTAACGATAGTACAATTTTTCTCATCATAAGCGTTAATTAATTAAATTTTAAAATAAAAATTAAACTCTCCCTTTTTGCATGAAACCCTCCCCAAACCCGTGATTGCAAAGCATGATTCTTACTTTGGAATTCGATTTGCGATAAAAAAAAGCCCAACGGGTAACCAGAAAGCAACCCGAGGTGACCTGCAACCGCCTCGGAGTAAACTTTTCAGGACATTGCCGCCCATTTTACCGGTTACTTATTCGGTACCTTTGGGCGGCTCGTAAACGGATAATCGGATATAGGAATAATGAGAAACACTTTCAGTATCCTCTTCTATCTAAAGAGGAACTCCCCGCTGCGAAGCGGTATGGCGCCGATCATGGCCCGCATCACCATCAACGGACAACGGGCGCAACTCTCCACCCATCTGAGCGTCGAACCGTCGCTTTGGGATACACCGAAAGGGCGCGTTCTCGGACATACGCAATATGCGACACAGACGAATGTTCGCTTGGAAAAGCTGCGCTTCCATCTGACGGCATGTTACGAGCGGCTTTTTTTCAAAACGCCCTGCGTTACCCCCGCTATGGTCAAAACGGAATTCCTGGGACAGGACAACGCAAAAAGGAACCTGTTGACATTCTTCGCTCACCACAATGCGCATTTTTTACATATGGTCGGAGTGAGCAGGAGCATCCATACCTATAATAAATATAGAAGCGTGCACAAACATCTCCGGCAATATATTCGCGAACGATATGGCCGTCCCGATATCGGATTTTCGGAAATAACTCCCGAATTCGTGACCGGATTCCATGCCTTCCTCAGTCAGCAGGCCCGGTGCAGCGCCAATACGATATGGATTTACCTGATTGCCTTCAAGCACATCCTGAAACTGGCCTGCTCCGAAGGGCTGCTCAGGCGCAATCCGCTCGGGGATTACAAACTCCACAGCGAATTCGTAAGCCGCAACTTCCTCACGCTGGATGAACTGAACCGCATACTTGCACTGGATCTGCATGACCGTACGATGCAGCTCGTTCGTGACGGATTCATATTCAGCTGTTTTACCGGCCTGTCCTATAGCGATCTGTGCAGTCTGACCCGGCGTCATGTGGAACAAACCGGAGACCAGTGGTGGATTCGCACCAAGCGCTGCAAAACGGGTACTCCGGTGACGGTCCGGTTGTTTGAATTACCGGCCGCAATCCTGCGGAACCACGCCCTCGGGCGGGAAGGCGATCCGATTTTCACGCTCCCGAGCAACGGGTGGTGCAACGCCTGCCTGGACAAGATTGCGGCGAGGGCGGGTATCCCGAAAAAAATTACGTTCCATGTGGCGCGGCATACATTCGCTACGACCATTACGCTGTCGCAGGGAGTGACGATTGAAACAATCAGTAAACTGCTGGGACATAAGAACATTCGCACAACCCAAATCTATGCGACCATCACCCATGCCAAACTGAGCGGCGAATTGGAGCAACTTTCCCGACGGATCGACACCCTTTTTGACCGAACGAATATGCAATCAAGGGGTGGATTGTAAGAAAAAATGTCTATATTTGAAAAGCGAATCGACCGTAGGCAACGGATACGGAAAAGACGGAACGATGACGTAACGATTTAAAAGGCATTGCAGTTAACCTGGCGACAAATTGAAAGCACGAGGCGTATAATCGTGTGTGTCATGTTATTTTGTTAATTATTTTAAGAAAATTTTTTGTTTCGGATGTAAAAGTTATTTATATTTGTAGTGAACTTTTTATTTTAAAATTTAATTAATTAACGCTTATGATGAGAAAAATTGTACTATCGTTAATTGCTTCTCTGGGGCTGTGTTCGCTGGCACTGGCTCAGAACAAGCAAGTTTCCGGTACGGTTACCGACGCCGACGGCATGGCAGCCATCGGTGCGTCGGTCGTTGTGGACGGCACCACCGTCGGAACGACCACCAATACGGAAGGCAAGTTTACGATAACGGCTCCGGCCAATGCGACCCTCGTCGTTACCTACCTGGGCTATGAGACCCAGAAAGTGCCCGTGGCAGGCCGCACGGCACTGCAAATCACGCTGCAGGAGGATACCACTGACATCGAGGATGTCGTTGTATTGGGCTACGGCTCCGGACGTAAAGTCGGAACGACAATCGGCTCGGTAGACCAGGTCAAGGGCGATAAGCTCGAAAACCGTCCCTCGAACAACGTGGCCGACGCACTCCAGGGCCAGGTGGCCGGTCTGAGTATCATGACCGGCAATGGTGAGCTTACGACCACTTCGACCATCCGTGTTCATGGTGTGGGCTCGATCTCCGCAAGCACCGCTCCGCTGATCCTGCTCGATGGCGCTCCTATTACTGCTTCCACCCTGTTGGCGATCAACCAAAACGATATCGAGGCGATCAACGTTTTGAAGGACGCATCGGCTACCTCGATCTACGGTTCGCGCGCTGCCAACGGCGTGATCTACGTCACCACCAAGCGCGGTCGCCGCGGCTCGGACGACGTGGACGTCACTCTGCGCACGCAGTACTCCATGTCGAGCGCCATCAAACCCCGTCTGAAGGCGATGAACACCGAGGATTACCTCTACTACAAAGGCGCCCTGTTGGCCGCTCAAAACAACAAATACCCATATGATGCTGATAATGTGATTGAAGCGATGAATACGTTCATCACAGAACGCGGTATCGATCCGAGCGTCAATACGAACTGGTTCGATGACATTCTGGAAAAGAATGCTCCGATGTACCAGGTCGATCTTTCAGTGGCGGGCGGCTCGCAGAAGACCTCCTACTTCTTCTCGGGCAACTACCTCGACCAGACCGGTATCCTCCCTTACTCCCAATTGTCGCGGTACAATTTCCGCGCGAACGTGGATACGAAGGTCAACAAATGGCTCAAAATGGGCGTAAACCTCGGTATCGGTTATCAGACTGCTTCGCAGACCTCTTCTGTCGACAATACCGGACAACTGATCGCCAACAATCCGCTTTTTGCCACACTGGTACTTCCAACCTATCAGCCCTGCTATAACGCCGACGGTTCGGTTATCGAGTGGCTCGGGGTCATCGGCACGCAAAACCCGCTGATTGTAACTAAATACGACTCCAACAAGCAGAACCAGATCTACCTGAATGGCTCGGGTTTCGTAGAGCTTACCCCCGTGCGTGGCCTGACGCTGCGTTCGCAACTTTCGGCCACGGCCTATGACAACCGCCAGTCACAAGCCTACAGCCCGGCAATGCCGCATGGTGAAAACATTATCGAAGGCACAGGCACTGCTGCCGAACTGTTCTCGCGTTACTATACCTGGACGTGGACCAATACAGCTGAGTACAAGACCGCTTTCGGACAGGATAAAGACCATCATTTCACCGCTCTGCTCGGTGAGGAGACCATCTACACCGGTACCGATTCGTTCTCGGCCGCCGTTCGCGGCGTGACCTCGACCGAGTTCATCAACCTGAACATGGGTATCGAGTCTTCCGGTCTTCCCTCCTATAGCAATTCGCAGTTCGCTTCCAATTCGATCTTCGGCCGCTTAGAGTACGATTACGCTAATCGCTATTTCTTCGACGTTGCGCTGCGTAACGATGCCAGCTCGCGCTTCGCTAAAGACGACCGCAACGCCCTGTTCTGGTCGGTAGGTGCCATGTGGAAAATCAGCAACGAGGCGTTTCTCAAAGACAACATGACCATTACCAATTTGGGTTTGCGTGCATCCTACGGCACCCAGGGTAACTCCGGTATTGCCGATTACGCATTCTATCAGTATTTGGCACCCGGTTATGCTTATGACGGACAAACCTCCTGGGGGCTTGCCAACCCTGGCAACCCGGGTCTCAAATGGGAAGAACAGGGACTGCTCACTATCGGCGTCGATATTGAACTTTGGCGCAAGCTTTCGTTAGAAGTACAGTACTACCGCCGAGAGACCACCAATATGCTCATGGACATTCCCCAGGCTCCTTCGACCGGCTTCACCTCGCATCCCGGCAATGTGGGCGGCATGCGCAACGCGGGTATCGATGTGACGCTGAACTACGACATTTACGCATCGCGCGACTGGTTCGTGAATTTCCACGCCACGTTCAACTACAATAAGAACAAGCTCACTAAGATGTGGCCCGGTGCACCCGATAAGGTACCTGCCGGAAGCTACCTGTACTTTGTCAAAGACGGAGCCTATCCGACCTGGGGCATGCCCGAATGGCGCGGAGTGGATCCTGCATCGGGAAGGCCGCAGTGGACCGGTGCCGACGGTGAGATAACCAATAATTACGCAGAGGCAGACATCGTATATTTCGACAAATCGATCTTCGCGCCCTATACCGGTGGTTTCGGCATTACAGCGCAGTGGAAAGGCATCTCACTGACCGCCGACTTCGCCTGGGTTGCCGGCAACTACATGATGAACAACAACCTCTATTTCGCAGCCAACTCAAGCTATGCTCTCCAGGGATTCAATCAGGCCTATGAAGTACTCGACTACTGGAAGCCGGATGACTGCTACGGCAAGAAATACCCCTCGCTCGAATACTCCGGATCGGCGAATTTCGATGGTGGCACGCAGTTCGACTCCCGTATGCTCGAGGACGCCTCGTTCCTGCGTCTGAAGAACATCCAGATCGCTTACACGCTGCCCTCTCATTTGCTGAAAAAGACCCGTTTCATCAAGGGCCTCAAAGTCTATGTCGGCGCACGTAACCTCTGGACGATCACCGGTTACAACGGCTTCGACCCCGAGGTTGCCGAAAATGCTTTCGATACCGATATCTATCCTAACTCCCGCCAGTGGACGTTCGGTCTGGAATTGAAATTCTAAAACCTGTTAAACAAGAAAACAACCGAATATGAAAAAAATAATAAATCTTATTGTGGCATTCGGGACCTTGCTCACGGTTTCTTCGTGCGACCTCGATCTCGAGCCGACGAGCGGACCCACCTCTGAAGGCTTACTCAATATCGAGCAGCTCAGGGGTTTGCGTCTCGGTCTCTACGGGAACATCAAAGCCGTATCATCAGGATCCTACCTCTACAACCCGGATTGGTTCACCGATTTAACAAACGAGACCATCAATGCGGGAGGAACAGGGTATTACTTCCATATCTGGGCACTTTACAGCTCCGATGGCGATGTCGCAAACATGTGGGCCAACTACAATGCGATGATCCGAAATGCAAATTACTTCATCATGAAAGCCAAAGAGGCCATCGCCAGCAACGATGCTTTGAAAGTCGAATTGGATCCTTTTATCGGTGAAGCGCATTTCATGCGTGCCTATGCCCTGAATAAGCTCGCATTGCTTTTCTGCGAAGACTACGATCCCGGCAAGGATTCGCAGATGGGTGTACCCGTACAAACCGAATACAGCAAGGATCCGGTCAACCTTTCTCGCGGTAAGTTGTCTGACGTTTACGGACAGATTCTTTCGGATATCGCCGAAGCGAAGTTGGGCATTAACCGGCCCGGCGAGTTGAATGCGATCTATCTGACCAAAGACGCCATTACGGCTTTCGAGGCACAGATCGCACTTCAAATGCACGATTATGACAACGCGATCAAATGTGCGAATATGCTCCAGCCGGATTCTAAGTTACCCAATGCATCGACGATTTATTCACTCGTCACCACGTCCGAACACCTCGAACAGATGTGGCGCGAAGACAAATCAACCGAAACCATCTTCCAGCCCGAAGT
Organism: Rikenellaceae bacterium; assembly: GCA_902363575.1. GTDB lineage: Bacteria > Bacteroidota > Bacteroidia > Bacteroidales > Rikenellaceae > Alistipes. Next base: position 24,208 of record CABJAJ010000004.1, on the reverse strand, counting down.
ATCCCGTGCGACACTCGGCTCGGTCAATTCGATGGCCTACTATTACTATGCAATATGGACTTCAACGGGTTTCATCGCTCAGCCCTACTATGTTCCGGAGCAGCATTATGTGAATCTGTTTGCCAATAACGATATACGTACGGGTATCTATATCGAAAAGATGCCTATCAACATCATGAATGTCCAGGCAAACGGTTATGTAATATCCAAGTTTACGGGAAACGAAACGTTCCAGACAGATCGCGAACACCTCTCATATAGAAACATGCCCAAAGTTTTCCGTCTTGCGCAGATGTATCTTATCGAAGCCGAAGCTCGTTACAGGAATAACGAAGCAGCGGATGATGTGCTCATACCGCTCAATAAACTGCGTACGGCACGAGGTCTCACAGCACTCACGCCGAATGACGTTGTCGGAAATGCCAAAGACGATGCCGGAAACGATATACCCAAACTGTTCCGCGTCATTCAAGAGGAATATATGCGCGAGATGATTGCAGAAGGCGGACGCCTGTTCGATCTGAAGCGTTGGGGTCAGGGCTTTAAGCGTGATTACCAAACCGCCCTGAGCAATATTCTTTCCGGTCGTGGTGTGAATCTGCAGGTCAATGCGAACAGTGTACAGTTCGTATGGCCGATTCCGAACGATGAGATTTCCAACAACCCCAACTTCGGTAGCCAAAACCCCGGTTACGCACAATAACCCCTATCTGCTCTGTTTCCATGCCCGTATCCGTTTTTGGATGCGGGCATTTTTTATCGTAACCACCAGGTTCGATTGACCCCGCGTACAACCTGCCCATCCCTGCCGGCACACCCGCATATTCACCTGCGGATCCCCCCCCCGGGAAGTGCGCTGCGGAAAGTGCCGATCGGAACGGGACACCGCGCGATTTCCTCCGCCGGCGCGGAAATTGCCGCTTGTACCAACCACCTCAATCGCCGAGCCGCAAAGAAATTAGCGATCAGGACGTGCGGAGGACGAAAAAATTTGCTTATTTTGCAGTGAAAATAAAGTAAAACTTTCCATGCGCATCACAGAGATAAAACCCGGCATCCATTACGTCGGTGTCAACGATCGGGTCAAAACACGTTTTGAAGCCCTCTGGTCCCTGCCTTTCGGCGTATCCTACAACTCCTACCTTGTCGCGGACGAGAAAGTCGCGCTGATCGATACGGTCGAGGAGGGATTCGGCAGCCGCTTTTTCCACAACATCCATGAGGCGATCGGCGACCGGAAGATCGACTACCTCGTGGTCAATCATATGGAGCCCGACCACTCCTCGTCCATCTCCGCGCTCAAGCGGCTCTATCCCGAGATCAAGATCGTGGGAAATGCCAAAACGCTCCAGATGATCGGCGGATATTACGGCATCGAAGCCGACACGGTCGAAATCAGGGAGGGGGAGAGTCTTTCGCTCGGCAACCGCACCCTGACGTTCTACATGGCGCCGATGGTCCATTGGCCCGAAACCATGGTCACCTATTGTCCCGAACAGAAAACCCTCTTTACAGGCGACGCTTTCGGCACATTCGGAGCCCTGGACGGCGGCATTCTGGACCGGCAGTTGGAGCTCGGCCACTTCTGGGACGAAATGATCCGCTACTACGCCTGCATCGTGGGCAAATACGGGGCACCTGTCCAGAAAGCGCTGCAAAAAATCCGCACGCTGGAGATCGAGACGATCTGCTCGACGCACGGCCCGGTATGGGAAGAGGAGAAAGAGCGCGTGATCGCTCTTTACGACCGGCTGAGCCGCTACCAGGGCGAACCGGGAGCGGTGATCGCCTACGGCTCGATGTACGGCAACACGGAACAGATGGCCGAGCACATCGCCCGGAATCTTGCGGAGCGGGGCGTGCGGCCCATCCGGATGTATAACCTTTCGTCGGCCGATCCGTCGGTCGTGCTGCGCGACGTATTCAAATACGACACCCTGGTGGTCGGCTCCCCAACCTATAACGGCGACCTCTTCCCCGAGGTCGAAGCGCTCCTACGCAAAATCGAAGCCCGCGGCATCCCGCAGCGCACGTTCGCCGCATTCGGATCGTTCACCTGGGCAAGCGCTGCCGTGAAGCACCTGCGGGAGTTCGCCGAGAAACTCAAATGGACGATGTGCTGCGAGCCGTTGGAGATGAAGCAAGGCTTCGACGGACGCTACGACGACGCCTGCGACAGGTTGGCGGACGCCGTGGCCGCACGGTGGGACGATTGCCGTACCGGGAATTGAGACCCGCACCGCCCGGCCGGTAACGGAAACAGGACAGCCCCGTTTGCTCTATGGCAAACGGGGCTGTCGCTCGGATAGGCCGCTGCGATCAGAGAAGCTGCAAACCGCTGCTACCTTATCGACTGCAGCATATTTCGCTCCGTCGGGTTCAGCAACGAGCAGACGGATAGGACGTCGGTTTCTTACCGACTGCCGCAGCATCCCCTGTCCGTTGCAGTCGAAAGGAAGAATTATTTTTCCCTGATGACCGCTTTCGGAATCGCATTGCCGCAGAATTGCGAACCGCACCCGAAAGGATAAATTCTTACCGTGGCTGCGCCTAACACCGGGCGAACGGCCGTCGGCAAACCGAGGCAAATTCCTCTCGCGCATCATGCGACTGGCAGCCGCTTCCGGCGCCGTCAGATGCGTACCTTGACAATCGCCTTGCGGATCATACCCTCACCCACCATCGGTGCATGGGCGTCCTCCGGAAAAAAGAGTACGAACTGTCCGCGCCGCAGCGTGAAATAGGTCTGTGGAGAGTCGTCGTAAAACAGGATGTCCTTCGCCGGGTCGAACGTCCCGCGCGGCCGGCGGCAATCGCGGCGTTCGCTCCATCCGAACGTCTCGCAAGCGCCCTCGAGGATCACCTGGATATCGATATAGGCGTTATGAACCTCCAGCGGAGCCTCCTCCTTCCGTTTGAGCGCCGGCTCCATCACATTGACGAAAATATCCTCGCCGTCGAGCGGATGTCTGCCCGCTTCGAGCTTCGAGAAATCGGTGGCGGCAAGGAGGTCGAACGCCTTGCGGAGCCGGGGATGCACCGCCGCATAGAGGGCGCAGTTGTTCAGTGAGTCGATAATCATGGCGGATTGTGTTTAAGTCGGGGTCAGCCGGCGGCAATCTTTCTGAGTCGCACCAGCACGGGATGATGGTCCGAATAATCGATTTCGGTCAGCACCCGGTAACCGATCGCCTCGAAAGGAGGGTCGGCATAAAGTACGTAATCGATGCGCAGCGTATTGAAAAAGCCGCGGTAGGTATGCGAAAAACCCTTGCCCGCGACGCTGAAAGCGTCCCGGAGCCCTCCGGCCATCCGGCGATAGACGTAGGACATGGGCGTGTCGTTGAAATCCCCGCATACGATCTGCGGATAGGGCGAGGCGGCTACGGCCCGGGCGATCGTATCGGCCTGTGCAGCACGCAGGATGCTGTTGTCGCGGAAACGACGGACGATGCTGCGAATCCGCTCGTCGCTGGCCGTGTCCGAGAGGAAGCGGTGTTCGGTGATAAAAGCGTTGTCATCGGCCTTGATGGCCGTGGAATGGAGGTGGTTGTTGAAGACCCGCACCGTGTCGTCGCCGATACGCAGGTCGGCCCATATCGACCGTCCGTGGCGCTCGTATCCCGACTTCCCTACCACATCGCCCGACCGGATGATCGGATATCGGGAACAAATGAGCAAAGCCGAGGCGGACCCCGTCTCTTCGGCACGGGGATCGGGGGCGCCGGCAGCGCATCCGTAACCCGGGAGCACGGCTTCGAGCAGCGCCCGGTCACCGGCCAACCGACCGTTGAACTCCTGCAGACAGACGATATCCGGCCCCGTCTCACGGATCATGCGCAGCACGCTGTCCGCACTGTTGCGTCCCTGCTCATCGTAGAATCCGCGGACGTTGTAGGTCATCACCCCGATCGTCCCGCGTCCATAAGCGGGTTCGCCATAGGTGCGCCGCAGCTCGGGTTTCAGGAACAGAGGCACCCGCCACAGGCCGATCACCACCAGCACGAGCAGGACGGAGGCCCAGCCCCAACGCCAGCGGATAATCCAGTAGAGGGCCGCTATCACGGTCGCAAGATAGACGGCCGGTGCGATCAACCCCAGAATGGAGAAGATCCACGCGCGGCCGGGATTGACGAAGGGAGCCAGGAAAGTGAGTACCGCCGCGAGGATCGTAACCACGGAGATCACCCCGACCAACAGGTCGAGCAGGATACCCCACAGGCTGCGCCTGCTCTTTTGCGGACGGCTCCGGTCGGCGTAATCCCGGTAATAGTACTCCCCCTTCATGCCTCAATAGCGGATCGTACCCCGCCGTTTCCAATACCAGAGCAGCAGGAATCCCCACAACATACCGCCGACGTGGGCGAAATGCGCCACGCCCGGCATACGGCCCGAAATACCGAAAAACAGCTCGATCACGCCGTAGATCACCACGAACCATTTGGCTTTCATCGGGATCGGCGGAATGATGAGCATGATGATCGCGTTGGGGTGCATCAGGCCGAAAGCCAGCAGCAGGCCGAAGACAGCGCCCGAAGCCCCGACCGTGGGGATGACGAGCAGTTGCGACGCCGCACGGAAGCCGTAATCGGCGACCGCACCCGAATATTCGAGGTATCCGACACCCATCTGCAACAGCGCCGCACCGATGCCGCAGACCATGTAATAGATCAGAAACCGCCGCGAGCCGAGTTCGACTTCGAGCGTGCGACCGAACATCCACAGGGCGAACATATTGAAAAACAGGTGCGAGAAATTACCGTGCAGGAACATGTAGGTGACCACCTGCCAGGAGCGGAACAGCGGGCTCTGCACATTGAACAAGGCGAGGTGTTCGATGATTTTGTCGCCTGCCGGCAAAAGCTGCGTAGCCAGCAGCATCAGGCAGTTTATGATAATCAGGTTGAGCACCACGGGCGGTGTCGAGCGAAAATAACGGTTCATACAAGCGTGTGTTACGTTGCAAAGGTAGTAAATATCCCGAAACCCGGGCCTGTTCAGGCGAGTTTCGCACGGATTTCTTCGGGCGGAATCTCCGCGAGGATTCTTTTGCCGGAGGGGGTGAAGCTGACGTTTCCGCTCTCCGCGAGCTGGCGGAGCAACGTCTCGGCCTCCTCGGTCGAAAAGGTGCGGCGGGGGGATTTGGCGCCCGTGCGGGCCATGATGGCGGCGATCCGCTCCCGCCGCAAATCCTGCGCCGTGACCGGAGCGGAGAAGGCCTGCAAAAGTTCGTAAAGCAATTCGTCGATCCCCTCGGCGGGCATATCGGCGGGAGTTCCCTTTACCTCGACGGCGCCCCCGCCGAGGTAGTCGATGTCGAATCCCAGGGCCGCGAAATCGGTGGCGTGCTCCTCCAACAGGTCGTATTCGTCGCCCGAGAGAACCAGCCGCTCCGGGAAGAGCAACTGCTGGCAGACCGCCGAGCCGTTGCCGAGCACGAGCAGGTAGGTGTCGAAAAGCACCCTTTCGTGCGCACGCCGCAGGTCGGCCACGACGAAACGGCCTCCGTAAAGTGCGGCGGCATAGCCGTTGCCGATCGGGAGCACCGCATCGAAAGCGGGCTTATCCGCGACGTCGAGCCGCGATTGCTCCGTCGCGGACGCGGCCGAAGGGATGAACTCGAGTTCGCTGTCCCGCACCATCCCGCGCCAGGGGGCATCGCCCGCAGCGGCAGACGACGGATCGCGGTAAGGGACGTCGAAACCCGCGAAATCGACATTCGGATCGGGAGCCGACGGATCGACATACTCCTCGCGGAAAGGGTTGTAGTCGCTGTTTGACATGGCGCGGGGCTCGTCATAGACGGCTCCGCGGTTAAGCACCGGAATATCGACCGTCCGTTCCTGGTCGAAATCCATCGGAGGCACCGCCCCCGTCTTGGCCAGCGTCTCGCGCACGGCGGCCTGAAGAATCTGCCACACGGCTTCGGCGTCGGCGAACTTGACCTCCGTTTTCTGGGGATGGACGTTCACGTCGATGCGTTCCGGATCGATGGTCAGGTAGAGGAAGTAGGAGGGCTGTGTATTGTCGGGGATCAGCTTTTCATAGGGTTTGAATACCGCCTTCTGGAAATAGGGCGACCGGAAAAACCGTCCGTTGACGAAGAAATACTGCTCGGAGTTGTTGCGCTTGGCGGCCGAGGGACGGCCGACGTACCCCTCGACGCGCACGATGGAGGTGTCGGCCTCGACCTCCAGCAGATTTTGCTTGATATGGCGGCCGACCACATCGACGATCCGTCCCGCCAGCGAAGCGGGCTGCAGGGAGTAAAGCGGCGCGTCGTTGGCGTAAAGCTCGAACCGTAGTTGCGGGTTGCAGAGCGCGACGCGCTGGAATTCGGCCTTGATCTGCGAAGCGGAAGCGGTGCTCTTGTCCAGGAAGCGCCGGCGGGCGGGAATGTTGTAGAAGAGGTTACGCACGAAAAACTGCGACCCCGCGGGGCACATGACCGGGGTTTGGGAGACGAACTCTCCGCCGCTGAGAACCGTCTGCGTGCCCACTTCGTCGCCTGCCTGCCGCGTGCGCAGCTCGACCTGTGCCACGGCTGCGATCGAAGCGAGCGCCTCGCCGCGGAAGCCGAACGTATGCAGGGCATAGATATCGTCCACGGAGGTTATTTTGCTCGTGGCGTGGCGGTCGAACGCGAGCCGCGCATCGACGGGCGACATGCCGCAGCCGTCGTCCACGACCTGAATCAGATCGCGCCCCCCGTCCCGGAAATTGACCGTCACGGACGTGGCTCCCGCGTCGATGGCATTCTCCATCATCTCCTTCACCACCGACGAGGGGCGATTGACCACCTCGCCCGCGGCGATCTGGTTTGCCACCACATCGGGCAGCAGTTTGATCCGGTCGGCCATCACTCCTGCTCGTAATCGTTCGGCACGACCGTGATGGGGGCATAGGGATCGAACTCCTCCTGCTGCACCGCTACGGGGGTTTCGCGCCCGGCCGTCCGGAACGCCGCCACGATGCGCGGATAGACCAGCAGGACGAAAAGCACCAGCACCGCCGCAGCCAGCACCATCAGCCAGAGTTTCCCCTGGCTGCGCGATGCCGCGGCGTTTCGACGCAGGGAACGGGCCTCACGCTGCGCACGGATATACTTCCCGGGTTCGTACTCCCCGTCGCCCGCACGCTCGCCCCGCAACTCGGCACGCCGCTGCTCGCGAGCCTCCTTTTCCGGGTCGTAATAGCGGGGCGTGTAGTTGAACTTGTTGGGGTGTCTCTTGAACGGCGTGAATCCTAACATGGTCTTTTTATCCGATGGTTCGTTTACAAAGATACGAAATTCCGACGATCAACGGAAGAAACTCTTCATTCTTTCAAAGATGTTCTGGTTCTTCACCGACTCGGCCTTCTGGAAATCGGGCTGTCGGGAGAGCTCTTCCACCAGCCGTTTTTCCTCGGCCGTCAGCTTCGCGGGCACGGTGATGTCCACCACCGCCAGAATATCGCCCCGCCCGTAGCCGTTCACGTCGGGCAGTCCCTTGCCGCCCAGCCGCAGCACCTTGCCCGCATGGGTTCCGGGCGCGATCTTGATCTTGGCCCGCCCATCCACGGTAGGCACCTCGACCGACCCGCCCAGCAGAGCTGTGGTGACGGTGATGTTGAGGTTGTGAATCAGGTCGTTGCCGTCGCGCACCAGTTCCGGATTGCGCTCCTCCTCGATCACCACCTGCAGGTCGCCGTTCACCCCGCCGTGCCGCGGGGCATTGCCCTTGCCCGTGACCGTGAGCACCATGCCCTCGCCCACGCCGGCGGGAATCCGGATCTCGACCACCTCGGAGCCTTTGACCGTCCCTTCGCCCTTGCACTTGTCACACGGATCGGAAATCACCTTGCCCGTGCCGCCGCAGGTCGGGCAGACCCCCTGGGTCTGCATCCGGCCGAAGAAGGTGTTTTCCACGCGGGTCACGTAGCCCGTACCGTTGCAGGTCGGACAGGTGGTGAAGGCGTTGGGGTCTTTGGCCCCCGTGCCGCCGCACTTGTCGCAGGCAACGGTCTTGTTGATCTTGAGTTTCTTGGTGGTCCCGTTGGCGATCTCCGCGAGGGTCAGCCTGACTTTGATGCGGATATCCGTCCCCCGGTTCACACGGCGGCCGCCGCCCGATGACGAAGCGCGGAAACCGCCTCCGCCGAAATGACCGCCGAAGATGTCGCCGAACTGCGAGAAGATGTCCTCCATCGAGAAGCCGCCTCCGCCGAATCCGCCGAAACCGCCGGCTCCGCCGCCCGCGGCGCCACCCATACCCGCATGGCCGAACTGGTCGTAACGGGCCCGCTTGTCCTGGTTGGAGAGGACGTCGTAGGCCTCGGCTGCCTCTTTGAATTTCTCTTCGGCCTCCTTGTCTCCCGGATTCTTGTCGGGATGGTACTTGATCGCCGCTTTTCGGTATGCCTTCTTTATCTCGTCCGCGTTAGCGTTCCGCTCGACGCCGAGCACTTCGTAATAATCTCGTTTCTCTGCCATATTCATCCGCAGGCCGCAGCGGGCCCGCCGTTTAGGTTTTTACTCTCCGACGACCACCTTCGCGTACCGCAGCACCTTGTCGCCCAGCATGTAACCTGTCTGGATCACATCTACGATCCGCCCCTTTTGCTCCTCGCCGGCGGCGAAGCGGGCCACCGCCTCGTGGCGGTCGGTGTCGAGCTCCAGCCCGAGCGCCTCGATCGGAGTCACACCCCGCTGGCGCAGCGTCTCGTCGCATTTCTGAGCGATCAGGCGTACCCCTTTGCGCAGGGCTTCGATGTCGTCGCTCTTCTCCATCGCCGCGACAGCCCGGTGCACGTCGTCTACCACGGGCAGCATCGCCTTGAGCACGTCGGCGCCGCCGCTTTCGACGAGCTCCATCTTCTCGCGCAGGGTGCGCTTGCGGAAGTTGTCGAATTCGGCCTGCAACCGCAGGCAGCGGTCTTTCCAGACAGCGGCCTCCTCCGCCAGCTTCTCGGCCTCGGAGACCGGCCGGCCGGGTGACACGGGTTCGCCCTTGCCGCCCCCGTGCGAGGCATGGGCCGACCGGGCCTGTTTCATCTCGGCCCGCTCCTCCTCGGCTTCTGTCCGTGGTTGCGAGCCGTCGGCCGCGGCATACTGCGAATCCGAGCCGGGGGCCCCTTCGACCGTTCCGAGGGGCTGTTCGCCTGCCATCGTGTCAGTCATCGGATCGCCCTGCTCTGCCATATTGACGCACGGCTGTCCGTCGCAGGAGGGATAACCCTCCCCCGGAATGAATCCCTCGTCGCCTTCAACGGCCTGATTGTAAGTTTCGTTTCGTCTCATATATGATCGTTTTGTCTATTCGCTCACCCCTTATGGAACAAAATATATACCAACTCGCCCGGGCTCCCCGGCACGGCGGATTCCGCCGGAAAAGGTCACCCCAGGATAAAGATCGCGGGCCGCTTTCCCAGCGCGGGACGGGCCGCCGCACGCCAGGCCGAAACCGGGCGCGTGACGATCTGCTCGGTCGGTCCCGTCAGGTCGGCGGCCACTGTCAGCAGGGTTTCGGGCGCACAGACCTCCAGCAGTTGCGCCAACAGCTTGTCGTTGCGGTAAGGCGCTTCGATAAAGAGCTGCGACTGCCCCTCGCTGCGGGCCCGCCGCTCGAAGAAGCGGATCGCCTTCGCCCGCTCGGGCGGCTTGACGGGCAGGTAGCCGTTGAAGGCGAACGACTGGCCGTTGAGCCCCGAGGCCATGAGCGCCAGTAGCAGGGACGACGGGCCGATGAGCGGCACCACCCGCACACCGTTGCGATGACACCATGCGACGGCGGCGGCTCCCGGATCGGCGATTCCCGGCAAACCCGCCTCGGAAATCACCCCGGCCGACCGCCCTTCGCGCAGCGGCCGCATCAGCTCCTCCAGCTCCCGGCCGGTGTCGGTATGCTCGTTCAGCTCGGCGAAAGCGAGCGACTCGACCGGCCTGCCGAGAGCCGCGCGCGACAGGAAACGCCGCGCCGTGCGGATGTTCTCGACGATGAAGTAGTCGAGCGAGGCCATGACCGCCCGGTTCGCCGCCGGCAGCACGTCCCACACTCCGGTCCGCTCGTCGATCGGGCAGGGCAGCAGGTAAAGGGTTCCCGTATTCATTGCTCCTGGAGGTATATGCGTTTGACGCGTCCCGACACGGAGGTCATGATCTCATAGGGGATCGTATCGAGCACGCGGGCCATCGTCTCGAGGTCGTTGCCCGGCACCGCCGAGAAAACCACGGCTTCGTCTCCCTCGCGCACGTCGGGCACGTCGGTCACGTCGATCATGCAGCTGTCCATGCAGACCCTTCCGACGATGGGCGCAGGTCGCCCGCCCACACGCATCGCCCAGCGCCCGCATCCCAGGTGTCGGTCCAGCCCGTCGGCATAGCCGACCGGCACGGTCGCCACCACGCTGTCGCGGGAAAGCACGCCCGCGCAGCCATACCCCACCGTTTCGCCCTCGGGCAGCCGCCTGAGCTGCACGATGCGCGTGCGCAGCGACGACACGGGGCGCAGTCCGTCGTTGTGCGAAAAGCCGAAGCCGTAAAGCCCCAGTCCTAAGCGGCACATGTCGAACTGCGCCTCGGGGAAGCGTTCGATGGCGGCAGAATTGGCCGTATGGCGAAGCACCGGATAAGGCAGCGCCTCCGCGATGCGGCGGCTCATGCGGTCGAAACGGGCGATCTGCGCACGGGTGTAGTCGTCCCGTTCGGGCATATCCGAACAGTTGAGGTGCGAAAAGACGGAGGCCACGCGCACGCTTTCGAGCTGTGGCAATTCACGGCAGAGGGCGTCGAGCTCTTCCTCGCCAAATCCCAGCCGGTGCATGCCCGTGTCGAGTTTCAGGTGGATCGGATAGTGCCGCTCGCCGTAACGGGCACAGGCGGCGGCGAAGTTGCGCAGCGAACGGAAATTGTAGATTTCGGGCTCCAGCCGGGCGGGAACCATCGCATCGAAACTCCCCTCGTCGGCATTGAGCACCACCACGGGCATGGTGATTCCCCTCTCGCGCAGCAGCACCCCTTCGTCGGCAAAGGCGACGGCCAGCCAGTGCACCCCCTGATGCCGGAGCATCTGGGCGACCTCGAAATCCCCCGCCCCGTAGCTGCCTGCCTTGACCATGGCGACCAGCCGCACGCCTGGCCGGAGCTTCGCACGGAAATAGTTGAGGTTGTGTATCATGGCATCCAGATCGACCTCCAGCACGGTCGTGTGGCTCTTGCGCTCCAGCAGACGGCCGATGCGCTCGAAACGGCTCGCGCGGCTGCCCTTGAGCAGGATGGCGCGGCCGGCCACCGCCTCGCGGTCGAGATGGGGCAGGTATTCGTCCGTGGAGCGGTAAAACACCGCCGGACAGGTGAAAAGCGCCGCATGGCGGCAGATTTCCGGCCCGATCCCCACCACGCGGCCGACACCCGAAGCGGCGACCAGTTGGGCGACCCGACCGTAAAGCTCGTCGGGCATGAGGCCGCTTTGGGGAATGTCCGAAAGCACGAGGGTCGTGGGCCGACCCGCCGCGACCCCGTGCAGGTAGTCGAGGGCGATCGACAGGGAGTTGATGTCGGCGTTGTAGGCGTCATCGACCAGAATCGAATCGTGGATGCCGTCTTTCACCTCGAGCCGCATGGCCACGGGCTGCAGGCGTCGCAGGTCGGGGGCGGAATAGCCCATCGCGGCACAGAAAGCGCAGACCAACTGCGCGTTGCGCACCGAAGCGGCATCCGTGAAAGGCAGCCCTTCGACCGGGCAGGCCGCCGCGTCGCAAAGCAGCTTGTCGCCGTAGCGGAAAGCGACGGCCTCCGCAAGCTGCGGATAGGCGCCGTGGTGGATGATCCGGTGGGCACGACGGGCGAGGAGCAGTTTTTCGTCGATCTTCTGACCGAGCGAGGCGAAATGTTCCTGGTGCGCGTCGCCGATCGAGGTGAAGATCACCGTATCGGGGCGGATCATCCGCTCGAGCCGCTCCATTTCGCCCGGCTCCGAAATGCCCGCCTCGATCAGTGCGACCTCTTCGTCGCCCACGATCATCAGCAGCGACAAGGCCACGCCGAGCTGGGAATTGTAGCTGCGGGGCGAGCGGAAGAGCTTGACCCCCGGCGGCACCGCCTGAGCGATCCACTCCTTGACCACCGTCTTGCCGTTGGAGCCGGTAATGCCGACCACCGTACCGCGGAAGCCCTCGCGATGACGGGCCGCCAGCCGTTGGAGCGCGGCCAAAGCGTCATCGACCCGCACGAATCCGCACTCCGGGGGCAGCGCCCCGGCTTCCGGCTCGCACTCCACGAGAAAAGCCCTGACGCCCCGGCCGTACATCTCCGCCAGGAAAACGTGGGAATCGTGGTTCCGGCCCCGCATCGCCACGAACAGCGGTTCGCCCTCCCAGCCGCAGCACCGGCTGTCGGTAACCACCTCGCTCACCGCACGGTCGCTTCCCGAGAACGCTCCCCCGCAGATGCGGGCGATTTCAGACAACAGGTATTTCATGGTTTTCAGTCCGTTTTAAACGTCACGATCGTAATGCCGGCGCCGCCCCGGTCGGCATGTTCGTCCGCAGCCGAGGCCACTTCGGGCACCGAACGGAGGTAACGCCGGATCTCCTCCTTGAGCGCCCCCGTCCCCTTGCCGTGGAGGATCGTCACGCTACCCACCCCCACCATCAGGGCATCGTCCACCAAATCCTGCACCGCCTCGAGCGCTTCCGAAGCACGCATCCCCCTCACGTCGATATGGTCCCGGAATCGGAGCCGACGCTCGGAAATATCCACCGCCACGACCGTGCGGGCCGTCTGCGGCCGCGTCGCCTCGCGGTATTCGTTGTTGGAAACCGCCGTCAGCAGCGCAAGGTCCACGGTGGTGAGAATCTGTCCGAAGGCGACCTGCGCCCGGCGACCCTTGATCGATTGCACCACCCCGGGCACCTCCTGCCCCGCAATGCGGACTTTCGACCCGACGACGATCTGGCGGGGTTGTTCCGCGGGCGTTGCGGCCGGCTCGGCGGCCGGCTCTTTTTTCTTCTCCGCACGGCGTTGCAGCCGCCGCTCGACGCGCTCCATCTCCCGTGCAACCCGTTCGGCCCGTTCGTCGGCGCGATCGTCGGCCTGCTCGACCGCCTGACGGAAATCGTCGAGCTCCTGCCGCGCCATTCGTGTCAGGTCGCGTTCGGCCTGCGCCTCACGGATGGTGCGGATCGTATTTTCGATCTGCCGGTTGGCTTCGGCCACCAGCTCCTGCGCCTCCTGCCGGGCCGCGCGGATGATCTCGGTGCGTTCGGCACGGATGCGGGCGAGCTGCTCGGCATAGCTGCGCTCCAGCTCCTCGACCTTGCGGTCGGTCAGCCGGATGCGGTCGCGCTTCTGCTCCCAGTAGCGCCGGTCGCGGGCGATCTCGCGCAACTGCTTCTCGATATTGACGTGGTCGCTGCCCGCCTTCTCGCCCGCCGAGCGGATGATCTGCTCCGGCAGGCCGATCTTGCGGGCGATCTCGATAGCGAACGAACTTCCGGGTTTGCCCGTCTCCAGACGGAAAAGGGGCTTTATCTGCTGCACGTCGAAGAGCATCGCCCCGTTGGCGATTCCCTCCGTCCCGGATGCGAAGTATTTGATGTTGGCATAGTGCGTCGTGATGACCCCGTAGCAGCCCTTCTCGAGCAACCGCTCCAATATGGCTTCGGCGATGGCCCCGCCGATGGTCGGTTCGGTACCCGAGCCGAATTCGTCGATCAGCGCCAGCGTGCGCCCCGAGGCCATGGTCAGCAGCTCCTTCATGTTGCGCAGGTGCGAGGAGTAGGTCGATAGGTCGTCGTCGATCGACTGCTCGTCGCCGATGTCGATGAAGAGCCCCTCGAACAGCGGGAGCTCGGAATTTTCCGAAGCAGGCACGAGGAAGCCGCACTGGAACATATACTGCACGATGCCGGTTGTCTTCAGGCAGACCGACTTGCCGCCCGCATTGGGACCGGAAATGACCAGAATCCGCCGCTTGCGGTCGAGCTCCAGGTCGAGCGGGACGATCTCGCGGCCCTGGGCACGAAGCGTCTGCGCCAGCAGCGGATGGCGGGCCCGACGGAGCACAAGCCGGTCGTCCGTCGAAAGGATTGGCTTCACGCAGCCGTTGTCCCCGGCCCAGCGGGCCTTGGCCCGGATCATGTCGATCTCGGCCAGGTAGTCCCCTGCTCCGGCGATCCGCTCCGCATCGGGACGCACGCGGTCAGTGAAGGCCGTGAGGATGCGCACGACTTCGCGTCGCTCGGCATATTCGAGTTCCTTGAGCTCGTTGTTGATCTCCACCACTTCGACCGGCTCGACGTAAAAGGTCTTGCCCGTGGCGGACTCGTCATGGATGAAACCCTGCAGCTTGCGTTTGTTGGCCGCGGCGACGGGAATCACGGCCCGCCCGTCGCGGATCGAGATGACGGCCACGGCATCCACCACGCCCGCGCCCTTGGCCCGGGCGAGTACCTGTTGGAGCCGCTTGGCGGCCTGCCCCTCCCGTTCGCGGATGGCCCGCCGCACCCGCAGCAGTTCCGGCGAAGCGTCGTCGCGCACCTGCCCGAATCTATCGAGGATGGCATCGATGGCCCGCACGATCTCCGGCAGCGCCTCGACCCGCAGGCTCCGTTCCCGCAGAAAGGGGTAGAGTCCTTCGCCGCGGCCGAGGATGAAGAGCGCGACGGCGCCCGCCGCTGCGAGCGCCCGCCTCAGCGCAACGACCTCCTCCACATCGAGGAACGTCCCCTCGATACGGATTTTGGCCGCGATGCCGTCCAGATCCACGAAGTCGTCGTCGGGGAAGCCCTGCTCCATCCCGAGGATGCGGCGCATCTCGTCGGCCAGCCCGAGACGCCGTTCGACCTCCGGGCGGTGCGGGCAAAACGTCTGCGCCGCGAGCAGCTCCCGTGCGCCCCGCATCGTGCAGCGCGCCGCGACCTGTTCGCGAAGGCGGTCGAAACCGATCTTCTGCTCGAAATTCGCCGGATAGATCATCGGTTCTCCGGTTCCGTTTGCGCGAGCGAATCGCATGCACGCAGGGCCTCGGCCGCCTGGCGGGCCTCTTCGGCCTTGCGGGCTTCCAGCCGTTCACGCTCCTTGCGGGCCTTGCGCTCGCCGCCGCCGATCAGCGAGAAATGGACGTAACGGCGGGGATTCTCGCGCAGATCGACCAACAGGGCCGAAAGGTCTCCGGTCGCCTTGTCGAGCGATTCGTATAGCTGCGGATCGTTCACCAGCCGGCCCAGCGTTCCGTCTCCCGCGTTGATGCGCTCGATGGTGGCATTGAGCTCCGCCAGGGTGCGCTCGAGCTCTCCGGTCAGGTCGCTGTCGGCGAGCCGGCCCGTAAAGTCGTTCACATTGCGGATGACGCTGTCCATGCGGCCGGTATTGCTGCCCAGCATATCCGAAAAGGCGGTCAGGCTGCGCAGTGCCGATTGCAGGTTGTCCCGCTCGGCAGCAAGCAGGCCGTCCACGCTGCCCGAAATGGAGTTCAGGTGCGCCAGCGTACCCCGCACGCTGGCGGCATTGGTCTCGATCAGGCCGTTGATTGCGCCCAGCGTCTGCGACAGGTCCGCCACGACGGTCGAGACCTTCTGCTTGAAGAACTCCAGCTCGGAACCCGCCACGTCCATCAGGTCGCGGTCGCGGCTGGTGCGCAGCGTGTCGCCCTTTACCAGAAAGCGGTCCGCATCGCCCAGGAGAATCTCGATTGCCTTGGAACCCATGATGCCGTTGCTGAAAATCTTGGCCTCGGAGTTCACCGGGATGCGGTACTGCCGCTTGATCGAAAAGCGCAGCACCACGTTGTCGCTCACGGCCGGGTCGAACGAAATGCCGGTCACCGTGCCGACCTTCACGCCCCGGATCATGATGGGCGATGCGGGCTGCACGCCGTTGATCTGATCGTAGGCAGCATAGTAATCCGTATTGCGGCTGAAGATGTCGATGCCGCTCAGAAAGCGGATGCCCGCCCACAGGCACGCAATCATACCCACGGCGAAGATGCCGATTTTAACCTCTCTTCTCATATCGTCGTTTTCCTAATTAACAATTCGCTTGCCGTCGTAACGCACCACGAATGCGTCCCTGAACTCCCGGCGCACCTCCTTCAGCTTGCGCTGGGCCTCCGATTTGTCGGCATAACGCCCCACGCAGTATTTGTAGCGGAACTTCCCGTCGGAGAGGAACTGCTCGACCTTGCCGCGGTAACTTTTGAACTGGGCGTCGCGCAGCGGCACGGATTTCACGCTGGCGATAAGCTGCACGGTGTAACCCCGCTCGGACTTCCCGTCCTGCGCCGCCTCCGCCGCGCCGCCCGATGGGACAGCCGCGTCAGCCGCAGCCGAGGCCGCATCCTCGCGCGGAGCGGTCTCCTCGCGCAACAGCAGGCCGTCCACATAGGCCACATAGTCCTTCACGGCACCGAACAGCGCGCGGGCGATCTCGTTCAACCCCTTTTCCGAGGTCATGTAAGCGAACTCCTGCGGATTGGACAGAAACCCGATCTCGGTCAGCACGCTGGGCATATCCGTGGTGTAGAGCACCTTGAGCAGTTGCCGCTTCACCCCCCGGTCCTGCCGCGAGAACTTGCCGTAATTCTTCTGCACCAGGCGGGCCATCGCCTCGCTGTATTCGCCGTAGGTGAATTGCAGGTTCTGGATGTAAGCCCGCACGATGGCCGCGGTCTTGGCGTCGGCCATGTCGATCAGCTCCTCCTTGTTGTAAGCGTAAAGCACATCCTCGTTACGGCGCGTCTCGGTCGTGCTCTCGCCCATGATGAGCGTCTCGACCCCTTTGGCCGAGGCCGATCGCGCGGCGTTCGTGTGGATCGAGATGAAGAGGTCGCCTCCGGCCTTGTTGGCGATGTCTGCGCGGGCCTGCAGATCGAGGCTCAGATTGTCCGAAAACTGCTTGTCGGTCTTGCGCGTATAGACCACCTTGATGCCGGGCAGATTGTCCTCGATCAGACGCCCCAGGCGGAGGGCGACTTTCAGGTTGAGATCCTTCTCGTAAACGCCCCGATAATGCGCTCCCGGAAACTTCGGGCCGCCGTGCCCGGCGTCGATCACCACGACCTTCACGCCGCGGGCAATATTATCCCCTGCAGCGCCGTTTGGAAAGCATATCGAGGCCGCCAGGACAAGGGTTGCGAAAAGTAGCGTCCGCATCGTCAAAAGTGGTTGCAAACTGCGTTTGTATGCGATTTTTTATCTATATTTGCCGGATGTAAAAAAGCCCCTGCAGGGCCTTCCGGGACACTTTCCGTCGTTTTTGCCGACGTGTCGGCAAAGGTACGAAAAAATATTGGGATTTTGGATAAACTGAAGGCAAAATATCTCCTACTGGCCCTTACGCTGCTCGTCTTCGCGCCCGCGGTTTGGGGCCTCTCGGCGCCCCAGGTTCCCGGGCCTGCCGCAAGCGCGGCGGAGAGGCCCGATTCCACGCCCGACGGAGAGGAATCCGCCCGCCCGCTTTCGCGCCGCGAGCGACGGGAACAGGCCCGCGCAGCACGCGAAGCCGCCGAGCGGCAGGCCTACATCGACAGCCTGCCCGCCGAGAGCCGCGACTCGCTGTTCCGGGCGGCGGTCGATTCGCTGGTGGAGGCCCGCACTCAGCCGCCGGCACAACAGGACACCACGGGCGGGGGCGGCGCCTTTCTCGACGACGTGGTCACGAGCAAAACCACCGACTCGCTCGTTTACGACCTGCGCAACAAGACGGTTTACCTCTACAACGAAGGGGACGTGACTTTCCAGGACATGAACCTAAAGGCGGACTTCATGCGCATCAACATGGACACCAAGGAGATTTACGCCTACGGCAAACCCGACTCGGTCGATGGGAAGGCCGTCACGACCCACCCGGTCTTTACGGAGGGTTCGGCCTCCTACACCATGGACACCATCACCTACAACATCGCCTCCAAGAAGGCCAAGATCAAGGGTGTGGCCACGCAGGAGGGCGACGGATGGCTCATCGGCGGCAGCGTGAAGAAGATGCCCGACAACACCATCAACATCCAGCACGGCAAATACACCACCTGCGACGAAACCGACCACCCCCACTTCTACCTCTCCATGACCAAAGCCAAAGTGATTCCCGGCAAGAAGGTGGTCACGGGCCCCGCCTACCTGGTGCTCGAGGATGTGCCGCTCTATTTCCTGGCCATCCCCGAAGGGTTCTTCCCCATCAGTTCCGGTCCCAAATCGGGTCTGCTCATGCCCACCTTCGGCGAAGAGTCGGTCAAGGGTTTCTTCCTGCGCGACCTGGGCTACTATTTCGCCCTGAGCGAACACATGGATCTCGCCCTGCGGGGCGGCATCTATACGCTGGGGTCGTGGGAAGCCAATGCCCGCTCGTACTACATCAAACGCTACAAGTACCAGGGCACGCTTTTCGCCCAGTATTCCAACGTCAAGACCGGCGAAAAAGGGGAACCCGACTACCTCAAGCAGAGCAACTTCGCGATCCAGTGGACGCACCAGCAGGACCCCAAGGCCAACCCCGGTTCGACCTTCTCGGCCAGCGTCAATTTCATGACCAGCGGATACAGCAAATACTCGGCGACCAACTACAACGACATGCTCTCGACCCAGACCAACTCCTCGATCTCTTACTCGAAGAACTGGGCCGGCACCCCCTTCTCGCTCTCGGCGAGCATGAACATCTCGCAGAACTCCCAGAACTCGACCATCGGCATGACCCTGCCCAACGTGGTCTTCAACGTGTCGCGCATCTACCCCTTCAAGCGGAGCGAAGGGGTCGGCAAGCCCCGCTGGTACGAAAAAATATCGTTCAGCTACACCGGCCGGCTCGACAACAAGATCAACGCCAAGGAGTCGGACATCTTCAGCAAGGAGACCCTGAAGAACATGAAAACGAGCGTTTCGCACTCGATTCCCGTGTCGGCGTCGTTCAACCTGTTCAACTACATCAACCTCAGCCCCACCTTCAACTACAACGAACAGTGGTTCTTCCGCCGCGTGGAAAAGGAGTGGGACCCCGTGACCAATGCGCAGGTCAGCCGGGAGCCCGACTTCGGATTCTACCGGGTCTATAACTACAACGTCAGCCTGGCGGCCAATACGACCATCTACGGCATGTACCAGTCGAAGAAAAAGACGCGCAAGATTCAGGCGATCCGCCATACGCTCTCCCCGCAGCTGAGCTTCTCTTTTGCGCCCGACTTCTCGAACCTCAAATACGGCTTCCTGAAAACCGTCCAGACCAATGCCAACGGCGGCACCACGACCTACTCGCCCTATGACGGCTACTCCCCCGCGGGACGCTCGATGTCGCTCAATTTCACCCTTTCGCAGACGCTCGAAATGAAGGTGCTGAGTAAGCGCGACACCTCGGGCGTGCGGAAAATCAAGCTGATCGACGAGCTGCGCATCGGCGCCATATCCTAC
Source organism: Rikenellaceae bacterium (assembly GCA_902363575.1). GTDB lineage: Bacteria > Bacteroidota > Bacteroidia > Bacteroidales > Rikenellaceae > Alistipes. The sequence continues at coordinate 4,834 of CABJAJ010000004.1, read as the reverse complement.
AACTTTCTGGCCGACTCGATGCGCGTGTCGAACATTCCGGTTTCGTTCCGCACCACCCTTTTCACCAACTTCGGCATCAACGTCAACATGACGCTCGACCCCTATGAAGTCTCTCCGCAGGGCGTGCGCTACAACAAGCTCATGTGGCGACGGGGGCTTCCCGGCCGCATAACCAACCTGAGCACCTCGTTCGGCTACACCTTCAAGTCGCGGCAGGACCGCTCGCAGCCTGCGATCAACGACCTTACCAGCATGCCGCCCGAAATGTACGTCAATCCGTTTTACGACCCCTATGCCCAGATGGATCCCGTGCTGCGGCGACAGTACATGGCCCAGGCCTACTACGACTTCTCGCTGCCGTGGAACGTGAGCTTCAACTACACGCTCAGCTACACGGCCTCCCCCTACAACAACGGCACCACCGGCTACCGCAAGGAGCTGCGGCAGGCGATCATGGTCAACGGCAGCGTGACCATCCTCCCCAAAGTGGGTATCAATGCCTCCTGCAACTACGACTTCAAAACCCGGAAGTTCGGTCTTTCGTCCATCTCCATCAACCGCGACCTCCATTGCTGGCAGATGTCGTTCAGCTGGATTCCGTTCGGCTACCAGAAAAGCTGGAGCTTCAACATCGGCGTGAAGGCCGCCTCGCTCCAAGACCTGAAATACGACAAGAGCCAGAGCATGTACGACAACATGTTCTGACGTTGCAGCCCTCCGGCGACTCCCTTGCCCGGAGGGGCGCTTTTTCACAGGCACCGAATGCCCCGCGTCCGCCGCATGTTCCGTTTCGCCGCACCTTCGTTCCGCTGAGGCGAAAAGCATCCGCGAGTGCCTTTATGGCGTGATTTTGCGCACGGCTCACTCTCGAACGGTGAAATTCACAGCGATTTAATCGGCGAATAATCGGACAACTGCATAAATATTGCTATATTTGTCCACATATACCGTGAAGCACCACAATAAACCAATACATTTCGTTATGAGAAAAATTTACAACTTCAAACCAAGGGGGGGGGAAATCCCGTATTCCGCCCCTGAGATCGAGGTATTCGAGGTAACGGTGGAACAGGGTTTTGCCGTCAGCCCCGAAAACGGCGTGCTCGACTATTCGCAGGCAGGCGACTCTTCATGGGCCGGTACCGGCGACAACAACCTGGGAGAACTGGACTAAACCGGACAGCCATGAAACGTATCCAATATCTCCTCTGCATGGCCGCAGCGGCCACGATCGGACTGGCCGGCTGCTCGAAGGACGAACCCGTCATGGCGGAACCTTCGGCCGACAATTTTATGTTCAACATCGTTCCCGACGACTTCAATGCCGCCGCCGCAACTTCCCGTACCGCCTACGATCCCGCAATCGGCAACATTGTCTGGACCGCCGGCGACCAGATGCAGCTCTATGTGGACATGGCAGCACGCCAATCGACCGCTGAGCTTACGGACGGGAAAGCCTCTTTCAAAGCCTACTTCTCTCTGACGGCACCCGCGACGATCAACCTGCAGGGGGCCGTCCCCGCCTCCGCTGTGCTGGGTGTCAAAGCAAAGGACGATGCGACCAAGAAAGTCACTTCGCTGCAGATGGCCCTTCCCAACGTGCAGAACGCCACGCTGACCACTTTCGACCCGGCGGCGGACATCCTCATCGCCCAGGACATGAGCGTCGAGGTGACCGCGGACGACATCACCGCAGGCTATAAGGTGGTTTCGGACTTCCGCTTCGGGCGTCCGATGGCCATTACCCAGTACACGTTCACGCTCGACAATCCGGCCCTCACGGCCGATGAGACCGTCGAGTCGGTGACGCTCACCGTCAATCCCGGCCAGGGCAATGCCGAGAAGGGGCTCACCGGCCGGTTCTATTTCAACCCCGGCACGGGCTATTTCGTGGACAACACCGGAGCGACGGTCGATGCGACGGTCAATCCCTTCTACCAGGGACAGTCGCTCAACAACGTGAAAGTCGCCTTTGCCGAGCAGCCCAAACTCGGGGAGCTGGTCATGTGGGCCGTCACGGCTCCCGTGAAGCTCGAAGCGGGCGACCAGATGATCTTTACGGTCAAGACCTCGAAGAACACCGTCGTCAAAACCGTTACGCTCGCCTCCGAACTCGCGTTCGTCAATACGCAGCTCAACACGGCAGGCGTCAAGCTCAACGCCAAGAATTGCGAGGTCACGCCGAACGAAGTGCCGGGCGGCCAGTCATCGATCAAGTTGGAATACGGAGAAGTTCCCACTGTAACCAGCTACACGACGAGTCCGATAACGACAACCAGCGGATGGGAAATCAACAGTTACTTCACCTCAACCGTATCCGGCATTACAGGCTGGATTCAAACCCGCTCATCGTCGAACAGCTATATCCTCAGTCCGGCCGTCGAAGGGACTGTTACCTCCGTGAAAGTTCTGGCCAGAGGCAGTTCAGCCTCCGCTTCGATCGCACTGCTCGATCCCGATACAAAAGTTTCGATTTCCACCAAGACCGTTCCGACCACAAACACCGGAACCGAGATCACTTTCGACAATCTGGAGGCCAAAAATTTGACGCATGCTTATATTTCGACCACCAACGCCACCGTCTATTTCGGGTACGTCGAAGTCCTTTATAATGCCTCGCCCAAAATCGTCATCGCCCCCGACTTCGCTCTTGAACTGGCTGCTAACGACACTGAAACGCACTCGTTTACCTATTCGCTCCTCAACGCCGCCGACGCCGATGTTACGGTCAGCGTTCCCACGGACGTGACCTGGTTTACGGCAAATAAAGGATCGACGGCCAACACGGTAGATTATCTGGCGGAAGAAAACACGGGCAACGTCCGCACCACGACAATCACGCTCACTCTGAAAGGCGGAAATTCAGTGGAAATTCCCGTCAAGCAGGCCGGAACCACGTCAACGCAACTCCCCGCCGTGACTGACATGACCGCATCGGCAAAAGGCACGACAATCGACGTCACCTGGAGTGCAGTAAACTTTGCGTCGGGCTATGCGTGGCGTATCGTCAAGACGTCGGCACCGACCGTCGATATCGACAGCGGCACGACCGACCAGTCGTCGGTAACCATTGGCAGCCTGGAAACGAATACCGAATATACGATATTTGTGAAAGCGCTCGGGAACAATACCGATTTCACCGATTCGACAGAAACCGAAGTCACCTGCACGACCGAGGATTCGGCAACTACCTATACGCTGACCATCTCTTACACCGATTTCAACACGACAAGCTACGCAGCCAATAACGGTGCTCACACCAAGAAAGCGTCCAACGATGAGGAGATCGGATACTACTCCAATCAGATTATGCAAAATTCGAGCGTAATGCAGTGGCAGAAAACCAATTCGTACCTGTACAATACGACCGATTTGGGATCGATCACTTCTATACAGATCACCGCCCCGACCAATAATCTGACTGTTTACGAGGGCACGACACAGCAACCTTCCTCCGGGACGGTTATCACACCCGTTAATAGCGGCGGTGTCTATACATATACTTTCTCGGCGTCCAAAGGATATTTCTACATCAAATGCGGGACGCTCAGCAAGACGACACAACTGGTTATCACCTATGCGAAATGAACGCCGGGTGGCGGAGGCGGGGACGACCCGCCTCCGCCGGGCCCTGCCACGGGAAACGCAGCGCTCGACCGCAGTTGGGCGGAGCTTCCGGCCGCATCGGGCGGATCGCTCACCGAGCTGGTGCGACTGATTACCGATGTGCCGACCATCGACGGGTATGCGCCGCGCAACTACGCGATGGGATACGACCGGGCGAAGAAAGCGGCTCTTTGGGTCGCCTATCCGATGCACGGTTACTACACGTCGGGATCGGCCGGTTCGAGCTCCTTTACCAAGGACCCCGACCTGCCGTCGGAGGACCAGATGGGCGGCACGTTCGCCACGACCTACAACCGGGGGCACCAACTGCCCAATGCCGACCGTAAGGTCAGCAGTTTGGCCAACAAACAGGTCTATTACTACTCCAACATGACGCCGCAGATCGCCTCGTTCAACAGTCCGATCTGGGCGGCGCTCGAGGGAAACGTTCGCACCAAGTGGATCTGCTCCGACACGCTCTACGTGGTCACCGGCTGCCATTTCGACGGCAGCGAGACCACCGCGACGGACAAGAGCGGACAGGTGTGCCCGGTGCCGACGCAATATTATAAGGTACTGCTTCGCACGCGCAGCGGCGCGACGGGCAAGGCCGTCGCCGACTGCACCGCCGCAGAGCTGAAATGCATCGGTTTCTGGTATGAGCACAATACCGACAGCGGCCAAACCCCTGCGACCTGCGCCTGCACGGTGTCCGAAATCGAGGCGCGCACGGGACTGACGTTTTTCGTAAACGTGCCGACAGCTCCGAAAAGCGTCGCCGATCCGTCGGACTGGGAGCTGTGATCCGTCCGAAAACCGATCGTGCGTGGAATTGCAAAGCAGATTGCACACGACCATACGAAATATCCGACAGGCATCGCCAACCGCGATGCCTGTTTTTATTCCCCGCGACAAGGCGGATGAACCGAGCTCCGCCGCAGGCTGTCGGCCGGCCCGACTCCCTGGACAAACCGTCTTTCCGACCGAACCGATGAAAAATCCGCCGAAAATCTTTGCGATTCATCGAATAATGGCTACATTTGAAGAACTGTCCTACCGTATCGGATACAGAGAAGCGTCGCCGGCGTACCTCTTGCCGCATCGTTTCCATGTATCGATGCCCGCTTTACGGCGGGGCAGCCTCCCTGACTATCAACCCCTGACTGTCCGCACCGGGCTGCGGACGCAACTTACATCCAAATGTTTAAAACCATCCAACCCAAACGTG
>CABJAJ010000003.1 GCA_902363575.1 Rikenellaceae bacterium | reverse complement strand
ATGTACGCCCGCTCCTTTTTTCTCCACCGCCGCTTTCCGACCGCGAAGACGACGGTGCGACGGATAGGGTGCGAACAGGACAGGTGAACCGTATGACGGTCGGGAAACGGAGCGGGAACAAAAAATCGACTCGGGGGGGGGGGCTAACGCTCGGCCAGACGGCAGTATTTGTCGTAACGCCCCATCACGTCGCGCACATAGGCGAGGGTTTGGCGGCTGCCGGTGAAGCGGCCGTATCGCACCACCTCGCTCTGGTAGTATTCGGGTTCGGCCTTAAGCCGCAGGTAACGGGACACCACATCCCACGAATCGGGGTTTTCACCGTGCTGGCGCGCCAGCCGACGGGCGTCGGTGACGTGTCCGATGCCGCCGTTGTAGCTCGCCAGGATCAGGCTCATGCGGTCGCGGAACGGCACCCCGGCCGGAAGCCGCAGGGTTTTGTCGATGCGGTTGAGCAGTTGGTTGGCCAGCCACACGTTGGTTTCGGGGTCGAGCACCTCATCGGCCGGGACGTTGAACTGCCGTGCCACCACGGGCATAATCTGCATCAGCCCGCGGGCTCCGCGGCGGGAGACGATGTCGGGCGTGAAGCGCGACTCGTGGTAGGCGATGGCGCTCAGCAGGCGCCAGTCGTTGCCCGCCTGTTCGCTCACGTTGCGGATGAGCGGGTCATAGGGTGAAATGACGCATTCGCGCTCGCGGAAAAGCTCCAGCCCCCCGTCCGACGGTTCGGCCGCGGGCTCGCGGTTGAGCGTGGAGCCGTCGAAGGTGGCGTTGAAGCCGTAAAAGGTGGTCAGTGCGGTGAGAAACGCGAAGGTAAGTACGGTTTTCCTTAACATGTAAAACGGTTTTTCGGGCTGCTTCCCGTGCCGTCGAGTACGCTAATCATAGAATCCCCATGAAATACCCATCTTGAACATACCCGGATTGAGCGGATATTTCGCCACGGCGAAATAGTCGTCGTTGCCGAACAGTCCTTTATTGACGTGCTGGTATTTGAGGAAAATTCGCATCCGCTTCCACTTTCCGGCCACGAAGAAATCGAGGTAGGGATAGTTCCCGGTCTCGACCTCCCGCTGGTTGAAGAACACGCCGAGCGAAGGGTTCCAGCCCGGGGCGTGGTAGGACGTGTTGTAACGTCCGTCCAGCCCGATTTGCAGGCGCAGAACACCTCGTGTAACCCAGAACTCGTAATAATACGAGAGGAAGGCGCTGAAAAGCGGAACGGGTACGACTTCTTGATCCGTACTCCACTGCAACAATACCCGGTGATCCAGGTGGAGTCCGCCGATGCGGAAATCCTTGCGGGCGTACACACTCGTCAGGCTGACGCTTCCGTCGTGCTGGGCCACGTGGCTGTCGGCGTCGTAGTAGATCTTGTCGGTCACCACGCCCTGCCAGGCGGACACTTCAAAAGCGTAGTCGGGGACGCGCAGCGCGACCTCGAAACGAGTTTCATTCTCCTTGCGCAAAGGAGAAAACCACACATAGTGGTTTGAGAAAAGGTTCTCCTCGAAATAGCCTGCCGAGCGCTTCTCCGTGCTGAAGCGCCCCTCGAGAACCAGAGGATGTCCGCGAAGATACCCCGTCAGCGCCAGCCGCGCGCCGATGCGGAGGTCTCCGCCCCGGTACCCCGACGGGTAGAACTTGAAATCGGCTCCCCAATCGACGTACTTCTTGATTTTTCCCTCGATCGACCCATAAGCGAAGTAGCTGGTTTTCTTCACCTTGCCCCGCCGTCCGGAGACATAGTCGTCCAGGGCGAACTGCGAGTAGGTGTGCAGGTCGAGCCCCACCCCGCCGTTGATCGTCCCGACCACGCCGTTGCGGTCCCAGGGCTGGGCCTGGACGAACAGGCGGTTGGAGATCACCCGTTCGTAAACCGAGTCGCGGGTCTGCCGGGGGTTGATGTACCAGTTCTTGTAGTACTCGATGGTGTCCGCCACGAAGCGTCCCGCATCGTCCTTGTGGCCGCGCTCGTTGATGTAGGGCGACCGGATGTCGGTGTAGATGCGGCTCCAGGCGTTGTACTCGAACGAATGGCCCACGTAAACGGCCGGCAGATCGGCCACCGAGAAGTCGTAATCGGTCAGCGGCACCAGAGGGATGGCGTAGGACTGCTCGACGAAAAAGGCGTTGTTGCGGTACATGTTCTCCGCCTGAGCCCCCGCCAGCCGCATGGGGATGCCCGACGGCTTTTCGTAGATGGTGTCCCTGACGGCCCATTCGCCCACCACGCCGCCGTTCTCGCGGGCCTCGATGTGGTTGTTCACGTAACCCGCATGGAGCGTGTAGCGTTTGCCCGTGTGGTTGAAGGCGATTGCGAGGTTGTGGTTCTTGGTGCGCGACCAGTCGTACTGCCCCTTGGTCCCCCGCGCCCGGTAATCGAGGCTGAATCCCGTTGTGGGGGAGATGCTGTGGGCGAGGGTGAGCTCGAAATGCTCCTCACGCACCTTCTTCTGGCCCGACTCGAGGTAGGTGAAGTTGAAATAGGGCTTCTTGAGGTTGTAGAACGGCACGTTTTCCATGTCGTACACGTAGGCCGCATAGGGAGCCGCGAGCTGGAAGTCGGTGCGCTCCGGCCGGTCGAAATAGTTGAGCGGCTCGGAGGCCTGCCCCAACCCGCCCAGCGCCGCATCCCCCACGCCGCGCCGGTAGAACGGATAGTCGATGTGCCAGTTGGCGAGGGTCGTATCGAGGGGCTGCACCTCGACCCGGTTGTAATCCCGGCTGATGTTCCACTGGAAGTTGGGCAGCGCGCGGATCGAGTCGCTGAAGAAATAGGACTCGAGCGGCTTGCGGATTTTCCGCTCGCGGGTCGAGTCGGCAGGCTCTTCGACCTGCTCCCCCTGCTCCGCCTCGAACGGATTGGCGTTGCCCAATACGTCGTCCAAACCCTGTCCCTGCTGCTGCATACGCATGATATCCCGCGCGCTCTGTGCGCGTGACTCCGAGGGCGCCACCGCAACAAGCAGGCCAAACAGGAGTGCGAACGGGATACTTTTCAACGCTTTATACATACGATGCGCAGGCAATGCAGCCGCAAAGGTAACAAAAATTCGTCACGCTCCGCCGGGCATCAGCCCCGGGGCCTCCCGCGCACCAGCCAGCGCACGGTCGAGATGACGATATAAAGAACGACGATTGCCGGAATAGCGTATGTACGGAGCGTAAAAATCAGCACCGCGCAGGCCGCGAGGAAGAGGTAACGCAGCTCGTTGCCGCGCCAGCCGAAGCCGTGGAACTTGAGGGCGAACATGCGGATCGGGCTGATGAGCAGCAGCCCCAGCCCGACGGCCAGCAGCAGCAGCCATTCGCGTGCGAGCGAGAAGCCCCCCTGCGCCTCGATAAGCCCCAGCGAGGCGCACAGCAGGGCCGCCGCCGGCGTCGGCAGGCCGCAGAACTCCGCACGCTGCGTCTCGTCGAGGTTGAACTTCGCCAGCCTGAGGGCCGAAAAAGCCGTCAGCAGGTAGAGCAGCAGAGCCCCGGCGTACTGCACGCGCCCGTCCCAGGGCAGCAGCGCCTCGGCCCGCAGGTAGAGGGCCACCAGGATCGAGGCGGGGGCGAACCCGAAAGAGATCATATCCGACAACGAGTCGAGCTGCACCCCGATCGCCGAGGGGCAGCCGAGCAGCCGGGCCGTGAAGCCGTCGGCGAAGTCGAAGAGGGCGGCGGCGATCAGCAGCCAGAACGCAAGCCGCAGGTCCCCGAGCCCCAGGGCGGCCAACGCCGCGAACGAGCCGCACATCAGGCTCATCAGCGTCAGCAGGTTGGGTACCGTAAAAAGTCGTATCTTCATCCGCGTGGAAAATTGTTGGTGGGTCGGTCGGCAAAGTTACGAAATAATTTTTATCTTTGTCTCGGATAGGGGCGGGAATGATCCCGCCTCGCCCACTAAGAGTTACCCGAAAATGAACAATACCTACTGTGTGATAATGGCGGGCGGCATCGGCGCCCGCTTCTGGCCCGAGAGCCGGCAGTCCAAGCCCAAACAGTTCCTCGACATCCTCGGCACGGGCAAATCGTTCATCCGCCACACCTACGAACGCTTCGTCGGACTGGTGCCGCCCGAGCGGTTCCTGGTGGTCACGAACGCCCGCTACAAGGAGCTCGTGCTGCAACATATCCCCGAAATTTCGGAGCAGCAGGTGCTCTGCGAGCCCGTGGGCCGCAACACGGCCCCCTGCATCGCCTATGCCGCCTACCGCCTCCACCGCACCGATCCCGGCGCACGGATGATCGTCACCCCCTCGGACCACCTGATCCTCAACGAGGACGACTTCCGCAACGTGATTTCCGAGTGCCTCGCTTTCGCCGGGGAGCACGACGCCCTGATGACCGTCGGGATCAAGCCCACGCGCCCCGACACGGGTTACGGCTACATCCAGGTCACCGACGGCAAGCCCATCAGCAAGGTCAAATGCTTCACCGAGAAACCCGGCCTCGAGCTGGCGCAAACCTTCCTCCAATGCGGCGAGTTTTTCTGGAACTCGGGCATCTTCGTCTGGACGGTCGGGGCGATCATCGAGGCGTTCCGCCTCCACCTGCCCGAGCTGCACGCCCTGTTCGAGGGCATCCGCTCGTCGATGGGCACGCCCGAGGAGCCGCAGGCCATCGGCCGGGTCTTCTCCGAGTGCCGCGCCGTGTCGATCGACTACGGGGTGATGGAGAAGGCCGACAACGTCTATGTGCGCTGCGGGGACTTCGGCTGGAGCGACGTAGGCACCTGGGGCTCGCTCTACCAGCACGCCCGCAAGGACCGCTATGCCAACGCCAAGCCCGCCGAGGGGTGTTACGCCTACGACACGCGCAGCAGCATCATTTCGCTGCCCGCGGGCAAGGTCGCCGTGGTGAGCGGACTCAAGGAGTATATCGTCGTCGATACCGACGACGTGCTGATGATCTGCCCCCGCAGCGAGGAGCAGAACATCAAGAAATACATCGACGAGGTGAAGTTCCACACGGGCGACCGCTACATCTGATCCGCAATGTCCGCCCTGTACGACCTTTTCCGCGACCATCCGCGTGTCACGACCGATTCGCGGCATATCGAGCCGGGAGGAATCTTCTTCGCCCTGAAGGGGGAGCGGTTCGACGGCAACCGCTTCGCCGCCGAGTCGCTCCGTCTGGGGGCGGCATTCGCCGTGGCCGACGACCCCGCGCTGCGGGACGACCCGGCGGCGCGCGAAGGACGCCTTATCGTGGTGGACGATGCGCTCGGGGCGCTTCAGGAGCTTGCGCGGGAGCACCGGCGCGAGCTGGGGATTCCCGTGCTCGCCGTCACGGGCAGCAACGGCAAGACCACGACCAAGGAGCTGCTGCGGCGCGTGCTGAGCGAGCGTTTCACCGTCCTGGCGACCGGCGGCAACCTGAACAACCACATCGGGGTGCCCCTCACCCTGCTCTCGCTCACGCGCGAGGCGGAGTTCGCCGTCGTCGAAATGGGGGCCAGCGCCCGGGGCGAAATCGCCCTGCTGGCGTCGATCGCCGAACCCAACTACGGACTTATCACCAACATCGGCCGGGCTCACCTCGACGGATTCGGTGGCCCCGAAGGGGTGCGCCGGGGCAAAGGCGAGCTCTTCGATTTCCTGCGCGACAACGGCGGGCGGGCTTTCGTCGCCGCCGAGGACGCCACGCTGACGGCGATGGCCCGCGAGCGGGAGCCGATGGCCGTGGAGTACTACTCCCTCGCGCTGGCCGACGACGTACCCTGCCACCTGGAGGGGGAGTATAACCGGGCCAACGTCGCCGCCGCCGTCGCCGTGGGCCGCTACTTCGGCATCGCCGAGGAACGTATCCTCCATGCCGTCGATTCCTATGTGCCGACCAACAACCGCTCGCAGCGGATGCTGACGGAGCGCAACACGCTCATCCTGGACTGCTACAACGCCAACCCGTCGAGCATGCAGGCCGCACTGGACAACTTCCTCGTCCAGCAGCCCGACGCGGGGGCGGGCAAGGCGGTGATCCTGGGCGACATGCTCGAGCTGGGCGACTGGTCGCGGGACGAACACCGCCACGTCGTCCGTCTGGCCGCGCGGGACACGCAGGCCCGCATCCTGCTCGTGGGCGAACATTTCGCCGAGGCCTGCCGCTCGCTCGACCCCCTGCCCCCCAATGTGACCTGCTTCCCCACGCGGCAGGAGTTGGAGGAGCACCTCGACCGCACCCCCCTGAGCGGCTCGCTGATTCTGGTCAAAGGCTCGCGCGGCATCGGCCTCGAACACCTGACCGGGCGGCTCTGAGGCTGCGGTTCCACCCGCCCGATCCGCCTACCCGACCCAACTGGACGATCCGCCCGATCCGCCCGCTTCGGCCAGCACCCATCCGTTCGCATCCGCCCTTGCCTATCCGTCCGAACCCATCCACCTGTTCCGGCCAGCGGTGGCGATTGGACCGACAATTTGTCTGCATGACCCACCCTCCGCCTCAGCCCGTAGCCCTATCAGCCCATTCGTGCAATCCGGCCGCACCCATCCGCCTATCCGCCTGCCCGACCCAACTGGACGATCCGACCATCCGCCCGATCCGCCCGTAGCGGCCCGCACCCATCCGTTCGCATCCGCCCTTGCCTATCCGTCCGTTCCGGCCAGGGGTGGGTTGGATGGTTTTCTGCATAACCGCACTCCCAAACCATCCGTGTCCTATCCGCCCGATCCGGTCAGCACCCCTCCGCCTCAGCCCGTAGCCCTATCAGCCCATTCGTGCAATCCGGTCGCACCCATCCGCCCGATCCGGCCAGCGGTGGCGATTGGTCCGACAATTTATCTGCATAACCCACCCTGCGCCTCAGCCCGTAGCCCTATCAGCCCATCGTGCAATCCGGTCGCACCCATCCGCCCGATCCGGCCAGCGGTGGCGATTTGTCGGATGGTTTATCTGCACGGCCTGCCCGCCGTTCGGCGCGGAATAGGGACACCGGGAAAAGGCATTTGCCCTCCCCCGGAACCGGACAACTCGTGCAGACAACCGCATCCCGACCTATCCCGCACGCCTCTCCGCCTGCCCGTTTCAACAACGGGCGGGACTAAATCGGCAGGCAGGCGATGGAATGAAAAAACCGGAAGTCCCGGGCCGGGGAGAGACGCCGCCGGGCAAGAGTTTCAGTAGCGGCATCCACTCCCGTGCAGCCCGCAGACTTCCGGGAAAGGAGATGTTACGGATAAAACGGAACAAACACCGTTTTTCGTATCGGTATCCGAATACCGTGCCCGGGCCGGAGCGAAACTCGCCGGGCAAGAGTTCCGGTAACGGCATCCGCTCCCGTGCCGCAGCGGGATTCCGGAATTCCGGGAATAGCGTGTGTCGGACAGCAAATACAATACCGACCTGCGTACACGGGATTCGGTATCCGAAAACCGTGCCCCGGGCCGGAACGAGTCGCCGCCGGGCAAGAGTTCCGGTAGCGGCATCCGCTCCCGTGCAGCCGCGGGATTCCGGGTATAGCGTGCATCGGACAGCAAATAAGATACCGACCTGCGTATCCGGGATTCGGTATCCGAAAAGCGTGCCCCGGGCCGGAGCGAAACGCGCCGGGCAAGAGTTCCGGTAGCGGCATGCGCTCCCTGTACGGCGCGGGATTCCGGTGGAGAAATAAGGATCCGGCCGGTCGGATACGACCCGGAACATTCGGCTCCAGCGTCCGACCGATCCGCCGGACAAAAAGGCGGCCGTGCCCGGTCTTTCCGCCCCCGGCATCCATGAAACACCGGTACAATCCCAAGTCGGCAGTTAAGCGAACGGCCGACGACGGGACAGTGCGCAGCGATTCCCGGATGATATACCCCGTCGCATCCGGTGCGGATCGCCGGGTGGAAATCGTATCGAACGGCTGAAACGGACGTATCATCGGCTTGTCGTTTTCGGTCAAAGCACGCCCATAAAAAAGGGGGCGCGGTGTCAGCACCTCAGTACAGGTCTTAGGAAACCCGATGCGGCAGCTGTCCTGCGCCCTTGCCTGTCCTGCCCGAAGGCAGGACATAACAAGGACTGACAACTTTTATACCGCATCAAACCCTCCCGAAAGAGGTTCCTAAGTTTGTACCGAGGCATAAAGAGTTGTTTACCCTTTATAAGTCATATCGCCCGGCTATGCCGAGCTATTTGTTTGCAAAGGTAGCATAATTTCCGTTATTTGCCTAAACGGTTTTTGCAAATCAGTCGGAATAATCCGCATGCGCACGATCGTGCAGATCAAAAATGCGGGCAGATTCTGTTTTTGCCGTCGATACGACGGCGTTGCGACAAAAAAGAGCGTCCGAAGACGCTCCCGAGTTATCCCGAAAGTCCCGTGCCGACGGGCAGGGCTTTCGGCAATGTATTCTCCCTCAACCGGCAAGCAACGCCCGCCGATCGTGTTCTCTCTCCGGCAGCGCATCGCCGCCGGCCCGCTGCACACTGTCACAGGCAAAGTATCGTCATCGGTCCGCCGCTCCCATCGTCAGAGGTAAGCGCATCGTATCGGCCCGTCGCCCGCCGTCTCGCAGCAAATCGTCATCAGCCCGCCGCCCGACCTTACCGTTCCTGCCTGCGCAGAAAGGCCTCGATCGTATTCTCCATCAGGCAGCAAATCGTCATCGGCCCGACGCCTCCCGGCACCTTGGTAATCACCGAGGCTTTCGGCTCGACGGCAGCGAAGTCCACGTCGCCGCAGAGCTTGCCCGTGTCGGGATCGCGATTGACCCCCACGTCGATCACCACGGCCCCCTCGCCCACCATATCGGCCGTCACGAACCGGGGCCGTCCGATGGCCACGACGAGGATTTCGGCCTCGCGCGTCACCTGCGGCAGATCGCGCGTGCGGCTGTGGGTCACCGTCACCGTGGCGTTGCGGTCGAGCAGCAGCTTGGCCACGGGCAGCCCCACGATGTTGCTGCGGCCGATCACCACGGCCTTGCGGCCGGCGATTTCGACCCCCGCCCCTTCGAGCAGGCGGATGATCCCCTTGGGGGTGCAGGGCAGCGTGCAGGGCTGCTTCTGCCACAGGGCCGCCACGTTGAGCGGGTGGAAGCCGTCCACGTCCTTGCCCTTGTCGATCGCCGCGATCACGCGGTCTTCGTCGATATGCCGGGGCAGGGGCAGCTGCACCAGGATGCCGTCCACGTCGAGGTCGGCGTTGAGCTGCGCGATGATCTCCAGCAACTCCCCCTCGCCGATCTCCGCACTGCGGCGGATCGTGGTGTTGCGAATCCCCACCTCCTCGGCGGCGCGGGCCTTGCCCGTGACGTAGGAGACGCTGCCGGGGTCTTCGCCCACCAGAATCACCACCAGATGGGGCACACGCCCGTATTTCGCGGGGAAGGTCGCCACCTGCTCCGCCATTTTCGCCTTGAGCGACTGCGCAAGGTCTTTACCGCTTATCACCATAGTCTGGATAAAACTTTTAGTCCGTTTCCCGCAAAGGTAGCAATTTTTTCCCGCCGAGCGCCTGCGCCCCGATGTCCCGCCGGTAAAAAAGACGGTCGCAGCCGATGCGTCCGGCGGCCTCGAGCGCCCGGTCGCGGGCCTCGGCGAGCGTGGCGCCGCGCCCCACGACGATCAGCACGCGCCCCCCGGCCGTCACGAGCCGGCCATCGCGCAGGGCTGTCCCCATGTGGTAAACCAGCGCGCCGGTATCCTCCGCGCCGCGGATCTCCGCCCCCTTCTCACAGGGGCCCGGATACCCCTCGCTGGCCAGCACGATGCCGAGCGTCGCCTCGTCGCGCCACCTGAGCGGTCCGGGCTCCCGCCCCTCGGCGACGGCCATGCACGCCTCGAAAAAGTCGCTCTCCAGGCGGGGCAGCACCACCTCGGTTTCGGGATCGCCGAAGCGGGCGTTGAACTCCACGACCCGGATGCCGTCGCGCGTGCGCATCAGCCCGCCGTAAAGCACCCCCGTAAAGGGGCACCCTTCATCGGCAAGGGCGTCGGCCACGGGCTGCATGACGTGCTCCACGGCCCACCGCTCCTCTTCGGGCGTGATGAACGGCAGGGGCGAACAGGCCCCCATTCCGCCCGTGTTGGGCCCCCGGTTGCCGTCGTAAGCCCGCTTGTGATCCTGCGCCAGCGCCATCGGGACGACCCGGCGACCGGCGACAAAGCACATGAGCGAGAATTCGGGCCCCTCCATGAACTCCTCGACCACCACCTGTCCGTGTCCGAAACGGTCGTCGAGCAGCATATCCCGCAGCGCAGCATCGGCCTCCCCGGGCGTGCGGGCGATCACCACCCCCTTGCCGGCGGCCAGCCCGTCGTACTTGAGCACCGCGGGCAGGGGTTGCGACCGCACATAGTCCGCCGCCTCGCCGTAATCCGAAAAGACGCGGTAGGCGGCTGTCGGAACGGCATAGCGCAGCATGAGCTCCTTGGCGAAACGTTTGCTCGTCTCGATGCGGGCCGCCGCCTGCGTAGGGCCGAAGATGCGCAGCCCCGCCGCACGGAAAGCGTCCACTATGCCCGCCGCAAGCGCCGATTCCGGCCCCACGACAGTCAGGTCGGCCCCCTCGCGCCGGGCGAAGGCGAGCAGCCCCTCGACGTCGGTATCCCGCAGGGGCACGCACTCGGCCTGCCGCGCGATCCCCGCATTGCCAGGGGCGCACCATATCTTTGTCACGCGGGGCGACCGCCCCAGGGCGTCCACGATGGCGTGGCACCGTCCGCCGCCCCCGATTACCAGCACTTTCATCGGCTCAATGTTTGAAATGACGCACTCCCGTGAAGACCATCGCCACGTTCAGCTCGTCGGCGGCAGCCACCGAATCGGCGTCGCGCACGCTTCCGCCCGGCTGCGCGATCGCCTCCACACCGTATCCGGCGGCCAGACGCACGCAGTCGTCGAACGGGAAAAAGCCGTCGGAGGCGAGCACGATCCCCTCCGCGACCCCCTTGGCGCGGGCCTCCTCCAGCGCAATGCGGGCGGAGCCGACGCGGTTCATCTGCCCGGCGCCCACGCCCAGCGTGCGGCCGTCGCGCACCGCAACGACGGCATTGGACTTGACATGCTTGACGATCCGCCACGCAAAGGCGAGGTCGGCCAGTTGTCGCTCCGTCGGCCGCCGCCGCGTGACGCATTGCCCCGCAGCGGGCACCTCGTCCGTGCGGTCGAGCTCCTGCACGAGCAGCCCTCCGTTCACGCTCGCCAACTGGCGGGCCGGGGCGGTGTCGGCATCCATGCGCACCGTCAGCAGCCGCAGGTTCTTCTTCGCCGCGAGCAGTTCCAGCGCTTCCGGCTCGAAGGCCGGGGCGATCACGATCTCCAGGAACACGGGCTTCATCGCCGCCGCCGCCTCGCGCGTGAGGGGGCGGTTCAGGGCCACGATGCCGCCGAAGATGCTCACCGGGTCGGCTTCGTAAGCCCTCCGCCACGCATCGGCCGCATCCGCGCCGAGGGCCGTGCCGCAGGGATTCATGTGCTTGACGGCCACGCAGCACGGATCGTCGAATTCGCGCAGCAGCTCCAATGCGGCGTTCGCATCCTGTATGTTGTTGTACGATAGTTCTTTGCCATGCAACTGCCGGGCCGAAGCCAGGGAGTAGGGCACTTCGTCCGCTTCGCGGTAGAAAGCCGCCCGCTGATGGGGATTCTCGCCGTAGCGGAGCTCCTGCGTCCGCTCGAACGACAGAAACAGCTTCTCGCTCAACCCCGCCTCACGCCGCATGTAGGCGGCGATGGCCATATCGTACTCGGCCGTGTGGGTATAGGCTCTGGCCGCGAGCCGCAGCCGCAGTTCCGGGGTGGTATCGCCCTCCCGGGCGATCTCCGCCAGCACCTCGGCGTAGTCCGCGGGGTCGCAAACCACCGTCACCGAGACGTTGTTCTTGGCGGCGCTCCGCAGCATCGAGGGGCCGCCGATGTCGATCTGCTCGGTGGCCTCGGCGAGCGTCACCCCCGCGCGGGCGACGGTCTGGCGGAACGGATAGAGGTTCACGCACACCAGATCGATCGGGAGGATCCCCAACCCGCACAGGGTGCCCATGTGCTCCCTGTCGTCGCGCCGGGCCAGCAAGGCCCCGTGGACGGCCGGATGGAGCGTCTTGACCCGTCCGTCGCAGATTTCCGGAAAGCCCGTCACCTCGCTGATGCCGGTGGTGGCGATCCCTTCCCGCTCGAGGAGCTGCTGCGTGCCGCCCGTGGCGATCACCTCCCAGCCCCGATCCTTCAGTGCGCGGGCGAACTCCGCAACGCCCGTCTTGTCGCTTACGCTGAATAATGCTCTTTTCATCCCTTATCCTGCTCTTTTAACAATTGTCCGATCGTTTCCACATAGAGGACGTGTTCGACGGCATGCACCCGCCGCTCCAGCTCCTCCCGGTCCCGCCCCGCGTAGTCGAACGCCCGCTGCGCCACGATGGGGCCTCCGTCGAGCGAGGCATCGACCCGGTGGATCGTCACGCCGTAAACCCGCACGCCATAGTCGAAAGCGTCGCGGATGGCGTGCGCCCCCTTGAACGCGGGCAGCAGCGAGGGGTGGATGTTCACGATCCGTCCGCCGTAAGCCCCCAGGAGCGTCTCCCCGACCAGCCGCATATAACCCGCCAGACAGACCAGCCGTACCCGGGCGGCATCGAGCCGCCGCACGATCTCGCCCTCGAAGGCGGCTTTGGAGGGGTAGGCGTGCGGGTCGAAGACGAAAGTTTCGATCCCCAGTCGCTCCGCCCGTCCGCAGACCGGCGCCCCCGGCTTGTCGCAGACGAGCAGGGCGACGCGGGCCGCAAGCCGCCCGTCGGCGCAGGCCGCCGCTATCGCCTCGAAGTTGGAGCCGCTGCCGCTGGCGAACACCGCAATAGCCGCCCTGGGCTCTTGGGCGGCGGCCCCGGCCGGTCGCAAGGGGCTCATGCGGGGAGGATTTCGACCCCCTCGGAGTCCGTTACCCGCCCGATCACCGACGCCCGCTCGCCCAGCTCGCCGAGCCGTTCCACCGTGCGCCCGGCATCGGCGGGGTTCACCGCCAGCACCATTCCGATGCCCATATTGAAGATGTTGAACATCTCGCGGTGCCGCACCCCGCCCCGCTGTTCGAGCATGCGGAACACGGGCAGCACCTCCCACGACCCCTCCTGCACGGTCACGCCCTGACCGGGCTGCAGGATGCGGGGAATATTCTCGTCGAAGCCGCCGCCGGTGATATGGCCGATGCCGTGGACGTCGATCTCGCGCAGCAGCGCGAGCACCTGCCGCACATAGATGCGCGTGGGGGTGAGCAGCACTTCGCCCAGCGTCCGTTCCCCCAGCTCGGGATAACGGGCCGAGAGGTCGAGCCCCGCCTCGCGGACGATCTTGCGCACCAGGCTGAACCCGTTGGAGTGCACGCCGCTCGAGGCGATGCCCACCAGTGCGTCGCCCACGGCCACCTTGCTGCCGTCGATCAGACGGGCCCGCTCGACCACGCCGCACGTGAAGCCCGCGATGTCGTACTCTCCGCCGGCATACATACCCGGCATCTCGGCCGTCTCGCCGCCGATCAGGGCGCAACCGGCCTGCCGGCACCCCTCGGCCACCCCCGCGACGATGGCTTCGATCTTCTGCGGCTCGTTGCGGCCCACGGCCACATAGTCGAGGAAGAAGAGCGGCTCGGCCCCCTGCGCCAGCACGTCGTTCACGCACATCGCCACCGCATCGATGCCGATGGTGTCGTGCCGGTCCATCTCGAATGCGATCTTGAGCTTGGTGCCCACGCCGTCGGTGCCGCTCACCAGCACCGGATCGGCGATCCTGAGCGCCCCGAGGTCGAACATCCCGCCGAAAGCGCCGATGCCCCCCATCATCCCCGGGCGGGCGGTCGAGGCGACGTGCCGCTTGATCCGCCTCACCACTTCGTAGCCGGCTTCGAGGTTCACTCCGGCGTCTGAATAACTTTTAGCCATATCCTTTTTTCCGTTTGGGACGGCACAGGCCGTCCGGTTACCACTTTTCGTTCTCGTCTGCCGGCCGCCGTCCGGCGGCATCCGGCAGGCCGTCTGATCCGGCCCTCCGCACCGACTCCGCAGCCCGGCCGCGTTCCATCCTTATCCATCCGTCACCATAACGACGGTCGTACTGCCGCTTCGCGGGCCGGGCTTCGCCGTCAGCTCACGGGCGGATCTTGCACCGACCAACCTTTCCGGCCGCCGACGCCCGACCGATGTCATCCGGCTCGGTTCGTCCACCCCGTTCGGCCGGCCCGTTAGTCCGACCCGATTCATTCGACCCGTTCGTTCAATCCGCTTGGCCGACCTGTTGTGCGGCCCGGTTCGTCCGACCAACTTATCCGGCCCGGTTCGTCCGATCCCATCGGCCGGCCCGTTAGTCCGACCTGCTCGGCCGGGCCGATTTGTCCGATTCGTTCGTTCAATCTGCTTGGCCTGCCTCGTTGTGCGGCCCGGTTCGTCCGACCAACTCGTCCGACCCGATTCGTCCGCCCCCTTCGGCCGGCCCGTTAGTCCGACCTGCTCGGCCTGCCCGGTTCGTCCGACCAACTCGACCGGCCCGTTCATTCAATCCGCTTGGTCGGGCCGATTCGTGCGGCCCCATTCGTGCCGCCGCTCCGTTCGCTCCGCCCGGTCAGAACTTCCCGTCCTTGTTGGCCGCCTCGACGGGGCTGTAAAGGGCCGTCGGGTAGCGCCCCGTGAAACAGGCCATACAGAGCTCGTCGCGCCCGCCCGCCTTCAACAGCGCCTCGCGCGAGAGGAAGTGCAGCGAGTCGGCCCCGACCAGACGGCACACCTCCTCCGGGCTCTTGCGGGCGCACAGCAGCTCGTCGTAGGTCGAGGTATCGACCCCGTAGAAGCAGGGGTGCGTGATCGGAGGGCTGGCGATACGCACATGCACCTCCGTGGCTCCGGCTTCGCGCAGCAGCCGCACGATGCGCTGCGAGGTGGTGCCCCGCACGATCGAGTCGTCCACCAGCGCCACGCGCCTGCCCCGCACCAGACTTCCGACGGCCGAGAGCTTCATCCTCACCCCCTTCTCGCGCATCGCCTGCGAGGGCTGAATGAAGGTGCGGCCGATGTACCGGTTCTTGATAAGCCCCATTTCGTAGGGGATGCCGCTCGCCTCGGCGAAGCCCATCGCCGCGCTGAGGCTCGAATCGGGCACCCCGACCACCACGTCGGCGTCGGCCGGGGACTCCTGCCACAGCAGCCGTCCCGAACGCTTGCGGAACGCATGGACGTTGCACCGTTCGATATCGCTGTCGGGACGCGCGAAGTAGATGTACTCCATCGCGCAGATTGCGTGGCGCTTATACATGGAGTAGTCCGTCGAGCGGATGCCCTTTCCGTCGAGCGTCGCGATCTCGCCCGGCTCCACGTCCCGCAGGAACTCGGCGCCCACAGCGTCGAGAGCGCAGGTCTCGGAGCTCACGACGAAGCCGTCGCCCAGCCGCCCGATCGAGAGGGGCCGCAACCCGTACTTGTCGCGTGCGGCATAGATGCGGTTGGCCGTCATAATGAGGAAGGCGAACGCCCCCTCGATCATATTGAGCGCCTCGACGATGGCGTATATGCGGGGCTGCGTGTGGTTGCGGGTCTCCTTCTTAATCAGGTGGGCCAGCACCTCGCTGTCCGACGAGGACTGGAACAGGCTCCCCTTGTCCTCGAGCCAGCGGCGCAGCAGGTGCGAATTGACCAGATTGCCGTTGTGGGCCAGGGCGAAGTCCCCCGTGAAGTGGCGGAACAGAAAGGGCTGCACATTCTCGATCCCCCCGCCCCCCGAGGTCGAGTAGCGGACGTGTCCCACGGCCATGCTCCCCTCGAGCGTGCGCAGGTTGGCCTCGTTGAAAACCTCCGTCACGAGCCCCTCGCCCTTGATGCGGCGCAGCGCCCCGGCGTCGTTCACGCTCACGATGCCGCACCCCTCCTGCCCCCGGTGCTGCAAGGCGTGCAGCCCGTAGTAGGTGAGTTCGGCGGCGCCCGGAACCCCGAAGACCCCGAACACGCCGCACTCCTCGTGCAGCTCCCGATCCGTCGTTGCCCCGATCATCCCTTGTGCGTCGCTTTTTCGAGCCGCGCCAAAATCTCCTCGTAGGCCTCGCGCACACGGCCCAGATCCCGGCGGAAACGGTCCTTGTCCAGTTTTTCGTTGGTCGTGCTGTCCCACAGGCGGCAGGTGTCGGGCGAAATCTCGTCCGCCAGCACGATTTCGCCGTCGGCCGTGCGCCCGAACTCGATCTTGAAGTCCACGAGCGTGATGCCCATTCGTGCGAAGAGCTCCCCGAGCGCCTCGTTGATGCGCGCCGTCGCCGCGTAAATCGTCCGCAGCTCGTCGTAGGTCACCGCCCCCAGTGCGACGGCGTGGTGGTCGTTGATGAGCGGGTCGCCCAGCTCGTCGTTCTTGTAGCAGATGTCGTAGATCACGTTCGCGGGTTTGGTGCCCTCCTCGATCCCCAGGCGTTGGGCCATCGACCCGGCGATGACGTTGCGCACGATCACCTCCAGCGGGATGATCGTCACGCGGCGGCACAGTTGGTCGCGGTCATTGATCGTGCGCAGGTAGTGCGTCGGGATGCCCTTGTCGCGGAGGTACTCGAAGATGAGCGTCGAGATGCGGTTGTTGAGCGCCCCCTTGCCCTCGATGGTGGCTTTCTTGATGTTGTTGAATGCGGTGGCCGCATCCTTGTAGTGAATCAGGATCACCTGCGGATCGTCGGTGCGGAACACCTGCTTCGCCTTGCCCTCGTAGAGCATTTCCAACTGTTGCATAGTCGCTTATTTTAAGGTTTTACAAATTCTGTTTACGGAAGTAGGCCACCGCATTGCGGAAGAGCGGCTGCTCCTTCTCCCCCGCGATGTTCTTCATCAGCCCCGGTTCGTACCGCTCCGTGTGGCCCATCTTGCCCAGGATGCGGCCGTCGGGACTCAGCACCCCCTCGATGGCGTAGCAGGAGCCGTTGGGATTCCACGGGCCGCGGGATGCGGGCTCCCCGTCGGGCATCGCATAGCGGAAAGCCACCTGCCCGGCAGCGAAGAGGGCGCGGGCCCGGCTTTCGTCCACCACGAATTTACCCTCCCCGTGGCTCACGGCGACGGCGTGGAGCTCTCCCGGGGCGAAGCCCGCCAGCCAGGGCGAGCCCGTCGAGCTGACGCGCGTGAGCACCACCTGCGAGATGTGGCGGTTGATGTCGTTGCGGAAGAGCGTGGGGGCGTCCTCCGCCACCTCCCCGAGCCGTCCGTAGGGCAGCAGGCCCGATTTGACCAAAGCCTGGAAGCCGTTGCAGATGCCCAGGATCAGCCCCCCGCGCTCCCGCAGCCGCCCGATGGCGGCTGCCACGCGGTCGTTGCACAGCACGCTGGCGATGAACTTGCCGCTGCCGTCGGGCTCGTCGCCCGCCGAGAATCCGCCGCTGAGCACCAGCAGGTGGCAGGCATCGATCCTGCGGGCGAGCCGGTCGATGGAGCCGACGATGTCGTCGGCCGTCAGGTTGCGGAACACCTCCGTGACAACCTCGGCCCCTGCGCGGCGCAGGGCCCGGGCCGTGTCGTAATCGCAGTTGGTGCCCGGGAAGACGGGCAGCAGCGCCACGGGCCTCCCGACCGCCTCGCCGGGCCACACCGACGGAGCCATCCTGCCGTCGGGCAGATCGGCCGAGGGGACCTCCGCGTCCGCCGTCAGGGGATAGATCCCGGCAAAGCGGGCCGTGTTGGTCTCCCACAGCCTCTCGAGCGCCATCCGCTCGCCATTGACCGTGAGGGCCTCGTCCTGCACGGTGCGGCCCAGCGGCACCGCGTTTTCAAAGTCGAGGGGTTCGGTGCTCTCGACGACGATCGAGCCGTAGCTCAGGTCGAACAACGTCCGCTCGTCGGCCGTGACCTCCGCCCCGACGCCGTTGCCGAACGCCATCTTGGCGAGGGCCTCCCCCACGCCGCCGAAGCCGACGGCATAGCCGGCGACGATCTGCCCGGCGGCGATCCGCTCCTCCACGAAGCGGAAGTTGCGCATCAGGGCCGCCGTGTCGGGCATACGGCCCGCGAGCGGCTGGTGACGGACGAGGTAGAGCAGGTCGCCCGGACGCTTGAGGTCGGTCGAAATCACGCGCCGGGCATCGACGGTGGTGATGCCGAAGGCCATCAGCATGGGGGGCACGTCGAGTTGCCCGAACGTGCCGCTCATCGAGTCCTTGCCCCCGATGGAGGGGAGCCCCAGCTCCTCCTGCATCCGCAGCGCCCCCAGCAGCGCCGCCAGCGGCCGGCCCCAGGTGAGCGGATCGGAGGTCATGCGTCCGAAATACTCCTGGTAAGAGTAGCGCATGCGCGCATAGCTGCCGCCGGCGGCGACCACCTTGGCGGCGGCCTCCACCACGGCATAGGCCGCCCCGTGGTAGGGGCTCCAGGCCGTGAGCGACGGGTTGTAACCGAAGGCCATCATACTGGCCGTGTGGGAGAAGCCGTCGGTCGGGAGCTTCTGCACCGAAACCTGCGTCTCGCTCCGCTGCCGCCGTCCGCCATAGGGCATCAGCACGGTCGAAGCCCCGATCGAGGCGTCGAACATCTCGACCAGCCCTTTCTGGGTCAGCACGTTGCGATCCCGCAGGTTGGCCTCGAAACGCTCCCGCAGGCCCGCCCCCACCATCTGCCGCCGGAAGGGATCGCCCTCCCCGACCGCCGCGATGCGGGCCGTGGCCGAATGGCGGGCTCCGGCGCTGTCGATCAGGGCGCGGTCGAGGTCCACGACCGTCTCGCCCCGGTAAAACATCCTCAGCCGCCGCGTGGCGGTCACGTCCGCCACGTGCGTCGCCTCGATATTCTCCTCGGCGCAGCAGGCCATGAAACGCGCCGCATCGGCCGCTTCGACCACCACGGCCATGCGCTCCTGCGACTCGCTGATGGCGATTTCGGTGGCGCTCAGGCCGCTGTACTTGGTCGGCACGCGGTCGAGCCAAATATCCAGCCCGTCGGTCAGCTCGCCGATGGCCACGCTCACGCCCCCCGCACCGAAGTCGTTGGCTTTCTTAATCATGCGGGTCACCTCCGGACGGCGGAACAGCCGTTGGAGCTTGCGTTCCTCCGGAGCGTTGCCCTTCTGCACCTCGCTGCCGCAGGTCTCGAGCGAACGGTCGTCGTGCTGCCGCGAGGAGCCCGTGGCACCGCCCACGCCGTCGCGCCCGGTGCGGCCGCCCAGCAGCAGCACCGCGTCGCCCGGCTGCGGGCTTTCGCGCCGCACGCGGTCGGCCCGCACAGCCCCCACGACGGCCCCCACTTCGAGGCGCTTGGCCACATAGCCGTCGTCGTAGATCTCCCGCACATGGGTGGTGGCCAGTCCGATCTGGTTGCCGTAGGAGGAGTATCCCGCCGCCGCCTTCAGGCTGATGACCCGCTGGGGCAGCTTGCCCCGCAGGGTCTCGGAGACCGGCTGCCAGATGTCGCCCGCACCCGTGACGCGCATCGCCTGATAGACGTAGCTGCGGCCCGACAGCGGGTCGCGGATCGCCCCGCCCAGGCAGGTCGAAGCTCCGCCGAAAGGCTCGATTTCGGTGGGATGGTTATGGGTTTCGTTCTTGAATTGCAGCAGCCACCGCTCCGTCGCTCCGTCGGCGTCCACATCCACGAAGACGCTGCACGCATTGTTCTCCTCGCTCACTTCGAGGTCGTCGAGCAACCCCCGGCTGCGGAGCCAGCGGGCTCCTATCGTGGCCAGGTCCATCAGGCACAGGGGCTTGTCGTCCCGCCCCAGCTCCCGCCGCATCTCGCGGTAACGGTCGAGCGTGCGGGCGATCTGCTCGCCCGCGGGCGACGGCTCGACGGCGATTCCGTCGAGGCAGGTGGTGAAGGTGGTGTGGCGGCAGTGGTCGCTCCAGTAGGTGTCCAGGATGCGCAGTTCGGCCTGGGAGGGGTCGCGCCCCTCGCGCCGGAAATAGTCCACCACCACGCCCAGGTCGTCGGCGTTCATCGCCAGCCCTTCGCTGCGGCAGTATGCGGCCCGCTCGGGAGCCTCCATCCTGCGGAACCCCGCGAGCACGGGCACCGGCTCCGAGACCGCTTCGTCGGCTTCCCGCAGCACGGCGAGCTCTTTTTCGCGGCACTCCACCGCATTGATGCAATAGCGGCGCACGGCCTCCATGCCCTCGGGCGACAGCGGCCTGTCGAAGAGCAGCAGACGCCCGCTGCGGATGCGCACCGCCGCTTCGGGATCGATCAGCCGCACGCACTCCACGGCCGAGGCCGCCCGCTGGTCGAACTGCCCCGGCAGGCACTCCCAGGCCAGGAAAGCCCCCTGCATGAGCGGGCACTCCTCCCGGACGGTGTCGGTCGCCCGCTCCCCGAACACCCGGTAGCGGCTCGCGCGAAGCAGCTCCTCCGTGAAGCCGAAGAGGTCATAGACGCACAGCAGGCGCAGTTCCCCGATGCCGAGTTTGAGGTTGGCGTTCAGCTCCCGCCTGAGGCTCTCGGCCTCCACCCGCATACCGGGTTTCTTTTCGACAAAAAGACGATAGTTCTTCATTATCCGTGGGTTATCGTTTCCATTTTCCTTCGGCCGGGCTTCCGACCGCGAAGCCTGTCCTTCCCGGCCTGCCCTCCGCCTCTATTCCGGCCCGCCCTGTTGCAGCCTGCCCTCCGCTCGTGTTCCGACCTGTCGTTTGGCCTGTCGCTTCGGCCCCGTTGTTCGGCCCCGTTGTTCGGACCTATCGTTCGGCCTGTCATTTCGGCCCGTCGTTCGGCCTGTCATTTCGGCCCGTCGTTCGGCCTGTCGTTTCGACCCGTCGTTCGGCCCCGCTCCCGGTCCGTTACGTCCCCGCCCCTTTTAGCGGGTACGCTTGTAGCCCATTCTTACCAGCCTGTCCTCTGCGGCCCATCCTTCCCTGCCTCTTGTCCCGCTTGCGGCCCGTTTCGCCCCGTCCCTTTAGCGGACACGCTTGCGGCCCGGTTCCTGCCGGCCCTTTCCCTCATCCGCTCCGTTCCCGCACGGTCGCCGTCCGGCGTCTCTCTTCCTTCAGACAGGCGCCTGGCCTGCTCACCGCGCTTTCGCTCCACCTGCGTCACCGCCCTTTTTGCATCGGCCCCGTTATCGCAACCTTCGTCGCCGCTTCCACTCTGTCGCAGCACCCCTCTGTCGCAGCACCCCTCCGTCGCGCCCCCTCCGTTGTTGCCGTCCGTCGCGCGGGCGAGACCGGGCCTCAACGCACAAAGCGCGAAGCCCAGCGTTCGGCATAGGCTTCGGCCGTGGTATCGGTGAAGGTCACGTGACCCATCTTGCGCAGGGGCCGCGCCTCCCGCTTGCCATAGAGGTGGACATGCACCCCCGGCAGCCCCTCGGCGGCAAGCTGCCGCGCAGCCTCCAGGTCGCGCCCCAACACGTTCTTCATCACCGTCGGCCCCAGCAGACGGGGCTCCTCGAGCGGCTGTCCGAGCAGGTAGCGGGCCAGTTCGCGGAACTGGTTGGTCGTGCACCCCTCGATGGTGTAGTGGCCGCTGTTGTGCGGCCGGGGAGCCATCTCGTTGAAGTAGAACGCCCCGTCGCGCACGAAATATTCGATGGCCAGGATGCCCCGGTAGCCGCAGCCGCGCATGAACGCCTCGCTCCGGGCCACCATCTCCCCGATCACCTGCCGGTCGGCGTCGGCCGGCACGATCGAAAGGTCGAGGATGCCGTCGCGGTGGATGTTCCGCCCGACGGGAAAGCGGACGATGCGCCGTTCGTCGCCGACCAGCACCACGCTCGCCTCGTAATCGAACGGCACGAACTCCTCCAGAATACAGGGCACGGCCAGCAGGGGCAGCGCCCCGGGCATATCGGCTTCGCCCCGCAGCACAGCCTGCCCGTGGCCGTCATAGCCGAGCGTGCGGGTCTTGAGCACCGCCGGGAACCCGATCCGCCGGATCGCCTCGCGCAGCGACGCCTCGTCGTCCGCCGCCGCATAGCGGGGCGTGCGCAGCCCGTGGTCGCGGGCGTTGTTCTTCTCGCGCAGGCGGTCCTGCGAGTCGAGCAGCGGGCGGATGCCCTGCGGAATATCGTACCGGCTTTCGAGCCGCCGGAGCAGGCTGCCCGGCACATTCTCGAATTCGTACGTCACCGTGTCGGCGGCAGCGCAGAGCCGTTCCAACGCCTGCTCGTCGTCGAAGGCCCCCACCACGCGCTCGTCCGCGACGGCGAAGGCCGGGGCATCCGACGACGGGTCGAGGCACACGGTGCGCCCCCCGAGGGCGCGAATCTCCTCCGCCAGCATCATTCCGAGCTGGCCCCCGCCGATAATTCCGATCGTCTTTCCCATCTTCCTGCGTCTGAGGCTATTCCAGCTCCGTGGCGAGCACCCGCTGGGTCTGTTCGTGCCGGAACGCCTCCAGCCGGGCCGCGAGCGCCTCGTCCTGCAGCGCAAGGATCGAGGCGGCCAGCAGCGCGGCGTTCTTCGCCCCGTTGATGGCGGTGGTGGC
The DNA here is from genome assembly GCA_902363575.1 of Rikenellaceae bacterium. Lineage (GTDB taxonomy): Bacteria > Bacteroidota > Bacteroidia > Bacteroidales > Rikenellaceae > Alistipes. The sequence goes on along the minus strand of CABJAJ010000003.1, from coordinate 327,883 downwards.
CACCGGCACCCCGGCGGGCATCTGCACGATCGAAAGCAGCGAATCCAGCCCGTTCAGGGCGCGCGATTTGACGGGCACTCCCACCACCGGCAGCGTGGTCATGCTGGCCACCATCCCGGGCAGGTGGGCCGCGCCGCCCGCCCCGGCAATGATAACTCCCAGCCCCCGGCTGCGGGCTGTCCTGGCGTATTCGACCAGCAGGTCGGGGGTGCGATGGGCGCTGACGACCCGCTTTTCGCAGGGCACGCCCAGCGCTTCGAGCATGAGGACGGCTTCGGCCATCACCTCGTAATCGCTCGCCGATCCCATGATTACTCCAACTTTCATCGTTCAGGCAGTTTTCAGGCAGTACGTAAAAAACAAACCGCTACGACAAATCCATGTCATAGCGGCGGTTATATCGAAGCGAAGCCGGCACAGGCTGTTCGCTTATGGTTCGGATGCGCAGCCGACGGAGCGACTGGCCCGGAAGCCGGAGCGCAGCAGCCGTCCCGCCGCACCCTTCGCCTGAAAAGGCCGATCTCCGTTTGTCGCATCGTTTTCATTTGCATGACACAAAAGTAACAAATTCCGGCCGGATTGCCAAACCCGCGACCGGGTTTTCTTTCGACAAATTATCGACAAATCGTCCGGCCCCGCCCCCGCCCGTTCCCGTCGTGCTTATGGGCGCTCCCCCGCCACCGCCGCCCGTCCGTTCCCGCCGACGCGCACCACCGACGGGAAAAAGCACTATATTTGCAGGAAAACCCACCGCATTATGGACCACGGACTGCTCGTACCCCTGCTGCTGACCCTCGGCGCGGGCCTCGCCACCGGCATCGGCAGCGCGATCGCCTTCTTCGCCCGCCACACCAACAAACGGCTGCTCGCCTTTTCGCTGGGGCTTTCGGGCGGGGTGATGGTCTATGTGTCGTTCGTCGAACTGCTCCGGCAGGCCCAGGAGGTGCTCTCGGCCGAATGGGGCGTGCGGCCGGGCATGACGGCCGCCACGGGAGCCTTTTTCGCGGGCATCCTGCTGATCGGCGTCATCGACCGGCTGGTGCCCTCGTTCGAGAACCCCCACGAGGCGCGGCCCGTAGAGGAGATGCGGGAGAGCAAACCCCGCGACCCCAAGCTGATGCGCATGGGGGTGATGACGGCGCTGGCCATCGGCATCCACAACTTCCCCGAGGGGATCGCCACCTTCACGGCGGCGGCCGAAAACCTCACCCTCGGCGTGGCCATCGCAGTGGCCATCGCCATCCACAACATCCCCGAGGGCATCGCGGTCTCGATCCCCATTTACTACGCCACGGGCGATCGGGGCAAGGCGTTCCGCCTCTCGCTGCTCTCGGGACTGGCCGAACCGGTGGGGGCTCTGCTGGCCTATCTGGTGCTGATGCCCCTGATGAGCCCCACGCTGATGGGGTGCATCCTGGCGGCCGTGGCGGGCATTATGGTTTACATCTCGATCGACGAACTGCTGCCCGCAGCCCGCGAATACGGCGAAGCCCACATCGCCATCTACGGCGTGGTGGCCGGTATGGCGCTGATGGCTCTCAGCCTGATTATGCTGGCCTGAGCGCCGCCGCATATGGAATAATAAAAATAGGTATGGATATCCTGCTGCTTCTGCTCGGCCTGGGGCTGATCCTGGCCGGCGCCAATTTTCTCACGGACGGCTCCGCGGCGCTGGCCCAGCGCTTCCGCGTCTCGGAATTCGTGATCGGCCTGACGATCGTCGCCATCGGCACCTCGACACCCGAGCTGGTGGTGAGCGTGCTGTCGGCCATCGGCGGCCAGAGCGACGTGGCGATCGGCAACGTGGTGGGCTCCAACATCTTCAACGTGTTCGTCATCCTCGGGCTGTGCGCCCTGGTGCGTCCGCTGCCCCTCTCCCGGGGCAATGTGCGGCGCGACATCCCCGTCGGGCTGGGGGCGTCGCTGCTGCTGCTCGCCTTCACCCTTCCCCACCTGTCGGCCACCGGCCACCTCGACCGCATCGGCCGTGTGGAGGGCATCGCGATGCTGCTGCTCTATGCCGGGCTGACGCTCTGGATGATCCGGGCGGCGCAGCGGGCGGCATCGCTCCTGCACCCCGCGCCCCGGCCGACCTCCGCCCGAAGCCGACGGCAGGGTGCGGACGGACTTCCGGCCCCCGAACCTCCCGCAGCACCTCCCGCCACGCCCGATGCAATGCGGGCCGACGGCCCGGGCAACGCCCTGCGGAGCGACGCCACAACACCCGAGGGCCGGTCTGCAGCCCCCTCCGCAGGCGGGAATACCCCGTCCGACAGCGTCCCCGAGGCCAAAGACGCCATACCACCCGCTCCCGCCGCAACCCGCTCCGCCGGGCCCGAAACCGCGAGGTCGGACGGGTCAGGGGAAACCCCCGGGTCACGGAGTACGGACAGGGTGCAGAGGACGGAGGGAGCACAGAGGCCGGACAGGACACAGAGGTCGGAGGGAGCCGCCCGTCCGCAGCCGGCCACGGTCGGGCGGCCCGGCAAAGCGCTCTGGCTGCTGGCCGCAATGATCGTCGGCGGACTGGCCGGGCTGGTCATCGGCGGCGAACTCTTCCTGCGCAGCGCCACCCGCATCGCCCGTCACCTGGGCGTGAGCGAGTCGGTCATCGCCATTACGCTCGTTGCGGGCGGCACCTCGCTGCCCGAACTCGCCTCGTCGCTGGTCTCGGTTCTCAAGGGCAAACCCGATATGGCGCTCGGAAACATCGTGGGTTCCAACATCGCCAACATCCTGCTGATCCTCGGACTGAGCGCCACGATCCGCCCCCTCGCCCCCGGCGGCATCACCCTGCCGGACATTCTGATGGTCGTGCTCAGCTCGCTGCTGCTCCTGCTGGCGGCCTTCACCTTCCGCCGCCGCACGATCGACCGGTGGGAAGGGGCGCTCTTCCTGGCGATCTACGGCGGCTACCTCGGGTGGCTGCTTGCCCGGTAGCTTCCCTTCGCACAGCTCCCCGGCAACCCCCGCCCCGCAAGCCCGGGGCCCGCAAATCCCGCTCCGGCACCCTGCAACCGGAATCCCTTTCGGGCCGTTTCGGGTCGTTTCGGGCCATTTCGGGCCGTGCGGACGCAATCGGCCGATTGAGCATCGGCCGACAGCCGTTATTCCCTCGCCCAGTCGCGCAAACCCGCTTCGAACACGACCGCCTGTCATCGATCCGCCACCCGCCGCTTCCCCGACTATAATCCTCCAACCGATCGCAAGGCTTCGCCTCAACTCCTCGCAGGCCATCCGGCGCAGCCTGACCACCCGGCGCTCAACCCGGCCCTGCAAACCGTTTCGGACACAGCCTTACGGATCGCCGTGCCCGCACCCGCCGACAGACGACCCGACATACCCCTTCGACCGCGGCCACGCTTCAGACGCAGCCACCTTTCGGACGCAGCCCACGCCCGTGCCCGCATCCGGCGGCAGACGACTCGACATCCCTTCTCCGTCCGCAGCGATTCCCGGCGGCGCGTTTTCCGCCTCGGTATGGTGTTCGCCACCCCCGGATTGCGCACCGCCGCCGACCGACATTCCCTTTCCGCCCGCAGCGATTCCCGGCGGCGCATTTCCGCCTCGGTATGGTGTTCGCCACCCCCGGATTGCGCACATCCCGACGACTGACGGCCAAAAAGAAGGGCGCGGCAGAAGCCGCGCCCGAGTACCGGCACACTCAGCGATAAGCCAGATGTTGTCCCCCGACCGCCGGTACTATGGGGATTGGTGCATCGCACGCCGTCAAACAAAACGTGGACAGGTTTCCCAATCCACGTTCGAGGTCTTCGACTACCTATGCAGAAGATTAAAGAATCCGCCCACGCTGCATAACAGCGGGAGCATCAGCTTCTTCTCCCTGCATACGAAATTGTCGAAGTTCCGAACGTAAGAAAAAAGCAATGCGCCTTTTCGTCTCATATCTTGCGGCCCTCACAAACCGCCATGCAAATATAGCAAAAAAATCCGCGTCCGCAACACCCTGCGACCCGAAATCGCGCCGCTCTCCCGAAATTTCGAGCAGCCGGGCGACAGTCCGCGGGGGGGGGTAGTGACGAGGAGGAGGGGAACGGGGAGGACGGGGAGGACGAGGAGGACGAGGAGGACGACGGGGGGGGGCGATCGACGCAAGCGGCAGGACAAAGCAGGGGCAGGGACAGAAGTAAGGAAAAGAATGGCGACGGGATGGGCAGGTGAAAACAAGCGGCGGGCAGGGGACGGGCGGCAGGCAGGGGACGGGCGGCAGGCAGGGGACGTCAGAAAAGAACAGGCAGAAATCGAGGCCGGGATAAACGACAGGCTGGCCGAGAATGGGGCGTGCGGAGGGCAGTACGTCGGAGGTCGGCAAGGCGGCAGGCGGCAGGCAGAGGGCGGTAAGGAAAAGAACGGCGATGGGAGAGGCAGAAGAGCGGCGGGCAGGGGGACGGGCTGCAGGCAGGGGACGTCAGAAAAGAACAGGCAGAAATCGAGGCCGGGACAAACGACAGGCTGGCCGAGAATGGGGCAGGCGGAGGGCGACACGGCGAAGGACGGCAGGCGGAGGTCGGCACGGCGGCAAGCGACACGGCGAAGGACGGCAGGCGGCAGGCGGCAGGCGGAGGGCGGCAGGCGGAGGGCGGCAGGCGGAGGGCGGTACGCCGGCGGCCCCGCAAAGGGACGGCAAAGGGGACAGCAAAGGGGACAGCAAAGGGGACAGCAAAGGGACGGCAAAGGGACGGCAAAGGGATAGCAAAGGGATAGCAAAGGGACAGCAAAAACGGGAGCAGCGGTGAGGGCTCCGGGGAAAATTTATCGCAGCGCTTTGTTGGCCGGACAACAAATTATGCTTATCTTTGCACCGACAACTACGAACCGCACCCATCCATGATTTTCCGTTCCGGCAACACAGCGGCCGCCTGCCAGCGCAAACGGCATCACCGTTTACAGGGCGCACCGTCGATCGGCATCCGGCAAAATCCGATGGTTTCGGCTTCCCACTATCCGGGGTAACTGTTTTTCAGTTGCCCCGTTTTTTTATCCCCTGCCGGCAACGCGCCCCGCACGGTTCAATGCAGGACAGGCAAAGCAAGCGGCCAAGGCGGGGGCCCCGCGCGGGCACGGAGGCGGAAAAAGCCGATCGGGAAGAGGGAGCGGGCCGGCCGGAGGACACGAGGCAACAGGCCCCGCCCGGCAGAGGAGGTGGGGAAAACGCAGGAGCATGCAATACGGCGGACGAGGAAAGCGAAGATAAAACGGGCCGGAGGACACGAGGCGAGAGAAACCTCCATCCGACAAAACAGGGCAGGTCGGCACGGAGGGCAAGGCAAAACGGCAGTGCGGAGTACACCAGACGCACGAAGTGCGGCGAATAAAGCAGGCAAGATAAAGCGGGCCGGGCCGGCCGGAGAACACGAGGCAACAGCAACCTCCGACAGCGAAAACAAGGGCAACCCGCAGGCAAAGGCGCCCGACCCGACGAAGCGGAGCCGCAGGACACGGGAGGCAAAAGCGAAAGATAGATAAGCAAACGAGACAACCCGGCAAAACAGGGCTTGAACCCGACACGCAAAGGCACAGAAACAAAAAACAGGCATGAAAACGATCTACGCGAACGGACAGGTATGGCTCGACGGGGATTTCCGCCCGGCGGAGGTCGCCGTCGAAGGAGGGCGCATCGCGGAAATCGCCCCCCGGATCGTCCCCGGCCCGGGCGACCGGCTCCTCGATATGACGGGCCTGCACCTGCTGCCGGGCCTTGCGGACGTACACGTCCACCTGCGCGAGCCGGGATTCGGCAGCAAGGAGACCATTGCGACGGGGACGGCGGCGGCGGCCCGGGGCGGCTACACTACCGTCTGCGCAATGCCCAACGTCGATCCCGCACCCGACACGCCGGAACACCTCGGCGTGCAGCTCGACCTGATCCGGCGCGACGCCCGGGTGGAGGTGCTGCCCTACGGCTGCATCACGCGCGGACGGCGCGGACGGGGCGAAACGGTCGATTACGGGGCGCTGGCTCCGTTCGTTGCGGGGTTCTCGGACGACGGCTGCGGAGTGCAGGACGACGGGCTGATGGAACGGGCCATGCGCGGAATCGCCCCGACGGGCCTCCCGCTGGCTGCCCACTGCGAGGACGAGACGCTGCTGCGGGGAGGCTACATCCACGACGGCGCCTACTGCCGCACCCACGGCCACCGGGGTATCTGCTCCGAGAGCGAGTGGCGGCAGGTGGAGCGCGACCTGCGGCTGGTAGCCCGCACGGGATGCCGCTACCACGTCTGCCACGTCTCGACGGCCGAGAGCGTCCGCCTGATCCGCGCGGCACAGCGTGCGGGGCTGCCCGTGAGCTGCGAGACGGCTCCCCACTACCTGCTGCTCAGCGACGCGGAGTTGCGGGAGGAGGGTCGCTTCAAGATGAATCCCCCGCTGCGCAGCCCCGCCGACCGGGAGGCCCTGCTCGAAGGGATCGCCGACGGCACCATCGAGGTCGTCGCCACCGACCACGCGCCCCACACCGCCGCCGAGAAAGCCCGCGGGCTGGCCGGCAGCGCGATGGGCGTCGTCGGGCTGGAGTGCGCCTTTGCGGTGCTCTACACCCGTCTGGTGCTTACGGGAGTGATCCCGATGGCTCGGCTCGTCGGACTGATGGCCGAAAATCCCCGGAAGCTCTTTCCCATCGGGGGCGGGCTGCGGGTCGGGGAGCGGGCCGATCTGGCCGCTTTCGACCTCGACGCCGCGTACGAAATCGACCCGTCGTCGTTCCGCTCGAAAGGGCGGAGCACCCCATTCGCCGGATGGCGCGTGCAGGGCCGCTGCGTGCTGACCGTCGCCGGCGGCCGCACGGCCTGGAACGAACGCGAACAACAGGGCGCCGCCGGGCAATAACGGAAAGCAGACGGCAGGCGGCGGACAGGGCCGACGAAACAAGCGGCCCCGGCAAGACAGTCCGACGGGACAGCGGCCCGAAGAGAAGCCGCAAAACAGGCCCCCGGCAGGTAAGAGGCCGACGCAACGGCAGGCGGCAGACAGGCGGCGGACAGGGCGGCGGACAGGGCCGACGAAACAAGCGGCCGGCAAGACAGCCCGACGGAACAGCGGCCCGAAGAGAAGCCGCAAAACTGGCCCCGGCAGGTAAGAGGCCGACGCAACGGCAGGCGGCGGACAGGGCGGCAGACAGGGCAGCGGACAGGGCCGACGAAACAAGCGGCCGGCAAGACAGCCCGACGGGACAGCGGCCCGAAGAGAAGCCGCAAAACAGGCCCCGGCAAGAAAACGGGCGGCGAAAAAGACAGGAAACAAACAGACAACAGAGCATAGCGTATGAAACCATTTGACAGGAAGATCGTGCTCGAAAACGGTCGGGAGTTCTGCGGATACGGCTTCGGGGCCGACCGCGAGCAGATGGGCGAGATCGTCTTCAACACCTCGATGGTCGGCTACCAGGAGATCCTTTCGGACCCCTCCTACACCGACCAGACGGTGGTGATGACCTACCCACTGATCGGCAACTACGGCACCGCCGAGGAGGACTACGAAACCAAGTTCCCGACCATCGGGGGCATGGTGGTGCGCGAGTACAACGACACCCCGAGCAACTTCCGCTACACCAAGACGCTCTCGGAGGTCTTCGAGGAGCACGGCATCCCCGGCCTTTCGGGGGTGGACACCCGCCGCCTGGTCCGGATGATCCGCGACGAGGGGAGCCAGAAAGTGCTGATGACCGCCGCCGCCACGCCGCTCGCGGAGGCCCTCGCCCGGCTCCGCGCAACGCCCCTGCCGACCGATGCCGTGGCCCGCGTGAGCTGCCGCAAGCGGTGGTTCTCGCGCACGGCCAACCACCGCTTCGACGTGGTGGCCATCGACTGCGGCATCAAGTACAACATCATCCGCAAGCTCAACGAGAAAGGCTGCAACGTCACGGTGGTGCCCTACGACGCCACCGTCGAGGAGATCCTCGCCTTCCGCCCCGACGGGCTGTTCCTCTCCAACGGTCCCGGCGACCCGACCTCGGCGGGGCCCGTGATCGAGGCCGTGCGCCGGCTGCGGGGGCGGCTGCCGATCTTCGGCATCTGCCTGGGCCACCAGGTGATCGCCCTCTCCTACGGCGCCCGCACCTTCAAGATGAAGTTCGGTCACCGGGGCGGCAACCACCCCGTGCGCAACCTCGCCACGGGGCGCATCGAGATCACGAGCCAGAACCACAGCTTCGCCGTCGATCCCGCCTCGCTGGAGGGCACGCCCCTGCACCTGACCCATATCAACCTGCTCGACGGCACCGCCGAAGGGCTCGCCTGCCCCGGGCAGCGGGTCTTCTCGGTGCAGTACCACCCCGAAAGCGCGCCGGGGCCGCAGGACAGCGCCTACCTGTTCGACCAGTTCATTCAAATGATGGAGGAGCACAGAAATGCCTAAGAGAACGGACATCCGCAAAGTAATGGTGATCGGCTCGGGCCCGATCGTGATCGGTCAGGCCGCCGAATTCGACTATGCCGGCACGCAAGCCTGCCTCGCCCTGCGGGAAGAGGGGTACGAAGTGGTGCTGGTAAACTCCAACCCGGCGACCATAATGACCGACACGCACATCGCCGACAAGGTTTACATGGAGCCGCTGACGCTCGAATACGTCGCCAAGATCATCCGCTTCGAGCGGCCCGACGCCATCGTGCCGGGCCTGGGCGGACAGACGGCCCTCAACCTGGCCGTGCAGCTCGCCCGCAAGGGCATCCTGCAGGAGTGTCAGGTCGAAATCCTGGGCACCTCGTTCGAGAGCATCGAGCGGGCCGAGGACCGCGAGCTCTTCAAGGAGCTGTGCCAGTCGCTCGGCGAGCCGGTGCTCCCCTCCGAGATCGCCTCCTCGACCGAGGAGGCCGTGCGGGCGGCGGAGCGCATCGGCTACCCCGTCGTGCTGCGCCCGGCCTTCACGCTCGGCGGCACGGGCGGCGGCTTCGCCGACGACGAGACCGAGCTGCGCGAGATGATGCGCCACGCCTTGTTCCTCTCGCCCGTGCATCAGGTGCTCATCGAGAAGAGCATCAAGGGCTACAAGGAGATCGAATACGAGGTGATCCGCGACAGCAACGACACGGCCATCGCCATCTGCAACATGGAGAACATCGACCCGGTGGGCATCCACACGGGCGACTCGATCGTGGTGGCCCCGAGCCAGACGCTCACCAACAAGGAATACCAACTGCTGCGCGACAGCGCCCTGCGCATCATCCGCGAGCTCCGCATCGAGGGGGGCTGCAACGTGCAATTCGCCCTCGATCCCCTGTCGTTCAACTACTACCTGATCGAAGTGAACCCCCGCGTGTCGCGCTCTTCGGCGCTGGCGTCGAAAGCCAGCGGCTACCCCATCGCCCGCGTGAGCGCCAAGATCGCCGTGGGGCTCACGCTCGACGAAATCCGCATCGCCAACACCCCGGCGGCTTTCGAGCCGGCGCTCGATTACGTGGTCACGAAGATCGCCCGCTTCCCCTTCGACAAGTTCAGCGACGCTTCCAACCGCCTCGGCACCCAGATGAAGGCCACGGGCGAGGTGATGGCCGTCGGCCGCACGATGGAGGAGAGTCTGCTCAAGGCCGTGCGCTCGCTCGAAACGGGCGTCTGCCACCTCCACCACCGCAGGTTCGACGCGATGGGCGCCGACGAGCTGCTGGGCTACATCCGCGAGGGCACCGACGACCGCCTCTACGCCATCGCGCAGCTCATCCGGCTGGGGGTCGATCTGTCGCTGATCTACAACGCCACCAAGATCGATATGTTCTTCCTGGAGAAGATGCGCAACGTGGTGGAGTTCGAGCGGCAGTTGCGCGAGCATCCGCGCGAGCGCGAGACGCTCGCCGATGCCAAACGCATGGGTCTGAGCGACAAATACATCGGCAAATGCTGGGGGCTCAGCGAGAAAGAGATGTACGAGCTGCGGCGCGACTGGGACCTCTTCCCCGTCTATAAGATGATCGACACCTGCGCCAGCGAGTTCAGCTCCTATGTCCCCTACTTCTACTCCACCTACGAGCAGGAGAACGAGTCGCAGGTGAGCGACCGCCGCAAGATCGTGGTGCTCGGCTCCGGCCCCATCCGCATCGGACAGGGGGTGGAGTTCGACTACTCGACCGTCCACGCCATCTGGTCGATCCGCGCCGCGGGTTACGAGGCCATCATCATCAACAACAACCCCGAAACCGTCTCCACGGACTACACCACCTCCGACAAGCTCTACTTCGAGCCCCTGACCGTCGAGGACGTGATGAACGTCATCCACCTCGAGCGGCCCGAGGGGGTCGTGGTCTCGCTCGGCGGCCAGACGGCCATCAACCTGGCGGCGCCGCTCGACGAGCTGGGGGTGAAGATCATCGGCACGGGCGTCGAGGCGATCCGCAACGCCGAGGACCGGGGCTGCTTCGAGCGCATCATGGAGGAGCTGGGCATCCCCCAGCCCGAGGCCGAGGCGGTCACCGACATCGAAGCGGGCGTCCGCGCGGCGGCCCGCATCGGCTACCCGGTGCTGGTGCGTCCGAGCTATGTGCTCGGCGGCCGGGCCATGCAGATCGTCTCGTGCGAAGAGCGGCTGCGCCGCTACCTGCAAACCGCCGTCGAGGTCAATGAGGACTCGCCCGTGCTGGTCGATCGCTACATCATGGGCAAGGAGCTCGAGGTGGACGCCATCTGCGACGGCAAGCGGGTTTATATCCCCGGCATCATGGAGCACGTCGAACGCACGGGCATCCACTCGGGCGACTCGATCAGCGTCTATCCCACCTTCAGCGTGAGCGAGCGGGCCAAGCAGCGGATCATCGACTACACCGAGCGGCTGGGGCTGCGCATCGGCATCGTGGGGCTATACAACATCCAGTTCATCCTCGACGCCCGGGACGAGGTCTATGTGATCGAGGTCAATCCCCGCTCCTCGCGCACGGTGCCCTTCCTCTCGAAATCCACCGGCGTGCAGATGGCCCACATCGCCACGCAGGTCATCCTCGGCCACTCGCTCGAGGAGCAGGGCATCACCGCGGTGTACGGCCGCGAGAGGAGCCGCTGGTTCGTCAAGGCCCCGGCATTCTCGTTCGCCAAAATCCGGGGCATGGACTCCTACCTCTCGCCCGAGATGAAGTCCACGGGCGAGGCGATCGGCTACGACGACTACCTCACGCGCGCGCTCTACAAGGCGTTGCAGGCCACGGGGATGAACGTCTCCAACTACGGGACGATCTTCGTGACGATCGCCGACCCCGACAAGCAGGCGGCCCTGCCGCTGGTCCGCCGGTTCTACGACCTGGGCTTCAACATCGAAGCCACCACCGGCACGGCGGAGTTCCTGCGCGGACACGGCATCCGCACCCGCACGCGCCGCAAGCTCTCGGAGGGGAGCACCGAGATCGTCGAGTCGCTGCGCCAGGGGCACGTGAGCTACGTCATCAACACCATCGACATCAACCAGCACAACACCCGGCTCGACGGCTATGAGATCCGCCGCACGGCCGTCGAGAACAACGTGACGGTCTTCACGGCCCTCGAAACGGTCAAAGTGCTGCTCGACGTGCTGGAGGAGATCACCCTGCGCGTCTCGACCATCGACGCGGAGTGACGGCGGCCCTCACGCCGAAACCGACGGAACAGGCCGCAGACAAAGCGGCGCAAGCCGGAATGAAGCGTCAAAGCGGGCACGACGGAACCCGACCGCGCGCAAGCCGGCGACGAAGCGACAAACCGGGCACGACCGGCCCTGAAGCGACGGCGAGCCGCCGCCCGGCAACGAAACGAAAACGGAATGAAACAAGGGATTTATACGATTGCGGAACACACGACCCTCGCGCGCGACGTGCGGCGCATGGTGCTGGCCGGCGACACGTCGGCCCTCACGCGCCCCGGACAGTTCGTGAACCTGCTCGTCGAGGGGTGCTACCTGCGCCGCCCGATCTCGGTCGCCGACTGGGACGGCGAAAGCCTCACGCTCATCTACAAGGTCGTGGGCCGGGGCACCGGGCGGCTGGCCCGGATGCTCCCGGGCGAACGGCTCGACCTGCTCACCGGCCTGGGCAACGGCTTCGACCCCGCTGCCGGAGCGGGCGAGGCGCTGCTCGTCGGCGGCGGCGCGGGGGTGCCGCCCCTCATCGGGCTGGCCCGCCGGCTGCGGGAGCGCGGGCGCGGGGTCACGGCCGTGGTGGGCTTCAACACGGCCTGCGAAGCGTTCGGGATCGAAGCGCTGAAGGCGGCGGGAGCCCGTACGATCGTCGCCACGGCCGACGGCTCGCTGGGGGTCGGGGGGCTGGTGACCGACGCCATAGCCGCCGCGCATCCGGCTTACGGCTATTTCTATGCCTGCGGCCCCCTGCCGATGCTGCGCGCGCTGTGCCAAACGCTCCCCACGCCCGGCGAAGTGAGCCTCGAGGAGCGGATGGGGTGCGGCTTCGGCGCCTGCATGGGCTGCACCTGTCAAACTGCGGGCGGCCCCCGGCGCATCTGCCTCGAGGGACCCGTATTCAGAAAGGAGGAGATCCGATGGAACGAAATACCGAAGTAAACCTGAGCGGCCTGCGGCTCGACAATCCGGTGATCCCGGCCAGCGGCACATTCGGTTACGGCGCCGAATTCGCTGCGTTGTACGACCTGAACGTGCTGGGATCGTTCGCCATGAAGGGCACCACGCGGGAGCCGCGCTTCGGCAACCCCACGCCCCGCATCGCCGAGTGCGCCGAGGGGTTGCTCAACGCCGTGGGGTTGCAGAACCCCGGCGTCGAGGCGGTCGTAAGGCAGGAGTTGCCCCGCATCGCGGGCTTCTTCCGCAAACCGGTCGTCGCCAACGTCGGCGGCTTTTCGGTGGAGGAGTACGCCGAGGTCGCCGCGCGGCTGGATGGCTGCGGGCAGGTGGGGCTGCTCGAGATCAACGTCAGTTGTCCCAACGTGCGGCACGGGGGCATGGGCTTCGGCACCGACCCGGCGGCGGCCGCCGCCGTCACCCGCGCGGTGAAGGAGGTCACGCACAAACCGGTCTATGTGAAACTCTCGCCCAACGTCACCGACATCGTGGCCATCGCCCGCGCCTGCTGCGAGGCGGGCGCCGACGGGCTCTGCCTGATAAACACCCTGCTGGGTATGCGCCTCGACCTGCGGCGCCGCCGGCCCGTGCTGGCCAACACCACCGGAGGTTTCTCCGGCCCGGCGGTCTTCCCCGTCGCCCTGCGGATGGTGTACGAGGTCTCGCGCGCCTGCGCGGTGCCGGTGATCGGCTGCGGCGGGGTCACCACGGCCGACGACGTGATCGAGATGATGATGGCTGGGGCGACGGCCGTGGAGGTGGGCTCGGCCAACCTGCGCGACCCCTTCGCCTGCCGGCGCATCGTCGAGGAGCTCCCCGCCGCGATGGAGCGGCTTGGGATCGGGCGGCTGCAAGAGATCGTCGGCGCAGCGCACCCCTGAGCCCGGGCCCGAGCCTGCGTCGAACCTCTCTTTCCGCCCCGCAAAAGAGAGACGGAAACCGGCCCGGCCCGGTGCAACAAAACGAACCAAAACACGGCCCCGCCCTTTGCGACGGCGGCCCCACGATAAAAAACGACAGCATGAACCGAGACGTCATCATCGCCTGCGACTTCCCGTCCGCGGCCGAAACCCTGGATTTCCTGGAACTCTTCCGCACGGAGCCGCGCAAACCTTTCCTCAAGATCGGCATGGAGCTCTACTATGCCGAGGGGCCCGCGATCGTGCGGGAGATCAAACGGCGCAGCCACCCCGTCTTTCTCGACCTCAAACTGCACGACATCCCCAACACGGTGCGCCGGGCGATGGGGGTGCTGGCGCGGCTCGACGTGGATATGTGCAACGTCCACGCCGCCGGCACCGTCGAGATGATGCGGGCCGCCAGCGAGGGGCTCACCCGTGCGGACGGCACGCGCCCGCTGCTGATCGCCGTCACGCAGCTCACCTCCACCAGCGAGGAGCGGATGCGGCGCGAACTGCTCGTCGATGCCACGATGGAGGAGACGATCCGCCGTTACGCCCTCAACACGCGCGAGGCGGGTCTCGACGGCGTGGTCTGCTCGCCCCTCGAGGCGGGGCTGGTTCACGAAGCCTGCGGCGCCGGCTTCCTGACCGTCACGCCCGGCGTGCGTTTTGCAGAGGGGGCCTCGGGCGACCAGGTGCGCGTGACCACCCCCGCCCGCGCCCGCGAAATCGGCTCGGATTACATCGTCGTCGGACGGCCCGTCACGGGCGCCGACGACCCCGTGGCGGCCTACCGGCGCTGCGTGGCCGAATTCCTGGGTTCCCGCTAACGAATATAAACCGCAACGACATGAAACCCGTTAAACTCTTCTACCTCAAAGACTGCCCCTTCTGCCGCAAGGCGCTGCGCTACATCGAGGAGGCCAAAGCCGCCCACCCCGAACTGGCCGCCGTTAGCATCGAGCTGATCGAGGAGTCGGAACAGCCCGAAGTGGCCGACACGTTCGACTACTACTATGTGCCGACCTTTTACGTCGGAGGCCGGAAAGTCCACGAAGGGGGCATCTTCCCCGACGAGGTGGAGGCCCTGCTGCGGCAGGCGCTCGAATAATACCGCCGCATGGGGCGGGTACAGCTGTGGCAGGCGGTTCGCCGGAAGTTTGCCGGAAGTCGCCGGAAGTTCGCGGGGACGGGCGGACAGACAAACCGGCAGATCCCGGTTCGACCCAGCCGGCCCGAAGCCGCTGCGAACGCAACATCGGCGGCGAAGCGAATACCCGACACAAAGCCTGCAGAGGCCGAAGCCCCGGTGGACAAAGCCCGCGGAAAAAGCGCCCGGCCTCAAAAACCGACGCCCGCTGAAAACGGAAGATGAAACCTGACGATGAAAACGACGCCCCAAAGCGATGCCGATGCCGAAACGGACAACCGGAACGGACGACCGGAAACAGACGACGAACGACAACAAGAATAACAGATAACAATTGACAACCTATACCAGCATGGAGAAACTTATCGCCAAAGACCTGCTCTCGATCGGGGCAGTCTTTCTGCGGCCCGACGAGCCGTTCACCTGGGCCAGCGGAATCAAAAGCCCGATTTACTGCGACAACCGCCTGACCCTCTCCGTTCCCGCCGTGCGTACCCGCGTGGAGGAGGGGCTCGCCCGCATCGTGCGCGAACGATTCCCCGACGCCGGGGCGCTGATGGGCACCTCGACCGCCGGCATCGCCCACGCCGCCATCACCGCCACGCTGCTCGACCTCCCGATGGGCTACGTGCGCGGCGGCACCAAAGACCACGGGCGCGGCAACCGCATCGAGGGCCGGCTTGAGAAAGGAGAGCGGGTCGTGGTGATCGAAGACCTCATTTCGACGGGGGGAAGCTGCGTCGAAGTGGTCGAAGCGCTGCGCGAAGCGGGCGCCGAGGTGCTCGGCGTCGCCTCGATCTTCACCTACAGGATGCAGCGCGGGCTCGACCGCCTGCGCGAAGCGGGCGTTAGGAACCACAGCCTTTGCAACCTCGACGCGCTCGTGGAGGTGGCCGCCGCCGAGGGGTATATCCGACCGGAGGACAAGGCCCGCCTGCTCGCTTTCCGCGACAACCCCGCCGACGAAAGCTGGATGCGCCGGTAACGGCCGCCCGCCTTCGGCCCGGATACCCGCGCCCGAAGCACCTGCCGCTCCTGCCGCTCCCGAAACGCCCGACACGCCCGACACGCCCGACACACCCGACACACCCGACGCACCGAAACGCGCGCCACAGCCTGCGTGAATCCGCCCGACCCACCGGGAAAACAGCACGCGCGGCCGCGTAAAAGGGCGGCAGCCAGCCCACGGCCGAAGCTCGCCGAGATCCGTCCGTAAAAACCCGACGGCCCGGGAAATCGGCAAGCGCAGCCCGAACAGCCCCCTCCCGCTGATCCGGAAACCCGGCGAAAACCGCCCGGCCCCGGTTACCCGAGAGGGTGCAAACCAGGGAAAGAGACCAGGGCAGGCCCGGAGGTGGACAGGCTCGGGGGCGGAACAAGCCCGATAGCGGAACAGGCTGAAAAGGAAAATCGGGACAAGGCAGCCCGGAGAAAATCCGGCAGCCAACCCTGGCCGAAGCCCCGCCGGACACCCGTCCGCAAAAACCCGACGGCCCGGAAAATCGGCAAGCGCAGCCCGAACAGCCCCTCCCGCCGATCCGGAAACCCGGCGAAAACCGCCCGGCCCCTGTTACCCGAGAGGGTGCAAACCAGGGAAAGAGAACAGGGCGGGCCCGAAGGTGAGACAGGCCCGGAGGTGGAACAGGCTTGGGCGGAACAAGCCCGATAGCGGAACAGACTGAAAAGGAAAATCGGGGGAAGGCAGCCCGGAGAAAAAAAACGGCAGCCAGCCCTGGCCGAAGCCCTGCCGGACATCCGTCCGTAAAAACCCGACGGCCCGGAAATCGGCAAGCCACCCGGAAGAACAGGGCCGCCGGAAACCGAATTACGGAGCCCGAAAAGTCCCGCAACCCGAAAACACGGAGCCGGGAAAGCCACGCAACCCGGAAACACAGAGCCGGAAAAGACCCGCAACCCGGAAACACAGAGCCGGAAAACCCGGCGCCGGACCTCCCGGCGCCGAAGCGAACGAACCACGAATAAACGAAGGACTATGCAACATCTCATCGACCCGACCGACCTGACGGTCGAAAAAACCGGCGAAATCATCGCTCTCGCAGAGGAGATCATCGCCGACCGCCCGCGCTTCGCCGACGCCTGCCGGGGCCGTAAGCTGGCTACCCTCTTTTACGAACCCTCCACGCGCACGCGCCTGAGCTTCACGGCGGCGATGATGGAGCTCGGTGGTCAGGTGATCGGCTTCTCCGACGCCGCCTCGTCATCCGTCACCAAGGGCGAGACGGTGGCCGACACCGTGCGGGTGATCCGCTGTTTCGCTGACATCATCGCCATGCGCCACCACAAGGAGGGGGCGCCGCTGGTCGCCTCCCGCTATGCCGGCATCCCGGTCATCAACGCCGGTGACGGCAGCCACAGCCACCCCACGCAAACCCTGACCGACCTGCTGACCATCAAGCGCGAAAAAGGGCGGCTCGACAGGCTGACCGTCGGGTTCTGCGGCGACCTGAAGTTCGGCCGCACCGTCCACTCGCTCATCCGGGCGCTGGCCCGTTACGAGGGGATCCGCGTGGTGCTGATCGCCCCCGAGGAGCTGCGGCTGCCGGACTACATGCTCCAGCAGATGCAGGAGTTCACCGGCATCACGTTCCGCGAAGCCCGCACGCTCGAGGAGGCGATGCCCGAGCTGGACGTGCTCTATATGACGCGCGTACAGAAGGAGCGTTTTTTGGACGAGGAGGAGTTCGAGCGCGTGCGGGACAGCTTCGTGCTCGACGCCGCGAAACTCGGCGCCGCACGGCCCGACATGATCGTGCTGCATCCGCTGCCGCGCGTGAACGAAATCGCCCCCGAGGTGGACAGTGACCCACGCGCAGCCTATTTCCGGCAGGTCGAAAACGGGAAATTCGTCCGTATGGCACTCATCCTCAAGCTGCTAAGCTGGGCCGCCGAACCCGCCGCCTCGTCCGATGCCGCCACGCGCTGCCTCACGTCCGCTGCCGCCACGCGCAGCCACACATCCGCTGCCGCCACACACCCCGAGGGTGCAGATACCGCCTGCGGCGCAAATGCGGCAGCCGGCGCGGCTTGCAAGGTTATGCCCGGCACCGCCTCGCCCGACGCCGGCACAGATGCCGCACCCGATGCGGATACCGTATCGGATGCCGCTTGCGGCTTTACGCACGCTGCCATACCCGCGCCGGACGGCACGCCCCACCGTTGTCCCAATCCCCGCTGCATTTCGGCCACTGAACCCGTCGAGCCGCTGTTCCGCGCAACCGGCGACGGCCTCCGCTGCGCCTATTGCGAAACCCGCGTCCGCTGACCGGAGAAGGCGGGAGCCGGAGAAAGTGGGAGGGCGTACCGGGAAGCTGTGTCCGACCTTGCCTACCGCTCCCGACGCCGCCACGCGCAGCCACACATTCCGTGGGAGCAGATGCCGTCTGTGACTACCCGTCCGCTGACCGGACGTATGGGGTGGGGTAAAGGAGCGGGCAACCCACCCCGCCGGGGACTTTCCGTCGCCGCCCGTACAATGCAGACAGAAGAGACACCGAAGCGAAAGCGGAGCAGCCGCCCGACCCGATTCCTCCGGCCGTTCCGCATCCGGCAAGCCGGAAAACCTGTGCCAGGAATAACCCGGAACTGCCGCTCAGTCGGCTTCCGGCACGACCTGTGGCCGGGACTTGCGACCTTTGCACTCCTCCATCGGCACGATATAAAACCCCCGGCCGGGCGACCACTCGGCGCAGAAAATCGTCCCTACGTCGTCGTACCCCTCCCTGTGCAACTGCCGTAGCAGCCACCGTTCGCTCTTTCCGCTACGGGCAAATGCCCCCTCGAGCACCTTGCCCACATTGACGAACAGGTAGGATTCGGGCGGATCGTTGCGGCGCGAAATGGTCAGCCGGCCGTTGGGCTCAAAGCGTACGTCGTCCACGTCGAACATCGAAAAGACGCCGTTCTCGCGCAGCATGGTGCGGAACTGTTCCATTTCGAGACCGTTGCGTCGGAATGCGCTCAGCACCAGCCGCCCGTCCCGCACGATCATCACCGGGTCGCCCTTGATTGCGCGGCGCAGGCGGCGGAAACGCATCATGTAGCGCAGCGCGACGTTCACGGCCGTCCAAATGGCGAACGCGAAAAGCAGGTACCAGACGGGGGTGTCGGGATTGTAGATTACTCCGCCCACCAGAGCGCCGAGCACAAAAGAGTTCACCGAGTCGAGCGGCGTGAGCTGCGCCATCTGGGTCTTGCCCGAAATACGCAGGAAAACAATCAGTCCGAGCATGCCGATAAGCAGCTTGACCGCGATGGAGAGGTACATGGAATGTGTCTTTTTATCCTCGTCTGCAAAAACCGGGCAATCCACGACCGCGCAGGAGCAGCGACCGTGAAAGGGAACGGCGGTTTCGCCACCGGATATCGGACGGCCGGGCAGCGGAAACGAAGCCGAGGATCGGCGGTATCGAACGCCGAGAAACAGCCTCGAAAAGCAGCACGGGGAAACAACGACCGCAGCGGCAGTCCGTGCATTAGGTCAGCATCCGCCGGAAAGCGACAGCGGCTGCCCGCCCCCGAAACCTCCCCACTATCCGACACCCCATCCTGCCTGCCTGAAACCCCCGAAATCTCTGCCTGCCTTTCCCCAACCGGAACCGGCTGACACGCTGCTCTCCGCCCCCTCATTCCAAATTCTCGAACACATAACCGTCCTGCACCGCTCTTACCCGACCGGCCTGCCGTTCCCCGCAACCAAGCCAACGTCCTTACCTGAAATCCACCGTCGCGGAATCCACACAATCAGAATCCACCACCCCCGCCCCCGGTACCCGCACCGCACCGACCTAAACCCGCCCGGCCCGACTGCCCGGCCCGACTACCCCGACTGACTGCCCCGACTGACTACCCCGACTGACTGCCCAACCCGACCGCCCAACCCGACTGCCCGGCCCGACTGCCCGGCCCGACTGCACCGTCCGAAGCCCGACATTCGCTTCTACCGAATCCGCCGACCCCCGCCCTGGCACCCGCCCCGCACCGACCTGAACCCGCCCGGCCCGGCCAACCTCCGCAAACGGGTCCACCCGCCCATATGAATTCATCCGCCCATACGAATTCATCCGCCCACACGAATTCACCCGCCCACAAGGATTCACCTGCCCACAAGGATTCACCTGCGCGAACGGAACGCGATTGCACCCGTACAAACTATTGGCCGTGAAGAGGCTGCAAGCGTTGGCACCAAAATTGTTCCGGAAGCGTCATCCTCCCCGGGGAGGTGTGCGAACCGAAGATTACCGACAATGACCAAACCAACGACTCCAACGCCCCCGAGCGCCGGCCTGCGGCTGCCCGCAACCGGCGCATACTTTGACCAAATCCTATAAAATGCGAGAAAACATGAAAACCAGACTGACGTTCATGCTGCTGCTGGGCAGCCTGGCGCCGCTGTGCGCGGTGCGCTCCCAACCGGCCGACAGCGTGCGCGGGGAGAAAGTCCACCCGATCGCCGAGGTGGTCGTCACGGGCACACGCAACCAAACCGACATCCGCCTCCTGCCGATGACCATTTCGGTCGTGGACCGCAGCCGGATCGAGAGCGAATACCAGCCCTCGCTGCTGCCCACCCTGACCGAGCAGGTGCCGGGGCTCTTCATCACCGGGCGCGGCATCATGGGGTACGGCGTCTCCACCGGCGCGGCGGGCGGAATGACCCTGCGCGGGGTGGGCAACAGCCCCACCACGGGGCTGCTCGTGCTGATCGACGGCCACCCCCAGTACATGGGGCTGATGGGGCACCCGATCGCCGACGCCTACCAGTCGATGCTGGCCGAGCGGGTGGAGGTCGTGCGCGGCCCCGCCTCGGTGCTCTACGGCTCCAACGCGATGGGCGGCGTAATCAACATCGTCACGCGCAAGATGCGGCAGGACGGCGTCAGAACCGACCTCCACGCCGGCTACGGCTCCTACAACACGCTTCAGACCGAAGCCTCCAACCGCGTGAAGGCGGGCCGTTTCACCAGCACGGTCACCGGCTCCTACAACCGCACCGACGGCCACCGCCCCGACATGGGCTTCGAGCAGTACGGCGGCTATGCGAAGCTGGGTTACGAGATCGGGCGGGCGTGGAGCGTCTATGCCGACGTGAACGTCACCCACTTCAACGCCTCCAACCCCGGCCCCGTCACCAAACCCATTCTCGACAACGACTCGCGCATCACGCGCGGTATGACCTCCTTCGCCCTGAGCAACGACTACGGCACCACCTCCGGCTCGCTGAGCTTCTTCTACAACTGGGGCCGCCACCGCATCAACGACGGCTACACGGCGGGCGAGCAGCCGCTCGACTACCGGTTCAACTCGCGCGACCAGATGCTGGGCGTGTCGTGGTTTCAGAGCGCCACGCTCTTCCGGGGCAACCGCCTGACCGTCGGGGTGGACTACCAGCACTTCGGCGGCAAGGCGTGGAACACGTTCCTCAACGGCGACCCCGACAAGACCACCGCCGACAAGACGATGGACGAGGTGGCGGGCTATGTCGATTTCCGCCAGCACGTCACGCGCTGGCTGGCCCTCGACGCCGGCATCCGCCTCGACCACCACTCCCACGCCGGCACCGAATGGGTGCCCCAGGGCGGCGTGTCGTTCATCCTGCCGCACAACGCCCAGATCAAGGCGATGGTGAGCAAGGGTTTCCGCTTCCCCACCATCCGCGAGATGTATATGTTCCCGCCCCAGAACCCCGACCTGAAACCCGAAAAGCTGATGAATTACGAGCTCTCGTTCTCGCAGCGGCTGCTCGGCGGCGCCCTCTCCTACGGGGTCAATGTCTTTTATATCGACGGCGACAACCTGATCCGCACCCTTCCGGTGGACGGCCGCCCGATGAACGTCAATACGGGCCGGATCGAAAACTACGGCGTCGAGTGCGACTTCGCCTATGCCTTCGGCCGCTCGTGGACGGTGGCGGCCAATTACAGCTGGCTCCACATGAAATACCCCGTCGTCGCCGCCCCCGAGCACAAGCTCTATGGCAGCATCGGCTTCGCACGGGGCCGCTGGAACGCCTCGACGGGCGTGCAGTACATCCGCGGGCTCATCACCCGGGCCGAGCCCGAGACGCGCGACGACTTCGTGCTGTGGAACGCCACCGTCAGTTTCCGCGTCACCCGCTGGCTCGAACTGTTCGCGCGGGGCGAAAACCTGCTGGCACAGCGCTATGAAATCAACGCCGGCTATCCGATGCCCCGGGCGACCGCGCTGGGCGGCGTGAACCTCCATTTCTGACCTCCGCCCGGCTCCCCGGCCGGCAATTGGTAACCGCCGGCCGCATATCCACAGCGAGCTGGAGGCGGAACAGGCGACCGACAGAAAACGACAAAAACGAACCGATATGACCCTTCACATTCCCCATCCGCTGCGGCGGACGCTCCTTGCGGCAGCCGCCCTGCTGCTCCTGCAGCCCGGCGCGGACGCCCATTCGGGCAAGGCCCGCTTCCATATGGTGATCGACACCGACGGGGCTGCCGACGACCTACGCACGCTCTGCATGCTCCTGGGCAACCGGGAGGCGGAGGTGCTGGCCGTCACCGCCTCGGAGGGGGCCCTGACGCCCGCGCAGGCGGCGGCGCAGACGGCTGCCCTGCTCCGCGCGTTCCATCACGAAGGAATCCCCGTCGGCGAGGGCCGCGCGGTCGGGGCCCCGGCTCCCGTCTGGCGCGACCGCTCCGCCCGCATCGTCTGGGGCGACAGCACCGCCCTTCCCGGCCGTTTTCCGGCCGCGTGCGGGCTGCTCGCCGAAACCTTCGACAATGAGGACGAGCGGATCGTCTTCGTCGCCCTGGGCCCCCTGACCAACCTTGCCGACCTGCTGCGGGCGCGGCCCGACCTCGCCGGCCGCATCGACCGGGTCGTCTGGTACGGCAGCCTGCCCGACAGCCCCGGGGAAGCCAACCTGCAGACCGACCCCGCAGCGGCCCGCAGCGTGCTGGCGAGCGGCGTCCCCGTAACCGTGGTCACCTCCGACCCGGCCTGCACGGTGACGGTCACGCCCGCCCTTCTGAACACCGTGGCCGCCGTGCCGAACCGCTATGCCCGAAAAATCGTCGCCACACACCGCACGGCGCCCCTGACCGCACCCCTCGCCGAAGGGCACCTGAAAGTCTGGGACGAGCTGGCCGCCCTCTGCCTCTTCGCCCCCGAGCTCTTCACCGTGCGGCAAATCACTCCGACCGTCGAGCGCTGCACGCTCACCGACTCGGCGGCGGCGATGCGGGTACCGTCGGCGATAGCGGCCGTCCTGCGGGGTAAGCCCGACGCTGAGAGCCGCGTGTTTTACGGCTTCCCCACCGATCCCGGCCTCTATGCCGCCGAGGTCGCTCCGATCATCGACGAGGCCATCGCACGCCACGGGCCGGTCGAATGGCGTGCGGGCGTGCTCACCAACGAGCTGCACGGCCACCTGGGGATTTACGCCACCGTGGGGGTCAAGATGGGGATTCGCGCCCGCGAATACTTCAACATCGGGGTGGATGACATCGAGGTAACCTCCTACGCGGGCCACAAGCCGCCCGTGAGCTGCATGAACGACGGGCTGCAGGTGAGCACCGGCGCCACCCTCGGCCACGGCCTGATCCGCGTGGCGGAGGAGCTCCCCGTCAGGCCCGAGGCCCGTTTCAGCTTCAAGGGCAAAACCATCCGCCTGCGGCTCAAACCCGAGTACGCCGACCGCATCCGCCGGGACGTACAGCAGGGCGTGGCCCGGTACGGCGGCCTCACGGAACCCTACTGGCAGTATATCAGGGAGCTTGCACTCCGCTACTGGCGCGACTTCGACCGCTATGAAATCTTCGACCTGACGGTCGAGGAACCCTCCGCTCCGGCGGCGTGATACGGCGCGCCGGACTCCGGGGCCGGCGCCCGCTGCGAGCCGGCTTCCGATGCCGCACACCCGATCCCAACATCCCGTCTTCCCGCCCGAAGCCGTTGCACTACCGGCCCTTCGATCTTAGGTCGGTGGGTAAAGTCGCCACACTTCCGGCCATACGACCTCCGGTCGTCAGAGGATGAAAAGCCGTTCTTACGCTTCGGAGCCTCTGCCGTAATGCCGATAAAAAATGGGCTTCAGGAAAATACAACTCCCTGAAGCCCTCTTTCTTATTTGGCAAGCGAATTATTATCGTTCGCTCAGCTCTTTATAAAGTTCCAATCTTAGCTCGGCATAGCTTTCGATAATCTCTGCTGCTTTCTGGACGCGATCCATGTGCATTTCCAATTCCTGCGGAGCCATGTAAAACTCGGCGCTGTAAGGTGTTTTTAACAATACCTGTTTCAGACAAGGCAGCGTGAAAATATTTTCGATGTGGTTGTCGTCGAAAACAAGCATCAGTTTGGTCGAAAGCGTCCTCATCCGGTCGTGCATCACCACCGGATCGTGGAGGTCGAACTCCATACCGTGATAAACATAGTAAAGCATGTGGTAGAAATAAACGATCGCCTGTGCTGTGAATTGCGCCCCCAAACGTACATTGCGACCCTCCACGAACGCATCCCGGGCCTGTTCGATCAAGTCGTAGCCGAGCGTGCGGTAGGTGTCGAAATGGAATTTGGCATCGGCGTAAGCTGCGGCGAAATTGCAGGGGTGCTTCGGGCGGCGGAAATGGTGATGGTCGTTGCAATACAATACTTCGCCTTCGGCACGGGCAAAATAGAGGAACGGCGTCCAATTCGATTCGACATAGTTCAAAGGCAGGATGTAGAGATTGATGTAGGTGATCTTGCGGTGGCGATAAGGCATCCTGTACCGCAGGATGCGTTTGGCCCGAATCCAATCGTACTCGGGTGTTTCCCGCACGACCATCAGCAGGTCGTAGGCCAGTGCGTCGCTATGGGGCGTGCCGCCGACCAGCTTGCCGAATAACAGGATATATTCGGGATCGAAGTAGCCGTCGGTCAGGTGGCGGACGATCTGCGCCGCTTCATTCGGATCGTAAAGCTGTTCGGCCGGTTGAGCGGATTGCAGTTCCGGTTCGTGTTCCGGGAGGGATAGCGCATTCGGTTGTTCCGTAACGGGAACGGGCGGCTGTCCGGATTGAACGGTTGCGGATGTTTCGGGGGCTATGGGTTGCGCAGGCTGTTCCTGCACGGGGTTTTGGTTCGTTTTCATGTTTATTCAATTTTTTAAGACTGTGCAGACGAAGCCTGCGGGGTCTGAAAATATGCGCAGCGTGTTTGCAGACCTCCGCCCGGGGAGGCTTCGGCCTGCCGCTGCCTCAGGCAGCGAACACAACGGGCATAAAAGGGACTGTCCTTATCGTGCGCAGAGCACAACAAAGAAAATCGCACCTTGATTAGCAACTATTTGTCAATCCGGCGGATGAAAATGGAAACGAATCGAGAAGTTGCACGGCGGGAACCGCCTGCGGCTGGCCTTGCGGCTTGTCTGCGTCGGAACGCGGACGATTGATTGTGTTCGCATAAATAAAAAAGATGCGCAGCTGCGAACACAATCAATCACTCTTGCAAGCTCAAGAAGGGTGTCGTTCGCGGGATTGCTCCCCAACGGCTCTGCGCATACCTTTAGTGGCATGGTTCCCATTCTTGAGTCCATTTACAAAAGTTTTATAATCAAATGTGTTCGCAGGGGCAAAGATACGCAATTTTCGGATAATCACAAAACTTAACCGAATCGAAACACCAACACGGCAAGCGATCCGTTCATCACTCTTGCTGCTTTCGGACAATTCCAATACAACTGTCCCCACTCCCAATTTCAGTCGGAATTATCGCAACTCACTGATTTATCGTAAGGATTAATCATCTGGTTAGAAGCGGAACGAAACCCGAGCCCGCGCTACGCACGAGCAAGTTTAGCAAACCTTATGACTTCCCCTGAAAGGGGCGATTCGGGGTCGCTCGGGCAAACCCCAGCATGCTGAAAAAATCAAAGAGGACAACTATTTAGCTGTCCTCTTTGAATGAGCGGAAAACGGGAGTCTGACCTCTGTCTTCCTTATATCTTGCTCGTCAAGCACTTCCCTTTGATTCCGGTGGGTTCACTTCGCCAAGTGGGACACCGGTGGGGACATTTTTGCAAACCATTTTCTAATAGGATTTTACCCTTCTGGAAACTGTCTTTCTTGGTTTACTGATGCAAATATAGTTTTATTTTTTGTGATGTGCTATCAAATCCTGCAAACATTCGTCGTTACTCTTTAGGATGTGTGCTCGGAGCAACTTCTTAATCTGACCAATCTGATAATAATATTTCCCACCCACGCAGGAGTAAGTAATCTTACCGTCTGCTCGCAGTCGTTGTAATGTTCGTTCGCTGATCTTCAGAAACTGGCAGATATCCCGACTGCCTACCCAATTTTCATCTTCATTCTCGACAGGACGCTCCATCGAATGAACATATTCCGACAACGCCTCCAGTTTATCCATTAGTTGCTTAAAAGCTCTCGATTCAATTGTTATGACCTCCATTGTTAAAATTCTGATTCAGTAGTAATCTGAATGTTCTCAAACTAATAATCTGTTGTATTCTGATTAACTGTATAAGAATAGAGCATCATATGGAGAGGAGTTTAGACAAAATATAATTTTGTGAAGACGATTTCTCTCAATTTCGCTCATTTGAAATTATATTTGCACCATGAACATATTCAACATCCCTGAACAATACGCATCTTTCTGTGTCTGCGGGGACATACATGGTGAGTTTAAAACTCTTGCCTATAACCTCAAGCAACAAAAGATTGAAAATGCAGTCATCGTTGTAGCGGGAGACTGCGGGATCGGGTTTGAAAAAGCAGTTCATTACTCTTTGATATACGAGAAAATCTGTTTTGACTATTCAACTTTAATATCAACTCCCTGTTTGTCAGGGGTTAATTGTGGCGAGGTAGGCTATTCCTAACATACAGCCGTACATGAGTCGGTTAATATTAGAATTTGCTCTGAGTACAAAGATATACAGATTTATTTGACATAAGACGTTAATTATCAATTTTTTGTATCGAAGTTCACTTTCCGACAAAAGTGAAAGAAGTATCGGACTCATTAAGAGATACATGGACAAAAAAGCCCCCGAAAAAACATTGTTTTCGAGGGCTTTTGATGTTTTGTAGATATGTCCATTTTAGAAATGAACCTATTGTTTTTGATCAATCGGCGTAGCGTCGATTGACGGGTTTGACGTGTATCTCGATACGTCTGTCGTCCAAGATTCGGCGGACGGCTTTCCATAGGGGAAGTTTTTCTACTCCGGCCAGCTTCATGGCTTCGACTATCATTGTATTCTCGACTAAATGAAGATAGTCTTCTTCCCGAAGTTCGACGTATTTATGAAGGTCTTTTTTGAGTTTCGCCATAGGTCGTAGATTGTTGGATTGTTATTTTTCACCGAAATCAGCAGGGGTTTCGCCCCACATAGAATTGTTCCAGTGACGCACTTCGATTTTGTCGATTTCGGAGGCCATCGCTTTGAGAAAAACTTCCGCTTTTTTGATGGCAGCGTTTCTTTTACGTGAGGCCGTTCGTTTCTCGTTAAACCACGTCAAGGCAGTGAGACTATCGGTGTAAATGATTGCCGGACTGAAACGATGTTCGATGATGTATTTTGCGGCTTCGACAACGCCTAAAAACTCACCGATATTGATGGTTTGGTTTCCAATATTCTGTTCAAAGAGGAGTTCGCCGGTGGCCAAATCAACGGCTCTGTACCGGGTAACTCCTCTTTTCATAGAATGTGCCCCATCAGTGGCTATTCCACATTCCGGACGCATCACAAACCGGGAATGGTCGGTGTACAGAATCCGTCGTCGGCCATTCTCCGCAGAAGTCTTGCGGCAGCGGATTTGAAGCTGTTGATTACGCCTTCCAAGTTTTCAATGTCGGTACGGCGTTGTAACAGGGAGACAACTCCCGATACTGTCTTGCTGGAGTATGAATTACCTCTCAGCGGATCGAAGTAAACGGTTTTGTTTCCGAAGTTGACGGTTACCCGGTAGGTTTCACCCGGAATCACCAGTGTGTCGATTGTGGCCTTGAAAAGAAGCGGCGTGGCCGCTACTACGACAAAACCGTTGCGTGAGTGCATTGCCTTGAGTTCGACCGAATACAATACGTTCGGCAGGACTTTCCCTTTCAGGTCTTCTGACAATACACAAATCTTTTTCTTGTAAGGTGAATCCTCACGTACTCCTCGCAGTTGCTTGGTTTTTGAATGGCGCGACACGAATCCGATGATCTCGCCGGTTCTTTCCGAGGTCGCAAATTTTAATTGCGTTCGCTCTGATATCATACTCCGTTCTCATATTATTCCAATCTGGTTTTACGGTCAATTAACAAAATGTAAATCAGTCATTATTAGTAATAATCATAGCGCAAATTTATATTTTCATTTTGGAGTAAACAAATAAATTTGCGAGTATTTTTATGCAAGCAAACCAGCTATTTACAGAGAGAAATAGAGACAGTTACCATAGTCTTTCATCCTCGGAAAAATGGCTGAAACGTTCGTCAGTAGTGGATGTTGAGTGGTTACCGTGACATTTCCAGTACCGATAGACTCTTTCACCTTTCCCTATACGGAAATAAATATCGTCAGCATTGATGTACTGCACTCCTTGCTCGGTGGCCGGATTGATCCATGTGGCAGAATTTTCTATCCGAGGGTTCTTCCCGATGTATAACTTCTGCTTTTCGGTGCCGAAAATGAAGATGTTCTGCATCCGCACGTCATCGTCCACATCGAACCGTCGGGCGTATGCTGCAAAGTCGTAGATATCGGTTTGAAGCAGACTTCCTCCGAAATAGGATGCCGCACTGTCTTTCAGTTTACAGAATGCCTGATTCAACGGCTGTCGAAGTCGGATTTCGTTCAGACGCTCCATCGTGACTGCATCATTGGTGACGTACACTACCCGGAATCCGTTTCGGGTGGTGTCGCATACTTCGAGATGCCTGACGACTTCCCTTGTGCGGTTGATGCTGTCGTCTATCGGGTCTCGTAGGTGGATGCAATCTTTCAGCAGTCCGATACAGATGATAAGTATCAGGAGCATCCACGGAAGGAGCCGGAAGCCTATCCGCCACCGGATTTCCCGTTCGGTCTGTCGTTTTAACTCTTCTTCTGTCATGGTGCAATTGGATTAAAGGTGTTTCGGAAGGATCAGCAATCCCCGTTTGTTGAGTTCTGCACGGAGCATTTTCACTAATTGCTCCAAGGTATTCACTTCCTGTCTTTCGCCGGCCTTGCGATGAAATAGCGGGGCGAAATAGAGCTTGTGATCGTCCTTGGTTGGATACGAGAGGCCGCCGAGGCAGGCTTTGTCCGTCCGTATCTGGAACAGTCCGTTGACCAGTTTACACTGTTTGGAGGACGGTACCGTGATTGCGTATTCGGGAAGTGCCTCGGCCACCATTTTCAGGATAGGTCGGATGACTTCATCCGCATAATTCGGTACTGAAATAGGCAATCTCGGTACGGGTTGCATATCCGCCTCGGCACGTTCGATTGTGTCGAGCTGCTCGGAGACTTTCGCATCGCGTTGAAAGTAGCTGCTTAACAGTTCTTCTATTGTCATAACGTTGCTTTTAATGGTTCGTGTAAATAAAGAATAATGGTTCGGACGAGGGAACCGGTGCAAGCCGCCCTGTTATTTTTACGCGGCAGCTTCGTCGATGTGCTGTTGAGCATCCTCAATGGAAGAGATAGCTTCGTCGATGGCATCGATGGCGTCGGTCATGCGGGAGCCGTTGTCCGATGATTGGAGGCTTTCGGGCATATTGTCGTAGGCATCCTGTTCGTCGTCCTTGATGTCGTTCAGTGATGCAATGATTTCGTCAAGGGAATCTTTCACATCTTCGAGTTGTTTTCGTCTGTCTTTGTTCATGATTGATTTGGATTATTGGTATTTGTCAAACCGGACCGCATTGTTCCCCGAAGGCACCGGCCGGAAGTTCCCATTGTTCGTCATCCGGAAGAATGACGGGCAGTATATAGAGCCTACATGTGGCTATTGTTTTCCATGCTTCGGTAATGTGATGATACGGAGTGCCGGTTCGGATGAAGGACATGATGTCGCATTTCCGTTTGATGGTACATCCGAATTGTTGTTCCAACTGGGCGATTTCCTGAATGCGTTCCGGGCTGATTGCGGAAGCACTGGCGAATTGGTTCTTGTTGCCGAAGATGCAGAATAGGCAGGAACAGCGGCTCCATCCCATGTAATAACATGGATGCACCCGTATCCGGTAACGTTTGATGATTTCCCAGACCTGTGCTTCCGTCCAGTCACGGATGGGGCGATGACGGTCAACGTGGCGGTGATGTTTCCCGGTCCGGCAGTCCGCCCTGTCAGGTTCCCAGATGGCATATTTTGCCCGTTGGGGACTTTCTTCACCCCGCTCTCCCGACAGAATAAGTATTCGGGTGTTATTGAAGCGGGACTGATTGACAATGGCGGCGGAACAGACATCGATTTTCAAGTAGCTGGAACACCATCTGGTGCGAAGGTCTGCGGCAGCTTGCGGGAATCGTAACCGAGTATTCGGTTTGCCGCGAGTGCCTCCGGAACGTCCGATAGTGCCGTCCGGCAATTCGTAGCAGTTGGGGGCAGTCAGTCTGTTTTCCCGCATCATTTCCCGATAGAAACCGCCTTCTTTCCACTGAAAGTATATCTTAACCCCGAAGGCATGGGCGAACCGCCGGCAATAGTCGGGCGTCACTTCCCAGTCGAAAAAGTTACGTTCCCGTCCGTCGATGTCCTGATGCCACAGCTCGATTTTTTCACGGGGAATGCCGTGGTCAAGCAGGTACAGAAAAGTGGCGGTAGAATCTTTGCCGCCACTGAAACTTACGATGTATCGGTCGTAATCCTGAATGTTGAATTGTGCCATTTCGTATATTTGGTATTGAGTGAACGGTATTGTGATATTAGGGCGGGCAATAACCCGATGCCGGGACGGAACATACGATGTCTCCGGTTTTGCAGGAGAAGATGGTTACGCTTACTCCGACTTGCTCTCGTGCGGCTTTCTTTGCATCCCGCAAGCGGACGAAGGAGAGCCGATGTCCGTACCATTTGTCGCTGAACCAATAGTTCGTGGTTGTGAGTTTTGAGGTTGTGATACGGGTACCGGCATCTGTTCGGGAGGCAAGTAGGAGCTCTGCCGCGTTCCGGAGAAAGTCCGGCCAGTCATGATACGGCATTTTCGACCGCCAGAGGTGATCTTTGAGTATCAAAGGTTGAATACAGGCTTCTTTTCCGGTATGGTAGCCTAAAATATCTGCATAAGGGATTTGGATGATGCCGTCCGATAATGCAGGAATACAAACACCGCCATTACGACCGGTCGGCTCGAATTTGCCCCAAACGGATTTCACTTGTCGTACCACGATTTCCGGCATGCCGGTTTCGTCTGTTCTGTCGTGCAACAATACCGAGGCGGAATGGCGGAATTTCTTCGCTAATGATTTCGATATGAACATGGTATTTTCTGTGTTAATCGCTCATTTGTATGAATCGGACATAGTCTTCGCTATCGTTGAAGCACTCATCGTTGATGCGCTCGGCCAATTCGTCGAGCGTCAGGCGTTCGACTTCGTATTCGGTTTCGTCGTCTTCGTCTGTAGTGCTGCGAGAAGGTCCGTTTCGCCATGCTTCGAGCAGTTGTGCATCGGAAATGTTGCGATCCAGATGGCAACAATTCCAGATGAAAGCATAAAACTGCTCTTTACCGGAGAGGGAAAGTAGGTCATCCGTCGTTGCGGAACGGAGAAGATTATCTGTAAACTCCTGCACATCGTCTTCGTGAATATCCTGTACACCGATG
This sequence comes from Rikenellaceae bacterium, assembly GCA_902363575.1. Classification (GTDB taxonomy): domain Bacteria; phylum Bacteroidota; class Bacteroidia; order Bacteroidales; family Rikenellaceae; genus Alistipes. The sequence goes on along the minus strand of CABJAJ010000003.1, from coordinate 296,529 downwards.
TGCCATGAAGTGTCCGTATGGTCTTGCCGCACGTATTTTACCTGAAGCAGCATATTTCGACGATAGTCAGCCGGAGCATCCCCGAACATTCTGCGCACCTCCGCGATAACGTCATCAGTCAGGCGAACGAAATCGCCGTTTCGGAAAGGAGGAAGAGCGTACTCTTTAGAAGGTAGGTTTTGTTCCGCACAAAGTTCCTTGTACCGGTTCCAGACGGTTATAAGCCAATCTATGTTGATTTCCCAAAGCTCGCGGTCTGTTTCCCGGACATCCGTATTCGGGCGCTGGAGCGTACAAGTACCGTCCGCGTGATAGTCGATCAGGTTGTACCTGACATAGCAGGGATAGCCGTCTTCTCCTTCTTCTTCCACGAATACGATGTGAGGCAACCATCCGTCGGGACGGTCGGTTATGTGGCAGAGAGAATCTATGATGTTTTGCGATAATTTCCGTTCTTGTTCTTGTGGTGTCATAAATCGATTTGAAAAGTTATTATGATATGTAAGTAGCTGGAAAATCAACATCCTCTTCCTTGAAGTCGGTTTGATTTTCTTTGTTGTATTCTTCAATCACAGATGACGGGATGTATGTTTCGCCATCAATGTCGAAGCTGTGCTTTTTGAGAAGCCGATTCAAGGCCGTGTGGTCTCCCTGAATGATTTTCTCGATGTCGTCTTTGGTCCCATGTACGGTTATGCCCAATCGCATCCAAATCGTACTTTCCGTTTGGGGTGTTTCGGCAGTTTTCGGAAGGATGTGATAATCGCCCCACAAATGGGCATCCGATACGCCTTGCACGTAGGCGTTGTATTCCGCTTTTGTAGGGAATTCAATGTCCTGAACTACACCGCCGTTGTCCATCAACCATTCAGTGGACGGAAGTTGGCCGGTTTCGTTATAGTATTTGATGGCATCGCCACCGAAGATGATTGTTGCTTTTATCATTGTTCTGGGTGTTTAGACAAGTAATCTTGGATGGATTCGTAGCGATTCGGTATGGTTGCGTTCTCATTGAACCCGTTCAGACAATGCAGCAGGGCCTTTTCCATGCTGACGTATCGTCGTAAAAAGCACTGTATGTTATCCAGACAGTAGGCTTCTACGACATATCTGAACGGGGCGACTCTCGGCCTGTCTTCCTTGCGAAGTTCTACATACCATCCGAAATCAAGTTGCAAGCGAAAGCCGTCCGACTCTCCGTTTTTCATCAGACGTTCTTCGTCCAAAAGCCGTCGTACAAGTGCGACGTCGAGTTGGCGGTTCGCATGCCGTTTGAAGTGGAGTATTTTGCCGGACGGCAGGTTATAGATCCTGCTGGCCAGCTCCGTGATGGAAAGTTTCTCCGGACCGGTATCCGGAGATATCTCCCGATCGAGGATTTCGCAATCACTTGAATGGAATACGGCGTAGTATGCGACTCCCGCCTCGTTGCGGTAACACAGGCCGTCGTACCCTTGGTCGATCCACTTCTGCTTGTCAATCACCATATTGTCGGCCTTCTTCATCCACTCCTCTTCGGACCGTACGACATAGGGGGTCCGCAGGGTGATACGGGCCCGGATCAGCGTGGGCTTTTCGCCCGGATGCAATCCTCCACGACCCTCGGCCCGGGCGAACTCCTCGGCCACAATACGGCTATCGGTAAAGTAAATGACACGGTCGCCGGCCGTGGAGAATCGCACGCTGGAATCGGGCGTGCCGTGATAAACCGGTTCGATAATATCCTCATAGTACGGAATACCTTGGCCCACAGCAGCCTTTTCAAGTTCACTCCACCATGTATCGTCCTGATCGTCATTCTGAAAGTCTATCGGCTGGCCGACAGGAATGCGCCACGATGCCCGTGTCGCGGCATCGGCCTCATCGACGATATGTTGCATTTGGGCGTCGGTCGTATCCTTCGTGCAGAACGGACAGGAAAACCCTTCCAGCTCCTGACGACTGATATAGCTGTTGCCGCAGCGAAATTCACGAGTGTAGAAATCTTCTTCGACAATCTCGAAGCTCAGCCCCTCGACGAGCAGCACCGTGGTGCCGTTGTCGTTGTGGAGCATGGTGCGTTTTCCCATGTGCTGGTCGCGGATCTCGGCCCAGTTCGGCAGGTCGTCGCGCTCGATACTCCAGACCCCGCGGCAGTCTTTCGGCAGTGCATTGTATTCTGAAAGCGTGATTTTTATCATGGTAAAGTTTTTTACATTAAACACTGTTTCTGGTATTGCAGGCAGAATCGATACAGTGGGCTTTCCTGCCCATGGTCCTCCTGATGGCAGGTTGCGAACTCCTCGCTCAGTGCCGACAACAGCTTCGGATCGCTGCCTCCCCGCAGGAGCGAGCGCAACGGCCCTTCCGGCAGGTTATCTGCCGAGGCGTCGAACGTCTCGTCGCCCTGGCCGTACCAGTCAGAGAACATCTCCACGAGGGCCGAGCCGATCACATGGAAAATGTTGATGTGCATTTGTTCCTTATAGGCATTCTGCGAGCAGTCGTCTTCACGGATGAAATACTCGGCTATGGTTTCGTAGTCGATCCAGTAAATGATCTCTTTTTCGAAGACACTTCCGCCCTTGTACAAGGCGATGCAATCGGAATCCCGCCGCTCGTCTTCGTCGAAGGCGTCGGCATCGAAACGCATGGTCAGGCCGAACGGTTCGAGAAACGGCCGGGCCTGTGCAGAGAGAACGGCATCGTTCCACTCGCGTAATTGTTGAATGATAGCTGTTTTATCCATTTTCTGAAAGCATTTTAGTCGTTCAGTCCGCAGATTTCGGTGTCGGTAATCGTGATGCCGCTGCCTTCCGGCGCGATAAACCCGTAATCCACTTCGTTAATGAGATTCTGCACCTCTTCGTCGGAGATGGCGTCCGCCTTGGGATTTTCAATGTCGAGACGAACCGTTACATAGATCGCTATTGTTGCCATATAAATCTCTTAGTGTGAGTTAAATTTTATATTTTTGCATCCTCAAATCGTTTTTTTATGCAGGTAGTGAAAATCATATTTCGCGGTGTGGGACAAGTCATGTTCCAGAACAACGCCCTGTCGGGCTTACTGATGCTCGCAGGCATCGCCGTCGGAGACTGGCGTGCGGCCCTGCTGGCCCTTGCCGGAAATATCGTCGGAAACGCAACGGCCTTGTTGTGCCGTTATTCTCAGCAAGACATTCGTGACGGCCTCTACGGCTTCAACGGCACGCTGGTCGGCATCGCTGCCGGTGTGTTTTTCAGCTTCGGATGGTCCAGTATGCTACTTCTGGTCGCAGGTTCGATGATCTCGACATGGCTCGCGCATCTTTTTCAGCTTATTCGCAAACCGGGCTATACCGCGCCGTTCATCGTGGCCACATGGCTGCTGCTGGGAACCGCCCAGATGTTCCCGTCATTGAGGCTGACGGGTGCAGAAGCGATCCCCGCAACAACCCCGCAGTGGTTGCAGGCATTCTCATTCAACGTAGGACAGGTGATGTTCCAAGGTGCGTCCGTAGTGACCGGCTTCCTGTTTCTGGCCGGTATCGCCGTGAACGACCGCCGGGGACTGCTCTACGCCCTTTGGGGTGCATTGCTTCCGATGGGAACTATCCTCCTGTTGAATGATTATGCCGCGTTCAACGCAGGCTTATATGGCTACAACGGCGTATTGTGCGCCATCGCGCTGGCCGGCGCCGGAGGGAAGGATTTCCTATGGGCGACGGTGGCCGTTGTGTTGTCTGTAGCCTTGCAGTGGTTCGGGATGGCTGTCGGCGCGGTCACGCTGACAGCTCCGTTCGTACTTTCCGTGTGGATCGTCCTTGCGCTGAAGGGTATTCGGCTGAAAGAAGGGCCGCTCCACAAGGTTATATAGGCCGGTTTTGCCGCATGGCTACAATACCCACCTGAGGAACAGCGCGATGTCGTAGAGCTGCTCATCGTAGATCTGGAAGCCTGTTCTTTTGTCCCCGTCTTCCGTGTCGATGCCGTCTGCCATGATATACGGTGCGTCGCCATCGAGATAGACGTCCGTAATATCAATTCGGGGAAAGTCATGTTTTCCGTAAAGCGATGAAGCTACCGGATATTCCCCGTCCTCGTCCTCCGGCGTGTAGGTTACGCGCCCACCGTGTCGGCGTAGCGTTTCGACGATCCGGATCCGAGCCTCCTTCTGCCAGGCATTCGCACGGGATACGAGCGAATCAATCGGACCGTCTAAGCCGCTTTCTTTCCGAATGCCGTCTTCCTCTCCGATATCGAATTTCATCAGCGAGGCCACCCGTTCGTACTCCTTGTCGTAGAGTTCATCGAATTCGGCCTGATACTCCTCCTTGTAGCAGGTGCCGCTGTCGGGATCGTCGGGATCTTCCGGCTCGACGAATTCATCGAACGGTTTTCCGTGTTTCTCGACCAGTCCTGCTGAGGCCAGTTCGGAAGCGATTTCCATGATGGACGAATTGATTTCGTCTTTGTTCTCTTTGTAATACTGGTGTAAGTCCATAATCATCAGAGTTTAATAAAATATTCTTCGGTTAATGATCGTTTGAGTTTCCGGTTGCCCTGTGCAATGCGGGCAATGAGTTTCTGAATGCGTTTGTTAGCCAGTTCTGCCACCTTTTGAGGTGTTGGCTGGGGCATTGCGAATTTTCGGCAGGTCTCCGAACAGTATTTCTGTCGGGAGTGAAGCGGTTTTCCGCAGGCCGGACAGCGGTGCTTGCCGTCGCTTTCGAGAACTTCCAGTACGCAAGCGTGAATCTGCTGCCACCACTCCAGGCGGTTGATTTCATAAGCCTGAAGGGTTACGTTATTGGAGAAATTCCGAGCTTCCAGTTCGACCGAGACTACGGAATCCTCTACGATAACTTTGATTACAGGGTCGTCGTAGGGATTACCGTCATCATCGAACCAGATGATATAAGCCGGATCATACAACTCATCGTAGTTTCCCAACGAGAGTTCAGTCAAACCATTGTTTTTCAGAATGGCCACGATGGAGGCCATGATATTGCTGATATTGTCCATAAACGGGTTTTATTAAGATTAGCTGATATGTTGATGAGACAGGCGTTACCTATCTCTTGATTTTGCAAAAAAGGTGGAGCTGCCGGGACTCACGTCAGGACAGCTCCGGTTATCATTATGGCGAATGATGTATCAATAATTGAGTTGGATGGTTCCATAAACTCCGGCAATCTCTTCCTGCCGGATACCCAGATAGATCATTGTCACCTGTGGCGACGAATGTTTGAGAATCATCGACAGCAGGATCAGAGCTTCGGTTGTGCGCCCCATCGATTCGTAGACATAGCGACCGAAGGTTTTGCGGAAAGTATGGCTGGAGAATCGTTTGATAGGAAGTCGATACTTTACCCGCAGGTATTTCAGGGTGTCGTTGATGTATTGTGAGGTATAGGGTTTCTTCGTTTTGGGGTTGCAGATGACCGGCTGCCGTTTGTCCGGCGAGCCGAGCAGTTTATATAGCGACGAGATTCGCCGCTGTACGTTTTCGTTGAACGGAATCTGGCGTGTCTTGCCGGTCTTCTGCTCGATTTTGTAGAGCGCATCCCTTTCGAGCACGTCTTTCCATGTCATGGAGCGGACGTCGGAGACACGGCAGGCCGTGCAGAAAGAGATGCAGCAATAGAGTTCCCAAAGATAGTTGCCGTCCTCGTGTAAGCCGGAAAGCAGGCGGATGAAGTCTTTGAATTCCAGCGGTTCGGCGGTGGTAATTTGACCTTTGACGGACATAGGCGAATAGGATTTACGTTAATAATGCGGCATCAGGTGCCTGTTTGGGCTATAGGAGTTTCTCGAAAGAGGGACATGACCTTCGACCACGTTTCCCGCATCCGGAAGTAGTTGTCGTAACCTTCCTGATTGAGGAAGAAGACATAAGGCGGGATGTCAGCCTGCTTGAAGCGATTATATTCCCGCTCATTAAGCCTATGGATCGTGGGTAGTCCTGTCCGGCATAGAGCTTCATTGACTATCCATGCACCCCGGAAGTTATCCATGCGCAGCGAGTCGATGCAGACCACCTCGCCCACGCAGCCATTTATCAGGAAGTTGCACACGCACATCAGGCAGCAAGTGTAGTCGATGTCCCATGCGACCAGATAGCTTTGCGGCTGGTCGGCTTTGGCAGCTAACAGAGTCCGTCCGCTACCTGCTGCCGGATCATATACTGTCGGTATTTGGGGCGTCGAATCTTTCTTTCCCGTAATTATTTCCGACATCAACTTGGTGATGTGTTCAGGTGTGAAGAACTGTCCTTTCTGCTGTTGACCTCTTTGGGAGGTCAGAGCCATAAACAGATCGCCGAACGCATCGTACCAGCCTTGACGTTCGATCTCCCGATTCATGATTTGCACCCATGTGGCAAACATGTCGTAGAATACTTTGGTCTGCTCTTTCTTGTATCTCCAATCGGAGAGCGGAGGTGCGCCGGGAGAAAACCCATGAATGATGTAGCGCAGCAGGTCCTGAAAGACGGTTCTCACGTCCAATCCGTTCCGATACGTGAAATCGTTGATTAGCTTTTCCAATTCCCGGACTTCTGCCGGGGCGTTGTATCCTTTTGCCATAACCTTAATCTTCACATTCTGCCAGAAGGCGTTTTACATTGCGGATTTTCTCGTCGATGCTGTTCAGTTTTGCGAATGACGGGGTACATTTGGTGCAACGCATCCCGGCACCCCAACCGATGTTGTTGGCGACCCGTGTGAGGCGGGCGTTTTCTTTACTGCGGCTTTCTTCAAGGCGTTCCAGCCGTTTTTCGAGAGTTGCTTTCTTGTATTTCATGTCTGAGAAATTAAAAAGGCGGAGAACTTTCGCTCTCCGCCTCGGGTGAATAAATTGTGTTTAGTATGTCGTTTCATCGGGTATTTCGTTACCCGTATAAGGGTGATATAACGGTGTGTTGCCGACAGCTTCCGCATCAATGGCAAAGCTGCCGAGCTCCACATCGTAGAAGAGTTCCAGTTTCATCGGTTCGGTGGAAGCTATGCGTTCTGCTTCCGACTGTGATAATCCAGAGAGCATCAGGCTTTTTACCCTTCTCCGGAAAATGTTCGGGTTGGTCTGGGGTGTAGTCCAAACCTCAACGATTTCCTCTTCGTCATCGGTAATGGCGACAGAGTGATCGAGAGTATGCAATTCTTTTATCATTTTGGTTCCTCTTACTCTTCGTCCCAATAGTTCTTCTTGTACAGCTCCCGCTGCTGGTCGAAAGATAAGGAGTTCCACCAGGCATCGAGGTCCTCGGCATCGCCGGACAGCCGTTTGTTTTCCTCCAGATCAAGGTGTTTCCACCACTGGTACATGCGTTCTTTATACTCTTTCAATGAGACGAAATAGTGAGCCTCTTCACACGAGTCGCACCAAAAATCGTCGCTGGAGTCATCAATGTCTGAGATGTGTTCATTCGTGTTACCATCGACCCATGCCCGTATCTGAATGTCACGGGAGCCGCAACATTCGCATACGTTGATTTGGCTTTCATCTTCCTCCTTCCTTTCGGTAACGAACCTCTGTCCGTCGTAGAGGTTGCACGCCCGTTCCACGATTTTGTCGCGTGCGTTGTTGCCCAGTTCGGCATAGAAGCGTTCGGCTGCACCCGACAGGGACGGGCTGCTCAGACCGCACCATTTTGCCCAGAAATGCCCGGCCATGTTTCCGAATACGGTTTCGCATTCTACTTTGCTCCAGCGGTTCCACATATAGTAAAAGTAACTGGACACGATGTTTTCTTTTGTCCTTTCCATGTTCAATCCTCTCGTATGTAAGGCCATTCCAGAAAGCAATCGTTACAGATTGCGACAGCCTCGTCATTCAGGATTTCTACATTGGCACTGCCACATGCGGGGCATTTCGGTGTTTCGTTTCTTTCGTTCATAATTTTAGTTTTAATTGATTATTAAATGATATGTTTGTCAATCGACATCATATCCGATGAATGTCCGCTCGTTGACAAGCAGGTAATAATAGCCGTTCAAGCAGTCGCGGTACTCTTTGGAAAATCCGGCGTTCAGGTCTCCGGCCTGATGATACCCGTCGTCTTTGTCGTAAACTTCCACCCACAACGAACCATCGTAACCACGAAAGTTGAACCGCCCCGAATGATACGGCGTGTGGTTTTTGACAGCTTCACAGAAACACCGGTAAGTTCCCTCGCCGCACCATTCCCGCACGGCTTGAAGCGAAATGATTTGTCCGTCTATACGATTTCCTGTCGTTATGTTGTTCTCAAAGAGTGATTTCGTGGGAACGGCTTCGGCTATGTGTCGAATAAAAGGATTGGTAAATCCTGCTTTTTTTGCCTCACGTTGGTATTTATTTACCATTTTATAGTTTATTTCTTCCGGAGATTCCACAGGTTTCGATTTGTCAGCAACCTTGTCAAAGATTTTGTCAATACCACCCCAATCGCTGAAAACGTGGCCTTTTTTTCGTTTACCAATGGCGATGATTCCGATATCACCTTGTTTGTCATTGATGAACAAACGGCGACGTTTATTTTTATACCGGACGTATAGATAATGCGGATTATCCGGATTTCTGAGATATTGTTCTGCTTCGTGCATGATTCTGAATGTATTTAGTTTTTTGCATGATGATTTATTGTATTGATTGTTCATTCAAATATCGTTTCGATAGTCGAGCGGATATTGCTCGAAATGGTTCTCACAAATGATCTGGTTACGGTCGATGTCTGTGGAAAAATCATCCCACTTGTAACCGTAATCTTTCAGTAATTCTTCTTGCTCCGACCGGCTGAAATCCGTCACGTCGATTTCGCCTTCCCGCCAAAGCATGTTGTCAGTTGCGAATTTTCGGACCTCGGGCATATTGTGTGCATCACGCAAAAACTCTGTCGGGTATCCGAGATACCGCTGATAAATCCGATTGGATTCCGTTTCAGCACACGGTAGTAAATCACGGTGGTAGGTATTCGGTTCACAATACCAGAATACCGTATCCGAGATTTTCAGACAGAATTGCAGTTGGTCGGGATCGGTGCATTCGGTGGCAGGATTGAACAGATGGTTCATTGGTGCATCATCTTGGCAATTTCGTGGATCGTGTCGTCCTCCAAATGCCCCAGCGGGATCAATGCACAGGGATCACCATCCTTGTCGAGTGTGATGTGCCGGATATAGAGTTCGCTCCGGGCATCGAACACGGTCGGTTCGCCGCAGTCGTTGGTAAGGTCCCATGGCTGATCGCCTTTGCATTTGAGGTCATCTGCTATATCGAGCAGTACTTCCGATATCTCTTTCTCTTCCATTTTGTTTGTTTTTTGATCGTTTGAAAAAAATGATGCGACTACCGATGCGGGGCATGACTTTATCCATTCGATGTATGGTCTTCCGGAAGGATCCTGAGGCACGGCGTGTAGCCAGCGCCTCAGGATCCTCTCAAGGAAGACGAACTGAAAGTATCGGTCCATCACATCGAGCCTGCCAGGCGATGACGGCTTACTTCTTACGCCACTCGGCCATCTTCTTTTGGATGTCTATGCCGTTGTCGTCGAGCATTTTCTTGAGCATGGCCAGCAGGCGCCAGCCGTCCCCATCCCTATACTCTTCGGCCTTGGCCGAGAGGAACGCGAGCGACTGGAATTTGTTCAACCGTTTCCCCCTGTCATCGATGGCCGTACAGTTGTGGAACCGAATGAGATTTTGCATTGTGAAGAATGCACCGGTGCCCTTGTAGGCATCCATCCACGCCTTGTTTTGGGGCGTGGTGTGCTTCATCTTGAACCGCTTGTCGTTGAATTTCTTCACGGCAATATAAAGCTGGGTGGCATTTTTAGCCGCTCCTATATGGTAAGCTGCAAGACGCAGCGGGCTGTAGAGTTTGGAGTTCAGGTCCTGCACGAAAATGTCGTGACTGCCGAGAGATTTGTAAGGAATGCCCTTGCATTTCTTGACCGGCAGTCCCTCGACATGCGTTTTCAGTTGTTCGATGTAATCTTCCGCCATTGCCGTAACGATCTTGACGTTGAACCAGCGATTCCTGTCCGCGAAGTTTTCGAGGTCGTTGTGCTCCATCTTCATCTGGGCGCGCAGTTCGTCGAGCAGCATCTTCCACTGGTACTCATAGCCCAGACGGTGGATCATCTCGGTCACGCCGACCGGGCTCCATGCGCCGCAGTCCTTGTAGGAGAGCATGTGGAACATTTGCGCCATGACCCAGCGGCGGAACAAGCGGGGGTTGGAAACGGTGCCCTGTTCGGTAATCGATTTGAAGAGCGGATCTCCCTCTTCCAGCACTGACAGCACACCGTCCTTATGGGAAAGGATGTATTGGCCGCCGTCCGAGCCCTGCAAGGCGAACAGGTTGCTCACGTCCACGCCGACGCTGCGGAGTGCCTCGATACGTTCGTGTGCTGTCTTGGGCAGTCGTGCCTGTTTGACTGATGCAGCAGGGTTTTCTGCGATACTAACTTTTTTGCCTGCGATTGCAAGCTCCGTCCCGCATGCCGGGCACGTAACATTCGTCTCTTGTTTTCTTCTCATGATTGAATAGTTGATTGATTATTATTCGGCTCTACCCATTCTCTGAGTATTACCAGCTCCTTGTCTTCTTTGCTCTGCCAGAACCACCGGCCGAACTTCTCTGGATTCCATTTGAAGCCGCCGAGCAGTTGGCAGAGGATGAACAGTTCCAGTTCGATTTGTGATTTGTCACGCCGCTCTCCATAGAGCATGTCGTCGTCGCTCAATTCTCTTTCCGGCAAGGCTGTAAAATAGCGCCGCGATGTACTCTCGCTACGTTCCGACGGGATGGAGTGCTTGTAGCGATGGTATAGCTCTTCCACTTTCGAGAAGAACTCCTCTTCACTGCAATGCGGCACTCCGAGAACGCCTTCATACGAGCCGTCCCGGATGACGTACTTACCGTCTATTTTGAGGCTTCGCGTTTGGAAATCAACCTTGAAACGCGCCCCGTCCTCTACGGCCCGGACAGCTTCCTGATAGATATTCTCCATGACCGCTACGGATTTTCCCTGAAAGCGGGAATGCTCAGCTTCAGGTTGTCGTTAATCAGGAATTTCCTGTCGCACTCACAAATGATGTGGGTGTCCGTTACCCGTTTGATTCTCCGTGTAACTTCGTCATGGGAGGTGTATGGCTTCCCGTCCTTGGTTCCGTTATCTATATCTCCCGAGATATGATACCAGTTTCCGATTTCAATGTCTTTTACGTTCATTTTTATCTGGTTAAATTATTGGTTCTTAAATGCACTCGAATCGCTGACGCGTGGCTTTAACGGTTCGATGAATACAGTTGTAACCAGGGCCCTGAAGGCAAGGGTCCGCAGGCTTCAGGACCCTGGTTAGACTGTAGAGTAAATTCGATCCCTCGTGCAAAATCGGGCTGCGCTGCCCGTAAGTCTCAATCAGGCCGGCACATTGCTTTATCCGTTCGATATGAGCAGCTATTTAGCTACGGACCTTGTCCACAGGCATCTAATCGGATGCCTCGGACCACGGTCCTTGCTGTTATTAGCTGCACCATTAAACTCCTGACCTTGACTTTTCACTTCGTGCTAAGTTTTGCGGTTCTTAGGATTGTGGCACGCTGATTCTTGTCCCCTGAACCGCAGTTTTTTCGTGCTGAAAAAAAATCTCATTCGGACGGTACATTTCTATATTGTCCTGATGTGCGCAGCTCTGCTCTGCTGGCCCGGGACTCTCCTCCATCCATTCGGATGGAGGGAGGCTCTGGCCGCAAGTTCAAGAGCTGCATCACTAAAAATTCCGACCTCGATTTTGTAGCTGTGTACTCTGCTTCTCATGATTCTCAGAATATCGGCACATTGCTTTATTGTTTTTGATATACGCCAGTTTCGGAAGCCAAATGGGCGCCGTCGTATGACGTTAGGGATACGACGGCGCCGGATGGGCTGTATCGAAACTCGGCATATTGAATCATATTTCTTGAATCATGCTTTCGTGCTAAAGAGGAGGAAGTTCTCATAATGACGACACATTTCTTTAATTGCTTGATGTTGCCCGCGAGAGAGCCCAGCTTTGAGGAGTCTGAAGGTTATCGGATCGATCACCTTCAAGACTCTCGATAGAGCTGGGGTGACACGCGGGAGTCTCAACCTCATTCCTCGAACTTCTGCTGATGTGTTTCAGTTTCTTTCGTACGGATGTCTGGCAGGATGGCACATTACTTTATCACTTTGATGCTTACAGGCTATTGCCAGAATAAATCCTGAGTGAAACCGGTGGATAAACCGGATTTCACTCAGGATAATTCTGGTTAAATTACCTGTAATATGAATTCCAGCCCTTCATCAACTTGCCGTGTGCTCGGCATTGTTACAGTGATGCTACCAGCGTGTTGTACACAGCCCGACTTGTCAGCAGGGCATTCCGCATACAGCCAATCGTCAGATAGCCGGGAATGTTACCTTCGGTTTTGGAACGATTCGCTTTCACATTGCGTCCGCGCCCCCGAACGATACACCCGTCAGATTTATTCCTGACATATCCCAGACCTCCAATCTTACGTTTGCCGGTTGCAACAGCCCGCAGGCAATCCATGACAAACATATTCAGTTCGTCAAGGTCTTTCCGCACGTTACATACGGGAAGAATCTGTGTCGCCCAACTGAACTCACCGTTACCCTTGTAGAGGTAGCGGTTCACGGCGTGGACGGCTTTCGTCAGCGTCGTGTCCCGACAGCGAATCGTTCGTTGCTCAATTTCTTTCTGGAAGGTCTTGATACGGCTGGACGAGAGCGAAATCATCTTGCCTTTGATACTGAATCCGAGGAATTTGAACCAAATGTCCGCCGTTAGATACTCCACCTTCTTCGGATTGAGTTTCATGGATTTCTCGGCAAGTCGCGTCTGGAGCAACTCCATTGCTTTTTCGTAGTCGGCACCGATAAAGAGCATGTCATCCGAATAGCGTACATAGTAGCCGTTCAGTTCCGACAATTCTTCGTCGAGGTCGTACAGGAGCACATCCGCCAGCCAGCTTGCTACGGCACAACCCTGCTTGAGGGACTGGTATTGGCTTCGGAGTTTGTTTTCCTCATCGAAATACAAGTCCGAATGATAATATTTCCGCAGCACGTCGATTAAAGCGGAATGACCGTGTTTGGTCTTAACCTTATCGAATGCCTCATCGATGAATTGAATCGGTACGCTGTCGAAATATTTGGAGAGGTCGGATTTCCAGCCCAAAATTCCATTCTTTGTGGCGTTCACGATTTGATGGCTGACTTCGGTAACCACTCGACCGCAACCTATACCTGTCTGGTACGACTTGCACGTTCCGTGGAGTATTTCAGGCATCAGATCGAACAGGAGGTCATTGGCGATACTTAGTATCACACGGTCCATCGGCTCATTTACATACACTGTGCGGAATTCGCCGTTGTCTTTGGGGATTTGGGCTGTATGGGGTGGAGAAATTTCGTATTTCCCCTGCATCATAGCCTCGGCAATCGCCAGTCGGGTGTGTTCATCGGCCAGACGGATGAGCTGGTCTTTCCGGATATCTTTGCCCACACCTTTCTCTATTGCTTTCGTCCATCGCTCGATGTCGAAAAACATTTGTAATATTTTATCTGCCATATCTGTCTTTTAATCACAAGATATTCGCTTGTTGAAATGCGTCTGGCCGGTGTTGGTATAACCGCACAAGGTCGATATTAACCATCGGGTAATCGATGAAACCGCTACGGCGTTTGTATCCCGTATCAACGGCAAATCCATTTTTAACAAGGAAATCCAACGCTTCCGGCTGGTTGTTACAATCCACGAACGTGCGGTTCGGCAGACCTATCGCATCCATAGTTTCCAGATTTACCGTGAGAAGCTCATAGTCGCCCTCATCATCCGGATTTACGATACAGATTGCCGGCCACCCGTTATCATAAAAGGCTGGGGTCACCCGTACTTTACGACCATCATATTCATAAATCTGATCACGGCATAACCAATCCGGGGAAGATATTTCGAAGTTATCTTCCCCTTCAGTAAAATTCAGTATTGGCATGCTGACATCGATATACGAGTCATCGTTCCGATAGCACAAATGGTTTTTGCCTTCGAAGCGAATAATTGCAAATTCAATCCTATCATCCATTCTGTTTCATTTTATTCTGATTTATATATAAGGAATAGCTACTTCGAGCAAACTCTCGGTGGCAGCACCGCCATTTTATACAACTCTTTTCTTTGATTGTAGTCGGAGTCCAGAAAGGGTGCGTTTGCTCTTACCTTTTTTCTTCACCCGGACAGAGGTAGTCATTTGTTGTTTCTGCAAGGCTGATTCTGTGGGAATGTCCATCCCGTATGCCAGCAAACGTTCTCCGTATATGTCCAAAAACTCCTCTCGTGAGAACTCGGGGAAATTCATATAGTAAACTTCCCACGCATCTTCCGGCGTATAATCGGGGTTGGCCATCATGATTTCGAACATCATATCTTCCGTCCCGTTGTAGTCATCGAAATCCCCATAAGGACTGTGCCCATGATAACCCTCAGTCGATTCATAGGTATATACCTTCGTGCAGGTTTCGATAATGTGCCGCACGAAATACAGGCAATTCATCAAATCTTCCTTGACTGTAAACTCATTGTCCGTATGAGGTTCATAATATCCGCAACTGAGGTTGATGCAACTGACCGACAGGCCGTTTCCCCGCAGGGCTTCCACATCTGTCATCATCCCTGCTTGGGGGCAGTAGCCGAACTGTTCAGGCTGTACGTCGAGCAAGAACTCCTCGCTGCAAATCGGCTCCCAAGATATTTGCGTGATAATATCATTATGCCCACGACGGTCGGGTTGTATCACGAAACGGCAATTCTCGAAGAATGCCATGTTTGCCACATTGCTCCCCACGCACCCGATCTCTTCGCCCACGAAAAAGGCAATTTTTATGACGTCATATCTTGCAAGGCATTGCAAGGCTATCCAAATCCCGTTCTTGTCATCGGCTCCCAATCCTTCCCATTGCCGTTTCGACGGCGAGTATCCGAAAATGATGTCACGTGTTTCAATCACACGGAAATCCCGACTGTGTATCTTCTGTACCTGATCGAGATGAGCCACGACGCAGGGATAGTCTTCTGAGATGCCTCGGGTAATATATAAATTCCCGATGGCGTCTTGCTCAATGACTGCATCGGGAATGTTTTTAGACACATGCTGTTTAACGAATGTCCGCATCCGGTTTTCGTTCCTACTTGGGGAATATATTTCGTAAAGTCGTTTCAGTAATTTCATTTTCTTGTTGAATTATAGATAATTGATTAAGCCGCTTCGGGCATTGTCGCCGCAATGAGGCGCATACCGTAAGGCAGCCCAGTATTTTCATCGATTTCGTCGTAGACTGTGCCTTCAAACGTATGATACTCGCCATTTTCCACCAGTTCTTCGAGCGATTCGGAGCTGATTGTGCGTTGCTCGTAACGATTCAAGACAGACCGCCAGCACATGTATTTGACAACATTGTCGGCATCCTCGTAATACTCCTCGTCATAATCGGAATAGTGCCAGTTGCTCTCCTTGTATTCCTGCTCCGCTTTGCTCATGCAGTCCTCACAGCAATAGTATTCTTCGGTGATCTCCGAATAATAGCAGTTGTCCGCCAATTCATACTCTCCACAATTCTCGCAATAGTACACATCATCCTCGTGATGATATTCGTCATCGCTTTCCACAAATCGGAAGTCATCCAGATCTTCCACATCGCAAGTATATTCACGCCCATGCCTATAGACGGTTCTTACCTCGCTGCAATAGCGGTCATGATAACTGTCATATTCCCTCTCGTCATCCTCGTCCTCGATCTCCCCATTCGTGGTATCCAGTCCAATGTCTCCCTCGCCGAAGTTGGTGGCAACTCTTTCGTACTCGTCATAGCTTTTGAAGCTATCCTGATACGAAAGCGTATCCCCGTAGTCCAAATCGCAGGAAATGGAGAGTTTAAGATGGCTGAGCGAATTGCCTTCATTGTCCACAAAAGCCTGTGAATCGCCACAGCCGGCACCGATTTTCTTGTACCCGTCGATATGGCCGTCCCGAATGAGGGCATCGACCAATGCCCGTTTGAGAATATCGTTGCAATCCGTAGAATATTGACGTTCGGCCAGACGCCAGACTTTATCATGCTGGTCATGAACCTCGTTATAGATGATACAGCGGGCGATGATTTTCTCGTCCTCGTTTTCAAGATAGGCGGCACTGGCATTCACCGCGTTTTCATAGAACGTATGGAATCCTTTATCAACCATACAACTATGGAAGTCGCCGGCACATTCATCCGAATCGTATATTTTCTGGAAATTCGAATCGACGTGCAGGCGGTTTTGCGGCAGGCATCCCATTGTAAATGTCTGCCATTCCTGAGCTATTTCCTCGCACAGATACGTTATCACCTGCTCCGGCAATGTTCTGCCAAATGCCGTTTCGAGAATGAGCTTGCGGTAGAGCTTGCCGATTTTCATCTTGAACACACGCCCGTTTTCGGCATTGACATAGCGGATGGCACGATAGTCTCCGTCCTCGCAGACACCTTTGTAGTCATCCGTGTAATAATTGGCACTCCGATAGATGTTT
Source organism: Rikenellaceae bacterium (assembly GCA_902363575.1). Taxonomy (GTDB): domain Bacteria; phylum Bacteroidota; class Bacteroidia; order Bacteroidales; family Rikenellaceae; genus Alistipes. Next base: position 279,974 of record CABJAJ010000003.1, on the reverse strand, counting down.
TTCAAAATCTCAACCTTGTATGGCAGATTCCCGTCACGGATGCCGGAACGTAGGATTTCGGCAATCATGGTTTGCTTCAACTCTGCCATACTCGAAATATGGAGCAGATGAAAGTCGCCGGACGTGGTGGCGTCATGAAGTAACTTGCGACTTTTGATATAGGAGAGCAGAATTTTATTTTTACGGCTTTTCTCCCCATTGCCGTGATGCTGTATTCCGAAAAGTTCGTTGAACTCCTCGAAATTGCGAAATTTATAGAATAACATATATTTAGGCTTTTGATATGGGTAAAAAAAACAGCACTCGCCGATTGATGCGGTAAGTGCAATGTTGAATGGAATACTCTCTCCTTGTTACTATTCGGGCATATTTTCAGCACACGTCCCGGCTACATGTGCCCATTAGGTGTTGTTACTGTCTCAGAATCCGAAACAAGGAGCACAAAAAGATGTCAGCACACGGATTCCGGCCCAGACGAGCACGAGCGAGCCTGCGACAAACACCGTGTTCTGAATGGTATCCTGCCGTTTGCGGGCAAAGGCGATTATCTTTTTCAAGGCTGAAATTATTACGGTAGGATTGCAATCGGGCATAAAAAAGGCACGAGTTTCCGCCCGTGCCTGCACCGATATATTTCACACTATGCTATGCCGCCGGTGTCGGTGTCGGCGGCAGTATCGGCATTTTGATGATACGGCACCCCTCGCCCGTGAGCACACGATATACCCGCACGAGGTTGCGCCCGCGAAAACTGCTGACCGTTACACTTTGCACGCCTGCTTCACCCAGACGCACCAGCGTGGGTTTGGCAGCTTTGAGATGCTTGAAGCAGCCGTAACTCTCGGTTCCGGCATTGTTATATACGTCTATCATATCCTTTTTATCGTATTAGTTTTTTGAGAAATTTCCAAGCCTGCGGGCTATATCTCCGGCACACGAAATTCTCCAGAAGTTCGGTGCGTTCATATCCGCAATTCTGGTATAAGTACCGCACAAATTTGTGCGTGATGAAGTGCAGCATCCCCGTTTCATGGCTTTTGCAGCGGTCGAAATACGGGAGATGCCGAGCGCAAAATGGGCAGAAAAATTTTCCGCCACTTCGTTGAAAGCGATGAGTTTATACATGGCATGAAACAAAAGGGACAGCGCACGTTTTCTGCACGCTGTCCTGCTTCGATTGTATAGGGTTCACTATACCGTTACGCTGCAATCGCTACGGTTTCCGCTCCGTTTCTCGGTTTTCTGCCACGCCTGCGGGCTGGCTGTTCCGCCACCGTTTCGGCGACGGTTACGGGTGCCGTACTTTCGGCGACAACTTGTTCGGCAGGCTGTTCGGTCTGTACCTCTTCGGGCTGGGCGATGTCTTTGGGCAGCTCCACACGGAAATTCAGAGCCTCCATGAGTGCTTTGGTGGCATTGTGGATGTACTTCTTGCGGTCGCGGGCGGAGCGTTCCAAGTCCTTTTTGGTCGGCATTAACCCGATTCGTGCCCATACGCTCGCATCGAGGTCGAAGATTTTGACCGTAATGCCTGCGGAGGTGCGAATGATGAGCCGGTGCGGAGTTCCTGCACGGAGTTTCGAGCGGATACCGTCATTCGATTCACGGAGCAGGGATTCTTTGGTCTTCACTTCCCAGAAAGTCGTTACCACGTTACGCAGTACACGGAACATTTCGTCCTGCGTTTTCACGGTCGCTTCGTAATCGGCACCGAAAAAGTGCATCGCCGTGTTTTTGCCGTCCTTGCCGGCATACTCGAAAATCACACCTGCGGCATTGACTGCCATGTTTGCAAACTGTTCTGCATTTAACTTACTGATTGCCATAATGATAAAATTTAGAGTGTTTCTATGCGATAGTGCATATTGAGGGCACTGCGGAATCGAACCGCACGTTCTGCTGATGGCAAAACGGCACGACCTGTGCGCGCCCGAAAATCGCACGCTACCTTTCACCCGATAGCGTGCAGATTTCATCTCAATTTGCACCTCACTAAAACGTGCCCTATACTCGCTATTTCGGAAAAAAGCCCTATATTTGCATTGTTCACACGCAAAGGCGGTTTTCCGCTGTCATGGCAAGCCTCGGTTACTCCAATTTCCTCCGAGGTGTTTCTTTGGCACGTCCCCCGTCTTTTCCAACGGGGCAGCTAACATTCGGGCGGTTGGCGGCTGGTGATTGTGGGCATAATCTTGGCAATGCTCTTTTCTCAAGCTCCGTGCGGATTGTTTTTACCGCATAGCGATTTTTATCTCCGGCTGCGCATGGGCAGACTTATGGCATTATTTTATCGCCTCCCTTTTCCATACGACTCTCACCCTCCCAAAATCACGGGTTTTGCGTATGCGGACAAAATACACGTATTTCGACCGTTCCGACTTGCGGCATTGGTTTGCCGTTCCGCTCGGTGTGGTTATTTAACACCCTATTTAAGCGTTCCAAAACGCACGGACGAATTTTTGATTTTCCCAGCCTCAAAAATAGGTTTCCCACAAAAAGGGCTGTTTGTTTCTCGCTGTTGCGGTTTTTGCTGTCTGTTTCTTACTTACTGTTTTTTTCGTTTTTACTATTTACAGACTTTTTGCGGTTGTGTCGCTTTTGAAAGTCTGTATATTTTTTGTTTCTCTTTTGCCCGTCTGTTTGTCGGGGCTGTTTCCCTTTCGGGTTCAATTCAACTCTAAAACAAATTTTTCAAACCGCCAAATATTTTTTTTCGTCCGATTGGAAAAACAGCTCTAAAATGAGAGTGAACGCCCGCGCGCGAGGGTTGTTTTTATTTAATTGGAAATCAACACCTTACAAGAAAGAGAAATTTTTTTCAAAAAAAATATAGGGTTCAACGCTCAAAAACGGATTGAAAGAAAAACTATATATATTGACAATCAATTATTTGCGAGTTGAAAACAACCTAAAAACAAGGGCGAAAATATTTTTTGCTTTCAATCCGAAAGAAACAAGGGTCTATTTATAGACTTTTAGTTTCACTTTTCTACAAAGTGAAGGTGTTAAACAATTGAATAACAATATACTAATAATTTTTGAAAAGAACGGGGTGGGTACTACCCCCGGTGCGGATTCGATACGCGCCCTACGGCCTGATTTTCAAGTCCCGTTTTTGGCTCTGACTTTTTTGTTCAAAGTTCGGCACGGTTTCGGGGGATTATTTGTTCAAAACAGAACAGGATTTGCAGAGGGAGAATCCATCCGTGCATAGACAGACTTTGCAAGAATCCATTTATCTGTCGGCTTTGCATTGGTGGATTCTCTCGATGCCAGTCATTTCATGTTATGACAGACACGGTTATGCGGAGAATCTTGTTTACTAAAACATTCCAAAATGGGACATTAGAGCAGACGGTCTTATATATAGTTTTGTATAGGAATTTGTGCTCTAACGAATTATCGGATTTTTTGTCGAAACTTTTATTAGGTTCCCATAAAAAGAAAATTGATAATTTAAGCCCGCATTTCTCCGACAATCTTTATCTTTGCCTAAAGTAAACCTGTATATAATTTATAGATGCAAATACCGGATGAGTAAAAGCAAGTCGGCAATCCATGATTTCTTCCGATGTTACAGACCGAAGAATGAGACGCATGAACTGGCCATAGCGCAGTTCTGTGCTCAGCGGCGCTTTGTCGTCTCTATCGACGCGACCCCAGATAAACGGTTGCCCGTAACATACGAAGAGTTCCGACAATGGTTTGAGACGGATATGCCTCAGCGCGGTGATGTCGTGAACCTTGTGGGGCAAGGGATTTCAGGGATTGTCGAAACGGTGGGCGTCAATCAGTCCGTGTGCCTGTATGTTTCAATCAAAGGCGAAGAACTGAACGTTACTCCCGAATGCTTTGGTTATACTTCGTTGGAAATTGCCGACGAGGAGACGGTTCTCCGCCTGCAACGGGCACTTTATCGGGAGGGATTGGTTTGGAACCGGTGGCGCAACAGAATCAGGCCGCGCGAAATACCCAAAGAAAATGTCCAGTACCAGATCAGCGTACTGGGTCGGAAAATCGGCTACGGTGTGTTCCGGGAAATCGATGCCGGGGGGCGGATTGTCATGTACTGCATGAAACCGGAAGACGGGCCGGTGCGTTATTCGCTGCGGGAGATTGTCGGGCCAAAAGAGGATTACCAGTTGGAGCCTATCAATGTAGGGCAACGAGAAGATCTGGCGAAGGAATTGGAACAAGCTGGTGTGCTTTGGAACGGATTCTACAAACGGATCGAACCTGTCAATTATCTGGCTCCGGCAGGAAAAGGTTACTATTACCTGAACGAATTCTGGGAAGTATGCAAGACCATTGAGCAGGGCAAGACCAAAGGTGCTAAGTATTTCAATAACGGGAACTATTCCCGGTATCGGGACCCGATGGAGGAACTCCGGAGGTATCTTTTCAGTGAACTGGGTGTCGGTGCTGTTTCCCGTTCTGAAGAGACCGAGTATTACTACCTGAAAGAGTTCTGGAAGGTCTGTAAGACGACGGATAAAGGACGACGAAGAGATATAAAGCGAGCTAAAGCCGGTAACTACTCCACCAATGAAGCGAGCATAAAAGAACTTGCTTTACAGTTACAGGAGAAACGAAAGGAACAACTGTCCCGTTATCCGTTAAAGGGATAGCCGTTTTACAACCATCCTCTATCCATCATGTTTTGTAGCTGGAGAAGTAAGTCCCGCTTTGGAATTTCTGTATCGGTATTCTCTATCTTCTTCTAAAGAAGAAGCAAGGTGGAGGGTATAAATAAAGCACTTCCGCTACGCTCCAGTGTTTATTTATACCCTTTAATGCTCACCCCTAAAGGGGTTCGCTATGTTTTTCTTTTAGTAGATAAAAACAGAAAAGTAAGATAGTAGTATAGTATATATAATATATATTACTGCATCTTACTTTTCTGTTTTATAGAGTTTGGGATAGTAGCCGGTCAGCCTCCATCGGGACTTTTTCTATGCCCGTAGGTCAGCTCGAACTTCTCCCTGAGAGCCTTTACCTCCTCCTTGGGCAGATAACGGCGTACCTCGCCGCAAAGCTCGTCATACTCCTCCAGACGAAGCGTATCGAGGTCTGCCATTTCAATCTCCACGTCCGGATGCAGCCTACGGAAATAGAATCCCGCCGCCTGCGCATATTCTCCTTTGCAGGCCCGGCTGACCGTCTTGACGGATGTTCCGGTGATTTCGGCGCACGTCTGCATCGACTTGAAGACGGCGACCAGTATGCGCGTGTGGCCGAACAGCAGCACCTGTTTCGGATGCCGGAATGAACTGTTGCTTTTTCCTTTGTGTTTCATGCGGTTTTCATTTTGTCATGCGTTGCAGGATTCGGGTAATGAGCGGAATGTTTTCCACGTTGATCCACTCTTTTGCCACGTTCCAGGTCAGCGATTTTCCGAAACAGATGTTTTCTTCCGTGAGAACATGATATGACAAGCGTCCTTCCGTCGGTTTGAGCTTCAAGTCATGCAGCTCGCACAGCCCGTTTTTCCAGAACACGCAACCGTGTTCCGTCTGGAGCGCCTGCACCATCAGTATCGGGAACGGTATGGCACCGACCAGCATACCGACAGCCCAGAATGTAATCCGCAGTCTTCCCTTATATCCGGCCTCTATCAGTCGCCAAATATCTTCCGGTGTACCCAGACAAGGGGTCAGGCATTGTTTCCGGCAACGAGGACAGTCGCAGCTCACGGGATAGCGTCCCGTGGCTCTTGAAATCTTCTCGATCAGTTTTTCAGTCATTCCGTTTCTTCCGTTTGCATACCGGTATTCCGGTTATTCCACAATTCGATTATTTTCTCTTTACCGATCAACGTCCACCGCTTGCGAGTACCAAATGCCCATCGTTTTTGGGTTTTGGGATTCGTCCAGTAATACGGCACATCGATTTGCCACTCCCCGTATTCCGGCAGGACGGTCCATTGCTTTTTCACGAATCGACAAATGCCGCTCTCTTCCAAAAACTTACTCATGCGGCTGGCTGAGATGCCGATTTCCCGGGCGAGTTGTGTGGGTGTGAAATAATCCACGCCTTCCGTCAGATGGCTGTACGGGTTCTCCACCCGGCGGCGTCCTGACGGAAGTTCAGGTCGTTTAGGCGGTTCCTTGTTCCAGAGTTCGAGAATCTGGTCACGGCCGATCTTGCTCCACCGTTTCCGTGTCCCGGCCGCATGGCACTTGCCGGTGCGCAGGTTGTTCCAGTAATACGGCATATCGATCTGCCAGCTTCGGTATGGCAGGAATGCTACCCACTGGTTTTTCGAGAACTTGCAGATGCCTTTCTCGGCAAGGAACTGGTGTAACTGCCGGGGTGTCGTGCCAAGTTCCTGCGCGAGCCATGTCGTCGAATAGAAGTCTCGCCCCTCGATCAGGTTGTCGTAAAACTCCACCTTGTAGGAATCGGCGTCGATACGTTCCTGTTGCAGGTGTATCTCCCGCCGCTGGGCGACGATCAACTGTTGTGCTTCATCAAGACTCTGCGGCACGGGTAGATTTTCAGTGGTGCTCATGCCGCTTTCGGGCCGGGGTTCCAACGTGGCATAACCCCGTGTCATCAGTTCGTTGATTTTCGTGTTGCACCATTGCGAGAACTCCGGCGACAACTGCCGGGCGAACTCCATCGCCAGTTCTTCATCAATCCATGTCGCCCCGTTGTTACGTCCGCGTGTAGTGAAAATCTGGCTGTCGAGGCTTTCCGAGATGCCCTTCTCGACCAGATGCTGGCGGTAGCGGACAAAATCCGCCTTGCGCAGAATCTCTGCCGGCAACACGCCGAAGCTGCGTGCCATCTGCGTGGCGTTGATCATCATCTTGTTGTTGGCGGCACGGAAAGAGATCGGATGATCCTGGTAGCTGAACACCACATCTTCCTGCCGTACAGGTTGTATCGTTTTGGCCGACTGTATGGCGGCATCCTCCAGCAGTTCGTTCAACCATGTCTCGACAATGGCACATTTCTTTGCCGCGATGGAATTTTCGCGCCGCATGGGGCGGATCAGTTTGTAGACGTCATAAGGGCTGATGGCCCACATTTCACGTCCTTTCTTGCGGAACGGAATCTGGATACTGGAAGGTAATTGGTGAATGGCCGCCTTGTCGGTCAGCAGTTCTTCCCGTCCCAAAACTTTACAGAGGTCATGGAGGTTCACCCATGCCAAGGTCTTGTCATCGTTGAAAAGCACTCTTATCGGGTACTCTTCGCATAGTGTCGTATTACTTTTCATCTTGTATTACTTTTCTTTTTCTTCTAAATCACGTTGTTTACAGAATTTCCGGAACTCCTTGCGCCGTTCATCATACGCCTGCCGTTTGTGTGCGATCTCACGCACCGTGAAATAGCGGCGTTCCACTCCGCACAAACGGTCATACTCCTGTAATGTCAAGTTATCGAGATCCGATAACTCGATCTGTACATCAGGATGCGCATGACGAAAATAGAACCCGCCAGTGGCAACATACCTACCTGTACAGGAGAATGATATGCTTTGCAGATTGATGCCGGAGAAATCCGCGGCACTATGTAATGAGCGCACCACAGCAATGAGTACATACGCTCCGTTGAAGACTAATAGCTGCTTCGACGGTAAAAATGGACCTTTCGTTTTCATAACTCGCTGTTGTTTCGGTTGGCAATCAATTCTTCCGGCGTAAATCGGACCTGAGCTTGCATCAGGACGTATGAATCGGAACATACTATGCCGTTTAACAGCATCTGCGTCATGCTCTCCAGCAGGTACGCGCCGAATACCGGGTCAGTACAGCAGAGGAACGGCAGTGCGAAGGACTCTTCTGCCAGAGAGTGTTTCGTTGCGGCATCGACGGCAAAACATTCGTCCGGCGGTATGCCATACATTTTCGCTAAATGTTCTATCCACAAGGCGAAACCTGCGGTGAATTCAGCAATCTTTTCTTCCGGATCCAAATTCATGGATTGCAGGAAATGTGTCATGTCAAAATAAGTCCGGGTATCTATAGCGGTGAACAGCAAATCCGGAAATTCACCGAACCGTAGCTTGAACCCTTGATGATTGTCGATTGTTCCCATTTTCTCGATATATTAAATTTTGCAGGCAAATATATACTTTTTGGCTTGATTTTAACTATAAATTTGGCGACAAATTTTATCGTTAATAATTCATTTATAGATATTTACAAGCAGGTTTTAGATGCAAAAACGGACCAAAAATCTGTAAGTAATCGTACGCTTATTTTGTATGGTAAACCGAATATATTGGAGGCGATTTCTCCGTATGGTCTGAAGGGGTCGGATAACCCATTTTTTCGGGATCGAACTATTCTTTTTGAAACCCGAAAAAAATGCAGGAAGAAGGAACATTTAACCACGAGTTGCTCGAAAGCATATTCCACACGTCGAAAAAAACGATTCAGGAATACGTGCGGGAAATCGAACGGCACAACCGCTACCGTTCGGTGCGCTCGAACATGCTGCTGGGCACCATCCTCGACGACCGGGCACGTCTGATCGACCTGTACGATGCGTGCCTGCAACAGGACGCGCACATCCGTGCCGTCATCGAGACACTCGAAAGCCAGATACTTGGAGACCGTTATATGCTCGCCCGTCTGAACGACAAGGGCAAATACGTCAAGGATGTGAAAGAGAGCCAGAAGATACAGGGCTCGCAGTTCGACAAGATCATCCGGGGTGTCATCGAAGCCAAGCTCTACGGTTACACGTTACTGGAAATCATGCCTACTATCGACCCTGACACGGGGCGTCTGAAAGAGGTCAACAGCATCGAACGCCGCAATGTCCTGCCCGAACAGGGCATTGTCGTCAAACGGCAAGGGCTGTGGCTGCCGCACTGGGACATTCACTCGGCTACTTACCGGAAACGTTACGTGCTTGTCAAGACCGGAGATCTGGGACTTTTCTCGGCCACGACGCCGCTGATTCTCGCCAAAAAGTTCACGGTTGCCAACTACGTCAATTTCAGTCATACCTACGGCCAGCCCATCATCCACGGGAAGACCGTCAGCGAAAACAACATGGACCGCAAGCGTCTGGCGCAGGACATCTCCAATGCCGCCCAGAACAAAGTTATCGTGACAGGACTGGAGGACGAGGTGGACATCAAGACCTTCACCATGTCCAACAGCGAGAAGATATATACCGGACTGATCCAGTTCGCCAACAAGGAGGTCTCGAACCTTATCCTCGGCTCCGAATCGATGGCCGGAGGCATGCAGTCGTATGTCGGCTCCACCAAGGCGCATCAGGATATCTTCCGCGATCGCATCGAGGTGTACCGCCGCTACATCGAGAACGTGATGAACGAGCAGATCATCCCCCGGCTCGTGGCGATGGGCTATATCCCCGCCGGCCTGGAATTCAAGTATTCCAACCGCATCGACATGAACAATGAGGACCGTATCAAGCTCTATTCACTTATCACGGACAAGTATGAAGTGGCGGCAGACGAAATCGAGAAAGAGTTCGGTATCGTCGTGGGCAAGCAGCTCAACGTGATACCCGGCATGGGTGGCGGAGGCGGTATAGCGGTCGGCGGAAGCTCTTCCGACCGGGGCATCATGTCGGACGAGGAATACTACAAGCGTTACGGCCATCCCCGTGGCGTGAAACAAACCGACACCCATCCGTAGGCCATGAGAATCACCCTCGAACAATTCTGCGAGCAGTGGGCGCCGAAAGGTAACGGCCGGTATCTGCCCAGCAAGATGGAGTTCAACACCCATGACTTCGTGACAATGGCCGGCGAATACACCAAGAGCCGGTTCCGCAGCAGCTTTGCCGAAGGCGGCTTTTACGGCAGCGGCAAGCCGTGGCCGGAGCGCAAATCCCGCTGGGGCCGACGCTTTACCCATCCCGTGATGAACGACACCGGAACCTTGTCGCACTCCATCACCGGGGAAGCCGACCGTATGGACCATACCAACATCACCCAGCGCGGCTACGGTGAACGAAAGAGGATTTTCCGCCGGGGAGCCCGTTACGCTATCCGTACCAAGGCGAGCAATTTCAAGCAGCCGGGAAAACGCGGCGCTTCCAAGAGTTACGCCGCCGTTCATAACACAGACCCGGCATTAGGGCTCTATACGGTCAACCAATATAGCAGCCGCCGGCCCGAACACCGGCAGTTTATCGGCATCAACCCGAAACTGAACCATACCGTCAACCAACTGTTTATCCCCATCCTATTCAGGGGATTTCCCTTTCCGAACCCATGATCAAAGATAAGAAACCACATAACCCACCCGTAAACGGTTCCGCGTCTCAGGCGGAACAACCTCCGGTCGCCGTGCCCGAACAGGTATCGGAGAATCCGTTCGTGAACATGTATCAGGCTGTCCGCCGGGCAATCCTCACTCTGCGGGAGCATCCGGAAGACCCGCAAAGTCCGCCGTTTTTCAAGACTGTCATGATCGACACGGGACAGTTCTCCCGAATCGTGCGCAGCGAGAATCTGGAAATGGAAATCGCTTTTCCGGCCATCTTCATCCGCTTCGTGAACGTGCGTTACCTCGTGCAGCAGCAACGTATCGGCGAGGGGCGCGCCACCATGCGCATCCGCTTCATCCTCAATACGCTCAATCACACCGACCCGGAGCGGGAATGCGACCCGTTCATCGTTTTCCAGCGGTTGAACGTCGCCATTCAGGATGCCAAAAGCCATGAACCGGCACTCACGGAGCGGTGCAATCTCCTTTACTTCGATATGCCCCTAACGACCAACATGTTGCAGGCGTACTGGGTGGATTACGAGGTATGGTTCCGGGAATCCTCCGCATGGAAATACCGGAACTGGGTCGAACGCTACTTGGTCATGCCGCCCTTCACGCAACATGCCGATGCCCCGCAGCACGACACGGCGGGACACGGGCATCACGCCGAGCCGACCTACGAAAAGGTTACGGGGTTCGAGCCGTCGGTCGATGTGCCGGACCTGCCGGAGGAGGAAAAAGAGCCCGAAGCGGAAAAGCCTGCCGAGGATGTCCCGAACGGCTCCGGAGCCGGGTTATAAACCATTTCACGCGAGCGAAGCTATTCTTACCCAAAGGAAAAGATGAACACGGAAACTTTTGAACATATCGTCTGTCAGTCGGGTGCCGGGCGTCCGGCTTCCATCCGCTTCTTCGGCCGTATCACGGAAGAGAGTGCCGGGCGTTTCAGCGAGGCGTTCGACTTTTTGGAGAACATCGTGCGTCCTTCCCTTATCCGGGTACTCATCAACTCGGAGGGCGGCTCGGTATTGCACGGTATGACGGTCTATGCCGCCATCCAGAACGCCACGGTGCCTACCGAATGCGTCATCGAAGGCATGGCCGCCTCGATGGGCTCCGTCATCTGGGCTGCCGGGGACAAGTCGTTCATGCGCGATTACGGCATCCTGATGATTCACAACCCGTTCTTGCCTGACGACAACGACGGGGAGGAATCCGAGCTGGTCAAAGCCTTCACTGCACAGATCGAGACCATCTACCGCAAGCGGTTCGGGTTGAGCCGCGAGAAAGTCCGGGCCATCATGGACGGGGCCGCCGGACGGGACGGGACATTCTTCGATGCCGCGGCGGCCGTGAAAGCGGGTATCATTCCCGAAAGCCACGTGCTGAAAACCAACAAGCAGCTTCGGGACAAAGTCCGGGCAGACCTGTCGGGTATCACGGATGCGGCGGCTATACAGGCGGTGATGAGCCGCATTTCCACGCTCACGGATGGAAATCACCCGTCTGGCGAGAAAACCACTATTCTTAATACGAAACTTAATCACAGATCCATGAACGAAGAGAAAACATTATCCCCGGAATACAACGCGGTGGTCGCCTCACTCGGCATGCAGGAGAAGAACGAGGTGAGGGACGTGCTCTCCCGCATTTCGGAGCTGACCGGCGTGGAAGCCAGACTGACCGAGGCGAATAAAGCCCTGAGCGACGCCAAGACCGTGATTGCCGGCAAGGACGCCACCATCGGCAACCTCCAGAAAGACCTCGACAGCGCAACCGCCCGGTTGCAGGTCTATGAGCAGAAAGAGGCCGATGCCAAAGCGAGTGCCATCCAGAGCTTCTTGCAGAAAGCCGTGGACGAAGGCAAAATCGAGGCGGATGCGGTGCCCGGCTGGAAAGAGATGGCTGCCACGAACTTCCAACTGGTGCAGGACACCATCGGTTCGATTCCCGCACGCGAGAAAATCAGCGAGCAGATCGCCACCGACCCCGACAACGCCCAAGCAGCCGCCGATGCCCTGAAGAGTGCCGGTCAGAAGATGGCCGAGCAGGTCGAAGCCGTCGTGGGCAAGGACTTCGCCTTCAAGAAACTGCAATAGCCCCGTCCGGCGGGAGACGTACCATCCCGCCACCTTGATACACATAAACTGATTTGCCGGAAGTGGTTTACCGCTTTGAGTCGATGCTCCCTGTTCGCGGCCGAGATTCAAACCCAGAAAATCACTAACACAATGGCAGATACAGTAACTTTCTTACAGAACGGCTATGCCGGAGAGGTATTGGAGGACCTGCTCACCTACACGGCGCAGGGAAATGACACCTTCCGTGAGGGGCTGATCCACATCAAATCCGGCATCCAGCACAAGTACACCCTTCCCGCCATCCGGTTGGGAGACATCATTCAGGACAACGTCCCCACGCCCCAGAGTTCGCACGGGGCCAAAGGCGAGAACGGCGAAAACGAATACCAGTTCACGGAACGCCACCTCGAACCCGCCGAATTCATGGTTTACCTCGAATTCAACCCGCGCGATTTTGAGGCTTACTGGAAATTCGCACAGCCGACGGGCAACCTCGTCTTCCGCGAGCTCGATCCCAAGTTGCAGGCCACGATGCTGCGCCTTCTGATGGACAAGAAAAACGAGTTCATCGGCAATGCCATCTGGACTTCGGCCAAGGGAGGTACGGCTGCCGCAAACATCACGGCTCCCGCGGGTGCCGTACAGATCGGAGCCGGCAAGGAGAAATACTTCGACGGGGTCATCAAACGCATCATCGATAACGTGAACGCTACCGATGCCCAGACCGTCGCGGGCGGCCAGTGCATCGTCTCCGGCACAACCGAGCTCAAGGACGGTGCTGCGGTCGAGGCGGCTCTCTACTCGATGTGGAAGAAATGCCCCAAGCAGATCCGCAAGCGGTCGGGCCTGAGCATTGTCATGGGCTGGGAAGCGTGGGATGCCTACGACCAGTATATCACCGACAAGATGGTGAAATACTCCGAGAACAGCGAGGTGAACCGTTACCGCTTCAAGGGTAAGCGTATCATCCCGATCACGGGAGTTCCGGAGCACACCATCGTCATGGGCAACTTCACGTCGGGCATGGATTCCAACCTGTGGATGGGCGTAGATTACGCCAACGACGCCGAGGTACTGAAAGTGGACCGTCTGCAATCCAACTCGGAGCTCTTCTTTTTTCAGATGAGAATGAAGCTGGACGTGAACATCGTCAAACCTGCCGAGATCGTCGTCCATACGGCTTATACCAAAACGGCATAACCCTTTATCGAATCACCGAATCACCGAATAATAACCGTGCGGGGGATGGACACCATACTCCATCCCCCTTTTTCATACCGCAATATCTATGGCAAAGACTCAAACGACCATTCCCGAAACAGATGCCGCCCAACCGGATGCGACGGTAGCCGCACCACCGGTAATGACCGGAGAGAAAGATACGACAACCGAAAAATCCTCGAAAAAAGAACCCGCTCCGAAAGCGGCGGCCGAGATTCCTGCTGCGGCGTTGGCCATCCTCGGAAAGTTCCCCGACTACAAGGAACTCTACATCGATAGCGATGGCAGCATGTACGTGCCGCAGACCGCTCCGGCCATCCGGGGTAAGGCCATCCTCTACAAGAATCCCCATTACAAATCATAACACGCAGGCAATATGGCATTAGGCAATGTAATCATCAAGGATGTGGACGGCAATCTGCCGTATGCCGCATCCGCAAGCAACGAGAAAATCACGGGCCTGCTGTTCGACGTATCGGGGCAGCCCGACCTTTTTACCGCAGGTTACGGGAAAAGCAACGAGGCGAACGTGGCCTTGGGCGATGTCCTCTGCATCACCAGCCGTAAATCCTCCGTACAGGACTTCGGCATCAAGGAGCGTGTCGCGTGCGACCCCGACGAAGAGACGAACGAAAACTTTCTGTTCGGCATTCCGGCCTACCACATCCGCGAGTTCTTCCGCATGAGCGGCAACATCGACGGTCCGGGCAGGCTGTACGTCATGTTCGCGGACTGCTCCGAGAACTGGGACGCCCTCGACGTGATGCAGCGTGCCGCCGATGGGCTTATCTCGCAGGTGGGTATCTGGACCGAGCAGCCGCTGTGGAAACTCAACGGCGAGCAGGAGAAATACAACCTGAACCTCGTGAAAGGCATCAACGACAAGGCGGTGGCTCTGGCCGAGCTGAACCAGCCGCTGTCCGTGGTGCTGTGTGCCAACCCCGCCAACACGGGCGGCGACACGGAGGAGGCGAAGGTCATCGACCTGAACCGCATACCGTCGGCTATCTGCGAATCGTCCCGTACCAGCGTCATCTTCGGACAGGCCCGAAATGACCAGAACGCGATGATTCAGTACCGCAATCCGAACCATACGCCGGTCGGTTTTTTGGGTGCTGTCATGGGAGCCCTTGCCAAGGCAAGCGTTCACGAGTCCATCGCCTGGGTACGGCAGTTTAATCTCTTTACCGACGACTTCCAGCAAATCGAGCTCGGGTTCGGCGACCTCACGCTCGATGCCGAGGACGAGTTCGTATCGACCAACCTGTACGAGTCTCTTTCGCCGGTGCTGTTAGACGAATTGGATGATAAGGGATACATTTTCCCCATCAAGTATTCGGGTCGGGAGAACGGCATCTATATCTCCAAAGACCAGACTTGTTCCAACGGGGACTACCGAACCATCGCCCGCAACCGCACCATCAACAAGAGTCGCCGTGCCGTGCGTGAAGCCTTGCTCCCGTATCTGCACAGCCCTTTGATGGTCAATCCGGCAACGGGCTTTCTCGCACCCTCGAAGATCACGGCCTTCAAGACCCTGATCGGGGACATACTGGCCAAGATGCAGGCTGCGCAGGAGATCAGCGGCTATGCCGTTACCATCGACCCCAACCAGAACGTGCTGTTGGACGATACGCTCCGCATCAGCTATGTCATCGTGCCCGTCGGCGTGGCCGTGAAAATCTATGTCGAAGAGGGCTTATCACTAACCGCTAAATAGATGAAAACATGGCAATCATAAACAACGTCGCATACTCTTGGTCGATGATTACCTTGGCCAGCACGGCCTTGGGAATCGAAGAAGGCTCCACCGTACTCGAAGGCGTTTCGGGTATCAAATGGAGCAAGAAGCGTAAAATCGAGCCCAACTACGGTCTGGGTGGAAAACCTGTCAGCCGGGGTTTCGGAAACATCTCCTACACGGCGAGCATCACAATGGACTATGCCACACAGCAGACCTTGCGCTCGACCTACGGCAGTTTGATGGATGTGGGTGAATTCGACCTGATTATCTCGTTCGCCAACCCGATGGCCAGCGATGACTGGACGACCACCACCGTCACGCTGAAAGGTTGTATCTTCAGCGAGGATGGCATGGAGAGCCAGCAGGACGATACCAACATCGTACACGAGTTCGACCTCAATCCCTTTGATATTCAGATCGGAGACGGGGATACCATTTAGCTCTCATTCTCTTGCATGGGACCGCTTCTTTTTTGAAAAGAGGCGGTTCTGTGTTTGCAGTCCGGGGATATTTCGGTATTTTTGCAGCCTTTTTGAGTATAACCTATAACGAATGATTATGATACAAGCGACAGAGAAAAACTTTGATGAGCTGCTCTCTGCGGAGAAGCCGCTCATGGTCGATTTCGGTGCCGAGTGGTGCGGCCCGTGCAAGGCTTTGGCTCCGATGGTAGCGGAGTTAGCGGAGACCTATAAGGAACAGGTGATCATCGCCGCGTGTGATGTCGAAGAGAACAACGACATAGCCGTAAGGTATTCCATTCGGAATATACCGACGGTGATTTTCTTCAAGGATGGCAAGGAGGTCGGGCGGCAAGTCGGAGCTATTGCCAAATCAGTGCTGGAAGAGAAATTGAAAGCATTGCTGTAAGAAATGAGAAACGGAGAAACATTTGATAAACGATGTTTCTCCGTTTTGTTTGAGGGGTGTACAAAACTACCACAAATTCTCTAAAGTGCGGTACTTTTGTACGGCAGCACTTCTGCCGAGCATCGCAATTACAAAAGCATTGCATCATTATCATGAGCCATGATAATGATGCAAATTCTGTGATAACGAGCTGATTCATCAGTGATTGCTTTCGTATCGGCTGTTATATGTATTTGTTCAACTCTTCGACAAGAAGATGTACTGTTGTAGATGATTCTGCCTGTGCCGGCGGGATGTTTTCCATTTGGCACATGATGGCTTTGGCATTCCGGATCGCCTGCCCTTGTTTGTCCGCCAATATTCTGAATACCTGTCCGGCAAATCCGGCTTCCTTGCTGTATGCCACACCTAACAACCCGCTCAACTTCTCGGCGTACATATTTCGGTGCATCGGCCCTTGAAACAGGTTATAGTGCAACAGAAACCAATATTCGAATGCCTGATTGCTATACGCGACCTTCATTCCGCCGGTTTGAGCCAATGCTATTGCACGATTGAAATCATTGTCCGGGAAATCATCCTTATCGAATACTACCCAGCATTGGTCATAGTCACGACCTTTCTTCCGCTCTTCTTCCCTTATCCGAAGAGCTTTCTGCACGAGCCCGACCGTATTGATGCCTTGTCCGACAGCTTTGATATTGGCTGATGTCAGACGGAAGGCATTGAAGTAGTCGGGTTCGGTATTCACTCCCTCGCATACGATCAGAAAGGTTTGCTTGACCTCCCGAACAAAACTTACCCGTCGAAGATTGCGGGCAGCCCGTGGGTCTCGTTTATTCATCCGTGCCATTTTCCGTCTCTTCTTTCTGATCAAACAAACGCTCGAACTGTCCGACGATAGGGACACCTCCATATTTCCCCATGAGATACTCTTTCTCGAAGGGCGCACTGTTGCGTACTTTGTACTCTGCCAGCGAATACAACTCCGATGCCCCCAAAGAGTCTTTTTGAGTAAACCACACCTGGTCTCTACGGAACAGATTTGCATTCAACAGGTTCGTGTCATGCGTCGTAAAAATCAACTGTGCATTCTTGGCATTCGTCAGCCGAGAGTTGAAGAGTGCAATGATTTTACTGGTCAACAGCGGGTGCATCTTCGAGTCGAACTCGTCGATGACCAATCGCTTGCCGTGATCCAGTGCGTCGATAATCGGATAGGCCAATGAAAAATACTTGATCGTACCTTCCGACTCGTTCTTCCGGAACGGAAAAGTGACCATTTTCGTGGCCTTTCCCGTCTCGTCATACTGTTGGTGCGAACTGATGACCGTATTGTCAACCTTACGGATGTCGTCTATTCCGAAATCGGCAAACTGGGCAAACTCGACAATGCGCTGTTTCATCTCGGGATTATCGATTTGCCGGGCTGCCATTTCCCATATCCGCTCGTCGCTACTGCCCAGCACGATAGTTGTATTAGCCAGCCACTCCATGATTTCCACCGAAACGGCCTCGTTGAATTGCGCGGCTACGGACAACAGCAGTGCATTGTCGCGCACCATCCTTTTAGCAACCACCTCTTTCCCGACGGTAAATTTCGGATGCAATTCATACTCATCCAGATTGCGCAGGAACAACTCCACTTCCTTGGCTTTTTTCTTATTGCTTTTTTGGTAAAGCCATTCTCTGTAAACCCGTTTCTCATCCACCTCGAAACCGTACCGGTACTGAGCCTGTTCATCAGCAAAGACGGCCTCGAAATAGCTGGGTTCGTTCTCCGTGCCGCGATTGAGGCGAAAACTTTCCACCTGTTGTATGCGTTCGCCGGACTGTACACCTTTGGATGAATTGATAACAAACCACTTGAAGAAATCAAGGGCCTTTATCAAATTGGACTTTCCGCTGGCATTAGCTCCGTACACAACGGCACTTTTCAGCAAAGAAAGATTCGTTCCGGCCAGTTCAAAAACGATATCCTCCGACGAAGTTTGTTTTTCCTTCAAAGCTGAAGCTGCCAACGAAAGTGTCGCCGCCTCCCTGAATGAAAGGAAATTTTCAACTGTGAACTGAATAATCATACAATATCGTTGTTATATGTGAGTTTTCTGCAAATATAGGCAATATCTTTCTAACTTTTGCATTTTATCGAAATATTTTCCCGATTTACACCCGTTGAAGCCGGAAAGCCGCTATTCCTTTTTGTAACCAAATATCACGCAGAAATGGAAGATAAGAATCTTACGCTGGAGCAGGAAGCCCAGATTAAGAAAAAAGCGGCCGCGCTGAAGGCCGAGAAGAAAGTCCGCAAGGTCTATCCGATGGTCGTGTTCGGCGATATGGATTGCGGAGAAAAAGAGTTTTATGTCGCCTACATGGGAGAACCGACCTTCCCGCAGTTCTCGAAGTTCATGGCGGCGTCGAAGAAGGACGAGGTGAACGCCATGCGTCAGCTCGCCCGCGACTGCTTCCTCGACGGCGACAAGGAGCTGGTGGACAACGAATCGCTGTTCCTCTTCGGGTTGATGTCCCAGCTTTCTGAAATCATCACCACCCGTCAGAGCCTGCTGGTAAACTGATCGACACCTGGGCGGTACGTGACGACCAGCGGATTCGTCAACGGCTGATCTATATCCGCCACTACTTTCCGGGTGTCCATCTCGACAGCATTACGGACGAGGAGTTCGCCATGCTTTCTGAAGAGGCATTGTGGCTTCACCAGCAGGTGCTTATTTCCCGTCTTACCCTGCAACCGCCGTCTCCCTGATCCGCTTTCCGAAGCCCCGCAGCCCTTGTGACTGCGGGGTTTTCCTTTTCAGTCCCCGATGCCCGAAAAGGGCTATTCTTTCAACGGATGTAAACACGCTATTCATGGCTCAAACGCAGAATTACGAAGTCTTTTACGATATAAAGGTCGATGCCACGCAGGGCACCGAGCAGGTAATAGCTTTTGCCAATGCCGTCGAGAAACTAAGCAAGGGCAGGGCGAGCTTTGCACCGGTCATCACCAACATCAACGAGATGATGGAGGCCGTGGAAAAGACCTTCCGGGGAAAGAACGGCAAGAAGAAGGATTTCAACTTCGATCTGGAAATCAAGACCGGAGAAACGGAGAAACGACTGGAGGGTGTCAAGACCCTGCTGACCGAAATCAAAGAGCTGACGCAGGGTATCAAGCTGACCATCAACCCCGGCGAGAAAATCGACGGCCGCGCGCTCCGTAACCAGACCAATAAACTGGTCGGCAAGAAAAAGTTGGACGAGCAGCAGGCCGAGGCGAAACGGAATGCCGCCTTGGCAGTCAAGAGCGTCATGGACACCCAGCGGACGGTCACCCGCTCCATCGGCAAGATCAACTCGGCCCTCGCTCATTTGGAGAAAGGGCGTGAGGTAAACATCAAGACCGACACGGCCCGTGTACGCTTGCAGGAGATTCTCACGCTTTTGGGCAACATCCGGGGTGCTGCCACGATGACGCTGCACCTGAATACGGCGGCTCCCGCAACCTCCGCTCCCGTCGGTCCGGTCGTGCGGCCTCCGTATGCCCCGGTCGCAGCGCCCGTACTCTCCGACAAAGAGCAGGCGGGACTGAACAAACGCCTCTATGCAGACGAGGCCATGAACCGTCAGCGTATGCAACAGGCCCGTGAGAAAGCGGCCTTGCAGGTAGATACCTTCCGGCAGATGTCGGAAATCCGGGCTGCCGAGCGTGCCGCACGCCTGCGTGAAAGCGAACGTGCGCGTGCCGACCGGGAGTTGCGCAAGATTGCCGAACGTACCCGTCGGGAGGAACTCAACGCGGAGAAGCGACGCCGTCAGGCCGAGGAAACCCTGCGGCGTCGCAACGCGGCCCATGTGGTAACCTCCATGCGCCGTCAGGCGGCTTTCGACGATTCCGTGTACGGCAGCAAACGCCGTGCAGCTATCAACCGCATCCAGTATTCCAAGGCCCCGTCGTGGCGTAATCTCCCGATGGCCGGAATGCTCAACGCCTACATGGCCTATAATTTCCTGCGCACGCAGTTCACGGAAGCCGTCGAGTATTCCAACATCATGCAGTCGGCTCACTCGATTCTCCGGGTGGCCGACTCCGATTTGGCAACCTTCGAGGGGCGTTTCGACCGGATGGCCAGATATGTACGCCGTATCGGCGTCGAAACCAAGTTCACGGCTATCGAGGTGGCAGGCGCGGTAAAATACCTGAGTATGGCCGGCATGGGTATCGAGACCATCAACGAATCGATCCGCCCGATTACGAACCTTGCGCTCATTGGCGACAACGACATTTCTCAAATTGCAGACCTCGCCACCAACATCCAGACCGGCTACAATATCAAGAATACCAGCATGGGTTCGGTGGCCGACATTCTGGCCTCTACCGTGTCACGTTCCAACGTGAACATCATCGAGATGGCCGAATCCTTCAAGATGGCGGCCGGTTACCTGCGTCTGTCCGGGGTCGATTTCACGGAGGCATCCGCCGCTATCGGCGTTCTCGGCAATATGGGTATCAAGGGAACGATGGCCGGTACGGCCCTGCGAGCCATGTCCACCCGCTTTGCCAAACCCACCAAAGAGGCACGGGAGGCATTGGACCGTCTGGGCGTGAAGTTCACGCGCATGGAGGATATCTACGGCAAACAGGTGGAAAAGTTGCGTCCGCTGGCCGACATCTTCGAGGATCTGAACAAGAAAGGGGCGACGATGGCCGACATGCAGACCATCTTCGGCAAGATCGGAGGCAATGCTGCCATGATGTTCGTCAGCAACTACGGGCAGCTTCGGACGCTCGCGTCGCAGAACCGTGCATCGCAGGGCATCTCTTCCGAGCTGGCGCAGGTGAAGCAGGACACGACCAAAGGTTTGTGGTACCAGATGACCTCCCAACTCACGGAATCCTTCATGCAGGGGTACGAGCTGATCGAGCCTGTCATCCGGAGTACGTTGAAAGACTTCCTTTCCAAGTTCAATTCCCGTGAGTTCGCCCGTGGCCTCGCTTCCATCGGACAAGGTGTACTGAGCCTGCTCTCCGTGCTGGGGAACTTCGCTTCGTGGATGACCCGCAACTTTTACTGGATCGAGCCGCTTCTGTTCACCGGCTTTGTCGCCACGCGACTGTTCAAACTCGCCGGGGCTCTGACCAATGTCGGTGTCGCGGTCGGCTTTATCGGCAAACAGGCCGCAGGCAATTCCATCGCCGAGCTGCTTTCCGGTCTGACCGGACTTACCAGTGCCCGAGGCGTCAAAGCCCTGTCTTTTGCCAACAAACGGGCTCTTGTCACCGCTTTTCAGGCCGCCGGTGTCAGTGGCAAGGGTGCAATGGGACGTGCCTTGCTGCAAGGTGGAGCCGGTTCTTTCGCCGCCCGTGCCGGATTCTCTTCGCTGTTCGCCTCGCAGGTCGCAACGGGCGGCGGTCTGGTCGGTGCCGCCGGTTCCCTGAGTGCCATCGGTACGACCGCCGTTGCCGCCACGGCCGGCATCGCGGCCTTGGTTGGTGCTTTGGGGTGGGTTGCCTACAAGACGTGGCAGATCAAGAAGGCCAAAGACGCCGTGCTGGAAGACATTACCGCCAACGAGAAATACCGCTATCCGGTTATCGAAGACCTATACGCTGCCTTACACAAGACCTACCAGCAGGCCATTGATACCAAAAAGGCGGTGGACGACCTGACTACAGGCAAGACCATCGAGGAAAGCAGCGGCCATAAGATCGGAGCCTTTACCAAAAACTGGTGGGCTGGCTGGGCCGGCACGTTTGCCGTGGGTGCATCGGACGGCATGATTACGATCGAGGATGTGTACAGCCCCGAAGATGCCCGGCAGGACGACAGCAGGGAGGCTATTACAGCCATTGCCCGCCGGGATAGCCAGTCACGCCTGAATGCCGCCTATGCCGAGTTCGGAAAAATGTCCGACCCGTTGGAGGTGCGTGCCTTTATCGAGAACATCGCCCTCAAATACGGCCAGCAGGCAGTGACGGCAGCGGAAGCCGCAAAGAAGCTCGGCTTGGACAAACCTTTCTGGTTCGAGCGTGACGGCAAGGTCACCTACACCAACGCTCTCGGCGACCTGCCAGAAATAGCGGCCGCCTATACGCCCACCTACGCTGCCTACCAGAACAGCACCACCGTGAAACACATCACCACGGCGGCACAGGGCTATCTCGATGCCATCGAGAGCGCGGCGGGCGCCCGTGCCCTGATCGAGAAATCGGGATTCGACTACGGTGAACTGACTCGTGGCGGTTTTACGCAGAACAAAGACGGGCTGTGGGTACAGAAGGCTTTGAATGCGCAGGCTACCGACAAGGAGCGTCAGGAGATGCTGGCCGGCCGGCAGCGTGTACACCACCTGTTGGTAAACCTTTCCGGCACCCTGCGCCAGGTGTTCGGCGGTTCCTCGGAGGCAGCGGAAAATATCCTCCGCAAGGCGGGTTTCTCGGCGGCGCTCTACGCCAACGAGCCGGACTCGAACGACACCTCCCCGTTCAATGCCAACCGCATCACGGGTGTTTCCGGGGATGACGACGGTGGCGCGGGCGGCAACTATTCCGGTACGGGGCGGCTGTCTTCGGCGGCTCCCAAGCAGGTCATCGTCAACATCACCAACCTGATGAGCGTGGAGACCATCGACCTGCTTAAATCGCCTGAAGGACAGACGGCCGAGATCCAGCATTTCAAGGAACAGATGGCCCAAGCCCTTATCGACGTGGTGCATGACTTCGATGCCTCGTGGAACGGTTAATCAACAAAAAGACAACGACATGAAGAACCTATTCGGCAGCAGATTGCTCAACATCGGTGCCTCGACGCTTCTGAGCGGGGGCATCCTCTCTCATGGCGGACTGGGTGGCTATATCAGCGATGCCGCCCGCCGCGCCATCGGTCTGGGACTCGCGGAGTTTCAGGACGGTGCCGTACATTACTTCTCCAAAAACAGCGACATCCTGAAACGTGCCGCCATTCAGTTCGTCTGCCAGACGGGTTACGGTATGCTCCGCTCTTATCCCCGCTACATCAAATACTGGGAACAGAAAGAGCGGGACAAATACCTCGAAACCCAGTCGCAGAGCGCCATCGTCAACAAATCCGGGCAATACTACCAGCTCATCAAGGAGCAGCAGGCCGTCGCCGAGAAGAAGAACTACACCGACAGCATCGTGGGACGCACGGTGGCGGACTACATCGAATTGAAAATCAGCGGTGAGGGCACCTACTACGACAAGGAAAGCGGCAAGGTGGAGCCCAACAGCAAATACGGGCTGATTACCTTCGTCGATCTGGGGCCGCAGGTGCAGCTCTCCTCGAAGAACAACATCGTGCTGACCACGGTACAGGGACGCGACTACACCCGCAAGGAGTTCATTTCGGGCGGCGACCTGGAATTTACCGTAAACGGTCGGATAACCAGCAAATATCCCGACGTGTACCCGGAAGCCGAGCTGTCGAAATTCCTGAAAATCGTACAGTACAAAGGTGTCATCGACTGCGACAACACCATCCTTCGGCAGTTGAAAATCTCGCAGCTTATCATTCTGGGCTACTCGCTTCCTGCCGCCGAATACCGGAACGTCCAGCCCTATACCTTGCAATGCGTGGCCGTCGAACCGTCCGAGGCGGTGGAACTGATTTCCAAAGATGCGGAGGTCGTGGACGAGGCCATCGAACACACGAACAAATGGATCAAGTGGGTACGGTTCGGCACCGACGTCATCGACCCGACCTCCATACTAAAACTGAATAACCTATGGCTGTAGCACCGCTCGATGTATTATGCTGCCGGATTACCGTCGGCGACCCCGATCCGGGGAACCCGATGGCGATACAGAACCCCGTCACACTCACGGAGGTGCAGGAGGTGGAGATCGTCGAGACCTACAAGAAACTCATCGGTACGGCGACCGTCCGATTTCCCAAAGGGACTGTTTTTCGTTCCACCATCGTCGGTACGGTCACCCTCGAAGGCAAGGATGCCGGCCGGATAACCACCGAGGTCATGCAGGACGGTGTGGTCATCGAGAAACGCTCCAGCTACTCGGCAATGGACGCCACGACCTTCAAAATCGGGCAACGGGTGCGTATCCGTTTGGGATATAACGGGATGTTGCGCACGATGTTCGACGGGTATATCACCGGCTACAACACCGAGAGCAGCTTCGAGCTGAAATGCGAGAATATGGCCTACAAGCTCAAGCTGAAACAGGCTCCCAAGTTCGAGACGCCGGCATCGGGCACGAGCGTGAACGACGTGATGGAAGGCAAATACAACATACTGAAAGATACCGGGTTCAAACTGCACTCCGAGACCAAACGGTTCGACATCCAGATCGGAAAGATCAAAATCACGGACAACTTCACCGTGGCCGACATCCTCTCGGCGTGGAGCCGCTACCGCATTTACTGCTTTCTGAAATACGACGAGAACAGTCCCGACCTGATGCCGGCTATCGCCATCGGCCGCCCGTATTCATCGGCCAAGAGCCAGCCCCGGTTTCCGGAAGACACGTCGTCCGGCCCTTTCCGCATACGCTTCGACACGCACGTGGCATCGTCGGATTTGAAAGTGCTCAAAACCGACCCGAAATTCCTTGCCGTACAGGCCAAGGCGTTGGGCTCGGACGAGAAATTCTTCGAGGTGACGGTGCGCCTGAACCCCGACTACGACCCGAATACCTCCGGCAGTAAGGAATTCCAGACCGTGAACGCCACGCAAATCAGCAAAAAGACGCACAAGGTCACGGGCAATACCACGGCCAGCGGCGCGCAGACCCGCACGAAGGCAGACCTCTCGACCTACACCATCGTGCCCTACATGTCGCCGAACATGAAAATCAACTCCGACAAGCTCGTCGAGGAGGCCATCGAATACTTCCGCAGCTACAATCTGAATGGAATTAGCGGTTCGGTGACGCTCTTCGGGGATTTCGGGTTATATCCGGCTTGCCAGGTGGAGCTTATCGACGACCGGAATCCGGCCAAGAACGGCACCTACATCGTCGAGGAGGTTACGACCACCTTCGGAACGGGAGGCTACAGGCAGAAAATCACGATACCGCATAAAATCAAAGGAACAAGCAATACTTACGGTACCCGAAAATGATCATCAGGCCGGACCGGCGTTTGAAATAATCTTTCAATCAATCCGCTTCGCCGCATCTCCTCCGTCGGCATACACAGCAGTTTCGGCGGGTCGATCAGGGCGATGCCATCGGCGAGCGACAACGCGATGTCGAGCTCGTGGGTCGAGAAGAGGATGCACTTGCCCTCTTCGTGCGCCAGCCGGGCCAGCAACGAGCAGAGCTCGTAGCGGTTAGGCAGATCGAGGAACGAGGTCGGTTCGTCCAGCAGGATGACCGGCGTCTGCTGCGCCAGCGCGCGGGCAATCAGGATGCGCTGGCACTCGCCGTCCGACATGCGGTCCATCGTGCGGTCGGCATACGCCTCCATACCCACCGAGGCGAGCGACCGCATGACGATTTCCCGGTCTTGCGGCTGCATACGGCCTATCCAGTTCGTATAAGGTGCGCGGCCGACAGCCACGACATCCTCGCACCGCAGATTGGTGATGCGTGTGCGTTCGGTCGTGACGAATGCCAATGTTCTCGCCATTTCGGGAGCTTTCATGGCGGCGATGGTACGACCGTCGAGCATGATTTGGCCCGAATAATTGCAGTTCAGTCCAGCTATGGCACGGAGCAGGGTCGATTTGCCCGTACCGTTGCGGCCGATAAGCGCCGTCAGCGTACCTTTCGGAATCGTGGCGTTCACTTCGCGGAGCAGCGTGCGGCCGCCGTAGCCTATGGAAAAATCGCGCAGTTCTATCATACCGTCATTGATTTACTGCGTAAAACCACCCATACTACTATCGGTATTCCCAACAGTGCGGTGATGGCGTTTATCGGCAGGGTGAACAGCTTGGAAACGAGGTCGCAGAGAAGCAGTACCGATGCCCCCGAAAGCAGGGTTCCCGGCAGGAGCACCCGGTGGTCGCTGTTGCGGAACAACATCCGTGCGACGTGGGGCATGGCCAGACCGACGAAACCGATCGGGCCGCAGAAGGCGGTCACCGTTCCTGCCAGCAGCGTGGTTGAGAGAAACAGCAGTCTGCGCGAGCGGCGGATGTCGAGCCCCATCGTCACGGCATACTCCTCGCCGAAGAGCAGCAGGTTGAGCGGTTTTATCGTTGCTATCGCCAGCAGCAGCCCGATGACGACCGACGGCACGAGGACGGCGAGCTGCTGTACGGTCACGTCGCCGAGCGATCCCATCGTCCAAATGACGAAGGCTTTCAGGGCCTCCTCCTTGCTCAGGTATTGCAATATCTGCACGACGGCGCCCACGCCCGACGAGAACATCATACCCAAAATCAATATCACCATGATGTCCTTGATGCGGTGTCCGACGGCGGCGATTACGAACAGCACGGCGGCCGCACCCGCCCATGCGGCCGAAGCTGCGCCTATCGACGAGCCGACCCCGGCCAGCACCACGAGTGCCACGCCGAGGCTCGCGCCCGAGCTGATGCCCAGCACGTAGGGTCCGGCAAGCGGATTACGGAACAGCGTCTGCATCTGCAAGCCGCTGACCGACAGTGCCGCACCGGCCAACAAAGCCACCACCGCCTTTATCAGGCGGATGTTCAGAACGATTTTCGCCGTAGTCCGCGGACAGTCGCCGCCTGTCAGGGCCGCCCACACGTCGCCGACGGGAATGCGCACCGCTCCCACAACCAGATCCAGCAGGAAAAGGAAAGCCGTGAGGACGGTCAGAGATATGAACAGTGTCGGGGTGCGGAGGCGCATTAATCAAGACCTTTTTGCGTTACAACAATATAGTCGAAAAAGTCTCCGCAGGTAACGGCTATACGCATTTTTCGTATGGTACCGGCATTCCTTTCCACCTTAATTTGAAGCGTTTTCTTATCTATTTTCTCTATATTCAACCACTCATATGTTCCCAAGTTTCCTGTTGTATTGATATCACCTACGCCCGGATAACTTATAGAGGTTTGTAGATTCTCAACATAAGATAACCACCAAAGCCCCTCGGAAACAACCGTTTGAGAGCCTTTTTCCGCCTCAAATTCTATTTCATGTTTCGAGAGTTTAATACTATCCTCCCACTCACCGTCCTTGCCATCAAGACTATTATCGTCCTGAGTGCAACCTGCTAATATAAGGGATAATAAACAAATTACTACGAATAGATACTTCATTCTATTTATTTATTTCAGTTTCTTATAATATACGAAATCTTCCTCCACCAGTTCGGGATGGAATATCTTTACGAGGTCGCGCAGCACCAGGTCGGGATTCACGACGCCCGATTCCCAGTAGTCGTTACCCCCGGCGGTATTGGTGCGGGCGTTGTTGTTGTATACATCTCCGTTGCGGAAGCAGCGGGTGTCGGAGAACTTCGGGCAGGCGGCTTTCAGTTCGCCGAGTGTGTTCGCCGCGCCGACGTTCAGCCACATGTCGGCCGCCGAAGCGAGCAGATAGGCTTCCTCCATGTCGATGGGCGTCGAAACGTTGCCCGTGTTCTTCTTGTAGATGTAATCGCCTCCCGCGTCGGTAATCAGCCGCACGGCATAACTCTCGGCAGAGGGCATGAACCATGAATCGCCGTAGGGGGTGTTGAGCATCACGGACGGGGCATCGAGAACGGTATCGGCTACTTTCTGTTTCAGTGCATTATATCGGACGGGAATTTCGGCGAATACCTTTTCGCCTTTCGCACGTTCCCCGACGATCTCCGAGAGTGCCACCAGCCACTCGGCCTTGCCCAACGGCGACTCTTCGAGGTAATCGCCGACATACAGGAACGGGATGCCGAGCTCGCGCAGCTTCGGCTCCATGCCGCTGGCCCCGTTCACGCCGTAGAGCAGCACGAGGTCGGGATCGAGCGAGAGCAGCAGTTCATAGTCGATGTTCCCCTCGTAACCTACGTCGCCGATGCGGTCGCGGCGTGCCTGAATGTCGGAGTTGGAAATGTAGTCGATTCCCGAAACGCCGACCACGCGTCCGACCTCGCCGATGGCATCGAGCATGGCGACGTGGGTCGAGGACATCGCCACGATGCGCCGTGCATCCCCTTCGAGCACCTGCCCGTCGAAGCCCTCGGGAGCGGTTTCCCCGTCACGGGCGATGAACAACTGCGCGGCGACGCTGTCCGCGCCCTGCCAAGGGTTCGTGGCGGTAAGCAGTACGCTTTGCCTGCCGTTGGCGCCTTGGATGTCGAAGCCCGAAGCGTATTCGGGCGTATAAAGCGGTGTATTGAAATCGGCGAGTTCGGAACTCTTGCCGCGGCAGCCCGCTAACGCCAGCGTAAGCAGCAACAGCAGGCTCAGGTTCTTGAATATTCTCATATCGTTACCTATTTACGTTTACATGATTTTTCTTGTTTTTCCCGAATTTCGGGGTGATGCCAATGAATAGTTCGAAGTTGATGCCCGGCATGGGGCGCGACAGCACCGAGAGATAATCCTCGTCGAAGAGATTATTGACGGCGAATTTCAACTGTACGTCCAGCGGTTTGAACGACAGCATTTTCTCCAACGAGACATTGCTCATGAAATAGGGCGGCAGGTGTCCCGTCAGCGTGTAGTCGTTGCTCGACATGGTGAAGCGTTCCGAATAGTACGCCCACTTGTAGAGGAACGCCCACGTGCGCCACGACAGACGGCCTGTCAGCGAAGCGGAGTGCTTCGGGACGTAAGGCAACTGTTTCCCTACCGACTGGTCGGCGGGCGACATCTTTTCGCCTTCGTTGACGGAAGGGGTCCACGAGTAGGAACCGTTCAGGTCGAGCAGCCACTCCTTTGCGGGCTGCACGGAGAGGTCGGCTTTCACCTCGATGCCGTAGGCATGGACTTTCTTCACGTTGCGTGGCGAGAAGAATCCCTTGGTCGTCGGCAGCCAGATGATCCAGTCCTCGATGTAGGAGTCGAACCAGCTTGCGCTGCCGCTCAGTTTATAGACACCCTTTTTGCCGACATCGAAACTCGCTCCGGCATCGTAGCTGAAGCCGTGTTCGTTTTTCAGATTGGGATTGCCGCCCGGCAGGAAGTAAAGGTCGTTCAGCGTCGGGAAACGGTAGTTGCGCGACACGGAGGCTTTCACCATTACGTTCCCTTTGCGCGAGAGCAATCCGTCGATGAAGAATGCCGGAATGAGCGGTGCCCATTTGTCGCCCGACATCTCCTCGCGCAAGACCAGCGAAAGGCCTATCGGCTCGACCGGCTGCCATTTGGCCGATACCGAACCGGAGAACTCCACGCGCCCCTTGTCGTAGCCCACGATGGCCTTGCCGCCGTCCTGTAAGATGATGTTCTTGTCTTCGCTGCGTACCAAGTGTTGGTACACGGATACGTTCGAGGTGAAGAACCATTTTCTGTTCGGCGAATATTCTCCCTCCGCCTGTCCGTAGAACGTGTTTATCTTGCTGCGCGAGCGGGTCATGGAGGCCCAGTTGCCGGGAGCGACCTCCCGCTTGTAATCATAGGCCATCCACGTGTGGATATAACCGCCTTTCACGCCGACCTTCCAGTTGCTTTTGATGTGGTCCCACGACAAAACGCCCCGGAAGGTCTGTTCCCGCTGGCGGTTCTCGAAGTCGGTCGCGTCGCCGTAGTCGGTGGTCAGCATCGGCAGTTCCCGGTTGGAATGGATATACCATGCGTTCAGTCCCAGTTTGTCGCCTTTCCGCGTGTCGTAATACACCTCCTGAAGCAGATGCAGGTCTTTGAACGAGCCCGAGCGGTTGCGCTCCTCGGGATGATACTGTCCGACGATGTTCTTCTCCTCGTCGTAGATGTTTATCTTCTTGTCGTGGTTCGTGTACTTGTAGTCGTTGGGCGACGACGAATAGACGGCGCGGGTGGAGACGTGCCAGCGGTCGCTACCGTAGGTGAAGCGGGCGAACTCGTCGAACGTGCGGAACGAACCGATGCCCTGCACGTATTGGGCATGGAAGCCCTCGCCGACCTGCGGTGCCGTACCGAGCTTGACCAGACCGCCCAGTCCGCCGCCCGTTTCATTCACCGACGAGGTACCGTGAAGCAGCGACGCATTGTCGATGAAGTAGGACGGTATGGTGGAAAAGTCGGTCATGCCGAGCATTGGATTGTTGATGCGCATACCGTTCCACGTCACCTGAGTGTGTGAGGGCGACGTGCCGCGAAAGGCGACGGTCGAAAGCGTGGCACGACCGTAGCTCTTGACGAACACCGATGAATTGAACGTCAGGATATCCGCCATCGACAGGGCGATGTTCTCTTTCAGCGCAACCGAATCAAACTTCGTCTTCTGCACGCCAATCTCTTTCATGGGGCGTTTGCCCCATACCGTAACCTCGTCTATCTGATAGATGCGCCGTGTGATGTCCTGTGCGGACAGCACGGACGGGCAGACGAACAGGAGCGAGAAGAGTAGATGTAGATATTTCGTGTATCTCATTGGATTCTGTTTTTAGTGTTACTACTTCCAGCAGAACGCGCCGGGAATAATCCCGACATAAAACTCGTCGATTAGTTTCCCTTCCGGCGAATAGCGGTAGATGATGCCCTGCTGCTGGTAGTCGATAGCATCGGCCACATACACCTCCCCGTTGGCGGGATTCACCGTCAGCCCGTAGTAAATCGTGCCGCTGTATTCGAGGAATGGCCGGACGGGAACACGGTTTGCCGTCACGTCCATACACCAGATGTCCTTGTTGATCCAGTATAGCTTGTCCCGCTCGCCGTTGAGCTGCACCTCACTCGGCCAGTCACCTAATTTGAACTTGAACTGCTTCTCCACCGTGAATGTCTCGGCATCGATGCGGTACAGCGATGGGGCTTCGTAACCGTAGGGACTGCCTTCATAGCCTCCGTCGGTCACCGTCCACATCTTGTTATATTTGTCCATTACGAGCGACGTGGGCTGGATGCCGATTTTCAGTTCATCGACCACCAGGTCCGTCTCGGTGTCGATTTTGATGATGCGGTTCTGGTACGACCAGCAGTTGCAATAGACGTACTTGCCATACTGCACCATCTGCTCGGTGGAGCCGCTCTCCATCGTCATGTCTGGCACCTGAATGTAGCCGGTAATCTCGTATTTCTTCGGGTTGATGATGAAAATGCGGTTGTCCCACAATTGGGTGACATAGGCCTTTTCGTCGCTCAGGAAATGGATGTAGCGCGGCGAGGTGAGGTTCTCGATGCGTCCCACTTCCTTGAATGTATTGAGGTCGATGGCGAAAATCACGTGGGAGTTGTTCACCACCACCCAGCCTTTATTGTCGTGGATACACATCGACTGCGCCACGTCACCGAGCTTCATGCCGTTGGCGCGGAAAAACACTTCGTTCTGCACCTGATTGGTCGCGGGGTCGTAGTACGACAGCGTGGCGTTGCCGTATTGGAAATTGCCCTCGTTGGTGATGAACAGGCCGGAGCCGGAGGCATTGAAATCCTCCACCGCATCACCATAGTCCCACTTCATGCAGGAACCGAGAGTGAGCGACACGCCGGCAACTACGCTCCACAACAGGTATTTCAGTTTATGACGGGTCATATCGTTATTGTTACGGTGAATCCCCGGCATGTTTGCCTTACGGCATACATACCGAGGATTGGCAGAAAATTTATTGTTGCATTACTGTCTATTCAGCGGGCTTATACCGGCCTTCTTTCATATCCTGATAGGTGGGGTTGTAACCACATTCTCCTACAGTCCATTGAGACTCTTTCGTAAAGACGTTATTTTCAAACAGATATTTGAAAGAGCTAAAGTCGTTGACATCTTCCTGACCGCTTATGCTAATACTCTTTGCCGTTTTGAGACCGGAAAAATCTATGGATTCTATGCCGTTTGGACCGAAATCAGAGTACGGGCATGTTATTGAAAGATCTCCGTAAATTGATTCTATAGTAGAATAAGATAGATTATCCGCTGTCATGCCAAACATCGAGGCACTTGTAATAACATTGAAGTTCCCATGTATTGTTTTTAATTTGGGGCATGAAATATTAGTTCCATCAAGACTAAATGCCACGTCTATCTCTGTTCCATCCACTCCAATGCTTTCCAAATTGGAAAATTCAATGTCGTTCTTGAGAGATTGTGTTTTAATTGAGCATGAGCCAAGAACTCTCTTCAATGAAGGAAATTCAATTTTATTTGCATTCGCATTTTTTTCTAATGTTAAAGTACCTCCTATTTCCTGCAATGTAGGAAATTCGATTTCCACTCCTGTATCAACAGAACCTGTATTCAAAGCGATAGTAACATCTCCTGCCACATTGACAAATGGCATTATGAAACTTTTTACATAAAAATAATTTTCACATTTGAAGGCTCCCTGTATATTCGAGATTCCCTCAAGAGTAAATTCTGTCAATCGACAGTTTTTAGGAAGCAACAGCAGACTACCGTTAAATGTTTCCGGTCCTACGATTTTATTTAATTGGTTGCATTGCAGGGTAAGTGTATTTCCGTTAAAATTTGTCTGAGACAAATCCAATTCTTCGATGAGCAGATTGCTCAAAGTCATGTCTCCCAATGCGTCCCTTAAAGCGGATATATTGAATTTATTGACTTTGTTTGCATCCACACTGAACTCTCCACAGGATGTAAGGCCGGGGAGCTCGATGGTGGATATTTCTTTGCAATTCTTTATAGTCAAACCTCCTACCGAATATAATTCAGTCATTGCAATGCTCCCGATTGAGGACATATCGCTAAATGAGGCAGTTCCTGTTATTCTCTCTAATGCCGGCAGATAAATACCTTGCAATTGGGGGAAATACTGTATTGCAAGTTCGTTTCCTATCTGTTTGAGTGCCGAGAAAACAATGGCTTCGGTTGCTGCTGATTCTTTTTGTATTACCGAACCTCTGACAATCAAGGAAGAACCGACATACTCGACCGCATTCGCATCCAAATCGAGCAAAGCATCGGATGCCACATACATATCCTCTCCGATGGTTCCGACTTTAGGTATGGATATTTTTTCTACGGTGGAACAATTTATAACGAAATCTCCGATAATATCAAGCAAGGAAGGGAAATTAACCGTTTTGAGTGTCGTATTTTTACTGGTGGAAGTTGTGGAGCCCAACTTGAAACTGCCGATTCGTTCCAGATTGTCCAGTCCTGATAAATCGGCACCCTTGTAGGAGGGATTGAGAATAAGGGTGTTACTTATCTGTTTCAAATTGGCAAGCCCTTCCAGATTGGTGATTTCTTCCCCGTCGACCGTTCCGATGGTCAGGTTTCCGTCGATTTTGTTTATTCCGGTCTGGGCAAAATTATCCACTTCGGCTTGCGTGGCAAGTACCACGCTGCCACTTTGCTCGATGTCGGTGTATCGGTAAGTATAGGAATATACTTTGCTCTCCTGCATTTTGGAAGTGACTACGAATTTCCATTCATTCTCCCAATCCTGTATGTTCGATGGGTTGGGGTTGATGGAGGCTCCTTCACAAAGGGCATATTCTACGGTAGCACCCTCCAAACTGACGTTATAAGGTATTTCAACGGTAATCATGTCCCCGGCGATCGTAGCCTGATAGGTAATGCCGTCAACGGTCAGGGCAAAATCGGAAATGAAATGATCCTTGCCCTCTATTCCGCTAAATTCCGGATCGTCATCATTGCACGCAGTAAAGCAGAGTGCAGTGAAGCAGAATAGGATGAAATAATATATCTTGTTCATGATGGAATCTTATTTGTCATTATTGTTATTTTCGTCACAGAACTTGAATACTTCCGTGGAATTTTCACCCAACCAACCGGCTTTTACATTGACTCCGGTCTGTACCTTGATAAAGTCGATATGGGTCAGATTCGCCGAGGTACCGTCAATATTGACTGCATCGGAAATCTTAAAGAAATTGCCGATTGCGGCCGCACCGGGATTATCCTTGTTGGGCATATCATCGCCGATATTGTCGGCATATCCCCAGCCGAACGGATTATTGGACCACATTCCTGTTGTAGGACTTTGTTCCGTGCGTGCCTTTAAGCAAGTGCCATACAAAGTGTAAGAATCCGCTTCAATCCACAAAGGATAATAAAATTCTTGCGGGTGATAGTTGCCGAGACGGTCAATCGCACCATTATTGCCCTTGTTGTCCTGCCAAGGAGTATCCATGTTGGGACCGGGACGGAAATAGGTCACGGCATAATCCTGAATGGTTTCGGGCTTTCCGTATTCTGAGCCTTTCAATTCATACCATTCATCATTGGGCAATCCGTCTCCATTGACATCCTGCATGACCCAAACTATACCCGGCTCACACGAACCGTCAAAAGCATTTCCCTTAATAGAAAAATCATAACCACCTCTATTCTCGATGCTGTGGTCAAAGCCGACTACGATATATCCGCCCCAACCGCCGAGAGAGACGTATTTTTCATTATCGAGGCGTTTTTGGGCATAAGCACAAGCGGCTTCGTGTGTGTGTTCTCCGTTGAATCCTGCTGTATTCGTTTCGTTTACGAATTGTCCGGGAGCAGGGATAAATTCATGTACCTTATTGCTGTAAATGGAATTTCCGGCAGCAAATGCTTTTTTTTCAGCGGCTTCACAACATTTTACCGGAATATCGACACTGACTTCATCTACGCCGGATACCGAAATATTCCGGGTAAGAACGGCAGCCTTTGAACCTGGGTTCTCGTATTTCACCGTAAACGTAAGTGTATATTCTCCGGTTTGGGCAGGTTTGAATCCGTATATCAACGCATTGGCTCCGTCGATTTTCTGTCCGTCCAAACTCCACTGGTAGGAAGGTTCGGCACTGACCGACACGTAGGGACGAATAAACAGTGTGCGACCCAATTCCACATATTTGGTGTCGTCTTCGGCAAAATACAAAGATGACGGAATATCTATTCCGATCGGAAGTTTATCGACCACCTCGATTGAGATTGTCTTTTCCGTTTTGCCGTCCTCATTCGTGACGGTCAATGTCAGTTCATAAGTTCCCAATTCATCCTGCTTGAACGTATAGGTGTTTCCCGTGCCGACCTCTTTGCCGTCAAGCGTCCATAAGTAAGTAGCCCCCTCTGCATTTTGAATGTCGGGAGTAAGGATGTACTCACGCCCTGCAACAACTTTCAGTCCCGTCGAGGGCGTTACCAATGAAATGACAGGAGGTGCCAATTCATTGACATCCACACGGATTTCCTCTTCCGTGCTGGCATCTCTCGTATCCACCCGCAGGGTAACGTAATACGAGCCGCATTCGTCGAAAGTGTATTTCAGTTGCGGTTCCTCGGAAATAATGCGGCCGTTGCATTTCCATGAATAAACGGCATAATCGACATTTTGATAGGTAGGCTCGATAATGACCTCTTTCCCTATCTTTACAATGTAAATGCCGTCTTCGCTGTCCAACTCAATGACAGGGGGGACGGTCACGTCTTGCGATATTTCCTCGTCTTTGTTACAAGAAAATAAAAATACCGCTAATGAGAATAAAAGCAAATACTTCTTCATGTTAATTTAATGATTTTAATCAATGAAAATCCCTTGAAGAAAGTATCTTGTTTCAATCTCCAGCGGGGATATAAAAAGGGGCAAATACTCTATTTGTGATTAAAAAGCATTTGCCCCCGATTCATATTAGTTTACAGTTACATCTATATCGTCTATGGCAACATAAGCCGGGGTATTCAAACCGTATGTGCTTGAATCGCTTCCTTCGAAGTTAATCGCAACAGTACATACGCTGTCCCCTAAATCGCTTAAATTCACTTGATTCCAACCGGTACGGATTTTATTGGTCAAGCCTGATTCCGTATTTTTGCTTGAATCAAAATTTGCCAGATAGTATTCAACTTTCCTACCTGTAGACTTACCCGTTGCATCCAAAGCGACGAATACCACCTTGAACCAGCCGTTCTGTTTTTGCAAAGAACCTTGGGTAAACGAATTTCCATCCTTCATAACAAGATATGCGTAAGTTGTATTACAAACCCATACGCTGTTGAATTTACCATATTTCGGTGTTCCTTCGACTGGGGTATTTTCAGTCTTGACTTTGTATCCGTTCGCATCGGTCAGATATATCTTAGCGCATTTGTCATAGGTTGTTTGTGAATCATTATACGAGTCGCTATAACCGAAAGCTACGGCAAAATTACTACCGCTATGGCCACCATTGGGCCAGTACACGCTACATTGATTCTGATAATCACCCTGCGTCATGTTATGGAAGTTAGAGATGGCAAAACCGCCATTCCAAAATTCATATTCCCAAGGCTGTCCAGATACCCACTCTTGCTTCAGATAGTTGATAGGGAACTGAATGTACGTACCGGATTCACCTATTTGAGTGAGGTAGCCAGTAGTTACTTGATTTTCGTCTGCGGATGCTGTATAGAGGTTGGCTCCATACTGGTCGGATGCCATCACATCTGCCGGCACATTATCGAAGTCGATAATTGCATTGGTCGCATTCGTAGCGCGGGTTTGGATCGCACTCTCTTCATACGGAGAAAGGAAATCATCGTCGGATGAACATCCTGTAAACACTGCGACGGTCATTGCTACAACAGCCATTGCCATGATTTTGTAAAAGTTTCTCATATTCAATTGGTTTAGTGAAACATATATATACAAAAAATCCGTTTGTCACGATGGGTAATCGTATCAAACGGATGCAGTGTCTGTATCAATTCCGGTAAGGTCAGCCTAAAAGGCATAAACCCACAGCCAATCATGCTGTAATTGAACAAACGCCAAATACCCGTGGCGGTTATCTCATCGCATTTGTAGCAGGTCTTCTGACTTATCCCAGCTTACCACGCCTTCCTAGTCCTATGACCAGTGGCAGGTTGTGGCAACTTTTTGTTGGAACTTACAGCAGCAGGTACTGTCCCGGATTTTCACCGGATTCCCTTTTCATCCTATCGGGTCTTCCGACCGTTAAGGAACTACAACGGTACAAAAGTAACAAAAATGTTTCAAATCTCATTCTATGATTCCGAAATATTTTTCCCTTACGGCCAACTTTTTTGAAACATACAGATTATCAAGAAATTCACAAGTTGTCGTTTTCATGAGATAGTTGCATCGGATAAAACTCTTTATCCGGTCTTCGGCTACTCTTTATAAAACGGCGATATGGAAGAACCGAACAGAAGGAATATGCAGGACAACAACCGGCGGATGATACAGGAGGCGATCCGCAAAATTGCGCTGGGACGCAGTATCGAGCGTATCGAGATGGCTCCGGGCGGCATGGGCGGTGTGGGTACCGCCCGCATGATTCACGGCTATGTCGCCAAGATACATGACGACCCCGGTGATGAAGAGTTCGCCGACTACGGCGGCACGGTGGACGTGGGTGAATATCCCGA
This sequence comes from Rikenellaceae bacterium, assembly GCA_902363575.1. Lineage (GTDB taxonomy): Bacteria > Bacteroidota > Bacteroidia > Bacteroidales > Rikenellaceae > Alistipes. Next base: position 242,504 of record CABJAJ010000003.1, on the reverse strand, counting down.
CGAGACGGCCTCGGCGGGCGGTATCATCCACAAAGGCGTGTTGCTGGCTGCCGCCCGGAACAACGAGGGCGGTTTTCTCATCGTGCCGACCCTTTTTTCGGAGGTGACCATCGTACTGGATGCCGCCACCCGTCATGCCTATATCGTCAACTACTCCCACGCCGAAACGATCCGCATGGAGGCACATACGGAGATCTGCATCGGCATGACGGAAACCGAGGCTCTCGACCCCGGCAGCGACTCTTCGCCCGACTACGACGAATTGGAACCAACGGGAAACGAAGCACACACTATCTACACGGCCGAAGGTATCACGGCAACAGTCAGAAACGACAGCGGCAAAGAGTCGTCGGTCGTGCAGGGCGCGGAAGAGATCACGCAGACCGTCGATAAGTCGGAAGTCAAACAGACCGCCGACAAAATCGTGCAGAAGGTAAATTCCACGACCGTTGCCGTAGCAGATAACAAAGTGACGCTCGGCGACGAGAACGCCACCGAGCCGCTTGTATTAGGGAATGAACTGGCGCAGCTCATGCTGGATTTCCTGACGGAGTGCAGCAAGATCATGACACCTACGCTCATGGGAACCATGCAGCCGCTGAACTTTCCCAACTTCCTCTCGCTGACCTCCAAGATTCAGAAATTCCTATCCAAAACCTCCTATACCAAATGAGCGTCACCCTTCATCCCGGCATCGGCGGTCTCGACCCGCAGAGCCTGTGCTACAGTCTCTACCGCCAGTTATACCAGACCTTCTTCAACGCCCAGGAGCGCAAAAGCGAGGACAATCCCTATGGCGTAGAAGAAGGTGACGACACGTCCATCCGTCTGCACAACACGGCCTACGGGTTTGCCGAGGCGATTTCGTCAGGCGTTTCCGGGGAGGGCGGCACGGGTAGCTGGGCCGGCTATCTTCCCAGAAGCGGCGGTGACATGCAGGGGCCGTTGTGCGCCGACTACGGCTTTACCGCCGGCATCGACAACCGCCGCGTGCTGGAAACCTTTCGCACTCCGCAAACCGATGGCGATGGAAACATCATCGGTTACACCTACGGCATCCGCCTGACGGGTGACGTACATGTCGGCGGGAACCAGCTCTTTGTGGGCGGTATGCAGCCGCTCCGTTGCGATCCGGCTACCGGGACGATTTTCCTGAACGGGAAACGGGTCGATTTCGCCGATGCCCACCTTTCCCTGACCGGAAGTGTCCTGTTGGGCGAGACCAAAGAAAACGGAGTGCTCCTGACGTCGGACAGCCTGCTCATTCATGGACGGGAAGTCTATCACGGCGGTAATTCCAACCTTCCCACCGTGGACTGGTCGATGCACAATGCTATCATTGCCGGTTCTCTCGAAGTCATGGGGGCGGCAGCACTCTCCGGCAAGCTGCGGGCCTTGCAGGGCGTAGAGTTGGGCGACGGCGGGCGGCTGCTCTTCTCTGTTCTCGGAGAGACCGTTTCCTGTCTGAATGACCTTACCTTTTCAGCCGGATGCGGAGTCCGAATCGGCGGAGTTACCGTGCTCAAAGGTTCCGGTGCGAAAGACATCCGTCTGGAGGGTGCTGACGGAGACCTGTTGTTGGGTGGAGACCACACGAACAAAGTACGGCTGATGGCGAACCTTGCCGATGTCGATGGAGAGCATGTGTTGCTATCCAACTACGGGGCTGCCTATTTCCCCGATTCGCTTCGTGTGCGCCACAACTATGGCGGCGATCTGCTCTCTACATATCGAAACGACAGCGAGGACGAGGGAATCCTGATCCATAAACGGCTGCGCTTCGGTACGGATGATGGTTGTTATCTGGCTGCCGATGCAGAGCGGCTGACGTTTGTATCACGCAGCGACCGCACAGCGATTCCAGACGGCGGGTACAGTCAGGTAGCAGCTTTTTGGGAACATGCCCCTTCCACCAGTCTGTATGCACCGCAGAACCGGTTCTCGGATTCCCTGCACGTCGGAACGCTCGGTGATTTCATCGTCTCCCTAAACCCCTTTGAGGCCACCGGCCATATCGGTATCGACGGAACGCTCACCCGCCTGACGGTCGAGGGGCTATTCTTTTCCGACGACATCTGCCTCAGACAGATCCGGGACGGCATCCGCCACTGCGGCAACGCCTACTTCGACGGCAGCCTCTCATCGGCACTTTTTACGTCGGGCATGGCCGGCACAGGCTGGGCAATTCTTCGCAGTCTGACCACTGGGAACATTTCCGCCACGTTCGACGAACTGACCATCCGCAAAAGGATGAGGGTCTATGAACTGGAGGTGCAGCGTTCCTCGGCGACCAACGGCTCGCTATGGGTGACGGACACCTGTTCGGGAGACAGTGTCGAGAAACTGTAAATCGATTTATGGCTAAATACGACTATTCCCGATTCAAAATCCGCATCGCTCCCGACTCGAAAAAACGGCAGGGATTACACATGGGCGATGTGGTGCGCCGACAGTATATGGACGGCGCACGCACCCTTTACAGTCTGATGGTCGTACTCTCCACCGGGGAAGATCAGGTTTTGCTGCCGGATGGGAAGCAAGCGTCATCCCCCTTCTTTATCGGGGCACTCATCGAGGGGGACGAGCCCCATGATGGAGAGTTGCTGGATTTCGTGCGCCTGACGAGTCTCACGGACGAACGACGCAGCGGGGCGCTCTACCTGACCGCTTCGGATGGGGAGTCCCCGTACATGGATGTCATCGACGGCATGGGGACGGAGCGTTCCCTCTGCCGTCCTTCTTCCCTTGCGGGGTTCGGCTGTCGCGACAGCGAAGCATGGACGTACCGTTACACCCCGTCGGAAGGTGGAGCAGAACGGACCATACGCCTTACCCGCACCGCTGCTTCGGCAACGACCGAGGCGGGGTTGCAGATACCTTTCACTGTACCCGTAGGACATCCCCAGCGTCTGGTCATCTCGTTCCGTATCCGGGCATCGAAGGCTCTGGAGTCTGTACCGCTACACTTCGGGTATGCCGACGGTACGGAGACGGACGGCAGCGACACGGTGGATGTCACTACCGCTTGGCAATACCGGTTGAGCCTTATTACGGTGGACTTCCCGGCAGAGTATCTCCGCGTGCTGACTTTTGATCTTGCAGCGTATCTTTCCGTGGGTGACTGGTGCGAGATATCCGACCTGAATGTCTGCCTGCTGGAACATCTTTCATCCTTTACCGACGCCTCGAAAATCCGTGTGGGGCGTATCACGGGTGTTTCCGATCCGCTTTTCGGTATGCTGCAAGGCTACGGGGCCTATTTCCAGCGGCTCTATGCCACGCGCGATGTGAATGTGGCGGGGACACTTACCGCCGGAGACGAGGCCGGGTTCGGGAGTACCTTCTATGTGGGTCGTATCCATAAGAACTGCTTCGTGAACAGTCTGGAGCCGGCCTTTTATCCGGCGGCCTCCGTTGTGACAGAACCTTCGCCTGCCGGTATCGGCGTGTGCCACCGGATCACGGCCGATAATGTTCGCATCGATTGTCAGAGCGAAGCGTGGACCGAGGCACATGCCGGACAGCTCTATTGTTTCTCGTTCTGGATACGCCGAGAGATAGCCACAACACTGCGGGTGCAATACGGTACTACATTACCCCAAGATCTCACAATCGGACGGGAATGGACACGTCTGCATATTGTTCTGACCATAGAACATATCCCCGGCAGCGGAATGAACATAACCCTAACCGGTGCCGCAGGCTCTCTTATCAGCTCCCCGCAACTCGAACAAGGCAAGATACCGACTCTGTACCAGGCTACGGATGGCGTGCTCGATGATACGGAGGAATATGGAGCATGGTTCTGCCGGGGAGGTGTGGGCGGTACGATCCAGCATCCGCTTTTAAGGTTGAACGAGGACGGTTCCATCAGCTCGGCCGACGGTTCGTTCGTCATCAATCGGGACGGCACGGGTTATTTCTCCGGCGGGCGGTTTCGATGGGACAAGGATTCCATCACCTTGCAGGAGGTAACAATCCGCTGGGAAGACCTGGACGAGACGACGCAACAGCAGATGAAACCCCGCTTCGTAACCATCGAAGGCGGAACCGTATTCCACTTTCCGGACGAACTCTTGGGAAGCCTTTGTGATCCGGCTGAAATTCTGCTCACGGGAACGACGCACAACTTCGAGCCAAGCTCCTGCCTTTGGGAATATCTGGCCGATGACGGGCAGTGGAAAAATGCGGGAGGGAACACGAATTCCTATGTACTCACGCCGGATTTTCATGGATGGGAAGGACGTGATGTCCTGACGCTCCGACTGTCAGCCTTATCAGACGATACGCTTTACAGCGGACAGCATACCGTTTTCAAACATTATGACGGTACGGACAGCTATTCTTTGTATGTGGAATCGGAACACGGTACGGTACTGCGCAACGGACAAGGCTCCACGATGCTTCAGGCCCGCGTGTATAAAGGAGGAACGGAAGTAACGGAACGCATCCCCGAAGAGCGTTTTCGCTGGAGCCGAAGTAGCCGGGATGCGGAGAGCGATGCTCTGTGGAATGTGCAAGAGCACCGGGGACGCACCTTGCTTGTTACCGATGACGATGTGTGGCGTCAGGCTACCTTCAACTGTGAAGTGGAAATATCATAACATCAAAACATAATCTATTCTATGGCAATCAAAGTAGCTCGTGGTCAGATAACCATTATCGACCAGAATGATGCAGTCTCCCTGCAAGCCTTCATAGGTTCCAATCAACCATTAACGCAGGTCTATAACAAGGATACGAATACCTACGCCCCATCGTGGACAGCATCCCCGTATCTGGTGCTGACGCCGGCACTCTACGTGAGCGGCAAGGGAGGAACGGACCAGATTACCGCTGTAGGAAATGCCGCCGCGCTGACGCCCGGTATCAAAAGCGGCTCGACGAAGTGGTACAAGAACGGCACGCTCATAACCAACGGTCAGGACAGTTGTACCATCGGTGCGGCTTCGGCCAAATATGCACTGACCATCAAGGCCAACCACCTGACAATCGCGGCTCCGCAAGCCCGTTACACCTTCGAAGCGATCTACCTCGACGCCAACGGTCTGGAGATCTCATTCCGCGCCGAGGTACAGTTTACCCAGCACCTCAATGCGGGGGCTATGATCGCCGCCGTGTGTTATGCCCCGGATGGTATCGTCTTCAAGAATGACGAAATTTCGACCTTACGGGCTCACTGTGACCTTTGGCGCGGTGCGGCCATCGATACGACGAATGTCACTTATGCGTGGGGAATCAAGGATTCCTCCGTATTCGCCCCGACGACGCTCTCTGCGGCGGCCGCAGCGGGAGCCACGACCATTACCGTTGCCGCCGTTACCAATATGGAAGCCGGGGGAAAGATCACGGTCGGTGCGGCTCAATATACCATATCTTCGGTCAATACCTCGACGAAGGTCGTAACGCTAACCTCGGCTCTAAGTGCGGCTGCCGCCTCGGGCGATGCCGTATCATGTCCTTATTATAATGCCATGCTGGGTGTGGGCTGGTCGTATCTGACCTCTACCAATCAGCGGGGTGTGACGGCCGGCTGGACAACCAACGAGATCACCATCACGGCGGATGCCGTACTCAATTTCGAAACCTTCAAGTGCGCCATTAAAGATACCGACACCTCGGCCGGCAACGCCTCGGCCAACAAAGTCGTCTGCGACATTCTCTCCTTCACGGACATGTCCGATCCCATCACGGTCGATTTGGTCAGCCAGAAAGGGTTCATCATCAAGAACAACAGCAACGATGTGGACGTCAAGGCCATCCTCTATCGCAACGGTGAGGAGATCGATACGGCGGGAACAACCTATACCTACACGTGGAAACTCTGGAATGCCGCAGGTTCATCGGTGGTAAAAACCTACACCGGAAAGTCGATCAATGTGCTCAAAACCGAGGTTACGGGACGCGGCGTACTGATGTGCGAGGTCTCGAAATAGCCCATTTATCCTTTTCTATACCACGGATGCCCTGTCCTGATGGACGGGGCACTCTTTTTTGTTCAACTCTTTTCGGATTGTACAGCTATTCTTTGAGAAAAAATCTGCATGAACCAGCAACTTCTCGCCCGGGGACAAGCAACCATCGTCGTTCAGGAAGATGCCTATACGATTACCCAGTCCGTCGGGCAATACCTTTTTACGGCGGATGAAGCGGGCGTTATCCAGCGGAATGTGGTTATCACCTCAATCGTCAGCGTGATGCACGGACAAAGCATCGAGACGGATTTTCGTTTCGGAACTATCGCTGCTCCCGTCGGATTCGCGTCGATTGTGGCGGATAACCTTCGCCATACGATTACCTATACAGTTACGGCCGGCACAAAAAACCTTGCCGATGACGGGACGGTCTTGATCCCTGTAATTATCGACGGTCAGACTTATTCTCTCTCCTTCGCATGGGCCAAGTCCAGGCAGGGAGCAACGGGTGCAAGCAGTGAAATGCTGGACTGGGTCGCCGACTGGGACTCGAACCGTACCCAGATCGATGCCATGACGCTTATCACTCCGAAGCTCTTTGCCGGCGTGAAGAATGCCAATGGAACGATAACGGGCGTGGCTATGGGGCATTTCCCCTTGACGGTAACGGACGAGAAAGGAAGCGTTGTCAAGGAAACCGTCGATGGTATCTACGGTTTCCGGGCCGGGAAAAAGACCTTTGTGCTGGATACGTCCGGCAGCGTGACGCTCGGCAGCGGAGACCAGTCGATCCGATATGATGCCGTAACGGGGAAAATCACGTTCGGTTCCGGCGTGAGCCTGAACTGGACTGCCGCCATCAATCAGGCCAAGACCGAAGTCATAAACACTGCCGCTACCACTGCTCAGAGCAAGGCGGATGCAGCACTGGTATCTGCCAAGAGCTATGCCGATACCAAAAAGAACGAAGCCGTCACACAGGCCGGAAAGGATGCTGACGGGAAGATCTCCACGCTGACAACGCAACTCAACGCTTCCATCGCGGATGCGAAAAAGGCCGGCACGGATGCCCGTGCCGTAGCGGACGCCATCACCACGAAAGCCACGACGGAAGGCTGGTCCAATAAGCTGACCTATATCGACGCGAACGGAATCTTTACCGGCAAGCTCTCGGCAAATACCGTGTCGGCTATCAATATCAACGCCTCGCAAATCACTTCCGGCACTATCGCTACTGCACGGCTGAATGCAGCGGAAATCAAGTCGAACATCATCAATACCGCCTACATCAACGGCTTATCCTGTGCATTCGTCCGGGGAACGATCGGAGGTTGGACTATCGGCACGACTACTTTGTCAAACAGCCATATCCTTTTGGATAGCGGCAACAAACGGGTGGTCGTCTACGGTGCGAATTCAAGTGCTACAAGCGGAAAGCGGGCACAGCTATACTATAATACGGATAGCGACTTCGGATTTTTCGCCACGGATGGCAACGGCACCTGCCTTGCCCGGTTCGGTTCGGCCAATACGATTGCCGGTTGGAATGTCGAAGCCTCACGTATCTACAAGAACAATATTGTACTGGGTGCCGATGGCTCCATTACCAACGGCACGAAATGGAAACTCAATAACGACGGTTCGGGTAGCATCGCTTCGGGTAATATCTCGTGGAATGCTGCCGGCACGGTGACGTTCTCGTCCGCAGTATCACTGAACTGGAAGAACGATATCGAAGCGGCCAAGAAGGCCAATTTCGGTTATCCATACTATTATAAACTCGTTATCAACGGGGAGGAAGACAAATACTATCCCGTCATCTTCAAAGGCGGGGATCAGACAGTCAAACGCGACATTCTCATCCGGCGTGGATATAGCGAGCAAGCCCCGGATAGCTGGAACACGGCCACGCATAAAGGGGGACTGATTTTATTGTTGAAAGCCAATTTTGGCGGTTGGGGCGGTATTTCCTATTCATGGGACATTTACGAACTCTCGGAGATGTATTGTCGGATGTTTGCCGGAGCTACGTTGTGCGGCAACTGTTGCATGTTTGCAATCTTTCTTCGAGGAGGCGGCACAACAGGTGCAGTCTATCATATCTATTCCGACCAGCCGATTGTAAGCAATGCCGTGAGTCCGTCTCCTATTCCGGCAGCACCCCAGATCGCCTACAATTCCGATTTGATCTTTCAGAGCGGTACGACGCAAGCCTTTGCACCCGCACCCCGGACACTGACCGCATCCGTAGAGGAAGAAATCCGTCGCAAGCGCTTCATCGTCCTTGCACAAGGCAGCGACAGCACGCTGGCAGCTCACCCGCTGACCTATATCAGTTCAACGGGTATCTACACCGGCACGCTGACCGCTGCACAGGTCAATGCCGTCAGCATCGACGCTTCCAGTATCAAGAGCGGTACGCTCAGCGCAGACCGTATTGCCGCAGGGAGTATTACTTCCGCGAAACTCGATGCCGCCAGCATCAAGGCCAACATCATTAACACGGCTTATATCAACGGTTTGACCTGCACGTTTGTGCGGGGTAAGATCGGCGGCTGGACCATCGGCTCGGATAATATCACGGTAGGCAGTATCGGTGCGGTCGGTGCCATGCCAATACAGATACGCTCGGCAGCCAGCGGTTCCGGTTATTGGTATACGGGAGCCTATAAGCCGCTGGGTATTACCATGACGTGGCATCAGACCAGTAATGCCGGCCATGTGGTTTTCGGACAGATCGCAGCTTCGGGTAGCACTGTAAAAACCGGTTTTCTCGGCATCCAGATGATGACGTGGGACAACGTGGAGTATTTCTGTCTTTCGGCTAACTACACGAAGTCCGGTTCCAAGGAGATTTACAACCGTATTGCCGGCTGGGCATTCGACAATACCCGCATTTACAAAAACAACGTATCATTGGGTGCCGACGGTTCCATTACCAACAGCACACGCTGGAAGCTCAATAACGACGGTTCGGCTTCGTTCGGTTCCGGAAAAAGCGTCTTCAATACGGACGGCTCGGGACAGGTTGCCAATGGAAAATTCCAGTGGGACGCCTCCGGAAATATCGTGGCACAAGGCGGTAAGTTCAAGGATGTAACCATTCAGGGAACCATCCGCAGTGCCTTCGTGGAAAACGACCCTTCAATCTGGATTAACATCGGAGGTGGTACAACCGGTGGCATACAAACCGACCCCGTGCATTACGACAACGTGGTGTGCATACAGTCAGGGGGATGGAACGAGAACATCAACCTGCCGTGGACGCTTGAAAACTCCGGACGCCGCATTTGTCTGGTGAATTATCGGTGGGGCTCGACTATCTCTTCCGGCGTAATGAGCATTACCGCTCCCAGCGGCAAATACTTCTACGAGGACGGCATCTCCAAATCGACCTTATCGTTTTCCCGTGAGGTCGTGGAGCTGATCGGCTATGGAGACAACACGACCTTTTTCGGATGGATCGTACTCAACCGCCGTGACATGATGACGACGAGCCGCTACGGCAAGTTCCAACAGATTCTCGTAACGGGGATCGTTACGGGTACAACCTCCAGCGCATCGATACGCTACCGTTGTTTTGACGGCTCGAAGTCGGTATCCGTGAGCCGTCTGGGGAAAGGCATGTACAGGGTTTATCTTCCATCTTCGTGGAGTCTCTCCAGCCGGTATATTGTCATGGCCACGGGAATCTATTCCACGGCGGAAAACACCCCGATCTATCCCACGGTCAAGGCTATCTATTCGTACTATTTCGATATCTATACGCAGGACGATGCATCCCGTAACGATGGCTCTTTCAACTTTCAAGTGATCAGTACAGCGGACTGGGACTTGTAATTTTTGGGAGTACACTCACCCTTTGCGGATCGGCATCTGCTATTCTTATACAAAACAGACATAAACCATGAACATTATCCGAATCACAACAACCAAGACAGCGAGGGAGAAGAACGAGCACGCGCTCTACAATCTGGACTTTACCATTACCGACGGAGTACTGGAACGAGTGCTGGCGACTATCTACGATCCGTCTACCAATCTGGAGAGCGACGTTGCCCCGATATTTATCGGCACCATTACCTATGAGAACGAGCAGGTCTTCTGCTCCCTGCCCGGACGGGCCTCCATTGCCGAACTGATGGCGGACTTCGAGGAGTTTATGAATAACATCCAGACCGTTGTGGCATCGGAAACCGAAAACAACAAGTAAACCAATTATCGAACAATATGGAATTAAACATCAAGGACCGGCTCTACATTCCGGTCATCCTGCCCAAGGAGGGCACGTTCAAGGAGTTCAACCACAAGAAGGAGATCCTGCACAAGATCGAGATCAGCGAAGAGGAACGTAAGACTGTAGGACTTCACGAGAATGAAGAAAACGGACGTATCGAATGGGACATCGAGAAGGATACGCCCGTGAGCATCGGCTTCTCGGCAGACGAACTTACCTACCTGAAACAGGCGTGCGAGAAGCTCTCGGACGAGAAACTGCCGGATGACATGTGGATGGTCGTGGAGAAAATCTACGATGCGGCAATTTCCCAGTAACTTCCTAAACCATTCCGTTTCCAGGTCGCTAATCTTTAGTAGCACACGGCCCCGGCGCGATAGTGCCCGGGCCTTTTTTAATGAATATATATGGCACGAATGGATATCACGATGAATCCTTCTTTGGGTGAGGTAAACACCTCGACCGGTCTGGCCGGCAAGGTGTTCTATCCCTTTCATCTGTCGGGAGAACAGGACGAAAAGCGGGTACGCGGGGAGATAACCGTCCCGGCGGATTCTGCCGTGCGTCGCCGTGTCGAACAGGGATTTCATGTGCAAATCCCTTACACGCCGATCTACAAGGAACTTCTCGTGCGCCTGCACCTGGACAACGGCACGGGACATCCCGAATATATCATCAACTCCACGGACAACACCGTCTGGTTTCCCGTGTATTTGCAGGACAGCGAAGGCACGATGCGAGCTATCCGGCTCTCCGAATACGAGACCGTCAACGAAGAAGGCCGCTATCATCTTGTCCTTCGGGACGGCTGTCTGCTTCTCTATTCCGGTGACGACACCGATCTGGAAATCGGTGCCGCCAAATACCAGAACGAGGTGTTCTTGCTGAAAGCCTTTCCGGGCAATCTGTACCAGCATCCCACCACCGGCGTCGGTCTGATCGACTTCCTGCACGGCAACTTCGAGAACAACAACCTCGCAGCGAGGCTGCAATCCGAATTCAAGGGAGACAACATGGTCATCATCAATGCCTACATGGACTCCGTTACCGGAGAACTTTTGCTGGAAACCGAAGAAAAGGAGGAACAGCATGGGTAAATATGTCGTCACCGAAGGTCAGAACCTGTATGACATAGCCCTGCACCTGACCGGTTCAATAGAGGGCATCGTGGACCTGCTGATCTGCAATCCCGTGCTCTCTTTAGCCGATACGCTCCGTGGCGGTGACGAGCTTTTCTACACGGACGATTTCGTGATCAACGCGGATGTAGTTGCCAGATACCGTCGTGAGCAAATCGTACCGGCCGGCGGTGAACGAAACGTCTATCCCAAACATCCGTCGGGACCTCGCCGTTTGTGGTTTACGTTGGAAGCCGCACAAATCGCTACGGCTTTCTCCCTTTCCGGTAATGGTGCCTCCGAAATCGACTGGGGCGACAACTCCCCGTTGGAAACCGTTGTACTGGATTCTTCCGCACAACTTATCGAACACCGTTTCGACAACACGGTCGTTATGCCCCGACAGGTACGCATGTACGGAGATTTTACCCTTCAAAGCCTCGACTTGAGCGCGAGCGGTGCCCGTCGTATCCGTCTGCCCGAACCGCTTCATTGCGAGCGGTTCTCGCTTTGCGGCGGTTCATGCCCGCTGGAATTCGCACCTCTGCTGGACGGTGTCTTCCGGATGGACCTCAGCCGCCATAGTTGCGGGACACTGCTGCCGTTGGCGGAGTGCCGGCAACTGATGACGCTCGATCTGACGGATGCCGACGTAAGTCGTGCTGTCGTCGATGAATACCTGATCCGGCTGGTTACCCATCATTACGGCCGCCGCAACTGCGACCTCACACTGCCCGTCGTTCCTTCCGGCACTTACGCGGAACCCGTGCGGAATGCGGACGGCGAATGTGTCCCCGCCACCGGTCTGGAAGCGGTCTGGCTGCTCACTCACGAGGAGAGCTGGAACGAAGGCGGTGCCTGGATCGTCCGTACCCCTGAAAAATGTTATCGTTACATCCCCAATCAACCTTGAACCCATGAGCAGAACCCTGAAAGAAATATACGACGAGGCCGTCCGGGAGCGCAACAAACGCATGGAACTGAATGAATTTTCCAGCGACTCGAAACTCTCCATTCTGAACGGCATTGCGTGGACGGTCGCCGCCGTCATCCACAGTTTCGAGACCCTGCTCGATGTCTTCGCCTACGACATCTCCGAAACCATCAACCGGCGTATCAACGGCACTCCGGATTACTACGCCCGTGCATTGCTCCAGTACCAGAAAGGCGACGAACTGACGGTTCGAGAAGACGGTCTGGCTTTCGGGTACGCCTCCGTGGACGAAAGCAAGCGCATCATCACGCAGGTTTCCTATGACGAAAGCAGCGACGACGTGAACCTCGACAGCAAACTGGTCCTGAAGGTCGCCACCGGGGACAAGGGCAACCTGTCCGCCGTGGACGAAGAGGAGCTGGTACAGATCCGTGCTTACCTCGCCAAGATCAAATTCGCCGGTACCCGCGTCGAGGTAACCTCTCTGCCCGGCGACCTGCTGGTACCCCGGCTTTCCGTCTTTTGGGACGGTGCCATCTCCGAGGCGGAGGTCTTCGACAACATCGAAGAGAGACTCAAAGAATACATGATGAACATCGAGTTCAATGCCGCCGTCTATGTCTCCAAAGTCATGGAAGCCATCCGTTCGGCCGAGCATGTGACCGACGTGTGGATCGACGAAGAGGCCACGCCCCGGCAGGGTGTCTTTTTAGCCTGCCACAACAGCGACGGGACTTTGATGCCGATGGAGCGCATCGTGCGAATGCGGCACACCGTTTCCGGATACTTGCGCCAGTCCTCCGGGAAGGGCGGCGAAGAACAAATCCCCAATTTCCGACAAGCTCTAAAACTCAGCGTCGATGGACAATAACAGATACCGGTTACCGACTGACAGGCTCATCAACCGCCTGACCCCGCACTATTTGTCGGGACGGCGTTACCTTTTGCTGCTCGGAAGCCTCGTGTGGCCGCTGCAAAGCCTGAACGACCGTTTCTGCGCGTGGGCGCGGGAGCGGCAGATCGAAGCACGCATGACCTCGCAGGTGATGTGGTTCGAGTGGTGGCTGAACTACCGGTTCCGCCGTTACTTCCGCGACGCATCCGACGCCATCCACATCATTGACAGCACGCCGCTCGGCGTGGACCTCTATCACGAGGGAGCGATGGTCGGCCGTCCTTTCACGGTGTGGTACGAGGGCGAGCAGGTCACGACGGACCGCGACGATGAAAATCCCCGGCCGTTCCATTTGCTTACCGAAGAGAAAGCCGTTGCAAAAGTCAGCTTCATGGTGTGTGTACCATCCATTACCATTCCTACGCGGGAATTCGTCTACATGCTCTCCTACGCGGTAAATACCTACCGCACGGCGGGCAAGACTTATCTGATAAAAATCGACGGAGAAGAAATCAAACCCAATAAAACAAAATAATGAAAGAATACATCGCGGAAAGCGGCGGACGCTACACTTACGCTGACGATATCATCAACCTGCAAGAGATGGCACTGGCTTTGGGCAGCCTTTTCGAGGGTTGCACGAACTTCATCGTCTCGGGCTGCGTGTGCCAAGGGGCGACCATCACCCCCGGATACGTGTGGATAAACGGCAAGGTCCGCCGTTTCGAGGGGGCTGCCGACGCTTCCTATCCCTACTATATCTACGAGAAGAACTGTCACGAGTCGGTGGTCTATGCCAATGAGGTGAACAAACGCGGCCGTACCTGCTATCTCGCGCTGGGCGGCAAGGTGGTCCCCGATACGGCTGATTCCGTTACGGGAACCTTGCCGCAATTCATCGAGGTAACTGCCGACTACGCACCCCGACTGGTTGATAAATTCTTCGGTCGCTACGCCCTGATGACCGACAGCCCCTTTACCAGACAGACCGTTCGCAAAGACCTCCTGCTGACCGGCACCCTGACCGTCGAGAAAGGTATCGAGAGCAAACATTCGCTGCTTGTCGTCCCGGCCGGCAGCAAACAGATTCTGCGGGGATACTTTGCAGAAGCCTCCGTCGCCCGTCTTGAAGCCGGCACTCATGCGGCTCCCGTCGCCGCTGTTGTATTCGACCTGCTTAAAGGCAGCGTTACCGTCGAAAGCAAAGGCATTGTCACGGCCAGCTTTACGGAGCGGCTCTGTACCTTGTCCGACCTGCGCAGCGACACGGTGCGTGCCGGCTCGCTTTACTTTACGGGGAACCAACTGAAGAACATTGCCGAGCGTAGTGACAAGGGAACCGTCCGTATCAACTATGACGGATACGAGGAGGGCACGGCCTACTACCGTAATTTCGAGGTGTACGACGGCAAGCGGTGCGCGTTGCCGCTATTGCAGGCCTGCGGGGCCGACAAACGGGTGGCGGTACATGCCCTGCTGGCCGTTGATTCGGTGCATGGCATCACGCTCTCCGACGCAGACCATGTCCTGACGGATGCCGCATTCGGTGGTACCATACGCTGGTGCGACCAATCGGGAGCGGAAGCCGCCATTGTAGGCTATACCGCAGACAAACATCCTCATTTTTCCATCACCAACACGGCGGGCGGTATTCTGCTCGTCCCGAAGAACTTCGTCGATGTGCAGGGTGATTTACAGGTAAACGGTATTTCCATCGCCAAGACATACGCCACGCAGCAGGCCCTGACCGACGGGCTGAACAGGAAAGTGGATGCCGTCGAGGGTAAAGGACTATCGACAAAAGATTTCACAAAAGAACTATTCGACAAACTGAACGCCATTGCCAACGGCAACTTTGCCGGAGAGGACACGCCCCAGAGCGAGGGATACGTCACCACGGCGCAGGTAGCCGCCGAACTCCGGAAAAAAGCCGACCGTCTACTGGCCGGGCTCAATGAAGGAGAGCGGCAGACCGCCGCCGGAAATCTCGGTGTCCATTCCAAAAAAGATGCGGACAACCGTTTCGGTCGTCTTGCAGAGCTGTTCCAGGACTACATCACCTATTTGGTCGGTCAAGGGAAAAGTTCGACCGATGCCCAGCAGATACTTCGGGACAAGTTGGCCGCTGCCGGCAGCAAGGACCTTACGGACAACTATGTGCGTAAAGATGCCAAGCTCACCGACCTGACCCTGCCCAATGACGAGGCTCGCAAACTGGCCTGCAAGACGCTCGGTGCCGCATACGCCGCCGACTATCAGCTCAAACTCTCCGATACCGGCTGGCTCCAGATGTCGAACAGCGGTTCGGGAACCGATACCAGCAAGCTCTTTGTCCGGCAGATAGGAAGCATTGTCTGCATTCAAGGCCGTATCAACACCGCCCGACGTGACGGAAGCAACGAAGGCGGTATTGTCGCCGTCATTCCCAACAAGGTCTCTCCGCCCAAATACGGCTTGCGTACCACGATGGCGCACTGGAACGACGATCACAAATACAACCGGGGATCGTCCTTCACCATCGATGCCGGAAGCCGCTACGTCCGTATCTACGAACGGGGCATGTACAACACGGAAATTAACATCAACTTCTCATACATGGTATAACATGAAAAAGCTCAACATCCAGCGCGACCTGAACAGCCGCGCCGCCATCAGCGAGAAATACCGTCGCACACAAAATGTTACTGCGGCACATGTCGAACCCGTTAAGCCCGAATCACATGGCACAAGCGAAGAAACACCGGGGCGCGAGGATCACCCGCAAGGCGGAACAGAACCCCGCAAAGCGTCCCGGAAAGTCCGGAAGGCCGAAGGGGACGTATAAGCGTTACCTCTTCGAGGAGACCAAACTGGGGTTCTTCCTCAAATACGAGGTGCCGGAAGTGTTCCAACTCATCATGCAGTCGTTGCCGGCGGGCAGGCACCGGGCTCCGCCCTTGCCGCTGATCCGTATCGTCTGCGCGGCCTCGAAAGACCCGTCACTCAGGAAGCCCAAGTTCCGGCGTTACATGGAGCTTTACGAACGGGACGGCCTCTATTGCCGCCGTGCTACCGTGATGACCCCGGCGAAGAAACCCTTCTACGACGAGATGCGGCGGCGCAAGTTGGAGAAATTTATCCGCCGGAACCGGAAAATCATCTCCGCTATCCGCCGTCAGATGACCGAGGATGCCTCGAAGGTGGATACGTCGAGCCTCTATCCGGCGGAACGTCTGCGGCTTCCGTGGCAGAACTCCACAACGGGAAAAACCTGAAACGATTATTTGCGGGGTAAAATAAACCGTTTGAAAACAGTGTATTATCTACTTTTTCAGCAAACATTCAACTGTTTATTTTGCCCGCTCGCAAAAGGAGGCTATTTTTGCAGATATTCAGTTGAATCCGCCCGTTCGGGCGGCGCATAGGGAAAGTGATAAACGGACCGGAATCGTCCGGCTTTCCATCCAGTTTCTAAATTGAAGAGCGGCGGTGCATCCGAACCCGTCCCTCGTCGTCTTTTAGATTCTTCGGCATTAGTAATTTTATCACTTTCAACACTATGCAAGACGAAAATCTTGAAAGAGAGAATCCGGTTTCCGTGGAGGACCTTTTCCTTGCCTCGCAGGAGACCTATGCCCAGGCACAACAGCGGGCGCAGGAGGAGAACAAGGCATTCGCCCGCACCGAGTTCTTCCGCATGGACAAATTAGGCGTGTATCGCCTGCGTGTGCTACCCATCGCGCCGACTACCGACGGAGTACTGGCCCGTCCGGGTTACGAATTCCCCGTCCACCAACTGCTGCTCGAATTGGAGAAACCTTCCACGGGCGGCAAAGCCTCGTACCTGTACGTGACCGTTCCGCGAGCTACCGATGCCGGTTATCCGCTGGATCTGATCGACATCTACCGCAAGGCTGCCGTGGCGGAGGCCAAGGCGCAGGGAGACGACAAGCTGGCCGAGAAAATCGGGGGCGGCAGCTTCGGCGGCGGCCTCAAGTACAGCTACGGCCACGCGCTCTACGTCCTCGACCTCGACGAACGAGCCAAAGGAATCCAACTTCTCACGCTCTCGCACAGCCAGTTCAAAGACCTCGACGAGCGGAAATTCAAACTTTGGCAGAAGAAACTGGCCAAGAACCCCGACTATCCCTGTCCCGTGTGTTCGGTACACGATGCCTATCCGGTAGAAATCGAAAAGAAAAAGAACGGCGGCAAGACCGAATACCTCGTGAGCATCGACAACGAAAGCGACACCGACGTGCTCTCGAAAGAAGAGCTCTCAGCCCTGATCTCCGCGCCCCGAATTCCGGACATCATCTACCGCTACTCGCGCTATCAGGCCGAGGCGACCGTCGAGTACCTCAAACAGTGCGATGTCCGCTACGGCATGGCCATCATGGAGACGGACGAGATGAAGGAGGCCGTCGAAACCCTCATGGCCGCCCTCCCGAAGGAGGACAGCAGCTCCTTCTCGTTCGACAAACGCACGAAGGACAACAAGGACAACCCGGCGGCCGGTGCCGCCACCCTCGACGACCTGTTCGAGCGGTTCGACAGCTTGCAGGAGCAAGGATTGGGCGACCGCACCGAGCAGGGGCAGGAACTTCGCGGACTGATCCGCGCCTACATCGAACAGGAAGGTCTCCAGATCCGCGTGACCCGTTCGACCTCGAACAAGGACCTGCTGGATATGATCGAGGAGGCGATGCAGGGTCCCGCTCCTTCCGAAGCGGAGGAAGCACCGGAACCGCCGGCCGAGGAGGAACCCCGTCGCCGTCGCAGGTAAACAGACACATCGAGTTATTCATTTCAGGGAAGGAGCAGCCTTGTGCTGCGCTTCCCTTTCCTACATCACATGCTTATGCCAAAGGAAAAGGATTATCCGTGTCTGTTGTTACTGAACGACATACACGTATCCAAAGACAATATACCCGAATTTACGGCCAATTGGCGGGAGGCCCTCGACATCTGCCGGAAGATGGACATCCGGGACATCGCCATCGGTGGCGACCTTTTTCTGAGTCGTGCCGCCCAGACCCTCGACGTGCTGCTGGCCGTTCACGACGCCCTACTGCTGGCTGCCGAATACGGTATGCGCGTCACGATGATCAACGGCAACCACGACAAGGTAAACCCCGAATCGCCGCGCGGCTACTGCCACATCTACGACCAACACGACAACGTGCTGGTCGCGGACGACTACATCGCCTTGCCCTGTCCCGACGGGCAGCGGTTCATCCTGCACATGATCGCCTACTTTCCGGAGAACGGCAGCTTCCCGGAGAAATTAGAGCGGGTGCGTCTCGACCCCGAACGGTTGAACTACCTGTACATCCACGAGGGCATCAACGGGGCACTGTCCCAGCCGTCCGACAACGAACTGCCCGTACACCTCTTCGAGGCGTTCGACAAGGTGTTCGTCGGCCACTACCACAACCGCTGCATCATCCCGAAAACCCGAATCGAGTACATCGGGTCGAGCCGTCAGCACAACTTCGGCGAAGACGAGGAGAAGGGCTACACGGTCATCTACACCGACGGCACGCACGAGTTCATCCAAAACAAGGTGAACACGCGCTACAAGGTATTGGACGTGTCGGCCGAGCGGGCGGGTCTACACCTTATGGACGAGCTCAGGGAGATCGATGCCGACGGCCGCTACAAGGTCAAGGTGCGGGTTCATGCCCCGCAGGCGGCCATGAAGTCGGTGGACAAGGCGGCACTCCTCGAAGCCGGAGCCACGAAGGTGGAGCTTATCGCCGACGACGAGGAGATGCTCGAAAATGTTTCATCGTCCCTTTTTGAAAAGTTCGACAGCCGCCGCATCCGCGAGACCTACGAGGAATTCTGCCGCGAGAAACAAATCGAGGACGTCGCAGTCGGATTAGAATACTTATCTAAAATCGAGAACAGACCATGTGGAAACTGACAACCATAGAGGCGGAAAACCTGTGTGCTTTCCGCCGCCTGTCGTACACCTTGCAGCAAGGCGTTACGACCCTGATATTCGGCGACAACCGCGACAACGACTCGCAGCAGTCGAACGGTGCCGGAAAATCCGCCCTGTTGGAGTGCATCGCCATCGGCATTACGGGCAGCCCGCTGCGCAAGATACGTTCGGAGGAGATCATCAACGACACTGCCGACGAGTGCCGTATCAACCTGCATCTGGCAAACGACGCTTCCAATGAGGAACTCGTCGTTTCACGCTGCATTCCCCGCAAGGGGACATCGACGGTCGCCTGCACACTTTGGCGCGGCGGCCGAAAAGTAGAGACGGACGAGGCCGTTCAGCCCTCGGTCGATGCCTACAACCGCTACATCCTCGACAAGCTGGGTATCACACGTGACGAACTGCTGAATAACTTTATTCTCTCGAAATACCGTTACGAGGATTTTCTGTCATCCTCGGACAAGGAGAAAAAGGAGATCATCAACCGCTTCTCGAATGGTATCCTTGTGGATGAAGCCATCGCCCGCGTCGAGGAAGATATCGAACCGCTAAGCAGCGAGCAGCAGAAGGTAAACCTCGAACTGGCCGGTATCGACGGCCGTATCGAGATGTTGCAGGAACAGATCGACCGCGAGACGTCGGCGGGCGAAGAGCGCGAGCGCACCCGTGCGACCCGCATTGCGGAACTTGAAGCGTCCATCGCCACCAAACGGGAACAGATACGCGCACGGAAAGAGTCGGCGGAGGAGATCGACGGGACGATAGCGAACCTCCGGCAGGCGGACGAAGCGTTGCAGGAATTGGAATCTTCGGACACGTCTCTGGAAGAGTGCCTGAAAGCCATCGAAACGTTTATGCCGCTCTTTCCGAATGCACGGCGCACGGACTGGAGCAGGACGCTGAAACTCAAAAAGGAGGATTTAACGATTGCGCAGGCATCGCTTGCCAACCTCGATGCTGCGGTGAAACATGCCGAAGGGACGCTGGCGGAGAAACGTGCGGCGTGGGAGCGGTTCAAAAAGGATTACGCCGGCTTCTGCTCGCAGTACGAGGAACAGACGGCAGGCTATCAGTCGCGGTTGCAGGAGATAGACAAACAGTTGCGCGACCTTGCCGGACGTTTGGACGAGCTGCGCCGCAAGCGCCGTACCGTCTCGGCTGGTATCGACGAGCTCTCCAACAAGCTGGCCGGTTCGATTACCTGTCCCGCCTGCGGTCACGAGTTTCTGGTGGCTCACCCCGGATTCGACATCGAGGCGGGAACAAAGGAGTTGCGTCTTCGCCAGCAGCAACTCTCCGAGGTGAACGGTCGCATAGAGGCCGGAGAGCAGCAATCCGAAGAGGTCGAGCTGCGGCAGAGCCGTATCCGCGCCGAACGCCGCAACATAGAGAACGAGCATCGGGACTGGGACCAGAAGCTGTCGGAACACGAGCGTGCGGTACGCAGTGCCACAAGCAGCGTCGAGGATGCGGAGCATAACCGCAAGCGCACCCAAGCCGGAATTGCTGCCATGCAGGAGGAGATCGACGGCATCCGCCGCAAGGTATTCGACGAAGTGTTCGGCTTCATCGACGAGCGGGGTGCCGCACTCGGTCGGGAGAAACGTAAGGCCGAGGAGGACATCCGTTCGGCGGAGTGTGCCGTGGACACCCTGAAAGAGACCATCCGCGAGGTCAACGAGGCCGCCACGACCGACCTGACCCTGTCGCTCCGAAATACGATGAAACAGGAGGAGCTGCGTTCGATGGAGACCGCCAAGCGCAAGTTCGACGTGGACGACAAAGTGCGGGCATTGGAAGTACAGCGCGAGCGTTTCGTGCAGTTCAAGACCTATCTCGCTAACACGAAAATCGAGGCACTCAGCCGTATTACCAACGAGTTCCTCGTCGGTATCGGCAGCGACATACGCATCCGTTTCGACGGCTATACGCTGCTCAAAAGCGGTAAGGTGCGCGAGAAGATCTCCATTTCGCTGCTGCGAGACGGCGTGGACTGCGGCTCATTCGGCAAATTCTCCGCCGGCGAAGCCGCCCGCGTGAATCTGGCGACCATCCTTGCCATGCAGAAACTCGTCAACGCCCACTGCGACGACGAAAAAGGGCTGGACCTACTCGTTCTCGACGAGATACTGGAGGCGGTGGACGAAGCGGGTCTTGCATCCATGTTCGAGGCGTTGAATGCTCTCGGCGGGACCGTACTGGTCGTCTCGCACGGCAACGTGGCCGAGAGTTATCCCCATAAATTAGTTATCGTCAAGGAAAATGGAGAGTCGCGTATCGGATAACATCGGCCGCGAGCAGGTGCTGGCGTTGGACATCGCCACGCACACGGGATATTTCTCGCTGCATGAGGCGGGAGTATGGAACTTCACGGAGTCGAAACGCCGCAACGGAAACAAGATGCACGGTGCGTTCCGCACGATGCTTCTCGCCTATATGCGCCGTTACGGCATCCGTCGGATCGTAGCCGAGGATGTGGCAGTGAACCGCCATTTTTACGACCTGCGCCGTCTTTCGGAATTACGGGGTATTTTATTGGAGGTCTGCGACGAGCTCGACCTTCCGGAGCCCGAATTCGTGAATCCGGCCACGCTGAAGAAATTCGCCACCGGAGACGGACGGGCAACCAAGGAGCAGATGATTCGCGCCTGCCGTGAGAAATACCGCTACGACGCACCCGACGACAACGCCGCCGACGCCTGCCACCTTTATCATTACTATATCCGCAAATATCGTATTTAAGAAGTTATGACAAACATTTATAAAATTGACGCACATAGAGTTGCTGACAGATTGAGATTCAGATTGAACCTTCAATCAGTCGGCCTATGGAGCAACAGGGAAAGCCTCTCTCGGAAGAGGAGTTAAAAAATATCGAACTGCGCACCGAGCTGTTCAACCGCTATATTCTGCCCAACAAAAATTTGGTGTACCGGCTCTGCATCCGCTACACCTACTTGCAGGAGGATATTGCAGACAATTACAGCGAGGCATTAGTGAATTTTTTCAAGTATATCACCACCTACGATCCCCAGCGGTGCATTCTCAACTGGATACACATCGTGACCAAGCGGTTCGTCATGGAGCAGAACCGCCGTCACGGTCGTTTGCCCGTTTCGGAAAACGTGAACGTCTATTCGCTGGCCTCGTCGCTCAGCGATGAAGACGAGACGCACGGCAACGCTATGGGGATGGAGAACTACCGGGAATTCTACAGCGATGACATCCTCAGCGCCCTCGACTCGCTTAAACCTATCTACCGGGAAGCCCTCCTGCTCCAACAGGCGGGCTACAAGTTGGAGGAGATCGTCGAGATTTCATATCGCAACGGCAACATGAAGAGCCGGAGTCTCGACACGATGAAGAGCCGGATTTTCCTGGCAAAACAGCAGATGCGCAAACTCATTACGCCCGATGGAGAGAAACGATAAGACCCGTGTGACGGTGTCGCTGTTCGAGACCCTCGTGCGCCGTCTCATCGATGCTTCGTTCCGTTTTCCCGGCGGAGAGTCGGGACGGCGGGCGGTGGCAGGTTGTCTCGACATGCTGCGCTCCAACAGCGGAGGAGAACTTTCCGACGAGCGTATCGCCGACTTCTGCATCTGTCAGGTACATGCTATCAGCCGGTTTGACGGAGGCTATCTGGCATACCGTTGGATACCGGCGCACTCCTTCGGCCCCAAAGCCCGGAAACGTTTCGCCGCCACCACACCGGTACGCCGTTACCACGAGGACCGCTGGCTTCAGGAGGCCGGACTGAACCGAGCCTCCTTGCCGCTGCTGCTCAAAGACCGGCGGGAACATCCCTTGTGGCAGTTCCTCGATCCGGCATACGAGGAGGCGACCAAACAGCGGGTGGTCAACACGCCCGTGGGTTACTACGTCTGCGGCATTTCGACCTTGCTGTGGAATCCGTTCTCGGCCGCCTGCCGGAAATGCTCCCGTGCCGAGTTCTGCCGCAAGCGTACCGCCGCCCGTTATCCGGAACTCTACCGCTTGCGCCGTGAAGAAGCCGAAAGGAGGAGCCGCCCATGAAAAATGCACCCGTCAATCCGTTGTCGGCGGAGTTTCTCTACGAGCTCTATGCCGCCGCCCTGCGCTACGACACCCTGTGCGGCGTGGTGGCGGAGAACATGTGCAAGGAGTACCTGCCGGACCGCAGCTTCCAGAAAATGCAGGAGGTCATCGCCAACCACTACCGCACCTACAAGTCCCCTCCGACGTATGCCACGCTCTCGCAGACCTTTCAGGGCGATTATGATGTCATCGAGCTGTTGGAGACCTTCCGTGAATACGAGGAGGAGAACACCAATACGGAATCCCTTACCGACATGCTCGAAGGCTACATCAAGGGCGTGCGGTTGCAGAAAGTCTATACCGAGGTCGGCAGGCTCTACAACCAGAACCGCCCCGACAAGGCCGAGACGTTGCTCGCCGAATATGCCGGGTGGCTCTCGTCGTTTACACTCCGCACCACGGCGTTCGTGGACGTGGCGAAAACCTTCCGGGAGCGTTTCGAGCATAACCGCCGCAGGGAAGCCGAGAGCCGTGAAAACCGCCTGCCGCAGGTGTGCCGCTTCTATATCCCGTACCTCGATGCCCTGAACGGCGGCCGGAACCTTCGGGGGCAACTGACCTGCTTTTTAGCATCGACGGGGGTGGGCAAATCACACCTTGCCAAGCACATCGGCATCCGCGCCGACATAGATGACGGCCTGCACGTGTTGCACTACCAGTTGGAAGGTTCCGAGCAGGAGGCATTGGATGCCTATTCGGGCGGTATGATTTCCCGCAATGCCTATTACTTCGAGCAGGGAAAGATTTCCGAGAGGGAGTTCAAGCATTTCGAAGAACTGGTAATGAGCTATGCCGGCAGTATCACGGTGCGTTCGTTCCCGCGTTTCGCCGCTCGCATCTCGACGATGGATATCAAGAACGGCATTGCCGAATATCGTAAAATCAACGGCTACTCGCCCGATGTGGTCATCGTGGACTCGATGGACCTGCTGACCGACGCCACGCGCCGACAGTGGGGAGCCGAGCATGAACGCTCCAAACGCATCGCCGTGGCAAACGACCTCAAAGACCTGGCGGCGGACGAGAACGTGTGGATGGTAGTGACCTACCAGAGTACCATCGAAGACCGGGACTGGCTCAACAACGAGCGGAACGTGCTGACCGAATACAACTGTTCGGAGGCGAAGGGCCTGGCACGCCCCTGCACGCATCTGATCTCTATGAACCAGTCGTCGGCCGAGCGGAAAGAGTGTCTGATGCGCCTGCATGTAGCCAAGAGCCGGTTCTTCCGGAAGGGAGACACCATCAAAATCGCCACCGACTACGACAACGAGGTGTTCTATGATCCGCAGCGGTCGATGGCATTACAACAGATGGAAGAGATCTAAAAAATGATAAAGGCTCCCCATTCGGAGCCTTTTGTCATCTAATAGCCGAATCCGAAATGCCAGAGCGGTATCGTATTGCCGGAAGCGAACTCGATGTCATCTTTGACGACGAAGGCATTCGGAACTCCTTCAATCTGTTTTTTTCCTTTCTTGCGCCCCCCGACCTCGAAGGTATAGTTGTCGATCATAAAATCAGAAACGGAAGAGGTGATTACATCGTAATTCACCCGCATCTGATTGAAGAAGAAGGTTTCCCGGACATTTCCGATTTCGGCTTTATCCCCTCCGAGATTATAGATGAGGTTTGTATTGTCCAGATAAATCTTGTCCACTTTACCCAGTCCTCGAATTCCGCCGGTATCATCCCGAAGCTGAGCGATAAGTCCCGCCTCCTCGATATAGAGACAATAATCGGCTACGCTGTTCCGGCTCACGTTAAGCGCCGTGGCGATGCTGCTGATGTTTGGCTTGAAGGGTACACTTTTGGCTATAATGGCCAGCAATTGTTTTAGCTTCCGACCGGTGGAGACATTCATGCCTGCGTATTGCGGTATATCCGATTCAAGGGCGAGATTCACGATCTGCTGGATGTGTATGCCCTGATTTTCCAGCGAAAACGGATAATATCCCTGTCTGAGATAATCGGAGAAAAATTGAAGCGGATGGAACTGCGATGGAATCTCCACTTCACGTTGCAGGACATCATTCAGCGTATATACGGGGAACTTCACATCATGGAAAAACAGCAGGTACTCCCGGAACGAGAGCCCCTGCATGTGGTACATGACTGCCCGACGGCTTAAATCCGCAACGCCTTTGTTGATGTCGAGTACGGATGAACCGGTAAATACGACTTGCAATTCGGGATGATAGTCGTACATGAGTTTCAACTCCTTCGACCAGTCTTTGTACCGGTGAATCTCATCGATGAAAAGGTGTTTGCCTCCATGCTTGACGAAATCGTCGGCCAGTTCCAATAGGCGATGGTCGGCAAAGTAGAAATCTTCGGCCGTGACATACAGCGAGGTATCGGTGGGAAGATTCTCCTTGATATATTGCAAGACAAGCGTTGTCTTGCCCACACCGCGCGGTCCTGTCAGTCCGATCATGCGGCTGTTCCAGTTGATGCGGTCGTACATATAGCGGTGGAAACGGGTATCCGTCTCCAGCAACAACTTGTTGTATCTGTCCTGTAATTGATTCATAATCAAAATATTTTCTGCAAAGATATAAAATTTGCTCATAAGTTGAGCAAAAATATACCTAAAATCGCTCAATTAGTGAGCAATTTTCGTGCATCGACAGTCGGGATAGAGAAATCTGCCATTGCGTTTGTCGGAAAACGCAAAATGTTTCGGTGACAATTTGTCGAGAAATAGGGAATCTCGCCCGAAAGAGAAATAAAAGACGGTTTTTGCCACCCATCGCCACTGCGGCGGACTATTTCTTTATATGTACGTTACAGGGAAAGAATATGACTTGCTTGTGGCCGAGCTCCGGGCGGAACTCGGGGCGCGGACGGACGGCGGCGGGAAGAACCTCATCGCGCGGTGTCCGTTCTGCGGCAAGGAAGGGAAATTCGGGGTCTATATCGGCAGGGAGACCGCCCGCAAGAAACCTTTCATGGCGCACTGCTTCTCGTGTGGCCGCTCGACCACAACTTTGGGGAAGCTACTCGAAAGCCTCGGTCGGATGGACCTGTTGCCGACGGAAACGGTGGCATTCGACGAACCGCTTCCCAATGTGTTGTTCCCGTTAGAGGATGCAGATGAAGAGGTCGATGACGAGTTAGGCATCGTGTCCCTTCCGGAATACTGGCGACGCACCTTTACGCATCCTTATCTGCAAAGCCGAGGATTTACCTACGACGATTACGACCGTTTTCCTGTGGGCACCACTTGCCGGCTGAACCGCCGTTGGGACGACTACGTGATCTTTCCCGTCATCGACGCGGGCGATACGGTGGGTTACGTGGCCCGCCATACGTGGAGTAAGGAGGAAATCGACCTTCATAACCGTCGTGCAGCACGCAACGGGGACTACAAGATTCTGCGCTGGCGCAACTCCACCGAGAACGACTTCGTGAAGCTGCTCTATCATTACGACGGCATCGTGGAGGGCGAAACTGACACGGTCATCTTGACCGAAGGCATCTTCGATGTGGTCGCCCTGACCCGCAAATTGGACCTGTACGACAACCGCCGCATCGTGGCCATCGCCACTTTCGGCAAGAAAATCTCCCGCACCCAGATCTACAAACTCCAGACGAGAGGCGTCCGCACGGTGGTCATCGGTTACGACGGCGATGCCGTGGAGGCCGTCAAACACATCGCCTCGGAACTCTCCGCCTATTTCGGGGTCTTCGTGGCAGACATTCCCGATCCGGAGAAAGACTGGGAAGACCTCACGGCAGAAGAGATTTACCGTGTTTTCGCCTACGGGTTGAAAACGCCCATCGAATATCAACTCACCAAAATACAACAGAAATAGCATGAACGAATTACATGAATGGCTGGAAGCGCACCGCATCGCTTACCGGCCCATAGACCGTGAAGTGGTCGAAATCGAGGGTTTCGGCAAGCTGTTCCTCGCGGACCTTTCCGGGGTGGAATCGATTTTCTGCATGCGAGGCGCGGAGGTGGAGTTCAACCTGATGGAACGTCCGGAGGTGTTGCTGGCCGAAGGCATCGAATACGTCGCCTTCCCGTTCGGGGACAACTGGTACTACTATTCCCTCCGGGAGGGTTTCGGGTTGAACATCCTCAAATATGTGGGTCGGCGGGTCCCCTGCAAACGACGGACCCCATTCGTGAATCTGGGCATACACACGCCTTACGAATTACTTAACGCTTCGGGCGACGTGTCGCTGTGGGTGCGGAAAGCCGTGTGGATGGGCCATACCGCCCTCGGCATCTGCGACCGGAATACGATGGGTGCCACGCTGGCATTGCAGAAAGCCTGCGACAAGGCCGGCATCCGTCCCGTCATCGGATATACCTGCACGCTGGCTCACGAGGGCGAAAAGGTGGAGGTGAAAATCTACTG
Source organism: Rikenellaceae bacterium (assembly GCA_902363575.1). Taxonomy (GTDB): domain Bacteria; phylum Bacteroidota; class Bacteroidia; order Bacteroidales; family Rikenellaceae; genus Alistipes. The sequence continues at coordinate 215,023 of CABJAJ010000003.1, read as the reverse complement.
CCAGAGCCAGCGCGGCCTCAGGAACCTGCTGCGCATCCAGAAAGCCGTCATGGTGGACGCTGCGGACGCGACCGTTTCGCTTCCCGAACTGCTCCGCCGGGGCGAAGGAAACGTATTGGTGTTCGGCAAGCTTGCGCCGCACTGGATGGGAAAGAACCTCCATGCGGTAAAAGCCCTGCGGGAGACCTTCGACAACGTATTCTACCAAGTGGACCTGTCGGAGTACAAGGCCGAGCGGTTGGACGCCGAAGTGCTGAAGGCGACCGCCCATTTCTTCCACACCTTCTATGACGAGCGGAACGACAGCTTTTTGGTCGAGCCGATACTCATTGCCGACTGCTACTACCCGGACAAGGACGATGCCCGCACGAAAATCGTGCTCAACAAAATCGCCACGGGTGCCGCCCATGCCCAGAGCGACGACCAATACTTCAAGGACATCGACGAGCACTATGCCGCCGTCCGTGCGCTCTTCGACGGCGAGCGGTGGGACACGGACGCGCTCTTCGAGCGGATGTGCCGCCACACGGTCGAGATCGCCGAGGGAGCCGAAGCCCGTTACCGGACCGAGCGGAACTACATGCCTCGTTACGATATGACGGCCGAGGAGCGGCAGCGTTACGGCGACCGTTACGCCATGTTCCGGCAACTGCTGGAGGAGGGCTTCCGGCGGCTCGCGCCCCGTGAGCGGGCGGAGGAGTACCGCAAGCGGTTGGAGAAAGAGGTCTATATCCTCGAATCGACCGACAACATCGACTACCTGCTCGTGCAGTACGATACCGTGAACTGGGCGCGCCGCAACGGCATTCTCGTGGGCTGCGGGCGCGGTTCCGCCGGTGGTTCGCTCGTGCTGTACCTCTTGGGCATCACGCTCATCGATCCCATCCAATACAACCTGCTCTTCGAGCGTTTTCTGCTGCCCGAGCGTGCCGGGCTCTATCCCGACCGGGTAACCCGCCTGACCGACCGCGTGCTGTCGGATCGTGCCGTCCGCATCTGCTTCGACAACGGCGTGACCCTGCGGCTCGACCGGGATGCCGAACTGGCGATTGTCCGTGACGGAAACCGCCTCACGGTCTATGCCGACCAGCTACGGGAAGAGGACGACGTGATTTTCGACAACCGGGACCTGTTGTTCAACCTGCAAAACGACCTCCTATGAAAATCGTACACATCCGGCAGGAAAAACTCTCGGAGCGCATACCGATAGCGGACAGCTTCGCGGGCGACGGCTACCGACAAGGTCCCGGCGGTCAGCTTCCCGACGTGGACATCGACTTCCAGTCCGACCGCCGTCAGGAGGTCAAGGAGTATCTGGAGCGGCGCTACAACACCGACGGTCGGCAACAGGTCTTCTCCGCCGGTACGCTCACCACATTGAAGATGAAAGCCGTGCTGAAAGATGTCAGCCGCGTACACCGGGTACCGGTCAGCGTGGTGAATTACATCACAGCCATCTTCGGGGACGACAACATGACCTGGGCCGACTTGTTCAAGTTAGCTGCAACCAACAAGAAAGTCCGGGACTTCATCCTCCGATACCCGAAGGTCATCGAGGACATCCGCCCGCTGCTGGGACAGCCGCGTTCCGGTTCCGTCCATGCCTCGGCCATCATCATCACGCCCAAACAGCAGGACGGTGAGCCGATGGAATGTTTCGACTACACGCCCATCAAGAAAGTAGATGACCTGCTCATTTCCGAGCTGGACGGATACTCCATCGACGAGGTCGGGTTGCTGAAAAACGACTGTTTGGGTATCAAGGAATTGTCGAAAATACAGGCCGTCATTGACATCTGCAACCGGGAATACGGTGCGGGACTCTCCTTCGGGGGTATCGTGCGCAGCGGACTGGACGACGAGAAGACCTTCCGTATCCTGTCAGAGGGCTACACGCAGAACGTCTTCCAGTTCTCCTCGGCGGGGATGACCCGTTTTCTGCAAGACATGCGGCCACAGTGTATCGGCGACCTGATTGCTGCCGGAGCGTTGTACCGTCCGGCGACACTCGATTCCGGTTCGGCGGAAAAATACCTGCTCTGCCGTCGTGAAGAGGTCGCACCCGTTTACCTGTGGGGCACTTACGATGCCCTGAAAAACACCTACGGCGTGCTGGTCTTTCAGGAACAGCTCGCCCAGATGGCCCGTGAAGTCGGTGGCTTCTCGCTGGCCGAAGGCGTGCGGCTGCTGAAACTTATCTCCAAGAAGAAAATCGACGTCATCCGTGCCATGAAAGAGAAGTTCATGACGGGAGCTGCCGCCAAAGGGTGTCCTAAAGAAGACGCGGAACACATCTGGGAGATGATCGAAGCCGGCGGCGGTTACCTGTTCAATGCCAGCCATGCCACCGCTTACGCCGTTACCAGCTACGTGGGAGCCTACCTCAAAGCCAACTATCCGACGGCGTTCTATACGGTTGCGTTGCAGTGGGCCGACGACAAGGAAATCCCGCTGCTGATGTCCGAGATGGAACTTTGCTCGAAAGCCCGCATCGTACCGCCCGAAATCAACACCTCCCGGCAGGTATTCTTTACCGACTACCGCACGGACGAAATCTTCTGGTCGCTCGGTCGTATCAAACAGCTCGGAGCCAAAGCTGTCTCTTGCATTGTCGAGGAGCGGGAGAAAAACGGTCCCTACAACTCCATCGAGCATTTCATCCACCGGATATTCCGGTACAAGCTCAAAAAATACGCCTACTGGGACGATCCCGACAACGCCGAAGAATCCGTGCGTGTGCCGGTCAACGCCCGGCATGTACGGAACATGATTCTGGCCGGATGCTTCGACAAAGTGGAAGGTATCGGTACGGTGGCGGAACGTTACGGTCTGCTTGCCCGTGCAGCGACCGAGTTGGGCTTCACGCTTTCGGCGAAAGACTTCCCGGAAGAGATGATCGGGCAACATTACTTCTGGAGCCGCCAGCAGATTGCCGTGTCGGGTATCGGTTCGGTGGACTACCGCCGCATCTTTGAGGCATCCGAAGCCCGTACACTTGTAAAAGGCAAAGCCTCTTACATGAGTCTGCACGACGTGCTCGACCCGGCCAGCGACGGCCGGCGTGCCGCCGTATGCGCCACCGTCACGGAGTTGTCCGAACACACGTACAAAGACCGGGCGACCGGAGAACGAAAGCGATTCGTCAAGCTGACGCTCCAGCAAAACAATGACGTGGCGGAGATGGTCTGCTGGAGCGAGACCTGCGAAACCCATCGGGAGAAAATCTCCGCCCTGAAAGACCGTATCGTCATCGTGTCGGGCATGGTCAAATACAGCGACTATTCCGGCACGAACAACCTTCAGAGTACAAAATCAACCATCATTCATATCGTATGAAATCTACCATTATCGCCATTGTCGGAAATTCCGGCACCGGCAAGACACACTTGTCGCAATACTTGGGAACACGGTTGGGCATTCCCGTCATCGTCTCCCATACGACCCGCCCCCGGCGGGAAAACGAGGTACATGGGAAAGACTACTTCTTCATCGACCGAAGGCAGATACCGCCCCGTGAAGAGATGCTGACACACACGAAATACGGCGGATATGAATACTTCGCCATGCTCGGACAGATTCCCGCCACCGGCCGATGCGTCTATGTTTTAGATGAAAAAGGGTTGGTTACGCTCCGAAAGCAATACGAAGGAAGGTTCCGCATCGTGGCAGTGTTGCTCCGGTCTAATCCAGATATGCTTTTCAAACGGGGGATCTCTTCCGAACGCATAGTACGGGATGCCGAACGGTTGCAACTGCCCGACAAAACCTATGATGCAGTCATCGACAACAACGGCTCGCTACGGGAGTTTGAAGAACGGGCCTTACACATCATCAATCAACTCGGATAATATATGACAACACCCAAAACAGAACAGGGAATCTACACGGCCGTCGTACTCGACTTCGAGACCGGCGGTCTGGACTGCACGCGCTGCGCCTGCACGCAGATCGCCATGCAGGCCGTGCGGCTCGACACCTTCGAGGTGCTGGGACGCTATGCGAACTACATCGCTCCTTACGATAAGCAGCCTTTGGGCGGGGCACCCAAACGCAAAGTGCTCAAGACACGTCGGGAGATCGAGCAAGAGAACACCTCCGAGCCGATGGACTATGAAGCCGCCGCGCTGAACTACACCGACATCACGATGGAGCTGCTGCGGGCACGGGGCATCCCCTTGAAGCAGGTGGCGGCGGAGGTCATCGACTTCGCCCGCAAGCATACCCTTAGCAAGGGACCCCGTTACAAGCCCGTGCTTATCGGTCAGAACATCCCGTTCGATGCGGGATTCCTGCAACAGATGATGGCTTATGCCGGGCTGCTGAAAGAGTTCGCGCAGGTATTTGCCGGCACGACGGATTTCTACGGGAACTTCCAGCCCCATTACTTAGACACCATCGACCTGGCACGGCTCTGCTTTGCCGCCGATCCGCAGGTCACGTCCTACAAGCTGGAATTAGTGGCCGAACGTCTCGGTATCGAGCTGGACGACGCACACGACGCCGATGCAGACGTGACGGCTACACGGGAAGTGGTCGCACTTTGCAGCCGCCGTCTGCGGCAGAACGGGGATATGGATATTTCCCGGCAGCGGACACCGAAGACGAGGGATCATTTCAAAATCTGAAGCTATGGAAGAGAAGAAAGAAGACAAGATTGGACGGGTCACGTTCCGGGTGGAAGACCGCATGACCTACGGCGTGCTGAACTACGACGGTAACGAGCTGATGGCAGCCATCACGGGGTATGACCTGAACGTGGTGTTCAACATGCGGCTCATCAATTCGCTGGCGGATGCCGAGGCATGTGCCGACGCGCTGGCCGATGTGTTTTACCAGACACTGATGGAGCAGCTTATCTCCAGAAAGGCGGATTTTATTCAACCGCCGAAGCCGTAATCCTCTATTCTTTAACAAAGAACTCCGGCCCGGAACTTCTCCGGGCCTTTTTCAAACGATGAGGTGATGAAAAAGAAAGATAACGATAAGACGAACGAGATCCTGCCGGCAGTATCTGGCTCTTTGACGGACAAGCCGCTAACCGAAGAGGAAGACAAGTTCTGCGAGCTATATGTTTCCGGCGGTCCGCTCTATGCCGGCAACCACCGCAAGTGTTACGAGGAAGTGTTCGGTAAAGGTAAGAACGTACCTATTGCCAGCCGCCTGCTGCTGGGGCGTCCGCATATTTCGGCCCGCATCCGGGAGATGATCGACAGCGTGCAATTCGATGTCGAGACCATCGCCACCCGGTTGCAGGTGGCCGAAACGCTCAAAGCCGTGATGAGCGAAACCTCCTCGGCCGAGTACACCGACAAATTCGGCGTGCCCCTCTCTCCGGCACCGTTGCGTGCCGTGGCCGTCAATGCCGCCAAAGCCCTCATGGAACTTTATCCCATCAAGTGCTCGCAGGAGACCAAACTCCGCATCGACGGCGGTGAGGGCGGCGTAGTATTCAACGTCATAGTACCGCAATCCACGCCCCATGAGTGAAAATAGGAACCGACCGAAACTCAGCCGCCGTACGGCGGAACGGGTGCTTTACATCCTCGTTATCCTCGGTTTGCTGCTATACGGACTACTGCGGGATTCCGAGGTTGCCGCCCGGCTTATGGAGGCTATTACGAATGCTTTTTCCATCTTAATACAAAATCCATCATGACACAAGTAAGAAACTTCATCAGCGACAACTTCCGGACGATTATCATCATCGTCTCGTTCGTCGTGACCCTCTATGTACAGCACGTCAGCAACACCGAGCATATCAACGAACTGACACGCCGCTGCCAGACATTAGAACTGAAAGTGCAGGACCAGTACGAACGCATCGACGCTATCAAGCTCGACAAGGCCGTCTTCGAGGCCACCATGACCCAGTTCACCTCCTTGCAGACCGACATCCGGGAAATGCGGGAAGACATCAAGGAACTCTTAAAGCACAACCGATGAACAGATGGATACTGTCTGTTGCGCTCCTCCTGTCCGCCGGACATATCCGGGCGCAAGACGCACGCTTCGAGTCGGCCGTGGTCTGTATCAAACGCTACGAAGGCATGCACGACCACCGCCATCTCCCGTATGTCGGTTACGGGCACAAACTCCTGCCGGGCGAATCATTCCCGGCAATGACCGAAGAACTCGCCGATTCGCTGTTACGCGCAGACCTGAAGAAGAAATGCGCTGTATTCCGCCGCTTTGGGGCAGATTCGCTATTACTCGGCGTGTTGGCCTACAATGTGGGAGAATACCGGCTTTTAGGATACGGGGCACGACCGAAAAGCCGATTGGTGTGCAACCTCGAAGCCGGAAATCGGGACATCTATTCCGAGTATGCGGCATTCTGCCATTACAGGGGGAAAACCGTGCCTTCCATCCGGCGGCGGCGCGAAGAAGAATTCAAATTACTATTCATCAAATAAAAAATGTTATGATCGAAAGAAATTCAAAAGTGAAGATAGTGGCATCGTCCCAGCTCACGGAGATGATGCTGGAAGAACTGGTCGGGAAAACAGGTGTCGTGTCGGAAGACCTCACAGGTCCCGAACGTCGCGGCTGCAAGGGATATATGGTATTTCTCAAAGACCCGTACCAGGAGGAATACGAGTGGTTCATACCCGCAGAATCAGTCTGCCATGCGTAAGAGTACCCTGTATTTGAGTCTTGCCGTGCTATTGCTCGGTCTGACTGTTGCGTTCCTGTGGCATCGCAACGGCTATCTCAAGGAAGAACGTAATCGCTACCGGGGAAATACCGAAGCGTTGCTGTCGGATATGAAACGCATTAGGGTCGATTCGGTAACGATGGCCGTGGATGTGAATGCACTGCGGTTGCGGGTGGACGAATACAAGCGGCTGCGTGCCGAGGATGCCGAAAAGATCAAGCAGCTCGGAGTAAAAATCAAATACCTCGAAGCTGCTGCACGGCATGAGGTCGAAGTGGCCGGACCGATAGATGCGGTAATACGAGATACGGTTATCGTCCGGGATACAGTTCCGGTTTTGCGACAGCGGGTGGAGATGATTACGCCGCACATCCGGCTTGCGGGAATCATCGAGGATAATAGGCTACGGGGTGAGATACGGGTACCGGTGACGCTGCATCAGGCGGTGTGGGTGGAATATAAAGGTTGGTGGTTCTGGCGGCGGGTAAAGGCCGTGCATCAGACCATTGCGAGCGACAATCCGTATGCGGAGATTCGATACTCGGAGTATATACAAATACTTAAATAAATTGAGAGCCGATAGTGTTACATTGTAATGTCTCGATATAATTGATATCGGGACATTTTTATTATAACCGTTTCTCGTTGCCATACCGCTATTCTTTGGTGTAACTCTAACTGCATCAAAGAATGAAACTGCTTCTCAGACGCAAATACAAGGCGGAAACCTATACCATCGGCGACCTGTCGATCTACGGGCGTTTCTTTTGCCACACCATCGAAGACAAAATCCGTGAACTGCCTGCCCGGTGCCCCGATACTCCGTCGGGACGCTCGTGTCGCTGCAAGGAGAAAGTGTATGCCCGCACGGCGATACCGGCAGGAACATACAAGGTGACGATGGAATACAGTGCGCGGTTCAAGCGGGTGCTGCCGTACCTGCATGACGTGCCGCATTTTCTGGGGATTCTGATCCACAGCGGTAATACGGAGGAGGATTCCGCCGGGTGTATCATCGTGGGTAAGAACACCGTCAAGGGCAAGGTCACCGAATCGCGCAAGACATCGGATGCCCTGAACGCCCTGCTTGCCAAGGCTTCCGACATTGAAATCGAAATTGTGGAAGCATGGCGCTAAAGAAACTGAAGGCTCCCGAAAGCCTGAAAATCGACTTCTGCCCGTCGCCGAAGCAATACGAGCTCTGGAAACTGCTCCAGCCCGAATGCCCGTTGTGCGGCGGCGAGGTGGAACAGATGCTTATCGGGTATGACGCCAACCACAATCCCCGCTACAAGCCTTACTGCAAGCGTTGCAACAACCAGAACATCCCTCAGTTGATTTTAGGCGGCGGAGCGGCGGGCGGCGGCAAGTCATTCGTTTCCAGCGTGTGGCTTGTGAGCAGTTGCATCCGCTTCCCGGATATTCGTGCCGTAGTGGCCCGCAAAACGCTGAAAAGCCTGAAAGAATCGACGTGGAACACCATCCGCATGGTCATCAAACAATGGGGATTGGTGGAAGACGAACACTACCACATCAACAACGTGGCCGGTACACTGCGGTTCTGGAACGATTCGGTCATTATCATGCTCGATTTGGCTGACCAGCCGTCCGATCCCAACTTCGAGCGGTTCGGTTCGATGGAGGCGACGATTGCCGCCTGCGACGAGGTTTCGGAGGTGAGCCAAAAGGCTATCGAGGTGCTGTTCTCGCGTCTGCGTTGGAAAACCCACGAAACGTTCAAAGTGTCAAAAATGCTGCTCACGACGAATCCTACGGCCAACTGGATACGGAGCCGGTTCGTGCAGGATGACAATGGCGACCGGGTGATACCTCGTGAGGGCGAAGCCTACGTGCCGTTCTCGGTGTTTGACAATCCCGATATCGCTTTCCGTCAGACCTATGAAGCCGCCTTAAACAAAATCAGCGATCAGGCGACGAAAGAACGGTTGCTTTACGGCAACTGGGATTTTGTGGAGGCCAACGATATGGCCATCTACACCCGTTTCGACGGGGCTGTGCATTTGGTTACCGGTCTGAAAGAGCGGGTGTATGACCCGACGCGGCCGTTGATTACCGTGTGGGACTTCAACGTGGCTCCGCACATGAGCGTGCTGCTTGCCCAGATCGACTACGACAAGCGGAAAATCTACATTTTGGAAGAGGTATTGGGTACGGCTGCCGCCAAAGAAAACAACACGCCGGCATTGGCCCGCCGGATGAAGAAGAAACTGCTTTCGGACAAACAGATCGGCGGCGTGGACGTAACGGGTGACCCGGCAGGACTGCAACGCTCCACGGCTTCCGAGGACGGCATCAATAACTTTACGGTCATCACGGAGACATTGGGGCAAGGCGTACTGCGTCCCCGTGTGAAACTGCTCCGAAAACAGCCGCCCCAGATTACGCGGTGCGAGTTCGTCAATGAAGTGTTCGACGGTTACAACGGCTGGGAGCTGCGCATCGACCTGCGCTGCCGCAAACTGACAGAGGATTTGATCTACCAGACGAAAAACGAGGACGGCACCAAATCCAAACAGAAAGTGACCGACCCGAAAACCGGTGTGAAATACGAGAAGTACGGCCATCTGTCTGACTGCCTGGACTACCTGCTTTGTTACTACCTGCGGGATAGCTGGCACAAATACAAAAACGGCAATGTGGGGAACTACCAGGTGGTATCGACGGCATTGCTTCACGAAGGATTCAACTACTAAAAACCATGTACAGGAGATTTTTGAACGATACGGATTATTTGGGCATCATCACGCAAGAGGCCCTTTCGCAGATGACCAGAGGAAACAGCGACCGGTTTATCCAAGCGGAGGAGTCGGCCGAGATGAGCATTGTGGAGCATCTGTCGGAGAACTACGAAATCGAGCGGGAACTCGGCAGGGGCAAATATATCGCGGAATACGACCGTCGGATTACCTTTCCCGTGGGAGCGCACATCTACCATGAAGGGACGATTTGCGAGGTCATCCGCTCCATCAGCGGCTACAAGATGCCGTCGGTGAAGACCTACTGGCAGGAACATGTGGACGTCAATTTGGACACGGCGACCGTCGAGCGTTATTCGCAACTCAAGACCTACTACCCGAATGATCTCGTGCAGTACAATGGTGTGGTGTACATCTGTACGGCCGAGAACGGATATAAGTTCGGCGAGATCCGCATTCCGATGGTCGAGGGCTGGTTGGAGGCGGAATATACGGTATGGCAGCCGATAAACTACCTGCTGTGGAACGTGGTGGAGTTCTCAGGGGCGTTTTATACGCTGATAAGCATGGAGGGGTTCGACAACAACGCCACGCCGATGGAATCCGACTGCTGGGGAGCCATCGCGGATTACGATCCGGCGTATAACGAATACGAATTTTCGGAGCATGAGTACGTGGTCTACGAGGGACGGGTGTTCTATCCCGGTACGGATGTCAACGCCGACCGGCCGCAGCGAGGTGTAAATCTTACTCCGCATGACCCACGTAATTACAATCTCAAGAAACACATGGTGCGCTTGGCGTTGTACGAGCTGACGAAGCTCATCGCCCCGAATAACGTGAGCATGGTTCGGATGCGGGATTATGAGGATTCAATGAAGTGGCTTGCGGATGCAGCGAGGTTGCGGTTGAATCCGCAGATTCCCCGAAAAGTGGCAGAGGACAATAAGCCCGTGACGGATTGGCAGCTTGCTACGTTCCAAACGGATTACGACCCGTGGAAAAATCCGTGGATGACGTGATTCTACAACAAAGATAATTTTTCATTGGCGGAAGCGTTGAGCAAGCAGGAGCTGCTCATCAACTCCACGCTGGCACAATTCGGCTGCAACATCCTTTGGAAGATGTTCCGAAACGGAATGATCGATCATCACGGGCTGTTCCTGAATTTGGAGACACTGAAGGTCAATCCGATAAATATATAAATAGAGGTATTGCTCAGAAAACAAAGCGTTTTTGACCAAAATGAGCTTTACAACAAACAATATCTGAAAATAATGCGCTATTTTTGCAAAAATAAAAAGCCAAGAATATGGAAAAACTTGATATATTCGATTGCTCGAATGTGCTTATAGCGAGTTATTTTACTGATGACCGGGGATGTGCCCACGAAAATCGGGAACATACGCTTATTTATCTGTGTTCCGGAGAATTGGAAATCGAGGAACGTGGAAAGAAAACGGTTTTGCATCCGGGGGATTGCGCTTTCATGCGACGTGACAACAGGATGTGGTTACAGAAACACGTAAAGGATGGGGAACCCTATCGCTCTATCACGTTGAAATTTTCAAGGACTTTTCTTCGGGAGTTTTATCAAACACTTAACCGCCAAGATATTCCTGCTGATTCAAAGCGTGAAAAGGTAAGTCTGCGTGTGTTGCCGAACAATCGACTGGATATCCGCTCTCTGTTCGAGTCGGTCGTTCCTTATTTCGATGCCGGGGAGAAGCCTTCGGAAGATATTCTGAAATTGAAGATGATCGAAGGTGTCTATGTCCTGCTCAACACGGACAGGAACCTTTACGCTTCGCTGTTCGATTTCGTCGAACCTTGGAAAATAGACATTCTTGATTACCTGAACGAGAACTACATGTGCGACCTGTCGATGGAAGAAATCGCAAGCTACACAGGGCGCAGCTTGGCCACGTTCAAACGTGATTTCGCCAAAGTGAGCGACCTGACACCCCAGAAATGGATCATCAAACGGCGCCTCGAAGCAGCTCATGACTTAATCAAGTCGGGGAAAAAGAAAGTTACGGAAGCCTGCTTCGACGTAGGTTTCAAGAATCTGTCGCATTTCTCCAAAATATACAAGGAGGCATACGGGGCAGCTCCATCTTGGTGAAATGAACCTCCTGACAAATAAATTTGAGCCTTGCAGCAAAATCGTTGCAAGGCTCGTTTCGTATTTTTGCATTCGGGAATCGAATGCCGATCTCCATAAAAAGTAGAATTAAAATCAAACGGTATGAAAACAAAAGTAACTTCATTGGTTTTATTATTAACTTTAATATTTCCAATCATGGCAAGATCACAAGTCAAAATCAAGCAAACAGCCGGACGTGACGCGCTCGGCGAATTCGCCCCCGAGTTCGCACACCTCAATGACGACATCCTTTTCGGGGAGGTGTGGAGTCGCAATGACCTCCTTTCGCTCCGCGACCGCTCCATCGTAACGGTGGTCGCCCTCATGTCGCAGGGACTGACCGATTCTTCGTTCAAGTATCACCTCGAATCGGCAAAGAAAAACGGAGTAACCAAAACCGAAATGGCCGAAATCCTTACCCACGCCGCTTTCTATGCAGGCTGGCCCAAGGCATGGGCAGCTTTTCGTATGGCAAAAGAGGTTTGGACTGAAAATGCCGATAGTACCAGAGTCGGTTCGCTCGAAGGATATGCACAAACCATCATTTTTCCGGTTGGCAAGCCGAATGATGCCTATGCCAAGTATTTCATAGGGCAAAGCTATGTTGCGCCCGTAGTGACGGCTGGCGTACCTGTCGTAAATGTCACTTTTGAGCCGGGTTGCCGCAACAACTGGCATGTACACCACGCCACGAAAGGCGGCGGGCAGACGCTCGTATGCGTGGGAGGCCGTGGTTATTATCAGGAATGGGGAAAAGAAGCGGTCGAATTGCGACCCGGCGATGCCATCCACATTCCGGCCGGCGTGAAACACTGGCACGGGGCTGCACCTGACAGTTGGTTTTCCCACCTTGCCATAGAGGTTCCCGGCGAGAATAGCAACAACGAATGGCTTGAGCCTGTAAGTGATAAAGAATATTCAAAATTAAAATAAGATGAAACATATAATATTGATAATTATGAGCCTTATCGGTTTCAGCGGCGCGGCAAATGCGCAGCAACAAGTCACGGACACCAATGTGTCATCGGACAAGAAAATTCTTGTCGCCTATTTCTCCTGTACCGGAACAACTGAAAAAGTAGCGGATGCCATTGCCAAAGCAACCGGCGGTAAACTTTACCGGATAACTCCCGCTAAAGCCTACACATCAGCCGACCTCGATTGGAACAACAAGAAAAGCCGAAGCTCGGTTGAAATGACGACCGAAAACTCACGCCCGGAATTGGGCGGAGAATCTGTTGCACCGAAAGATTACGACGTGATATTCGTGGGGTATCCTATCTGGTGGGACTTATGTCCGCGTCCGGTCAATACGTTCCTTGAAAAATACGACTTCTCCGGTAAAACCGTCATTCCGTTCGCCACTTCCGGCGGAAGTTCGATAACGGGCAGTGTAAAACAACTCAAGAAACTCTACCCGAAAATCGTGTGGAAAGAGGGTCGGCTGCTTAACGGAGGTGTAAAGCAAGCCGGAGAATGGGCGAAACAGGCAAGCAAGTAGGTTTATGGAAGAATTGAGAATCGACTGCCGGAATCAAACAGCAGAGGAGCTGGCCAAAGCAAAGGAGTTGCGGCAAAATATCTTCCGGTTGAACCATACGATGCCGGATACTGAAGAGTACGATGAACTGCTGCATAAGGTGTTCTCGAATCTCGGCGAGGGATGTCGCATCGAGACTCCGTTTTCGGGTGTCCGGACTGCCAACGTGAAATTCGGGAGCAATGTAATCATTATGCCCGGTTGTCTGATGATGTCGGCAGGAGGAATTACTATCGACGATGACGTCCAGATAGCCGCAAATGTTCAACTTATATCCAATAACCACGATTTGGAAAATAGGTCGGTAATTACCTGCAAGCCTGTACATATCTGCCGGCGGGCGTGGATCGGAGCCGGTGCGACCATTCTTCCGGGTGTTACCGTCGGTGAGAATGCGGTGGTCGGAGCCGGCAGTGTCGTTACGCACGATGTAGAGCCTGACACTATTGTTGCCGGAAATCCCGCCAGAGTGATCAGGCATATAAACCCCAGCATGTAATTTTAACGGAGTGAACTTCCTAACAAAGTATTTTGAGCCTCGCAGCAAAGACGCTGCGGGGCTCTCTTTTTAACTTTGCAGCAGAACATTAAAACATGAAGATTTATGGAAACAATGAATGGAAAAGTAGCAATGGTAACTGGTGCAGCAGCCGGAATCGGTCTTGCTTGTGCCGAAGGATTCGCAAAAGCCGGTGCAACGGTTATTCTGGTAGATATCAACGAACCGAAAGAGCAGGCCGAAAAATTAAACTCGGAAGGTTATAAGGCAGTTTCGTATCGTTGCGACGTATCGGACACACAAGCCGTAAAGACGATGATAGACTGGATCGTTACGACCTATGGCCGACTCGATGCGGCACACAACAACGCGGGCATCCAAACCCCGCAACGTCCGATGGCGGAGATTACCGATGAAGAGTTCGACCGCACGGTGGCTGTCGATCTGAAAGGCGTATGGAACTGTATGCGCTACGAGATTCTCCAAATGCTGAAACAGGGCGGCGGGGCGATTGTCAATACCTCGTCGCAGGGCGGTGTGACGGGATTTCCCGGACAGGCAGCCTATATCGCCTGCAAACATGCCGTAATCGGTCTGACCCGTACCGCGGCTATCGATTATGCCGCAAAGGGCATCCGCATTAACGCCATCTGTCCGGGCGTCATCAGAACGCCGATGGCAGAGGAACTGATGCGGCGCAATCCGGATTTGGAGAAAGAGTTGGTACGTGATATTCCTGCCGGGCGTCTTGGTAAACCCGAAGAGATAGCAAATGCCGTCCTGTGGCTCTGCTCCGAGCAGGCAAGTTTCGTGGATGGTCATGCCCTTTTGGTGGACGGTGCCTTTTCTATTCACTAATCACAAAAACGTAAAACAATGAAAGAAGATAATAAAATGAACATCAGCCGCCGTGGATTTCTTAAAACGGCGGCACTGGCGGGAGCAGCATTGGCTATGCCTGCCGGACTTGACAAGGTTTTTGCTGCCGAGCCGAAACAACCGGAAACATCACGAAACGATGATACAGGCGTCGCCCGCATCAAGGGACATCGTGTATTGGGAACGGGGAAGGCGGCCTTCGAGGTTTCGGCTCTCGGTTTCGGCGTGATGGGTATGACCTATAACCGCAGCCAGCACCCGGACAAGAAACAATGTATCCGGCTGTTGCACGAGGCGGTAGATCGAGGCGTGACGCTCTTCGACACGGCAATCATCTACGGCCCGCTGACCAATGAAAATTTGGCCGGTGAAGCGTTGTCCGAGTTCAAGGGGCGGATCAGCGTAACGACTAAATTCGGACATGAAGTCATCGACGGTAAGGGAACGGGACGTCAGGACAGCCGACCGGCAACAATTCGCCGTTATTGCGAGGAATCGCTCCGACGCCTGCGGCTCGAAACCTTGCCGATGTTTTACCAGCACCGTGCCGATCCGAACACTCCGGCAGAAGAGGTGGCAGCGACCATTGCCGACCTGATGAAAGAGGGTAAAGTACAGCATTGGGGGATGTGCGAGGTGAGTGCCGAAACCATCCATAAGGCACACGCTATCTGCCCGCTGACTGCTATCCAAAGCGAATACCATCTTATGCACCGGCTTGTGGAGGAAAACGGTGTACTCGATACCTGCCGGGAGCTGGGTATCGGCTTCGTTCCGTACAGCCCGATTAACCGGGGCTTTCTGGGCGGCTGCATCAACGAATACACGGTCTTCGACCCGAACAATGACAATCGCCAAACTCTTCCGCGCTTCCAGCCGGAAGCAATGCGGGCCAACACGCGCATCGTGAACGCGCTGCAAGCCTTCGGCCGTACACGGGGCATGACCTCGGCACAGGTAGCCCTCGGCTGGCTGTTGCAGAAAGCACCGTGGATCGTGCCGATTCCCGGAACGACGAAACTGGCGCATTTAGAAGAGAATCTGCGCACGCTTGAATTTTCCCTCTCTCCTGAAGAATGGAGAGAACTGGAAGATACGGTTGCTGCCATTCCGGTTGTGGGAGATCGTTACAACGCCGAACAGCAAAAACAGGTAGGACGCTAAAATCGGTAAAAAGGGTAGCTCAATCCGTAATCCGTCTAATGACGGGCCGGATAAACAGAGCTACCTTTGTTCCGGATTAGTATAAAATTATAAAGATATGAAACCTTATATTATCAGTCATATGATGACATCCGTCGATGGCCGCATCGACTGCCCGATGGTCGGGCAACTGAGTACGGATGAATACTATATCGCATTAGAGAAACTCGGTTCTTGCTCGAAACTTTCCGGGCGGGTGACTACTGCTTTGGAATGTACGGCTGTCAAAGAGGAATCTTCCCGAATGGAGGGAACCCCGATAGGCAGGACTTCCATTTATGTCGCCAGAAAATCGGACGAATACACCATTGTAGTAGATACACATGGGAAACTGCGCTGGCAGGCGGATGAAGCAGACGGGCATCCGTTGCTCTGCATCGTCAGCGAGGAAGTACCCGAAGCGTATCTGGAAACACTCCGGCAGCAAGGCATTTCTTGGATTGCGGCCGGGAAAGGACGAATCGACTTGCCCAAAGCTATGGAAGCCCTGTCCGAGCATTTCGGGGTTAAACGCCTTGCAATAGTCGGGGGCGGGCATATCTGCGGCGGATTTTTAGAGGCCGGACTGATCGACGAGGTCAGTATCATGGTAGCCCCCGGCATTGACGGGCGCAAGGGGCAGACTGCCGTTTTCGATGGTATAGCTGACACGGGATGCAATCCATTCCGTCTGAAACTGGAAAGCGTGGAGCAGTGGCCGACGGATATAGTCTGGTTGCGCTACAAGATGAAATAATATAAATCCGAGAAGATTATGAAGATACAAGCATTTGCTATCATGACGTTGCTGGCTTTTACGAGTTGCAGCATCGGTAATAACAAGGAAAAGGAGATAAAATCAATAGATATGGATACATTGAATTTGACACAGGAATGGGACAAGACATTTCCGCAGAGTGAGAAAGTGGAACACAGTAAAATCACTTTCCACAACCGTTATGGCATCACGCTTGCCGCCGATGTTTATAAACCGAAAAATGCACAGGGAACCTTAGCGGCCATCGCCGTAAGCGGACCTTACGGGGCCGTCAAGGAACAGGTGTCGGGCCGCTACGCCCAGACGCTCGCCGAGTGCGGTTTTCTGACCATCGCGTTCGACCCTTCGTTCTACGGCGAGAGCGGCGGTACGCCCCGCTATCTGACCTCGCCGGAAATCAGCACCGACGATTTCAGCGCGGCGGTCGATTACTTGACCACCCGCGAGGATGTCGATTCGGAGCGTATCGGTATTCTCGGCATCTGCGGCTGGGGCGGTTTCGCCCTTAATGCTGCGGCCAACGACCCACGTATCAAGGCAACCGTTACCTCTACCATGTACGATATGAGCCGTGTGAATGCCAACGGTTATTTCGATGCCATGTCGGCAGACGATCGCTACAAGTTACGCGAGCGGCTCAATGCCCAACGTACCGAAGATTATCGAGATGACAGCTATGCACGTGATGGCGGTGTACTCGATCCCGTAACGGACGATACTCCGCAATTCGTCAAGGAGTACCACGACTATTACAAAACGGAGCGAGGCTACCACCGTCGTTCCCCGAACTCCAATGAGGGAATTACGAAGACCAGCGTGTTATCATTCATCAATATGCCTCTACTCACCTATATCGGCGAGATCCGTAGTGCCGTGCTGATGATACACGGCGCCGAAGCTCACTCTCGCTATTTCAGCGAGGATGCCTATAAGCGGCTGACGGGCGATAACAAGGAACTGCTGATTATTCCGGGAGCTAACCATGTCGATTTGTACGACAATCTTGATGTGATTCCTTTCGATAAAATAGATACGTTTTTCAAAAAAGTCCTGAAAGAAAAATAAGAAACGGACTCCAGAACAAAGCAAATTGAGCCTCGCAGCAAATATGTTGCGGGGCTTTGCTTTTACCTTTGTGTCAGTTGAATAAATAAATAGGAACTGATATGGAAAAGAAGATTTTATTGCTTTTAGCATGGCTTATGTTAGCCGTAACAGGCTGTTCAGCCAATGACCCCCAAACGGATTCACCGGACACTCCTCCGGTCGAAAAACCGGAAGAACCCGCGGAGCCTTCGGGAAACAGAAAAATTCTGATCGTCTATTTTTCCCACACGGGCAACACACGGACGATTGCCGGTTATATTCATGATACGGTAAAGAGCGACCTTGTGGAGATTGAAACCGTAGATACTTACACCGATGACTATGACACTTTGCTGGCACAGATCAGGGAAGAAGTAGCGACCGAATATTGTCCGCCTCTCACAACCCGGATAGAGGACATCGATTTATACGATGTCATATTCATAGGTTATCCGATTTGGGTGGAAACGGCGGCCCCTCCTATCCGCTCTTTCCTGACAACACACGACCTTGCCGGAAAAACCGTTGTGCCATTCTGCACCAGCGGAACCAGTTCTGCCGAGGCGAGCTATCGGCTCATTCGTTCCCTTTGCCCGCAATCTACCGTTTTGGAGGGCATACAGATTCGCAGAGGAACATACGACACCGCATACGACCGTGTTATCGCATGGTTACAAAAAATCGGTATTGTCGAACTGAATCAAGAAGAAAACGATGAAAGATAAACAAGGTCTGTCACGCCGGGATTTTATTCGTAATTCCATGATTGCGGGAGGAGCCATGCTCCTTTCCGGCATATTACCGTCGAAAGCCGGGATACCGACGTTTACTGATAGTGAAGATTTCAATTTTTCGGGAACAGATGAATTGCTGCGCGGTGTCAGCGATATTCATCTGCACGCTGCCCCGGACTCCAAAGCCCGCTTGGGAAATGAACTGGAATTTGCCCGTGTCGCTCATGATGCCGGATATAAATCCATATTGTTCAAATCTAATGATTTCAGTAGTCATGACAGGGCATATTTAATTCGTCAGGTATTGCCGGATTTCGAGGTGTTCGGAAGCCTTTGCATGAATCGGGTACATGGAGAAAAAGTGAACACGTTCGCTGCGGAAAAGGCAGTGAATACAACAGGTAATCTTTGCCGCTGCATCTGGATGCCTACACAGGATGCTGTTTACCAGAATATCCGGCATCATGGAAAAAAAGAGGGTATTCCCGTGTTGGATGACAATGGGCATGTCCTGCCGGAAGTCGTGCGGGTAATGGAAATATGTGCTGAAGCAAACATCATTTTCGCTACCGGGCACTCTTCCCCCGAAGAAAGTATCACGCTGGCCCGCAAAGCCCGTGAAGTCGGTGTAAAGAAATTCGTTGTAACTCATGCCAATTCCGGCATCTGGAAAATGACCTACGACCAAATAAAACGATGTATTGATTCCGGGGCATGGATTGAGTACAGTTATATAACCAACTTATGGGGCCCGGGTACGGGATTACCAGACTTTGAACGGATGAGCGACAAGGAGTTTGCGGGGTTCGCCCGTATAGCCCCGGAACACAGCATCATAACGACAGACCTCGGGCAAGTGGGAATGCCCCATCCAGTTGAAGGTATGCGTCGCTGTATCCGGGCGTTGCTTGAAAACGGGTTGTCGCAGCAACAAGTCAATTACATGGTACGCGACAATCCGGCGACACTTGTCGGATTGTCGGCAATATAATAAAGAACATGAACGAAGAACAGGATATTTATTCTTTTTGGTCAATTCATGCGGCTTCCCATGCCTACCACCTTTTTCCCCGATACACGCTGGTTTATTTGTATAGCGGGCAGTTGCATTTGCGGAACCAGTGCGGTGAAGCATTAAGTATAGTCCGGGGAGATTGTGCCTTTATCGGAAGGGACAGTTACTCGCATCTTTATGCAGAACCGGAAGTGGATGCCCCATGTAGGATGTTGTACTTTTCGTTTCCAAGACATTTCCTTTGCGAGTTTTACCAAACACTGGACAGCTCGTTTCGGAAACATACAATGGAAGCTCTTCCGGCCCTGCATCTCTTGTCGGCGTGTCCCGGGATAGAGAGTTTCTTCCAGTCGTTAGTCCCTTACCTTCACCGGAAGCAACTTTTGCCGGAAGCACTATTGCAGTTAAAAACGATAGAAGTTGCTTATACCTTAATAAATATGGACAAACGATATGCGGCCAATTTGTTCGACTTTGCTGGAAAGTGCGGAATGGACGTGTTCGACCTGTTGAAGCCACGGGTAGAAAGAGACATCGTCTGGAAAGAATTTCCATTTGAGCCTGATAACAAACTTAATTGAGCTGGGCAACAAAAGTTATCTTCTCCGGCTTCCATACTTTTGTATTGTAGAAAAATTAAAAACATAATGAATATGAACGTAAAAGGATTATTGACAATGATAGTTATGCTGCTATTCAGCCTTGTTTCTTGCAGCAGTGAAGAATCGGCAACGGTAGGATCGGGAGATACGATTTCAGAAGATGCCGGAAAAATTCTCATTGTCTATTTCTCATGGGGTGGAAATACCCGAATGGTCGCCAACCACATACACGATCTTGTCGGTTGCGATATAGTGGAAGTGGAGACAGTTATTCCTTATCCCGATTCTTACGAGGAGGTAATACAAATTGCCCCCGGAGAGTTGGAGAGCGATTATCGCCCGGAATTGAAAACAAAGGTAGAGAACATGGACGAGTACGACACGCTGATTGTCGGAACCCCCATCTGGGGCGGGCATCTTACCCCGGCCATGAAGAGCTTTCTGGCAGGCTACGATCTGTCGGGAAAGTACATAGCACCCTTCTGTACGCATGGTGGCAGTGGCACGGCTCAAAGCGTGTCCGATATCCGTTCGGTATGCCCCAACTCGACATTACTCGGCAGTTTGGCCGTGTATGGAAACCGGGCTGAAAACTCTCGGGAAGAGGTTGAAAAATGGCTCAAACAAATAGGTATTATCGAATAATAACAAATAATTTAATTTTTAACAACGAGAAGCATTATGAAAAAGTTTCTGTATCTACTATTTGCCGCTTTTGTAGCGGTGGGATTGAGCGCCTGCTCTCCCGATGACAACGGACCTGATGGGCCGGAAACCGAAATCCCGGATACGCCGGAAAATCCGGATGATGGCAATGAACCGGAAAATCCGGACAACCCCGACAATCCCAACCCCGACCCTACGGGCAAGACGCTGATTGTGTATTACAGTTTCACGAATAATGTACATACCATCGTGACCGATTTGCAAACACAAATAGAGGCAGATGCGGTAAGAATAGAACCTGCCGAAGAAGGACTCGACTATGCCGCAAACAATTACGCTATCGGCAGCGCGCTGATTCAGGCTATCCGGAACAATCCGAATGACGAGAGTTCTTATCCGGCTATCAAATCCGTAGATGTGAACATTGCTGATTATGACAGAATTATCATAGGAGCGCCGTTATGGTGGAGCAATATGGCAGCCCCACTCCAAACATACCTGTTCCAACACGGCAGTGAAATGAAAGGGAAAAGCATTGGTCTGATAGTATCGAGCGCAAGCAGTGGAATCAGTGGAGTTGAGTCGGATGCCAAACGACTTATCCCGGAAGGAAATTTCCTTACTCCGAGCCTGTGGATACGTTCATCCCAAACATCCGGATGCCACTCGATGATTGCAGACTGGTTGAATGAAATCAATTAAACGAAAAGAAAGATGAAACGATTATTCATATGTTTATTGCTGCTTGTTCCGGTAATGACTTTTGCCGGATGCAGCGAAGGGAATGATGAGCCACAGGCCGAAACTCCGGATACTCCTGACAATCCGGGGGACAATGAAGATAACGATGACGGCTCGGGAACGGTTAAACCCGGGAATGGAAAAATTTTGATCGCTTGGTTCAGCCGTTGGGGGAACACGAATTATGCCTCTGACGTGGATGCCTCGACCGGAGCAAGCATTATCATCGATAAAGGAACCCGCCGGGGTACAACCGAGGTGGTGGCCCGATATATCCAAACGGCTGTCGGCGGAGATTTGCATCTGATAGAAACGACCGCCCCGTATCCGACGGAGTTCGATGATGTCCGTGATCAGAATCACGCGGAGCAGGCGGCAGGAACACTTCCGGCACTTAAAAACAGCATTGAAAACATGGATCAATACGATGTGGTTTTCATCGGTTATCCCGTGTGGGCAACCGATGTTCCGCAGGCGGTACTTTCATTCCTTTCGGCCTATGATTTTTCGGGCAAGACCGTCGTGCCATTCTGTACCCATGACGGATATGGAGCCGGCAGCAGCTATCGTTCCGTGCAGACTTCCGCATCCGGTGCGAATGTCCCTGACGGAATCGCAATCGAGGCTACGGATGTACCTTCCGCAGAATCGCGGGTACAGAGCTGGCTCGAACGAATCGGTATCGGGCGTGAAGAACCGCAAGGTAAGTCGATTCGTATTACTGCCGGCGGACATACTTTTACCGGAGAATGGCTCGACACACCGCTGGCGAATGAAATCAGGGGTATGTTTCCGCTGACTGCAACTTTAGGACGTTACGGCGGTCGCGAATATTACGGTTCCATGCCACAACGCCCCACCCATACCGAAGAAGGACAGCTCCGGTTCGAGAACGGCGACATCACCTATTGTCCCTCCAATAACACGATAGCCATCTTTTACGCGAAAGCCGATGATCCAAATATGGGACAACTTACCATGCGTATTATCCCGATAGGAAAAGTAACCTCTGATTTGGGGATTTTTGATGAGATGGACAGCCGTTTGGAGTTTATATTCGATAATGTACAATAACCAAAATTAAAAGCAATAATGATGACACCCTTGTTTATCGGCGGTATCGGCATGCAGGAAGTGTTGCTGATCGCACTCGTGGTATTGCTGTTTTTCGGCGGCAAGAAGATTCCCGAACTGATGAAAGGTCTCGGCAAAGGGGTACGTTCATTCAAGGAAGGGATGAACGAGATGAAGCAGGAAATAGAAACGGAACCTGAAAAAAAGGAATAACCGATGATGGCGGCGGAGAACAAGCAATCCTTCTGGGAACATCTCGACGTGTTGCGGGCGGCGATTGGAAAGATCGCCCTCGTAACCGTCGGGTTTGGCATGGTGGCGTTCTTTTTCAAGGAACAACTCTTTTCGGTCGTACTCGCCCCCAAGAGCGACGGATTTATCACCTACCGCCTTTTCAACCAGATTGCGGCATGGAGCGGAGGCTTGTCCGAATCTTTCTCCGTCCGGCTCATCAACACGGGACTGGCACAGCAGTTCATCATTCACATAAAGACCGCACTGTGTGCCGGAGTGTTGTGCGCCTCGCCGTATATCCTTTATCAACTCTTCCGGTTTGTGTCGCCTGCACTTTATGAAAACGAACGGCGGTATGTTACGAGAGTGGTCGGGGGCGGCTACGTGATGTTCGGTCTGGGGGTATTGATCAGCTACTTTCTGATTTTTCCGCTGACATTCCGTTTCTTGGGGACTTATCAAGTCAGTGGCGAGGTGGATAATCTCATTACCCTCGATTCGTATATCTCAACGCTGGTGATGATGTGCCTTGCCATGGGGCTCGTTTTTGAAATTCCCATGCTTTCATGGCTGTTCGCAAAATTAGGCTTTCTTTCAGCCGACTTCATGCACCGATACCGGAAACATGCCATCGTAATCATTCTTGTCGTGGCGGCAATCATTACCCCGACTTCGGATGTCTTCACCCTATCGCTTGTCGCGTTGCCAATGTGGATACTATATGAGGTTAGTATATGGATCGTAAAACAAGCTAATTAGACATGAATAAAAAAGAATTGATCCGTATCGTTACACAAGAACTCGACCTTCCAATGTCCCAAGAAAAAGTCGCTCTCGTTCTTGATAAAACTGTCGAAATAATCCAACGAACACTTGATACGGGAGAACCTGTGAAATGGTCTGGATTCGGATCATTGGGCATTAAAGAAATTCTTCCCAAGAAACTCTATTCTCCGATGTTGAAAAAATATATCGTGTCAAAAGGCAGTAGGAAGATTGTATTCAAGGAATCCGGGAAAAATAAACGACCTATGTCGGACTAATTTTTCTCTGTTTGAACGTGTAATGCATATTGCATTCGCAATTGGCTTATAATAAATGAGATGCGAAGACCCGCGAGAATGATTTGTCTATATTCAAGTGAATTTTAATTCTACAAGAAGTGCTAATTATCAATGATTTATTATACTATATTTCGTATATTTGCGTTCGCTAAAAGAAATCTATAACTTAAAAAATATCAGGCATTATGACTAAGGCTGAAATTGTTGCAGAGATTGCAAAACAGACGGGAGTGGAAAAGACTGTGGTAATGAGCGTTGTCGAAGCATTTATGGAAAGCGTAAAGGATTCGATGATTGCAGGAAATGAGGTGTTTCTGCGCGGATTCGGCAGTTTCATCATCAAGAAAAGAGCCGAGAAGGTCGCCCGTAATATCTCGAAGAACACGACAATCACGATTCCGGCCCATAGTATTCCCGCTTTCAAGCCGGCCAAGAGTTTTTTGGCTGCCGTAAAGGAGGTTAAATAGCAAGACTCGATGGCCGTAATCAAAGAGCGGATTATTCTTCGGAAAGGCCGTCGCAGCGGAGAGAAGATGCCGCATCGAATCAATATCAAAGATCTGACAGAGGGTGACTCCTTGTTTGTCGAAATTACCATCGATAAAGCAAATGACCTTGTGTACCGATGCCTCTTCGCACCAGAACAACTTGTCGGACGGCGCAGTGTTACTTTTCGGGTCAGCGGCGAGCAGGTGTACTGGTTGTCCGGATTGCAACCGAAACCGTTGCTGAAACAGCAAGCGGACAAACTTGTTCCAGATGTCGAACATGTGGAAGAGGTCGGGCCTAAAAGACGCGGCGGCAAATCGGGCCCCCGAGAGCGTAAGGTGTTGGTATTTGATGAAGAAGGACGGCTTGAAGCGGTGTTGCGCTCTTTGAAGGATGTGGCGTCAATAACTAATCTGCGGGAAAAGTCTATCGACCGGCTCTGCAAAAACAAACGGGTTTCGTCGGAAACGGGCTATTCGTTCCGATATTGGTGGAAAGTGCTCGGATTCGATATTACGGATTTTACGCTGACTGTTTCGCAGTATGACGCACTATGCAAACGTAAATCGGAATAAAAGATGCGAAAGGCGTGGGATGAGATTCATTTCACGCCTTTTTTGTCGGCCTGCTTTTCTGTATCGGGGATGCAGATGAATGCAGTGTCTGAGAAAGTGACTTCGGCGGCTTCGTCCGGGGTGAAGATACCTTCGGATACGAGTTGCTGCATGATTTCTTGGGCTTGCTGTTCACGGGTAGAATTATTACCGGTAACAGGTTCTGATTGTGAAGCGGACGGGTGTTTCTGGTTTTTGTCCATTGTCTTGTAAGGTGGCTGTTGCCCCTACAGACCGGTTATGTTGGTATATACGAAAGCGTGGGACATCAGCTTGTCGTAATCGAGGTTCTGGTAAACCCTACACATAACAAGTAACGCCCACGCATAACGTGAGCATTCAGTCTTGTTATCCCATGTGTAGTGAATTTACCAGATTCCGATTTACGGGATAAAAGCCAAACGCTTTCCAATATTTTTCTTAAAACACCGCAAAGATAGCGATTATTTGCCTTGTTTGCATAAAGAAGCCGCAAGAACTTATGAAAATGCCTCATTTATCAGTTCTTACGGTTCGTTTTCCGGTGTCTGAAAACTATATATGTTACCGGACTTTGTACAAGGCAAGCAGCCGGTCATTTTGCATATCGGCGATGAATGTACCGTTGGAAAGGATACATTCGTGGATATGTGCATCTTCGGGATCGGATTGAAGAAGGGATTGTCGGGTAGCTTCGTCGATTGTTTGCATGACAACACCTTGTATGGTTGCTGTGGTGACATCGGCAGGCAACATCATAAGTTGTTCCAAGAGTGATTTTTCCATTGACCTGAATGTTGAGACCTTATGCCCCTCTCAGGTCCGGTTACACATGCGAAAAGCGTGGGACATTACACTTGTCGCAACACAGGCTCTGGTAAACCTTCTCCCGCAACAGATAATGCCCACGCATAACGCGGGCGTTTATCTATTTGCATTGCGGGAGATCGAAATTTACCAGACTTCGTGTTGCAAAGCAAAAGCTAAACGCTTTCTGAATATCTTAAATCTTTTGCAAAGATAGGTATTCTGCCTGAAAAAACAGGATATATAACAAAGAAAGCTACCGGAAAATTTCCGATAGCTTCGGTTTTGCGAGCAGGCTGTCCGTTATTTTGTCCTCGACGGAACGAACGTGATTCGTTTGTAGCCTTTGGAGGTGGTATATTTCTCCAACCGGGTGGAATAGAATAATCGAGGTGGAACATCTTTCATGACAAAAGAACCGAAGCCGGCCCATTTTACAGGTTCACCTGTTGCAAGGGTACGCTTGGTTATCTCAACGGCTTTGTCGAGTATCAGCGTGATTTTGTCTTGTGATATGGGCGGGTCGAGTTCGTATGATATGGCACGGATCAGTTCTTTTTTATTCATTGCTCTTGTCCTGTACGATTTGGCTATCCCACCTGTATGTCCTCGATATTGACCAGCTTGTTGGCAATGGCATAAATCGCCAGTCCGGCTGTCGTGTGAATCTGCAACTTGTTGGAGATATTACGCCGGTGGGTGGTTACGGTATGCACCGAAAGGTAGAGCGAGTCGGCGATCTCCTTATTGCTCATGCCCTTGGTGACGCAAGCGATAATATCTTTTTCCCTGTCGCTGAGCATTGCCAACTTGTCTTTCTTGTCGAGATCGTCATTATCGGGTTTGCCTACATAAACCGTATCGCCTTTCTTTCTTAACTGCTGCTCGATGAGCTTCACGGCAGGCACGAACAGCTTGTCCTCGATCATGCAGTGCGACGTCAAATCCTGCTCGCACAAAATGATTTCCAGCAAAGCCGCATTCAGCAGGTAGTTGTTCTTCTCGGGGTAGCACCGTATGATAACGTCTTTCAGTTCTTTGAGCTTGTCGCCTATGGGCGTATGCTTGCTCGCGAACTCGGAGATGGTGTAGTTCCGTTTCAAATGGCCTTGGGACAACTGCTCGACATAGGAGAACACCGTATCATTCTCATACTCCATGTGTTTGCGGACCGCCTGAAAATATTCGTCATAGAAACGTATGATGAGCATGGCGATGTCGTTGCTGTCCGAACAATCGACGGCTTCGATCAGTTTGCGGCGGATGTTCGGAAGATTGAAATCCAAGAAATATTCGTGCGACTGTTTCAGGTACCGTATCAGCGAGGGCAGCGACACATCCTCGAAATGGTAATCCCGTCCCGCTACATAATTCACCACCGCCAAAAATGTCTTCTCATCCACATGATGCGTCCGGCATACTTCCCGGACCGATTTGTCGCCGAACCCCAAAGAAATATCGAAACGCCCCAAGACCAGAATCAACGCACTGTTATTCCGGACCAAATCGCGCATTTTATCGCCGGCTTGATAACTGTTCGAATTATTCATCCTTTTTTGAAAATCTCTGTTTACGGTTGCAAAATTACTCACTTATATAATAGCAGGCAATACCAAAAAATAGTGAAAGGTAATGCAATAGCGTTTCAAAATACTAAAATCGGAGTATTGCCCGCCGTGGAATCCACGAGTAATTTTGCCGCCGGAAAATAAACATTAAAACAATTCGATATGAAACTCAAAACGATTTTAGCGATGTCTGTCGTGGCGCTTTGCTCGGCAGCATGCAGTGATGAAAAGGAGTTACCCACTGTCGCCGACATAGCGGGCCGTTACGAAGGTTACACTCTTGCGGGGTGCGCCTATTTCCAGAACACCTGTACGGCGGATGAGACCATTACCGTCACCGAAAACGCCGACGGCTCGGCCCGCGTGACTTTCACCTCCGGCTCATGGGGCGAGTTTACCATTCCGGATGCGCAGATGAGCGAGAACGGTGGCACCTACACCCTCACGGGCAGCGGACAGACGAAAATGGGCATGGGCGGCAACGTCTCTTCCTATGACTGCACATACACCGCAGAGATCGATTCCCGTGAAAAGGCACAGATGCAGTTCAAAGTTGCCGGCGTTATGGGTGGCCTGACCATCGATTTCACTACGGGTGAAGCCCCCGCCGATTTGTTGCTGGCAGGAACCTACGAAGGTTACACCGATGCCGACTGCGCCTATTTCCAGAACCGTTATACCGACGATGAAAGTCTGAAGATGACGGCCAACGGCGACGGGACACTTGCCGTCGTATTCGAATCGGCGACATGGGGCACGTTCCGGGTTGCCAAGGCTGCTGTTACGAAGGACGGCGACCAATACGAGTTCACGGGCGACGGAACGGTTTCGATGGGCATGGGCGACAATGTAAAGGACTACGCCTTCACCATGACGGGAACAAGCAACGCTGCAAAAGATGATTTCTCTATTGCATTCAACGCGCCTGCCGTTATGGGCGGATTGACAATTACCTTGCTGCCGGGCAAGGCTCCCGCCACCGCAGAGTAATCACCTAATACGAACAGAGATGTCAGTAAGCCATAAAATAACATCTATTCTGTCGGGAGTGATAGCCATGCTATCGCTCTCGGCTTGTAACGGCATATTCGAGGATATCTACGACGCTCCGCAGTCTGAAGAAACCAAGATATACGGCTTCGTCGCCGTCGATGACAAGTTGCATACGGGACGCATCTATATCGACGCCACGGACTACACCGAATGGCATTACATCGACCTGCACGGCAAGCAGGCAACTACGGTAGCCGTCGGCGAAGAAGCTCTCGGACAGTGGGATTTCGCCGTCCACCGCTACGACGCCAAGACCAACGGCGGAGCCGTCATGGAGAGTGCGGCGGCCGATTTCGGCGCGCTGCCCGCCGTCGGCTCCCTTCCCGAAGAGGCGTTCACGGCGGACGAATGGACGACCGACAAGATAACGGTGGACATGTCGCAGATGATGGACGGTATCATCCGCTACGCCGAAGACTGGTATAATCCCGTTTTGTCGAGGTGGCTTCATGTCGATACCTCGACCATGCCGCCCGTATACACGCTCTCCGGCAAAGTCTATCTGATTCGTCTCGCCGACGGCACCTTTGCGGCGCTTCGTCTGACGAACTTCATGAACGACGCGGCCGTCAAGGGATTCATGACCATCGACTATCTATACCCCGTGCAGCCATGATGAAAAGAACCGTTATTTTTTTGTTGCTCGGACTGCTCGCTGCGACCGATGTTTTGGCGCAGAACCGAATCTTCGGTATCGTGACCGACGGCAACGGCGAGCCCTTGGCGGGCGCCACCGTCATCGTGAAAGAGCGTCCGGCGCTCGGTGCCGTGACGGATGTCGAAGGGCATTACGAACTGCGGCTTCCCGATAACGGGAGGTATACATTGACCGCGACCTATATCGGTTATTTCGATGCGGTACAGGTCGTCGACGGCAACCATGACAGCGCATCGGATTTCCGGCTCAAAGAAAATCCGCTGATGCTCGACCAGGTGGTGGTGACGGGCACCCGCACACCCAAGCTGTTGAAAGACGTTCCCATCGTGACGCGGGTGATTTCGGAACGGGACATCAAGCGGACGGACGCCACCAATATAGGCGATCTGCTGCAAACCGAACTGCCGGGTATCGAGTTTTCCTATTCGATGAACCAGCAGACGTCGCTCAATATGTCGGGCTTCGGCGGCAACTCGGTGCTGTTTCTCGTCGACGGGGAGCGTCTGGCGGGAGAAACGCTCGACAACGTGGATTACAGCCGCCTGAACATGGACAACGTGCAGCGCATCGAAATTGTGAAAGGGGCTGCATCGTCTCTCTACGGCTCGAATGCCGTGGGCGGTGTGGTCAACATCATCAGCCGCGAATCGCAGGAGCCGTGGTCGGTGAACCTGAACGGCCGCTACGGGGCGCACAACGAACAGCGCTACGGCGGTTCGGTGGGATTCGATCAGGGGCGGTTCAACTCGTTGACCAATGTACAGTACACCTCCATCGACGCCATCGACCTGTCGAAAGGCACGGACAACACCGAAGTCGGCGATTACAGCACCATCTACGGCCACTCCACGCTCAATGTCAAGGAACGTCTGGTATTCACCGCTGCGGACGGACTGAAATTCACGGCACGCGCGGGTTACTTTTTCCGTGAGCGCAGTTCTTCGGAAAGTCTCAAAGACCATTACCGCAGCTTTACGGGCGGTCTGAAAGGGAATTACAGCCCCACCGACAAAGACGATCTGGAACTCTCGTATGCGTTCGACCAGTACGATAAGAGCGACTACCTGGTGCCGGCCGACCGTGATGTGCGCGATTACAGCAACGTGCAGCATACCCTCCGCACGCTCTACAACCGCACCTTCGCGGACAAGCACATCCTGACCGTCGGCGGCGACTACATGCGCGACTACCTGATGTCGTATCAGTTCGAGGACAACGGCAGCCATACCCAGCATACGGCGGACGCCTTCGCCCAGTTCGACTGGAACCCCCGCAAGAAGTTCAATCTGATTGCCGGACTGCGTTTCGACTGGTTCTCGGAGGCGAAGCTCTCGCATTTCTCCCCGAAACTGGGATTGATGTATAAATTGAAGAACTGCTCCCTGAGGGGTTCGTATGCCGGAGGCTTCCGCGCACCCACGCTCAAGGAGATGTACATGAATTTCTACATGGGCAACATCTTCATGATCTACGGCAATCCCGACCTCAAACCCGAGTCGAGCCACAACTTCTCGCTCTCGGCCGAATACATGAAAGGACGGCACAACGTGACGGTCACGGGATTCTACAACATCGTCGACGACCGTATCACCACGGCATGGAACCAGGCTCTGGGCGGTCAGGTATATACCAATATGTCGCGTTTGCAGGTGGCGGGTGTGGATGCCAACGCGTCGGGACGCTATCCCTGCGGTGTATCATGGCGGCTGTCGTATGCCTATACCTATGAGCACATCAGAAAGGGCGAGCCGATGCTCTCCTCGACCCGTCCCCACACCGCTACGGCACGCCTCGCTTACGACAAGGACTGGAAACATTACGGGCTGAGCGTGGCATTGTCGGGACGCTGGCTGTCGAAAGTGACCACAGATGTTTATACCGAAATTACCTCGTATGAACAGACCGAACGACAGACCTATCCGGGCTACACGATATGGAAGCTGAGCCTCACGCAGCGGATATGGAGAGGCGTAAACGTCACGCTGGCCGTGGACAACCTGTTCGACTACCGTCCCCGCTACTATTACAGCAACTCCCCGAGCACGACGGGAACTGCCTGCTCGGTGGGCTTGTCGCTCGACATGGAGCGAATGTTTAAGAAAAAATAAAAACAACGATATGAAACGAAAAGGAAAAATCCGGGCAGGGATTGTCGCCCTGCTCGTTATCGCAGCCGGTGTCGTGGCTTGGAACGTTTGGTTCTCCGCCACGCGCATCGCTTTTGTAAATTATCAGGTCATTACGCTGGGGCAAATCGCCAAGGCGAACGACCAAGCCCGCATCCGCCTTTCGGTGCTCGACACGGAAGAGCTGGACGACATCGGTAAATACGACTTGGTGCTGATAAACGGTATGGGATTGCGTATCACGGCCGAGCAGCGGGCTGCCATACAGCGGGCCGCCGACAACGGACTTGCCGTAATCACCACAATGGCAACCGATCCCGCCAACGCAATCGTATCGGCGGATTCTGCGACCGTTGCCACCGTCAAAGGCTATCTGAACGGCGGCGGACGCCGCAACTACCGCAATATGCTCGTCTTTATCCGTCGCACCGTCGACGGCAAGACCTTCGACAGCGACGAGCCCGACGCCCCCGTCGAACGGGAGCAGAAGCAGTTCTACCACATCGACCCGGACAACCCCGAAGACGAGGAGACGGATTTCGGCAGCGTCGCCGAATACGATGCGTTTCTGCGCAAACACGGTCTGTGGAGCGAAGATGCCCCGCATCTCATCGTCACGGGTCAGATGGGCGAGCCGGAGGAGCTGGTCGCCGCGCTGGAACGGACGGGCAATAGGGTCTATTGCATCCGCGACATGCAGGCTGCTGTACGGAGCGGTCAGGCTGACTCGATACGCCCGTCCGCTGTAATCAACATGGCGCACGGCCGCATGGGCGACGACATGGTGAACTACCTCACGAAGCGCGACATTCCGTTGTTCGCCCCGCTGAACGTCAACCGGCTGGTCGATGAGTGGGAGGCGGACAAGATGGGCATGAACGGCGGCTTCCTGTCGCAAAGCGTCGTCATGCCCGAAATCGACGGAGCCATCCGCCCATACGCACTCTTCGGGCACCGCCTCGATGCGGAGGGGTTGCAGCAGGCATACGCCATGCCCGAACGGCTGGCGACGTTCGTCGAGACCGTCAATAACCATGTCGCTCTGCGAAGCAAGCCCAACAGCGAGAAGCGGGTGGCTATCTATTACTACAAAGGTCCCGGCCAGAATGCCCTGACCGCTGCGGGCATGGAGGTCGCTCCGTCGCTTTACAACCTGCTGGTGCGTATGAAGCGCGAGGGGTACCGCATCGAGCATCTTCCCGCCTCGGCGGCAGAGCTGGAACGGCTCATTCAGCGTCAGGGTGCCGTATTCAATGCTTATGCAGGCGGCGCCAAGGCCGACTTTCTGAAAAACGGCAACCCCGAACTCATATCGGCCGAACAGTATACCGCGTGGACAGCAGCAGCGACCCGTCCCGAACGGATGGCGGAGGTCACTGCGCTCGACGGCGAGTTCCCCGGCTCCTATATTGCGACCGAAGACGGTCGACTGGCATTGCCCCGTGTGGATTTGGGCAATGTCGTGCTGTTGCCGCAACTGGCGGCGGGTGCGGGCGACGACGATTTCGCCATCGTACACGGCACGGACGCCGCACCGCCGCATGCCTATGTAGCCTCTTATCTTTGGGCACGCTACGGATTCGGCGCCGATGTGCTGGTTCATTTCGGCACGCACGGATCGCTGGAATTCACGCCCCGCAAGCAGGTTGCCCTGAGCTGCGACGACTGGGCGGACGCGCTGGTCGGGCCGACGCCTCATCTCTATGTCTACTCGATAGGCGACGTGGGCGAAGGCATGATCGCCAAACGCCGTGCGTATGCCACTTTGCAGTCGCATCTGACGCCTCCGTTCATGGAGAGCGACGTGCGGGGCATCTACAAGGAATTGTGTACGGCCATCCAGCGGTATAACGACCTGCTCTATGCCGATGGCAAACCCGACACGAAAGAGGCTTCATTGAAAGTGAAACGCCTGACCGTAGAACTGGGCATCCACCGCGAACTGCGCCTGGATTCCCTGCTTACGACACCCTATACCGAACGGGAAATCGCCCGCATCGAGACCTTTGCCGAGGAACTGGCCAACGAAAAGGTAATGGGCACGCTCTACACGATGGGTGAACCCTATGCCGAGGAGCGCATCCGCAGCAGCGTGTACGCCATGTCCGTCGAGCCGATCGCCTATTCGCTGCTGGCACTGGACAAGCGGCGCGGCAAGGCGTCGGCAGATTTAGAAAAGCACAAGTCGCTCTTTACCCGTCGTTATCTGACGCCTGCCCGCGAATTAGTGACACGGCTGCTGGACGGCTCCGCACAAGTCTCCGACGCCTCTGTCTGCGCTATAGCGGGCATCACGGCGGCGGATCTCGCCAAGGCGCGCGAAATCGAACGCTCGCTCCATGCTCCGCAGGATATGATGGCGCGCATGAAAGCGATGCAGGCTTCGGGGACGGCGGGGCATCCGGCAGGCATCCCCAAGTCCGGAGCAAAACATCCCTCGTGGATTCCGAAAATCGGCAGACGTCCCGAAAGCGCCGGACACGGCAAAGACGAAAAAACGTCGGAAAGTCCGGCTGCGGCTATGCCGACGATGATCATGCCGGACATGAAGGAGTACACCAAAGAGGAAAAGGAGTTCGCCCGCCTCATCATGGAAATCGAACGCACCGTCCGCAACGTGGAAAATTACCGGTCGGCGTTGGAGCGAAGCCCCGAAGCCGAATTCTCATCCATCCTCAATGCGATGGCCGGAGGCTACACGACCCCCTCTCCGGGCGGTGATCCCATCGCCAACCCGAATACCGTACCCACGGGACGCAACCTCTACGCCGTGAACGCCGAAGCCACACCGAGCGAGGTGGCATGGGAGCGAGGCAAGGATCTGGCGGAAAATACGATAGCCATGTATCGGGAGCGGCACCACGATTCGATTCCCCGCAAAGTCAGCTATACGCTCTGGAGCGGGGAGTTCGTCGAGACCGAAGGCGCCACCATTGCTCAGATTCTCTATATGCTGGGCGTGGAACCCGTCCGCGACGTTTTCGGCCGTGTGACCGATATCCGGCTGATTCCCTCCGCGCAGCTCGGCCGCCCGCGCATCGACGTGGTGGTGCAGACCAGCGGACAGTTGCGCGACCTCGCCGCCTCGCGTCTGTTTCTTATTTCGCGGGCGGTGGAGATGGCCGCCGCAGCGAAAGAGGACGAATACGAGAACTTCGTGGCGCAAAGCGTCGTCGATGCCGAACGGACGCTCGTCAACAAGGGACTTTCGCCCAAAGAGGCGCGCGAGGTATCGACCTACCGTGTCTTCGGCGGCGTGAACGGCAGCTACGGCACAGGAATTACCGATATGGTGCAGAGCGGCGACCGCTGGGAAAACAGCACCGAAATCGCCGATGTCTATCTGCAAAACATGGGGGCGTTCTACGGTAGCGAAAAGGCGTGGGAGCAGGTGCGGCGATTCGCATTGGAAGCCGCATTGACCAATACCGATGCCGTCATCCAGCCCCGTCAGAGCAATACGTGGGGCGCCCTGAGCCTCGACCACGTATACGAGTTCATGGGCGGCATGAACCTCGCCGTGCGCAACGTGACGGGCAAGGAGCCCGACGCCTACCTGAGCGATTACCGCAACCGCAACAACATGCGCATGCAGGAACTGAAAGAGGCTATCGGCGTGGAGAGCCGCACGACCCTCTTCAATCCGGCATACATCCGCGAAAAGATGAAAGGCGGTGCGAGCGCGGCGGGCGGTTTCGCCGAAATCGTGCAGAACACCTACGGATGGAACGTGATGAAGCCCGAAGCCATCGACAACGAATTGTGGGACGAGATTTACGAGGTCTATGTACAGGACAAATTCGACCTGGGCGTGCAAGGTTACTTCGAGCGGCAGAACCCCGCCGCCTTGCAGGAGATGACGGCCGTGATGATGGAGACGGCACGCAAAGGCATGTGGAATGCTTCGGCGGAGCAGTTGAAAGCCATCGCCGCACTCCACACCGAGCTGGTGGATAAATACGCTCCATCATGTTCGGGAACCGTCTGCAACAATGCGAAACTGCGCGAGTTCATCGCCTCGAAAACCGCGCCCGATGCAGCCCGGCGTTACGAGCGGCATATCCGCAACGTGCGCGAGGCTTCGCTCTCCGAGAACAAAGGTACGGTGCTGAAACGCGAGGAGATGAACGCTTCCGACAAGGTGACGACGCTGGTCAGCAATACGATGGTAGCCGTACTGGTATTGGTGGCGATCACTGTACTGGTGTGGATGGTACGCCGACGCCGTAAAAAGATGGAGGAGTAATGGAAACCGTCGTACTGGTCATGATGATTCTGGTCTGCTTCAATTATATCCTGAAGCAGACCTATCGCAAGCCCTATGCAGTCGTATTTTCCGCTGCGGTGTGCGCCCTCTTCACGGGTTCGATGTGGCGCTATGCCGTCGAGCAGTCGAAATCCCAGATCTCGATTTGGCTATCGGATTCCGCCCTGATGCTCGACGTGGCTGTCGTCCTGACGTTGGAGGTAGCGATACAGATGGCTTTCTGCATCCTGTCGGCGTATATGCAGACCTCGGGAAAAGTCAAGCCCCGGACGATATGGGCATACCGCATCCTGCGGTGGTTCCCCGGGGTACTCATCTTTCCCGTGCTGTTCAGCTTGTTGGTATCGGTCATCTTCGTCCTGCCGGGCATGTCGTTTCCGACGGTGGCATGGTCGCTGGCGGGCACGGTATTCGTCGTCCTGACGGGCGGGACATACGGCATGAAACGGCTGCTGCCCGAAAAGGAGATACGTCTCGAACTGCTCTTCCTCTCGAACGCCCTGATTGCCGTTCTGGGAGTCATCGCCACGGTAAACGGCCGGACGGCCGTTGCAGGCATCAGCGAAGTGAATTGGACGGCACTTGCGGGAGTAGTCTTGTTTGTTGTCGCAGGACTTATCTTCGGGACGCTTTCGTACAAAATCAAATTGAAAAGAATAATTAAAAAACAAATAACATTATGAACTACATTTCGGACATCCTCTACTGGATTTCGACGGGTTTGCTCGTGCCCGTCATCGTACTACTCATCTTCTTTTTCGGTCGGGCTTTGCTGCTCGTCGGCAGTTTTTTCGGTCAATATCTGGCTATCCGCCGCACGGCTGCGCTTCTTCGCAAGGAACTGGACGGGCTGAACAAAAATAATGTCCGATCGCTTTCGGAACGTCTGCCCAAGAAGAACCCTTTGCTGGTGGTAGTCTATATGAACCGTTTGCTCGGAGCCGACAGTGCGGCGCTGCGGCAGCGTCTGCTTTCCGATTTCGAGATCGAGGCGGACAAGGACCTTTCGGTCTCGAAAACGCTCGGCAAGATGGGGCCCATGCTCGGACTGATGGGAACACTCATCCCGATGGGTCCCGCGCTGGTCGGCCTCTCGACGGGCGACATCGCTTCGATGGCCTACAACATGCAGGTGGCTTTTGCAACGACGGTCGTAGGACTGTTCGCCGCTGCCATCGGTTTTGTCACACAGCAGGTGAAACAGCGTTGGTACTTGCAGGATATGACCCATCTTGAGTTCGTGGCGGAATTGTTGAACG
This sequence comes from Rikenellaceae bacterium, assembly GCA_902363575.1. GTDB lineage: Bacteria > Bacteroidota > Bacteroidia > Bacteroidales > Rikenellaceae > Alistipes. The sequence continues at coordinate 178,591 of CABJAJ010000003.1, read as the reverse complement.
AAAAACAGACCGAACGATGAAACGCAGACTGTTGAACAGGGAGGAAGACAGTGATCCCATGAGCGTGGTGAGCAACCTCTTCGACGTGGCGATGGTGTTTGCCGTCGCACTTATGGTCGCTCTCGTGAGCCGTTACAACATGACGGAGATGTTCAGCAAGGAGGACTTCACGATGGTGAAGAACCCCGGCAAGGAGAACATGGAGATCATCACCAAGGAGGGCGAAAAAATCAACCGCTACACCCCGTCCGAGAATCAGGATTCCCAAAGCGGGAAAAGGGGCAAAAAGGTCGGTATCGCCTACGAACTCGAAAACGGCGAAATCATCTATGTGCCGGAGTAGTTCACATCTGTGAATCTTTCGACACAACCCCGTACATATATATGATGAGCGCATTGAAAAGAGAAAATACACGGTAGAGTTTTCTTTTGGTTGTATGTTTTTGCATACTGTGAGAAGATGAGTGTAGATTACCAGACTTTGTGTCGCAAGACAAATATTTTATATCTTTTACAAAATAGGTATTCTGCATAAAAGATAGTAAATACATAGTAATAAAAAGCTATCGGGGAAACTCCGATAGCTTTCTTTGTTTAGTACAACGTCTGTTATATAGCCTGTTGTCCCCAATTTCCATAGCGAGCATTCATCCGCTGACGCAGCTCCTCTTGCTTGGTGTTCTTGTAGTAGTGTTTCTCAATGGTCCGGGCGCTGTTACCGGCCATCTCGGCAACGTGGGTGATTGGAGTACCCGCATCGAGTTCGCTGGAAATAAACGTGCTTCGTGCGGTGTACCACGTCATTTTCTCGTCGATTCCCAGAATCTCGCAAACCTTGTCCAGTGTTTCGCTGACGAGGGTTGAGAAGTTACTGCGGCATCCCATCTTCTGTTTGTCGGTCACGTGTTTCTCGGTATAGACCGGGAAAACATAATCGCCGATGCCTTTGCCTCTGTATTTTTCCAGAATTACGATCAGACGGTCGATGAGCAGGGGCTTGGCCAGCTTGGGGAATTTGGTACGCTCATAGACAATTATGCCTTCCTTTTCGTTAATCATGTCCCATGTCAGATTGACGACATCGACGTTGGCCATACCGCCGCTGTAAAAACTGAAAAGGAACAGGTCGAGGCAGAGCTGCTCCTGCTCGGAGAAGAGGCTGCGGTCCATGAACTCCATCCGGCGGATGATGTTCGGATTGACGGCTTTGGACTCGAACTGTCCCCATGCCATCTTTTCCGTCGCCGCCTCGAAGATTGTGGGATTAGCGCCGTACATGTGCAGTTCGTCTTTGGCGTAGTTTACCAAAGCACGGAAGATACGAAGGAGCTGGCGCAAGCCGGCACGGTTGCCGTTTTCGATGCCGCGCCGCTCCAGATAGACGATGTACTCCAGAAGGAATTTCTGAGTAATGTCGGTGAAATAAAAGCGGGACAGGTCTTTGTTGTACTGCTTCTGGGTAAAAGCTGAGAGTGAAGTACGGAACTGCTTATACATGCCGGCGGTACCGACACTCTTGACGAGCTTGCCGTTCTTGAATTTTTCGTGGTTCTCGAAGTATTCGATTCTGGCATTGATGAGTTGGAGGACGGTCAATACTTTCGATTCTTTTTTCTCTTTCTCCTCTTCTTTGGGTTTGAAGCAATCGGCCCATTGCAGTACGGAGAAGTTACGGCCTTCCTTTTCCCACCGTTCGGCAACGGACATGTACTTTTCTTTTACTTCGAGGAGCAGTTGGTTTTTCTTGAGGTACTCGCTGGAGGCGGATTCAAAACTCTGGGTTTCGTTGTTCCAGCATTTGTAAGCTCCGGTGATGTTGACGACCCGTGGGATGCGGGTGTAACCGGTCTTGTAGAAAATCATTTCCAGTTTGACCATTTTGGGGTCCTGGGGGTCCTTGCGACCTTTGAATGTGATCGAACAATACATATCGTTAATTTTTTAGTGGCTCATGTACTCCTGCCGGTTCCCTACATGGGAGCCTACATAAGAATAGAACTATCCACCGTATTCGGGTGAGAACGGAGGTAATCCGTTACCCGAAAAATCAATTAACTTGTTGATATGTAGCTGTTTTAGTCTATGCGGATTTTGACTTTATTGAAATCAGAAAATCAGTAAGACACTTAAAGAAAGAAACATTTTTTTGCTTTTGATGCGCGGCAATCACGATGACCCTGACTATTTCAGCAATGGCAAGATCGACTTCCCTCTGATGAAGACTCTTCCGGATTATTCCGTATTGAGGTTCTCAGACAAGTATTTTTTGTGTATTGGAGGAGCAATCTCGATTGACCGGAAATATAGACAAGAAAAGATGTGGCTCGATAAATCGAAAGGCAGAACTATCCGCCCTCTTTATTGGGAGAATGAGACTGCAATCTTCAATGGAGACGCTCTGGACGAAATCTCAAAAAATGGAATAAAGATAGACTGTGTTATTTCCCACACCTGTCCGTCTTTTTGCTTCCCTGTTTCAAAGAGTAGCATTGAATGTTGGTTGTCGGAGGATCCGGAACTAGATTCAGATCTTATCCTCGAACGGGCAACCATGGACAAAATCTACACTCGATTAGTTGATGATGGGCATCCATTGAAAAATTGGGTTTATGCTCATTTTCATGGCTCCAACACTGAATCGATAAACGGCACCAATTTTTCCATGTTGAATATTGTGGAAATCAAAGAAATACGCACGCTCAATCTCATTATTTGAGAATTTCAGATATATAAAGTAATTCCTGTACTAACAAACGGTACCTGAGTTTCACGTTGTCTATGTCTTTTCTTTTAGTCGTGTATTGTATTTTATGAGCTGCAAAATTCCCTAAAACTCTAAACGTATCGATAATTTCTTCAGAATCTTTGTGAAGATTGAATGGTTTATTACTTAGCGTGGAATTGATAATATAACTCAAATTGTTAAAACCACTATCCGTCTTTATATCATCCAGTTTTCCAATTGCTTCGTAAGAGTGGATAAGCAATATTTCCAATAAGCGGCGCATCAATATCGCACATCCGTCAAAAATGTTGTTATTATAAGATGCGTTTATCTGTTGTGAAAGGGAAATAATATACCCTCGTGTGTTATTTACGAGTGCGTCAGGTAAAATACAATCGTCTGTAACTATTTCTTCACTTTGGACTACAGCAAAAGGGAATTGGGCTTTCAAAGCATCATCATACTTAAGAGTTGGTTTGTAAGTATTCTGAACAGTTCCTCTGGTGACGTTTTTTGATTTTTTGAGCCCTTCTCTTAATTGCGTAACATGAAATTCTGGTAAATTGCATAAAGAGAAATAAGAGTTGATGGTCTTTATATCAGCAGATTCCCCATATTTGCTATAATGAAACCAAACAAAAACTGTCGCAATGTCAATTTTGCGACTTTTCCCGTCAATTAAATTTCTTGCTATTTGCTTTATAATATCTATCATATTTAGCTATTGGCCGCAACCTCTTTTCTTTTCATTTTCTTGTTGATATAATTTTCACCATTGCGATGAAGCTTGATGTTGCTTCGATCAGAAGCTATTATCCATGTTTTTCGTCGTGCTGTATCTGCTATACTTTGCCCAACATTTGGGATTTCTAATCCTAAAGTTTTATAACATGTAAATATTTCTGACAATCCAATTCTATCTAATTTTAGTTTTTCAACTAGATAATAGACAAATATTAAATTATTTTCATAATTATTGGCGGTTATGAACTGATTATAGAAATCTTCCAAACTAATTTCGTTATCTGGATATAAGACAAGATCAGGCAAAAATGCAATAGTATTGTTTTTACCCACTTTAGCGGTAGAAGAATTAACAGCCTTCTTATTTTTACCACCAGATTGCTTTGAACTAGAAGGTTTAGGACATTCTTCTCTACCTATTATTTCTATAGCTTTTTGTTTCCCATTTTTAGTAATTCGATAATTACCTTTTGCAACCGCTTCCAAGCATTTAGATCGGACTAACGAATTTACGTTGTTAGAGGAGTTAGCCCGTCTACTTTCCGTGTAAATTTCTTGATCCTTATAGTATTGAAGCAGGTCTTCTTTCGTAAAATTAGACACACCAAAATTAGACACATAAAAAGCCATAACCAATAACACTTCAGATTCACTCTGCGTAACTTCATTACTATAAACTGAATAGAATGTAGGATAGTCTTCAGAGTCCGTGGCTACAGAACAATTTTGGGAAGACTCGATTTCATCAGAACCATTTGAAAGTCTTAAATTATCATGTTTCACAGTAGATACAACAGGTCTCGTTCGCATTTCAGAGTTTTCTTGTTGGGAGCCAAAACGTGATCCCAACATAGCCATTACTCTTAATCTTTGTTCAACGGTCAGAGACTCCAATAATTCTGTGCATGTTGTTATCGCCATCAACTCTGGATCAGTTCCAATGTATCCCATAATACAAAAATTAAATTTACTATTCAGGCAAGTGCTTTATCCTCAGCAAAGATAATTAAAATGAATATTGGTTAACATGAAATTGAATAAAATTTGGGGCTGTTAAATTTATCACACTATTCCATATCTTGTGTGTGTTTAATTTTAAACTATCAAGGTATGGAAAAACAGGAAATCGACTATCAATTACGTAATCAACTTTTTGAGCGGTTCATAACTCCGCATTTTGGGTATGTGTATAGAATCTGTATTTCGAAGGCGAGGGCCCCTGACGACATACCGGAACTTGTTAATGAAGTCTTAATAAAGCTTCTAAAAGGTGTCAAGACCTACAATCCATCACTACACATTCTTCCGTGGATTTACACTGTTGCGATACGTTGCATTGGTCAAATCTACTTAAAAAGGAAACTGATATGTGCTGACTATGTTGATATTAACTCCATTCCACCAAGCAAGTTATATTCTGATGAGGAAATCCTCGAAGGTAATTATGAATTATTATCTCCTGATATGGCGGTGGCAGTTGAAATGCTGAAACCCGCTCAAAAAGAGGCTATCATACTTAAAGTTCAAGGCTACACAATTCCCGAAATAGCAAAAATACTGTATGCAAATAGATTCATAAAAACATCAAATAACAATACTGTAAAAAGAGTATTATTCACAGCCAGGTCAAAACTTTCAAAGTTAGTAGATCGAGATGGGAAGCTACTGGTTCCCTTGCCCCAGGAATCTGAGAAACCTCGATCAGCTAAAATGCCGTCACTTGATAACGATAATACAATGATTAAAACCAACCATATTATGGCAAAACTAAAATCTGAATTAGACAAATATGTCACGCTTCATGAAAAAGAATATTTTGACCTGATTGAAAGTAAATTACTAATAGAAGCATTGAAAACAGCAGGCGTCGAAGACCTTCCAATATATAAGGCAGCTAATGCGGTTTTGAAAAATGCAAGGATTGAAGTTCATTTTAAACCAATACAGAGAAACTACCGCTAATATGAATGTTGAAAAATCATATGCTAAGGTCTATCGGATAGATATATCATTCGACAATAAAACGATATACCTCGAACCGAAAGAGGGATATACTTTATCGAATAAAACCGTTGAGGGTGTCCGTCGTGCTATAGATAAAAGAAATGATGTCAAAAGCCGATTTTCGGCAGAAGCAAAAAGTCTTATCCCTGAATCATGTATTACAGAACCTGTTAATTTGGGAAACACATCCGATGGATTAAAAATGAAAATGAGCTACCAAGAAATGGAGGAGCATATGCGTAATAATAGCTGGAAGAACGTCAATAGGGTAAATGTCGGACTATATGCAAAACGCTTGGGTTATGAAGTTTATAAACCAATGATCAATGGACAAATTTTCCATTTCTATGTAAATGAGCAATATAGAAAATTGAAGGGAAGTATTTAATAATAATGATAATTTTCAGACAATTTGATACTAAAGATATTGGAACACTTATCTTTTTATTAATCCATATCGAAACTAAAACAAAATCTAAAGATGAAAAAAAGTAAATTTAGAGAGCCAATAATGGTTCTTATCTTCAATAGCAAACGAACTCTTATTGCAATAACAGGGTCATTAAACCAAGCTAAAAATCTTTTAGGAAAAACCAGCGCCCAACTTATTGTGGAATGTTGCAAAGGAAAAGTTGTAATGTCTGGCAACTTTTATTTCCGATATTTACACCCGAATGTGGAAATATCTCTTGAAGAAGATCTAGGTAAACTTGACCTCATTCAATATGATAAAATGTGTGGGCAAGATCGCTATTATTACCGCAAAGATATTCTCAAATTTAGTGGTCGTACAGAAAAACGCAAGTTAACTGCGAAACAAATTGCTCTTCTAAATAGGTAGTTTTTGAATATTGTACTCCTATTTTTAACTGCTTCAGAATCATTCCCTAAACAAAGAATAAGTTGATATTATATTGGTTTAGTGAGGTACTGTTGTTAAAATATTTTAAACAATATTATTGTATGATTAACGCGCTCCTCTGTGGTTAAAATATTAATAATCAATACTGTATGTAAATAAAATAATCCTTACAAGTAGTAGCTTCATATCCATATAGCTATAAATATGGGATCTCAGAGGTTGGAAAACTTGGAAGTGAGTAATCAGATGATACTCTACTCACTTCCAAGTTATATTTAGGCTTTACAGCTATATGGAATGTCTGCGATTTTAAGTTCGCTGGCACGGTCAATAATCCATTCCAATGTTTGTTCGATAGAGAAAACATCGGGTTTATCCATGCTTTCAATATTTTTTGAGCGGAGATAGTTTTTATACCCCTCAATAAAATCAGATTCTACTTCTTCACATCTGACTTCTTCAAAAGGTTTTTTGAATTTTTTCTTGACGTATTCGTCCATCGTTTCCCGAACAGCCTGAATATTTTTTGCTTCATCGATTGATTGTCCTTCGGAGATTTTCCCATATAGACAGTCAATGAGGCGTTCCGATGCAATAATGTAAATCACTTTATCAAAGTGTTCTACTTTGGTTCCTTCGTTACGCCATGCGTAAAAATCGGTTGAATACATAGATCTGCTATTTTAAATTCTACAATAATTTTTGACGAATCTTTTCCGCCATTCACTGAAGAATAGAGAAGGTTTTTTGGTGGGGTTTAGAAAAAGATGAAAAAAATCGAAAAAAATCCATCGCCAATAATCAAAATAAAACAGCACAGCCATAGGCGATGCTGTCAGGTCAAATAGACGGGTATCTACTCATATAATTCGAGAGAATTTACCTATTGATGTTACAGCCGAAAGGATTTTTCATCACGGAAGTTATTGCTTCTTCAATAAGCTACTTACCGACAACCGAGTTAAACTTTGTATTATTTAGCTTTTGGGCGAGTTTATCCATTTCATCGCTGACTGTTTTATCGACTATCCGGGCATAGATCTGGGTGGTGCTGAGTTTCGTGTGTCCAAGCATTTTGCTTATGGATTCAATGGAAACTCCGTTGGCATAAGTAACCGTTGTGGCGAACGTATGCCGGGCAAGATGCGAGGTGACGTTCTTCTGGATTTCGCAAGCCGCGGCGATCTCCTTGAGGTATAGATTGTATTTCGCATTGCTCATTACAGGCAGTAGGAAGTTGCCGTCCCGCCTGAGTTTGTACTTCTTCAGTATGGATAATGGAATGTCGAGCAGTTTTACTTTCGATGGAGTGCCTGTTTTGATACGGTGAGTTTCAATCCACAGAGAACCGTCGTCATCCGTAACGATATTCTTTTCCGTCAAGGCGGCAGTCGTGGAGTAATCGAAGCCGGTGAAACAACAAAACAAAAAGATATCCTGCACCTTTTCGAGCCGTTTATTGTCTGGCTTGAAATCGATAATCTTTTCCAGTTCGGACTTCGTGAGGTAGCCACGATCTTTCTTTACCTTTTTGAGTTTGTGTTCACAGAACGGGTCTTTAGGCATCTGGCCATTCTTGAAACACATGGTCGTAATGCGTTTGAAAATCCGCATCAGTTTCTCGGAGGAGTTCGTGTCGAGCTTATATTCGATTTTCAGGTAAGCCTCGAAGTCCATCACGAAATTACGATCCACTTGGCAAAGCAGGATATCATTTTTCCGCATCTTGACTTTCAGGAATTCCCTCAGCCGTCGGTAGGTCAGATCATATTTGTTAAAGGTGGACTGAGCAAGATCAATACCGATTAGTTTTTCCTGTCGGTCGTTGAATTCCTCGAACACGGTCAGCAGCGTATTGTTTTTGATATTCGTGCCGAGGAACGCATCCCGCACCATCGAGGCAGTTACGATCTCGTTAGCCTCAGAAAGACTATGGTAATGCATGATCATTTGCCCTTTGATGCTGTCAAGATAGCGGTTGAGTTGCAGGGCCTCTTTGGTTTGTCCTTTTGCGTGGCCGGACTGCGGATCCCAGATCTTTGCAGACACCTCGCTCTTGAGGCTGAACTTAACTCTTTCGCCGTCGATAGTGATACGTGCACAGAGAGGCACTTTGCCATTTTCTTTCTTCAATTCCCACCTCGCAAGGAATAGGATTCTGAACGTGCTTTTCATAACTGTTTACCTGTCTTTAAATTAAGATTAGGTAAACCGAATCGAAACAGTTTACTCTCGGCAATATACTATCAATCAATGGATAACAAGCTAAAGTGTCCCACCTCTCTCGTCCAAAGTGTCCCACTTTTAGGTTGCACCACGCGAGTGGGACACTTTTGGGACACTAACCTGTCCGGAAATGGCTTTTCGATGTCCTGTGATGTCTGAGGAGAAGACATGAAAAAACCCTCTGAAACATCGTTTCAAAGGGTTTGTCTTGATTTTGTCCGTTTGTGGCTTTGGACTCTGAGCGGAAAACGAGACTCGAACTCGCGACCCCAACCTTGGCAAGGTTGTGCTCTACCAACTGAGCTATTTCCGCAGTTGCATGGCTTCGTCCGCAGGCGGACAAGCCCCTTTCGGGAGTGCAAATATAAGAGCTTATTCGGATTCAAGCAAACTTTTCCGGCAAAAAATTTCGCTTTCGTCTCCATTTTCAGATACCGCGCTCCGCGTCGGCGCATCGGGCAGTCCCACAAACCAACCCGGTGCCGGCGCAATCAGGCAGTCCCTCAACAGGCCAGCCGAATTCGGAAATCCCGCAGCCCTGCCGCCGTCGTTCACCCTACTGTCCGACGGAATCCGGGAAACGTCGCCATCTCGCAGTCGGATAATTTCACCGCACGCTGCTGAAGCTCATAGCCTCGCAGCCCCGAACATCCGCCACGTCGGGCAATCCAACCCAGTGCCGATGCAATCAGGCAGCTCCGCAAACCAACCGCCCCCGGTTTAGTCCTTCCGCAGTCCGGCAACCCCGCCGCATCCTGTTTCGGTTCCGCAGCTAACCCCATAGTCCCGCCTCGCATTCCGCAGTCCGCACCTCAACAGGCCCGCCGAATTCCGCAACCCGAAATCTCGTACCCCAAATATACGCCACTGTCCCGCAAACCAACCCGGTGCCGGCACAATCAGGCAGCTCCGCAAACCAACCGCCCCCGGCTTAGTCCTTCCGCAGTCCGGCAACCCCGCCGCATCCTGTTTCGGTTCCGCAGCTAACCCCATAGTCCCCCCTCGCACTCCGCGGTCCGACCCTCAACAGGCCACCCGAGTTCCGCAACCCAAATCTCATAGCCCCGAACATCCGCCACGCACCGCAATCCGATCCGGTGCCGGCACAATCAGGCAGCCCCTCAACAGGCCATCCGAATTCCGAAATCCGAAATCCCGCAGCCCAGGCGCAATCCCGCAACCCCGCCGATCCCCTGTCCCGAAACGGGACAACGGAAAGGCCACCGCGCTATGGGAACGGTCGGAGAGGCGCTACAACTGCTTACGGCTTATTTTCCCTTTAACAAGAAATATCTTGACAACATCTTCGAGCCGGACAAGCGTGTCCCCGGCATAGCGGGGATTCGACGCACGCAGGATAAAGCTCTTGCGGTCGGGGGTGATATAGACGTTTTTGATCGTGCGCAGGTTATCGCAGTTGGCATTGGTGATAATCAGGTGCGGCTCGCCCCACAACATCGAATTGACGTTGCGGATCTCCTTTACCAGCACGATCTCGCCCGAGACGAAATCGGGCTCCATGCTCTCGCCGTAAACCGGGAAAGCGGCCGTACAGTCGGAAAGGGGAGGGAAGTCGATATGGTAGCTGGCAAGCGTCGGAAAATCGCTGAAACTCTCTGCGATACTTGCCGTTACATCCATGTCGTAGAACGGCACGCCGCGCTGCTCCACCGGTTTTTGGGGCTCCAGCAGCAAGGGGCCTTCGCCCCCCAGCACATACGCTTTATTGACGGGATAGGCCTGGGCGAGCGTCTCCAGAAATTCGCGCGAATAGCGCTGCTTCCCCTTCTTGAGATCGGTGAAATACTGCGACGTTTTGCCGCACCGCACGGCGATGGAGGCCAGGCTCCGCGCCCGCTTTTCGGACACCAGCCGCTCACAGACCGCTATAATCCGTTTGTTGTCAGCCATGATGCTTTTCATTTATCATTCGGGGCAAGCGTATCAGATTAATTTATCAAGAAATCTTGATTAATTAGTTGCATATTCAAGATTAATTCTTGATCTTTGCATTACCAGCGACGGAGGGCATGACCGTCGTCCTGATGCGGACGGACAAAATTAACAAATTTTTCCGAATTCCAACCGGCCGGGGGAGCGCCTCAGGGAAAAATGCGCGACGAACCTTTAAAAACGATTGCTATGGAAACCAACGGACCTAAGAACCGCATTCGGGCCCACTTTCTCGGCGGCGGAACGCTGACCGTGCTCAAGGCCCTCGACCTCTACTCCACCACCGAACTGCGCTCGGTGGTCTGGCGGCTGCGCCAGGACGGATACGACATCCGCAACCGCCGCATCCGCATCAAGGCGGCCGACGGCGGGCTGCGACACGTCAAGGAGTATTACCTTTTCCAATAGGGCCATGGGGAACGGAAACCTTTGCGGCCGCGAGCCGCAGATTTTGGGGAGAGCAGCCCGGCCTGCGGCACCCTGCCCGTCGGGACGGGCAGCCGACGGCCTGCCGGAACGGGACAACGGGCGGGGTTGGCACGGGTGGCTGAAAATCCTCGGGATCGACCCCACCCCGCGCAGCCGCTACCGCAGCTACATCGCCCGGTTGGAGCGCATCGTCCGCTCGCGCAGCGACGAAGACAACTACCTGCGCGGTCAGCTCGACCTGGCCCGAACCCGCATCGGCCATCTGAGCGACTATGTTTTGGGGCTGGAGGAGACCAACGATCAGCTCAACGGGGAGGTGATCCGGCTGCGCAGGGCACTCTACCGGCACCGGGGCTCGGACGGACGATTCGTCAGCCGGAACACCCCTACCCCGCAAGGGGCCGGAGCGACGCAAATGGCCGAAGCGCCGAAAAAGGCCGGAATACCACCGAAGGCTGGCATACCGCAGGCAACCGAAGCGCCGCCGAAGATCAGCGTGCCGCAGCCGGCCAGCGGGTCGGCGGGTCGGCGTAATGCCGGGATTTGGGCGGAAGAACGGAATCCCAGCGAAAGCTGAAACCGAGACGGAGCAGGCCAAGCCGACGATGCCCGGCAGCGTCAGGAAACCCGGCAGAAGCGGAAGCCAAGCCAGGGGAGAACAAAACCTGTCGCATATGGGTCGAAGCGGCGGACGCACTGCGCAACCGGCGGCAAGCGACCGGCGGGACGCCAGCGGGCAACCGGCAAAACAACAGTAGCATGTCGGCGGGCACGGCAGATCGAAGACAGATCAGCGGCAGATCGGTGGCCAATCACCTGGCAAACCGACAGCAAACCGGAGGCAGATCGGCAGCAGACCGGCGGCAAACCGGCGGCAAACCGGCAACAGATCGGAGGCAGATCGGCGGCCAATCACTGGCAAACCGGCAACAGATCGGTGGCAGACCGGCAGCAGACCGGCGGCAGATCGGCAGTAATCAGCGGCAAACCGGTAACAGATCGGAGGCAGACCGACAGCAAACCGGCAACAGTTCGGCGGCAGATCGGCAACAGATCGGCAACAGATCGGCAACAGATCGATGGCAGATCGATGGCAGATCGGCGGCAGATCGGAGGCAGATTGGCGGTCAATCACTGGCAATCGGCAGCAGACCGGCAGCAAACCGGCAGCAGATCAGAGGCAGATCGGTGGACAATCACTGGCAAACCGGCAACAGATCGAAGGCAAAAGGGAAAACCGTGCCGACGCCGTGCGGCGAAAAACGAACACAAACGCAAAAAAACAAGCATCATGGAAGAAAAATACGCATTTCTGTGGGACCTGGTACGACAGACCCAGATGTCCCCGCTCTTTATCCAGTCGCTACGCATCGCGGGCGTCGTCCGCTCGAAAATCGTGTGCGACCTCCAGGGCAACCCCTACGTCAAATACAGCGTGGACGACCTCAAGCGGTGGATGTCGGCCAACTGGGAGGAGTACCGCATCCGCCGGGGCCCGCGGCCGGCGAAATACAACATCCTCTCGGCATGAAACGCGACCGACAACTTATCGAGCGATTCTGGGCGCTGCGCCGCAGCGTCCGTTTCTCCTCCACCGAAACGGTGCTCTACCTCGCTCTGGTTCGGCTGTGCCGGGATGCGGGGTGGCCGCCGGCGCTCCTCTGCCCCAATGCCGCGCTCTGCCGCGAGGCGGGGATCGACGAAAGCACGCTCGTGCGGGCACGCCATGCGCTGATCCGCAAGGGGGTGATCGGTTACGCCGGCACTACGGCCGGGTCGCACCGCACCTGTTACGTGCTCTCGCCCCTGCCCGTCCCCGACAGTGAGGCCGCGCTCCCGGCAGGCGAAAGAACGGGCCCATCGGCAACGGGCCGGGATTTCGACGAATTGCAGCGGGCGGACTACGGGATACCTGACCGAGCGGATTCCGGGCGAGGGGCCGCGTGCCCGACACCCGCAGCAAAGAGGCGGCCGGGCATCGGCAGGGAGTTCGCCGGCACCGACCGGGCCGACAATGCACGGAGCGACCAGCCCGTCCCCGACAGCGGAGCCGCAGATAGTTCCGAGGCAGGGATGGGGATGAACGCGAACAGGGATTCCGCCGGATTGCAGCGGGCGGACTGCGGGATACCTGACCGAGCGGATTCCGGGCGAGGGGCCGCGTGCCCGACACCCGCAGCAAAGAGGCGGGCGGGCATCGGCAGGAAAATCGCCGGCATCGACCGGGCCGACAATGCACGGAGCGACCATCCCGTCCCCGACAGCGGAGCCGCGGATAGTCCCCAGGCCGGGATGGAAATGAACGCGAACAGGGATTCCGCCGGATTGCGCATCGATCGGCCGGACGAGTCCGCCGTGGGGAACAGGGCCCGTAATCCCCGTGCGAAAAGCACGGAAGCGGGCGGGCCCGACACCCCGGCGTTCGCACCGGCGGACAGCGGCAGCGCACCCGCAACGCCGCCGATACAACCCTGTCCATGCGGGAAGCCGCAAAATCCGGGGGCAACCGCCCGGCAGAAAGGCGGGGCAAAAGCCGCTCAAAGGAGCATCGGGGCCGGAACCGAAGCCCCCCGCGCACCGGAAACCGGGCCGACGGGGATGGAAAACAGCGGCCCGCGCAGCCGTCGGAGAGCCGTAACCCCGCCGCAGGCCGGGAAAGGAGCGGGGAAAGAGGGGGACTATGGGGGAGATAGGGAAGAGGAAAGGGATTACCCGAGTAACGGAATCGACCACAAACTCCGTAACGGATGGGAAACGTATCGTCCCGGCAACGGCGACGTCGCAGGGGAAGAAGCCCGCGCTGCGATCCTGCCCGATCTGCTGCCCGATATCCTGCCGGATTTACGGGCCGGGAACCGGCACGAGCAACGAAGCGACACTTCGCTCGAAACCCGACCGGATTCAGGGGCCGACGTCCGACCCGACACACGACAAGACACCGACCCCGAAACCCCGCTCGACGCCCGTCCGGACCCACGGGCCGACGTCCGACCCGACACTCAGCAGGACACCGACCCCGAAACCCTGCTCGACACACGACCGGACTCCTGGGCCAACGTCCGACCAAACACTCGGCAGGACACCGACCCAGAAACCCATCTCGACGCCCGACCGGATTCAGGGGCCGACGTCCGACAAAACACACGGCAGGACATCGACCCAGAAACCCCGCTCGACGCCCGTCCGGACTCCCGGGCCGACGTCCGACCAAACACTCGGCAGGACACCGACCCAGAAACCCATCTCGACGCCCGACCGGACTCCCAAGTCGTCGTCCGACCAAACATCCGGCAGGATACCGACCCCGATACCCGGCTCGACGCCCGACCGGATTCAGGGGCCGACGTCCGAGCCGCAACCCGGCACGATTCGCCCCTCGAAGGAAGGGCCACACGACGGCTGAAAACCGGGACGAACGACGCGCAACCGGCAACAGCCCCCGCCATACGGAGCGGCGAAGACACAGCCTGCTGTTCGGAGCAAGCCGACGGCCGGGTCTTGGCGAGCGGGAAAGGCGCTGTCCGTAAGCGTGTGTCCGCCCCTGCGGTGCCGGCAAAAGGCATCCCGTCCAGCCATCCGGCGCAGACAGCAGCCGCAGCGACGGCAGAGTGCGGGAATCCGATGAAGGAAACCGCAGGCAGCGTGGCGCAGACGGTTGCGACAGATGACCCCACGACACCTCCTGCGAACCCGAAAGCGACCCGGCGCGGAACTGCGGCGGCGGAAGAGGCAGCCCGTCCGACAAGATGTCCGGCGCAGACGGCAGCCACAGCGACAGCGGAGTGCGGGAATCCGATGGAGGAAACTGATGGCCGCGCGGCACGGACGGTTGCGACGGATGACCCCACGACACCTCCTGCGAACCCGAAAGCGACCCGGCGCGGAACTGCGGCGGCGGAAGAGGCAGCCCGTCCGACAAGATGTCCGGCGCAGACGGCAGCCACAGCGACAGCGGAGTGCGGGAATCCGATGGAGGAAACTGATGGCCGCGCGGCACGGACGGTTGCGACGGATGACCCCACGACACCTCCTGCGAACCCGAAAGCGACCCTGCGCGGAACTGCGGCGGCGGAAGAGGCAACAGGCTGCGGGACGGTGAGAGCCGACGACATTCCGGTCTGGTGCGCGGTCGAGGAGGCAACCCGATCCGACAACGGGGCAGCCCGGTCGGGCATCCGCAGCACGCAGACCGACATTCGCAGAGTCCGCGCCGGAAACCGCGCCCCGCAGCCCGGCAATCCGGCAGCGAATGCGGCCAGGATGACGGTGCGGAGTGCCGGTGCGGGCCGGGAATCCGTGGCGCAGACCGACAGAGAACCGACGCAGGCCGATTGGAAACCGACGCAGGCCGATTGGGAACCGACGCAGGCCGATTGGGAACCGACGCAGGCCGCCCCTGCGGTTGGGGTCGCCGAGGTGCCGACCAAACGCCGTCGCCGGGTGCGGGCCGAGCTGGATCTCTCGTTCGTGGGGCAGGATTTCCTCACCCCGTTCGGCGAATGGCTCGCCTACAAGCGGGGCCGGGGCAACGGCTACCGCACGCAGGCCTCGCTGGAGGCGTGCTACGAACGGCTGCTGCGTCTTTCGGACGGCGACCCCGTACGCGCCCGGGAGGTTGTCCGGCAGTCGATCGCAAACAACTGGAGCGGAATATTTGAACTCAGACAAAACCATGCGAACCACTACCCCATCGCCCCGGCTCACGCCGGAGCAGTTCCGCGAACGGCTGTACCGCCGCATACGGACGGCTATACCGACACGCTATAAGCTCCCCGCGACCGAACAGGAGGCCCGCCGGATGCTCACCCAATGCTACCTGGGGGAGCTCTACAAACGGGGGTCGCTCCCCGTTCCGGCGCAACTGCTCCCCCGGGCGGAGGAGGGCGGACGGGCTGGCAGCCGGCGGCAGGAAAGCGAATGGGCAGGTGCCGATGGCCTCCGGCGGCAGGAAGGTGGATGGTCGGGAGCGGGCGGGCACTTCCCCGGGCAGGGAGGCGGATGGCAGGGAGAGAACGGGTGCGGAGGGGGCGGACGGGTGAGCGGCGGCTCCGGATGCACCGGGCGCGGGACGGAAGAGGGCGGACGGGCTGGCAGCCAGCGGGAGGATGACGACAGCACCCGTGCCAGCGACCGGGGAACGGGCAGCCGACGGCAGGAAGGCGAATGGGCAGGTGCTGACGGCCTCCGTCGTCAGGAAGGCGGGCGGGCGGGAGCGGGCGGGCACTTCGCCGGGCAGGAAGGCGGACGGCAGGGAGAGGACCGGGGCGGAGGGGGCGGACGGGTGAGCGGCGGCCCCGGATGCAACGCGCGCGGGACGGAAGAGGGCGGGCACTTCGCCGGGCAGGGTGAGAACGGGTGCGGAGGGGGCGGACAGGTGAGCGGCGGCCCCGGATGCACCGGGCGTGGGACGGAAGAGGGCGGACGGGCTGGCAGCCGGCAGGAGAATGACGACAGCACCCGTGCCAGCGACCGGGGGACGGGCAGCCGGCGGCAGGAAGGCGAATGGGCAGGATATGAGGGGAGCGAACGGGAAGCCATCGGAAACGACGCCCGGCTCGACCCCGGAACGGCGGCGCGCATCGCCAAAGCAGCACGCTGGCTCACGGGCGACCACCGCCCCGGCCTGCTGCTTTACGGCACGGTCGGGAGCGGTAAAAGCACGCTGGCGCGGGCGATCTGCGAGCTGATCGGGATTCTCCACGACTCGCCGCTGCGGTCGGAGCGGCTGGCCGTGGCCCGCACGTCGGCGCCCGAACTGGTGGAGCTCAAAGCGGCCCGCGAAGTCCGCGCGGCGGCCGACAGCGAGGAGCTTTTTGCCCGGCTGCGCGGCGCCCCCATGCTGCTGATCGACGACCTGGGGGTGGAGGCGCCGGCGGTACGATCGTGGGGCAACTGCCTGACCCCCGTGATCGACCTGCTCTACTACCGCTACGACCGGCGGCTGTTCACCATCGTCACCTCGAATCTCGATCAGGAGGCGATCGAGGCGACCTACGGGGTGCGCATTGCCGACCGGATGGCCGAAATGTTCGACCGCATAGGGCATGCCGGCCCCAGCTACCGGCGGTAGGCCCGCGGAATCGCGGCGGGAAGCGTCCCGCAGCGGTACCGAAGAGGCCGGGTGCAGTTTTTTCGGGTCAGATTTGCTTTCGCCTCGTTCGTGTTGTTACTTTGCACCGGAACCTGAAACAAAAACAATGGGCATCGAAAAGAGGTCGGCCGTGCAGGAGCTTCGCTGCTCGTGCGGCAAGAAAATCGCCGAGATCCGCGGCGAGCGGATCGTGATCGGCCACCGCGGTTGTTCGCGGCTCACGGTGGTGCGCTACGACGAGGCGGCGCACCGTTTCGTGATCGAGCGCCCCTGACCCGCCGTCCGCGCCCGCCCCGCCCCGACCGAAGCGCGGCCCCAAACTCCCGACCCAATCTCCCGGCTCCCGTTCCCGGCCCCAGTTCCCGACCCCAGTGCGCCCTGCACGGACAGGAGGAGGTTGCAACAAAAGGCGGGGAGGGAAAGGCGATCGGGGGAACAACGGACGGGAAAGGGCAGACGAGGGAATGGCGATCGGGGAACAACGGTCGGGGAACAGCGGTCGGGGAACAGCGGACGAATAGCCGGCCGAACAGGTCGGGCCGGATTGCCGGAAGCCAGAAAGACCGAAACAGCCGTCCGGACAAGCGGCCCGGAAACAGTCCGGACAGACGGCGGGACAGGCGACCGAACGAACAGCCCGGAAAGACAGCCCGGAAAGATGGCGGAAATAGGCTCCGGAGAAATCGCTGGAGAAGGCGGTCAAATTGCCTTCCGATCTGGTCGGGCCGGACTGCCAGCAGCCCGAAAGACCGCAACAGCCAGCCGGACAAGCGGCCCGGAAACAGTCCGGACAGACGGCGGGACAGGCGACCGAACGAACAGCCCGGAAAGATGGCTAAAACAGGCGTACCGAGAGACTGCCGGAGAAAAGCGGTCGAATGGCCGGCCCTAATAGATAAGAGCCGACACGGACGACCCGAACAGACCGTCCTATGGTTTGGAAAGTGGCAGACACCGACGACCGGCACAAGGCTCCGTCAGCGAAATCAAAACAGGATGCAACAACCGAATAGATGACCGGCGCCTACAACCGCACCGAAACGGTATCGCAGGAGGCGGAATCGGACGGATCGCAATCCAAACCGGGGATAGACTGCGAACAGGATGACCGGCGCCTGCAACCGCACCGAAACGGGGTCGCAGGCGGAATCGGAAGGAACGCAATCCGTAACCGGGGATAGACTGCGAACAGGATGACCGAGCTGCCGACGGATTGCAGTCGGGATTGCAACCGTGAACCGGAGCTGTGGCGGGGCCGGGAGAAAAAAGCCGCAATCAAAACCCAAACCGCGAGCCGGACTGCAAACCAAACCATAAGCCGGCATCGCAGGCGGAATCGCAAGCGAAATTGCAAGCCGGAAGCGCAAGCGAAACGGCAAGGCGACCCGCAGCACGAAGCTGCGGCGGGGCCGGGAGAAAAAATGCCGGAACTGCGGCGACAAATCGAGACCATGTGGGAACTCTTTGAACAATACCGGTTTATCCGGCAAGCGTTCGATTTTACGAGCGCACAGGTGCGCGACTGCGGCCTGCTGGGCGGGGCGGCGAGCCTGGCCGTAAACCTGCTGGCACTCGCCACCGGATGTTACCGGGCGTTGGCGGAGCGGGTTTTGGGGGTGAGCGTGTTTTTCATCACGATGCTTTTCGTCATCATGCTGGCCGACCTGCTCACCGGGCTGGCGGCCTCGCGCCGGGCGGGAGAGCCGCGCACCTCGAAGAAGGGGCTGCGGTGGGTCTTCAAGCTGGGAAGTTACATCCTGTTCATCTACGTGCTCAACGCCTTCACCCTCGAAGCGGCACGCGAAGGGCACCAATGGCTGACCCTGCCGCTGAATATCATCAAGCTCTACGTCGTGTTCCACATCGCCCTGTGGGAGATCAAGAGCATCGATGAAAACCTCCAACGGATGGGTTATGCGTTCCGCATCTTCGGGATGGCCGACCGCGTGGCGGCGCTGATCCGGCGGCTCACGGCCCGCAGGCTGGAGGGTTAGGGCATCCGATCCGGCAAGCGCGCGGCCTGAAATGCCGGGCGCTCCGCAAAACCCCCGCGCTCCGGGAAGGAGCGATTCACACCGTCCCGCAGCGGCGCATGGGGCGCATGCGGCGGGCAGAAACCAACCTTTTTTAAAACCAAACACCAATGGCTAAGACTTTATCGAAAGCGATGCTCGGCGACCTGATGACGGGTTGCGCGTGCATCAAGCTGGTGGATCAGGTGAACACCCTGACCGACACCACGTTCGCCGACGCGGACGAAATCTACACCACCGAAGGCTCGCTGGCCATCGCACAGGCCGAGGCCTCCAAGACCGAGAGCAAGATCGACCAGAGCGGCGCGGCCATCGACGTGCAGTACACGCCGGGCGAGTTCACCGTGAGCGGCACGATCCCCTCGTCGGCGATCGCCCTGTTCGACTATTTCTTCGAGAAATCGGCGACCCAGCCCACCCTCACGACGGGTATTCCCGCCAGCGACGGCGCAACGAAGCTCAAGCAGGGGGCGGGCTACCTCTCGGACGGCAGACGCAAGCGTGTGACCATGCTCGTGGAGAGCCAGAGCCACGACTCGGCGATCGTCTTCATGAACGTCGATCTGTCGTCGGTCATCAACTGGGGCACCGTGAAGACCACCCCGCTGGGGCTCAACTTCAAGGGCACGGTGATGGAGAACCCGGCAGCCGGAGGCCCCGCGTTCGTGGTGCTCAAGGCGGCCTGACCCCCACCCCGGCAAGGGAGGCCCCGCGGCAGGGCCTCCCTTTTCCTTCCGGGCGGCGCGAATCCGCCCGCCGGTGCCGGCGACGGGCCGGAAGCCGCGGAACGACCGCCGCACGCCGGCGGAGGATAACCCTGAAAAAACCGATTGACAAGATGTTGAAACAACCCGACAAATTCGCACGGGCCGAGCTGGAGGCCATCGTCAGCGACCGTCCGCTGCGGGTGGCCGTTCGCGGAACGCGGCGGAGCGTGAAAATCCGGGGCATCAAGCCCTACACCATCGAGCGGCTGACCCGGCTGTGGGTGTCGCGCGACCTCACGCGCCCCGACGACAGCGCCTCGACGCTTCGCTCGCTCTGCAAAGACCCCTATTTCAACCACAAGCAGGCGGCGCTGTTCACGCTCAACGGCTATGCCCGCATCCGGCTGCTGTACGGCATCGTATGGCGCTGGTGGGCCTATGTGCGGCAGTGGGAGGAGTGGCAGCTCACGGACGTGATCGTGGCGGCCAAAAAAAAAATTCCGCTGCGTGCATACTGGACCAATATGGCATTAACAGCGGATATGCGCAACGACTGGATGACGATGACGGCAAAGGAAGCCGCGCAATACCAAGCCGATGCCATCTCGGCCGCCGCGCGGCTTTCATCAAGGAGTACCCCGGGTACGGAGGACCGCTGAGGCTGCTGGGCGGCCTTATCGTGATCCCCGACTACGGCTACCGCTGCGTGCTGACCAACCCCCAGATCGAGCTGATGGCGGCCGACCTGCCTCACGTGCTCTACGAAAGTCCCGCGAACGGGGCCGTCCGCCCCGACGACCCGAGCATCCGGCTGAACGAGGAGTCGCTCCGCCGGCGCGAGGAGCGGCTGCGGAGGCGGGCCGGGGAACAGACCGGCGGAGCGCGCTCCGCGGCGGATGGCGGGCGGTTCGCAGGGCCGGACGGCGGCGCGGAGACGGCGGCGGCGCGGAGAACGGCGGCGGCGCGGAGAACGGCGGCGGCGCGGAGAACGGCGGCGGCCCTTTCGGGCCGTATCCCGGTATTGCGAAACCGGAAGCGGGGACGGCAGCCGCGCGGGAATTCGCAGGCGGCGGCCCGCGGGAAAGCACCCGAGCCAGCGGCAGGAGCGGCGGCGCGGAGAATGGCGACGGCACCCGGGCCGGCTGCACGGCGGAGGAGGCAACGGACGGGCCGGAGCTTCGACGCCGCGCCTCAGAGCGGCACCGACGCATCGGGGCGGGTCCCGACGGGGTCTGTGCGGAAGAGGAGTTTCCGATCGGGGAGCTGTTCCGCGAACCAGTTCAACCAGACGTCACGAAGGGGTCACAGCCCCGGCAGGACGCACAAAACACGCAAACATTATGGCAGGATCAATAGAAAGCCCCCGCTTCGGCGGCATCCTCATCGACCAGGAGTTCGACGCGCAGGTGCAGGCCGACACCCGGGCGGCGGCGCTGACGGGCTTACCCGTGAGCACCTACCTCGCGCAGAGCGGCCGGCTGGCCGCTTCGGTTTCGGGCGTCGCCGCGCCCGCGAGCGCCGGGGAGACGGAGGGCGGCGACGGCACCGACACGGAGAAGGAGCTGCAAAAATACAGGGAATACCTCGAAAGGAAACTCAACCTCGAGAAAGCGTACCGCGAGGCGCTCGCACGGCAGCGGCAGCAGGCCGCCGGCACGCAGGACAAGGCGGATGCGGAGGCGCTGGAGCAGCAGAAGGCGCTGCTGGCGAAGCTCGCGGCGGAGGACCTCCGCTACTTCAGGGAATCGGGGCTGTGGACGCTGGTCGGGGAGAAGATCAACCTGGTCTCGACCACGGCGCTCAAGACGATGCTCGGCAGGCTGACCGAGATGCGGGAGGCGCTCGACAAGAACGACCCGCTGAACGCAGAGGCGGAAAAGGCCTCCGCGGAGCTCGCCCGGATTTACGGGGAGCTGGGCAAGCGGAACCCCTTTACCGGCGTGACGCTCGCGATCGAGGCGTGGCAGCGCGCCCTCGCCGAGGTCGAGAGCTATCAGGACGGGATCGACGAGGCGTCCGAGGCAAAGGAGCGGGCCGACCGTAAGCTGGAGCCCCTGCAAAAAGAGGTGGAGGCCGGCACGCGGAGCAAGGACGATCGGGCCTACACGGAGGCGCTGGACGGGCAGGCCAAAGCCCTGCGCGACCTGACGGCGGCGCAGAACGGACTTGCAACCGCACAGGGGCGCGTCAAAAGCGCCCAGGAGCTCTTCACCTCCTCGCTCGGGGCGGTCAAGGAGAAGGTCTCCGAGACGATGGGCAGCATGGAGGGGTTCGTCAAACTATTCGACGAGGAGCTCTCGGACAGCATCGGGAACGTGACCTCTCTATTGGGGTCGGTCATCGGCGCCGTCTCGGGCATCACGTCGGCGGTCTCCTCGGTGAGCGGCGCGGTCGAAGGCGTCGGCAAGAGCACGGCCGCCTCGATGAAGACGGTGGAGACCGCCTCGGTCATCCTGACGGTCATCACGGCCGCCTTCCAGGTCGCCACGGCCATCGCGGGGCTGTTCAGCAACACCAAAGAGATGGAGCGGATCCAGAAGGATGCGTCGCGCCGCGCGGATCAGCTCAAATGGGAACGCGACCACGCCACGGCCCTGAAGGTGGACGAAGCGGTCGGGAACATCGCCAAGCGGTATCGGGAGCTCTGCACCGCGCAGTACCTCTACGGCGTAAACATCGAACGGTTCGGAAACCGGCAGCTCCGCATGAGCAAGAGCGTGGCCGACGCCCTGCGCGACAACGAGCAGACAACCCGCGACGTGGTGGCCGCCTACGCCTCGCTCGACTATTCGGTCACGCACCAGTTGAGCGGCGAGAAGTTCCGATCGTCGCAGGACAAGATGAGGAGCATGGCCGCGCAGATGACCGAGCTGAACATCCAGCTGATGGCCGAGCAGGACAAGAACAAGGGCAAGGACAAGGGCAAAATCCAGGAGTACCAGCAGAAAATCCGGGAGCTCGGGGCCGAAATGGGGCAACTGCTCGGCGACCTGACCGAAGGGATCATCGGCAACACGCCCGACAAGCTGGCCGACAAGCTCGGCACGGCCTTCATCGACGCTTTCGCCGCCGGGGAGGACGCCGCCAAAGCGTGGGGCAAGGAGGTGGACGGCATCGTCGCGGACATCATCAAGCGGATGATTATGATGAAGGTGGTGGAGCCCGCGATCGCAAAGGTGTTCGACAAGTACCAGAAAATCTGGTTCGACCAGACCACCGGCGAGTTCGCCGGCTTCGACGCGGTGATCGCCTCGATGGACCAATTCAAGGAGGACCTCAACGGCAAGAGCAGCGAGCTGGACGCGTTCTTCCGCTCGTTCGAGGGGTGGGACCTGCTCGCCCCCGGCCAGAAGGAGGCGGGACGCGAAATCGAGACCCTCAGCCAGGGGATCAAGGGCATCACCGAGGATACGGCCGGGCTGCTGGCCTCCTACCTCAATGCGATGTACCAGTCGCAGGCCGCCGACGGCGAGGTGCTGCGTTCGATCCGCTCGCTGCTCAGCATGCGTCATGCGGGCGGAAACCTCTACCTGACCTACCTCCAGCAGATCAGCTCCAACACCCTCAACTCGGCCCGCGCAGCCGTGCAGATCGCTGTGCTGTTCAACCGCATGGTGATGCCCCGCAAGGGCGGCCCGGGACTGGCGCTCAACGTAAACGCATAAGCCCATGGGACTCTTCGAGAAACAGGCATTGCCCGCGCTGCGGCGCCGGGCGGCCCGGCTGGGAGCCTGCCGCAAGGCGCTGGACCAATGGCCCCGCACGCGGGAGGAGCTGTGCGAGTTCTACTTCGCCTACATCGGCTTCTGCATCGAGCACGACTTCCCGACCTGCGAGTACCTCAAACGCCACTTCGACGGTCTGATGCAGCAACACCACATCTTCGTCGAGGGGGAGTTCGAGCGACGCAACCCCCGCCGGCTCTCGGCGGGCGGCTCCTCGCGCGGGACGGTGCGCTACGACGGCTACGAGACGGGCTGGGTTTATGCCCGCCACAACGCCCGGCTGCGGGTCGAGGCGGCGGAGCACGCGATGGTCTTCGTCGATGTGCACGACCTGGCGCAGGTGGAGGTCGTCGGCCGCTCGTCCCACGCCGTTAGGATCTTCCGGCGGGGAGGCGTGGTGCGCACGCAGGGGCGGGCCGAGATTGCGGAACAGGAGGAGGCGCGATAACCGGCGGCGGCGGATGCTCTTCCGGCGGACGTCGCCCGGCCGGGGGGGGACGCCAGAGAGAGGACGCCGGAGAGAGGACGCCGGAGAGAGGACGCCGGAAGGAACACCGCTTGGCATAGGGCTCGGGCCGATCTGCAGGGCGTAATCCGGGAGCGCAGGAACCCGCGGCAAAGGCGGCGGATGCTCTTCCGGCGGACGTCGCCCGGCCGGGGGGGGGACGCCAGAGAGAGGACGCCGGAGAGAGGATGCCGGAAGGAACACCGGGAGGGGGAAGCTCCACCCCTGCGCAGGAAGCACGGGAAGGGGTGGCGAAAGATTTTTCGACCCTTTCTTGACAACGGCCTTCGCAGGTCGTATATTTGTACCAGCGATTCACCGAAGTCCGGCTCCGGCCCCCGCAAGGGAGGCCGGGCCGGCTCTTTTTTCAACCCCGCGTATGATCCAGATCAAAAATTATAAACCGCTGCTCCTGCTCAAAGAGGGCGGGTCCGTGACGGACAGCAACGCCCGATGGGGCATCGTCGTGCAGAGCATGCCGTTCAAACTGGTGCCCGACGTGAAGGAGTACGCCAAAACGGACTGGAAGGACGCCGACGGCGACGACGAGTTCATCCCCGCCGTTCCCCGGTTCAAAGCCTACGAAATGGAGGTCTCCTTCCTCTGCGTCGCCCCCTGCGGCGAGGCCAACGCGCGCATCCGCGCCTTCTGGGACTTTGTCAAGGCGGGCGAGATGATGATGCACGACACCTACACCGGCATCGGGCGCCGGGGCGTGCGCTTCGCCAAGTTCGCCCCCAAAGCGCTGCGGAGGCGCGACGGAGGGACGGATGCGGTGGAATTCAAGATGACCTTCAAGGTCAATGACCCCGTCACACAGATCGACCTAAGGCGGGAGAGTCTTACGGTGAGGGGCCAGTTCAAGACCTTCCAGCCGGTAACGCTCGACGGCCTGCACTACCTCACCGCACAGAAAAGTCTCGAACCGTGGAGCGGCGAGGAGGGGTCGAACCACCTCTTCTTCACCTCGGTCACCGGCGACGGCGGCGCGGTGAGCGGCGGCACGGAGGGGCTGAATATCGTAAACAACCAAACGGAGATGCTGCTTCACACCTGCCAGGGCGGCAGGCTCTCGCTCGGGGTCGTGCAGCATGTTTCGCCGACGCTGCCGCCCAAACTGCTTTTCCTCGACCCGAAGCTCGAAAACGTCGGTCAGAAAGAGGGCTATCCCATCCCGTACGGCACAATCGGCACCATCGAGATCGACTGTCCGGCCGATTCGGTGCGCATCGCCTGCACGGGCCCCTACACCCTCGCGGGGCTCCGGTTCGTCCCCGACTACCGCGTGCGGTAGGCCGCGCGCCGCCCCGCCCCGCATTAACCTGTAAACCGATCAACAATGGATATTCTGACCAAGACGGGCGCCCTCCGTGCCCGGACCGAAGGGTGGAGCTACTCGGGCACCTTCATGGGCGAACGCAGCCTGACGTGCGAAGTGTCGTCGCCGGTGCCCGTCGATTTCCGGACGGGAGACTACACCCTGCTGGCCGTGCGCGACGGGGTGCCGGAGCGTTTCGAGCTGGAGGGGCTGCCCACCGTCAAGAAAACGGCCTCCACAGGGAGCCACGGCGACGCCTACCACTACACGCTGCGCCTGGCCCCGCTGCAATACGAGCTCCAGCGCTGCGTGATGAACGACCTGATCCTGGGCGAAGCCGATGCGCAGCGGGTCTATACGGGGCAGACCGTATGGAGCACCTACGGCACGGCGCGCGAGCTGGCCGACCGCATCCTGGCCAACCTCAACCGCCTCTACCGGGGCGCGGAGGCCTGGACGATCGACGTGAAGCAGGAGGGCGAAGCGGCGCTGCTGAGTTTCGACAACGCCACCTGCTGGGACGCTCTCACGATGGCCCAGACGGTGTTCGGGCTCAAATTCACGATCGTCGGACGGCGCATCACCATCGGCTCGCTGGGCGAGCAGATCGACCATCCGTTCCGCTACGGCAAGGGCGGAGGCATCTACGACCTCACCCGCATGGCGGACGAAGGGACGGAGGTGGTGACCCGGCTCAAGGCCTACGGCTCCGACCGCAACCTGCCGGCGGACTACTACCGGCAGACGGGCGACGACAGCCGCCTCATAACGCGCCTGATGCTCCCCGGCTACCGCACCGACCGGCAGGACTACATCGAGAGCGCCAATGTCGCACAGTACGGCATCCGCGAGGGGGTGCAGATTTTCGAGCAGGTATATCCGACCATCGAAGGCGTGACGGGCGAGCAGCTCCGCGCGGGCGGGCTCTCCTCGACCGCCGAAGGGCGCGTGGACGAAATCGTCTCGATGGCCTCCATAGCCAAAGAGGAGCAGGGGGAGTGCAGCGTGGTCATCAAGGACCCGGGCTTCAACCTTGCGAAGTGCATCCGCGAAGGCGAAACGCCCCTGATCTCCATGCGCGACGGCTGGCTGGGAGGCCGGGAGTTTGAAATCACCTCCTGCCTGCGCACGCTGGGCGGCACGCCGGGCGAAGTCCGCTACACACTGACCCTCAAGCGCATCCAGGATGCCGGGCTGAACCTGCCGAACAACACCCTGCGGCTGAAGGCGGGCGACCGCTTCGTGCTGCTGGGGATCTCCATGCCCCACACTTATGTGGCCGCCGCCGAGCAGCGGCTCCTCACCGAAGCCCGCGCCTACCTCGCCGGCCACGACCACACCCGCACGAGCTACAACCTGACCATCGACAACGTCGGTATGGCCCGCATCCCCACCACGGCTGCGCTGCTGGCCGAAGGGAACCTGATGCGCGTGGTGGACGAGGACCTGGGCATCGACGAGCGCATCCCCATTCAGGGGATCACCGTCACGGAGGGGACGGGCGGCATCCGCGAGTACAGCGTGACGCTCTCGCAGGAGTCGGCACCCTCGCGGCTGGGAATGATCGCCCAGGCGATCAAGGATCAGTATGCCACAGTCGCGCTGGCGCAGCAGCAGCGCACGAAAGAGGCGCGCCGCACATGGTCGGGGATCACCACCCTGCGGGAAGCCCTCTTCGACCCCGACAGCGGGGCTCAGCAGGAGTTGCTGCGCACGATGATGCTGCAGGTCGGGGCCGACAGCATGAACTACCGCATGGACCGCACCCGCTGGCGGGAGAACGCGGGCGAAAACCTCTCCTTCACGGAGCGGTCGATCACGCTGGGGACGGACACGCTGCGCCACTACTGCTTCGGCATCGGAGCCGAGAAAGCCTCGGACTGGACGGTGGCGGGACCTGCGACACGCGACGACCTCGACCCGAACACGCTCTACTACGTGGCCGTGAAAGCGCGCACCGACCGCCCCGAAGCCGAGTGGTACGTGAGCGACCGGTCGTGCGGGGTCAACGACCTGGAGGGGTATTACGTCTTTCAGTTCGGCCTGCTCGGAGCGGCCGCGGAGGGGGTGCGCACCTTCATCGAAACGCGCGGCATGTCCACCCTCTACGGCGACAACCTCACCGTGGGACGCATCCGCTCGCTCGACGGCACCTCCTACTTCGACCTGACCACCGGCGAGCTGTGCGTGAAGGGGGACAACGCCCGCATCGACAAGTACGACTTCCTGGCCCGCAGCTTCATGCCCGACGACACGACCGAAGTGGCGGGCGGCGTGGTGCTGAGCAACTTCATCGGGGTCAAGAACGGCGGCAACATCCAGGCGGGAATGACCGGCGGCACCTACCGCGCAGGCGAGGAGCTCAAGCGGGTGCCCCTGCTCTTCGCGGGGGCCAGCAGCCTTGCGGAGGCCGGCGACGCCCTCTTCACCATCTCGGACAACGGGCAGCTCGTCTCGCGCAGCGAGGGCAAGAGCATCCGCATCGAAAACGGCAGGCTCTCCCTCTGCGACCGGTACGACCTGCCGAAGCTGATTATCGATCCCGAGTCGAAGACCATCGCGGCGGGCGACTGCGCGCTGGCCAACGCGATGGCATCCAACAGCGGGCAGGGCACCATACAGCTCAATCCGACGGTGACGTTCCTGGACGAGAAACAATGGATCGGCCACATCAGGCCCTCGAACTACGATTTTTCGGGTACCCAACCGCTGAGCGGGGCATTCACCGTGGGCGAGAACTGCAACGTCAGCATCCCCGCGATCCGACTCCGGTGCGAAAGCGACAAATGGGGCTCGTTCAGCATCGACTACCTCAACATGGAGCTTTGTCAGAACGGGCGGGTGGTGGAAACCCGGCAGATCGTCTCCTTCCTGAGCAGCATAAGGAATACGATAAACTGGCTCACTCCGTCCACCACATTTCAGGGGATTCACAAGGGCACCTACACACTGCGCCTCTCGGTCAAGGGGAATTTCCGGATGAATCTGGAACTGACCCCCGATCCCGGCCTGCCGGAGATTCCCCTCATACCGGACGACCCCTTCGGTCCGAAACCGTATGAGCCGGAGCTGGAGAAGACGGAAGCCGACGCGCCTCGTCCCGCATCGCTCGCCGGGGCAGGGATCGACGACAGCGGCCTGGAATCGCAGCCGCGCAGCAACCTGATTATCCGCGACCCGGTCGTCGGGCTCCGGCTGCATATCTGGACCACGAGCGAAATCCTCATCGGGTCATACGATTGGGAGGAACGCACCGACCAGGCGACCTTCTTCAACAACGGCCTCCTGCTGGCCCGCTCCGAGGACAACTACATCGGCATGATAATCGACGGCGAGCAGGCCGTGCTCGAACAGCGCTGCGGTGCGAACGGCTTCCGCCTCAGCGGAACGGGGCAGTTCATCCGCCGGAACAACCGTTGGGAGCTGCTCCAGAACGGAGGTTCGACGGGCGCGGGCAACGTGACGGCCCCGGCCCCGCTGACGGGCGAGCAGTTGATCGTGGGGGCGGGCTCCACGGGCATCAAGGCCTCGGGAAAGAGCATCGCGGCGTCGGTGACCAACAGCACGCTTGCGGTGCCCACCTCGGCGGCGGTTTACAGCTTCGTAAACGGCAAGACGACCTCCACGGTCACGAGCGGCTCGCCGCTGCTGCCGACAGCCGCTGCGGTGTACGCCTATGCGCCCCGGGTGGAAGGGACGCTCGATCGCAATGCCCTGCTCTTCGCCCGGGACAGCCACACGGTCGGGACCACCCCGCATCCCCAATACGTCAGCACAAGCATCGCCGCGGACGAAACCGACCACCGGAACATCCCGACCGCGCAGGCGGTGAAGCAGTACGTGGCCTCCCGACTGCCGGAGGCCGGGGAGTGGTACAACATCCACACCTACAAGTGCGACCCGCACCTGAGCACCGTGATCGAAACGGCGTCGGTGACCCCCGCGATGATGGACACCTCGAAATACCGGCTGGTGCTCTACCGCTTCCGCAAACACGCCTCGGAAGGGCGTCGCTGGCGCATCCCGATGCTGCCCTACGAGCACCAGCTACGCATAAACCCGCGCGCCGAAGTCCACTCGGCCATCCTCTACAACCGCACTTTCTGGCAGATCACCGGCACGACCGTGCCCTGGTGGAACGGGCAGGCGGAGCTGAAGGACGTGCTGAGCCTCACGGCCAACGCGAGCTACCAGCGCTGGTCGAACACAAACAACAAGCAGATGCGCATCGGTGTCGCCATCTGCAAGTACACCGGCAAGGGCACCGGATTGGGCTGGCAGCGCATCTCCAACATTGCGGAGGTGAAACTTTTCATCTACGAGTACGATTCCGTGCTGTATCGGATCGAACCCGTCATCTGACCTAAGGCGAAAGGGTGTCGGCATACTATTACTCCGGAGGAGATAATTACCATATATAGCACAAGGCTACTATTATCACCGGCTACCCCGCCCCCGGCGCCTCCCAAAAAGAGGCGCCGGTTTTTTTACGCACCGACGACCGACCGCTCCGGCGGCGGCAAACCGACAAACTGCAAAAACGATGACTTACTTCACTTTGGACGAGCTCACACGCTCGCAGACGGCCCGGCTGCTGGGCCTCGACAACACCCCGTGCGAAGCGCATCTGCGCAACCTGGGGGAACTGGCCGAACGGCTGCTCGACCCGCTGCGCGAGGCGTGGGACGCCCGCTGCCGCGCCGGGGGACTGGGGGCAGGCGGGGTGCGGGTGAGCTCCGGCTACCGGAGCGACGCGCTCAACAAGGCCGTGGGAGGGGCTCCCACGTCGGCCCACCGGTACGGGTTCGCGGCCGACCTGGTGCCCGTGAACGGACATCTGGCGGCGTTCCGCGACTGCTGCGCGGAGTTCCTGCGGGGGCACGATTTCGACCAGTTGATCTCCGAACGCGAGGACGCCGCCGGCACGCCCCGCTGGGTGCACATCGGCTACCGCAGCGGCGACGGACAGCAGCGGCGGCAGATGCTCTCGCTGCGCGACGGACGCTATCAACCCCTCGGAGAATGAAACGGGGCGCAGCGATCGCGCTGCTGGCGGCGGTGCTGCTGGCAGCGACATTCTTCGCGGGCTTCCGGGCGGGGCGGCGGGATACGGCGGCCGACGTGGTCGTAAGGGTCGATACCGTGGTGCTCGAACGCCCGGCGCCCGACGCGGTACGGTACGAACGCACCGTCGTCCGCCGGCTCGCCCGCGCCGGAAACGGGGACGGAAGCGGCATCGGGAGCAGAAACGACAACGGGGACGGGTACGAGAACAGGGACGGGTACGAGAACAGGGACGGGTACGAGTACAGGGAGGGCACCATGCCCGCCCTGATGGGGGAGAGAACGGGGGACAGCACCTTGCCTGCTCTGCTCGGAAAGGGTACGGAAGCCGGGGAGAGGATTAACAGCGTGACCGTTTTTCCGGGGAAGGAAGCCGGAGAAGGTACCCTGCCCGCCCTGACGGGGGAGAGAACGGGAACCGGAGACGGCACCGCGCCCGCCCTGACGGGGGAGAGAACGGGAACCGGAGACAACACCTTGCCTGCCTTGCCGGGAGAGAGAACGGGAAGCGGGGACGGCACGGGGCAGAGCCGCCTTACGGCCGGCCTTGCAAATGCGCCGGGCGACAAGGCGGAACAAGACGGCAAAGGCAGGGGGCGGAAACGGCGGGACAAGGCAGCGCAGGTAGCGGCCGACCGCGACAAAAACCCATCGGATGAGATGCACCGGGAACGAACCGGCGGGTATGCGACAGTCGGGAAAGTGGGCGCCTCGGGCACTGCGCCGGGTGGCACCTTGGAGCGGAACGGAGCAGGCCGAAACGGGATAGGCTACAACCAGCAGGGAGCGGAAAAGCCGTTTTCCGGCAGGGCGTCGGCGAGTGACAAGGGACGGAAAGGAACCGGCGGGTATGCGACAGTCGGGAAAGTGGGCGCCTCGGGCACTGCGCCGGGTGGCACCTTGGAGCGCAAGGGAGCAGGCCGAAACGGGAAAGGCTACAACCAGCAGGGAGCGGAAAAGCCGTTTTCCGGCAGGGCGTCGGCGAGTGACAATGGACGGAAAGGAAACGGCGGGTATGCGACGATCCGGGAAGTGGACGCCTCGGGCACTGCGCCGGGTGGCACCTTGAAGCGGAACGGAGCAGGCCGAAACGGGAAAGGCTACAACCAGCAGGGAGCGGAAAAGCCGTTTTCCGGCAGGGCGTCGGCGAGTGACAAGGGACGGAAAGGAAGCGGCGGATATGCGACGATCGGGGAGGAGGACACCTCGGGCACTGCGCCGAAAATTGCCCTCGAAGTAGCCGGAAAGGAGTTGCCGCAGGGGGCAGCAACGCCTCCGGGCGACGGGGATTCGGTGCTTGTCGAGGTGCCGATCGCGCGTTACCACTTTTCGGACAGCACCTACCGGGCCGAGATCACGGGCTATGACGTCAGGATGGAGCGGATGGAGGTGTATCCGCGCACGGTGGTGCGCACCGTCCGCAGCCGGGAGCCGTCGCGCTGGGGCGTGAGCGTCGGCGTCGGCATCGCCGTCACCCCCTCCGGCCGGGTGGAGCCGGCCCTGCAACTCCAGGTCGGCTGGCGGCTCTTTGCGCTGGGCCGCCGCAGGGAGCGGTAGCAGAAATCCGACGAAAGCGGCAGGACACCCCTCCGGGTCAGCGGACAGCGTGCCGGGGGGGGCAGGTCGGATAAGAACCACGCGCCCGCCAGCGGAACTACGGATCGGCAGGTCGGCTGGCGGCTCTTTGCGCTGGGCCGCCGCAGGGAGCGGTAGCAGGAAATCAGCGGGACAGCTTGCAGCCGAGCCGGATGCCGGGGTATTTTTCGAGGATGGCGCAGATCTGCCGCAGCTTCTCGTTCTGCGCAGCCTGATCGGGTGTGCCGCCCACGGCATCGAGCGCCTGGCGTGCGTCGAACAGCAGCGTAAGCACCCCGTCGGCCACCGAAGCGACCCCCTCGAAAGTCGCCGTGCGCTCGTCACGGCTCAGGGTGACGGCGATCCGTCCGGTGCGGGCGTCATAGACATAGGTGCCCTCCATCCGGTGCCCGCTCAGTTCAAACGCCACGCGCCGGCTGTCGGCGAAGCGCACGGTGCCCGTGCCGGGTTCCAGCCCCGCCCTGGCATAGAGCGGAGCCAACTGGTCGCGGAGCGAGCCGACGGCCAGCGCAGCGACCACGTCGTCGCCCGTGTAGTCCATCGCGGGAGCCCGGTAGGTCCAGGCCCCGCGCAGGGCTTTGGCCGTCGGCGGGGCGGCAGGCGTTGCGGCGGCCCCGGACGACTCCTTGCGGGAGCCGCCGAGGGCCTTTTGCAGAGCGTCGGCCCACGACTGGGCCACGAGCGGCTGGGCCGCGAAGCACGCTGCGAAAGCGAGCGCAAGCAGTTTTTTCATCGTCAATCGTTTTGCGATTCGTCCGTTTCGCGGAGCCACTCTTCGGCGGCGGCGTCGGAGGGCATGCGCCAGTCTCCGCGCGGGGAGAGCGACACAGCTCCCACTTTCGGGCCGTCAGGCATCGCCGAGCGTTTGAACTGCTGGGCGAAGAAGCGGCGGATAAAGACCTTCAGCCAGCGCGTGAGCGTCGGACGGTCGTACTTCCCCCGGAATGCCTGCTCCGCGAGGAACAGGATTTTGGCGGCGCTGAAACCGCTCCAGACGAAGTGGTAGAGGAAGAAGTCGTGCAGCTCGTAGGGACCCACGACCCGCTCGGTCTCCTGCGCGGACGCATCGGCGCCGTCGGACGGAAGGAGCTCGGGGCTGACGGGCGTGGCGACCACGTCCCGCAGGATGGCGGCCACGCGGGGGTTGGCGGCATCGTCGGCGGCCCAGCCCACGATCTGGCGCGCCATCGTCTTGGGCACCGAGGCGTTCACGCCGTACATCGACATCTGGTCGCCGTTGTAGGTCGCCCAGCCCAGAGCCAGCTCGCTCAGGTCGCCGGTGCCGATCACCAGCCCGCCGACCTGGTTGGCCACGTCCATCAGGATTTGGGTGCGCTCGCGGGCCTGGGCGTTCTCATAGGTCGCCGAGCGGTCGGAGGGATCGAGGCCGATATCGGCGAAGTGCTGCTCGCAGGCCTTGCGGATGGGGATTTCGCGCAGCGTGACCCCCAGTTCGTGCATCAGCTCCACGGCGTTGGCATAGGTGCGGTCGGAGGTGCCGAAGCCCGGCATGGTGATCCCGACGATTCCCCGCCGGTCGTACCCCAGCTTATCGAAGGCCCGCACGACCACCAGCAGCGCCAAAGTCGAGTCGAGGCCGCCCGAAATGCCGAGCACGGCGTGGCGGCAGCCGGTGTGGTCGAGCCGCTGCATGAGGCCCCACGACTGGATGTCGAGCACCTCGCGGCAGCGCACGGCCAGCTCCTCGCCGCCGGCGGGCATGTAGGGATTCCGGGGGATGGGACGCTCGAACGCCCCCGACGAAGAGGCTCCCACCGGCACGGCGATCACCCGGTGGGCGGCCTCCTGCCGGTGCTGGGCGAAGGTGGAGGTGCGGCGGCGGGCCGTCACCAGCAGTTCGATGTCCACATCGGCGGCCACGAGCTGCTCCTGGGTGCAGAACCGCTCGGTTTCGCGCAGCATGGCCCCGTTTTCGACGATGATGCCGTTGCCGGCGAACGAGAGGTCGGTGGAGGACTCGCCGAAGCCCGCCGAACAGTAGATATAGGCGGCTTTGGCTCGCTCCGACTGCTGACGCACCAGCGCCCTGAGGTAGTCGTGCTTGCCCGCCGACTCGGGCGAGGCCGAGAGGTTCACGAGCACCTCGGCGCCATCGACGGCCTGGGCCAGCGACGGGGAGAGGGGCACCCACATATCCTCGCAGATCTCGATGCCCATGGTGGCGTAGTCGCCCAGCCGGAACAGCAGGTCGCGCCCGAAGGGGACCTCCTGTCCGCAGAGGCGGCAGGCCGTGAGCTCCGTGTCGGCACCCGAGCTGAAGTGGCGGGCTTCGTAAAACTCCGAGTAGTTGGGGATGAAGGTCTTGGGCACCACGCCCCGGATCGTCCCGCCGCCGATGACCACGGCGCAGTTGTAGAGCGCGGGCCCCAGCGGGACGGGCATCCCGACGATGGCCGCCAGCGGAAGGTCGGCCGTGCGGCGCAGCAGGTCCGCGAGGGACTCCTCCGCGGCCCGCAGCAGCCCCGATTGCAGGAACAGGTCGCCGCAGGTGTAGCCCGTGAGCGAAAGCTCGGGAAAGACCACCAGCGCGGCGCCCCGCTCCGCGGCCCGCCCGATCAGCTCGACGGCCCGCCCGGCGTTCCAGCGGCAGTCGGCGACCCGCACATGCGGCACGGCGGCCGCCACCTTCAGATAACCGAATCGGTTCATAATGCGCAGTCTATGCCTTTTTCGCCCACAGTTGGACGAGGTTGAGAAGCGTCTGCACGGCCTTGTGCATCGTGGTGAGCGAGCAGTACTCGAACTTGCCGTGGAAGTTCATGCCCCCCGTGAAGAGGTTGGGACAGGGCAGCCCCATGAACGAGAGGCGGGCGCCGTCCGTGCCGCCCCGGATCGGGCGCACGATCGGCTCGACCCCGGCGCCGCGCATCGCCTCGACGGCCCGCTCGATCAGCTCGGGGTGCGGCTCGACCATCCTGCGCATGTTGTAGTACTGGTCCTTGAGCTCCAGGGCGAGCACCTCTGCGCCGTAACGCCGGCGAAGCAGCTCGACGCAGCTACGCATCAGCTCCTTGCGGGCCTCGAAACGGGCGGCGTCGTGGTCGCGGATGATGTAGCTCAGCTCGGCCTGCTCGACCGTCCCCGCAAAGGAGGTGCAGTGGAAGAAACCCTCGTACCCCTCGGTATGCTCGGGGCGCTCCCAGGCGGGAAGCAGGGCGTTGAGCTCGGCAGCCACCTGGATGGCGTTAATCATCTTGTCCTTGGCATAGCCGGGGTGGACGTTACGCCCCTGGATGCGGATGCGGGCTCCGGCAGCGTTGAAGTTCTCGTACTCCAGCTCCCCCTCGTACCCGCCATCGACGGTGTAGGCGAAGTCGGCGCCGAAGGCGGCCACGTCGAAATGATCGACGCCCCGGCCCACCTCCTCGTCGGGCGTGAAGCCGAGGCGGATTTTGCCGTGCGGGATTTCGGGATGTGCCATCAGGTACTCGGCGGCGGTCATAATCTCGGCCACGCCCGCCTTGTCGTCGGCCCCCAGCAGGGTCGTTCCGTCGGTGTGGATGAGCGTATGGCCCACGAAGTCGCGCAGCTCGGGGAAATCCTCGACGCGCATGGTGAGCTCACCGTTCAGGCGGATGTCGCTCCCGTCGTAATTCTCGATCACGCGGGGTTTCACGCCGCAGCCGCTCATGTCGGGCGAAGTGTCCACGTGCGCGATCAGCCCCAGCACGGGGCTCTGCTCGAAGCCCGGCGTGGCGGGGATCGAGCCCATGGCGTAGCCCCACGCATCGACGGTCACCTCCTGCAGCCCGAGCGCCCGCATCTCGTCGGCGAGCAGGTCGAGCAGCACGCGCTGCTTGTCGGTCGAGGGATAGCTCTCGCTCTCTTCGCAGCTCTGCGTGTCGAGGGCGACGTATTTCAGAAATCGTTCCTTGAGTTCCATGTTATTTTAATGTATGCTTGTTTGCGGTATGGTTTCCGGTCGCACGGGTTACGCCTCCTTGCGGGCGCGCATCGTGTGGATGATGAAATAGGCGATGATGGCGACGTACATCCCCAGCCCGAGCCATTGGGCTCCGCGGCCGGCGGCCCAGCCGTCGAGCTCCCACTCCACCTCGGCGAACTTGAGGATGGCGCTCACCACCCCCATCAGCGCACCGCCGGCGATGAAGCCCGAGGCGATCAGGGTGCCCCGGTCTGCGCGGGCCTTGTTGAGCGCGGCATCTTTCGAGCGGGTCGTAACCAGCCACGCGACCAGTCCGCCCACCACGAGCGGGGCGTTGAGGTACATGGGGATGAACATACCCAGCGAGAAAGGCAGGGCGGGCACGCCGATTCCGGTGAGCACCAGCGCCAGCACAGCCCCCGCGAAGTAGAGGATCCAGGGGGTCGTGCCGCCCTCCATCAAAGGCTGGATCACGGCGGCCATCGCGTGGGCCTGGGGCGCAACCATCGGGCTGTCCTCCCCGAAGCCGTAGGTCTGGTTCAGCAGGATCATCACCCCGGCGACGGTAGCCGCCGAGACGAAGGTGCCCAGGAACTTCCAGCTCTCCTGCTTTTTGGGCGTCGTGCCGATCCAGTAGCCGATCTTCAGGTCGGTGATGAAGCCGCCGGCCATCGAGAGGGCCGTGCAGACCACGCCGCCGATCACCAGCGCGGCGGTCATCCCGGCCGTACCGTTCAGGCCGACGCTCACCAGCACGAGCGAGCTCAGAATCAGCGTCATCAGCGTCATTCCCGACACGGGGTTGCTGCCGACGATGGCGATGGCGTTGGCCGCCACGGTGGTGAACAGGAATGCGATCACGAAGACGATGGCCAGCGCGACGACCGTCTGCGTCCAGTTGTGGAGCACGCCGAACTGGAAGAAGAAGAACGTGGCGGCGAGCGTGGCGATCAGCACCGTCAGGATCAGCTTCATGGTCACGTCGCGCTGGGTGCGAACGGCCGCCTGTTCGCCGGTTTTCCTGCCCGCCAGTTCACTTACGGCGAGCCCGAGGGCCTGACGGATGATCCCCGACTGGCGCACGATGCCGATAAGTCCCGCCATCGCGATGCCGCCGATGCCGATGGGCCGGCCGAAGGCGGCGAAGAGCTGCTCGGGCGACATTCCGGCGGTTTCGATTCCGACGGAGCCGACCACCGGCACCACCAGGAACCAGATGAGGGCCGAACCCGCGGCGATGATAGCCGCGTATTTCAGGCCGATGATGTAGCCCAGGCCGAGCACGGCGGCTCCGGTGTTGATGTTCAGCACCACCTTGAACTTTTCGGCGCACAGCGCTCCGAAGGCGACCATGCGCGTGGAGATCTGCTCCGTCCACAGACCGAAGGTGTTGATGGCGAAGTCGTAGAGTCCGCCCACGAGCCCCGCGACGGCCAGCAGCTTGGCCTGGTTGCCGCCCTTCTCGCCCGACACGAGCACCTCGGTGGTGGCCGTCGCCTCGGGGAAGGGGTACTTGCCGTGCATCTCCTTGACGAAGTATTTACGGAACGGGACGAGCAGCACGATGCCCAGCAGTCCGCCGAAGAGCGACGAGAGGAACACCTGGTAGAACTGCGCCTCCAGTCCGAGGATGTAGAGGGCCGGGAGGGTGAAGATGGCCCCCGCGACGATCACCCCCGACGAGGCGCCGATCGACTGCACGATCACGTTCTGGCCGAGCATGTTTTTTCTGCCCAGTACGTTGCCCACGCCCACGGCGATGATGGCGATGGGGATGGCGGCCTCGAATACCTGGCCGATCTTGAGCCCCAGGTAGGCGGCGGCCGCCGAAAAAATAATGGCCATCAACACGCCCAGCGTCACCGAATAGGGCGTCACCTCCTTCGGATGGCTGCCGGCCGGCATCATCGGCCTGTACTCCTCGCCCGGCTTGAGTTCGCGGTAGGCGTTCTCGGGGAGCGATTGCAGTTGTTTCTCCTGTTCCATTGCGTTCAATTTGAGTTTTCGTTCAAGTACGGTCGGTCGCCGCCCTCCGTGCGCGCAGCTCCGGCAAAGCCGCCGGCGGCGCTTTCCGGCTGCGGAGGCCGATCCGCCGGGGATCGCTCCGTCCGCTCCGTTCGCGGGCAACTAACTGACAAAAATAGTGATTTTTCCCAAGAATCCAAGCGTGCCGGCGCGTTTTCGCGGGCGGGGTCGGAGCAGGAGACCGGGCGGGCGGGCGGCAGGACGAGAGGTAGGACGGACGGACAGGACGGGAGGGACGGGCGGACAAGACGGGCAGGACGGGAGGGACGGGCAGGCGGGCGGAAAGCAGGCGGGACGGGCAGGCAGGACAGGCAGATGCGACCAGCCGCCGGACAGGAGGGATGGGCGGGATGAGGTCGGGGCGGAGGCAGGACGGACGGGCAGAGGCGGGACGGACGGGCAGAGGCGGGACGGACGGGCAGAGGCGGGACGGACGGGACGGGCAGGCGGGCAGACAGACAGGCGGGCGGAAAGCAGGCGGGACGGGCAGCAACCGGGAAGAGCAGGCACGAGCGTGCGGACAGACGGAGCGGCGGACGAGAGGTAGGACGGGCCGGGCGGGAGGCAGGCCGGGCGGGCCGGGCGGACAAGACGGGCAGGCAAGGACGGGCAGGCAAGGACGGGCAGGTAGGTAGGTATGGACGGGGGGATGCGACCAGCCACCGGACAGGACGGACGGACCGAGGCGGGACGGGAGGGACGGGCAGGCGGGCGGAAAGCAGGCGGGCGGAAAGCAGGCGGAACAGGAGGCAGGACAGGCAGATGCGACCAGCCGCCGGACGGGAGGGACGGGCAGGCTGAAGTTGGAGCAGGGAAGCAGGCGGGCGAACGGGGGATCGGTCAGCGACGGCAGTGGGACAAGGAAAGACGATAACCATAAAGTACAGACAAGGGGCAAACAAAAGAGCGAACGAGAGGGGCAAACAAGAGGACGAACGAGAGGGGCGAACGAAAGAGCGGACGAGAGGGGCAAACAAGAGGACGAACGAGAGGGCGGACAAGAGGGGCAAACAAGAGGGCGGACAAGAGGGCGGACAAGAGGGGCAAACAAGAGAGCGGACGAGAGGGGCGAATGAAAGAGCGGACGAGAGGGGCAAACGAAAGAGCGGACGAGAGGGGCAAACAAGAGGGGCAAACAAGAGAGGCGAACAAGAGAGGCGGACAAGAGAGGCGGACAAGAGAGGCGGACAAGAGAGGCGGACAAAAGAGGCGGACAAAAGAGCGGGCCGCCCCTGCCCCGCTGCCGCTGCGAATTTGGCCGCAGGGCGAAAAATTGCTACCTTTGGGCGCAATCCGACGACGATGAACGATCCCGAATCCCTGTTTTTCCCGGAAACCGCCGCACGGCGGCCCCTGCTGATCGCGGGCCCCTGCAGCGCGGAGACCGAGGAGCAGCTCCTCACGACGGCCCGCGCGCTGGCGGCGGTGGGCGTGGGGATTTTCCGCGCGGGGGTCTGGAAGCCCCGCACCAAGCCCGGCGGCTTCGAGGGGGTCGGGGCACGGGGGCTGGCGTGGCTCGCCCGCGTGAAAGCACAGACCGGAATGCGCACGGCGACCGAAGTGGCTACGGCGTCCCATGTGCGGGCGGCGCTCCGTGCGGGCATCGACCTGCTGTGGATCGGGGCCCGCACCTCGGCCAATCCGTTCGCCGTGCAGGAGATCGCCGACGCGCTTGCGGGCACGGACACCCCCGTGCTGGTCAAAAACCCCCTCAGCCCCGACCTGGAGCTCTGGATCGGGGCCATCGAGCGGCTCCGCAACGCCGGACTGCGGCGCATCGCCGCCGTCCACCGGGGTTTCACGACCTGCGAGGCGACCCTCTACCGCAACGCGCCGCAATGGTCCGTCCCGATCGAGCTGCACCGCCGGATGCCGGAGCTGCCGCTCCTCTGCGACCCCAGCCATATCGGGGGGCAGCGCGAACTGGTCGCCCCCCTCTGCCAGCAGGCGATGGACCTGGGCTTCGACGGGCTGATGATCGAGGCGCACTGCCGCCCCGCCGAGGCGTGGAGCGACAGCGCCCAGCAGCTCACCCCCGAAGCGCTCGAAGGGGTGCTGCGCGGGCTGACCATCCGCGACCGCAACCCCGAAAACGAGCATCTCGCGCAGCTCCGTGCGGAGATCGACCGCGCCGATGACGAGCTGCTCGCCCTGCTCGCCCGCCGCATGGAGATCGCCCGCCGCATCGGTCGCTTCAAGCGGCTCCATGCGATGCCCGTGCTGCAACCCGCCCGCTACGACGAACTGCTCGCCCGCCGCGCCTCCGAAGCCGTGCGGCTGCGCATGGACCCCGCCTTCATCCGCACGCTGCTCAGGGCCGTACACGGCGAATCCGTGCGGCAGCAGCTCGAAGAGGACCGCCCCTGACCCGCCCCGGCACCCATCGGGGAAGGGTGCCACCGCAGCACACGGCGCCGATCGCCTGCAATTCAAGCATGCCGGACGTTACCCCGCCTCCAGCCTGGTCTAACCGCTGCCTCCATCCCCCGCCGTCCCCTCTGACCGCCGCCCGGCCCCCTCGGAGGAAAAGGGTGCCGCCGTAGCACACGGCACCGATCGCCTGCCATTCAAGCATGTCGGACGCTACCCCACCTCCAGCCTGACCCTAACCGCTGCCTCCATTCCCCGCTGTCCCCTCTGACCGCCTTTGACCGCCCCTCTGACCGTCTTTGACCGCCTCTTCTGACCGTCCCCTCTGACCGCCTCCCGGCCCCATCGGAGGAAAAGGGTGCCACCGCCGCACACGGCACCGATCGCCTGCAATTCAAGCATGCCGGACGCTACCCCGCCTCCAGCCTGACCCTAACCGCTACCTCCATCCCCCGCCGCCCCCTCTGACCGCCGCCCGGCCCTGTCGGGGAAGGGTGCTACCGCAGCACACGGCGCCGATCGCCTGCAATTCAAGCATGCCGGACGCTACCCCGTCTCCAGCCTGACCCTAACCGCTGCCTCCATCCCCCGCCGTCCCCCTCTGACCGCCTCCTCTAACCGTCCCCTCTGACCGTCCCCTCTGACCGCCTCCCGGCCCCGTCGGAGGAAAAGGGTGCCACCACAGCACACGGCGCCGATCGCTTGCAATTCAAGCATGCCAGACACTACCCGCCTCAAGCCTGACCCTAACCGCTGCCTCCATCCCCCGCCGTCCCCTCTGACCGCCTCCCGGCCCCGTCGGGGAAGGGTGCCGCCGCAGCCATATAACACCGATCGCCTGCAATCAAGCATGCCGGACGTTACCCCGCCTCCAGCCTGGCCTAACCGCCCCCCTCATCCCCACCGCCCTTCTGCCCCCCTTTGACCGCCCCTTCTGACCGCCTCTTCTGACCGCCGCCTCTGACCGCCGCCCGGCCCGGCCATCCCGCTACCGCTTGTCCCGGCCCGGGGCAGGTTCGATGGCGCACGCAGCGCGGGCGAAAGAGGTCGGAAAAAAGGCCGGCGGTCAGAAAACGAGGGAGAGATGACGGGATCGGTTACGACCTTGCGCGTCGCATCCCGCGCAGTTTCCGGATTACGCGCTTTCGTGGCTGCTCACGGGCGAGGGGGAGGCGGGTGTAGGCGTTGGCGCGACGGTGGCACTCCCGTTCTGCGGGGACGTATGGACGCTGGAATCGCCTGCGAGCGGGTGCAATAAGCGGCTTGTTATTTCATCGTGGGCGGCGTGCGGTGCGAGGTTGCTGTGGCGTGTCCCGACGGGGTGCCGGGCGCGGGCCTGCGCAGCCCGATCCTGCTGCTGCGACGCTGCGACCCTGCGGGGCCGTTGCTCTATGACAACCTCTATCTTGTCGAGCTGGCAGGCATGCATCTGCTGCGGACGGTGGATGCGGGCGGGGACGACGGCACCCTGCGCCTTAGCCGGGAGGGGTGCGGCGACACGCTCGTCGATCGTACGGCCGTCGCCTCGCTGTGGTTTGTCTGTGCCGCCATAGACCGATTGGTGAGGCAGGGCGCGTTCCGCATTGTTGCGTCCCGTTCTGTCCCGTCCTTTCTTGTTACATTCTGTCTGTCCTGTCCCGTACTATTCCGTCCTGTCCCGTCCTATCCCGCCCCTCTGTTCCGCCGAGACCGACGGAGCTTTATTCAACGTCGTCCCGTCCGCCCGGACTGCCGGGTGCACCACAGCCCGACGAGGCGGGGAAAATCCGAACTGAATATGAAAAATGTCATCTGCTCTTCCGTCCTGCCCGTCCTATCCACCCCGCCACCCCGCCTCTGTTCCGCCGAGACCGACGGAGCTTTATTCAACGTCGTTCCGTCCGCCCGGTCTGCCGGGTGCACAGCCCGACGAGAGCACGTCGGGGCGGTGAGTGCAATCGATCAGGATAGGAAGCACGTCGTCTGCCGGCGGGCGGGCGGAGCATGCGAAAACGGCGCCCCCGAAAAAGAGGCGCCGTTTTTCGTCGTATGCGGCCGCAGAGCCGCTCCCGGCGGGTCAGTCCTTGAACTTCGCGCTGAGGAACTCGCGGTTGAGGCGGGCGATGTGGGCAATGGAAATCTGCTTGGGGCACTCGGCCTGGCAGGCACCCGTGTTGGTGCAGTTGCCGAAGCCCAGCTCGTCCATCTTGGCGACCATCGCCTTGGCGCGGCGGGCGCCCTCCACGCGGCCCTGGGGCAGCTTGGCGAGGCTCGATACGCGGGCGGCAACGAAGAGCATCGCCGAGCCGTTCTTGCAGGTGGCGGCGCAGGCTCCGCAGCCGATGCAGGCGGCGGCGTCCATCGAGGTGTCGGCGTCGGCCTTCGGGATGGGGATGGCATTGGCGTCGGGCACCGAGTTGGTGCGCACCGAAATGAAGCCCCCGGCCTGAAGAATCTCATCGTAAGCACCCCGGTTTACCACCAGGTCCTTGATGACGGGGAACGCCGCCGAGCGCCACGGCTCGATGGTGATGGTCTGCCCGTCGCGGAACTTGCGCATGTAGATCTGGCAGGTCGTGACGCCCTGCTCGGGGCCGTGGG
Organism: Rikenellaceae bacterium; assembly: GCA_902363575.1. Lineage (GTDB taxonomy): Bacteria > Bacteroidota > Bacteroidia > Bacteroidales > Rikenellaceae > Alistipes. The sequence goes on along the minus strand of CABJAJ010000003.1, from coordinate 135,727 downwards.
CCTGGCCGTCGATATGGAGCGAGCACATGCCGCAGATACCTTCGCGGCAGTCGTGGTCGAAAGCCACGGGCTCCTTGCCCTCGTGGATGAGGTTGTTGTTGAGAATGTCGAGCATCTCGAGGAACGACGTGTCGGGCGAGATGTTTTCGACCCGGTAATTTTCAAAACCGCCCTTCGACTTTGCGTCCTTCTGACGCCATATCCTTAATGTAAAATTCATGGTTTCAAATAGTTATTACGGTTGAACGTCAATCGGCCTTAGTCCTTGTAGTTGCGCTGTGCAGGGTGTACGAATTCAAAGTCGAGGGGTTCCTTCGTCATTTCGGGGGCCTCGTTCATGCCCTTGTACTCCCAGACGGCGGCATAGACGAAGTGCTCGTCGTCGCGCCTGGCCTCGCCCTCCTCGGTCTGGTGTTCGACGCGGAAGTGGCCGCCGCACGACTCCTCGCGGTTGAGGGCGTCGCGGGCCATCAGCTCGCCCAGCTCCAGGAAGTCGGCCAGACGCAGGGCCTTTTCGAGCTCCACGTTGAAGTCGTCGGCCTTGCCTACCACGCGCACGTCCTTCCAGAACTCTTCGCGCAGGGCCTTGATCTGGTCGATCGCACGCTGCAGCGACTCTTTCGAGCGGGCCATACCGACGTTCTCCCACATGATGTGGCCCAGCTTCTTGTGCAGGTCGTCCACCGACTGCTTGCCGCCGATGGCCAGCAGCTTGTCGATCTTCTCGCGCACGGCGCGCTCGGCCTGCTCGAAAGCAGGAGTCGAGGTAGCGACCTTCGGCGCCTGAATCTTGTGCGAGAGGTAATCGCCGATGGTGTAGGGCAGCACGAAGTAGCCGTCGGCGAGGCCCTGCATGAGGGCCGAGGCGCCGAGGCGGTTGGCCCCGTGGTCCGAGAAGTTGGCCTCGCCGATGGCGTAGAGGCCGGGGATGGTGGTCATCAGGTTGTAATCGACCCAGATACCGCCCATCGTGTAGTGCACGGCGGGGAAAATCTGCATCGGCTGCTCATAGGGATCCACGTCGGTGATCTCCTCGTACATATCGAACAGGTTGCCGTAACGCTGGCGGATGGTCTCCTTGCCGAGCCGCTCGATGGCGGTCTTGAAGTCGAGGAAGACGGCCAGCCCCGTTTCGTTCACGCCGAAGCCGGCGTCGCAGCGCTCCTTGGCGGCACGCGAAGCCACGTCGCGCGGCACCAGGTTGCCGAAGGCCGGGTAGCGGCGCTCGAGGTAGTAGTCGCGGTCCTGCTCCGGCACGTCGGAGGGTTTCTTGGCCCCCGAGCGGATGGCCTTCACATCCTCGAGTTTCTTGGGCACCCAGATGCGGCCGTCGTTACGCAGCGACTCGGACATCAGCGTGAGCTTCGACTGCTGGTCGCCGTGGACGGGGATGCAGGTGGGGTGGATCTGCGTGAAGCAGGGGTTGGCGAAGCCCGCGCCCCGGCGGTAGCACTGGAATGCGGCCGAGCCGTTGGAGGCCATCGCGTTGGTCGAGAGGAAGAATACGTTGCCGTAGCCGCCCGAGGCGAGCACCACGGCGTGGGCGCCGAAGCGTTCGAGCTTGCCCGTGACGAGGTTGCGGGCGATGATGCCGCGCGCCTCACCGTCCTCGATCACCAGGTCGAGCATTTCGTGGCGGGGGTAGCTCTTGACCGAGCCGGCGGCGATCTCCTTGTTCAGGGCTGCATAGGCGCCCAGCAGGAGTTGCTGGCCCGTCTGTCCGCGGGCGTAAAAGGTACGCGACACCTGTGCGCCGCCGAACGAGCGGTTGGCCAGCAGGCCGCCGTACTCGCGGGCGAAGGGCACGCCCTGCGCTACGCACTGGTCGATGATGAGGTTCGCCACCTCAGCCAGCCGGTACACGTTGGCTTCGCGGGCGCGGTAGTCGCCGCCCTTGATCGTGTCGTAGAACAGGCGGTAAACCGAGTCGTTGTCGTTCTGGTAGTTCTTGGCGGCGTTGATACCTCCCTGCGCGGCGATCGAGTGGGCGCGGCGGGGCGAGTCCTGGATACAGAATACCTTGACGTTGTAGCCCAGCTCGCCGAGCGAGGCGGCTGCGGAAGCTCCGCCGAGGCCGGTGCCGATGACGATGATATCGAGTTTGCGCTTGTTGGCGGGGCTGACCACCTTGATGGCCGCCTTGTGGTTGCTCCATTTCTGGGCGAGCTCGCCGGCGGGGATTTTGGAATCTAATTTCAGAGCCATATCTCAGTTTTTTTATTATTCGTAGTCGGGAATTAGCAGCAGCAACAGCCGTTGGCGCGCAGGTAGAAGATCACCACCACGCAGGCGAAGCCCAGGAAGACGATCGTGGCCACGATCCGGGCGATCCACTTCAGGCGCGGATACCAGGTGTCGCCCGCCCAGCCCGCGCTCTGGAACATCGACCAGACGCCGTGCGTGAGGTGGAACCACAGGGCCAGGAACCACAGCAGGTAGATCAGCGCATAGTACCAGTGCGAGAAGGTGTAGAGGATCAGGTCGTAGCCGTTGGCGGCGTCGAGGCCGAGCGAATTCTCCTCGCCGCCCATGATCTCGACGAGCTGCATCTTCGCCCAGAAATTGATGAAGTGCAGCGCCAGCCCCGCCAGGATGATCCAGCCCAGCACGAGCATGTTCTTGGAGGCCCACTCCACGCCCGGCTCCTTCACCGTGACGGCGTAACGCTGGCTGCCGCGTGCGCGGTAGTTGTCCCAGGTCAGCACGAGCGCGAAGATGAAGTGCAGGGCGACGCCCGCCGCCAGCACCGCCGTGCCCGCGAGCGCATACCAGTTGGCGCCCAGCAGCTCGCAGATCAGGTTATAGGCCTCGCGCGAGAAGATGGCCGTCAGGTTCATCGACATGTGGAAGAGGATGAACAGCACCAGGAAGCATCCCGTTACGCTCATAACCAGTTTCTTGCCCACAGAGGAATTGGATAGGAAAGAACTCATAATGTAGGATTTTTGTTTATATTTGTTAAAAGTTTGGTTTGCGCACAGCAAAGATAGTTATTGTTTGCGGAATAACAACTGCGCGCCGGCTTAATTTGCAACTGAAAACGGCTTTTATGGACAAATCGGAACTGCGGAAGATCATGCGGCGTCGCAACCGCGAATTGCCCCCTGAGGCGCGTGCGGAGGCCTCCTCGCGCATATTCGGCGAGGTGGAGCGGCTGCCCGCCTTCGCCGGTGCGCGGGTGGTCGGACTCTTCTGCTCGCTGCCCGACGAACCCGACACGCGGCAGGCGCTCGCGCGGTGGTGCGCCGGCGGGCGGCGGGTGGTCGTCCCCTGCGTCGAGGGCGACGAAATGGACTTTTACGACTGCGACGGGCGTGAGCTCGTTCCGGGTGCCTTCGGCATCGTGGAACCCCCGCGCACGCATCGCTGCGACCCCGCCGAAATCGACCTGCTGGTGGTGCCGGGGGTGGCTTTCGCCCCCTCGGGTTCGCGCCTCGGCCGCGGACGGGGCTACTACGACCGCTACCTCGCGCAGCCGGGCTTCCGCGCCGCCACCGTGGGGGTTTGCTACCGACATCAGTTGGTGGACGACCTGCCCGCCGAGCCGCACGACCGGCCCGTCGGCTGCGTGGTCGCCGGGTAGGGGCGACCGTCCGCTCGGCTCAGAGCCGGTCGAGGCACGTGCGGATCAGCCGGGCGCTGTCGCGCACCTCTTCCTCGGTGATTGTCAGCGGCGGCGAGATGCGGAATGCCGTGTCGCAGAAGAGGAACCAGTCGCTCAGGATACCCGCCTGCCCGAAGAGCTCCATGATGCGGAAGAGCCTGTCGGACGACCCCAGCTCGACGGCCAGCAACAGGCCGCTGCGCCGGATTTCGCGCACCGCCGGGTGGTCGCCGAGCAGCTCGGCGTACAGGGCGCCCTTGGCCTCCACGCCCGCCACCACGTCGTTTTCCAGCAGGTATTCGAGCGCCGCCAGCCCCGCCGCGCAGCAGACCGGATGGCCTCCGAACGTGGTGATGTGGCCCAGCGCGGGGTCGTGACTCAGCCCCTCCATGATCTCGCGGCTGCTGACGAAAGCCCCCAGCGGCATCCCGCCGCCGAACGCTTTGGCCAGGCAGACGATGTCGGGGGTCACGCCGTACCGCTGCATGGCGAACAGCGCTCCCGTGCGCCCCATGCCGGTCTGTATCTCGTCGAAAATCAGTAGCGCCCCCGTCTGGTCGCAGCGGCGGCGCAGGGCTTCGAGGTAGCCCGGTGCGGGAGGCCGCACCCCCGCCTCGCCCTGCACGGGCTCGACCAGCACGCAGGCCGTACGGCGGGTGATCCGGTCCAGCTCCTCCGGCTCGTTGAACCGGATGGCCCGCACGTCGGGCAGCAAGGGCCGGAACGCCCCTTTCCACTCCTCGCCTTCGGGCGCCCCCATCACGCTCAGGGCGCCGTGCGTGGAGCCGTGGTAGGCCCGCCGCATCGCCACCAGCTCCGTGCGGCCCGTGAACCGCTTGGCCAACTTGAGGGCCCCCTCGACGGCCTCGGCCCCCGAGTTGACGAAATAGACGCTTTCCAGCGGCGGCGGGAGCAGCTCGGCGATCCGCGCGGCATAGCACACCTGCGGCCGTTCGACGAGCTCGCCGTACACCATCACATGCATGTAGCGCGCGGCCTGCTCCTGCACGGCCCGCACCACGGCGGGGTTGGCGTGGCCGACGTTGCTCACCGAGACCCCCGCCACCAGATCGTAGTAGCGTTTCCCTCCGGGGGTGTAGAAAAACGTGCCTTCGGCCCGCTCCACCTCGATCAGCAGGGGTGCGGGCGAGGTCTGGGCCACGTGGCGCAGGAATTGCCTGCGCAGGATGTCGTCGTTCATGGTTCCGTCGTTCATGGTTCCGTCGTTTTGTCGTTCGTCGGATGGCGGCCGCCTCCGCTGCCGTTCTCCGCGGTTCTTCATTTTCGCCCCGCTCCGGGGCATTTATCCGGCCGACCGATCGGCTCGGCCGTCGTTCGGGGGTTGCTCCATCTTCGTGTTCGGCCCCTCTTTCGGAGTTTGTTTCGCCGTCCGAACTTTCCTGTTGCCGGTTCGGGCTGCCTCCGTTTTTCTCCCTGAGGCTTCGGGTCTCCGGCGGCGCGGCTCTGCCGTTCGATCGCCCGTCTTGTTCGGCTCGTCACTCGGGTCTTGTTTCGCCGTCCGAGCTTTCCTGTTGCCGGTTCGGGTTGCCTCCGTTTTTCTCCCTGAGGCTTCGGGTCTCCGGCGGCGCGGCCCTTTCGTTCGATTGCCCGTCCTGCTCGGCACGTCACTTGGGTCTTGTTTCGCCGTCCGAGCTTTCCTGTTGCCGGTTCGGGCTGCGTCCGTTCCTTTCCGGCGGCGCATCTATTGTTCAGCAGAAAATTCCTGGCTCTGGGATCCGCACTTCACTCTGTTTTCGCCCGTTTTCGGCAGCCTCATGCAGCCCCGCACCCGTCCCTTTGTCGCTCGCCTTTTGTCATCCTCCATTTGCCGCTTGTCCGCTTGCCTTTCTTATGTCTGCCGTCTTTCCCGTTGTCGCGCGCCCGAACTGTGCGCCGCACGACTGCGACGGCGGGCGATGCGCTTCGGTCGGGTATGTTCCGCTCCAGTCCCGGGTGCGGTCTTACCGGTCGGTGTCGAATCCCGCCCGGCGAAGGATGTCGTCGGCGCTGCGCACGGTGCCCCGCAGCCAGCGGAGCACCAGTTCCCGCTGTTCCCGTCCTGCGAGCCGCCAGCCCCCGGCCCCGGCCCGCATCCGCTCGGAGAGCCGGTAGAGCACGATGGCGGCCGAGGCCGAGACGTTGAGGCTCTCGACCATGCCGCACATGGGGATGCAGAGGAACTCGTCGGCGGCGGCTGCGACCTCCGGCGAGATGCCTTCGCGCTCGGTGCCGAACACGAGAGCGATCGGGCCGGCCCCGACGTCCAGGCTTTCGGGCGTACACGAGCGGCGGTGGGGCGTGGTCGCCACGATGCGGTAGCCTGCGGCCCGCAGCGAGGCGAGCATTGCGGCCGTCGAGTCGTGCCGCATGATATCGACCCACTTGTCGGTGCCGCGCACCACGTCGGCGCTCGGCCGGAACGGGCAGAGGGTCTCGACGGTATGCATTTGCTGGATGCCGAAAGCCTCGCAGTGGCGCACGAGCGCGGCGGCGTTCTGCCCGTGGTAGGTATTTTCGGCCACGACGGTCAGGTAGCGGGTGCGCATCGCCGCCGCACGCTCGAAGGCTGCCAGCCGTTCGGGGGTCACGCAGCGCGTCAGCACGGCGATCCGCGCCTCGGTGCCGTCGGGATCGGCGGGGTCATCGGCGGCGGGAGTGCATGGCCCAGGGGCCGTCACACCGCCGGAAATCCCGGCGGCAGATGCTCTTTCGCTCCTTTCGGCCTGCGGGTCGCTGCCCCGGTCCCCAGGGGAGGCCGCCGCATCATTTCCGGTATTTTTCATCTTCGTCCAGGATTTTCAGGTAGCTTTCGTAGCGTTGGAACGACAGTTCGCCCCGCTCGACGGCCTCGCGCACGGCGCAGCCCGGCTCGTGGGTATGGGAGCAGTCGTAAAAGCGGCAGCCGGGGGCCAGCCGCATCATCTCGGGGAAGAAGTGCCGGAGTTCGCGCCCCTCGATGTCGATGAGCCCGAAGCCTTTGATGCCCGGGGTATCGATGATGCGTCCGCCCTCCGCGAGCGGATACATGGTGGCGAAGGTGGTGGTGTGCCGCCCCTTGTGGTGGCTGTCGGAGATCGTCCCCGTGCGCAGGTCGAGACCCGGCTCGAGCGTCGTCACGAGGGTCGATTTCCCCACGCCCGAGTGCCCCGCCAGCAGCGTGGTGCGGCCCCGCAGCAGCGTGCGGATGCGGTCGATCCCCTCGCCCGTGCGGGAGCTCACCCCGATCACGGGGTAGCCCGCCGCCTCGTAGGTCGCGCGGAATGCTGCGGCCTCCTCGGGTGCTGCGGCCGCAAGGTCCGCCTTGCCGAGGGCGATGACGGCCGGAATCCTGTAAGCCTCGCACGTCACCAGAAAGCGATCGACGAACTCGGGCGGGGTGACGGGCTCAGCGAGCGTGGCCAGCAGCAACGCCTGATCGAGGTTGGCGGCCAGGATGTGGGACTCTTTCGAGAGGTTAGAGGCGCGGCGGATGACGTAGTTGCGGCGCGGCAGGACGGCCGTGATCGCGCAGGCGCCGTCGTCCGCGGCCTCGCACTCCACCTCGTCGCCGACGGCCACCGGATTGGTCGTGCGCACGCCGCTCAGCCGCAGGCGTCCCCGGATGCGGCAGCGGTGCGCCACCCCGCCGGCCAGTACGTCGTACCAACTGCCCGTCGAGCGGACGACCGTTCCCGTGAAGCTACGCGCCATCGCCGTCGGTTTCGAGTTGCCGGGGTACCTGCTCCCCGACCCACTCCAGGTAGGGCAGGATGCGTTCCGAGATTTCGGTCAGGGGGCCGTACCAGTGCGAGGAGGCGATCTTTTCGCGACTCACCAGCCGGTAGTCGGTGTTGAAGAACCCCAGCAGCGAGGCGGCGAGGCTCAGCACCACCACCGTCTTGGCCAATGAAAAGAGGATGCCCAGCACCACGTCCGCCACGCCCAGCCCCGCCAGATGGCACACGCCCCGGAGGAGCCGCCCCAGCAGGGCCACGACGATCATCGTCGCCAGCAGCACGGCCAGGAAGCCGCCCGGCGAGGCGTAAGGGGGGTCGAGCCCCAGCAGCCCGCCCGCCTGTGCGTCGTAGCGGACGCCGAGCCAGATGCCGACGGCCAGCCCCGCCAGCGAGAGCAGTTGCCGGATCATTCCCTGCCTCCAGCCGTTCCATACGGCCAGCACCAGGACGATCCACACGATCAGGTCGAGAAGATTCATACGATTTTCCGCTTGTCGCAGGCAAAGATAGTACAAACCGGGCGCAAAAGCAACCGCGCCTGCGGGGTTGTCCGGCCGGGGGCCGTCTCTCCGCTGACAGATCGTGCGGGCCGGGCGCAAAAGCGACCGCGCTGCGGGGTTGTCCGGCGGGGGGGGGCCAACACTCTCCGCTGTCAGATCGTGCGAGCCGGGCGCAAAAGCGACCGCGCCTGCGGGGTTGTCCGGCCGGAAGCCGTCTTTCTCCACTGTCAGATCGTGCGAGCAGGATGCAAATGTGACCGCGCCTGCGGGGTTGTCCGGCCGGGGGCCGTCTCTCCGCTGTCAGATCGTGCGAGCAGGGCGCAAAGCAACCGCACCTGCGGGGTTGTTTTGCCGAGGGCCGTCTCTTTAAAAATAGTGCAAGCCGGGGGGGGGCAATTTATCCGCCCCGCACGGCCGCTCCGCCGGGGCGCATCCGGGTCGGCGATACTCCGTGCTGCCGGAGTGCGACCATTCCGTAGGTGCGACCGTGCCGATTGGTCTGTCGGAGTGCGGTCGAATCGCCGGGGCGACGCTCCGCAGGAGTGCATCTGGTATGGCGAATACTCCATGCTGCCGGGCGCGACCGTGCCGTGGATGCGACTGTGCCGATGGGTCTGTCGGGGTGCGGTCGAATCGCCGGGGCGCATCCGGTCGGCGATACTCCGTGCTGCCGGAGTGCGACCGTTCCGTGGGTGCGACTGTGCCGATTGGTCTGTCGGGGTACGGTCGATCTGCCGGGCGACCGGTCGGATGTACGTCACGGCCCGGGATGCCACCACGCGATTTGTTTTCGGCGAAAAAGTCGTACCTTTGCCTCGCAGCGGTTGCGGCCGGGAACAATCCCCGGCGCAACCGCCAACCTCAAGCACATGAACCGAATCCTGACCCTTCTGCTGCTCGCGCCGCTTGCTGCGGGCTGCAACAAAAACGAGGTGATCGAACTCCCCGCGCCGGTGAACGCCGCCTTCGACCGCATCTGCGAATTCCGCCCCGCACCCGGACAGTTCGTCAATGAATATTACGACGCCGCCACGATGGAGGAGGCGTGCGACTATGCCCAAAAGCGGCTGCGCTCGGGCTATTACGTCTCGCTCGGAAGCTGGGGCGGCTGTCTGGTGGCCGCTTTCGACCACCCCGTCGTCAATGACGGGGGCTACAACCTGCGCATCCTGGGCAATTCGTTCGACGGTTCGTCCGAACCCGGCGTGGTGTGGGTCATGCGGGACGAGAACGGCAACGGCGAGCCCGACGACACCTGGTACGAGCTGGCGGGCAGCGAGCGGGACAACCCCGCGACACGGCGCGGTTACAGCGTCACCTACTTCCGCCCCGCCTCCGACGGAGAGCCCGTGCGGTGGATGGACTGCGACGGACGCGAAGGGACGGTGGATCGGGTGAATGCCCATGCGCAGCCCTATTTTCCGGCCTGGATCGCAGGCGACAGCTACACGCTCGGGGGCACCCTTCTGCCCGACAACATCGTGCAGGAGGGCGGCGAGTGGCATCCGCAGGCCTTTGCCTGGGGTTATGTCGATAACTACGGCGCCGACCGGCTCGAAGGCGCCCCCTCCGTCGATGCCACGGTGGTGGCCAACCATCTGCGCATTTCGGATGCCGTCGATGCTGCGGGCGAACCGGTCAACCTGCCCGAAATCCATTTCGTGAAGATCCAGACCGGCGTACTGGCCAAAGCGCCCGCCATCGGGGAGGTCTCGACCGAGGTGGCGGGGATTTACGACTTCAACCTGCTCAAATAACCCCTGCCTGCGGCGGCATGCCGGCCGGCCTGTAAGCCCCCGCCCCCTGTGCGGCGGATGTGCCGGAGGCGGCGGGAAGCCTCGCAGCCTCTTCCTCGTGCCGTCCTTATCCTCTTTTTCGGTCTCTTCCGCCCGCGGTGAATTCGCCGATGAACACGCTCCGCACGGGGCAAAGCGTCGCGAAGATGCCTCGGTTGCGTATGCGCCGAAGGGGCGGGAAGCCTTGCAACCTCTTCCTCGCCGTCCTCACCTTCTTTTTCGGTCTCTTCCGCCCGCGGTGAATTCGCGATGAACCTGCTCCGAAAAGTGCAAGCGGTGGCATGAATATTCCGTTCTGCCGCACAGCGGCAAACGGTTGCGAAAGGTTCCCCGAATCGCGAATGCGACGAAGGGGCGGGAAGCCTCGGTTGCGTATGCGCCGAAGGGGCGGGAAGCCGGACGCCTCCGTGGAAAAGAGAGGGAGGGGCATGAAAAATCGGACAATTCTGCGATCCGGCGTGAAGCCGTCCTGCGGAATTGTCCGTCGCCCGGGCTGAAAAAAATGCCCTGTTTCCCCTAAAAGAGCCCGGGCCCCCTATGTTATTTCGCAACTTGTGCCGCGGAAGCGTGCGGATGCCCGTGATCCGACATAACGGACACGCCTGCGTTTCGCGGTCCAGGACCGTCAGGCGCATTTGTCCGGAGTCGCACGGGGCCGTGCGGCGACAAAACTGCCGCATCTGCCCGCACCGCCGATCTTCAGCGCCTCAAAGATAACGATTTATCCTCCCGATTGTACCCTTGTTCCGGTCAAACGTCCGAAATGGCGGGTCAATCGCCCGTCCGTTGGGCGTCCGCATGTCGAGCATCCGAGCGTCCGAAGGGCAAACAACCTGCCCGAAGCCCCCCCCGAACAACCAACCCGAGCACCGCAGAACAGCCCTCATAAGACAGTCCCCGCAGAACAGTCCCCGGTCAATAGGTGTGCTCCTCGCCCGAAAGACCTTCGCGGGTGATGCGGATGCGATTCAGGCGCCGCCAGGCGTACCAGATGTAGCCGACGACCACCGGGACGAGCAGCGACACGTAGCTCATCACGCGAAGCGTGAATTCGCTCGACGAGGCGTTGCGGATCGTGAGCGACGACTGCATGTCGGCGAGCGAGGGATAGAAGGCCGTATGGTTCCATCCGGCCAGCAGCAGCAGCGTCAGCACGGTCAGCACCGTACCGGCGCCGCTGAACCAGATGGCCCGGCGGCTGGCATAGCGGGCTCCCGTATAGATCCCCGCCAGCACGAACAGGATGCCCGCGACGAGGAACATTCCGACGGTCTGCATCTCCCACAGGTTATGGAGGTATTTGTAGGGCTCCCGCACGATGACGCCCGTGGCGGGATCGACGCCGTAACCCGCCGAGCAGAGCAGGCTCACCAGGAACGTGAGGAAAAAGAGGAGGAATGCGGCGGCCGTGCAGCGCGAACGGCGGCGGCAGCGCTCGCGCAGGATGGCGTCGTCGATGTCGTTGAGGAAATAGTGCTGGGCCAGCAGCCGCGCAAGGAACAGCACGGCCAGCCCCAGCGCCCAGTTGCGGTAGTCGAGCAGCGCCTCGAGCCCGTGCCACGGGGTCGTCCACTGCGAGATGGTCGTATTGCCGCCGAGGTTGGCCATATTCAGCCGGTCCACCGTGAAGTTCGCGCCCGTGAAGAGCGTTCCGACGGCGATGCCGAGCAGCAGCGGAGCGCCCCAGCCGTTGATTTGCAGGAAGGTGTCGTAGGTCTTGCGGCCCAGCAGGTTGCGGGGCTTGCTGCGGAACTGGAACGACACGGCCTGGATCACGAACAGCAGCAGAATGAGCATCCACACATAGTAGGCTCCGCCGAAGCTGGTCGAATAGAACAGGGGGAACGAGGCGAAGAACGCCCCGCCGAAGGTGACCAGCGTGGTGAAGGTGAACTCCCACTTGCGGCCCACCGAATTGACGAGCATGTCGCGCTCCTCGTCCGTGCGGGCGAGGGCGGGAATCAGGCTCAGGCCGCCCTGCACGAAGAGCAGGAAGACCAGCAGCGCGCCGAGCAGCGCGATCAGAAACCACCAGTAGTGTTGCAGAAAAACAAGGGTCGTATCCATGATGCGTTATTCTTTATCGGGTCCGATTTTGATTTGCTTGCACAGGATGCCGATTTCGGCCACCAGCAGCACGGTGAAGAGGGCCAGGAAGAGGAAGAAAGTCGTGGCCACCGAGCCGCTGCCGATGCGCGACGCGCTGACGCTGACGGGCAGCAGATTTTGGATCGCCCAGGGCTGGCGTCCCACCTCGGCCACGATCCATCCGGCCTGGGAAGCGATGTAGGCCAGCGGAATCGACCACAGGGCCACCCACAGCAGCCAGCGGCGGTTTTCGAGCCGCCCCCGGCGGTTGAGCCACCAGACCAGCGCCAGCAGCAGGATGAAAAAGACGCCGGCGCCGACCATCACGCGGAACGAGTAGAAGAGCAGCGTCACGTCGGGCACCGTCTGCCACGGGGAGTCGAGGTAGCCGTAGCCGAAGTAGGCATAGTTGTTCTCCAGGAACTCCCGCCCCTCGGGGGTTGCGGGGTCGAACAGGGCGGCGACCTCGGCGGCGGTCGCCCGGTCGTTCTGCTCGAGCGCCGTGCGGTAGCGGGCCAGTTGCGCGATCACCTCGCGTCCCCGCTCGATCTTCTCCTGCGCCGAGAGGATGCCCCGCTCGGGGTTGCCCTCCACCAGATCGTCGATGCCGGCCACGTAAGCGTCGGCGTCGCGAAAACTCATCAGCGAGAGCATCTTGGGTATTTCGATCGAGAAGTAGTGCGGCCCCTTGCCGTCCCGCCGCTCCGCTTCGGGGCGCAGCAGGCCGAAAGCCGTGAGCGACGCCCCCTCCTGTCCCTCGTACAGCGCCTCCATCGCCGCCAGCTTCATCGGCTGCACGCGGGCGATCACCGCACCCGAGCGGTCGCCCGTGGTGGCGGCCAGCAGCGCGAACAGGAGGCCGAAAGCCGAGGCGACGGCGATGCTGCGGCGGGCCATCAACTGCTCGCGCCGCCGGAGCAGGTACCAGGCGCTCACGCCCACCACGAACAGCGCGGCGAGCATGTAGGACGAAGTGACCGTATGGAAGAACTTATTGACGGCCACGGGCGAGAGGGCCACGTCCCAGAAGGAGGTCATCTCGTTGCGCACGGTCTCCAGGTTGAAGGTCGTGCCCGCAGGGTACTGCATCCAGGCGTTGGCCACCAGAATCCAGTAGGCCGAGAGGCTTGCGCCGACGGCCGTGAGCCACGTGGCGGCCAGATGGAAGCCGGGACGCACGCGGTTCCAGCCGAAGAACATCACCGCGATGAAGGTGCTCTCCAGAAAGAACGCCATAATGCCCTCGATGGCCAGGGGCGCGCCGAAGATATCCCCGACGAAATGGGAGTAGTTCGACCAGTTGGTGCCGAACTCGAACTCCAGGATCAGGCCCGTGGCGACGCCGATGGCGAAATTGACGCCGAACAGCCGCATCCAGAACTTGGTCGTGCGACGCCAGAAGGGGTCTTTGGTGCGGTAGTAGGCGGTCTCCATCAGCGCGCACAGCACGCTCAGCCCCAGCGTGAGGGGGACGAAGAGCCAATGGTAGATGGCCGTCAGGGCGAATTGCGCCCGCGACCAGTCCACGGTCTGCAGGTAATCGGTAACCATACGCTTATTTGTGGTTGATTAGTTGTTCCATCACCGTGCGGCTCCGCTGCTCGGGGCTCTTGCCCGCCAGCAGGTCGGGGAAGAAAAGGAGCCGCAGTACGACGAACATGATGAAAAGCTTAATCAGGATAATGGCCCACAGCGTCCGGCCGAGGGTCATCGAGCGGAATCCGTCGAGGTAGAAATTGAAGATACGGCGCGGCAGGGCGGGTCGTGAAGCGGGTTCCATCGTGTTCGGAGTGGTTGATTTGAACAAATTTAACTACTTTTTGCGGAACGGCCAAATTCCCGGGCGTCAAAATCGCGCCGCCGCTGCGAAACGGACGCCACGGGGCGCGAATCGGTCTTTTCCCGGCAGGCCGGAGGATCCGGACAAGGCAACGCAAATGGAGGAACCGGTGCGGTGATCCCGACGATACCACAAAGGATGAATCGGACGAGGGACAAAGACGCTTCGGGCCGGACGACTCGGACAAGGGCAACGCGAATGGAGGAACCGGTGCGGTGATTCGGACTGGGAACAGCGGGGAAAGGGTGCTCCGGACAGAAAGCCGGATAGAACGCAACCGCCGGCATACGGGGCAGGAACGCGCGGACAGAGATACTCGGACAGGGATGCTCGGACAGGATGCGCGGACAGAGATGCCCGGGCGGGAATGCTCGGGCGGGAATGTCCGGTAAAACTTTTTTGCTAATTCTGGAAAACTTCTGTTAGTACCTTATACAAAGGACTTTGGGATAATTACCCGTTTTTGAGGTAATGACTTGGCAACGGTACAATCTGCTGCGTTCTACCTTGAATTGCTTTCAAGTAACTCGTTTCTGTGTACAAAAATAATAGAATAGTCCGATGCACACAAGGTACATCAAAGAAAAAGTTCGACTATTTTTTTAGTTTGTTTAATCGCATTACAATCGAAGTTTGACTTCTACCCATTTTGTTTGCAATATATTTGACACTCTTACCTTCATTGTGCAGTTTCAATAAAAATTGGTCTGCACTTCTTGTCCATCTTTTATTGGCGTTAGGGTGCTTTACATAGCTTTCTTCTGACACCTTTTCGGGGTGCAAGAATTCATCCACAAATACAGACGGGAAACGCTTATCGTATAATACAAGCGTTTTTATCTTAGCCCTTGTTATTGCAACATAGAATAATCTTCTTTCTTCTCCGTATGGGAATTGGTCGCTCTTAGTGAGCACATAGTTAAGCACAGGGTCGTCACTCACCTGTGATGGGAAACCGTATGTATCTTTATTGCATTGTAAGAGTATTACATAATTCGCTTCAAGACCTTTTGACTTATGTACGGTTAAAAACTCTATTTTTCGTCCTCCTATCACATAGTAGAATCTATTACCCTCTTTAATTGATTGGTACATAAAAGAGAGGTAGTAATCATCAAAAGAGTAACGCCCCAATAGGAATATTGATTTATCCGATGGAATAGAAGCTACAAGTTGCCCTATCGTATTGCAGTAATCTCGTCTATCATAAGCATAGAATTCCAACTCGGTTCTCATTTCTGAGCTGAACGAATGGATATTCTTTTGTATTTGGGCTTTATTGCGTTGTATAAAGTTCGACGATAAAGAAACCAAAGGCTCTCCAAATCTGTATGTCGTTTCAATCTTGTTTATCTCCGTTGTTCCAAAATATTCGGGGAATTGATTGAATAGAGCCATATCACTTCCCGAAAAACGATAAATAGACTGCCAATCATCACCCACACAATACAACTTTGCAGGAGGATTACCCTCTCGCAATACTTTCAAGAAGTTGTAACGGTCAACAGAAATATCTTGAAACTCATCCACTATGATATAATCATATTCAACAGGGTGTGAAGTACGACATATCTCAGTGGCTTGAAGAATAGCATCGGTAAAATCAATTTGGTTACTATCGCTTAACGCATTTATGTAGCGTTCATATACAGGTTGAAATATATTCTTGATGATAAACACACTTCGTTCATCATCTGCATTTTTGGCTTGTTTCAAAACCTCTTTAACTGATTTACAACTTGATTTTACCAATGTAACGAAAGTAACAACAAGTCGTATAAACGCCTTTTCCTGCTTGCTGCCTTTGGGTAGTACTAAATCGTATAACTCCTCATCGGTCTTTTCTTGAATTGGTACACCTGCTTCAGCTAATAGTTTACGGAGTTTATCCCTAATATCAGAATAATGAAAATCTGCACTTGATGTTACTAAAAGTTGTGTGCCAAATTTCTCGTGAGCAGTTTTCTTCCAAGTTATACCATCATTGTATTTCTGATTGGCTTCTTCGTAGGTTATACCCTTATCTTTTGCGAACCAAGCAGGAACAAGCCCGTGTTCATCAACTCCGAAATGTTCAAGATAGATGCGTTTGGTTACTCCTCCTTGCTTAAAATATATTGAGAAGTCGGGACGATATTGTGAGTGCATCTCATCTGCTAATTGATGTTCGTATGGTTCTTCATATCTGAATTTCACTCCCAGCGAGGACAAAGCAAAACATATTTTTTGTTCTTGTTCACTTCTCACATATATGGCTCTGCCGTCCATATCGGGAAACATCGCCTTTAGCTGCACATTCTTTAGTCCTGATAATTGCTCCCGTCTTTCATTCTTGCGTTGTTCCCAATCAGCTTCATTCGTTTGGTAATCAATAAAGTATTCCACTATACTTTTCTTGAAAGACGATTTATCTAACAATTTGTGATATATATCTACAAACAATGAATCTGTATTGTCGCAAATAGATGGTTTTGTACCTGTCGTTTTGCCTATAATATCAATGGCTAACTTATGGAATGTGTAGCCTTTCAATCCATTGGTCGCCATTCTTTCGGTTAGTTCGGCTGCTGCTTTGTTGGTATAACTGATAAGTAAAATTCTTTCAGGTGCTATACCCTTGATTTCGGTGAGATATTTAACCTTACCGACAATTGAAGAGGTTTTACCACTACCTGCACTGCTGACTACTAAACAATTATCCTCTTCTGAAACAATTGAGCGTCTTTGTTGCTTGTCTAATGGGTATTTTAGGCAATGGTCAAAAAAGTCCCTGTGCGTGTCAAGTAGAAAGGTTATAACACCATCATTGTGTTGTTTTACAAGTTTGTTGATTCTTCCAAAGTCGTTAATGAATTTGGATATGGTTTCTGATGGAGTGATGTTAAATGCTTCAAGTTTCTTCAGAAGTGAATATGCCTCTTGGAAATGCACCTTATAATGATTGATGAAATCTTTTTCTTGCGTTGCGGAGATTACCCTGCCATAAAAGCCATTATTTAAGTCTGAGGGAATATCTATAAACGCCCCCTCCTTAAGAGCCGATAATCTCTCTTTTGCTTGCTCATAATTTGATTTCTCGCTATATGCAGATATATGGTTTAGCTTTTCTGCAAGCTCTTTGGATTTGTTTTTTAGGCGTGTTCGTACCATCGCTATTACAATAACCGAAATAGCAATTATACAAATTACCCAAATGAACAATGGCTGCATATTGGAAGTAATATTTATCTGAATCTTTCAATCCATCTATAATCATCACCCTTAGTACTCCACTGAAATTTCCACATATCACCTGTATTATCGTTTATAAGATAGTATTGATACATACTTGTCAGTGGCTGAATAGAGAATATACACCTTTCGTTATTTTCTACTAATTCGTATTTATTTATAGGAATACAAAATAGGTTGTCTAAATCTTGTGTACTATATTGAACTTGCCATAGTCGTCCATTATATGAGTCCAACAATATAAATGTCCACATGTTTTCAGTGGCAAACATCTGAAATCTATTAGTCCAATTTGACGACTTCTCAGGATATGCAAGAGAAAATATGTTGATTGGTGCAGCAAACATGTAATCCTCACCCTTGACACTAAACTGGACTTGCCAATTCTTACCTGTATATGTATCAAGCATTATGAATGTCCACATATTCTGTGTTTCATAAAGGCGAAATCGTCCTTCTTTATCTCCTAAAATTTCTCTCGCACTACAAATTTCCCAAGACTGACCATCATCTTGAATTTGTTGTACTTCGCCTGTCATTGTATTTAAGCGAAGTTGATTATGATAGTTCCGAGTCTTATACATTTTATAGACTTGAGCATATGATGTAGAAGCTATAACCATTAAAGCGAATAATACGAAAAGCTTTTTCATAATTCTGTTATGTTATTATTTGACAATTAACGGATTCATGTACCAGACACATTTTGAATAAGTCGCATACATAGGATACTAAATATCCTCTAAATCTTTTTGAATTTTAGTTTCTACATTTTGAGAATCACGATAACGAATCATTACCATACCCTCATAAAAACCAGAAGTCTTTTCTATCGATAATTCAATGTTTCCTCCTGTTACCTCCCAAGCACTACCCCAAACAACAGTTCCTTGATGAACTTCTGCCATTAAAGCTGTATTGGAATCCAAATGGGCAGGGTTCTTCTCTTTTGAAATAGTCGGATTGCCATATTTTCGGGTGTATAAATCTTTATAATAGTTATAAGTATTAACAAGCGTATTCCATTCACCACTTGGGTCAAACAACACAGCTACGGCAAATACACTTTTCCCATCATCTGTAGCTGTTACACCTATAGTTGCATTACGACCTGTAAAGTCTCCCATAAACAATGCAAGATTGTTTTCACTGCCAATAGAAGTGAATCCTTTAGCTTTTAACTTCTGACAAAATTCAGTCATACTTCCCTCAATGGGAATTCCCTTAAAGGTAAGGTGTTCGGAACTACTTTGAGCATACGATGTCAAAGCAATTAAAACAAATGCGAATGATACAATCAACTTCTTCATAATTTGTTGTATTATATTTAATAAACATTTTAGTCCAACCTACGAAAAAGCGTGAACTACAAAGCCACACTCTTACTTGAAGGTCGTAGGAAACCATAGATGCAGATGTAACAATAGTAGCCCACGCTATATGCGTGAGAATCACTATGCTATCCTTGCATCTAATTGAAAATTTCCTACGTTTTCAAGTACAAGATAAGCATAACGCTTCTTCTTAATTCTAATATGTTTTGGAAAGAGTAGCCTCAATCCAATACAAAAGTATGAAAAATCCGTGATCTGCCATTCGAACATCACGGATTTTTTTGATTTACAGTTTCATACTCCTATTCTGTCTTGGTTTCGGTATTCCGATAGCTTCTCTAAACTCATTCATTTTCTTTCTGAACCAGCTCACGTGTGAAACCCCGTCTATCTTGAAATCGAATTTACCGCTTTCATCCTGTTTGATGGAGCAGACGGAGTGTCGGGTATCAAAACTTCGGTTAAATTCGGAAGAATAGAGTTCGCCTTTTATCCCGACCTCCTTGAACTCGCACAGTCTTCTGATTATTCCGTCATTGAACTTCAATCGGTCACGCAGGAAGTTTATTATAGGCATCAGCTTCTCCACATACGGAAAGTAGCGTCTGACAAAATCCGCAAACTCCGACAGCTTGCGGTGCTGTTGCTCGTAAGCGTTTCTTATCTCCTGTATCTGCTTGGCTTGTTGCCGTTCCCGTTGTCGGGTTTCGTTTTCAAGTTCAAGGATGCGGTCTTGCAAATCCTCGTTCCTGCGCTCCAACGATTTCATCTTTCCACTTCCGAAAAGAGAGCCCACACTGCTTGCAAGGGCGGTTGCCGTATCGGTGGCTGCGTTTTTGAGCTTGTCGGTACGGATTTCCGCTTTCACCTGCTTCAGTTCCTCCTGCGCCTCGGCTTTCTTCTCCTGCAACAGTCTGGTTTCAGTTTCGAGGACTTCATTCTTCTTTTTCAAGTCCCTATAATACTGCATGGTGGTGGTGTGCCGTGCTTCCGAACCCCGTACCCCACGCTGCAATCCGTATTTCGCCATCACCCTTGCGTAATTGTCGTGGTAGGCGACCAAGGTCTGGCGGTTGAACAGGTCATCGGCACACAAGCGGACGGAATTTGTTTTCTTGCGGTACTTGCGCTTACCGTCCGTTTGCTCTTTCTTGGCTTTGCGCCTTTCACCCGTCACGATGGGAACAACGGCTGCGTGGATGTGCGGAGTCTTCTCGTCCATGTGCAGATGTGCGGCAACCACATTGTCTTTGCCGAATGTGGCTTGCAGCCATTGGATGCTGTCGTTGCGCCATTCATCGAGTTCTCCTTTTTCCTGTATGTTCATCATGTCCTCGTGCGTACCCGACAAAACCACCCGAACGACACGGACTTGGTCGTGTGTGATTTTCCGTCTGATGCCTGCCGTGTTCAGTCTGTGGGCAATCGCTTCATCCCTGCCGTGAACGCCATCGGGGTATTCGACAAGCACCCTGTTCAGATGTGTCCTTGTCGGGTCTGCGTTTTTAGGTATTATCTTTCTCTCTATATGGTCGGACTGCGTGGTGTCCGATGTACCCTTTGCTTTCTTAATGTCCAATGAAAAATATCCCATTTTATTTCTATTTTGCGGTTATCGTTATGTTTCTTCTCTCTGCCTGTGGCATCGGCTCACAGGGTTTATTATGCAAATGAACCCTTGCTGCACTCGGCATAATCCAAACGAGTTTGGCTTCTGCTCTCGTTTGCACAGGGTTTCCAAAGGGATTTCCCTTTGGCTCGATAGGGTGTTTTTAGCGTTACGGAGTAATGCGTGAAGAAAACGCCCTATTGAGCTATGGTATTTCTGTCTAAATACCTTTCGGAAAGCAGACGAGCACATTACAGATGAAATCCCCCTTTCTTTTTCGGTGGCTGCATCATCCGCCTTGCGGATTGGACTTGCTTCTTCTCCTTTATCGGCTCTGCCGATTGGGACAAGGGCTTACCGCACAGGTAGTCGTTCAAGTCCTTATACTCACGATAGTACATTGACTTGTCAAGCAGCCGTTCCCCAAACTTCTCTTTCAGCTTCTTGCAAGTGTTCCGTCCTGCCGTGTCGTTGTCAAGGAAACAGCCGACTTGGGTGTAGGTCTCCAATATGCTTTCCGCTTTTGCAAGATTGGAAACGGAGTTCAATATGATATAGTCCTGTGTGTCCAATCGCGGGTGTTGCGGATTGTTTTCTACTCGGATGGTAAGGAATGAAAGGTAATCCATGAACCCCTCGAACAGGTAACACATACATCGTTGTCCGCCCTGCTGTCGGATATGGGTGATATCTTTCGGGGCGACACATCCCTTGAAGTATCTGTTGCGCACTTCATATCCTCCTGCCATGTTCGGAAAGCCGATGGCAAAATAGGGTTTGTCGGCATTCATAAACCGAAGCTCCCTGCATTCTCTTTTGGCAAGTCCGATGTTTATTCCCCTTTCTTGCAGATAGGCTATAAGAGCAGGGGAGGACAATTCTCCAACCTTTAATCCCTGATAAGTACGATTGTCGGAATGCTGTCTGCCAAAAGAGAACGATGCAGGGCGGATGTATGCTGTCCGCTCCTCTATGCGTCTCAACAGATAGGCTACATCTTCCGAACGGTAGAGTTCCGCTGCCAATGCGAGGATGTTTCCGCCTTTGCCGATGCCGAAGTCATACCATTTTTCAAGCTCGGTGTTTACCTTGAACGATGCGTCCGTTTCTTCCCGTAACGGTGATTTGTACCACAGATTCCTGCCTTGTTGCTTTACAGGCGTATAGCCCAGACTTTGCAGATAGTCCATCCCCAACTCGTACTGTTCCCCGAAGATGTGCCGTACCAAAGATTGGATATGCGATAAATCGCCCTCCTGCGGTCGGTGGTCTATCGGTTCGTAGAGGTTAAGGAACTTGCCGACCACGGAACGGTAGCCGATGTGTTCGGGTACTGTGCAGAAGCCGTCATACTTGGGAACTCTGCCGATGTAATCCTTGCCGTAATCCTGTCGCAGGGTCTCGTTGTTCCATGCGATGCGTTTCCTTATATACCCTCCGTTCAGTTTGGGCTGCTCCACAATCTTATAGAGCGTTGTCCCCACTCGGATAAACTCTTCCTTTGCCATGCCGCCATCCGATGGCGGTCTGTGGCTGTCCTGTTGTTCGATAGCTGACATAATCAAATGGTTTTAAGTTTGAAAATTACCAGCTGCAAAAATATAATCAATTATCGGATAGGTTGTTATGCAAAACACGGCAGAATGGTGACAAATAGCCCCCGAAACAAAAACTTTCAATGGTTTGGGACAGGAAACGGGTTGTGCAAACGGAAAACTCCCGAAAAGCGAATGTCGGATTACGCTTTTCGGGAGAAAAAATCAGAGCGTCTGTCGTACTGACTTAATGAATTACTGACTTACCGAGTGAATTATGTCAGGCATTCAGCTACGAGAAGTATTCGGATTTGGATATACCGTTGGTATTCAGCGAGAAGAAGATGCTTGTTTTCTCTTTTCGCAGGTACAGTATTTCAAGAACGGCATTGCGTACCCGTTCCGCTCCGAATGTGCCGATATGGAAAGCGAGGGTAACTATCGCTTCAAGGTTGTAAACCTCCATACAGCAATTATCGGATACCCGTATGCTTCGCCTTATCCCGTATTCCCTTAAAACTCCGCTCTTGCAAAGAGCCTTCAGCCCTGCACGGAATGTCGGGGCGGTTACTCCGAACAGGTCGCAAAGTTCCCATTCGCTCATGGCGGTTGCGCTAATGTCGGTCGGCATGATGATGTTGCCGTTACCGTCTGTTGTTATGATGCTTCGTTTCATGGCTATGCTTGGTTATGGGGTTACACTTCCGAACGATGCGTTCAGCTTGTTGCCGAACATCGTCAGGTCATTGTCAAGTTTCTGCGTGGTTATCTTCGCATAGATTTGAGTCGTGACAATGTTCGTGTGTCCCAGAACACGGCTCACGCTTTCAATGGGCATCCCCTTGCTAAGAGCCAGTGTTCCAAACGTATGACGAGCGCAATGGTAGGAGATTTGCTTCTCTATTCCGCATTCCGCCATTACCTTTTTCAGCTGTTTGCACATCGTCCAATAGTTGATTTTCCCGAAAACCAGCTTGTCTTCCGACAGATACTTGTACCGTTCGATTATCTGCAAGGGAATATCCAGCAGCTTCACTTGGAACGGGACATTTGTCTTGTGCCGTTTCGACAATATCCATTTCTCACCATTCACCTCCACTATTTCATCCGTTGTGAGTTCTTTCATATCCACGAAAGACAAGGCGGTGAAACAGGCGAAAATAAACAGATCCCGCACCAATACGAGGGTGGGGTTGTCAAACTCGTGCGCCATGATTCTTTTGATTTCGTCCTCTGTCAGATACTCCCGTTCCTTAACATTCGGGCTGATATGGAACTGCGCAAACGGATTTCTCGGTATCAGTCCGTTATAGTGCGCACGCATGACCACCCCTTTCAGCCACATGCAGTTCAGCCAGATGGTGGCGTTTTTCAGTCCCCGTTCAGCCGTAAGATAAGCCGCAAACTCCTTGATGAAGTCGGGTGTAAGTTCCAGCATGGACATGTCCGTCCGTCTGTAGAATGACTTGATAAAGGCTGCGACATAGTTCCTTGCCCTTACCATGACCTTGTACGTGCCGATGCTGCGGTCTTTACCGACACGTTTCAGGAAGTTGGCGCAATCCTTGTCAAAAGCCTTTATCAGTGTCTCATACTCGCTTCCTACCCCTTGGTAGGCATTGCGCACCATTTCAGCCGTTACGTATGCCTCTCGGTCGGATATGCGCTGATAGTGCTTGATGATTTGCGCCTTGATGTTGTCCAATGCCAGATTGACGTTCCGTGCTTCGGCACTCTTGCCTTTGGCTCGGTTGCCTTTCGCATCCCAAAGGGTTTTCGGGATGGTCTGCTTGCAGCTGAACTGTGCCACAGTACCGTTGATTGTCACTCGTCCCATGATGGGGACAATACCGTCTTTCTCCTTGCTGCCGTTCACGTAGAACAGCACTTTGAATGTACTTCTTGCCATACTCGTTTTTTTTGTTTGCAAAGTTAAATATCAACGAGTTAGACCTTGATATGCAAATCGGTGACAAACGGTGCAATAGCATCTCCCATATGTTAAATCTTACTCTTTCACGGGTAATGATTTGCAAACCATTCTTCTTCTTAAATCCGCTTTTCTTTGCGTTTTCCGCTTTTTCGGCTTGTCATCATTTGACACCGTAACAACTCTGATATTAAGTCGTTTAGCGTCATTTCTCCCGTTTTTCGAGGTTATTCCAGAGATTTTTCGTATTTTTGCATCCGGATTCGTTCCGGCGGATCGACAACCTTGACATCCGGTCACGCGCCTGTCGGGAAGTCGCAAATCGCTCCCGCAAGGGACGACGAAACCTCCGGGCTGGCGCGCAAACAAACGGCAAGGCCGAGCGGCGACCGCAAGGAATGGCCGGATGCAACCGAGCGGAACGGAACCGTTCGGGACTTGCAAACGGACGCGCAGGGGCTGCACCCCGGAATGAACCCCGAACGGACGGCCTGAAACATGCGGCACGGAGAGACGCCCCGGACAGCGGCTCGGAAAGACAGATCGGAACCCGAATCGAATCCTGGCGCGGAATACATGGCACCGGACGGACGCCTCCTCCGAGCAGACAGCGCGCCCCTGTCCTGCCCCACCGGACGGCCGACCGGAACTGTACGGGCAAGATCGGAAACACGGTCAGGAAACGACTGCATGGAAAGCTGGGAGGGATGGGTTGTAAAACAAGATCGAGTGCGACGGGGGAAATTTACGAGGAAAGATCCCACGTAAAGAATGATAAAACATCCGGAGGGGCCGAGTCGGAAAAACCGGGAACGGCGGCAGGAGAAAGATGCGACGGGAAAATTGCGACGGAACAAGGCTGCACGGGATAAGCAAAATGCAAATACGATGATAAAACTGGTGATTTTCGATCTGGACGGGACGCTGCTCGACACGCTCGGCGACCTGGCCGCCGCATGCGATGTGGCGCTCGAACGGAACGGACTGCCGGGGCACACGCCGCAGGAGTATCGCAGCTTCGTGGGCAACGGCATCCTGCGGCTGGTGGAGCGGGCCATTCCCGAGCAACTCCGCACACCCGAACGCATAGCGGCCGTAAGAGCCGACTTCATCCCCTACTATACCGCCCACATCGACCGCCATACGCGCCCCTACGACGGCGTGCCGCAACTGCTTCACGAACTCGCACGGCGCGGTACGAAGCTGGCGGTCGCCTCCAACAAGTATCAGGAGGGAACCGAAAAACTCGTGCGCCGCTTCTTCCCCGCCATCCCCTTCACGGCCGTGCGGGGGCAGCGTCCCGGCATCCCCCTGAAACCCGACCCCGGGGTGGCGGACGAAATCCGCAGGCTCGCAGGGGTCGCCCCGAAGGAGACCCTCTTCGTCGGGGATTCGGGCGTGGACATCGAGACGGCCCGCCGGGCGGGTGTCCGCTCCGTCGGGGTGACGTGGGGCTTCCGCCCGCGCCGGGAGCTCGAGCAGGCCGGGGCGCAGCGGCTCGCCGACACCCCCGCCGACGTGCTCGCTGCACTCGACCATGCCGATAAGGAGGCATAGTCCCGGTTACGGCATACCTTTCGGTTCGGAACTTCCACGATCAAAAGATGATTGAATTATATGCAGCGATATTTGCATATAATTCAATATTTGATTAGTTTTGTTCAAAACCAACGCCAAAAATGAAAAGAGCACTGTTTATCCTGGGAGTGACCGTCCTCTGCTGGGCAGCGAACGCCGGCGAGCGCGAAGTGCGGCTCGAACGTCCGTGGGGCACACTGAGCGGCACGCTGACCCGGCCGGACGAAGCGGGCGATGCGGTGGCGCTGCTGATCGCCGGGTCGGGGCCGACCGACCGCGACGGCAACAGCCGGGCGGCAGGGATGGCGCTGAACACCTACTACCTGCTCGCACGTCAGCTCGAGGCCGACGGCATCGCCTCGCTGCGCTACGACAAGCGGAAGATCGGCAACAGCCCCGACACGACGCCGGAGGAGGCGCTGCGGCTGAACGACTACATCGACGATGCGGCCGCATGGGTCGCCTGGCTGCGTGCCGAGGGCTTCGGGCGCGTGGTGCTCGTCGGCCACAGCGAGGGGGCGCTCATCGCCCTGGAGGTTGCGGCCGACGACCCGGCGGTGGCGGGAGTGGTCACGCTGGCCGGCCCCGGCTACCCGATGGACGAACTGCTGCAATTGCAGCTCGGCAACCAACTGGTCGGTTACGACCCGGGGCTGCTGCTGCGGGCCAACGCCATCATCTCGTCGCTCAGGCAGGGCAAGACGGTCGCGGAGGTGCCGCCCGCCCTGCAAGGGCTTTTCTCTGCCTCCATCCAGCCGTTCCTGATCTCCTCCATGCGGTACGATCCCCGCCTGACCATCCGGCGGGTCAGGGTGCCCGTGCTGATCGTCAATGGGGACAACGATCTGCAGGTCGTGCCCGCCAATGCCGACGCACTGGCCGCCGCACAGCCCGCAGCCCGCAAGACGATCGTGCCGGGGATGACCCATGTGCTCAAGAGCTGCGACGAGCGCGACCTCCAGGGCCAGCTCAGGGCCGTTTACTACAACGCCAACCTGCCGCTCAGCCCCGAACTCGGCCCCCTGCTGCGCGATTTCATCGACGGCCTCGCCACACCGCCCGCGCCGGAGCGTTGAATTACGGCTTCGGACTGCCCGTCGGGGCGACAGATAACCGTCCCGGCAAGCGAACGCCCCGTGACGCCCTCCTCTTTCAAAAGCGATCGAGTCGGGATTCGGGCACCCAATCCGGTCTCTTGCAACGAAGGGATAACGTTTTCGGTTCAGGCTGCCGACAAAAATTTTCGATGACAAAATAAAAATATAAAACATCGATCCGCGTTTCTGAAAAAAAGACACTATCTTTGTAAGAGATAGAACGGATACGTTGTTACGCTCCGCTGACGCCTGCTCGCACCATGAATAAGAAAATTTATAATTTCCATACCGAATTTTCCTGCTTCGCCGTCATAAAACCCCTGACTCCGCGGTTTTCGGCTTTGGACGGAGTGATGAGCGTCCTCAATATCACGGGGGATTACTACCGGGTCGATGCGAATATCAAAAATCTGTGCAAAGCCAGCGAGCGAATTACCAAACTCAACGACGTCTGGCAGGTCGTCGGCCGGGATATCTGCCGGGCAACCGACATTTTCGCCCGGACGAATGACCTGTGCAACATCAAAACCAACCGTTTTATCGTCCCCAAGCTACCCAAGCACTTAGAATAATTATGGGAGAACAGCCTGCCAAAAACCCGATGCCGGACTGCGAAGTCAACCCGAAACACGCAGAGCCGGAGGAAGCCCGGAAACTTGAAGAGGTGATCGAACCTGTTATCAACAGTACGGATTTGTCTGCCCAACAAAAGGCACAGCAAATTGTTCAGATCATGAAAGTCACCCAGGAATCCTTTTCGGGGCCGTTGCCGCATCCCGAAATTCTGAAAGGCTACCAACAGCTCATCCCCGACGCACCCGAACGCATACTCAGGATGGCCGAGAAAGAGCAATCGCACCGGCAAAGTGCGGAAAACGAAATGCTTGCACAGAACCGGCGCAACATCGAGGGAAGCATATCCGCGAACAGACGCTCCCAGATTCTCGCCGCATGTGCGATTTTCGCTCTTCTGATCGCCGGCGTATTCCTGACCCGTGCCGGATACGCAACCGTCGGGGGTATTATCTTCAGCACGACCATCATCGGGACGGCCTCCATTTTCATCACCGGGAAACTCACGCAGCGCAGCAATACGGACGCGGACCGCTCCGTCGGGGAGGACAAATAGCTGCCCCCGACAAGCGCAACATAAGATCGAACGGCGACGTTCGATTTTTTTATCCGCTCGCGGGTACTCCGGTACGCCGGCCTCTGGCGTCCCAGCATCCGGCATCCACCGGGCGGCGCTCCGACAAAACGCAGCATCCGGTGTGCATCGAACGACAACCCATTTTGCCCGAAGCCGTCCATCAGGTACCGGCCCATGCCCCGCAGCATCCGGCATCCACCGGGCGGAGACCCGACGGCATGCACGCCGGCGGCCCGGGCGGATGGTGCCGAGATACGGCAGCGACCGGGCGCGGGCGTGCCGGATGCCCGGCCCGGCGGTTCACCCTCCTTTTCGGGCCGTTTGAGCGGGGGTTTCGGACGTACGACCGGCAAAAGGGAGCGAAAACGGCCGGGCGGAGGTATCTTTAAGCAACCAAAACCCCCATAGGATGAAAAAAATCCTTCTTTGCGTCGTGACCGTATTGGCAGGCGCAGGCTTTGCACAGGCACAATTTCCTGCGGGCGCAGCCAGCTCGGAGGTCGATTCAAACGGCACGACCGTTTATCGGGATGCCAGCGGAATCCTCATCGGCACAGCCGACGTCGATTCCAACGGCACGATCAATTACCGGGATGCCCACGGAATCCTGATCGGCACGGCCAATGTCGATTCCAACGGAACGACCAATTACCGGGATGCCAACGGAATCCTCACCGGCACGGCCAACGTCGATTCAAACGGGACGACCAATTACCGGGATGCCCACGGGATACTCTCCGGCACGGCCGACGTCGATTCAAACGGGACGACCAACTACCGGGACCCGCTCGGACAGGGTGTCGGAACGGCCAATGTCGATTCAAACGGCAAAACCGTGTACCGCAACGAATAAGCGGTGACGGGCAAAAAAACGGGGTCGTTACGCCCCTGAAGCAGATTTCCGGAAATCCCCGGCACGCGATGCCCCGCCGATTGTTCGGCGGGGCATGCGCTCTGCGGCGCAGACGGACAACCCGGCTCGCCGCCCCGACAAGCTGCCCGACTGCGCTCCGCAACGGGCAACCCGCCGGACCCGACAAACCGGTTCAGTCAAACCCGCTCCGACGGATGGATGCGCGGGCTGCCTGGCCATACGGGTGGCGCCGTATCCCGACGGTTACTCCTGCGGCTCGCCGAAGGGGTATTGGTGTTCGCGCACGTCGTCGAAACGGAGCCCTTTCTCGTAGGTGTGCATCGCGCGGCGGCTCATACCCATCGACGAGAAGCCGCCGTCGTGGTAGAGGTTCTGCATGGTCACCTTGCGCGTGAGGTCGGAAAAGAGCGTAAGCACGTAGTCGGCGCAGTCGGCGGCCGAGGCGTTGCCCAGCGGCGACATATTTTCGGCGAACTCCATCAGGTCGCCCATGCCGAGCACCCCGTTGCCGGCGGTGGTCGGGGTCGGCGACTGCGAAACCGTATTGACCCGCACGTGCTTCTCGCGGCCGTAAATGTAGCCGAAGCTGCGGGCGATGGACTCCAGCAGCGCCTTGGCGTCGGCCATATCGTTGTAGCCGTAAAGGGTGCGCTGGGCGGCGATGTAGGTGAGCGCGACGATCGAACCCCAGTCGTTGAGGGCGTCCTTCTTGCGGGCCACCTGGATCACCTTGTGAAACGACACGGCCGATATATCGAGCGTTTTGGCGAGGTAGTCGTAATCCAGGTCGTCGTATTTGCGCCCTTTGCGCACGTTGGGCGACATCCCGATCGAGTGGAGGATGAAGTCGAACTTGCCGCCGAAGCGGGCCATCGTGCCGTCGATGAGCAGCTCCAGGTCCGCGACGCTGGTGGCGTCGGCCGGTATCACGATGCTGTGGCAGCGTTCGGCGAGCCGGTCGATGGTGCCCATGCGGATGGAGACGGGCGTATTGGTCAATACGATTTCAGCCCCCTCCTCGACGGCGCGTTCGGCCACTTTCCAGGCGATCGACTGATCGTTGAGCGCCCCGAAGATCAGGCCTTTTTTCCCTTTGAGCAATTGGTATGACATAATTTATCCGTTTAGTATCGGGGCAAAAGTAACAATATTTTTCCATTTCCGGCCATCGGCCCTCCGCCGCCCGCAGCGCAGGCATACGCCGTTCGGGTATTTTTCGTACCTTTGCGCTTTCCCGTTCAAACCGACAACAAATGACAGACCTTCTCGAACTGGCCCGGCGGAACCAGCGCCGCGCCCGCGAAGTGATCCGCATGTGCGGCGTCGTCGCCGCCTGGGAGTCCGTGGGAGCCGAAATCCATCCGGTAGGCTCGCTGCCGACGGGCCTGCTGATGACCCACCGCGATATAGACTTCCACATCTATACGCCCCGCATCGACCCCGCCGACGACTTCCGGGCGATGGGCCGTCTGGCGGCCTGCCCCGCCGTGCGCAGGGTCGCGTACGCCAACCTGCTCGACACGCCCGAAGCGTGCCTGGAGTGGCACGCCTGGGTGGAGGACGCGGATCGGGAGCTCTGGCAGCTCGATATGATCCACATCGCCCGGGGCTCGCGCTACGACGGCTATTTCGAGCGCGTGGCCGGGCGCATCGCCGAGGTGCTGACCGACGACACCCGCCTGACCATCCTGCGGCTGAAATACGAAACCCCGCCCGGCGAGAAGATCATGGGAATCGAATATTACCAGGCGGTGCTGCGCGACGGGGTGCGTACCTATGCGGAGTTTGCGGCGTGGCGCGAACGCCACCCCGTCGCCGGGGTGATCGAGTGGATGCCCTGATCTGCACCCCGACACCGCCTCGCGGTCGGTGCGCTCCGACATGCTCCCGAGCCGGAGCCGCCGCCGGGCCTGCCGCCCTGCCGACAGCCGCACGGGTTCGCTTCACCGGAGCACGCACGGCCCGCTCCGGGAGCGAAATTTTTCGTATCTTGCACCCGGTTACTCGATCCTCAGACGATGAAATGGCAACGTTGTAAGTAGCTTCGCACCGGAAAGCAGGGCGGCCTGAACCGGTCGCCCGGGTGTCGTATGCCCTCCGCACGACACCCGATGAGACGAACCGAACAACGAAAACCGAAAAATTGCCATGCAACAATCCATCTATCCCCGCCCCGGCGACCGGCAGACCGTCTATCTGAAGGCGGTTGTGAAAAACCCGAATATCGTGGCGGGAGACCATACGATATATAACGATTTCGTGCACGACCCCGCCGACTTCGAGCGCAACAACGTGCTCTACCACTACCCCGTAAACGGAGACCGGCTCCTGATCGGCAAATTCTGCTCGATCGCCTGCGGTGCGAAGTTCCTGTTCAACAGCGCCAACCACACGCTGCGCTCGCTCGCCAACTACCCTTTTCCGCTGCTCTACGACGCCTGGGGGCTCGACAAAGGGCACGTCGCCGACGCCTGGGACAACAAGGGGGACATTGTGATCGGCAACGACGTGTGGATCGGCTATGAAGCCGTCGTGATGGCCGGCGTGCACATCGGCGACGGGGCCGTGGTCGCCGCCCGCGCCGTTGTCACCCGCGACGTACCGCCCTATGCGATCGTCGGGGGCGTACCCGCACGGATCATCCGCATGCGTTTCGACGAGCGGACCATCGCCCGGCTGCTCGAAACGGCGTGGTGGGACTGGCCCGCCGACCGGATCCGGCAGGCCATCCCCCGCCTTGCCGACCGCTCGCTGCTCGGGTGAGGCGCGCTCCGGCGGACGAACGGGACAAAGCATCGGGACGCAGGCGGCCCGAGCGCCCAAAACGAAAAAAGAGGCTCGAGCCTCTTTTTTCATGTATCGCACCGGCATGCGGACGCAAGGCGTCCGGCCGGGCATAGGTTTTAGTACCGGTTGCGGTTGTAGCCGCCACCGCCGCGGTTGTAGCCGCCGTCACGGTTGTAACCGCCGCCACCGCCGCGGTTGTAGCCGCCTTCGCTGCGCTCCGTCTTGGGACGGGCCACGTTCACGGTAAGCGTTTTGCCCTCGAAATCCGTATTGTTGAGCGAATCGATGGCTTTCTGCCCCTCGGCATCGTCAGGCATCTCGACGAAGCCGAAGCCGCGCGAGCGGCCGGTCTCGCGGTCGTTGATGATGTTGGCGGAAGAAACCGCACCGAACTGGGCGAACAAATCCTGCAAGCTATCGTTCTTCGTAGCAAAATTCAGGTTGGAAACGTAAATGTTCATCGTACTTTTAAAATTATGTGAATGAAGTGAATTTAATTTTTCTGATCGGCGAATACGATATGCGTCGCATTCATACCGCGTGCGGAGCGTTCGAGCTCGAAAGTCACCGTCCTGCCCTCCGCGATTTCCGCCGGAGCGGCGGTGATATGGAAGAAATATTTTTCCGTCGTGGCGAGGTCCTTGATGAATCCGTAGCCCTTCGAGGCGTTGAAATACTCCACCCGGCCCCTGAGGGGCGCCTCCTCGACCTCGGTTTTCTTCGGCGTCGAAATGACGATATCCTCCAGTTTGACCTCCTGGGCTTTGCGGGCGCGCTCCTCGGGCGGAACATCGGTCAGGTTGCCGTGCTCGTCCACCCAGGCGATCATCTCCTCGAACGACGAGGTGCCCTCGGCCCGCCGGGCCTCCTTGCTGCGCTGCTTCTCCAGGCGTTTGGCCTGCTTTTTCTTTTCGTTTTCTCTTTTTCCAAATGATTGCGATCCTGCCATCTACTGTTTTTTCGGTTAATTACTTCGTTTTCCGCCTCGTCCGCCGGGCTTTCGGGGCCTGTGACGCAGGGAGCGGCATTTCCGTTTCACGGCCGGCGGCGCATATCGCGGGCGGCAGACGAACCGGTTGTCTGAACAAAGAAAGCTATAAGGGTCGATTTCAACGATGAAAAGAACCGGGCTGAACAAAAACCGCTGCCCGGCAAAAGACAAAGGAGAGAAAGATCGGAATGAACTCGCGTTGTTGACGCAGCAAAGATAACAATAATTTTCGATTTTCTTCATTTTCCGGCGATTTCATTTTCCCCGACCCTCCGAATCCCTATTAGGGACTCTCCTCCTACCCGCCGCTACCCGCCGAGAAACGGGACTTATCCGGGTTTCAAAAACGAATTCAGACGTCTGAGCAGAAATAGGGGATACCTTTTTACCAGACAACGGAACCGAAAATGCCGAATCAACACTTCAGCAAACAAGCAGGCATACCTTATCGAAACAAGAGCGAATGCAACAGAAAAGATCCCGATAACCATTGAGTAGGCGAAAACGTCGGTGACCGACAAGAAAAAAAAGCCTCCCAAAAACAAGGTAACACACAGCGACAGAACCGAGGTCGCCGCATCATCGCCCGACAACAACGGAACCATTTCACTGCTCACGAAAAGCGTACTTTCACCGGGACAGGCTATCAGCAATCGTTTGAAGAGCTCCGGGCCCTCGTCCGCCCCGTCCGGCTGAGAAGCTGGCCCGACGTCCACAACGGTCTCGATGATAAGGAAGATTTCGTCTCCCATAAACCCATCTGCTACGAATTTTGCCTGCTGCGCCTGAAACGTCCCCGAAATATGCAGTCCGTCCCGCCTGGGGTAAAAGAGCGAAGCATCGCGCCAGGAAAGGCCCGTCGGCAGAGTGAGAGTCAGCGTATAAACACATCCAGCGGCGAAGCGCTCTTCCGAACTTTTCCACCGGATGATGTAATCCGCATACAGCAGGTCGTTATGCGCTTCGATGCCATCATAAGCGACCGATACGCCGGGGATCGACACCGGGTCGGTTCCGAACACCGGCACCTCTCGGATGCAGAAGAGAGCGATGCGCGCACGGTCCGGTTTCATCATCTGTCCCAGACCCGTTTTTCGTTTCGCAATCCGTATTCGAGGATACTCTTGTACCCGGTGCGTCGGCGAATTCTTCCGACCAGACCGACCCAGTAAATCGGAGCGTTAATCAAGGTGGCGATAAATAGAACTCCGAACAGCCAGGGTGCACGAAAAATCCGGTCGAAAAACAGACACCCCAGGACAATGATTCCAAGCAGCAGCACTCCGCAGCACGTCGAAAACACCACCCCGTCATAATCCTCCTCGGCAAACTCGTCGAGCTTCCTTTTCGCAATCGGACACAGGTTTTTCAGCCTCGATTTCACTTGCATCTTCTCGAGCAGGCTGCTCCTCCTTTCTTTCATGCGGCTATCACGCTGTGGTCCCGCATATTCTACAAGAGATGCCAACTCGAAAAACTCCCCTCTCTTTAGCAGATTATCCCAATATACGAGCAGCTCTCCTCCATTGGCGGCGCATCGCACCTGTAAATCGTCGAAAGGGAACAAAAGCTCGGTCTTTATCCATGTGAAATAATCCGGCAGCCGAAAGACTAAAGGGGTGTCGGGGTCCATGCGAATGTCCGAATTACCCGTATTGCATACGAAGTAATCGACCTCGATCAGATTATCGCGGACAGTACTGCCGTTATAGGTTATTTTCAATTTGGGCGACCGCCCGTCACGACTCAACAGCCACCGTTCATGGCCGCATAGTATCGTAATCCGCTTCCTTAGCGCATAATGCCTTGATGTAAGAAAGGATGCGATCACGCCCACGATCGAGGCAAGTAACGTCCAGAATAGGGAAGCATCCATATTTTAGCCACTTATCGGGTTCTCCGAGTGTGCCGGGCCCGAATCCTCAAAGGTCGATCCGTTCAGCCCCTACCGAAGACACACGCCCGCATAGTGCAAAAATAGGAATAATTTCCGTCTAAACAAATGATTCCTCGGTAGGGTTCGCACTCCCGGACAGCAGGCAGAGAATAAATGCGCGGAAGCGGCAGACCTTCTGCCACAAACGAAACACAGCGCTGCAAATATTCCGCATTAAGCGTTTTCAGGCGAACATTACGCATTGTCCGCATCTCATGCAAAAAGGACGGAACCTCCGGTCAGAGGATATGCAGCCGCTCGGCGAGCAGTTCGCGGATCTTGCCAAAGAGGATCGACGGGTTGATCGGCTTGGCGATATAGCCGTCGAATCCCGCGGCAAGGATTTTCTGTTCGTCCGAGGCGAAAGCATAGGCGGTGACGGCGATGACGGGCACCTCGGGCGAGAGGCGGCGGATGCCCTCCTTCGCCCCGTATCCGTCCAAAACCGGCATGTTGATATCCATGAGAACCAGATGCGGCCTGTGCGTACGGAAGAGTTCGACGGCCGCCTGCCCGTCCCAGGCATGCAGGATATTGTAACGCTTCTTGAGGATGCTCTCCAGGAACTTGTAGTTGCTGGGGTTGTCCTCGGCGATCAGGATGGTGATTTCGTCCTTGCGCACGTTGGCACGATCGTGTTCGGGAACCGCTTTGCCGCTCCGCTCCGCCCGACGGTAGGGCACCGTGAAGCGGAAAGTCGAGCCCTTGCCCATCACCGACTCCACGCGGATCCGTCCGCCCATCCGCTCTACGATGGTCTGGCAGATCGGAAGCCCGAGCCCGGTGCCCTGCACGAAGCGGTTGAGCTTGACGAAACGGTTGAAAATCGCCTGCTGCTCCTGCTCCGGAATACCGCAGCCGGTGTCGGAAACGTAGAACTCCAGCATGTTGTCGGGCTGCAGGGCATAGCCGATCGTGATCGCGCCTCCGTCGGTGAATTTCAGCGCGTTGGTCATCAGGTTGGTAATCACCTGGTGCAGCCGGTTGCGATCGGTGAGGATGCAGCACCCGGGCAGGCGGTCTTTGAAAGTAACGGCCAGCCCCTTGGGTTCCGCCCGCAGCGCCATAGCCCGCGTGATCTCCTCCATCATCTCGTTCACATCGACCGGAGCCTCGACGAACTCCATGGTTCCGGTCTCGATCTTCGACAGGTCGAGGATGTCGCCGATGAGCTGGAGCAGCAGGTCGTTACTGTTTTCGATGATCCGGATGTATTCGTTTTTCTCGCCCGGGTCGTCCACGGTCGCCAGCAGCCGCGAAAAACCGACGATGGCGTTCAGCGGAGTGCGGATTTCATGGCTCATATTGGCCAGGAACACGGACTTGAGGCGGTTGGACTCTTCGGCCTGCTCCTTGGTCTGGATCAGCTCCCGCTCCATCCGCTTGCGTTCGGTTATCACGTGCAGGGACCCGACCAGCGTGAGCGGAGCGCCGTGCGGATCGCGCCCCTCCACCGTCGCCTGCACCTCCACCCAGTCGATCCGGGCATCGGCCCCGCCGGGCCCCACGATCCGGAATTGTTCGTAGAACTTCGCGGTGTCGCCGCCCAGAAGCGTGCGGAATTGCCGCCGCACCCGCTCCACGTCGTCGGGATGGATGCTGCGCAAACACTCCTTCAGCGCAATGGAGGTCGGCGCCTCCCCCGGCGCCGAAGCCCCGCGGTCGAAGCACAACGGAGGTGCGGCGTCCCAGCGGATGGTCTGCTCGTGCGGATTCATGTGCCAGGGAATGATGTCGGCCACGCCGAGCACCAGCTCCAGCTTGCGGCTTGTCTCGACCTGCTCCTGCTGGGCTTTGTTGAGCGCCTTGAGCGAAAGGATGTACTTGCGCACGAAGAACGCGACCAGAAGCGCTCCCGCAGCGATACTGCAGAAGAGCAGCAGGTATTTGTTCTGCTGCCAGAAATTCTGCGGACGGCCCAGGAACACGCTGCCCGCAGGACAGTCCTCGACCGAGAAGTTGCGCTGCAGCAGCGACGGGTAGTTGAAGGTGGGAACCGGTTTTTGGGGGATGTAAAACGGAATGTCGCGCGGCTGCACCCCCGCGCGGATCTGCTCGAGGGTTTGTTGCAGCCGGGCCAGCAGCTCCGGCTCGTCGTAGATGCGGCCCCCGACCATGCCACTGTTCTCCATGACCGCCTGCTTGAAAGCGAAGATCGGGATGGGGATGTTGGCGATCACCCGGAACGAGTAGGTCTCCAGCACGGTTGCGCCGCCGACGTTGGAGACGCACGACCACGACGAGAAAAGCACGCCGGTGGTCTTCGTGTCGATAGTGTTGAGCCGCGCGAGCAGCTCTTCGGTGGTGATGTCGGCCGCCGAGATGAATTCATACTCCAGGCCGGGGTAATGCTCGGCCATCATCCGCTGCATGTCGTAGTGGAGCTGCTGGTTCACATAACAGCCGTCGCCGAGCAGGAGCACTTTCCTCAGCCCCGGCACCATGTGGCGCAGCAACTCCACGTTTTCCTGCGGGAACAACCGGCTCTGGAGAAACGTGAGGTTGTACTCATCGGCCAGCTCGGCGATGGGCACGCGCCGCTGCTCGGGAATCGCCGCGGTCTGAAGGTGCTCCTTATCGGGCGACACGAAATCCATCTCGGCGGTCGAGACGATCGGCACGTCGCCCCAATGGGCCCGGATGTCGTCCCTGAGGATCAGCACGGGATTGCCGATCAGCAGCACGATCTTCGGCGCCCGTGCCGCATACCGCGCGAAGATTTCCCGCCTCACCTCCCCGAATTCTTCCTGGCTGTCGATGAGCAGCGTGTTGAGGTGCTCGACGTAAACGGCGGTCGTGTTGTCCGTGTTCAGCCAGTTCTGCACCGAATTGATGATGGCGTTGCTGCACGGGGCGTTGGACGAGTAGGTATTGATAATCAACAGGTAGTCGTTCTTGAAACCGGGCGCGGGTTCCTGCCGTGCGCTGACGGCGAGGCAGGACAACACGCCGCAAAGCAGGACGACGGTTTTTTTCAGGTAGGCGCTCACGCGGAGCTTGCGAGCCGGGGTCATCATAAGTCAGGATCCGTTATGAAGGTTTTGTAGTTTCCGTAATCAGTATTGTCGTTTGTCCGCATCGGGAAGGGGCGAAGGAGCGCAGGATTCAGAAGATGAATCTTACGCCCAACTGCCCTCTCCAGCGGGAATAATAGTCGTCATAGGCATGCATGTCGTAGTCGGCGTCGTGCAGGAACTGGAAATTGCCGCCGCCCTTGTAGGTGACGGGATTGTAGTAAACGGTCGAGACAGAGGTGCGTCCCCACGCTTTGCAGAAGAGGTTGCCGACGTTGACCAGGTCGAGCGAAAACTCCACGCCCCGCATCGCCTTGCCGATCCTGAAGTTGATGCGGTGGGCAAAATGGAAGTCGAAATGGTTTTCAAAGGGCTTGCGTCCTCCGTTGCGCCGGTAATATTCGCCCCGGTGTCCCTTCGTATAGCCGTCGCGGGCCAGCCACGCTTTGAAGTTGGTTTGCTGCTGACGGGCCGTGTAGTCGGCGGTGGCCGTGAAACGCATCCGATCGACCTGCGCATCGGTGGGGATGTAGAGCAGGTCGTTGTAGGCCCCGTCGCCGTTCAGATCGCCGTTGTAACAGACCGAATAGGGGATGCCGCTGCTGCCGGCATAGGTCAGGCCGATGGTGGTGGTGTGGTTGGCATTCCAGTTCTTCGTATAGAATACGGCGGCGTGAACGCTGTGCGGAACATGGAACGGCGAGTATCCCGTTTCGGCGACGTTGGGGTCCGAGGCGGTGTAGTTGGCCTGCCAGTTGGAGGCGGCGACGGCGGTGGTTCCGT
Organism: Rikenellaceae bacterium; assembly: GCA_902363575.1. Lineage (GTDB taxonomy): Bacteria > Bacteroidota > Bacteroidia > Bacteroidales > Rikenellaceae > Alistipes. The sequence goes on along the minus strand of CABJAJ010000003.1, from coordinate 98,334 downwards.
TGTTGGCGCTCACGGATCGCAGCCAGGTGTAGGAAGCCGTGATGTCGAGCCCGAAATCGAAACTTCTTTGCGCGGTCAGCGAAAAGCTGCATGTGTAACCCCGGTGCGTGTTGCCCAGCAGGTAGATGCCGTTGTAGCGATTCGCCCCCTCGATCTGACCGAGCATCGGACGCCGGTCGAAGTCGAGGCTCGGATAGGTCTCCCCCAGGCTCCTGCCCGTCGGTTCAACCGCGATATTGCGGTAGAACACGTCGTTCAGCGTCTTGGAGCAGATGACCTCGGCCGTCCACCGGAATCCGCCCAGGCCGAAATCCACGGCCAGGTCGGCACGCAGGTCCTGCGGAAAAACGAACGCCCTGTCCGCCACGTTGATGGTCTGGGAGCCGCCGGCCGTCAGCTTCCCCGCCTGCTGAGCCTGCTTCGCGGGATCGAGGACGATCGGCAGATCGGTCGGATTATCGGCGACGAAGGTGGAAAACTGCACCCCCGTATTGGCGAAATTATTACTCAGCCACACGAAGGGAATCCGACCGGTGAAGATGCCCGCCCCGCCGCGGACGACGCAACGGTCGGCGCCCCGGATATTCCAGCGGAACCCGAAACGGGGCGAAAAGAGCGGACTTATGCCCATCCGCATGTCGGTGCGGCAGTCCCGGTTTACGGCGACCATGAATTCGTTGAACGGGGCGTTCTCCGCCGGCGTGCCGAAGATCAGGGGAATATCCACCCGGATGCCCAGCGTCAGATCGAGGGAGCGGCTTACCCCGAAGTTGTCCTGAATATAGAATCCGAGCATCCCCGCACCGAAAGCCGCCGCCCAGTGCGGATCGCCGGTCACCTCCGTATTGGCCTGTGCGAAGCGGTACTGCCGGATGTTGCCCGCATAAAAGTCGTCGGGGCTGTCGAAAAAGTAGGAGCCGTACGCATCCTGGATGAAGAGGTTGGAAAAGCGGTAGAACTCGTTGTGCGTGCCCGCGATCAGCGCATGTTTCCCGACGTACCACGTCAGGTTGTCGGTAAACGACCAGATCGTCTGATCCAGCCTGTTGACCATCGATGAGCGGTCGTTGCCCAGGTTCAGCGTGCCGTCGCCCACGTTGCCGACCTGCACCATCGGGAAGGGGTCTGCGCCCGGTTCCCGCCTGTCGCGCACACGCACGCAGGAGACGCGGAATTCGTTGCTCACGCTGTTCGACAGCCGGCTTTGGAGCTCGAGCACGTAAGAGTCGGTCAGGGAGACGAAATCGTAGCTGAAACTCGAGGCGTTGAGGTGGTCGGCATCGCTGGCGCCGTTGAGCTGCCGGGCGGAGACCAGGCTCCAGCGGAACGAGGCCTTGTGTCGGTCGCTCAGGTTCCAGTCGAGCCTCACTCCCGCCTTGTCCGATGCGGCATAGACGTCGGCGGCATCCAGCGTGCCCCGATAGGCCACCCCCTGTTCGGCGGCCATCTCCGAGAGCCTTTGCAGCACGTCGGCTGCTTTGCCGGCGTCGATCATGGAAGCGGCCGCACCGACGGAATAGGGATTCCGATAGGTTTTGCCGGCCCTTTCGTAATGGACGAAAAAGAAGAGTTTGTCGGCGACCACAGGGCCGCCTGCCGTCAGCCCCGCCCGGTATTCGTACCGGTCGGTAAGCCTGGTCGCCGACGCCCCGTTCCGCATCCGGTAACTGCGGCCGATCAGATGCCGGTTGTTTCCGAAGCCGTAAACGGAGCCGTGGAAGTCGTTCGTCCCCGACCGGGTGATCGCATTGACGGTGCCTCCCGTAAATCCCGACTGGCGGACATCGAACGGAGCGACGCTGATCTGAAGCTGCTCGACGGTCTCCATCGAGACGGGCTGCGTGCCGGCCTGCCCCCCGTTGAAGCCGTTGTCGGCCAGTCCGTATGCGTCGTTGTTGATGACCCCGTCGATGCGGAAGCTGTTGTAGCGGTTGTTGATGCCGTTGAAACTGATGGTCCCGTCGGGGGCGACCCGCACATGGGGGTTCAGGCGGATGGCATCGGCAATCCCGTGGGCGATGGAGGGCATACGGCCGATCTCGGCGGCGGTCACGCTCGAAGCGGCTCCGGTCCGGGTGTTTTCGATTCCGCTCCTGCTCGTCACGACGATTTCGCCGAGCTGCAGGGAGGCCTCTTCCAGGACGGCATCGTGCCGGAACGTTTCACCCAGCCGCAGGGTGATGCCTCCGGTCCGGTTATCGACCATCCCGAAGCAGGCGATCTCGACCCGGTAAGGGCCGCCCGCGCGCATTCCCCGGATCACATAGCGCCCGTCCGCATTCGCGGCGGCGGCGTACCGGGTGCCGGAAGGTTCATGGACGGCTGTGACGGTCGCGCCGATCACCGGTCTCCCCTGCGCATCGGTCACTTCGCCCCCGATCGCCGCCGTGGTGATCTGCGCATGCAGCGGGATGGCCACCGAGAGGAAAAACGCAGCGAGCAGGAATCCTTTTTTTAACATGGTCGAAAAATGCGGGTGGGTAAACGGTCGTCCTAAGCGGTTCGAGGTTCGTGGAAAAGGGTTCAGGTCAGCGGCAACACGACGGTAAAACAACTGCCCCCGCCCTCCTGCGACTCGACTTCGATGCGTCCGTGCATCCGCTCCACGATGCTCTGGCAGATGGAGAGCCCCAGTCCGGTGCCCTGTGCGAATTCGTCGTGTTTGTAGAAGCGGGAGAAAATCAGCTTCAGCTCCTCCGACGGAATTCCTTTTCCGGTATCCTTCACGAAGATGCGCACCTCGCTGCGGTCGGCCGCAATGCGGTAGCCCAACACGACGGAACCCGCCGCGGTAAACTTGTTGGCGTTGGAGAGGAAGTTGGTCACCACCTGCTGCAAACGCAGCGGATCGACGCTGACCGTCGTATCCCCGGCGGGGAAATCGCACCGAAACTCAAGCTGAGGCTTCATCTGCACGCCGAATGTGCGGAAATAGGCGTCGAGCAGCGTGCGCACGTCGTGTTCTTCCAGCGCGAAAGCAACCGAGCCGGACTCGATGCGCGAGAGTTCGAGTATGTCGTTAATCAGATTCAGCAGCAGCTCGTTGTTCATGTTAATCAGGTGGATGAACTCCCGTCTCTCATCGGCCGTAATATCCGGATTGTCGATCAGCAGGTTCGAAAAACCGACAATGGCGTTCAGGGGCGTGCGTATCTCGTGGCTCATGTTGTTCAGGAAGGACTGTTTCAGCTCAGCCCGTTCGGCGAGCTGGCGCGCCCGGATCAGCTCCGCTTCGTGGTCCTTCAACTCCTGAATGTTTTGCAGCAGGCCGGTCACGACGGGTTGCCGCCCGTCGCCCGAAACCGAGCTGTAACGGAATTCCCACCACTGGTAGCTCCCCCCGAAGTTGCACCGGTATTCGCCCCTGTACCTGGCCGACCGCTCTTCCCGCCGGAAATTCCGGCTGAAACGCTCCCGGTCATCGGGGTGGACGAAATCGAGAATCCGATCCAGCGTGAGGATCCCCGGAGGGCAGTCGATCAACCGGTAAAAATGGGAATCGAAGCTCAGGCAGCCCTCCCGGATGTGCCACGCATAGGTCTCTCCCCCTTCGATAGCGAGTTTGAGCGTTTCGTGCTCGTACAGCAGATCGTGAACCGCCTCCCTCTTGCGTCTGCGTTCGCGTGACAGGCTGTATGTAAGGAACAGGATCAGGGCCGCTATGAGGCCCGCCCCCGCGATATAACCCGCCAGGATGTAATAGCGGTAGCGCACCGTGAGGGGAACGTACATCACCTCGTATTGGGGAGGCAGGTTCTCGGCGGAAATGCCGTAGCGCCGCATCACGTTCCAGTTCAGCACGTATTGCTTGCGGCACTGCGTGATCTGCCGCTGCGGCGCCTCCCCCCGCAACTGCCGGGCGATGCCGTCGGCCATATCCTCCATCTGCGTCTCGAGCGTGGCGAAATAACCGCCCAGCATCTTGTCGCTGGATCCGAACCCCTCGTTGATGACCGCGAAGGAGGGATTGACGAAAAATTCGGGAGCATCCAGCGAGTTGTACGTGCGTGCGGTCAGCATCAGGTAGGTCTCCGAACCGCGGGCCGTCTGCTGGATCGTGCGAAGCGGCATGGTTTCGCTCATCAGGCGCATGACCACCGTGGTGTCGATCTGTTCGTTGTAGTACTCGCCCCGATCTTCCTGGTCGGCGTTCCTGACCACGCGGTGGCGCCAGACGTGGGAAAATACGTCCCCGTCGTACGTCTCGATACCCGCCCGGCCGCACTGTCCGACCAGATTCCGCCACATCGCTCCGTCGATCGTGTTGCTTCCGCTCATAACCACGATGCGCGACTTCCCCACGATACGTTCGATCATGCGGACGGTGCGGGCATAATCGGGGATATCGACATACCCGGTGACGTTGGGATACTGGGCGATGAGGTTTTCGTCGGGATGATACGCCCCGCTGAATACCACGGGGAGCGCGCGCAATCGGGGATTGCCGCATTTCAGCAGCGAGTAAACCGCCTGATTGTTGAATACAGCGATTGCGTCGGCGCCCCACTCCACCGCCTGGTCGATAAAATAGGAGGCGCGCGCCAACTCATCCTCGTAGATCAATTCGTTGCAGTTCAGGAAAAATTCGCGGATTTCCGCTTTCAAACCCTTTGCGGCCAACTCTTTTTCGAGCAGGTAACGGTAGCGGCCGGCATCGCGGTAATTCTTTTCGTAGGAATGTACCGCGGCGATCCTGCAACGCCCGGAGGAGGCATGCGCGCGGGGCAGTGTCGCAGGCAGGCACCACGACAGAACGATAATCAGTTGTATCTTTGCGAAGTCGCGCACTATTTTCCGTCTTGAAAACATAGGGACGATAAAAATAGGGATTAAATCACTTTCCGGCCGTTTCGGGGCAATTATTGCTAATTATTGAGGAAAATAGCGATTTTAGGCCGGAGTTGATTATTTTTGCACGGATGAACCGCAGAGTAAAAACGGACACGCACGCCGCCGCACCCGAGGGGTGCGGGGAGTTCGGGGTATATACCGATATGAAGGACTTTCCCGTCAAGGAGTATCCCTCCTACATGCAGGAGGGGATCGGCGCCGTGTGCACGGACGGAAGCGCCACGATTCAGGTATCCGAAACCGCGTCCCGCATCTCGCCCGGAGTAATACTCATCCTCTTTCCCTGGCAGCTCGTCTCCATCGCCGAGGTCAGCTCCGACTTCCGCATGACCTTTTTCCGCGTTTCGCAGGGTATGTTTTCCGACACGCTGAGCTCCCTGTGGATGCTTCGGTCGGGATTCTTTTTCTTCATGCGCAAGCGCGTGGCGACCAAGCCCAACGAGGACTACATCGGCCGCTTCCGGTATTTCTGCAACCTGTTGGCCTACCGCAACGAACACGTTCCACCCGATTGCCGGAAGGAGTCGATCATGCAGCTCTTACGGGTGTTTTACTGGGACGTTTATGTCGGATATATCAACGATCCGGCGGGGAAGAACACCCGATACACACGCAAAGAGGAGCTTGCATTCCGGTTCATGCACATGATTATCGACGAGCACTCCCCGAGCAAAGAGGTCGCCTACTACGCCGACCGACTGAACATCACCCCGAAATACCTGACCAACCTGGTCCGGCGCATCAGCGGACAGTCCGCCCACGACTGGATCGTTTACTTTACGATTATCGAGATCAAGGCGCTGCTGCGGGAATCGGCCCTGGATATGAAAACCATCGCCTCTCGGGTCAATTTCCGCGACCTGCCCACCTTCAGCCGTTTTTTCCGCCGTTACACGGGCAGGAGCCCCAAACAATACAGGGAAAGCATCTATTTCAACTGACCGTCCACCGGTCTTTCATGCCGGAAAAACGGACGATATGGCCCCAACAGATCGTCAGCCGACGGAAAGCCATCTTGCTGCGGCACGATCCCGCATGGTGTCCATACAAAGCAGCCTGCACGCTTGTGTCGGGCGGCATCTTTTTTCGGACTGCGCGGCATCGCTGCCCGGGACGGGATTGGCTCGCGCTGCTCGCTTTTCCCTTGTCTGCCGGCGGCGTCCGGCGGAACAGGGCAGGCGCATTTTTCTCGGACTGCGCGGCATCGCCGGCCGGGACGGGATTGGCTCGCGCGGCTCGCCTTTCCCTTGCCTGCCGGCGGCGTCCCTACAAGAGCCGGAAAATGCCGAAAGGCCGTTTTTTTATTATGCCGGGCGACTTTGAGTAAACTCAGTCGCCCCGCAGAATAAAAAAAGCTGCGACTTCATCGCAGCTTTTCCGGCTCTTGCGGAGAGAGAGGGATTCGAACCCCCGGAACCTTGCGGTTCAACGGTTTTCAAGACCGCCGCAATCGACCACTCTGCCATCTCTCCGGCGGCAAAAATACGACGGATTTTCGATTCCGCCAAATCCGCCGGCCAAAAGCACCGAAACCGTCCGTGGAATCCCCGGTCCGCGCCCGGGCCCACACCGTCCGAACGCACCATAACGGGAACCGAATCTGTGCTTTAGGGATCCGGCAAATTTTGCATTGCTCCGATTTTTGCTTACATTTGTAAGGCTCACTCCTCGTAAAGAACCGGTTATGAACAAAGCTCAATTGTCGGAAGCCATCGCCCTGCGGACGGGACTTACCAAAGCGGATGCGCGGAAAGCGGTGGACGCGCTGGTCAGCATCGCCGCACAGACATTCCGCGAGGACGGGAAGATCACCCTTTCCGGTCTGGGGAGTTTCACCGTTCAGCACCGTTCCGCCCGCCTGGGACGCAACCCCCGCACGGGCGCCCCCGTCAGGATACCGCCCCACAAGAGCGTGAAGTTCCGCCCGACCGTCGATCTGGAGTAGCCGCCGCCCCTCCCCCGTCCGATTACAAGACATCCGACATCCCGCCCGCACGATCGGGCGACCGGAAACCCGAAGGTGCCAACGGCCCCTTCCGTCGCCCCGTTCCGGAGGCCGGCCGGCTTGCAGGGCTGTCGGCGAGCGTCCCGGATCTCTCCGTCACACTATGGTCATTCCGACCAAAATTGGTGCTTTTGTGCCAATTTTAGAGAAATTCCGACCAAAAAATTTCGCCGCAGCGGGGAGTTTCGCTACCTTTGCCCCGTTTCGTGTCCGGCAAGGGATGCCTCATCCCGGGATGCCGGAGACGGAAAATCTGCCGCAATCCGCTGCTCGGAAGCGCGGCGGCAGCCAGTACGAACCAAAACGAAAAAGCATGAAACGACTTTTCCTCCTCGCATGCGGCCTGCTCGCTGCGGCAACGGCCTCGGCCGAAGGGTATCAGGTAAACACCCTGAGTGCCAAGCAGTCCGGCATGGGACACGTCGGAACGGGCATGAAGCTCGACGCCGAATCCATCCACTTCAATCCGGCGGCCACAGCCTTTCAGCGCTCGAAATTCGACATCTCGGTCGGCATCACGGGCATCAAATCCGACGTGACCTACACCGGACCCAACGACTACACGGGGACGCAGCCGATCAAGGCCTATTCAGACAATAAAATTTCGACGCCCCTGTACGCCTACTTCAATTACAAGCCCACCGAGAACCTGGCCGTCGGCATCGGCTTCACCACCCCCTACGGCTCCTCGATGCGTTGGGGCGACAACTGGCCCGGCGCCCACCTGATCCAGAGCATCAACCTGACGGCCTACTCGATCCAGCCGACCGTATCCTACAAATTCTGGGACAAGCTCAGCGTCGGCGCGGGGCTGATGGTCTCGTGGGGCAAGTTCGATCTTTCGCGCTCGCTGCTCCCGGTGGGGGCGACGACCAACACGCAGATCGCCACCGTGCTGACCGCCTACGGGCAGGGCCAGTACGCCCCGCTGTTCACCGCAGCCGGCGACCGGGCGATCGTCTCGGCCAAGCTCAAGGGGAGCGCCCAAGCCGCCGTCGGAGTCAATGTCGGCCTGATGTGGGACATCAACGAGCAATGGACGATCGGCTTCTCCTACCGCTCGAAGATGATGATGAAAGCCAAGAAGGGCACGGCCGAGATGACCTTCCTCTCCCCCGAGATCAAACAGGTGCTCGAGGGGGTCAACAACCAGTTGATCGCAATGGGCGAGAAACCCCTCATTCCCGGTCTGGATCAGGGCACCTTCACCGCCGAACTGCCCCTGCCGACCAACGTGACGTGGGCCGTGAGCTTCCGTCCGACCCCCAAGTGGGAGTTCGCCGTCGATCTGCAATGGGTGGGCTGGAGCGCGTACCAGAACCTCAACGTCTCGTTCAATGAAAAAGAGCTGCTGCTCGACGACATCAACTCGGTCAAGAATTACAAAAACACGCTGATCTTCCGCTTCGGCGGGCAGTACACCCCCGTCAGGTACGTCACGGCGCGCATGGGCATGTACGTGGACGAAAGCCCCGTGCGCAGCGACTACCTCAACCCCGAGACCCCCTCGATGACCAAGGTATCCTACACGGCGGGGCTGAGCATCCGACCGACCTCCTTCCTCTCGATCGACCTGTCGTACGGTTACATCACCTCGGCCGATCCCGAGCGCATGGGCTCCTATCCCTACGTCAATCCGCTGACCTACCAACTGACCTACACGGGGGCTATCCAGGCCGGTGCGACCAAAGAGGCGGCCGCCGCGCTCGCCGCCAAGGAGGCCAACCAACCCTTCTCGGGCAACTATTCCCTCTCGGCCCATGTCTTCTCGCTGGGTCTCGACTTCAAATTCTGAGGCGAAAACGGATGGTTTTTCCCGAATTTCGCTATCTTTGCGGCGTATTCCGACGGGGATGCACCGCAATGCGCAGGAGAAAGTCGCTGTCAGGCTTTCTGGCGCTCGCGCTCGTCTTCGTCGCCTGCAACCGGGATAACGCCACGCTGGGCCCGCTGCCCCGCATCGCGTATGACTACCTTGCAGACGAAGCCGGCGGTGAGGCTCGGTTGCTCGCACCGGCGCAGGTCGATGAACTGTACGCCGAGCTGCTGCCCGCATTCGGGCCGCTGCGGGGACGGGAGGTGCCATTCGCACAGCCGGCCCCGGAGATCGGGTACCGGGTGCTCGGAGTCCGGTTGGAGGAGTTGCGCAGGTCGTGCGACCTGTCGGCCCGGATTCGGCTGCAGCTGACGGCGGGGGCGCAGTGTCCTGTGCGGCTCTTTTACAAAGTCACGGGACGCCGGGGCGAAACGCTCGGCCGCGGATTCGCCGTGATCGCCAACCCGCAGCGGGCCGACGCAGAACTGCCGGCGGGTACGCTGCTCGAGGGCATCACCAACCTGAGGCTCCTTGACCATGCGGCGGCCTACCGCGACTTCGGAAAGCTGGTCTTTCTCTCGCGCGGCGATTTCGAGGCCGTAAGCGCCGAGTTGCGCGATCGGGAGCGGTAAGTCTCGGGGAGAGGAGGATGCGGCGGACGACGAACGGGTGGCAAACGGATCGGGACGCCCCGGAGGGGAGGCATCCGTAAGACAGCAAAGGACAACAGCGGCGCGCAAGACGGACCCAAGTCCGGACGGAGGAGAGCGCCGCAGAGATAAGCCATAAGGCTCCATAGTTCAAGGGATAGAACGAGGGTTTCCTAAACCCTAAATTCGCGTTCGAGTCGCGGTGGGGCTACAAGACGGAAGATTGCCGGGCACTCTTCCGTTTTTTCGTCCCCGGCGGCGGCGAGCAGTACGTCATTCCCACCTCCGAAGCCTTAACAGTATGACCGTCCGCGAGCGAAACAGGGCGAAAAGGCATAATTTTTCGGGCCGGAAAGACAATTCGGTGTTTTTTTTCGTATCTTTGCGCTCATCCTGAAGACAACAGATCAGCCGGTTATGCGGCTGTCCGGTAATTTCGAACCGGTCGCAGGAGCGAAAAAAACGTAAAATGAGCACAGAAACCGACGGCAAATCACCCGACGATCGGCATAATTGGCGTTTCTGGCACGGGAGGAAACCGGCCGAAACGACCGGATCCCACCCCGCAGCCGGTTTGTCGGAATTGCAACACCTCGAAGCGAACTACCGCTCGACACGCCGCAGGATCGGCGCGGGGCAATGGATGTGCACGGTATGGATATTCACCGCACTGGTATTTTTCGCAGCGGTGACCGCATGGATCCTATTCGGGCAGACGTCCGAGAAATTCACGTTCCTGAATTCACCCTTTACCCTCACGGTCATCGGGTTATCCTGTACGGCAATGCTCCTGACCGGGCTGATCGCCCTGCTCCTGTGGTTCTATTTTTCGCGCATGAGGATCCGGCTGGAGAACAACTACGACAACCTGAAACTGCACCTGATCCTGGAAACGGAGCACGTGGTGCGCGAACGGTCGGCTCTGGCTCAGGAATTGCAGGGTCATTCCCACGTGACAGAAGCAATTGTGGAGCGGGCTGCGTACAAATTGCAGGCCCTCGGAAAACACAAAAGCGCCTTTCTGTTGCGCAGCGACGCGCTGCACCGGATGATGGACGAGGCGCTGCATATTTTCAGTATGAACGAAGAACACAATGAGACCGAATAGTATCACCCTGCTCACCGACCAGTTTCTCGGCAGCCGCAACGGGTTTGTCACCTACAAGGGAAGCAGCCACAAGCTCATCCCTTATCTCAGCAAACGCATGGGAAGGATTTACGTCTCTCCCGAGGACCGAACCATCATCCTTCCCCGCGTGGCCGAAACCCGCATCGATCGGGTCAAACCGTTCGAGAAGGTAACCATCGGCGACAGCAGGCGCAAACTCTTCTACCGGGAGGAATGGGACGACATTTCCAACCTGTTGCAGAGCTCTTTCTGACCTTTTTATGACAACCGACCCGAACTGCTCAACCCAAAAAACACCTCTTGCCCCTTTAAAAACCGTTCAAAACCTTCTCAGCAACAATCCCTCCGGCAATTTTGCCGATCTCGTTTTCTGGAACGGATTTCAGAATCCGGATTACGAAGAAAAACTTATCGCCCAACTATACAGGAATTGCAGGGCCTTCATCCGGTTCAAAGACCTCAGCACCGCGTCGAACAACAGCACGAAGAGAGACGAAAAGTTCGGCGAGCTGGTAAAAACGTGCATCTCCAACGCACGGACCAAAACCGACCGGAAACACCTGTTCATCGACCGGCTCACGCAGGAACTCAAAAGGGAAATACCGTTTAAAAAATCCGTCGATCAGTTCCTGATCGACTATGTGACCAACATCACGCTCTACGGCTACCGGTACCTTTCGACGAACTTCCTGATCCATGTTTTCAATCAGTTCTGCCTATCCATCCTCAAGGCGGAGTATATTTTCGACGCCAACCAAACCGAGAAGATTCTAAAACCGCTGTCCGCTTCGTTGACCAATGCGATCATCGGCACCGAAAAGGAGTTCTGGCCCTGGACTCCGCTGGACAAGAACCCCCAGAACGACATCGAAATCCTCGCCATGCTCTGCGAGTCCTGCTTTATTCTCGACCGCAAAATCGACGCCATCCTGAACCCGAACGACACGCAGCATTTCGTCAATGTCGCGGATAACAACCTTTACATCAAGCGATACGATCATTTCAACCGCTACTACATCAACCGGAACGATGCGGAGAAGCTGCCGGAGATTATCCGGCTGTTCCCCTACCTGTTCCAGATGATTACCGATATGACCGTAATCGACCACTGCTTTTCGGTGGGTATTCAGGAGATGAGCACCCTGCTCGGCGTCGAAGACACACTCCGGAAGACAATCAAGTCATGCGAGAATTTCAAGGACCTTTGCCGGGCCAAAACCACGAAAGACGAACTCAGGGATTTGTTCGACCTGGAGGTCGTGGACCAACTCCTCGATACCCTGCAGTTGTTGGACAGGAAGAACAAATTCCTGATCTACAAAGTGCTGAGCAGCGACACATCCAAGCTGCTCTCCAACTTCGATTTCATGGTGAACAATGAAATCTGTTCGCTGCACCACAAGATCGACGACTACAAGGCCGCCTGCCAGCAATGTATTCCCTATGTGATGTTCGACGATTTCGTCGCCTCGATCGTCCAGCACAACAAACTGCCGCACTCCGACCGCCCGTATGAAAACCTTCTCTTTGCGATCATCGCCAATAACGAGGAGCCGGAACTCCTCGAAAGGGATTACAAACGACTCGCGGCCGAATACCTCGACCAATACAACAGCCATGCGGCCGGCCTCGACGACGAAGAATACGGGGACATCAAAGCATACGATCAAAAAATTCTCAAGCGCGTTCAAGAGCAGTTCATCCACTATGGCCGCTATCTGAAGAAGCTCCAGATCGTCGTGGACAAGGCCGACTTCTCGCGTCCCGAGGGGCGGCAGCTTATCGAAAACCACTTGTCGGAGATCGAACAGGTGCTCTTAGAAGGCGGCCCGAGGATTCTCTCCTGTTCGTTTCTCACCCGTCACTTTGAATGGTGCCTGGGCATCATCCACAAGGTGGTCGAAACCAAGCAGCATGCAAAACTGGGCTTCGACCTGGTGAACCGGATCAATACCCTCTCGCTGGTGCTCAAGCGGCTGGTCCATGCCATCGAGGACAATTGCGACGCCGCCAACTACGGCTCCCTGTTCGAGGACTGTTTCTACCGATGCGAAAGCGACAGCAAGGGCAACCATGCGATCGCACGGCTGAAGATCGGCTCCGAGGGAATCGACTCCGTGGAGAGCATGCGGGATTACGTCTATGGGCACAGGGATGTGGTTTTCATCGCCTCGACCTTCCTGCGTCCCATCGGGAAAACCAAGCTGCGCGATACCTATTCCAGCCTCAACTTCCGCCGCAAGAACATCGTAAACCAGTTCTACCTCCGCTTTGTGGATTCGATCAAAAGCCAGATCGACAGCGAGTTCAACCAGCGTCTCGAGAAATCGCAGGAGACCATCGACCGCAAACTCGACGGCAACCGCCGCTCGGTCACGCAGATATTGGGTATCTTCGCAGCCTTCATCGCCCTCGCCTCCACATCGATTTCGGGCTCCAGCATGTTCCAGGAGGGCTCCAACTACATCCGCTTTATCGTCAGCATGACCTTGTGTCTGAGCGTGTTCGTCGTTCTGCTGCAATTTGTCGTAGGCACGGGACAGCGCAATCCCCGGCAGGGGTTGCTGCGCTATGCGGGCGTCTTTCTGGTCATGCTGCTGCTCGTCATCCTGCTGCTGCGGATCTGACGGCCCGGAACTGCGTGGTGTGCCCGCCCGCCGTCGGGCCGTCATGCACCCCCTTTCACGAAGGCAAGGGCGGCAGGCAGTAAAGAGTCGCAGACGCGCAAAATAACCGACCGGCCGCCCCTTGCGGGGCGGCCGGTCGCATACGTAGCGCGTACTGTTGCCGTTATCGGGCGGCCTGGAGGTTTTCCAGCTCGGCCGTGGCGCCGACAACAAGGGAGTCGTACTCCCTGAGACCCGTACCGCCGGGGATCAGGTGACCGCAGATCACATTCTCCTTGAGGTTCACCAGCGGATCGACCTTACCCTGGATCGCGGCCTCGTTGAGCACCTTGGTGGTCTCCTGGAACGAAGCGGCCGAGATAAAGCTCGAGGTCTGGAGCGCCGCGCGCGTGATGCCCTGCAACACCTGATTCGAGGTGGCCGGCACGATGTCGCGCACCTGCACGGGCTGCATATCGCGGCGCTTGAGGCTGGAGTTCTCGTCCCGCAGCTTGCGCAACGAGATGATCTGCCCCGGCTGTACCGAGGTCGAATCGCCGGCGTCGGTCACCACGACCTTGTCGTAGAGCTCGTCGTTGACGTCCATGAATTCCCACTTGTCCACGACCTGATCCTCGAAGAAACGGGTGTCGCCCGGGTCTTCGATCTTGACCTTGTTCATCATCTGACGGACGATCACCTCGAAGTGCTTGTCGTTGATCTTCACGCCCTGCATGCGGTACACCTCCTGCACCTCATTGACGATGTACTCCTGGACCTTGGTGGGGCCGAGGATGCTCAGGATGTCGGAGGGCGTGATCGCGCCGTCCGACAGCGGGCTGCCGGCCTTCACATAGTCGTTCTCCTGCACGATGATCTGGCGCGACAGGGGCACAAGGTAACGCTTCACGTCGCCCTCGCGCGAGGTGATGACGATTTCGCGGTTACCGCGCTTGATCTTGCCGAACGTAACCTCGCCGTCGATCTCCGAAACGATGGCCGGATTCGACGGGTTGCGGGCCTCGAACAGCTCGGTCACGCGCGGCAGACCGCCCGTGATGTCGCCGCCCGTCTTGCCCACGGCACGCGGAATCTTGATGAGGATGTCGCCGGTCTTGATGCGGGCGTTGTCCTTGACCACCACGTGCGCCGAAACGGGCAGGTTGTACTGCTTGACCTCCTCGCCCTCCTTATTGACCACGCGGATGACCGGGTTTTTGGTCTTGTCCTTCGACTCGATGATTACCTTCTCGGAAAGGCCCGTCTGCTCGTCGCGCTCGTCGCGGTAGGTGACGCCCTCGATCACGCTCTCGTAAACGGCACGGCCGTCGAACTCCGAGATGATGACCGCATTGTAGGGATCCCACTCGCAGATCAGGTCGCCCTTGTGCACCTCGGCGCCCTCCTTCATAAAGAGCGTCGAACCGTAGGGCAGGTTATGCGTATAGAGCACGATGCCCGTCTTGGGATCGACGATGCGGAACTCCGACTGGCGCGAAATCACGATGTCGATCGCCTCGCCCTGGGCGTTCTTGCCCTTGACCGTGCGCAGCTCGTCGATTTCGAGCCGTCCCTCGTACTTGGAAATCACGTTGGTCTCGACGGCCGTACCGCCGGCCACACCGCCGACATGGAACGTACGCAGGGTGAGCTGCGTACCCGGCTCGCCGATGGACTGGGCGGCGATCACGCCAACCACCTCGCCCTTCTGCACCATGCGGGCCGTGGCCAGGTTGCGTCCGTAGCACTTGGCACAGACGCCCCGGCGGGATTCGCAGGTGAGCACCGAGCGGATTTCAACCGACTCCAGCGGCGATTTCTCGATCGCCTCGGCGATGTCCTCGGTGATCTCCTGTCCGGCGACGCAGATCACCTCGCCCGTGAGGGGATGGATCACGTCGTTGAGGGCCGTGCGGCCCAGGATGCGGTCGTAGAGGGTCTGCACCACGTCGTCGTTGCGCTTGATGGCCGTAGCCGTCAGGCCGCGCAGCGTGCCGCAGTCCTCCTCGTTGATAATCACGTCCTGCGCCACATCGACAAGACGGCGCGTGAGGTAACCCGCGTCAGCCGTCTTGAGGGCGGTATCGGCCAGACCCTTGCGGGCGCCGTGCGTGGAGATGAAGTACTCGAGCACCGACAGACCCTCCTTGAAGTTGGAGAGGATCGGGTTCTCGATGACCTGCTGGCCGCCTTCGACACCCGACTTCTGGGGCTTGGCCATCAGGCCGCGCATACCCGAAAGCTGGCGGATCTGCTCCTTGGAGCCTCGGGCGCCCGAGTCGAGCATCATATAGACGGGGTTGAATCCGTCGTCGTCCCGCACCAGCGTGTCGATCACCGACTTGGTGAGCTTCGTGTTGATGTTGGTCCAGATGTCGATGATCTGGTTGTAGCGCTCGTTGTTGGTGATAAGACCCATGTTGTAGGACTCGATCACCTCGTCCGAGCGGTCGTAACCCTCCTGCACGAGCTTCTGCTTCTCGTCGGGGATAATCACCGCGTCGAGGTTGAACGACAGGCCGCCCCGGAAAGCCATCCGGTAGCCCATGTTCTTGATGTCGTCGAGGAATGCGGCCACCTTGTCGGCGCCGGCCTTCTTCATCACCACGGCGATGATGTCCCGCAGCGAACGTTTCGTGAGGATTTCGTTGATATAACCCACCTCGGCGGGCACCACCTGATTGAAGAGGATGCGGCCGATGGTCGTCTCCTTGAGCACGCGCACGGGATTGCCCTGCTCGTCCAGGTCATCGACCATACACCGCACGATGGCGTGCAGGTCGGCCCGCTTCTCGTTGTAGGCGATGATCGCCTCCTCGGGACCGTAGAACGTGAGCCCCTCGCCTTTGACGCCCTTGCGGGGCTTGGTGATGTAGTAGAGACCGAGCACCATATCCTGCGAGGGGACGGTGATCGGGGCTCCGTTGGCGGGGTTGAGCACGTTGTGCGAGCCGAGCATAAGCAACTGGGCCTCCAGGATGGCGGCGTTGCCCAGCGGCAGGTGCACGGCCATCTGGTCGCCGTCGAAGTCGGCGTTGAACGCGGTGCAGGCCAGCGGATGCAGCTGCATGGCCTTGCCCTCGATCAGCTTGGGCTGGAAAGCCTGGATACCGAGGCGGTGAAGCGTCGGGGCGCGGTTCATCAGCACGGGGTGGCCCTTGATGACGTTCTCGAGGATGCCCCAGATCACGGGATCCTTGCGGTCGATGATCTTCTTGGCCGACTTGACCGTCTTGACGATGCCGCGCTCGATGAGCTTGCGGATCACGAACGGCTTGTAGAGCTCGGCGGCCATATCTTTCGGAATACCCATTTCGTGCATCCTGAGCTCGGGGCCCACGACGATGACCGAACGGGCCGAGTAGTCCACGCGCTTACCCAGCAGATTCTGGCGGAAACGGCCCTGCTTGCCCTTGAGCGAGTCGGAGAGCGACTTGAGCGGACGGTTCGACTCGTTCTTCACGGCGTTGGACTTGCGCGAGTTGTCGAACAGCGAGTCCACGGCCTCCTGCAGCATGCGTTTCTCGTTGCGCAGGATCACCTCCGGGGCCTTGATCTCGATCAGGCGCTTGAGGCGGTTATTGCGGATGATTACGCGGCGGTAGAGGTCGTTCAGGTCGGAGGTGGCGAAGCGTCCGCCGTCCAGCGGCACCAGAGGCCGCAGCTCGGGCGGGATCACGGGGATCACCTTGAGCACCATCCATTCGGGCTTGTTCAGCCCGCCCGAGGCGCGGAACGACTCGATCACGTTGAGGCACTTGAGGGCCTCGCTCTTGCGCTGCTGCGAGGTCTCGGTCGAGGCCTTGTGCCGCAGGGCATAGGACATCGAGTCAAGGTCCACCTGCTGCAGGAGCGTGAAGATCGCTTCGGCGCCCATCTGGGCCACGAATTTATTGGGGTCCGCGTCGTCGAGTGCCTGGTTGCCCTTAGGCAGCGTGGCCAGGATATCGAGGTACTCCTTCTCGGAGAGGGTCTGGAGCTTCTCCACGCCCGCCTCGGCCGCCACGCCCGGGTTGATGACCACATAGCGTTCGTAGTAGATGATCGCCTCCAGCTTCTTGGAGGGGATGCCCAGCAGGTAGCCGATCTTCGACGGCAGCGAGCGGAAATACCAGATGTGCACCACCGGGACCACCAGCGAGATGTGTCCCATGCGCTCGCGGCGCACCTTCTTCTCGGTCACCTCCACCCCGCAGCGGTCGCAGACGATGCCCTTGTAGCGGATACGCTTGTACTTGCCGCAATGACACTCGTAGTCCTTGACCGGCCCGAAGATGCGCTCGCAGAACAGACCGTCGCGCTCGGGCTTGTAGGTACGGTAGTTGATGGTCTCGGGCTTGAGCACCTCGCCGCTCGACTGGGCCAGAATCTCCTCGGGGGAGGCCAGGCCGATCGAAATCCGGCTGTACCCGCCGTTTGACTTGTTATCTTTGTTGAATGGCATAATATGATCTTTTTTCTTATCTTCTAATTACCGGCTCCGCCTATTCGAGTTTGACCGAAAGGGCTAGACCCCGCAGCTCGTGCAGCAGCACGTTCATCGCCTCGGGGATGCCCGGCTTAGGCAGGTTGTCCCCCTTGACGATGGCCTCGTAAGCCTTGGCCCGGCCCATCACGTCGTCGGACTTGATGGTCAGGATCTCCTGCAGGATGTTGGCGGCGCCGAAGCCCTCGAGCGCCCACACCTCCATCTCGCCGAAGCGCTGGCCGCCGAACTGCGCCTTACCGCCCAGCGGCTGCTGGGTGATGAGCGAGTAGGGACCGATCGAACGGGCGTGCATCTTGTCGTCGATCATGTGGCCCAGCTTGAGCATGTAGATCACCCCGACGGTGGCCGGCTGGTCGAACATTTCGCCCGTACCACCGTCGTAGAGGTAGGTGCGGCCGCTGCGCGGGATGCCCGCCTTGGCCGTGTACTCGTTGATCTGCTCGAGCGAGGCGCCGTCGAAGATCGGAGTGGCGAACTTCATGCCCAGCTCCTTGCCGGCCCAGCCCAGCACCGTCTCGTAGATCTGTCCCAGGTTCATACGCGAGGGCACGCCCAGCGGGTTGAGGCAGATATCCACGATCGAGCCGTCCTCGAGGAAGGGCATATCCTCGTCGCGCACGATGCGCGCCACGATGCCCTTGTTACCGTGGCGGCCGGCCATCTTGTCGCCCACCTTGAGCTTGCGCTTCTTGGCGATATAGACCTTGGCCATCTGGATCACGCCCGTCTGCGGCAGCTCGTCGCCGTTGGTGATGTTGTATTTCTCGCGCTTGACGGCGGCGTCGGCCTTCTTCCACTCGATCGTATAGTTGTTGATCGTGCGTTCGATCAGCGCGTCCGTGTGCTCGTCGCCCGTCCAGCGGCAGGTTCCCAGGTTGAGGTAGCCCATCGCCACGCCGCTCTTCTCGTCGGTGGACTTGGAGGCGATCTCCTCCAGGAGCTTCTGCGTGAACTTCGTGCCGGCGGGATAGAGCTCCACGCCGAAATAGTCGGTGATGCCGACGCTGACACGGCCCTGCACGAGGGTCATCAGCTTCGACACGAGCCGCTTGGTGAGCTCCGCGATGCGGGCGGCGAACTGCTCGTCGAGTTTCTCCAACTGGGTTTTCTCGGCGTTCTTGCCCTTCTTGCCCTCCTTGCTGGCGCGGCTGTACAGCTTGGTGTCGATCACCACGCCGTGCAGCGACGGCTGGGCCTTGAGCGAGGCGTCCTTCACGTCGCCGGCCTTGTCGCCGAAGATGGCCCGCAGCAGCTTCTCCTCGGGCGAGGGGTCGCTCTCGCCCTTCGGGGTGATCTTGCCGATCAGGATGTCCCCCGGGTGGACGTTGGCGCCGATGCGGATGATGCCGTTGGCGTCGAGGTCGCGCGTGGCGTCCTCGCTCACGTTGGGAATGTCGGAGGTGAGCTCCTCCACGCCGCGCTTGGTGTCGCGGACCTCCATGATGTACTCGTCCACATGGACCGAGGTGAAGATGTCCTCGCGCTGGATGCGTTCCGAGATCACGATGGCATCCTCGAAGTTATACCCTTTCCAGGGCATGAAGGCCACCTTGAGGTTGCGGCCCAGGGCCAGCTCGCCGTGCTGCGTCGAGTAACCCTCGGTGAGTATCTGTCCCCTGACCACCTTGTCGCCCGTGAGCACGGTCGGCTTGAGGGTGATCGAGGTGTTCTGGTTGGTGCGGCGGTAGCGCGGCAGCTCGTAGGTGGTCACCTCCGGCTCGAACGAGCAGGTCTGCTCCTCCTCGGAGCGCAGGTAACGCACCTGGATCTTCGAGGCGTCGGCGAAGACGACCTCGCCGTCGCCCTCGGCGATGATCTGGATGCGGCTGTCGGAGATCATGTCCCGCTCGATGCCGGTGCCGACGATCGGCGCCTCGCACGTCACCAGCGGCACGGCCTGGCGCATCATGTTCGAGCCCATCAGGGCGCGGTTGGCGTCGTCGTGCTCCAGGAACGGAATGAGGCTTGCGGCGATCGAGGCGATCTGGTTGGGAGCCACGTCCATCAGATTGACCTCGGCAGCCGTGACCACCGGGAAGTCGGCGCCCTGGCGGGCCTTGATGCGGTCCGGCCGGAGGAAATGGCCCTCCTCGTCGATGGGCATGTTGGACTGAGCGACCACCTTGCCCTCCTCCTCCTCGGCCGAGTAGTAGCGGATGCGGGAGTTGTCCAGGTCGATGCGTCCCTCCTCCACCGAGCGGTACGGGGTCTCGATGAAGCCCATGGGCGAAATCTTCGCATAGACGCACAGCGAGGAGATCAGGCCGATATTCGGGCCCTCGGGCGACTCGATCGGGCAGAGGCGGCCATAGTGGGTGTAGTGCACGTCGCGCACCTCGAATCCGGCGCGGTCACGCGACAGACCGCCGGGGCCGAGGGCCGAGAGGCGGCGTTTGTGCGTGATTTCGGCCAGCGGGTTGATCTGGTCCATGAACTGCGAGAGCTGCGAGGTGCCAAAGAAGGAGTTGATTACCGACGACAGGGTTTTGGCGTTAATCAGATCCACCGGGGTGAAAACCTCGTTGTCGCGCACGTTCATCCGCTCGCGGATGGTGCGGGCCATCCGCACGAACCCGACCGAGAACTGGTTGGAAAGCTGCTCGCCCACCGTGCGCACGCGCCGGTTGGAGAGGTGGTCGATGTCGTCCACGTCGGCTTTCGAGTTGATGAGCTGGATCAGGTATTTGATGATGGCGATGATGTCCTCGCGCGTGAGCGTGCGGGTTTCGGGGTCGATGTCCAGGTCGAGTTTCTTGTTGATCCTGTACCGGCCCACGTCGCCCAGGTCGTACCGCTTGTCCGAGAAAAAGAGCTTCTCGATCACGTCGCGGGCGGTCGCCTCATCGGGCGGCTCGGAAGCGCGCAACTGACGGTAGATGTAAACCACGGCCTCCTTTTCGGAGTTGCAGGGGTCTTTCTGCAGGGTGTTGTATATGATCGAGAAGTCGATGCCCGACTGGTTCTCCTTGTGCAGCAGAATGGTCTTGGCGCCGCTTTCGATGATCTGGTCGATGTGCTCCTCTTCCAGCACGGTTTCGCGGTCCACGATCACGTTGTTGCGTTCGATCGAGACCACCTCGCCCGTATCCTCGTCCACGAAGTCCTCCACCCAGGTCGAGAGCACGCGGGCCGCCAGCTTGCGGCCTACGGCCTTCCTGAGAGCCGTTTTGGAGACCTTCACCTCGTCCGCGAGGTCGAAAATCTCGAGAATCTGCTGGTCGGCCTCATAGCCGATCGCCCGCAGAAGCGTGGTGACGGGAAGCTTCTTTTTGCGGTCGATGTAGGCGTACATCACGTTGTTGATGTCCGTGGCGAACTCGATCCACGACCCCTTGAAGGGGATGATGCGGGCCGAGTAGAGTTTGGTGCCGTTGGTGTGCATGCTCTGGCCGAAGAACACGCCCGGCGAGCGATGCAGCTGCGAGACGATGACCCGCTCGGCGCCGTTGATGACGAACGTGCCCCGCTCGGTCATATAGGGGATCGTACCGAAATAGACGTCCTGAACCACCACGCCGAAATCCTCGTGCTCGTCGTCGGTGCAATAGAGCTTGAGTTTGGCCTTCAGAGGCACGCTGTACGTGAGTCCGCGCTCGAGGCACTCCTCGATCGAGTAGCGGGGCGGGTCGATATAATAGTCGATAAACTCCAGGACGAAGTTGTTCCTGGTATCGGTGATGGGGAAATTCTCCTGGAACACCTTGTAGAGCCCCTCGTTCTTGCGGTTCTCGGCGGTGGTGTCCATCTGGAAAAAATCCCGGAACGATTTAAGCTGCACCTCCAGCAGATCCGGGTAGGGCACCCGGTTCCTGACTGTGGAGAAGCTAATTCTTTGTTGTTGTTTTGTAGCGGACATCGGCAAAATCCATTGTTTAGTTGAGTGCAGTTAAGGGCTGCACACCCTCGAAACGGGCTTCCGTCTATCCCGTCAATGCCCCCAGCGTACAATGTACCCTCTGAGAGCATCCCTAACCCCAAAGAACAGGCACAGCGCTGACGGCACTCCTGATCTTTAGACTAAGAAAGGCATAGAGCTTACATCGCGCGTAAGCTCTATACCTGTTGTCCGAAGACTTTAAGCAGACGAGCTACTTAACTTCAACTTCAGCACCGGCCTCCTCGAGCTGAGCCTTGATGGACTCGGCCTCCTCCTTGGAAACACCCTCCTTCACGGCCTTGGGAGCTGCGTCAACCAGCGCCTTGGCATCACCGAGCGAGAGACCTGCGAGGTCCTTCACGGCCTTGATAACCTGGAGCTTGGCCTGACCGGCGTTCTTCAGGATCACGTCGAACGACGTTTTTTCGGCGGCGGCAGCCTCGCCGGCGCCGGCAGCAGGTGCGGCGACTGCGACAGCAGCGGCGGCGGGTTCAATGCCATACTCGTCCTTGAGGATGGTAGCCAGTTCGTTTACCTCCTTAACTGTCAAATTCACCAATTCTTCAGCTAATTTCTTTACATCTGCCATAGTTGTAATTGTATTAAATTTCTTGTTTTTTGTTCTTAATGGTTAGTTTCTTTCTTCCAGCGTCTTTACGATGCCCGCGATCTTCTGACCCGCGTTACCCTGCAATGCGGAGATAACCCGCTTGGCCGGGGACTGCAGCAGGGCCACGATGTCGCCGATGAGCTCCTCGCGGCTCTTCACGTTGCAGAGCGCGTCGAGCTGGTTGTCGCCCACATAGACGCAACCCTCGACATAGGCGGCCTTCAGCAGCGGCTTGTCGCCCGATTTGCGGAAATCCTTGATCAGCACGGCGGGAGCTTTCCCGGTCTGCGTAAACAGCACCGAGGTAGGACCCTCCAACACCTTCACCAGCTCGGCGTCGGCCTTATCGACCTGTTCGAGCGCTTTGCCCAGCAGCGTGTTTTTGACCACGACCAGCTTGACCTGGCTCTCGAAGCACTTGCGGCGCAGCGAGGCGGTCTGCTCAGCGTTGAGCGACTCGATGTCGGCGATGTAAAAGTGAGGATACGCGTTGAGCTGCTCGGCAAGACCGTCGATCACAGCCTTCTTTTCTTCCTTGGTCATCTTCGTTCTCCTCCCTCTTATTTAAGTTCTACTGATTTGGAATCGACCTGCAGACCGGGGCTCATCGTGGTCGAGAGGTAAATACTCTTCACGTAGGCGCCTTTGGCGGCAGACGGCTTGAGCTTGAGAATCATGCCCAGCACCTCCCTGGCATTGTCCACGATCTGGTCGGGCGAGAAGGAAATCTTGCCCACCGACGTATGGACGATACCGAACTTATCGACCTTGAAGTCGATCTTACCCATCTTCACCTCGCGGACGGCTTTGCCCACCTCCATGGTCACCGTACCCGTCTTGGGGTTCGGCATCAGGCCGCGCGGACCCAGGATACGTCCCAGCGCACCGACCTTGCCCATGACGTTGGGCGTGGTGATGATTACGTCCACATCCGTCCATCCGCCCTTGATCTTATCCACGTATTCGTCCAGCCCGACATAGTCGGCACCGGCTGCCTTGGCCTCCTCCTCCTTATCGGGGGTGCAGAGCACCAGCACGCGGACCTGCTTGCCCGTACCGTGCGGAAGCGTCACCACGCCGCGGACCATTTGGTTGGCCTTGCGGGGATCGACTCCCAGACGCACGTCGATATCCACGGAAGCATCGAATTTCGTAAAGGTAATTTCCTTCAGAAGAGCGGCGGCCTCGGCAAGTTTGTAAGCCTTTTCGGGCTCCACCTTTGCGTAGGCGATCTTTTGATTTTTTGTCAACTTACTCATCTTCGTTACATATTAGGAAATTCACCGACGACGTTGATACCCATGCTGCGTGCGGTACCGGCGACCATACGCATGGCGGACTCCAGCGTGAAGCAGTTCATGTCGGGCATCTTGTCCTGAGCGATCTCCCGGACCTGATCCCACGTCACCTGTCCCACCTTGTCGCGGTTGGGCTGTGCGGAACCCGTCTTGACCTTGGCAGCTTCCTTGAGCTGGATGGCTACGGGCGGCTGTTTTACGACGAAATCGAACGACTTGTCGGAATAGACCGTGATGATGACCGGAAGCACCTTCCCCGCCTTGTCCTGCGTGCGGGCGTTGAACTGCTTGCAGAAGTCCATGATATTGACTCCTTTGGAACCCAACGCCGGGCCGACCGGGGGTGAAGGATTGGCAGCACCGCCCTTTATCTGCAATTTGATAAATGCAGCAACCTCTTTTGCCATAATTTTCCTTGGTTAATTATTCTTTTTCTACTTGGGTGAAACTCAACTCCATGGGAGTTTTGCGCCCGAATATCTTCACCGATACCGTGAGTTTCTTGCGCTCGTTATCGACTGTCTCAATGGTACCTTGGAAGCTTGAGAAAGGACCGTCCGTAACCTTTACGGTCTCGCCGACAAAGAAGGGTACTTCGTTCTCCTCCTCCATCGCGCTCAGCTCATCGACGCGGCCCAGGATGCGGCTCACCTCCTGCGGACGCAGCGGGGTGGCGATCATCTTGCGGCTGTCTTCCTTGGTGTCGCCCAGGAAGCCGAGCACGTTGGGGGTGTTACGAATTATAATAGGGATCTGGCCGACCAGAGCGGCCTCGATCAGTACGTATCCGGGGTAGGAAACCTTTTCCTTGGAGACCTTCTTGCCGCCGCGGATGGTATAGACCTTCTCGGTGGGAATCAGGATCTGGGAGATATAGTCCTCCAGGTGGTGATGGCGGATTTCGGCCTCGATATACTCCTTGACCTTACCCTCCTTGCCGCCGATGGCACGGACCACATACCATTGCTTGTTCGTTTCACTCATCGCTCAAGCGGTTATCGACCGAGATTACCCAGGGTCTTGTAGATTGCCGCCATAATGTTCTCGAACGAGAGATCCATGGCCAGCACCACGATGGCGAACAGCAGCGAAGCGACCATCACCACCACCGTCGAGTTCTGCAACTGGCTGAACGTGGGCCACGTCACCTTGTGGACGAGCTCGTTGTAAGACTCCTTGAAATAATTGAACATACTTATTCGCGTTATTTTAGCAGGAGCAGAGAGATTCGAACTCCCATCAACGGTTTTGGAGACCGCTATTCTACCCTTGAACTATGCTCCTGTTTTGAAAGCAGCGCCGGGTCGCCCCCGCACTGCTTTCTTATTTCCCGATTAGTCGAGAATCTTGAGAATCTGTCCGGCACCTACCGTGCGGCCACCCTCGCGGATCGCGAAACGCAGACCCTCGTTGAGTGCAACCGGGTAGATCAGCGACACGGTGATGGTCACGTGGTCGCCCGGCATCACCATATCCACGCCCTCGGGGAGTGCGACCTCGCCGGTCACGTCCATCGTACGGAGGTAGAACTGGGGACGGTACTTGTTGTGGAACGGCGTGTGACGGCCACCCTCCTCTTTCTTGAGGATATAGACCTCAGCCTGGAACTTGGTGTGCGGGGTGATGGTACCCGGCTTAGCCACGACCATACCACGCTTCACGTCTTTCTTGTCGATACCGCGCAGCAGCAGACCCACGTTATCGCCGGCCTCGCCCTGATCGAGCAGTTTGCGGAACATCTCCACGCCCGTGCAGGTCGAAGTGAGGGTTTTCTCCTCCAGACCCACGATCTCGACGGGATCGCCCACGTGGATCACACCGGTCTCGATACGACCCGTAACGACCGTACCACGGCCCGTGATCGAGAACACGTCCTCGACAGGCATCAGGAACGGCTTCTCGTTCTCACGCTGCGGAATGGGAATATAGCTATCGACCGCATCCATCAGCTCCATGACCTTGTCCTCCCACTGGGGCTCGCCGTTGAGGCCGCCCAGTGCGGAACCGCGGATGATGGGGCAGTTGTCGCCGTCGAACTCGTACTTGTTGAGCAGGTCGCGCACCTCCATCTCGACCAGGTCGAGCATTTCGGGATCGTCCACCATATCGCACTTGTTCAGGAACACGACGATCTTCGGCACGTTCACCTGACGGGCGAGCAGCACGTGCTCGTTGGTCTGGGGCATCGGGCCGTCGGTAGCGGCGACCACGAGGATGGCACCGTCCATCTGAGCGGCACCCGTAACCATGTTCTTCACGTAGTCGGCGTGGCCCGGGCAGTCCACATGCGCATAGTGGCGCGATGCGGTCTGGTACTCCACATGCGAGGTGTTGATCGTGATACCGCGCTCTTTCTCCTCGGGAGCGTTGTCGATCGAGTCGAACGAGCGGAGCTCCGAGAGACCTTTCTTCGCGAGAACGGTGGTGATCGCAGCCGTAAGGGTGGTCTTACCGTGATCCACGTGTCCGATGGTACCGATGTTTACATGCGGTTTGGAACGGTCGAATTTTTCTTTTGCCATAGTATAAAAGTATTAAGATTTTGTAAAAATTACGCCTGCAATTTCGTCAATCGCAGCAAGCGGGCGATGCAAAGTCCCCCTTTCGGTAGAGACGTTCGCATCACGCCGATCTGCTCGTGAGCGGAAGACGAGGCTCAAACTCGCGACCCTTAGCTTGGAAGGCTAATGCTCTATCAACTGAGCTACTTCCGCAAAAACGCACCGCATCGAAGTTCATTCGCCCTCCGGATCGCCCGGAAGTCCCGCCACTCCGACCGGCACTCTTTTTGTGGGAAGTGATGGATTCGAACCACCGAAGACTCACGTCAGCAGATTTACAGTCTGCCCCATTTGGCCACTCTGGTAACTTCCCTTTTTGTTTGCCGCCTTTGCAGTCGCTCCCTGCATCGGCACTCCGAGCCGATGGAGGGATTCGAACCCCCGACCAGCTGATTACAAATCAGCTGCTCTGGCCAACTGAGCTACATCGGCAATCAAACCGTTTTGGATTGCAAAAGTAGGTATAAAAAAATTAACGGCAAAATAATCAGCCACAAATTTTCTTTCAATCCGCTCAAAGAACGCTTTGCATACGCCCGGCAAGCCGGGACGAAATCGGGTGCAAATATAGAATAGTTTTGCGAATTAAAAAATAGTCCGGTTCATTTTTTCCCAAAAAGAACGAAAATGAGCGACTCAACGGGATACCATATAATAATAAAAGGCAATTTTCGTAACTTTGTCGCCTCAATGCCCCTCTGGTCATGCTCATACTACGAATTGCCCGGCACCTCCTTCTCAGGGAGGCCCGATACTGCGACGCACTCGAAATTTACGCCTCCATCCGCGAACAGCGGGCCCATCTGGGCCGTTGGCTCCCTTTCGTGGAACAGACCCGCTGCCTCAATGATACGGTCGCCTATCTGCGCGGCGTAGCCAATGCCGTCCCTCCGCAACCCGTGTTCACCATCCGCACCGGCCCCGACCAGCGGTTCGCAGGGCTGATCGGCTTCCCCTCCGTCGATCCGCAAAGCGGCACCGCCCAGATCGGCTACTGGCTTCGCGAAGAGTATCAGGGGCGCGGTATCGTGACCCGCTCGGTTCGGCGGCTGTGCCGCTATGCTTTCCGGGAGATGGGGCTGCGGCGCATCGAGATCAAGTGCGCCACCCGCAACATCCGCAGCAACCGCATTCCCGAGCGGCTCGGGTTCCGCCTCTGTCGGATCGAATACCGGGCGGAGCTGCTCTCCGACGGGCATCGCACCAACCTGAAAGTGTATGTGCTCGAGCGCCGCCCGCCCCTGAGCCGCTGGCTGAGGCATCCCCTGACCGCGCTGCGCGAACTCCGCACGGTGCGGGCCCGCATCGCGGAGCCGGTACCCCGGGTAACGACCCGCACGTCGGGGGCTCTTCGTGCCAAAGCCGTCTCGAAATCGCCGCAGCCGAGTGCCGGCCCGTCTCTTTCCGCCTCCGCTCCGGTTGGGCCGCAAAAGGCATAGACGGCAAATCACCTCCTCCGGCAACGCTTGCGGGCGCGACGCCTCAATAACTCGTCGTGCAAGACTCCCGACCGGATAGACAGCAACCGGAAAGACAACCGATCGGGAAATTAACCGACCGGAGAGACAGCGGAGAATTGCCGACCGGAGAAACTGACAACGCAGAATTGCCGACCAGACCGACAACGCAGAATTTCAGGCCGGAAACTGACAACGAAATTGCCGAGCAGATTGCCGACCGGAAAAACAGCCGATCGAAATTGCCGACCGGAAGATGGACCGACCGGAGCGCGACGAAAAACGACGACCCGAGGCAATAAAAAAACCTCTTATGGACTAAGAGGTTGGGTAATTGTTTACCGGGTGGGCCCAGAGGGGCATGATCCCACGACCTTCGGATTATGAGTCCGCTGCTCTGACCGACTGAGCTATGGGCCCTTGGCGCAACCGCGATTGCGCGGGGCAAAGATAGCCATTTTTTCAGATTCTACAATGCATCCGCGCGATTTCCGGTACGGAACGATCCGGATACATCCGGGACGATAGGAGAGCCATACAAGCGACAAGGGCGACTGCGGGCGACTGCGACATCGGCCCGGCCGCCACGGACTGCTCCTTTTTGCCCGGACGATAAAAAATTCGGCCGCCGGGTTGGATATTGGGATTAATTTGCTACCTTTGTCCCGCTAAAGTATTTATCTCGTACAAAACGAACGAAATGAAAAAAGGAATCCATCCCGAAAATTATCGTTTAGTGGCATTCAAGGATATGTCGAATGACCACGTGTTTTTGTGCCGGTCCGCCGTTTCGACAAAAGAGACCATCGAAGTGAACGGCGAAACCTATCCCGTGTATAAGATGGAGATTTCCAACACGTCGCACCCGTTCTACACGGGCAAGATGAAGTTGGTGGACACCGCCGGTCGCGTCGATAAGTTTATGAGCCGTTACGCAAAACGCTACGATAAGAAGAACGCCAAATAGGTCCATGACCCGTTTGCGTTCCCGAAAAAAGCCTCCCTTTCCGGGAGGTTTTTTCGTTGGGACCCGTCCGGGAGGCTCGGACAAACAGGACGAGCGGCAACAAGCAGGCGGCACAGGCAGGCAACAAGGCAGGCGGCACGCAGGTGGCACAGGACGAGCGGCATAGGACGACACCTAACAAGGTACGGGCCGGGGTCCGACGGCCGGTCACAGGGGCAGCGAAGCAGAAAGAGAGTTGGTTTATACGATCTTTTCAGAAGACAGACGGCACCTCGGCAAAACAACCCCGCAAGCGCGGTTGCTTTTGCGCCCGGTTTGTACTATCTTTTCAGAAGACAGACGGCACCTCGGCAAAACAACCACGCAAGCGGGTTGCTTTTGCGCTCGGTTTGTACTATCTTTGTACCAAATAATACACAAGTCATGGAATTTGAAGGGATTGTTTACAAAATTCTTCCCGTTACCCGGGGAACCTCCTCACGCGGCGAGTGGCAGCGGCAGGATGTGGTTTTTGAAGTGCCCTCGGAATTTTCGCGCAAAATCTGCGTAACCTTTTTCAATAAGGAGAGCGACGTAGCGAAGCTCCGCGAAGGGGCCGCCTACACGGTTTCGGTCAATGTCGAATCGCGCGAATACAACGGCCGCTGGTACACCGATGTGCGTGCCTGGCGGCTCCAGCCCAAACAGGAGCAGGCCGCGGAAGCGATGCCCCCGATGCCCGATATGCCGCCTTTCGGCCCGGAGCCGCAGACGGAGAGCCCGGCGGCCTCCGAGGTGGACGACCTGCCCTTCTGAGCGGATCGCCGCACAATGCCTACAACCGCCCCGGACTTCCGGGGCGGCTGTGCATATTGAGAGGCTGCAAACCCATCCCGGCGGCAAGCCGAACCAACCGGAAGCCAGAAAACCGCCACCCGGCACCGGCATAAAAAAACCGCCCGCAGAAGCGGGCGGTTCGGATAACTGCGGGAACGGTTATTCGGCCTTTGCTGGTTCGGCTGCGGGAGCCGGCTCGCTCTTCGCGGGAGCGGGATCGACATAGGGAATCACGTCGATGAGCTCGACCTCGAATTTGAGCGCTTCGTTGGGGCCGATCTTGCGACCGCCGCCACGTTCGCCGTAACCCAGCTCCGAAGGCACCCACAGGATGATTTTCCCGCCCTTGCCGACGAGCTGCATCCCTTCCGTCCACCCGGGAATCACGCGGGCGAGCTGGAACGTGGCCGTGTCGGTTTTCTCATAGTCCTCGGGGTTGAACCGCTTGCGGACCTCCTGATCCTCGGGCGTGAGGTCCTCGTAACGCGATGCGTCGAACACCTTGCCGTCGCGGGTCGAACCCTTGTAAAGCACGCGCACCTGGTCGCGCTTGTCGGTCGCGCGGACGTTGTCGTCGCCGGCCTTCACGATCTTGTAGAGCAGGCCGGACTCGGTCTTTTTGACGCCCGACTTGCGCTCGATCTTGCTCAGCCACTCGGCGGACGCCTTCGCATTTTCAGCCGGGCGCTTCACCATGAAATAGTATTGCAGGTAGCTATTGACCTCCTGCTCGTCCATGCGGGTCGAATCCCCGCGCACCTCCTTCATCGCCTCCACGAGCCAGACCAGCTGCACGGGAAGATCGCTCTGACGGATATTACGACCAAGATCCACGCCGAAAGCATAGGAGATCGAATCCCGCTCTTCGGGGCCCGTGAACATCGACTCGTCGGGGCCGTACTCCACGCGGGTCGAATCGCCCTGGGCCATACGTGCGCTGTCGGCGGCCATCTGCTTGGCCATCACAGCGTGGCGGCGTTCCAACCGCTTATTCACAAAATAGTCGCGCAGTAAATCCAGTGTTTGCTCCGCCGAAAGGCTGCTCTTGTCCAGCGCACCCTGTTCGACCCCCTGGTAAAAACGGTCGTAGTCGAACGGAATATCGCGGTACTCGTACCCCATGCCGAAGCCGATATTGGCACCCAGGGCATAGGAGAGCGAGTCGAACTGCGAAAGGCTGCCCATACTGACCGCCGCCTCTTTCCTGCAGCAGGAACCGAGCGTCACGGCGCAGACGAGCGCCGCCGCTAAAAGAATCTTTTTCATCGTTTGAACACTATTAATTCGGTTTATCACTTCTGTTTGCGCAAAGATAACAAAATATCGGCTTTCTGTGCGAAGAATCCATATAAAGTGTCTCAACGCCGCCGGGGATCGTCTTTTTTGACCTCCAGCAGTTCGATCTCATAAAAAAGCGTGGCATTGGGAGCCACCCCGAGCGTGTCGTTTCCCGCAGCGCCATAGGCCAGCGCCGCCGGCAGCCACGCGTTGATGCGCCCCCCCTGACCGACGAGCCGGACGCTCTCGGACACCCCCGGCAACAGGTCGCCCACAGCCATCCGCGTCGTGTCGCCCCGGTCATAGGAGGACTCGACGGTCCGTCCGTCCGCCGTGCGGACGGCATAGCGGATGCGGACGGTATCCCGGTCGGATTTGGGGGTCAGTTGCTCGTCGCCCACCGCTTCGACCGTGTAGGTCAGCCCCGATTGCGTGCGGGCATAGGAGCGGTTCGTTCGCACGTAATCCTCGAGGAACTGCCGCTCGTAGGCGCGGATGCGTTCGGGCTGCGAATAATTGACGTAGCGCAGGTAGATGGCCCGCGCCTGCTCCGGAGAGAAGCGGGCACGGCCGGCGTACACGTCCCCCACGGCACGGCAAACGGCCGCCACGTTGAGCGTCGAATCCATGCGAAGCAGGTTCATCCCGACGTTCATGCCGATCACATAGGCCACCGAGTCGGCTTCGGTCGAGAGCGTCACCTCTCCGTTTCGGGAGCAGGAGCTCCACGACAGGGCTGCGGCCAGCAGCCAGACAATTCGTTTCATCGTGCGGCGGGTTTTTCGGTTTGCCTGCGCTGTTTGCGGGAAAAGAGCAGGATCAGGGTGATGCCCAGCAGGGCGGCGGCGGCGGAACCGCCCAGGATGGCGATTTTACCCCGGTTGACCACCTCCAGGTCGGCGAAAGCCAGCGAATCGACGAAGATCGACATCGTGAAGCCGATACCGCCGAGGCAGGCGACGGCCAGCAGCATACGCCACGACGCCCCCTGAGGCATTTCGGCCAGCTTCGTGCGCACGGCGATCCAGCTCGTGAGGAAGATGCCCAGCGGCTTGCCCACCAGCAGGCCGAAGAAAATGCCGGCTCCGAGCCATCCGGCCTCGGACGAATTGGAGAAGATATGGAAGTAGTCGGGCGAGCCGATCGTCACGCCCGCATTGGCCAGCGCGAAGATGGGAATAATCAGGAAATTGACGTAAGGGAAGAGCCGCTCCTCGAGCCGGTAGCTCAGCCCGACCGAATTGCGCGACAGCCGCCAAAGGTATTGGAGGTAGTTTCGCTCGAGCGTTTCGGGGATGCCCCCGTGCGATGCACCTGCGCGGCGCAGGGTGCGCATGAGCGCAGCGGTCTTATGCTCGAAGTAGGCCCGGCTGTAACGGGGTTTCATCGGAATGAGCATCGCCATCGCCACCCCCGAGATGGTGGAATGGACCCCCGAATAGTAGAAGAGTCCCCAGACGACCACCGCCGGCACGAGGTAGTACATCGCCCGCGTCTCGCCCAATACCTTGATGATATATACCCCGACCATGATGGCCACGGCCAGCAACAGGCAGCCCCACTCGACCGCGCCGCCGTAAAACAGCGCGATCACCACGATCGCCCCCAGGTCGTCGGCGATGGCCAGGGCCGTAAGGAAAATCTTGAGCGACACGGGCACCCGGTCGCCCATGAGCGAGAGGATGCCGATGGCGAAGGCGATGTCGGTGGCCGTCGGGATTCCCCAGCCGTTGGCCGTCGGGGTACCGGCGTTGAACGACAGGAAGACGATCGCCGGAGCGATCATGCCGCCCAGGGCCGCCAGCACGGGCAGGATGGCCCGCCGGAAGCTCGAAAGCTGTCCGCAGACGATCTCCCGCTTGATCTCCAGTCCGACCGAGAAGAAGAAAATCACCATCAGGCCGTCGTTGATGAACTTCTCGACGGTCATCCCGCGCGGGAATACCCAGTCGATCACCCCGTCGGGGCTGCTGATCTTGAGCGAGAGGTCGGTCTCGAGCAGGTGGCGGTAGTAAACCGCCGTGGCGGGCAGGTTGGCCAGCAGCATAGCCACCGCCACGCACAGCAGCAGCACGGCGCCGGCGGCCCAGGGAGCCTCCAGCAGCGAGCGGCCCCGCATTCCGAGCTGGTGGCGGCGGCGCACCCAGCCGTACATGGAAAAAAGTCTCATCGGGCGTTCGATTTCAGGGTCAGACCGCAAAGTTTATAGAGCAGGCGCGCGCCTACGATCACGTCCGTGCGGGCGTCGTCGGACGGTACCACTTCCACCAGGTCGAAGCCGATGATCCGGCGGCCCGAGCGCACCACGCACTCCAGCAGGCAGGCCGCCTCGTCGAAGGTCAGGCCGCCCGGCACGGGGGTGCCCGTGTGGGGACAGTGCTCGATGGTCAGCCCGTCCACGTCGAAGCTCACATAGACCAGCGGCGGCAGCGCGTCCACGATGCGGGCGCATTGCGAGAGCCAGCTCCGGCCGTCGAAAACGGCCTCCCGCAGCGTGCGGTCGTCGAAGAGCGCGATGCGCGGATCGGTACGGGCCCGCTCCGCCTCGGCGTCGCAGTAGTCCCGGACTCCGACCTGCACCAGCCGGCTCACCTGCGGAAAATCGCGCAGCACGTTGTGCATGATCGAAGCGTGGGAAAACTCGAAGCCTTCGTAGGCGTCTCTCAGGTCGCAGTGGGCGTCCACATGCAGCACGCCGAACCCCGGATTGCGGTCGGCAAGGGCCGCAATAAGACCGTAGGGGGTCGAATGGTCGCCCCCGATGAGCCCCACCGTTTTCCCCTCGCCGAGCCACCGGGCCGCCTGGGTACGGATCAGGTCGTTAAACTCGCGGCTGCCGTCGTTCACGCGGCGGATCTTGCGCACCACATAGTCGTCCTGCTGCGACCCGCCCCCCTCCAGGTGGTCGATCACCTTCCGGGCGTCGGCCCGCAGCCGCGCCGAGCACTCCTCGATGGCCGGGTCGATGTCGGCCGTGGCGATTCCGGCCCGCCACGCACCGGGCGCGGCGGCATCGTAAAGGTCGAGCTGCGTCGAGGCCCCGATCAGGGCGTCGGGCGCGAGCGCGGCACCGGCTCCGTAGGAAACGGTCACGTCCCAGGGAGCGGAGATCAGCACCAGCGCCGCCTGTTCGGGGGTGAAAGGGAGCCCGAAGAACGCTCCGTTGTCCACGCCCACTCCGTTGGGATCGAAATTTTTCAGCTCCATAATCCGCGTCTTTAATTCGGACAAAGGTACAAAAAATTTGAGGTTTTACCCCCTTGTCGGACAAACGCTCCGGGAAAAAACTTCGTATGCGCGGCTTGTATTTTTCCGGCCGCAGCCACGATCCGGCCCCGCAGCCGCCAACCGGCGTGCAGCCGACCCGGGGATGGGGAGAGGCGACGCGGAAGCCCGCGGGACGGCGGGCGGAGGAGAAACGCGCAGGAGAAACGCGCAGGAGACGAACGGCGCACGAAAACCCGCCGATCGTTTTGCATTGCGGCCGCCTTATGCTATCTTTGCCAGCGCAAACAGCCCTTAACATGAAAATCGTAGCCGACAGCGCCATACCCTACCTCGAAGGCGTACTGGAGCCCTATGCGGAGGTCTGCCGTCTGCCGGGCAGCGCCATCCGGCAGGAGCATGTGCTCGACGCCGATGCGCTGCTCGTGCGCACCCGCACCCGCTGCGACGGGAAGCTGCTCGGCTCCTCGCGCGTGCGCTTCGTCGGGACCGCCACCATCGGCACCGACCACATCGACCTCGCCTACTGCCGCCGGGCCGGAATCCGCGTGGCTGCCGCCCCCGGATGCAACGCCCGGGGGGTGCTCCAGTACATCGCCGCCGCCCTCGTCCACCTCGCCCGCACGCAGGGGTGGGAGCCTGCCGCACGCACGCTCGGCATCGTGGGGGTGGGACACGTCGGATCGCTCGTGAGGGCCTATGCCGAACAATGGGGGTTCCGCGTCCTCTGCTGCGACCCGCCGCGCGAGGAGCGCGAACACGCGGGGTTCCTGCCGCTGGAGGAGGTGGCGCGGCAGGCCGACATCCTCACGTTCCACACTCCGCTCGACGAAACGACCCGCCATATGGCCGACGCGCGCCTGCTGGCCCTCACCCGCCCCGCCTGCGTCATCATCAACACTTCGCGCGGCGAGGTGATCGACACCGGGGCGCTCGTGGCGAGCGGCCGCCCCTGCATAGCGGACGTATGGGAACACGAGCCGCAGATCGATGGCAGGCTGCTGGAGCGGGCGTTGCTCGCCACGCCCCACATCGCCGGCTATTCGGCCCAGGGCAAGGCCAACGCCGCCTCGGCCGTCGTGCGGGCACTTTCGCGCGAATTCGGCCTGCCGCCCGCGGAGTGGTATCCGTCGGTGGTCGCCCCCTGCACCCCCCGCACGCTATCGTGGCAGGCCCTTTGCTCCACCATCGACGGCCATTTCGACATCGCGGCCCTTAGCCGGGAGCTCAAGCGCCGGCCCGGGGAGTTCGAGGCGATGCGCGACCAGTACCGCTACCGCGAAGAATACTTTTGACCGAATGGGATTCTTTTGTTATCTTTGACCCCTCTAACGAACAGACACCGAACGTGCTTTACCGCCGGATCATACAGCCCATCCTGTTCAGCATGAACATCGAACGCGCCCACCGCACGGTCATGCTCCTGCTGCGCATCACGGGTGCGCTGCCGGGCGGCCGGTGGCTGCTCCGCAAGCTCTACGCCACCGAGCACCCCGCGCTCGAACGCGAGGTCTTCGGCCTGCGGTTCCCCAATCCGGTGGGGCTGGCCGCCGGCTTCGACCGCAACGGCGAGGCGTTCCGCGAGCTGGCGGCCCTCGGCTTCGGCTTCATCGAGATCGGCACCGTCACGCCCCGGCCCCAGTCCGGGAATCCACGGCCCCGGGTTTTCCGGCTGCCCCGGGACAAGGCGATCGTAAACCGCATGGGGCTCTGCAACCGGGGGCTGGAAAAGACGATTTCGATGCTGCGCAAACCCCACGAGGGCATCCTGGTCGGGTGCAACATCGGCAAAAACACCGTCACCCCGCCCGAAAATGCGCCGGCCGACTACCTCAAGGTTTTCCGCAACCTCTACGAATACGCCGACTATTTCACCGTCAATATCAGTTGCGAAACCGGCAACCGCGAGTGTTCGGCCCACACCCGGGAGAACATCACCCGCATCCTCGCCCCCCTGTTCGATTTCCGGCGCGGACAGAACCAATACCGCCCCATCCTGCTCAAGATTTCGCCCGACCTCCCGGACGAAGCCGTCGATGCGGTGACCGACACGATGATCTCGACGCCGCTCGACGGCATCGTGGCCACCAACGGCACCTACTCGCGCGAAGGACTGCGCACCAGCCGCACCACCATCGGGAAGATCGGCAACGGCCGCCTGAGCGGGCAGCCCCTCACCCGGCGGGCCGTGGAGGTGGTGCGGCGCATCCGCGAGCGGTCGGGCGGCGCCTACCCCATCATCGGGGTCGGAGGGCTGATGAGCCCCGACGACGTGTGCGCCATGCTCGACGCAGGCGCGAGCCTGGTGCAGCTCTATACCGGCTACATCTACGAGGGGCCCCGGCTGCTGCGCAAAATCTGCCGTCGCCTGATCGCCGACGCCTCCCCTCCCGCAGCGACCGCCGACCTATCTCCGGCAGCCCCGACGGACCTCCCGTCCGCCCCGGCAACCCCCGCCGCTCCGCCGAAAATGCCGCAGACACCGCAAGCGGCAAGCGCAACGGAACCGGCGGAAACGGAAGGGCGCGGGTCTGCGTCCACGGCACCGGAACCCTCCGAAAAATGACACGCGGTCAGACGGCGGCACGCCCGGCATCGCGTCCCGACGGCCGCACCGTCGCACCAGAACAGCAAATGCAATGAAAGCCTCCATCCTTACGATCGGCGACGAAATCCTGATCGGGCAGATCGTCGATACCAACTCCGTCTCCATCGCCCGTCACCTCAACGCGGCGGGCATCGTCGTCGAAGAGAAACGCTCGGTGGGCGACGACGCCGGCCGCATCGCCGAGGCGGTGCGCGAAGCCTCCGCCCGCTGCGAGGTGGTCATCCTCACGGGCGGTCTCGGCCCCACCCAGGACGACATCACCAAGAAAACCCTGGCGCAGCTCTACGGCTCGGAGCTGGTGACCGACGAGCGGGTGGCCGCTCACGTCATGGGGATGCTCGAAGCCCGCGGCATCGCCTTCAACGAGCTCAACCGCGGGCAGGCCCTCGTGCCCGCCTGCTGCGAGGTGCTCTTCAACGCCCACGGCACCGCGCCGGGGATGTGGTTCCAGCGCGACGGCCGCGTGGTCGTCTCGCTGCCGGGCGTGCCGTTTGAAATGGAGCACCTGATGGAAGATCAGGTGATGCCCCGGCTGAAAGCCCGCTTCGCCCTGCGCGCGATCGTCCATCGCACGATGATTACCTCGGGTCTGGCCGAGTCGATGCTCGCCGAGCGGATCGCACCGTGGGAAAACGCCCTGCCGCCCCACCTGCACCTGGCCTACCTCCCTTCGCCGGGGACGGTGCGGCTCCGCCTGTCGGCCTACGAGGTGGACGAGCGCGAGGTCGTCCGCGAGATCGACGAACGCTTCGAGGAGCTGCGCCGTCTGATCCCCCACTACTTCATCGGCTTCGAGCGGGCGAGCCCGGAAGAGCTGGTACACAAAATCCTGATCCGCCGGGGTCTGACCCTCGCCACGGCCGAGAGCTGCACGGGCGGACGGATCGCCTCGCGCTTCACGGCCATACCGGGCGCTTCGGCCTACTTCCGATGCGGCGTGGTGGCCTATGCCGACCGCGCGAAAACGGCGCTGCTCGGCGTCGATCCCGCCGTGATCGCCCGCTGCGGCGCGGTGAGCGAGGAGGTGGCACGCCAGATGGCCGAAGGAGCCCGCCGCGCGGCGGAGGCCGACTATGCGGTAGCCACCACCGGCATCGCAGGGCCCACGGGCGGCTCGGAAGCCAAACCCGTGGGCACGGTCTGGATCGCGGTCGCCTCGCCCCGGGGCACGACGGCTCTGCTGAAACAGTGCGGCACCGACCGGGGACAGATCATCGACCGCGCCAGCGCCTTTGCCATCGCACTGCTCAGGGACGAACTCAACGGAAAATAATACGATCATGCGAAAATACGCTCTCTGCGCCCTCGCGGCGCTCCTGACCTGCACGGCCTGCCGGCGGCAGACCCCTCAGCAGGAGGTTCACCGGATCATGCGCGAGGTCGGCATCACGCTGGCCATCGCCGAAAGCTGCACGGGTGGCGAGATCACGGCCCGTTTCACCGAGCTGCCGGGCGCTTCGGCCTACTTCAAGTGCGGCGTGGTGGCATACAGCAACGAAGCCATCCATAACCTGCTGGAGGTCGATATGGACACCATCCTGCGTTACGGAGCCGTCAGCGAACAGGTCGCCCGCGAGATGGCCGAAGGGGTTTTGCGGATCACCCGTGCCGACTATGCCGTCGCCACCACCGGCATCGCGGGGCCCACGGGCGGCACCGCCGAAACGCCGGTGGGCACGGTCTGGATCGCCGTAGCCACCCCCGCCGAAACCTACACGGTGCTCTACCGGGCCGGCGACAGCCGCAACGAGGTGATCGACCGCGCCAGCGCCTACGCCATCGAGATGCTGCTCGAGGAGCTTCCGCACGAATAGCGCGTGTTTTATCCTGCCAAAAAATTGCATTCCTGTCCCCGAATGACTATTTTTGTTCCGAATGTCGGAAAATCCGACAGGAACAATCATTCAAAATCAAACGCATGATGAAAACACGTTCACGAATTACCCCCCCCGACCATTCTGGGGGCTTTGCTGGGGGTTGCCGCCGCGCTGCTGATCGGCACCGGATGCGCTGACACCGACAACACGCCTCCCGACGACGGCTCGCTCCGCCTCACGCTCGCGCAGACTCCCGATCCCGACAGGCCCTATGCCCGGATCACGGCAGACCTTTGGGCCAACAATGCCGCCGAAGTACACATGGGGCTGTATGGAATGAATGCCGAAACCCTTTTGAAGTCGATCGAGGAGACGGGCCTCACATTCGAGGATTACCTCAAAACGTATTGTTCCTACCTGATGCCGTCGGCCCTGGAGCTGGCCAATAGCGCCGACGGATTCCACTACCCGTTTACCGGTATGTCCTCCGGGGTTGAATGTACTCTCTGCGCGGCAGCATGGAATGCGGAGGGCGAATGTATTACGCAGCTATGTGAATTCACCGCGCCCGTTTACCCCTATCTGGATGGGCAGACCACCTGGGAAACCGTTTCGACCGATGCCACGCTGGAGTGCGGATTCCTCAAGGCTATGGGCGGTCCCTGTCCGCTCACGATCAACCGTCTCACCGTCGAAAAGGCGACCGGGGAGGAGGTGTACCGGATCGCCGATCTCTTTTCATCCGTTAGCGCCGAAGTGGAAGCTTCGGAACATTTTACCGTGCTGCTTTCGGCTGACCCCAGCTATTTCATCATCGACGCCCGCGATCCCGGGGCCGTCAAAATCGAGCCGCTCGAAAGTCGAATCGATCTTCTGCATGACTGGCAATACATCCATGTCGGTTCGGGGCCGCTCTTCGGAGACACCGAATCGGCCGGCATGGAGTACGGGACATTCGACCGGCAAAGCGGCACGCTGGAACTGGGGATTCTTGCCGTCCAATATTGGCGATCGACAGGCGAAAACACCTTCAGTACGGAGCTCAGCACCGACTCTGCGCCGAGCCGTCTGCGGCTGCACGGGAATCCCGAATAACCCGCTGCGGGCTTCGCGGCCCGCAAACCGGAAACCGCCGTGCGGCGCAACCACCGGCACACGCTGTCCGCACGGCGGTTTCCGGCCCCGGGCCGTCCATTTTCGCAAATATCTTCCGACGGGCATTGCGCTTTCACCGATTTTATCTATATTTGCACTCCCTTAGGGATAAAAAATCGAATAAAATGAAAGTTTGCGAAATCACAGGTAAGGTAGCGGTCGTGGGCAACTACGTCTCCCACTCGCACCACAAGACCAAGCGCAGATTCAACCCGAATCTGAAAACCAAGCGTTTCTGGTCGGAAGAGGAGGCTCGCTGGATCACCCTGCGGGTAACGGCCGCCGGCATGAAGACCATCAACAAGAAAGGGCTGGCCGCCGCCATGCGCGACGCTGCCGCAGCCAGGAAAATTTACTAATGCGTTTTTAGGAAATGGCAAAGAAAGGCAACAGGGTTCAGGTGATCCTCGAATGCACCGAACAGAAGGAGAGCGGCGTTGCGGGCATGTCGCGCTACATCACCACCAAGAACAAGAAGAACACGC
Organism: Rikenellaceae bacterium; assembly: GCA_902363575.1. Lineage (GTDB taxonomy): Bacteria > Bacteroidota > Bacteroidia > Bacteroidales > Rikenellaceae > Alistipes. Next base: position 58,634 of record CABJAJ010000003.1, on the reverse strand, counting down.
CCGAGCGTCTGGAGCGGAAGAAGTACAACCCCTTCCTCAAGCGCGTGACCGTTCATCGTGAAATCAAATAGTTTGTAAGAGCGTTATGGCAAAGAAAGTAGTTGCAACACTGAAAACGGGTTCGGGCAAGAACTTCACCAAGTGCATCAAGATGGTCAAGTCGGAGAAAACCGGCGCCTACATATTCAAGGAGGGCGTGATTGCCAACGACCAGGTCAAGGATTTCTTCGAGGGAAAGAAATAATTGCGTGTTAAGCCGCCGCATCGCCGGCGCTTAATACAAAGGGCATCCTTTCGGGATGCCCTTTGTGTTTTCCCCGCGCCGGAATCCCGGCCGGCAGTACGGTCGCCCGCGGAAAGCGCACCGGGGAAGGCGCATCGGCCCGTTGTCGGACGACACGGGATACCGCCCCGGCAGAGGGGCGGCGGCTGAGGGACGGCAGAAAAAGGGCGGCGGCAGAGGGGCACGGCAGAGGGGCACGGCAGAGGGGCACGGCAGAAAGGCGGCTGAGGGACGGCAGAAGAAAGGCGGCAACAGAGGGGCGGCGGTAGAGGGGCGGCCTCAGAGGGGCGCGGCAGAAGGGCGGCGGCAGAAGGGCGGCGGCAGAAGGGCGGCGGCAGAAAGGCAGCGGCAGAAAGGCAGCGGCAGAAAGGCAGCCGCTTAGAAACGGTGGACGGCCCGCACGAGCCAGTGGGAGTGTTTGGGCAGCTCGACCACATAGGGCGGGTCGAGCGCCAGGTGGCTCAGAAAGGCTTTCGCCGCCGAGGATTCCGTGGAGGAGAAATAGTAAGCCATACGATCCATCTTCCGGCCTCCGTGGGCTGTCAAGGCGTCGTTGAACCGGTTGCGGTCGCCGCGCCGCTTGCTCATGCGGGTTCCGCCGTTGTAGTTGAATCCGATTTGCAGCCACTCGTCCACGGCGGGAAGATACCACCCTTCGCCCTTGCTCCTGCACCAGTCGAAAGCGGGAAAGTCCTCCCAGGCAAGCCCCTCGCGTTCGATGAAACGGGCGAGCGCCTCCATGTTCAGCGCCCCGTCCGCCTTGCTGTCGGCCCCCGTCACGTACCCTGCATTGCGGTCGCGGCACCAGGCGAGCGACGTCTGGTCGAGCGAGATCACCAGCCCGCTCCGTCCCTCCTGGCTCACCATGCAGACGATGCCCTGCACGCCGTCGCGGTCGTAATAGTCGCCCACGGCATAGGTGCGCTCGGCATCCTGCGGCTCCTGCACTCCCGGCGCGGGACGGTCGGGTTGCGGGGCTGTTCCGGCCGGCTGCCCGATGCTCCCGGCCGACGCCCCGCCACGCTCCGCCGCATCCGGCGCATCCGGCGGAAGCTCCGGCCGGGCGAAGCGCTCCACCTCGCCGTTGGCATAACGGATGTAGGCGATCTGCGCCACCGGCACCACGTAAACCGGGCCGTCGGGATTCGAGACCCGCTTGTAGCGCACCTCGTCCGGCCGGATCTCAAAGACCCTGCCCTCCTGCCGCACGGAGTCGCGCCGCACGATCAGATCCTGTGCGCGGGTCGCGTGCGCCGCAAGCAGGCATATTCCGAATAAAAGCCATCGTTTCATATTGCAAGATTGGTTTGAGGCAAAGATAGCACAAACCGAGAGCAAAAGCAACCCGCTTGCGAGGTTGTTTTGCCGAGGTGCCGTCTGTCTTCTGTAAAGATAGTACAAACCGAGCGCAAAAGCAACCCGCTTGCGAGGTTGTTTTGCCGAGGTGCAGTCTGCACCCCCTTGACCGGCCCGGTGACGAAGAGCCCGCAGCAGTACTCCCCCTCCCGGTCCCCCCCCCAGCCGCCTGAAAGCGTACCGACGCCTGCCGGCCCTTGCCCGAATAATCCGCCCGGCATCCCCGCCCGCACTTCCGCCGCAGGGCAACCACGGAATTGTCCGCGGGGCGATCGTCCGACCCCGATCCGGTCGGCGACGGGCAGCCTGTCGAGACCATCCGGAGAACGGACAGGAAGGTACACCCTAACGGGGGGGGGCGTAAACCCGCACGGGGCGGTGTCGTCCGAATCCGCGGACGACGCACCGGCCGGTCGCGCAAGACACTGCCGAAATATCCGCCCCCTTGCCGCCGAATCGCGAAATATCCCTATCTTTGCACAAAGAAAACAAACTCTCTATCACATGGCATTTTTCGATCTTTTCCGGAAGAAACAGGATAAGGCGCCCGAGACTTCGGCCGCCGAGCGGCAGACCGCCCAGGAGCAGCTCAGCGCCGGGCTCGAAAAGACCAAGACGGGTCTCTTCTCGAAGCTGGCGCGCACGGTGGCGGGCCGCTCGAAAGTCGATGCCGAGGTGCTCGACGATCTGGAGGAGGTGCTCATCACATCCGACGTGGGGGTGGATACCACCGTGAAGATCATCCGGCGCATCGAGGAGCGCGTGGCCCGCGACAAGTACATGAACGCCTCGGAATTGCAGGCGATCCTGCGCGACGAGGTGGCGGCGCTCATGGAGGAGTCCGACGCTTCGCAGGAGCATTTCGGGCTGGAAGTCCGGCCCGGCGAGCCCTATGTAGTGATGGTCGTCGGGGTGAACGGCGCCGGCAAAACCACCACCATCGGCAAGCTGGCGGCGCAGCTCGTAAAAGCGGGGCTGAAGGTCTATATCGGCGCGGCCGACACCTTCCGCGCGGCGGCCATCGACCAGCTCGCCGTGTGGGCCGAGCGGGCCGGGGCGACGATGATCCGGCAGGAGATGGGCTCCGACCCCGCGTCGGTCGCCTATGACACCCTGCGTTCGGCGGTCGCCAGCGGAGCCGACGTCGTTCTGATCGACACCGCCGGCCGTCTGCACAACAAGGTGGGGCTGATGAACGAGCTGACCAAAATCCGCAACGTGATGGCCAAGGTGATTCCCGACGCCCCGCACGAGGTGATGCTCGTGCTGGACGGCTCGACCGGGCAGAACGCCTTCGAGCAGGCCCGGCAGTTCACGCAGGCCACGCACGTCACCTCGCTGGCCATCACCAAGCTCGACGGCACGGCCAAAGGGGGCGTGGTCATCGGCATCAGCGACCAGTTCCGCATCCCGGTCCGCTACATCGGCATCGGCGAGGGGATCGACCAGCTCCGCATCTTCGACCGCCGCGCCTTCGTGGACGCCCTGTTCGGCGACGGGAAATAATACGACAACTCACTAAAATCACCCGATATGAAGAAACGTCTGATGGTTTGCATAATTGCGCTGTTGTCGTGCATGTCCCTGTCGGCACAGGAAGCCACTCCCGAGACTCTGTTCAGAACGCGGCTCGCAGCCGATTCCATCCTGCTCGAATCCTTCGCCGACGGCAATGTCGATTATGGCGTTTTCGGTCGCTACGCCCGCGATACGGCAAGATACCACGCATTGAAAAGTCGTTTTGAAGCCTGCGATACGACGCTCTTCGGCTCCGATCTGCTAATTCTCTACTACGGGCCCGCCTTTCGGGAGGATTACGACGGCGGGTACGGGCAACAAGCCTGGGAAGGACTCTACTCGGCCGGAAAATTCGCGGAGGCATACCCCTCGATCATCCGCGAACTGCAATCGACGCCCGCCTCGCCCCGCCTGCTGCTCTGCGCACTGCGTTCGGCCATCCGTGCGGGCCGCGACTACCGGGAGTGCAGCGCCTATGGCTGGCAGTTGTCCCAGGTTCTCGGCTGGATCGGATTCCTCGGCGACGGATCGAAAACGCATCCCATCGCCGTAGTTACCGTATTGGACGAATATGCTTATGTAGATTGGGTGCTGGGCGGCCCAAAGGTCGAATCGCAAAGCCTCGTGCTGAACGACGGCCGTTACTGCGACTGCCTGAAACTCGACGACGGCGAATCGGAAATCTGGTTCGACATCAGCCTGCCGTTCGGGGCCAATACCGCGAAATGGAAAAACAAGCTGGAAACGGGACGATGAAGAAAATCAACGTCATCACGCTCGGCTGCTCCAAAAACACGGTCGATTCGGAGCACCTGGCGGCACAGCTGGCCGCCGCAGGCTACACGGTCGTATTCGACAGCGACCGCACCGACCACAGCGTGGTGGTCATCAACACCTGCGGCTTTATCGGCGACGCCAAGCAGGAGTCCGTCGATATGATCCTGCGGGCTGCGGCCGCGCGGCGGGCGGGACGCATCGAGCGGCTGTTCGTGATCGGCTGCCTGGCGGAGCGTTACGCCGACGAGCTGCGGGCCGAACTGCCGGAGGTGGACGAGTTCTTCGGCGTGAGGGACTGGGCCGGCATCGCCGCCGCGCTGGGGGCCGAGCACCGCACGGAGCTGGAGACCTCGCGTCTGCTGTCCACGCCCCGCCACTACGCCTACCTCAAGATTTCGGAGGGCTGCAACTGGAAATGCGGCTACTGCGCCATCCCCCTCATTCGGGGGCCCCACGTCTCGGTGCCTTTCGAGCGGCTGCTGGAGGAGGCCCGCTCGCTGGCCGCCGCCGGGGTGAGAGAGCTCATGGTCATCGCACAGGACACGACCTACTACGGGCTCGACCTCTACGGCCGCCGCCGGCTGGGGGAGCTGCTCCGCGCCCTGTGCCGGATCGAGGGGATCGAGTGGGTGCGCCTGCACTACGCCTACCCCACGGGCTTCCCCGACGACGTGATCGAGGCGATGGCCGAGGAGCCCAAAATCTGCCGCTACCTCGACATCCCCTTTCAGCACATATCCGACGCCCAGCTTGCGGCCATGCACCGGCGGCACACCAAAGCCGAGGCCCTCGACCTGATCCGCCGGCTCCGGGAGGCGGTACCCGGAATAGCCCTGCGCACCACGCTGCTGGTGGGCTATCCCGGCGAGACGGAGCAGGATTTCGGGGAGCTCCTCCGATTCGTCGCCGACATCCGCTTCGAGCGGCTGGGGGTCTTCGCTTACAGCGAGGAGGAGGGAACCCGCTCCGCACGCACGTTGCGCGACGACGTACCCGACCCGGTAAAGCGCTCGCGCGTGGAGCGCATCATGCTCCTCCAGCACGACATCGCGCGGGAGGCCAACCTCGCAAGGGTCGGCACCCTCGAGCGGGTGATCGTGGACGGAAGGCAGGGGGCTTGTTACGTGGCCCGCTCGGAATTCGACTCGCCCGAGGTGGATCAGGAAATCCTGATCCCCGCCGCGGACAAAAGGCTGATGCGAGGCCGGTTCTACACGGCACGCATTACCGCCGCCGAAGATTACGACCTTTACGGCCGCATCGAGGCGTAACAATTATTTGTTTTTTCGCGTTATATTGCGTACCTTTGAAGAGCGGGAAATTCTCCCCGGCAAAGGCTTATGGCTGAAAAAGAGGTGATACGGCGCCTTGAGGCGCACATCCTGCGACTGATCGACGAACACCGCGAGGCGATCCGACAGCGCGACGAAGCCCTTGCCGGCCGCGATGCCCTGAAAACGCAGATCCGCACCTTGCAGGAGCGGATTCACGCCCTCGACGCCGAGCTGGCGCGGGTCGAACTGAGCGAAGGGCTCGCCGGGAAGAGTCCCGACAGGGAAAAGGCGAAAGCGCGCGTCAACCGTCTTATGCGGGAGGTGGACAAGTGCATCGCGCTGCTCCGTCAGGCCGCTCCGCAGGCGGACGAGCCGCATGGAAAGGGCGGGCAGACCGAAAGAGATTTTGACACAGATAAGGACAATGGCTGAACAGCAGGCTATAAAGCTCCACATCGGCGGCAAGAGCTACTCGTTCGTCCTGAAAAGGGACGAAGGGGAGCCGACGACGCTGGCCGAGAAAGAGGAGCTCTACCGACTGGCCGAACGGGAGGTAAACGCATACGCCGCCCGGCTCGAGAAAAACCGCTACGACGGGTTCTCGACGCAGGACTACCTGGCACTGACGGCCCTGCAGCTTGCGATTTCCAATATCGGCCTGACACGCAGCCGCAACCTCGCAAGCGAGGACCTGGAGCGGCTGGAAGAGCTCGACGACAGGATAGACGCCTATTTGAACCGGCTTTAGGCGCCCGGAAACAGGCATCGTCCGCCCGCCACACGGGACGAACACGTTCTTTACATACAGGAAAGCTACCCGCATAGATTCCTTAAGCTTTGCGAAACTGAACACTTTTTACATTGAGGCTACTCACGGTGTTTCAAAACCAGGCCTTGACCCCGCAAGGGGTGCGCGCTGCGGCGTGCCGTTGGAAGGTTGCGATTTTCCGGAGCCCTCTTCATTGACTGATCGGCAGATTCATCAAACAAGATAAGGAATCCTATGCGGTTTTTTTATAACCATTTTTAACCTAAATAATAAACAGCGTGATGATTACCATCATTTTAACTGCCTGCATCGCCGCCGTAGCCGCTATCGGGATCTACGTTCTGGTCGTCAATCTGGTGACCCGGAACACGATCCGCAAGCGCTGCGAAGCCGCCGTCAAGGAGGCCGAAGCCGAGGGCGAGATGATAAAGAAGGAGAAACTCCTGCAGGCGAAAGAAAAGTTCATACAACTCAAGAGCGAACACGACCGTCAGGTCAACGAACGCAACCAGAAACTCGCCCAGAGCGAGCAGCGGGCCAAGCAGATCGAAGCTGGCCTGCAGGGACAGCAGCGGGAGCTGGAGAATAAAATCCGCGAAAACGCCCGGATCAAGGAGCAGATGGAGAGCCAGATCCAGCACCTCGAACACAAGAAAGAGGAGATCGACCGCCTGATGCACGAGCAGAACAGCCGCCTGGAACAGATCTCCGGGATGAGCTCCGAGGAGGCACGGAACATCCTGATCGAAAACATGAAAGCCGAGGCCAAGGCCGACGCCGCAGCCTACATCAACGAAACGATCGAGGAGGCCAAGATGAGCGCCACCAAGGAGGCCAAGCGCATCATCGTCTCGTCGATCCAGCGCGTGGCGACCGAGACGGCCATCGAAAACGCCGTGACGGTGTTCAACATCGAGAGCGACGAGGTCAAGGGCCGCATCATCGGCCGCGAAGGGCGCAACATCCGTGCGCTCGAGGCGGCGACGGGCATCGAGATCATCGTGGACGACACTCCCGAGGCGATCATCCTGAGCGGTTTCGACCCCGTGCGGCGCGAAATCGCGCGGCTGGCCCTGCACCAGCTCGTCACCGACGGACGCATCCACCCCGCCCGCATCGAGGAGGTGGTGGCCAAGGTGCAGAAACAGATCGAGGAGGAGATCGTCGAGGTGGGCAAGCGCACCACCATCGACCTGGGCATCCACGGCCTGCACCCCGAGCTGATCCGCATGATCGGCAAGATGAAATACCGCTCCTCCTACGGCCAAAACCTGTTGCAGCACGCACGCGAGACGGCTAACCTGGCGGGCATCATGGCCGCTGAGCTGGGCCTCAACCCCAAGACGGCCCGCCGCGCGGGACTGCTGCACGACATCGGCAAGGTGCCCGATGACGAGCCCGAATTGCCGCACGCAATCATCGGCATGAAGCTCGCCGAGAAATTCAAAGAGAAACCCGAGGTCTGCAACGCCATCGGCGCCCACCACGACGAGGTGGAGATGACCTCGCTGATCGCCCCGATCATCCAGGTCTGCGACGCCATTTCGGGCGCCCGCCCCGGCGCCCGGCGCGAGGTGGTCGAAAGCTACATCAAGCGGCTGAAGGAGATGGAGGACATCGCCCTCTCCTATCCGGGCGTGGTCAAGACCTACGCCATTCAGGCCGGGCGCGAGCTGCGCGTGATCGTCGGGGCGGACAAGCTCTCGGACCAGGAGTCGGAAGGGCTGTCGCACGACATCGCTAAGAAGATTCAGGACGAGATGACCTATCCGGGTCAAGTGAAGATCACCGTGATTCGCGAAACCCGCGCCGTCTCGTACGCCAAATAGTCCTCGTTCCGGATAGGCCATCCGGCCATACCGACATTCCCTCCTAAATCCTCCCTTTGTAAAAGGGAGGACTTTTTTGTGCCGAAGGCACATGCCGGGTCAAGTGGAGATCACCGTGATTCGCGAAACCCGCGCCGTCTCGTACGCCAAATAGTCCTCGTTCCGGATAGGCCATCCGGCCATTCCGACATTCCCTCCTAAATCCTCCCTTTTTCAAAGGGAGGACTTTTTTGTGCCGTCGGAACGCGATGCACCGAAGCAGGCCGGCCGGACAGGTCAGCACGAGACAAGGCAAGGACAAGGCGGGAAGAAACGGGCACGGATAACCTCCGGGTCAAGTGAAGATCACCGTGATTCGCGAAACCCGCGCTGTCTCGTACGCCAAATAGTCCCCGTTCCGGATAGGCCATCCGGCCATACCGACATTCCCTCCTAAGTCCTCCCTTTAACAAAGGGAGGACTTTTTTGTGCCGTCGGAACGCGATACACCGAAGCAGGCCGACCGGACAGGTCAGCACGAGACAAGGCAAGGACAAGGCGGGAAGAAACGGGCACGGATAACCGCCGGGTCAAGTGGAGATCACCGTCATTCGCGAAACCCGCGCTGTCTCGTACGCCAAATAGTCCCCGTTCCGGATAGGCCGTCGGGTCTGAGAGTGCCGACGGTTGTTTTCCTGTTCGGGCATCGCGGACTTTTGGATATTGCGACAGGCGCATTATATCCCGGAATAAGTCGGGAGCAAGGGCGATACAAAAACAGCGGCAGCAAGAGCTAACAGATAAAATTATCCGCTGAGACAGCGGTTGAATCATCGGATCAACCTTTTTTATTATCTTTATAATCAAAACCGCCCCTATGCGACTATTCCTCCTGCTTCTATGCGTCGGCACCCTGTCCTCCTGCGCGACAGGTTACGTCGCGCGGATAGGCGGAACGTCGATTATTCCGCATGAGTCGATGAAAGCCGTTATCGATACCGATACGATGCGGTTGCAAAAGGACGAGCTCAATTTCATCCCCATGAAGCCGGGGGAGACGGTGACCCTGGTGCTGATCCGGGATTTGCAGACCGATACGATCCTGCTGACGCCCTCTTCACGGAACATCCGGTTCAATCTTACCGACCGAAAGATCGAAAAACTCAGCCGGAACAATCATCTGCACAACACGTTTTACGCCCACCGGGGCGTCGTCAATTTCCAGCTTGGTTTCCCCCATGCAAATCTCTTCCGTTCGGCATACGGAAATGAATCCAGGTCGGGAGGCGGCTTTATGGGGATAGCCCTCGGAGTGGATTGTTTTTACACGAACAGCCTGTTCCTCAACGTGACGGGCGGCGGAATAATGAATTTCATGCTACCTTTTCCGGCAATGGTCGATTTCGGCAGCGGGGTGGAAGAGTACCACGGATCGCTTTACGTCGCCGTGTCGAACAACCACATGCTGCTTCGCAACAGGCTCTCGCTGGGTTACGGCCTTTGTTTTTCGCACGACACGTGGAATACCGTCGATTACGGACCGAAGGACGACACCGAGCCCTGGCAGGATGCGAGCGCGGATCGTCGCTCCAATTCGCTCGGATTGGTATTTCGGTGTCACTATTATACCCGCGGCACGTTCCATGTCGGTCTGAGCTACCGCCCGACCTTTGTTCAGTTTGCCAACGGAACCCGATATAAATACCAGCATACGGCAAGCATCGAACTGGGTTTCAGGATAAGGCTGTAAGGCTCAACCGAACCGACAGCGATGAAGCGGCAGCAGCTCCCGGACGGGATAACGCCGACGTCAGCCCCTCAAACGCTTCCGACGGGTCGTCGCCGGGGCCGGACGCCCTGTAAAAAAACCGATCCGCGCGAATCAATTGATCCGGTTTTATCTTAAATTTGCACCGTTGCACTACCGGGCGGTCCGAATCGAACCCTCGAATTCCTGTCGGCAGGGATATGTCAGACCCGCAGCCGGTATGCGCACATGAAAGAACAACCATCAAAACTCAACTTATGCGTAAATCAATCCTCGCGGCGATCGTCGCCGCATGTACCCTGGCGGGCTGCTCCGCCATCACGGGTTACCCGACCGATAAGGCCGAGAGCTATGCCAAGGCTATCGAAGTCGTTCGCAAGAACGTGGACGGCGAACGGTTCAAAATCTACCATCTCGACTTCTCCGAAGCCGACGAACTCTCCGACAACCTCGGCTACATCGTGGTAAAGATGGTCAATCAGGACGACCAGGCCTTTACCCAGACCTTCTTCCTGAACGGTCAGCAACCCTCGCGGCTGCGCGACCTCGACCGCACGTTCGAGGCCCCGCAGTACGAATCGACCGTCGGCATCGACCTCGCGCAGATCGACCCGCAACTGATCGCCTCCCGGATCGAGGAGGTCAAGACGAGAATCCCCGAAGGCCACACCTTCAAGTCGGTCGGTCGGTATCTCATCGAGGAGACCGTACCCGCAGGCAACAGCGTCTTCAACCGGAATAAGAAATTCGGCGAGCAGCACACCTCGTTCACCGTCCGTTTCACCGAGAACGGAAAAGAGACCGAGACCAGCGCCGGTCAGACCACCTACCTCTACTACGAGGCGGAGGCGACCGTCGGGCCCGACGGAACGCTGACCGTCAAGGAAAACTGATCCCGCAGCCGTTTCATGCGCCGCCAGTCCGGTCCAAGCCGGATTGCGGCGCATTTTCATTCGGCCCGGTCGCAGCGATGGCGTCGAAGCCCGACACCGGCTCAGCAGCCCGAAAGCCCGCCGACCGAAAACGGACAGGCAGCGCAGACAAGCCGGAACGACCGCGAAGAGCGGCCGTCACCGAACAAGCAACAGGCAGACGGAAAACGATAACCGGAAAATGACGCCCGGTCAGCGGCGAACAGCGCACCCCGGCCTGATCGCATGGCCAACGGAATACGATCCGCCGCTTGGCAGCCGGGAAAAATCCGCCCCCGCAACACAGGCGGCCGAAACCCGAAGCCGTCACGAAGCGTTGCTGCCCTCCGCACCGGAGTGCCGCAGCAATTCGGTCGCGCAGCGCGGAGAAAATCCGGCAAGCCGTCAGCGCGGCAAGGGAACAAGCTGCCGCAGCCGGCTCCAAATCCTCTCGTAAAGCCGCCGCACATAGGGATCGTCGAGCGGATACCAGCGATAGCCCAGCGATTCTTCGGGCGCGATACGCACCTCCTCCGGCCCGTCGTAAAGGAACAGGTAGCGCAGGTTGTAATGCCGGTGCGCCCCCTCCCCGCGCCGCTCGTTGGCCGGGACGGTAAAGACGTCGAAGTCGAGTGCGGTCTGCAATCCGCCCGACATGCAGACGGGACGCAGCGCATGGCCGCAGATGCCCGTCTCTTCGCACACTTCGCGGGCCGCTGCCGCGGGAAGCGAGTCGTCCCCGGGCTCGATATGGCCGCCGGGCGGAATCCAGAGGCCCAGGGCCCGGTGGTGGAGCAGCAGCACGCGGCCCGTGCGCACATGGAGCACCGTGCCGCTCACGGTGAGGTGTCCCTCGCTGTTCGAGCGGTCGGTGAGGCTGCGGCCCGACGAGCTGCGTATCCGTTCCGAGAGCGGCTCCAGCTCGGCCTGCCGCTCGGGATAGATGTCGCACAGGTATTCGACGGTGCGTTCGAGTTCGGCGGTGGTAATCATCGGTCAAATGTTACGCGGCGGAGCGGGCAGTCCGGCGCCGCAAGGGAAAAGCGAAGACCGGAAAGCTCCGCCGCGGGAGTCCGCAGCGGAGATTCCGGCCGTCGTGTGCATGAAAGGCGGATCAGACGAAAGGCAGACGCACCACCTCGGCACGCAGCAGCTTTTCGCGGATCACCACGGCGATTTCGGTGCCGGGCTTGGCGAATTCCGGCCGCACGTAGCCCATCCCCACCCCGATATGCAGGCAGGGCGACATCGTACCCGAGGTAACGACGCCCATCCGTTCGCCGGAGGGAGCGGCCAGCTCATAGCCGTGACGCGGAATACCCCGGTCGAGCAGCTTGAAGCCCACCAGCTTGCGGGTCACGCCCTCGGCTTTCTGGCGCTCCATGCAGGCGCGGTCGATGAAATCCTTGCCCTCGGCGAACTTGGTGATCCAGCCGAGCCCGGCCTCGATGGGCGACGTGGTGTCGTCGATATCGTTACCGTAGAGGCAGAAACCCTTCTCCAGACGCAGTGTGTCGCGGGCGCCGAGGCCGATGTTCTTCAGTCCGAACTCCTCGCCGGCCTCCCAGAGCGCCTTCCAGAGCTTCTCGCCGTCCTCGTTGGCCACGTAGATTTCGCAGCCGCCCGACCCGGTGTAGCCCGTGATCGAAAGAATGGCGTCGCAGCCCGCCACGGGCATCTTGCGAAAGGTGTAATACTCCATCTCCTCGACCGGCTCGGCGCACATCTTCTGCACGATCTTCATGGCCAGAGGCCCCTGGACGGCGAGCTGGCAGATTTCGTCCGAAGCGTTGTACAGCTCCTTGCCGTGGCCGGCCTCCATGCCGAACGCCTTGCCCTCGGCGCAGATGTGGTTCCAGTCCTTTTCGATGTTGGCGGCATTGACCACCAGCAGGTAGGTCTCGGCGTCGATGCGATAGACCAGCAGGTCGTCCACGATACCGCAACGTCCGTTGGGCATGCAGGTGTACTGCACCTTGCCGTCCACGAGTTTCGACACGTCGTTGGTCGTGATGCGCTGCAACAGAGCGAGGGCCTTGGGGCCTTTGACCCAGATCTCTCCCATGTGGCTCACGTCGAACACGCCCGCCCGCTCGCGCACGGTCAGGTGTTCGTCGTTGATGCCCGTGAACTCGATGGGCATGTTGTAGCCCGCGAACTCGGCCATTTTGGCTCCGGCGGCGATGTGATACTTGGTAAATACGGTGGTTTTCATAAGGTTGTATTAGGTTTTGCGTTTTTCGTGCATCGGGCTACTCGCGTCGTTTCACCCCCAGGCGCGGACAGCGGCGGAACTCCCGGCTGCGGTCGAATAGGTAGCGGTAGGTGGTGTGCATCTTGTGGCGCGTGGCGCAGACGTAGGTTTCGATCATGCGGTTCATCACGGGGTTGAAATCCCCGATCCACGCGAACTCGATGGTCTTGTAGTGGTTCTTGTCCGTGCGCACGTAGTTTTCGAGAATATGGCACATCATCCCCGACTCGACCCCCTTGCCGTGGAACTCGGGGGTGATGCCGAAGATGATGCCGAAAATACGGTCGCAACGCTTGGTCACCTTCAGGTCCCACATCAGCCGCAGCTTCTGCCGCCAGCCGAAACGACCGTTGAAACGGCCGATCAGCCGGTTCAGGTCGGGCACCATGATGAAGAATCCGATGGGCTCGTCGTTGAAGTAGGCGAAGAAGATGATGTTGGGGTCGATGATGGGGCGCAGCGTATTGAGAATCTTCAACGCCTGCTCCTTGTCCATCGGCTTGACCCCCGTGAAGAGGGCCCACGCCTTGTTGTAGATCAGGCGGAAACTCTCGGCAGCATCCTCCAGGTTGCCCTTGTCGATATGCTCGAAGCGGTAGCCGGGGTTGCTGAACAGCCGCTTGGCCCGGTCGTATGCCGCCGCGTTGATGTCGTCGTCGTACACGCGCCAGATGTAGGTGTTCTGGTTGAAGTAGTTTTTGAAACCGTAAGCCTCGAACAGATCCTTGTAATAAGGCGGGTTGTAGGGGTTGGCGTAGAGGGGCTGGAACTCGTAGCCCTGCACCAGCAGCCCCCACCACGAATCGCGCGTGCCGAAGTTGATCGGCCCGTCCATAGCCTCCATGCCCCGGCTGGCGAGCCACATGCGGGCGGCATCGAAGAGCAGGTCGGCCAACGCCTGGTCGTTGATGGCCTCGAAGAAACCGCAGCCGCCGGTGGGCTGCTCCTCGATCATCGCATGTTCGCGGTCGTAGAAGGCGGCGATGCGCCCCACGACCTCCCCGGCGGCGTTGCGGGCGACCCAGCGGATCGCCTCCCCGTCGGCGAACAGCTCGTTGCGGCGGGGATCGAAGACGGCCCGGATGTCGCTGTCGAGCGGGCAGACCCAGTTGCGGTTGCCCCGGTATATTTTCTTCGGCAGGTCGAGCCACTCCCTCTCCAGTCGCGGGGAGACGACCTCCTGCAGGATGTACTTGTCTGAAGCCATCGGGTTAAGCGTTTATCGTACAAAAGTAATATAAACCGCCCGCAGAAGCAAGTGTGCGGCCCGCTTTTTTGCGCCCCGTCCGGCTTATTTTTCACGCGCATAGCCGGCGGCGGACTCGTCACGCACCCTCCGCACCTTACCGTAACGCACCGCAGGCGGAGGCGGAGCGGCGGAAATCCGCCCGCGCTCAGGGACGATCTCAATGTGCGCGGAAGGCGGCGGCCCGAAAACCGGCAACGCACAGCCGCCGGCATGGAGGGGAAGGGTGAAAAAAATCCGCTGGAAATTGGATAGATCGTCCGGAATACGTACATTTGCTGCAGTTCACAGATCCCCCCGACCTGTCAGTAAGGCAAGTACGCTTTACCGGCGCAACACGCTTCTCGATGACCCAACCCGTTTACGAAAAATTCGGATGGCGGGACGAATGTCCCAAATCCTATCACCGCCTGCTCGAACAGCCGATTCTGCGGCTGCTACCGGACAAACAGGCCCCGATTCTGGACGTGGGATGCGGCAACGGCTACTTCGCCAACCGGCTGCTGGACGCCGGATACACGGTTTACGGAATCGACGCCTCGCCCGACGGCATCGACATCGCCAACCGCAGCCACCCGGGACACTTCTTCCGCTGCGACGTGAGCTCGGCCGAGCTGCCCGAACCGCTGCGTGCGATTCCGTTCCGCACGGTGCTCTGTATGGAGGTGATCGAACACCTTTACAGCCCGCTCACGATGGTCTGCTTCGCCAGGGACCTGCTCCGGCAGTCGGGCGGCGGCGAGCTGATCGTCACCACCCCCTACCACGGCTACCTCAAAAACCTGACGATCGCCCTCGCCGGCCGCATGGATTACCACCTGAGCGCACTTTGGGAGGGCGGACACATCAAATTCTGGTCGCGGCGCACCCTCACGCTCCTGCTCCTGCAGGCCGGCTACCACGACATCCGTATCCGGGGCGCCGGCCGCGTGCCTTACCTGTGGCGCCACATGGTCTGCCGGGCCGTGGTCTGAACTGCGCACGGGGCGGAGGCAGCAGACAGGCCGCCGTCATCCGCCCGTCGGCAGCCCTGCGGACACAGGCTACATGAAGTGCCGCAAACCGCATATCAGCCGAAATCCGCATTCCGGTCTCCCCTGTGCAGGCGCCGGGCCACGACCCGCTATCCGGCATACCGCAGCCCGGCATACCATCGCGCCGCACGGTCACGCGGCAACCCGGCCGTCTCCGCTCGAAGCGGCTGCCCGGGCCCGTGCGACCCGTCGGGCACGAACGGCGCATGGTTCCGCCGGGCCATCGGGCGGGATCGTTTGGCTTTGGGCACGGTTTGTACTATCTTTGTATCGGTCAAACTCTTTTGCTATGGAACACACTCCCGCAGAGCCGCGCGACGTCCGCAACGGCGCCTCCCACCTCTACATGAAATACCGGATCCACAAAATCCTGCTCGTCTGCTGCAGCTACGACGGCTACATCCTCGAGGAGGATGGCCACATCGAATCCCGCATCAAGGAGGAGTACCTCGACCTGAACCTCTCGAATCCACCCGCCTTCACCCGCGTGAGCTCCACGGCCGAAGCCCTCGACCTGCTCGAACGGGACGACAGCTTCGACTTCGTGCTGACCATGTACAACGTGGGCACGCCCGACGTCTTCGCGTTCGGCAAGCTGGTCAAAGCGATGCGCCCCGCACTTCCCATCGCCCTGCTCACCAGCTTTTCGCAGGACATCTACCGCCGGCTGGAGGAGCAGGACCGCTCGGGCATCGACGACATCTTCTGCTGGCACGGCAACACCGACCTGATTATCGCCCTCATCAAACTCGTCGAAGACCGCATGAACGCCGACGACGACATCCTGCTGGGCGGGGTGCAGAGCATCCTGCTCGTGGAGGATTCGATCCGCTTCTACTCGACCTACCTGCCCGAGCTCTACCGGCTGATCCTGTTGCAGAACACCGAATTCCTGAAGGACGCCTACAACGAAGGCCAGTTGATCCAGCGCAAACGCTCGCGGCCCAAAATCCTGCTGGCGACCAATTTCGAGGATGCGCAGGCCCTATATAATAGGTACAGGGACAACCTGCTGGGCGTCATTTCCGACGTGGGCTTCGTGCTGCACCGCGACGACCCCCCGGCCCTCGAAAAAAGCGACGCCGGCATCGACCTCTGCCGCATGATCCGGCAGGACAATCCGCTGATGCCCGTGCTGCTGCAATCGTCCCAGACCGATTTCCGCCCGATCGCCGAAGAGCTCGGCGCCGGCTTCATCGCCAAAAACTCCAAGACGCTGCTTTCGCAGATGAGCGACTACCTGGCCCGCGAATTCGCATTCGGCGATTTTCTTTTCCGCGACCTCGCGACGGGACAGGTGATCGGCCGGGCCAAAGACCTGCGGCAGATGCAGGAGCTGCTGGCCTCGATCCCCGACGACGTGCTGGAGTTCAACACCGGGCAGAACAACCTCTCCAAGTGGCTCTACTCGCGGGGGCTCTTTCCCCTGGCCGCGTCGATACGCCGGCTCGACGCCAGCCACTTCCGCTCGACGGCCGAGCACCGGGAAGCGCTCACCGGGCTGATCCGCGACTACCGCAACCTGCTCGGGCAGGGGGTGATCGCCCGTTTCGACCCCGAGACCTACAGCGACTCCATCGCCTTCGCCCGCATGGGCGAGGGCTCGATCGGCGGCAAGGCGCGGGGCCTGGCCTTCATGAACAGCATGCTCATCAAGTACCGGTTCTACGACAGGCACCCCGAAGTGCGCATCACCATTCCCCGCTCGGTGGTGATCGCCACCGACTACTTCGATGCCTTCATCCGCGACAACGGCCTCGAATACATCATCGCACAGGAGTTCTCCGACGAGGAGATCCTGGCCGAGTTCGTCGGCGCCCGGCTGCCCGAACCGCTCTACGACCAGCTCAGAGCCTACATCCGCACCGTGCGGGCGCCGCTGGCCGTGCGTTCCTCCTCCAAGCTGGAGGATTCGCATTACCAGCCCTTCGCCGGCATCTACTCGACCTATATGATCCCCCATACCGACAACGAGGACCAGATGCTCCGTCTGCTGGTCAAGGCGATCAAATGCGTCTATGCCTCGGTCTATTATGCCGCATCGCGGGCCTACATCCAGTCGTCGCAGAACCTGCTGTCGGAGGAGAAGATGGCCGTCATCCTGCAGGAAGTGTGCGGCTCGGAGCAGGACGGACTCTACCTTCCGACCCTTTCGGGCGTCGCCCGCTCGATCAACTACTACCCCATCGGCGACGAGCGCCCGGAGGAGGGCATCTGCCAGATCGCGATGGGTTTGGGCAAGCTCATCGTCGAGGGCGGGCGCGTGCTGCGGTTCTCGCCCGTCTATCCCCGACGGGCGCTCCAGACCTCCACCCCGCGGCTGGCCCTGAGCGAAACCCAGACCGAAGTGCTGGCCCTCGACCTGCGGCCCGAGGCGTTCCGCACCTCGCCCGACGACGAGGTAAACATCCGCCGCCTCGGGCTGGACGAGCTGCGCCCGCTGCGGAACACGCGCTTCGCGGCCTCGGTGTGGGACCGCGCCAACGACCGGCTGGCCGACAGCCTCGACACGCCGGGCGGCGTGGTGCTCACCTTCAATCCGATCCTCAAATACGGCCTGTTCCCCCTGGCCGAAATCGTGCGCGACATGCTGCAGGTCGGCATCGACGAAATGCGCTGCCCCGTGGAGATCGAATTCGCCGTCAATATGGACGTGGCGCCGGGACAGCAGCGGATTTTCAACCTGTTGCAAATCCGCCCCATCGTGGAGCGCGACGAAAACGTCTCGATCGACTGGAAGACGATCCCGCTGGACGACGCCCTGATCTATGCCGAAAGCGCACTGGGAATCGGGGCGATGGACGGCATCAGGGATATCGTCTATGTGCGCTCGGGCGCTTTCGACGTCCTCGCGACCGAGGCGATCGCCGAAGAGCTGCTCGCGCTCAACGCCCGCATGCGGGAGCAGGGGCGCCCCTACGTGCTCGTCGGACCCGGCCGCTGGGGTTCATCGGATCCTCACCTGGGCATCCCGGTCAAGTGGACGCACATCTCCGAGGCCCGCGTGATCGTCGAGTGCGGCATCCGGGGGTTTGAAATCGACCCGAGCCAGGGAACCCACTTTTTCCAGAACGTCACCTCGCTCGGGGTGGGTTATCTGACCATCAATCCCTTCCGCGGCGACGGCATTTTCCGCGAGGAGTTGCTCGACGGGATGCCTGCCGTGCAGGAGGGCCGCTACCTGCGGTGCGTGTCGTTCGACGAGCCGCTCTACGTTTACATCGACGGCCGCGCCGACCGGGGAATCGTGAAAAAAATGACGGTTTCGGAGTAAATAATTCCCAAAGGGTTACAATCAATAAGAAATAATAGTATATTTGTGTCAAGATTTAAATCACCTAAAACACCCATAACTATGAATGTAAACAATCTGATGACCGACCTGGAGCGCAAGCACCCGGGCGAGAGCGAGTACCTGCAGGCCGTGCGCGAAGTCCTCGAATCCATCGAGGGTATCTACAACCAGCACCCCGAATTCGAGAAGGCCAAGATCGTGGAGCGTATCGTCGAGCCCGACCGTATCTTCACGTTCCGCGTCACGTGGGTTGATGACAAAGGGGACGTTCAGACCAACCTGGGCTACCGCGTGCAGTTCAACAGCGCCATCGGTCCCTACAAAGGCGGTCTGCGTTTCCACAAGGCCGTGAACCCCTCGATGCTGAAATTCCTCGGCTTCGAGCAGACGTTCAAGAACGCCCTGACCACCCTTCCGATGGGCGGCGCCAAAGGCGGCTCGGATTTCGATCCCGTCGGCAAGTCGGACGCTGAGATCATGCGCTTCTGCCAGGCCTTCATGACCGAGCTGTGGAACAACATCGGCGTGGATACCGACGTTCCGGCAGGCGACGTAGGCGTCGGCGGCCGCGAAATCGGCTTCCTCAACGGCATGTACCAGAAACTCGCCCGCAAGTACCACACCGGCGTGCTGACCGGCAAGGGAATGACCTGGGGCGGCTCCGTCCTGCGTCCCGAAGCCACCGGTTTCGGCGCGCTCTACTTCGTCGAGCACATGCTCCGTCTGGCCGGCAAGAGCCTCAAGGGGGCAACGGTAGCCATTTCGGGCTTCGGCAACGTGGCCTGGGGCGCAGCGACGAAAGCGACCGAGCTGGGCGCCAAAGTCATCGCCATCTCGGGTCCCGACGGCGTGATCTACAATCCGAACGGGATGACCCCCGAGAAGATCGCCTACATGCTCGACCTGCGTGCCTCGAACCGCAACATCGTGGCTCCGTTCGCCGAGAAGTTCTCCGACGCGACTTTCACCCCCGGCAAGAAGGCCTGGAGCGTGAAGTGCGACATCGCACTCCCCTGCGCATTCCAGAACGAGCTCAACGGCGACGACGCTGCCGAGCTGCTCAAGAACGGCACGTGGTGCTGCGCCGAGGTATCCAACATGGGCTGCACCCCTGAGGCGATCCACGCCTTCCAGAAGGCCGGCATCCTCTTCGCTCCGGGCAAGGCGGTCAACGCCGGCGGCGTAGCCACCTCGGGTCTGGAGATGACGCAGAACTGCATGCACCTCTCCTGGTCGGGCAAAGAGGTGGACGAGAAGCTCCACTTCATCATGGAAAGCATCCACGAGGCCTGCGTGAAATACGGCAGACAGGACGACGGTCATATCGACTACGTCAAGGGTGCCAACATCGCCGGCTTCATGAAAGTGGCCCACGCGATGCTCGAGCAGGGTATCATCTAACGAACCCCGTTACAGAAAAAATCCTGGCCGGAATCCGGCCGGGATTTTTTTTATTGCACTCCGCCCGACGCTCTCTTCCGCCCCGACGCCGGCCTATCCGTCCCCGCCGAACGGTTCAGCCTCCGCGAGAGCAAACCTCACGTTCCACCCGACGCTCTCTTCCGACCCGATGCCGGACTATCCATCCCTGCCGAACGGTTCGACCTCCGCGAGAGCAAACCTCACGCTCCGCCCGACGCTCTCTTCCGCCCCGACGCCGGACTATCCATCCCCGCCGAACAGTTCGGCCTCGGCAACAGCAAACCGCGCGGGTCCAACCATAACATTCCCGCCGTTCAGCCCCTATGCCTGCACCGCCGCCTGAGGGCCCGGACGATTTCGCCGAAGATGGCGATCAGGGAGGTCATCCCCACGATCCAGCACCAGTCGCGCCAGCCGAGGGGCACCACGCGGAACACCTCGCCGCCGAACTGCACGATGAGCACCTGCCCCACTGCGATACAAAGCAGGATGCCGAAAAACTCGCGGCAGCCCCGGATACAGGCGAACACCGATTCGCGGGTCTCGAATCCTTTGGCGTTGAACATATTCCAGAACTGGAGGAAGACAAACGTGGTGAAGAACACCGTAAGCTGATGCACCGTCACCGTCCCGCAGGCGGTCTCCCAATAGAACAGCATCCCCAGCAGCACGGCCACGAAAGTGATGCCGCAGGTAAAGATCGTGCGGGCCATCGCAGGGGTGATGATGAACTCGTCGCGCGGACGGGGCGGCTCGTCCATCACCTCCCGGCGGGGCGGCAGCGAGGCCATCGCCATCGCAGCGAACGTGTCCATGATGATATTGACCCAGAGGATCTGCACGACCGTCAGCGGAATTTCGGTGCCGAAGACGGCTCCGATGAAGACCACGATGATCGCCGCGAAGTTGATCGTAAGCTGGAACAGCACGAAACGCTGGATGTTGCGGTAGAGCGAGCGGCCCCACATGACCGCCGTGGCGATCGAGGCGAACGAGTCGTCGAGCAGCGTGATGTCGCTGGCATCCTTCGCCACGGAAGTTCCCGTCCCCATCGACAGACCGACGTCGGCGAAGTTGAGCGCCGGAGCGTCGTTCGTGCCGTCGCCCGTGACGGCGACCACCTCGCCCTGCTGCTGGAGCAGGCGCACGAGCCGCTGTTTGTCGAGCGGCCGCGCCCGGGCCAGGATTTTCAGGCCGCCGATCCGCCCGAGCAGCTCCTCGTCGCTCAGGGCCGCAAACTCCGTCCCCGTCATCGCACTCCCGTCGCCGTCCGACGCGCCCCACAATCCGATCTGGCGGGCGATCTCACGGGCTGTGGCAGGCGTGTCGCCCGTCACGATCTTGATACCGATGCCGGCATTCATGCAACGGGCCACCGCCGCCGGCACATCCTCGCGCACGGGGTCGGCGATGGCGGCGACGGCCGCAAAACGCAGGTCGCACCGGGCTATGGCCCGCTCGCACTCCTGCTCGTCGGTCTCTGCCCAGGCGACGGCGAGGGTTCGCATGGCACGGTGCTGGAAAGCGAGCAGTTGTTCCCGCACCTCGCGGTCCTTCCCGTCGGGGCGGCACATCGCCCGCACGATTTCGGGAGCCCCCTTCACGCAGAGGATTTGGCGCCCGTTCACCCCGCGGCGGATTACGGTAGCCATGTATTTGCGTTCGGTGGTGAAGGTGAGGCGGTCGATGATCTTCGCCTCCTCCCGCAGTCGGGCATAGTCGTAACCCCCTTCGCGAAGCCACCCCAGCAGCGCCCCCTCGGTGGGATTGCCGATGATATGGTTGTCCGCGTCGAGGAAGGCGGTCGAATTGAGGGCGATCACCTCCGCCAGCAGGCTGTCGCCCGTATCGTCATAGCGCACCAGCTCGTGCAGGTGCATCCGGTTCTGGGTCAGCGTGCCGGTCTTGTCGGTGCAGATGACCGTGACGGCCCCCATCGTTTCGCAGGCGTGCATCCGACGCACCAGGTTGTTTGTGCGCAGCATCCGCCGCATCGACATCGCCAGCGAGAGGGTGATACTCATGGGCAACCCCTCCGGCACGGCCATCACGATGATGGCCACCGAGACCATGAAGATATGGAGCACCTCCTTCGAGATATGCACCCAGCCGCTCGCGGCCAGCCCGCCCCCGGCGAAGGCCTTGATGAGCATGGCGGCGAAGATCACCACCGCCAGGACGATGCCCAGGCGTCCGATCATCCGCGAGAGGCGCGTGAGCTGACGGTTCAGGGGGGTCTGCACGTCGTTTTCGGCTGCGGACTGCAAGGTTACCTTGCCCGCCTCGGTGCCGTCGCCCACCGCACGCACGACCATCACGCCGTAGCCGTCCACCACGGTCGTGCCGCGCAGCAATTCGTTCGACGGATAGGTCGCGTCGGGGTCGAAGTGGCAGGAATCGACGGTCTTGTCCACCTCCGGCTCGCCCGTAAGGATCGATTCGTTGATCCGCAGCGAGACAGCCTCCGCGAGCACCCCGTCGGCAGGCACGGTCTCGCCGTTCTCCACGTAAACCACGTCGCCCACGACCACTTCGCGTCGCGGAATCTCCCGCACCGTACCCTCGCGCATGACCTTGACTGGCACATCGTCGTTCACCCTGTTGAGCCGTCGGAAACGCCGCATGGCATCCCACTCGAACCAGAAACCCACGCATGTAGCCAGCACGATGGCGCACAGGATGCCGATGGTCTCCGTGAAATCCCGGTCGATGAAGGCCACCGCAAGCGACAGGCAGGCCGCCACCAGGAGCACCCGGATGATCGGATCGCGGAATTTTTCTACGAAGAGCCGCCAGACGGAGTCGTCCTTGGGCGGGGTGATGATGTTTTCTCCGTGGCGGCTGCGGCTTTGCTCGACCTCTTGCGGACTCAGGCCGCGGGGATCGTACTTCATCTCGGTCATAAGGGCTTAAGCGTTATCGAAAGTTGAACTGCCGGGTCGAGGCGTCGAGCCTCACGGCGATAAAGAGCAGGATCGTGAAAGCGATGAGCGACGAGCCGCCATAGCTCATGTACGGAAGGGGAATACCCATCACGGGCATCAGCCCGATGGTCATTCCCACGTTCACGAGCAGGTGAAAGAGCAGAATCGCCGCCACCGCATAGCAGTAGATGCGTCCGAAAGGCTCCTCCTGCCGCTCGCCCATGCGCATCAGGCGCAGGATCAGCAGGCAGAAAAGCGTCAGCACGGCCATCGTGCCGAAGAATCCCCACTCCTCGCCGACGGTGCAGAAGATGAAATCGGTATGTTTTTCGGGCACGAAGCCGTATTTGATCTGCGTGCCCTCCAGGAAGCCCTTGCCCAGCCATCCGCCCGAGCCGATGGCGATTTTGGCCTGATTGACGTTATAATCGGTGCCGAGCGGATCGCTCGCCAGCCCGAGGAAGCTCAGAATGCGGTTTTGCTGGTGGGGCTTGAGCACCGAATTGAAAATATAGTCGGTTGTCGGGACGAAGACGAGGGCCAGCAGGAAGAGCCCCATCGTGACGAAGATGTTGCGCAGGTTTGAGCGGAAGGCATATATTCCGACCGCCGGGAGCGACAGCAGCGTGACGGTAAGCAGGCAGCGGTAGCCGTCCATCCGCCCGGGCGCCGCCACGAACATCCCAAGGTAGAGGCAGAGGGCGCCGAGTGCGAGTGCGGCGAGGAACACCAGGCGCGAACGCCACTGTCCGTTCATCATCGCCTCCGAAAACGTGCAGACCAGCAGCAGCGCGATGAGCAGGGTCATCGGGGTCAGCAGAAACGAGACGATGAACAACGCGGCGATCAGCAGGACGGGGATGCAGAGCCACTTGTTGAGCCCCTCGCGGTAGAGCACGAACAGCAGCGAGCCGAGCACGATGCCCGAACCGGTGTCGTTCTGCAGCACGATGATCGCCAGCGGCAGGCAGATCACCATGCCCACACGCATGAGGTCCCCCACCCGCGTGATGGAGAAGGTCTGTGTGCTCATCACCCGGGCCAGAGCCAGCGCCGTGGCGATCTTCACGAACTCCACGGGCTGCACCCGCACGGAGCCGAACTCGAACCACGCCTTGGCGCCATTGACCTCGCGGCCGAACAGCAGCGCGGCCACGAGCAGCACAAGGCCGCCGATGTAAAACACATAGGCCAGCTTGTGGTAAACGCTCGCATCCACCAGCAGCACCACCACGGCGACCACGAAAGCCACGGCCATCCAGACGAGCTGCTTGACATAGAAGTGCGAAAAGGCGAAGAGATCGGCCGCCCCCTCTTCATAGGAGGCCGCCGTGATCGCCACGAAGCCGATGGTCACCACGAGCAGGTAGATCGCCACCGTGATCCAGTCCACCCCCTCGAACAAACGGCCGATTCCTCTACTTTGCATAGGCCGGGTAATAAATCTGTTTGTTTTTGACCATATCGAGCAGCCACGGACGGCGGATGGTGTCCGTAAGGTAGTACTCCTCGATCAGACTTGCGATCGGCAGCGCGGTCGAAGCGCCGAAACCGCCGTTCTCGACATAGACCGAGATGGCGATGCGGGGGTTGTCCTTGGGAGCGAACGAGAGGAAAGTGGAGTGGTCCTGGCCGTGGGGATTCTGGGCCGTGCCCGTCTTGCCGCACACGTCGTACCCCTTGAGTTCGGCCAGGCGCGAGGTGCCCCCCACGCCGTCCGTATTTACGCCGCGCCACATCCCCTCGACGATCGGCTCGAAGTGGCGGGAATCGACCCCGGTATAATGTTTCTCGTAAAAGCGCCGGTCGATGGAATCCTGTCCCTCGATCTGCTTGACGATATGCGGGATGTAATAGTACCCCCGGTTGGCGACGATGGCGGCAAGGTTGGCCATCTGCAAGGGGGTGCACCCCAGCTCGCCCTGCCCGATCGAGAGCGAAAGCACCGTCAGCGAGTTCCACGAGCCCCGGTAAACGCGGTCGTAGAACGCCCGGTCGGGGACGTATCCGTTTTTCTCGCCCAGGAAATCGGAGCCGAGCCTGCGGCCGAATCCGAAACTCTCGACGTACTCTTTCCAGTGGTCGAAACCCGTCTTGACGCTTCCGTAGCGCGGATTGTCGAGGATGTCGCGGAACACATAGCAGAAATAGGCGTTGCACGAAGTAGCCACCGCGCCCCGCAGATCGACGGGCGAGGCGTGGCGGTGGCAGCGGAGCCGCAGCCGTCCCACCTGATACCCTTCGTGGCACGCATAGCGCTGCGCGGGGGTGAGCACCCCTTCCTGCAGGCCGATAAGCCCCTGCACCAGCTTGAAGGTCGATCCGGGCGGATAGGGCGAGCTCACGGCGCGGTTGAACAGCGGACGCCGTTTGTTGCCGAGCATCTCCATGTAGTTGTTGCCCCGTTCGCGGCCGACCAGTTCGTCGGGATCGTACGTGGGCGAAGAGACCATCACCAGGATCTCCCCCGTCGAAGGTTCGATGGCCACCACCGCTCCGACTTTGCCGCGCATAAGCTCCTCGGCGAAGAGCTGCAGCCGCGCATCGATGGTGCAGACGATCGATCGGCCCGGCTCGGGAACCGAGTCGTAGCGCCCCTCCATATAGGAGCCCTTGATCGCCCCGTGGGTGTCGATCTCCTGGATCTTCACCCCGTTCCGGCCCCGCAGCACCGGTTCGTAGGCCGACTCCACGCCGCTCATGCCCACATACTCGCCTGCGCGGTACGAAGGATAGCGGCGCAGCATTTCGGGGCTCACTTCCCCCACATAGCCGAGCAGGTTGCCGCCGACTTTGCGGGGATATTGGCGCACGGTGCGATAGACCGTATAGAATCCGTTGAGGTTGAATTCGTCGAAGCGCAGTTTCGCCTCCTTGGGGATGAAGTTGGCCACCAGGCGCGGGGCGCGGGGGCGCATACGGGCGCTTGCGAGCTCCCTCTCCAGCTTCTCGCGCGTGATGCCGGCCACCCCGCACAGTTGCGCCGTGTCGAATCCTCCGCGGTCGAGCTCGCTGTAAATGACCATCAGGTCGTAACACTCGCGGCTCTGCACGAGGTATTCGCCGTTGCGGTCGAACACCTCCCCCCGAGGGGCGTACTGCACCACATGGCGCAGCACGTTGCCTTTGGCCAGGTCGTCGTAACGCGGGTCGAAAAGCTGCAGGTAGGCCAGCCGTCCGGCGATGACCAGAAAAATCACAGCCACCACGACCTGAAGGGCCCGCATCCGCGCATGTCCGTCCCGTCTTTCGATCATACCCGTACCGAGAGTTTGGCGGTGAAGAGCCGCGCCAGGAGCCAGACGAAAGCCACGGCCACCGTGCTGCTCACCGCGAAGCGCAGAAGCGTATGTCCCATCTGCTGCCAGGAGAGCGACTCGAGCAGGAAGAAAATCAGGTGTTGCGCCGCCACGAGCACCATAAGGTAGCGCAGGAAGTTGCCCGCCCCCAGACGCATCGGCGAGGGGACGCCCCCGAGCCGGATGTTCTCGCGTCCGCCGATGGCCTGCAACAGCCTCAGACGCATCATCGCCACCGGGAGCGTCGCCGCGGTGTTGATCCCCGCGGCTCCCATCGTCCAGTCCATCGTAACCCCCATGGCCAGCCCCGCCAGCAGCACGACCGCCGGAGGGGTCTCCATCGGAAGCAGAGCCAGGAACACGACGTACACGAGCGGGTTGAAATAAACGCTCAGAGTGAGGTTATTGAAGAGGAAGAGCTGCAACATCACCGCCACGGCGAACAGCAGGATATAGGGAAACGTGCGGTGCATGGCTATCGGCGGTAACGGCGTTGAACGTTGGATTCCAATTTGCGCACCTCCTCCAGATCCTCGTTGTGCACGAGGATCACGTCAGCGAGCGCCGAGATATCGGCCGCAAGGCGGATTTCCACCTCATAGGCCGTGCGGGTTTCGGTGAGCGCGAAGCTTTCGACCCGACCGATGAGCACGTCGGCCGGAAAGAATTGCGAGAAGCCCGTCGAGACGACCTCGTCGCCCACATGGATGTCGGCGTACTTCGAGAGTTCGTTCATCTGCACGTGGTAGCGGTCGCCGCCGTTCCAGTAGATCGAACCGAAGTAGTCGTCCCCCGCGAGCTTGCCGCTGGCGCGGAAGGCGGTGTTGAGGATCGAGACGGCCACCGCATACCGCTCCGTAACCTCCACCACATAGCCCGCCATCACCCCGTCGGGGGTGAGCACGGCCATATCCTTGACTACGCCGTCGGCCTTTCCCCGATCCAGCACGATAAAGTTATGGTTTCGGTTGATCGTGTTGGAGCGCACGCGGGCGGTGGTGAAACGGTATTTGCCCCGGTTATCGCCTTGCGTATAGACCCGCTGTAGCGAATCCTCCCGCAAGGCCCGGTAGCCGGCGAGCTCCTCTTCGAGCGCGGCCACGCGTGCGGTGAGCAGGCGGTTTTCGCGTCCCAGCGAGAAGTAATGCCCGGCCTGCGTCAGAGCGCCCTGCACGCCTCCCGCCACCCGGTTCGAGCGGGCGAGCAGCTTGGCCTGGGTGTAGAGCGTGGCGTGGGCGTAATAGCTCAGCGCCCCCGCCTCCAGTACCACGAAGAGCAGGACCACATAGATGCTGCGGATGAATTCGATCAGTTTGTTCATTTACTTCGGCGGGCGAGAGTCGGGTCGGTCGGCGGCCGCAGGACTTTTCCGATCCGCAAATAGCCACGGCCGCAGGGCCCTGGCTATTCGTGCTTGCGGCGCGACACGGCTTATTTCATCAGGAACGAAAAACGGTTGATGTTCTTCAGGGCGATGCCCGTTCCGCGGGCGATGGCCCGGAGCGGATCCTCGGCGATATGGAACGGGATGCCCGTCTTTTCGTTGAGCCGCCGGTCGAGACCCTTAATCAGGGCGCCGCCGCCGGCCAGGTAGATGCCGTTCTTCACGATGTCGGCATAGAGCTCGGGCGGCATCGTCTCGAGCACCTTCATCAGGGCGGCGTCCAACTTGACCAGCGATTTTTCGAGCGCATAGGCGATTTCGCTGTAACTGAGCGAGACGGTCTGGGGCAGGGCCGTGAGCATGTTGGGGCCTGTGACCACGTAATCCTCGGGCTCCTCCTCCAGATCGGAAACCGCAGCGCCGATCGAGCATTTGATCGCTTCGGCCGTGCGTTCGCCGATACGGATGTTATGCTGCTGGCGCACGTAGCTCTGGATGTCGTTGGTGAAGACGTCGCCCGCAACGTTGATCGACTCCGAGCAGACGATACCGCCCAGCGAGATGCAGGCCATCTCGGAGGTGCCGCCGCCGATGTCGATGACCATGTTGCCTTCGGGAGCCTCCACGTCGAGCCCCGCGCCCAGCGCGGCGGCCATCGGCTCGTAGATCATATAGACCTCGCGGCCTCCGGCGTGCTCGGCCGAGTCGCGCACGGCGCGGATCTCGACGTTCGTGGAGCCCGACGGGATGCAGATCACCATGCGCAGGGAAGGGGCGAACAGGCTGCCCGTGGTCTTGACCTTCTTGATCATCCCGCGCAGCATCAGCTCCGTAGCGTTGAAGTCGGCGATCACGCCGTCCTTGAGCGGGCGGATGGTCTTGATGTTGGGATTGGTTTTCTCGTGCATCTGACGCGCCTGCTGCCCGATGGCGACCAGCTTTCCCGAGTGGACGTCGAGCGCCACGATCGAGGGTTCGTCAACCACCACCTTCCCGTTATAAATGATAAGGGTGTTGGCCGTTCCCAGGTCGATCGCGAGCTCCTGTGTCAATGAAAAAAGTCCCATATCGTCGTTTCTGTTTTTCTTTTTTTGAGGGGTATAAAACGTTGTGAACCAAATCTATCGTTACCCGATCGGAACGCCCTGTCCATAGAGGGAACGTTTCCGCGGCATAATACGTACAAAGGTAGAAAAAAGATAGAAGATAAAGCGTATTTCTTTTAAGTTTTTTTATATACTTTTGCAAGAATAAATTACGACCTGCAAACATGGAATATACGATCGGAAAAGGTGCCCGCTGCGCGGTCATCGGCCACGGCAGCTGGGCTACGGCCATCGTCAAGGTGCTCTGCGAAAACGAATCGCGCGTGGGCTGGTACGTCCGCAATCCGGAGGTGCTGGAGTCGCTCCGCACCCGGGGGCGCAACCCCCGCTACCTGCGCGACGCGGAGTTCGACCCCTCGCGCATCGCCCCCTCGGGCGATCTGAACGAGGTGATCCGCGAAGCCGACATCCTCATCCTGGCCACCCCCTCGGCCTATCTCAAGAAATTTCTCGAACCCCTCACGGCCTCTTTCGACGGCAAATTCGTCATATCGGCCATCAAGGGCATCGTGCCAGACGACTACACCACCATCGTCGAATACCTCCACACCCGCTACGACCTGCCTTATGACCGGCTGGGGATCGTCACCGGCCCCTCCCATGCGGAGGAGGTCGCCCTCGAGCGGCTCTCCTACCTGACGGTGGTGAGCACCGACCTCAAGAACGCCCGTCGCATCGGGGAAAAACTTTCGACCCCCTACATCAAACTTTCCTACTCCACCGACCTCTACGGCGTGGAATATGCCACCGTACTGAAAAACATCTACGCGATGGCCGTCGGTATGGCCGTCGGGCTGGGTTACGGAGATAACTTCCTGGCAGTTCTTATCTCCAACAGCGCCCGCGAAATGGACCGCTACCTGAGCGAGAGCCATCCCGCCGAACGGAACACCTGTGCCTCGGCCTACCTGGGCGACCTGCTGGTGACCTGTTACTCGGTGTACAGCCGCAACCGTCGGCTGGGGCTGCTCATCGGCCACGGCTGCACGGTCAAAAGCGCCCTGAACGAGATGACGATGGTGGCCGAAGGGTATTTCGCCGCCGACTGCATCCGGCATGTGAACACGCGGCACCGGGTCGAGATGCCCATTGCGGAGATGGTTTACGACGTGCTCTACCGGGGCGTCGCGGTCCGCAGGGCGATGGAGGCGCTCATCGAGAAACTGGTGTAGCAACGACACATTCGGTTAAATAGGTTAAGTTATGGAAACGATCAAACTGGACATTTCAAAGTCGGGCGTTCGGCTTACGGAGGAGATGGAGGCCCGCGCCTGCGAAGCCAACGCACTGCTCTACTCCCGCAAGGGGGCGGGCAGCGACTTCCTGGGATGGGTCGGGCTTCCCGGCTCGATCCCCGGGGAGGAGATCGACCGCATCCTGACGACGGCACGCCGGCTGCGGGAGCAGGCCGAGGCGGTCATCTGCATCGGCATCGGCGGCTCCTACCTGGGAGCGCGCGCGATTACGGAGGCGCTGGGCGATCCGTTCGCCTGCCTCCGGTCGGACAAGCGGCAAACGCAACTCCTCTTCGCCGGGCAGAATCTTTCGGAGGACTACCTCGGCGCACTGATGGAGGCGGTCGGCGACCGCACCCTGGCCGCCATCGTCATCTCCAAGTCGGGCACGACGACCGAGCCGGCCGTCGCATTCCGCATCGTCAAGGAGGAGATCGAGCGGCGTTACGGGAAAAAGGGGGCCGCGGAACGCATCGTGGCCGTCACGGACAAATCGCGGGGCGTCCTCCGCACGCTGGCGGCAAACGAAGGGTACACCACGTTCGTCATTCCCGACGATGTGGGGGGCCGCTACTCGGTGCTCACCCCGGTGGGGCTGCTGCCGCTGGCCGTCGCAGGGGTCGATATCCGCGAGCTGCTTGCGGGGGCCCGGGAAATGGAACGGGCGACCTCCGAGCGTACGCCCTTTCCGGAGAATCCCTCGGCCGTCTATGCCGCCGTACGCAACGCCCTCTATGCCTCGGGCAAGAAAATCGAAATCCTGGGCTCCTACGAACCCCGGCTGCACTATTTCGCCGAGTGGTGGAAGCAGCTCTACGGCGAGAGCGAAGGCAAGCAGGGCCGGGGCATTTTCCCCGCCAGCGTGACCCTCACGGCTGACCTCCATTCGATGGGACAATACATCCAGGAGGGCGAACGAACGCTTTTCGAGACGATTGTGTCGGTCGCCTCCCCCGACCGCGAACTGCGCATCGGCGCCGACGAGGAGAACCTCGACGGGCTGAATTACCTCGCCGGGAAGCGGCTGTCGGAAGTCAATCGCATGGCGGAACTGGGCGTGCAGCTCGCCCATGCGGACGGGGGCGTGCCCAACCTGCGGATCGAGATTCCGCGCGTGGACGCCCGCTCGCTCGGCGCGCTGGTCTATTTCTTTGAAAAGGCGTGCGGCATCAGCGGCTACCTGCTGGGGGTCAATCCCTTCGACCAGCCCGGCGTGGAGGCCTACAAGAAAAACATGTTCGCCCTGCTCGACAAACCGGGATACGAAGAGGCGTCCCGCGCTATCCGGGAACGCATCGGATAGCCTACGGACAAGAGGGGTATCCTTGAACGCAACGCCCGCCGCAGATCCATGCGGCGGGCGTTTTACGTTCGGCAAAAGCAAAGCACGAAACAAGCCCCGGAGGTTTTCCGGGGCCTGATTTCTGTCTGGCGATGTCGATTACAGGTAACGAATACCCGAAGAAGCTACCGTCGCGCGCGTCTCGTTGATCACGTCGTCCGGAATCTTTTCGATGCGGGTATAGGTCGAAACATCGGTCGTATTGTCTACGGCGGTCCACACCATCGTCGATTTCAGGTCGCCCGAAATCGTGTAGGACGGATAGGTCCATGCAATGTCGCCGGTATAGGAGCCGGTCATCACCTGCGTATTCGCGTCGTACCGATACGAACCCTCGAGCTTCTCCATTCCGACCGAAGAGACGTTCTGATACAGCACGAACGTACCGACGTTGTCGTCCGAACCGCCCCCTACGAACTGAATATAGACCTCCTTGTTGAAAATCGTTGCGGGCTGCCACGAAGTCAGTTTCCAACAACCCGGGATTCCATCGCCCGTAACAGGGGGCACGGGAGGCTCCTCTTTGCCGCCATTGTCGGAACCGCCGCAACTGGTGAGTGCAAGCGCGAAGCAGGCCATCGCCAAAATTTTAATCATTCCTTTCATAATTCCGTATTCATTGCCTGACCGACAGGGCCAGGGTTTAATCTTCGCAAAGATAGCAAATCGGATTATAATTCCAAAGAAAAGCCGGGAAATTTATACGTGCAGCCAGAAATTAACCCGCGTGCATGGCATAATAAATGCGACCCACACCGCTGTCCGAACGAGCAAAAACCATGAGGCTGCGTCTTTTATTCATCTTCTGCGTGCTGATCGCCGCAGCCGCGCTGGGCTGGGTGTTCAGCCGCGCCTCGCGCGATGACGGCCCCGCCAAGGTCTCGGTCTGGGCCGAAAATATCGATGACCTCGAACAATGCTGCCGCATCAAGAGCGCCAAAGCGTCGCTTTACGACGCCTACGCAGCCACCGCCCGCCGCGAAAAGAAAGCCAACGCGATGTGTCTGTTCCAGGCGTTGGCCGCCTCCGAGCGGATACACGAGGCCAACTGCGCGGAGGCCCTGCGGCTGCTGGGCGGACAGTACACCCCCTCGCTGCGCCGCACGGCGGACACCACCGGCACCACTGCCCGGCAAGTCGCCCGCGCCATCGTCGTCGAACGGCAGCTGCACGACCGGGAGGCAGGGGAGATGATCCGCCGCGCGATGGAGAAACACAACCGCTATGCGGCCCGGATCCTGACCTGGACCGCCGCCTCCGACCTGAAGCACCTTATCCTGCTGGAGCATTACCAGAGCAACGCCGGCCATTTTCCGCCCGACCGCGGGTATGCCGTCTGTCCTCATTGCGGCAATACGTTCGACACGGCCTACTGCGACCCCTACTGTCCTTTCTGCATGACTGCCGACGAAGAGTTCGTCCGGTACCTGTGACTTTCACGCGGCACGCCGACGCAACGAAGGCGCTTCGATCCCGCGCTCAGAGCAGATCGACCAATCCCTGCCGGATGGCGTAAACCACCAGGCTGGCGGTGTTCCGGCAGCCCGTTTTTTCGAGGATATTGGCGCGGTGCTTATCGACCGTGCGCTTGGAGATGAAGAGTTTGTCGGCGATCTCCTGGTTGGAAAGCCCCCGGCAGACGCATACCAGAATCTCCGTCTCGCGCGCCGACAGGGGCTCGTCGGCCCCGGCGCTCCGCTCCGAGGAGCACATGCGGCCGGTCAACGATCCGAGCAGCGGCTCGCTGAAATAGGTGCCACCGCCGTGCACCGTCTCCACGGCCCGGACCACCTCGTCGAACGGCGAATCCTTGAGCAGAAACCCGCGGGCACCCGCCTCGACCATGCGCTGATAGTAGTGCTCGTCCCCGAACATCGAGAGCGTGATGACCCGCCACTGGGGTCGCAGGGCGAGCAGCCGTTGCGTGGCCTCGGCGCCCCCCATGCCGGGCATCGCGATATCCATGAACACCACGTCGGCCTGCCACTCCCCAATCCGTTCGAGCAGCTCCTCTCCGCTGCCCGCCTCCCCCACGACACGGAACCCCTCATAGCGGTCGAGCAGCCCCCGCAGTCCGCCCCTGAAGAGCGTGTGGTCGTCCACCAGGATGATCCGGCAGTCGCTCATCGCCGTTCCCGTTTTGCGGCCGGCGGCGTCTGGGTGTTCACCCGGATGCCCACGCGCATTCCGCGGTCTTTGGAGCTGGAGATGTCGAACGTCCCGTTCAGGGAGTTGATCCGCGAAGCGATGTTGGAGAGCCCCATCCCGCAGTCGAGCATGGCCTGCGGATTGAACCCGCGCCCGTCGTCGGAGTAGTCGAGCGTGAGCACCCCGCTGCGCAGGGCGAGCGATAGGTTGATCTGCGAACAGCCCGAATGTTTGAGCGAATTGTTAATCAGCTCGCAGATGACCCGGTAGAGGATCACCTCGATATCCGTGTCGAACCGCTCCGTGCGCAGGTTGGTCGTGAACCGGATCCTGAGCGGATGGATGGCCACCGTTTTATTGACGAAGTTCTGCACCCCGCGGGCGAGCCCGAAGTCGTTGAGCACATGGGGCGAAAGGTTGTTCGATATCTCCCGCAGCGAACGGATCGCCTCGTCGATCACATAGGTCGTGTTGGCGATGATCTCGCCCCGCTCCTCCTCGCGCCGCTCACCCGCGAGGGCCGACAGCGACATCTTGGCCGACGAGAGCAGCGGCCCCAGGCCGTCGTGCAGCTCCTTCGAGAAACGCGACCGCGACTTCTCCTCCGTGCGGAGCACAGCCGTGAGGATGCGTTTGTTGAGCAACTGCCGCTGGCGGTTCAGGCGGTCGATGTACTTGAAGAGCTTGTGCGCGTACATCACCCCGATCGAAAGGCTGATCGAAATGATGAAGCCGAGCCAGATGAAGACCTCGTAGGGCAACTCCTGCCCGCTGGCCCGGACAAGCTGGATGACCCGCTCGACGGAGAGCAGCGTGAAACCGATCATGAAGAGAATCCACACCGAGTTGTATTTGGTCGTCCGCACCAGGCGGATGGCGTAAACGGTGGCAACGGTCTGGATGACGATGGCCACCACGAGCAGGAACTTGATCAACATGGTCTTATGCGGTTATTTCACTTCGTATCCCCCAACGGCCCGAGGGCCGCCTCGAGCGCCGGCATCTGCCGGTAGGCGGTCAGATCCACCTGCACGGGCACGACCGAGACGTAACCGTGGCCGAGAGCCCATTCGTCGGTGTCGGTCGCCTCGGGCTCGGCATTGACGAAGGCGCCCGTGAGCCAGAAGTATTCCCGGCCGCGCGGGTCGTGGTGGCAGAAGAACTCCTCGCGCCAGGAGCCTGCGTTCTGGCGGCAGACGCGCACCCCCCGGATCTCGTCCGGCTTGCCGACCGGCACGTTCACGTTCAGGCAGAGCGGCAGGGGAATCCGGGACTCCAGCACCGACCTGACGATCCGTTCGCCGTAAAGGATCGCAGCCTCGAAGTCGGCATCCAGGTCGTGATCGTCGAGCGAGAGCCCGACAGACGGGCAGTCGTAGAAGCTGCACTCGATGGCCGCCCCCATCGTCCCCGAATAGAGGACATTGACGGCGGAGTTGGAGCCGTGGTTGATGCCCGAAATGGCCAGATCGACCCGGCGGCCCTTCAGAAAATGGTCGAAAGCCATCTTCACGCAGTCCACCGGGGTGCCGGAAAGGGCATAGATCTCCACGTCGTCGCTCACCGACACCTCCCTCAGATAAAGGGGGTTGTAAATGGTGATCGCCTGGCTCATGCCGCTCTGCATCCGCTCGGGGGCGATCGCGATGACGTGACCGAAACGGCGGGCCACCTCAACGGCCGCGCGCAGCCCCTTGGAGTCGTATCCGTCGTCGTTGGTGACGAAGATCAGCTTTTCCTTTTTCATGCTCCGTTATTTACCCGCAAATATACGAAAATTATCGCGAGCCCCGTCACAGCCCGCCTGCCGCGCAGCCTGTTTTTTCTTCGGCCACCCGATATTTCAGCCCTTTGAGCGCATCGTCCGAATAGACATGCAGGCTGTGGCCCCGCTCGCTCAGGCAGGTGATGCGGTGGATGTGGTTGTCGAAGCGCCCCGGCAGCCCGACGGCATAGAATCCGCACCCTCCCGCAACCCGCCGGCAGCCCGACGGACGGACCAGATCCCCGCCGACGGCCTCGAAGGTTTCGACGAGGAAATCCCCGTCGGCGAAGCAGTAACATGCCAGTTGGGGATGACCGTGCACGGAGGTCACGTTGCCCCGGCTCCAGCTCATCACTAGCGCCTCGAAGCCGGTGGCCGCATCCCGTCCAACATAGTTGCGCACATACGTGAGCTCGCTGTAGGTGTCGAACCCCAATGTGCGGCCCTGCAGAAACGCGAGCGTGCGGTCGCGGATCGCCGCGCCCAGCCCCTCGTCCACGGGCATGCGCCGGGCAAGCGCCGTCAGCTCGCCGAAAAAATCCCCGTACCCGCTCCCGGGCAGGGAGGGGATGCCGTCTCCGGCCGTTCGTCCTGTCGCCATATCGTTGTGTTTCGTGCAAAAATAGCGCAAACAAAGCGGTCGCGCAACCGTATTTATACGTAATCGCAGCGCTGCACGGAGCGAGCGGCGAAATTTACGCCGCCCCGTTTGCGGAATAGGAAATTATTCGTACCTTTGCCCTCCCGAAAGGGAGCGAAACAACCTCTTACATTGGGTGTCGCACCGGAGCCGGAACCACAGGGGGCCGGCGGGATTGCGTGCAGAAACGCATGGTAGGCGGGATACAGCGGTAAAGTTGAGCGCTTTCATATCAAATGTTGCAACAATGAACAAAGATGCACTCATTCGGCTCGTAAACGAGCAGCTTTGGACCAAGACGGACGTTCCGTCGTTCAAGGCGGGCGACACGATCACCGTCACCTACAAGATCGTCGAGGGAAACAAGGAGCGCCTGCAGAGTTTCCGCGGCGTGGTGATCCAGCTCAAGGGCACCGGCAAAACCAGGATGTTCACCATCCGCAAGGTCTCCAACGGCGTGGGCGTCGAGCGTATTTTCCCGCTCTACTCGCCGCACATCGAGAAGATCGAAGTGAACAAGATCGGCGTGGTGCGCCGCGCACGCATTTACTACCTGCGCGATCTGACCGGCAAGAAAGCCCGCATCAAGGAGAAACGCATGACCTCCTCGAAGTAATCCGGGCCGAAACGAAAAAGGCCGCTCCCGAAATGGGAGCGGCCTTTTTCGTTGTCCGCAGCGGAGCTTAGTTGATGGTCACCTTGATGACATTCTTGGGCGAGGGCACCGGATAGGTGTCGCCCACCTTGGTGATCGGCTGGTCTTCGGGCATCAGCGTGCCGCCGAAGATCAGCTGGGCGTTGCCCGCGCCGGGATACTGCGACACGGCGGTGCCGTCGTCGAGCAGCACGACGTTGTTCGAGATGTCGCCCCTCGAAAGCGGATTGACCGCACTTTCGTTGGCATAGAACCAGTCGTTGGAGTAGCCGAACATCAGGGCATAAGCCAGCTTGTCGCCTTCGGCCGCCTCATACTGCGTGTACATCTTCTGCCCGGGGTCGGCCATATCGTCGCCCGTGGTGTAGATGTGCTTCACCTGCGGCAGTTTGCCCAGCGAGGTCACGAGCTGCGAGGGATCGCCGCGCTGCGCGAGGGCAGCCAGACCGATCTGGGCGTCTTTCTGACCCAGCGTGTAGATGGGGTTCGTATCACCCGTATAGATGACGACGATAGCCGGCGAGAGCGTGGTGATGATGCCCGTCTGCGGGGTAATCAGGTCGGTGTAAGGCTTGGTGTTGCCGTTCTCGGCCAGCGCCGTAAGCTGCGTGGAGGATTTCTGATCCTTCTCGAAGAAAGGCTTCTCCACGATCAGATCCCCGTCGAGCACGTTGGAAACGACCCACACACCCGCCGAGAACGGCGTCTCATTGGCCGTACCGGACGAAATGTTGGCGATGGTCAGCGTGAACTCGGACTTCACGGCATCGTAGGCGAGCGTGAGTTTCATCAGGCTCGATGCGGGCAGATAGGTGTTGCCTGCAACATCGCGGCCGTCGGTGATCTGCGTCACGTTGCCCACTTCGGCCGTCCCCGGATGGGTCACATCGGGACCCGGCTTCTGATTGACCCGCGTACCGTTGTCCCAGAGCTGCACGGCAGCCGACACGTCACCCGTGCGGGGCGTCCCGTCGTCGTTGTAGAGCTTCAGGCCCGGATTCTCGGGAGCGAAAAAGAGGTCGTTGGAGTAGCCGTACATGGTGGCGAACATCAAAGTCTGACCCTTGCCGGCGTTGAAAACGAT
Source organism: Rikenellaceae bacterium (assembly GCA_902363575.1). Lineage (GTDB taxonomy): Bacteria > Bacteroidota > Bacteroidia > Bacteroidales > Rikenellaceae > Alistipes. The sequence goes on along the minus strand of CABJAJ010000003.1, from coordinate 21,337 downwards.
CGTCGTGGTGCCGCCGGGCTGGGCCGCGTCGAACGTTCCGCTCTGCACATAATTCTTGACCGCGGTCACATTCTCGAAGGTGATCGTGTTGGGATTGTTGTCGGGCGTCTTGTCATCGTCGTCGTCGCAGGAGGTCAGCACGGCTCCCGAAAACAGCAGAGCTGCGATCACCGCAGCGGATAAGTAGAGTTTTTTCATGTTTTTTGAACTTTAAGTGTTTCATGTCCGTTCCTTTCGGAAGCGGACGATTCTTGTAATACGTGGTTGCCGGAGTCCCCCGACCGGATCGGCGGTACGGACGAACCCCACTGCCGCCTGTCGTTGCATCATTCGTGCCATTCCGCCGTCTTTTCGGAACAGCCGCCCCGACACGCTCCGCACAGAGAAAAAAAGCCCCGGAACGGTTGTCCGTTCCGGGGCGCTGCATGCGGCAGCGAGCCGCTACTCCTCCTCTTCCTTGAGCGTGGTATAGACGTTCACCACGTCGTCGTCCTCCTCCAGTTTCTCGACGAGCTTCTCGACCGCCTCGCGCTGCTCGGCGTCGAGCTCCTTCGTGTCGGTCGGGATGCGCACCGACTCGCCCGAGACGATCTCGTAACCCCGGTCCTCGAGCCATTTCTGCAGGGCGCCGAACGACTCGTAGGGGGCATAGACCGTCACGCCGTCCTCCTCGGGATAGAACTCGTCCACCCCCAGGTCGATCATCTCCAGTTCGAGCTCCTCCATGTCCGTGCCGGCGGGGGCGACGAACTTATAGGTGCATTTGTGCTCGAACATGAAACCCACGCTGCCGCTGTTGCCCAGCGTGCCGCCGCACTTGTTGAAGTACATGCGCACGTTGGCCACCGTGCGGTTGGTGTTGTCGGTGGCGGTCTCCACCATGACGGCGACACCGTGGGGGCCGTATCCTTCGTAGATCACCTCCTTGTAGTCGGCGGCGTCCTTCTCGGTGGCCCGCTTGATGGCCCGTTCGACGTTCTCCTTGGGCATATTCTCCGCCTTCGCGTTCTGGATCAGGACCCTCAGGCGCGTATTGCCCGAGGGGTCGGAACCTCCGGCCTTGACGGCGATTTCGATCTCGCGGCCCAGCCGGGTGAAGGTGCGGGCCATATGACCCCAGCGTTTCATCTTGCGTGCTTTGCGGTATTCAAAGGCTCTTCCCATTGGTTATGCTTTTTACTTGTTTTTCGTTCGTGTTGCAAAGGTATAAAATTCACGGCTAAAAACCGCCTCCCGCCAAGAAAATGATCGCCGGGCCCGGATATAAAAAATCCGCCCCGAACGGGACGGATTCATACCGACGGCCAACGCCTACTCTTCCGGCACCTGTTCGCCGTTCGCTTTCGCACGGGCGTACCACTCCTTCGCTTTCAATCGGTTGACCGGCGTCCCCCGACCCTGGCTATACCAGTCGCCGAGCAGCTTCTGTGCGGGGCCGTAACCCGCTTCGGCCGCTTTCGACAGGTAGCCGAACAGCGCAACGGCATCGCGGCTTTCAGCTCCGATCCCGGCCAGACTCCAATCGGGATTCGCTTCGCTGGCCCATGCCGCATAATCGTAGCAGGCCTGTACATCGTCCAGGCCACCGGCCATCGCCTCGTCCATAAGATTCTTGATGCTGTATTCGTATCCCATGGCGGGCAGCCGGTTGTCATGCACCAACCGGGCTGCCAGATAGAGGCAATCCGGGGATTTGCTGTAAAAGTAATTGCACACCGCCTCCTTCAGATTCACCTCCGTGCCGAATCCTTTGTGGTAGCACTCCCCCAGAATCCGACAGGCAAGACGGTAATAGCCCGTAAGGTCGAATCTGAACTCATCGTTCCGGACCAGGGCATGCAGCATCCCGAAAGCCTTTTCATTATCCTCGGCAACACCCTTTCCGTAATAATAACACCGAGCCAGATTGAAAGTGCCGGACAAAACGCCCCGGGCATGCGATCGCTGGTAGTAATCGAAAGCCTTCTGCGCGTCGGCGGTGCATCCGTCGCCCCACTCGTACAGTCCGCCCAATTCGGATTCGCCCAGTTCGTATCCGTATTCCAGTCCGCGCTGAAACATGCGCAGGGCAATCGGATAGTTCTGTTCGACACCCAGCCCGAAATCGTACATCCTGCCGAGCAGGTAACAAGCTTCGCCATACCCCTCTTTGGCCGCATCCTGCAACAGCGGAAGTGCGGCGGCGTAATTCCTGTTTTCGTAATAGCGCTTCCCGCGCACTAAATTTTCCTGCGCTCCGGCAGCCATGCCCCACAGCAGGCACAGCAGGCATAAAATCGTTTTTTTCATAATGTAGATGGATAAATCATTTGGTATTTATTCAGCGTCCGGTCGGTTATTCGGTTTTGACGTGAAAAACAATCCCGCCGTTGGCAACGGGAAAGGCGAGCACCTGGGCATAACCGGGAATAGCGAACGCGCTCCGCTCTTGGTCATAGGCATATTTCCTTTTCATCGCCTCCATGACACCCCCGACAGACCGCGATGCCTTGCCCCTGAACTCCGCCGTAAGGGTATAACTCTTCACGGGCGTGTCGGGGAGGAACGTATAGTTGTAACCGAACCATCCGTCGGATGTCCGGCTCCAGGCGTTGAGACCCGTGACGCAGATTTTGCAATGCACCAGCGGCGTTTCCTCCGCGTTATATACGGTCATATCGCCGCCGCTGCGCGGGAAACGCGATTCTTTCAACCCGTAGGCTACCTGAAGCCCTGCAGCGGTGGTGGCTTTCAGGCTGCGGATTTTCGCATCGATCAGCTCGGCGAGGGCCTCCGTATCGACGAAATCGCTTGCTGCCTTATATGGGCCGCCGATACCCGACACATTCCGTGTCAGGCCGACAGATGCATTGCTGTAATCGGGCGCTACGATATACTTGCCCCGGGCATCGATCACGCCCACGCTTCCCGACTGGTCGAAAACGAGCAGCCGGTCGTCGGCACCGTATTCGTAAACGGAGCGGAACTGCGGATTGACGACGTATTTTCCGTGCTTGTCCACGGCGCCCCAATCCCGACTGCCGGCGTCGCGCACAGGAGCCACCCCGCACGGCAGGAACTGCATGGCCTGACGGAACTGAGGCTCGATCGCCCATTCGCCCTTTTTATCGATGAAGCCCCAGCGGTCGGTGTCGCCGTCCCGGACGGCGGCAAGGTCGCTCTCTGCGAAAAGGCAGGCATCGCTGTACCGGGGATTGATCAGATACTTTCCGTCACGGTCACACCACCCGTAGTTGCGCCCTTTGCAGAAGAGGTAATTTTTACCGTCGAGCGTTATTCCGTCGAACTGCGGATTGATCTGTAGGTTCCCCTTGCGGTCGATCACGCCCCATTTGCCGGAGGCGTCGCAGACCGGGATACGCCCTTCGCGGAGCGCCTGAACGTAATTGAACCGGAATCCCTCCTCGCAATCGGTCGTTCCGATTTCCTCGTATTTGCAGGCGACCACCAGTTCGCCTTTTGTGTCCGCGATTCCCCACAGATCAGTCCCGGCCTCTTTGACGGGGATCAATCCGCCGACGTACATCGGCCCCGTTTCGGCCCAGACGGGCTCGACCACCACCCGGCCTTTCTTATCGACAACGCCCCAGAGACCCTTCGCGTCGGTAAAAACGGCCAGCCCTTCGTGGAAAGCGCAGGCGGCTTCTGCCTGCCGGAGCTCGAACAGCGGGCGTCCGCGCCTGTCGATCGCCTCCAACAGTCCACCGGGTCGTACGGCCCATGCAACCCCGTCGTCGAAGATCGTCACGTCGCGAAAACAAGTCTCTGCGAGCATATTCCAGTTGCGGTCGATAAAATTCATGCCGTCGGCAGATTCGACAACGGCGTATCCGTCGAAGAACAAGCCGCCCCACGGAACGTTTCCCCCCGTCTTTCCGTTACGGGTATCGACATAAACGGTGTATTCGCCTCCCTCCGGATCGTCTGCCACAAGGGGGATGTAAGTCAGATCCGTGGTTCGCCAGGCGTCGCCGCCGCCACCGCAGCCTGCCGCCAGACAGGCCGCTGCGATAAGTAAATTTTTTGTCTTCATATTTAATTATTAAAGGGTTGGTTCCTTTCCCCCGAAGACAAAAAAGCGTGAACAATTTCCCGATTCACCGTTGAGGTATTGGACGACCCGCCAAGTAGAATTCAGGATTATGCTCACGCTGAAAAACAGCGAGAGCACCAACCTTTGTTCCTTACTTGACTTGAAAGTGTCCAATTTCCAACGGTAAGAAAAAAGCCGATGCGCTTTTATGCCTTGTATGTCGTCGGCCCTCACAGACCGCACGCTACAAAGATAGGAAAAGCGTTCTTATATTTCACAATTTTTGTGTAGTTTTGCACGCATCAAATCCATCCGGCCATGCAGATCAAAGGCAGATTCGACCATTTCAACGTCAATGTCACCGACCTCGACCGCAGCCTGCGTTTCTACGACGAAGCCCTCGGGCTGCGGGAACTGAGCCGCAAGACCGCCGACGACGGCTCCTTCGTCCTGGTTTATCTGGGCGACGGGCAGACCCCTTTCCGCCTGGAGCTGACCTGGCTGCGCGACCACACGCAGGCCTACGAGCTCGGCGAAAACGAAAGCCACCTTTGCGTGCGCGTCGCAGGGGACTACGACCGCATCCGGGCCTACCATCGGGGAAGGGGATGGATCTGCTATGAAAATCACGAAATGGGGCTCTACTTCATCCACGATCCCGACGACTACTGGATCGAGGTGCTGCCCGTAAAGGAATGACCATGCAACAGGCAATCGAAGAGGCCGTCCGCGTGCTCCGCAACGGCGGACTGATCCTCTACCCCACCGACACGGTGTGGGGCATCGGCTGCGACGCCGCCAACGCCGAGGCCGTCGAGCGCATCTATACGCTCAAGCGCAGCCAGAACAAGAAATCCATGCTCGTGCTGTGCCAGTCGGCCGATATGGTAGTGCGTTACGTCCACCGGGCGCCCGGCGTGGCTTTCGAGGTGATGGAGATGGCCTCGAGCCCGCTGACGCTCATCCTGCCCGGGGCCACCGGACTGGCTCCCAACCTGATTCCCGAGGAGGGAACCCTCGGGGTACGGGTGCCCGACCATGCCTTCTGCCAGGGGATGCTCGCGCGGCTGGGACGGCCGATCGTCTCGACCTCGGCCAACCTGACGGGCGAGCCGGCGCCGGCGAAACTCCCAGAGGTCGCACGCGAGATCCTCGACGGGGTCGATCTGGTCGTGAGCCCCCGCTACGAAGGCAAGCCCACGGGCAGGGCCTCTGCGATCATTCTTTTCAACGAGGACGCCTCATTCCGCATAATCAGGGAGTAAGATGGCGCGCAAAACGGAAATACCCATTCAGAAACGTTTCTCGGACGTCGATTCGTTTCACCACGTAAACAACGTCTCGCAGCAGATGTATTTCGACGTCGGCAAGGTCGATTACTACCGTCGGGTGCTGGGCGAGGACGTGCTTTTCGACCGCCTGCGCATCATCACCGTCGCCACCTCCACCTCCTACCTCGGCCAAATCCGCCTGGAGGACGAGATCGCGGTCACCACCGTCGCGTCGAAAGTGGGCAACAAGAGCGTCACGCTCGCGCAGCAGCTCATCCATACGGCTGCTGACGGCTCCCGGCGGGTGTGCAGCGAGAGCACGTCGGTCATGGTCGCTTTCGACTTCGCGGCGCAGCAGGCGGTGCCGGTGCCCGATGCGTGGCGGGAGCGGATGCTCGGCGACGGAACAGATTCGTCTCATAGCCGATAATTACCAGCACGATCCCCCCGAAAATCAGGATCCACGAGATGACGTTCGTGCGGTCGATGCGCTCCTGATGCCGCACCAGCGCCAGCACGGTGGCCGCCACGGGCTGGATGTAGCGGTAGAGCGCCGTGTGCACCGAGGTGAGCTTCTCGGTTCCGCGGTAGAGCAGGTACATGGGCAGCACGGTTCCGAAAATCAGGATATAGAGCAGTTCGGCCTGCCCGTTCAGGGGCAGATGGAAGAAATCCGTGCGGGCGACATACCGCCAGAAAAAGGGAGCCGTAATCGCCAGGCCGATAATGTAATACCATCCCATCACCACCAGCGTCCCCAACCGTTCGAGCGACGGTTTGATGATGACCGTATTGACCGCGATAGCCACCACCGCCACGAGCACCAGGGCATTGCCGTAACCTTCGCTGCCGCGCACGAGCACGGGCCCTTCGTCGAACAGGAGCACCGCCGCCCCCGCCAATGCCAGAGCCACGCCCGTCATCCGCACCCACGAAACTTTCATGTGGCGGTTCATCACATGGGCCGTGATGAGGGTGAAGGCGGGGCCCAGCGTCGAGATGGTCGAGGCGTCGATGGGCGAGGTGAACGACGCGCCCCAAAGCAGCATGTACATCCAGCCGTAAACCACCAGCAGCGTGACCACCAGGATGTTGCCGAAATCGCGCCACGTGATCCGATAGGAGCGTTTCGAGAAGATGGCGAACGGGATGAAAAACACCGAGGCCGCAAGCACCTGGAGCATGAAGATCTGCTGGAAATCGAGGTAGTTACGCGTCAGGGAGACATAAAACGAAAAATTCGCACCGAACAGCAGGTTGGCCAGCGCAAGGTGGTAGTGGTATCGTGTTTTACCCTTCACCTTTTGCGCGGCGTCAATATTCAGACCAAAACAGCCGTATCCTTGTCCGACCGATCCCGGGCCCGCGGATCGAGGAGAGGACCGGATGCGCGGCGCTTCCGGGCGCCGACCTGCGCCGGGGCTTCCGACTCTTTCCGGCGGATCGCAGCAATCGGGCGGCGGTTGCCGTCACACGCCAGCAAAAAAGCATCGTGTGAATCGGATTGCGTGCGGGCGGGTCGCGCCCTTCGGAAATTCAGGCTTTTTCCAGTCCCCGCTCCGCCGCCAGCCGCTCCATCAGGGCGAAAGCGGCGTCGTATTCGTTGGGAATTTCGCCGTCGAGGATGGCGTTTTTGATCGCCTCCTTGATCTCGCCGATCGCGCGGCAGGGCCCCAGGCCGTAGGTGCGCATGATGACTTCACCCGTAACGGGGGGCTGGAAGTTGCGCACGCGGTCGCGCTCCTCCAGATCCTTCATCTTGCGGCGCACCAGCTCGAAATTGGCCAGATAGCGTTTGACCTTGGCGTCGATGCCCGAGGTGATGTCGGCTTCGCACAGCATCATCAGGGCCTCCACGTCGTCGCCCGCCTCGAACAGCAGCCGCCGCACGGCCGAGTCGGTGACCAGCTCCTCCGAGAGAATGATCGGCCTCAGATGGAGGAAAACCAGCTTCTGCACGAATTTCATGTGCTCGTTCATGGGGAGCTTCAACTGCCGGAAAACCGACGGCACCATCTTCGATCCGAGCACCTCGTGGCCGTGGAACGTCCACCCCGCTTTCGGGTCGTAGGCTTTGGTCAGCGGCTTGGCGATGTCGTGCAGCAGGGCGGCCCAGCGCAGCCACAGGTCGCCGCTGCGGGCCGCCACGTTGTCGAGCACCTTGAGCGTGTGGACGAAATTGTCCTTGTGCGCATGGCTGCCGCGCCGCTCCACCCCCTTCAGGCGGTGGAGTTCGGGAAAAATCAGCTCCAGCAGGCCGGTCAGCTCCAGCAGCTCGAACCCCATCGACGGGAGGGGCGCCAGGACGATCTTATTGAGCTCGGCGGCAATCCGCTCGCGCGAGACGATGCGGATGCGCTCCCGGTTGCGCACGATGGCGTCGAACGTGTCGGGGTCGAAGTCGAATCCGAGCTGCGCGGCGAAACGCACGGCCCGCATCATGCGCAGGGGGTCGTCCGAAAAGGTGACGTCGGGATCGCACGGGGTGCGGATGATCCGGTCCTCCAGGTCGTCCATCCCCCCGAACGGATCGACCAGCTCGCCGAAGCGGGCTCCGTCGAGCGACCAGGCCATCGCGTTGATGGTGAAATCCCGCCGCCGCTGGTCGTCGGCGAGCGTGCCGGCTTCGACCTGCGGCTTGCGGGAATCCTGCGAGTAGGACTCCCGCCGGGCCCCCACGAACTCCACCTCCGCGCCGCCGGCCCGCAGCATCGCCGTGCCGAAGGTTTTATAGACGGTCACCTGCGTATGCAACTCGGCAGCCAGCGCCCGCGCCACGTCGATGCCGCTGCCCACCACCACCACGTCGATGTCGGTCGAGGGGCGCCGCAGGTAGTGGTCGCGCACGTAGCCGCCTACCACATAGGCATCGACGCCCAGCCGTTCGGCGATGCGCGAAATGCGTCGGAAAAGGGGATCGGAAAGGGATTCGGACACGGAATCGGGATTTAGGATCAACATATGCGGAAGAGTCGTTCCCCCGCTGCGGGCAGGGGATACGCACGCAATGGATGGGGCTCTTCGGAGCGGGCCTCCGGTCGCGGGATCGGCGCCGCCGGATCGTCCCCGCGCCCCCGGCAGACGCAACGCAACGCGAGGCCCCGCCGTTGCAACGGCCTCTTCTCCCGGCCCCGTAACCGCATCGCAGCGCCCGTCATCGCTCAGAAAGCCAGGGCGCGGCGGTACAGACCGACGGTGTTCTCCAATCCGAAATAAAGCGCGTCGCAGATGAGCGCGTGGCCGATCGACACCTCGTCCAGCCAGGGAATCCGCTCTGCGAAAAAGCGCAGGTTTTCCAGATTGAGGTCGTGGCCGGCGTTCAGCCCGAGCCCGCAGCGGCGGGCCTCCTCCGCAGCCTCCAGGTAGGGGGCCAACGCCGCCTCCCGGTCGGCCGCATAGTCGCGGGCGTAGGCTTCGGTATAAAGCTCCACACGGTCGGCTCCGCACGCAGCAGCACCGGCAACCATCGCCGGCCGCGGATCGACGAAAACCGACACGCGGATTCGCCGCTCGTGCAGCCGTGCGCAGATGTCGCTCAGAAAAGCCCTGTTGCGCACGGTGTCCCACCCCGCGTTGGAGGTGACGGCATCCGGCGCATCGGGCACCAGCGTCACCTGGCGGGGCGCCACCTCGAGCACAAGCTCCATGAAGGAGGGAGTCGGGTTGCCCTCCACGTTGAGCTCGGTGCGCAGCACGGCTTTCAGGTCGCGCACGTCGCCGTAACGAATATGACGGGCGTCGGGCCGGGGATGGACGGTGATCCCGTCGGCTCCGAAACGTTCGATGTCGCACGCCGCGCGCACCACGTCCGGCTGGTTGCCCCCACGGGAGTTTCTCACGACGGCGATCTTATTGACGTTGACACTTAACTTTGTCATAATTTCGTTATATTTGCCTGCACAAAGTTACTGTAAATTTTCCAAACCCCGCCGATGAAAATCATACTTTTTTCCCGCCCCCGGACCGCACACGTGCCCGAGGAGCTGCGCCAGATTTTCGCAGCCGTCGAGGAGTGCGGATTCGACTACGCGGTCAACGACGAGTTCGCCGCCACGCTCGAAACGCTCATCGGGCTGCATATTCCGGCGAGCCGGCGCTACGGCCGCGACGTGGGGCGCCAGCCCGCGGGCTCGGTGCTGGTCTGCTACGGCGGCGACGGCACGCTGCTCGAAGGCGTCCGCCGCCTCGGCGGGCGCGAAATTCCCGTGGTGGGGATCAACTCGGGGCACCTGGGCTTCCTGACCATCGCCCCGCGCGACGGTTTCCGCCGCATCTTCGAGGCGATCCGCGCGGGCGAGCTGAAAACCGAACCCCGCACGATGATCGAGGTCAGCGGACTGGGACGCCGCAACCGTCCCGCGCTGGCCGTGAACGAGGTCTCCGTCGAGCGGCAGGGACCCGGAATGATCTCGGTGGACACCTATGTGGACGGACTGCTGGTGGCCACCGTCCACGGCGACGGGATCATCGTTTCGACCCCCACGGGCTCGACGGCCTATTCGCTCAGCGCGGGCGGCCCGGTGGTCGCTCCCCGGTGCGCCTGCCTGATTATCGCCCCCGTGGCGCCCCACAACCTGACCATGCGGCCTGTGGTGGTGCCCGACGGCAGCACGATCACCCTGACCATCCACGCCCGGCAGGCCGACGTCAATGTCACGCTCGACAACGTAACGCGCCGAATCCGCGAAGGTTCGACCCTCACGGTACGCCGCTCGTCGCGCAGGTTTTTTCTCGCCGTGCCGCACAATATATCCTTTTACGACACGTTACGGAATAAAATGATGTGGGGAGTGGATATCAGAAGCTGACGGGGCGCGGGGTTTCTCCCCTCATTTCTTTCGCGTTTTTGATTTAAATCCCTATATTTGCACCTTATGAACGAGGAAAAGAGGATACCCCGCCACGTCGCAATCATCATGGACGGCAACGGAAGGTGGGCGCAGCAGCACGGCAAGGAGCGCTGCTACGGCCACATGCAGGGCGTCGAGCCGGTACGCTCGGCGATCCGCGCCGCCGTACGCAACGGAGTCGAGGTGCTGACCCTCTACGCTTTCTCGACCGAGAACTGGGGACGCCCCCGCGAGGAGGTCGAGGCGCTCATGGAGCTGCTGTGCCGCAGCGTGGTCAACGAAACTCCCGAGCTTCGGCGGCAGGGGGTTCGCATCCGCGCCATCGGGGAGCGGAGCGCTTTCTCGTCCGAAGTGCGGGATCGCCTCCGCGAAGCGGAAGAGCTGACCGCCGGGGGCGGAAGGCTCACCCTCGTGCTGGCGCTCAACTACTCCTCGCGCAGCGAGATCGTCCGCGCCGCGCGACACCTCGCCCGGCGGGCTGCGGCCGGAGAGCTCGACCCCGAAGGGATCGACGAACGGACCGTGGCCGAAGCGCTCTACACCGCCCCGTGGCCCGACCCCGACCTGGTCATCCGCACCAGCGGAGAGTGCCGGCTGAGCAATTTCCTGCTGTGGCAGGCCGCCTATGCGGAGCTCTATTTCACGCCGGTGCTCTGGCCCGACTTCACGGAGGCGGAGTTCGACCGTGCGCTCGAAGCGTACGCCGGACGGGAGAGGCGTTTTGGTTTGATAAGTAAATGTTAGATACGATCGATGAAATATCCCGGTAAGTTGTTTCTGATCCTGACGCTTTCCATGCTGTCGGGCTCGCCTCTGTTCGCCCAGCAGCCCGCGGCGGCCGACATCCCATCCGCAGCGGAAGCCGCCGAGGAACGGACGGCCGAGGAGTTCCTGCAGAACGCCCGACCGCTGGGCAACGGTCCCCAGAAATTATACCACATCCGCAAGGTCAATATCCACGGGGTGAAATACCTCAACCACGACATCCTGCGCTCCTCGTCGGGCCTGATTCCGGGGGATTCGATCTACCTGCCCAGCTCCTACATCGGCAACGCCATCTCGCGGCTGTGGAGCCAGCGTTTTTTCTCCGACGTGCAGGTCGGGGCCACCATCGACGGCGACAGCCTCGACCTGGAAGTTTTCCTGCAGGAGCGGCCGCGCGTAAACTACTGGCGCTTCGAGGGGATTCCCAAAAGCAAGCAGAAAGACCTGATGGAGAAGCTCAAACTCAAGCGCGGCACCGAGCTCTCGGATTACGTGATCGACAAGAACCGCAAGCTGATCCGGGATTATTTCTCGGAAAAGGGCTTCCGCAATACGGAGGTGGACGTGCGCATCGACAACGACTCGATGCTCAAGCAGGCGGTCAACGTCACCTTCCTGATCGACCGCAAGCACAAGGTCAAGATCGGCAAGATCACCTTCAGCGGTAACGAGCAGTTCAGCGACCGGCGGCTGCGCAAGACCTTCAAGAAAACCCACCAGAAAAGCATCAACATCTTCCGCGGCGCCAAGCTCAACGAAAACGATTACGAGGACGACAAGGAGCTGCTCATCGATTTCTACAACTCGAAGGGCTACCGCAACGCCAATATCCTCTCGGACTCCGTTTTTCCGATCAACGACCGGCGGCTGGGCATCCACATCGACCTCTCGGAAGGCGACAAGTACTACATCCGCAACATAAGCTGGGTCGGCAACTCGATCTACGAAACCTCCGCGCTCGAAGAGATGTTCGGCGTCTCGAAAGGGGACACCTACGACAAAAAATCCATGTATAAGCGGCTGGGCATCGGCAAAGAGGCCAACCCGGACGACGCCTCGATCCTGTCGGGTTATCAGAACGCCGGCTACCTCATGTCGCAGATCGAACCGTCGGAGATCGTCGTGGGCAGGGACTCGATCGACCTGGAGCTCAAAATCTACGAAGGCAAGCAGTTCACCATCAACAACGTGGGCATTTCGGGCAACAACCGGGTGGACGACGAGGTGATCCGCCGCGAAATCTATACCCGTCCGGGCGAGCTGTACGACCGCTCGATGCTGATGCAGACCATGCGCATCCTCTCGTCGATGGGCCATTTCAACGCCGAAGCCATCCTGCCCGACATCAAACCCGTCTCCAACGAGCTGGTCAATATCAACTGGGCTCTCGAGGAGAGCGCCAGCGACCAGTTCAACATCGCCGGCGGCTGGGGCTCCGGGACCTTCGTGGGGTCGGTGAGCATCAACCTGAACAACCTGTCGATCCGCAACTTCTTCAAGAAAGGCGCCTGGCGACCCTACCCGATGGGGCAGAATCAACGGCTGTCGATCTCAGCCCAGACCAACGGCACCTACTACAAGGCCTTCGCCCTGAGCTTCACCGACCCGTGGCTGGGGGGCAGGAAACCCAACTCGTTTACCGTGTCGGCCCACTTCTCGGAGGAGAACAACGCCTACTACGTCTGGCAGAAAAGCTCCAAATACTTCCGTTCCTACGGTCTGGCTGCCGGCTTGGGCAAGCGCCTCTCGTGGCCCGACCCCTATTTCACGCTCTATGCCGAAGCCAGTTACGAGCGTTACACGCTCAAGGACTGGGACTACTTCGTCATGCGGAACGGATCGGCCAACCTGCTCTCGCTCAAACTGGTTTTCGGCCGCAACTCGGTCGATCAGCCGATCTACCCGCGCCGGGGTTCCGATTTCAGCGTCTCGGTGCAGCTCACGCCCCCCTATTCGCTATGGGACGGCAAGGATTACAGCGATCAGACCATGAGCGACTCGGAGCGTTTCAAATGGATCGAGTTCCACAAATGGCAGCTCAAGGCGCAGTGGTTCGCACCCCTCACGCGCAATGCCAACCTGGTGCTGATGGCCCGCGCCGAGATGGGCTACCTGGGCAGCTACAACAGGCACAAGGTCTCCCCCTTCGAGCGTTTCGAGGTGGGCGGCGACGGAATGACCGGCTACAACATCTACGGCATCGACGTGATCTCGATGCGCGGTTACGACGACGGGGCGCTCGATCCCGTGGGCGAAAATTATGCGGTAGCCTACAACAAATACACCCTCGAACTGCGCTATCCAGTGATCCTGAAGCCCTCGTCGCAAATCTATGTACTGGGCTTCCTCGAGGGGGGCAACGGCTTCGCTTCGTGGCGGCAGTTCTCCCCCTTCAAGATCAAACGCTCGGCCGGCTTCGGCGTGCGTCTCTACCTCCCGATCGTCGGCATGCTCGGCATCGACTGGGGTTACGGATTCGACCCGGCGGCGGGCCATACCAAGCGCAACGGCAGCCAGTTCCACTTCGTGATGGGGCAGCAATTCTGATGCGTGTGAAGTTGGCAATAAATTTGAGAGATAATCGCTATCTTTAAGGACACTAAAACGACGGAATATGAAACGGATATTTTTCATCGTGGCTTTTGCGGCCGCAGCCTGCACGGCCGCTGCCCAGAATTACATGGTCGTCAACAGCGAAAAAGTCTATAAGTCGATCGACGCCTACAACAAGGCCATCGCCGAGCTGGACAAGCTGGCCGAAACCTACCAGACGCAGGTGGATGCCAAGTTCACGGAGGTCGAAGCCCTCTACAACAACTACATGAACCAGCGGAACTCCCTCTCGGCCGTCACCCGCGAAGCGCGTGAAAAGGCCATTCTGGAACGGGAACAGGAGGCCAACGATTACCAGCAGTCGATCTTCGGGCCCGAGGGTACGCTGATGAAAAAACGGGTCGAAATGATCCAGCCGATCCAGAAAAAGGTATTCGACGCCATCGCACGCTATGCCTCGGAAAACGGATTCGACCTGGTGCTCGATGCGACCAACAACCCGACGCTGCTCTACAACGCGCCCGCGCTCGACCGCACGGAGGCGCTGATCCAGTACCTGAAATAACACATCAAAAATTCAATCAATCACCTTTCTTTATGAAAAAATTCCTTCAACTAACCCTTGTATGCACGCTGTTGCTGGGGTCCACGTCGCTTTTCGCCCAGAAATTCGGCCGCGTCAACATGCAGGAGATCGTGGTGGCCATGCCCGAATTCAAGGAGATGCAAACCAACCTGGAGACTTTCCGCAAGGACCTGATCGCCAACCTTGAAACGATCCAGGTCGAGCTCAACAACCGGATCGCCGATTACCAGAAAAACGAGGCCACTTTCTCGGAATCGATCAAGCAGCTCAAGCAGAAAGAGATCGGCGACCTGCAAAACCGGCTCCAGGAGTTCCAGGAAAACGCCCAGCTCGAACTGCAGCAGAAACAGAACGAACTGCTCGAACCGGTCGTGACCAAGGCTCGGAACGCCATCTCGAAGGTATCGCAGGCCGGAAGTTTCACCGTCGTCTTCGATACTTCAATGGGTTCGCTGGCTTACTTCGATGAGGCGGCTCTCACCGATATCGCGTCGGAGGTTCAGAAAGAACTGGGCATCTGACCCGCTTTCCCGGCCCCAGGCGGGCCGAAACAAACTGACGGCATCCGGAGCCCGGATACCATTCGCATAAAGCACGCCCCGGGGCGTGCTTTATGCGTTCCGTTTCCCTTGCGGCTCGGATTTCCGACCCCGCGTGGCAAAGGCACACAGACGATCCGCCGAGCGGGGAGGGCGGTAAAGCGGCCACACAGGAGGGATGACAGGCGGAAGGCGACCGCAGAACAGCAGAGGACAAACGCTTCTACCCCCGGCCGGCCGGATGGAAAAAATCCACCATTTTTGTCCCGACCGACTTTTTATCGAACCGAATGAACTATCTTGCGGGAAATTTCGTACATTTAGACCAAAACCGCAAGCATGGAGAAGAGCGAAATAAAAAGTTTCACGCTGGCCCAGCTCAAACACCTGATGGGCACACCGGAATCGGAGCATATCAACGACGAATACTTGGTCGGACACGGAGAAGCCACGCTCGAAATATTCCGCTATCCGTTCCGCATCGATGCCTTTATGATCGGAATCTGCACGGGCGGCGAGGCGGTCATCTCGACCAATCTGAGCCGTTACAAACTCGAAGAGAACACCCTGTTCGTCATCGGGCCCAACAACATCATCCAGCAGCACGAGCAGCAGCGCCTCTCCTCCTACATCATCGCACTGTCGCGGGCCTCCATGCAGCGCATCCACATCGACCTCAAGAAGATGATGCCCCTGCTGCTGCGCATCGCGGAACAGCCGGTGCTCAGAATTACCGACGAGCAGAGCCGGATGCTCGGACAATACATCGTCTCGATCGAGGCGGAGCTCCGTAAGCCGGCGACGCTCTTCACGCAGGAGATCGTCGGAGGGCTGATCTCCGTCGCGCTTTACAAGATCGGCGACCTGCTCCATCAGCATTTCGACCGGCCCGAGGAGACACCGGGGATCAAAGACCGCGCGGACGAGTACTTCAAACGGTTTATGTTGCTGCTGGGCGAACATTACAAGGAGCAGCGGGCCGTGGGATTCTATGCCCGGGAACTCTGCATCACCCCCAAATACCTCACCACGGTCATCAAGCGCGTGAGCGGCCGCTCGGCCTCCGAGTGGATCGACAGCTATGTGATCCTCGAAGCGAAAACGCTGCTCAAATACTCCGATATGAGCATTCAGGAGATCGCCTACTACCTCAATTTCCCCAACCAGTCCTTTTTCGGCAGTTACTTCAAGCGCAACGCGGGGCTTTCTCCCAGCCGTTACAAGGCCCAGTAAGGCCCCGGCGCATCCGCCGCGCAGGTATTCCTGCCGACGAAGGCTGCCTTCGGGAATCCGACCCGAGGAAACAACCGGGCAAAGGCTGCACATCGGGATAACCGCACCGGACGGAAAGGCATACCCCCCCCCAGCGGGATATGCCCGGTTGTGCCTGACGGCGGATCGGAACCGAAAAGGTCAGAAAGGATAGCCGACCCCGAAATTGAGAGCCGTGTTTTTCCAGCGGAAATTATGGATCCACCGCTCGCCGGCGGGCTTGTTGGGGTTGTGGATCTGAATACCCCAGTCGAGCCGCAGCACGGCGAATTTGATGTCCAGGCGAATGCCGAGGCCGACGTCGAATCCCAACTGCTTGTAGAAATTATCGATGTGGAACACAGCGGCCGGCTGCACGGTCGTCGCGTCGGAACTCTGACGTACATACCAGATGTTGCCCACGTCGGCGAAAGTCGCTCCGTGGAATATTCCCCAGATCGGAAAACGAAACTCCAGGTTGGCCTCCAGCTTCATATCGCCCAACTGGGCGGGATAGGCGGAGCTCTGCTCCGGCTCGGGCACCGAGCCCGGGCCGAGCGTGCGGGGGGTCCATCCGCGCATGCTGTTGCTGCCGCCCGCATAGAAAAGGCGGTCGAACGGAACGGTCTGGTCGTTTCCGTAAGCGAGTCCGAGGCCGCCGTAGAGACGCCCGGCAAGGGCCGTCTTTTCGCCCAGCATGATCTTGCGGCTCAGGCTCAGGTCGAACCGGAAATACTGCGCATAGCGGATCCCGAAAATATGGTAGTAATTCTTTCCCGCTACGGGTTCGGAGAAGAGGTGTTCCAGCCCGTCGATCAGGTTGCCGGCCGTCTCGGCGTTGAACCGGATAACCGTGGCATTGCCCCCCAGGTGCTTGCGCTGGTTGTTGAACACATAGCTCACGGAGAGCCCTCCGATAAATTTGGTCGTATAGCTCTGACGCAGGTATTGATTCTCCAGGTTGTCGAAAAAAGCCTGATCGATATACCCCATGTCGATCACGTTGATGTCGATGGGCCGAACGGTGTAGGTCGAATACCTGTTGTCGTTCCAGGTGTAGCCCCACGAAGCGCTCGACAAGGTACGGCGGTAGAAGGGCCGGTCCTGGAAATTGATCGACAGCTCGAGGCGGGTGCGGGGCTGTACGACCGAGCGGAACGTTCGCGTGCGCACCGGCAGCAGGAAACGCGGAAAGGTCAAACCCGCCGTCACGCCGAACTCCTTGGCGTTGCGCTTGTCGGCGTGGGGGGTTTTCATGTATTCGTATCCGACCGTGAAGGCGATGTCGAAGAGCTCGGCCCCCCGGAAAATGTTGCGGTTCTGGTACCCGACGGTGGCCGAAAGGCCGTAGAAACTCGATGTAGTGCTCCCCTCCAGCTCGATGCGGTAGCTCTGCTTGAGTGCCGGCGTACAGAGAATATCGCAATGCAGATACCCTTCGCGCGTGTACTCCGTCTGCGTCGAATCCCGGCCATCGGCGCCTACATAGGTCACATAATCGGTCATATCGACCGGACGGGGCGCCTCCGTGAAAGAGACCTTGGCGCTGCGGAAGTAGCCGAGCGACATCATGTTGCTGTACGTGCGATTGACCTGTCCGGCGTCGAACACATAGTTGGGATAGAGAGGCACCACGCTCCGCAGTACGCGCGGCCGCACGTTGGGACGCCCCTCGTAGATCACGTTCAGTCCCCGGTAATAGACCGTATCCAGCCGACTCGCATACTCCTTGTCGAGACGGGCCGTGATCGGGTCGTAATCGGGGAAAATATTGATGCGGTCGATGCGGTAAACCGTGTTGTTGTCCATCACGGCTTCGCCCTGCTCGTTATAGCCCGTAAGATACTGCTTGACGACCACCTTCACTCCCACCCTGCGGTCGCCCCCGAGCGTGTCGGCCACGTACTCGATATTATTGACCGAGAAGTTGTAGTAGCCCCGGTCGCGGAGATAGGAGGTGATGCGTTTGCGCTCGTTGTCCAGCGTACCGATGTCGAAGATGTCGCCCACATGCAGCAGCGTATGCACCGTGTCGGGCAGAACGATCTGCCGCAGAAACCGGTCGCGGAAATCGTAGGTGATGCGGTCGATGCGGTAAGGCTCTCCCTGCACGGTGCGATAGGTGACCGTGGCCTTTTTGCGGTGCGAGAAGGTATCCACCTCGAAAGTGGCGCGCGAGGAGTAGAATCCCCGGGAATCCATGTAGATTTTCAGGTTCTCGGCCGATTTCTCCGTCAGCTCCATATCCAGCAGCACGGGCTCCTGGCCGATGCGCCGCTTGAAATTGTTCCACCAGTTGTGCTTGGCCGTATCCGCCTGTTCATACATCCAGACGTAGAAATTGGTTCCCAGGAAGCGTCTGTTGGGCTTCTGCCGCACATAGCGGGCGAGCTCCGACGAGGTGATCCGCTCCTTGCGCGGGACAGTGCGGTCGTCCTCGATCCGGACTTTCCGCAGCAGGTAGGAGCCCTCCGGAATATTGCGCGTGACGCTGCACGCCGTACCCAAAAGACACCACGCCGCTGCAACCGCTATGTAACCCGCACCCTTCACCGGTTACTGGTTGAAAAATCCCTTCTCGCGCAGCAGCTCGAAATAGCTGCGCGAGATCGCCAGATTATCCTCCCGGCGGTAGCGGTTGCGCGTAAAGATCTTGGCCAGATTGTCCAGCCCGTTTTCGGCGAGCAGACGCCGGGTGAGCTCCGACTCCTCCTTTTCGGCCCACAACTCGTCGATCTCGGCGGCCGTGTAGTCGGTGTATTTCTCGTAATGCACCACCGCCTCGAGGGGCAGACGGTCGGTCAGCTCCGGCGACTCGTCGGGATATCCCATCACGATCGTGGTCAGGGGCACCACACCTTTGGGAAGCTCGAGGATTTTGGCGATCCGCTCGGCCGTGTAGAGCGTCGTGCCGAGGTAGCAGATTCCGAGCCCGTGCATTTCGGCCTCGACCGCGAGATTCTGCGCAGCGAGCAGGGCGTCGGTGGCCGCGTTCAGGAACCAGGCGAAGTTGTCGTAGGCCGGATCGGCATCCCGCTGTTCGCACCACATCGTAAAACGGTGCACGTCGGCGCATACGGTTACAAGGCAGGGGGCCTCGACGACCATCGGCTGATTGAAGTGGCAGGGCGAGAGGGCTTCGCGCAGAGCCCGGTCCTGTGTAACGATCAGGCTGTAAAGCTGCATATTGCCGCAGGTGGATGCCCGCGTAGCGGCTTCCAGCACGTCGCGCAGGACGTCGCCGGGAATCGGTGCGGGACGGTATTTACGAATCGATCGATGCTTGAAGAGCACGCTTTTCATGGCTTGTGAGATTTCTTACAAATTATTGCAAAAGTAGTAAAACTTTTAGAAGTTTTATTATTTTTGCGCTGATTAAGCGCTCTGCGGCAGGCCCGTGTCCGCGCACGAAGGACAGCGTCCCGAGGCACAGACGACCCCGCCCGCAGCCCACTGCAGCCGTGTTGCTGGATTTTGCAAAATACGAAGGGGCAGGCAATGATTTCATACTGCTCGACTCACGGGAGGTTCCTTTTCCGTCGGGGAGCAAACTTATTGCCAAATTATGCGACCGCCACTTCGGTATCGGGGCGGACGGCCTGATGGTGCTCGGGGCGAGTGGCCGGGCCGGCTGCGACTGTTCGATGCGCTACTTCAACGCCGACGGATCGGTCGGCGAGATGTGCGGCAACGGAGGCCGCTGCTTCGCCCTCTTTGCCCGGCACCTGGGCATCGGGACCTCCCGGCGCGTCACGTTCGATTCGCTCGACGGGATTCACACGGCCGAACTGCTCGAAGTGCGGGGCTCGGAGGCGACGGTCGGGTTAGGCATCATTCGTGTAAACGGAATACGGACAGGCGAGGGCTGGTGGTTTCTCAACACGGGCGTGCCCCACTATGTGGAGTTCGTCGAAAGGCTCGACGGGGTGGACGTCGCCGGCCGGGGAGCGGCCATTCGTCGTGACGGCCGTTTCAAGGAGGGCACCAACGTCAATTTCGTGGAGATCGCGGGACCGGGTCGCATCCGGGTGCGCACCTACGAACGGGGCGTGGAGGCCGAAACCCTGGCCTGCGGAACCGGAGCGACGGCTTCGGCCCTGGTAACCAACTATGCGATGCAGCACGATTGTACCGATTTCCAGGTCGTCATGCCGGGCGGAACGCTCGGGGTCACGTTCGTCAGGGAAGGGGATGGTATTTACGACCACATCCGGCTCTCGGGCGGCGCCCGCCGCGTATTCCGGGGGACGATCGATTGCGATACACTCTAAATCACACCTCAATTCATCCATGAAAACATCCAAGGGGCTCCGCACGACGGATCATGCGGACGAACTGCGCAAGGCCAAGCGGCTCGAACCGATGCACAAGAGCGGTAAGGTGAAACACACCCTCTACAACCGGCTCGGGGAAGAGGAGGACGACGAAGCACTTCCCACCCTCCACAGGCGCGAATCTGTGCTCGACTACCTCGACGACGAGGAATAAACCGACCTCCGATGACCGAAAAATTCCTGATGGCGGGAGATACCGCCCTGCATCTTTGCGACTCCCAGAAAGGCGACAAATGCGTGGTGCTGCTGCACGGCTACCTCGAGTCGATGCTCGTATGGGAGGATTTCGTTCCCCTGCTCTACCGCCACGTGCGGGTGGTTACGCTCGATCTGCCGGGCCACGGCATCTCGGAGGTCAAGGGCGAAGTGCACACGATGGAGTACCTTGCCCGCGTGGTGCACGACGCACTCCGTGCGCTCGGCATCGCACGCTGCACCCTGGTCGGCCACTCGATGGGCGGGTATGTCGCACTGGCTTTCTGCGCCCACTATCCCGAAATGCTCGACGGACTGGTGCTCCTCAGCTCCACCCCCAATGCCGACACGGACGAGAAACGCGCCAACCGCCTGCGCGAAATCGCGCTGGTGAAGGCCGGCAAGAAAGAGGCGCTGGCGCGGGTAGCGCCCGAAGCGGGCTTTGCAGCCGAAAACCGTGCACGGATGCAGGACCACATCGACGACCTGACCGAGCAGGTATTCATCACCGAAGACGCAGGGATCGAAGCCCTGCTGCGGGGAATGGCCGAACGGAAAGATCAGAACGAAATGCTGCGCACGTCGAAGGTTCCGCTGCTCTTCATTCTCGGATGCAGGGACGAGTACATCCCCAGGGAGGCCGCCGAACGGATGGTCGGAAACTTTCCCGATGCGCAGGTCGTCTGGCTGGAACACGCCGGGCACATGGGTTTTCTCGAGGAGCCGCAAGCCACAGCCAACGCAATACTCACATTCGTAGCGGGCGAATAAGTCCCTGCGGGTCGTTCGCTTGCGTCGATCCACTTGCACAGCGTAACTCCGCTGTGAGGCGAAGCCGGTTCCAACACCAGCGGACACCGGCAGCGCGTCGTGGTGCGTCCGTCAGGCTCCTCCTGCAAAAGCAGTCGGCCCCCCCCCTCACACCTCGATCGCACCTTGACTCATACACACACAAAAGCC
>CABJAJ010000002.1 GCA_902363575.1 Rikenellaceae bacterium | reverse complement strand
GGCTTTTGTGTGTGTATGAGTCAAGGTGCGATCGAGGTGTGAGGGGGGGGGCCGACTGCTTTTGCAGGAGGAGCCTGACGGACGCACCACGACGCGCTGCCGGTGTCCGCAGGTGTTGGAACAGGCTTCGCCTCACCCCTTGCCGGATGGGTCAGAGCATTGCCTGGGAACCGCTACTCAAAGAGTGCCACTTTTGGCACCGCCATTCAAGGATTTCTCATCGTGTCCTGACCGTCCCGTGTCTCCACTGCGACGTGCGAAAGAAAAGTCCGGAGACTGCAAGAGTCTCCGGACTTCGTCGGTCATGGCTGTTGCCGTCACGACCTTGCCGGGCGTTGTGGCAGTGTGTCGCAGGGTTTACCGCTGCCAGCGTTTGAGCATGGGGAAGTAAGCACGCATGGCGGCAACGGCCTCCTCGCGCGTGAAGCTGCGTCCGCTCTCGTCCTTGAATTGGTCGTGGAATTGGGCGCATTGTTCGATCATCTCTTCCATCGTGCAGTCCCACGTGAAGTGACCGTCGCGGTAGCAGTAGGTGCAGTATTCGTCGTTGGCCGTCCCGTCGGCTTCGGTGCCGAGGTCTTCGGGTTTCGTGAGCGGCATGCCGCAGCTCTGGCAGTAGCGGATCGTTTCGTTTTCCATCTTTGGCGTATTTTGCATTTGTGGTGAGGTGTTTTGCAGGGCCGGTGCCTGCGCGAGTGCGCAGGCGGGGATTATGGCGGCGAGCAGAAAGGCTCTTTGCAGCAGGCGGTTTTTCATGGAGCATGGTTTTATGTATGCGCAAAGATAGCAAACAATTCCCCCCCCCAACTTTTTCGTCGCTTATTTTGATGGCAGCACGTTTTTTCCACTCCGGGACGTCTGACGGCACTTGCTCCCGAAGAATAACCCGGTAGAGACGGCGGGCATAATTGGGACAATAAAGACGGATGGAAGCGTAGTACAGGTGTGGCGGTTCGGTAAATGGGAGAAGGTAAAGCGAGCCGAAGGAGGCAGCAGCAGGAGAATTGTATGGGAGTATCGGCAGAACGACATGCCAGTGGACAATATAGGGCAAATAGTTGGCCGAAAACCGGTTGGATGGAACACAACGGAAAAGAATAGGAAAAGCGGTGAGCAGCAGGCAGGGGCCCGGTTATTGGTTATGGTGGTGGTTCGGGCGCGACACGCTCGCTGAGGTTTTCCGAAAAAACCGGTTATACAATAAGGGAGTTCCCGTGCCTGCCCTGTTCGACCGGCCGGAATGGAGGCCCGCATCGAAATAAAAACGGCGCCTCCCGCGAAGGAAGCGCCGTTTGTCGTACCGACCGCAGGTTATTTGGTCATGTAGCCTTTCACATAGTGGTGATGCTCGCCGTAGCGCTCGAAAGCGGCCCGGTCGAGGGCCTCCTGTGCCGAGGGATGGGCGACGGAGATAATCAGCCGCGCACGCTCCTGCAGGCTCTTGCCATAGAGGTTTACAGCGCCGTTCTCGGTGACGAACCAGTGGATGTGGTTGCGCGTGGTGACGACGCCCGCTCCGCACGTCAGCTCGGGAGCGATTTTCGATACGCCCTTGTTGGTGATCGACGGCATGGCGATGATGGCCTTGCCCCCTTTCGAGAGCGAAGCGCCGTAGATGAAGTCGATCTGGCCGCCGACGCCCGAGTAGAATTTGGTGCCGAGCGAATCGGCGCAGACCTGACCCGTAATATCGACCTGGAGAGCCGAATTGATGGCTGTCACGCGGTCGTTCTTGGCGATGATGAACGGATCGTTCGTATAGCCCACGTCCATCATCAGCACGCCCGGGTTGTCGTCGATGAAGTCGTAAACCCGTTGCGAACCCATCAGGAAGGTCGAAACCATCTTGCCTTTGTCGATGTTCTTGGCAGCGCCGTTGATGACCCCGCTCTCGACCAGCGGCAGCACGCCGTCGGCGAACATCTCGGTGTGGATACCGAGGTTTCTGTGGCCGCCGAGCTGCGCCAACACCGCATTGGGAATGGCCCCGATGCCCATCTGGAGCGTCGCGCCGTCCTCGATCAGCGCTGCGCAGTGCTTGCCGATCGCTGTCTCCGTCTCGTTCGGCTCAGTAAAATGGGCCTCCTCGAGCGGCGTGTCGTCTTGCACGAACATATCGATCTGCGAGGTGTGGATCATCGCGTCGCCGAACGACCGGGGGACGTGCTTGTTTACAACGGCGATCACATGCTCGGCCGTTTCGACGGCGGCGAGGGTCGCGTCAACCGAGGTGCCAAGCGACACGTAGCCGTGCTTGTCGGGGGTCGAAACCTGGATCATGGCGACGTTGCAGGGAACCACGCCCGCGCGGTAGAGCTTCTGCGTCTCGCTCAGGAAAACGGGGATGTAATCCGCATAGCCGCTCTGGGTCACCTTGCGGACGTTGCCGCCGACGAAGAATGAGTCGAGCTGGAAGATGCCCTCGAATTGGGGATCGGCGTAGGGCGCCGGCCCCTCGGTGTGGAGGTGATGGATATGGACGTCCCGGAATTCGTGGTTGGCGCCCCGCTCGCACATCGCCTTAATGAGAATTTGCGGCGCGGATGCCACCGAGCTCAGGTGAATGTGGTCGCCGGATTTGATTACCTTGACGGCCTCTTGCGCTGTGGTAAATTTGATTTGCGTATTCATCATTGCATTTATAGGTTAGCCTTTCGTGTTACTTGCGTGTCACTTCGACCTGTTCATACCCCTCGACGATGTCGCCGACCCGGATGTCGTTGTAGGATTCGAGGTTCAGGCCGCAATCCTGGCCGGTGAGTACCTCTTTTACGTCGTCCTTGAAGCGTTTGAGCGAACCCAGCTTGCCGGTGTGGACCACGATGCCGTCGCGGATGATGCGCACCGGGGTATGGCGCGTGAGCTTGCCTTCGCGCACGATACAGCCCGCCACGGTGCCGACTTTGGTGATCTTGAAGATCTCCATGACCTCGGCCGAGCAGACGATCTCCTCCTTCATCACCGGCTCGAGCATGCCTTCGATGGCGTCCTTGATGTCGTTGATGGCGTCGTAGATGATCGAGTAGAGACGGATTTCGATCTCCTCCTTTTCGGCGATGCGGCGTGCGGCGGCCGACGGACGCACCTGGAAGCCGACGATGATCGCATTGGACGCGGCGGCCAACAGCACGTCGGACTCGGAAATCTGGCCGACGGCGGCGTGGATCACATTGACCTGCACGGTCTCCTTCGAGAGCTTGATGAGCGACCCCGACATAGCCTCCACCGAACCGTCCACGTCGCCCTTGACGATGATGTTGAGCTCTTTGAACGAACCGATGGCGATGCGGCGTCCGATCTCGTCGAGCGTCACGTGCTTCTGGGTCATAATGCCCTGGATACGCTGCAACTGTTCGCGTTTACCGGCGATCTCGCGGGCCGAGCGGTCGTCCTCCATCACGTTGAACGTATCGCCCGCCTGGGGTGCGCCGTTCAGTCCGAGCACCTGCACGGGGGTCGAGGGGCCGGCTTCGGTCACTTTCTGGCCGTTTTCGTTGAACATGGCCTTCACGCGGCCGGTGTGGATGCCCGAAAGCATCACGTCGCCCACGCGCAGCGTACCGTTCTGCACCAGGATGGTCGCCACGTAGCCGCGTCCCTTGTCGAGCGTCGATTCGATCACAGCACCCGAAGCCCGTTTGTCGGGGTTGGCCTTCAGGTCGAGCATTTCGGCCTCGAGCAGCACCTTTTCGAGCAGCTTGTCGAGGTTGAGCCCCTTCTTGGCCGAAATATCCTGACTCTGGTATTTGCCGCCCCACTCCTCCACGAGGTAGTTCATCTGAGAAAGCTGCTCCTTGATGTGGTCGGGATTGGCGTTGGGCTTGTCGATCTTGTTGATGGCGAAGACCATCGGCACGCCTGCGGCCTGCGCGTGGTTGATCGCCTCGATGGTCTGAGGCATCACGCTGTCGTCGGCGGCCACGATGATGATGGCCACGTCGGTGATCTTGGCGCCGCGGGCGCGCATGGCCGTGAAAGCCTCGTGGCCCGGCGTGTCGAGGAAGGTGATTTTCTGCCCGTTGAGCACCACGCTGTAAGCGCCGATATGCTGGGTGATGCCGCCGGCCTCGCCTTCGATGACGTTGGTTTTGCGGATGTTGTCCAGCAGCGAGGTCTTGCCGTGGTCAACGTGGCCCATGACGGTCACGATCGGCGGACGCGGCACGAGCTCCTCCTCGGTGTCGGGCTCGTCGTCGCCGATGGCCTCCTGAATGTCGGCCGAAACGAATTCGGTCTGGAACCCGAACTCCTCGGCCACCACGACGAGGGCCTCGGCGTCGAGCCGCTGGTTGATCGAAACCATCAGACCGAGGTTCATGCAGGCCGTGATAACCTCCGTTACGGGGACGTTCATCATGGTGGCCAGCTCGCTCACGGTGACGAATTCGGTCACCTTGAGGATCGAACGCTCCTGCGCCTCGCGTGCGCTCTCCTCGTGCATCCTCTCGTGCACGGCGTCGCGCTTGTCCTTGCGGTATTTGGAACTCTTGCTCTTGGTACCTTTCGAGGTGAGACGCGCCAGCGTGTCCTTTACCTGCTTCGATACCTCCTCGTCGCTCACTTCGGGACGAACGATGGGTTTGGGTGCCGCCTTGCCGTTCTTGTTCTTGCTCTTGCGGCCTTCGCCCGGACGAGGCTGGTTCTGTCCTCCGGGGCGGTTCTGCTGCCCGGGGCCTCCGCCGGGACGGTTGTTGGACTGGCCGCCGCCCTGTGTGCGGGGCTGGCCCGCGGCCGTGCGGCTCACGTCCACCTTCTCTTTGGACAGGCGTTTACGCTTGTGCCGGCCTCCGGCTACGAAGCCCGAGACATCCATCGTGCCCAATACCTGCGGACCCGCGAGGGTGTGCACCGTGGGGCGGAAGACGTTGTCACGGGGCGCTTCGGCGGGTTTGGCCGGCTGCCCGGCCGGTGCGGCCTCCGCGGCAAGGGGCTTTGTCGGCTCCTGTGTCGGCTGCGGGGCGGCGGATGCCGCAGGTGTGACAGGGGTTGCGGGCGCCGCAGGAGCTGCGGCGGGCGTGGGAACGGCGGCTGCGGGAGCGGGCTGCGGAGCCTGTGAAGCTGCGGCTTTTTCGGCATCCCGGTCTGAAGCCGGGGTTGCTGCGGGTGCAGGGGCAGGTGCGGCCACGGGCGCAGCGGCTGGAGCCGGAGCGGGCGTCGTCGGAGCGGGCGCAGGCTTGGCCGGAGCCGCCGGTTTCGGGGGTTCCGGTTGGGGTGCGGCCTTCGGTTTTGGCGAGAGGTCGATTTTGCCGAGGATCTTCGGCTGCGGGATTTCGTCGCGCAGGTCGATTACGTTGCTCTTGATGACCACCTCGCGGTCGTCTTTGCGTTCCTTCTGTTTGGCCTGTTCGATGGTGATGGTCGTCTGCTTCTGGGCGATGCGTTCGCGCACCGTCTCGCGTGCGCTGCCCGCGCTGCGGTTGCCGCCGAACTCCTTCTCGAGAACGGCATAGACCTCCGGTTCGACCAGCGTGTTGGGCGAACCGTCGCTCTTGATGCCCTTCTTTTGCAAGAAGTCCGTGATGGTATTCAATCCCACTTTGAACTCCTTTGCAACCTGAATGAGCCTTAATTTTCTTTCGTTACCCATATTTATTCTCCTCGTTTATGTTAAAGTGGTGATTGATACCTATTCAAATTCGGCCTTCAGAATCTCGACGACCTTCTGCGCCTGTTCCATCTCGAGGTCGGCGCGGGCGGCGATCTCCTCCACGGAGAGCTCCAGCACGCTCTTGGCCGTGTCGCAGCCGGCGGCTTTCAGGGCGTCGATGATCCAGCCTTCGATTTCGTCCGAGAACTCGGTGAGCGCCACGTCCTCCTCCTCGACCTCGCGGTAAACGTCGATGTCGTAGCCGGTGAGCATCTTCGAGAGACGGATATTCAGGCCCCCTTTGCCGATGGCCAGCGATACCTGGTCGGGCTTGAGGTAAACCGAGGCGGTCTTGCGCTCCTCGTCGATGGTGATGCTCGAAATCTTGGCCGGATTGAGCGAGCGCTGGATCATCAGTTGCGGGTTAGTCGTGTAATTGACCACGTCGATGTTCTCGTTGCGCAGCTCCTTGACGATGGTATAGATGCGCGAACCTTTCATGCCCACGCACGCCCCCACGGGATCGACCCGTTCGTCGTAGGATTCGACGGCTACCTTGGCCCGCTCGCCGGGGATGCGGACGATCTTCTTGATGGTGATGAGTCCGTCGAAGATCTCGGGCACCTCCTGTTCAAAGAGCCGCTCGAGGAACTCGTTGGCCGTGCGCGAAAGGACGATGCGGGGCTGGTTGTTGTTCATCTCAACGCTCTTGACGATCGCCTTGATCGTGTCGCCCTTGCGGTAGAAGTCGTTGGGAATCTGCTCGGCCTTGGGGAGCACCAGCTCGTTGTCCTCGTCGTCCAGGATGAGGACCTCTTTTTTCCAGACCTGGTACACTTCGCCCGAAATGATCTCGCCGACCTTCTCCGAATATTTCTCGTAGAGGCTTGCTTTCTCCAGGTCGAGGATGCGCGAGGCGAGGTTCTGACGCAGGGAGAGCACGGCGCGGCGGCCGAACGACGAGAGCTTGATCTCGTCGGCGTATTCGTCGCCTACCTCGTAGGTCGCGTCGATGGCTTTGACTTCCGACACGGCGATCTGCGCATTGGGATCCTCGACCGCTCCGTCCTCGACGACCGTGCGGTTGCGCCAGATCTCCAGGTCGCCCTTCTCGGGGTTGATGATGACGTCGAAATTCTCGTCCGTCTCGTACTGCTTCTGCAGGGCGTGGCGGAAAACATCCTCCAGAACGCCGATCATCGTGCTCTTGTCGATGTTCTTGAGCTCCTTGAATTCGGCGAAATTGCTGATCAGGTTCAGATTGTCCATTGTCGTTATGCTGTTTTGATTTTATGCTATTTGTAATCCAGGTGTTCGCGCGTCCATTTGATCTCGTCGTAGGTGAAACGGCGGGTCACTTCGACGGTCTGACGGCGCTTCTTCCCCTCCACGGCCTGTTTTTCGGGGTAGGAGAGGTCGATGCCTTCGGCGTCGGCCCCGAGCAGCGTGGCCAGCAGCCTGGTGCCGCCCGTGAGCAGCACCTCCACCGGACGGCCCGTCAGCTTGCGGTACTGGCGCAGGCAGCGGAGCTCGGAGCCGATGCCCGCCGAGGCCACCGTAAGCGAGAAGTCCTCGGCTTCGCGGTCGAAAGCCGTTTCGACGGCGCGGCTCAGAGCGGCGCAGGCGTCGATCGACACCGACGTGTCGCTGTCCACGAGCAGTTCGATTTCGTTGGCGGGCGAGCAGGTGCACGACACCACGAACAGGTCCGTGTCCGCGAGTTGCGCCTGGGCGATCTCTTTGATTTTGTTGCAGTCTATCATCGTGCGATGCCTTATCGGTTGGGTTGTACTACGAAATAAGGGGACTCTTTCGTCCCCTTATCCCGCTCATCGTGTCTTACGACAATGCAAATATAGTGAAAAAATCCGATACGCCAACTTCATTCCCGAATTAATTCGCAAAAAGTCCGGATTTTACTCTTCGATCGCCGTGAGGGAGGGTTTGCAGACCCCGCGCTTCGATTCGCGGATGAATGTTACGAGCTTGTCCCGCTCGGGCGTTTGCGGAATCTGGCGCTCCACCTCCTCGCAGCCGGTCAGGTAGTTCAGCCCGCTCTGGAAAAGGATGCGGCAGGCGTCGTGGATCACCCCGATCTGCTCCGCGCTGAATCCCCGGCGGCTGAGGCCGATTTTGTTCACGCCTGCGAAGCGCAGGGGCTCGTTGCCCACGGTGGCATAGGGCGGGATGTCCTTGCCCACGAGCGAGCCGCCCTGGATCATGGCGTGGTCGCCGATGCGCACCCACTGGTGGACGGCCGCATGGCCGCCGATGACGCACCAGTCGCCGACCTCCACTTCGCCCGCAAGCGAGACGCGGTTGGCGATGACGCAGTTGCTTCCGACCACGTCGTCGTGGGCGATGTGGACGTAGGCCATCAGCAGGTTGTTGTCGCCCACGACGGTCTTTCCGCGCGAGCGGGTGCCGCGGCTGATGGTCACGTATTCGCGTATGTCGTTGTTGTCGCCGATCTCGGCGGTCGAATATTCGCCCTGGAATTTAAGGTCCTGGGGCAGGCAGGCGATGGAGGCCGCCGTATGGATGCGGCAGCCGCGACCGATGCGGGCCCCGTCGTGGATCACCGCGCCCGGCCCGATCCAGCAGCCGTCGCCGATCACCACGTCGCCCGCGATGTAGGCGAACGGCTCGACGGTGACGTCGCGGCCGAGTCGGGCATCGGGATGTATGAATGCCAAATTGCTGATCATCTCGTATTGGGGGTTTGTTTACTTTCTTTTGGCGATCTGCGCCATCATCACGGCCTCGCATGCGAGCGTTTCGCCCACGAACGCCTTGCCTTCGCATACGGCCACGCCGCGGCGGATCGGTTCGAGCAGGTGCATCTCAAACTGGAGCGTGTCGCCGGGGATGACTTTGCGCTTGAATTTTACGCCGTCGATCTTCATGAAATAGGTCGAGTAGTTCTCCGGGTCGGGCACGGTGCCGAGCACCAGGATGCCGCAGCACTGGGCCATCGCCTCGACGATCAGCACGCCCGGCATGACGGGTTCTTCGGGGAAGTGTCCCACGAAGAACGGCTCGTTCATGGTGACGTTCTTGATGCCGGCGACCGAAACCGCGTCCATGTGGAAGATACGGTCCACCAGCAGGAAGGGCGGACGGTGGGGCAGCATCCGCCGGATGGCGTTGATGTCGTACAGGGGCGGCTTGCGGCAGTCGTACTTGTAACGGGGTTTTTCACCCTCGCGGCGGATCGTCTGCTTGAGCTGCTGCATGAACTGCGTGTTGGCGAAGTGCCCCGGGCGGGTCGCCCAGACCCGTCCTTTGATGCGCATGCCCAGCAGGGCGAAATCGCCCAGCAGGTCGAGCAGCTTGTGGCGGGCCAGCTCGTTGTTGAAGCGCAGCTCGAGGTTGTTCAGGTAGCCTCCCGTGATGCGGATGTCCTGTTTGTCGAATACCTGCTTGAGGTGTTCGAGCTGCTCGTCGGAAACGGGATTTTCGACCACCACGATCGCGTTGTCCAGGTCTCCGCCTTTGATGAGGTTCATCTTCATAAGCGGCTCCAGCTCATGCAGAAAGACGAACGTGCGGCAGGGGGCGATTTTGCCCGCATAGTTGTCGCCCGGCACGAAAGTGGCGTACTGGTTGCCGATGATTTTGGAATTGTAGTCCACGTGCAGCGAAACGGAGAACTCGTCGTCGGGATAAATGATGATCGCCACCCCCTTTTCGGGAATCGTATAGACCATCTTCTCGGTCACGTGGTAATAGCGGCGCTCCGAATCCTGGTCGGTCAGCCCCGTTTCGACGATCCGTTCGGCATACTCCTTGGCCGAGCCGTCCATGATGGGGGTCTCGGCGGCATCGATGTCGATTTCGGCGTTATCGACGCCGAGCGTCCAGAGCGCCGACATGACGTGCTCGATGGTGGCTACCCGCACACCGTCCTTTTCGACGGTCGTGCCGCGCGAGGTATCGACGACGTAATCGCACAGCGCCGGTACCGTGGGGGCGCCTTCCAGGTCGATGCGCCGGAAGACGATGCCGTGGTCCTCGGCAGCCGGCTTGATGGTCATCGTGACCCGGACGCCCGTATGAAGTCCCTTGCCCGAAAACGAAATAGGGGCCTTGAGGGTTTGCTGTTTCGTGGACATAACGAAAGATTCTTAAATATATTTGCACGCAAAGATATTAAATTTTGGTTGAAAAAACCTATTTTTGTGCGAATTTGTGACTTGGAGCCCGCATGAGCACACCCGATCCGAACCCTACGCCGCCACGCCGTCCGCGTATCCGCCTGCCTTTCGAGAAGAGCCGGACGGACGTCGGGGAGTGGGCCTACGATCATCGCGTGGGGCTCTGCATCACGCTGATCGTCTATCTGGTGCTGGCCATCGCTTTCGTCGGGGCCAAAATCGCGATCGGAACGGGACCGTCCCGTCAGGAGGTCATAATCGACCTGCGCACGGCCGAGCAGCTGCGGCAGGAGCGCGACCGGCTGGAGCAGGAGGTGCGCGAGCGGCAGCAGGAGCAGGAACGAATCGACTGGGGCAGCATCCGCAACCGCACCTCCAACGAGCAGGCCCTCAACGAAGCGCTGCGGGACGACCGGGGAACCCGCACGGCCGAGCTCAACGAATCGGCGAGCGAAGCGCAGGAGCGCATGCGCGCCAACCGCGATGCCTATGAACGGGGGTTGGCCGAGGCCAGGGCGCTGGGGCAGCGTGCGGGATCGGAGGGCGAGGCGGACGAGCGGCAAGACCGGCGCTATGAAGGGACCGTAACGGTATCCTACTCCTTCACCGACCCTGTGCGACAGGGACGCTACCTCGAAAACCCCGCTTACCTGTGTCAGACCGGTGGTCGGGTGGTGGTTGCAGCGACGCTCAACCGCAACGGTGAGGTCGTCGATGCGAAAGTTGTCTCGGGCGGGGACGAAAGCATGCGCGAAGCCGCGCTCGGGGCGGCCCGCAACTCGCTGTTCGACATCAACGGCGCGGCACCCGCACGGCAGCGCGGCACGATCACCTACGTCTTTATTCCGCAATGATGCGCCGGCTCCGCTGCATGTTGCTCCTGTGTTTGGCGTGGCCCGTGGGCGCCGCGTCCGCGCAGCCGGCGGCGGCCCGCGACAGCATCCGTACGATGATTGCCGACGCCCCGGTGTTCGGGATGTTCCGTTCCAATTATTTCGTCACGGGGATTCCGCTCGACCGGCCGGTCGGCAGCAGGACGGCCGATGCCGCGTTCCGCATCAGCATCTACCTCAAGTGCTGGCAGATGAGCGCATCGACCACGCTGCTTTTCACCTATTCGCAAAAATCCTTCTGGAACATCTACGAGCAATCCGCACCCTTCCGGGATACCAATTTCAATCCCGGGCTGTGGGTCGTGTGGCCCGTGGTGCGCGGTGACGGGCTGCGCGGGGTGCTGCTCGGCGGCGTGGAGCACGAATCCAACGGACGCGACGGCGCGGCCTCGCGTGCATGGAACTACGCGACGGTCTCCTACACCTGTTTCGCCGTGCCCCGGTGGCAGTTTGCGGCCCGCATCTGGTACGGCATCTACGACCGCGAAGGGAATCCGAACTGGTTCCGGTATCGCGGTTACGGGCAGTTGTCGGCCGTATATACCTCGCGCAACGGACGGTGGGAGGCCGCACTGGTCGTCAATCCGACGGGGCGTTTCACCTCGTTCAATCTTACGGGCGAGTGCTATTGGCGCCTTTCGCGCAAGCCGGGCAGCCTGCCCTGCCTTTTCGTGCAGGCGTACAGCGGCTATGCCGAGAGCATGATCGATTACGACCGTTATACGGCCATGCTCCGGGTCGGTATCGCCATCAAGCCATTCGGATTGAATTTCTATTGAATCTTCCTGCGGCCGCTCATCCGATCCTGTCCTCTTCCGGGCGGCGAGGGCGAAGCGGTAAAATAAACTGCATTGCCTCGTTTGCATTTGCACCGGGTTTGTATTATCTTTGAACGAATTTTGATCGGACGTATGCGGAAAACGGTTCTCATCCTGCTGGGCGTGGTACTCTATTTGCTCCTCGGAGCGGGTGGGGCGATCCCGGCCGATGCCGTGCCCAGGCGCATAGAGACGGTTTCCGGATGCTCGCCCGAGCTGAACCGGACGATCGACCGGTTCGCCTGCGAACGGATCTGCAACTCCGATTTGCAGTTGCCGGCACCGGCTCGTATCGCAGTTCCGCGCGTTCGGGACAGGGTGAGCGGCTTCGAGGTTTCGGAGCGGATGGCGTTGTTGCACGGAGCGTGGCAGGCGGCTGCGCGAGGGCGCGGCGGCTGCGAGGCGCATATTTTACATTTGTTACCTGCCGGATCGCGGGCGGCGGACTACTATGTCTATCTGCTGCGACGGCTTCTTATTTAGCGTCGGCCGGAATCCGGCCGGGCGGTCGGGTATCGCCCGCCGGGAGAGATCTCGACCGATTACAAACGCTAAATAAACAAACAAATGGATAAGAACAGATTATGCACGGCGCTTTACGCCCTGCCCGGAGATATTGTGGTCAAACATCGCAAACCCCTGCTCGTGCCGCTGCTGCTGGCGGCGGCGGGCGCAGGGTTGCTCGGACTGAACGCTTTTTTGGAGGATGCGGCACTCAACAACCTCAAGTCGGCGATCGCGCTGGTCGGCGGCACGCTGCTGGTGATCGGCGCAGTCTGGGCGCTGGCGCGTCTGAGCGGTTCGCAGGGAACGCCCTACCACCGGCCGTCGCGGTCGTTCATGCGTTTCGAGGAGCTCTATTTCGACCGCTCGCTTCGTGGCGAAGTGACCGGCCGGATCGCCGACGGCGATCTGGAGGGGTTGCTCCGCATGCCGAGGCAGTCGATTCCGGCGGTTGCGGTGATGGTGTGCCGCACGCGCGACAACGCGCTGGCCGCCTGCCAGGCGTTCGAGTACGCGGAACTGGAGTACAAACCGTTGTGCGAAATGAAAGTTATGGATAAAGCGTAAGTTATGATCTTCATCAGCGGAGAGAATTTCGTGCTGGTCGGAGCTTTGCTGCTCTTCATATCAGTGCTCGCTGGCAAGGTGGCGTACCGTTTCGGTGCGCCCGCCTTGCTCCTTTTTCTGGGGGTCGGCATCCTGTTCGGCATCAACTTCATCTCGTTCCATTCGGTCGAAATGACGCAGTTCGTCGGCATGATCGCGCTCTGCATCATCCTCTTTACGGGCGGCATGGAGACCAAATATTCCGAGATACGCCCCGTGGCGGGGCCGGGGGTGGTGCTGGCGACCGTCGGCGTGATGCTCACGGCGCTGCTGCTCGGCGGGTTCATCTACCTGGTCGCCCCGGGCCTCGGCCTGGCGATGCCTTTCACGCTGGCGCTGCTGCT
The DNA here is from genome assembly GCA_902363575.1 of Rikenellaceae bacterium. Lineage (GTDB taxonomy): Bacteria > Bacteroidota > Bacteroidia > Bacteroidales > Rikenellaceae > Alistipes. The sequence goes on along the minus strand of CABJAJ010000002.1, from coordinate 665,244 downwards.
CGCGGCCACCATGTCCTCGACCGACTCGGCTTCGGTGTTTTCGATCCTGCGCAGCAAAAAACAGGGGTTGCGGGAAAATCTGCGGCCGCTGCTGGAGCTCGAGAGCGGCAGTAACGACCCGATGGCCTACATCCTGACGATCCTGCTTATCGGCATCGTGACCCGAACTGCGGGCGATGTGAACCTCGGGCGTTCGATCCTTTTGTTCGTCGTCGAGATGGTCGTGGGCGCGCTGTCGGGCTTCCTGCTGGGGCGGATCGCCGTATGGACGATCAACCGCATCAACCTGAGCACCCATTCGCTCTATGCGGTGCTGCTGCTCGCCTTCGCGTTCTTCGCCTTCGCCTTTACGGACCTGCTTCGGGGCAACGGCTATCTGGCCGTTTATATTGCCGGACTGGTGGTCGGCAACAACCGCATCGAACAGAAACATGCGACGATGACCTTTTTCGACGGTTTCACCTGGCTTTTGCAGATCGTGCTGTTCCTCACGCTGGGGTTATTCGTCAATCTCGACGAACTGTTGCAGCCCGACGTGCTGCTGCTGGGCGGACTGGTGAGCGTGTTCCTGATTGCGGTGGCGCGTCCTGCGGCGGTGTTCGTCTGCATGGCCCCTTTCCGGCGGTTTTCCGCTAAGGCGCGGCTTTACGTTTCGTGGGTGGGGCTTCGGGGCGCCGTGCCGATCATCTTCGCCACCTATCCGTTGATGGCCGACATTCAGGAGGGCAACCTGCTTTTCAATGTGGTTTTCCTGGTGACGATCATTTCGCTGCTCGTGCAGGGCACCACCGTCAGCGGCATGGCCAACCTGCTCGGACTGGCTTACGAAGAGCGGGAGACGGCTTTCGACGTGAATATGCGCGACAACGTCAATGCGGCCCTTACGGAGGTGGAGGTCAATGAAGCGATGCTCCAGAACGGCTCGCTGCTGTGCCAGATCACGCTGCCCGAAAATACGCTGGTGGTGATGGTTTACCGCGACGGCGACTACTTCGTGCCGCAGGGCAAAACCGATCTGCTCGTCGGGGACAAGCTGCTGGTGATTTCCAACCGCAGCGAGGAGCTGCAATCCACCTATAAGGATATGGGCATCGACGACGTGGTGCACCTGGGGTAGCGTGCGGACTCGCATGTCGTACCGGTTGGCAGAGGTGCGGCGCATTGGCGACGCCGATGCGGTTTGACACGAAGGGTCTTGCGTCGGCATGACGATCCGCTCCGGACGGTTTGCTCTCCGGCAGCCTGTTCGCTCCCGATTTTTTTCGGTTGAGGTCGTGAGTTTGGCCAAACTATCGCCAAACAACCGGACGAAAAGGGACTGAAATGCCCTGTTTTTTACAAAAAAAAGAAAACCGCCTTTCCGGGTGGTTTTCTTCAAATATCGCCCCTGTATGCGTGTGGAGCCGGTTTTTGTGGTGGAGAATATCGGATTCGAACCGATGACCTCTTGCATGCCATGCAAGCGCTCTAGCCAGCTGAGCTAATCCCCCGATGCGGGTGCAAAGATAAGCGGAATTTTTTATTCCCGCAATACCGTCCGGAGAAAAAATACGGGTTGCGCGATTTTTTTGCCTGAGCGGTGAACTCTGCCGGAGTACAGGCCGACAACGACAGTGGCACGGGATTGGTGCCCTGCGGGAAGAATTGCCATCATATCCTGTCGTTCGGCTATTTCCGATGCGGACGGAAATAAGGATCTTTGTACCATAAATCCGGTAAGCCATGAACAGACAAGTAAAATCGACCATCCTGACGGCGGCGCTGCTGCTCACGGGAACGACCGTCGGGGCGGAAAACCGTTCAGAATCTAAAAACCAACAAGCCATGAAAGCAATCGAACTGACAGCCGAAGCGTTTCAGAAGCAAGTCTTCGACTATACGAAAAATTCCGAGTGGAAATACGAGGGCGACCTGCCCGCCGTGATCGACTTTTACGCCACGTGGTGCGGCCCCTGCAAGGCGATGGCCCCCGTGATGGAGACCCTTGCCGAAGAATACGCGGGACGGGTGCATATTTACAAAGTGGACGTGGATAAGGAGAAGCGGCTGGCTGCGCTGTTCGGCGTAAGGAGCATCCCGACCTTTATCTTCATCCCTGCGGCGGGAAATCCGCAGCATGCCAACGGCGCAATGGGAATCGAGCAGATGCGCGGGATCATCGACAGCACGCTGCTCGGCAGCCGGTGACGGCGAAAACCGGGACATCCGGCCTCTCCCGTTTTCAAAAACAGCGATCCCTCGCGCTGTTCCCCTCCGGTCTTTGCGACGGAGGGGTTTTTGTCGAGCGGGAGAGGGAGCCTCTTGCGGCAAGGATTTTCCAAAGGCTAAAATAAATCCGGCGACTGGGAAAACAGTCGCCGGATTTTCGTGCAAAACGGCTGTGATTATTTCACCTCCCAGGTAGCCCCCGAGTGCAGCAGGTCGTCCACCGAGTGGATGAGGCTCTGCTTGCGCACGTCCTCTACCTGCCGCTCGACGGCCTCGTCATAGACCGTGGCGTCCTCGACCGAGCGGATCACGCCCAGCGCAACGGGGTATTCGGGGTACTTCATCGCGGCGAGCATCACGTGGAGCGTGGTGTCCTTTTCGTGCGCGTCGTGCGTGAGGATATCGTCCATCGTGTAGCCGTCCTCGCCGACCGTCACGACCTTGAGCTTCATGCCGTCGAGCGCAAGACCCTTTTTCCGGTCGGCGCCGAAGAGCATTTTCTCGCCGTGGCGCAGGGTGATGGTGTGCTCCTGGCGCGTGGTTTTGTCACCGGCATAGGCGGCGTGGGTCTTATCGTTGAAGATCACGCAGTTCTGGAGTACTTCCGTGACCGACATGCCGTCGTGCATGGCTGCGGCCACCAGACACTCTTTGGTGAGGTTCACCTCCATATCGATCGAGCGGGCGAAGAACGTGCCGCGGGCGCCGATAACCAGCTCACCCGGATTGAACGGTTTTTCGACCGTGCCGTAGGGCGAGGTTTTGGTGATCTTGCCCAGCTTCGAGGTCGGGGAGTACTGGCCTTTGGTCAGGCCGTAGATCTCGTTGTTGAAGAGGATCACGTTGAGATTGACGTTGCGGCGGATGGCGTGGATGAAGTGGTTGCCGCCGATGGCCAGCGAGTCGCCGTCGCCCGTGGTGACCCACACGTTGAGCCGCGGGTTGGCCACCTTGACGCCCGTGGCGACCGCATTGGCGCGCCCGTGGATCGAGTGGAATCCGAAGGTCTTCATGTAGTAGATGAAACGCGACGAACAGCCGATGCCCGAGATGAACGTGAACATGTTGTGGGGCGTGTCGGTGGCGTCCGCGATTTCGGGAAGCGCCCGCTGCACGGCGTTCAGGATGGCGTGGTCGCCGCAGCCCGGGCACCAGCGCACCTCCTGGTCGCTCTTGAAATCTGCCGGAGTGTAGTTGTATGCTGCCATGGTTTTATTTCAGTAAGGTTTGAAACTTCGCGACCAGCTCCGCCACCGTGAAGGGGAGACCTTCGCATTTGTTGTATTGTTCGTAGGTGAACTCCTGGAAGTTCTGACGCAGGTAGTTGGCGAACTGTCCTTCGTTGAGCTCGCAGACCACGATACGGCGGAAGCCCCTGAAGATTTCGCGCACCCCGCGCGGCAGCGGGTTGATGTAGTTGAAGTGGCACAGCGAAACCCGGTCGCCCGCTTCGCGCATCTGCTCCACGGCGGTCTGCAGGTGGCCGCGCGTGCCGCCCCAGCCCACGACGAGCAGGTCGCCCTCCCGGTCGCCCCAAACCTCCTGTACGGGAATGTCCTCGGCTACCTTGGCTACCTTGGCGGCGCGGGTGTCAACCATCAGCTGGTGGTTCTTCGGATCGTGCGATATGCACCCTTTCAGGCAGTCTTTTTCCAGACCGCCGACGCGGTGCTCGAGCCCTTGCCGGCCGGGGAAAGCCCAGCTGCGCACCAGTTTTTCGTTGCGGGCATAGGGCATGAAGTTCATCTCTTCGCTCGGTTGGGCGATCGGCGGGTTGATCGTCGGATAGTCCTTCATCGAGGGGATGCGCCAGGGCTCGGAGCCGTTGGCGATGAAGCCGTCGGTCAGCAGCAGCACGGGGGTCATGTGCTCCATGGCGATGCGTCCCGCCTCGAACGCATAGTGGAAACAGTCGCTCGGGGAGGAGGCGGCCATCACTACGACGGGGCATTCGCCGTTGCGTCCGTAGAGGGCCTGCGCCAGGTCGCTCTGCTCGGTCTTGGTCGGCAGGCCGGTCGAGGGACCGCCGCGCTGCACGTCCACAACCACGAGCGGCAGCTCGGTCATCACGGCCAGACCGAGGGCTTCGCTCTTGAGCGAAAGACCCGGGCCCGAAGTGGTGGTCACGGCGAAGTTGCCCGCATAGGCTGCGCCGATGGCGGTGCAGATGCCGGCGATTTCATCCTCGGCCTGCACGGTCTTTACGCCCAGGTCCTTGCGCTTGGCCAGCTCTTCGAGGATGACCGTGGCGGGGGTGATGGGGTAGGAGCCGCAGAACAGCGGAAGACCGCTCTTCTCGCTGGCGGCGCAGAGGCCCCATGCGGTGGCCACGTTGCCGCTGATCGAGCGGTAGGTGCCCTTTTCGAGCGGAGCCGGAGCGATCGTGTAGGTATTGGCGAACTGGTGGGTATTGGCGGCGTAGTTGTAGCCCGCGTCGATGGCCCGTTTGTTGGCCTCGGCGACGACGGGGTTTTTCTTGGCGAATTTGGAGTCGAGGTAACGTTTGGCGTGATCCTCGGGGCGGTTGTAGAGGTAGAAGCAGATGCCCAGCGCGAACATGTTCTTGCACTTGACCACCGACTTGTTGTCCAGTCCCATGTCGGCGAGCGCCTCCCGGGTCATCGAGGTGATGTCGGGCACCACGACGTTGTAGTCCTTCAGGTTGAGCTCCGCAATGGGATCGAGCGTGGCGAAGCCCGCCCGCTTGAGGTGTTCCTCGGTCACCGAATCCCCGTCGATGATGACCGTCGCGCCCGGCTTGAGCCATTTGCGGTTGGCTTTGAGGGCTGCCGGGTTCATGGCGATCAGCACGTCGCAGAAATCGCCGGGGTTGATCTCCCTGTGGGAGCCGAAGTGAACCTGGAAACCCGAAACGCCCGCGACGGTGCCCTGCGGGGCGCGGATCTCGGCGGGATAGTCGGGGAAGGTCGAAATGCCGTTGCCCAACAGCGCCGACGTGTCCGAGAAGAGTGTACCTGTGAGCTGCATTCCGTCGCCCGAGTCTCCCGAGAACCGGATCACGACGTCGTGCAGCTCTTGTACATTGGTTTTATTCATTGCCTTAATTTGAAATTAATAGTGTGAACAAAAACAAAGTTTTATAGTTTGTATTACAAATATACAAATATATTGTGAATCCAATCACAATTCGTAATTAAATTTATGCACATTTTTTAATAATTGTGCGCGGCGACCGTCGGATCGCTTATGAATCCGCTGCAAGGCGGACTTCCCGGCCCGGTTGCAGGGCTTCGGAATCCGGCTGGAATGGGATGGCCGAAATGCGACGAACCGGGGGCGGTACTCGCACAAGGGAGCAAGGACAAACAAATAACACGGACGGGAGGTGCCGGCGGCACTCTTCAGGGTGTGAAAGGGGCTGGATACGACGAACGGCGGGGCGGTGCGAACACAAGAGGCGGGAACTGACGGACGAACAGATGAGCCCTGATGGGCGGAGCCGTTTGGGGCTGTTTCAGAGGGTGGAAGGGGTAAGATACGAACGGCAGGCGGTGCGAACACAAGAGGCGGGAGCGAACGGACGACCGGATGAGCCTGATGGGAGGAGTCCTTTGGCGCTGTTTCAGCGTATGGAAGGGGCAAGATACGATGAATGGTGGTCGGGGTCATGCACCGAGGTGGCGCGGGATTGTCGGACGATAACGGAAAATGGATGGATTGCGACGGGCTGTGCGGGAGAGGATAAGATAGGACGACAAGAAGCCGCGGGGCGGAGCGTCACCCGCGCGTTCCGGGCCGCCGGAGGGGAATCGTCGCCCGCGGCAGGCGGTCAGTGCATGGCGTTCATCCGGATGCTGGCTTTTACCAGAGCGATGGCCCGGATGCGGCCGATCTCGACCTCTTTGTCGGCATGGAGCGGGTTCTCGCTCACCAGCCGCACGAAGCCCTCGCGCTCGGACTGCCGGACGTATTTGACGGTGATGTACTCCTCGCCGTCGATCTCGACCGAGAGCAGGTACATATCTCCCCAGAAAATGTCGCGGATGTCGTGCAGCTGCTTGTAAAGGACGATGTCGCCGCTTTTGAGCAGCGGATACATCGAATCCCCCGCCACATACACCGCACCGTCGCACTTGGGCAGGTTGGGGATGTGGATGAAGTTGCCGGGCTGCGTTTCGGGCCGCTCGGCGAAGAGGGGGGCCAGGCCGGCCGTCGCCTCGATCGAGTAGAGCGGCACGCTTTGCAGGGGCAGCGTGCGGTCGGAGCGGCGCATGAAGGCCTGCAGGTCGGGAGCGGCGTTGAAGAGTTCCCCCCGTCCCGAGTCGAGCCAGTCGGGATTGACGTTCAGCTCCTGGATCAGGATGTTGCGGTTGCGGGACGAGAGGGCCGCCCGACCGGTCTCGATCATCGAGAGGGCCGCCTTGCCGATGCCCAGCCTTCCGGCCAGCTGGTCCTGCGTCAGCCCCAATGCCTTTCGGATCGCTTTTACCCGTTCTCCCATTTTTTTGCTATCAGAAATATTGATGGCAGATAGTCGGTATCCGCCGCAGGTGATTCAAAAATTGAACTAATTTTGTCCTGCAAAGTTAAACAATTTACCGGTCGTCAGCAAATCTTCGGCCGGGAATCGCTAAAAATTTACGGATATGCGGGTTATTTCTGCGGAATTATACGAAACGGCGCTCCGCGCTCTGTGCCGGGCGATCGGGCATGCGGATTTTTTTTCGGGTTCGGTGGCCGCGCCGGACGGTTCGTGGCGCCTGACGGCGACGGTATTCGTTACGAGACGGAATGGCGGAGGGACGGTGACGGGCCATCCCGCTGTCGCACATGCCATAGCCGATCGGATGCCGGGATTACCGGAGGCCGTTGCATCCTCAGCATGCACGGGATTAGCGGGAACATCTGGATCGCCCGCCTCTTTCCGCGCGACGCGATCGCCCGAACCGGTCGGAGCGGCGGATTCGCAGGAGTTGCCGGAATTGCCAAAATCGCAGGAGTTGCCACGGGCGACCATCTCTTGCGGATCGACGGACTCATCGGAATCCCCGCAGCCTGTCGGGGCGGCGGATTCGCAGGAGTCGTCTGAGCCGGTCGCGGCGCAGGTGGTCGGAACCTGCCCGGCTGCCGGTGCCGAAGCAGGGTTTACGCCGGTCGGGGCGGACCCGATCGTCGATCTGGTGCCGGTGTGGTGGGAGTTTCATACCTGGGACGATCTCGGGGAGACGCTCAACGACTTCTCTTTCGCCCGCATGAAAGAGGGGCTCGCTCGCTGCATGAATGCGGCGGCCTGAACGAGCGACCCCGTATGCGGGGTTGCACCGCCTCTTATTCCTCACTCCGCCCGACCGCTTTATTCCGGGCCTGTTTCCTGATTGCCGATGAAAAAAATCGCCGAGCCGGCACCGCCACCCGCAACGGGTGCCGGTGCCGTGCCGCCGTTCGTGCAGTTCGCATCGACGGTGGCGCCCTATCTTGATCTGACGCCTTTCCACGCAGCCTACTACCGGGTGCTCGCCGCGTTTGCCGACGGGCGTGTGCGGCGATTGATCGTCACCATACCTCCCCAGCACGGGAAGAGCCTGGGGGCTTCGACCCTGCTGCCCGCCTACCTGCTGGGATGCGATCCCGACCTGAGAATCGCCATCGCCTGCTATTCGGCGTCGCTGGCCTCGCGCTTCAACCGGCGCGTGCAGCGGATGATCGAGACGCCGGAGTATGCCGGGCTTTTTCCCGACACGACCATCAAGCAGGGCTCGCGGCCGCTCGGATACCTGCGCACGGGCAGCGAGGTGGAGATCGTCGGGCACGCGGGCGGGCTCCTGTCGGTGGGGCGCGGCGGGTCGCTGACCGGCAACCGGGTCGATTGCCTGATCCTGGACGACCTCTACAAGAATGCGATGGAGGGGGACTCGCCCCGCATCCGGGAGAGTTGCTGGGAGTGGTATGTGTCGGTGGTGCGCACGCGCCTGCACAACGCTTCGCGCGAACTGGTGGTCTTTACCCGCTGGCACGAAGAGGATCTGATCGGCGAGCTGCGACGGCGCGAAACGGTGCGGGAGCTGACGGCGTGGAGCCAGTTGGACGGGCATCCGCCGGAAGAGTGGCTGCACCTGAATTTCGAGGCGATCCGCACGGGGGCGCCGATGGAGATCGATCGGCGGGCGCCGGGGGAGGCTCTCTGGGGGGAGCGGCAGAGCGGGGAGCTGCTCGCCCGGCGGCGTGCGCTCGATCCGCTGCGTTTCGAGTGCATGTATCAGGGGCGGCCGACCGTGCGGGAGGGGCTGCTCTACGGCGATCGTCTGGCGGTTTACGACCGGCTGCCCGAGCGCATCTTCCGCCGGGCCAACTACACCGACACGGCCGATACGGGCGATGATTACCTCTGTTCGCTCAGCTATGCGGTCGATTCCGACGGCCTGATCTACGTGACGGACGCGGTCTATACGCGCGAACCGATGGAGGTTACCGAGCGGCTGGTGGCCGAGATGCTCGTGCGGTCCGACACGCGCGAAGCCGCCGTCGAGAGCAACAACGGCGGACGGGGTTTCGCCCGCCGCGTGCAGGAATTGGCTCCGGCCGTACGGGTGGAGTGGTTCCACCAGGGGGCCAACAAGGAGGCCCGCATCCTCTCCAACTCGGCGACCGTGATGCAGCTCGTGCGCTTTCCCGCCGGCTGGCCGCAACGCTGGCCGGAGCTTTACGCCCACCTGACCACCTACCGGCGTCGTTTTACGACGAATCGGTGGCACGACGCCGCCGATGTGCTGACCGGCATCGTCGAACGGGAAGCCCTGCGCGGCGGCCGGCTCCGGCGGGTCGCTTTCCTCTGATCCGCCGGATGAAACGGGGACGCGACGGGAGGTCGGAGCGGGCGGATGTGCTGCCGAAACGGAGCGATTGGGGGAGCACGGCAAGGACGGCATATCGGAAAACGCCCCGCTGCAGTGCATGCGGCGGGGCGTTTTGTTGCGGTGTGCAGCGTGTTTCAGAATGCGAGGATGGGGCGGGCGACACAGTCGCCGTCGATGTATTCCTCGTAAAGCTCGATCGTGCCTTTGGTGCCGATGTTGATGATGCAGGCCGTCTCGCCGGCCGTACAAGGGGTCGAGGCCCACAGCGAGCAGGTGCTGTAATACTCCGAGGAGGTGACGAAAAGCTCTTCCTTCGCGTCGGCCGGAAGCTGCGCGAGGCTCTCGTTGAAGCGTCCGATCACGTCGTAGGAGACGGTTTCCGACGCATAACCCCAGCCGGCGTTGAGCGCCTGCGTGCTCCACTCCTTCATGGCGGCGGCCACTTCGTGACCGCAGAGGTTGGCCACCATGTCCCAAAGCTGGCCGGTGCTCGGCAGGAACCAGCCGCTCGTGCCCTCCGGTGCCGTGAGCGGGAAGTCGTTGAGCGTCCAATCGAAAGCGGGGCATTGCGTGATGGAGGCACCGTAGGTGTCGCGTACGGTCATGGTTTCGTAGTAGCCGTTTACGTTCCAGTACCAGACGTCGGAGGTCTTGGCGTTTTTCAGGCAGTCGAACTGGTCGTCGAACGACCAGGAGGTCGTCGGCTTGTTGGGGCCGTGGGCGTTCTTGACCGCCACGACATAGCCGCGGGTGAAGCCGTTTGCCCGGTCGCTCTCGGCGATGCGTTCCGAAGCGGTCTGGAAGACGATGCCGACGACCGTTTTGCCGGATTCGGGGGCGGGTTTCTGCTCGGCCCAGACGGGATTGAGTCCGTCGGCGTCGATGCTCACCAGGCCGCCGTCCGACCAGGTGCCGTCGGAGTAAAAGTAGTCGCCGATTTTGGGCGCTGCCGGCTGCGGGGCTTCGACCGTGATCCGGCAGGCGGCCGAGAAACCGCCCGCCGTGGCGGTGACGGTCGCATTGCCCGGGGCGAGCGCCGCAACGACGCCGTCGTTTACCGAGGCAATTGTCGGGTCGGAGGAGCTCCATGCGACGGTTTTGTCGGTCGCATCGTCGGGTTTTATGGTGGCGGTAAGGGTGCGAATGTCGCCGATTTCGAGGGTGAGGGTCGTCGGGTCGAGCGCGATGCCGGTGACGGCTACGGCGTTTTCGCTGACCGTGACCCGGCAGTCGGCCTGCGCCGCATCCGACCAGCGGACGGTGATGGTGGCTGTGCCGACGGCGCGGGCTTCCACGAGCCCGTCGGCGACCGTTGCGACGGGTTCGTTGTCCGAGGTCCAGACGAAAGGTGCCCCGCCCTCGGCTGCGGGCGTAAGAGTCGCCACGAGCCGGAACGATTCGCCGACCTGCAGACCGAGCGTCGGCCGGTCGAGGGAGAGGGTGTAATTCACCGGTGAGGGATTGTCGCCGTTGCAGGCCGTGAGAGCGAGCAACAGGCTGCAGCATGCGAACAAACAAAGCGACAGTTTCTTCATGGCGGAATGATTTAAGGGTGAATGAACATGCGAGTGCTTCGACGGAAGACCGCGCAAGGGGCGGACAGCGGAGGACCGAATCCCGGCAAGTCGGCGATTCCGGGCGTAACCCGTATCCGAAGATAGGAAGAATGGACGGAAATTATTCGACCGAAGGGATGAAAAAGCTGGGGAGAACACGAAAAAGCCCGGTCCGAAGACCGGGCATGAATGGCCGTATGGAATCTCTGCGCCGGGTAGGGGGCTGCGGAAACACGGCTGAGCGGGCAGGCGCATGAATCGACCGTTGCCGATGGTTTTCGTTCCCGGTATCCGGATGTCGCGGCCTGTCGTGCGGGCCGGAGCGGGAGCGCAGCGGCCCGGCCTCCGTTCCGATGGAGCGTGCCGACGCGGGCCGCTGTGCCGCGGGGAGGGCTACTGTTTTGCGCCGAAGAGCTTGTCGCGGAGCGAAAATTCGTCGTACTCCCGCTTCAGGCCGCCGATCAGCTCCTTGACGCTCTGGATCTTCTCGGCCCGCCATGCGTTGGCTCCGGCGAAAGCGTAGCCGTTGCGCAGCTTGCCCAGGAAAGCGTTGTAGAGCGCCAGCATGATGCAGTAGGGGCTGTGGGTCACGTCGCATGTTCGGATGCAGTTGAACGGGCAGTTTTTGGGGCGTTTCAGTCCGTCGCGCACCCGGTCGAGGAACGAGTTGCGGATGGCCCGTCCGGGCATGCCGACCGGGCTGCGGATGATCTCGATGTCCTGTTCGGTGGCGTCGATGTAGCTCTGCTTGAAAGCCGGGTCGGCGTCACATTCGTCGGTGGTGACGAAGCGGGTACCCATCTGCACGCCGTCGGCCCCCAGCTCCATGATGCGGTAGATGTCCTCGCCGGTGTAGATGCCGCCTGCGGCGATGACGGGGATATGGCAGCCGTGCGCCGTCTCGAAGTCGCGGACTTCGGCGACGATCTGCGGCACGAGCGTCTCGAGCGCGTAATGCGCGTCGCCGATCTGCTCCTCCTTGTAGCCGAGGTGTCCGCCGGCTTTGGGCCCTTCGACCACCACGGCATCGGGGATGTAGCCGTAGTTGCCGAACCATTTTTCGCAGAGCAGCCGGGCTGCGCGGGCCGAGGAGACGATCGGCGCGAGCTTGGTGCGGCTGCCCTCGGTCAGGAACGAGGGCAGGTTGAGGGGCAGCCCGGCCCCCGAGAAGATGATGTCGGCCTTTTCGGCGATGGCCGTGCGGACCATATCCGCGAAATTGGACATGGCCACCATGACGTTCACGCCGATGATGCCCCGCGTGCGTTCGCGCGCCTTGCGGAGCTCTTCGCGCAGTCCCCAGATGCTGGCTTTATCGTAGTCGGACGAGTAGTCGTGGTAGATGACGCCCAGCCCGGCCGAGGAGATGACCCCGATGCCGCCTTCGCTGGCGACCGCCGAAGCGAGTCCCGAGAGCGAAACGCCGACGCCCATGCCCCCCTGGACGATGGGAATACGTGCGAGCAGATTCCCGATTTTGAGTGTTTTCATGGTATGAAAAGGTATGTATTCCACGGGTCGGTACAAAAAAACATCCGCCGAAAGGCAGATGTTCTCAACCGACCGTCGTTGCAAAGGTAGCAAAAAATAGCCCCGTTGCGCATTTTTCGGCCGGTTTGTTCCGGTTATTTTTACCGGGGCCCTTCCATTTGTCCGATGCGGGCGACGGGGGCCGTGTCGAGCGGGGAGATCAATCCCTCGCGGTAGCGGAAATATCCCGCCATCGCGATCATGGCCGCATTGTCCGTCGTGAACTTGAATTCGGGGATGAACGTCCGCCAGCCGCGTCTGCGCCCCTGCTCCGCGACGGCGTTCCGCAGGCCGGAGTTGGCTGAGACGCCGCCGGCGATGGCGATGTCGCGGATGCCCGTGTCGCGGGAGGCCCGCACCAGCTTGTCGAGCAGGATTTCGACGATGGTCGTCTGCAACGAAGCGCACAGGTCGGCGCGGCGGCGTTCGAGGAAAGTGGCGTCGGCGGCCATCTCGTCGCGCAGGGTATAGAGGAACGAGGTCTTGAGCCCCGAAAAGGAGTAGTCGTATCCCTCCACGCGCGGCCGGGCCAGGCGGATCGCACGCGGGTCGCCCTCTTTGGCCAGCCGGTCGATCACCGGCCCGCCCGGATAGGGGAGCCCCATGACTTTGGCACATTTATCGAAGGCTTCCCCGGCGGCGTCGTCGATGGTTGTGCCGATGATCTCCATGTCGAGGGGAGAATCCACCCGCACGATCTGGGTATGGCCGCCGCTTACGAGCAGACAGAGAAACGGGAAATCGGGATGAGGCAGCGTTCTGTCCGGAAGGTCGAGGAAATGGGAGAGGATATGCCCCTGCAAATGGTTTACCTCCACCATCGGAACGCCGTGGGCGATCGACAGCCCCTTGGCGAACGAAACCCCCACGAGCAGCGACCCCAGCAGGCCGGGCCCCCGGGTGAAGGCGATGGCATCCAGCGCGTCGGGGCCGACGCCCGCATCGCGCAGAGCCGCATCGACCACCGGGACGATGTTCTGCTGGTGGGCGCGGGAGGCGAGCTCGGGGATGACGCCGCCGTATTTGACGTGGACGGCCTGCGACGCGATGACGTTCGACAGGAGCGTGCGGTTGCGGATGACCGCAGCCGACGTGTCGTCGCAGGAAGATTCGATGCCCAGGATGGTAATATCCATATTTTGTTTCGTTTTTTGACCGGGAATCGTTAAATTTGCAAATTTAAACGACCTTATGTTGCGCAAAGGTATAAAAATATTGGGAAAGGTGCTCTCGGCAATCGTTTTGTTGCTGGTCATGCTGCCTGTTCTCGCCGCCCTGCTGCTCGACATTCCGGCCGTTCAGAACATGGTGGTACACAAGGCCGCGCAGCAGATTTCGCGCAGGCTGGGCACCACCGTCCGTATCGGGCGGGTCGATATCGGCCTGTTCAGCCGCGTGCGCATCGAGGAGCTCTATGTGGAGGATTTCCAGCACGACACGCTCCTCTACGCCGGGCGGCTCGACGCTTCGTTTTCGGCCCTCGGCCTTTTCGGCGGAGGGATCGTGATGAGCGAAGGGGTGTTGCAGAACGCCCGGTTCTGCCTGCGCGAAACCCCCGAGGGGGAGATGAACGTCAAGCAGCTCGTAGATCGGCTGGTCCGCAGGAAAGGCGACGGGAGCGGAAAGTTCCGCCTGACGATGGAGCGGCTGCGGGCCGAGGGGCTTGACTTCTGCCTGGAGAAACTGGAACACCGCAAACCGCCCTACGGGATCGATTTCTCGAACCTGCGCATGCACGTCGAGCAGGCCGCATTCACGGACTTCGTCATCGACGGCCCCGCGATCTATGCCGTCATCGACCGTTTCTCCGCGCGTGAGCGGAGCGGCTTCGTGCTCGACGACCTGAACGGCCGATTCTATCTGGTCAATGGCTGCATCGGCATCGAAGAGGCGCGCATCCGCGCCGGCCGCTCCGACGTGGGGCTTTCGCGACTCTCGCTCGTCGGGGAGTCATGGGCCGATTACAAGGATTTCGTCCACGCCGTCGAAATCGACGGAGTAGTTACCCATACGCGCCTTTCGACCGACGAGCTGGCCTATTTCTCGCCGGGGCTGAGGAGCTGGCATACGGAGCTGTACGGCGTGGAGCTTACCGCGCAGGGATCCGTGGCGGATCTCACGGTACGGCTTGCCAATGCCGACCTGGGAGCGGAAACCTCTCTTGCGCTCGATATGACCGCCCGGGGGTTGCCCGACATCCGGCACACCCGCTTCGACGTCCGCCTTGCGCGACTGACGACCACGGCCGCCGACGCCGATGAGCTTGCAACCCGCGTTACGGGGAAAGAGCTTCCCGGCAAGGCCGTGAGCATACTGGACAATGCGGGCCGCATCGCCCTGAGCGGCCGATTCCGGGGGACGCTTTCGGATTTCAGCCTCGACGCCGTGCTCGGCACCCCGATCGGGGAGGCGTCCGCCGATCTGAAGGTGCGTCCGCTCCGCAACGGCATGAGCGGCCTGGAAGGGAATGTTTCGACCCGGTCGCTGCGGCTGGGCGAGCTGCTCGGAAACCGGCAGTTGGGGCGTCTCACGGCCCGTGGATACGTCAGCGGATCGGTAGGCAAAGGGTCCGCCGACGCCAATGTTTCGGGCAGCGTTTCCCAGTTGGAATTCCGGGGATATGACTACGACTCGATCCGTTACGACGGACACCTTACGGACAAGGAGTTCAGCGGCAGACTGACGGTCGGCGACCCCAACCTGCGGCTGGATTTCGACGGCCTGATCGACCTGAACGGTCGCACACCGCGCTACGACTTCCGCCTCGACCTGGAGCGGGCCGACCTTGCGGCGCTCGGCTTCAACCGCCGGGATTCGGTTTCGGTGCTGGCGGCCCGCCTCGACGCCCGTGCGTCGGGCCGTTCGCCCGACGACCTGAACGGCATCATCCGCATCCGCGACGCCTCCTACCGCTACAACGACCGGGAGGTGCGTTCCGAAGGGATCACCGTGGTCGGACGCAACACGCCCGAGAGCAAGTACCTGGAGCTGACCTCCGACTTTGCGGACGTCACCTTCCGCAGCCGGACCAGCTACCGGGAGGTGATCGACTACCTCCGCTCGAGTCTGCGCGACTACCTGCCGGTGCTGTACGACAACCCCGGCGCTTCCCGCGCCGCGCCCGAGACGGTGGCCGCGACCGACGACTATTCGCTGCTTACGGTCAGCGTCAAACACCTCACCCCGATTACCGACGCCGTGGCCGACGGCCTGCAGGTGGCCGACAGCTCCCAGCTGCGGCTGCTTTTCAATCCGGTCGGCGACAAACTCTCGCTGAAGGTCTCCTCGGACTATGTCGAACGGGGCAGGCTGCTCGCGACGATGCTGCGCATCAACGTGACCAACGAGGGGGACTCGCTCACCCTCTACGCCTCGACCGAGGATTTCTATCTGGGGGCGGTACATATGAACGAAATTTCGGTCATGGGCGGAGCCCGGGACAACCGGGTGCTTCTGTCGGCAGGGTTCCGCGACTCCACGAGCCGGCTTTCGGGGTTGATCGGCTTCCGCGCCCGGCCTGCTCCTGCACAGCCGGGGCGGGGGCGCGCCGTGGATATCCGGCTCACGCCCTCTCACATCACGCGGGGGAATAAAACCTGGCAGATCGGCGCACGCCGCATCGTGGTCGATAGTGCGGCGGTCGAGATCGACCGGTTTCGCATGATGAACGCCGATCAGGAGCTGCTCATCGACGGCATCGCCTCGCGCAGCCGCCGCGACTCGGTCGATATCCGGCTCAGCAACTTCGACCTGGCGGCCCTGACGCAGATCGCCGGCAGCATGGGGTATGCGATCGAGGGGCGCACCAACGGCTATGCGGTGGTCAAGTCGGCCCTGCACGAGAGCGAGATCACGGCCGAAATCACCATCGACAGCATGGCTGTGAACCGGCTCAAGGCACCGCCGCTGCGGTTCAGCTCCAAGTGGGATTTCGAGCGCAACCGCGCCGGCTTCATCCTCCAGAACCGGCTCGACAGGGATACGCTGCTGTGGGGATTTTACGCCCCCTCGAAAGGCCGCTATTATGCCCGGGCCACCATCGACAGCCTCGACATGGGGCTGCTCGATCCGGTGCTCAAGGGGGTGATCGGGAACACGTCGGGCAAGGCGACGGTGGACGTCACCCTGACCGGCGAGGGGCGGCAGGCCGCCCTTTCGGGCCATATCGGAGTGCGCGACCTGCGTACCACGGTCGATTTCACGCAGGTCACCTATTCGATGCCCCGCGCCGAGCTGCGCGTGGAGGACAACCATTTCATCGCCCGGCGGGTGCCTGTCTTCGACCCCGACGGCAACCGGGGGCTGTTCGACCTGGATCTCAACCTGGAGCATCTTTCCAACATCGCCTATGCCGTGCGCATCGATCCCGAGCGGATGATGGTGCTCAACACGACCAAGCGCAACAGCGATCTGTTCTACGGCCGCATCTTCGCCTCGGGCGCCGCGACCATCACCGGGAGCAAGGCCGGGGTGAACATGGACATCGTGGCGACCACCGACGACAACTCCCAGTTCTTCATGCCCCTGTCGGGGAGTACCAACGCCAAGACGGCCGATTTCGTCACCTTCGAGTCGGCCGAGAAGCCCGATACGGTGAATTACCTGGTGCGCAAGAAGCTCATGTTCGAGCGGCGGCGGAAGCAGAAAACCTCCGGCGGCGGGTCGATGGACATTACGATGGCGCTCAATGTGCGGCCCAATGTGGATTTCCAACTGGTGATCGACCCGATGCGGGGCGACGTGGTGCGCGGCCGCGGCGAGGGGCTGCTCAACCTGCGGATCAATCCCCGGCGCAACATCTTCGAAATGTACGGCGACTACACGATTTCGGAGGGCAGCTACCAGTTGTCGCTGGAGAACATCATCAGCAAGAAATTCATCATCGAGAGCGGTTCGATGATCCAGTGGACGGGCGAGCCGGTCGATGCGCTGCTCAACATCGATGCGGTATATCGGCTGAAAGCCTCCCTGCAACCCCTGCTCGGGGGCGGCACGACCCGCAGTTCCGGAACGGGAGGCGACGACCAGTCTCCGGACGGCGGGGCGGCCTATGCGGGCAACGATTACAGCCGCCCGGTGCCCGTCGAATGTGTCATCCACATCGGCGGCCGGCTGACCAACCCGCAGCTCACCTTCAGCGTCCGGGTGCCCGACGCCGACCAGGAGACGCAGGCGGCCGTGGCCAATGCGCTCAACACCGAGAGCTCGGCCCAGCAGCAGTTCGCCGCGCTGCTGCTCTTCGGGAGCTTCATCTCCGACGGCAGCGTCTCCTCCTCGTCCAACCTGGGGGTTTCGGCCACGGTCGGCAGCGGCATCGAGATGCTCTCGAACTACCTGAGCAACCTGATCTCCACCGACGAATACAACATCCGCATCGGTTACCGGCCCAAGTCGGACATCGCGAGCGACGAGCTGGATATCGGCTTTTCCAAGAACCTGATCGACAACCGGCTTTTCATCGAGCTGGAGGGCAACTATGTGATCGACCCCAAGTATTCGGCCAACAACAACGTCTCCAACTTCATGGGCGAGGCCTACCTGACCTGGATGATCGACCGCTCGGGCAACCTACGGCTGAAGGTTTTTACCCAGACCATCGACCGCTTCGACGAAAACCAGGGGTTGCAGGAGACCGGCATCGGCATCTATTACAAGGAGGATTTCAATAATTTTAAGGACCTGCGCCAGCGCATCAAGGCCCGCTTCACCAACAAGGAGCGCCGTGCCCGCAGGGAGGCCCGCCGCGCGGCGAGGCGGGAGGCGATGGAGCGCGGGGATACTGAAACGCCCGCTTCGGACGTTGAAAGGGAAACCGACGACCTGCCGGGGGAGTCGTACCAATGAGCAAACGAGTGACTTAAATAAAACGAACCGACAATGATTACACTTTTGCAGGCCGCCGACGCGGCGGTTGCCGAACAGACCCGCATGGGATTGTGGGAACTCTTTTCCAAGGGGGGATGGCTGATGTGGCCCCTGCTGATTCTGGGCGGGGTGACGATCTTCATCTTCGTGGAACGCTTCGTGGCCATCCGCAAGGCTTCGGTGCTGGATATGAACTTCATGAACCGCATCCGCGACTACATCTCCGATGGGGATATCGCCAAGGCGGTCGATTTGTGCCGCAAGACCGACACCCCCATCGCCCGCATGATCGAGAAGGGCATCGAGCGGATCGGACGGCCCATGGGCGATATTCAGACGGCCATCGAGAACGTGGCGAACCTCGAGGTGTCGAAGCTCGAAACCAACCTGCCGTTTCTGGCCACCATCGCGGGGGGTGCGCCCATGATCGGCTTCCTGGGAACGGTGCTCGGCATGGTGCGCACCTTCATGGATATGGCCGCGGCGGGCGGCACCGTGGATATGTCGCTCCTGTCGGGGGGTATGTACGTGGCGATGGTGACCACCGTGGCCGGCCTGATCGTCGGTATTCCGGCCTACTTCGGCTACAACTACCTGGTGGCCCGCATCGAGAAGCTGGTGTTCCAGATGGAGGCCAACTCGATCGCTTTCATGGATATCCTGAACCAACCCGTCCAAAAGTAACGCGCTATGGCAATCAAACACGGATCGAAGGTGGACAAGTCGTTTTCGGCGGCTTCGATGACCGACCTGATGTTCCTGCTGCTGCTGTTCATGCTTATCGCCACGACGCTCATCAACCCGAACGCCATCCGGCTCATCCTGCCCAAGAGCTCGAATCAGCTTAAGGACAAGGCGATGACCACCGTGTCGATCCAGGACACCGGAAGCGGATACCGCTACTACGTCGAAACCGAGGACGTCGGCTCGCTCGACGGGGTCGAACGGACGCTGCGCACGCGGCTCGAGGGGCAGGAGAACCCGACCGTCTCGCTCCACTGCGACAAGACGGTGGCTTTCGACGAGGTGGTCGCCATGATGCGCATGGCCAAGGCCAACGGATTCACCCTGATCGCCGCCACGTCGCCCGAATAGCGGCGGCAGGCGTGCGATGGCCGAAATGCGGAAACTTATGCACTATTACGACCCGGAAGACAAGAGACCTGTGCGGTGGGCAGCGGCGGCAGCGGCGGCCTATGTGCTGCTGCTTATGCTGGCTTTCCTGCTCGTGACGTTCGATTTCACGCGGAAGGAACTGCCCGGACAAGGGCTGCTGATCGCGTTCGGCACGACCGACGAAGCGTCGGGGGCGAAGGATGTGCAGGCTGCGGATGCTGCTCGGGCGCCGGAGAGGGAGACCGAGGCCGCAACCGCGCCGGAGCCGGAGTTCGTGACCGTCGAGCAAAGCGACGTCATGGTGCGCGACCGGAAGCCGGAGCGTGAGACGCAGCGGCAGAGCACGGCCGTGTCCGACCCGGCTCCCGCCGACGGGACGGAGAGCGGACGGCAGACCGTCAATCGGCGGGCCCTTTTCCCGGGCCGCACCGCCGCCAGCGCACCGGAGTCGGCGGGAACGACCGCCGGAGCCGGCAACGAGGGAGATCCGGCCGGGTCGCCCGACGGCAGCCGTGAAGGAACGGGACAGGCGGACTCGGGACTCTCCTACGACCTGTCGGGTCGGTCGGTCGTGGGGGCGCTGCCCAAGCCGCGCTACAAGGCCGACGAAACGGGCAAGGTGATCGTGGACGTCACCGTCGATGCCGCGGGCCGGGTGACGACGGCGGCCTACCGTTCGCAGGGCTCGACCACCAACAACTCCGAGCTGGTGGCGGCGGCAGTGGAAGCCGCGCTGAAAGCCCGCTTCTCGGAGAGCGAAACGATCGTGCAGGGGGGCACGATCACCTATATATTCCGAATGAACTGATATGCGACTTTTGAACCTCTATCGAATGAATCGTGCCGCCGGGCTGCTCGCCGCCGCCCTGCTTCTCGCGTGGCCGGCTCCGGCCCGCAAACCCGCGCCGGGCGACGGTCCTGCGGAGTCCCGCGGAGCCCTGCTGCGCATGGACACCGTCAGCCACGACTTCGGCGATGTGCCCCGCCGGGGCGGTGACCTGGTGTGGGAATTCGGCTACCGGAACGAGGGCGACGTGCCGCTGGTACTCACGCGCGTGGTCACCTCCTGCACCTGCCTCAAGACGGATTATTCCCGGCGGCCGGTCGAACCGGGCGGACGGGGAACGATTCGCGTTATTTACGAACCCCATAAGAACGAGCCGGGCGCTTTCAGCAAAGTGATCCAGGTCTATTCCAACTCCGCGGACGGGAGGCATGTGCTGAGTGTCCGCGGCAACTCGATTGAAAACAACGAATTATGACGCTTTTACTCAACAACTGTACGATTCTGCCGATGACCGAAGCGGCCGATGGGTCCCGTTCCTTTACGGGCTCGGTCGGCATCGCGGGCAACCGCATCGCGCTGGTGACCCGCGAGGGCGCAGCGGCCGAGGCCTTTCGTGCCGCGCATCCCGGCGTGCGGGAGATCGATTGCACGGGCCGCGTGCTCATGCCCGGCCTGATCAATACCCACTGCCATGCGGCAATGACCCTCCAGCGCAGCTATGCCGACGACATCGCGCTGATGGAGTGGCTGCACGACTACATCTGGCCTTTCGAGGCCAAGCAAACTCCGGCCGAGATCGCCCTGGGCGCCGAGCTCGGGGTGGTGGAGATGCTGCTGGGGGGCACGACCTCGTTCGTGGATATGTACTGGTCGGAGGCCGCCATCGCCGATCCCGTGCAGCGGCTCGGCATCCGCGCCCTGTTGGGGGCATGCTATCTCGATACGAACATGGAGACTTTCGAGCGGGACCTGTGCGACGCGCTCGATAAGACGCGCGGCTGCGAGCGGGTGCGCATCGCCGTCGCACCCCATTCGGGTTACACCTGTTCGCCCGAAAATCTGGTGTACGGCAAGGAGCTGGCCCGTAAATACGGCCTGCACTACACCACGCACATCGCCGAGACGCACGACGAAAGCCGCATCATCCGCGAGCGGTACGGCCGCACGCCCGTCGCCCACCTCGATGCGCTGGGCGTGCTGGACGACCGAACCATCGGTGCCCATTGCGTCCACGTGAGCGAGGAGGATATCGCCGTGCTGCGTGACCGGGGCGTGGCCGTGGCCCACAACCCCCAGAGCAACATGAAGATCTCGAGCGGCGTGGCACCCGTCGAGGCGATGCGCCGCGCAGGGGTCTGCTGCACAATCGCCACCGACGGCCCCTGCTCGAACAACGACCTGGATATGTGGGAGGAGATGCGTTCGGCGTCGTTCCTCCAGAAAAGCGCTACGCAGAATCCCTGCGCCGTGCCCGCCTATGAAATCCTGAAGATGGCGACGGTCAATGCGGCCCGGGCCATCGGATACGGCGGGGAGTTGGGGGTGGTGCGCGAAGGAGCCATCGCCGACCTGATCCTGGTGGACATGCGCAAGCCGCACCTCTGCCCCGTGCATGACCTGGTTTCCAACCTGGTTTACTGCGGCAAGGCGTCGGACGTGGAGACGGTGATCGTAAACGGCGAAATCGTCGTGGAGGAGCGCCGCGTGAGGGGCGTCGATACGGCCGATCTGATGCAGCGCATACAGGCCGCGGCCGAAGCCATCAGGAGCCGGTAGAGACTTCGGATAATTTGACATTGCAAACCTTTAAACAGGATAAAGTTATGGAGACAAAAGTAAATTTCGGCGGGAACCCCGTCACGTTGGCGGGAACCCATCTCAAGGCAGGCGACAAAGCGCCCGAATTCACGGTTGTGGGAGCTGACCTGCAACCCGTATCCTCGCGGCAGTACGACGGGAAGGTGCGTATTTACAGCGTCTTTCCCTCGGTGGATACGCCCGTCTGCTCGTTGCAGAACAAGCGGTTCAACCGCGAGGCTTCGGCTCTTGGCGACGGAGTGGCCGTGCTTTCGATCTCGGTAGATCTGCCCTTCGCGCAGAAACGTTTCTGTGCCGCCGAGGGCATCGACCGCGTCTATGTCTATTCCGACCACCGCGATCTGGATTTCGGCATGAAATACGGCATGGTGATCGAGGGGCTGCGGCTGCTCACGCGGGCCGTGGTTGTGGTGGATCGCGACGACGTGATCCGTTACATCGAATACGTGCCCGAAGTGACCCACGAACCCGATTACGACAAGGCCCTCGCCGTGGCACGCGAGCTGGTCGGATAGCTGCCGGGGCCGCTTCGTGCGGTGCCGTGGCTGCGGGACGCCTTTCGGGGCGTCTCTTTTTTTGTGTTCGGCTTACGATTTGATAGGTAATTTTATTGTTGATTGTGAATAATTTATTTGGAAATGAATTGAAATGGTTTTATATTTGCTTATGATTTTTGTGCCGTGTTGTTCGGATAAGACGTTTCCTGTCCTTTGACTTAACTATTACGGTTATGATTGCATTTCGACGATTCTTGCCCTTGTTATTGATCGGACTGCTGTGTGGGTGCCTGCAGGAGTCCGAAACGGTGCGGCCGCAGCAGAATTTCCGGCCGATGGCTGCACGGCGAACCATACCTGTCGATGAGGCGCTGGGCCAGCTCGACGGGCTGCTCGCTATGATCGACGGTCCGACGACCCGGGCATCCCGCCGCAGCGTGGAGCGTGTGCGTGTGCTGAGACGGTGCGACCTGGCGGCGACACGTTCCGAAAGCGGCTACCCGGCCGACCTGGACAGCATCCTCTATTTCGTGGATTTCGCCGACGACCGCGGATCGGCCATCCTGGGGGCCGACAATCGGCTGCCGGCGGTGGTGACGGTTACGGAGTCTCCGATCGACTGGAAACGGGAACTGGTCGATTTCGATATCACCCGGATCGGTACCGGCCCGGTGGATACGGTCGGAAGAACGATCATAAGCCTGGTGAAAAATTACATCGATTACCAGGTTTCGAGTCGGGGGTTCCGTTCCTGGTACCGGGAATGGGAGGAGTATGTGCCCCCGATGATGCGGACGAAATGGAATCAGCAATCACCTTATAATGAACTGTGTTATACGGATGACGGCCGTAATGCTTATGCTGGGTGTGTCGCGATTGCATTGGGGCAGATATTCTACTTAAACCATTTCCCCGAGGTGATCGATAATTACCGCTTCGACTGGTATTTGCTGGGACAATGGACGGTGGATGCAACAACCTATACGGATGAGGGTATCATGGAGGTGGCCTATTTCATTCATTATATCGGATTAGGGGTAGATATGACGTATGGTGCGATTGAAGATCGTCAGGGAAGTTCATCTAGTATTGACAATGCTGCATTTTTTATGAAAGAACTGGGTTATAGAGATGTTGAAATAGGTCAATATAGCGATGCTGATGTAAAAGAAATGATTTTCAAAAGAAATAAACCAATCTATTGTCGTGCGAATATGACTGATGGATTATTTGTAGGGAGTGGACATGCCTGGGTTATTGACGGCGGTATTCGTCGTTATTTTACAGTGTGCCGCGATTCCGGGAGTGGCGGTCGAATTTTTGAGGGTCAAATGGCCGATGAAGAATTATTAGTGCACTGCGATTTTGGTTGGGGAGGCGAATATAATGGGTTCTATTATTCCGGTATATTTGATCTGTCAAAACCGGCTGCTGAAGTGGATGACGATTTGCGGGAGTATCCGATTGATAATCCGAACGGATATATTTACGACTATAATTTAATGCTCATTACATATTCTTAAATGTTATGAAAATAAAAAATTTATTAATATTGTCTGTGGTTTTGTCCGTTTGCGCATGTTCTGATAAGGATGCACCTGAGCGATCTGTTCCTCCTATCACTGAAAAGGATTTTATAAAAATGGTAGTCGATGGTTATTGGGTCAATACGGAGGCATATAATTGTCGGGAGATCAACGGAACGGTGGAGCGTCTGACCGAAAATCTGTGGGGTAGATTGGATGGAGGCTCGGGACAAAGTATTTTCTGTTTTCATGCCGACGGAACTTTCCGGGAATACATCTCTTACAGTAGCGATCCGCGCTTTATGGAAAAATATGGTAAGGCGTTGGTTTACAAAGATGGCACCTATCGGTACGAGGAGTCGGACAACCGGCTGGAAATGGACGCGATGACAAGGATTCCCCGAAGTCCCATGTCTGTAGTCGGCGTCGAGGAGGAGTCGTTTACGGTCGAGTGCGAGGTCGTGCAGGCCATTACAGACGAGGATGAATTCACCCAGGTCATTTTCCGCAAACCGGATCGTGCAAAGGCGGAGGCATTGATCGAGGGTGCGATTTCGTTGGACGAGGTAGTCTTTCCTTAGAAGACTAACGTGGCGGCAGAAGTCGGCTCACTTCGTGCTATTTCATTACTCTGAATGTAAACTAACCCTCAAACTTCCTGCTATGAAAACAATCCGGATCGCAATCCTTTTCACGGCTCTTTTCTGTGCCGCCTGTTCGTCGTCGAAACCGGAACCGGGCCCCGATCCGAATATCCCAATATGTCCCGGGAATCCGGACTGGCTGGAAATCGTAATGGAGCAGTATTGGGTTAATGAAGAATTGTACACCTGCAAAAGGGTGGACGGGCAAACCGTCCGGCTCACGGATGATTTGTGGCATTCCGTCGTGGGCTGGAGTCAGAGTATATTCTATTTTCAGGGCGACGGCACCGTGCGGGTTTACGGATCGATCGACGATCCCATATTCTGGGATAAATATGGTAACGTACCCGTCTATACGGATCACGCTTTTTCGTACGACGAAACGACTTGTGTTTTGACTTTGGATGGGTATGACGGAGTTCCTCGGGGCCCGATGACGGTGACGCAGGTGTCGGAGAGCGAATTTTGGGTGGAATGTCCGGTCATTTTTTCCGTGCTGGAAGGCGAATTCGATCTTGCGGTGTTCCGCATACGGGACAAGGCTGTCGCAGAGGCGTTTTTCAAGGATGCGATACCCCTCTCGCAGGTCGAGCTTCCCTGTCCGACGCTTTGACTGGAACGAAGCAGCGCACCATTCCGGCGCGCTGTTTTCGGTTTTTATATGAATTGTTTGTTTATCTGTGAATTAACGGATATATTTATGTCAATTGCAAACTACTTCCGCCTCAGATAGACCGTAGCTGCGCGCGACGGGTTGTAAATGCGGATGTGGGGACGATCGCTTTCGGCCTCTGCGACCGGGAAGGAGAAGTGTTCCGAGTTCATGGCGATACGGCCGGGGCCGCCGAAGCGCTCCTCGTCGGTCGAAAGCAGGGGAACGTATTTCCCTGCCTCCCGCACCGGCAGCGTATAGTCGGGAATCGACGCCGAAGGATGCCAGTTGAAGACGAAAAGCAGGTCGCCGTGCGAAAAGGCCATCGTCTTGTTGGCGTCGTCCATCCGCAGGTTGTAGGGGTAGCCGTCGTGCAGCACCCGGTAGTCGCTCACCAGCGCGAGCATCGCCCGGTCGAAAGCTCCCAACTGGGCATAGCGCAGCAGCCCGTCGTCGGCGAGCGACCATTGGCGGCGGGCATGGGCATAGCTCCAGCCGTTGCCTTCGCGCGGGAAGTCGATCCATTCGGGGTGGCCGAACTCGTTGCCCATGAAGTTGAGGTAGGCGTCGCCCCCGGCGGCGATGGTCACCAGACGGATCATCTTGTGCAGCGCCATGCCCCGGTCGATCACCACGCTCTCGGACGCACGGTCCATTTTGTCGTACATCTCCTTGTCCATCAGTCGGAAGGCGAGGGTCTTGTCGCCCACGAGCGCCTGATCGTGCGATTCGGCATAGGCTACGGTTTTTACGCCCGGCAGCCGATCGGTCAGCACATGCCAGATCTCCCCGATGTTCCACTGCTCGTCGGGCACCTCCTTGAGCATGCGGATCCAGAAGTCGGGAATAGCCATGCCGAGGCGGTAGTCGAAGCCGACGCCCCCGTCCCGGATCGGGGTGCAGATGCCCGGCATCCCGCTGACCTCCTCGGCGACGGTCAGCGCACAGGGGCGGAAGTCGTGGACGAGCCGGTTGGCGAGCGTGAGGTAGGTGAGGGCGTCGCGATTGACCCCCTCGCCGAAGAAGAGCTCGCGGCTTTCGAGTTCGGCGTACCCGTGGTGACGGTAGATCATCGAGGTCACCCCGTCGAAGCGATAGCCGTCGAAATGGAACTCGTCGAGCCAGTATTTGACGTTCGATAGCAGGAAATGGCGCACCTGCGGCTTGGCGTAGTCGAAGAGTTTGGAATCCCAGTAGGGCTGGTTGCCCGCCTCGCCCGGCGGCGAATAGAGGTGGTCGGTGCCGTCGAGTTCGGCGATCCCTTCGTTGAGGTTCTTTACGTAATGGGCGTGCACGAGATCCATGATGACGGCCAGCCCCAGCCGGTGCGCCCGCCGGACGAGCTCCTTGAGCTCCT
Organism: Rikenellaceae bacterium; assembly: GCA_902363575.1. Classification (GTDB taxonomy): domain Bacteria; phylum Bacteroidota; class Bacteroidia; order Bacteroidales; family Rikenellaceae; genus Alistipes. The sequence goes on along the minus strand of CABJAJ010000002.1, from coordinate 638,873 downwards.
CGGGGGTGCCGAAGCGGGACGAGGGGGCGAAGAAGCTGGAGACGTGGTAGCCGAACGAGCCGTAGTAGGGGTGCTCTGCAACGGCCATCAATTGCACGGCCGTATAACCGTCGGCCTTGATGCGCGGCAGGACGGTGTCGGCGAATTCGCGGTAGGTGCCCACACCCTCCCGCTGCTGCGCCATGCCGACGTGGGCTTCGTAGATGAGCAGGTCGCCGAGCGCCGTGGCGTCGAACCGGTCACCCTGCCAGTCGAAAGGGGCGGGATTCCAGAACTGGGCCGTGAAGTCTTTGGTCGTCTCGTCCTGCACCACGCGCGTGGCATAGGCCGGGATGCGGTCGAGCCAGCCGTTCGCGCCGTGGACGTGCAGCTTGTAGAGCGAGCCGTGGGTGAGCCGCTCGCGGTACATGGCGTCGGGGAAAAAGGCGCTCCACACCCCGTCGGGATTTTTGTGCAGCCGCAGTTGAGTGCGCTGCCATCCGTTGAAATCCCCGAACAGATAGACGTCCTGCGCCCCCGGCAGCCACTCGCGGAACCACCAGCCGCACAACGTCCGGTCGCGCTGCCAGCCGAAGTAACGGTAGCCGTTGGCGTAGTCCGCGATCGTGCCGGCGCCCCGGCCGATCTCGCTCAGGGCCTCCAGGTAAAGGTCGTGCCGGTAGCGGATCTCCCCGGCGGAGGGTTGCAGCCACTCGTCGGCGAGGATTGCAAGGGGGGCCGTCGAATTTCCCATCGCTTGTTTCGATTTCTGCAAAAATATGGATTTTTTTGTTATATTTGTCCGCAGTAAATTCGGAAAAACACCTATTACTAACTTAAAAAACTATGTTCAAAGACCAACCCAAAGGATTGTATGCCCTCTCGCTGGCCAACACGGGCGAGCGTTTCGGGTACTACACCATGCTTGCGATCTTTACCCTGTTTCTGCAGGCCAAGTTCGGCTACACCGAAGCGGTGACCACCCAGATTTACGGAATCTTCCTGGCCGCCGTCTATTTTATGCCTTTCTTCGGCGGCGTGCTGGCCGACAAATTCGGTTTCGGTCGGATGGTGACCCTGGGTATTTTCGTCATGTTCGGCGGTTACGCCCTGCTCTCCATCCCGTCGGGCACAGGCTTCGGCGCCCAGGCCATGATGTTCGGCGCCCTCGCGCTGATCGCCTGCGGTACGGGACTCTTCAAGGGCAACCTTCAGGTGCTCGTCGGCAACCTCTACGACGACCCGGCCTATGCCAGCAAGCGGGACAATGCCTTTTCGATTTTTTATATGGCCATCAATATCGGGGCCATGTTCGCCCCCTCGATGGCAACCCGTATCACCAACTATTTTCTCGGACAGGACGGTCTGACCTATAACGGGCAGATTCCGGCGCTGGCGCACCAGTACATCGACTCGGCGGGGCAGCTCGCGGGCGAGCCGCTCGCCAAGCTGCAGGAGCTGGCCGTGCAGGTCGGCGGCAGCACGGCCGATCTGATGGAGTTCTCGCGCCACTATATCGACAAGCTCTCGACGGCCTATAACATGGGCTTCGGCGTGGCCTGCATCTCGCTCGTTCTCTCCTACCTGATCTATGTCGGCTTCCGCAAGACGTTCCGTCATGCCGACGTGACGGCACGCCAGCAGCAGGCGGCTGCGGCCACGACCGGCGCCGCCGCTCAGGTGCAGCTCACCCCCGCCCAGACCCGCTCGCGCATCACGGCGCTGATGCTGGTTTTCGCCGTGGTGATCTTCTTCTGGATGGCTTTCCACCAGAACGGCTCCACGATGACTTTCTTCGCCCGCGACTACACCACCTCCGAAGCCACGGGCCTGACCCGGATGGGCTTCAATATCGGCAACCTGCTGCTGGTGGTGATCGGCGTGTATGCGGCCTTCGGGTTCTTCCAGTCCGCCAAAGCCAAAGGCAAGACCATCAGCGGTCTGATTTTCCTGGCCGTGGTCGGCGCGCTCTACTATCAGTGGACCCAGACGCCCGACCCCGTGCATATCCTGCCCCAGCAGTTCCAACAGTTCAACCCGTTCTACGTGGTGGCCCTCACCCCCTTCTCGATCGCCCTCTTCTCGTCGTTGGCCCGCAAGGGCAAGGAGCCTTCGGCTCCCCGTAAGATCGGTATGGGCATGATTATCGCCGCCGGCGGCTTCCTGATCCTCACGCTCGGCTCGTTCGGCCTGATGTCGCCCGCCGAGGTGAAGGCCGTGGGTGCGAGCGACCATTTCGTATCGCAGAACTGGCTGATCTCGACCTACCTGGTGCTTACGTTCGCGGAGCTGCTGCTCTCGCCGATGGGTATTTCGTTCGTCTCCAAGGTGGCGCCTCCCAAATACAAGGGTATGATGATGGGTTGCTGGTTCGCGGCTACGGCCGTGGGCAACTACGCCACTTCGCTTATCGGATACCTGTGGGGCAGCGGCATGGCCCTGTGGATGGTTTGGAGCGTGCTGATCGTGCTGTGCCTCCTGTCGGCCCTGTTCATCTTCTCGGTGATGCGCAAACTCGAAAGCGCCACGGCCTCCGCGTAAGGCCTGGGTTGTCTTCGGATTCCCTTATTCCGCCGTTCCCATGTGGGACGGCGGAATTTTTTTGTCGCCTGCTTTGCAGCCCAGCATCCTCTTATCTCCACCACGCCGGTTTGTCCCGGCGGTACGATCATTCGAAAGATCGTACACATTGGAAAATAAGGTGGCGGACGACTTGACTACCGTTCGTGCAAATCCCGTTAAAGCGCCTTGTCGGATGTGGATTCGCATGGTTCGCGGGCCCGCCTGTCTTGTTCGGAGGCAAGCATGCAGGCAGCTATAACAGGCTGATAGAGAGTGTCTGGACATTTGAAAGTCGGAGATAAGATTTTTATTTCTGTCGGCTCTGATTATCAGATAGATGCGCAAATTTCGTAAGGCTGGATTCCGGCCGGATTTCTTGCTATGGGGAAGCTCCGACCGTATCTTTGATTTTGAACCAACTAACCTCCATGCGTATGAAACATCGATCCACCTGAACTTGCATCCGCCACCTGACTACTCTTCCGTCTAATCCTAAAACCACTTCCCCATGCGAATTTTTATCACCATGCTGCTGTTATGCGGCATCTCCTGCACACTTTCCCATGCGCAAGAACCCGAGGCAACCACGCCTCCGGCCGTAAACAAGAGCTCCCTCTACGCCGACGATCCGGAGCTGCCCGATCTGGCCTGGATGAACAACGAGGCCGCGATCTCCACCGAACCCTACATCACGATAAACAATGCCGATGTCACGGTCGATAAATACACCGGCACCTTACATGTCCGGATTCCCCTGTATGAACTGCAAACCGACGGTGGGAAACTGCCGATCACCCTGAATTACTCCGGGTCGGGAGTCAAGCTCAGCGATATCCATACGCCGATAGGTTTGGGCTGGGATTTGTCGGCCGGCGGAAGAATAACCCGGGTGATACAGGGCAACATCGATAATTTCCCCAATTTGAAGGATACTTATGAAGATATGTCGATATGGAAAAGCGACACCTATTATAAGAAATTCCATCAATTCGATTACGACAGCCAGCCGGACCTCTACACGTTCGATCTTCCCGGTATGTCGGGCAGTTTCGTCCTCGACCCCGACCTTGTAGCTCATACCTGCCCTTACCAGCCGGTGGAAATTCAAATCGACACCTTAAAGAATAGTTTTACAATATTAGATCCTCAAGGTGTGCAATATAAGTTCAGAGAAAGCACAGAGAACCATTCCTTTATATCGAAAAACGACTATTTTGCGAAAAATACATGGAAAACTTACAGTGAATGGTATCTGAATGAGATCATCTACCCAAATGGCAATACGGTCGAAATCAAATACGATTCGGCGGGCAGCAGTTGCATGTCCTACTATGGTACTTCTATGGTCAGGAAGTCCGGCAATACATTAACATATATCAAAGAAGATTTTATGTACGGTGATTTCTACCGTATGGAAACACACAATAGTTTATACCCGAGAGAAATTACCTATAAGGATCAGAAAATCGAGTTTGTTTATGACCGCGATATTGATAAATACCATCATTATTCAAATACCCGTCTCAGCCGTATTGAAATAGGTTGTATGGGTGAAACACAGAAAACGATCTGCTTTGAACGCGACACGTTTCCCAATGGAAACCACCGTCTCAAGCAGGTTTACGAGCAGGCCAAAGCAGGACACAAGCGGCCGATCGCCTCGTTTGTCTATTTCGAGGACCCTGTAATGCCCGGACACATGCACAAGGGGTTCGACCATTGGGGCTACTGGAACCAGGACGGGGAGGATCTGATCGGTTGTCCGTTCGTTCCGATCGGTGGAATCTATCCGGATTTCGGCACCGGCAGGGCATCCGACCTGGAGCGTACGCGAGCACAGAGCCTCAAAGGTATTCACTATCCGGGCGGCGGCAGCAAGGAGATCGTTTACGAATTGCATCAAGGTAAACTGCGGGATCAGCCGATGATGATGATCGGGGGCGGTCTGCGCGTTGAGCGGATCCTCGAACGGGATGCTTCCGGCTCCAAGCCGGCCGAATACCGATATACCTACGAGGGCGGCGTGGTCTATGCCGAGCGCTTCAACTATGAAAAGATGGGTTATGGCAATACAGTGGAGGGCGATAATATATATTATATAATATCCTCCCATTGCCAGAGCACAATTAACGACTACTATGGTTCGCCCGTGGTCTATTCGTCCGTCACGGAGCGCCTTCCCAACGGATCCTCGGTCAAATACGATTACGTTCCGCTCGAAAAGTACGATGATCTGTATCCCGAAAAATACCTCATTGCGGAGGATACGGTTCGTTATCTGGGTTTCGAGGACGACCAGGACCTGCCGAAAACCATCCGGGCCTGGGGCCGCAACCTCTTGCAGCAGGAAACAGCGTTCGATGCGGATGGCAATATCGTGAAACGTACATCCTACGAATACCTGATCGATACGGCTGCCGCAGTCCGTATTCCGGGTCTCGTGCCGTACCACAGCAGGGTCGAAGGGCACAACAGAACCTGCCTTGCCCGGTACTTTCATATAAGCTGTCCCGTCCTGCCGAAAACCAGGATCGAATATTCCGGCAAGACAAACCTTTACTGCCGCACGGACTACCTGTATAACGACCGACATCTGCCTACGCACGAAATAAAGCGATATGCCGACGGCACCCGCACCACCGCCTATACCAAATACAATTACGAATATTACAACAAAATCAATTTCGAAATCAGGCAACCGAAATACAAGTACATTCCCATCGAGCAAATAGTTTACAGAAACGGAAAGGTCAAAAGCGCAGCTCTGACCGTCTATCGTGCTACTCCCGACCGGTTTCTCCTTGCCTCCGCTCTTCAACTCGAAGCCCCTTACGAGGGCATCGATTCCGCCTCTTTCCGGATTTCGTCCCGCACCTTCCGGGGGGAGCTGCAATACGACGAACGCTACAAAGAGGCCATCAGTTTCGACGATTACGACGCCGCGGGGAATATGACCAGCTACCACAAAGCGGATAACATGCCTATGAGCATCGTCTATCATCCGGGGCGAAGCATGCCGCTGGCCTATGTCGCCAATGCACGGTATGCTCCCGAAGCGACGCAAAGAGTAAATGAGGTGTGGTTCGACGACTTCGAGCGGGACGATTTCTGCTCCTGGGTCTGGCCGGATCTGGGACCTGCCAAGTCGGGCACACGGGGCCGCATAACCACGCCCCTGACCATTCCCGTATCGAATTTCACGCCCGGAACTTACATCCTGTCCTACTGGTATCTGACCAATGACAGCGACCGGTGGTTCCAGCATCGGTCCCGGATTACCGTTACCGACACGATGGATAACTATACGGTCTTGTTCCCTGCGGGTGCGGTCGCTGTCGATGACGTAAGCCTGCTGCCGCCGAATGCGACGCTGAAATCCCAGGTTTCTGTTCCCGGGCTGGGGACGATCTCGGAAACCGACACACGCGGCCGCTCGCTCTACTACGAATACAACGGCTTCGGACTGCCGACCCGCGTGCTGGACAACGAACGACAGCCGCTCAAAACCTACTCCTACGATCACTACAACCCCAACATCACGATCCCTGCATTATGAAAACGAACCTTTTGACCGTCATAGCGGCCTATCTGCTTGCCGCCGTCACGCCCCTTGCCGCCCAGGAGCCGCAAGGCGTCGGCACGATGCTGCCGGGCTATCCCGGACAGGTTATTCCGTATCCCGTATCCAATACCATCGAGGGGAAACTGGTCCTGGAGCGCACCTATCAGGGCGACAAATACACCACCACCGAACATCATTACGACGGCCTGGGCCGCGAAGTGAAAACCGTCGTTGTCGCAGCTTCGCCCGCCGGCGGCAATATCGTAACGGAACGGACGCTCGACTGCATGGGCCGCGATTCGATCGCCTACCTTCCCTACGTCCCCGACAGCATAGGCATGACCCTCGCCACTGCCAATGCGCGATGCGTGAGGTTCTACCGGCAGTTGCTCGACAACGATCCCGATGCCCGGTTTGCCGCCACGCGAACCGTGTACGACAACACGCCGCTCAATCTGGTGAAATTTACCGACGAGCCCGGCTTCAACCACAGCCTCGCCTCCACGAAAGGCCATCCCATCCGCTTCGACTACCGGTTGAACTACCACAATCAGATCTCCGTAACGCCTTATCCGTTGGCAGCGCCTGCGGCTGCCGGTATCGGCATACAGCCGGCGAAAACGGACAAGGTGAAAAACTACCGGATTGCGGACGATTCCATGCTGGTCTATAAGGGGTTCTACCCGCCGAGCCGGCTGCTGGTGCGGGAAAAGACCAGCCAAACGACCGACACGCTAAGTGTGAAGGTGCTGGAATACTACGATCAGGACGAACACCTTGTGGCCAAGGAGGTTCGAGTGAACGATCGCAGCGAGCATTTCGCCTATTACGTCTATGACGATTTCGGGAAACTGCGTTACGAGATTCCCTCGATCCAGGACAAGCTCATCACAACGGTCGGCGCCCGCTATTCGCCCTCGGAACTCGGGAAGTATTGCACCTATCACCGTTACGACACGCGGGGCAATGAAATCCTGACGTTACGACCGGGACGCAATCGCATCGAGCGTGTCTACGACTGCCGCGGCCGGGCAGTTCTCACACAGGACGGCAACCAGCGCAAGTCGCAGTTATGGTTCTATGTCAAATACGACGACTTCGACCGCATACTCGAAACACACCTTTTGATGAGGCCTGTGCCGGCTTCTTTCCTTCAGACCCTGTTTCGGGACAAGTGCGGAGCGGAACTCCACAAAATCGTCGAAGAGCTCTATCAGGTAGATGTCTTGCTCACGCAGGTACATTACGACGGATACGAGGATTATGACTGGGTATCCGATCCGGCAGGGGGAATGAAGAAATCCTACCGGCCGTTTGCCATTCCCTCCTCGTTGGCATTCGTCTCCGTTTCCGGCATGGTAACGGCGGACGAACTCTATGCCAACAACACCGGATTGAAAACCTACGAGAAAGTCGCCGTCCTGCCCGATGTCCTCACAGACAGTACCGCCTACATCGAGCGGGCTTTCTACTACGACAAAGACGGATTGCTCGTTCAGACCGTCATCCGCAACCACCTGGGCGGCATAAACCGCCTCTCGAATAGATACGATGATGCGGGCAACCAGCTCATCAGCTATGAATCCCGCGCAACGGGACCGGGCGTGTCTCCCGACATCCTGCAAACGCGCATGACTTACGACGACTTCGGCCGCGTGCTCACCGAGCAGAAACGCCTCGGTAACGGCCCTATTGCCAAAGTGAGCTACCGGTACGATGCCCTCGGACGGGTTTCCACGATGATCCAGGGGGCAGGGAAAATCAACACCTCGTACAAGTACGACATAGCCGGACGGACGACCGAACAGCAGAACGAGCTTTTCCGCATGACCCTCGCAACCGACAAACCGACGCTCGCCGGCATCCCGAAAAACTATGCCGGGCAAATCGGAGAATGTTCCTGGTCCTTTGCCGGCGACGGCTATTTTACCAGCTATGGATACCGCTACACCCCGATGGGGCAGTTGCAGGATGCGAGAACGTATCGTAACGGACAGTTGCAGGTCGCATCGTATGCGGAAATGGATCTGAAATACGACCACAACGACAATATACTGTCGCTGACCCGCTACGGTAATAAGCGGATCGTAAACGATATTCAGTATGTTTACGACGGAAACCGCCTGATCTCGACCACCGACAACGGCCGTACGACAACCTATGGCTATGATTTGAACGGAAATGTCATATCGACGCCCGAAAACGCTTGCTCTTACGGATATAATTACCTAAATTTGGTGGAGGAAGTCCGTCGCAACGGATCGGTCTCCGCACGATATAAGTACCTTGCCGACGGCACCAAGCTGGAGGTGAGCGATGCGATGGGCTGCGGGTTCCTCTATTTTGGTTCTTTGATATACAGCAAACGGGGCACCATCTATGCGCCCGAAAGCGTGGGTTTCACCGGCGGCCGTATCGTCTGCACGAGCGCCGGGAGCGAGGTGCAGTACCATGTGACCGACTACCTGGGTAGCGTTCGCGTGGTCGCCGATCAGAACGGCCGCGCATTGGAAAAGATCAACTACTATCCTTTCGGCAAGAGGTGGGACGCCGCCGATCTGCCGATCTCCGGCAACCGATACCTATTCAACGGGAAGGAGTGGCAGGCAACCGGAGCGGTCAATCTTCTGGACTACGGTGCACGGATGTACGATCCTAACCTGGGCCGTTGGTTCGTGCAGGACCCTATGTATCAAATGCACAATCCGTATACATTTTGCGCATCTGACCCTGTTAATAAGATTGACCCTAATGGAATGATGACAGATTGGGTTCAAGATAATGATAGTGGAGAAATTTTATGGATAGATAATGCTATCTCACCGGAGACTACACCTCCAGGTTATTCTTATTTAGGACCAAGTATTGATGATATTTTGAGAGCGTTAGGTATATATTTCCCAAAAAGTTTCAGACAATATGCATATAGATCATTCTATGGTTGGCTAACGGAGGATGATAAGTCCAGAAGCCAAATGTTGATTACTGGATTTGGATTAATTTCTATTACTCCAGATATTTCTATATCTCCTGAAAATAGAAGTGTAATCAATCAGTCGGGAATAACTTTTAATGGGATAAAAATAGGGGGTAATTTTGGATATGATTTTCATAGTACTACAGGAGCTTTTTTACGTGGGATGGCATATTTAACATTTTCGTATGGAAGTAAATCTTATCGTGTTGTACTGCAACCTACATCTTCATTTATAGGTAGTAAGGGGCTATATCTCGACGGAAGTATATTGATACCTGCAACAGAGATTTCACCGACAAAAACGTTCAGTAAAGCGACGATTACTTTTCCAATCTTTGGATATAATAGTTCTTATGCATATGTTACTGTTACAAGAGGTTTTCTTAATCCTTTTGCTGTTAAACCAATAATTTTTACATGGGTATTTCAGAATCCGGTTATTTATTAAATTATTTAAATTCTATGACTTGTAAAAGATTAGTAAATTTTCTACTTGTTTTCAGCCTCACCATCGGCTGCACGCCAAGGGAGAAAGATGCAACTTATTATACATCCGAAGCATGGCGGCTCTGTGGTAAATATGAACAGAACCCGAAGAATTCAACCTTAAAAAAAGCGTTAAAATACGTTGATAAGGCTGTGGAAGCTCAAGAAGGGGAATATACCTGGGCTCTTGTAGATGTCAAAATTGTATTATTGTTGGCAGAAAGAAAGTGGGAAGAGGGATTCTCATTTGTCGAGAAATTAGATCAAAGTAATTTCCTATACCCGTATCAACGTCAAATGTATTTAAATTTATTCAAGGCCATTGAAATGAATGAAACGGATAAAGACAAGCGGAAATTTTATATTGCTAATAGAGAACTTATAAATCAAACCCTGAATGAGAATAAATCAAATTTAATCCATCAGATAAATAGTAGTTCTAATACAATGGGGACTGATTACAGTTTTATTATCCATGATCTGCTAATTAACGAGCTCAATTTGAGAACTGATGCGGAAATAATGCAATTGATTGATTCAATGCAAACCGAATTTGGTGGCGATTTAAGTTTTTATTCGTCCTTAAAAACAAATTTACATAAATCAAATAGCATAACTATTCGTGCGAATAAACGACTAATATAGGTTTCTCCTTAATAAATCTTTTACTCCCATCAAATCAGTGAGTTATGTATATACATCTGCAAGTTCAGCTACCAATGTAAACCGTATATTCAGATTCATATTTGCTGCCATTACGTCAATTCTTCCGCCGGAATTTACTATTTCGGCGGAATTTTTCTGTTTTTGGAAACACCTACTGCTCTCCTCATGCCCACGACTCGCCCGGTCGTTCAAGCCGACTCCCAACCCGGTTAAAGTTCGTCGGCAAATCTTTGCCCAACGCCCGAAAACGCTTGCTCTTACGGATATAATTACCTAAATTTGGTGGAGGAAGTCCGTCGCAACGGATCGGTCGCCGCACGGTATAAGTACCTTGCCGACGGCACCAAGCTGGAGGTGAGCGATGCGATGGGCTGCGGGTTCCTCTATTTCGGTTCTTTGATATACAGCAAACGGGGCACCATCTATGCGCCCGAAAGCGTGGGTTTCACCGGCGGCCGCATCGTCTGCACAAGCGCCGGGAGCGAGGTGTTGTACCATGTGACCGACTACCTGGGTAGCGTTCGCGTGGTCGCCGATCAGGACGGCCGCGCATTGGAAAAGATCAACTACTATCCTTTCGGCAAGAGGTGGGACGCCGCCGATCAACAACTCACCAATAACCGATACCTATTCAACGGCAAGGAGTGGCAGGCAACCGGAGCGGTCAATCTCCTGGACTACGGTGCACGGATGTACGATGCGAATCTGGGCCGTTGGTTCGTGCAGGACCCGGAGTATCAATCCGCAAATCCGTATGCTTTCTGTTACAACAATCCTGTGCGTTTTATCGATCCGGATGGAAGGAAAATCAAGGTCTGGGCGGCAGATAAAGGAAGATATTATGAATGGAGAGTAGTAAATAATAAATGGGGATTTTACGATTCGAGGGATCAACTGTACGATGGTAATGATCCGGAAATATTAAAACTGCAAACAAATTTAATGCAATTAATCACAGGCGGCCCTGCTGGATTTCAGCTTTTATGTCGGATAGTAGCTTCAGAAAAAGAAATTGAAATAAAATTCAGCAACAAGTCTTATTACGAACATTTGGAAAAAACAGTATATTGGCTGCCTAACAGAGTGCATAATAAGTATTGTGCAGTAACAACAAACGGCGTAGATGATTACATTCCATTTATAAGTCTGGCGCATGAACTTGCACATGCGCTACACGATTTGGATGGATTAAGAGACGGAGATAAGTGGATCAGATATAAAGATGCTAAATCCGAAAGTTATGCTACTTATGATGAAATATATGCAACACATTGGGAAAATAAAGTTCGTGCTGAACATAATCTCCCTCTCAGGACACATTATTTTCATGAAATCGGAAATGGAAGTCTGCTTATTGACTCACAACTACGAGCCCTTTATATAAACAGAAACGAGAAAACGAGCTATAACATATTAAATCCAAATCGGAGGTATCAATTTATTATCAAACAACCCTCTATCATAACAAAAGATTCATTATGAAAAAAATTCTGATCCTAATTTCGTGCATTTTTTGTTGCACCAGCATTCAAGCCCAACAAACGCTATATGAACTTTGGTTGGCAGCAAGAACGGATGTGGAAGGTAAACAATTTCATTGTTGCGTAAAGAACAGGAAGGGGAAATATAAGATTGAAATTAATAAATGGAGGACGGATGAAAGCCAAGAATTACATAATGGAGATTATAAGATCATTATAGAAGCCTTAGTTGATAAAGGATTCAGGTATAACCTTCAAAATGACACGCTATTATTCGTTTTTAAGCATGCTGTTCCTGATCTGAAAAACATATTTGATATCAGTGCATATTCCAGGGAGTCGTATTTGAAGTATGAATATGATGGTTACAATAAAGAGTTGTTTACCTCAAAATACACGGAAGCTTCAATTCGAGAAAAATACGCGGAAAGTTTAGTTTATACTGGTGATATTGAAGCAATGATAGAAGAGACGCTCAGACGCGGAATTATTTTCGATACTCCTTATTCCCGTGCATATAGAATAATTATCCATGACGGACAAATCCAGTTTCCAACAACTTTATGGATCTATGATGGCGATTAGAATGAAATTGTAGATTATGTTACTCCCGGTCGCTTGACCGGGAGTATTGTTTACACCGCAGTTAATCTGTAATCCAGACAGCCTTCCTAATATCATAGCCATTACGTCAATTCTTCCGCCGAAATTTGCTATTTCGGCGGAAGTTTCTATTTAGAAGAATACCTCGCCAAACCAATGCCCACGACTCGCCCGGTCGTTCAAGCCGACTCCCAACCCGGTTAAAGTTCGTCAGCAAATCTTTGCCCGACGCCCGAAAACGCTTGCTCTTACGGATATAATTACCTAAATTTGGTGGAGGAAGTCCGTCGCAACGGATCGGTCTCCGCACGATATAAGTACCTTGCCGACGGCACCAAGCTGGAGGTGAGCGATGCGATGGGCTGCGGGTTCCTCTATTTTGGTTCTTTGATATACAGCAAACGGGGCACCATCTATGCGCCCGAAAGCGTGGGTTTCACCGGCGGCCGTATCGTCTGCACGAGCGCCGGGAGCGAGGTGCAGTACCATGTGACCGACTACCTGGGTAGCGTTCGCGTGGTCGCCGATCAGAACGGCCGCGCATTGGAAAAGATCAACTACTATCCTTTCGGCAAGAGGTGGGACGCCGCCGATCTGCCGATCTCCGGCAACCGATACCTATTCAACGGGAAGGAGTGGCAGGCAACCGGAGCGGTCAATCTTCTGGACTACGGTGCACGGATGTACGATCCTAATCTGGGCAGATGGCTGGTTCAGGACCCCAAGTATCAGTTTATGAATCCTTATCACTTTTGCTACAATAATCCGATGCTTTATGTTGATCCCGACGGAAGGATACTTGTCCTGTATTTTGGAAATGAACGACTGAATTATATCCCAGGGATGACCTATACAGGCACTAACCCACAAATTTCAAATATCATAAGGATAATTAATACAATATATGAAAATGGTGGTTATAAGGTATTGAATGATTTGACGAGTTCTACAAAATTTATCTATGAAATAAATGGTTCAACTCTAGGGAATGCCGCGGCAGGAGCATCTTTCAGTCCACCAGGAGCTTATAGAGGAGCCCTTTTAGCGGGACTTATTAAAGAAATTAATTGCTTAACTGTTGCCTATTTAGCGCATGAATTATTCCACGCGATTCAGCATATGAACGGACAGTTCGGCGCTTCAATCTTCAATGAAGTAGAAGCATATGTGTTCTGTTGTGGGATATTGCAAAACAGTTTTTTAGGGGCTTTATCCAGTGCTATGGGAAATGACAACCTGGCAGGACGCAAATGGGAAGCTGCATTTAATGCCCTTTTAATAGAGGATTATTCGTGGACGAATATGCAAATAGCGGTTAGAAATTTTCTAAAGGGATCGCAAGCTAACCTTTCCGGAATTTATAATGAGCTTCAGTATTATCCTGCTCATCCGAAAACGAAACAACTTCAGTCTATGCTACAAAAATATTGGACTCCAATGAAATACTAATGAGACGTACAACTATTTTAACGATTTTATTTTCGCTTATAATTCTGCACAGCGGAATGATGCGAAATAGTTATGCCCAGATCCGGGAAACGGACTCGGTGCGCATTCACAAAGAGACCAAAAATTCTGATCCCGGAGTGTTTTATTGCTACCCTCACGGAATAGAATTGATTGGTCGAGACATTAATTATGTACCCCGCCTCATCCCGTTAAAGGAGGGTGACTCGAAATACGAACCGCTGAAAATGTACGTTCCGTTTATTGACTCGGCGATGACCGTTGAATTAGATTGCGAGTTATTTTTCGATGGAGATCTGAGCGATACCGCTAAAATGATCAAACCGATATATATTGATATTTTTAATTTATATGACGGGAATGATATAGTAGCAAGTCAATTAGATCTTATTGATTCTTTAGAACAGCAACCATTTCAAAAAATTCTTTTATGGTATGAACTGACAGAGAAGTTTATCAACTGGTTGTATGCCCAACCCTATTCGGACTATTATAATAGAGGTAATCGAGAGATTACTTTTAGAAGATATGAGCCCGTAGAGGGTATGTCCTTACAATTCGAGATAGAATTATATCCGGAGAATCCATCAGAGGATTCCAATTAACAATCTTTCCATTGCGTCAATTCTTCCGCCGGAATTTACTATTTCGGCGGAATTTTTCTACTTTGGAAACATCTACTGCTCTCCTCATGCCCACGACTCGCCCGGTCGTTCAAGCCGATCCCAATCCGGATAAAGTTTGTCGGCAAATCTTTGCCCGACGCCCGAAAACGCTTGCTCTTACGGATATAATTACCTGAATTGAGGGCGGAAGTCCGTCGCGTGAGCAGCGGGTGAGGGCGCTGCGAGGTTGCGACGAAGCCTGACATCCGTTCATCGTCGAGACCTATGCGCCTTCGGCGTGGAGTCCGGGCAACAAATTCAACGTGATGGACAAACCCCGGAACGGGTTTTCTTCGACCGTCTTGTATGCGAGACGGCAGAATTTTCTTTTATCTTCGTTTCCCGTTGCAAGCACTCCGTCGGAGCGGTGGATGCAGACCGGGCGAAAACGGACGAAAAGCGGACGACCGGTTTTTCAGGCGGTCGTTTTACCGGCCTTTTGCGCCGCTTCGCCGGCAGGATGCAATACTTCGGTTCTCAATTCGTTACTCGGATGTGACGGAAAGGAGTCCGATCGGGCGAAATTTTTGTAGGAAAACGCGAAAAATCGAAAAACTCTATTTGTTTTCCGAGTTTTTGCAGTACCTTTGTCCCGCATGCAAAGCGAAGCGAGTTATGATACAAAGAGACCATATAATCGATCAGGCGATGGAAATGTTCGCGACGCAGGGGATCAAGGCCGTGCGCATGGACGACATCGCCCGTTCGCTGGGCGTGTCGAAGCGGACGCTTTACGAGCAGTTCGGCGACAAGCAGGGTTTACTCCTGCTGGCCATGAACCGCTACTTCGAGCGGATGCAGCAGCGTTACGCCGAGATGACCGCTTCGGCCCGCAATGTGCTCGAGGAAATGTTCATGGTGCTGGGCGAGGTGATGGCTTCCTCGGAGGTGACCAACCGCATGGCGGCCAACCTCAAGAAATTCTACCCGGAGGTGCACGACAAGCTGACCGAGGCGTACCTCTGCAAGCGGACGGAAGAGCTGCGGCTGCGGCTCGAAAAGGGAATCGCGGACGGCTTGTTCGTGCGGGGCATCAACATCGAACTGGCCATATCGGTGCTTTATTACACCGCGTCGGCCCTGGTGGTGCGGCGCGACCTGATTATCCCCAAAGGGATGTCCGAGCGGGAGGCGTTCGTGCAGATCGTGAGCAACTTTTTCCGGGGTATTTCGACCGCCCGCGGACTGGAGCTGATCGACGACTACCTTACGCGGTATCATCTGTCGAGTAACAACGAAGAAAACAAGGAAATATGAGAGGTATGAAACGATGGCTGCTGGCGGCCTGCGCGCTCGTCGCAGGGCTGTCCGGCTCGCAGGCGCAACTTCGCCTGACGCTCGACGAGGCGCTCGAAATCGCCCTGAGCGAAAACCCGACGATCCGGATCGCCGAACTGGAGGTGGAGCGGTACGATTATGTCAAACGCCAGACGTGGGGCGCGTTGCTGCCCCAGGTGTCGGTCAGCGGCAACTACACACGCTCGATCGTCAAGCAGGAGGCGGCCAAGGGGATCTCGTTCGGTGCGGACAACACGCTCAGCGCCACGGGCGACGTGGCATTGCCGCTGTTTGCACCGGCCGTTTACCGCACGCTCAAAATGAATCGCGTGCAGGCCGAGGCCGCTGTGGAGAGCGCCCGCGCATCGCGCATCGACCTGACGGCCGAAGTGAGGAAAGCGTTCTTCAATATCCTGCTGGCGGAGCAGTCGCTCGAGGTGCTGCGCGAGTCGGAGGCCAACGTACAGCGCACGGTGGACGACACGCGCGTGCAGTATGAAAACGGCCTGATGTCGGAATACGACCTGCTGACGGCCGAGGTGCAGTTGAGCAACCTGCGGCCGACGATCCTCCAGACCGAAAATTCGATCGCCCTCTCGAAGCTGATGCTCAAAATGTACCTCTCGATTCCGGAGGATGTGGAGATCGAGGTGGCGGGCGATCTGGACAGCCTGCGCGACGAGGTGCTGCTCGGGGTGGACAACCTTTCGACCGATCTTTCGGAGAACTCCGAGCTGCGCTCGCTCGAACTCCAGGCCGAGTTGCTCGACCGCCAGCTTCGGACCGCCAACGCCAGCCGCCTGCCGACCGTGTCGGCGTTCGGAACGGTGACCATCACCGGCAACGACATGGGACGTTTCTCGTTCGGGGATATGACCGGGGGGAGTGCGTCGGTGCCGGCGGGCAGCAATCCCTTCTGGTGGCAGCATCCCGTTTCGGCCGGCATCCAGGTTTCGGTGCCCCTCTTCTCGGGCCTCACGAAGATGAACCGCTCGCGCGAGATCAAGAATACGATGGCCCAGCTCGATTTGCAGCGCCAGTATGCCCGACAGCAGATCGACGTGCAGGTGCGCTCGGCCATCAACGACCTGCTCACCGCCCGCGAAACCATGTTCGCACAGGAAAAGACGGTCGCACAGGCTGCCAAGGCCTACTCGATTTCCGACACGCGCTACCGCGCCGGTGCCGGGACGATCCTGGAGCTCAACACCGCGCAGCTCGCCCAGACGCAGGCCCAGCTCAACTTCTCGCAGGCCATCTACGACTACCTGTCGGCCAAGGCCGAATACGACCGGATCATGGGCCGCGAATGGCGTTCCGGGACACGCAACTAAGAAAGCAAAGAATAGAAATAGAAAGAACGTATGAAAAGAGTTTTCGTATTCATGGCCGTGGCAGCTGCTTTGGCCGGATGCTCGGGTAAGGGCAGGAATGTCGTCGAAACGCAGGCTCCGGCCGGCGTGCTCACCAAAACCGTTCCGGCGCGCTCGGCCGAAATCGTCCTGTCGGAGGTCTATACCTCCGAGATACAGCCCTACAAGGAGAACGACATCACCCCGGCTGCATCGGGCGTGCACATCGACCGCATCCTGGTCGATGTCGGCTCCAAAGTCAGGGAGGGCCAGCTGCTCCTCACGCTCGACCCCACGCAGTACAACCAGCAGATGGTGCAGTTGCGCACGCTCGAGGACGACTACAACCGCCTGTTGCCGGTCTATGAGGCGGGCGGGATCTCGACGCAGCAGATCGAGCAGGCCAAGGCCACGTTGGACGTGCAACGCGAGGTGGTCGGCAACCTGATGAAGAATATCGAGGTGCGCTCGCCCCTGACGGGGGTGGTGACGGCCCGCAACAACGAGCCGGGCGACCTGTTTACCAATACCCCCATCCTGCACGTCATGCAGATCAATCCGCTCAAGGTGATCGCCAACGTATCGGAACAGTATTTCCGTGACGTGAAAGTCGGCATGCCGGTCGATCTGCATGTGGAGCTCTTCCCCGACCGGGAGTTCAGGGGCACGGTGTCGCTGATCTATCCGGCACTGGATCCCGCAACCCGCACCTTTACCGTCGAGGTGAAGGTTCCCAACGACGCCGAAACGCTGCGTCCGGGCATGTACGCCCGCACGACTTTCGACATGGGCCGCAAGCAGGGCGTGTTGGTGCCCGACGTGGCCGTGCAGAAGCAGGTGGGATCGTCCGAAAAGTACCTCTATGTGGTCCGTGACGGCGTGGCCGAGCGGCGTGCCGTGAAGGTCGGCCGCCAGGTGGGGGACGAAGTGGATATCCTCACGGGGCTGGAACCCGGCGAGCAGGTGGCCGTCACGGCCCTGTCGAAGCTGAGCGACGGCGTGCAGGTGGAAGTGAAGGAAAACTAACGATCCGAAACGATGAAGATTTACGAAAGCGCGGTACGGAAGCCCATTTCGACCGTCCTCATATTTGTCGGCCTGATGGTCTTCGGACTCTTCTCGCTGAGCAACCTGGCCGTGGACCAGTACCCGGAGATCGAGATTCCGCAGATCAGCGTCATTACGACCTATCCGGGCGCCAATGCCGCGGATATCGAGACCAACATCACCCGTGTGCTCGAGGATAACCTCAACACGGTGAGCAACCTGAAGAAGCTCACCTCCAAGTCGCAGGACAACGTGTCGCTCATCACCGTGGAGTTCGAGTACGGCTCCGACCTGGACGAAGGGGCCAATGAGATACGCGACGTGGTGAGCCGAAGCCTCTCGATGCTGCCCGACGACGTGGAGTATCCGACCATTTTCAAGTTCTCGACCTCGATGATTCCGGTGATGATGCTCGCCATCACCGCCGACGAGAGCTATCCGGCGCTCAATAAAATCCTGGACGACAAGCTCGTCAATGTGCTCAACCGCGTGGACGGCGTGGGCGCCGTGACCATCATGGGCGCTCCCGAGCGGGAGGTGCAGGTAAACGTCGATCCCAAGAAGCTCGAAGCCTACAACCTGACGGTCGAGCAGTTGGGCAATATCATCGCCGCCGAAAACGTCAATATTCCCAGCGGCACGATCGACATCGGCAACAACACGTTCAACATCAAGGCCGACGGCGAGTTCACCTCGAGCGAGGACGACCTGCGCCGGGTGGTCATATCCAATGCCGGGGGCCGTACGGTGATGCTCAGCGACGTGGCCCAAATCCGCGACACGCTCGAGAAGGCCACCATGGACGAGCGCGTAAACGGGCAGTTGGGCGTGCGCGTGATGATCCAGAAGCAGTCGGGTTCCAATACGGTCAATATCGTCAAGGAGATCGGACGGCGGCTGCCGCAGATCGCCAAAACGCTGCCCAAAGACGTGAAGATGGAGCTGATCTTCGAGGGCTCGCAGGAGATTACGGACTCCATCCGCTCGCTTTCCGAGACCATCATGTTCGCTTTCATCTTCGTGGTGCTGGTGGTGATGGCCTTCCTGGGGCGTTGGCGGGCGACTTTCATCATCTGCATGACCATCCCCGTCTCGCTCATCTGTTCGTTCATCTACCTGTTCGCCACCGGATCGACGCTCAATATCATCTCCCTTTCGTCGCTCTCGATCGCTATCGGTATGGTCGTGGACGACGCGATCGTGGTGCTGGAGAATATCACGACCCACATCGAGCGGGGCTCTTCGCCCAAGGAGGCGGCCATTTACGCGACCAATGAAGTGTGGCTGTCGGTCATCGCCACTACGCTGGTGGTCGTAGCGGTGTTCCTGCCCCTGACGATGGTGCCGGGCATGGCGGGTATCCTGTTCCGCGAGCTGGGGTGGATCGTTTCGATCGTGGTCTGCGTCTCGACGCTCGCCGCCATTTCGCTCACCCCGATGATGTCGGCCTATATCCTCAAACTGGAGGGCGGGGAGCATGACTACAAAGGCCTCGGCATAGTTTACAAGCCGATCGACAAGGCGCTCATGTGGCTCGATAACGCCTACGGGCGTGCGCTCGACTGGGTGGTTCACCACCGTCGCATCACGATCTTCTCCATGATGGGACTCTTTGTGGTCTCGCTGCTGCTGCTCACGCGGGTGCCGACGGAGTTTTTCCCGCCTTCTGACAACGGCCGCATTTCGGCCACGGTCGAACTGGAGCAGAACGTTTCGGTGGAATACACGGCCCGCGTCGCGCGGCAGATCGACAGCATCATCTACGAGAAATTCCCCGAGATCGTGCTCGTTTCCGCCTCGTCGGGCGCCAACTCCTCGGACAACGCTTTCGCGGCGATGCAGACGACCGGTTCGCATATCATCAACTACAACCTGCGCCTGCCCCGCTCGACCGAACGCGAGCGTTCGATCTACCGGATTTCCGACCTGCTGCGCGAGGAGCTCGACCGGATTCCCGAAGTGCGGCAGTACACGGTCACTCCCGGCGGACAGACCGGAAGTATGAGCGGCACAAGCACGGTCGATATCAAGGTCTTCGGCTATGATATGGAGGAGACCAACACGGTGGCGAACGACCTCAAGGCCAAGATGGCGGCGATTCCCGGCACGCGCGACGTGCAGCTTTCGCGCGACGACCTGCGGCCCGAGTTCAACGTGGTGTTCGACCGCGACCGCCTCTCCTATTACGGGATGAACAGCTCCACGGCTTCGCAGTTCGTCCGCAACCGCATCGACGGGTTGGTGGCCTCCAAATACCGGGAGGACGGCGACGAGTACGACATCGTGGTGCGCTACGGCGAGCCTTTCCGCACGAGCATCGAGGACGTGGAGAACATTACGCTCTACAATGGGGCCGGCAGGCCCGTCAAACTGCGCGAGGTCGGCTTCGTGCAGGAGGAGTACGCCGCCCCGACCATCGAGCGCGAAAACCGCCAGCGCGTGATTACCGTCAAGTCGTCGCTGGGCGCCGGCGTCGCCCTGGGCGAAGTTGTGGCCCAGGCGCAGCAGCTCATCGACGAGTACCCGACACCCGAAGGGGTCGATCTCGAGGTGGGCGGCACGGTCGAGGATCAGGGCGACGCCTTCTCCGACCTGCTGATGCTCTTCGGCCTGATCGTGATTCTGGTCTATATCGTCATGGCCACGCAGTTCGAGTCGCTCAAGTTCCCGTTCATCATCATGTTCACCATCCCGTTCGCCTTCACGGGCGTCTTCGTGGCCCTCTGGATGACTTCGACGCCCCTGTCGCTCATCGCCCTGATCGGCGCGATCATGCTGGTGGGCATCGTCACCAAGAACGGTATCGTGATGGTGGACTACATGAACCTGCTGATCGAGCGCGGGGCAGGCGTTTTCGACGCCGTGATCGCCGGCGGCAAGAGCCGTCTGCGTCCGGTGCTGATGACCTCCTTTACGACCATCCTCGGCATGGTGCCGCTGGCGATCGGTACGGGGGCCGGGTCGGAGACCTGGCAGCCCATGGGTATCGCCGTGATCGGCGGCCTCACCTGCTCGACGATCCTCACGCTGTTCATCGTGCCGGCTCTCTATTCGGTGATGGTCAATCGTTCGCAGCGCAAGGAGCGCCAGCGCATCGCAAAACTTCAGGCCAGTCACCAGGCCGATAATTTCAATAAATAATGGTATGAAAGCGGTATTCTTATCCTACAACCAGGCATTGACGGACCGGGTGAACGGAATTCTGGACGAGCGGGGCATCCGTGGCTTCACCCGCTGGGCCCTCACCGAAGGGCGCGGCTCGGTGGACGGCGAACCCCATTACGGCACGCATGCGTGGCCATCGATGAATGCGTCGATCCTCGCCGTGGTCGAGGACGACCAGGTTGCGGGGCTGCTCGATGCGTTCCGCGAGATGGATGCGGCCACGCGGATGCAGGGTTCCCGGGCCTTCGTCTGGAACGTCGAGTGCGGCATGTAGCCGTCTAACCGGCGGCTTCCTATGTGGCTTGCGGCGGCCGGACACAGGAAACGGTGTCCGGCCGCCGGTTTGTCAGCATTTCGCATCCCGATGTAGCGGGATTTTTGTTACATTTGCGCACATGAAACTCACCTTCCTCGGAACGGGCACCTCGCAGGGCGTGCCCATCATCGGCTGCCGCTGCCGGGTCTGCACCTCCGCCGACCGGCGGGACCGGCGCCTGCGCACCTCGGCCATGATCGAGTGCGGGGAGGTGAGGCTCGTCATTGATGCGGGACCCGATTTCCGCTACCAGATGCTCCGCACGGGCGTGCGACATATCGACGCCATCCTGCTCACGCACGAGCACAAGGACCATATCGGAGGTTTGGACGACGTCAGGGCGTTCAACTTCGTGGATTTTCCCGTCATCCACCGGATCGACCTCTACGGCACGGAACACGTGCTGGCCTGCGTGCGCAAGGATTTCGACTACGCTTTCGCGGCCGACAAATACCGCGGCGTACCCGAAATCGAGCTCCGCACGATCGTGCCGGGAAAGCCTTTTCGGGTCAAGGGAGTGGAGGTGGTCCCCGTGTCGGGGCACCACTCCGAGCGGTTCGAGGTGACGGGCTTCCGGATCGGCAAGCTGGCCTACCTGACCGACTTCAAGACCATCGCCGACGCGGAGGTCGAAAAGCTGCGTGGCGTCGAGGTGCTGGTGGTCAATGCGCTGCGTTTCGAGCCGCACTACTCCCACTTCAACGTCGCCGAGGCGTTGGAGCTTATCCGCCGCGTCGCCCCTCGCGAAGCCTACCTGACGCACATGTCCCACGAAATCGGCCTCTATGCCGAGACGGAGCCTGCGCTGCCGCCGGGGGTGCATCTGGCCTACGATATGCTCGAAGTAACCATAAACGAAGATAGATGAAGGATTTCAGGGATAAAGCGGTGATCGTCACCGGCGCTTCGTCGGGGATCGGAGAGGCGCTGGCCCGCCACTTTGCGGCCTGCGGAGCCCGGGTGATGCTCGCGGCCCGCAGCTTGCAGAAATTGCAGCTCGTCGCCGGCTCGATCCGGCAGACGGGCGGCGTGGCCGAATATTGCGCGACCGACGTGACGAGCGAGCAGGAGTGCCGCGAGTTGGTCGAGACGACCGTCCGGGCTTTCGGCGGGGTGGATGTGCTTGTCTGCAACGCAGGGCTTTCGATGCGTGCGCTCTTCGACGAGGTGGATCTCGCCGTGCTGCACCGGCTGATGGACGTCAATTTCTGGGGAACGGTTTACTGTACGAAATACGCGCTGCCCTATTTGCAGCGGGCAAAGGGTTCGCTGGTGGGCATCTCCTCGGTGGCGGGGCTCCACGGTCTCCCCGGCCGCACGGGGTACTCGGCATCGAAATTCGCCATGACGGGGTTCCTCGAGACCGTGCGCATCGAAAACCTCAAAAAAGGACTCCACGTAATGATCGCCTGCCCGGGATTCACGGCGTCGAACGTTCGATTCGCCGCCCTCACCGCCGACGGTTCGAGCCAGGGCGAAACCCCCCGCAACGAGGGGAAGATGATGACCGCCGACCAGGTGGCCCGCATCGTCGCACGGGGTATTCTGCGCCGCAAACGCCTCTGTCTGATGGAGAGCGAAGGCCGCGCGACCCATTTCGTAAAGAAATTCGCTCCGGCATTCCTCGACCGCATGTTCTATCTGGTCATGTCGCGTGAGCCGGACAGTCCGCTGAAATAGGGTTCCGCCCGAAACAGGAACGCTCCCCGCCGCTTGCTGCGGGGAGCGTTCGTTCTCATCGGCTTGGCGCGGTGCCGGTTTCGCATCCCGGGATACGGTCGAGTTCTCTGCCGTGCCGGGTTGCTGCACGGTTCGTTCGTGCGCCGGCCGTCTTCGCCGCCGACGTCTCCCCGACGATGCACCCCGATTCTCTCCCGCCTTGACATCGTGTCCCGCCTCTTCTTGCGGCCCGGCTTTCTGCCATGCCCGGCTTTCTGCCACGCCCGGCTTTCTGCCATGCCCGGCTTTCTGTCATGCCCGGCTTTCTGTCATGCCCGGCGGTTTTCAGCCGTGCACGCCTGCGGGAATCCGCTGCCCCGGTGACAGGAAACGGGCGGTCGCTATTTGAAGAAGATCGACGAAATCTCTTTGTAGTTGTGCACCCGCTCGATCACGTCGGCAAACAGGTCGGCCACCGAGAGGACGGTGAACTTGCTCAGGTCCTTGCCTTCGCGCAGAGGAATGGTGTCCGTTACGATCACCTCCTGCAGGGCGCTGGCGGCGATCTTCTCGTAGGCCTCGCCCGAGAGGATGGGGTGGGTGATGGCGGCGCGGACGCTTTTGGCGCCGCGGGCCATGAGCATGTCGGCGGCCATGCAGATCGTGCCGGCCGTGTCGATCATGTCGTCCACGATGATGATGTTGCGCCCTTCGACCTCGCCGATGGCGGTCATCTTACCGACTACGTTGGCTTTCGCCCGCTCCTTGTGGGAGATGATGATGGGCGTCTCGAGCCATTTGGCGTAGGTGTTAGCCCGCTTCGCCCCGCCCATGTCGGGGGCGGCGATCGAGAGGTCCTCGATGCCGAGCGAACGGATGTAGGGGATGAAGATGCCGCTGGCGTAGAGCGTGTCCACCGGCACGTCGAAGAAACCCTGAATCTGGTCGGCGTGCAGATCCATGGTCATCACGCGGTCCACGCCCGCCGCGACGAGCATGTTGGCCACCAGCTTCGCGCCGATCGGCACGCGGGGTCGGTCCTTGCGGTCCTGCCGCGCCCACCCGAAATAGGGCATGACGGCGATGACTTTGTAGGCCGAGGCGCGGCGGGCGGCATCGACCATCATCAGCAGTTCCATGAGGTTGTCCAGCGGCGGAAACGTCGATTGGATGATAAAGACCGTGCAGCCGCGGATGGATTCGTTGTAGCAGGGCTGGAATTCGCCGTCGCTGAACTGGAGTACTTCCGACTTGCCGAGCGAGGTGCCGTAGCTGGCGACGATTTTTTCGGCGAGGTACTGCGAGTTGCGACCGGTGAAGAATTTGATTTTGTGGATGGCCATGGTATTTGGAGCGTTTGGTGCGACAAAGATAGCATAAGGGATGAAAAAAACGGACCTGCGGGTCCGTCATTTATGAACAATCGGTCAAACATTTTTCGATATGGGCCAGAATCTCCTCCCGTCCGCGGCGGTCGGCGCTCGAGACGCAGAAGATCGGAGGCAACTCCTCCCACTGTTCGAGCAGCGTCGAGCGGTAGCGATCCAGGTTGCGCCGCAACTGTGCGGCCGAAAGCTTGTCGATCTTGGTAAAGACGATGCCGAAAGGCACCCCTTCGCGTCCGAGCAGCCCGAAGAAATCCAGGTCGATGCGCTGGGGCTCCAGCCGTGCATCGACCAGAACGTAGAGGAAGTGCATCTTCTCGCAGCGAAGCACATAGTCGAGGATGAGTCTGGAAAATTCGTTGCGCACCGAGCGGGATGCCCTCGCGTAGCCGTAACCCGGCAGATCGACCAGATACCAGCGGTCGTCGATCAGAAAGTGGTTGATGAGCCGCGTTTTGCCCGGCGTGCCGGAGACTTTGGCCAGCCCCGCGTGGCCCGTGAGCATGTTGATGAGCGACGATTTGCCCACGTTGCTGCGCCCGATGAAGGCGATGTCGCGCAGCGCGTCGGCGGGAACCTGCGACGTGCGCTGGGAACTGCAACGGAACTGTGCCTTGTGGATCTGCATGCCTGACCGGTTTTTGCGGACGACGCCGTCCTGCGACGCAAAGATACGAAACAAATTCGGTCGCAGCGGCCGGGTCGCCGAAAAAAACGCTACATTTGTCTTTGCAAAAACGACCCGATTATGAAGAAGGAGTGGAACGACGTGCGTGAATTTCACGACAAGTTCGGCCATCCGGTAGCTCACAAGCCCCGGATGGTGGATAAGCAGCGGGCCCTGAGCCGCGGCAAGTGGATGAACGAGGAGGTGGCCGAGTTTCTGGTCGCGGATACCATTTACGAGCAGGCCGACGCCATGATCGACCTGATGTATTTCGCCCTGGGCACCCTGGTCGAGATGGGGCTCGAGGCCGATGAGCTGTTCGATATCGTGCAGCGGGCCAACATGGCCAAGCTGTGGCCCGACGGCAAGCCGCACTACAATCCCAAGGACGGCAAGGTCATCAAACCCGCCGGGTGGGAAGACCCCGAGCCGAAAATCCGGGCCTACATCGATTCCGTGATCGCAGCCAAAGGGGGCGGACAGGCCCGGTAGGTTGCCGCAAGAGGCCTGTTCTGCCGGGGCCGATCGCGTTGCGAATCTCTTGTCGCAGCCACAAGGGCGGACAGGCCCGGTAGGTTGCCGCAAGGCCGGTTCTGCTGCGGGCAGATAGCGTCCGATTCTCTTATCCCAGCCACAAAGGGCGGACAGGCCCGTGTTGTTGCCGCAAGGCCGGTTCCGCCGAGGCCGATCGCGTTGCGAATCTCCTATCGCAGCCAAAAGAGGCGGACAGGCCCGTGTTGTTGCCGCTTGACCTTCTTGTCGCGCGAATGGGTGCGGGTTGGCCCCGACGTTCGGGGCGCCGCCGGACTGCGTACCATGCGGCACGGATGCCGGATAGCTAAGCAAAAGTGCGCTTTTTACCTGTTCGGAGAACGAATCGCCAGACCCGGCGAAAGGACGATGGAAAAACGATCCGTCGGACGGGATTCCATGCAGGCAGGTCACCTTCTTTTCAGGCGTAAGTGCTGCGGTTGCACGGGTTTTGCAGCGGGACGGGAAACCTTGAAAACCGCGCCATGAAAATCCTTGAATCCCTGGCCGCCCTCGTGGTGGCCGCCACTCTCTTCCCTGCTTCGGGCGATGCCTGCACACGCGCGGTCTATCGCGGACCCGACGGCATGACCGTCACGGGCCGCACGATGGACTGGAAGGAGGAGCTTCATACCAATCTTTACGTCTTTCCCCGGGGCATCGAACGCCGGGGCGGCAATGGCGACAACGTCGTGCGCTGGACTTCCCGTTACGGCAGCATCGGAGCCGCCGGATACGATATCGGTATCGCCGACGGGATGAACGAAAAGGGGCTCGTCGCCAACCTGCTGTTCCTGCCCGAATCCTCCTACGAGCGGCCCGGCGACAACCGACCCGTGCTGGGGCTGAGCATCTGGACGCAGTATGTGCTCGACAACTTCGCCACCGTGGACGAAGCGGTCGAGGAACTCCGGAAGGAGCGCTTCCGCATCGACGCGCCCGACCTGCCGGGCGGGGTCAGGTCGCGGCTCCATCTGGCCGTCTCGGACGCTTCGGGCGATAGCGCGATTTTTGAATACATCGACGGCCACCTTCGTATTTACCACAGTCCCGCTTACCAGGTGCTCACCAATTCGCCCGCTTTCGACAAACAGTTGGCCGTCAATGCCTATTGGAAAGAGATCGGCGGTCTGGTGATGCTGCCGGGCACCAACCGCTCGTCGGACCGCTTCGTGCGGGCCTCGTTCTACATCGACGCGGTCGAGCAGACGGCCGATCCGTCGGTGGCCGTCGCAACGGTGTTCAGCGTCATGCGCAGCGTCTCGGTCCCTTTCGGCATCTCGACCCCCGATAAACCCTATATCGCTTCGACCCGCTGGCGTTCGATCGCAGACCAGAAGCAGCGTATTTACTACTACGAAGCCACGCTCGTCCCCTCGATTTTCTGGATCGACCTTTCGCGGCTCGACCTGCGTCCCGGTACCCCGGTGCGGAAGCTCCCCCTGAGCGACGGGCAGGTCTATACCGGCGAGGCTTCGGCGCATCTGGTCGATGGATCGCTGACGTTTCTGTTCGAGGCATAGCGGCGCCCCGGTCAAGCTGCGTCCGGACAGGTCGATCGCCTGCCCGGACGCTTTTTTCCGGTAGCGGGGTGGTCAGTACCCCAGGATGCGGAGCATCGAACGGTAGGACTGTTCCTTGGCGAAAAGGCGCGTGTAATATTCGTTGTCGTCTTTGTCCCGGTCGATGATGATATGCTTCGGCGCAGGGATCAGGCAGTGCTGAATGCCTCCGAAACCGCCCAGCGCCTCCTGGTAGGCTCCTGTGTGGAAGAATCCGATGTACTGGGTGTTCCCCGCTTCGAGCTTGGGCAGGAAGATGGCGTTGGTGTGGCACTCCACGTTGTAGAAATCCTCGCTGTCGCAGGTGAGGCCGCCGAGGAAAACCCGCTGGTACTCCTTGTCCCAGTTGTTTACCGCGAGCATGATGTAGCGTTGGTTGATCCCCCACGTATCGGGTAAAGTGGTGATGAAGGAGCTGTCGATCATATACCAGTTCTCACGGTCGTTCTGCTGCTTCTGATTGACGATCGAGTAGAGCGCCGCGCCGCTTTCGCCGACGGTGAACGAGCCGAACTCGGTGAAGATGTTGGGTTCCTCGATCTCCGCACGGGAGCAGATGTTCTTGATCTGGGCCACGATCTCTTCGGTCAGGTACTCGTAGTCGTACTCGAAGTTGAGCGTGTTTTTGATCGGGAAACCGCCGCCGATGTTGAGGCTGTCGAGCTCCGGGCAGATCGCCTTGAGCTCGCAGTACACGTTCATGCACTTCGACAACTCGTTCCAGTAGTAGGCCGTGTCCTTGATCCCGGTGTTGATGAAGAAATGCAGCATCTTGAGCCGGAATTTTTTGTTTTTCTGGATTTTGGCCTTGTAGAAATCCACGATGTCGTTGTACCGGATACCCAGCCGGGAGGTGTAGAAATCGAATTTGGGCTCCTCCTCGCAGGCGATGCGGATGCCGACGCTGCATTTCTTGTCGATGGCTCCATCCAGCAGGTCGATCTCCTCCTTGTTGTCGATCACGGGAATGGTATTCTCGAAGCCGTCGGCGATCAGTTGGGCGATGTTCTCGACGTATTGGGGCCGCTTGAAGCCATTGCAGATGATATAGCGGTCCTTGTCCACGATGCCGCTGTCGTAGAGCGAGTTGATGATGTGGATGTCGTAGGCCGAGGAGGTCTCCAGATGGATGTCGTTCTTCATGGCCTCCTCCAGCACGAACGAGAAGTGGCTCGACTTGGTGCAGTAGCAGTAGTTGTACGATCCCTTGTAATCCACTTTGGCCATCGCGACGTTGAACATCCGCTTGGCCCGGTTGATCTGCTGGGAGATCTTCGGCAGGTAGGTGATCTTGAGCGGCGTGCCGTACTGCTTGATTAGTTCCATGAGCGGAATGTCGTGAAAGTTCAGCTCGTTGTCCTCGACGCTGAATTCGTCCTGGGGGAAATCGAACGATTGTTCGATCAGGTTGATGTACTTATCCTTCATAATCCGGTTTTGTCCCTATTCCTAATCCGTCTCGGTTACTTTGCAAATTCCGGAGCAAAGTAGCTCGCCCGGATTTTTATTTGAGCGAGGATGCAAAGTAGGCGATTATTTTCGAGACCGGCAACGCTTTGGCCTATTATTTTGAAATGAAACCCCGTGTTTTTGGTTTTTTCTCTGGAAAAAGTGTAATTTTGTCCGAAATCTTTTGTGCCTCGAAGTGGATCGGATCATTGCGCAATACCTGCAGACGCACCGTCGTCTGGTCGTACCCCAGTTGGGTGCTTTCATCCGCAGACAGCAGGGGGATGAGGTGGTTTTCTCGGAACTCATGCGCCGGGACGACGGCGTGCTGCGCGGGCTGCTGGTCGCACAGCGGGGCATGAGCGACCTGGAAGCTGCCGGGGCCGTCGATCGCTTCGTCTTCGAGGTGCGGCTGGCGCTCCAGCAGGGACGCCGGTACCCGATCCCCGGACTGGGCAGCTTCGCGTCGGCCGGTGAAGGCCGGTTGGCGTTCCGCTATGAGCCGGTTCCCGCTTCGGAAGAAGAGGGGGAGCGCATAGCGCCGCCCGCCGTCGGCGGCCCGAAAGCGGAGCGGGAGCAGCAGGCGGTACGCCGGGGCGACGCCGGTTCCGCGGTTCCGGGGAAGCCGGAACAGGATGGAGCGCCGCATGTTTCCGTGTCGCCCAAGTGCAGCCCCGAGCCCTGTGTGAAGGGACTCCGATACGGCAAACCGCTCCGGACGACCGATGCCTATACCTATGTGAACGGCCGGCCGCCACGTCGGTTCGACAAATTTATGATGCTGGCTGTCGCGGCGGCTCTGGTAGCGCTCGCGGCGATTCTTTACGGCTACCTGCGGGAACGCCGGGTCGAGCAGCAGGAGCGACAGTATATCGAACAGCTCGTGCCGGACGCAGAAACCGCGGGAGCGGCTGACGCTGCGGACCCGGCGCAGGAGTGACGCGCTGCCGCGTGTCCGTCCGGCAATGGCCGGACAGGGCGGTAAGGTTGCCGCATGTCAGGCAAGCGGCAGGAAGCGTTGTCAAGTGTCCGGAAAGGTGGGGCAGGCAAGCGCGCTCGATCGGAGCGTCCGTTCGAGGCCTTTTATGGGCCGTGCAAAGGATGTTGCATAAGGGATTCCGGGAATCCGGGAGGGGTGCCGGGGAAATGATGACCGGCCATGCGAGAACCGAAGCCGTCCCTGCCGGGCCGGAAGCCGGAAAGCCGGCGTGCGGCGGCGAATTGGCGAGCGGCAAAACGAAAACGACTTAGAATAAATGACCGATTTAACCTCCATAAAAAACCGTTTCGGGATCATCGGAAACTCCCCGGCGCTCGACCGTGCGCTGGAGGTGGCGATCCGGGTCGCACCCACCGATCTGTCGGTGCTCGTTACGGGCGAGAGCGGCGTGGGCAAGGAGTTTTTTCCACAGGTGATTCATGCCTGCTCGGCCCGCAAGCACAATAAGTATATCGCCGTCAATTGCGGCGCCATCCCCGAGGGGACGATCGATTCCGAGCTCTTCGGACACGAAAAGGGGTCGTTCACCGGCGCGATCGATGCCCGCAAGGGCTATTTCGAGGAGGCCGACGGCGGCACGATCTTCCTGGACGAGGTGGCCGAGCTGCCCCATTCGACCCAGGTGCGGCTGCTGCGTGTGCTCCAGACCGGGGAGTACCTGCGCGTCGGCTCGGCCCGCGTGCAGAAAACCAATGTCCGGGTCGTGGCGGCCACGAACACCGATCTGCAGGAGGCCATCGCCTCGGGCCGTTTCCGCGAAGACCTCTACTACCGGCTCAGCACGGTGCCTATCACGGTGCCGCCGCTCAGGGAGCGGCGCGGGGATATTTTCATGCTCTTCCGCAAGTTCGCATCGGACGTGGCCACACAATACCGCATGCCGGTCATCACGCTCGACGGGGAGGCCCGGCGTCTGCTCGAGAATTACGGCTGGAGGGGCAATATCCGCCAGCTCAAAAACGTTGCAGAACAGATATCCGCCATCGAGGAGGCCCGGGTTATTACGCCCGAAATCCTCGCCCGCTACCTTCCGGCCCAGGCGCCGGGACAGACGGCGCTGGCCAGCGCGGGACGTCCCGACGACGACCGCATGACCAGCGAACGGGAACTGCTCTACAAGGTGCTGTTCGATATGCGCGGCGACATCAACGAGCTGCGACGCATGATGACCGAACTGCTGCACGGCTTCCCGCATCCCGGGCCAGCGAAAGATATCGCCGGCCTGCTGCCCGTGACGGCGGGTGCTCCCGCGGCCGATTACGCCGAGAGCGAAGAGGTCGTCGAGGAGTCGCGCCGCGAGCTTACCAAGGCCGACGTGCAGCGGGAGTCGATCATCAAGGCCCTGCGCCGTCACAACGGCAGGCGCAAGGATGCGGCCGCGGAGCTTTTCATGTCGGAACGCACGCTCTACCGCAAGATCAAGGAGCTGGGTATCGACGAACGCCTGTGACCGGCGCCGGCTTCCCGCAGGAGCGGGACGGGCTCGTCGGTCGGCGAACCGGCGGATTGAATTTGAATAGAACGATGATGAAGAAAATCCTATTTTTCGCATGTGCCGGCGTTGCGCTGCTCGCGGCCGGCTGCGGCATGACGGTCAAGTATTCGCTGTCCGGGGCCTCGATCCCGCCCGACGCCAAGACGTTCAGCGTGGCCTATTTCCCCAATAACGCAACGATGGTCGCCCCGATCCTGAGTTCTACGCTCACGGAAGCGCTGCAGGACAAGTTCACGCGCCAGACACGACTGACGCAGGTCGAGGAGGGGGGCGATTTCGCCTTCGAGGGGGAGATCACCGGTTACACCTCCACGACGGCTTCGGTTGCGGCGGGCGGCGACGACGGTGTGTCGCACGCTCAGATGAACCGCCTGACCATCACCGTGATGGTGCGCTTCACCAACGCGGTGAGCGATGACCCCAACGCTTCGTGGAACAGAACTTTCTCCGCGTTCGAGGATTACAACTCCGAGCGGCTGCTGACCGACGCCGAAGGGGAGCTTATCCCGCTGATCGTGGATAAGCTGGTGACCGACATCTTCCAGGCCTCCGCATCCGACTGGTAGTCATGGAAGATTTCCTGCGATACGTCGCCGGCGAAGAGGCCGGGACGCTTTCGGACGAACGGCTCGATGCGCTCGTCGCCCGCTGGCCGTGGTTCCTGGCGGCCCGCATCGTGCGGGCCTGGCATGCGGGGACGGATGATCCCCTGTCGGCGGTCGGCGCTCCGGGCCGCCTGCCCTCCTCGCTGTGGCTTCGCCGGGTGGATGCCCGTGCGCTGCGCGAGGTGACGGCCGAGGACCGGATCGAACGGTTTCTGCTGCAGGGCGACCACCGCATCGTGGCGCAGCCGGGCGAAGTCGAGGAAGAGATCCGCACCGAGGCGGAGCTGGACGAGGAGGACGACGTGGTGAGCGAGGAGCTCGCCGAAATTTACGTCGCACAGGGACTTCGCGCTGAGGCGGCCGACATTTATCGCAAATTAAGTTTGCGAAATCCGGAAAAAAGTGTTTACTTTGCCGAGCTTATCCGCAAAATGGAAGAACAAAAATTATAAACGATAGCGACATGTTATACACCATTATTATGATTCTGATCTGTATCGCGAGCATATTCGTGATCCTTGCTGTGCTGGCTCAGAATCCCAAAAGCGGTATGGCGGCCAATTTCGGCGTCTCGAATCAGGTCATGGGCGTGCGCCAGACCTCGGATTTTCTGGAGAAATTCACCTGGACCATGGCCATCGCCATCGTTGCGCTGAGCCTGCTCGCCACCCTTGCGATGGACCGTTCGCGTGTGGCCGAGAGCAATGCCGAAATTTCGCGCGATGCCAACGCCCTGCTCGAAAAGACCGTCGAAGCACCCGTTGCGATTCCCCAGGCGGAACTGCCTGCCGAAGCACCCGCCGAGACCCCTGCCGAATAGCCGGGTTTTTCGCCGATGCGATACCCGCGGCACCCGATGCCGCTCTTCGGATTGGTATGGCAAAGTGTCGGTGATTCAGCAGAGTGTCGATAATTATGAGTCAGCCCGCGTCCTTTCAAGGCGCGGGTTTTTTGTGCCCTCTGCCGCCTGCGGGAAGGGCTTTGTCGCCAGCTTCTACTGCTGCCTGCTTTCTCTGTCTTCAGCTCCCCTTTGTCGCCTGCGTTGCTATGCCGTCCGTTGTCCGGTGTGCCTTGGTGACGGGTGTGTGTCGGTCGGGTTGGGCGTCGGGGTGGCCGGTTGCGGCATTGGGGTCGATTGCCGGGTGTAGCTGGAAAAGCAATCCGTAGGGAATGATCCCATCGGCTGCCGCGGAGGAATTGGTTTGCAGCGGCAGGAGTCCTCTGCCGAGAGGATGAAACGGGGACGCGAATCGGAATACGATGTTGTCGGGGGAGCAGTAGCCGGACAACGGATGAATGGGTAAGCGGGCCGGCGGAAAGCGCATGACCGTTCGGAAAGGGGGCGACTCGCCTTCCGTGGGAAAAGGGTGCGGATTGCGTGGGCGGAAAGAGGTGCGTTAAGCGGCGAGAACGTGACCGGTAGGGTAGCCGCGGCGGGTTTCCCTGTTCCGTTGCTGCGCCTACTCCGCGACTTCGGATGAACGCGGCTTCTTGCGGTTTACGTTCAGATAGCGTTGCAGAATTTGGGTCAGGCGTTGGGGATCCACGTCCCGACGCAGCTGCCCGCCCTGTGCGAGCGAGATGCCGCCCGTCTCTTCGGAGACGACGATGATGATGGCGTCCGAGATTTCGCTCATGCCGATCGCCGCCCGGTGCCGCGTGCCGTAGGATTTGGGGACGTCGCTCTGGGTAACGGGCAGGATGCATTTGGCGGCTACGATGCGGTCGCCCACGATCACCGCGGCGCCGTCGTGCAGGGGTGCGTTCTTGAAAAAGATGTTCCGGATGAGCGGCGTCGAGATTCGGGCGTCGAGGGCGATGCCGCCCTCGATAATCAGGGTCAGGTCGCTCTGCTGGCCGATCACGATCAGGGCCCCGGTTTTGGTCTCGGCCATTTCGCGGCAGGCCGTCACGATCGGCAGGATGTTGGCGCTCTTGTCGTCCTCGCGGGCGAAGATGCGGGTGATGAAGTTGAAGCGTTTCTGCCGCATTCCGATCATCTGGAGGAACCGCCGGATTTCGGGTTGGAAAACGATAATCAGGGCGATCACCCCGACGCTCACGAACTGTCCGAGGATGGTCGAGAGCAGCTCCATATTCAGGGTGCGCACCACTACCCAGAGCAGATAGATCACGATGATCCCCGTGATGATGTAGGGGGCGTTCGTCCCTTTGGTGGCGCGGTAAATCCAATACATGATGGCGGCCACCAGAATGATGTCGATGAAGTCGATGAATGTGAACGGAACGAATCCCATAGGGTCTGTACGGTTAATGAAATCTGCTCACAAATGTATAAAAAATTACCGGGTTTCACCTATCCCGGCCGTTATTTCTTGCCGCCCGCGCAGGCGGATGTCCGGCCGGGAATTACGGCGGACGCGAGGACGGCGATTCCCGGAATGGGCCGATCTGCCTGCGAAAAGGGCCCGGTGCGTTTTCCGGGATGCAAAAAACCGCCCCGGTGTACGGGACGGTTTCGGTGCGGAGACTCCCGCACTATTTTTTATCGGCTTTCCTGTCCTCGGCATAGAGGCGGTTTACCTCGGCCAGCACGGCCGGGGTGATGTTGAGCGTCGTATCCGCATCGATCAGGGCGCTGGCGTTGATGATGAGTTTATAGCGCTTGTCGCCGTTGATCGCCTGCACAGCCCGCTGCAACAAATCCTGGGCCCGGTTGGTAAAGACGTAATTCTCCTCTTCGAGCGTCTGGGCCTCTTTCTGCGCGGAGTTCTGGTAGGCGGCTACGCGCTGCTCGATGCTCTTCTGCGTGGCCTGTGCGTCGGCCGTGGTGATGAGTCCTTTCTGGTATTTCTCCTGCAGCTGAGCCGCTTCGTATTGGAGATTCTTCTCTTTCTGGGCCCAGCTCTTCTGCGCCTTTTCGGTCTTTTGCTGCAAGGCCGCCCCCTCGTTGAGGTAGAGGTCGCTCTGGGCCAGCACGGCTTCCACCTGCACGTAGGCGATCTCCCCGCTCCCGGCCGGGTATGCCTCGGGTGTTTCGGATTCGACGGGTGCGGAGGCTGCCTGCCTGTCTGCGCAGCCGGCGAGGGTGAGGGTTGCAACCAATGCCGTGAAAAGAATTTTTTTCATGTCCGGTTTTCTGTTTTGGTTAAAAATTCGCTTTGAGTCACAAAGGTAAAAAAATTTCTTTACTTTTGTCTGCGACCAATCACAAAATCAAACCATGTACGAATATATCACCGGAACGCTTGCAGAGCTCACGCCCACCCAGGCGGTCGTCGAAACCGGCGGGGTAGGGTACCTGCTCTTCATCTCGCTGGAGACCTTTTCGCAGATCGAGCACAGCGAGCGGGTGAAGCTCTACGTGCATCAGGTGGTTCGGGAGGATGCCCAGTTGCTCTACGGCTTCGCCTCGAAAACCGAACGCGAGCTTTTCCGGCAGCTCATCAGCGTTTCGGGGGTGGGCGGCAACACCGCGCGCATGATCCTCTCGACCTTTTCCCCCTACGACCTGCAACAGATCATCGCCACGGAAAACGCCGTCCTGCTCAAGAACGTGAAGGGCCTCGGGCTGAAAACCGCGCAGAAGATCATCGTCGAGCTCAACGGCAAGGTGACACCCGTCGCACAGCGGCCGGGCGCCGGTCCCGTCGCCGGTTCGGCCGTGTACGAGGAGACCATGGCGGCGCTGG
Source organism: Rikenellaceae bacterium (assembly GCA_902363575.1). GTDB lineage: Bacteria > Bacteroidota > Bacteroidia > Bacteroidales > Rikenellaceae > Alistipes. The sequence goes on along the minus strand of CABJAJ010000002.1, from coordinate 603,261 downwards.
TGATGCTGGGCTTCCAGCGGTCGGCGGCGGACAAGGCGGTCTGCGCCGTACTGCGCGACGATCCCGCCGCCACGGTGGAGCAGGCGGTGCGTGCCGCGCTCAAAAGGCTTTGATATCCTCCGCAGCGTCCCTTCTGCCTGCAGCGGCATAATTCGGCAGACTATTTGCAGGCCACCGGCAAAAAACGAATCCGATGGCAATGTCTTATATGGAATTTTCGGCCATGCTCTTTCTGGGCGGCCTGGCGGTCGTGGTGGTGGTGCTGGTGCGCCACATGCTGACCGAACGCCGGCGCAGCCGGCTGCAGGACGGACGCGGAGAGTGATCCGTATGCGATGTACGAACCAATCCAGGCAGCTTCCGGGCTGCTTTTTTTATGGCCGCAGGGCCCGTTTCCGCTGTCAGCCTGCGAGTTTTAGGGGCCGGAAGTTGCGGATTGTCCGGAATATTCCTACTTTTGCGGTACAAAAAGCATATGCCCATGACCTAAAGTCAAGCACACATACTTTGTACAACAAAGCGTAAATTTATTTCGGGTACCTGAAACTTAGACACTTTCACATTTACCCCCATGGAATAGATCTTGCGCTCGCGTCGTTGCGGCGCGGGCTTATTTCCATAATTGGGTAAAAGGTAGTCTAAGACCTCAGGTACGATCATGGATTTGGTCCGCGCCTTTCATTTGCATTGCTCCGCGCGGTCCGGTCCCACACCCGTACGAATCAAACCCTGTGGAAATGACCGATTACATGGATTTTATCCTCTACATGTTTGCTGCCGGCCTGCTGGCGGTCGGAATCACGCTGCTCGTGCACCTTGTCCGCGCCTGTCGGCGCAACAGGCTTCAGGACGGCAACCGTCGCGCGTAACGCGGAAGGACAAACGCTCTGTGGCGTTGTCGCTGCTTCCGCCGGAAGCGGCGCACTACGTTTGGGATAGAGTGTGACCGGGGATACAGAGTCGTATCCCCGGTTGTTTTTGTCGTCCGGCGGTCGAAGGGAACGCGAAGCACTTCCCGCCCGAATCCGACGGACACGGGCACGATTATTTCGGGAACAGGAACAATAAAACGGAACCGCCTTCGTAATGATAGGGAAGAAATCTTGCAAGTGTGGGCGGTTTTGTTTAAATTTGCACGATTATACACCCATGAAATACGGATTGTTCGTCATAGCGTTGTGTGCGCTCTGCATGGCCGGCGGCTGTGCGGAAGAGGACGTACTGCCCGGTCAGCAAAGCAAAATGGCCTCCTATCTCTCGGGCACCCATCAGCCCCGGCTGATGACGGAAGAGGAGGCGGAGGCGTCGCTTGAGACGGAGCCTCAGTTTTACACCGCTTTCGGCAACACGGCCTACCGCTACATCCGCCATTATTACGATGTCGAGCGGCAGGATCGTGTGCTGGTCGATTGGGGCGATCGGGTGAGCGTCACGCTCTGGTGCTACGAGTTCGCATTTAAGAACATTACTTTCGAGTACGATCAGGTGATGGAGATGATCGAACGCAAGCGCACCATCGACCTGCCCTACTTTACCAACGAACCCCGCTGGGAGCGGATCCTCCAGGCGGCGGGACTCAATACCGAATACTGGCCGTTCGAGGCCCGCACGTTCCGCGTGGGAGACGGGACGACCGCACCCGGACTGGACCAGTCGCTCGCCGGCTGCCGCGAACGCGACACGGTGGAGCTCTACATGACCTATACGATGGCCTACGGCGACGAGATGATCGGCGTGGTGCCCTACCGCAGTCCGGTGGCGTGGTTCGTATCGATCGACAAAGTGGAAAAAACAGATTGACAGATATATGAATCGAATTGTACGCTGGAGCATGTCGCTCGTCTGCCTGGCCGGGCTTTTCGCCTGTGCCGAGGATCACTCCGACTCCGCCGAGGGGGTGGAATACCGCTCGCTGCGGGAGTGGATGAAGCTGCACCGCCCGAAATTAGTGGAGAACTACCAGTCCGACGGGGCGTATTATGTGGACGTGCTTTCGCTCGGCGATCCGGACAGCGCGCCGATCCGCGATACGATTTACTGGGTGAGCTTCGAGTTTACGGGCCGCACCATCGCGGGCGAGGTGTGCCTCACCCGCGACTCCCTCTACGCGCTGCAGCAGGGAACCTTCACGCCCTACACCCACTATGTGCCGTTCTTCCGCTATTGCGGAGAGGTGAACCAGAGCATCGTCGAGGGCTCCTATCTGGCCATGCGCAACCCGCTGACGCTCGGCGAGGAGTATGCCCGCGAGCACGGATACCCCACCACGGTCGAAATGCGGCTGGGGACGGAGGTGATGTTGTACATGCCTTCGACCGTAGTCGGCTCGCTCGTCGGGACGGGCGGTTACGAGGGGCAGTATTCGCTCGATGCCAACCGTCCGCTGATGGCTCGGATGAAGGTGACGGGCATGGTCAAAAACCCCCTCGAGGCCGAGGGCGAAAAGGTGGATGCGTTCGCCCGGGACAACGGCGGACTGCTGCCGCCCGTGGGTGTCGGCGCATCGGACCGGATGGCGCGGCACGGCGCGGGCCGTGACGGGGATGGCCTCGGCGATGCCGGATACGCATGGCAGTCTGTGGCCGATACGATTCCCCAGCTCTATGTTTACCGCACTTATTTCCCCAGCACGCGCACGGATTCGCTTTTCCGCTATGCCGACCCCTATTTCACGGACGAGGCCAAGACGCAGGAGATCGACCGCAGGATCAACGAAGCTCTGCTCGAACGTTTCGGGGTGGGTACGCTCATGGGCAATGCGGTCGAGCTGGAGGGCAGGGCCAAAATCTGGTACATCTGCCGTTTTCTCGACGGCTTCGTCGTGGACACCAATATCGACGAGGTGAAGAAGATCGTCTATGGCGAAGTGGTGAAGAAGGGATCGGTTTACTCTTATTCGCCCGAGAACGACCGCGGCGACAATATCCAGGCCTGGTACTATGCGATTCCCAATCTGCGCTTCGGCCAGTGGGCCGCGCTGCTGACCACCTCGACCAATGCTTACGGTACGACCGGAGTGGCGGGCAAGACGAATACCAGTTCCTCCTCGTCGGGAGCCAATTACTCCAGTATGCTCAACATGTATAACTACTACAACAGTTATTACGGGAACAGCTACTACGGCGGCTATTACAACGGCTATTACGGCAATTACATGGGCGGTTACTATGGCAATTATTATCCGACGACCACCGATCAGACCACGACCACCACGACTACGGTGACCACCGAGATTCAGGCCTTCACCCCGTTGCTCTTCCAAATCTACATCGAGCCCGAGGCGGATTGATGCGACGCGAAGCCGGTGCGCCTTCGCCCGTCCATCGGGCTCGGGCCCGTCGGCGACTTCGTTGCGGATACGATAATCGGGGCGGCCGGTCGGCCGCCCCGGTTTTTTGCATCCCGTGCGTTCGGTTTGTCCGGCTCGGGCCGGCAGGTTCCTGCTTCGGCCGCGTCCGGAACGGTGCATGCCGCGTGAAAAACAGGGTGTTGTGCGCGTTTGCGTCGCGACACGCGTGTTAAGTTTGTGTTAACTCTGTGTGACAAAGAGGTTACAAACGCCGCTTTGTGGCTATTTTTATGGCCCAATTCCGACCGAATCATGGAGCCGATCTATACTTTTATGCTGATCGTCATGGCCGTTCTTGCCATCACGGGCCTTTTTATCGGCGTGATGAACGACGCGGCCAATTTCCTCAATTCGGCGATCGGTTCCCGGGTGGCGCCCCTGAAGGTCATCATGGCCGTCGCCTCGTTGGGTATCGTCATCGGTACGGTCACATCGACGGGCATGATGGAGGTTGCACGCAGCGGCATGTTCGACCCCGCGCTCTTCTCGTTCCGCGAAGTGATGATCCTCTACTTTGCGGTGATGCTCGCCAACATCATCCTGCTGGACGTCTATAATACCATGGGGCTGCCGACTTCGACCACCGTGGCCCTGATCTTCTGCCTGCTCGGTTCGGCGCTGGCCGTTTCGATTGTGGTCATCACCTCCAACGAGTCGGTCTCGCTCGCCGAGATCGGGCGGTACATCAACTCCACGCGGGCGCTGGCTATCATGGCGGGCATCCTGCTGTCGGTGATTCTCGCCTTTACGTGCGGCACGGCGGTCATGTACGTCTCGCGGGCTCTCTTTTCGTTCCGCTACCACCGGATGTTCGCCCGCCTGGGAGCCGTCTGGTGCGGCGCCTCGTTTACGGCGATCCTCTATTTCGCGCTGTTCAAGGGACTGCGCTCGTCGCTGGGGGGCACCGCTTTCATGGACTTCGTGGATTCGCACCTGCTGCTGTCGCTTGCGGCGATCTGGGCCGTCGCTTCGGTGCTGCTCCATTTCCTCCAGATGTTCCGCGTCAATATCCTGAAAGCCAATATCCTGGCCGGCACTTTCTCGCTGGCGCTCGCGTTTGCAGGCAACGACCTGGTGAATTTCATCGGCGTGCCGGTTGCGGGCTACGACTCCTACATGATGGCTCGCGGGACGGGAGACATGACCATGAAGATGGGGGCGCTGGCGGGCGACGTGTCGGCCAATATGTTCCTGCTGCTCGGCGCGGGGCTTATCATGATCGTTACGCTGTGGACTTCGCGTCGGGCCCTCTCGGTCAGCAAGACCGAACTGTCGCTCTCGAGCCAGAACGAGGGCGAGGAACGTTACGGCTCGTCGGCCGTCTCGCGCGGTCTGGTGCGGGTGGCCATGAACATGAGCACGGCTTACGAGCGGGTGGTGCCCGGCCGCCTGCGCGCCCGGCTTGCCCGCCGCTTCGACAAGCTCTCGGAGGAGGAGCGCGAGGGCGGGGCCTATGACCTGATCCGTGCGACGGTCAATCTGACGACCGCCTCCATCCTCATCTCGATCGCCACCTCGATGAAGTTGCCCCTTTCGACCACATACGTCTGTTTCATGGTCTCGATGGGCTCGTCGCTGGCCGACCGCGCATGGGGTCGCGAGAGCGCCGTCTATCGCATTACGGGGGTGCTGACGGTCGTATCCGGCTGGTTCGTGACCGGATTCGGGGCCTTCACGATCGCCTTCATCGTCGGGCTGGCCCTCATGTACGGCGGAAATGCGGCCATCGTCGCGGTGGCGGTGCTGTGCGGCTGGATGCTCGTGCGCAGCAACCGCCGCAAGAACCGGCAGGCCGCCGTGCAGCAGGAGGAGCGGCCCCGGACCACCAGTACGGAGGATGTGGTGACCGAGTGTCTCTCGGAGGTGGGGGAGGCCATGGGGCAGGTGACGCGCATCTACGACCGCACGCTGATCGCCGTGTTCAAGGAGAACCGCAAGGTGCTGCGCGACATGGTGCAGCAATCCAACGACCTGTTCTACCGCTCGCGCGAACGCAAGTACGCCGTCATGCCGATGTTGCAGAAGCTCCAGGACAGCGAGATCGATACGGGGCACTACTACGTGCAGATCGTCGATTACATGAACGAGGTGACCAAGTCGCTCGTTCACATTACGCGGCCTTCGTTCGAGCATATCGACAACAACCACGAAGGGATGACGCGCGAGCAGATCGACGATCTGGTTCGCATCGGCGACGACGTGGAGGTGATCTTCAACCGCATCAACGTCATGCTGCGCAACCACGATTTCGCCGATATCGAACTGATCCTCGAACTGCGGGACGAGCTTTTCGAGTCGATCGCCGAGGCGGTCAAGCAGCAGCTTCGCCGGATCAAGAACCGCGAGACCTCGACCAGAGCCAGCCTGCTCTATCTCACGATCCTCAACGAAACCAAGACAATGGTGCTCCAGGCCCGCAATCTGGTCAAGTCGCAGCGCTATTTCCTCGAGCATACCCAGCTCCGTCCGGGAAAATAAACCTGCGGGCGTGTCATTTTTTTGACATAAATTTTGCAGTTCCGTAAAATTGTCGTATTTTAGTGTGGAGAATCAATCAATTTAAAACATACCGATATGATTATTACATTCAACGAGCTGCGTCGCATCAAGGACCGACTGCCGAGCGGGAGCTCCCAACGTATTGCAGATGAACTGGGTATCTCTGTCGAAGCTGTCCGTAACTATTTCGGAGGGCGGCATCCCGAGGCCAAGGAGGGCGTGGGCGTGCATTTCGAGCAGGGCCCCGACGGCGGCGTCGTCACCCTCGACGATACGGCCATTCTCGATGCGGCGATGCGGATTCTCAATGAAAAATAGGCGCCCTGCGCGCAAAGACAACCCCGGAGCGATCCGGGGTTTTTTCTTTCCCGGCACGTGGGCTCAAATTCGACGATGCGGGCCGCCGACGGGCGGAATCCGACCGGTGGCGAGCGGCCATATCCCTGCCAAAATATCACGCTCCTGCCCGCTTTGGGGGTCCTCGCTGCCATCTCACTGACAATTTGGCAGAATTCGTCGTTTGGTACAACCTTTGTTCGATTCGGTTCGTCCGCCGGGCGACCCGGATCCGTCCGACGGCCCGGTCCGTAAAGACGAACAGAACGACAATTAAACTCAAAATAGGATTATGGCAAAGATTATTGGTATTGACTTAGGTACGACGAACTCGTGTGTGGCCGTGATGGAAGGCAACGAGCCGGTCGTGATTCCCAACTCCGAGGGACACCGCACCACGCCCTCCGTGGTGGCTTTTACCGAGAACGGCGAACGCAAGGTGGGCGACCCGGCCAAGCGTCAGGCGATCACCAACCCCAAGCGCACGGTCTTTTCGATCAAGCGTTTCATGGGCGAGACGTTCGACCAGGTGAAGGCCGACGCCGAGCGCGCCCCCTATAAGGTCGTCCGCGGCGAGAACGACACGCCGCGCGTGGATATCGACGGGCGGATGTACACGCCGCAGGAGATTTCGGCGATGATCCTCCAGAAGATGAAAAAGACGGCTGAGGATTACCTCGGAACGGAGGTTTCGGAGGCCGTAATCACCGTGCCCGCCTATTTCTCCGACTCCCAGCGCCAGGCCACCAAGGAGGCCGGCGAAATCGCGGGTCTCAAGGTGCGCCGGATCATCAACGAGCCCACCGCCGCGGCTCTGGCCTACGGCATGGACAAGAAGAACCGCGACATGAAGATCGCCGTCTATGACCTGGGCGGCGGTACGTTCGATATTTCGATCCTGGAGCTTGGCGACGGCGTTTTCGAGGTGAAGTCCACCAACGGCGACACCCACCTCGGCGGCGACGACTTCGACCACGTGCTGATCGACTACATGGCCGAGGCGTTCAAGGCCGAGCACAACGTCGATCTGAGGAAGGACCCGATGGCCTTGCAACGTCTGAAGGAGGCTGCCGAGAAAGCCAAGATCGAGCTTTCGTCCTCCACTTCGACGGAGATCAACCTGCCCTACATCATGCCCATCGACGGGATTCCGCAGCACCTGGTGATGACGCTCACGCGCGCCAAGTTCGAGCAGTTGTGCGACCACCTGATCCGTCGGACCGTCGAGCCCTGCAAACTCGCGCTGCGCGACGCCGGGCTGCAGGCCGGCCAGATCGACGAAGTGATCCTGGTAGGCGGCTCGACCCGTATCCCCGCCATTCAGAAAATCGTGGAAGAGTTCTTCGGCAAGGCGCCCAACAAGTCGGTCAATCCCGACGAAGTGGTGGCCATCGGCGCTGCGATTCAGGGCGGCGTACTGACGGGCGAGGTGAAGGACGTGCTGCTGCTCGACGTGACCCCGCTGTCGCTGGGTATCGAGACGCTGGGCGGCGTGATGACCAAGCTGATCGACGCCAACACCACCATCCCGACCCGCAAGAGCGAGGTGTTCTCGACAGCCGCCGACAACCAGCCTTCGGTGGAGATCAACGTCGTGCAGGGCGAGCGTCCGCTGGCCCGCGACAACAAGTCGATCGGTCGCTTCCACCTCGACGGCATCCCCGCCGCTCCGCGCGGCGTGCCGCAGATCGAGGTGACGTTCGACATCGACGCCAACGGCATCCTGAACGTGTCGGCCAAGGACAAGGGCACGGGTAAGGAGCAGAAAATCCGCATCGAGGCCTCAAGCGGCCTGACCGAGCAGGAGATCCAGCGCATGCGCGACGAGGCCAAGGCCAACGAAGCCAAAGACCGCGAGGAGAAGGAGCGCATCGACAAGGTCAATGCGGCCGATTCCAACATCTTCGCGACCGAGAAACAGCTCAAGGAGTACGGCGACAAGCTGCCTGCCGACAAGAAGTCGGCCATCGAGGGAGCGTTGGCCAAGCTCAAGGAGGCGCACAAGAACGCCGACGTAGCCGCCATCGACACGGCCCTTGCGGAGCTCAACGCCGCATGGCAGGCCGCTTCGCAGGACATCTACGCGCAGCAGCAGGCCCAGGGCGCACAGCCCGGCGCCGACGCCGGACAGTCGCAGCACAATGCCGGCCCGCAGCAGGGCGCACCGAACGACGGCCAGCCCGAGGACGTGGAGTTCGAGGAGGTGAAATAACGCGGCAGCGGCGCAAGGACGGCCGCTGTACGGAAGATCGGAGGAACGCACCCAGCGCGGGTGCGTTCCTTTTTTGTTGTGCCGCCCGGGTTTCCGCGTCCGCCGGCTGCGCCGTCATACCTGACGTTCGGGGCGCTGCGGATGCGTACGGCGGAAACTTTTTGCCCGCAGTGTTTCGCCGTTCGCTTATTTTTTTCTATCTTTGCGTGCTATTGTGCATATTGACTTTAGATACGACGAAAAACATAACAAATTCTTTTAACTCAAATGCAAAGTAAAGGTGCTATCAAACTACTCGCAATCCTGCTGGCGATTGCTTGTATCTACCAGCTTTCGTTCACCTTCAAGGCGCGGAACGTAGAGAAGAATGCGGCCCGGTACGCCGCAGCGTTCGAGCCCGGCGAGCAGGCTGTCATGGAGCAGTACTACCTCGACTCGGTCCAGAACCAGCCGGTTTACAACCTGGGATTCAAGGCATTCACCTATAAGGAGGTCAAGGAGAAGGAGATCAACCTGGGCCTCGACCTGAAGGGCGGCATGAACGTCATGCTCGAGGTGCAGGTGGAGGACGTCATCAAGGCGCTTGCCGGCGACAGTGCGAAGGATCCTGCCTTCCAGCAAGCGATCGACAGCGCGAACGAGGCGCTTCGCAAGGGGAGCAACGACTATATCGGCGAGTTCGTGAAGGCGTACCGCGAGGCATCGGGAGGCGCACCGCTGGCCGCGCTCTTCGTGAGCCCCGACCGCAAGGATATCACCCCCAACAGCTCGGATGCCGACGTGGAGAAGATTCTGCGCAAGGAGACCGACGACGCCATCGGCGCTTCGTTCAATATCCTGCGCAGCCGTATCGACCATTTCGGGGTGACGCAGCCCAACATCCAACGCCTGCCCAACTCGCACCGCATCCTGGTCGAGCTGCCGGGCGTCAAGGAACCCGAACGGGTGCGCAAGCTGTTGCAGGGCACCGCGTCGCTCGAGTTCTGGACGACTTATAACGCCAACGAAGTGCTGCCGGCCCTCTCGCGCGCCGACCAGTTGATCCGCACGCAGTTTGCCGAAGAGATAGGCCCTGACGGCGAGACGGAGACTGCCGTCGCCGAGACCGAGACCGCGGACGGCGAGACCGAAACGGTCGTCGCCGAAACTGCAGGAAACGGTGCCGAGGGGCTGATTGCCGAGGTCGGCACGGCCGACGCCGCTGCCGAGCAGCCCGAGGCGATTGCCTCCCGCTTCGACCGGGCGCAGAACCCGCTCTTCGCACTGCTTAATCCCGACTATGCCGGAGGCGCCGTGGTAGGCGCTGCCTCCGCTGCCGATACCGCCACGATCAACCGCTACCTGCGTATCGACGCCGTGCGCGACCTGCTGCCGGCCGATGTTGTCTTCAAGTGGGGCATCAAGGGCGATCCCGCGATGGAGGGCCGTTTCCAGCTCTACGCCATCAAGGTCGATACGCCCGACGGCAAGGCGCCGCTGGACGGCAGCGTGGTTACCGACGCCCGCGAGACCTATGCCGAGCGAGGCGCGGAAGCCAAGGTTTCGATGTCGATGAACTCGGTCGGCGTGCAGGAATGGGGTCGTCTGACAGGCGACAACATCGGTCGCTGCATCGCCATCGTGCTCGACGGGTACGTCTATTCGGCCCCTGTGGTCCGTCAGAAAATCGAGGGCGGCAATTCCGAGATTTCCGGCGGTTTCACGATCCAGGAGGCCAAGGACCTCGCGAACGTCCTCAAGTCGGGTAAGGTGCCCGCTCCCGCCCGCATCATCCAGGATACGGTGGTCGGCCCTTCGCTCGGCCAGGAGTCGATCAACGCGGGTATGCTCTCGTTCCTGCTCGCCTTTATTCTGGTGCTGCTCTACATGGGGCTCTATTACAAGACGGCGGGATGGATGTCGGATATCGCACTCATCTCGAACGTCTTTCTGCTCATGGGCGTGCTGGTGTCGTTCGGCGCCGTACTGACGCTGCCCGGTATCGCCGGTATCGTGCTGACGATGGGTATGGCCGTCGATGCCAACGTGATTATCTACGAACGCATCAAGGAGGAGCTGCGCGGCGGCAAGGGGCTCGCCCTCTCGATCAAGGACGGTTTCTCGAACGCCTATTCCGCCATCATCGACGGTAACGTGACCACGCTTATCACCGGTATCGTGCTCTTCGTCTTCGGCAACGGCCCGGTACAGGGCTTCGCCACCACGCTGATTATCGGTATCCTGACCTCGCTCTTCTGCTCGATCTTCATTACCCGCCTGCTCATCGAGTGGATCGTCGGCAAGTGGGGCCGCATCTCGTTCTCGCGCAAATGGTCGGAGAACCTGCTCTACAACGTGCATTTCGACTTCATCGGCAAGCGTAAGGCAGCCTATATCTTCGCGCTGGTCGTGATCCTGGTCTCCATCGTTTCGTTCTTCGTGCGCGGCCTGAACATGGGTGCCGAATTCACCGGCGGCCGCGCTTATGTGGTGCGTTTCGACCATCCGGTTTCGGCCGAGGACGTGCGCCAGAACCTCGACAAGTCGTTCGCCTCTTATGCCGATGCGGCCAACGTCAGCTTCGAGGTAAAACAGTATGGCAACGAGAACCAGATGCGCATCGTGACGCAGTACAAGTACGACGACACGTCGGACGAGGCGACCACCGAGGTGGACGAAATCCTCTACAACTCGCTCAGGGGACTCTACCAGTACGACATTACTTTCGATAACTTCCGCAATACGCAGGAGGACGTGAACGGCATCGTCACGGCCGACAAGATCGGCCCCTCGATCGCCAAGGACATGACCCGCAGCGCGATTCTGGCCGTGCTCTTCTCGCTCCTGGCCATCGGACTGTATATCACGTTCCGGTTCAAGAAGTGGCAGTGGGCCACCGGCGCAACGGCTGCGCTGGCCTTCAACGCCCTGCTGGTGATCGGTATTTTCTCGCTGCTCTACGGATTGCTGCCTTTCAACCTGGAGGTGAATCAGGCGTTCATCGCCGCGATCCTGACGATCATCGGTTATTCGATCAACGACACGGTGGTGGTGTTCGACCGTATCCGCGAGTACCTGAAGCTCTATCCTAAGCGCGATCTGAAGGAGAATGTGAACAACGCCATCAACTCGACGCTGTCGCGTACGCTGAACACCTCGGGCACGACGCTGGTGACGCTGCTTGCGATCTTCTTCTTCGGCGGCGAGACGATCCGGGGCTTCATCTTCGCTCTGCTGCTGGGCGTGGTGATCGGTACGCTGTCCACGCTGTTCGTGGCCACGCCGATCGCATACGATCTGGTCAAGGGGCAGCGGAAGGCCGCCAGGTAGCCGGTTCCCTCTCCGAAAATAAATGGACTGCGGCGTATGGCGCAGTCCATTTTTTTTTAACTTTGTCCGTGAAATGCTGAATCGTATGGAGAGTATCGTAAACTGGCTGCGACGCTATGTCTCGGCCGTTTTCCTGGCGCTGCTGGTCGCGTCGTTCATCCTGTGGTATATCGCCAAGCTGAGCTATACCTATACCACGGAGCAACATGTGCGCGTCAATGTGGACGGCCAGGAGTTCCGGGTCACCTGCGTGGTGGAGGGCGTCGGTACCAACCTGTTCGGCTACCGGGTCTATATGAACAAGCGGGTGCGTATCCCCCTTTCGGAGCTCAAATACAAGCCCGTGCACGAGGAGGGACATGAGGGGATGATCGCTATCGACCCCCAGTCGCTGCAAAGCGCCCTGTCCGTTCGGTTCAGCGATATCAAGGTGATCTCGTTGGGTGCTATCCCCGAAATCGAAAAACCCGTGGAGCCATGATGAAGGTGGGGGTGACCGGCGGAATCGGCAGCGGCAAGACGACGGTTTGCCGCCTTTTTGCGGAGCGGGGCGTGCCCGTTTACAATTCGGACGTCGAGGCCAAACGGCTTATGGAACGCGATCCGGCGGTGCGCGGCGCCATCCGTGAACGTTTCGGGGAGGCCGCTTACGTCGGCGACCGGCTCGATCGGCAGTTCCTCGCCGACCGGGTTTTTCACGATGCCGCGGCCCTCGCCGCACTCAACGGCATCGTTCATCCGGCCGTGATGGAGGATTTCGACCGTTGGGCCCGGGAGCAGAGCCATCCCTATGTGATGCTGGAGAGCGCCATCCTCTTCAGTGCCGGCCTGGTGCGCCGCGTGGACAGGACGCTGGCGGTCATGGCGCCCCGCGAGGTGTGCATCCGGCGTGCCGTCGAGCGCGACGGAGCGACCGAGGAGGCGGTTCGCCGCCGTGCCGCCACGCAGTTGTCGGACGACGAAATGCTTGCGCGGGCGGATTATACGATTGTGAATCTTTCGGTGGACGACCTGAGACAGGACGTGGCCAAACTCGACCTTATTTTCCGCGATGAAGCCTTCCGCTGTTGATATCGACCTGCGCCGGCGTCAGGTCATGGCGATTCTCAACGTCACGCCCGATTCTTTCTTCGCCGGAAGCCGGACGGCGGACGAGGATGCGATTGCGCGGCAGGTGAAGGAGGCGGTCGATGCCGGCTGCTCGATCATCGACGTGGGCGGCTATTCGTCGCGTTCCGGTGCGGCGGAGGTTCCCCCCGAGCAGGAGTGGCTCCGCGTGGAGCGGGGCGTTGCGACCGTCCGCCGCCTCGCGCCGGGCATGGCGGTTTCGGTCGATACATTCCGCAGCGAGGTCGTCGAGCGGGTCGTCGAACGCTTCGGCGCGGTGATCGTCAATGATATTTCGGCCGGGGAGCTCGATCCGCGGATGTGCGCAGTGGTCGCCCGGCACGGCCTGCCCTATGTGGCGATGCATATGCGGGGCACGCCCGCCTCGATGCAGGAGATGACCGCCTACCGCAATGTGGCTGAGGAGGTGGCGGAGTACTTCCGTGAGAAAACCGCCGCATTGGAGGCGGCGGGCGTGCGGCGGGACCGGATCGTGCTCGATCCCGGTTTCGGCTTCGCCAAGACGCTCGAACAGAACTACGAACTGCTCGCGGGTCTGAACCGTATCCGTGCGCTGGGCTATCCGCTGCTGGCGGGCGTTTCCCGCAAGTCGATGATCTACCGGCTCCTCGGCACGACTCCCGACCGGGCGTTGGCCGGCACGGTGGCGCTCGGCTGGGAGTGTCTGAGACAGGGGGCTTCGATCCTGCGGGTGCACGACGTGCAGGAGGCGGTCGATACGGTAAAACTGTTTGAAACTTACACGCGTAACCTGGGATAAGTATGGCAAAAGAGGGAGCTGCGCCGAAGTCTGCGGACGCTGCGGGCGATAAACCCGCAGCGCGTCGCCGCCGACACCGTCCGGGCCGCCCGGGACGTAAGACGGCGGGAGAAAACGGCCCCCGCCGCCGAAGCTGGGGCGATTACGGGCTGCAGTTGTCGGTGGTCATTATCGGTATCGTGGTCACTTTTGCGGGTTCGGATCTGATCGCACGCTGGTCGCACCAGCGACAGGTGCGGACGATCATGCGACTGGTCGTGGAGGAGCTCAATGCCAACCGTGAAAAACTGGATTGTTACTGTGCGTGGCTGAACCGCGATCGGCAGGGGATGCTGATGTTTGAACGGTATGGGAAGAATGTCGATCTGATTCCCGAGGATTCGCTGGAACGTTACATGTCCTTGCTGGGTACCACGCAGGAGTTTGAACCCCGCAGCGATGCCCTCGAAGTGCTCAAGACGTCGGGTGCCATCCAGTCGGTGAACGACAACGGGCTGTTGATGCAAATACTCGGATGTTACCGCTCCCTGGAGGAGTTCGGCCGCGATGTGGATAGCTACAATCGGCAGAAACAGGAGGCCATGAATCATTTTCAGGCCAATACGCCGCCGGAATTGCTGAGTCGCTTCTCCGCACTGGGGTACCGGGAGGCTTGGCGGCTGATGCTTGCCGACCCGATGTGCGTCAGTTTCATCGGCATGATGATAAACTATTTCAGTTACGACGACGACTACCTGACAGGCGATATTGGCGATTGCCGGAAAACCGTTGCCGCCATCAACGAAAAATACCGCTTCCAATGATTCGAGTTACCGATATTCACAAGCGCTACGGCGACCTGGAGGTGCTCAAGGGGGTCTCGCTGGAGGTCGCCCAGGGCGAAGTCGTGTCGATCGTCGGCGCCAGCGGCGCGGGCAAAACCACGCTGCTGCAAATCATGGGGACCCTCTCGCGGCCCGACGGGGGGCGGGTCGAGATCGACGGACAGGATGTTTCGTCGTTGGGCGATCGGGCGCTCTCGCGCTTCCGCAACGCCCATATCGGCTTCGTTTTCCAGTTCCATCACCTGCTTCCCGAATTCACGGCCTTTGAAAACATATGTATCCCCGCTCTGATCGGCCGCCGCAGCCGCGCCGAGGCGGAACGGCGGGCGACGGAACTGCTCGCCATGATGGGACTCGAAGCCCGCGGCGGGCATAAGCCGAGCGAGCTTTCGGGCGGGGAGCAGCAGCGCGTGGCCATCGCCCGCGCCATCGTGAACTCCCCCTCGGTGCTGCTGGCCGACGAGCCCTCGGGCAATCTCGACACGCATAACAAGGAGGAGATCCACCGCCTGTTTTTTGAATTGCGCGACCGGCTGGGCCAAACCGTCGTCATCGTGACGCACGACGAGGGGCTGGCTGCCATGGCCGACCGCCGAATAGCCATGAGCGATGGACGCATCATCGGCTGAGGCGTTAGGCGGCGAGCTGCGCGAACTGCTCGAGCGGTGGTACGACCGCTATAACCGGCCCGAATTCATCGAAGCCGACCCCGTCAGCGTGCCGCATCGTTTCACCGACCCCCATGACCGGGAGGTCGCCGGTTTCTTCGCCGCGACGATCGCCTGGGGCAACCGCCGCTCCATCGTGCGCAACGCCTGCCGCATGATGCAGCTCATGGACAATGCACCGGCCGATTTCGTCCGCCATGCCTCCGGGCAGGAGCTGCGCGGACTCGAGGGATTCGTGCACCGCACGTTCAACGGCGGCGATCTGCGGGATTACGTGCTGGCGATCCGTTCGCTCTATGCCTCCTGCGGCGGTATCGGGGAATTCTTCGGGCAATCCTTTGCCCGCACGGGCGATCTGCGCCTCACGCTGGCCGAATTCCGGCGCGAGCTGTTGCGCGGCGACCACAACCCCCATTGCGAAAAGCACCTCTCCTCGATCGAGCGGGGGGCGGCCTGCAAACGGCTCAACATGTACCTGCGGTGGATGGTGCGCCGCGACGCGAGGGGCGTGGATTTCGGCCTGTGGCCCTCGATCCCCATGTCAGCGCTCTACCTGCCGCTCGATGTCCATACGGGGGAGGTCGCCCGCGCACTGGGGCTGCTCCGGCGTCGCCAGAACGACTGGCGGGCGGTGGAGGAGGTGACGGCAGCGCTCCGCACGCTGGATGCCTGCGATCCCGTGCGGTACGACTTCGCCCTGTTCGGGGCCGGTATGGACGGATTCGCCTGATTGCAGCCATGTTCCGGTTCAAAGCATTCGCGGTAAGGCAGGATCGCTGCCCGATGAAGGTCGGCACAGACGGTGTGCTGCTCGGCGCCTGGGCCCGCGTGGAGCCGCAGGATGAACGTATTCTCGATATCGGCACGGGCACCGGACTGATCGCCCTGATGCTGGCGCAGCGCTCTGCGGCACGGGTCACGGCGGTCGAGATCGATCCCGGAAGCGCGTCGCAGGCGCGGGAGAATGCCGACGCTTCGCCCTGGGGCGAGCGGATGGAGGTGGTCTGCTCCTCCGTGCAAGCGTTCGATCCCGGCCGTCGGTTCGGGCTGATCGTCTCGAATCCTCCGTTTTACGTCGATTCCCTCACCTGCCCCGACCGGGGGCGTTCGCGCGCCCGCCATGCGGAGACGCTTCCTTTCGCGGAACTGCGCGACGCGGTGCTGCGGCTGCTCGCGCCCGACGGACGTTTCTGCCTTATCCTGCCGCCGCAGGAGGCTGCCCGCTTCATCGGCGTGGCGGCGGGACGGCTCTTCGTGAGCCGCTGCACGGAGGTCTGCCCGACCCCCGCGCGGGGTGTTCGTCGCTGCCTGCTGGAGCTCACGCCCCGCCCCTGCGAGGCCCCGGAGAAGGGTAGCCTGACGATCGCTTCGGGAGACGGAGCGATGGATTACACTCCCGAATACCGGCGCCTGACGCGGGATTTCTACCTGAAATTTTGACAGAGCCGGAAAATCGGCTAAATTTGTGGACGAGCAAAAACGAAACCTATGAAACGCAACCTTTTTCTTGCGGCATTGCTTTGCCTGGCCGTCGGTGCGGCGGCGCAGGAGAACCCCCGGATCGCCCGCCTGGGCGCCTATGAACAGGACGGCCGGCTTACGGTGGGGCAGCCCCGGACCACGCTTGCCGTGGACATCACCCAGGAGCGCGAGCAGATCGTCTGCGGCCCCTATGCCCGCTATGCGCAGAAATACCTCGGCGTGCGCGCGCCGCTTACGGACAAGAGCTCCTATGCGCTGGTCGGGGCCCGCATCGCTCTGGCCGACGACGCCCGGCTGATGGCTCCGGCGGAGCTGCCCGCAGCGGAGCAGCGGGTGGAGAGCTTCCGAAGCGAGGGCGACCGGTTCGCCCGCCTGGCCCCCGACCGGACGAGTGCGACGATGCTCCCGCTCGAAGAGGCGGCCCGCGAAGCTGCCGCCACGATCTTCTCGCTGCGGCGTCACCGCCAGGAGCTTATCACGGGCGAAGCGGGCGAAAACGTCTTCGGGGCGGGTCTCGAATCGGCATTGGAGCGTATCGACCGCCTGGAGCAGAGCTATCTCGAACTCTTCCTCGGAAGGCAGGTCGTGAGCGTACAGACGCGTCGCTACATCGTCGTGCCGCAAGAGGGTAAGCAGCAATATGTCGTATGCCGCTTCAGCCCGCAGGACGGACTGCTGCCCGAGGACGACCTGTCGGGCGATCTGGTGTCGCTGCGGCTGGAACCCGAGGGGGATGCGGCTGCCGTAACGCCCGCCGGTCCGAAACAGACCAATCGGGAAACGTTCCGGGTTGCGGCCTCCACCGTCTGCACCCTTATGGCGGGGAACCGAGAGCTGGCCCGGACGATTCTTCCGGTGTTCGAGTTGGGCCGCTCGGTCGAAGTGGCCGTGCCGCGGAGAAGGTAGCATGGGCGCGACGGACCTGACCTCCCGCATGGTTGAGTTGCTGGGGCGGCTGCGGCGGGAGATGAACGGCGCGGTTGCCGATTCGATGCGTGTGCGGGGACGTCCCTATGGTCTCAACTATGGCGTGAGCCTGCCGACGATTCGCGCGATCGCACGCTCCTGCCCACCCGATCACGCTTTTGCCCGCTACCTCTTTTTGCAGGATGTGCGCGAACTGCGACTGGCCGCCCTCACCCTCGCCGAGCCCCGGCGGGTCGTGGCTGCCGAATTCGACGCCTGGGGCGCGGGGATCGTCAATTCGGAAGTTGCCGAGGAGGCGGCTTTCGCCCTGTTGAGCCGCACGGAGTGCGTGCGCGAACTCTATGCCGCATGGATGGCTGCGACCGATCCCTTGCTGCGCTATGCGGCGCTGTTGTCGGCCGCCCGCAGCCGTTCCGTACCGGTGCGGGAGGCATTGGCGCCCCTGCCCGCTCTTGCGGCGGATTTTCCCGAAGACCTGCTGCTTGCCGACGGAGTCGTCGCATTGCTGGCTTCCGTGGGAACGGATCGCCCAGAGGGGCGCGACGCCGTTCTGCGTGTCGTCGGCACGTTGCCGCATACCGCCGCCGCCGACCATATCCGCGAGCAGATGGCGTGGCGTCTGGACGGTTAGATGTTGCAACCGGCGTACTCTTTCTCTTCGATCCGTTCGACCACCTCTTTGAGCTGTTCCAGGCTCAGGCGGCCGCTTGCACGCCACAGGACGCGACCGCGCCGGAAAAAGATGAGCGTCGGCACCGCCTGAATGTTGTAGCGGCGAATCGTTTCGGCATCTTCGAGGGAGTCGATGTCGATCTTGAAGACATCCACGCGCCCCACCATCTGCTCCCTGAAACGGTCGAGCACGGGGTGCATCATCTGACAGGGGCCGCACCACGTGGCGAAGAAATCGACCAGCACGAGCGATTGCCGCCAGATTACCTTTTCAAAATCCTTCATATTTTTATTGCTGCGTATATCAATGGATTTCGACCCATGTAGGGGTGCATTGCCGGGCGCCGGCGAGCTCTTTCTCCGCATATTCGATCGTGCGGCGCAGCCCCTCGGCCAGCGGCGTGCGGGGTGTCCAGTCGAGTTCGCGCCGGGCTGCGGCGATGTCGGGCATACGGCGGCGGGGGTCGTCGCGTCGCGCTTCGACGTGGTTGATGCGCGAGCGGCTGCCGGTCAGCTCGACGATCTTCTCGGCCAGCGCGCGGATGGAGACCTCGTGGTCGCTGCCGAGATTGACCGTGCGTGCTCCGTCGGCCTGCGGCGCGTGCATCAGGCGGACCAATCCGTCCACCACGTCGCCCACCCAGCAGAAGGAGCGCATCTGCTCGCCGCTGCCGTAAATGGTGATGTCGCGGTTTTGCAGCGCCGCCACGATCATCTTCATCACCACGCGCTGGTCGCTCGGATCGGCGCCCGGCCCGTAGGTGTTGAAGATGCGGGCGATGCGGGCGTCCACGCCGTATTCGTCGTGGTAAGCTGCATGGAGCACTTCGGCGGCCCGCTTGCCTTCGGCGAGCGCCCGCCCGGATGCGTTGCTGAAGCCCTCCTCGGCGAAGCTCTCCCGCAGCATGGTGCCGTACACATCGCCCGAGGAGGCATAGAGGATGCGTGCGAACTCCGTGCGGGCGGTTTCGAGGGCATTGATCGAGCCCTGGAGGTTTACCTTGAGCGTCTCCACCGGCAGCGCCTTGTCGTAGCGGAGCATGGTGGGGGTCGCCAGGTTGTAGATTTCGTCGCAGCGGATGCCGAACGGATTGGTGATGTTGTGATGCACGTACCGGAAGCCCGCGATGCCTTTGACCTCCCTGAGCAGCGGCGAGTCGCTCACATCGCGGATATCCACGCAGAAGACCTCGTATCCCTCGCCGAGCAGCCTGAGGCAGAGGTGCGTGCCGATGAGGCCCACTCCTCCCAGTATGACGGCTCTTTTTTGCATAGTTTCTACCTTTTTGCCGGATATCCTTTCAAAGACTATGCCCCGCCCGGGACGGGGCGGGGCGATCGGCCGGAAATATTTTCGGCTCGGAGCGCTATTCGACGAACAGGGCGCGGGGAAGTTCGTCGATCCGGTTGATTGCGACCACTTCGATCCCTCTGGGCCGCTTGGCGTTTTTGGGCAGGTAGCCCGAAACCACGATGCGGCGGAACCCGAGCCGCGAGGCTTCGCTGATGCGCTGCTCGCTGCGCGGGGCGGGCCGCACTTCGCCCGAGAGTCCGATCTCTCCGGCGCAGCAGACCCCCTCGGCGATGGGGCGGTCGTAGTAGGAGGAGATCACGGCCGCGACGACCGCGAGGTCCAGACCCGGATCGGCGACCTTGAAGCCTCCCGCGAAGTTGAGGAATACGTCTTTCTGGAACATTTTCATCCCCACGCGCTTTTCCAATACGGCCAGCAGCATGTTCATGCGGCGGCTGTCGTACCCCGTGGCCGAACGCTGCGGGGTGCCGTAGGCTGCGCCCGAGACCAGTGCCTGCACTTCGATCAGGTAGGGGCGTATGCCGTCCACCGAGGCGCCCACGGCGATGCCGCTCAGCGGTTGGTCGTAGTGGGTGAGCAGGATCTCCGAGGGGTTGTCCACCTCGCGCAGACCGGCGTCGAGCATCTCGAAAACCCCGATCTCGAACGTCGCTCCGAACCGGTTTTTGATCCCCCGCAGGATGCGGTAGATTTGGTTGTTGTCCCCCTCGAACTGGAGCACCACGTCCACGATATGTTCGAGCACCTTGGGCCCTGCGATGGTGCCGTCCTTGGTGATGTGGCCGATGATGAAGACGGATGTACCGCTGCTCTTGGCGTATTTGAGCAGCGAGGAGGCACATTCCCGGATTTGCGAGACGCTTCCGGCGGAGGAGTCCAGCAGGTTGGTGTAGATGGTCTGGATCGAATCGACGATCACCAGGTCGGGTTTCTGCTCGCCGATCTGAAGGAGGATGTTTTCGAGCAGCGTTTCCGCATAGACCAGACACTCCTCGTTGCCGATCCCCAGCCGGTTGGCGCGCATGCGGATCTGCTCGGCCGACTCCTCGCCCGAGACATAGAGCGTTTTCAGGCCGTTGGCGGCCAGTGCGATCTGGAGGCTGAGGGTCGATTTGCCGATCCCCGGCTCGCCGCCGAGCAGCACGAGCGAGCCCGGCACCAGGCCGCCGCCCAGCACGCGATTGACCTCGCGGTTGCCCAGGTCGATGCGCCGCCGTTCGTTCTGCCGGATTTCGAGGATGCGCTGCGGGCGCGCTGCGGGCAGGTCGGCGAGCGCCGCCGTGCCGCCGCCGTTTTCGCGTGCTATGACCTCCTCGGTGAAAGTGTTCCATTCGCCGCACGACGGGCATTTGCCGTACCATTGGGGCGCTTCAAAACCGCAGCTCTTGCAGAAAAATGCCTTTTTGACCTTTGCCATGTGTTCCTCTTGGGTTGTGCGTCCGTCGCCGGACGTCTCATATCCTTCGTATTGCTGCGCCGCCGTTCACCGCCCGTTACAGGCCCGAATCCTCGTCGATCAGGATGACCGTCACACGGCCAGCGGGGTGGCAGCGCAGCATCTCCATGCGGGTGTTGCAGATGCGGTCGGGCGAGTTGCAGTCGGAGCAGACGCCCGTTATCGCGCATGGGGTGCGGAACCCGGGATGGCGGGCCACGTTCTGCGGAGCGGCAATGCGGCGGATGCGCTCCTCGGCCTCCTCGCGCGAGGCGACGACCTTTTTGCGTCCGGCGACCAGAATGACCTTGCGGGGGCCGAAGGCGACGGGCGCAATGCGGTTGCCGACCATGTCGAGCCAGTGAAGGGTCCCGACGGCGGTCACGGCGTTGATCCCCGTGATGAACAGGTCGCACAGCAGGGCTTGCCGACGTATTTCGAGCCGCTCGCTCCGCGGCATCGAGGGATCGAAGCCGTCGAGCAGGCGGAAGCGTCGGTCGCCGCGCAGCCATTCGATCACTCCGGTAGCGCGCATGGTCATCGAATCCCCGAACGAGACGACTTCGGGCCGCTCGGCCTCCACGATCGTTTTCATCGCGGCGAGCGCCTCTTCGCTCGTTGCGACCACGCGCACGTCGAAGCGGTTGCGGCGCAGCGCTGCGGCACAGGTTTCAAGCGTAGGGTTCATATTGCTTCCGTTCAAGGTATCCTTTATATTGGGGTGCGGGGCAGCTTACAGAAAAAGCCAGGTCAGCCCGATCAGTGCCGCCAGGCCCGCCGCGCAGAGGATGCCGCCCACGATCGCAAGCCTCCGGCGTTCGTCACGCGCCCGCATCCGGATGTGCCGCAACTCGCCGGCGAGCCGCTCGGGGGCTATCTGTTTTTCCGCCGTCGGCCGCGAGTCGGCGGGCGTGCCGATATAGCGCATCCGCAACCCGGCGGCTTTGTCGCGGGAGGCTTTGACCAGCGCCCGGTTGGCCTCGGAGCGTCGGATCATATCGAACACATGCCCTGCGAAGCTCATCGTCACTTGATGAAAAAGCGGTAAATGTCGTTCCCGTTGGCGTAGATCAGCAGCGCCATGAGGATCAGGAATCCGACGTACTGCGCCCGTTCGAGGAATTTTTCGCTCGGCTTGCGGCGGGTAATCATCTCCCAGAGGGTGAACAGGGCGTGTCCCCCGTCCAGCACGGGGATCGGGAGGAGGTTCATGATCGCCAGGATGATCGACAGAAAGGCGGTCTTGAACCAGAAGTCCTGCCAGTCCCACTCGCCGGGAAAGATGCTGCCGATGGCCACGAAGCCGCCCACCTCTTCGTACATGCGGGTTTTGGGCTGCACGATCAGCTTGAGCTGCTGCCAGTAGTCCGAAACGACCTCGCCCGTTTTGCGGATTCCGGCGGGTATGGATTCACCGAAGGTGTAGTGGCGGGTGCGCATCGTGTAGGGGGATGCGAGTGCCAGCACGCCCAGCTTGCCCTGCCCGTCCACGGCTGCGGCGAGCGAAAGGGTGTCGGTGTCCCGGATGACGGTGAGCATCGTCGTCTGGCCTTTGACCTCCGCGAGCGCTTCGCGGATGGAAGCGAAGTCGGTGATGGTCCGGCCGTCGAGCCCGGCGATCCGGTCGCCCGGCTGCAATCCGGCGTCCCGGGCCGCTGCGGAGGCAACGCTGTCCACGATAAAAGGCGCGGGAAGGGTGAAAAGCCCGTCGTAGGCTTTCTCCTGCCGCATACGGATCAGCGTCTCGAGCGGAATGCGGATCGCCACCTGCTCGCCGCCGCGTTCGACCACCACCGTGCGTCCGCTCTCGGTGATGAGCAGGTCGTTGAGCAGCGTGCGGATGTTATCGACGGGTTCGCCGTCGATGGTCACGAAGCGGTCGCCGTCGCGGAAACCCATTTCGTGCCCCGCATCGTTGAAGTTGTAGCCCCAGCGGGCGTCGTTGTTCGAGAAATAGGAGTCGCCCCAGGTGTAGCAGATGCCGATGTAGATGACTACGGCCAGCAGCAGGTTCATCGTCACGCCGGCAATCATCACCAGAAAGCGCTGCCAGGCGGGTTTGGCCCGGAATTCATCGGGCTTGACGGGCTGTTTCAACTGCTCCTTGTCCATGCTCTCATCGACCATGCCTGCAATCTTGACATAGCCGCCCAGCGGAAGCCAGCCCAGGCCGTATTCGGTTCCGTTGCGGCGGAATTTGAAGAGCGAAAACCAGGGATTGAAGAAGATATAGAATTTCTCGACGCGGATTTTGAACGCACGCGCCATGAAGAAATGACCCAGTTCGTGGATGCCCACGAGCAGGGTGAAGCATAAAAAGAGCTGTATGACTTTGATAAGAATATCCATCCGAATCGTTGTTTGGTTATAAAGCGAGGTATTGACGGGCCAGCGCGCGTGCCTCCCCGTCGGCGGCGGCGTAGTCGTCGAGCGTGGGTTCGGCGACGAATCCGGCCCTGCGAAGGGCAAATTCTATGCTGCCGACGATGTCGGGGTAGCCGCATTTGCGTGTCAGGAAGGCCTCCACGGCCACTTCGTTCGCGCCGTTCATCGTGCAGGCGGCCGTACCGCCCCGTGCGAGGCAGTCGTACGCCAGATCCAGCGCCGGGTATTTCGTCCGATCGACCTCGGCAAAGGCGAGAACCGGGTGGTCGGTGAGCCGGAAAGTCTCCTGCGAACGCGGCGCCCGATCGGGAAAGGTGAGGGCATAGCTGATCGGCGTGCGCATGTCGGGGGCGCCGAGCTGCGCCTTGAGGGCTCCGTCCCCGAATTCGACGAGCGAGTGGACGATGGACTGGGGATGGATGACCACCTCGATCCGATCGGCCGGCACGCCGAACAGCCAGTGCGCCTCGATCACCTCGAAACCCTTATTGACCAGCGTGGCGGAGTCGATGGTGATTTTGGCTCCCATCTCCCACTGGGGGTGGCGGAGGGCCTGTTCGACCGTGACGGCCGCGAGCTCTTCCCGGGTCAGGTCGCGCAGCGCCCCGCCGCTGCAGGTGAGAATCAGCCGCCGCACCGGGGCGACCTCTCCGACCAGGCATTGGAAGATGGCCGAATGTTCGGAGTCGATCGGCAGGATCGGAGCGTGCTTTTCGGCCGAAAGACGCATCACGTTGCGGCCTCCGACCACCAGCGACTCCTTGTTGGCAAGGGCCACTTTCTTGCCGGCTTCGAGGGCCGCGACCGTCGGCGAAAGTCCGGCGTATCCCACCAGCGCATTGACCACGACGTCCACGTCGTCGCCCTGCACGACCTGTGCGATGGCTTCGGCGCCCGCATAGACCTTGATCGGGTGGGCGGCGAGCGCCTCTTTGAGCCGGGGGTAGCAATCCGTGTCGGCGATCACCACGCTTGCGGCGTCGCAGGCGATGGCCTGACGTGCCAGCATTTCCCAGTTTCTTCGGGCCGTGAGTACGGAAACCTCGAAACGGTCGGGGTGCTCGCGCACGATGTCGAGCGTCTGCACGCCGATCGATCCGGTCGAACCCAGTATGGCTAATTTTTGTTTCATGCGCAGTTTACCGGAAGACGATGTACCCCTCGGGGTCCACCGGCTTGCCGTTGTTCCAAAGTTCAAACGTGAGGATTTTGGCATCGCCGGCGTCGGCGAGCGCTTCGGTGTTGGTGCCGATGACCTCGCCCCGGCGCACGCGCTGGCCCGGCGTGACGAGCGACTGCGACAGGTTGCGATAGACGGAGAGCAGGTTGCCGGCGTGCTGTACCTCGATGATGTACCCGGTTTCGGGCGTCCACAGGCTCAGCACGACCGTCCCTTCGTCTGCCGAGGCGACCTGCGCCTCGGGCGCGGCGGCGATGCTGATGCCGAACCGCCCCTGCTTGAGGTCGAACCGCTCGGTGATGATTCCCTCGACCGGGGTTGCCATTTCGATCGCTTCGCGCATCGGAGGCCGGGCGTTCACCGAACGCTCGAGGCTGTACGCGCCGTCCCCCTCCATCTGGGCCCGCAGCACCGAATCCTCCGCATTGGGGGCGACCAGCCGTTTGTCGATGCGCAGGCTGTCGCTCTGGGTACGGGACGCGACCACGGGGGTTTTGCCCTCCATGATGAGGGCGATGTTGTGGTTGTAGGTCAGCATGTCGTTCATCATGCGTTCCATCGAGTCCAGCCGCATGATGTTGCGGATGATGTTTTCGCGCGATTTGTCGGCTTCCGAACGGTAGCCCGGCAGCAGCTCCAGCACGGGCGAGTAGGCTACGAAGGTCAGCACCAGCACGAAGATCAGCAGCACGAATGCGACGAACGCGGCGAAGATGCCGGCCGGGGAGATGTGGGTATGCCACTCCTCCTGGTTGTCGGTCGCATTGCGCATGCTCAGGCGGCGCTTGCGGAAGAAGCTGCGCCACCGGTCGGCGATCCAACGGAATGAATTTCTCATGCTTATCGGGCGGTTTGACAAGTAGTGCAAAGGTAACCAAAAGCGGGCGATTTCTTGGTATTTCGTCTCGTTTTTTTTACCTTTGGGGTCACTTGTTCCGAACGTTCAAATAACCCGAATATTATGGTAAAGCCTGCATTATTGGTTCTGGCGGCCGGCATGGGCTCGCGCTACGGCTCTCTCAAGCAGATGGACGGCGTGGGTCCGGGCGGTGAAGCCATCATCGACTACTCGGTTTACGATGCCATCCGCGCCGGATTCGGCAAGGTGGTTTTCGTCATCCGCCACAGCTTCGCGGAGGAGTTCCGCGAGGTGTTCACACCGGCCCGTTTCGGCGGCCGGATCGCAGTGGAATACGTCTATCAGGAGCTCGACATGCTTCCCGAAGGTTTCCCGGTGCCGGAGGGCCGCGTGAAACCCTGGGGCACCAACCACGCCGTGATGATGGCCGCCGGGGTGATCGACACCCCATTTGCGGTCATCAATGCCGACGACTTTTACGGGGCCGACGCCTACCGTACCATCGGCGAGTACCTCTCGGGTCTCGGGGAGTCGCGCGGCAACTACTGCATGGTCGCCTACGAGCTGGACAAGACGCTTTCGGAAAACGGAACCGTCTCGCGTGGCGTCTGCACGGTGGACGGGCGGCAACGGCTTTGCGGCATGGTCGAGCGGACGCAGATCGAACGGCTTGCGGACGGACGGATCGTCTATCACGACGGCGGTGCCGACCTGGAGCTTGCGCCCGACACCCCTGTGTCGATGAATCTCTTCGGATTCACACCCGACTATTTCGCGTGGTCGGAATCCTGGTTCCGCACCTTTCTGCGGGAAAACGGCGACAACCCCAGGGCGGAGTTTTACATTCCCTCGATGGTCAATAAGCTGATCGCCGACGGCACGGCCGAGATGCGGGTGCTTCGCTCCTCGGCACGCTGGTTCGGGGTGACCTACAAGGAGGATCGCCCGTCGTTGGTGACCAATCTGCGGCGGCTGATCGACGAGGGCGTCTATCCCGAATACCTTTGGAAGTAGGCCGTCACGGCCTGCGGCATTGCGGCTGATCGGCTGTGCGTGCCCGGAATTCCGGAGCTTGCGGCCGGCGCCGGATGGCGGGGGGCGGCCGGGCGGATAACCCCGGGCAGATAACAGATAAACCGGAACTGATCCGAAGATCGGTTCCGGTTTGTTTTTTCGTGTTGTCCCCACTGACCGGAATGGCCGTGACGGTTTTCGGCGGATCGAAACACGCCGACGGCGATCGGGCGGATCGGGCGGGGAAGAGAGACGGCTGCAGTCCGCTCGGCAGCGGTCGGTCGTTTTTCCGCTCAGAATGACCGGGGACAGACGATGGATAAACCCCCGGCGTCGGGGTGCCATGAGAGCGCCGGCCCGCTTTTTGTCAGGCGGCGACCGAAAACAGGGCAGTGACGATGCGCTGCGCATCGTCACTCCGTCGGGTCAGTCGAGGTATCCGTCCCGGACCAGTTGCCGCCGGATCTCCTGCCAGTCGGCGACGGCCCGACTTACCCCCTCCATGAAACGGGTCGGGCAGCCCAGCGCGCTGTCGTCGATATACAGATCGGCATGTACCTTGGGCGACGAACTCCAGGCATGTTGTGTCGGATTGTCATTGACGGCGTAGAGCGGAATATCCCGCTCGCGGAACCAGCGCACCGCGTCGTCAAGCAGGTGTCCGCTGCGCATGGTCAGCAGGATCAGGCGGCAGTCGTTCCGCACGAGCTCCCGCAGCACGGGGACGGCACCTGCGTCCATACCGATGTGGGGATAGGCATGGGTGACTACCGTGCCGTCGAAATCCACCGCGATGGTTGCGTTTCTTACCGCCATGGTTTATCGCTTGCGGGTGAGTTTGTGCCAGACGCTGCGGATTCGATTGCGCCAACCCTTTTTGCGCTGTGCCGCCTCGTCCTCGTTGTAGAGACCGTATCCGTAGCCGCTGTACCCGTACCCGTATCCATATCCGTAACCGTAGTTGTGGCGGGATATGCGGGTGCCGTTGAGCACGGTGCACATGTTGCGGAGTTTCTTTTCCCGGTAGAGTCTCTCGATGTCGGGAAGTTGGCGGCGGTCCAGAAGCCCTTCGCGGATGACATAGATGCAGAGGTCGGAGAGCCGGTCGGTAATCATGGCGTCGGCAACGGCCATGGCCGGCACGCTGTCGATAATCACGTAATCGTACCGGGCCCGCAGTTGTTCCATCAGCTTGTCGAGCTGTTCGCTCAGCAGCATCTCACCCGGATTGGGCGGCTGCGGCCCCGAGTAGATGATGTCGAGGTTGTTGTTGAGGCTGCTTTTGTGCACGATCTCCTCCGCCGTACTGTTGCCCGAGAGGTAATTGGTGATCCCCACCGTGTTTCCGGCGCGGCCCATCTGCTTGGTGAAGGTGCGGCGGCGCAGGTCCAGGTCGATCAGGATGACCCGTTTCCCGGTCAGGGCGAGGGTCATGGCCAGGTTGGTCGAGACGAACGTCTTGCCGGCGTGCGGGTTGGACGAGGTGACCATGATGACCTGCTGCGGACGCGAATTGACGTTCATAAAACTCATGTTCGAGCGCAGGATGCGGAAAGCTTCCGACACGGCGTCGCGGCCGTTTTCCCGCACCACGACCCCTCCGCGCTGCATGGCGCCCGTGTACTCCGGGATGTCGCCCAGGAAAGGAATGCTCAGCCGATCCTCGAGGTCTTTGCGGCCGCGGATGGTCGTGTCGAGGATTTCGAGCATGTAGATAATCAGGAAGGGAATGGCCAACCCGAACAGAATGGCGATCGCGAGGATCATCGATTTGTTGGGGAACAGGGGGTTGGACGACCCGAACGCATTGTCGATCGTGCGGGAATTACTCTCCGTAATGACCATCGTGAGGGCGTTCTCCTCGCGCTTGTTGAGCAGGTACAGGTAGAGCTCCTCCTTGATTTTCTGCTGGCGCGTGATGTCGAGAATCTCCTTCTCCTGCGAAGGCACCGACGAAATGCGGCGGTTGGCCATGGCCTCCTCCCGGCGCATGGCGTCGAGCTGGATGCCCAGCGTCGAGATGTGGGAGTCGAGCGAGGCGATGATGGCCCGTCTCACCGCCACCAGTCCGTTGTCCAGGTCGAGGATGACTGGGTTGTTTTCCGAACTGTCGGTCATCAGCTTGGCGCGGCGGAGCACTGCCTCGTTGTAGGAGGCGATCTGGTCGGCGATCGCGCTGTTGGCGATCGAGACGGTGGCCGGAATCAGCTCGTTGATTTTGGATGCGTCGAGCAGGTATTCCTTGAGGAACTCCGCCATCCGGATCTGATTTTCCACCGAGAGCCCTTCGTTTTTGTATTTCGTGCTTTCGGCCAGCGTGCGGGCAGCCTCGGTGGTGATGTCGTACATCCTGTTGGTCTGCTTGAACCGCTCGATGTTCTTATCGACCATGCCGAGTTCGCGGCCGATCACCTGAAGCCGGTTTTCGATGAATTCGCTCGTATTCTGCGCGATGCTCCGCTTGTCGGCGACGGCGTCCTCCTCGTAAACCGCAATGAGCGTATTGATGACGTCCTCGGCCCGGCGGGGCACGGTGTTGTTCATCGAGATGGTGATGATCGAAGCCTGCTTGTTGGCCACCACGCTCTTGACCGCTCCCCGGTAGGCATCGGTTACGGCGTCCAGATTGCCCTTGCTGATCCGGATGGTCGAGGACAGGTAGGCCGGCGACAGGTAGAGCGTCGGTCGGACGATGAGCTGTCCCAGGGGCGTGCTGACCGTGTCGCCCAACCGTGCGGTGATGCTGCGGCGCGTATCCTCCTTGCTCAGCAAAGCGGCGTCGAAAGCCCCGAGCCGGATGGCGCTGTCGGGAAGCAGGGTCACCTCGAACGAGAGGTTTTGTGCGTCGTTGTCGTTGATGAAATCGATGTGGATCGGGGATTGGCCGTACAGGTCGCGTGCGCGGAACTTTTCGTCCACGGAGTAGCTGACCGTCAGCCCGAGCCGACGGACGACCTCCCGCATCAGGCGCCGCGACTGGAGGATGTAGATTTCATTGTCCACATTGCGGCGGGCGCTGATGCCGGCCAGGTCGCTGAACGACGCCAGGTCGGTGTCGCCGCCTTTGCGGCTGTCCTTGACCAGAATGTTGGCCGTGCGGCTGTACACCTTGGGCGTGCGGGCGATATAGACGTAGCCGCAAGCCACGCAGATGACGACCGAGAGCACGAACCAGTACCAGTTGGCCAGTACCAGCTGGATGATGTCGTGGAGCGAAAACGACACGTTGTCGCTCTGGGGAGCGCCGCCGGGCTGGTTGAAGTTGGGAGTTTGCTGTCCTGCCATGATTTCCTATCTGGTGAGTGTGACGATCAGGGTGGCTACCGAAATGGCCGTCCCGACGAGTGAAAGGTAAAAATTGCGGTTCTGGCTGATTTCACCCGACTGCGCCTTGTATTTGTTGGGTTTGACGTAAACCACATCGTTCTGCTGGAGGTAAAAATAGGGCGAGTCGTAAATCTCCCGCGACGTCATGTCGAGCGATGCGGAGGTGCGAACGCCGTTCTCTTCTCGGATGACGACCACGCCGTCGCGCACGCCGTAGATGGTCAGGTCGCCCGCCATCGACAGCGCGTCGAAAAGCGACACGCGGTCGTTCACGATGTCGTACTGGCCCGGACGGGCCACCTCGCCGATCACTGAGATTTTCATGTCGGCGAACTGGATATTGACGGTCGGATCGCTGATGTAGCCGCCGGCTTCGATCTTGCGGGCGATATCGCGGGCAAGCTCTTCCCGTGTTTTGCCCGCACAGGGCACGGGGCCGATAATGGGCATGTCGAGCATGCCTTCGGTATCGACCGTGCGCACCTGGAGCGCATTGACGCCTGCGGCGGAGGAGCTTGCCTGACTGCCGTTGAGCGAGGTGTAGGAGGACGAGGTGTTGAACGGGGCCGCGAGCTCCGGGTTACGGCTGTTGACCACCACGGTCAGCCGATCCAGGGGCTTGATGCGTATCTGGTAGCTTTCGGCAACGGGAATCCGGTCGCCGGGCTGAATGTCCTGCAGATAAACCACCCGGCGCTGGGAAGCGCAGGAGGCCAACAGGGCCGCTGCCGTCAGTAGAAAAATTCGTCTCATGGTGTGGGCGTTTGCTAATTCGCGACAAAGATAAAAAAATCCGGGGACAAATCATCGTTCCCCTACGGCGAAACTGCATTGTTTTTGGGCACTCCTCGCTCTTCGCATCCGTCCGCCGAGCCCGCGCTGCGTCTTCGGCTGACCGTCATGTCGAGGTCCGGTGTGGGCGCAAGCGCGTATTATATCCTGTCGTTCAGATGCTTGTCATTTGGATGTGGGCTCAACGGCCGGCGGCTGCGCGCGCGGATCATGGCGAATCGCGGCTGAGAGCGGTCCGGATCTTAAGTCGGCGGTTGCCGAGACCGTCGCCTGCACGCCGACCGCGAAAGCGCGGCCGCGCAGACGTCGGCCCGATCTGCACCCGTCGGCGGTCGGTTATTCGTGCCCGGGATGGGCGTTTTGCGATCGGCCGGCAAAAAATTTCTTCCGGCGATCCTTTTTCCGTACCTTTGGCACGGCATTCCGACCGGATCTGTTCTTTTATTATTAGGGACACCGTGCCGTTTTTTCGTGGCCGGCCCTGTTCTTGATGCGAAACCGCCCCCCCCTGCCGGACTGTTTAAGACGGCGGTGCGTGGACGGAAAACAGGATGGTTCGGCTCCGCAACGACTGCATGATTGTCTGTGCGGGATGTGCAAACCGCTGCCTGCGTTGCCGCCGACCCGCTCGTGACAGCCTGTCGCCGAACGCCGGGGACGCCGGGAGACGAATGATCCGATAAACCGAAACGACCGATGATTGCTTGTTGTATATTCGATCTGGACGGGGTGGTCGTCGATACCGCCCGTTATCACTACCTGGCCTGGAGGGAACTGGCCGCCGGACTGGGCTTCGACTTCACGCCCGCCCGGGGCGAGGCGACCCGGGGGGTGAGCCGTATGGCTTCGCTCGAAATCGTGCTTGCCGCGGGTGGCATGCAGGAACGCTTCACCCCGGAGGAAAAGGAGCGCCTGGCCGAACGCAAGAACGCCCGTTACCTCGAGCTGATCGGCGCCATGACCCCGTCCGATGTGCTGCCGGGCGTGCGCGAGTTCCTCGGGGAGCTGCGCGGCCGCGGAGTGAAGGTCGTGCTCGGCTCGTCGTCGAAAAATGCCGGCGCGATCCTCGACCGCTGCGCCCTGCGTCCGCTTTTCGACGCGGTGGTGGACGGGACGCTCGTTACGCGGGCCAAGCCCGACCCCGAAGTCTTTGTCCGGGGCGCCGAAGCCGTCGGGCTCCCCGCCGCCGAATGCGTGGTCTTCGAGGATGCGGCGGCGGGGGTGGAGGCGGCCCGGCGTGCGGGAATGCGAGCGGTCGGAGTGGGCTGTTCGGACTCGCTCGCGGCGGCGGATCTGCGGATTCCCGGCTTTGCGGGTTTCACCCTCGACCGGCTCGCGGCGGAGTTGCGCGACACGTTCGGCGGACGAGCCGTGGGCACAAACAGCCGATTCATCGCAACCGACGGCTGGAAAATCGTCGAAACCCGTTTCGACCCCGGGCGCGTGCGTGCGTCCGAATCGCTCTTTGCGATCGGCAACGGCGTGATGGGAGGCCGCGCCAATTTCGAGGAGAGCTACTCGGGGCCGTCGCTGCAGGGGAACTATATCGGCGGGGTTTACTATCCCGACAAGACCCGTGTGGGGTGGTGGAAGAACGGCTATCCGGATTATTTCGCCAAGGTGCCCAACGCGGCTTTTTGGCCCGGCGTCGGGGTACGCATCGACGGAGAGGAGCTCGATTTGGCCCGCGTCGAAACGCTCGAATTTTACCGGGAGCTCGACATGCGCCGCGGGGTGCTGCGTCGCCGCGCGCGGGTACGCATGGGATCGGGCGCGGAGGTGCTCGTCGAAGCCGAGCGGTTCCTGTCGCTCGTGCGGCGCGAGCTGGGCGCGGTGCGCTATGCCGTCACGCCGCTCGACCGCGGCGCACGCATCGAACTGCGTCCGTTCGTGGACGCCGACGTGTGCAATGCCGACGCCAATTACGACGAGAAATTCTGGGAGCATGTCGAAACCGTGCGGGATGCCGTGAGGATGCGCACCGCAAAGAGCGGTTTCGAGGCGGCATGGGCCCAGTGCGCACGGGTCGCGGGGGTGACGCTCCGTCCCGAAACGGCGGGCGAGCGGGTGCAGGAATGTGCCGTTGTGGAGGCCGGGCGGGGCGAACGGGTGGAGCTCGTCAAGTGCGTGGGCATCTGTTCGTCGCTCAACCACGCCCCCGACGAGCTGATTCCCGCTGCCCGCAGCGTGGCCGGGGAGGGCATCCGCGCTGGATTCGGGACGCTCCTGGGGGAGCAGGCCCGGGCGTGGAAGGGCAAATGGCGCGGCTGCGACGTCGAGATCGAGGGCGATGCCGCGGCGCAGCAGGGCATCCGCTACTGCATCTTTATGCTGCTGCAAACCTATACGGGGGTGGATTCGCGCCTCAATATCGGCCCCAAGGGGTTTACGGGCGAAAAGTACGGCGGGGTGACCTACTGGGACACCGAAGCCTACTGTCTGCCTTTCTATCTGGCGACGGCCGGGGCGCAGGTCGCCCGCGCGTTGCTCGTTTACCGCTACAACCAGCTCGACAAGGCGATCGAAAACGCCGCCAAACTGGGTTTCCGCGACGGCGCGGCGCTCTATCCGATGGTCACGGTCAATGGCGAGGAGTGCCACAACGAATGGGAGATCACCTTCGAGGAGATTCACCGCAATGGGGCCGTCGCCTATGCCATCCACAATTACATCCGCTACACCGGCGAGCAGGAGTATCTGGCCCGTTGCGGTCTGGAGGTGCTGCTTTCGATCGCCCGTTTCTGGGCGCAGCGCATCACCTGGTCCGAGGCGCGCGGGAAGTATGTCATGCTCGGGGTGACCGGCCCCAACGAATACGAAAACAACGTCGATAACAACTGGTACACCTCCTACATCGCCTGCTGGTCGATGCGCTATGCGGCCGAAGCAGCTCGCTGGGTGCGGGAAAACCGTCCGGAGGATTATCGCCGCATCTGCGCAAAGCGCCATTTCGACGAAGCGGCCGAGACCGCCCGCTGGACGGAGATCGCCGACCGCATGTACCTCGGCGAGGACCCCGAACGGGACATCTTTCTGCAACAGGACGGCTACCTGGACAAAGAGCAGAGGCTCGTGCGCGACCTCGATCCGCGCGAACGGCCCCTCAATCGGACCTGGAGCTGGGATCGCATCCTGCGCTCCTGTTTCATCAAGCAAGCCGACGTGCTTCAGGGGCTCTATTTCTTCGGGGAGCATTTCGATACCGGGACTGTGCGTCGTAATTTCCACTTTTACGAAGCCCGCACCGTCCACGAGTCGAGCCTGTCGCCCTGCGTGCATGCCATTCTCGCGGCGCGGCTGGGGGAGATGGATAAGGCCTATGAAATGTACCTGCGCACGGCGCGGCTGGACCTGGACGACTACAACCGCGAGGTCGAGGAGGGGCTGCACGTCACCTCGATGGCCGGGTCGTGGCTCGCGGTGGTGGAGGGGTTCGGCGGCATGCGCATGCGGGACGGAGTGCTCGATTTCGCTCCCGTGCTTCCCGCCGGATGGCGTTCGCTGACGTTCCGGGTCAATTACCGGGAGCGGCTGCTGACCGTGCGGGCCGAGGCCGGGCGGGTCGAGGTGACCAACGAAGGGGCGCCCGTCGAAATCGGCATCGACGGATGCCGTTACACGGTGGCGGACCGTGCGGTACATATGCGGTAAGGGGCTGTCGTATTGTTTCTGCTGCCTCCGTGGTGTGGCCGCTGCAGCAGGAGCGGCCGGATTTCCGCCCCGAACGAGAGGGGCCGAAGACCCTCCTGTCGATTTGTCCGGCCGGGGACGGAGGCTCCCGATGCGCAATCCCGAGTGCGTGGCCGGTTGCGGATGGACGAGGGGCGCCTGAGGAGTCGTCTGCGACCGGGCGGAACGGAATTTGAACGGATGGAGGGACGCAGTGTCCCGGCTGCCCTGACTCGTGTATTGCCCGGGCAACCGCGGATCATGGATGCGACGGGTGGGCGATGAGTGTTGCGGCGGCGCGTATGCGGCAGCGGACAGGGACGGCCGGCTGCAAATCAAATTTTGTCGGTCAGGCAGGAAAGAAGAATGGTCCGAAAACAGAAAAAAGTGATGGAGAGTGAACGAACGCATGCCCCGTGGAGCTACGGGGCGGTACTCTATGAAATGAATCTGCGTCAGCAGACCCCCGAAGGGACGCTCCGGGCCGCGGCCGAACGGCTGGAGGGGTTGCGGGCGATGGGTGTCGATGCCGTGTGGCTGATGCCGGTCTATCCGATCGGCGAGGTGAACCGCAAAGGTTCGCTCGGCTCCTACTATGCGGTCCGGGATTATGAGGCGGTCAATCCCGAATTCGGGACGGCGGAGGATTTCGACGCCTTCGTCGGACGGGCCCATGCGCTCGGCATGAAGGTGCTGCTGGACTGGGTCGCCAACCACACTTCGCGCGACGCCCGCTGGCTGCGGGAGAAGCCCGCCGACTGGTACGAACGCGATGCCGCGGGCGAGCCGGTGGTTCCCAACGGATGGGACGACACGGCGAAGCTCGACTACGGCAACCGAGCCGTCTGGCAGGGGCAGATCGACGCCATGCGTTTCTGGCTCGAAAAGCACGGTATCGACGGCTTCCGCTGCGACATGGCCATGCTCGTGCCGATCGCATTCTGGCAGGAGGTGCGTCGGCAGTTGGGCCGCGTGCGCCCCGACCTGTTCCTGCTGGCCGAAGCCGAGGAGCCTTACCTGTTCGACGGGGCTTTCGACGCCTGCTACACCTGGGAGTTGCACCACCTGATGAACGACGTCGCCCGGCAGGACAAGCGGGTGACGGCCATCCGCGACTACCTCTACGCCGACCGTCAGCGCTATCCCCGCTCGGCCATCCGTCTGATGTTCACCTCCAACCACGACGAAAACTCCTGGAACGGCAGCGAATTCCGCCGCATGGGGGCCGCGGCGGAAATCATGGCCGTGCTGACGTTCGTGCTGGAAAAGGGGATGCCGCTCATCTATACCGGGCAGGAGGTGGGGTACGATCACGCTTTCCGCTTTTTCGACCGCGATCCGCTGCCCGCGACCGCTCCCAACGGCCATACGGCGTTTTACCGTCGCCTCGCCGCCCTGAAACACACCAATCCGGCCCTGGCCGCCGGCGAGCGGGGCGGGGAGACGATCGAGATCCGCAACAACGCTGAGGACTGCCTGATGACCTTCGTGCGGGAGGTCGCGGGCAACCGCGTGGTGGCGATTATGAACCTGTCGCCCTATACGATCCGGGTCGATTACCGGACCGGAATCTATGCCGGTGCTTACCGCGACGGCTTCACGGGCGAGCGCTTCGACCTGCCCGGACACGTAGAGGGGGAGATGGCCGGATGGAGCTACCGGATTCTGACCAGCGACCCTGACCGGAAACCGTAGGGAATCCTGCCGCAGCGATCGGCCTGCCTTTCCGGGCGCTGTTTAGCCGGAGCAGCATTTCCGCAGAGGCCCGGGACGCGGCGGACAAGAAGTGTCCGCGACGCGCGGAAGCGGAAGACCTCAGAAGAGGCCGCGGGCGGAAACCCGTGCCTCTCTTCGTTGTAAGGCGGGGTGCGAAATCGATCCGAAAATATCCGTGCTGCGCATGGGAGGGTCATCCGGGGCACTCCTTTTGCGAATACCGTAAAAAAACCGTAAGTTTGCCGGTATGAAACACCTCTTGCTCTTGTTGCTGTCTCTCTGTCCGCTGGCCGGTCTCGCGGCTCCGTACGGCGTGGGCACCGTGCCCAATGTACAGACCGAAAACCGCTACCGTTTCACCTCCAACCCCGACCATATCCTTTCCGATGCGGCCGTGGCCGAAATCGACTCGATCTGCTATGCCCTCCGGCACCGCGCCATCGCACAGGTGGCGGTGGTGGCGGTGCGGGCGATCGACACCGACGACGTGTTCGACTTCGCCTACCGGCTCTTCTCGTCGTGGGGCGTGGGCCGTGCGGACAACGACAACGGCCTGGGCATCCTGTTTGTGGAGGATGCGCGTGAAATCCGGTTCATTACCGGCAGAGGCCTCGAAGGAGTTTTGCCCGACGCGCTCGCCAAACGCATCCAGACACGCTACATGCTTCCCTGGTTCCGCGAAGGGGATTACAGCCGGGGCATGGTCGAGGGGGTGCGCGCCGTGGCCGGCGTGCTCACGGGCAGCGAGCTCGACCTGGGCGGCAACGACGACTATGCGGCTGTCGATCGGGGCTGGTCGGCCGGCGAGATCCTCCTTTTCATCCTGCTCATGACGCTCTTTCCGCTGGGGATGATCCTCTACGGCATACTGCGCATGCGCCGCTGTCCGCGCTGCCATGCCTATGCGCTGCGGCAGCAGTCGGTGGCCATCGTCGAGAAACACCCCGCTTACGATGTGGTGGAGTACACCTATCGCTGCGGACGCTGCGGCAAAGAGGTCAAAAAACGCGTGCGCCGGTCCAAAGGCGGCGGCTCGGGCGGCATCGGCCGGGGTATCGGGGGCGGCATGATCCTCGGCGGCGGCCGGGGATTCCGGGGCGGTGGCGGCAGCATGGGCGGCGGCTTCGGCGGCGGGAGTTTCGGCGGCGGCGGAGCGGGCTCGCGCTGGTAAATCCGGCACGGCGAGACCCCCAAACCGGTCGAAATGGAAATGGACAACCAAAAACGAAACGATATGAAACGATTGATTTTACTGGCCATCTTCGCCCTTTCGGGGCTTACTTCGTGTTCGACTTACAACAGGATGGTCAATAACGAGGAGGCCGTCAATGCGGCCTGGGCCAATGTCGAAACCCAGTACCAGCGGCGTGCAGACCTGATCCCCAATCTGGTCAATACGGTCAAGGGCTATGCGCAGCACGAGCAGTCCACGCTCGAACAGGTCGTCGAAGCCCGTGCCAAAGCCACTTCGATCAACCTTTCGGCCGATGAACTGACTCCCGAGAACCTTGCCGAGTTCCAGCGTGCCCAGTCCGAAGTGCGCTCGGCCCTGGGGAGGCTGATCGCCATTTCGGAGAGCTATCCCGACCTGAAAGCCAACCAGAATTTCCTGGAGCTGCAGGCGCAGCTCGAGGGAACGGAAAACCGTATCGCGGTGGCTCGCAGCAATTTCAACACCGCGACCCGCGAATACAATATGTCCATCCGGCGTTTCCCCGCCAACCTGATCGCCAAGATGTTCTCTTTCCGACCCAAACCCTATTTCGAGGCCGACGAGCAGTCCGCCGCGGCGCCCGCGGTGACCTTCTGAGCCGGTCGCCGGCAGGCCCGTCATTCGGTATGCAGTTCCGCGCTGCAGAAGCGTGCGGGCATATCGTGCCCTGCCCGTTTTTGTGGGTCCGTAGGACGGGAACTGAGAGCCTCCGCAACGGGACGGACTGAAATCCTCCCTGTCGGCAGCCTCACGCCGAGCGGTTTGGCAGGCGGGGGTTACATGGCGTGTTTGATGTGTTTGTCGATAAGCAGCACGTTCATGGGGAGCGAGAACAGGAAACCGCAGTACATGGCCAACTGCATCATGAACCAGAACGACCATGAGGTGCGCGGCAGCATCGCGCCGTCGCGCAGGACGAACAGGACGAATGCCATCCATGCGTACATGCCCACCTGCCAGGCCGTGAGCGAAAGGAAGTCCGCTTTCAGTGCGTCGAGGAGGGCTTTCCGGCGGGAGATGCGCCGCATGCTGCGGATGGCGGCGTATTGGAACCAGACGCCCAGAATCAACGCCAACACATAGTCGATCGTCCAGCTCCCGGCCAGACGGCTTCCGGCCACAGCCACCGGGAACAGGAAGAGCGCCCACTCCCCGATCAGATCGGCCAGCGTGCAGCCCGCGCCGCAGTGCAGGGTCGAGAGTACGACCGACTGCCAGCGGGGACGATGCGGCATGGCCATTCCCATCGTTTCATTCGCCGGCCGGCTGGCGCTCGCGTGTCCTGCAAGGCCCGCATCGGGCATAGAGCGATCGCGGCCGGGCACGCTCTTCGTCTTTGCCGCCGGGTTCGAGCCGTCCGCCATCTTCGCCGGATCTGTCATCCGCCCGGCCATACCGGCCATACCGGCCATACCGGCCATACCGGTCATTCCTTCCGCTTTACCCATTCCTTCCATTCCTTCCATTCCTTCCATTCCTTCCATGCCGTCCGTTCCGGCTGCAGGGTCCGTTTCGCCTCCCGTGCTTCGCTTATGGCGTGTTCCGCGGCCGAAGCGGAAATAGGCCCACAATCCGGGCAGCCCGGCCCAAAGGCCGGTGAGTATCCAGACGCTATACATGATGCGCATGGACTGCGGACGGTGTGTGAGGTCGAGGGCGATGACGAGCGCAGAGAGGAGGCCCGAGAGGACGAAGAGGCAGGAGACGACGGATAGTGCGGTCATGGCATGAAAAATTGCGGTACCCCGCGGATACCGCAATTCGCATACCGGCGTTCGGTCTGTTCGGCGGCCAAGCGGGTGGCATGCCGCCTCACCGTCGCCGGATTCCGCCTCCGTGAACTTTTCCCGGTTAGAGCCGTCCTTTTTCGTCGGCACCCGAGCTCTCGACCGAGCGGCTGCGGAACGCTTTGCCGGCTTTGAAGTTATAGGTCAGTCCGATCCGGAAGCTGACACGGTTCCAGGGCATACGGATGCGCACCGTGCGGACGAACTCCTCCGACCGGGCCGTGACGACCTGACGGCTGCTCAACAGGTTGTTCACCGAGGCCGAGAGGGTGAGCCGCTCCCCTGAAAACCGTTTTTTGAGGCTGACGCCCATGTGGTGCTGGGCATTGATGGTCACGTTACCCACGAGTATGCCGCTCATGCCGAAATAGTCCAGGTCGATGAAGAATCTGGCAGGCAGCGTGAAGGTCGTAGATGCGTTGGCGCTGAGGTAGTTGCGATGTTGAAGCCGACCGCCGTTCTCGATGCGCTGGCCCTGCCGTATGCCGGTGAGGTTCAGGTTGAGCGACCACCATTTGGTAAACTGGAAGGGGAGGTTGAGGGTGACGTAATAGTTGTCGAGGTCGTCGAAGTTTTCCCATGTGATGAAGAGCTTGTCGGGGTTGTACGGGTCGGCCTGCATGAGCTGCTCTATGGCATCGGAGTGCAGGTTCATGCCCACGCTCAGGCTGTATTTGTAGCGGGCGACCAGCGTGAGGGATACTTTGTCGGAGTAGGCGGGACGCAGCGAAGGGTTGCCCGTCTGGTAGGTGTAGTCCGAGATCTGGAGGCGCTGGGGTGCGAGGGCCCAGAACCCGGGGCGCTCGATGGTGCGGGCATAGGAGGCGACGAGCGACCAGCTCCCCTGCTTGTCGAGCGCCCACGAGAGGTTGGCGTTCGGGAAGAGGCTCATGTAGCGCTGGGTGACGTAGTCGCCTTTGCCCGTGGCGTAGGTGAATTCGCCCCTGAGCCCGGCCGTCAGGCCGAAACGGCCGAATTTTGCGTTGAGGATGGCATAAGCGGCGCCGATGTGTTCGGTGTAATCGACCCGGTATCCGTAGTCGGCGTTGTCGTGCCATCCGTCGTTGCGCAGGTACTCGTAACGCGCACTGTTGTGCATGTCGTTATTGGTGTATTTCAGCCCCGCGCTGAACGTAATGCGGGGCGAGAAATGCTTTTCGAGCGCAAGGGTCGCCGTGGTGATGCGATAGCGGCTGTCGTTGCGGTCGCGGTAGGTGGAGTCGCGCGAGACGGCGCCCGTCGCCGAGCGGTTGAAATAGTCGTTCAGGTTGTCCGAGCTGCGCTCCGTGTAGTCGGCGAGTACCTTGAAGGTCGAGCCGAGGGTGTCGATCCGGTGGATGTAGTTGAACGTGGCGGTATATTGCCCCCTTTCGCCGTCCAGATAGTAGGCGCTCCGGTTGGCGGTCAGCACACCGTCGGCGGTCAGGTCGGTGCGCGAATCGTTGGGCCCGAATTCCGCATTTCGGTAGTACTCGAACTCCACGCCGATGCTGTTGCGCTCGCTGAATTCATAGACGGCCCCTGTGCTTACGCCGAAGTTGCGGTCTTTTTCGCCCAGGTCGGAGTGGGCGACGATGCCCGTGGTGCCCGACCGGTAGGCGGTCTGTTCGTCGGATACGGTGCGGGTGCGGCCGAACCATCCCCAGCCCGAGCCATAGAGGTTGAGTTTGCTGCGGTGGTAGTTGAGGTTGAAACTCGGGTTGTAGTTGTGCTGCATGGAGCTGTGCACGGTGTGGAATGCGAGGCTCCCGTCCAGCCCGTCGTCGCGCTTGCGCCGGAGGTAAATCCGGATCGCCCCGCCCGAGGCGTCGGCGTCGTAGTCGGCGCCCGTCGAGGGGATCACCTCGATCTTGCGGATATCCTCTGCCCGCAGCGCACGAAGGTAGCTCATCAGTTGGCTGCTCTCCATGCGGAGCTCCCGGTCGTCGATGTAAACCTTCGTGCCGGAGGAGCCGTTGATGGAAACTTTCTCGTCGTCGATCCACACCCCCGGAGACTGCTGCAGAAGGTCGATCCCGTCCTTGCCGATCGCCGCCGGCGAATTGGCCACGTCCACTACGAAACGGTCGGCTTCGCGGCGTACCAGTCGGGTCTTGACCACCACGCTGCCGATCTCGGTCGGTGAGGCCGTAAGGGTGAAAATCCCCAGGGACGCGCCGTCCGCGACGCGCACCTGCTTTGCAAGGGGTTCGTAGCCGAGAAACTGTACCAGCAGCGTATAATCGCCTGCGGGGACGCTGAATGCGAAGCGTCCTTCGGTATCGGTCGCCATGCCGGCGATCTGCCGTTTTTCGCGTGTCAGCACGACGGTGGCATATTCGACCGGCGCACCCGCCTCGTCGATTACCTGCCCGGTGGCGGGGGATTGTTTTGCCGCCCGTGCGCTCTCCAGCACGAGGGCCGAAGCCATAAACAAGAGGAGCATTTTTTTCATAAGCCGTTGTTATCGGATGATTAATCGAATTGTTTGTTTTGGTTTGTACTTGACGGTGCAAAGATATATATAAATATTTATACTTTGCAATACATAGTACTAAAATAATGCCTGGAATTTTGATGCGAAGAATAATCGTATGTCCGCTTCCCCGTGCCGGATCGGAGCGGATGAGCCGGGTATTCCGGATTTTTTAACCTGTCTTTATCTCCTGCAACGCGAAGCGTGGCCTTCCGTTTTGTGTCGCAAGTATGCTGCACGGAACGAAATCGACCATCGAACGGTAGTCAGAATCGTTGCGGCAAAGCGAGGGTAGGTTCTGTTGGTTTTCGGTCGAAGGATTATGCCGGTCGATTTCTGCGCACGGCCGGCCGGCTGGTGGGAAGGTTGCTTTGCGCACGAATGTACCCTCCGGCAGCCGTCGTCCTCGATCTGTTGCGGTGTTCGGCGCATCGGGTTGTATGGGACGCCGTGCGTGTCGTCCGCGTGCGGGCTTGCCCGATCCGCCCGGTGCCGAGTGGAAATTTTGTTGAAAACTACACGGACGGCGGGGTAGGAATCCCCGGAAATAATTGCTAAATTTGCCGGTTGAATAATTTGGACGATTATCCCCTTCCGGTATGCTGAGCGCGATCTACTACCTCTTTCTGGTGCTGTTGTGCACCTTTTTCATGATTCTTTCGGCCGTGGCCCTCGTTGTCTGCCGGCCGTTCGACCCGGGCCGGCGGGTGGTGCACAACCTGTCGCGTGTGCTGG
Organism: Rikenellaceae bacterium; assembly: GCA_902363575.1. Lineage (GTDB taxonomy): Bacteria > Bacteroidota > Bacteroidia > Bacteroidales > Rikenellaceae > Alistipes. Next base: position 561,213 of record CABJAJ010000002.1, on the reverse strand, counting down.
TGCGCATTTTCTTCTTCATCCCCCCGCTGTGGCGCACGCGGGTCGAGGGACTGGAACATATCGAGCGCGGCAAGGCCTATGTGATCGTGCTGAACCATTCGACGGTGATCGACATCCCGGCGCTCTATTACGTGCCGCTCAACTTCCGCTGGGTCTCCAAACGGGAGGTGTTCAAGGTGCCGTTTTTCGGTCAGTTCCTCCATCTTCACGGCGACATCTGCATCGACCGGGGGCGTGCGAGCGAGGCGATGGAGAAGCTGCTCGCCGACGGCAAACGCTGGATCGGCCGCGGGGCTTCGGTGGCGATCTTTCCGGAGGGCACCCGCTCGAAGGACGGGGAGATTCACCGTTTCAAGGCGGGCGCTTTCCTGCTGGCCCGCGAAGCGGGCGTGCCGATCCTCCCGGTCGTGCTGGACGGCACCCGGACGCTGATCGGGCCGAAGGCGATGTTCAACTGGCGCAACCGGATCACCGTGCGCGTGCTGCCGCCCGTGGGCGCCGACGAAGTGGCGGCGAGCGACCCCAAACTGCTCGGCGACCGCGTGCATGACCGCATGGTACGGGCTTTGGGGCAGATCCGCAACAAGTGACGAATTATGGCAGAAACTTTACATACGGACAATTACGGCGACGATGCGATCGTCACCCTTTCGCCGCGCGAGCACATCCGCCTCAGGCCGGGCATGTATATCGGCAAGCTGGGCGACGGCTCGCAGGCGGACGACGGGATTTACGTGCTCGTCAAGGAGGTGATCGACAACTCGGTCGATGAATTCATCATGGGGGCGGGGCGGCAGATCGACGTGAAGATCGAGGACGACGTGGTCTCGGTGCGCGACTACGGGCGCGGTATTCCCCTCAAGTCGCTCGCCGCGGCGGTGAGCGAGATGAACACGGGCGGCAAGTACGGCGGCTCGGCATTCAAAAAGACGGTGGGTCTGAACGGGGTCGGCGTCAAGGCGGTGAACATGCTTTCGAGCCTGTTTGAAGCGCGTTCGGTGCGCGACGGCGAGGCTCGCACGGTCACCTTTTCGCAAGGCATCGAGCAGAGCGACCGGTGGGAGAGCGGCGTGGAGGAGAAAAACGGCACGCTCATCCGCTTCCGCGTCGATCGCGAGGTCTTCGGCGACTACGCCTACAATACGGAGTACGTCGAGCAGATGATCCGCAACTACACCTACCTCAACCTGGGGCTCACGTTCCGGTTCAACGGCAATGCCTATGTCTCGAAAAACGGCCTGCTCGACCTGCTCTACGAGAACATGACCGAGGAGCCGCTCTATGCGCCGATCCACCTCTCGGGCACGGATATCGAGGTGGCCATTACCCACGGAACGGGTTACGGGGAGAGCTATTTCTCGTTCGTGAACGGACAGTACACCTCGCAGGGAGGCACCCACCAGACGGCTTTCCGCGAGGCGATCGCCAAGACGCTCAAGGAGTTTTACCACAAGGACTACGATCCTTCGGACGTCCGCACCTCCATCATCGCGGCCATCTCGGTCAAGGTGAACGACCCGGTTTTCGAGTCGCAGACCAAAATCAAGCTCGGGTCGAAGGAGATCGAGCCGGGGGTCTCGATGCGCAATTTCGTGGTCGATTTCCTCGGTCAGCAGCTCGACAATTACCTGCACAAGCATCCCGACACGGCCCAGACCATCCAGCGCAAGATCGTCGAGAACGAGAAGGAGCGAAAGGCCATTTCGGGCATCCAGAAAAAGGCCCGCGAAACGGCCAAAAAGGTTTCGCTCAACAACCGCAAGCTGCGGGACTGCAAAGTCCACCTCACGGACAGGTGCGACGATGCCGAGCAGTCGATGATCTTCATTACGGAGGGCAACTCGGCCTCCGGGTCGATCACCAAGAGCCGCGACGTGCGCACGCAAGCCGTCTTCTCGCTCCGCGGAAAGCCGCTCAACTGCTTCGGGCTGACCAAGAAGGTCGTCTATGAGAACGAGGAGTTCAATCTCCTGCAGGCCGCCCTCAACATCGAGGAGGACATGGACAACCTGCGCTACAACAAGGTGGTCATCGCCACCGATGCCGACGTGGACGGCATGCACATCCGCCTGCTGCTGATGACCTTTTTCCTCCAGTTTTTCCCCGACGTGATCCGGGGCGGCCACCTGTTCGTGCTGCAGACCCCGCTGTTCCGCGTGCGCAACCGCAAGGAGACGGTTTACTGCTATTCGGAGGAGGAGCGCCAAAGGGCGCTCAAACGGCTGGGCGCCAACCCCGAGATCACCCGCTTCAAGGGCCTGGGAGAGATCTCTCCTGACGAGTTCCGCGAATTCATCGGCGAGGGGATGCGTCTTGACCGGGTGCGTCTGACGAAGGACGATCCCATTCACGACATGCTGGAGTTCTACATGGGCAAGAACAGCTACGAGCGGCAGGGCTTCATCATCGACAACCTGCGCATCGAGGAGGACATCGTGGCCGAAGATCTGGGCCCCCTGTCCTGATAACCCGGATTGATTATGGCAGAAGAGAACGATATCATCGAACAGGAACCCGTCGGACAGCCCGCGCCGGGCAGAGCGGGCAAGTACAGCCGCCTCACCTCGGAGGAGGGGGGCGTGCGCAAGCTGACGGGCATGTATAAAAACTGGTTTCTGGATTACGCCTCCTATGTGATCCTCGAGCGGGCCGTGCCCCATGTGGAGGACGGCCTGAAACCCGTGCAGCGGCGCATCCTCCATGCGATGCGTGCCGTGGACGACGGACGCTACAACAAGGTGGCCAACATCGTGGGCCAGACCATGCAGTACCATCCCCACGGCGACGCCTCTATCAAGGACGCGCTGGTGCAGCTCGGGCAGAAAGACCTGCTGATCGACTGCCAGGGCAACTGGGGAAATATCCTCACGGGCGACGAGGCCGCCGCCGGCCGATACATCGAGGCGCGGCTGTCGAAATTCGCGCTCGACGTGGTTTTCAACAAGAAGACCACCGAATGGATGCGCTCCTACGACGGCCGTAACGAGGAGCCCGTCACGCTGCCCGTGAAGTTCCCGCTTCTGCTGGCGCAGGGGGCCGACGGCATCGCCGTCGGACTCGCCTCCAAAATCCTGCCCCACAACTTCAACGAGCTCATCAACGCGGCGATCGCCCACCTGCGCGGACAGGAGTTCGTGCTCTATCCCGACTTCCCGACGGGCGGCATGATCGACGTGGGGCGTTACAACGACGGACTGCGGGGCGGGTCGGTCAAGGTGCGGGCCCGCATCTCGAAGATCGACAAACGCACGCTCGCCATCACCGAAATACCCTACACGACCACCACCGAGTCGATCAAGGAATCGATCGTCAAGGCCAACGAGCGGGGCAAAATCAAAATCCGCAAGGTCGATGACAACACGGCCGAGAAGGTCGAAATCATCGTGCAGGTCGCCGCCGACGAGTCGAGCGACAAGACCATCGACGCGCTCTACGCCTTCACCGACTGCGAGGTGTCGATCGCCCCGAACGCCTGCGTGATCTGGGAGGACAAGCCCCATTTCCTCGGGGTGAGCGAAATCCTGCGCCGCTCGGCCGAGCATACTCGCTTCCTGCTCGGCAGGGAGCTCGAAATCCGCCTTGCGGAGCTGGCCGAGGCCTGGCACGCCGCCTCGCTCGAACGCATCTTCATCGAGCACAAGCTCTACCAGCTCATCGAGGGATGCCGCACGCGCGAGGCCGCCTATGCCGCCGTGGACAAGGGGTTGGAGCCCTACAAAAACCAGTTGCGCCGCGAGGTGACGCCCGAGGACGTGCAACGTCTGACGGAGCTTAAATTCATCCGCATCTCGCGTTACGACAGCGAGCGAGCCGACAACGAAATCCGGCAGATCGAGCAGGAGATGGAGAACACGCGCTACCACCTGGATCACCTGACGGACTATGCGGTGGCCTACTACGAGCGCATCCGCGAGAAATACGGCAAGGGGCGCGAGCGACGCACCGAGCTTCGCGCTTTCGATTCGATCGAGGCTACGAAGGTCGCCGTCACCAACGCCAAACTCTACGTGGACCGGGCCGAGGGCTTCTTCGGCATCGGCAAGTCGATGCGCGACGGGGAGTTCGTCTGCGACTGCTCCGACATCGATGACGTGATCGTGATGACGCGCGACGGCCGCTATGTGATAACCAAGGTGAGCGACAAAGCATTCTTCGACAAGGGCATCTACTACATCGGGGTGTTCAAGCGCAACGACGAACGCACGATCTACAATGTGCTCTACCGCGATGGCAAGAACGGGCCGATCATGATGAAACGGTGCCCCGTCAAGGGAATCACCCGCGACAAGGAGTACCAGCTGACCAAGGGCACGCCCAAGAGCGAAATCCTCTACCTCTCGGTCAATCCCAACGGCGAGGCCGAGGTGCTCAAGGTCTATTTCAAGCCCCGTCCCCGCCTGAAAAAGGTGATCGTGGAGCTCGATTTCTCGACTGTGGCCATCAAGGGGCGCCAGAGCCAGGGCAACCTGTTCTCGCGTTACGGCATCCACAAGATCGTGGTGAAGGAGCGGGGCGCCTCGACCCTGGGCGGACAGAACATCTGGTACGACGAGGATGTGCGCAAGCTCAACACGGACGGTCGCGGCGTGCTGGTCGGGGAGTTCGAGGGCGACGACCGTATCATCGTCTTTACGTCGAAACACCAATACTACATCACCGGCTACGACCTGCTCCAACACTTCCCCGACGAAACCGTGCGGGTCGAGAAATACGTACCCGACCGGGTCTATTCGGTGGTCTATTTCGACCGCGAACAGCACTATTATTACCTCAAGCGCTTCACGGCCGAGCGGAGCGAAAAGCTGCAAACCTTCCTCGACGAGGAGGGGCAGGCGGAGCTTACGGCCATGACCCGGTGTGCGGGCTCGAAGCTGCGGATCGCCTACCGGGGGGCTCAGGCGGCCCGCCCTGCGGACGAGATCGAGACGGACGAATTCGTGGGGGTCAAGAGCCACCGCGCCAAGGGCAAGCGGCTGACCACCTTTGATGTAAAGACGGTGACATTCATCGAGCCGGAAATCCCCTCGGCACCGGTCGAAGGGGATGACGGGGAGCCCGATCGGGGGACGGCTTCCGAGCCGTCGCATGACGCGGCGGTCGCAGAGCCGACGCACGAGGTCGATTTCGAGATCGAACGACCTGCCGGCGACGGGGACGACGGGACATTCGATCCCGAACAGCTCAACCTGTTCTGAGCGGATGCTGCTGTTCCTGGTCGGATACATGGGGTGCGGCAAGACCTCGATCGGCCGCCGGCTGGCCCGCCGGCTCGGGTTCGGTTTCGCCGACACCGACGCACTGGTGGAGCAGGCCGAAGGGGCTGCCGTGGCCGATATTTTCCGGTACGAGGGCGAGGCGTATTTCCGCCGACAGGAACGGGCCGCCCTCGAACGCCTCATCGCGGAGGGCGGGGATCGGGTGGTCTCCACGGGTGGCGGTCTTCCGTGCTGGGAGGACAATATGGAGCGGCTCAACCGGTCGGGAACGAGCGTCTATATCCGGCGTCCGGCAGCCCAGATCGCTGCGCGCCTGACCCCGTACGGACGGCAGAAGAGGCCGCGGCTCAGGGGACTCGACGACGGGGAGCTGCTGGATTTCATGACCCGCAACATGGCCGAACGGGAGCCTTTTTACCTGCGGGCCCGTTACACGCTGGAGGGAGCCGATCTGAGCGACGAAGAGCTTGTGGCATCGCTCGTAAAGCTTTTGAAACAGGATGAATGACAACCCCATAGGCGTTTACGATTCGGGTCTCGGCGGACTGACGGTCTGGCGGGAGCTGCGCCGCGCGTTGCCCCGCGAGTCGCTCGTTTACCTGGGCGACGGAAAGAACTGTCCCTACGGCTCGCGTCCTGCCGAGGAGATCCGCACGCTGGCCGACCGGGCCGTTGCGACGCTGCTGGATGCGGGTTGCAAGCTGGTGGTGGTCGCCTGCAACACGGCCACTGCCGCCGCCATCGACTTCCTCAGGGCCAAGTACTCCTCGACGCCCATCGTCGGGATGGAGCCGGCCGTGAAACCCGCCTGCCTGAACACCCGCAGCGGAGTGGTGGGGGTGCTGGCCACGGCCCGCAGTCTGGAGGGCGACCTGTTCCGCCGCACGGCGGCCCGCTATGCCGAAGGGGTCGAGGTCGTCGCCGCCGTCGGCGAAGGGTTCGTCGAGCTGGTCGAGCAGGATCGGGAGCAAACGCCCGAGGCCGAGGCGTGCGTCCGCCGCGCGATGGAGGAGATGCTCCGCCGCGGCGCCGACCAGGTGGTGCTGGGATGCACCCATTACCCCTTCCTGATGCCGCTTTTCGAGCGGATCGTCGCCGGACACGGCGTGACGGTCATCGATCCGTCGCCTGCCGTGGCACGCCATGTAGCCCGTCTGCTCGACCATTACGGCCTGCGGGCGGGGGAAAACCATGCGCCGCAATACCGCTTCCTTACATTCGGCGACGAGACCTACCGCCGCCGCCTGGAGTGCAAGGCGCTCGCATAGCCCTGCGCACGGCTCGATTCCCGTGCCACGAAAGGCTCCTGCCGCGCTCTGCATTTTGATTTTCCCGAAATTCTCACTACCTTCGCTTGGTCAACAAGCACCCTTCAGATGGCATCTTCCGACCCTACCGCACAAGCTCCCCGAAAGAGCGCCAAACCTGCCGCAAGCAGCAACCGCGACAGCCTGCGCTGGACGGCCGGGTTGCTGCTCTTTTTCTTCGGTCTTTTCGCGGCGGCGGCGGTGCTTTTCTACTACTTCGACTGGAAAGCCGACGCCAGCATCCTGTCGGGTCTTCATCGGGACAATCCCGACCCGTCGCTGCCCGACGAGGTGGAAAACCCCTGCGGCTATGCCGGGGCATGGCTCGCCGAACAGTTGGTAGGCCGTTCATTCGGCGTATTCGGAATCGTTTTGCCGCTGATCGTCACGATGATCGGCGTGCGCATCATCCGCCGCCGGCCCCTGCTGCTGAACCATTCGGCGCTCAGCTCCCTGCTGGTGCTCCTGCTCGGGTCGCTCACGCTGGGCTTCCTCTTCGGCGACGCATGGGACGTGTTCGGAAGCGGTTGGGGCGGTGCCTTCGGTATCGAGATCGCCCGGCTGCTGCGGGGGGTGATCGGAGCCGTCGGGGTGAGCATCCTGCTCCTGGGCGGCTGGATTCTGACGGGGGTCTTTATCAACCGGAACTTCATCAACACGGTCAATTCGGCCGGCAGCGCCGTGGTGGGCAAGGGCGGACGATTCGTCGAAAGAGTGAAACGGTCGGTCGTCCACCCCTCGGCCGCCCGGCAGACCTCGACGGATTCCCTGCAGGAGGCAGACGGGGTCGATGCAGCGGCAGGGCCGAAGGATACGAACAAGACGGAATCGTCGGAAACCGAGCCGAACGCTTCGGGTATCGCCGTTTCCGCAACCGCAGCGGCGGCGACCGCTGCCGCAGGCCCGTGCCCGGAACCATCGGTTACGGCTGAGGGGGATGACGATTGCCCCTTTATCGAGCTATCGACGAGCGAGGCACCGCTGGAGATCGTAATCGGCACGCCGCAGCCGGACGTTCCGGAGCAGATGCCCGACGTGGTTGCGGAGGAGGGGCCTTTTATCGAGGTGGATCTGGCACGGGAACCGGAGTCGCCGCCGGACAATGCGGAGGCGACGGAGGACGAAACGGTGGAGGGGCTCTCCCCCGATAGCGTCCCCGAAGAGCCCGAGGGGGTGGTGGTGACTGTCGAGACCCACGAAGCGAAGGTGGTGGACGAAGCCCGGATCGGGAGCGGCCTTTACGATCCGCTGCGCGACCTGAACGATTACCGGCGTCCGCCCGTTTCGCTGCTCGAGGATTATGCGAACGATTCGCAGGTGAGCGACGAGGAGATTTACGAGAATAAGTCCCGGATCGAGGAGACGCTCAAAAATTTCGGCATCCCCATTCAGCGCATCAAGGCGACCGTCGGGCCGACCGTCACGCTCTACGAAATCGTGCAGGCCCAGGGGGTCAAGATTTCCCGCATCCAGGGCCTCGAAAACGACATAGCCCAGAGCCTTAAGGCATTGGGTATCCGCATCATCGCTCCGATACCCGGCAAGGGTACCATCGGCATCGAGGTTCCCAACCGCGACAAGCAGGTCGTGTCGATGCACTCGTCTGTGCGTTCGCTGCGTTTCCAGGAGTCCACAGCCGAGCTGCCGGTGGTGATCGGGCGCACGATACAAAACGAAAACTACGTCTTCGATCTGGCCAGGATGCCCCACCTGCTCGTGGCCGGTGCGACCGGCCAGGGCAAGTCCGTGGGGCTGAATGCCATCATCACCTCTCTGCTTTACCGCAAGCATCCTGCGCAGCTCAAGTTCGTGATGATCGACCCTAAGATGGTCGAATTTTCGCTCTATGCGAAGATCGAGCGTCATTTTCTGGCCAAGATGGAGTCGGAGGAGGAGGCGATCATCACCGATCCCCGCAAGGCGGTCTATACGCTCAACGCCCTCTGTACGGAGATGGATGCGCGGCTTGAGCTCTGCAAGAAGGCGGGGGCCCGCAACATTGCGGAATACAACGCCAAATTCACGGCACGGCGGCTCAACCCCCTGAACGGACACCGCTTTCTTCCCTATATCGTGGTGGTGGTCGATGAGTTCGCCGACCTGATTATGACGGCCCGCGAGGTCGAGGGACCGGTTATGCGGCTGGCGCAGAAAGCCCGTGCCATCGGCATCCACCTGATTATCGCCACGCAGCGTCCCGACGTGAAGGTCATCACGGGCGGCATCAAGGCCAACTTCCCGGCCCGCATCGCCTTCCGCGTGATGCAGATGATCGACTCCCGCACCATCATCGACCAGCCGGGCGCCAACCAGCTTATCGGCCGGGGCGACATGCTTTTCTCGAAGGACGGGGAACTCACGCGCATCCAGTGCGCGCTGGTCGAGACGCGCGAGGTCGAGCGCATCGTGGACTATATTGCCAAACAACAGGGATACGCTTCGGCCTACAATCTTCCGGATTACGTGCCCGAGTCGGGCGGCGAGGGGCAGGCGCTCGGGAGCGAAAACAGCGCGCCGCTCAAATACGATGCGCTCTTCGCCGACATCGCCCGTGCGGCGGTCTCGCAGGGGCAGATTTCGACCTCGTCGATCCAGCGCAACTACGAGGTGGGCTTCAACCGCGCGGGACGCATCATGATGCAGCTCGAACGCGCTGGGATCGTCGGAAGGCAGGAGGGTGCCAAGCCCCGCGACATACTTTTTCACGATCTGCCCTCGCTCGAGGCCAAGCTGCAGGAGCTGGGGGTATTCTGACGGCCTTAAACCCGAACCAATGAAGACGAATCGATCCGAACTCCCTGTTTACAGCAGCTTTGCGCTGCTGCTTGCCGCACTCTTCTGCTCGATCGGGCCGGTGCGCGCCGACGACCGCTCGTCGGAGCTGCTGGGACGCCTTGCTGCCGCGATCCGTGCACTGGGCGCATATAGCGTGCAGTTTGAAGTGGCCGCCGGCGAGCAGCGCTATGCCGGTCATTACGACGTGAGCGGCGACGCCTATTACATGACCGTCAATGGCGCGGAGGTTTACAGCGACGGCCAAACCCGCTACGAGGTGAGTCCCGAACGCAGGGAGGTGGTCATTGACGCGGTCGATACGTCGAGTCGCAATCTGCTCAACAACCCCACGCGGGCGTTCGATTTCCTGGACGGTCAGTTTGCGTCCGAATACCTGGGCGAAAGGCCGGAAGGGGTTGCCGTGCGGCTTACTCCCCTGGACGGTCGATCGGCTGTCGGGAGGATCGAGGTGTGCGTCGATCCACGGAGCGGGCTGCCCTGCTCGGTGAATTATGAGATCGACGGCGATCACGTCGTTATCCGGGTATGCGGCGTCGCTTCCCGCAAGGAACCGCTTCCGATGTTCGACGCGGCCGCTTATGCGGGGTACGAATTCATCGATTTCAGATAATCCTCATCCTTAAATTCCTGACCGATGAAACAGTTTGTTCTGCTCGTCAGCCTGATTTGTCTTTTCTTCGCCTGCCAGAGCCCCGCGCGTCGTGCCGAGGCGCTTATCGATGCCGCCGACTCGCTTTCGGGCATTGCGCCGGACAGCGCCCTCTGGTTGATCTGCTCGATCGATCCCGACACCCTGCCCACGGAGCGGCTGAGGGCCCGCCATGCGCTCGTCCACTCCATGATCCTCGACAAGTGTTTCATCGACCTGCAGGACGATTCGCTCATCCTTCCTGCGGTGGAGTACTTTGCGGAGCACGGTTCCAACCGCGAGCGGATGCAGACCTACTACTATTGGGCCCGCATTGCCGAAAATGCGCAGCAGTTCACCCTCTCCTCCGAACGTTTCCTGATGGCCGAGCATTTTCTGGGCAATGATACGCTCGACCGTTATGCGGCGCTTATCGCCCGCTGTCTGGGCGATGCTTATTCGCTGGAGTACGATTTCGTTCCGGCCGTGCGCCATTACCGCCGTTCGCTCGACCTTTTTCGTGCGCTGGGCGAGCAGGTCAATATGTTGAGGATGTATGAATACCTTGCCACGACTTACCGCATGATGGGAGATTACGATGGCTTCGATTCGATTTATGCGGAGGTTTGGCCTCAGGCAGTTGAGATGTGTGATACGGGTTTATTGCTTAGCTTGTCTAACCTTAAAGTCGGATGTGATCTCTTCCGTGATGCAGATCCGAGCGAGGCTGTTGATAAGCTATACAACGGGTACGATCACTATACTGGCGGAAAGGTCCCGGAAAATGATTATGCTCTTTTGGCTTTCGTCTATGCAGAACTTGGAAATATTGATTCTACTCGATTTTTTCTGGATGAGTTGGATGCATTAGATTTTCCTTTTACCATATCGGAGCGTACTGGATTTCTTTACTTACATGAGCGCATGCTTAGACTTGAAGATGATACCAAACGGCTTGTCGGTTTAAAAGATAGCATAATTCTGATGACAGATTCAATAATAAATTTTCAGCGCACCAACTCGATGGAGCGAATCGAACAACGTTTCAGGGCCCGGATGCTCGAACAGTCCAACCGGGCGCTGCGAACGCGCGGTCACCTTTTCGTGCTTGGAGGCGTCTTGCTCGCCGCATTGTTGGGGGCGGTTATCGTGCGTCTGGTGAAGCGTTCCCGCAGGATCGTCCAGCGCAAGAATACTCAGATTGCGGCCTACCTAAAGGAGTTGAATGATTATCGTGCCTTGAAGCGCAATCTGCTCGACCGGCTGGACATGCAGGTCAGCAAGGAAAGAGAGGTGCGCGAACTGGTCGAGAGCCGTTTCCGGCAGATTCGCGAGCTGGCGACGACCTATTACCAACACCCTAAAACGCTTCGCCTTGCCGAGCGGGTTCGTGCGCTGGCGCTGAGTGAGGAGATGTTGCGGGATCTGGAAAGCATGGTCGATCTTTACCATGACGGAATCGTCACGCTCCTGCGGGAAAACGGTCCGGAACTTACCGAGGAGGATATCCGGCTTGCCGTGCTGTTGATCGCCGGTTTCACGCCTCAGCAAATCAGCATCGTCACCGACACGGCCGTCAATACGGTTTATGTGCGCAAGCTGCGCCTGCGCAACAAGATCGCTCAGTCCGACACGCCTTTCACCGAGCGTTTTATCGACGAAATCTTCCCGTCGCACGAAAGCTGATTTGATATTGTCCCGGCTTCCGCCACGAGATTCCTGTGCGTTCTGTCCGGATCTTGTCGAATTGCACCGCATCGCCCGTCATATGGTTCCGGAAAAACGGAGCCGCATAAGCGATTAACCTTTGTCGGCGGGGCCTCTTCAGCCCTGTCGATGCTGACGGGGGGGCTTGTGACTTGTGGTGTTAACCCGGTCGGTTTTCACTGCGCGGATTTTTAACCATCCCGAAAGGGCAGCCTTCCATATTCACCCGAAATTGCCGATCGTATGCGAATTCTTCGTATATTTGTCTCCTGTACGGATGCAACACCGTACACTGAAATCAACTCTAAACTATCGAACAGGATGAAAAAATTAATTCTCTTCACAGCGGGCCTGCTCGCCTGCGGGATGCTGCGGGCCGCCGAGCCGCTCGAATGTATCCAGCCGGGTACGGAACTGACCTACGGCATTTACAAGGCTTCGGGCAAGCTGATGGGTTACCAGGTCATTCGCGTCGTTTCCTGCGAACAGATGGACGGCTACCGGCTGCTGACCCAGACGGTGAGCGGGTACGATCTGACCATGCGTCCCGTTAAACACCCCGAAACCAAAGAGGTGCTGCCTCCCGATACGACCCGTCTCAGGCTGACCGACAACGAACTGATTACGCTCTATCCGGTGATGCTCGGCCTGGGTGAAAAGCCTGTCTATGAAAACGAGGAGCTGATCGCCCAGTTGCCCGTGGGGGCTTCGATCCGCGGGGAGCAGAGCGAAAACATCGAATTCGTGCTGCCGTTCGATGCCACGCCCGAAAAGACCTACGAACCTTTCAACCTGTGGTTCGAGATGTTTGAATTCGAGAGCGGCAACGTCATGCTGCGTCAGGAGTTCACGATCACTCCCTCCATCGGGGGCAATGAAAAGATCACCGTGCCCGCGGGCGAGTTCGATTGCCTGAAGGTCATATACACGATCAACGTGCGTGCATCGCAGATGGGACAGTCGATGAACGACAAAGAGGAGCTCGTCGAATGGCGTGCCCCCGGTATCGGCACCGTCAAGTCGGGGCCCGTGGATCGCAAGGGCCGCATGAAGGACGGCTACATGGAGCTTCTGAGCATCAAGACGGCCGAGGCTCCGCAGGCCGCGCAGTAGGCGGTTCCCTGTCCGAGCAAGGATATGGCACCCGGCAAGAGCCGGGTGTTTTTATTTTCCCTTTTTGCGATACGGGATACCGGAGCGACGAGGTAAATTATCCTGCATGATCTTTGCCTGTTCAGAGGGGCAATTCGGTATAGGACACGTCGTGTTCGATGAAAGTCAGGTTGTTGCCTGGCCCGATCTTTACGCATGGATCCCCTGTCATCATCCCGTCGCGGTAATAATAGTGTGTCTCCAAGCCGAAAATGTCCCGGATGATGCAGCCGGCGTCATGGTATTGCTTGCGTTGCGCGTCCTCCATGAATCCGTTGGTCAGGATGAAAACCCTGCTCATGCTGTCCAGTTCTTTGCAGAGGTTGCGGAATTTCGTTTGATTCGTTGCCGATTCTGCATCGAGTCCCGGCCAGTGGTAACAGGCTGCCCGGGTTCCCGCTGCATCGAAGACGATGACCAAACCGCATCCGTTGGTCGCACCGTTGATTACCGTGTCGCCGGAGGCGGCGATTGCCGTTTGGTCCTGCATAAGCATTAAAGTTGCCATAGTCGTTCTTTGTAGATTCGGTTCCTACTCGTTTCGGGCGTTTCGGATTCTGCCCGCCGGCTTTTGATGCCGACAAATAAAAGTACAGATTGCCGTCGATCGTGCCAACTCTTTTTTCCGATGGCCGTGAACGATTTTCCGAAATCGGATCGGGTGTTATCGTAACGGATCGAAAGTTTCCCGGTTGCAGGGCCGGATTGCACCGGAGATCAGGGTGAAAATTTCTGCCGAAAAATTTGTTTTCTTGTCCGGTATTTCCTATCTTTATGCAACATCTGCGAACAGTCTGTCCCTGTCTTTTCTTCGTCGCATTTGGTTGAATTAACTGTTTTTCGCCGAGTCATTCCGTCACCTACATGCCCCAAGAGCATGTCAATACGTATTAACCCTGTTAAATCCTTGTATGATGAGACGAAATTTGATGATTCTTGCCTCTCTGTCGCTGGCTTTCGCATGTACCGAGAGCGACGAAACGTTGTTCGATCGGACTGAAGACCATTTGTCGGAGCCCGTTGAGATCGTAGTGCAGGAGCGCGACCCCTCGCTGCCTGCCGAGCCGACCAGAATCGGGGGAATCTCCCCTTCGGCGGTTCTGGGGAGCGAATTTATCCAGCCGGACGATTTTATCGGTCGCGGTTATAAAATCGGGAACACCATTCTGGGTGATCCGGAAAATGTTTCGATTCCCGTGTTTCAGAGGTTGCAGCTCAAAGCGGCCTATCCCGCCTACTTTGTCAATCAGTCCCTGTTAAAGACCGAGCCCAATTATTTTGCCTATACGACCGACCAGGAATATGAGGCGAAATCGAATTTGACGAAAACGGTCTCTTCCGGGTTCAAGCTCAATCTGGGCCTTTTTTCGATCGGTCGGAAAAAAACGATGGAAAAATCTTTCTCCATGTACGACTATCAACGTTCCCAGGATGCTTACGGTGAGCTGAACATCGAATTCCGCCGCGCTTTGTATGGGTTGGAAACCTCCTCCCTGGTCAATAAGCGCATTGCCGGCGAGTACTTGAATCCTGATTTCGTCGAATTGCTTTACGGACTGACCATCGATGAATTGATGGCTCAATACGGTACATTCGTAATAACCGGGTATTACATCGGAGGAAAAGCGTCCGCACTTTATCTCGGCTATGAATATTCGTCCCGAGAGGCTACGGAACGAACGAGCGGGCTGAAATCGGAAATCGGTGCGTCGTTTTCCTGGACAGGAAGCGATGCCAACGGCAACCTTTCGTTCGGTAATAAAAACAGTTGTTCCACGGATCTGAAAACCCGGTTCCAGTCCGTTTATATGACGCTCAAAACGATTGGAGGCAAACCCTCCTTTGTGGTAAGCCTCAGTGCACAAAACATCCGGGACGTCGGACTGGATCTTTCGGTTTGGCTCGAGTCGCTTGCCGACACAAATTATCAAACGCTCATCGGCATGCAGGATGGAGGACTCCAACCCCTGTCCGATTTCATCCTCGAGGAGAATTTCCGGCAGCGGATTCAAAAGACGCATCTCGGCACGGTGAAAACCGATCAGCTCCAAATACCGTCGATCCAGGTCGTACAGGCGAAAGAAAACGTTGCTTTGGGTGCGATGCAGGCTGCCTATTCGGTTTTGAATACACGGCACCATGACAGGCTGCTTTTGGATGGAAAGAATACGCGAAAAGTATCCACCACATCGTCTGGCGGGGGCGATTTTCAGATTCCCGGTATAGGTATTGAGCTCGCAAGCCTGCCTTCGATCGAATCCGGAAGAAGAAGCAAATATTTTGGCCTGAGAATTTCCGTAAATACTGAAATCAAAAGCGTATGGAGTTTGAAGTTTATCAGTCCGTCTCTGTTCGATTGTGATTTTGTACTGCCTAATTGGGACGAAAGCAAAATGGTCAAGTTCGTCAATTCCAAAACGCATATGGTCTATCTGCTGAACCAGACGGAAAAATATGCCCTCGCATTTCCGGATGACGGCTATATCGTGGATGTCTATGGAATCAGGACGTGGGTGGAAAATATGCCGTCAGTTGTCCTGTCGATGACCGCTTTGGAAAACGATTATACGATTTACGGGTTATAGTGGAGATTGGCCGGGCCGTGCGATTCTTTGTCCACGGACGATCGCAGCGATCCGGATCGATTGGAGCGACAGGGCGAATACCGTCTTGTCGCTCGCTTTTTGTCCGTAGGGACTTGAGGGGGGGGGCATTTTTAGCCGGCAGCTTTCCATGCCCGTAGTCGGTGACCGACCGGGTTTCCGAACCCGTCTGCTGCCGTTTGCGGTTGCGGATGTTCCGTCCGGTGCCCGGATTGGCGAAATATTTGCTCGTATGTGCAACACGGGCCGACTGCGTGCGCGGTCGATCGGACGTTCCGAAGCAGATGACGGACGCAACCCCCTGCGGCGCAGGTCCCGGTTCATTCATTAAAACGGTTAGTTATGTTTTACCATGTAAAAGAACTCCAATTCAAAGCACGGGTTTCCCGACCCGACGTGCGTTTCGCACGGCTGCTGCTCGAACAGTTCGGCGGCGGCAACGGCGAGCTCAAGGCGGCCATGCAATATTTCGTGCAGGCATTCGGTTGCCGCAATCCCTATCCGGAGAAATACGATATGCTCATGGATATCGCCACCGAAGAGCTCGGACACCTCGAAATCGTGGGCGCCACGATCCAGATGCTTCTGGCCGGCGTGAACGGCGACCTCAAGGACGCCGCCGAACGCTTCTCGGCACCGATGGACAAAGCCTCGAAGGAAGATTTCATCCATACGGGCACCAACCCCCAGTTTTTCGTGCTCACGGGCGGCGGCCCGCGTCTGACCGACAGCAACGGCGTGCCCTGGATGGGCTCCTACGTCAATGCCAACAGCGACCTGACGGTCGATCTGCGCTCGGATATCGCAGCCGAATCGCGTGCGAAGATCGTCTATGAGTACCTGATGCAGTTTACCGACGACCCCGATGTGCTCGCTACGCTCAACTTCCTGATGACGCGCGAGGTGGCCCATTTCCAGCAGTTCGAGGCCGCACTCGAGACCATCAAGCCCAACTTCCCGCCGGGCGTGCTGCAGAGCGATCCCCGTTACAGCAACCTCTATTACAATACATCCCGGGGTGAGGATGCACGCGGCCCCTGGAACGAAGGCGAAAGCACCGGTCTGGGCGAACAGTGGCAGTACATCGACGACCCTCTGGAGCATGTGCGCCAAACCGACGGCCTGACGGATCTGGAACCCGAGGGTACCGAGCGCACGCTCTCCTCGGTGAAGAAGGCCGACCGGCAGCTTAGCCGCGAACGCAGCAAGGAGGTCTCTTCCGCTACGCCCGAGGCCAACCTCCAATGGGACAAGCGGGGCGACGAGGGCGAACGGCACAGCACCCGGCGCGAAAAAGTGCCCGTTCAGTAGAGTACAGGCGGCGGGGCGCGTACAGTAGCACCCGACCGAATCTTTAACGGCGAGCGCACCCCGTAGGGGTGCGCTCGTTTGTGTGCCCATACTGATGCAGGAGCAGTCCGGGACGATCGCCGTCGGTCGGATAGGTTACGGCCTGATCGCCGTTCGCCGCCCCGGTTGGAAACCGGCTTGCGGATCAGAGCTCGAAAACCACCGCCTCGAACGGCCGGAGCTCGATCACGCGACCCGCAGGGGCGGCGATGTCGGGGTAGTTGTGCAGCGCGATCCGCGCCCCGCCGAGTTCGGGACCGGGGAGGGTGAGGGCGTTGCGGCGTGAAAAGTTGAGCGCCACGAGATAGCGTTCGCCGCCCCCTTCGCGCAGGTAGGCATAGACCCGCTTGTTGTCGGCGTCCAGCAGCCGGTAGCTGCCATAGATCAGGTTGCGGTGCTGTTTGCGGAATGTCGCGGCCGTGCGGAAGTAGGCGAGCACCGAGTGGGCGTCGTGCTCCTGAGCGGCGGCGTTCACGCGCGGATAATCGGGATTCACGCGCAGCCAGGGACGCACATCAGAGAATCCGGCATAGGTCGTCGGATTCCATTGGAACGGTGTGCGGGCGTTGTCGCGCCCCACTTCGGCCTGTTCCCGCAGGAACAGTTGCGTGTCGCCGCCTTCGTGTTGCAGCCGGATGTATCCGTTGCGGGTGTCGATGTCGTCGTAATCGTCGATGCGGCGGAACCGGATATTGGCCATGCCCAGCTCGTCGCCCATATACCAGAACGGGGTGCCGCGCATTGTCAGCAGGAACGTGGCCAGCATCTTGGCCGAAAGCTCCCGCAGGCCGGGCTCGTCGCTGCCGAAGCGCGAGACCATGCGGGGCTGGTCGTGGTTGCCCAGGTAGATCGCCGGCCAGCCTTGTCCGACGGCGGCGTCCCAGCGGGTGAACATGCGCTTGAGGGCGATCAGGCTGTAGGGAATGTCGGTTCCCTCCCCGTCGGGAGTGGTTTCGTTGCGTACTTCGGCCGCTCCGAAATGGTAGAGCATGTCGAGCTCCTGCCGCCCGGGTTCGACGAAGCGCGCGACCTCCCCGGAGGTGACTGCCGACCCTTCGCCCACCGAAAAGCAGCGGTAGGGCGCCAGCACTTCGCGGTTCATTTCGTGCAGGTATTCGTGCAGGCGGGGGCCCCGGGCATAGCAGGAGAAGAGGTCGGGGCAGGCCGTGCGGTCGAGCTCGGGGAAGGAGGGGTCTTTTGCGATATAGGAGATCGAGTCCATGCGAAAGCCGTCGATCCCCTTGTCGAGCCAGAAACGCATCATGTCGTATATTTCGCTCCGCACGCGGGGGTTGTTCCAGTTGAGGTCGGGCTGGCGGGCCGAGAAGTAGTGCAGGTAGTAGGAGTCGGTGGGCGGGTTGTAACGCCATGCCGTGCCCGCCGGGTCGAAATGGCTCTGCCGCAGGGGAGGCGTTCCCCGCTCGGCCGCCCACCACAGGTAGAAATCGTAATAGGGACTGCGGCGCGAACTGCGTGCGGACAGGAACCAGGGGTGCTCGTCGCTGGTGTGGTTGACCACCAGGTCGAGCACCACGCGGAGCGAGTGGGCGTGGGCTTCGCGCACGAGGCGGTCGAAATCCTCCATCGTTCCGAATTCCGGCGAGATCGCCCGGTAGTCGCTGATGTCGTAACCGTTGTCGGCGTTCGGCGAGGCGAAAACGGGGTTGAGCCAGATGGCGTCCACGCCTAGGTCGCGCACATAGTCCAGCCGCGAGACGATGCCGCGCAGATCGCCCACTCCGTCGCGGTCGCTGTCCTGAAAGCTGCGGGGATAGATCTGGTAAAAGACGGCCTCTTTCCACCAGGCGGGTTCCGTGTCGTTGCTTACCCCGGTCCGGGCTGCGGATCGTTCGTCGCGAAGCGCCCCGGCTTTTTTACGTGACGTTTTAATCATGTGCATGCGCATTGGTGACGCTCCCGTCCTGCCAGAACCATACCATACCGTGTGCGCGCGTGTAGCCGTTTCGCAACGACGGTTTCGCAGGGTTGTGACCGCTTTGTCACCATGTTGTAACGGCGTCCCGCTACTTTTGCGGCGGATAAATGAAGACTGCATGATTGGAATTTTACGTTGGGCCGCCGTTTGTGCGGCATTGGGGATCGGTTTGGCCGAGGCTGCGGCGCAGGGAACGATCGAGGGCACGGTTACCGACCAGGCGACGGGAGACCCCGTGACCGGTGCGACGGTGGTTGTGAGGGGTACGCTGCGGGGCGCCGCCTGCGACGCGACGGGCCGTTACCGCATCGCCGGTCTCGACGCCGGAACGTACGATCTCGAGGTGACGATGCTTACCTATGCACCCTGCCTGATTCCTCACGTCGAGGTGCGGAGCGGGCAGACGGCCCGCGCGGATGCCGCGCTGGAGGAGCAGCGCGAGGAGATCGACCAGGTGGTGGTGACCGCCGTGCGGCGGCGGGACAGCGAGGCGGCGGTCAATTTCGACGTGCGCCATGCGATGATGGTCGTAAGCGGCGTTTCGAGCCAGACCATCGCTCGCACGCAGGACCGCGACGCGGGGGAGGTCGTCCGCCGTATCCCCGGCATTTCGCTCATCGACGACAAGTTCGTGATCGCCCGGGGACTCTCCCAGCGATACAATAACGTCTGGATCAACGGCGCCGCCGTGCCCAGCTCCGAGGCCGACACGCGGGCGTTTTCCTTCGACCTCATTCCCGCCGGGCAGATCGAACATATCATGGTCCTGAAATCCCCCGCTCCGGAGGTGCCGGCCGACTTCTCCGGCGGCTTCATCCGCATCGGCACGAAAGATATGCCGGCACAGGAGGCCGTAAGCATCCAGTACGCCCTGGGAGTCAATACCGAAACCCATTTCCGCCGTTTCCTCTTCAACCGGGGCAGCGGCACCGACTGGCTCGGTTTCGACAACGGAAAGCGCGGCGTGAGCGGCGGCATCGAGGCTCCGCTGGACAACGGCGATGCGCAGCATGTCACGCGGATGACCCGCGAGGGATTCAACAACGACTGGCGCGTGCACTCGCGGCGGCCGATTCCCGACCAGCGGTTGGCCGTGGCTTTCGGCAAGGCGTGGTCGTTACGCGACGGGAAGAAGATCACGCTCAACGGAGCGGTCAATTACAGCTATTCGTCGCGCACGTACGCCGGGATGGATAACTGCCGCTATGGGGTTTACAACAAGAAGGAGGACAAACCGGAATACCTCTACAAATATACGGACGACCAGTACCGGACTACGGTCAAGGCGGGTGCGATGCTCAACGTGGCCTTCATCGGAACGCAGAGCCGCTATTACCTGCGCAACCTGCTCAATCAGGTCGGACAGGACCGCTACACCGCCCGCGAGGGGTGGCAGAATATCTCCTCCCTCTACGTTCAGCGCAAGGCCGAATACCTCTACACCTCCCGCACCACCTATAACGGACAGGTGGCGGGCGTGCACGAGTTCGCCGGCAGCCGGCTCGACTGGAATGCGGGATACTCCTATGCGAACAAGCACGTACCCGACCGGCGGATCGTCAATCTTCAGGAAAACGACCTCTACGGCGATGCCCATTACGGCGAAATGGGGATCGACCAGAATGAAATCCGGCGCGACTTCACCCGTCTGCGCGAGCATATCGCCTCGGCGGGTATCAACTACGAGCTGCGCATGCGGGAGGGGCGGAAGGTCGCTACGACGCTCCGCACGGGGGCTTACGGCGAGTTCCGCACCCGCGATTACCGGGCCCGCGCATTCTTCTACCGATTCAATCCGTCGAACCTGCCCGCCGACTTCGTATATTGCGACGTGGTGGACGAGATCCTGCAACCCGGCAACTATGGCGCGGACAAGCTCTACATCTACGACGACTCCAACAACCGGGATTGCTACGAGGGCGAAAACCTGCTGGCGGCGGCCTATGCGGCGATCAACCTTCCGCTCGGGCCGCTGACCCTTTATGCGGGGGTACGTTTCGAGCACAGCGGGATGGACCTCAAGAGCTACACCCGCAGCAAGGAGTGGACGAGCAAAACCACCCGTTATGACTATACCGATCTTTTCCCATCGGTCAATCTGACCTGGAAGCTGTCGGAGGCGCACCAGTTGCGGGCCGCCTACGGCCGTTCGACCAACCGGCCCGAGTTCCGGGAGGTCTCGGCTTCGACCTTCTATGATTTCGACCTGTTCAGCATCGTGATGGGCAACCCCGATCTGAAAGCCGCTTACGTGCAGAATGCCGATGTGCGGTATGAGTGGTATCCTTCGCCCTCGGAGAGCATTTCGCTGGCGGTGTTCTACAAGCATTTCCGCCACCCGATCGAAACCACGTTCCGCGACGCCGGGGGCAGTTACACCTATACGTTTGAAAACGCCGACGCCGCCCGGGTTTACGGCGTGGAGCTCGACGTGCGCAAAAACCTCGGCTTCATGGGGCTGCCGGCCTTCTCGCTTTCGCTCAACGCCTCCTGGATTCACAGCCGGGTGCGCTTCGGCGACGGATCGCTCGAGCACGACCGTCCCATGCAGGGCCAGTCGCCCTATCTGGTCAATTGCGGGCTCTTCTACCAGCCCGAGCGCGCCGGCCTGACGGTCGGGCTGCTCTACAACCGCATCGGCAAGCGTATCGTGGGAATCGGCCGCGCCGACCTGAGCGGCGGCGGAACCGTGGACAACGATATTCCCGATATGTACGAGATGCCGCGCGACGCGCTCGATGTGGTCGTCACCAAAAAACTGGGCCGCTGGGAGCTGCGGCTGAGCGCCCGCGACGTGCTGGCCCAAAGCGTGCGCTTCTGCCAGTTTCCCCGCTATACCGACGACGAGGGCCGCGAGCACGAGCGGATCGAGGTCACCAAGCGCTTTCGACCCGGATGCACCTTTTCGCTGGGCGCGAGCGTGAGCTTCTGAACGAAACGAATGAACCCTTTTTAACGAATGAACCCTTTTTAATGATAAAACGATGAAAAAATTGTGGATGACCGCTCTGGCGGTAATGGCCCTTATGATGACGGGCTGCAGCGACGACGAAACCAATCCTGCTGGCGGTGATGGTACGGGCGGCGGACAGGGCGACCTGAAAGAGATCCTTTTCGGCGACGGCACGCAAATCGGCAACGGGGACAACGAATTCGAGATCAAGGGGAAATACACCCTCCCGGAAGGTACCTATACGCTCGTGGGATGGGTTTATATCTGCGACGGTGCGGAGCTCACGATCGAGCCCGGTACCGTAATCAAAGGCGACAAGGCGACCATGGCGGCGCTGATCGCCGAACGGGGCGGCAAGCTCTGGGCCAGGGGCACGGCGCAAAAGCCGATCGTCTTTACCTCGGCAGAACCTGCGGGACGGCGCAAGCCGGGCGACTGGGGCGGTATCATCCTCTGCGGCAAAGCCCGGAACAACCGGACCGAAATGACGATCGAGGGCGGCCCCCGTTCCAAGCACGGCGGCAGCGACGATGCCGACTGTTCGGGTGCGCTGAGCTACGTGCGCTGCGAATTCGCGGGTTATCCGTTCGCTCCCGACCAGGAGATCAACGGCATCACGTTCGGCTCGGTCGGCTCGTCCACGCAGCTCGACCATATCCAGGTTTCCTATTCCAACGACGACTCCTACGAATGGTTCGGCGGTACGGTCGATGCCAAATACCTGGTGGCCTATCACGGCTGGGACGACGATTTCGACACGGATAACGGCTTCTCGGGCCGCGTGCAGTTCTGCCTGGGCGTGCGCCATCCCCGGCTGGCCGACCAGTCCGTCTCCAACGGCTTCGAGAGCGACAACTGGTCGGACGGCACCGACATCGAACCCCAGACCTCGTGCGTCTTCTCCAACGTAACTTTCGTCGGCCCCATCGGGCAGGATCCGGCTTTCAGCAATACGGCCGACTACATCGACGGCGGCGACTACAATCCGGGCAACGGCTCCAAGCTGGGGCAGTTCCAGGCCGCCATGCAGATTCGCCGCTACTCCAACCTCTCGTGCTTCAACTCGGTGGCGATGGGCTACCCCGTGGGGCTGGTGATCGAGAACGACAAGGGTTCCGACACCCAGGGCGACGCCCTCGGCGGTCAGCTCAGGATAAGCCGCGTCTTCTTCGCCGGCATGGGCATTCTCGGAAGCGACAAGAACAAGGATTTCCAGGATCGCTACACCGACAACTCCTCGGATTTCGACGAGACGAAGAGCGAGTCGTTCTCCTCGACCTACTTCAAAACCGCATCCCTCGGCAACCGGGTGTTCGGGACGATCGCCGAGCTTAAGCTCCGTCAGCCCAACAGTCTTGCGGGGAGTGCGGATTACAGCCCCGTGGCGGGCAGTCCTTTGCTGGGCGCCGCCTCGTTCGACGATCCCATAGTGGCTTCGGGATTCGACAAGGTGACTTATGTGGGCGCCTTCGCCGAGGGGGACAACTGGATGGCCGGCTGGACGGAGTTCGATCCGCAGCACGCCGATTACTGATTCCCCGCCGGCGCATGTCCGGCCTGCAATGCAACGAAAAGGGCCCCGGTTACGCCGGGGCCCTCTGCTAAGCGGGATACGTCAGTCGTGTCCCTCGGTCTTGACGATTTTGTTATAGACGCCCATGATGAGCAGCGGGGCGGCCCACTGTCCGATGAAAAGCGCCGTGTGCTTCTTGCCGAAGCATTTGAAGGCGAGCGAAGTGGCCATTACCAGCATCGCAGCCGAGAGATAGACGCCCGAGGGCACCTTAGAAGTCTGCTTCTCGATCGCCTCGGTCCATTTTCCTTCGTCGGGAGTATTCATTGCCATAATTGCGAGTTGTTAAGTGATTATTCCGCCGCCGTGAGGGAAGCGTTCCCCGACGACGGCACGGCCATTCGGAACAAAAACCGGACCAACGGCGACACCCCATCCGGGCGCGGATGAGGTTTTTATCCCCCGTATCGTGCGGCTGCCGAAAGCGGACTGTGACCGCAGAAAGCGCAATGGCGCGTCGGGTTTGGAGAATGATTTGCATGTTGCGGTCGCAAAAGAGGCGACGTGCGGAAACTGGTCATACGGAAATCCAAAAAGACGGCGGCAATCGTCACCGTCGCCGGCTTCGCGCTCGGCATCGGAGGCGCTTTGCTGCTGCAATATGCGGGCGAGGAAGTTGTCGGATGGCTTTTCATCATCACGGCGGCATTTACGCTCATTTACGGTTTCGGATCCCTGTTCGACCGCAGGCCCCAGCTCGTGCTGACCGTCGAGGGCATTACCGAACTCTTCACCATCCGGGAAGAGATCGCATGGGAGGCGATTCTGCATGCGGACGACCTCTTTTACAGGGGACAGTATATCGTGCGCCTGCTGCTCGACAGGAGCTATAAACCCATGTCGGTGCGTCCCTCGTGGTTCTGGCGTTTCGACCGACTCTATGCACAGCAGGGGTTGAAGGCGGTGTATATCCGCACGAGCGGCCTGGAGATGAACGCTCGGCAGTTGGTCGGCCTGATCCGCCGCATGACGGCGGCGGACGCGGCCGAAAGGGTGGACGTGCTCAAGGCGCTCGCCGGCCGTCGGGACAAGCGGTAAGGCGACCGTCCGTCGTGGCGC
The DNA here is from genome assembly GCA_902363575.1 of Rikenellaceae bacterium. GTDB lineage: Bacteria > Bacteroidota > Bacteroidia > Bacteroidales > Rikenellaceae > Alistipes. Next base: position 536,933 of record CABJAJ010000002.1, on the reverse strand, counting down.
CATGATTTTTTCGGTCGGATGCTCCTGTTTGAATCGGAATAAAAAGGCCGTATGCGACGCATACGGCCTCTCGGCAAAGGGCAATATTCGGTCGGTTACTTCTTGAAAATTTCGGCGAGCGATTTGGCGATCTTGTCCTGGTAGTTTCGGAACTCCTGGTCATAGAAGCACTTGACGAACTCGAGCAGCTGTTCGGCGAAATAGTCGGCCAGTTTGTCGCCCATCTTGGCCTGCATCTTAATCATCAGCATCTTGTCGGCGATGAACTGGTAGGTGTCGTAATCCGTATCGAGCGAGGTCTGGTGGTAGGTTACGCAGAGCGATTTGGCGTCGGTCTGCTTCATGTGCAGGGCGAATTTGATGACTCGCACGGCTATTTCGGTTTCGTTGTAACCCGTGATGACGCCGAAGTATTTGAAGTCGCGCTCGGTGCCCGAATAGCTGGCGATGTCGCCTCCCGAATTCTTAAGGGCACCCAGCACCGCATCCTTCAAACCCTGCACGTTCTTGATATTGACGATCTTTTCGACGATGTCGGGGTCGGTGTTGAGCGAGAACTCCTTTTTGTGGTAGGTGTCGCTCTGCGTGTCCTTGAACGTGAAGAACGGGAAGGGGAAATCGACGAAGGCCTGTACCCAGGCATCCATTTTCTTCAGGGCTTCGTCGGCCGGTACGCCCACTTTGGCGGCCTGATCGGTGATGGATTTCTGCACCATGTTCAGGCAGACGCCCATCACCATCGAACAGGCTTTGTAATCTTCTGCGCTCATGGTGCCGTTTACGTTCACCTCGAGCGGCTTGGGAATGCTGATGTCGCCCGAAACCTTGTCGGTGGAGGCAGCTCCGGCGTTCACGGAGAAAATCCGGGGGCGTGCGGATCGTTTGCGATCCATGGCTTCCGCCAGAAACGGAAGGTCCTCTTTGGTCAGTTTTTCGATCTTCATGGCTTTGAATTGATTGAGGTTGGTAATTCGATCGTGCGGCCGGAGGATTTCGTTCGGGCTTAACGGTTTCCGCCGTTCCACATGTTCGTACTGTAAGATAGGACGGTTCCCGGATATGTCAAAATGCTTTTTTCCGGGCGGACGGTTTTTCGTCCGGACCCTTGTTTTCGGTTTTCAGGAAATCGAAACAGGCCAGGATGCGCTCTTTGTATTGCAGGCCGATCGGCAGGTAGCGGCCGCCGATGAGGAGCTGGTTGCCGGCGAATGAATCGATATGCCGGATATTGACCAGGAACGAGCGATGGATGCGCAGGAAGCGGCCGCAGGGAAACCTGCGGGCGACTTCCGCGAGCGGATAGCTGACGGTCCATTCGTGACCGTCTCCGAAATGCAGGATGCAGTAGCTCCGCGACGCCTCCAGCCAGAGAATCTCGTCGTAGGCTACTTTGACGTAGGCATCGTTGCGCCGTATGAACAGCGCTTCATGCCAGGGTGAGGCCGCGGCCTGGCTTCCTGCGGACAGCGTGAGGCCGAGCAGCCGATGGAGCGCATCCGCCGGGATGCGCTGCGGTTCGGGCTGGTCGTCGCCCGGCCGGGCAAGCGGTATGAGGTTGTAGTCGTTGTGGTCTCGAAGCAACAGGTAGCCGATCATTTTGGTGCGAAGTTAGTAATGGGTGCGAAGTTAGGAACAAAACAATATAGCGGTTTCCTGGGCAGCAGGCAAAGTCAGTTTCCCGGATTCGGGATTTTGTTGCCGCAGCGTGTTTTTCGTTTTTCCGAACCGGTGCGAAACGAGGGACAGCATGAAACGGATTTGTACGATCTTTGGACGGCGAGCAGAATCCGCGGAATATTTTTGGAAGTTCGACAATTTTGACTTACTTTTGCTCCGCAATTCAGATTTCGATTTGTAGTCGCCCGGAGAGGTGGGTGAGTGGCTGAAACCACCGGTTTGCTAAACCGACGTACGGGGCAACCTGTACCACGAGTTCGAATCTCGTCCTCTCCGCCATAAATCGATTTTCACCCGCGGCGTAAGTCGCGGGTGAAATTATTTGAGAATATAGGCGTCGCAAACCGCAATCTCGTATAAGATTTGTAACTTTATACGGGCTATGGCAGAAAACAAGGATACCGACCTGCTGAACGACCTCGAAAAGCAGGAGTACAAATACGGCTTCACCACCGATATCGAGACCGAGACCATCCCCCGCGGCCTGGACGAAGGGGTCGTGCGGCTGATCTCTGAGAAGAAAGGCGAGCCGGAGTGGATGACCGAGCGCCGCTTGCAGGCCTATCGCCACTGGCTGACGCTCGAACCGCCCACATGGGCCCACCTGACCATTCCGCCCATCGACTTCCGGGATATCATCTACTATGCGGCTCCCAAGCCGGCCAAGAAGCTGGGGTCGATGGACGAAGTCGATCCCGAGCTCAAGCGCACTTTCGACAAGCTGGGTATCCCGCTCGAGGAGCAGATGGCTCTTGCGGGGGTGGCCGTCGATGCGGTCATGGACTCCGTTTCGGTCAAGACCACTTTTAAAGAGACCCTCGCCGAACTGGGCATCGTGTTCTGCTCGATGTCCGAGGCGATCCGCGACTACCCCGAGCTGGTGCGCAAGTACCTGGGGAGCGTGGTGCCCTATACCGATAACTTCTACGCCGCGCTCAACGCCGCCGTCTTTTCCGACGGCTCGTTCTGCTACATCCCCCGGGGCGTGCGCTGTCCGATGGAGCTTTCGACCTACTTTCGCATCAACGCCGCCGGCACGGGGCAGTTCGAGCGGACGCTCATCGTAGCCGACGAAGGGGCCTATGTAAGCTATCTTGAGGGGTGTACGGCGCCCCGGCGGGACGAGAACCAGCTCCATGCCGCCGTCGTGGAGATAGTCGTACAGCGCGATGCGGAGGTCAAATACTCGACCGTGCAGAACTGGTATCCCGGCGATAAAGCGGGGCGGGGCGGGGTATATAACTTCGTGACCAAGCGCGGCATCTGCCGCGAAAACGCCCGCCTTTCGTGGACGCAGGTGGAGACCGGCTCGGCCATCACCTGGAAATACCCGAGCTGCATCCTCGCGGGCGACAATTCGGTCGGCGAGTTCTACTCGGTGGCGATGACCAACCATTTCCAGCAGGCCGATACGGGAACCAAGATGATCCATATCGGGCGCAACACACGCAGCCGCATCGTCTCCAAAGGTATTTCGGCCGGACAGAGCCAGAACTCCTACCGGGGGCTGGTGCGCATGGCGCGGGGTGCGGAGAACGGCCGAAACTATTCGCAGTGCGACTCGCTGCTGATCGGCGACAAGTGCGGCGCCCATACGTTTCCGGTGATCGACAGCCGCAACCCGACGGCCGTGGTCGAACACGAGGCGACCACCTCGAAGATTTCCGACGAGCAGCTCTTCTACTGCAACCAGCGGGGTCTGGCGACCGAGGATGCCGTAGGGCTGATCGTGAACGGCTATGCCCGCGAGGTGCTGTCCAAGCTGCCGATGGAATTTGCGGTAGAGGCTCAGAAGCTGCTGGCTATCAGCCTGGAGGGTTCCGTAGGATAGGCGGGAATGAAAGTTGTCGTCATTAACGGAAGTCCCCGTCCCCGCGGCGTGGTGTCGCAGATGTTGGCCCACATCGCCGAGAGCCTGCCCGCGTGGTGCGAAAAGGAGGTGTTTTTCGTGGGCGATCTGACGGTGAAGCCCTGTGTTGGCTGCATGAAGTGCCGTTCGCTCGGCCGGTGCGTGCTGCCCCGGGACGACGGTCACCGGTTTGCGGAGGCATTGCGCGGGGCGGATGCGCTGGCGGTCGGTTCGCCCTGTAACTGGGGCAACATGAACGGGGCGCTCAAGGTGCTCTTCGACCGCTCGGTCTATGCGATGATGGGAGAGCGGGAAAACGGGATGCCCCTGCCGCTGCACCGGGGCAAACGGGCCGTCGTGGTGACTGCATGCAATACGGTCTGGCCGTTCAGCGTGCTTTGCGGACAGACGCGCGGCGTATTCCGTGCGCTGCATGAAATCCTGCGGTGGAGCGGGTTCCGCGTTGCGGGGAGGCTCGCCAAGAGCGGTTGCCGTCGGAGCGGCGGGCTGTCGCGGCGGGAGGTGGTACGATGTGAAAAATTGGCGAAAAAGATATGCTTACAGTAAAAAACCTGCATGCGCGGGTAGGAGACAAGGAGATCCTGCGCGGCATCGACCTCCGGGTCAAGGCCGGTGAGGTGCATGCCATCATGGGCCCGAACGGTTCGGGCAAGAGTACGCTGGCTTCGGTGCTGGCCGGCAGCGACCGTTACGAGGTGACGGCGGGGGAGGTGACTTTCCTGGGCCGGAATCTGTTGGAGCTCTCCATCGAGGACCGGGCCCGGATGGGGCTCTTTCTGGGATTCCAGTATCCGGTGGAGATTCCCGGCGTGACCATGGCCAACTTCATGCGCATGGCCGTGAACGAGCAGCGCAAGTACCGCGGCGAAGAGCCGCTCGGGGCGGGAGATTTCCTGCGCCGGATGCGCGAGAAGAGCGCCGTGGTGGAGCTCGACTCGAAGCTGACCGCACGGGCCGTGAACGAGGGGTTCTCGGGCGGCGAGAAGAAAAAGAACGAGATTTTCCAGATGGCCATGCTCGAGCCGAAGCTGGCGATCCTGGACGAGACGGACAGCGGGCTGGATATCGACGCCCTGCGCATCGTCGGCACGGGGGTCATGAAGCTCCGCACGCCCGAGAACGCGACGGTCGTCATCACCCATTACCAGCGTCTGCTGGATTATATCGTGCCCGATTTCGTGCATGTCCTTTTCCGGGGACGCATCATCTATTCGGGAGACAAGACACTGGCCCTCAAGCTCGAGAAGGAGGGTTACGACTGGCTGATCGATCAATATGCCGAATAGGATGGGACGTTTCGACTGGATCGGTACGGAGGCTTTCCGTCAGGTGGACGGCCGGCTGCTGCGGGTGACTCGGGCGTGCGCAGCGGGACTCCCGTTCGCCGCGGTCGATCCCGACCGCCTCAGCGTTGAGGTCGAGGCCGGCGTCGAGGCCGCTCTGGTGGTGCTGCACGGCTCGCCGGACGAGACAAGCATCGACGTGCGGCTGGCCGAAGGCGCTTCGCTGGCCCTGACCGAGATCTTCGTGTCCGAAGCGTTTGTGGAGTGCCGCATCCGGCAGGAGGCCCGCAGCCGTTGTTCGGTGATGATGGCGATGTTCTCGAGCGCCAACGTCCGCTACCGTACCGACCTGGACGGAGCGGGGGCCGAGAGCGAGCTCGACGGGGTTTTCGTGGCCGGCGGCGACGAACACTGCGTGGTGGAGCTGCGGACGGCGCACAACGTGCCCGACTGCCGCAGCCGCTCGGCGGTGAAAGGCGTGGCGGGGGCCCGTGCGCTCGGCGAGTTCCGGGGCTTGGTTTACGTGGCGCCCGACGCCCAGCGCACCGATGCGCGGCAGCAGAGCCGCAACGTGCTGCTCGGCGCCGAGGCCCGCATCGACACCAAACCCCAGCTCGAAATCTATGCCGACGATGTGAAGTGTACGCACGGCGCGACCGTGGGCATGATGGACAACGAGGCGATCCTTTATATGCGCCAGCGGGGATTGAGCCTCCAGCAGGCCCGCAGCCTGCAGATCGAGGGTTTCGTGGACGACATCGTCCTGCGCTGTCCGCTGGATGCGGTGCGCGAGGCGCTGGTAGGGGCCGTCGCGGAAAAACTGGAAAAGATGTAACCATGTTGGATATAGCACGCATACGCGGGGATTTCCCTATTCTGGAACGTAAGGTCTATGGCAAACCGCTCGTTTATCTCGACAGCGGCGCAACGGCCCAAAAGCCCCGTTGCGTGATTGAGACGGTGGATTACCTCCACCGCGAGCTCAACGCCAACGTCCACCGCGGCGTGCATTATCTGGCCGAAGAGGCCACGGCCCGTTACGAGGAGGCCCGCGAGCGCATCCGCGCGTTTATCGGGGCCGGGAGCCGCGAGGAGATCGTTTTCACAGCCGGGGCGACGGCGTCGCTCAACACGGTGGCCTATGCCTGGTGCGAACGGTTCCTGCACGAAGGCGACAACATCGTCGTCAGCGAGATGGAGCACCACTCCAACCTGGTGCCGTGGCAGTTGGCCGCGCAGCGCCGCGGGGCGGAGGTGCGGATGCTGCCGTTCGACGACGCGGGCCGGCTGATGACCGAACGCCTGGGCGATCTGCTCGACCGGCGGACGCGCGTGGTGGCCGTGACGCAGGCTTCCAATACGCTGGGCACGCGGCCCGACCTGCGGCCGCTGATCGATGAGGCCCATCGCGCCGGCGCGGTCGTGGTGGTGGACGGTTGCCAGGGAATCGTGCACGGCGGGGTGGACGTGAAGGCGATGGATTGCGATTTCTACGCCTTTTCGGGCCATAAGCTCTATGCCCCCACCGGAATCGGCGTGCTTTACGGCCGCCGTGCGTTGCTCGAACAGATGCCTCCGTTCCTTTCGGGCGGGGACATGGTGGACCGGGTTTCGTTCGGGGGGACGACTTTTGCGCCGCTGCCCCTGCGCTTCGAGGCCGGTACGGCCAACTTCGTCGGAGCCATTGCGCTGGGAGAGGCGATCCGCTATATCGGGCAGTTCGATCCCGCGCAGATCGAGGCGCATGAACACGCGCTGCTCGTGCGGGCCACCGAGCTGCTCGGCCGGGTGCCGGGGCTCAGGATTTACGGCACCACGCCCGACAAGTGCGCCATCGTTTCGTTCAACGTGGAGGGGGTGCATCCCTATGACCTGGGGATGATCCTCGACAAGCTGGGCATCGCCGTGCGCACGGGCCAGCACTGCGCCGAGCCGGTGATGACCCATTACGGGGTGAGCGGCATGTGCCGCGCCTCGTTCGCGATCTACAATACCCTCGATGAGGCCGAAGCTCTCGCCGCCGGCGTGGAGCGGGCCGTCGGAATGCTTAAATAGGAAACCCGGAAAAGAAGCCATGTTTATCGTACTGGAAGGTCTGGACGGTGCGGGGAAATCGACCCAGATCGGGATGCTGGAGCGGCTGCTCGCCTCGCGGGGCGTGGCGAGCGAATTCCTCCATTTCCCCCGTTTCGACGCCCCCGTTTACGGGGAGCTGATCGCCCGCTTCCTGCGGGGCGAGCTGGGGCCGGTGGAGGGGGTCGATCCCTATGTGGTCGCACTGCTCTTCGCGGGCGACCGGGCCGGTGCCGCGCCGATGCTCCGCCGGTGGCTGGACGACAGGAAAGTCGTGCTGCTCGACCGTTACGTCTATTCCAACGTCGGTTTCCAGTGTGCCAAAATGCCGGCAGGGGAGCAACGCTCGCGCCTGCGGCGGTGGATTCTCGACCTGGAATTCGGCTACAACGCCATTCCGCGGCCGGACTTGTCGCTGTTCCTGGACGTGCCCTTCGCGTTCACCGAGCGCAAGCTCGCCCAGCAGCGCGAGGGAGGCGACCGCGACTACCTGAAAGGTGCGCGGGACATCCACGAGGATTCGCTCGACTTGCAGCGCCGCGTGCGGGAGGTCTATCTCGAAGCGGCGGCCGATGATCCGTCGCTGCGTATTGTGTCGTGCGCCGATGTGCGGGGGGGCATGGATACCCCCGAAGAAATTTTCCGTCGGCTGCGGGCCGAGATCGAACCTCTGCTCGAAAACGGCCGATGAAACCCCGCTCGCTGAGAATCCTGTCCGAAGTGTGCCGGCTGATCCTGGGCGCGACGTTCCTGCTTTCGGGGTTTACGAAGGTGGTCGATCCGTGGGGTACGGCCATCAAAATCAACGAATACCTCTCCATTTACGGGTTCGAGTTCCTCGAGCCGGGCAGCATGGCGTTTTCGATCTGGCTGTGCGGCGCCGAGATGATGATGGGCTGTATGTTGCTCTGCAAGGTGCGCATCCGCCTGGTGTCGATCTTTGCGCTCGTTTCGATGCTCTTCTTCGCGGGCCTCACGCTGCTGAGCGCTACGATCATCCCCGTCGAGGACTGCGGCTGTTTCGGCGAGGCGCTCAAGCTGACCCCCTGGCAGACTTTCTTCAAAAACCTGGTGCTGCTGCCCATGGCGGCGGTCGTGTGGTACCGCTACCGGCACGACCGGATTTTCGCTTTCCGGCGGGCGGAGGTCGTGCTGACTCTCTTTTTCTTCCTGCTCACGATGGGACTGGGTACGTGGTGTTACCGCCACCTGCCGCTGATGGATTTTCTGCCTTATAAGGTGGGGGTGAACATCTACGAGGCGATGCACGCCCCGGCGCCGCAGGCCGAGGAAGATGCCGCGGTGGTGCTCGTGTACCGCAACCGCATCACGGGGGCCGAGCGGGAATTTACGCTCGACGACCCCGAGTGGCAGGACGCCGCGACATGGGAGTGGGTCGATACCCGCACGGCCGGCGCCGCCCAGGGGGTGAAACCCCTGATCGGGGAGTTCTCCGTCAGGGATGCCGAAGGGGATGCCACCGAAGAGCTGCTGACCCGTCCCGGCCGGCTCTATATCGTCTGCGTGACGGACTTCGACCGCCTCGGACCGCGATGCGAGAGGCGGCTGGAACGGCTTGCGGCGAAGGCTGCGGCCGAAGGTTCGGGCATGGTGTGCGTCACGCCCCGGCCGCTGCACGAGGTGACCTGGCATACGTTCGGGCGGGGCGTTGCGGTGCGCTGCTACAACATCGACGCCTCGACCATGAAAACCATGCTCCGGGCCCGCAACGGGGTGGTGGAGCTGCTCGACGGGGTGATCGTCGCTAAGCGGAATTGTCGCGATATTGACGAGTAGGGATTTTCGTTTGCGCATGGTACGAAAATTGACTTTCGGCGGATCGAAAGTCAACACACGATGGTGCGCCTCACGCTTTTATTGCTCCTTTCCGCAGCGTTCGCGGCTTCCTGCCGCCGCGCCGCCGCGCCCGTGCGGGAGGTGCGTCCCGTCAAGGTCGTCGTCGCCTCCCATGCCCAGTATCTCGATCAGGATTTCGCCGGTCTCTCCACGCCCGACGACGCGGTAAACCTCGCCTTCAAGGTTTCGGGGCAGGTGCTCCGCGTGGCCGTGTCGCAGGGGGACAGCGTGGGTAAGGGGGCGCTTATCGCGGAACTCGATCCGCGGGATATCCAGTTGCAGGTCGATGCCGACCGGTCGGCTTATGAACAGGCCCGTTCGCAGCTCGACCGGGTGGAGCGGCTGCTGGCGCACCAGGCCGTCTCGCGGCAGGAGTACGAGGCCTCGCGCACGCGCTTCGCACAGGCCCGTTCGGCCTATGCGAACGCCCGCGATCTGCTGAAGGAGACCAAGCTGAGAGCTCCTTTCTCGGGGGTGATCGAACGCAAGTACGTCGATAATTATGAACGAGTGCAGGCGGGACAGACCATCGTGCGGCTGGTCAATCCCGTGACCACCACCGTCAGTTTCACCATTCCCGAAAACAGCCTGAGCGCCCTCTCGCTTCCCACGACCCGTTTTTACGTCGAATTCGACAATTACCGGGGCGTGCGTTTCGAGGCGCGGCTCAAGGACAACGCCAAAACCTCCTCCGACGCCTCGGGATTCCCCGTTTCGCTGACGCTCACCGACGTGGACCGAAGCCGCTACCGCATCTCTCCCGGCATGTCCTGCACGATCACCATGCAGCGCGTGGACAACCTTGCGGGGGCCGTCTCCCTGCCTCTGACCGCCATTTACGCTCCGGCCGAGGGCGGGGATTACGTGTGGATCGTCGATTCTACGGACCGGGTCCGGCGGCAGCCGGTGACGCTGGGTGAGATCTACGGCCGCGACCGGGTTGTGATCGACCGGGGCGTGGAGCCCGGCGACCGGGTGGTGACGGCGGGCGTTTACCAGCTTCAAGCAGGTGAGCAGGTGCGGATCCTCAAATGAACATGCGATGAATCTGCCTGCCTACTCCCTCAGAAACCGCAAGGTGGTCTGGTTCTTCCTGGCCGTGCTGCTGGCGGGCGGCGTGGCGGGTTTCTTCAGGCTGGGCAAAAAAGAGGATTCGGTATTCGTCATCAAGAGCGCTTCGATCGTCTGTTCCTACCCCGGCGCCACACCCCGCGAAGTCGAGCAGCTCGTGACCGAGCCCATCGAACGCGAGGTGCAGTCGATGCGGCTGGTGCACAAGATCACCTCGGAGTCCTATTACGGCATTTCCAAGATTTTGGTCGAACTCGATCCGGCGACTCCCGCCCGCGAGATTCCCCAGTTGTGGGACGAGCTGCGCCGCAAGGTGCTCAACATCCGGCCCAGCCTCCCCGAAGGGGCGTCGGAGGTTATGGTGAGCGACGATTTCGGCGACGTGTACGGCATCTATTATGGCCTTTCGGCCGGGCCCGGTTTCACCTGGTCGGAGCTGCGCGACTGGGCGCAGCGGATCAAAACGGGGCTCGTGACCGTGGACGGTGTGCAGAAAGTGACCCTCTACGGGGAGCAAAACCCCGTGGTGAACGTCTATGTGAGCCTTTCGGCATTAGCCAACTTCTCGATCCGGCCCGAAACCATCATCCAGACCATCGGACAGCAGAACACCATCGTCAACAGCGGCGAGAAGCAGGCCGGGGCGATGGAGATACGGATCATCGAAGCGGGGGTTTACAATGGGCTGGACGATATCCGCAACCAACTGCTCATCTCCTCGGAGGGCAAGCAGTACAAATTGGGCGACATCGCCCGTGTCGAACAGGGATACGCCGATCCGCCCACCACGCTGATGCGGGTGAACGGACGCCGTGCCATCGGCATCGGGGTCTCGACGGAGGCCCGCGCCGACGTGGTCCGCACGGGGGCGCAGATCGAGCGCACGCTGGGCGAGCTGACCCGCGACATGCCCGTGGGCATCGACCTGACGGTGCTCTATCCCGAGAACCGGATCGCCCGGGAGGCGACCACGACTTTCCTGCTGAACCTGGCGGAGTCGGTAGCCATCGTAATCGCGGTCATCATGCTGGTCATGGGGCTGCGCTCCGGCGTGCTGATCGGCAGCTCGCTGCTCTTTTCGATCGGGGGCACACTGCTGCTCATGCAGTTCCTGGGCGAAGGGCTCAACCGTACCTCGCTTGCGGGCTTCATCATCGCCATGGGTATGCTGGTGGACAATGCGATCGTGGTGACCGACAACGCCCGGCACGCCATGCTGCGGGGCGTACCGCGTGCTCAGGCGGTCGTCGAAGGGGCCAATGCTCCTCGCTGGAGTCTGCTGGGAGCCACGCTGATCGCCGTCTGTTCGTTCCTGCCCCTCTACCTCGCACCGTCGGCCGTGGCCGAGATCGTCAAGCCGCTGTTCGTGGTGCTGGCCCTCTCGCTCGGCCTGAGCTGGGTGCTCGCGCTCACCCAGACGCCGCTGTTCGGAGATTTCCTGCTCCGGGCGAAAGCCGCACCCCGCGACCCTTATGACAATCGCTTTTACCGGCTCTTCGACCGGCTGCTCGGAGGGATGATCCGGTGGCGGTGGGGCGTAGTGGCGGTCGTTGTCGTGTTCTTTGCGGGAGCGCTCTTCGCCATGGGGCGGATGCCGCAGAATTTCTTTCCCTCGCTCGACAAACCCTATTTCCGGGCCGATGTGATCCTGCCCGACGGATACGATATCCGGGCCACGGATACCGTGCTGCTCCGGATGACCGAATGGCTCGCCGGCCAGGATGGGGTGGTGACCGTATCCGCGACGATGGGCAGTACGCCGCCCCGGTATTATCTGGCCAGCAGCAGCGTGTCGCTGCGGCCCAACTTCGGCAACCTGCTCGTCGAACTCCGCGACAAGCGGATGACCGGGCAGATGGAGGCCCGGTTCAGCGAATACGTGACGTCCGCTTTTCCCGATGTGTGGCTCCGCTCCTCCCTTTTCAAGCTCTCGCCGGTCCCCGATGCGTCGGTCGAATTCGGCTTCATCGGCCCCGATGCGGATACGCTGCTGCGGCTTACGGCACAGGCCGAGGGGATCATGTGGCGCAATGCGGGGGCCGTCAATGTGCGCAACAGTTGGGGCAACCGCATCCCCCGGTGGATGCCCCGCTATTCGCAGATGAAAGGGCAGCGCATCGGCGTTTCCCGCAGCCAGTTGGCCCGGGGCATCACCATCGCCACGCAGGGTTTCCGGCTGGGCGAATACCGCGAGCGCGACCAGCTCATGCCGATCCTGCTCAAGGACGAGAATATCGACGCCTACAACCTCACCAACCTGCAGTCGATGCCGGTGTTCAATCCGCGCGGAAAGGTTTTCTCCATCGCACAGGCGACCGACGGCGCGAGCTTCGGTTTCGATCGGGGGGTGATCCGGCGCTACAACCGCCAGCGGGTGATGAAGGCCCAGTGCGATCCCGCGCGGGGCGTCAATACCAAAGCGCTCTACACGGAGCTGCTCGACTCTGTGCGTCGCTATGTGACCCTGCCTGCGGGATACGAGATGAAAGTGTTCGGCGAGCAGGAGAGTCAGGCCGAGTCCAACGAGGCGCTGGCCGCCAACATGCCGCTGACCATGGTGTTGATCTTCGTCATCCTGCTGCTGCTTTTTGGCAACTACCGCGAGCCGGTGGTTATCCTGCTGATGATTCCGCTGATTTTCATCGGGGTGGTGGTCGGGCTGGCCCTGACGGGCAAGGCATTCAACTTTTTCGCCCTGCTCGGGTTGCTCGGGCTGGTGGGCATGAATATCAAGAATGCCGTGGTGCTGGTCGAACAGATCGACGTGCAGCGCGCAATGGGCATGGCGCCCTACGAGGCGCTCGTGACGGCGACCCGCAGCCGTGTGGTGCCCGTTGCGGTGGCATCGGGCACGACCATCCTCGGCATGCTGCCCCTGCTGTTCGACGCCATGTTCGGGGCGATGGCCGCAACGATCATGGGGGGCCTGCTCGTGGCTACGCTGCTCACCGTGCTGGTGCTGCCGGTGGTTTACGCCCTGTTTTACGGAATCCGAAAAACCGCCTGAACGATGCGAAAATTCCTGGGATTGCTGCTTGTGACGCTGTTGCCCGCCGGAGCGGGGGCGCAGACCACGCTCGCCGAGTACCGCCGTGCGGTCGAGGCGTACAGTTGGCAGCTCCGGATTTCCCGCTCGCTGAGCGAGGAGGCCCGTGAGCGGATGGGGCTGGCCTGGACGGGTTACCTGCCGCGCCTCTCCGCCAACGGGGATTTCACCTACGCCTTGCGTCACCGCGACGGCATCAAATCGTGGTCGTTCGCCGTGCTGCCCGAACTGGTGCAGGTCGTTTACGGCGGCGGCGCGGTGCAGGCCGCCTACCGCCAGTCGGCGCTCGGCTACGATGCGGCTCTGTGCGACGAGGAGTTTTCCCGCCTCGACGTGCGCTATGCCGCGGACTACGCCTACTGGAACCTTGCCGCTCTGGGCGAATACCTCGCCTCGCGGCAGGAGTACGTGCGGATCATCCGCTCGCTCAAGGAGGTGGTGGACTGGCGTTTCAAAGAGGGGTATATCGCCAAGAGCGACGTGCTGATGATCGATGCACGGCTGAGCGAAGCGGAGTACCAGCTCATCACCGTCGAGCAGAACTATGCCGTGGCGCTCCACAACTTCAATATCCTCAGGGGGTATGACGGGATGCACGAAGAGACGTTCGCGCAGAGCGTCTGGGACTCGGTGCCCATGCCCGAGCGGATGCCGTTCGGACAGGTGCTCGCCGCGCGGCCGGACTATGCCGCCGCACAGTTGCGCACCGAGGCGTCCCGCATCGGCGTCGAGGCTGCGAAGGCGCCTTTCAATCCCCAGCTTTCGGTCGGCGTGGGCGGCGCATGGCAGCCGCTGAATCCCAATTACACCGGCAAGACGCAGCTCGACGGCTCGCTTTTCGTGCGGGTGAGCGTCCCGATCTTCCACGGGGGCGAGCGCCGTCGTGCGGCCGGCGCCGCCCGCGCACGCTACCGACAGCAGGAGTGGTCGGAGGCGGCGCTGCACGACGCCGTGCTTCGGGAGGAGCTCAACGGCTGGACGGCAGTGACCGAAAGCCGCACCCAGATCGAGGCCACGGCCGAGAGCCTGCGCATCGCGGGCGAGAATCTCGAGATCAGCACCTATTCCTACAACGAAGGGCTCGTGACCGTGCTCGACGTGTTGCAGGCGCAGTTGAACTGGATCCAGCTCTACACCAACTCCATCACCGCCCGCTATGATTACGCCCTCGCGGTGGCGGCTTACGAGCGGATCACCGCCCGGTAAAGGCGCAGCGATCCGGCGGGCAGGTACTCCGCCCGTCTGCGGACGGCGCTTCGCCGGGCCGGTCAGGGTTGCGTTTCGACGGGACGCGCCGTATTGACGATGGCAATTTCATGGGCCACCGGTGCGATCATGCGCAGCATGCGCACCAGGCCGCAGTATTTGTCGTGCGCCAGATTGACCGCACGGCTTATCTTGATCTGATCCTCGATGCAGTCGCACTCGAGGTTGTAGATCATATTGAACGAGGTGAAGATGCTGCCGCTCTGTAGCGTCTCGGTCGAGAGGGCTCCCGAAACGCTGATCTCGAACCGCTTGGGGCGCACCCTCTCCTTCTCCATGATCCGCATGGTCGTGAGGCCCGAGCATTTGGCGGCCGCCAGCAGCAGGGTGGCCTTGGGGTTGAGGTCGCTGCATTTGATCTCCCCTTCGAGCATGAATTCGCCCGTCGGGACGAGTCGTACGGATACTTTTTCTATCATGGCCGTAAGTTTTGTTTTTCTCCGCAGGCGGCAAGAATCGTTCCCGGCACGGCGGCGTGAACGGGAAAATTGCGTATATTTGTCCGGACTATACCCTTGGGTTTATGAAGAAGATCGTCATCCTTTTTTATGTGTTCTGCCTCGCTGTCCTTCCCGTCGCCGCTTCGACACCCGCGGTGCAGGAGCATCTGTCGCGCGGTCGTGCGTTTTACGAACGGGGCCGGTGGACCGACGCCCGGTATGAACTGCTCAAGGCCCGCGAAGGGTTTGCAGGCGATGACCGCATGGCCGAACAGGAGATCGATTACCTGCTCGCGGCCTGCGGCGTGGAGCTCGGGCGGGAGGATGCCGGCCGGTCGCTGGCGGAGTTCCGCAAGCGTTATCCCGGGTCGGTCTATGAAAACGACCTGCGCTTCGCCGAGGCCTCGCTGCTCTGCTCCCGGGGGGAATACGCCCGGGCGCGTGAGGCTTTCGAGGGGGTCGATTACCGGGCCCTCGACGCTCGGGGACGCGAGCGTTACGATATCCGGATGGGGTATGTCGCCTTTGCAGGCGGGGATTACGATGCCGCACTCCGCTACCTGGACCGCATATCCCCGCGCAGCGAATATGCCGATCACGCCCTCTATTACAAGGCTTATATCGCCTATGCACGCGGTGACTATGCCGTGGCCAGACGGGATTTCGGGACGCTCCGCACGAGCCAGGCCTATGGCCCGCTGGCTCCCTATTACCTTTTGCAGATCGAGTTCCGGCAAGGCAATTACGCCTATGTGACCGAGCACGGCGAAGAGCTGGTGAAGCGGGCCGTCGCGGAGCAGCGGGCGCCGCTCGAACGCGTGTTGGCCGAATCGTGGTTCCGACAGGGCGACTTCAACCGCACGCTCGCGTGCCTGGAGGCCTATGCGCAGGCGGGCGGCGAGACGGGACGCGACGAGAACTACCTGAAAGGCTTCTCGCTCTACCGCACGGCACGCTACGACGAGGCGCAGGAGCCTTTGCGGCTCGCCTGCGGCGCGGACGACGCCTTGACGCAGAACGCCTCCTACCATCTGGCGGACTGTTACCTGCGGGCGGGGGACAAACGGCAGGCCATGCACGCTTTCGCCATGGCTTCGAGCGGGCCATTCGATGCTGCGATCGCCGAAGATGCATTGTTCAATTACGGCAAGCTGCAATACGAGCTCGGTGGCGGCGTATTCAACGAGGCGATCAACGTCCTCGGCCGCTATCTGGAAAAATACCCTGGCTCGGAGCGGTCGCAGACGGCCCGCGAACTGCTCGTGGCGGCCTACTACAACTCGCGCAATTACGACGCCGCTTACGAGGCCATCCGGCAGGTGCGGTCGCCCGATGCGGAGATTCGGGCGGCGATGCAGAAAATCGCCTATTTCCGCGGGCTGGAGGCTTTCGGACGGGGCGAGATGAGCGATGCACAACGTTATCTGGCTGAATCGGCCTCCGTGGGCGTGAGCCCCCGTTACGGTGCGCTGGCCGCTTTCTGGCAGGGTGAGATCGCTTTCGCACAGGGCGATATGCAGACTGCAGCCGGCAAATACGCCGACTACCTCCGCCGCGCACCCCGGAGCGAACGGGAGTATGCGCTGGCCAGCTACAACCTGGGCTATTGCGCGCTGGAACGGGGCGACACAAAAGGTGCAGCGGATCGTTTTACGCAATTTCTCGCGCTGCACACCGCGCCGGACGACTACCGGGCCGACGCGCTCAATCGGTTGGGCGACACGCACTATGCCGAACGCCGTTTCGAGCAGGCGATCCGCAATTACGAGGCTGCTGCAGCCACCGGACGACCGGGCCGCCATTACGCCGCCTACAAGCGGGCCGTGACGCTCGGCGTGCTGGGACGCACGCAGCAAAAGATCGACGCGCTGAAGGAGATCGTCCGTGCGGGCGAAGGGGACTATGCGGACGACGCTGCCTACGAGCTGGGCCGAACCTACATCGGACAGGAGCAGTACCGCAGCGCCGTCGAGACGCTCGAGGGCTACATCGCCGCCTATCCCCGCTCCCCGGACTATGCCGCGGCCCTTTCGGACCTGGGGCTGGCCTACCTCAATCTGGGCGACCGCCGCAAATCGCTCGCCTGTTACGACCGCGTGGTGGCCGAGGCGCCCAAATCTTCGCAGGCGCGGGACGCATTGCAGGGTATTCGCGACATCTATGTGGGGGACGGCAATGTGGACGGTTATTTTGCCTATGCCGAACGGACGGGGGTCGAAAGCGACCTTTCGCAGATGGCTCGCGACTCGCTCTCTTTCGCCGCCGCACAGCGGCTCTACCTCTCCGGACGGACGGAGGACGCCGCCCGCTCGCTGCGCGGTTATCTGAAAAGCTATCCCGACGGTTTCTATACGGCGGATGCGCTCTATTACCTGAGCGACAGCTACCTCAAGACGGGCGAGCGGGAACCGGCCATCGAAGCCCTGACCGAACTCGCCTCCCACGAAAATACGAAATACACGGCGGCGGCGCTGCGCAAGCTCGCCGGCATGACCTATGAGGACAAACGCTGGGCGGAGGCCGCATCGGCCTACCGCCGGTTGGCCGATGCCGTACAGCCGCGATCCGAGAAGGAGGAGGCGATGACCCGGTACGTGCGTGCGACCGTCGGGACGGGGGATGCCGGTGCAGTGGTGCGGATGGCCGACGATGTGGCCGGCTACGAAGCTGCGGGACAGACCGCATGGCGGGAGGCGCAGTTCGCAAAGGCGAACGTTCTGCTGACCCGGGGGGAGAAGGCGGCAGCGCTCGACCTTTTCCGCATCCTGAGCGCCGACGTGAGCCATCCCGAAGGGGCCGAATCGATGTACCGCGTGATCGCAGCCGCAGCGGAGCGGGGCGAGCAGGAGCGGGCCGAGAAGATGATCTATGCCTTCGCGGACAAGAATCCGCCTCAGGCCTACTGGCTGGCCCGCTCGTTCATCCTCCTGGGTGACATTTACGTGCAGCGGGGCGATAAGTTCCAGGCCCGGGCTACCTACCAGAGCGTAGCCGACGGATACGGCCCTGCCGGCGACGGGATCGTCGAAGAGGCCCGTGCGAAGATCGAACAGCTAAACTGACCGAACGATGAAGCGAATCTTTATCCTTGCGGCCGCAGCGGGAGCGGCTCTTCTGCCGGGCGCGGTTTCCGCCCAGATCGGGAAGCAGGTCGAAGTGACCAAGACCTATGTGCCCAGCGTCGAGCGGGCCCCGAAACTCGCCATTCAGCCCGATATGACCGATACGGTGCGTATGCGTCCCGAGATCGACTACCGGATCACGCCTCTGGCGCTGACGACCACGCTGGCCACACGCCCGATCCGCCCGGCGACGGTCACCTATTGGGAGTTCAACCGTCCGCTGCCGTTCTACCTGAAACTGGGCGGCGGCTACCCGGCCAACTCGGCGCTCGATTGCTATGTCTCGACGCAGCAGGCGGGGATCGGCTACGCCATGGCCTACGTCAATCACGAAGGGTGGTGGGGGCGTATCCGCAACGATGCCGGAGAGCGTGCCCGGGCCCTGAGGACGACCAACCGCGTCGGTGTCGCTGCCGGCAAGTACTTCGGACGGCGGTCGCTCGAAGGGGAGGTGAGCTATGAAAACCGGCTTTACGACCGCTATGGCGGCTTTCGGGTCGGAGATGACCCGAACACGCTGTCCGCGATGCGCGGCGACCGTCCGACCTATGGCAGTTTCGATGCCCGGTTCCGTTTCGGGGACGATTTCACCGATCTGTCCCGCACCAATTTCCGCATAGGGATTCATGCCGAACATTTCCGGTACAATCCCGGCGAGGGTTATTCCGAACCGGTTTGGTTCGATGCGGGGTGGCCGGTGGCCATGCCCCTGGGCCTTGAGAATACCCTGGGGGGCGAGGCGGCCGTTGCCCGGCGGCTCGGCGGTCATGTGCTTTCGCTCGAAGCGTCGTATGACTGGCGTGACGGCTCGAAGTCCCTGTCGGGCAATCGTGCGACGCAGCTTCGCGCTGCTGCCCGTTACGGATTCCGGGTGCGCTCGGTGGATTTAACGCTGGGGCTGGACTATTATTGGCTCCACAACCGCTGGAGGGAGTCGTCCGCAACGACGGACGGCGGTGAGAAGTACGGAATGAAGAAAAATTCGCTCTACTTCGTGCCGTATGCCCGGCTGCGGTTCGATTTGGGCAACGGACAGTTCGTCCCCTTCGCCGAAGCGGACGGGCAGGTGGCGGAAAATACGTTCGCCGCACTGTCGCGCCTGAATCCCTATGTGGCCGACAATGCGTGGGAGCCCCGGAGCACGGTGGACTACAACGTGCGGCTGGGCGTCGGCGGCAGCCTTGCGGGTGGCAAGGTGGCCTATCGTTTTTACGTGGGCTTCACTTTTACCGAAAATGCCCTTGCCTGGTATTGTCTGCAGTCGGAACCGGTCGGATTCATACCTGTCACGGGACGGAGGAATGCGGTCTCGTTCAACGGCGAGCTGGAAATACGTCCCGTGAACAACCTGCTCTTTACGCTGGCAGCGCACGGGTACGATTACTCCGACCGCACGGGATACTGCACGGGCCTGCCGCAGTTCCGCGGCGATGCGTCCGTGCGATACACCCACCGAAAATTCGCTTTCGGGGTTTCGGCGGCCGTTCGGAGCGTGCGTTTCTGGAGCGTGATGGCGGCTCAGCCTTACAGCGCCGACCCCGCACACCTGGAGGAGGTGCCTTTCAAGGTGCCTTTCACGGTCGATCTGCGGGCATTTGCCGATTGGCATGTAACCCCCCGGACGACTCTCTTCGCCGAGGGACGCAATCTGGCGAATGCACGGCTCTACGAGTGGCCCGGCTACCCCGAATACGGCGCCGGTTTCACGGCGGGGGTGAGGATCGATTTCTGAGCGGACGGAATTGTGCGCAGCCGGGTCATGGCGGAATGTCTCCGCTCGGCGGTGCATGGTCAGGCAAGGAGGAGGCTGTGCCCGCCGGCCTGGTTGCCGGAATGACTTATCCCTTAACATCCCTTTTATGGCCCCCGAACGAATCGTTTTCCCGATGAAATGGAGCCCCGTAGTCAGGACGGTGACTGCGGCGGTCAATTGCCTCTTCGTGGCGATTCCGCTCCTTGCGATGCTGCTCGCTCCTGAGACCTGGCCTCTTGCAGCGGGGATTGGCGGCTGTGTCGGTATCCCGGTCTGGCTGATTTGCCAGGGATACTGTCCGCGGGTATTGGAAGCGGACGAAAGAAACCTCACCATACGCCGCCGGATGTTCGGCGATGTGGTGATTCCTGTCCGGTATATCCGCTATGTTCGCGTTGTCAGCCGGGCGGAAGTGGCTTATCGCTCGGTACGCACGGGCGGGAGCGGCGGGTATTACGGCTATTTCGGCACTTTCTGGAGTCGGAGGCTGAAATCCTTTCGGCTCTATGCTACCGATCTGCACGGACTGGTTTACATCGTTACGGCGGATCGCAATTATGTGATCGGCTGCTCCGACCCGAAGGCTCTTGTGGAGCGCGTAGGACGGATTCTCGGTACAGATGTCATCCTATCGGATATATAAAATTTAAAAATATATTAATAAAAAGTAATTTTATTTGCATTTTATTGATATTTGTATTAGTTTTGTTGTGCAGATGTAAAACGAACCGGTTTATGGCGAAACTTCAAAACCTGCCCAAAGTGTGTCCCTCGTGCGGGGAGCGGCTTTGTGTCTGCGGACTGCGCTGCACGGAGTGCGGCACCCGCATCGAAGGGCTGTACGGCCTGCCTGTGACGATGCAACTGCCGGCCGACGATCAACTCTTCATCCTCGATTTTGTCAAGAGCAGCGGATCGCTCAAGGAGATGGCCCGCAAGCTCGGACTGAGCTATCCGACGGTGAGAAACCGGCTGGACGACATCATTGCGCAAATTCAAACGATCGAAAACAATGAAACGAATCATTAATCCTTTCGTTTACCTCGGCGGCGGACGTGCGCTTGCCTGGGGATTGGCCGGTCTCGCGGCGGCGTCGGTGATCGCAACCCGGTTGGGACTGACATTCCGGGGCGTGGTCTCGCTGGGTTACGGCGACTGGCCGCTGTGGAAAACGTCGCTCGCGCAACTGCTTGTCTGGGGCATTTTCGCGACGCTGCTCTACCTTTGCGGGCTCGTTCTCTCCAAGTCCCGGATTCGGGCCGTGGACGTGTACGGCACCAACCTCTTCGCGCGGCTGCCTTTTATCGGGGTGATGCTGCTGGCGGCCCTGCCCGGGATTCGAGCCTATACCGATTCGTTGCTGGGGATGACCTTCACGCAGGCCGAGGCGATGATCCCTCCCGTTTCGGTGATATTCTTCGCTCTGGTCGTCCTGTTCGTGCTGGTGTGGTATTTCGTCTGGACCTACAATGGGTATGTCGTTTCGACCAACCTCCGAAAAGGGCGTGCCGCGGTGAGCTTCATCGTCTGTTATATCCTCTCGGAAGTGTTTTCGGCCCTCGTCTGGAACCTGATTTTCTAATTTCATTCGCAGCGGGTTATTCTGGCCCGATGCGCGATTCGGTAATCGCCTGTCTGAGCAGGCGGTTACCCCGTGCATCGGAGCCTTCCGGCCGTCCTTCGGGGCGGCTTTTTATTGGAACGAAAGGGTGTGCACGATTATCGGGCGGGACGTTGTGCGGCGTAGGGTGTTGGCAGACTTTAGCGGCATAAGCACGCTTACCGACGGGCACAAAAAAATGGGTAAGCTACTTATATCGCACCGCTACGACCGCATACCCTTGCTCGATTCCTCGCCTGGGGGGTTCTGCGGGAGCTGGTCGTATAAGACTTACCCGCGACAAAAGTAGGAATTTTTCCGCGTTTTGCAAAGAACTCCGTGAAATTTATCTTTCCCGGGCCTATTTTGCCCTGCTCGGAACCATATGATTCATGCGTCGGAACTTTGAGTCGGGGAGCAGCTCTAAAGGGATGACCTCGGATCGAAGACTGCACCTCGGCAAAACAACCTCGCGGGCGCGGTTGCTTTTACACTCGGTTTGTGCTATCTTTACAGAAGACAGACTGCACCTCGGCAAAACAACCTCGCAGGCGCGGTTGCTTTTGCACTCGGTTTGTGTTATCTTTCCAGAAGACAGACTGCACCTCGGCAAAACAACCCCGCAGGCGCGGTTGCTTTTGCACTCGGTTTGTGTTATCTTTCCAGAAGACAGACTTCACCTCGGCAAAACAACCTTGCGGGCGCGGTTGCTTTTGCACTCGGTTTGTGCTATCTTTCCAGAAGACAGACTGCACCTCGGCAAAGCAACCTCGCAAGCGGGTTGCTTTTGCACTCGGTTTGTGCTATCTTTGCAAAAATTCGGAAGAAGGGTATGAAACGCAGAAATATCATCTGGATCTTGTGCGCGCTCGTGGTCGTGCTCGCTATCGTGGGGCTGCTGTTGTGGCGTGCTTTCTATGGCAACGGGGTGCGGAGCGAGCGGGAAATCTTCATCGGCAGCCGGACCGATTATGCCGGCGTGCTGGATACGCTGCGCCCGACGCTAAGGCATCCACGGGCTTTCAGGCGCTATGCTGCGCACCTGGATCTCGAGCGGACGTACAAGCCCGGCCATTACGTCGTGCGGCCGGGTATGAGTACGATCGGGCTCGTGCGCATGTTCAAGCTGGGGATGCAGACTCCCGTGCGCGTGAGTATCAACAACGTGCGCACACGCGCACAGCTCGCCGCGAAGCTCGCCCGTCAGTTGGACGCCGATTCCGTGCAGTTGATGGAGGCATTGACCGATCCTGCGCTGGCCCGCGAAGCGGGTACCGACAGCCTCCACCTGTTTTCGATCTTCCTGCCCGATACCTATGAATTTTACTGGACCGTAACCCCTGCCGACCTGGTGCGTCGCATGGGCCGCGAGTGGGAGCGTTTCTGGACGCCCGAACGCGAGCGGCTCCGCGCCCGGACGGGCCTCAGCCGTGCGGAGGTGATGACCCTGGCTTCGATCGTGTACGAGGAGACCCGCAAGGCGGACGAGATGCCCCGCATCGCCGGGGTTTACATGAACCGCCTGCGTCGGGGGATTCCCCTGCAGGCCGACCCGACGGTCAAATACGCCATGCAGGATTTCGGCCTGCGGCGGATTCTCTACAAGCACCTGCGCGTGGATTCGCCCTACAATACATATATAAATAAAGGGCTGCCGCCATCGGCTATTGCCATGCCCAGCCTCCAGGCCATCGACGCGGTGCTCCGCTTCGAGGCGCACGACTACATCTTCTTCTGCGCCCGCCCCGCTTTCGACGGCTATCACAACTTCGCACGCACGCTTGCGGAGCATAATGCCAATGCCAGGGCGTATGCGCGGGAGCTCAACCGGCGCAATATCCGATAATTTTCGTATCTTTGTCCGCACATGCTGACGAAAATTTATGCCCGGAATCCTTCCGAGCGGGAGCTCGATCGGGTGGCTGCACTGCTCGAGGCCGGTGAGGTGATTATCTACCCGACCGACAGCGTCTATGCGTTCGGCTGCTCGGTGCATGCGCCCCGCGCGATCGAACGGATGCGCCGGATCAAGGGGAAAGGGGAGACCACCTTCTCGGTCGTCTTTTCCGAACTGTCCCAGATCGCGGCCTATTGCCGGGTGGATAACGCGCAGTTCGGGCTGCTGCGGCGGTATTTGCCGGGTCCCTTCACCTTTCTGCTGGCCGCTTCGTCGCGTATGCCCGACCGTGCGCTTGCGAAAAGACGCACCATCGGAGTGCGCATTCCGGACAATGCCGTGGCACGGGCTATCGTGGAGAGGCTCGGCGCTCCGATGCTGACCACCTCGGTGCGTGACGACGAAACGGCCGAATATACCACCGACCCGGAACTGATCGAGGAGCGTTACGGACGCGAGGTGGCGCTGGTCGTGGACGGCGGGGCGGGCGACGACGTGCCTACGACGGTCGTCGATCTGACGGGCGACGCGCCCGAAGTGCTGCGCGAGGGCAGGGGAGTATGGAACGATTGAACAAGTAGATTGAACGATATGGAGAAATCGAATTTCTGGAACGACGCCTGCCGCGGCGGGGCGATCATCGGATTGGTGATGGCCGTTTCCAACGTGGCGGAACAGGCCATGCTGCTCAAGGGCGGCATCGGTATGTACGGTTTGGTCATCGTGGAATGGCTGGCTCTGGCCGGTGTGTTTATCTGGCTGCTTTACCGGTTTACCCGTAAGCGGGCCGCACTTTACGCGCCGGAGGAGGGGTTCTCTTTCGGACAGGGATTCGGTTTTATCGTGGTCATGTCGCTGCTTTCGGGCCTGATTGCCGGGGCTGCGGGCTACTTTTACCGGCATGTGGCGATCGGATACGACGTATATACGGAGCGTTACATCGACTCCGTGAATGGACTTCTTTCGGAGGTTCCCGTTCCGGCTGCGACTGTGGATGCCTATGAACTGCTGTTTGAACAGCTGCGTTCGACGCCGGAACCCTCCATTTTCGCCGCCATCGCCAGTTCAATGTTCTGGTATGTCGTGGCCGGCGGATTGATCGGCCTCGTCATTGCGGGAGTCATCTCCCGCGCACCCCGGCCCTTCGATACGGAGGGCGGAAACTGATCTAACCATGCAGAGCACTCCCGATATTTCGGTCGTCGTGCCGCTCTACAACGAGGCGGAATCGCTGCCCGAACTGGTCGAATGGATCGACCGGGTCGCTGCGGACAACCGGCTGAGCTACGAACTCCTCTTGATCGACGACGGCTCCGACGACGCATCCTGGGCGACGATCATGCAACTCAAGGAACGCTTTGCGGCGATCCGTGCGATCGGCTTCGCCCGCAATTACGGCAAGTCCGCAGCGCTCTACTGCGGTTTTGCCGCTGCGCGGGGGGAGGT
Organism: Rikenellaceae bacterium; assembly: GCA_902363575.1. Lineage (GTDB taxonomy): Bacteria > Bacteroidota > Bacteroidia > Bacteroidales > Rikenellaceae > Alistipes. Next base: position 512,532 of record CABJAJ010000002.1, on the reverse strand, counting down.
CGTCTTCACGATGGACGCCGATCTGCAGGACTCACCCGACGAGATTCCCGCCATGCGCCGCATGATTCTCGACGAGGGATACGACCTGGTGTCGGGGTGGAAGCGCAAGCGCCACGATCCGGCGGGCAAACGCCTCCCGAGCCGGTTTTTCAACTGGACGGCACGCGCAGTGTCTGGTATCCGGCTGCACGATTTCAACTGCGGACTGAAAGCCTACCGCCGCAAGGTGGTCAAGGCCATCGAGGTTTACGGCGAAATGCACCGCTACATTCCCATCCTCGCGAAACAGGCGGGTTTCCGGCGGATCGGCGAGAAAGCGGTCGAGCACAGGGCCCGCAAGTACGGCTGCTCCAAATTCGGAATGGAGCGTATGCTCAAAGGGTATCTCGACCTGATTACCGTCTCGTTCATGGCCCATTTCGGCCGTTCGCCCATGTATTTCTTCGGGGGGCTCGGCACGCTGATGTTCCTCATTGGCGGCGGCACGACGGTGTGGCTGATCGCCGCCAAACTTTATAAACAGGCCCATGCGCTGCCTCTGCGACCCGTGACGGATCAACCGCTTTTCTATCTGGCGATGCTCGCCGTCGTTTTGGGGGTGCAGCTTTTCCTGGCGGGCTTCCTGGGCGAACTCGTCAATCGGGGTTCGAGCGAGCGGAATAAATACCTCATCGACCGTGAAATCAACTGATACGATATGATACAACGTATTCAAACCCTTTATCTTGCGGGCGTTGTCGCGCTGACCGCCCTGACGCTGTGGCTTCCTCTGGCCCATTTCACCGCCGGACTGGAGCATTTCGATCTCTATGCCTTCGGGCTCCGCGATGCCGAAGGGAGTGTCGTGCAACAAACCCTCTACCTGGGGATTCTCGCCGCCTTGTCCTGCCTGCTGGGAGCGGTTGCGATCTTCCTGTATAAAAGGCGGCTGTTGCAGCTCCGGCTCTGCATCGTGCAAATGGTGCTGCTGGTGGGGGTGGAAGTCATGATGGCGGTGTACTATTTCCTGAGCTACCGCTTCTTCGCGGCGTATGAATTCCATGCGCAGCATATGCGTGTCGCCATCGTGTTTCCCCTGATCTGCCTCGTGCTGGATTACCTGGCTGCGCGGGCGATCTTCCGGGACGAGGTGCTGGTCCGTTCGCTCGACCGCATCCGTTAACGATTCGTTCTGCCGGGGCCTGCGATTCCGCCGGGATCGCAGGCCCCGGCGTTTTACGGAACGAGTGTATGCAACGTTTGAAAGGAATGATGCCCTGTTCGGGCGCAATGGCCGGGTGCCGCCGCCTTTGGATGGTTTTTTGCGGACGTGTTTCCTCAAGGGAGCCTTTATCAGTTGGTTCTCAAATTGTTGTACGCCAGTTCGGTTTTTTAACGGAAACGTTACAGGAAAACCGCGCCGGAGAGCTTTGTTAATCGGAAAATATGTTGTAACTTTGCTCAATATTCCTATTACGTAAAATACGGTGAAAAGAACTTTGAAACACATAACTTTATTAACCAATTCAAGTGCTATGAGAAAGCGTAATTATTTGAAGTTGCTGCTCGGCATGTTCGTGATGGTCGTTTCGACGACTTTCATGGGCTGTGTCGATGACAACGACGACACTTCCGCTCCTTATCTGAAAGTCACCCCCACATCGCTGGCTTTCAATGAGGACGGTACGCCCAAAGAGGGCGACGGCAGCTTTGCTGTCGAGGCCAACCGTCCCTGGCGTGTCACCATGGACGATGAAGCCGCCACATGGGTGACTGTCGAGCCCGCGAGCGGCGACGGCAATGCGACCGTTGAGGTCCGCGTGCCTGCGACCACCAAGGGGCAGAGCGCCGAGCTGACGTTCGCCATCTACAACTCCTACGGCGACCTGCAGACGCAGAAAGTGACGGTGACGCAGGGTGCGGTCGTTCCTGCGCAGACCATCTTCCATACGACCATCGGCAACACGGCCGTATCGTCGCCCTATCCGTACCCCGATCAGTATGAGGATTGGAATACGTCGGGCACCGGTGCCGAGGGCGTCACGTTCTCCGGTCAGAATTCCTCCGTCCGTGCTTCGGGTCTTTCCAACGCCGGTGCATACGACGGTGCCTCGGGCCCCAACGTCGTATTCTTCGGCGGCGCTCCCGCTTCGTTCACCATTAACAAGATCAAACTCACCTCGTCGCAGACCGACCTCCGGCTGACGTTCGGTGGCAGCTACTCTTTCAAGAACGACGACGGCAGCTACGACAACGTATTCAATACCGACAAATTCCATGTGGCTCTGAGCGCCAACGGTACGGATTGGAAGGAGATCACCTATACCAAGAACAGCGGCGACGCTGCAACGCCCTACTGGGTGTTCTGCACGTCGGACTTCACGTTGGATCCTGCCGTCAGCGAGCTTTATGTCCGCTTCACGGCCGAGGTCAGCTCGGTTTACCGTCTGGACGATATCACCCTGGCTACCGGCAATGGCGGTCAGATCGTCAATCTGGACGGCGATACGCCTACTCCTCCTGTCGGGGATGAAATTTACAATGAAACTTTCGGCACGGCTTCGGTGTCGAGTCCGTGGCCCTATCCCGACCAGTACACCGATTACACGAAGAAGGGTTCGGGCGCCGCTACGGTCGGTTATTCCGGTCAGGGCTCCTCGATCCGCAACTCGGGTCTTTCCAATGCGGGCGCTTACGAAGGGGCTTCGGGTCCGAATGTGGTCTTCTTCGGAACGAACTCTCCCTACTTCGTAGTGGAAGGAATCACCATGCCCTCTACGACGAATTTCCAGCTTACCTTCGGCGGCAGCTATTCAAAGCGCAACGACGACGGCTCCTATGACAATACGTTCGATGTCAGCAAGTTCCACGTATCGCTCAGTGCCGACGGTACGAACTGGAAGGAGATCACCTACACGAAGAACAATGGCGATGCCGATACGCCTTACTGGGTATTCTGCACTTCGGACTTCACGCTGAAGAATCCGACGAGCCTGCTCTATATCCGCTATGCAACCGACGAGGCTTCGGTCTATCGTCTCGATGACATCACGCTTCGGACCGGCAACGGCGGTCAGGTGGTCGATCTGGGCGGCGGGACACCGCCCGTAGGCGATGCGATTTACAACGAGACTTTCGGTACGATGCAGGTATCGAGCCCGTGGCCCTATCCCGACCAGTACACCGACTATACGAAGACCGGTACGGGCGCTTCGACGGTGGCTTATTCCGGTCAGGGCTCCTCGATCCGCAATTCGGGTCTTTCCGATGCGGGCGCATACGACGGTGCTTCGGGTCCGAATGTGGTCTTCTTCGGCACCAACTCGCCCTATTTCGTGGTGGAGAACATCACGATGCCTTCGACGACGAACTTCCAGCTCACCTTCGGCGGCAGCTATTCAAAGCGCAACGACGACGGGTCGTATGACAACACGTTCGATGTCGCCAAATTGCACGTTTCGCTGAGTGCTGACGGCACGAATTGGAACGAGATCACCTACACGAAAAACAATGGCGACCAGGACAGACCCTATTGGGTATTCTGTACCGCAGACTTCACGCTCAAGAGTGCGACGGACAAGCTCTACATCCGCTATGCGGCTGACGAGGCTTCGGTCTATCGTCTCGATGACATGACGCTGAAAGCCGGCAACGGAGGCCAGCAGGTCGATCTGGGCGGCAGCAGCCAGACCGTTACATTGGATGTGAGCCCGATGGAGGTGACTCTCGGCAACGCATCCGGTGCGACCTCGACCTTCACGATCACCACCACGGCAGCGTGGACGGCGACGATCAACGGTTCGGGCTTCACGCTCGACAAGACCAGCGGCACGGGCAATGCGACGGTAACGGTGACCTCCTCGGCTGCCAATACGGGCACCTCGGCTGCGACGCTGGGTACGGTAACGGTAGCGGCAACGGGTGTTTCGGCTTCCAAGACCGTGACTGTTAAGCAGAATGGTTCTTCGCCTGCGCCGGGCGGAAACGAAATCACGATCGATTTCGGGCAGGGGCCGAATATCGCCACGCCCGCCATCCCGACCACCAAAGTGACCGGCCCCGTGACGGCAACCTATACCATTGCCGGCTATGAGTTCGTCGTAAACGCCCCTGCCGCCTATTTCTTCCAGGACGGTTCGCAGTACGGTAATCCCGAACCGAACAAGGGCCTTTATATCAGCAAGCAGGGCGCTTATCTGGCATTCCCGGCCATCGCGGGCAAATCGCTGCAGAAGGTGGTCGTATCGACGCCTACCTCTTCGGGCAGCGCCATTGAAATCGCCATCAACGATGCCAACGGAGTAGCCGCCGAAGGTGGAACGAACCAGACGATTAACTCAAACGAAACGGTGACGTTCAATCTCTCGAACACGACCGAGAATACTTCGTATCGGATCGAGGTGATGAACAGCAAGAATTTCCAGATCAACAAGCTGGTGCTGACCTATTCGGACGGTGGCGAAACACCCCCCCCCGCAGGAAATCCTCAGATCACGGCCGTTAATCCCACGTCGGTGAACTTCACGGCAGCAGGCGGGTCGCAGACCGTAAACGTAACGGTTACCGATCAGAACGGCGCAGCCCTCTCGGCCAGCGGCCTGAGCGCTCCGTTCTCTGCCACGGTCAGCGGTAACGCCGTAACGGTGACCGCAACGGCCAATACGGGCGCGGCGGTCAGCCAGACCCTCACGATCGCAGTGGCCGGCGGTAACAGCGTCACGGTTCCCGTAAGTCAGGCTGCCGGAAGCGTTCAGCCCGGTGGTGACCTGACCCTCGTTACGAAGGTGGCCGACCTGACGGCAGGGACTTACTATATGGCCGGTTTTGCTGCCGGGGCTTACCAGGTATGGGCAGGAACGCTTTACAACAAGCAGTGTGAAACGAATCCGTATAATTTCACGGATGGTAAGCTGGTTGCGACCGCAACGGACAAAATGGCTGAAGTTACGCTCGAGGCGGGTAGCAGCGCAGGCGAATTCTTCATCAAGACGTCCGATGGCCAGTACCTTACGGTCGGCGCAGACGGTAAGAACCAGCTTATTCTGACCAGCGATAAGGGTAACAACTCCTGGACTCTGACCGATTTCGACGATAATGGCGTGAAAGCATCGTCCAACGCATTTGCGGCAAACATGTTTACCAGTACGTCGGCGCAGTCGCGCTTCATTCGCAGCTACGTTACTACGAACACGACTGGTATCGGCGGTATCGCATTCTTCCGGAAGAATTGATCCGGAATGTATTTGGCAAACCTACTCTTGGCAGAATGTCTCTGCCAAGAGTTGGTTTTCTTTAAAGCTTATTAATTTTTATAGATGACATTGATTCAAAGATATTCCTGTCGGGCTGCTGGTCTGCTGCTGATCGTTCTTACGGCGCTCTTTTCGGGCGCTTGCGGCAGCGACGGCAATGGAGGTGTGAGTACGGGCGGCGATGTGGAGTGGAAAAACTCCTCGACAGTAAGCGCAGCGTCGGGTTCGGCGACCATCGTGATATCGGGACTGGCGGGAACGCCCTGGCGTGCCGAGATCAAGGAGGGGGCGGCATGGTGCTCGTTCAAGCTGGGTGACTACGAGGGCAGCACCGTACGCGAAGGGACGGTTTCCGCGAATTCGCTCTCCAATCTGCTCTATGTTTATTATGCGGCCAACACGGGCGGCGACGAACGGATCGCTACGATCGAATTCAGCTTCGCGGGCGGCGAGCCGTTCACCCGTACGCTGATTCAGATTGCGGCGGGCTCCAACGACGATCCCTATGCGGGTGGTCATGCCGATTACTGGCCGGAGCTGCCCGAACGGAAGACCAGCGACGATTACATCTACCTCAGCCATTTTGCTCCGCTGGCAAGCGGCGCCCGGGCGCGCAACTATTCGTTCTGCTTCGACAAGACGCTTCATGTGTCGCATTGGGTCGCCTATCCGCTTCACTATGTTTACCGGGGCTCGGTCAACCGCCAGGATGACTTCGGCTACGATCCGAAGGTGAACAGCAGCTACCAGGCCAACCTGGGGCGCGGCTCCTACAACGGGCCGTACGACCGGGGACACCAGCTTCCGTCGGCGGATCGTCTGGCGACCGTGGACATGAACTCGCAGACCTTCTATGCGACCAACATGACCCCGCAGCTCAACCGGCTCAACCAGGACATGTGGGCCAACCTGGAGGCGAAGGTTCGCACCTATATGTGCAACGACACGCTCTATGTGGTGACGGGGTGCTATTACGCAACCACTTCGACCACCACGACAGACAAGTCCGGGATGGTGTGTCCGATTCCCACCAACTATTTCAAGGTGCTGCTGCGCACGGTGAGCGGGAATACGGGCAAGCGGATCAAGGACTGTTCCGCCAGTGAGCTGAAGTCGATCGGCTTCTGGGTCGAGCAGAAATCCTACGGGGATATCGAACCGCCCCGGTCGATCTGTATGAGCGTTGCCGAAATCGAGGACAAAACGGGCTTTACGTTCTTCCCGCAGGTACCCGAAGAGGTCAAACAACAGAACAATCCGAGTCAATGGGCTCTGTAAAACCATGAACTTATGAAAAAACGACTGATCTGCACGGGTGCGCTGCTTTTGCTGCTGGCCGTTGCATGTTTCGCACAGAAACCTTACAAGGTTGTCTTTTACAATCTCGAGAACTTCTTCGACACGATCAACGACCCCGAGGTGAGGGACGATGAGTTTACACCGGAGGGTCCCAAGCGCTGGAACTCGGCCAAATACTACAAGAAACTCGGCAACATCGAGCGCGTGCTCTTCGACATCGCGGCCATCGACAAGAGCTATCCCGTCGTGATCGGGGTATCGGAGGTCGAGAACCGCTCGGTGCTTGAGGATATCGTCGCTACGCCGAAGCTCGCACCGGCCAACTACCGTATATCCCATTACGACTCGCCCGAGGCGCGCGGTGTGGATGTGGCGTTCCTCTACCGTCCCGATGTGTTCAAGATGGAGGGAAGCGCTCCGATCCGCACGGTAGTGCCCCAACTGCCCAACTTCAAGACGCGCGACATCAGCACCATGTGGGGAACCATCGAAGGGGAGCCTTTCTTCTTCATGGTCGCGCACTGGCCGTCGCGTCTGGGCGGCAAGGAGGCGTCGGAGTTCAAGCGCATTGCCGTGGGCGAACAAATGCGTCGCATTGCCGACTCGGTATTGCAGGTCAATCCCGCGACCAAGATCGTGGCGATGGGCGACTTCAACGACGATCCGATGGATCCGAGCATTTCGGAAGGGTTGGGCGCCAAAGCACGCATTACAGAGGTGCAGCCGGGCGAATTTTTCAATCCGTTCTATGAGGTGCTTCGGTCGGGTCACGGCACGCTCGCCTATGGCGATGCCTGGAACCTGTTCGACAACATCGTCGTGACGGAGAACCTGGCCAACGGTTCGACCGGAGTGCTCAAGTTGCAGAAAGCCCCCAAGTCGAAGTTTTACGGCAACATTTTCCGATGCCACTATATGGTACAGAAAGAGGGTCAGTTCAAGGGATACCCGCTGCGCACGTATGTGGGGAATAACTTTCAGGGCGGTTACAGCGACCACTTCCCCGTTTACATCATTATCGCCAAATAACTCTCATATCTAAGCTTATGAAAATAAAAAGTTTACTCATTCTGGTGCTTTCCTGCCTGTCGCTCGCGGCTTTCGCTCAGGAAGGCGGCGTGAGGGGCACGGTCGTTTCGCGTAACGGTCGTGCGCCGCTCGATCAGGTGAAGGTATCCATCGTCCCCGGCGGTGTGGTGGCTACATCCGATGCACAGGGAAATTTCGTGATCGAAAACCTCGACAAGGGCGAATACACCCTGCTTTTCGAGGCACCGGAGTTCGAGCCGCTGCGGCTTACCGTGCGTGTCGATCAGTTGGTCCGCGACCTGAATAAAGTGATTCTCGCTCCGGATATGACGCAGCAGGTGCTCGACGACTCCATCTTTGCGGAGTTCGACACCGAGACGGCCGACGATGCGCAGTCGCTGCCTTCGTCGCTGTCGGCGTCGAAAGACGTCTTCAACAACATCGCATCCTACAAATTCAGCGAGATGCGGTTCAACGTGCGCGGATACGATTCGCAGTACTCCGACGTTTACCTCAACGGCATCCGTTTCAACGACGCCATGACGGGTTACACCCCGTGGTCGTTGTGGAGCGGCCTGAACGACGCGACCCGCAACCAGGAGATCACCTCCGGCATCACGGCGTCCGACTACGGGCTGGGCGGCATCGGCGGTACGACCAACATCAACGCCCGGGCTTCGCAGATGCGCAAGGGCCTTCGCGTGAGCCTGGTGAACGGCAATGCGATGTATCGCTTCCGTGCCATGGTCTCCTATGCCTCGGGCTTGCAGGACAACGGCTGGTCGTACGCCTTCTCGCTCTCCACGCGGCAGGGCGGCAACTCCTATGTGGACGGGGTCTATTACAACGCTTTCGGTTATTTCGCTTCGGTCGAAAAGCAGTTCGACCTCCAGCACCGGCTGGCGCTGACCGTCCTGGGCGCTCCGACCGAACGGGGTGCGCAGCAGGCTTCCACGCAGGAGGCTTACGATCTGGTCGGCAACAACTACTACAACCCCAACTGGGGTTATCAGGCGGGGAAGAAACGCAACGCCCGCGTGCGTAACAACCACGAGCCGGTGGTGATGCTCAACTACACCTATGATATTACGGAGCGTTCGCAGCTCAACGTCGCGACCTCGATCCGTTTCGGTAAGAACGGTTATTCGGCTCTGACATGGTTTGACGGCGCTGATCCGCGTCCGGATTATTACCGCAACCTGCCGAGTTACCAGATTTGGGATTACCAGAACGAGGCATCGACCATGGCGGCGGCCAGAATCGCTGACGAGTGGATTCGCAACGTAAACAACATCCGTTACTTCGACTGGGACGGCATGTACCAGTCCAATTACGACAACCGCGCCGACGACCAGGAGATTTACGGCACCGGCCGACTGTCCAACTACATGATCGAAGAGCGGCATACCGACCAGCTCGACTGGAACCTGATGGGGCAGTTCTCGCATCTGTTCAAGGACAATTCCCGCATTGTGGGCGGAGCCGACCTGCGGGTGAACAAGACCCATTACTACGATCAGGTGAAGGACCTGCTGGGCGGCGATTTCTGGATCGACGTGGATAAGTTCGCACAGCGTGACTTCGGCGATCCGGTCAAAGAGCAGAACAACCTCGATTTCTACGATCGTTACCACTATGCTCCAGCGGTGACCGAGGGGGATACGTTCGGTTACAACTATAACGCTCACCTGGTGAGTGCGCGTGCCTGGGCCGCCTACAACATCCGTTTCGGCAACTTCGGCATGAACGTCGGCGCAGAGCTGGGCATGACCTCGCAGTGGCGTGAAGGTTTGTGGCGCAAGGGGCTTTTCCCTGAAAACTCCAAAGGCGATTCCGAGACGCTCAACTATTTCACCTACAAGGTCAAGGGTAACTTCGACTACCAGATTGCGGGCGGTCATACCGTCGAGTTGAATATCGTGGCCATGCAGAATGCGCCCTCGTTCCAGGCGTCGTTCGTATCGCCCCGTACCCGAAATTCGGTGACGCCCGGGCTGAAGGCGGAGAAAGTGTTTGGCATCGACGCTTCCTACAACCTGCGCATCGGCGATATCCGGGCCCGGCTGAGCGGCTATTACACCAAGGTTTTCGACCAGTCGAAGGTGATCTCCTTCTATGACGACGTGCGCAAGACCTACACGAACTTTGCGCTCAGCGGCATGGACAAGCAGTATTTCGGTCTTGAGTTCGCAACCTCGATTCCCATTTACGGCGGCCTCTATTTCAACGGCGCTGTAAGCTGGGGCCAGTACACCTATACCAATGACCCGCACTACGAGCAGATCGCCGACAACGAGGCTCTGCCGCTGGGTTCGGGAACGGTTTACTGGAAGGACAAGCGCGTGGAGAGCACACCGCAGACGGCCATCAACGTCGGCCTTTCGTATCGTGGCCCGCACAACATCTACGCCTCGCTGGACTTCAACTACTACAACAACATGTATCTCTCGATGAACCCGCTCTACCGGACGGACGACGTGCTGCTGCCGTCGATGACGCCCGAGCAGGTCGAGGCCATGCGTCACCAGGAGAAGTTCGATTCGGCCTATACGCTCAATGCGAGCATCGGTAAAAACTGGTATGTTCATCGTCAGTACACCATCGGCTTCAGCCTGGAGGTGAAGAATATCCTCAACAACCAGGATATCCGCACCGGCGGTTACGAGCAGATGCGTGTGCATGCCGTGAAAACCAACAAAGAGATCACGGCATACGAACCTTTCCCGGCCAAGTATTTCTATATGTTCGGCACGACGTATTACCTGAATGTTTACTTCCGTTTCTGACGGTACGATAAAAGAGAAAATTATGAATAAGTTTCTTAAAATAGCATTGATGCTGGTCGTGGGTGTCGGTTTGGCAGGATGTTACAATGACTTCGATAATCCGGGTCCGGCCCGGATCTATACCGACGCCGATTTCCGCCCCGAGCAGCTCATTTCGATCAAGAATCTGAAGGATATATTCTATGCGAAATATCCGGGTGAGACGGGCATCGGCCAGTCGCTGCCGATCGAGGAGGATTATGTGATCCGCGGCAAGGCGATTTCGAGCGACCGTGCAGGCAATGTGTACAAGTCGCTCTATATTTACGACGAGAGCTCCGAGTCGGCTATCGAATTGCGCTTAACGACGGGTAATTACATCAATTATGCGCCTGGGCGAATCGTTTACGTTAAATTGCAGGGGCTTATCCTGGGTAATTACCGTTCAATGATCAGCGTGGGCGGGGTTTCCAACAATCCCGAATACGCCAACGGCAATATCGAGAGCCGGAATATGTTGGACGAACATATCCTGCGGGGCGAGATGGTTGGCCTGACCAAAGCCGATACGTTGGTCGTGAAGAAAGTCAGGGAGAGTGGAGACGACCAGTACACAATCGGTTATGAGGAGCTGACCGATGACGCTCTCGGACGGCTTATCCGTTTCGAGGGGGTTACCAGCAAATACGGTAATGCCGTTGACTGGAGCTACAACAATCCTTTCCCCAACTATTTCGCCAACAGCACCTCGTACAGTGCGGTGTCGCCCGACGAGTATAACAAAGAGGGCGAAGTGATTTGGAGCTGGCACGACTTTATTGAAAACGATGCAACCTGGGCTTTGGCGCGTGATGTGCCCAATGCCGAAGGCACTACGGTGAAAACCTATTATTTCGGGTCGTTTTGGTTTACTTTCCGTTACGATGATCCCGATAACAATAGCCTGCCGGGTAACTATATCGTCCGTTCGAGCGGGTATTCCCGTTTCCGTTCGGAGAAAGCTCCCAAGGACGGCGAGGTGGTCGATCTGACGGCGATCTATACCAAGTTCTCCCCCGGCGGCGGTGCTTATCGTACGGCCTACCAGTTGTTGCTCAACAGCTCGGACGACGTGGTCAAAAAGTAGGATTTTAGGTCTCCCCGCTGGCGTCGATGAGTCAGCCTCGCTACGGGATTCAGGCAAGAGCGCTTCAGAAATGCTGAAGCGCTCTTTTGTTGTGTCTTGTGGCTCTTTCCTCTTTTGTGTTGTGCCTTATGTCATCTTTCGGTTTCCGGTATCATCTTCGTTTCCGGTCGGCGAGCGCAAGGCCGGCTGCGGAGTTCCCGCAACAGAAATAGGGTTCGACGGGGAGCGATACGGAGCGACGAGCAGATAAGTGGCGGGATCGAGGACTATCGTTTACTTACGGATGTTGTATAAGCTGCCTGAGGTATGAATCCGGCAAGAGACGTACCCGGTTGTGAAGTACGATTCCTGCAAGAACGGCATCGATGGCAGGGGAGTGCAATGCCCCCGATAAACGGGGTTGTCGGGGCCGACCCGTGTGTCCCGGTAGGCCGTAGCGCCGTCAGCGGCAGTGCCAGTCGGATGCGGTCTGGTAGAGCGCGATCGCGCGGCGCAGTTGCGTGCTGTCCACCGCCTCGACCGGAACCATGCGGTAGGGGTCGTCGTCGGTCGGTCGGATGCGGTATTGCTCGGCCCGGTTCACGGGAGAGAGCACGGTGAATGTATCCCCCTCGAGGTAGCCCAAATCCTGGTAGGTGGCGATGAAGGCGCGGGACGGAGCTGCCGGGTCGAGCGCATCGACGCCGTAAAACCGCGACTCGTACTCCATGCCGAGCAGCGCGAAGAGCGTCGGCATCAGGTCGATCTGGGACATGGTTTGCTCCACACGGCAGGGGGCAATCAGCCGGGGCGCATAGATCAGGCCGGGAATGTGGTATTTGCCCAGCGGGATTTCGGTCTTGCCGGCGCTCGATGCACAATGGTCGGCGGTGATGACGAATACGGTGTTATCGAACCAGGGCGCTTTGCTTGCTTCCCGCAGGAAGAGGCCGAGCGCATAGTCGCTGTACATCACGCCGCCGGCCCGAGACTTGGCGTCGTTGGGTATGGATATTTTGCCGGCGGGATAGGTATAGGGCCGGTGGTTGCTCACGCTCATCACATGGGCGAAGAACGGTTTTCCGCTTTCGTACTGCTCGTTCAGGGTGACGAGCACTTTCCGATAGGCGTCCTCGTCGCACACGCCCCAGATATTGGCGAAGGTGATCTGGTCGGGCGCGTAGGATTTCTCGTCCACGATGCGATAGCCGTTGCCCGAGAAGAAAGCCTCCATGTTGTCGAAATAGCTGTTGCCGCCGTAAAAGTAGAATACGTCGTAGCCCATCTTGCCGAGCATGGAGCCCGTGGCGTGCATATCGGCGTTGTCGGGCCGCTTGATGATGCTCTGGCCGGGACAGGGCGGCAGGCAGAGGGTCACGGCCTCCAAACCCCGCACGGTGCGGTTGCCGGTGGCATAGAGCCGCTCGAAAGCGATCCCCTGATCGTAAAGGGCGTCCAGGTTGGGGGTCAGGTCGTCCGTGCAGCCGAAATGCTCCATGAACGAGGCGCTCATGCTTTCGATGGTCACAAGGACGATGTTGCGCCGTTCGGCCGGGCGGTCGCTGTGCACGGTGCGCAGGTTGTCTTCCGAGCTGCCGTAAATGTGGTAAACAATCTCCCGGGCCTCTCCGTCGGGCAGAGTCGGGTAGAAGCGGCGGAAATCCAGCTCGTTTTTAACGAAGGCGTCGTAGAACTTATACGCGCCGTTGGCCTGCAGTTCATTGACATATACGTTTCCGCTGTTCTGGAAACGGGTGTCGAAATGCAGCACTCCGACTGCCGCGACCATGCAGGCGAGGTATGCGGGGGTCATGACCGCTTTCCAGCGCCATCCCCGCAGCGTGTCCGTGTGGACGATGTCGTGGCGGAAGAGGTACCACGTGAGCAGCAGGGTGGCCAGAAGCACGCCGGTCACCAGCGGCCAGACGGGATAGGATTCCATGATGTTGCCGATCACCTCGTTGGTATAGACCAGGTAATCGACGGCGATGAAATTATAGCGCACCCCGAATTCGTTCCAGAAGAAATATTCGCTCACGCCGTTGAAAAGGATCGAACCCACATAGAGGGCGATCAGGACGGCGGACCACACGAATGTCCAGCGGCGGCGGACCGAGGGGACGAAGAGCCGCAGGGCGAAACTCCCGAGCCAGAAGCCCGTCAGGGCGGAAACGATCGTCGGTACGACGCTTCCGTAGTCGTCGAAAACGGTGTGGAAGAAAGTAACGTAGCAGAATGAGGCCGCCAGCAGTCCGAGGATGATATACCCCCACGGACGAGCGTATTTGCGTTCCGAGATGCTTGTCAGGAAAAGCCAGAGAAAGACGAAGCCGACCGTCAGCGCCATCCAGTCGTTCAGGGCTCCGAGCAGGAAAATGCGCATCCACTCCCCGAGACCGAATCCCGTATCCAGGGTTTGTTCGTTCAGGAGCAGGACGATGCGCAGAATGAAGCCGACGCTTAGGGCGACGGCTGCTAGCTTGAGGTAGATGCGGGTGACGAGGCGGAGACTTTGCTGCATGGGTCGGTAGTTGATAAAGTCCCCAAAGATAGCGATTTTATCCTATCCTGCAAAAAATGCGGGCGGCCACGCAATCCGGGCCGCCCGCACTATCCGTTAATTAACGCCTGACTACTCAGCAGGGGTCTCGGCCGTCGCCGGACGCATGACCACGTGCACGAGATTGCCGTCGTCGAGAATCTTCTTGGCGAGCTGCTGAATATCCTCGTTGGTGATCGAAGCGAGCACCTTTTCGTAGTTGGAAATGTAATCCAGGCCGTCGAAATAGTACTGGTCGAGGTAGTTCATCCAACCGGCGTTCTGCTCCAGGGTGTTTTTCCAGTTCTTGGCCAGGAACTCGCGGGTCTTCTCCACGTCTTCCGTGCGGGGGCCGTTGGCCGCGATCTCGCGGATTTCGTCCATGATGATTTCGTCGAGCTCGTCGGCCATCTCTTCGTTGGTGTCGAAGAAGATGTGCATGTCATAGGTCTCGACGGGAATCCGGTCGTGCGAGCCCATGAGCTGCACGCCATAGGTGCCGCCCTTCTCTTCGCGGATCGACTGGAGGTAACGCGAGTTGAGCGCCTGCGTCAGGAAGGTCATCTTCATCTTGTTCTCGATCGAGTAGTCCTCGTTGCCCGAGAAATAGAAGTTGATCGACACTTTGGGCTGCTGCATCGGGGTGGTAAAATCGTTCTCTACCTTGCCCTGGACGGGACGTACGTTGTCGTCGGCGTAGCTGAGCGTCTTTTTCGACACGGGCAGCGAGCCGATGTATTTCTCCACCAGGGGCTTGATCGTTTCCGGATCGACGTTGCCCACGATGGTGAACGTGAAGCTGTTGGCGCCGGGATAGAGGGTTTGGAAGATAGCGGGCAGGTGGGCGTACTGCAGTCCGTCGAGAAGCTCGACCGAAAGCTGCTGACGGCGCGGGTTATCGTTGTAGATCGTCTTGATGAGCTCCTCCTGGGCGATGTAATCCGGATTGGAGGTCATGTTCTCCACATAGGATTTGTACATCTTGACCATCGTGTTGAAGTCATCCTCCGAGAAACGGGGCTGCGTGAAGTTGAGGTAGAGCAGTTGCAGCATCGTCTCCAGATCTTTGGGCGAAGCGTAGCCTTCGAGTCCGTTGGCATAGTCGTCCACCGAAAGATTGACCGATGCGGTTTTGCCCGAAAGCTGCTTGCGCAGGTCGGTAGCCGAGAATTTCGACACGCCCGACATGGCTGCGATCGCGGGAAGGAGCTGGCCGGTGAAGTAATCCTCGTCGCTGAGCAGCGATGCGCCGCCGAGCGATTTGGCACTCAGGCGCACCTCGTCGGCCTTGAGCGTCGAAGGCTTCACGATCACCTTCACGCCGTTCTTGAGCGTCCATTCGGTTGCGCCGAATACCTCGTTCTGTGCGGTTTTCTTCACGGGCGAACCCTTCAGTACGACCGTTTCGGCGATCAGCGGCTCTTTGACCGCGTTGTCCTCATAAGCCTCGATATCCGAAGCGTTCACTTCGGCCATCACGGCCAGCATCTCCTCTTCCGTCGGATTGACGAGGTTCTCCTTTTTCGGCGCATTGACCACGATCACCTGGTTTTTCGGGTTGATGAGCTCCTTGGCCAGCGCGTTCACGTCGTCCACCGAAAGGCTCTTGATGAGCAGGCTGTCGAGCTGCCACTCGGTCTCGGCATCCGGCATGGGGGTGTTCTTCTGGTAGTTGTCGAGGTAAACCTGCACGTATTCGTTGTTGGTGCGGTCGTTGCGGTTGGTGTATTTCCGCTCCGTGCTACGCATCAGGTTCTCCTGTGCACGCTCGAACTCGCTTTCGGTGAATCCGTGACGGCGAATTTTCTCCATCTCGGTATAAAGGGCTTTGAATCCTTCCGCGAGTTTGCCCTCCTGGGTCTGCACGTAGAACGACGTAGCTTCCATGGTCGGGATGATGCCGATGCTGCCGTCGCCCATGCCGGCGCCGATGAACGGTGCGTCGGGTTTCATGGCGATCTCCTGGAGGCGGGCGTTCTCCATGGTGGTGATATAGGCGGTCATCACGTCGATCATCTCCTTATAGACCAGGTTATTGGCCTGAGCAGGCATGGCCGGGCGCTTGATGTAGTACTGGATGGTCGAGTTCTGCATCTCGGGATCGGTAAAGATGCTGATGATGGGCTCCTCGTTGTCGGGCACCGTGTAAGCCTCTTTCTGCGGGGCGTCGGCGGCCGGTGCGGGGATGTCGCTCATCAGGTTCTTGATCTTGGCTTCGACCTGGTCCACATCCACGTCGCCGACGACGATGACGGCCTGGTAGTCGGGGCGATACCACGTTTCATAGAATTTGCGCAGGGCGTCGTGCGGGAAGCTCTTCAGATAATCCAGGTAGCCGATCAGGTTGCGCTGCTCGTATTTCGAGCCCTTGCCGATCGCCCGGATCATGTTCATGGTCGAACGCCAGTTCGCACCGTCGCGCGTACGGAGCTCCTCGGAGATCACACCCCGTTCGGAGTCGATCTCTTCGGGCACGAGGCTGATGAAGTGCGACCAGTCGTGCAGAATCAGCAGGGCGCTGTCCACGATGCCCTCGCGGACGGTCGGCACGTCGCTGATGTTATACACGGTTTGGTCCCACGCGGTTCCGGCGTTGAGGTTGGCGCCGAACTTCACGCCGATTTTCTCCAGGTATTCGATGACCATTTTACCCGGCAGATTCTTCGTACCGTTGAAGGCCATGTGCTCCAGGAAGTGGGCGAGACCCTGCTGGTCGTCGTTCTCCTGGATGGCGCCGACGTTGTGCAGGATATAGAAGTCGGCCTGGTTCTTCGGCTTTTCGTTATGGCGGATGTAGTAGGTCATCCCGTTCTCCAGCCGGCCCGTGCGGACGTCCTTGTCCGCGGGAATCGGCTGCATGGGATTGAGCTGAGCCATAACGCTTGTCGTTGCCACGATGGCGACAAGCAACATGATTAAGCGTCTCATAAGCATTTGGTTTAAGGTTTAAAGGTTGTTATTGGTTTGTCGTGTTGTCTTCGCTGCGGTATTCGATGATGTCGCCCGGCTGGCAGTCGAGTTCCCGGCAGATCGCCTCGAGCGTCGAGAAGCGGATCGCCTTGGCCTTGCCGTTCTTGAGGATCGACAGGTTCGCGGGGGTGATGTCCACGCGCTCGGCCAGCTCGCCAAGCGAAATCTTCCGCTTGGCCATCATCACGTCGATATTTATGATTATAGCCATACAAGTCCCCCCCCCGTGGTAAAATACTTTTCCGTCATAACGTCAGGTTTCTTGCGGTCAGATAGTCAGTTTTTGCTCTTCGCTGAGCCGGTAGCCGATGGCGAACACTTCGGCCGTGAAGAGTACCAGCACGCCGATCAGGATGTTCCAGTAGGAGATCGGAAACGAAGTGTCGATGATGATGTCGGTGCCTGCGAGCAGCTCGGCGGCCTTGCCGTTCATCAGCCACAGGGACACCGCCCGGCATACTTCGGCGAAGATGATGAGTGCCCCGATGAGCCGTGTGCGGCCGATGTTGCGGCTGTTCAGCGGCAGTTCGTCGCGAATCGAGCGGCGCAGCGAGTGGATGATAAGGAACATCAGTACGATGATCGCCGCATAGGAAAAGGCACCCAGAATGGTCAGCAGATACACTGCGGGACTGCCTCCCAGCACCCCGAACGCCAGCGAGAAGACCGAGGTTTCGGCCGGAGCCTTTTTCTCGACCAGGATGTCCATGCGCGTGATGCGGGCCTTGACGGTCATCTCCTCGCTATCGGCAACGCCTTCGATCGGGGTGTCCATCTCGGGTTGCAGGGTCGGAACGTCCATCAGCAGGTATGTGGCGCGCGGATTCTGCGTGTTCCAGCTCTGTGCGATTTCGTTCCCGATGTTCGTTCCCACGTCGGTGCCGCGGCTAAAGTCCGGCAGGAAATTATAGACCACGCTTGCGATCAACACCACGAAGAATGTGATGTAGATGACCAGTAGGCGAAGTTTGAGCGATTTTTTCTGTTGCATCTTGCAGCGGTTTCTTATTTCTCTGCTGCAAATATAGCACAAATTTTCGTAAAACAAATAATATTTATCGTTTTTCGATAAAAAATTACGATGATGACTATTTTTTACGGGTTGCGGGCCGGATGCTTTATCGGGGCCGAATGTGCCGACGGATACGTTGTACATATTTATATATTGGGTACGGCCGGAGATGCGGTCTCGGTTCGGAAGCGGATCGGAGGGGCGCGGTTGCCGATTTTTTTCTACCTTTGTACGGATGCACTTAGGTGCGCCGGATGCTAAAAAGGAGAGATGATGGCGGAAAAATCGGTTTATCGGTTTCGGGTCGAGCCCCAGGAGGTTGATTTCAGCCTGCGGGCGACCATTCCCGCGCTGGGAAGCGCGGTGCTCAATACGGCGGGCGTCGATGCCCAGCGAAAGGGTTTCGGGGTCGATGCCCTCAACCGCGACAATTTTTCGTGGGTGCTCTCCCGCATGGCGCTGGAGGTAGATGCACGTCCCCGGCAGTATGCTGAGTACGACATCACCACCTGGGTCAATGAATACGGTCGGGTACTATCGACGCGCAATTTTACGCTCTGCGATGCCGGTGGACGGGAGTTCGGCCGCGCCGTGACCCAATGGTGCATGATCGACCTGGCGGCCCGCACGGCCGTCGATCTGACGGCCGTTGCCGAAACCCATGCGCAGGCTTTGGTGGATGCGCCCTCGCCGACGGAGAAACCCCGCAAGGTGAGGCGGGTGGAACCGACCCTGGAAGCCGAGCACCGGGTCGTGTACAGCGATATCGACTTCAACTCCCACGTCAATACCATGCGCTATATCGCGATGATGTTCGACCTGTTGCCCATCGAGCGGGCGGCGCAGGAGCGTGCGGTGCGGCTGGATATCCATTTCCTGCACGAATGTCGTTTCGGTCAGACGCTCCGCATCGGGTGCGAGCTGCAAGACGAGCTGGCTTTGTTCGAGATCGGCTGCGGGGAGACGGCTGCTGTGCGCGCTTCGCTGACCTGGCGATAGGCCATCGCGCTGGTTTTGCGCCGGCGGTTTCCCGGTCGGGTATGCCAAAAGGTCGATTGATAGGCCGTTACGGTGCCGGGGTGTCGGATGGAACGGGTTTTGCAGCGCATGGGCAAAACCTACGACTTATGGAAAATAAACAGCAGAACAAGTATCAGCGGAGCATCGACCTGCTGAACGAAGCCCTGGGCAAAGAGATCGCCACTTCGTTGCAGTACATGTACTTTCACGAACATTTCGAGGATTCAGGCTACAAATTCATCGCCGACCGCATGCGTCAGATTTCGATTGCCGAGATGCGGCATTGCGAGGAGCTGTCCGAGCGGATTCTCTTCCTGGAGGGCGACATCGACATGAATCCGTCGTTCCGCACGCGCCAGATGCAGGATGTGAAGGAGATGTTCGCTTTCGCCTTGCAACTCGAACAGAGCACCATCGACGAATACAACCGCTCGTCGCGGCTCACTTCGGAATACGAGGACTCGGTCACCCACCGGATGTTCCAGAACCTCACCGTCGAAGAGGAAGAGCATTTGGATTATTTCCGTACCGAGCTGGAGAATCTGGAGCACTACGGGGAGAAGGAGTACCTTGCCCTCCAGTCGGTGGCTCAGAGCAAGGCCGAGGCCAAATAAAAAGCCGCTGGCGGGATTTTTTGCGATATTCCGGTCCGGAATATTCAATATTTCTTGAATTTTCATATCTTTGCTGTAATTTTGTAAACAAAAAACAGGAAAGATATGAATTTTTTTAAGCGTATCCTCTTTACCCTGGGGCTGCTGTTCGCACTGACGTCCCTGCATGCTCAGCCGATCACCACCATCCAGTGGGAAAGCTCCGTGCAGGAGCTCGGCGACAACCGGTACGAAGTGCAGTTCAAGGGTAAGCTGCTCCCCGGATGGCACACCTACGACCTCCATTCGGACGATTCTTCCACCGTCCTGACGCTCGAACCCTCCGCGGGGCTGAAGCTCGTCGGCGATCCTATCGAGGTGAACCCCTCCAAGCGGGAGTACGACGATATTTTCCAGGTCGAGATGGGCTACTATTACGACGAGATCATCCTCGGTCAGCAAGTCGAACTCACCGGCAAGGGCGGTGTGCTGAAAGGCAATATCAACTGGCGCGCCTGCGAGGAGTACAACTGCAACTCGCCCGAGGACTGGGAGTTCAGCGTCACAATCGGCAATCCCGAAGCGGCCGCCGAAGAGGTTACGGCCGCCGGTGCCGAGGGTGAAGAGTCGCTCTGGGGCCTGATTATCGAGGCGATCCTGTGGGGTTTCGCCGCGCTGGTGACCCCCTGTGTGTTCCCGATGGTGCCCATGACCGTATCCTTCTTTATGAAAGGGAGCGGCTCGCCCGCTGCCGGACGGATCAAGGCATCGATATTCGGGCTTTTCATCGTGCTGCTCTATACGCTGCCCATCGCCGCAATCATCCTCATCACCCGCATCGTAGGCGGCGATGCCGTGACAGCCGATATTTTCAACTGGCTCTCGACGCACTGGCTTCCCAACATCATCTTCTTCGTCGTCTTTATGATCTTCGCCGCCTCGTTCTTCGGAGCGTTCGAGATCACGCTCCCGAGCTGGATGGTCAATAAGAGCGACCGCAATGCCGATAAGGGCGGACTGGTGGGCATCTTCTTCATGGCCCTGACGCTCGTGCTCGTGTCGTTCTCCTGCACGGGCCCCATCGTTGGATCGGTGCTGATTAAATCCACGGCCGGCGAGTTCTGGACCCCGATCGTTACCATGCTCGCCTTCTCGCTGGTCATCGGACTGGCCTTCACCTTCCTGGCCATGTTCCCCTCGCTGCTTCAGAACATGCCCAAGAGCGGCGGGTGGCTCAACTCGGTCAAGGTCGTGCTTGGCTTTATCGAGGTTGCACTCGGTCTGAAGTTCCTCAGCATGGCCGATCAGACCTACCACTGGGGGCTGCTCGACAGGGAAGTCTATCTGGCGATCTGGATTGTCGTATTCACCCTGCTCGGTCTGTACCTGCTGGGAAAACTCCGATTCGCACACGACGACGAACTCAAACACATCAGCGTCACCCGCCTTGCCCTGGCGATCGTATCCCTTTCGTTCGTGGTCTATATGCTGCCCGGCATGTGGGGCGCCCCGCTGAAGGGCATTTCGGGGTACATGCCGCCGCTTCATACGCAGGATTACATCCTCGACACGCAGCATATTTCGGTGTCGGCTTCCACCGCTGCGGAGCCCTCGGCGACCGACAACGGAGCGATCAAATATGCCGACATCCTGCATTGGCCCTATGACCTGCCGGGTTATTTCGATTTCAATCAGGCGATGGAGGCCGCACGTAAGGCGGACAAGCCTCTTTTCGTGGACATTACGGGCATCAGTTGCGTGAATTGCCGCGAGATGGAGATGCGCGTGTGGAGCGATCCGCGCGTGCAGGAAATCCTGCGCAACGACTATGTGCTGGTCGCACTCTATACCGACGACAAGACCCGGCTTCCCGAAAGCGAGTGGGTGACCACCGAGAACGGGAAGGTGCTCAAGGATATGGGCCGCATCAACTCCTACCTGGTGCAGAAGCGTTTCGGCGTTACCGGTCAGCCCAACTACGTGCTGCTCGACAACGAGGGGGAACAGTTGGTGCCCATGCGTGCCTACAACCTGGACGTGGATGCTTACATCCAGTTCCTCCAAAGCGGCGTGGAAGCCTATAAGGCGGGGAAATAGCTCCTCCGCCCGGGTGAAATGAAAATCTGCATCGTCGGTCCCGCGCACCCCTTCCGGGGCGGTCTGGCTTCGATCATGGAGACCATGGCCCGCACGTTCATGCGGCAGGGACACGAGGTCTGGATCGAGACGTTCACGGTGCAGTATCCCCGGCTGCTGTTCCCCGGCAAGAGCCAGACGGTTGCCACGCCCGCTCCCGACGATCTGTCGATCCGCAGGAGCGTGAATACGGTGTGGCCGCTCAACTGGTTGCGCATCGGCCGCCGGATCGCCCGCCGTCGGCCCGACATGGTGCTGATGAAGTACTGGACGCCCTTCATGGCGCCCTGTTTCGGAACGATCGCCCGCATGGTCGCTCGCAACGGCCATACCCGGACGATTTGCCAGATCGACAACGTGGAGCCCCACGAACGTCATTTTTTCGACCATCCGCTGAACCGCTATTTCCTGCGGTCGGCGGATGGTTTCGTCTATATGTCCGAACAGGTGCACAGGGAGCTGCGGGAATACACCGACGCTCCGGCCCTGTTTTCGCCCCATCCGCTTTTCGAGCAGTTCGGGGCGCCGTTGCCCCGCGTAGAGGCGTGCGCGTCCCTCGGGCTCGATCCGCAATTGCGGTATGCGCTTTTTTTCGGTCTGATCCGCGACTACAAAGGGCTCGATATGTTGCTCGACGCCTGGGCGCTGTTGCGCCGGCGCGAAGCGGTCGAGGGACGTAAGCTGGTGGTGGCGGGCGAGTTCTATGCTTCGCGTGACAAATACATGGAGCAGATCCGTCGTAACGGCCTCGGGGCCGAAGTGATCCTGCACGACGGGTTCATTCCCGATGCGCAGGTCGGCGCATTCTTTTCGGCGTCCGATCTGCTGGTGCTGCCGTACCGCTCGGCAACGCAGAGCGGGGTGACGCAGATCGCCTACCGGTTCGACCTGCCGATGGTGGTCACCGACGTGGGGGGATTACCCGAGATCGTGCCCGACGGACGGGTGGGGTTCGTCGTGAAACCCGATACGGTTTCGATCGCCGACGCCATCGAACGCATCTGGCAGCCGGAATTGCTGGCCCATTTCCGGGCTTCGATCCAAAGCGAGAAAAAACGGTTCTCCTGGGAGGAGATGTGTGCGCGGATCATGGAGGTCTATCGGCTTACGCAGAGCGGGGAGTGCCATTGACAGTGTGCGGCTCGGGACGTTTCGTCAACCAAATATTCATGTGCGAAATACGAATTTATCCGTCTGAAAGCCGGGACGAAGCATCAGTGCATGGGCTCTGCCTGGTGTGGGAGCGGTCGGTGCGGGCGACCCATACCTTTCTGTCCGATGCCGAGATCGGGATGATTTCCCGCTGTGTCCCGGCATTCATCCGCGCGGTTCCGCATCTTATCGTGGCGGCCGATGCGGTCGGGCAGGCGGTCGCCTTCATGGGGATCTCGGGCCGGAAGATCGAGATGCTTTTCGTCGATCCCGCCCTGCGCGGGCAGGGAGTGGGGCGGAGGCTCGTGGAGTACGGAATCCGGATGTTCTCGGTCGGCGAGCTGTGTGTGAACGAGCAGAATCCGCAGGCGGTCGGTTTCTACGAGCACCTCGGATTCCGCGTCTGCCGCCGATCGGAGCGGGACGAACAGGGCAATCCTTATCCTATTCTCTGGATGGAACGCAGCGGCGAGCCGCTCTGAACGACCTGTTGACGAACGTCCGGGTCCGTGCGCGATTGCCTGCGCGAAGCAAACCGGCTGCGTCGTGGCCGGATGTCCGGTACGTTTTCGAGCCTGTGGACACTGCCTGCCGCAACGGTGTCCGGGCGGATACAAAAAGAGAAGGCGCCCGATGAACTCGGACGCCTCCTTTTAGGCATTGCGGCTTTCGCCTTATTTCGTTTCGATGTTGGGCAGCTCCAGTCCGTAATGTTTCTTGCGGTCGATGGCTTTCAGGCAGAGCCCCAGCACGAAGGCCACGGCCCCCAGGCTGGCGAAAATGAGCATCGGCACGGTATAGTTGTAGGACAACGGGTCCTTGACCCCGGGGTTGGTGGCCGAAAGTACGCGGCCGATGATGATGGGGAACAGGTAGAGTCCGATGTTCTGAATCCAGAAAATCACGGCATAGGCCGAACCGAGCACGCGGCTTTCCACCAGCTTCGGTACGCTGGGCCACAGCGCCGCCGGAACCAGCGAGAAGGAGATGCCGAGCAGGATGATGGCCGCATAAGCGATCAGCGGCGACTGGGTGGCGGGCAGGATGAAGGCGAAGGTCAGGTGGCAGCAGATCATCAGCACCGCTCCGAGGATCAGCATGGTCGCACCCTTGCCTTTGCGGTCGAGGAAGTTGCCGAGGAACGGCGTGATGGCGGCGGCACCGAGCGGGAAGACGAAAAAGACCAGTCCCGCCTGCTCAGCCGTGTATTTGAGGTTGCATTGCAGCATGTTGATGGCATACTTCTGGAAAGGGAAGATTGCCGAGTAGTAGAGCACGCACAGCAGGGCGACGATCCAGAATACTTTGCTGCTGAAGATGCGCCCCAGGTCGCTAACCTTGAAAGGGTCGTCCTTCTCCTCGCCGCTTTCGCCCATCTGGTTTTCGAGCTTCTTGTCCATGAATGCGTAGGCGATGAAGCTGATTAGCCCGATGCACAGCAGCAGGACGGCCACCAAGACGGGCCGCGAAACGCTGACCGGCTGAATCCGATTTGCCAGCAGGGGCGAACCGAGCACCACGACGGCCACGCCGATGCGGGCGATGGCCATTTCGACGCCCATGGCCAGTGCCATCTCTTTACCTTTGAACCACTTGACGATACCGCGCGATACGGTGATGCCGGCCATTTCGACGCCGCATCCGAAGCACATGAAGCCGATGGCGGAGAGCTTGGCCGAGGCGGGCATCCCGTCGTAGAACGGCGTGATGTTCCACCACTTGAGCGGCAGGTTCATGAAGTTGTCCATGAAGGACTGGGCCGCGCTGCCTTCGAATGCGTTGCTCACGGCATACCAGTTAATCAGACCGCCGCAGACCATCACTACGCCCGAGAGGATGGCCGTGAAGCGCACGCCCATCTTGTCGAGGATGATGCCCGCGAAGATCAGGAAAAAGACAAAGACGTTGAGGAACGTTTCCGAGCCGGCATAGCTTCCGTAGGCGTCGGGGGTCCACCCTTTCGACGTCGCGAGCAGCTCTTGCAGCGGCGAGAGTATATCCATGAAGATATACCCGAAGAACATGGCGCCGGCCAGCAGCACCAGCGCCGTCCAACGTGCAGCGGGCGAGTCGCTTAGTTTCTTTTGGATGAATTCTGTCATTCTATTTGGGTTTTAGGTTGGGTTGCGGTATCACTCCTGCTGCACGGCGTATCGCCGGAGCAGTTCGTAAGCTCCCTCGATCCCCAGTTCGCCCGCCTTGGAGATGTCGAGGCATCCTTTGCGGGTGTCCTTCATGAAAATCTGGATCAACCCCCGGTTGTAGTAGGCTTCGGCGAAATCGGGGTTCAGCTCAACGGCTCGCGTGTAGTCCTCGAAAGCTTCGGGCAATTGTCCCGAGAGGGCGAGCAGGTTGGCGCGGTTGTAATAGGCGTGGGCGAAGTCGGGGAAGAGCTTGATCGCTTTGTTCAGGTCGGCGATGGCTTCGTCGTAGTCGTAGGTGCGGCCCGGGTTGTTCATAAGCCGGTTCGCCGGATCGGGGTCGATGGAGATGCGCTGGTACGATTCGCCGATCGAAGAGATGAAGTCGATCATTTCGGCCCGGGTAGTGGAACGGTTCAGGTAGAGGAACGGATTGGAGGGATTCTCTTCGATGGCCTGGGTGAACGTGTTGATCGCGTTGGTGTACTGCTTGATGAGCGATTGCGAGATACCCCGCTCGAAAAGCACCGTCCAGGAGCTGCGTTCGCTGCGCAGTTCCTGCGCATAACGCTTGTCGAGGGCCATGAGCGTGTCGGCCGGCAGGTCCGACTCCCGGGCGGTCAGGCTCAGGTAGGGGTTGTCCACCCGTTTTTTGAAGTCCTCGACCCGTTGCAGGTAATAACGCCTCGGTCTGGCGACCAGAGCCGTGTCGGGACGGCGCAGGGTGAACTTGTAGAGGGGCATCAGGCGCATGTGTTCGTCCCCGGCGTTACGGGAGGCGATGCGCTCGAAGCTGCCGCCCGAGAATTTGTTGTCGAACGATAGCAGGCGGTCGAAACGCTGCGTCGTATCGGCGTAAATGGAATAGGTGCTGTCGCTCAGGCGCGATCGGAAATCCGCGATCTTCCGCTGCGCAATCTCACGGTCGGCTTTGGCCCCTTCCGGGTTGCGCAGCGCATAGCGCAGATTGCTGCGGTTGATGTAGGCGTTGGCGAAGTCGGGATAGAGTTCGATGGCGCGGGTATAGTCTCGTTCGGCGTTCTCCAGGTCGCCCAACTGGGTGTAGAGGGTCGCCCGGTTGAAATAGACCAGCACGTTGCCCGGCGCATAAAGCGCCACCTGGTTGTAGTCGTCCAGCGCCCGGTTGTAGTCGCCGATCTGCGTGCGCAGCAGCGCCCGGTTGAAGTAGGTCAGCGAGTTGGTCGAATCGAGTTCGAGCACGCGGTCGAAATCGGCGAGCGCCTGCATCGGCCGGTTGGTGTTGGCATAGACCAGCGCACGGTTGAAGAACGAGAAGAGGTAGGAGCTGTCGCAGCGGATGGCCCGGTCGAAATCGGCCTCGGCCTCGGCGAACCGTTGCTGCTGCATGTAGAGCGTGCCCCGCCGGTTGTAGCTGGCAGGATACTCGCGGTTGGTGCGTACGGCCCGGTCGAAATCCTCGCAGGCACGCACGGTATCCCGCAGGTTGAGGTAGGCTTCTCCGCGCCCGATGTAGGCGTCGGCCACCTTGTTTTCCTGCAGGATGAACTGGTCGAAATCGGCGATGGCCTCCTCGAACTGCTGGTTGAGCAGGCGCGTGATGCCCCGGCTGTAATAGGGGCCCGGCAGATCGGGCCGCAGCTCGATGGCCTCCTGGAAATCGTTGAGCGCGTCGTCGTAATTCCCCAGCCGCAGGCGGGTGATGGCCCGGTAGGTGTAGGCGAGCGTATAGACCGGGTTTTTGTCGATCGCGATGGTGAAGTCGGCTTCGGCGCCGATCAGGTCGTTGAGGTTGAATTTGGCGATGCCGCGCAGGAAATAGCCTTCGTAGGCCTCCTCGTCCACCCGCAGCAGGGTGTTGAGCGTGCGGATCGCCTCCTGGTAGTCCTTGTTGAGCATGTAGCGTCGGCCCACCCAGAAGAAGTAGTCCTTGTTGTACTGGGCATCGGCGGTGCGAACGCCCGCACACAGCGCAAGAACGAGCGTCAATCCGGCAAGCAGCCTGCGTATCTTTCCTCCGGTCATTTCAGGTATCCAACGTCCTGCGGACACGTTTAGTATTCGTTATTCGGTATCGTATCCGAACTCCCTCAGTTTCCGCTGGTCGTTGCGCCAGTCGCCTCCGACCTTGACGAAGAGTTGCAGAAAGACTTTCTTGCCCAGGAATTTTTCGAGGTCTTCGCGGGCTTTGGTGCCCACCCGCTTGAGCTTTTCCCCCTTGTGTCCGATCAGGATGCCTTTCTGCGAGTCGCGCGTGACATAGATCGTGGCCGCGATGCGGTCGATCGCGGGCTCCTCCCTGTACGAATCGATCACGATTTCGACGCTGTAGGGGATCTCCTTGTCGTAGGTGGTCAGGATTTTTTCGCGGATGATCTCCGATGCGAAGAAACGCAGCGGCTTGTCGGTGAGCGTATCTTCGGGATAGAACGCCGGCCCTTCGGGCAGCCGTTCGAGAATCAGGTCGAAAAGCCCCTTGATA
Source organism: Rikenellaceae bacterium (assembly GCA_902363575.1). Taxonomy (GTDB): domain Bacteria; phylum Bacteroidota; class Bacteroidia; order Bacteroidales; family Rikenellaceae; genus Alistipes. The sequence continues at coordinate 485,079 of CABJAJ010000002.1, read as the reverse complement.
TTGAACTGCTCTTTGGCCGAGACGGGTGCGATGACCGCCTCGGGCAGCCGCTCGTGCCATTGTGCGACCAGCGCTTCGAGCGCTTCGGGGGTCGAAAGGTCGATCTTGTTGATGACCACGATCGTCGGGATGCCGCTCGAAAGGATGCGGCCGATGATTTCGCCCGAGCGTTCGTTGTCCTTCTCGACGGTGTCGGTGACATAGAGGATCACGTCGGCGTCGCTTACGGCTCCGCTGACCGAGCGCATCATCGACTCCTGCAGTTTATAGTTGGGGCGAAGGATGCCGGGCGTGTCCGAAAAGACGATCTGGAAGTCGCTGTCCGAGACGATGCCCAGGATACGGTGGCGCGTAGTCTGGGCTTTTGAGGTGATGATCGAAAGCCGCTCGCCCACCAGGGCGTTCATCAGGGTGGATTTGCCGACGTTGGGGTTGCCGATGATATTGACGAAGCCGGATTTGTGCATAAGGCCGATAGGTGTTGATCGACAAAGATACAAAGATTTTGCTAAAATCCCCGCCCGAAGGGCATTTTAACCGCTGCGGGCGTCAGGGAACGGAAAAATCCCCGCGACGGATCCGATCGTCGCGGGGATGACAGGCATTCTGAGAGGTTATCGCGCGTTGCGGTCGGGGGCCGGCTGCGATGCGGACCGGGAGAGGCCGAGGGCCGAGGTTGTCTCGATCGCCTCGATCGCCCCCGCGTAGGAGCCCGTCAGGCGGTGCGCGGGTGCGGCGTCGTCCGTAAGGTCGAATTCGATCCGATAGTTGTCCCCGTCGGTGTCGGCGACCGTCACCGTGCCGTCGATCAACGGGGCGACGATTTCGCTGGAGTTGCGCACCAGCCATGTGCCCAACGCCCGGCGGTCGGCATAGATATACCCCGGCAGGAATCCCCCGAGAGCCGGGTGGTTGGTCACGGTGACGGAATAGGTGCCCGCGGGCAGGGATTGCGCGTCGGTCGGCGCAACCAGTTGCAGTTTGAGGTGATCTCCCGTTTCGCCCTGCGAAGTCCAGGATTCCTCGGTGTAGAGGTAAACGCTCCAGACGGTGTAGTCGGACGCGGGCTCCTGCCGGGCCCGGGCGTGGTAGAGCGAACCCATCGCTCGGTCGGCTTCGAGCCGGCTGACGGGCGAGTCGTCGGAGTCGTCGTTGAAGTTAAGGTCGCCCTCATAGGTGAAGCTGATCTCATTGCCCTGTCCGTCGGCCAGTGTCCCGAAGAGGAGGTACACGCCGTCGCGCCGGGCGAAGGTAAAGGAGCCCTGCGTGATGGGGAACATGGTCGAGCCGCCGCCCTCCTTGGGTACCGACCAGTAGCTTCCGTCGATGCCCCAGTTCTCGTTTAGGTGGCCCGGCACCATGGTTCCCGGATCGAATACCAGCTCAGCATCGATGGGGTAGGTGCCCTCCTGCGGCATCCGGTCGCCGACGGGTGCGAGGCTGTGGAAGTCCAGCGCGATGCGGTAGTTATAGGGATCGCCCGTCTGCGCGTGTTTGGTGTCGAAGATGACCAGATAATAATCGTACGCTTCGGGACAGTAGAAATGGCCGTAATAGGTTCCGTAAGCTCCCAGGCAGACGATCGCCTCGGGGTCGATCTCGTCGTCCGAACAGTTCTCGAAGGTGAGGGGGCCGTCGTAAGTACATTCAAAACGGTTGTCCCCGGCCGTGAAATTCCCTTTGAGGGCATAGTCCGCGCCGTCCCGGGAGAGGCTGAAGCTGCCGCCGGTAAAGCGGTAGCGGGTTTCTTGCATCCCCTCGGTCACGACCCAGTCGCTTGCGCCGCCGTCGAAGGTCATCCCGGTGCGTGCACCTGCCGCGGCCAGGACGTAATCGCCCGCTTCGGGCTGCGGCGAGGAGGGATTGTCGGTCAGAGCCGAGGCGGAGAAATCGAGCGTCAGGCTTTGGCTGCCGTCCGCGGTGGTCAGCTCGAGCAGGTAGTTGCCCGCGTCGTTCCCGTATTTGTTGCCGTAATACTTGAGCGTGAGTGCATGGGTGAAGGTCGCGCGGACCGGTTCGTCCGGCCCGGGGACCGGAGGGGTCGGGGATTCCGAATCGGAGCAGGCGGGAAGGGTCAGAAGTGCCGTCAGCAGGACGGCGAGCAGGGTGAAAAAGTGGTTTTTCATGTTCGATGGTTGCTGGTTAATAGTTGATCCAATCCGGATAGTTGAGGGCCATGTAAGCCGCGTCGCTCAGTCCGCGGCACTCCATGAAGCAGGCCATGGCGGTCATGGGCGGAGTGGGATAGTAGTCGGGATAGCGCTCCCGCTCATAAAGGTGGACTTTGGTTTCGCCGTGCATGGTGTAGGGCGATTCGCCTGAGAGTCCCGTGCAGCGCGAGAAACAGAAGTCGAGGCCGGTAATGCCCTTGCAGTGGTCGAAGAGCCCGGCGGGTATGGAGGCGAGAGAAGCGTTGTTCTGGAAGGTGTAGTTGAAGCCGCACGCCTCGGGGCTGTCGTCGAACAACCCCTCGGGAATCGCCTTGAGCGACCCGCAGTCGATGAAGCAGCCGTCGTAATAGCGGACTTTGGCGCAGCCGGCAAAGAGCCCCTGCCCGATGGTCTCGAGCGCTGCGCATCCGCGGAAGCAGTATTCAAAAGTCTCGGTTCGGGCGCACGCGGCGAACAGACGGGCCGGAGCCTCGCGGAGCGCTTTGCAGTCCATGAAGACGCGCGTGGTCTCGGTTACCTCCGTGCAGGTCAAGAAGAGGTTTGCGCAAACCGCCTCGAGTGCGCTGCATTGCCAGAACGCCTGGTTGAGCGAGGCAATGCCCGACCAGTCCGTCTGGTTGTCGTCGATGCGAACCACCTCTTTGTGCTTCGCCATCGAAAACGATGCGATCCGGTTTTCGGTGACGATGCTGACTTGGTAATCCCCCGGCTCTGCATAGGTGTGCTTCATGGCGCTCGTCAAAGGCTCCGTGACAGTCTCGGCGGGCGTGCCGTCACCGTGGTCGATGACGAAGGAAACCGTTTCGTCGGTCGAGCCCATTGCCGGCAGGGACACTTCCTGCCCGGCCTGCGATGTGCGGACGGTATAGACGAACGCATTGGTTACGGGGGGCGGCAGCGCCTCCTGCGTGAAGCGGACGGCGGCTGTGGTCGTGTTGTCGTCCGAACCGGCGGTGACGGTCAGCCCGGCAGTGCGAGCGGCTCCGGTATCGTTGCCCGTGGCCGTAACGAGCAGGGCATCGTCCTGTCGTTCCACGGTGATCCAGCCGGGCGGTTCCTGCCAGACGATTCGGGTTTGGTTGGTCTGAAACGGGATGGTGAGGGTGCCCCCTTCGGGCGGGAAAGTCGCTTCGTCTGTGTCGAGAACGAGCGTTGCGGGGGCTGCGGCGTCCTGGCGGACGGTGATTACCGCTTCAGCGGTCGGGGATTCCCCCCCCCATGAATCGGGGCGGTCAGGCGTATGCGGCAGTCGCGCGGCTCTGTGGCAGAATTCTGCGCCACGGCGAGGCGCAGGGAGTGTACCTCCTTAGTGAGCGTAATCCACCCACATTCGGATTCGGGTGCGGCATCGAAATCCTCCTGGTTGGTCAGGACGGTGAAAACCACGGCATCCAATCCGGTTGCCGGCGCTTCCAGCAGGGCGGCGCGCCCCTCATCGGAGAGCGTGACGTGTGCATCCTCGCAGCGGAGTGCGAGCGTCGGGGTTTCCGGCTCGGGACCGGGCGGCTGGGTCTGCGAGTCGCTGCAACCGCCGGCCAGCAGCGGAAGCGCCCATGCGAATAACAAGGTTTTTTTCATACGTAAATAGTTTAGGTGAATACTATCCATCGTCGCCCCGTGGGGCGGGTATGGCGGTGCCGTCAAACAAATATAGCAAAATAGTCGGCATGTTGTTCTGCCGAAGCAGATTAAATCCGCTTTACCCGGCCAACCGGTCAGGCTATCGGCCCGGCGGAGCGATCCGGTTTGAACTCTCTTTCGGAAAAAGGACATTCCGCATTGTCGGGCGTGTTGGTTCGGCGAGGGGCCGCAGAAGGTTCGATTCGCGGGGAGGAAGCGGAGAAAAAGGGCGGGAAATACTCCCGCCCCGGATGATGTTATTCCTCTTTGGCAATCATTTCAAAGAATCCGCTGATCTCCTGCTGGTCGATCGCTTGACGTACGTTGAATCGTTTTACCTGATCTTCGTACCCTTTCTTGCTGACCTTGATTTCGATCTGCACGTCCCGTGCATTCTCGTAGGTCAGCCCGAGGATGTTGAACGACCGGGTCTCCTCGAAGGGAGTGGTCATCAGGTAGGTTTCGTTGGTGTTCTTCACCACGGCGGGGATGCTCGACACGACCCGCCAGTAGATGCGTGCTCCTCTGGGGTCGGAGTCGAAATACCAGCGTATCACGGTGCGTTCGAGTGCGGTCTGTCCGGGGTTGTCGCGACTGACCATGTTCGACGCCTCACCTGCCATGATGGTCGGGTCCTGTCGGTAAGGCGAAGCGTTGTACGTGCCGGCTGCCGGGCGTGGGGGCGTTCTGCGAAGCGATTTGACCGGCGAGCAGGAGGTGATGAATATGGCCGGGAATACGGTGGCCAGGATGAGGAGGAAAACTGAAATCTGTCGTTTCATGTTGTCGATTTTTTGGTTCGGGGAAGTCTGTTGGTTATTCTGCTTTTTCGACCATTTCAAAGAATCCGCTGATCTCCTGCTGGTCGATCGCCTGGCGGACGTTGAAGCGTTTTACCTGATCTTCGTACCCTTTCTTGCTGACCTTGATTTCGATCTGCACGTCCCGTGCGTTTTCGTAGGTCAGTCCGAGGATGTTGAACGACCGGGTCTCCTCGAAGGGAGTGGTCATCAGGTAGGTTTCGTTGGTGTTCTTCACCACGGCGGGGATGCTCGACACGACCCGCCAGTAGATGCGTGCTCCTCTGGGGTCGGAGTCGAAATACCAGCGTATGATCGTGCGTTCGAGCGCGGTCTGTCCGGGGTTGTCGCGGCTGACCGCGTTCGATGCCTCTCCTGCCATGATGGTCGGATCTTCGACGTAATTTCGCAACGTGGCCGGTTGCATGTTCAGGTCGTAATAGTTCGACTCCGGTTTCATCATGGCGCCGGTCGCCGCATCCACGGCCATGCCGGGAATACCGCCCAGCAGGATATTCCACAGCGTTGTGCCGTTGAATTTCTTGTGAATATCGACCGAGGAGGCGTGGTAGCCCCTGGCTTCCGCGATTACCCGGGTATCCTTGAAACCCCGTTTGATTTTTACGCGGGCAGGTAAGAGGACGTTGGGGTACTTCGCGCCGTCGATGGTCAGATCGACGGGATCGGTGACGTTATCGTCGGCCAGCACCACACGGGCTTTGGACCCGTTGAAGATCGTTGCACACGACGAGAGTACCGCAATGCACAAACCGAGCATAAAAAGTTTCTTCATGGTTGTCTTGATAAAACTGTGCCAGTCCCATGGCGGTTCATTTTACGAAGACATAAAAAACGTGGGACAAAATCCTTGTATCCGCTTGTCGAGGTTCTGGAATACCCAAGTAGCTAATAAAAGAATAAAGCCCACGTGAAACACGTGAGCGTCAAACTTTATTCCAGCTACTTGAATGAAATTTTCCAGATTTACGCAGTATATATACAAAATGCAAACAACACCCAATAAAGTGATAATAAATAAGCTATAAATCAGTGTTTTATAAGCCTATTTTTATTTTCAGTTGTTTTCAGTACTTTCAGTGAATTGGCTCTTATTTGGTGCAATTTTGTTTCTTATTTGTTTCTTAATCTCGATACTTATCCGTATATTTGCAATAGGAAAAATGAGAAAGGAATCCCTATGGCACGAGTTAAGAATCATACAAAAGTCAAAGAGCCGATTCGTCTTCGGATGAAGCCGTTGAGCGATGGCAGCAAGAGTCTATATCTGGATATATACCGCGATGGAAAGCGGACGTATGAATACCTCAAGATGTATATTATCCCGGAGACGGATAATAATGCCCGTAGGCAGAATCAGGCGACAATGGATGCCGCCAATGCCATCAAGTCGAAACGTATTATCGAACTGACCAGCAATGAGGCAGGAATCGTATTCCGTAAGGACAAGACTTATCTGTTGGACTGGATGAAGGTTTACATGGAAGCCCAAGAGAGTGCGGGCAAGAAAGACGGCAACCAAATCAAGATTGCCATGCGCATACTGAAAGACTATGCCGGAGAAATGGTCACACTGGATCAGATTGACGGGGACTTCTGCCGGGGCTACATCACTTATCTGTTGACGGAATATCATCCGAAAGGCAAGGACATATCAAACTACACGCTTCACAATTATTACCGTGCGTTGAACGGTGCGTTGAACTCTGCCGTCAGGAAGAAAAAGATGAAGGCCAACCCTTTCAACGAGCTTGAGAAGTCGGAGAAAATCCGTAAGCCGGAGAGTATGCGGTCGTACATGACCATCGAAGAGGTACAGGCGTTGATTGACACTCCTATGCCCCACGAGGAATACGAGATAGTAAAATGCGCGTATCTGTTCTCCTGCTTCTGCGGATTGCGCATCAGCGATATAATCAAGTTGAAATGGAAAGACGTGTTCGTTGACCGGGGACAGTACCGTTTGGCCGTGTCCATGAAAAAGACCAAAGAGCCTATTTACCTGCCCCTCTCTCCTGAAGCGTTGAAGTGGATGCCGGAACGTGGGGGAAAATCATCGGAAGATAATGTGTTCGACCTGCCGTCCGCCAATACAATCAGGATGCAGCTCAAACCTTGGGCGAAAGCAGCCGGAATCTCCAAGCGGTTCTCCTATCACACCAGCCGGCATACATTCGCCACCATGATGCTGACGCTCGGCGCGGATTTATATACCGTCTCGAAGTTGCTCGGTCATGCCGACGTAAAAATGACACAGGTGTATGCCAAGATTATCAACAAGAAGAAGGACGAGGCAGTGAATCTTGTAAACGGTTTGTTTCACTAATTGACGGCACTATGTGGTTCATGTCTAATTTACAAACATCAATTTATGGCATTGCTCCGGTTGTGAACGCAACCGAAGTTAATGCTTTCATCACATATTATAAACTCAAAAAGGTAAATCGACATGAAAAGACCTGAAGACGGCCTTCTCTCTTTTTGGAGGGAGCCAACACCTGCAGCACTTCGCTGCGGAGAAGGATGTGGCGAATGAACTTTTCGCCCTGCTAACCGAAGCAAAAACAGTTTATCTCCACGATGTTGTGTCGGGTGGTAAACAGTACCACCGTTATGTGGACGATTTCGTAAACGGACACCGGTACATAGACTGCGACCATGCGGCCTGCCGGAACTGCCACGAAATGAACATCCACATCGTCAAGGGGCTGCTGACCGAGTACGCCCGTTTCGTCCAGATTTGCTTTGCTACGCCGAATTTCACGTTTGACGAGTGCATGAAGCTGAAACGGATGTATGATACCTCGGAATCGTTGCCTCCGCTCGGTCCGCCCCACATTGACCGACCGGCAGATCTCTCCCTTTCTTTTGGCTGTGATTTTACCCCGGAACAGATGGAAAGTATTGTGGCTTGTGCCAATACTTATCATCTGTTCTGTGTTTCTGTACGCATTGAAGACATGGAGGCTCTTTTCGCCTGTAAGAAAGGCTTTTCCATCCGAGTGAACAATATCCGCCGTGTGGTAATCCTGTTCGACGCGCTTCTTGAAAACTCGCTTATCCAGTCCCGGTGGCAGAATGTTCTCGGCAAGGGTGCATTCCTGCAGTCCAAGGACGGGACACGTTCCGTTTCGGTATCGACCCTGTCTTCCGCGCTGTCATCCATCAAGAACAACATGACATCGGTCGCATACGGCATCCGAAAGACCATTGACCGGCTGAAAGAATGACAGGAAGTGACAAGAAGCGAAGTATGTGAAAGGTAAAAGCATGAGAGTTGCAATGATACGCGCATAGTATCATTCCCCAAATCACGGCATCTTCGTTTACCGGACATACCTTTGACCTCCGTTAGCGCGCTGCATAACGGAGGTTGCATCTCCATTGTCAAAAATCAAACCATGTTATTATGCCGAATAGAATGACATTCATGGAGCGGATGAGCGGACGGCTCGCCGCCATCGAATCGGTACTAAAGAAATTGGAACCGGTCGAAAGTCTCTTGGAGCGTATCACGTTGCTGGAAAATACCATCTTCACGACCAAGAGAGTGTTCACGTTTCAGGAAGCCTGTATGTATATCGGGGTTTCTGAAAGTATGCTGTACAAGCTCACATCGAGCAAGGAGATACCGCACTACAAACCGCGCGGTAAAATGGTCTATTTCGCCAAGGAGGAATTGGACGAATGGCTGTTGCAGAATTATGAACCTACAGTGAACGAGGCCGTGCGCATGGCGACGGAAGCCGCCGCCACAGAACCGTTCCTTAATAAGAGACGCAATGGAAAACGAAAGAAAGACTGACCGCTCAGCCGATATGGGAATGGATGAACACCGCCTGTCGGACATCCTTCTGGCCTCGCAAATCAAGGCAACGGACATTTATGAGACCCCGCCGCAAATCATCTGGATAGACAACTCGACGATTGCCACGCTCGGCAATTTCAGTGCATCGACAGGAAAGGCAAAGTCGAAGAAGACGTTTAATGTCTCTGCGCTTGTCGCCGCTTCATTGGCCGGGAAACAAGTGTTGAACTACCGTGCGCATCTGCCCGAAGGCAAACAGCGGATTCTGTACGTCGATACGGAACAGAGCCGTTTCCATTGCCGCTCGGTATTGGAGCGCATATTGCGGCTGGCCGGGCTGCCCACGACAACCGACCCGGAGAATCTCGACTTCTTCTGCCTGCGTGAATATTCGCCGTCGGTGCGTGTCGAGGTCATCGACTATGCGCTGCGTCAGAACAAAGGCTATGGGCTGGTCATCATTGACGGCATCCGCGACCTGATGCTTGACATCAACAGCACCGGTGAATCGGTGGAAGTCATCAACCGGATGATGGAATGGTCTTCAAGGTACGACCTGCATATCCATTGTGTACTCCATTTGAACAAAGGGGATAATAATGTGCGGGGACACATTGGTACGGAAATGAGCAACAAGGCGGAAACCGTGCTTGTCATCAGCAAGAGCAACGAGAATCCCGGTATCAGCGAAGTCCATGCGCTCCATATCCGGGAAAAGGAGTTCAAGCCGTTTGCGTTCACCATCAACGAGACTGGGCTGCCCGTCATTGCGGAAGGACACTCGTTCGGAGAGCCCCCGAAGCCCAAGGCTCGGACGGGGTTCACGGAGCTGAGCATCGAACAGCACCGGGAAGCCCTCTCCGCCGCTTTCGGGGAAAAGCCTATCCGGGGATTCGACAACCTGTTGCAAAGCCTGATGGTCTCCTATGAGGCAATCGGGTTCAAACGTGGTCGGAGCGTCATGATAAAACTGATGCAATACCTGATAGACAACCTCAAGCTCATCATCAAACGGGACAAGCTGTTCTATTATGACATGACGCCTACCGAGGCCATGCTTTTTGATGAAGAATGATGCCGGGCGCGGGCCTGTATGATTTAGTTTACTTTAGTATTTATATATATAGGAAAAAACTAAACTAAACCATTTTCGTGAAACCAAGTGAAAGAAAAAAGACATGACCATAGCAGAAGCAAAACAAGTGCGTATCGTGGATTTTCTGGCACGTCTCGGTCACCATACGCAGCACATAAAATCGGGACAATACTGGTATCTCTCACCGTTACGGAACGAGCGTACCCCGTCGTTCAAAGTGAATGACCGCATCAATGAATGGTACGATTTCGGCGAGGCGACCGGTGGCGACCTGGTGGAACTGGCAAAATACATTTGCCGGACGGACTGCGTGAGCGAGGCCCTGGCGTATATAGAGAGGCTTGTGAATGGCGCATCACTACCGAGAACCCGTATGCTGACCGCTCCACCCCGACCGGTGGAGGCTGAAATGAAAGACGTGATCGTGATTCCACTCCGTCATCACGCCCTGTTCTCTTACCTCCAATCCCGGCTTATCGACGCGGACATCAGCCGTATGTATTGCAAGGAGGTGCATTACGAACTGCGAGGCCGTCATTACTTCGCTCTCGCATTCGGCAATATATCAGGCGGTTACGAGGTGCGAAACGCCTATTACAAGGGATGCCTGAATAACAAGGACATCTCATTGATAAGACATCTGACAGAAGAGACACAGGAAAACGTCTGTGTCTTCGAGGGATTCATGGATTTTCTTTCTTATATGACACTGAAACTGGCAGGCGACCGGACGGTCTGTCTTGCCATACCATGCGACTACCTCGTGATGAACTCGGTAAACAATTTGAAAAAGACGCTGGCACGTTTACAGGAGTATTCGGACATTCACTGTTATCTCGACAATGACCTTGCCGGGCAGAGAACCACAGAGACCATTGCCGGGATGTATGGCGGACGTGTCAGCGATGAATCTTGCCACTATGCGGAATACAAAGACCTGAACGACTACCTGCGCGGAAAGAAACGCTGATATTCAATGTTCTCTTTTGCCACCTAAAGCTCTCCACCACGAGAGCTTTTTTTATGCCCCGATTTCTCCATTTCCCACCATAGAGACTGCAATATAGTACGATTTAATAGTTCGATTTTTGAAACTTACACAAATCTCATTAACGAAACAGATGTTTAATGCTCAATTATTTTATGGTTTTATATTTCGTGCGTTTCTTTGCAAAATCATACTAATACGAATTTTTAATATTCATACTAAATACATGAACTCATATTTCATTTTTGCCATTGTCCTGACGGTTGCCTACATCATTTACTACGCCGTCATCATAGCGCATGACCTCTACGGGAAAAAGGGGACGGACAAACCGGACGAGGAAGTTTTCGACCTCGGCGCACCGGAAGAGGAAGAGAGTGTGGCTGTCACGGAAAGCGAGAGCGGCTTCAGTATCGGTAGCGAGAACTACGAGACGGAAAGTACGGCTACCTCTTCCGAAACATCCCCTGAGGAGGACATCAAGGACAAACCGGGAACGGCGCAGGAGAAACTGGAACGGCTGAAGGCCGAGGCGGAGGAACAGATGGAAGAGACCACGCCTTACCTGTCGGACGCACGCACGTCGGAGGAGATGTACAAGGCTATGATTTCCAAGGGACGGTTAGACAACCGACCGGAAATAAAGTGGAACCCAATTCAAGACCGGTTGTGAGATGTCGAAAGCTAAAAAGATTCTATGTGCGCTGTGCCTCCCGTTCCCCTACACGGCTTTTGCCAAAAGCGGCAGCGTGAACTATAGCTGGGGAGCGGACGCGTTGGCCACGATGCACGACTTCGTGGTGACGATGATGCTCTATGTCCAGTATATCTGTTGCACCATAGCCGGGGTTTACGTCATCGTGTCCGTTTGTCAGATATACATCAAGATGAACACGGGCGAGGACGGCATCACCAAGTCGATAATGACGCTTGTCGGCGCGTGCCTGTTCCTGATCGGGGCATTCTATGTTTTCCCGGCTTTCTTCGGCTACCGCATATAACCTTACTTGTATCAGGTCGCAGACAAATAAAGTATTCACTAAAAAAGTAAACGTATGTTTCAGAAAACCAAACAGCTGTGCCGCAAGGCATTCGGATTCGTCAACGGAATCCCTACCAAAGTAATGATGTTCTCCTTCATGCTGCTGTCCGGCATGGTGGCGAAAGCGCAGAACTCCGCAGGCGACTATTCCGCCGGTACGAGCGCATTATCCACTGTCGCCGATGAGATTGCCAAGTATGTGCCTATTATGGTGAAATTGTGCTACGCCATTGCCGGCGTTGTGGCCATCGTGGGTGCAATCTCGGTATATATCGCCATGAACAACGAGGAGCAGGACGTCAAGAAGAAGATTATGATGGTCGTGGGAGCATGTATCTTCCTCATTGCGGCGGCCAAGGCGTTGCCTCTGTTCTTCGGTATTGCCGCTTAAACATCAAGGATAAGTATGAAAAGCAAGGACGAACGCTATCCGGACTATCCGCTGTTCAAGGGACTGCAACGGCCTCTTGAGTTTTTGGGCATCCAAGGCCGGTACATATATTGGGCGGCGGTGACGACGTGCGGAGCCATTGTCGGCTTTGTCGCCGCCTACTGCCTGCTCGGTTTCATTGCCGGGCTTGTCGTGCTGGCTACCGTCGTATCGGTCGGTATCGTGCTCATCCTTCTCAAACAGCGGAAAGGACTGCATAGCAAGAAGGTCGCTCCGGGTGTGTATGTGTATGCCCACTCGCGCAAGATCTGACGAAAGAAAAACCATCACGGCAATGTGCATGGCTTTATTGATTGTTGAACGCGGGCGGGTTTGTCTTGAAGCAAGGCGAACCTGCCCCTATTTAATTACACGTATATCGAAATGACCCTATACATCATTTTATGTTTTGTCGCTTTGTGCGCGGGTATGGCCTTGTCGGTCTATGCGTTCGGTACGGGCGGCAAGCGCAAGCGAATCTTTCAGGACATCTATTTCTCAGCGGAGGAAACGGACGGTGTGGGTGTGCTGTACACCAAGACCGGCGAATATTCCGCCGTACTTAAGATAGAGAATCCGGTACAGAAATATTCGGCGGACATAGATAGCTACTACGACTTCACGCACCTGTTCACCGCCCTTGCGCAGACCTTAGGCGAAGGGTACGCCATCCACAAGCAGGATATCTTCGTCAGGAAACAGTTTGCAAGCGAACCGGCTGACGGGCAGGAGTTCCTGTCGGCGTCGTATTTCCGCTACTTCAAAGGGCGTCCCTACACGGACAGCCTTTGCTACCTGACCATCACGCAGGAGGCGAAAAAGAGCCGCCTGTTCTCGTTCGACAACAAGAAGTGGCGCGATTTCCTCGTGAAAATCCGCAAGGTGCATGACCAACTGCATGACAGCGGCGTACAGGCCAGGTTCCTGAACAAAGCCGAGGCGAGCGAGTATGTCGACCGCTACTTCGCCATGAACTTCAAAGACCGCACCGTGTCGATGACGAACTTCAAGGCGGACGATGAAACGGTGTCGATGGGCGACAAACGCTGCAAGGTGTACAGCCTTGTGGACGTGGACTGTGCCGCACTGCCCTCGATGATACGTCCGTACACGAACATCGAGGTGAACAACACGGAAATGCCGGTCGATCTGGCTTCGGTGGTGGACAACATACCGGACGCCGAGACGGTGGTCTATAACCAAGTCATCTTCCTACCCAACCAAAAACGGGAACTGGCGATGCTCGACAAAAAGAAGAACCGCCACGCGAGTATTCCGAACCCGAACAACCAGATGGCGGTCGAGGACATCAAGCGTGTGCAGGAGGTCATTGCCCGTGAAAGCAAGCAACTGGTATATACGCACTTCAACATGGTGGTAGCCGTATCTGCCGGTGCAGACCTGCAAAAGTGTACGAACCACTTGGAAAACGCATTCGGGCGCATGGGCATCCATATCAGCAAGCGGGCGTACAACCAACTGGAACTGTTCGTCGGTTCGTTTCCGGGCAACTGCTACACGCTCAATGAGGAATACGACCGTTTCCTGACCCTTTCCGATGCGGCGATGTGCCTGATGTACAAGGAGCGCGTGCTGCACAGCGAGGAAACACCGCTGAAGATTTACTACACCGACCGTCAGGGTGTGCCGGTGGCTATTGACATCACGGGAAAAGAGGGAAAGAACAAGCTGACGGACAACTCGAATTTCTTTTGTCTGGGGCCTTCTGGGAGTGGCAAGAGCTTTCATATCAACTCGGTCGTGCGCCAGCTCCATGAGCAGGGAACGGATGTGGTCATGGTCGATACGGGAAACTCATACGAGGGACTGTGCGAGTATCTGGGCGGCAAGTATATCAGCTATACCGAAGAACGGCCTATCACGATGAATCCGTTTCGCATCAACCGGGAGGAATACAACATCGAGAAGATAGACTTCCTCAAGAACCTTATCCTGATGATTTGGAAAGGGTCGGACAGCCAAATCCCCGAAATTGAGTTCCGCATTGTCGAGCAGATAATCATAGACTACTATGATGCCTATTTCAACGGATTTACAAGATACACCGACGAGCAACGGGAGGTACTGCTGAAAAACCTGTTTGCGGCGGCCAGCCGAAAGAACCCAAACAAACCACCCAGAGAGGTGGATGAGATGGTGCGCAAACAGATAGAGGTGCTTGAGGCACGGCGGGCGGCCCTCAAAGTGACGGAGCTGAGTTTCAACTCATTCTTTGACTACTCATTCGACCGTCTGGAGCAGATCTGCACCGAAAACGACATCACGACAATCAGCTACTCGACCTATTCGACCATGCTGCAGCCGTTCTACAAGGGCGGTGCGTATGAGAAAATTCTCAACGAGACAGTGGATTCGGCACTGTTTGACGAGACATTCATTGTCTTTGAAGTGGATGCAATCAAGGAAAATAAGAAACTGTTTCCCATTGTCACACTGATTATCATGGACGTGTTCCTGCAGAAAATGCGCATCAAGAAGAACCGTAAAGTCCTTGTCATCGAGGAAGCGTGGAAGGCCATTGCCAGCCCGCTCATGGCGGAATACATCAAGTTCATGTACAAGACCGCCCGTAAATTTTGGGCTTCTGTTGGCGTGGTGACGCAGGAGATACAGGACATCATCGGCAGCGAAATCGTGAAGGAGGCCATCATCAACAACTCGGACGTGGTGATGCTGCTGGATCAAAGCAAGTTCAAGGAACGCTTTGACGAAATCCGAAAGATTCTTGGTCTGACCGAGGTGGATTGCAAGAAGATATTTACCATCAACCGCTTGGAGAACAAGGATGGGCGCAGCTTCTTCCGCGAAGTGTTCATCCGCCGGGGGACGACCAGCGGCGTGTATGGCGTGGAAGAGCCGCACGAGTGCTACATGACCTACACGACCGAACGGGCGGAAAAGGAGGCACTGAAGCTTTACAAGAAGGAACTTCGGTGCAGCCACCAGGAAGCTATCGAGGCATATTGCCGGGACTGGGATGCCAGCGGTATCGGGAAGTCCCTGCCTTTTGCACAAAAAGTAAACGAGACGGGGCGTGTGCTCAACCTCCGTCCCGTGTATGAATCCAAATAAGCATTGCAGCCATGAAACGACTACTCCTTATCCTGACCATCGCCTCGGTCGCACTCTGCCAGACGGTTCACGCCCAGTATTACAGCGTGAACTACGACACCCGTACCGTTGCGGCGATGGTGGCCGCCTTCGGTACGGAAGCGGTCGCCGAAGGGTACTACCGGGAGCAGGTCGATGACATCCTCAAGCACTACACGGCAGCGGAGGTCGCTACCGCCGGGATATTCGCGGCCAAGTTCTTGGAGCATAAAGCCCTGAGCGACCTCGGCATCTGGAACAGCCGCACGGAGAACTACTACTACCGGCGCATCTACCGGATGGTGGCGGAGAAAATCATGCCCAAGATATGGGTGGTGGCGAAGCAGATGCTCCATTCGCCGCAAACGGCTATCTATTGGGGCAGTTACCTGATGAAAGTCTGCGACGATACCAAAAGTCTGTGTATGCAGTTCGAGAGCGTGGTGACCAACAGCACGCTGACCTTTTCGGACATCGCCTTTCTCGAAATCAATCCGGAGATTGCCCCCTTGCTAAAGCTCTCCGAAACGGGAAACATCGACTGGCAGCGGATGATGGACAACTTCGCCCACATACCGGGCAACTTCACGCACGAGAACCTGAAAAGCGACCTCGACAACCTTTATAACACGGGTGTCGGCCTTGCAACGGCAGGCATTGCCAATCTCGGTGACGCCCTGTTGCAAAGCAGCTCGTTCCATGACCTGATGGGCGGAAAGGTTGAAGAAATCGGCAACCTGTATGAACACTACGGGAGTCTATTCGAGCAGGCGGAACATGACATCGGCGGCTTGCTGATTGACATGGTGGGTGGTCCGGACAACGTGGCCGGTCTGTTCAACTTCAGCAACTACAACCTCACGGCATGGATGACCGACTACCTGGACGAAGCGATGGGGAACTATTACACGCAGCGGTGGTACATTGCCCGGCGTGACCAAGGGAGCGTATCGCTGTGCGACTACTATCCTCCGACGGACGACAACAGCATCCTGAACGGGGGCGCATGGGTGCGGTTCAACACGAGCGACCCGAATTTCTATCCCAACGCCTCGCAACGGGAACAGGTACTTGCCAACTCGGAAGGATATGCCGGTTGGTCAAGAAACCGCGTGCAGCAGTTGAACAACCAGAACGACGGGTTCAGCTACAGCATCAACTATTGGATGAGTGCCTATATCATCAGCAAGAAAAACAAGCAGACCAAAAAGGCATACGCATACGAAATCCATGTGAGCAAAAGCTGGAATAAGGAAGAAGTTGTCTATGAGGAAGTCTTCGATTCCTACTCGATGGACTTGAATACGTTTCGGGCGCAACTGAATGTCCGACTTGCGGAGTTCAACGAAAACGAGGACGGCTACACCTATTATATATCTTCCGGTACGCGGAACTATTACCAAGCAACGGACGCCGCCAAATTGAAGGGATGCGAGAGCGTGACCATCAGCGTGACCTGTTCCGACGGGGTTACGCTCGGACAGGGCTCGACACAATACAAGTGCCGTAAATGCGGCAGCTCGTTGAATGCCCACACCAAGGAGTGCGCCATGCAGACCTCGGTGACGGAAAACAACCTCGACCTTTCGGAACTGGATGCGCTGTTGAACGAGGCAAACAGCCAAGCGGCCAATCTTGAAGCGCAAATCGGGACATTGGAAAACGAGAACGCTGTCCTGCTGAAGAAAATCAGTACGGCGAGCATTGAGGATGCGGCGGCTTACCGACAGCAGTATAATGCAAACAAGACACGGATAGACCGTCTGAAAGGCGAACTCGCGGAGTGGAAGAAGAAACAGTCCGACTATGCTCAGGCGAAGTCGGAAGCCGCAGACGACAACAGCGTAGCGACGGATGACTATTACCGCATTCCAGCTATCATGCAAGACTGCAAGGCTGCCTACGGCCTGACATGGCAGGACGGCGGATCGTGGAACGGCTATTCGTATGTGCGCAAGGCGACAATGCCGAACATCAACGGCATCATCACATTCAAGGCTACGGTCTCGATTGCCCGCAAGCCGAAATATTTTCTCGGCATCAAGATTCACCGTGCCATCATCCAAATCCAATGGGAACTGACCTCGGTCTATACGGACACGCACGTCGCCGATGTGCTGACACTCGATCCGGGGCTTTCGGATGCGGAGAAAACCAAATTAGTGAACGACCGCATCGCCGAAATCGCCCGTGAACACCCGTCCTGCAAAATCACGACGGAATACGCCCGCAGCACACCGCTGGAGGAAACTCCGTCCGGCGACGTGTACCATCTGCTGTGGTCGAGCGACCGCCTCGAAATCGCGAGGGAGGTGGACAGCAGAATCACAAGGATATACGCCGACTTGGTATCGCTGGAAAAGATGATGCACTACAAGCGGAGCATCCTTGACGTGATGAAGGATGTGTTGCCCGGACTGGACACGGACGAAGGCCGCAGGCTGACGCTCGTGGAGGAATGCCATGACCGCTGGGTGGAGAGCGCACGGACGTTTCGGAACGATGGCGGCAGAAACGGCGGAAAGGAGGTGCGGCCATGAAACGCATTTTACGGATAGCCGCATTGCTGCTCTTCCTGCTGCCCGGTATCGCCAAGGCGCAGTGGACTTTCGATATAGTCTCCGTCGAAGCCTACATCAACGACCACAAGAAGCAGCGCAGCCTGTTGTTGGCCCGCAGTACCTTGGAGTACAGCAACAAACTGTTGCACGAATACAGCTGTAAGGAAGTCGGGGGCTATAAAGAGCTGAATATCGACCTTGACCGGTACACCCGTGCGTTCGATGTCATCGACGTCATGTACCAGTCGTTGCGCACGGTGCTGAACGTCAAGAATACCTACACATCGGTCAGCGACCGTATCGGCGACTATAAATCATTGTTGGAGGATTTCAATGCGAAGATATTGAAACGGGGACGCATCGAATCCGCAGATACCCTGATTATCTCCATCAATGCGAGGGGGCTGAGGGCGATTGCCCGTGAGGGGGAACAGCTCTACAAGTCCGTGAGCGACCTCGTGCTGTATGCCACCGGAGCGGCAGCCTGCTCGACCTCCGACCTGCTGATGGTGTTGGAGGCCATCAACCGCTCATTGGACAACATCGAGCGGCATCTGAACCGTGCGTATTTCGAGACATGGCGGTATATACAGGTGCGTATCGGCTATTGGAAGGCAAAGGTATATCGCTCCCGCACCATGCGGGAGATTCTCGATGACGCCTTCGGGCGTTGGCGCGGAGCCGGAAGACTGGATTATTAACGACAAAAAGAGAAGAATATGAACAGAAAACTATTACTCATGGCGGTGGCGGTCACCGTAACGACAGCCGTACACGCACAGTATGTAACGTACAACCATGATTCGCCGAAGCAGAATCAGGTAACGGTCATGGAGACCGGTACGGGCGCACTCTCGCCCGACCTCTATTATTCCGTGCTGCACAACAAATACAAGAAGTCGGCAGCGGCCAAAAACAAGCTCTCGTTCCGCACGCTTGCCGGTATCAATCTCTACAACCAGGTGGACGAAGCGGAAGCCATTGATTCGGCCTTGGTCAAGCGGGCGAAGGTCGAGGCGTTGAACGTTGCCGACCGGCAGGTGGACATCGCATGGCTTGCCGAGGGCGATAAGGTCAGCGGACAGATGGAGCGGTTCCGGCGCAACATCGACCGTATTCTCCTGTCCGGTGGCACTCCGGCCGACAAGGAACGGTGGACGGAATACTACCACGTCTATCAGTGTGCCATCAAAGCCACGAAAGACGCCTATATGCCCAATGCCCAGCGAAAGAAGGAGTATCTGCGCATTTACGAGGATGTGGCACGGCAGAACGAGATTTTAGTGGGCTACCTTGCCAAGCGTCAGAACGCAACGGTGACGAATGCACTGCTGAACGCAACGGACAACCGTACCCTGCATAAAGGCGGTATTGTCCGCAATGCCATGAGCCGGTGGCAGGAATCACGCCTTGCGGTGCGTGGTTCGCAATCGGGCAGCAACGGAAACGGCGAAGATGACAACGAGAGTGTAAACAGAGGGAAATAAAAAGACAGGGCTATGGCAAACGGAGATATACTTTCGGATTTCGGCATCAACCTGTTGGAGGAGGAAATAGATGATGTCATCTTTCAGACCAACGAGTTTCTGACTGACGCGACTTTTACCGGTGCGCAGGGACCTTTTTGGTGGATATTGCAGATGTGCATGGCACTCGCGGCACTGTTCTCCATCGTCATGGCGGCAGGTATCGCCTACAAGATGATGGTAAAGCACGAGCCGTTGGACGTGATGAAGCTGTTTAGGCCGCTTGCCGTGTCGATTATCATCTGCTGGTGGTATCCGCCTGCGGACACGGGTATGGCGGGGAGCCGGAACAACTGGTGTTTTCTCGATTTCCTGTCCTACATCCCTAACTGCATAGGTTCGTACACCCATGACCTGTATGAAGCCGAAGCTTCACAGATATCGGACAGGTTCGAGGAAGTTCAGCAGCTCATCCATGTGCGTGACACGATGTACACGAACCTGCAGGCACAGGCGGATGTCGCCCACACAGGCACATCCGATCCCAATCTGATAGAGGCGACAATGGAGCAGACCGGTGTGGACGAAGTGACGAACATGGAAAAGGATGCGGCGAAGTTGTGGTTCACGTCTTTGACGGCAGGTGTCATCGTGGGGATAGACAAAATTATCATGCTGATTGCCCTCGTGGTGTTCCGAATCGGTTGGTGGGCTACGATTTACTGCCAACAAATCCTGTTGGGAATGCTGACGATTTTCGGGCCGATACAGTGGGCGTTCAGCATCCTGCCAAAATGGGAAGGTGCTTGGGCGAAGTGGCTGACACGCTATCTGACGGTGCATTTCTACGGGGCGATGCTCTACTTCGTGGGCTTCTACGTGCTGCTGCTCTTTGACATTGTATTGTGCATCCAAATCGAGAACCTGACGGCGATAACCGCCAGCGAGCAGACGATGGCCGCCTACCTGCAGAACTCGTTCTTCTCGGCGGGCTACCTGATGGCGGCTTCGATTGTAGCTCTCAAGTGCCTGAACCTTGTTCCGGACTTGGCGGCATGGATGATACCGGAGGGCGACACGGCATTCTCTACCCGAAACTTCGGCGAGGGCGTGGCACAGCAGGCGAAGATGACGGCAACCGGAGGGTTGGGCGGCATCATGAGATAATCCGCAAAAGATAATATAAACCCAATAAAAATCATAACAACATGAAATTGCAAGAGAAAATCAAAAGCTGGTGCAAGGATGAGAAATTTATGTCCTTTGCACAGGAACGAGCGAGAAAAGAGGTTTGCGAGGTGGCGGAGAACCACCGCATCGACCCGCAGTATGAAGAACTGGACGAAGCCTTCGAGTACGACGACCGGTACATCGCCCCCTTAGTGACGTACCTAACGTACAAGCTGCGTCTTGCCCTGCTGCAGCGGAACGCTGGTAAGCGCAAAAGAGGAATCTGGTGGGTGCTTGTCCATGTGGAGATGCAGGGCTATTACGTGGAGATATTCTCGGCGGAGTTCGAGAATCTTTTGACGGAACTTCGGGATGCGGTCATACCCATGCTGCACACGGAATATGTACAGATGTTGAACGGTAAAAGGGAATAACCGATGGTCATCAAGAATTTGGAAAACAAAATCAGACTGGTGGGCATCATCTGTACCGCTTTTCTCGTGGGATGTGTCATCATCAGCTTGTCAAGCATCTGGACAGCCCGGACGATGGTCTCGGATGCGCAGAAGAAGGTGTATGTGCTGGACGGCAACGTGCCTATCCTCGTGAATCGCACGACAATGGACGAAACGCTTGATGTGGAAGCCAAAAGCCATGTGGAGATGTTTCATCATTATTTTTTCACGTTACCGCCGGATGACAAATATATCCGCTATACGATGGAAAAAGCGATGTATTTAGTCGATGAGACGGGGTTGGCACAATACAACACGCTCAAGGAAAAGGGTTTCTACTCCAACATTTTGGGTACGAGTTCGGTGTTCTCCATCTATTGCGACAGCGTGGCTTTCAACAAGGAGAAGATGGAGTTCACCTACTACGGACGGCAGCGCATCGAGCGACGGAGCAATATCCTGATGCGTGAACTGGTGACGGCAGGACAGCTCAAGCGTGTACCCCGAACAGAGAACAATCCGCATGGGCTGCTTATCGTGAACTGGCGTACCCTGCTGAACAAGGACATCGAACAGAAAACGAAGATCAACTACTAAACAACGGAGTTTATGAATATCAAGGGATTCAGGCGGATGCTCTTCGGTGAAAAGATGCCGGACAAGAACGATCCGAAATACAAAGACCGTTACGAGCGGGAGGTGTCCGCCGGACGAAAGTTCGCCCAAGCGACACGTATCGACAAGGCTGCCGCCAAGGTACAGGGATTCGCCAACGCGCACCGGATACTTTTTCTGGTCATCGTCTTCGGTTTCGCTATCGGAGGGTTCACTTGGAACATCTATCGCATTACGATGGCATACCGCAACAGCCGGCCGACACGCACGGCGACGGAAATGCAGGATTCGGTGCTGCGGGAAAGACACAAGAGGCTGCAAGGGGGTGAAATAAGGGAAAATCGGAACGAGAACAAGAAATATGAACCGCAATAAAGGAGTGCTTATGAATACACGATTTGAAAAATCAGTCCGCTCGTCGGACGAATGGTACACCCCGAAGGAGGTGCTGAAAGCGTTAGGCAGGTTCGACCTTGACCCTTGCGCCCCTGTCCGTCCGTTGTGGCCGACCGCCGAGGTCATGTATGACCGGGACATGGACGGATTGTCCCTGAAATGGGAAGGGCGTGTATGGCTCAATCCTCCGTACTCGCGTCCCCTTATCGAACAGTTTGTCCGAAAGTTGGCGGAACACGGCAACGGCATCGCGCTGTTGTTCAACCGTTGCGATTCCAAAATGTTTCAGGACGTCATTTTCGAGAAAGCGACGGGCATGAAATTCCTGCGCCACCGCATCCGGTTTTACCGCCCGGACGGAACACGCGGCGATTCTCCCGGTTGCGGCAGCATCCTGATCGCATTCGGAGTGGAAAACGCAGAAGTGCTGAAAAACTGCAGCATTGAAGGCAAGTATGTACAACTCAATTAAAAGATGTATGATGAAGATATTTGATAAAATCAATTTCAGGGAGCCGAAGTATATGCTTCCGGCTGTCCTGTATATCCCGCTTCTGGTTGCATCGTACTTCATCTTCGACCTGTTTCAGACCGAAACGGCGGAGATTCCGGACAAGACGCTGCAGACAACGGAGTTTTTGAACCCCGATTTGCCGGATGCCCGGCTTAAAGGCGGTGACGGCATAGGCAGCAAGTACGAGAACATGGCCAAATCATGGGGTAAGATACAGGATTACTCCGCAGTGGATAACATAGAACGAGATGAACCCGATGACAACAAGGAAGAATATGAATCGCAATACACGGTGGACGACATCGCCCTGCTCGATGAGCAACAGCAGGAAAAGGCTGCGGCAGCGCAAATTGCCGATGCCAAGACGCGCGAGCAAGAAGCTCTCGCGGAACTGGAGAAAGCCCTTGCCGAAGCAAGGTTGAGAGGACGCAATGAGGTATTACCGGCGACCGATACGGACAGTACCGCATCGGCGCAACCCCCGACGGCAACCATAGAGGTTAAGGGAAAAATAGAGGAAGAGAGCCGTTCGGTAAAAGCCCCGTCAGAGAACGAACCGCCCAGCGAAGTGGTACGCAAGGTAAAGACGGCTTCGGATTACTTCAATACGCTTGCGGTCAATGCCCGTGAACCGAAACTGATAAAGGCCATTATCGACGAGGACATCAAAGCGGTGGACGGCTCGCGTGTGCGGTTGCGTCTGCTCGACGACGTGGAGATCAACGAGTGCGTGGTCAAACGAGGGTCGTATCTGTATGCCACCATGAGCGGCTTCTCGTCGGGGCGTGTGAAGGGGAACATCACCAGCATTCTCATCGAGGACGAACTGGTGAAGGTCAGCCTGTCCCTTTACGACACGGACGGCATGGAGGGGCTTTATGTACCGAACAGCCAGTTCCGGGAAACGAGCAAGGATGTGGCAAGCGGTGCGGTGTCGGGGAATCTGAACATGAATACCGGCAGTTACGGCAACAGTCTCTCGCAATGGGGAATGCAAGCCGCTACGAATGCCTACCAGAAAACGAGCAATGCCATCGGCAAAGCTATCAAAAAAAATAAGGTAAAGCTGAAATACGGCACTTTCGTCTATCTGGTGAACGGACGTGAGAAACAGTAAAAACGGAAGCCATGATAGAGATTGACAACATATATAATATGGACTGTATCGAGGGCATGAAGCTCATGGCGAACGGCAGTGTCGATGCCGTGATAGCGGATTTGCCTTACGGCGTGTTGAACCGTAGCAACAAGGCGGTACACTGGGACAGGCAGATACCGCTCGAAGCGTTGTGGGAACAGTACCGCAGGATCACCAAGCCGGGAAGCCCCGTTATCCTCTTTGCGCAGGGCATCTTCTCGGCGCGGCTCATGCTCTCGCAACCCCGGATGTGGCGGTATAACCTCGTGTGGCGGAAAGACCGGGTAACGGGTCACCTGAATGCCAACCGGATGCCGCTACGCCAGCATGAGGACATCATCGTGTTCTACGACCGTCAGCCGGTATATCATCCTCAGATGATGCCGTGTCCACCGGAACGGAAAAATCATGGACGGCGCAAGACGGACGGTTTCACGAACCGCTGTTACGGTGAAATGAAACTGGCTCCGGTGCGTGTTGCCGAAGACAAGTACCCGACCTCTGTCATTTCCATACCCAAGGAACACAAGACAGGAGCATTCTATCATCCGACACAGAAGCCGGTAGCCTTGATAGAGTACCTGATGCGCACCTATACCAACGAGGGCGATGTGGTGCTGGACAACTGCATCGGTTCGGGTACGACCGCCATTGCCGCCATCCGCACGGGACGGCATTACATCGGATTCGAGATTGAACCGACGTATTGCGAAATTGCCGGACGACGGATTCGGGAGGAACTGGAACGTGGTCATGGGATTAAAGAAAGCGAAATAAGGGAAATAAAGAAATAAAAAAATATCAACAGAAACGATATGAACAAGAAAATAATTATAACTGCATTTCTTCTGGCGGCAGGACTTTTTGCCACACGGAACGCACAGGCTCAGCGTACATACGAAGAGATGGAACGGCTGACTGTCAATGAACAGGTAACGACCGTCATCACAGCCTCGGAACCGGTCCGCTTCGTGGATATTTCCACAGACAAGGTGGCGGGCGACCAACCCATTGAGAACATCATCCGGTTAAAGCCCAAAGAGACGGGACACGAGGACGGTGAAGTGCTGGCCATCGTCACCATCGTAACGGAACGCTATCGCACGCAGTATGCACTCATCTACACCACGCGGATAAGCGAGGCGGTGGCAGACAAGGAAATTCAGCTACAGGAACGGGATGCCTACAACAATCCTACGGTCTCGATGTCCACAGCCGACATGGTGCGTTTTGCAAGACGGGTGTGGAACTCGCCCGCGAAAATCCGCAACGTGGCGACCAAGGCGCACCGAATGGTGATGCGCCTGAACAATATTTACTCGGTGGGCGACTACTTCTTCATCGACTTTTCCATCGAGAACAAAACGAACATCCGTTTCGACATCGACGAGATACGGGTGAAACTGTCGGACAAGAAACTTTCGAAGGCAACTAACGCGCAGACCATCGAGCTGACTCCTGCCCTGGTATTGGAACACGGCAAGACGTTCAAGCACGGCTACCGGAACGTGATTGTCGTGAAAAAGATGACCTTTCCGAACGACAAGCTGCTGACTATCGAAATGACGGAACAACAAATCAGCGGGCGCAATATCAGCCTGAACATCGACTACGAGGATGTGCTGTCGGCCGATTCATTTAACACCGCTTTATTGGAGGAGGAATGACGATGAAAAAGACATTGAAAACAGTTTTGTTACTGATGCTTGTCTGCATAGGGTTTGCCACCAATGCCCATGCGCAACGCAACGGCGGCCGCCTCTCGCTCGGCGTGGGATTGCTGTATGAGAACGGCATGGACGTAACGCTTGCTTACGAGCATGAAATGAACTACCGTCATGCGTGGGAGTTCTTCGCCAACGGCTATCTGAAATGGACGGAATGTAAATCTTGCGGTCATATTTGTCCGGAATCCTTCTGGCGCAACTACCGCACTTATGGTTTCGGTGTGGCGTACAAACCTTGTGTGGTGCGTGGACGCAACCATTACGGCAACTTGCGTATCGGAGCTTCGGCAGGGAGCGACACGAACAAGTTTCTTGCCGGAATCCATGTGGGTTACGAGCACAATTATGAGCTGCGGTCGGGATGGACGCTGTACTGGCAGGTCAAGAGTGACATGATGATAAAAGGGGCGGATTTGCTGCGGACAGGTATCGTGCTGGGTGTAAAACTGCCGATAAAATAAAGGAAAAACAAAAAAACGGAAATGACATGATACGAAAGATTCAATGGATTGCAATGGTAGTGGCGGCGGTATTGTGCGCTGCCTGTGACGCCCATATCGACGTACCCGATACGGCGGTACGTCTGGGGCATATTCTCTGCGAGGACGGCACGGCATTGTCCTATGCGCAGTATGAACAATCGGGGAAGCGGGCAATAGCGGTTGTCTTTGATACCGAACGCCGTGAAGGAACGGAAGGGAACGGCTATGCGGTTTACCTGTGGGACATTGCTCCGGCGGCATTCGCCGACAGCCTCGGTGTCGCACAAGGGACGTCGGCCGACATCGGGGCATTGGACGGGAACATGAACACCTTTGCGCTGTACGACACAAGGGAGACGGCTTCGCCTATGGCGGAAGCGGTCTTTGACCTGTGGCGGTACGGACAGAGTGCCTATATCCCGTCGGTAGCACAGATGCGGTTGCTGTATGCTGTCCGGGAAACCGTCAATCCTGTCATTGAACGGTGCGGCGGTCATCCGTTGCCGTTGGATGAATACGATTGCTGGTACTGGACATCGACGGAAGTGTCCGGACAAGAGACGGCGAAAGCGTGGCTTTACTCGACAGGAAGCGGCGCGATGCAGGAGACACCTAAGACACAGGCGCATAAGCTGCGGCCTATAATTACCATGAACAAATAAAATGTGCAACGATATGAATATAGATATGCTTTTCTGTATAGTATTGATGGTATTGGGGGCTTTCCTCATATACTATCCCATCAAAGATGAATCACCTCGGCAAAAACTGAAAAAGCTCGCCGATTCTGTTGCGTCTGATAAAAAGGACATTGATTATCTGATTCAACGCTTCAGCTACCTTTTGGATAACATGGCGGCAGACAATGGGAAAGGTTCGGCTCTGAGATGCCAGATTGCCAAATTGGAGGAAGTTGTCAAGGAGTTGAACGGCAAACGCAAGGAACTTGAGTTAAACAACCGGTCGATGACGGATGTTAATGACGAATTGAAGCGAAGCAATGCCGAACTTTTAAGGAAGGCTTCTGAATTGCGTGATGAGATACAGCAACAGGAAATTAAAATCCAACAGCAGGAAGAATACATCAATTCTGTCCAGAGAGTCAAAGAAGGGCTTGAGATAGCCTTGGACAACATTCAGGCAGAAGAGGTGCATTATCTCTCACAGCCGATATTCAGCATGAAAATGACGCCTATAGTCAGAAGCAAACTCGAATCTCATGGGATATTGTATGTCGGCGACCTGATTCAGCTCAACGAGGAATATCTCATGGAAATCTGGGGTTTAGGACCGGTAGCACTTGAAAGAATAAAGACGAAACTGAACGAAAACGGTGTGTGGTTCGGTATGGATGTCATACGAATCAACGACCGTTGGTATCGTCGGAAACAAGAATTAACAACGGATTGATTCATGGAAGAGAGCAAAGAATTACAAGGGTTCTACAAGATATTCCGTGCGGTCATCTATATCTCCGTGCTGATGGAGTTCTTCGAGTATGCCATCGACCCTGCCATGCTCGACCACTGGGGTGGCATACTGATTGATATTCACGGGCGCATCAAGCAGTGGATGATTTACAATGACGGTAATCTTGTGTACAGCAAGATTGCGACGTTCCTGCTTATCTGCATCACCTGTATCGGTACGAGGAACAAGAAGCATCTGGAGTTCGATGCCCGGAGACAGGTGTTATATCCGCTAATCAGCGGACTGTTCCTGATTGTGTTCTCCGTGTGGTTGTACCATCATCCGATGGAAACGAGGCTCTACACGTTGCCACTAAATATCATCTTCTACATGGCGACCACGCTTGTCGGTGTGATATTGGTACATATCGCACTGGATAACATCTCGAAGTTCATCAAGGAGGGACTGGGTAAAGACCGGTTCAACTTTGAGAATGAAAGTTTCGAGCAGAGCGAAGAGAAGGTTGAGAACCAGTATAGCGTGAATATACCGATGCGGTACTATTACAAAGGTAAATTTCGCAAGGGATGGGTGTCGATAAGCAACTGTTTCAGAGGAACATGGGTAGTCGGAACTCCGGGCAGCGGTAAGACGTTCAGCATCATAGAACCGTTCATCCGCCAACATAGTGCCAAGGGCTTTGCGATGGTGGTCTATGACTACAAATTTCCGACACTTGCCACTAAACTTTACTATCATTACAAGAAAAACCAGAAGCTCGGAAAACTGCCCAAAGGGTGCAAGTTCAACATCATCAACTTCGTGGATGTGGAGTACAGCAAACGGGTGAATCCCATTCAGGCAAAGTACATCAATAATCTTGCGGCGGCGAGCGAAACGGCGGAAACCCTGTTGGAATCCCTGCAGAAAGGCAAGAAAGAGGGAGGCGGAGGCAGTGACCAGTTCTTTCAGACTTCTGCCGTGAACTTTCTTGCCGCCTGTATCTACTTTTTCGTGAACTACGAGCGGGAACCCTACGATGCAAACGGAAAGAAACTATATGCGGAGAAACGGCAAGATCCGCAGACGAAGTTCTGGAAGCCGACGGGTGTCGTTCGTGACCGTGAGGGTGGCAGCATCGTGGAACCTGCCTATTGGCTGGGAAAATACTCGGATATGCCGCATATCCTTTCATTTCTCAATGAGAGCTACCAGACTATTTTTGAGGTACTGGAGACGGACAACGAGGTCGCGCCGTTGCTCGGCCCGTTCCAGACGGCCTTCAAGAACAAGGCAATGGAACAATTAGAGGGTATGATTGGTACGCTGCGTGTCTATACCAGCCGTTTGGCCACCAAGGAATCCTACTGGATATTCCACAAGGATGGGGACGACTTCGACCTGAAAGTTAGTGACCCCAAGTCACCCAGTTATCTGCTGATAGCCAACGATCCGGAAATGGAAAGTATCATCGGAGCGTTGAACGCTCTGATATTGAACCGTCTCGTTACCCGTGTGAACACCGGGCAGGGGAAGAATATTCCGGTCAGCATCATCGTGGATGAGCTGCCGACACTGTATTTCCACAAGATAGACCGACTGATAGGTACGGCGAGAAGCAACAAGGTAAGCGTAACGCTGGGTTTTCAGGAGTTGCCGCAGTTGGAGGCTGACTACGGAAAAGTGGGAATGCAAAAAATCATCACGACAGTGGGCAACGTGGTAAGCGGTTCAGCTCGCGCAAAAGAGACACTGGAATGGTTGTCGAATGACATTTTCGGCAAGGTAGTACAGGTCAAAAAGGGCGTGACCATCGACCGGGATAAGACGAGCATCAATCTCAATGAGAATATGGACAGCCTTGTACCCGCCTCGAAAATTTCGGATATGGCGACGGGATGGATTTGCGGACAGACGGCCAGGGATTTCGTGAAGACGAAAACCGGTACAGGAGGCTCGATGAACATTCAGGAATCGGAAGAGTTCAAGACTACAAAGTTCTTCTGCAAGACGGATTTCGATATGAAGGAGATAAAAGCGGAGGAAGCGGCCTATGTACCGCTACCGAAGTTCTACACCTTTAAGTCGAGGGAGGAACGGGAACGCATCTTGTATAAAAATTTCATACAAGTCGGACAGGATGTAAAAGACATGATAACGGATGTACTGAACAAGCGTGGGGCGAAATAAATCAAAATCCCTGCAATAATCACGAAATTATTGCAGGGATTTTTATATTCAATTTCAGTTACCCAAAATCTTGTGGGCATAAAGCCGGTTTTACGGACGTAAATGAATTATCTGACAGTTTCCGATTTGGAATCGTTTTCCGATAGCAGATTTTGTAATTTGTCGATGTCCGGTAGAGTCTTGCGCAGATTCTCCGGCATTTCTTGGGCTGTGCGGTATGTCGCCACGCCCATAGGCTTATCATAGTCGCGCACCATGATTTCGACAAACTTGCGGTTGGCATCCTGGCATAGGACAATACCGATTGAAGGGTTCTCGTGCGGTTTCTTGTCGGTCATGTCATACACCGTCAGGTAGCCGCTAAGCTGTCCGAGATAATTCGGGCGGAACTTGCCCCGTTTCAACTCCACGATTACGCTGGCATTCAGTTCTCTGTTGAAGAATACAAGGTCAGCAAACATTTCTTCTCCGGCAACTATCAGGCGATGCTGACTGTCGATAAAAGTGAAGTCGTTTCCAAAACGGAGAATGAACTGCTTGATATTGGTTACGATTTGGTTTTCGATGACCTTTTCGTTCCAGTCCTGTTCGCGTTCTCCCACATTCTCCAGATTAACCATTTCGAGCATATACTCATCCTTGAACGCCAATATCGCTTTTACGGCATAAATGGCTTCGGGCAGCACTTGAAGGAAGTTGCTCGGCAAAGATCCGCGATTTGAATAGATGTCTTCTTTCAAGTAATTTTTGAGAGAGGATAGCGACCACGCATTTTGAGCGGCACAATGGATATAGAACAACCGTTCCGCGATGTCTTTTGAACGAGTCAGGATTTCAATATGATGTGAAAAGCTGATCTTGACAAAATCGTCCCAGGTAAATTCGGTATTGACCGGTTGCCCGATAAGTTGCAGCAGTAGATGCTCGTCAATATCCAATTCGCCCAACGCTGTTGGATGAATTAAAGCCGTACCCTTTTCCGACGAATGGTTTTCCAATTCGCCCAACACTGTTGGACGAATTAAAAACGTCCTCCATTCCTCATAGAATGAGCGCATCCGTTTCAACCCCGATTCAGAAAAGCCGTGCAGACCGGGCAACTCCCGTTGAAGGAGCTTTGATATGGTAGGCAATGCTTTAGTACCCCAACAGCCGATGCGGGAATTTTCAGACACGAATTTCCCCACTCCAAAATACAACGAGAGAGTTTCTTTGTTGACCGCAGCCGCACTTCTATACCGGCAGCGTTCGATGGCATGTTTGATTATCTCTACTGCCTCTGCATATTGTGTATAATCCGATGGGATAACCTGTTGTTCCATATACATACGTTTTTGTGCCGCAAAGGTACGAAAAATACGGGATATACAGGGCAGAATGCCAACATATTATAGTGCCGCGTGGGTCTTATTCGGTATTTTTAGCGTTCCGGTGTCTTGCACTCGCTTTGCTGCCAATCTACTCACTCAGATGTTCATGCGTCTGGGGCGTGCCGAGAAAGCTGGTAGCGGTGTGGATAAGATTGTGAGCGGTTGGCAGTCTTTGGGTTGGCCGCTTCCTACTGTAGCCGAGGAAACACGTCCGGACTATGTTGTGCTGACCTTGCAGTTAGGGATGAAAACCCGACAAGAAAACCCGCAAGAAAACCTCGCAAGCAGGATTTGAGAAAAGAGCAAATCTTGGAGTTCTGTGTTGAGCCGCAATACCTATCTGATATTTTGCAACATTTAGGATTGAAAGATAGGGAAAATCTTATGGAGGTCTATATCAATCCGATGATTGGTACAGGGGTATTGGAAATGACGGAGCCGGACAATCCCACAAGCCGTAACAACGGTAAAAGTGGAACAAGGACTTCAAAAGTGAGTTTATAATAGGATATTGCGGCTTGGACGCATCCAACCGCACACGAAAACACCGCCCACGTAGAAAAATGGGCGGTGTTATTCGGTCGCTCGCTTATTCAGGCTCGTGTACCGCTTAAAAGTACGGCAAGTTGCCGGTCGCAGAATTTGTCGTATTCCTCTTTGTCCGTACCGCTTTCGACGGCTCGGTCAATGACATCGCCCAACTCGTCGAAGCATACTTCCTCATTGACGCACTCCGCACCGTTCTCTTTCAGCAGATATACCTCATAATAATCGGAGCCGTTGAGTGCGATAACGACATTTCCGGCGTGCAACCGCCCGTTTACTTTAATCCGCAATGCCGGCAAATCCCGGAATACCGTAGCGACAAAATCGCCGATTCCCCACGACATAAGAATGGGCATGGGTGTAAGTGATACCAATTGTTCTTTGATGGTCTGTGCGATGTGCATTACATACTCTTTATCCATAACTTTGATTTTTAATATGATTATTGATTTATGTTAGTTGAACCATTCGGGGTTATCCTCTTTTAATTCCGTGATGAGTTCATCGTCCGGTAATTTGAGGGTTTTCGCATCGGTGAAAAAGAAAACCTCGTCATATATTTGTTCGGCTTCCTTACTTGCAAAACCTTCGTTTTCGTCCTCGAAACTGCCCGGATGAAGTGCATCGAGCAGAGCGGTAGAGCCGATAAGTAATTCTTCACCTTCGTTGGATTTCACGATACGGCAGATGTAGATATTGCCGTCAAATTGTAGTTCTTTCGTTTTCATACATCTGTTATCTTAATGGGATGTGTTTCCCGTGAGCCTTGAGGTATTCCATGATGCACTTCGCTTCCTCGTGCGATGCACGGTTGCGGTCGTCGTAGTTGCGTGTCTCGTCCGCCATGACCACGATACACTCTTTTACCAACCTGTAAAGGCTTTGCTGCAGTGTGGGGTGCATTTCGGGGATAGCGGCTGCAAACCGTTTGGGGTTGAAGCCGTAATCGTTCACTGCCCTTTCCCAGTCTTTGGCGAGCTGGTACTCCTTGCTTTCCTTGATGTTGTCCATAATCTTGAATTTTAATGATTTGTTTTTTTCTTCCCTCCGTTCGGTTCCTTTCTGTCGGAACCGCTTTGGGATTTTATGGATGCGGTACACGGTTGTCGGTACAGCTTCATACGGAAGGCTTTTCCTGCCAATTACTCTTTCTGAGGAAAGGAAGAATTTGCAGGAAATTCACTTTAAGCCGCCGGATCAAGCGCGACGGCCGACCTTTGCATCTGATAAAACCAAACCGGGGCTGACAGGGGACGAAGCCGGGGAAACGCTATAAAAGGGAAGTTGAAAATGGTAAAAAAGAGAGGAAACGGAAGCTATGAATGGAGGAAGGGCGGGTGGTGACGGGTTCGTCAGAAAGTTAGAAGAGGTACTTGGGTCCTTTGTCCGGAGCATACAAAAATGAATAGAGGGCGGATTTCTCCCTCCCCCTATCCGTTATGACAACAACATTTGTCAGGCAGCTATTTCTTCCGCTTGCGGTTCGGTCTGTGCTTCCGCTTCGGGTTGCGGTTCATCGGGTTGTTCCGCTTCCTGCGTGGCTTGTTCCTGCAAAGCGGCTTTCTTTTCCTCGATGCGTTGGTGTCGCTTTTCGTACACTTCATTATATCCGTCTTGGATATTGGCAAGTTCTTCGGGCATATGCTTTTGAGCGAAGTCAAGCAACAGGGAGGCTGTGGCGTTGTTACCGAATGCGTCCTTGAAATTGGCAATCAGATAATCCCTGCGGATAACGGCTTTCTGCTTGGCGGTAAGGTTCTCGATGATGCGCATTTTGTCCTCGCTCGTAAGGTAGTAATAAGAGCCTTTATCTTCAATTCCCACCTCATTGAAATGCTCTTTGCGGAGTGAGGAGAGCAGGAAGAAATACACCATTTTCTCCTCGTCCTGCCCAAATTTGCGCTCTGACATATCGACCTCTAAAATCCGCTTTTTGGTGTCTTCAACGGTCTTTTCGAGGGCAATCTCCTTGTTGCGTTTGTCCTGCTTTTCCAACTTCTCGATAGGTGAAAGCGGCATTTTGGTTGCCGTACCGTTTGCGGTTGTAGCGGTATTTGCAACATAGCACAGTGTAATGTCGTTGCTCTCAATACGGAGATAGAGGGAGATTTCTCCTGCTTCGCTTCGGGTGCGGATTGCTTCGCATTTCTCGGTGTAGCCGTTCAATTTCTGCTCGTAATCCTTTACTGCTTCCTCGTATTCCTCGGTGGTATCGTAATCCTCTTTTTGAGGAGCTTGGGGGCATTCGGGGTATTTCGTTGCATAGGTTTTAAGACTTTCCACCTCGTAGCCTATAGCGGTAAGTCGGTCGACGACGGCTTCATTGTAATTGTAGCTTTCGTGGCAGAGGGGAACGGCAGGGTGCTGTTCCATGAGCCGCATAGCCTTTTCGGTAAGGTGCGATGTGTTCATTTCCACAAGACAAGCACGGTTGGCGCAATTTCCGCAACTACCCTCACAGAATAACATCATGTTATTGGTATTGTGGGGACATGAAAGACAAAGGGTTTTGTCAAATGAATAGCGATTGAGGTCTGCGGTATATTGCCGTTCGATGCTCTGTGCCACCTCGGAGGCTTTCATGCCTCGCCAACTATTGTACTGCACCCCCTCTTTCAGATGTTGGTCGTACACCTCACGCTGTATCTCTTCCCCATAACGGCAGATTTCACTTGCCACGCTGATTGTGATTTCGTCCTGTTCCAACAGCACGGCGATTTCGGGTATCAAGGAAACGAATTTAAGTCGTGTACGGATATACGCTTCCGTCTTGCCGAACTGCACGGTCAAGGATTGGACATCGTGGCGACCGCTGTCTATGAGTTTTTGGTAGGCATTGGCTTCCTCAATCGGGGTAACATCCTTGCGATGCAGGTTCTCGGTGATTGCCATTTCCTCGGCTGTCTCGTCTGAAATTTCCATGACGGTAGCCGGAATTTCCGCCAATTCAGCCATGAGGGAAGCACGGTATCTGCGTTCTCCAAAGACAATCTCGAAACGGTTGTCCGCAATAGGGCGCACACCGATAGGCTGAAGCACTCCCTGCTGACGGATGCTCTCGGCAAGTTCCGCAAGGCTTGTCTCGTCAAAGTTCTTGCGTGGGTTGTAACTGCTCGGCTGAATGTCTGCCAATGCTACCGATGTGATGTTCTTCTCTACTGCTTGAACTGCTGTTGTTGCCATAATCATAAAATTTAATTGGTTGATATTTGTTTTGTTATTTTTCCCTCTTTTCGGTTCTTTTTTCTGCCTGAACCGCTTGGGATTTACAGATGCTTCAAGGGACTGACGAACAAGCTATTTTCAACGCTTTTTCCGGAAAATTACTCTTTCACGGAAAGGAAGAATTTTACGAGAAATGCACTTCAAAGCGATGAAATCAAGCGCGGCAGTCCAAATTTGCGTCTGGAAAACCAACCGGCGATGGCAGGAACGAGACCGGACAAGCGGCAAGAGGAATGGATAGAAAGGGGAAATGCAGCATTGCAGCTATAAGAGGCGAATAGAGCAGGAGAACAGCCAGGGGTATAAACGGGAAAACCGCTACCTTGTGGACATGTGCCATAAGATAGCGGTATGGTATAAAAGTTGATTGGGCGGATTGCCGCCCCGGTTATTTCTCGTGCTTTTCCAAATACTCTTTCATCGCCTCGTTCACAATATTTCGGAGCGACATATTCTTCTCGATAGCGAGGTATTTCATCCGGGTATGAATACTCTTGTCGATAACAAAATTGCAATGCACGGCAGGTTCTTTTTCCGCTTTGACCGGTGCAGGCTCTTTCTTTTGCGTGGACTTCCCGGTGGATGACAGCAAGCCGTCCAGTCCGCTTCTCATGCCGTTTTTCAATGAATCACTTTTGCTCATATCGTCTTTACTTTAATTTCAACACTTCTTTTGCTAACTCCATGTAGTCCTTTGCCCCGTTGCTGTTCTTGTTGTATTCAAAGATGTTCAGACCCTTTATCGGAGCTTCGGCCAATGCCACATTGTCCCGGATGACGGTCTTGAACACTTTGTCGCAGAATGATTCGTTGATGAGTTCCGCAACACTCTTGTTGAGCGTCTTGCGCTTGTCAAACTGTGTGATGACAATTCCGCCGATGTTCAGATTCGGGTTCAAACGGGTTTTGACAATCTCGACCACATTTGTAATCTTCGCCATTCCGCGCATGGCGAGGAATTGCGTCTGTACCGGGATAATCAAGAAATCCGCAGATGTAAGTGCGTTGAGTGTCAGCAAACCCAGCGAGGGCGGACAGTCAATCAGGATATAGTCGAATTTACGGGTTTCAAGCAATTTTGCAATCAGCCCTTTCAGTATTAATTCCCGCCCCGGCTCATTGATAAGCTCGGATTCTGCCGCTGACAAATCAAGGCAGGACGGTACAACGGAAAGGCCATTATTTAACTCGAATACCGTTAACGGGTATTCACCTTTCATTGCTCCGTACACCGTCCGTTCCTCTTCGATGGAGAGACCGCAGGATTCCGTGAGGTTTGCCTGACCGTCCATGTCGATGAGCAGTACACGCTTTTTCTTCTGCTGCAATGCGGCAGCAAGATTGATGGTGGTGGTCGTCTTTCCGACACCGCCCTTGTGGTTCAAAACAGCGATTATCTTTGCCATAAATTCCTATCTTTATTTCTGATACAAAGATACTACTATTTTTAGTATTTACTATGATTAGTGTGTACTATTTTACTACTTTATTACATTTTAGTATCGTAGTATCTACTACTATACTAAAATACTGATTGACTAAATGTAGTGCATACTATCCTTTGCAACGGGAGATTTCCTGATATCCTACTTTACTAACATTAGTATGTACTACATTTAGTATCGACTGTATAGCAGTGAAGTAAAGCCTATTTGGGAGGTGTATATAAATGGATATTGCCGCCATCAGATCGGAGTACAAGAAAAATCCCCCTGTCGAGTTATCGCAACCGAACAGAGGGAAAAGGTTAAGATATGATTATGGTTTAAGCGGCCTTAGTAGTAGGTTCGTATTCGGCAGCCGTTGTTTCGGATGGAGTTAGAGAGCGTTCCGCATCCTTGAGACTTTCGTCAATCTTCCGCTGCAGCTCCTTGCACTCCAGTTTGAGTTTTACCAATTCATCGGCTTTGCTCCACTGGCGGCCAACGATGTCCTGCAATATGGGGATTTCGCTTTCAATCCGCTCCACCGTCTTTTGTTGCTTCTCAATAAGTGAGGGCAATTTGTTTAGTGTAGCCTGCGGATATTGAGCAGATTCCACGAAGCCAAGCGGTAACGCACCTGTCAGTCCACAACGGTATTTAAGCCCGCTTGTCCCCTCGACAAAGAACGTGTTTCGGTCAAATGTACCGTTTATGCTGTACTCGCTGCGTACCAGCAAATTCAGCCCTGTAAACGTGCCAATCGTACCATACGCTCCGCTACGGTAGGTTTTGGCGATGCGGTGTAATTCCCGGCCTGTTTCCTCGGCTGTAGCTTGTGGCAGGTTGAGAAGTTGTGTTACTTTTGTCCCCTCGTAAGAGTTGAAGTATTCCCAATCCTTGATGAAACCGGCCTTTGTACGCTGTGTCTTTGCCATATCTTCCTGTCCGGCGGTTATTTTCCGCTCGGCACGGATGCGTTCTTTCTTGAAAATGGTCTGTTCCTTTTCCAACTGCATAATCTTGTTGTCGAGTTTTGCCTTGTTCAGCAAATCGGTGTTGCCGGAAAGGATTGCCACGAACTCGGCGAAGTTCATGCCGTTGTCCTCGTCCATGCCGCCCTCGTCGATACGGCGCACGGCGATTGTGCCGTTATTGATTTGGTTGATGAACATCTGCTTGTTTTTCAGCAAATTGAATTTGTAGGCATCAAGTGTCTTTTCCGTGCCGTAAATCACCACATCCACCACGTTGCCGCCCCACAGTTTCACGGTGTTGCCCTTGCGTACCGCCCTGCCGTTGCGCTGCTCCATGTCAGCCGGTCGCCAGGGAATCTCCAAATGATGCACCGCTACAGCCCTCTGCTGGGCGTTCACCCCTGTTCCTAACATGGTGGTGCTGCCGAAAAGCACACGCACCTTGCCGTTGTTCATGTCCTCGAACAGGCGTTTTCTTGCCCTTTCGGTGGTAGCACACTGGATAAACTGCACTTCATCGGTCGGAATACCGAGGTTCACCAACTTTTCTTTGATGTCGGTATATACGTTCCACTCATTCGGCTTGTATGTGCCGAGGTCGCTGAACACGAACTGCGTACCCCGGTTTTCATTTGAGCGCATATAATATTCATAGATTGTTCTTGCACAGATTGAAGCCTTGTTTTCGGCATCGTCGCTGAACTTGTCGCCCAACAAACGCATATCGAGAGCCATTTTTCGTGCCACATTGGTAGCTACCAACATTTTTGCCTTGTCGAGATTGTCGGGTTCGGGCGTATCAAGTCCCAAATCCTCCCACTGTCCGCTGTGTGCAAAGGAAACCAAACGGCCTATCATTTCCTCCTGCTGGATAGTGGGCGCATGAGAAAGAAAGCGCACATTTTTATCCGGTACATCGAGGTTTATCATGTCGGCGGTGCGGTAGTCGGTAATCTCACGCAGGAACATTGCCAGTTCCGGCACTTTGATGTAGGTGCGGAAACGCTCTTTACGCTTGATTGCACCTGTCACGTTCAGTTCATAATCGGCTGTTTTCTGCGTAAATATCGCCGCCCACGCATCGAAGCAAGAAATCTGCTGACGTTGCAATTCTCTTGGTCTAAGGTACTTAAACATCACATACAGTTCGGTCAGGGCGTTCACAACCACCGTGCCCGAAAGGAATGTTGCGCCGAGGTCACGTCCTGTCCGGTGCTGAATGTCACGGATGGCAAACAGCAGGTTCATCGCCCTTTGCGAGCCTTTGGTATTGCCGATACCGGCAACCCTCGTGTGGCGTGTCTGAAATATTAAGTTCTTGAAAATGTGGCATTCATCGACAAATATGTGGTCTATGCCCATCGAGTGAAAGTCCACCGCATCGTCTTTCCGCTCGTTGATTTTCATTTTCAATTCCTTAAGTTTGGCTGCGAGGTTCTGTTTGCGCTTCTCCAGACCGTCCTGCATCTTTCCGCTGCGGTAGCGCATGGTGGATTGTTCCAAGACTTCCAAATTGCGCTCCACATCGGCCAGTTCTTCGGTGAATATATCTATCATGGTCTGTTCCGATTGCGGTATCTTGGCGAACTGGTCGTGTGTCAGAATGATGCAGTCCCAGTTGTTGTTCTTGATTTTCGAGAATACCTCTTTGCGGTTAGCAGGAGTGAAATCCTCTTTGCCCGGATAAAGCACCTTTGCCGAGGGGTAAGCCTTGCGGAACGTGTCGGCTATTTCGTGAACATTGGCTTTCAAGCCGATAATGAGCGGTTTCTGCACCAATCCGAGGCGTTTCATTTCGTAAGCGGAAACGCACATTATCATCGTCTTGCCCGTGCCTACCTCGTGCCAGCAGATACCGCCGCCGTTCTGCTTAATCATCCAAATGGCATCTTTCTGTGAGGGATAGAGGCTGTCATACGGAAAATTCTCGAAAGAGAGCTGCGGGAAGGTCTGTGCCGAGCCGTCATAATGCGGACGGACATAGCAGTTAAACCGCTCGTTGTACACCCTTACCAATTCGTCCCTTACCTCTATCGGCTGACAGTCGAGCCACTGGTTGAAACGGTTTCTTATCTCCTGTATCTTGGTGGCCGCTTCCTGTATGGCTTCCTCGTCCGGCACTCGTACCGCTTCGCCGTTCCGCTCTATCTCTTTGGTTATTTCGGGAACGGTGTCCTGCAGGGCGTGTACGAACAAATCCTCTCCGTTGTAATTCTTTACGGAATAGGTGTTATAGACTACAGGGGAATATCCTTGTAGCCGCACTAAATAGGTGTCGTTCACGTCAAAATACATCACATCGGTTTCCGTTCCGAAAAGTTCTGTGGCAAAATCGGCGTACAGCTTCGTGTCAATCCAACGCTCGCCCATGTTGATGTCGAGTTCCTCGTAGGGTATCGCTTCGGGTATGGCTTCCTCCAATGCCTTTACAGCGGTTTCCGTCCAGTCCTTTTCCTTGCCTGTGAGATCGGGAAGATAAGAGCCTGTTTCCTTGCTTTTGGCGATGACGTTTCCGGCTATGAACTTGCCTTTGTGTTCCCATTCTCCGGTGGCAGGGTTATAGAATATCTCGCCTTTGAGGTCGTCGATAACCTCGTCCTCGTCCTTGCCTGTGGTCTGCATCAGATAGTCCATATCCACACAGCCGTAAAAGTTAAGGCAGCTTGCCAACGCTTCGCCCGGTGTCAGTTGCACGGTCGTGTCTATCTTCTTGAACGCTACAGGCTCACGCATGATGTCGGATTTGAATATGTCGCCCTTGACCTGCATTTCAATCGTGAACACTTCCACGCCGAGGCTGTCAAGCATGATAAACTCCTTGTTGTCATTAGAGTGGAAAAAGCCCCATTTGGCGACAAAAGCATCATAGCAAGCGTTCAGCCGTTCACGCAAATGCGGCTGTTCCGTCTGTTCCTCCTGCTCTTTGATTGCAAGTTCAAAATATGCCTTGCGGATAGAGAAATAGTCGTTAGCCCTCTCCGTGTTCACCTTGCCCTCGTCCACCGGGACAAAATCGGTGGCCGTCTCTTGGTATAGTTCGGATTTGCGGTATCGGATAATGCCCACCTGCCCCTCAAACAGTACCATTGCACCCTCTTTCATCCACGCTTCCGGCTCGTCCGTATAGGCTCGTCTGCCTTTTGGTGGCTGCTTAACGGCCACACTGCCGAAAAGGGACATTTGCGTGTGTATGCCGTCCTGTCCCTCACTTGTGAAAAGGCTTTTGCGGAAATAGCGGCCAAAGTCGAGTTTGAGCAATGCGGCGAGATACTGCGACATGGCGTTTTCATCACCCTGCCACTGGTATTTGCGTACATACTTGCCGTACTGGTTCATCGCAATGCGGCTGCCTGTGGCGAGGGTGGTTTTCGGTAATGTGAAAAGTTTGTTGGCGTATTCGGTCATTGCGCCTGTCGTGTCTGCCTTTTCCCTGCCGACCTGTAAAAAGAGCTGTTCCCTCTGCGAGAGTGCCGCCTTGTGAGTATGCTTTTGGAAGATCAGTAAATCGCTGCCTACCTCGATGCCGCTTGTGTACATGAAAAGCGTGTCGGGCATACGGATAGCACTAATCAAATCGGCATGGTTCACAAGGTATTCACGCACGAATTTGTTGCTTGGTGTATCGGCCACACCTCTTGATGTGACGAAAGCCAGCAGGCCGCCCTCGTTCAAAAGCTCCAAAGCCTTGACAAAAAAGTAATTGTGTATGGTCTTGGTAGCCTGCTCGTATATGCCGCCTTTCTTCCAGAGTTCCGCATCGAACACACGGAAGTTACCGAAAGGGATGTTGGAGGCTATGACATCGAATTTCGTATGTTCAAAACCCTGTTCGTCTATCGTTTCAAACCCGGCTGTCCGTGTAACCGTGTTGTCATTCAGCAGGGAGAGTATCAGACCCGAAACCGGGTCTTTTTCAATGGCATAGCCGCAGGTGTCGGACATGGCTACCGGGAGGAAACCGCCAATGCCTGCACTCGGTTCGAGGAATGAGCGCATTTGCAGCTCATTGTCCTTGAATGTGGCGTGTATCTGCTTTGCGACTACATCAATAAGGAATTTCGGGGTGTAGAACGCTGTCAGGACAGAGGCTTTCATGGCTTCCGTGAAATAGGGATAGGTGTCGATAAGTTCCTGCAACCGCCTTATCGGTTCTTCCATGTCGCCACTTACAGGCTTGTCCGTGCCGATGTTCAGCACTTCTTTGATACCGCCAAACCCCGAATATTGGGATAAGGTTTCTTTTTCCTCTGGTGTGGCTTGTCTGCCTTGAATGTGGATTTGTAACGCTGTCTTTATCGCTTCCACGTTTGCCACCAATGATTTCAATTTGTTGTAACTCATATTTAACCTTTCTTTTTATTTCCCTCTGTTCGGTCTGTTTGCGACCGCCGGGAAGATTTTTCTGCTTTCGGAAGGTGGCGAGGGACAATCGGACAAGGCTGAACCGGAAAAATACGCTCGACAGAGGGAGAGGAAGATTTTTGCGTGTCACTCGCGGCGGCACGTCGGCATTGGCAAGATTGGCACGGTCGGTTACCTTTGCGGAAAATTCTATCCCGTAGGTCGCACGGCAGCGGACTTGGGTTTAATGGGAATCCGTTAGAAAAGGAAAGATTATGGGTAAAAGAGTGAAGCGGTCAGCCGGGACGGACTTTCCGACGGACTGTCTTGGGACTACAGAGGGCAGGATTTATCCCGCCCCCTGTAATGCCAAGTCTGTCCGTGTCCGTCCTTTTGCAAAAAGGGGCTTCACACACTTTATGTAACATGTTACACAAAATGCGTGAGGTTGCTTGAAGCAAACTGGCCGCAGGATGTAAGGCTATAAGAGGGAGAACAGGAGTTTTATAAAAGGTCGTTGGTCGATCGGAACAACAAACCGTACCGAGACTTTGCCCGATACGGTCTTGTCGTTGCCCTGCATATAACTCAGTCTATGTCATAGCCTATCATGTATTCATCGTTGATAAGCAGATAATAGTAGCCGTTGCCACAATTCCGGTACTCTTTGCTGAATCCTGCCGCCATATCGCCATTTTCGCGTGGCTCGCACCACAGCGTACCGTCATAGCCGCAAAAGTCGAAGCGTCCGGTGGAAAACTTTTCACCTTGCTTCAGTGCCGTTCTGAAACGAGCCATATCCCAACTGCCGCAATACTTCTCGATGGTGGCAAGTCCGATACACTTGCCGTCGATGCGTGTGCCGGTCGTGATGCGGTTCTCGTAGAGGGATTTATCCAAATCGGCATTAGCGATTTTGCGAAGCCAATCATTCGTATGCGTGGCAAGCCGGGCAAGTTTCTGGTATTTCAAGACCAGTTTCTTTTCTATGTCCGCTGCATCTTCGGGAGAGGATGACGGATAGTATATCTTCTCAATGCTTGCCCAATCTGTGAAGATGTACCCGCTTTTGCGTTTTCCGAGTGCGATAATGCCGATGACGTTTTCGTTGCGGTTGATAAACAGCCGTCTGCGTTTTCCTGCAATCCTTACATATAAGGATGTAGGATTTTGTTCGTTGCGTAGATAGGCTTCTGCCGGATGAATTGTTGTTGTTTCCATATCTGTATAAATTTGTATAAATTTTGATTTTTGCTGTTCCTATTTTGGTTTACCTGTTCAAAGTTCCGGGATTGTGCCGTTCTTATATAGAACACCGTTCCGATAATGGGACACGATACCCGGCTTAAGTCCCATTTCCTCAAAGGCTATATGCCTGATATAGTCCTTGTATTCTTTGCCAATGAAATTCTTTCCACAAAGGTTGTTGAAAATCATAGGGACGGAAAAACCGTCTTCGCTCGACAATATCACTCTGCCGTCTTGTCTAATTTCTTCTACCATACTTGTTTACTTTTAATTGGTTGAACTATCATGCTGATTTTTATTTTTCCCTGCTTTCGTTTGCCGTGCAGGTTTGTTTTCAGCTTTTTGAGGCAGCCAGAGGATGAAGCTGTGGCATCATAAGCCAAACCCGGATAGAAAACCGACCGTGCAACAGTCTGTTTTCGTCATCCGAATGCAATGCGGCTTGGCGATTATGCGCTTCGTCCTACATTCGCCGACGAAAAGAGTAAAGAATGACCTGCCGATAAACGAGATGTGACAACAATAAAACAGGAAAATACGATTTGGTAAATTGTCATTGTACAATATTGAACAATCACTAAATATCGGCACAATTTTAATTTAGTGCCGATATTTAGTAGATGATGACAAAAGGTTATTTACATATAGATTGTTTTAAATAAATACAAATTTTCGGCACTATTTCTGAATAGTGCCGAAAATTTGCTATATTTGCAGGCAAAAACAGGATATAATATGAGTAACAAAACAACGACATCCATACTTGAATACGCTGAAGTACACCGTGATTTCAGCATGGATGACTTGTTTGCCTATCTTCACGAAAAGGTTGGCATAAGCAAGTCTTCCTTGTCATGGTATCTGTTCAAGCTCGTGAATGAAAATGCATTGGTCAGAACCGGACGCGGAATGTATGCTAAAGTCATGAAACAGTCCTTTGTTCCTAAACTCATAGGTGAAGTAAGAGAAATTTACGATTCGTTGCTGGTCAATTTCCCATTTGCGAAGTTCTGCGTCTATCAGGGGGATATTATCGCAACCTTGCAGCATCACCTTTCTTCCAACCGTGTTGTCTATGTGGAAACAGACAGGGATTCGGCAGAAACGGTTTTCAACTTTTTGAAAGACGGGAACCGTGACGTCTATCTGCGACCGGACAAAGATATGATTTACCGATATGTAGATATGGACAGCCGTGTCTTTTTTGTGAAAAATTTGGTCTCGGAAGCTCCTTTGCAGAAAGTATCAGATGTACCGATGCCTACACTGGAAAAGCTGTTGGTGGATATATTGAGGGATGCGGATTTCTTCTACCTACAAGGCAGTGAAAGCGAGCATATCTTTGAAAATGCCTTTAATCTGTACGCTGTCAATCGAAATCGGCTATTCAGGTATGCCGGCAGACGTAAGGCAAAAGAAGAAATATTGTCCATATTAGAAAATCTGAACATAAAATGATAAAGAAGGAGTGTTTTACGGCAGAATGGATCGAACAGGTTTCATCCGAATTGCACTATAATGATAAAAATCTGATAGAGAAAGTAATCCGTGCCCTGTCCCTGCTTGAAATGCTGGTTAAAGCCGGG
The DNA here is from genome assembly GCA_902363575.1 of Rikenellaceae bacterium. Classification (GTDB taxonomy): domain Bacteria; phylum Bacteroidota; class Bacteroidia; order Bacteroidales; family Rikenellaceae; genus Alistipes. The sequence goes on along the minus strand of CABJAJ010000002.1, from coordinate 441,157 downwards.
TGTCCACTGGTTTTTAAGGGAGGAACGGCACTTATGCTCATACTTGGGAAATCTGCTCATCGTCTGTCAATCGACATTGATCTTATCTGTCCCCCTGGAACCAACATTGAAGACTATCTGAAATCATTTGCCGATTTCGGCTTCATCAATCTGGAACTTGTGGAACGCAAGCAACGGGATGATGCGGATATTCCCAAGAGCCATTCCAAGTTTTTCTATCAGATTGCATACCGAAATGACACCGATGCACAATCCTATATCCTGCTGGATGTACTCTACGAGGACATTCATTATTTCCGTACCCAACAAATAGCTATCAACTGCCCGTTCATACGGTTGGAAGGAAAACCATTGATGGTAACAGTCCCGTCCGCAGAAGATATTTTGGGCGATAAACTGACGGCTTTCGCTCCCAACACAACTGGAATACCTTATTACAAGAATGGAAGGTCCTGTTCGATGGAGATAGCCAAACAGCTTTATGATGTGGGGCGGCTGTTTGAAAATGTTTCAGACCTGCAGATTACCAAAGAAGCGTTCCGTAAGATTGCGGTGGTCGAACTTTCATACCGGTCTTTCGGAACGGACATAGGGCAAGTTTTCAATGACATCCGCCAAACGGCACTTTGTATCTCCACACGGGGAAAAGCCGGAGAAGGAGACTTCGACCTGATACAAGACGGAATCATCCGTGTCAAATCATTCATGTACAAGCAGCGTTATCTGATAGACCATGCCATTATTGATGCAGCAAGAGCGGCTTATTTAGCCACGTTAATTGAAAAGGGAATCAATGAAATAGAATCTTATTCCAACAACCCTGCCGATATAAAGGATATGGTCATCCGACCTTCGCTGCCCAACAAACTGAATAAGCTGAGAAGCAACCTACCGGAAGCCTACTACTATTGGGCAAAAACGAGTGAGTTATTGGAAGCATGAAGTTTTACGAACATCGAATGGAAAAGATAAAAGCCGTATTCAACTGGAGCGGGGGAAAAGACTCCGCGCATGCCCTTTGGCGAGCTCGTCAATCGGAGCTATACGACATCGTTGCCCTGCTCACCACAATCAATCGTGACTCGCAACGCTCCACCATGCACGGTATCCCACTCCCCTTGCTTCAGGCACAAGCAGACAGTATAGGTATTCCCCTGCATATCGTGAATCTCACACCCCAGGGGAACCTTGAAAATTACGCAGAGGCCATGACTTGCGCAGCCCTACATTTCAAGGAGCAAGGAGTAACCCATTTTATTTTCGGGGATATTTACTTGCACGATGTCCGTGCCTACAGGGAGCGACAACTCGCACCACTCGGAATAGAGGTTGTGGAGCCGTTATGGGGAGTAGTCTCCTCGGAAATCGTCATGCAGCAATACCTCGCTTCCGGACTGAAGACGGTCATCGTGACCACGCAAGCCGATGGCTTGGGAATGGATGCCATCGGTCGCGAGGTAGATGCCGACTTTATTGCCTCTCTCCCCAAGGAAATGGATCACAACGGAGAAAACGGAGAATACCACACGTTCTGCTACGACGGACCGATATTCTCCTCACCCGTACTTTTCCGACTGGGAACTCCCTTTAGCCAAAGTTATGACATCCGGCTTGAGGATGGCACGATTCAAACCTATACTTATTGTTTTGCCCATCTTTCCGCCGAACCATAACACGGATTACATTTGCAATCATAAATCAACAATATGGAAAACAAAGGATATATACATGTCTATACTGGCAACGGGAAAGGAAAGACAACGGCCGCATTTGGGCTTGCCATTCGAGTTTTGTGTGCCGGAGGAAGCGTCTTCATCGGACAATTCGTAAAGAACATGAAATATAATGAAACCAAGATCGAACATCTGTTTAACAACGTCCGCATCCAGCAATTCGGTCGGGGGTGCTTTATTGAAAAGAAGCCGGCACAAGAAGATATTGACGCAGCTTATGCGGGATTGGAAAGCTGCAAACAAATTCTCGCTTCGGGAGAGTATAATCTGGTCGTGCTCGATGAACTAACCATTGCCCTGTATTACGAGTTGCTTTCTATTGAGGAGGTATTGACGGCGATTTCTCGACGACATTCCGGGACAGAGTTGGTAATCACGGGACGGTACGCTCCGGCAGAATTGATCGACATAGCCGACTTGGTCACGGAGATGCGAGAAGTCAAACATTATTACACGGAAGGCGTCCTCTCCCGCAACGGGATAGACCGTTAGAGTCCGATCTCCCTACTCGGTCTTGGTTTCACAATCATTCAAATAAAAAATTACGATAAGTTCCAAAATGAAAAGTTCCCTGTTTTAATCGAAAACCACATCACCTAATGACACTCTTTTCGATTAGCGTTTGGCGACATAAACACTCTTACAACAGTCTGCTCAAAGCTGAAATGCACTCCTGCTGTGTAGTCCGGATGTAATCGAAAACGACCGACGGATCGACACTCTTGCCATTTAGCTTGCAGGTTATGTGCAAGTGCTCGCCTGTACTTCGTCCGGTCGAGCCGGTAATACCGACGGCATCACGGGGACGGACTACCGTACCCTTGGCGGTCAGCACCCGTGAAAGGTGGCAATAGCTGACGGTGTAATTTCCGTGCCGCAGGGTCACATACTTGCCGGACGTCTTGTCCTGTCCCACTTTGACGACCACCCCCTCCATCATGGCCAATACCTGCTCGCCCCGTGCGTGCAGGTCGATACCGCCGTGAAACTTCCTCTTTCCGGTAAACGGGTCTTTCCGGTAGCCGTATGGTGATGTAATTCTGATGCGCTGCAATGGATAAGACACACTGAGATAACGGTCAATCCACAACTTCTTACTTTCATCGGCAGGTTTTGTCGAAGTCTCCTGTACAGGAGCCATGCTTTCGGGTGTCGGCTCCGGCTTTTTCATACCCTCCTGCAAGGCTTCTACCTTGTATCTTTCTGGTGTCTTGGCAATCGTGTTGAACTGCGCCTGAGCGGGCATCGTGCAGAATGAAACACCCGATATTGCTATCAGTAAAATTTTTCTCATTCGGCAAAGTTATAACGGGAGTTTTCATGTCGGAAACAAACAGCCGTCATTTCTTGTATTGGTTTGATATTTTGCGTCTATTAGTACGATTTGAATTGAATAATCGTACTAATGAAGATAAAAACAGCATATTATAACCATTTATATAGCTGTATTTTTGTCCGTCATAATAAGATGTCTCTATCTTTGTATAGTACAATTTTATAATATGAATATAGTATGAAAAAAGTTCAGATTGAATTTGATGAATTACCTTTTCCGACACTGGAACGATTCGGTCTCACACGGGAGATGATTGAGGATTTGCCGATGCGTGTGTTGGACGACATCTGCGATGGTCGGCATTCTCCCGTGCTTCCCGTGCGTGTCACGGACGAGCATGGCGGGCAAATAGAGAGCCGTAGCCGCTTTGCCTTTATCCGCATGGACAACGGTCAGGTGGATGTGGTCTTCTATCCGGCACTGAAATCCTCTCCGTTGGAACGGTATGACGAAGCGCAGCAGAAACAGTTGCTCGACGGCAAGGCGATTGTCGCCGACGTGGAAATGGCGGACGGCCGGAGCAGCAAGGCTTTCGTGCAGATTGACACCGAGACGAAACAGGTGATGTATGTCCCCACGCCCATCATCGCACGCAACCTGAAAGTGCTGGCCGAGGTCATGCGCCTCGGTGCGGTGGAGGTAAACGGGATGCAGCACGGCGAGCCGCTGACGGTCGTCGTGGACGGCGAGTCTGCTACAGTGGGCATAGACCTTCATGCCAAGACCGGCATCCGCTTCTGTTCGGGCGACGCGCAGCAATGGCGCAACCAGCCCAAGCGCGAGTGGGACAAATACACCTTCGGGTGCTACGGTTGCTGGATCATGGACGATGACGGCAACCTTGACTACGTTTCGGAAGAGGACTACACCGAGGAGTTGTGGAACGAACAGAAGAAGAGCGGCGAACGCAACCGTGCGGCAGCCCTCCACAAGTAAAAACAATCAATCCGTAGATTATGGCACAAAACGAATATTATCCCGAAGAGGTACTTGTCGGGAAGATGCAGAGCGGCGAATACGGCTGGCTCGATTACGTCAATCATTTCTCCGCCGACTGGCAGGAGGAATACGCCCGTTACTGCGAGGAAAAGGGGCTTGCTGTCGGCAACGAATCCGCTGCCGAGTTTGTCCGCTTCAAGGACGAACAGCTGGAGGCAGCAATGGAACGCGGCGACGCATAACGAAAACAATCCGACTATGGCGATACGAACGAATACCAATCCCCGGCAGATGGACTTGCAGCCCGAAATGCGCAATATGCTGATGCGTAACGGCCTGCAAGCCCATGTTGCGCTTGATGGTTCAGGGTATCGGCTGATTGTGCAGGGGCATAATTCTCCGCTGCTGGTCTATCCGATAAGCGAACGTCAGATGTTGGCACTCACGGACTGGGGAACCAATACGGCCAACAAGAAAGCCTACAACGTGCTCACGAGCATCGTGGGCAAAGACTTCTATATGCCCAAGAACTTCGTCCATGCCCGCAATGCCAACGGGCGTGTGGCTATGGGGCTGCACGGCTACCGCATCGGCATCGGCGAGTACGGTCGCATGGGACGGATGGGAATGCCCCCGCCGTTCCTCGGCTGGACGCCACGCAACCAGTGGGGCTTGCACCTGCGCAGGGTCGGCGGCCAACTGTTCTTTCCGGGGCCGTCCATCGTACCCGAACGTCCCGACGGGCGCATGAAGCCCGGCGAGTTGCAATCGGGCGGTTACGGATTCTATTACAAGGGGCATCAACAGGCGCAACCCGTACAGCAACGGGACGTTCTGCAGGACTTGCAGGCGGTCATCACGCCGATGGTCAGCCGTCCGCGCAGCGGGGAACCGGCACGGTCGTACAAGGAGCTTATAGCCTCTCCGGTCTATTTTTCCAACGAGAAATTGGCGGAGTGCCTTGCCTCGCACGGTCTTGTCGTGGATGCGGAAAGGCGGACGCTGACTGTGCAGTCGGAAAGCGTCCAAGCCGATATGGTCTATGACCTGACGGAAAAGGAAGTGAGGACACTGGTTGCCGCACCCATCGAGGAACAACCCGTAGAAAAACGTCTGGAACTGCTGAACGGCATTATCGGGGCTGACTTTTCCGACAAAGTGACGATGGAGGCTCTCAACAGCGATCAACGCATCGCTATCGGCCTGCATCCCGAAGTACAGCAGGATTTGGAACAACGCCAACGGCAGGAGCAGGAGGCTTTCATGCCGGTGGAAACCTCGCTGCAACAGCAAGAGGAATCCATACAGGGCTATGTCGGTGCGGCAGTGGACGGGCGTGACCTCCAGTTTCTGAATGAAAACAAGGGATGGTATCGGGAAGAGAAGCACGGGCGGGAAGTTGAAGTGAGCCAGATAGCCGTTCAACCGGCACAAACCGAGGGGAAATACAGGATGACCGCTGTTATCGACGGTCAGGCTATCAGCCATGAGATAACCCAACGGGATTACGACAAGTTCCTTGCTGTGGATGATTATCACCGGATGAAGCTCTTTTCCAAGATTTTCAGCGAAGTGGACATGAAAACACGCCCGGAAGCACAACGGGGGCTCGGTACGAAAATCTTTGCCGCCCTCACCGCAGGTACGGTAGTCGCGGCGGGTGTCGCGCACGGCATCCACCATCACTGCCATGCCCCGGAGTTCTACGGCGAGCGTTTCGGCGGTCCGCCACGCCCGTACATCAAGCTGGGGGTCGATACACCGAGGGATATGGCCATCCGTTGTTTCGAGGCAGAGATGAACCGTGAAATCAATGATATGAGAATGGGGAGGTAAACCATGAGAGAGGGCGAACTGACTTATGACGATTTTCTGCGCAGGCTGAACATTCAGGACGTGCTTATCGACGCGGGCTATCACCTGAACCGGCGCGACGGCCTGCGCTATCCCTCGTATGTCCGGTTGGACAGCGAGGGGCGGCGCATCCGCAACGACAAGTTCATTGTCACGCAGCAAGGGAAATGCTGTTTCAAACCGCAACAGCAGAAGTCGTATAACATCATTTCCTTTATCAAGGAGCATCCGCATTTTTTTGCGGAATACCGTACAGGCGTGTCTCCCGACCGACTGGTAAACCTTGTCTGTAACCGGTTGCTGAACCATCCCGTCGCTGACCGGGACATCCGGATTATCCAGCCTAAACGGGATGTGAAGCCGTTTGACATGGCGGATTACGACATTCACCAGTTCAATCCGCAGGATCGGGCGACACAAAAGAAGTTCTATCCGTTCTTCAAGCATCGGGGCATCGACCTTTACACGCAGTATGCCTTTCATCGGAACTTCTGTCTGGCGACGAAGCATCGTGAGGACGGCATGAAATACACCAACCTCGCCTTTCCGCTGACCGTTCCGAAAGATACGGGACAGGTTGTCGGTCTGGAAGAGCGAGGTCGCCCTCGCATGGATGGCAGCGGCAGTTATAAAGGGAAGGCGGAAGGGAGCAATTCGAGCCAAGGGTTATGGATTGCCAGCCCAGCCAAAACTACGCTTACCGAAGCCAAGCATATCTACTGGTTCGAGAGTGCATACGACGCGATGGCCTATTACCAGCTTCATCAGGCCAACGACAAGGATTTGCGGAAAGCGGTCTTCATATCTACCGGTGGTAACCCGACGGTGGAACAGATGCGGGGTGTCCTCACGCTCTCGCTTCCTGCCAAGCAACACATCTGTTTCGATACCGACCTTGCGGGAATCGAGTTTGCCAAGAACCTGCAACAGGAGATGTACCGGGTTGTCCGTTCCACCATCGAGGAGACACCGGAGCGGAAGCCTTATCTGGATTCCGTTACTGACGGCAAGAACCTCGATGAAGGTGACATAGACCTGTTGCCCGACGCTTTGCGGTCGAGCTACGGGAAATATGAATCCGCATGGGAAGAAGCCATGTCGATGCGTTCGAGCGGCCTGTGCCATCCGGACGACATACGGGAACAGACGGATATCATGAACGGAAATTACAAGGAGTTCCGTGAAGGATTGCGGGAGTTCCTCGGTCTGGACAAGGCGAATGACGCCTCTTTTGTCCGTGAACAGCCTACCTATCCCAACAAGGACTGGAACGAACAGCTTTTGGCCGAGCAGAAACAGGAAGAGACGGTCGATGAGACACAGGCGAGAGAACAGTCACCGGAAGAGGAACAACAAACACACTTTCGCCGATGATGACCGATGCACCCACAGGACATTTCCAAAGTATCGTGCTGCAACCGCACGCCGGACAGTTCGTTATCGACGAGCTGCCCGCAATCGTATTGTGCTGTGCAGCATGGGTGTATGGTGGCATGGAGGGACTGCCTCTGACAGCTCTTGCCGTATCGGTTGCCGCATTGCTTGCTTTGGTATTGCTGTACCGTTTCATCTATCTGCGCCGGACACGCTACCACATCGGTAGCGAGCAGCTTATCAGCAGGCATGGGGTGCTGTCCCGGAAGACGGACTACATGGAACAATACCGTATCGTGGACTTTGTGGAACACCAAAACCTCATGCAGCAGCTTTGCGGATTGAAGACGGTACGCATATTCTCGATGGACAGGAATACGCCCCGGCTTGATTTGGTAGGTATCAGACACAACTTCGATGTGGTAACGCTTATCCGGGAACGGGTCGAGTATAACAAACGAAAAAAGGGAATATATGAAATCACGAATCATTAGCCTGGTCATTTTTGCCGTCTGCATGATGCCACACTGGGCGAAAGCACAAATCACGGCATCCAATCCGTTGGAATGGATGGCGTTGGCCGAGGGCAACGAGGTCATCAATGACCAGATAGAGAAACAGATAAACGGTCAGACGAAGACAGCGATGCTGCAGAACAGCATCGCCGCCGAGTTCAACCGCATTCACAAATGGGAGAAGCAATATAACAGCTATCTCAAGACGGCAAGCGGCTACGCTTCGTCGCTGAAAGCCTGCACCCACCTCTACAACGACGGCGTGAGAATCTTTCTCACGTTAGGGAAACTGGGCAACGCCATCAGGAACAACCCGCAGGGCATCATTGCCTCCATAAGCATGAACAACCTCTATATCGAGACGGCAACGGAACTGGTATCGGTCTTCACACTCCTGAATGACGCAGTGGCCAAGGGCGGCAAAGAGAATATGCTCACGGGAGCGGAACGCAGCAAGACCCTGTGGGCGTTGAACGACAAACTTTCGGCTTTCAGCCGGAAGCTACACCTGCTCTACCTGAGCATACGATACTATACCCTCAATGACATGTGGAACAATGTGACGGCCGGGATGCTCGACCGCAACAATGGGGAGGCGGCACGGATGGCCATGACCCGTTGGCGCAGGGCTGCCGTCCTCGCACGATAAAAACGGAACTGACAATGAAACGGACGATTTGGATAGGCATCTTATTGTTGTGCATCGGCATCGGCAAGGCACGGGCACAAAACGACCCTGTACTGGCCGGAATGATCCTGCTCTATACCGACAAGGCGGAAAAGGAGCTGAAGAACCAGGAGAAAGTCATGCTGATGCAGACCACCGGACACCTGTGGACGAAAGAGGAAGTGAAAGCCACGACCGACCTGCAACGGGAGTTCAACAGCTATCTGGACTCTTTCCGGTCGATAGTCTGCTACGCGGCGCAGATATACGGTTTCTATCACGAAATATCGAAGCTGACGGATAACATGGGTGACTTTACCAGACAGGTGAGCCGGAACAGCTCCCATGCGTTGGCCGTCGCCCTCTCCACGCAACGAAACCGGATTTACCGGGAACTGATCATGAACAGCGTGGAGATTGTGAACGACATCCGCATGGCGTGCCTTTCGGACAACAAGATGACGGAGAAAGAGCGCATGGAAATCGTATTCGGCATCCGTCCGAAGCTCAAGATGATGAACAAGAAACTGCAACGGCTGACCAAGGCGGTGAAGTACACGACAATGGGCGACATCTGGCGTGAAATCGACGAGGGAGCACGTCCGGTGGCCGGCAAACGGGACATAGTGGAAGCTGCCAAGCGACGCTGGCGGCAGATTGGAAGAAATGTAAGACCTTAAAAAACAGACAATGTATGGGCGTTTGGAGTACACTATTGAAATATGGCGGCAAGGCCGCAAAAGGTGTCGGTACGGCAACGGCGGCTACCGGCAAAAGTATGGGTAAGGCAGTGCTGCACCCTTCGCAGACCTTGCGTGGTGCAGGACAGGCAGTCAAGACAGCGACTATCGGCGGTGCGGTCGGTTATGTGGGCTGGGAGAAGCTGACCACCGACAAAAGCGTGGTGCGTATCGTGAGCGATGCCGTTGTGGGCGAATCCGTCACGGATACCATTGCAGGCACGGCGGACGGCGTGCGTGAACTAACGGGCAAGGCCGGAGAAGCCGTCAGTTCGGTCAGCGGTGCGGTAACCGGCATCGACAACAAACTGAACGGCGTGTCGAACTTTTTGCGACAGGCCTCCGGTGGCGGAGGTCTTGATATGTTCGGCAACTTTTTCCGCAACCTTGGCAGCGGCAACGTGTCAGGGTTGAGCATCGCCGGACTGGTTGCGGCGGCGTTCCTCATATTCGGACGCTTCGGCTGGCTGGGCAAGATTGCCGGCGCATTTCTCGGCATGATGCTCATCGGCAACAATGCGGGTGTCTTCCGCACGCCGGAGACAGAAAACGTGCAACGTACCCGTACACCTGACTTTTCGGCAGGGGAACAGGCACATGGCGGAGGAATGAGAAGATAGAATACGAATCAAAATGGAAACAGCATGAAATATACAGAAGAAATGATCCTGCAATCCGATAGCGGTTATTGTATGCCTTTCGAGGAACAGCAGGGCAAAGACGTGGAGCTGTCGCTCGGCTACGGCGAACAGACCGACCCGGTGACGGGCGAGAAATTCTTTCATCACGGCATTGACTTCAACGTGCGGTGCTATATGCTTTCCGCCCTTGCCAGCGGCATTGTGTCGGGCGTGGGCAACGATTCCGGACACGGCATCTGCCAGACCATCCGCTACGGGGAATATGAGGTGACATACGGAAACCTGTCCAATGTCTTCGCCCAATTCGGACAGCGTGTAAAGGCCGGACAGACGGTAGCTTTGAGCGGTGACAAACTGCACATGACCGTCCGCTTCAAGGGCGAGGAACTGAATCCGTTGGAATTCTTGACAATGCTGTACGGGAATATCCAGGCAATGCGTCAGGCCGGCGGACACGAAACCGACTATCCCTCCGGTGTAGAGATGGAACTGGGAACCGATTATGACCGGGATAAGAGAGAGATAGAGGAACTGATGCTGCGCTTCCTGCCGCACTATATGGAGGATTTGCGGCATGGAGCATACACCTTGCCCCGAAATACGGAGCAGTCGCTACGCCACATCTTCACGGTGGGTGCGATGAAGGAGTATTTCTACGAGAATATGCCGAGCATGGCCAATCCGCTCGGACTGGGACATAAGGCCATGCCGCTGGCCTGCAAGGTGCAGAACCTCCTGATTGCGGATTTCCTGCATTACCTCGCCCTGCGGCATGATGTGTACCTCTCCACTGCGGGCAGTGACATAAAAAAAAACTCCATGACGAAGCCCTGACCTATGGCGGCATCATAGACCCGTTGGCGGAACTGGACATCGACATACAGAGTTTCGACATACCGAGGCTTGTCACGGTCTATCCCGACCGGGCGGGTGTGCGCTGGTGGACGAAGGCATGGTTCAACAACAGGGAAGAGGGCGAGACATCCGTCGAAATCGAACGGGAGCAGGCGATACGGTTCATGCAGGACAACATCGAAAAGGACGCATGGCTGGAAGAGTTCTTTCCCCGGCAGATGGAGGTTTACCACAACGCCATCGAGCAGACGAAAGAACAGTTATTGAAACAGATAAATATATAATACACAATATGGATGGAATCAAACATAGCCGGCAATTCGCAGAAATGGAACGCCTCGTGAGCGACTATTTCCACTGCCACCTTGCGCCCGTCATGTCGAAGACACAGGCTTACCTCACGAAGAAACAGGGCGAGGAAATGAGGGAGTATTCCACCTCTTTGGGCGGCATACTCAGCGCGATGGCGTCTGCGGCACAGCCGATGGGCGACCCGTACCAGGTACTCAAGGTCACGGGCGAATGGAACTCGAAGACAACGGAGGACTATATCGGAATGTGCAAGGCGGAGATTACCGGCTCCAAAGAGATACAGCAAGACCTCGCATACATGGCCGGGCAATGGCGCGATACTGTCGTGCAGGAAATCGGGCGCAAGCGTTACGATGAACTGTCGGAACAATTAGGCGGCGACCTTGCCTATGCCTATATGGACTACCGGGTGGAGGAACTGATGATCGACCGGCTGGTCAAGGAGCGTATGCCGAAATCGTCAGCCGACTACATCATCCGCAAAGCCGCAGAATCAAGCCTGCTTGGACTTTCGCAGACCTTCAACCGCTCGCCGCTTGCTGTGGAAATCGAGGCACGGGGCGAAGCCGCCTACCGTCCGAAAGGATGGGAAAAAGGCGCGGGTCGGGTACTGGGCGCAACGGCAGATACCGTGATGATGGGAGGCGTGGGTTCGTGGGCAACACTGGCGAAGTTTGTCGGGGCGGACGTGGCTATCTCGGCAGTCGCCTCACGCTTCGAGCCTGAAAAGCCTGATACGCTTTCTGTGGAAGAGTGTATAAGCAAAGGGGTGTTCGGCAGCGAACGGAACGTATTTACGGACTTCCGCAAGGAGGCTGCAACGGTACAGACGGGTGACAGTGCGCTCATCGTGGCCGCCAACGAGCGGTTGAAGAAGAAAATACCGGTGATGGATTTCAGTTTCCCGAAGTGGATGCAGACACCAAAGTTTACCCCTTTCCAAATGCCAGAAATACCCGGACACCCTGAAAAGAAGAATGAACGTGCCGAACGGTACAAGGATGTGCCGCTGGTCGTCGCTCCCGGACAGGAAGAAGCCTATTTGAAGCATTTGGAGAAATATAAGAATGCAACGGCTGTAACTGCCAAAAAGGAATCAACGCAGCCGGAGACGGAACAGAGGGAAAAAGTGGAGAAAGAGGAACGGCAGGTGGTTATTCCACGTGAGGAAGAAAAGCAAGAGAGAGAGGCTGTGCAGACCAACACGAACGGATGGAGCGGATTGCTCAGTACGTTGGGATTAGAGGGATTGGGCGATATCACGGGCAACCTCGGATATGTCATGGCCATGCTGCCCGACATCCTGTTGGGGGCTTTTACCGGCAAGACACAATCGTTGCGCTTTGGAGACAACCTGCTGCCGATAGCGAGTATTGTGGCCGGTCTGTTCGTGCGTAACCCGCTGCTGAAGATGCTCCTTGTCGGTCTGGGCGGCGCAAACCTGCTGAACAAGGCGGGACACGAGGCTTTGGGGCGACCCATGCCGTCCGCTGCCGAACAGACGGAGAACCAGTACCGCCGTTATCCCGATGAACCGCTCAATCCCCGTATTGTGAACCCGGTACTGCAAGGCAGTACGCTCATCGCCACGATAGACCGTGTGCCTTGTACCATCCAGCTCACGCCGACCGTCGCGGAGGCTTACCGTGCAGGGGCATTGCCGCTGAACACGCTGGCGAACGCCGTGCTTGCCAAGAGCGACCAGTTGCGCCATATCGCTTCGCAGAATTACGATGACGGACAGCGGGAAACGGTCGTGCGTACACGGGGCATCCAATAATTCCATGAACAATAAAAGCATGATGATATGAAAGAAAAGTCGCAAATCGAGAAGAAAGCCGAGGCAAGGCAGGCGGAACTGCTGTCTGCCGCACTGAGCGGGGCGTCGAACGCTGGCGGCCATTGGCTCAACGTATCGGGCAAGGGATTTCCCCGGCTCTATCCGCAAGGGGTCTCGGCCAGCCCGTTCAATGCCCTCTTTATGGCCTTGCATTCGGACAATAACGGATGCAAGACCAACCTGTTCACGCTTTACAGTGAAACCAAGGTACGGGGTGCTGCGGTGCGGGAGCATGAGCAGGGCGTACCGTTCCTGTTCTATAACTGGAACAAGTATGTCAACCGGAACAATCCGGATGAGACCATCGACCGTACCGCCTATCTCCAATTGGACGAAGAGCATAAGGCACAGTTCAAGGGTGTCCACAACCGGGAGATCCGCACGCTTTTCAATATCGACCAGACGACGTTGCCCTACGTTGACAAGCCGGCTTACGAGGATGCGGTAAAGCAGGATGGCAGTGTTCAGGAAAGAGGATATACCGAGGCGGACAACCGCAGGTTGCGCACCCGGTTCAACGACTTTCTATTGAAGATGCGGGACAACCTCGTTCCCGTGCGCTCGGACGGTAGCGGAGTTCCTCATTACGAGACGGACAAAGATGCGGTCTATATGCCGCGTCAAAAGGATTTTGAACATTACCACGATTATATGCAGGAAGCCTTGCGGCAGATCGTGAGTGCTACGGGGCATCAACAGCGGCTCGCCCGTGAAGGCATGGTCATGAAGAACGGCGTGGCCCCGTCGGAGGATGCGGTAAAATATGAAAGGTTGGTCGTGGAACTGGCTTCGGGTATCAAAATGCTGGAACTGGGACTGCCCGCCCGTCTGTCCGATGCAAGCCTGAAGACGGTGGATTACTGGTGCCGGGAGTTCAAGGAAAATCCGTGTATGATGGACGCTCTCGAAAGCGACGTGAACAATGCGCTTGATGTTATCCGAAAAGCGGAACGGGGCGAGAAAATTGAGTACGCCACCCTGCGAAACAGACGGCAGACCACGACCATGCAGGAACAGATGCACAAGCATTACTTTGTGGCGAATGAAATCCGCCAGCACCCGGACAAGGCGGCGAAAAGCATCGTCCTCGTCATAGACCGGGAGGCAAAATCGGCAGATGTCATTTTGCCGGCAGGAGCTTCGACCGAGGCGAACAACGAGATTCCCGGCATGAACAAGGGACGTATCGAACGGGCATTGCAGAAAGAGGGTATCGAGCAGGTGCGTTTCTATAATACTGACGGTGCATTGGGCTACAGACCCGATGACAGCTATTTCAATGAAAAAATGGTGACACTGGCCCGGTTAAGGAACTACACGTTGGAAAAGCTCTCCACGCTGGACGTGTCGGAGGCGGTCAGACGGGCGAATGAGGTCGGGTTCGATGCCGTGCAGATGATTCAGGACGACAAGAACCGTTGGGCACTCTATATCAAGCCGGAAAACAAGGAGGGGTACAGCGTCTATCCCGATAAGGAGGATGTGAACCGTTTTTTCTCCACGCTCAAGCAGGCGATGGACAACATCGACAAGGTACGGATGGAGCTGGCGCACAAGTATTATGCACTGGCGGAGGTCAAGCCCGACCTGAAAGTGGATTTGTTCGGCAGCGATACGCCGGAGATTGACCTGAACCGTATTCAGCGTGTTGCCATCTTCAAGACCAGGCAGGATGGAATCCAGTGTGTGGCAACCATCGACGGACAAAAGCTGCAGCCCCGCAGCGTCACTCCACAGCAGTGGCAACGGATGTGGGTGGCGGAAGACCGGGACGGCTACAAGCGGCATTTGGCGGCCACGCTGTTTGCCGATGTGCTGCAAAAGGGACAATCCGTCGGGGAACAGAAAGCGGAAGAGCAGGTACGGCAACAGAATGAGACGGTGCCGGAAAATCGGTCGGAAGAGACGAATGATGAAAATATGTCTCCGAAACGGCAGTTTTGGGACAACCTCAAGGAAAAGCATCCCGACGCCCTGTATCTGATTCGTGCAGGAGAAGTGTACCGGCTTTATAATGAGGATGCGGCAAAGGGAGCAAAAATACTGGGAATTACGGTCAAGGAATATCCGGAACATGGATTTTCGACTTTCGCAGAGTTCCCAAGGACGCAACTGGACAGCTATCTGCCCAAACTTGTCCGTGCCGGTGAGCGTGTCGCCATCAGTGAGATAGAGCTACAGGATAAACGGCAGGACGAGCAGGAAACACATAGGGGTATTCATAGATAAGGAGTGACGATTATGAGCAAGAATCAGGAATATGCACTGCAATACGCGGATTATGCGATGGCACAGATGCGCAGGTATGGCATTCCGGCTTCCGTCACATTGGCGCAAGGCATACTGGAAAGCAGCAACGGACAGAGCCGTCTGGCGAGGAACGAGAACAACCATTTCGGCATCAAGGCGACACCCTCGTGGATTGCCGGAGGCGGCAAATACGGAATCTACACCGATGATAAGCCGAATGAAAAGTTCTGCAGCTATGACAGCGTGGGTGATTCATACGAGCATCACTCCCGCTTTTTGAAGGAGAACAGCCGCTATGCCGGTTGCTTCAAACTCTCCCCGGACGATTACAAGGGCTGGGCACAAAGCATTGAGAAAGCCGGTTACGCCACAGGCGGCAAGTATGCCGAGAACCTGCAAAAAATCATTGAGCAGAACGGCTTGCAGAAGTATGACAGGCAGGTGATGCAGGAGATGGCGGCACAAGGCAGGCAGTTCGGGGTAGAACACAATCCGCTCCAGACCTCCGAAGGTGCGGAACATGGAACGGGGTATTCGTTCCCGGTGGAACGGGAGGAATTTCTGTTCATTACCTCTCCGTTCGGAACACGGCAAGACCCGTTGGACGGCACAAAGCAACAGATGCACAAGGGCGTGGATATACGTTGCAAAGGCGATGCGGTACTGGCTACGGAGAACGGCGGCAAGGTCGTGGCGGTAAACCAGAACAAGAATACGCCCGGCGGCAAGTCGCTGACGGTGGAATATGCCCGGACGGACGGCAGCAAGGTACAATGTACCTATATGCACCTCAAGGAGATTTCCGTCAAGGTCGGCGATACGGTACAGGCCGGCGGACGGCTCGGCACATCGGGCAATACGGGAACACGGACGACCGGGGAACATCTGCATTTCGGTGTGAAGAATATCTATGCCGACGGGACGAAACGGGATATAGACCCTGCGGCGTATCTGGCTGAAATCGCACAGAAAGGACATATCAAATTGCAAATGCTGCACAACGGGAATGACCTGCTCGCCAAATACAAGGCGGCGGAAGATACCGTGCCTGAAAAGAACCTTTCGCCCGACGGATGGATGAAAAAACTCCTTTCGTCGGAGGATAGCGGTGTGGGAATGTCGGGATGCAACGACCCGATTGTGGAGATGGCGATGACCGCTTTCGCCTCCCTGATGCTGCTGGCCACACAGATTGACAACCGGAACGAAGAGGAACAGAAGGCGATGATATCCACCGCGATGGATCTTCGTACCATCGACCTGAAGCCGTTGTTGCCGAATATGAAGAACTGCGACCTGACTATCGGCGAGAACGGCAAGGCCATTCTGAAAGCGGACAATGGGGAACTGCGTGTCTCGCGGGAGCTGACCGCTTCCGAGCTGAACCGGTTGTCTGCCACGTTGAACAACGGCACACTCACGGAAGAGACCAAACGGATGCGTGTAACCGGTATGCTGAATACGGTTATCCTGTCGGAAGCGGCCTCACAGAATTTCGAGCAAGAGATGTCCCGGCAACAGGGACAGACGGAAAACCTGCGAAGATAAAGGCATGGCGATATGGTAAAATGCGTGATGATACAGCTATGCAAATGTCTGGCGGGAGTCTCCATCCTTGCGTTGCACGTCCGGTTCTGCTACCTGCTGTTGGGGTGGATCGGGACGCTCGTTGTCGTGGGCGTGCAATTAGCCATCGCCGGATGGATGGTCTGGGCGATGATACGTGCGCCTGACTGACCGTACCCTCCAACAGTTCAACATCAATCAACCCATGTATCACTTGTCGGATGATCCATGTATCATTAAAGACAAAAAACAGATGATTAAATGTAATGTTACGGTATGCGGCGTTATCGGCCGCGATGCGTCGGTTCGCAAGAACAGAGAGGAAAAGGAGTTTATGGCATTTCCGCTCCGGGTACAGATTCCGGCAACGGGTGGACGGCATACTATCGAGGTGGATGTCCGCAAGGAGTGCAGTCAGGAAGAAGCCACCGGTTATCGGAACGGCTCCCGTGTGGAAGTGAGGGGTACGATGTATCTCAAACGCCGGGGTGACAAGCTCTATTTCAACCTGTTCGCCGATGAAATCTGCAATGCCGCTACGGATGATGCGGATTGCGTCAAGGGTGAGCTGGCATTTCGTGGTAAAGTCGGCCAGAATATCGAGGAGAAAAGGGATAAGAAAGACCAGCCTTATACGGTGTTCTCGGCGTTCAGTGCGGAGAAGGTCGATGACGGCTTCGAATACCAGTGGGTGCGCTTCTTCTGTTTCGGCAAGGAGCGCGATGCGTGGCTACAGCCGGGTATAAAGGTGGATGCCATAGGTGAAATGAACCTGTCGGCACATAACGGGAAAATCAATCTTTCCTGCAAGGTGGAGGAACTGACGCAATATGTGGCGGATTCGTCTAACTATAATCAGTAAGTAATATGGCCGGTTACAGAAAGAAGAATGCCGACGGACCGAACAGCGAGGACAAGGCTCTCGACCTGTTCGCCGAAATGATGATCGAGAAAATCGAGGGCATTCAAAAGGACTGGAAAAAGCCTTGGTTTACCGAGGGTGCGTTGCAGTGGCCTCGCAACCTTCACGGGCGCGAGTACAACGGGATGAATGCTTTTATGCTGCTTTTGCACTGCGAGAAAGAAGGGTACAAGATTCCCCGTTTCTGCACCTTCGATTGTGTTCAGAAGCTCAATAAGTCCGGCAAGGATGGAGAGGAACTGCCGCGTGTCTCCGTGCTTCGTGGCGAGAAGTCCTTTCCGGTCATGCTCACCACGTTCACTTGTATCCATAAGGAGACCAAGGAGAAAATCAAGTATGACGATTACAAGAAACTCTCCGATGACGAAAAGGAACAGTACAATGTTTATCCGAAGATGCAGGTTTTCAGGGTCTTCAATGTTGCGCAGACCAATTTGCAGGAAGCGCGACCGGAGCTGTGGCAAAAACTGGAGCAGGAAAATTCGCGTCCGGCAATCGAGGAGGGCGAGCATTACAGTTTTGCCCCAGTCGATACGATGATAAGGGATAACCTGTGGATTTGTCCGATTACGCCGAAATATCAGAATGACGCCTACTATTCCATCACGAAGAATGAAATCATCGTGCCGGAAAAGGAACAGTTCAGATCGGGAGAATCGTTTTACGGGACACTGTTCCATGAGATGACGCACTCGACCGGTGCGGAGGGTGTTCTCGATCGGTTCAAGCCGACTACCTTCGGTTCTCCTGAATATGCCCGTGAGGAACTGGTGGCAGAGTTAGGTAGCGCACTGGTCGCACAGCGTTACGGCATGACCAAGCATATCAAGGAAGAAAGTTGTGCATACCTCAAAGGATGGCTCGATGAGCTGAAGGAATCGCCGCAATTCATCAAGACAACGCTCCTGGACGTGAAAAGGGCAACCTCGATAATTACCCAGAAGGTGGATAAGATAGCGCAAGAACTGGAACAAAATGTCGGCGAGAAGCAGGAAAACGGAGCGGCGGCAAAGGAGAAGACATTTTATTCCTCTGTCGCGTATCTCCAATTTTCGGATGACACGAGGCCGCTTGACGAACTCCGGGAGAAAGGCGATTGCGAGGGATTGCTGACGCTTGCCAAGGAGTATTACGACGGCAACGGCATCAACGAACAGCATACTTATTTATCAGCCACGAACAACAAGGGTGACAGCCTAATTGCCGAGGATGAGAATTTCGCTGTCGTGTACAACGGGAGTGTCGGGGGAACCTACGAGGTGATGTTGAAATTCACGGAGCAGGAAATTCGCGACCATATCCGGCGTTACGGTGTCGATATTGCCGGAGAGACGATAAAAGAGGTTGCCAGGGAGATGGCGGCGGAACAGTTCTCCGCTTTGGCGCATCAAAAGATTCCGGCCTTCGAGATGCCGAACGGCGACGTGCTGTATGTCGAATATAACAAGGACTCCGATATGCTTGATGTCGGGCAGCCCACCAATGCCGGGCTGGTCGCGCAGCATCGTTTCCCTTACGACCACAATATCGGGTTGGATGCCAACCTGCAAGCCGTGAACGAGAAGCTGAACGAACTGGAAGAGTATCGGGCAGAGCTACAAGAGGCTGAATACAGCGTCGGTATGCGCCGGTAAGGATGGAAAGAAAAAGATGCGGAACCGGTTGGCTCCGCATCTTTTCTTGTTTTCGGTTTTTTATTCTTTCAGTAAATCATCCATCATGGACTGCAAATTTGCCATGTCACAATATTGGTTATATCCTCCTCTGTAGTCTTTTGCGTGTTGGGCTGTCCGTATCAGAAACGAATCAAGTTCAACTCTTACGCCGCCGCCCATTCGGGCTAACGTGGAAGAGTGACTGATGTAAACGAACTTGCCGTTGCGCTCGATGAAACATGAGGTATCATAATGTCCTTTTAAGTTGGATGCCACCTGTGCACCGACCGCCGTTGCATATTTGGAAATCTCACGTACCAATGCTGTCTGGAAACTGCGATACTCTTTTGAAACATAGCCTCCTGCATCTGCAAGGATAGCGTTCTGCCATTTGGTATAAAAATTCTGTGCCATATTGATATTTATTATTCGTTCCGCAAATAACTTTTCCACTTCTCGCCGTCAATGGTCAGTTTGCCCATTTCCCAATCGTATTCCACTTCCGGTATATTGGTATAAGGGAAATGAACGGTGTAACCTATCTGTCCGTAAGAGCAATGCAGAGGGGTAACACAAATCTCCCAACCGAAGTAAAGTTGCGGTGTGCAGTATTTCCGCCAGTTGAAACGACCTGCGGCAATATTGCCGCAAAGCCGTTTTAAGATTTTGTCTTCGTTTGTCATTCTGTACCTCCTTTGCTGAGTATGGTGAGTTGTCCGGGACGGTCTGGGAACCAATAGGCATCACTGTCGATATATACGCATCTACCGCCATTCCAAGGCTTTCTGAAAGCTAATACTTCTTTGGGGCCAAATACCACCCCGTAGTCGTTAGTAAACGCCACCATATCGCCTACAGCCAAATCATTGTCTGTTTCCATGACTTCGGAAAGACGGTTGAAAAACTCCATGCCCTCGGCTTCACGCTCTTTTTTCCAGCGCAAAAATTCCTCTTTGTGGCTTCTCGATGAGCCAATAGGTGATAGCTCCGATGCCAAGACTTCAATCTCTGAAGAACCTGTTGCGATTAAAATAATACTGTCGCTATCCACTTTTTCGGGAGTTGAGATAATTCGACATTCTACATCGTTATCGGCAGTGTGCCAATAAAGGAGGTTGCCTTGCTTGATGAAATCGTACTTGCTCATTGTCTTTTGATTTATTGATTTTTTATTTCCCTTTTCTTGAAGTCTTCTGACTTCGCCCAAAAGGGTTGTTTTCATGTGCGTTCCAAACGGGGGATACAAGAACGACGGACAAGGAACCTGCGATGAAATTTTATGAAATACCGTTATCTCCGATTACGGAAAGTTGTCATCAAATTTTATTTCAGGTAGCGATAGCGGTACTTGAACCATGTTCGTCCACCGTACCTTTGCACACGAAAACAAGCCTGTGGCGTATGTCGGGGTAGTGAAGGGATTATACCCTTAAAAAAGGAATATACCGGCAGTGAAACCGGTGGCGGAAGCTCTGCAGAGCATATTTATAAAAGTAACCGGTGAGCCTGTGCAAAAAAGAGAGTAACCACCCGCCTCAAAAGCGGGTGGTTGCCAATGTTTCGGACAAACATCAGAAGTGGTAATCAACAACTCCTCCGATGTAGAGTATCGTTCCCGGTTCAAGCCTACAAACAAACTCCATAAACGCAAAGGACTGTTCGGCAAAAGATTGGCAGCCGTCGCCATCCAAATAGAAATGATAGGCGACATCCAACGGATTTTCCACTGCCTGTTTGAGATAATAGGTCGACCCCCATTCCAACATATTATCTGCCGTAAGAGCATCCGCTCTCTTTTTGATATTGGCGACATACTCCTCTTTCCATTGCTCTATGCCACCATTATAGCGCATGGTGTCATCGGATATAAGCTCGAACATTCCGTTGGGTAAGGCATAATTGACCAAATTGGCAATATCCTCTTTACGGTTTTCCTCGTCTATTTCTGAACAATAGTCATAGAAGCTCCCGTCTCCTTGCTGGAGTGTGTCCTCATTCAGATAGTTTTCTTTGTCTATCGGCTCCGTTGAAATTTGAAAAATCCTGCTGTGCATAATTGTAAATTTTAATTTGTTAAACTTTTTATTTCCCTCTTCTTGAAGCTCTTTCGGCTTCTCGTTGGGGAATGATTTTTATGCAGGACTGACAGACGGATCGAGGCAAATAAGACAAGTGAACGGCGGGCGGATTTTACGGAATACCCCAATCTGCGATTTGCGGAAGGCTGCTGTAAAATTCGCAAAACGTTAGCATTTGCGGCTCTTGGCAATTGACCGAACGCTGTACCTTTGCATAAAAATCACCCGACAGGAATTGCCGACATAAGGGGAGAAGACGAATTAAAAAATAAATGATTGGGCAATGGCATATCGTTATTCGCAACTAAAAAATGGTAGAAAGAGTACATTTTTATATTCATAAAAGCTGTTATCAGAAAAAAATGGAGAAAAAAGAAATTATATAAAAAATAACTCTTAACTTTGCACCAGTTAAGTTTCCTATCGAAGTGTCGATTGGAATTAAAAGGGAATCCCGGTGAAAATCCGGAGCTGTACTCGCAGCTGTAAGTCCTATTAAAGTTTATCGCACTCTTTGCCACTGGTGAAAGCTGGGAAGGCGCGATAAGCGGGATGAGCCAGAAGACCTGCTTGATAAGATATGATTTAGTGACCACGGGATAATTGGCATTAGATCAAAATGAACAGAGGCTCATCCAAAGACCACCTGTATTCTTTTTGATAACCGGTTTCTCATTCGTTGCAAATCTATCGCAAGGAAAACGAATGTGTAATTAAACTTTTTGTTTAACTTTTAATACTTGAGTTATGAAAAAGAATTTTAGGTTTATGGCAATGGCCGTTGTAGCAATGGCCGCCACAGTGTTCACCGGATGTTCGTCCGACGATGACTTCCTTACTCCGTATGAAGAAAGTGCGATTCAAACCCGCGCAACACCTAACCCCGATGGAACGACTACCATCACGTTTGATGATTTTGCCTCTTCGATGATGGCTATGACAACTTCCTACGGTGCTAATTATTATGGAAATGTGGGTTCGTATACCCAAGTAAAAGAAATTGCTGATCCAGATGGAGTGTTCATGTCTGAGATTAACACTGTGACTAATAATTATGGAACATTCAACAATTTCTCTTGTGGTGGATTAGCATTGTCTAAATGGAATTACCGTACCAATCCATCTTCTGCCGAAGGAATTACGATTACCGGTGATACCATACCGAGTGATTGGTGGTATTCCTATAACAATCAAATGAGTGTTTATGATACGACTTCTGTTAATGGCTCTAACGAAGGTGCAGGTCATAGCGGAAATAATTTTGCTGTTGTTTATGGTTATTCTGATGAATATAATACCGAATGGATGGCTCAACCCGAATTCTATTTAACAGGCGAATATACTCTAAAAGGTTTATGGTTCTGTAATTCATCATATACCTATGGTGTAATCATGCATGGTAATAAATTCGGCGCATCCGGTGTAGCTACTCCGCTGTCAGCACAAGTCGATGCAGGCGGAAACCATATTGGGTATTTCCAAGTTGAACTTGAATGTTATGATTTTGCTGGTAATAAGTTAGCTACATACACCAAGGTATTAGCCGATTATAGAAATGGGAAGAACGAAAATCCCGTTACTACATGGACATATTGGCCTATTAATCAAGCTGGAGTAGGATTTGTGAAATTTAACTTTTCAGGTTCCGACACAGGAGAGTATGGCTTAAATACCCCTGCATACCTCTGTATTGATGATATTGTTTTTGAAAACTAATTTTATAACCACCCCTTTCAAGGAAATTTAAACTTGGAAGTGGTGGTTGTCTTTTAATCTAACCAGCTTGTATTCATGGTAATCAAAAAATTATTTTTTTTTACACTCGCTGTATTATTCATATCCTGCAATCGGGATGAGGTTGTCGTTGCAGAATCCGGACAAGCCCCAGTGATTGAACTCGATAGTGAAGACGGTATCTATGCAGTCAAGATTGGCCGGGAACTGGTCATCGCACCGACTTACCGGTACGCAGACCATGCCTTGTTTGCCTGGACCATAGAGGGGAAACTGATTTCCACAGACCCGACCCTGAAATACACGTGGGATGAATCGGGGGAGGTCTTTATTACGCTGCGGGTGGACAACGAAAACGGTCATGCCGAAGAAGAGGTGAAAGTGGAAGTGAGGGATTTGTTGCCCCCGGCCATCAATCTGTATGTGCCGGCCAAAGGATTGAAAGTACAAAAAGGCATAGAGAATACCCTGACTGCCGTGATTGCCCATCGCGACCTTGCCGGTTTCAAGGTGGAATGGGTACGTGCAGGGGTTGTGGTATCCACCGATACGACCTATACGTTTAAGGAAAATCAGGTGGGAGTTTTTCCGATTACCATAACAGCATCCAACGAGGATGGTGAAACCAAGAAAGAGTTGGAGATAGAGGTGGTCGAGAATATGCCTTATGAGGTTGTTTTCCCTGCCCCGTCTTATGAGCAGTCTGTTTCCACACGCTATACGTTTGCCGGGCGACCAGTGTTCTTGCGTCCATTGCTGGACTATTTCGAGAATCCGCAATACCGCTGGAGCATAGACGGTAAGCCCGTGGAAGGTGAAACCGGTCGGGTGTATAAGTTCACCCCTTCGTCCGCCGGAGAATACCGGATAACCGTCTCTGTCACCGAAATGCAAAATAGCATATCCGTGGAATCCGCCGTCACCGTAGTTTGCGTGAACGGGTCGGAATCTTCCGGATATCGTGCTGCTTCAGGTGCGAGTTCGGCCTATTCCAACAGAGTGTATGAATATACGCCGGCTCCCGGACAATTCATCAACGAAACCAATACTGGTGGTTTTACCGGTAGCGAATCGACCCGAGAAGCGGCCGTCGAATATGCTTCCAAGCGTATTGCCAAGCAAAGTTATGTATCTCTCGGCTCCTTTGGCGGTTACATCATAGTAGGGTTTGACCACAGCATTCAGAATAAGGGTGGATATGATTTTGCTATTCAGGGCAATGCCTTTGATTCTTCCAATGAACCGGGGATAGTGTGGGTGATGCAGGATGTCAACGGCAATGGACTTCCCGATGATGAGTGGTACGAACTGCGGGGCAGCGAAACAGGGAAACCCACCACCATTCAAGATTATGAGGTGACCTATTTCCGACCGGCCTCGGATGGTTCACACACTTATTGGATTGACAATTTGGGAAACACTGGCTGGGTCGATTTCAATGCCTACCACACGCAACCTTACTATTATCCGTTGTGGATTACGGCCGACTCCTACACTTTGTACGGTACTCGACTATTGCCACGCAATTCACAAAGTCCATCCACAGGTTACTGGAGTAACTCTCCTTATGACTGGGGGTATGTGGATAATTGCGGTTCCGATATGTTGGCTGGTGATTCGTATGACGGTTCTGGACAGAAAAACGGATTCAAAATATCTAATGCCATGTATCACGACGGCTCTCCGGTAAATCTCCAATACATCGACTTCATAAAAGTTCAGAATGGAGCCTTGGCTAAAAGCGGCGTTTTAGGAGAAATCTCTACCGAAGTATTTTCGTTCCAAGATTTAAACATAAAGTAAAAAACAATAATAACATATTACAAATGAAACCAATCAATTTTAACTTGCTGTTCGGCCTTTTCTTCGGTATTTTGGCTGTCGGCTGTTCCGATAAGAACGAAATTCCAGTTGATGCTGATGATAATTTCATCACATCCGTGGTACTGAGTGTGAATGATAAGACATATGATGCTGTCATTGAGAACAACACAATTACGATGACTGTACCATACACAGTTTCTCTTGATGGAGCAAAGGCATCTTTCATTTACACACCTTCTGCAAAGATATTCCCTGATCCAACATCCATAACTGATTGGAACACTGAACGTACTTTCCGTGTTACTTCTTTTAATGGAGCTACCAATGACTATACTTATGTTGTTGTGAAGGATGAGATAAGAAGTGAGGGTGATGTAGAACTGAAAAAAAACTCAGAAGTAGCTGCTTTTATTGAATCTGGCGTTACAATCATAAAAGGTAATCTTATTATTGGTTCGGACGCAGAAAATGCAGAAAATATCAGTGATATTTCTGGACTTAGTATTATTAAAGAAGTCGAAGGAACCATCACAATAAAGAACAGCTATACCGGTGGAACGCTGACCGGTTTGGACAACATTACCAAAATCGGCGGTTTGTCGATTGGTTCGGAGGAAAACCCGGCTGCGAACGAAACGCTGGAGATGGTCTCCATGACCAAATTGAACGAGGTAACGGGCAATATCCATGTGTACAACAATGGTGTAAAATTCGTTCAGTTTGATCTGCTAAAAGCTATTGAGGGTGATTTTGTTATCAGTTCGTCCACATTGACAACGCTTCAAATACCCGAACTGATAAACGTCGGAGGGGCATTAAACATTTTCGGTATGGGTAAAGGTGCAATTAGCACATTGGTATTTCCCAAAGTACAGACTGTTAAAAATTCGTTAAGCATTAATGAGATTTCGACTTTAAAATCTATCTCTTTCCCTGAGCTTATTGAAACAGGAAGTATTAATTTTTCATCTTTGCCTATCGAGTTTGAAAAATTATCAATGCCCAAACTTTCTGTTGTTAATGGAGATTGTTTTATTATTTCGAACTATATTCAAGGAGATTTGTTTTCCACTACAGGAAATGTTTCTCTTACTAATCTTGATGAAATGTCGAATCTGGCAACCGTAACAGGCCTTCTTTCAATTTGTTATTTCTATGAACTTTCATCATTATCAAATCTTAAAAACTTAAAAAGAATAGGATCGTTAAAATTAGAGAAGCTAATAAGTTGTTCTTCTCCTATAGACATTAGTGATGCTGTTTTTTCTAATGAAGATTCAGAGGAATCCATTATACGCATCTCGGAATGTAAGAAACTACAAAAACTTATAACGAAAGATGATCTTTCGAATGTTTCTATTTATATTGATGCCTGGGCGAATAACTATGTTGATTTCAATTTTAAAAAGGTAAAGAATTTATCATACATAACACCAGACAAAAAAGTTTTTACCCTTCCAATTGAAGAGGTACACGGCGACTTTTATTTTGGTGCAGGGATGAAATCTGGCATCGTTGCAAATAATCTCAAATTTGTTGACGGCTATATGCATCTCAAAATTAATATGATGGCATCAAACTTAGAATTTTCAAAACTTGAAAAAATTGGCGGTCAATTTTTTATGGAGGGGGCACTTAATACTCCTAAAATGGTTCATAATTTTAGTAATTTAAAATCGATTTGTTGCAATTCAAATCCATCATATGCAAAAGAAGGTAAGTGGTCAACCGACGACCTTCCATATGGAGGATTAGATATCCGTTCTACAACCACTTATGAGCTTTTTCCTGTGCTTGAAAAAGTTGGAGGAGCGGGAATAACGATTCATGGATTTTCCGCTTTCTCATGCCCTGAATTAGTCTCTATAGCTGGATCTTTAAGTGCAGATGCTGCTTCCAAATTAACATCTTTTGATATGCCGAAGCTTAAAAGTTTATCAGGAGTGAATTTCGTTAAGCTTACTTCTTTTTCTGATTTTTCTATATTTGAGCCTTTTATCAAGGATAATCAAATTACTGAACCAAATTGGATTGTAAGTGGCTGCAAATACAACCCCACCTACCAAGACATGATAGACGGGAAGTACAAGCCCGCTGAATAGATAACCAAACAATAAATTTTCTGCCAATCCTCGGTATGCTTGCCGTAAGGTAAGACTACCGGGGATTAACTATAAAAACAACGGTATGACCCATCACCAATTGAAATATCTGCTATGGAGCGTAGTTGTCGGAGCGACACTATCCTTAACCGCCTGCATGAAGTGGGACTACGGCGATGCCGTGGAGGATTTCAACGCCACGGGAGCCGGACTGTTCATTACCAACGAGGGCAACTTCCAGTACGGCAACGCCTCGCTGAGCTACTACGACCCAGAGACCAAACAGGTGCAGAACGAGGTCTTCTTCCGTGCCAACGGCATGAAGCTCGGCGACGTGGCACAGTCGATGACCATCTACGACAACAAGGGCTGGGTCGTGGTGAACAACTCCCACGTGATTTTCGCCATCGACCTGAACACCTTCAAGGAGGTGGGACGCATCGAGAATCTGACCTCCCCGCGCTATATCCATTTCCTGAGCGACGAGAAAGCCTATGTCACCCAACTGTGGGACAACCGCATCTTCATTATAAATCCGCGAACGTATGAAATCACCGGGCATATCCAAGTGCCGGACATGACGATGGAAAGCGGCTCGACGGAGCAGATGGTGCAGTACGGCAAATACGTCTATTGCAACTGTTGGAGTTACCAGAACCGTATCATCAAAATCGACACCGAGACCGACCAAGTTGTCGATGAACTGAAAATCGGCATCCAGCCCACATCGTTGGTCATGGACAAGTATAACAAGATGTGGACGATTACCGACGGCGGCTACGAGGGCAGCCCCTACGGTTACGAAGCCCCCTCGCTCTACCGCATCGACGCCGAGACCTTCACTGTGGAGAAGCAGTTCAAGTTCAAGTTGGGCGACTGGCCCTCGGAGGTGCAGCTCAACGGCGACAGGGACAAACTCTACTGGATTAACAAAGACATCTGGTGCATGGACGTGACGGCGAGCCGTGTGCCGGTGCGCCCGTTCCTCGAATACAGCGGTACGATTTATTACGGCTTGACGGTGAACCCCGCTAACGGGGAGGTGTACATCGCTGATGCCATCGACTACCAACAGCAGGGCATGATATACCGCTACTCACTTGACGGCGAACTGATTGATGAATTTTATGTTGGGATTATCCCTGGTGCATTTTGTTGGAAATAAGAAAGGAGGCAATATGAAAAGACTATATCTGTTATTCGCTTTGGCGGCATGTCTCCCCACGGCACTTTTTGCGCAGCAGACGGAAAGCAAAAAGCGGTCAGGCTGGCATCTCACCATACCGGAAGTCACGGTCATCGGACATCGGCCGATGAAAGAAATCGGCGTGCAGAAGACGAAGTTCGATTCACTCGCACTGAAAGAGAACATCGCCCTCTCAATGGCGGACATCCTGACATTCAACTCGTCCGTGTTTGTCAAAAGCTACGGCCGCGCCACGCTCTCGACCGTTGCCTTCCGCGGCACGTCGCCCAGCCATACGCAGGTGACGTGGAACGGGATGCGCATCAACAACCCCATGCTCGGCATGACCGACTTTTCTACTATCCCGTCCTACTTCATCGACCAAGCGTCGCTGCTGCACGGCACTTCGTCGGTGAACGAAACGGGCGGCGGACTGGGCGGTTTAGTCAAGCTCGGCACGGCTCCCGAAGTCGCCGAAGGGTTCAACGCCCAGTACGTGCAGGGCATCGGCTCGTTCAAGACCTTCGACGAGTTCGCTCGCTTCACCTACGGAAGCAAGCGGTGGCACGGCTCTACCCGTGCGGTCTATTCTTCCTCGCCTAACGATTACAAGTACACCAACCACGACAAGAAGATAAATATCTACGACGAGGACAAGAACATCATCGGGCAGTATCACCCCGTAGAGCGCAACCGAAGCGGTGCGTTCAAGGACCTGCACCTGCTTCAAGAAGTCTATTACAACACCCGCAAAGGCGACAAATTAGGCCTGAACGCATGGTATATCAACTCCAACCGGGAACTTCCGATGTTGACGACCGACTACGGAGATGCAACCGACTTCGAGAACCGCCAGCGGGAACAGACTTTCCGCAGTGTCCTTTCGTGGGATCATATCAAAAGCAATTGGAAACTTGGCGTGAAAGGCGGTTACATACACACATGGATGGCCTACGACTACAAGCGTGAGGTCGCACCTGATAACTGGGCGTCGATGACCCGTTCGCGCAGCAAGGTAAATACGTTCTACGGGCAGGCTGAAGGTGAATACAGTCCAACAAAACGTTGGTTTTTCACCGCTAACGTATCGGCTCACCAGCATTTGGTACGCAGTGAGGACAAGAATATCATTTTGCAGGACGGAGGCAAGGCCATCGTGGGCTATGACAAAGGACGCGTGGAACTTTCCGGCTCCGTATCTGCCAAGTGGCAACCGATAGACCGGCTTGGCATGTCGGTTGTGTTGCGAGAAGAAATGTACGGTTCCGAGTGGGCTCCACTTATACCGGCTTTTTTTATTGACGGCATCATTTCTCCGAAAGGGAATGTGATGCTCAAAGCTTCTGTTTCACGCAATTACCGTTTCCCGACGCTGAATGACCTCTATTTCCTGCCCGGTGGCAATCCCAATCTGAGAAACGAGCATGGTTTCAGCTACGATGCAGGTGTAAGTTTCGAGGTCGGCAAAGAAAATGCCTATAAGTTGAACGGCGGCGTGAACTGGTTCGATTCCTACATCGACGACTGGATTATCTGGCTGCCCACCACCAAAGGATTCTTTTCGCCCCGCAACGTGAAGAAGGTACACGCCTACGGCATCGAGGTCAAAGCGAACCTGGCCGTGCAGCCGGCAAAGGATTGGCTCATCGACCTGAACGGCTCTTATTCGTGGACACCCTCTATCAACGAGGGCGAGAAAATGTCACCTGCTGACCAGTCGGTGGGCAAACAGCTGCCCTACGTGCCGGAGCATTCCGCCTCGCTGACAGGACGGTTGTCGTGGCGGTCGTGGGCGTTCCTTTACAAGTGGGCGTTCTACTCGGAGCGTTTCACCATGTCAAGCAACGACTACACGCTGACAGGACACCTGCCCGAATATTTCATGAGCAACGTCTCCTTGGAGAAAAACCTGTTTTTCAAACCGGTGGACGTTCAATTGAAATTTGCAGTCAATAATCTCTTCAACGAGGACTACCTTTCGGTGCTCTCGCGCCCCATGCCCGGTATCAACTTCGAACTGTTCATCGGCATCACCCCGAAGTTCGGAAAAAATAAGAAGAAATCCGTAAATACAAATTTGTAACAATATGAAAGCATTGAAAAATCTGAGCCTGATATTGCTGCTTGTACTGACATTCACAGGCTGCCATGATAAGAGTTCCAAACTTGCCGATTTCAACCGAACGGCCTATACACCTGAATACGCTTCGGGGTTTAACATAAAAGGTGCTGACAGCAGAAAGAGCGTATTGGTTACCGTCACGAACCCTTGGCAGGGAGCCGACAGCATTACCACGTGCCTGTTCATCGCCCGTGACGGCGAAGCCGCTCCCGAAGATTTCACCGGTCAGGTACTCAACGGGAATGCCGGACGCATCGTCTGCATGTCTTCGACCCATATCGCCATGCTTGACGCGATCGGCGAAACGGGGCGCGTGGTCGGGGTATCGGGTATCGACTACATTTCCAATCCCGATATTCAGGCACGACGCGACAGCGTCGGCGACGTGGGCTATGAGGGGAACATTAACTATGAGCTGCTGCTCTCGCTCGATCCCGACCTCGTACTGCTTTACGGCGTGAACGGGGCCAGCTCGATGGAAGGGAAACTGAAAGAACTGAACATCCCGTTCATGTATGTCGGCGATTACCTGGAAGAGTCGCCGCTGGGCAAAGCCGAATGGCTGGTGGCATTGGCGGAGGTGGCAGGAAAACGGACAGAGGGAGAGAAAGTGTTTGCCGAGATTCCGGTTCGCTATAACGCTTTGAAAAAGCGAGTAACCGATGCAGCCATCGATGCCCCTTCAGTGATGCTCAACACGCCTTACGGCGACAATTGGTTCATGCCCTCGACCGAAAGCTATGTCGCCCGGTTGATCAAAGATGCCGGAGGCGATTACATCTACAAGAAGAACACGGGAAACGCTTCCGCGCCCATCGACCTCGAAGAGGCGTATCTGCTGGCCTCGCAAGTCGATATGTGGCTGCATGTGGGTATGGCGAACACGCTCGACGAACTGCGAGCCGCCTGCCCGAAGTTCACCGACACCCGGTGCTTCCGCAACGGATACGTCTATAACAACAACGCCCGCACGAATGCCGCCGGCGGCAACGACTACTACGAGTCGGCCGTGGTGAATCCCGACCTCGTGCTACGAGACCTCGTAAAGATATTCCACCCCGAACTGGTCGCAGAAGATTTCGTCTATTACAAGCAATTGAAATAAATGCGCTCCCGTTCCGTCCTATTATTTACCGCACTGGCTGCCCTCACCCTCTTCCTGTTTCTGCTGGATTTGGCGGTGGGGGCTGTCGCCGTGCCGCTCGGCGATGTTTGGGCGGCCCTGACGGGTGGCGACTGCCCGCGGGCGACGGCGAAAATCATACTGAATATCCGACTGATTAAGGCGGTGGTCGCGTTGCTGGCCGGAGCAGCTCTGTCGGTCAGCGGTCTTCAGATGCAAACCCTCTTCCGCAATCCTCTTGCCGGCCCCTACGTGCTCGGCATCAGTTCGGGCGCGAGCCTCGGCGTGGCACTCGTCGTGCTTGCAGGCTTCGGTTCGTCGATAGGCATTGCCGGGGCGGCTTGGCTCGGAGCGGCGCTCGTGCTGGTCGTCATCGCCGCCGTCGGCCACCGCATCAAGGACATCATGGTGATTCTGATTCTCGGCATGATGTTCTCGTCGGGAGTCGGCGCGATTGTACAGATATTGCAATATCTCAGCAAGGAAGAATCCCTGAAAGCCTTTGTCATTTGGACGATGGGGTCGCTCGGCGACGTGACCTTCGACCAGCTTGCGGTACTCGTCCCGTCGATTATCGCCGGACTGTTGTTGGCGGTGGTGACGATCAAGCCGCTCAACTTACTGCTGTTCGGCGAGGAGTATGCCGTGACGATGGGGCTGAACATCCGACGCTCGCGCGGGCTGCTGTTCCTCTCCACGACGCTGCTTGCTGGTACGGTGACCGCCTTTTGCGGTCCGATAGGCTTCATCGGACTGGCCATGCCCCACGTCACGAGAATGCTGTTCCGCAACAGCGACCATCGGGTACTCGTACCGGGAACCGTTCTTTCGGGTGCGGCGGTGCTGCTTCTTTGCGACCTCGTTTCTAAAATGTTCACCCTGCCGATCAACGCCATCACCGCATTGCTGGGAATCCCCATCGTGGTGTGGGTGGTCTTGCGCAATAAATCCGTCACCGCATGATAAAGTTACACGATTTTTCCATAGGCTACGGCGAGCGCACCTTGCTCTGCGAGGTGGAAACCACCATAGAAAAGGGCAGGCTGACTGCCCTTATCGGGCGCAACGGCACGGGCAAATCGACACTGCTTCGAGCCATCGCCGGACTGAACCGCCGTTATACCGGCCGAATCCTGCTCGACGGGCATAACGCCGCCGATATGCGAGCAGCAGAAATGGCCAGAACGCTGGCATTCGTCACGACCGAGCGCACACGCATCGCCAATCTCAAATGCAAGGATGTCGTGGCTATCGGCCGCGCACCCTATACCAACTGGATTGGAAAGATGCAGGAGGTCGACAAGGAGATCGTCATGCGGTCGCTCGCCTCGGTGGGCATGGAGGCTTATGCGGAGCGCACGATGGACAAGATGTCGGACGGCGAGTGCCAGCGCATCATGATCGCACGGGCGTTGGCGCAGGATACGCCGATTATCCTGCTCGACGAACCCACCTCGTTTCTCGATATGCCCAACCGCTACGAATTGTGTACACTGCTGGCACGGCTGGCGCATGAAGAAAACAAGTGCATCCTTTTTTCCACGCACGAGCTGGATATCGCCCTCTCGCTTGCCGATGCGATAGCCCTTATCGACCCACCCCAGTTGTCGTATATGCCGACCGAAGAGATGCGCCGGAGCGGCTGCATCGAACGGCTGTTCCGCAATAAATGCGTGACGTTCGATACTGCGACAGGTGTGGTAAAAGTCCGATAAACAATGATCCGCATATGAAAACGCAGCAGGAACTTTGCGATATACTCGGTTTCATCGCCGAATACGCCACCTATCAGCTCGGCTCGGGAGTTCACACCTCGCGGGCGGTCCGCAATTCACGCCGGATCGGCGAAGCGCTGGGCGTGGACGTTCAGTTGTCGAGTTTCCAAAAGAGTACGATACTGACTGTGCTCGACCTCGGGAGCGGCGAGTCCGCAACCCGTGTGGTGGCAATCCCGTCGCTCCCCATCAGTTTCGAGCGGAACTCTGATTTGAGTGCCTTGAGCTGGGACGCATTGGACGAGGGCCTCTTGCTCGACGAAATCCGCAGCCGTTACCGGACGCTGGTTGACAAACCGCGCATGGACC
Organism: Rikenellaceae bacterium; assembly: GCA_902363575.1. Taxonomy (GTDB): domain Bacteria; phylum Bacteroidota; class Bacteroidia; order Bacteroidales; family Rikenellaceae; genus Alistipes. The sequence goes on along the minus strand of CABJAJ010000002.1, from coordinate 407,705 downwards.
CGATCTTCACGCTCGTGTTCGTCGGACTGGCCAACGCCTCGTTCTGCAAGCTCTTCGGCGGCGACTGGACGGCCGTGGGCATCGTCTTCACGGCGACACTCGTGGGCTTCGCCGTCAAACAGCGCATGCAGGCTCACGCAGTCAATCACTTTCTCGTCTTCGCCTGCTCGGCTTTCGTCGCGTCACTCTGCGCCACGGCCGCCTTGCGTTTCGACTGCACAGCCGAGATCACTTTGGCCACCAGTCCGCTGTTTCTCGTGCCGGGCGTGCCGCTCATCAACGGGGTCATCGACATCATGGAAGGACACGTCCTTATGGGTGTCAGCCGGCTGGTCAACGCCATGCTGCTGATCGTCTGCATCGCCGTCGGTTTGTCGGCCACTTTGTTAATGGTTAAAGATTCGCTGCTATGATCGTGACGGATATTCTGCTCGACGGACTCTTCGCCGCTGTCGCCGCCATCGGATTCGGGGCCATCTCCGATCCGCCGATGCGAGCCTTTCCACGCATCGCCCTGCTTGCCGCCATAGGCCACGCCTTGCGTTTCACGCTGATGCACTGTTCCGCACTGGATATCGCCACCGCATCGCTTTTCGCGGCCTTTGCAATCGGTATGGGCAGCCTATGGCTCGGCCGCGGTGTCCGCTGCCCGATGACCTGTCTCTACATCCCGGCTCTGCTGCCGATGGTGCCGGGCATCTACGCCTACAAGACGGTTTTCTCGCTCATCATGTTCCTCCAGTCGCTCGATCGGGCTGACGAAGGGATGCGCTACATGCAGCAGTTTTTTCTCAATGCCACCGTATCGCTGAGTGTCATTGCGCTGCTTGCCGCCGGTGCCACGCTGCCGATATTCATCTTCAAGCGCCGGGCCTTCTCTATGACCCGACGCACACGAAAAAATAGTTAGGTTATGGAAATTTTTTGGAACACGATCGCGGCCTACAATGCCGCAACCTGGCCTGCGCAGATTGTCTTTACGGGCATTGCAACCCTGCTGCTTCTGTTGCTCTGCCTGCGGCCGACAAACACTGTGCGCATCGCCATGAAGAGTTTCATGGCGATGCTCAACTTTTGGATTGCCGGAGTCTATTACATGATCTATTGCCGACCGCGCGAATATCACGGCATGTTAGCACTCTTCTGGGCCATCATGGGTGGAATCTGGATTTATGACCTGCTGGTGAAACACGCCTCGCTCGAACGCACCGGCCAGCACAACGCATTCGCTGTCCTGCTCCTTGCCATGCCGTTGATATATCCCCTCTGCTCGCTGGCGCTGGGCCACGAATTCCCCATGATGACCTCGCCCGTCATGCCCTGTTCGGTGGCGGTTTTCACCATTGGACTGATGCTCGCCTTCTCGGAGCAGGTCAATATCGTGCTGGCCATGTTCCTCTGCCACTGGGCGCTGATCGGACTGTCGAAAGTCTACTTCTTCGGCATACCCGAAGACTACCTGCTGGCGTGCAGTACCGTACCTGCACTCTACATCTTCTTTCGGGAGTATGTCCGAAGCAACGCCGACCGGCCGACGAAACCCTCGGCCCACGTACTCGATGCACTGCTCATTGCGCTGAGTCTGGTCGTCGGCATCTTCTTTACCGTCACGCTCCTGCACCAACTCGACCTATTCACCCAAATCATCTGATTTATACGCGCATGCTCAAACAAATATTTTACCATTGCAATGGACTCGAGCCGATAAACCGGCACATAACTCGATATTACCTTTATAGCCCTTTTCTCGATTTACCGGTTCTGCTGACGAAGGAGATGCGCCTGAGCGGCTGTATAGAACGGCTGTTCCGAAATAATTGCGTGAAGTTCGACACTACAATAGGATTCATTAAAGTGAAGCAATGACTGAAAAATATATCATAGAGAATTTCACGGCAGGCATCGGCGTGGATGAATATATTTCACGTTTCCGGGATGAGAAACGGTTTGTCGAGTTTTGCAGGCAATGCCCTAATTACGGTAACAGTTGGGGATGTCCGCCGTTTGATTTCGATACCGGAGAATTTCTGCGCCAGTACAAGTATGCCTATCTTATGGCTACCAAAATTATTCCTATCGAAAAAGGCATCCCGATAGACAAATCACAAGAGTTAATCAGACCAGAACGAATCAGGATAGAAAAAGAGTTGCTGGAACTGGAGCACAGATACGGAGGCAGGGCATTCGCCTATGTAGGAAAATGCCTATACTGTCCAGATTCCGAATGCGCCCGCAAATGCAACCGTCCTTGCCTGCATCCGGACAAAGTACGTCCCTCGCTTGAAGCATTCGGATTCGATATAGCACGTACCCTCTCGGAACTTTTCGGGATAGAACTGCTTTGGGGAAAGAATGATATTTTACCAGAATATCTTGTGCTCGTAAGCGGATTATTTCATAACTCGACAGAAAATATTATCAGTCATACGAAGCGTAATCCGGATTCAGGAAACCTATAATCTTATTACTCTCATTGATAACGTTATGATAGCCATTCACAAAAAAGTCCCTGCAATCCGGATTATAGATTGAGGGACTTGATGAAAGTTAATGTAAAAACTAAGAGCCTGTTTAAATTTTATTCAATAACATCCTAATGGATGCCAGTTTTACCATTTCCTCTGCCGAATCGAATGTTAATTCATAGTTTCGGCAAAGCCTTCTATAATTGTCAAACCATGAAAAGGTTCTTTCCACAATCCACCTTTTACCTATTGGTTTAAAGCCTTTTACCTTATCACCACTGACGACTACTTCAAGAATGTATCCAAAAGCATTTTTAATCTTCTCAGCTACTTCTCCACGATATCCGGCATCTGCCAATATGACTTTGATATTGCAACAGAGTTCCCTCAGACACCTTGCCAACAGATAAGCCGCCTTGCTATCATGCACACAGGCAATCGTCACCATGACTGCAAGCAGGAAGCCATTTTTATCTACCACTACATGACGTTTAACGCCTTTTACTTTCTTGTTCCCGTCAATACCATTAAGAGAACGGTTATCACCCCAACGTACACTTTGACTATCCATGATACCCAAACTTGCTTCTGCCTTCTGTCCCATTTTTACACGAACTTTATTTCGTAAGTTATTCAATAATAAATCAAATTCACCCAAAGAAGACCATTTGCGATAATAGTAGTAAACCAACTCCCAAGGAGCGAAATCAGAGGGAAGCATACGCCATTGACACCCGGTTTTGACTACATAGAAAATAGCATTCCATATTTCACGCAAATCATATTTTCGTTTCCTTTCTTGCAAGTTCAAGATTTTCTTGATAACTTGCCACTGTGTTTCTTCTAAATCCGTCGAATACATAATTATTTGAAGCTTGGTAACTAAAAATAAGCATTTTCGAGGAAGGAAGAAGCACTCTTTTTATTTCAAACAGGAAAATTTAAACAAGCTCTTACTGAATTTAAAAATATAAAGTTTTCTTCCGATACTAGTTATCAAGAATTAACAAGCCTTTTTTATAGACTTCAGATATTTTATAGTAGTTTTCGTTATGTGCTTGATAGAGTTGACATTAATGGAATAAGTAATAATCATATCAAATCAGTTCTAGAAATGAATATAGGACTATTAGAAGTCCGAAGTGGGGCTAAATTAAATAATCGGCAACGACAAAATATTCAACTCATGTTAGTTCCTTTCTTTGCAAAATACAATAATGAGATAGTAAAGATAGTGGAGTTGCTTGAATACAGACTTAATGAGGAAAATAAAACCGACCATGAAATAATAAGGATAGTTTCATAATTAGCTGTTGGGAGTTGTAATTTATTGCATCCAATATAACTCCATCTCACCATATAAATCACCTACAGTATTATATTAAAAGTTTTATACCTCTCAGAAATCTTGTGCTTTAAATACTTACACGACACGCAAAAAGTCATATAACATCTGATTGGCTATACACTACCTACTAAAGCCCCCTCCCCTTGTCGAATGTGAAAAATAGATTAAAACTATGAAAACACTCGATAAAAAAGCGGCAGAAATCTTACGAGGATTATTGGCTCAGCAAACTACCAAAATTGACAACTCAAATGCCTGTGCATATTGAATTGATAGACCGAACAGACAAGTCACCACATTTCGCTGGCTCATTATGGACGGCAGGACGGCGATGCTATGCGTGACCCCGAAATGATTATCGCCCTGCACAAAGAAAGTCAGCAGTTCATTCCTTACTACTACCGTAATGATTATATGGGAACGGAGCAGAACAGCATACGGTGGACAGACGAGGGTGTTTTACTGAATTGTCGTTTACAGGCAGACCACACGACATTCGCTAATCAATGTTTACGCAATATAGCCGCTCAACAACATATCCCATGTTAGCACGGCTATTGGTGGAGAACTGCGTGCTGACGAATCAAACCGCAGTCGTGGATGAAATGTTGAACAAGAACCTGCTACCTGAAGAATATATCTATCCGTTCGTTGGTGATGTGATGGAATGGTGGCTGATTGATTCATGGTTGGCAGAACGATTGAGAGCCGAGGAGCAGGTAATCATTGAGGAATATGGTTGCTACTGGTGGGCAGGTTATCGAGCGGACAGGCTGTCTGCATGGACAACGTGATACAGAAGATTGCAGGAGAGTAAAACTCGGCCTGCATATCCACATAATAAAATTACAAATCACAGAGATTAGGGGCATTGCAAGTTCAAGAAGATTTTGCAGTCTCTAATTTCTGTTTTTACGTGGGCATAAGGTCAATAATTGAGATTTGGAATATCTGCAAACCATAATTACAGAGTTTATGCAGGCGTAAAGTCTATTTTTCAACCTGTAACAGTTCCGAGAAATCGGAAAGATGTTTTGCTTTTCAGTTTGTTTGCCTATCTTTGTGGGACATACGACAAACACGGAAAGTGTAAGTTTATTCTCAGATTGCGAACGTAGGAAATTCGTCTGAAGAGAGAATGAGCCGACATCTTCCCGCGTCAATATTGCATTTTGCACCTTTCGTGCAGATGCTCTATTGCGTGGGGCTGTTGCTTATTTAATCTTCAAGGTTTCCTACGACCTGCAATCTTTGAATAAGTTTTCAGCACCACGCTTTCTGTTTCATTAAATCAATCAAATTTAACCGTCGTGTTGGTGCTGGGGCGACAACTTAAACTTATTACAACTATGAAAAAGTTGTTTCTTATTGTGGCCGCTATGTTTGTGGCAGTTTCTTTCTCGGCTTGCTCCGATGACAAGGACGACAACCAAGATGCGTCTATCGTCGGAACGTGGCAAATTACTCTCGAAAAAGGCTGGGAAACAATGAAACAGTCCTACCAAACGGGAGTGGTCTGATACATATCCTTCCGATGGATATTATTATACCTATACGTTCGATAATAATGGGATTTGCACCTTGAGTACTTATACGAACGGCACGGAGGATGAAGATTCGCCTTTCCGTTATACTTACTCTGTATCGGGGAATACGCTTACAATGAAAGAGCGATCCAGTGAAACGATCGAATCCGTCTATAAAATCGAGAAACTGACATCTTCCCAGCTCGTTTTATTTTTACACGAGGAAGAGTGGTTAGAGGCTGAAAATAGAAAGGGTGAATTTGAGCAAACCGAGATTATCAAGAAGATTTGATTTGGAGGCATTGATTGAAAGTGGACAAATAAGAGTTGTCAATTCAAAATAGTATCACCCCAAATTGAGCCTATAGAGAAACCCAAGGTTAAAACACATATAAGTTCCATGATGAAGAAGAGTTTCAACTTTAAAACGATTGAAAATCTGCAACAAGTTGGATTCACAGGATTTATTTCGATTGCAGATTTGTGGAAGGATTGTTCGGTCATTCCGAAAATAAAAGGTGTTTACATGGTTGTCCACCCAACAAAGGCCGCTCCTGAGTTTCTTTCCGTAGGAACAGGCGGTTTTTATAAAGGGAAAGATCCTAATGTTCCGATCGAAGAGTTGCTAGCAAAATGGGTAAACGAGACATGCGTTATCTATATCGGGCAGGCAGGAGGTATTAGGGGCGGAAAGCAACCCATGGCAACTCTTCAAAGCCGCTTGAGGCAATATTTGCGGTTCGGACAACGAGGGGCCGTTGGACATCAAGGCGGATGTTATATTTGGCAGTTGAAAGATGCTGCAAATCTATTGTTCTGCTGGAAACCGCTGCCAACCGACGATCCTCGTGCTGTCGAAAAAGAGTTAATCGAAACGTTCAAAACACAATACGGTAAGTACCCGTTTGCCAATAGGCAAGACTAAAATATCCTGCATGCATATGCATAGGTGCAATACATGATCGCCCATAGTGGCATGTGCAAGGCAAAATGGAAAAGTCAGCTCTTTTCTTTCTTTTTAAAAAATATTGTTCGTATATTTGCGAACAACTGCGACAGATATGACGAAAAAGGCCTATACCGAACAAGAGGAAACGATCGCCCGTTTTGCAAAAGCGATGGGGCATCCGGCGCGGATGGCTATTCTGCGATTTCTGGCTGCACAGGACAGTTGTTTTTTCGGGGATATTCACGAGGTCCTGCCGATTGCGAAGGCGACCGTATCCCAGCACCTCAAAGAGCTCAAGGATGCCGGATTGATACAGGGCGAAATCGAGATGCCGAAAGTGCGCTACTGCATCAACCGGGAGAATTGGGCGATTGCGCGCAACCTTTTTGCCGGTTTCTTCGGCGACTGCAAAGAGAAGGATTCCTGCTGCGGCTAAATGGTTTTTTTTGCAAATAATGTTCGTTGTTCGTCGAACTACATTTAATAAGTCGAACTACATCTAATAAAAATGAATATGGAGATCAAAGTGTTGGGAACGGGGTGCGCCGGATGCAGGGTGCTCCATGAAACGGTAAAGCAGGCGGTCGCCGAATTGGGATCGGATGCAAAGGTCGTAAAGGAAGAGTACATCGTGAAAATCATGTCCTATGACGTGATGACGCTGCCGGCGTTGGTTGTGGACGGGCAGGTTGTCGCTAAAGGCCGCAAACTCACGCTGGCCGAAGTCAAAGAACTGCTGACAAAATAGATCGCCATGAAAAGACTCCTGTTATTAACGGTCGCCGCAGCGTTTGTCGCCTGCGGACAAAAGCCGGCGGGAAACAGCGTCGATTCGATACGGTCGTCGGACGGCGTCGAAGTGTTGTCGTTCCACGCGAAAAAACGTTGCCCCACCTGCATAGCGATCGAAAACCTCACGCGAGAGGTCGTCGAAGCCGACTTTGCGGCGCAGCTTGCCGACAGTTCGCTGGTGTTCCGCGTAGTAAACATTTCCGAAGAGGAGGCGCTGGCGGACAAATACGAAGTAACGTGGTCGTCGCTTCTTGTCATCCGCCACCGGAAGGGGGCGGAGCGCGTCACCGACCTGACGGAATCCGCCTTTGCCAATGCCCGCACGAATCCGGAAAAATTCAAGGCTGAACTCCGGGCCGCAATCCGAAAACAGTTGGACCGATAGGTATGGAGTATCTGCAGCATATGTTGGACGGCTCGACCGTCCCGTTGGTGACGGCCTTTCTGCTCGGTCTGCTGACCGCCCTGAGCCCCTGTCCGTTGGCGACCAATATTGCAGCGGTGGGTTATATCTCGAAAGACCTGGATAATCGTCGGCGCATCTTCTTCAACGGCCTGCTGTACACGTTGGGTCGTGTGGTTGCCTATACCCTGCTGGGTGCGTTGCTCATCGCCCTGCTGCGTGAGGGGGCAAGCGTTTTCGCCATTCGGAAGGCAATCGGGAAATGGGGAGAGATCGTGATTGCCCCCGCGCTGATACTGATCGGCTTGTTTATGCTCTTCGGATCGCGGCTCAACCTCCCGAAATTCGGATTTTCGGGCCGGGGCGAGCAGATCGGACGACGCGGCGGATGGGGTGCGTTCCTGCTCGGCGTTCTTTTTTCGCTGGCTTTCTGCCCGACGAGCGGGGTTTTCTATTTCGGAATGCTGATCCCGATGTCGGCAGCCGAAACGGGCGGTTATCTTTTGCCTGCCGTATTTGCTGTCGCCACGGGGCTTCCCGTGATGATGGTTGCATGGATATTGGCTTACGGCGTCGCCGGGCTGGGTGCTTTCTACAACCGGATGCAGGTGACGCAAAAATGGCTTACGCGGATTGTGGGAACGCTTTTTATTGTCGTGGGGATTTACTATGGTATAATTTATTTCTCTTGAACCGATGATTCAACGATTTGCCGACTGGCTCGTCTATGGCTTGTTCGGGATGAACGCCGAAACGCATCTGGGGAGTGCCGTCAATTTCTTTTTTTACGACAGCATCAAAATTCTGATTCTGCTGTTTTCGATCGGCATGGTCATGGGCGTTGTCAATGCCTATTTTCCCATCGACAAACTGCGCCGATACCTTACTGCCCGGAAATTATACGGGTTGCAATACCTATTCGCTTCGGTGTTCGGAGCGATCACGCCATTCTGCTCCTGTTCGTCGATTCCGCTGTTCATCGGGTTTGTCAAAGGTGGTATTCCATTGGGAGTGACGTTCGCGTTTCTGATTACCTCGCCGCTCGTGAACGAGGTTGCCGTGGCGATGTTCCTCGGCTCGTTCGGCCTGCGGGCGACGGTGATTTATGTCGTGAGCGGCATCTTGCTCGGAACGATCGGGGGTTTCGTACTCGGTCGTTTCAAGTTGGAGCGATACCTCTCCCCGTGGGTACGGCAGTTGCAGGCGCAGTCCGACCGGGAATCCGAAGCCTGGGCGGAAAAGCACACTCCTTTTGCCGGTCGGCTTCCCGTCATTGCGCGCGATGCGTGGGGCATTGTTCGAGGTGTCCTGGTTTATGTTTTGGTCGGCATAGGCGTAGGTGCGGCGATGCACGGATTTGTTCCGGAAGGTTTTTTCGAGCAATATATGTCGAAAGAGAATTGGTTTGCGGTGCCGCTGGCCGTCGTTTGCGCTGTGCCGATGTATGCCAATGCCGCAGGAATCGTCCCCGTGATTCAGGTTTTCGTCGCAAAAGGTATTCCGCTGGGAACAGCTATCGCCTTTATGATGGGGGTCGTCGGGCTCTCGCTGCCCGAAGCTACGATGCTGAAAAAAGTGATGACCTGGCGGCTGATCGGCATGTTCTTCGGTGTGGTTACGCTCTTCATCATCCTTTCGGGCTACGTGTTCAACCTGATTCTTTAAATGATCAGGCATTATCTTCGCTACATCTATTCCTTGCAGGAGTTTCAGGCGATAGCGACCCATCGAGCAAGCCATACGTATTGCCTTTTGAGCGGCTCCGTTGAGGGGAACGGTTTTTGAGCTGACGGCCGCACGATCTGTCATTGCCTCTTTTCGGGGAGTTGAGGGCGTTCGGGCATGGCAGGCCGGTGGTAAAATCCGTCGTTCCGGAAAAAAGACGTGGCGAAAGAATATCCCGCAAGAAACGGCCGGTTTTTCCGATAAAATCGTAAATTTGTGTTTAGATAGAACCCTAAACTATGTCAATGGTATTCCAATTCCGCATGTTGAGCGACGAAAACGATCATTTCGTCCGCGATTACGAGGTGATGTACGATATGAACTTGCTCGATTTTCACCGTTTCATCCTCCGCTCGCTCGGGTACGAGCCGTGTATGGCGTCGTTCTTCACGGCGGACGACCGCTGGGAACGGGGTCGGGAATTCACGGTCGAGGATATGGGCGGCGGAGATTCGGAAACCGCACCTCTGGCCATGGAGCACGTGACGCTCGGACAGTTGATTCACAACAACCGCGACCGGCTGATTTACCTGTTCGACCTCTTCGGCGACCGGGCGTTCTACCTCGAACTTTTCGGGGCGAAAAAACCGCAGGCCGGAGCGGCCTACCCTCGCGTTGCATTCGAGCACGCTCCGGCACCGGACCAATACGACCCCTCCGCCAACCGCGACGAAGGGTCGATTTTCGACGAGGCGATGAGCGATTTCGACGACTTCAACGGAGAGGATGGCGACGACGACGAGTGACCGGCAGTTGGTGGTTGTGGTGGGTCCTACGGCATCGGGCAAGACCGACCTGAGCCTCCGTCTGGCGGAACACTATGGCGCTCCGATTGTCTCGGCCGATTCGCGGCAATGCTATCGAGGCATGGCGATCGGCACGGCACAGCCGTCGGTTGAGGAGTTGCAACGGGCTGACCATTATTTTATTGCGTCGCATGAACTCGACGATGACCTGAGCAGCGGTCGATTCGAGGTGCAGGCGCTCGGACTGTTGGAACGACTTTTCACCGACCATCGGCGCGTGATTGCCGTCGGCGGCTCCGGACTCTATGTCAAAGCCCTGTGCGAAGGTATGGACGAACTGCCGCAAGCCGACCCCGCGCTGCGCAGGCGGCTCTCGGAGCGACTGTCCGAAGAGGGTCTGGAGCCCCTCGCGGCGGAACTCGCACGACTCGATCCGGATTACTATGCGGTAGTGGACCGGCGGAATCCGGCTCGTGTGGTACGCGCCCTGGAAGTTTGTCTCCAAACAGGCCTGCCCTATTCGCGCCAGCGGTCGGGTGTTCGTCGGGTGCGGCCGTTCGGAATCGTGAAAACAGGGATCGAAATGGATCGGGAGGTGCTCTATGCACGTATCGACCGGCGCGTGGACCGCATGATGGCCGAGGGGTTGGAAGCGGAAGCCCGCTGGCTCTATCCCTACCGCCACCTGAATGCACTCCGGACGGTCGGATATGCGGAGCTGTTCGACTATTTCGACGGCCGCCTCACCCTTCCCGAAGCGGTCGAGGCGATCAAGCGGAACACGCGACGCTATGCCAAACGGCAATTGACCTGGTTCCGGCGCGATCCATCCGTGCGCTGGTTCCGTCCCGACCAATTCGATGACCTGATCGCCCATATCGACGCCGAATTTGCGGAATCCTGAAATTTTTTCCTACCTTTGCATCGTTTCTCACGGAACGCTGCCCGGATGGTGGAATCGGTAGACACGCCGGACTTAAAATCCTGTGGCCAGTAATGGCCGTGCCGGTTCGATCCCGGCTCCGGGTACTTTTTGAAACACTAATAGTCTGTAATTAAGATTGTTAGTGTTTTTCTTTTGCTGTTTTTGTCAACCAAATGTCAATCTAATAAAAAAGCACCTCGAAAACTTGCGTTTCGGAGGTGCTTCCAGCATATTAAAAATACCTGTCGGCATCTTTAACACTACAAAGATAATATATTTATCGAAATTATCCTATCGAGGGGGTGGGGAGGGGTTGAAGTCTTTGGCTTGCTCTGGTAGGGGGTCTGATTTTGAATTTTTTATTTTTTTAGTTTTTGCTTGTCTTGCTCTTGATATACTCTTGCTTGTTGTTCAAGAATAGTCAATCTGTTTTTTATAATATCAAAACGGTCATTTGGAGTTACTTCATAATCCATTGTAATAATTTTAGCTATAAGGTTATATACTTTGTACTGCAATTCTAAGATAGATGATACCCTTGAATATACAGCAAGCAGTAGACCTAAGTTATCTTTAGATTTGTGATTTCTACTTAAAACTCTGGGTAATTTGTATTCTTTTGGCGACAACCCAACTTTAATACGATTGTTATTATATAGTGATTGGCATTCTTGAAGATATGTTATAATTTCATCAATAATTATATCATACTTGTATAAAGTTTTGGCAACCACAAAAGACTCAATTTGCCAATTTGCTTGCATATATGATGTTGCATTGACGGTTGAGAGAGTTGAGGTTTGAATCGTATTGTCTGGTAATATATTCGTAATGTTTGAGCCAAGGGCTTTTGTTATTGAATTTTGTATTACTGAAGTTCCTCTTGCATCCGTGTTGTTTTCGGAGAGCCCTTGCACCACTATCTGCTCCGAGCCTTTTTCTGTCCCTATTAAACATATACGCACACAACATCCAAGCAAAAATAATCCTCCCCCAATTAGTAGAATAGCCTCTAATATAATTAATTGAGGTAGCGTTTCGACATCAAGCCAAATGATTGGGTTATCCCCATATATGTTAAATGGCAACAAACCGAGTATAATCAATAATATTCCGATAATCCAAATATGCTTGATGTTAGATTTGTTTGCCGAAAAGAGAGGCTCAAGTGTAAAAAGTACAGCAAGGGCGAGTGGGACAACGCCAAAAAAATAACAAAATCCAAACCACCATATATCAGCCAATCCTAATACTAATAGAATTATACCAATTAGTAAAAGGAAGATGAATGGCCCTACCAAATCATTTCCCAAACCCAATATGCCACCACTTCGGTCGCCAGCCCGGATATTATAACCAGAGTAGTAATTTCCTGAGATATTGGATTTTGATGATAGAGACGACTTTTTGGTAGATTTTGACAACGTAGTTATTAGTCCGTATTTACCAGTTGTTAAGCCTTTCCAAGCCCGCTCGCCTGACTTTGGAAAACCTTTATATCCACGACGGCTGCTGTATTTCCGACTGCCAAGTGCCCAGTGTCCTCCATTATACCCCATGATATTAATTATAATTATTGGTTGTCAAACGATTGTTCAAATTTGCGGATTAGAGAGGCGGCTTTAGCACAGGTATTGTTGAAAGCATCTATTAATTTCTTCTGGCTCCTAAATCCCTGCTTCTTGCCATTCGGGTTGAGTGGTTGCACTTCGGATATTCGGATGTATTTTTGGTATGCCCTGGTCTTTTTGCTGTAGTTGGTCAATGTCAATGTTAGATACACTCTTTCGTCTTTTAATTCAACCTTCAAGATAGACCATGCATCCAGTACCAGCGGGAAATCACGCTGAACATCTGGGAATATATAATTCGCCACAAAAAGGTTTTTTTGGTTATTTAGCGATATTCCTGCCCCGGCGTTTACGAAATTATCTGATATAACCTCCGTAATTTTTGTACAAATTTCAGTGAAAGACAAAGTAGTGGATAGCTCCTGTGTAAAATAGGCGTCTCCGTCGGCGTTGATGGCATATCTTTCTTTTTCATCGGTTAATATTCTATTACCGTTGGAGTGTCCGCCCAAGATAGAAGAAATGAGCAGCAGGCATAATGTAGTTAATTTTTTCATATTATTTAGTCGTTATATGTGGAATTTATTTTGACGAGTTGCGGCTACATACCACCTTTAGCAGAGATAGTAATTCTTGTGTCAGAGCCCCATCAGAGCCTGTTTTAATCTGTATTTTTGGCTTTTGAATGGAGTTTATGGTAATCACAATAGAGTAGTCGTGTATAACCTCACTTTCTCCCGGTGTAAATGTAGTTTCCTTTTTTGCAGTAGCTGCCCCCATTAGAGCACCAACACCTCCCAGCAATACTCCACCAACTACAGCCCGTCCTATCATATCTCCAGTTGAGGTCTTGGTGGTGCTGGAGCTGTTTGAATATATGGTTTTATGGTTATCTATAATTTCAAAATTGAGGATGTCGGCGAAATGATAAACGGTATTATAGATGATGATTGTTCCCGTGTCGTTAAACACATAAATTTTATCGACTGTCTCCTTAGAGTTTTTCAGAGCTATCTCTTTTGACAAATATCCGTATCTGGATAGCTTCTCTTTTAATTCTTGGGCAACCTTATCCTGTGCCTGTTGCTTGGCAAGGGCTCTTCTGTAAATCTCATCATCTTCCCGTCTTCGCCTTTCATCGGCCTCTTTAAGGTTTCTTTTGTAAGCTATACGTGCAACTATCACCGCTCCGGCAACTCCAATGGCAATAAAGAAAATCATCAATCCAGTCATATTTATAATAATTTGAGGTGCAAAATAAAAAAGGCGTGCATCACATCTGCACACCTTCAAGGCCTACCACAGCCCTTCTGTTCCTGCAAAGTGAGTACACGCCAAAGCGGTAGACACACTGCGTCTAACGGAACAGGAAGCCTGAAATTCAATGTGGTAGTTTGAAGGTGATTAGGCTTGTTAATATATCGCTATTCTTTTATTTTCAATAATTTTCGGATTTTGGTATAGCGCAAATTTATAAATATTTTGGTGAAAGGGCAAGAAAAGGGGCGGCAACATTAACTCTCCCATCACGGAATATTAACGCCGCTACTCTGAAACCTTAATAATTGATGTACTTATCGTTTACGTGGTACTCCACACCGCAGAAATACCGATAGAATAGCCTTGCGAACTCCCGAACTTCCGGCGAGTTGAAAAATCGGCTTGCCGTCGGTGCAAGGGAGTTGTGAGAGCCCCTGAAATTGAATGCGGTAGCGTATGCTTCCGACTGGCTGTACCCGCACAAGCAGTTCAATATGAGAGCCAGCCGGGTTTTGGGGTCGATGCGGTCTCGCCGGAGTTGGCGGGGAGAAACTCGGACTCTCCCCGCTCCATCCGAAAATTCAGAGTTGCTGTTGTTGCTTTTACGTCTCATATTCCAAATTTTAACATTACTCCTGTTGATGTTCTTTTGCTTCTGCGGCCACCGACAACGAAGGGGCAGGCATTGGCTCTGTTTCGCATCCACTCCTTTCTGGTACGGATGCCTGAAGCTGCCGGATTAACCAGTCCGCAAGGTCTATTTTTGCGGCTCTGTCGGCCGGAGATGCGTTCCGCTCCAGCAGGTCGGAGATTATTACCTTGCATCCTATCGTTTCGAGTGATTGTGCTTTTTCACACCAAAGCTCGTATCCGTCCACATCCGGGAACATTACGACTGCATGTCCTCTCAATACCCGAAGTTTGTCAATGGAGAGCTGTGACCGGCCGCCGGTTGCAAGCCAGAGATAATCGGGATACATTCCAGCCCCAATCAACGCGGATTTCTCACTTTCGACCAACGCCACTACCTTGTCAGGGTAACGTTTTAGGAGGTGCTCTCCAAACAGGCATTGTACAAGATTGAAATCGCCGGGCAATATACCGTCCCGCTTGAGTTTCGCGTGTGCCCAGTCGATAGCCCCGGATGTGTTCTTGATGCGCTTGCCCGTTGCCGGGTCGTACTGCATAATTTTTCCTGTCCGGATACGGTTGTGCTCGTCAATCTGCCAGTAGATGATACTCTTGTCCTTTGTCGTCCCAAAATAGTAGTCGGACATGAGCCGCGCTATGGTCGGAGATTCGACCGTATAAGGGGCAAAGAGGCTACACAGGAACGTCACGAAGTTACTGCCATATCCGAGCGACCGAGCGAGGTACTCTTTCGGAATATAGTCGGGCTCTTTTGGTAGTATCGGCCGTCGGTACGTTCGACCTGGAACTCCGGGGGTGCACACCTCTTTCCGAGTTGGGTTGTCCTGAAAGTATTGCCTCGGTGTGTAATGATAGCCGCAACCGCTCTCGTGGTTGCATCGTCCGACGCTCGGATGTATCACCGCACCCGTGCTTCCATCGAGGTATCGGGCAAAGCTCTGCTTGTCGTGGCAGGCTGGGCACTCATGTCGGGATGAACGTCCTTTGTATGGTTCCAAATAAGGTGCGTTGTATCGTGTCATACCTGAAAAAATAAGTTGTTTTCCTGGTGACATTTTCGGCATACTCGACATGGACGTATGTCGGTTATGCCGATTATGTCGCTTACATAGAACTATTTTTTTTGCGCATAAACGGCCCGGCCCGGTGCAATCCGTTTGATGAAATACCCTGTTTTTGCGAGCCTATTTGACATATGTCCTATGGAGCAAGGGCAATATCCATTTTCGTAGCAGAATAACCGATAGGTACTGTAAAGTGTTTTCAGCAAGATATAACCCCCAACACTTGGGGTATACCCTTCCTCCTCCATGAACATTGCCACGCTGTCTGACTCCCGGCGGTAAGCCTCAATCTGGTTCCGTACTATTTCGGACTGGGTGAACTTCTTTTGAGATAGTAGCCGCCTTAATCCGTCGAGCAACCAGTTAAACACCCCGCTCAATTCCGATGCGATTATCTTCTTGGCAAGCTCCGGGTCTTGCTCCGATTCCGGGATGGTCTGATTGAACGGAATGATGAGGAACCTGCGAAAAAATGCATTGGTTTGCTCGACCTCTTTCGGCAACTCGTTGCAATTAAACATCAGCTTCCCATATTCACGCATGGTGAACGGCTTGCCGTATATCTGTCGAGCCTCAACGGGTTCACCGCTTACCAACTGCTTGAAGATTGAAGTCTCCAATTTGCCGTTAATTTCCGATGCGTAATTAAGGAGTTTATTGGATAGCTCTGCCCGTTGGTAGCTGTCATACTTGGTGAGGTTCTGCAACGAATAGGAGCAAATATTCTCGTCTCCCAAAATAGCGTTCACAATCTCAAAGAACACGCTTTTGCCGTTGGCTCCGCTCCCGTACAATATCAAGGCTTTTTCGAGTTTCAGAGTATTGATGAAGATATAACCCATATATTCGGCTAATACCTTCCGGCAATCTTTATCGGGTAGCACTCGATTGAGGTACTTGTCGAAGACCGGGCATCGGGCATCCGGATTATACTCGAACGGTAATTGATATTTGATGAAATCCTCACGGCGTTGCTCCCGAAGTTCCTGCTTGTCGGTGGTAATCTCAAATGTGCCGTTAAGCAGGTTTATCAGTACGTTCTTTTTAGTTTCCGGCGTTGGTAGATTGGAGGCCGATAGGAATTGTTTGTAAAGCTCCTCCTTGAACTGGTGGTATTTCGCCTCCAGTACCGGAACCCCCATTTTTATTGCCGCATCGGCAAGGAACGGCTTAAAATCCTCGGCATTGACAACCTGCCAATACTTGCCATTAAAGACATAGATAAATCCGTCCTTCGTGCATAGCCCCCAATTATTCGCTATTGCCGTGTCGATAATTTGCTCAATGGAGATAACCACGTAGAGCTTCCGTCTTATCTTATCATCCTCACCCAGCCCAGCCAGCTCCCTGAAATCGACTGGGTTTATCTGTGATAACAATTCGGTAAGTACCTTTTGATAGGATTTCCCGGTTAGAGCTTCCCGTTTGGCCTCAACTTGTAGCTGGTTGCCTTTCTCCAGTTCTCTACCAATCATACCGATATAGTTTGGCATATCGTTAGATACTTCTCGTACTAACTCTTGGCCCTCTCCTTTTGGCGGCATATCTGGCTTGGGAATAGATTGAGGTGATACCTGCTGGTCTAACAGACCATCTGATAGAAGCGGAATGGCATGTGCTGACTCCCGCCGATCTTCACTGGATTTTACTTCTCCGTCTTTCATCGTTCTTCCCTGTTTAGAAGCTTCTTAATGTCAGATAGTCGGTAGCGAGGTTTCCCGCCAATACGAACAGGCGAAAGATACTCTTGCTTGCGCCATCTCCATAATGTACTCTCATCCACATCCAGCATCTTTGCTGTCTCGGCTGGAGAGAGAAACCGCTCCTCATTTTCGGCAAGTATGACCGTTTCAAACTCGGCTTTTGCCTCTTTTAATAGTGTGCGCCCGAATTTGTGGAGGTCATCCGCGCTTACAGACAGGGTAATATTTCCGCCTGCTTCAATTATGTCAGTTATTTTCATGGTTAAAAAAATTTTGTGTTCTGCCTCTCCCTCGATGGTCGACTGCATCGAGTTGCTTGGCGTTGCAAAATTGCTTGTCAAATAATTGATTTGCAATTAATTGAGTTTGTATGATTTTGTAAACAAAAACAAACAAAAAGGGCTGTGGTTTATTCCACAGCCCTCAAACGGTTGTATTAGTGTGTTACTCAATTTTTTTCATCACTTCTTGTATCTCTATCTCGTCAATCTTTGTTTCTATGCCTTTTTTTGTAAATATTATGTACGGTTGATACGATTGGTTGCCTAATGACAGATGAAAAGTCTTGTTTATGGCTTCGTATATTTGTTGCTTACCTCGTTCTGGGAGGATTAGTAAATTCAATCTGTGTAGAGCAATAAGTACGGTAGCCGCTTTTTTGCCTTTTGCTCCGGAAAACAGTATCCGCAAAATCTCCATTATGGCTGGTTTCCTTTCTTCTTCACATAATAGAAAATCTGCAAGTGTCTTGGTTGATGCTTTTGCTTTCGTCCGAACGCCTATGTGTGCCTGTATTATCTCTTTCTGCTCCTCAAAGTACTTCAACCAAGTTCTATATATTCCTAACGCTCTTTTTTCCTCTTTGGATGGATTATAGCCATCTCGCAACTTCGCCAAATTTAAATTGGCAGACAGGGTATTTATCAAGTCCTTTGTGTAAATATATTTTTCTTCAATAGTTTCTAATTTATCTAATTCTCGTTTGTGTTTGTCGAAATCCACTGAAAAAGATTTACGGTGATTTTCGCTGATTTCGTGCAAATGCCTCAAATTATTAGCGAGTGCCTGCTTTTCTTCTTCCGGGGCTTCCTCCGGGTGGACTTCGTAATATGCGTTTGAACCTTTGGATGCGAATTTGCCAACAAGCCATTTTCCAATCTTATTCATCTTATTCCAGCATTTTAACAAGTTCGGTTTTCATTTGTTCGTCGATTTCCCGATACCGGGCAAACGCTTTGCTTCCCTCCTTGTGCCCGGAGAGAGCCCCGACAAGATTAGGGTCTTTCACCTGCTTGTATAGATTGCCGACAAAGCACCGCCGGGCAAGGTGGGAGGATGCCAGTTCATTCAGCGGCTTCACCTCCTGCTCTCTGGTAACGGGATTAACGACGGTAACAGGCCGCCTCAATCGTGCCGCCAGAAATGCTCTTTTGATAGCTACGTTGTATTTCTGCTCGGAGATGAACGGGAATAGTGTCGTTCCCTCATAATTGGCGTACCTGTCAAGTATCTCCCTCGCAATGGCGTTGAGCGGGACGCGCACCGTTACGGGCCGCCCCTCCTTTGTTTTTCGGGCGATATACTCGATTGCGCCGTTTATGACATTGTTGCGGGTCATTCTATACAGGTCGCTGACCCGACAACCGATTAAGCATTGAAAAACGAAAATGTCCCGCTGAATGGCGAGTTGGGGATGCCGGGAGAGATTGGTACGGTATAATTTGTTCCGCTCCTCGACGGTAATATAATACGGTGTACCGTACACGCATTCTTGGACAACAAAATGCTTAAATGGGTTGTTGCTCGTCTTTCCGGTGTCTATTGCCCACAGGAAGAATGTCCGGAGTTTGGTGAAGATGTCGTTGATGGTGTTCTGTCCGCGAGGTTGGGGCGTCCGGCTTTCCGGGATGGCTTCGTAAATGATTTTGTAGCGTTCCTCCTGGCATAGCAGGTACTCTTGCTTCAGAAACTTCTCGAAGTGTTGCAGGGTGTCGAGTTTTACGCCGTCCAGCGTCAGCGAGTAGTCGCTATCGTCCTCCATCCGAATATACAGTTCGTAACGCTCCAATGCACGCCGGATGACCTTGAAATTCTTTTTGCGAACGTCGGATAACTTCCGCTTTTCAAGGAACTCATCGAAGACCTCGAAAAACGACTCATTTTTCTTTCCCCGGTATTTCTGGGGGAAATGGAACTCGTCGATTATTCGCTCCAGCCATGCTTTGTCAACGGTCGATTTATCGGCAAGGGTAAATGCCTCGATTATGATGCCTTTGAGGTTGGTGAGTTGCTTATTCAAGCGAACAATCTCCTTTTTCTCCGGAGTGTCGAGCCGGGGCTCGATAGCCTCCTCTTTTTCCGCGTTCCAGCGAGAGGGCTTCACATAGAGGCCGCTTTTAACCCGGAAGATGTAATCCCGGCCACCGACGAACCGAAACAACAGCGGGGATTTTTCCGTAATCCTGTCCACTTTCGGGGACAGCGTGGTGGTAATCTTTGCCATAACAAGTATTTTTAATATGCTACCACAAAGATATGTAATGGTTGACAAAAAACAATATATTTGTCAACTTAATTTCAAGATGATGCAATTATATGCAATCCCATACAGGAGGTTTTGTGCTTTATAATATCTTGAAATACAGCAATTATATTGCATAATTCGGTGAGAAAGAAAAGACGATAAAAATATGGGGTTTGCATATTTCAAACACGGCTCCGGGTACTTCTTAAAAATCCTTAATAATTGATTGTCAATTATTTGGGATTTTTTATTTTGCCTTTTGTGTCCGCAATATGTCCGCGATTCCTATTCGCAGGAAGTGCAGCATATGTGCTGCGTGAAGAAAGGAGCCAATCACCCGTCGGCTCCGATCCGGTTAAACCATAATCACATCCGTCAATAGTTACTATACACCAGTGTTTCTCCCGACATTCGATAATCACTTCATCTGCTTTAGAGGTGTGTTGGTGGACGTGACGCTCTACGTGTGTATATCGGGTCGTATCTTTGCGATAATCGGTTCTGCCAATTTCATCCGGCCATAGCATAGAAAAATCAAAAAGAGGATCGAACATGAACGTCCTTCCTCTTGAATGGCTCACATGGTGAACTGTCGGGCTAAAGCAGCCAAGAAAACTTCGAATATTGAAATTGTATAACGCGATGTTTACAGGAAGGATAACATCACAAAAATATCTCTCTTTATGTAATTCCGCGATTTGCGGGAAATTCCTATCTTTGCCGACGAACGTTTCCCATGTATGACCAAAGTTTTAATTATCGACGACGAAGAGCAGCTGCGCCGACTGCTGGCGCGGATTATCGGGCTTGAAGGCTACGACGTGGCCGAGGCTTCGGACTGCGCGTCAGGGCTGAAAATACTCAGCCGGTATGAACCCGACGTAGTTTTGTGCGATGTGAAGCTGCCCGACGGCAACGGGGTTGAAATGGTCGGCCGGATCAAGCAGACCGCGCCCGCCGCCGAGGTGATCCTACTCACGGCCTACGGCAATATTCCCGACGGCGTACAGGCCATCAAGAACGGGGCTTTCGACTACATCACCAAAGGCGACGACAACAACAAAATCCTGCCCCTGCTGAGCCGCGCCGCGGAGAAAGCCGAGATGCAGCGACGGCTGGCACGGATCGAAAACCGGCTTTCCGAGGAGCATTCGTTCGACCGCATCATCGGGAAGTCCGCGGCCATGCGTCAGGCCGTCGATCTGGCGCGGAAAGTCGCTGCCACAAATGCTTCGGTGCTGCTCACCGGCGAAACCGGGACCGGCAAGGAAGTCTTCGCGCAGGCTATTCACCACGCCGGGCCACGGGCTAAAGGCGCTTTCGTGGCGGTCAACTGCTCGGCCTTCTCTCGGGAACTGCTCGAAAGCGAACTCTTCGGTCACCGTGCGGGCAGTTTCACGGGAGCCGCCAAAGACAAAAAAGGACTTTTTGAGGAAGCCGACAAAGGCACGCTGTTTCTCGACGAGATCGGCGAAATGCCCGTAGAGCTGCAGGCCAAGCTGCTGCGCGTACTCGAAAGCGGCGAGTTCCTTAAGATCGGGGAAACCCGCCCCACCCGTGTGGACGTGCGTATTATTGCCGCCACGAACCGCGATCTGGAAAAGGAGATCGCAGCGGGAAATTTCCGCGAAGACCTCTATTTTCGGCTTTCGGTTTTCTGCATCCACCTTCCGTCGCTGCGCGAACGGCCGGGCGACATTGCCCTGTACGTCCGCTTTTTCGTAGCGCAGTTCGCCGACAAAATGGGACGGCGGATCGAGCGGATCGATGCCGCATATACCGCTGCACTCGAACGCCACGCTTGGCACGGCAATGTCCGCGAGCTGCGCAACGTAGTGGAGCGCAGCCTGATCATGGCCGAGGGCAATGCGCTTACGACCCATTGCCTTTCGCCCGAATTTCAGACACCGGAGAGCGGGTCAGCTCACGACTCGCTCGCGCTCGAAGACCTCGAACGCCGCCATATTTTCAAAGTGCTCGAATTCACGCACGGCAACAAAGCCGAAGCCGCCCGTCTGCTGGGAATCGGCATCGCCACGCTTTACCGCAAACTCGAAAGCTATGGGGTGAAATAACCGCCGCGTCCTATCATTCCGAGAGGGCCGTCCTATCAAAATGATAAGACGGCCCTCTTTTTTGGTACGCACACCGTATCGCAGATCGACTATCAATCAGCACATTGAATCCAAAGTATGCGCTTTGGCACCGCCTTCGTATGCTTTCAGGCAGAAAAAACCCGACGACAATATGGTTATCGTGATCCTGATACTGTTTTTTTGCGGCGCCATGCTGCTACTGGACCGAATGCTGTGCGGTTTTATAGAAAAGGTGTCTAACTCAAAAAAGATGAAAAAATGAACGTAATCATCCTGTTTCTCCTGCTCTGCGCCCTCGGGTCGCTCTGCTACTGGTTTTATTTCAAATGTGTGGATTGGTTCGAAAAAATTTGATGCGCCATGTTTACCGGACTGCTTATCCTGAGTATCGTCGGGTTCGTCTACCTGATGTACGTGCTCGTCAAACCCGAAAAATTCTGACACTTTCAGTCATTCCCGAAAAAGCAAAAGTCCCCTTTACAAAGGGAGATTTAGAGGGATTTTAAAGATAAAAATCGGCATCTTCGATGCCGTATCGCGAGTCCGACGGATTTTTATCAATGAAATCACCTCTGATTCCTAAACTTAAATTCGTCGGACTCACGATAAATATGAATACCGAAATTTTAGGCGTAATCCTGCAATGGACCCTGCTGGTGGTGCTCTGCTACCCACTGGGGCGTTACATTGCCAAAGTGTACCGGGGCGAGCGCACCTGGCTCGACTTCATGGCTCCCGTCGAACGCGGAATTTATAAACTCTGCGGCATAGACCCCGCACAGGAGATGGACTGGAAACTGTTTCTCAAAGCCCTGCTGACGGTCAATCTCTTCTGGTTCTTCTGGGGCATGCTGCTGCTGGTTTTCCAGGGCTGGCTGCCGCTCAATCCCGACGGCAACCCCGGGCAGTCGCCCGACCTGGCGTTCAACACTTGCATCTCGTTTATGGTCAACTGCAACCTGCAGCACTACAGCGGAGAAACAGGCCTGTCGTACTTCACGCAGCTCTTTGTGATCATGCTGTTCCAGTTCGTGACTGCGGCCTGCGGCATGGCGGCAATGGCCGGCATCATGAAGGCGCTGGCCGGAAGGACGACCAAAACCATCGGCAACTTCTGGGTGTTCCTCACCCGGAGCGTGACGCGCATCCTGATGCCGCTGTCACTCGTAGTTGGCATCCTGCTCGTCATCAACGGCACGCCGATGTCGTTCGACGGCAAACAGACGCTCACCACGCTCGAAGGCAGCGAACAGGTCATCTCGCAGGGTCCCACGGCCGCGATAGTGCCGATCAAACAGCTGGGAACCAACGGCGGCGGTTACTTCGGCGTCAACTCGGCGCACCCGCTCGAAAACCCCAACGCATTTACGAATATGCTGGAGTGCTGGTCGATCCTGATCCTGCCGATGGCGATGGTCTTCGCCTTCGGATTCTACATCCGCCGCCGCAAACTCGCGGCCTGGATCTTCGCCGTGATGCTTTTCGCCTACACCGCCGGCGTGATCTTCTCCGTATGGCAGGAGATGGGCGGCAGCCGGCAGATCGACGGGATGGGCATCGCGCAGGACATGGGTTCGATGGAGGGTAAGGAGATCCGCATCGGCTCGGCGGCGTCGGCCATGTGGGGCATGACGACTACCGTTACTTCCAACGGCTCCGTCAACTCGATGCACGACTCGCAGACCCCGCTGAGCGGCATGATGCAGATGCTCAACATGCAGATCAACTGCTGGTTCGGCGGTGTCGGCGTAGGGTGGATGAACTACTTCGCATTCCTCATCATTGCCGTCTTCATCAGCGGGCTGATGGTGGGCCGGACGCCCGAATTCCTCGGCCGCAAGGTCGAGGCGCGCGAGATGAAGATCGCCACGATGGTCGTATTGATGCACCCTTTCCTGATCCTCGTCGGCACGGGCATTTCGGCCGCCGTGGCCGCCGTCAACCCGGAGATCGGGTGGCTGAACAACCCCTCGTTCCACGGGCTGAGCGAGATGCTCTACGAGTACACCTCGTCGGCCGCCAACAACGGCTCGGGATTCGAGGGTCTGGGCGACAACACGCCGTTCTGGAACATTTCGACCGGCATCGTGCTTATCATGGGCCGTTACTTCCCGATCGTCGGGCAGGTCGCCATCGCAGGACTGCTCGCCTCGAAGAAATTCATCCCTGAGAGCGCCGGAACGCTCAAGACCGACACCGGCACCTTCTCGTTGATGACCTTCGCCGTCATCATCATCGTCGCAGCCCTTTCGTTCTTCCCCGCGCTGGCTCTGGGCCCGATCGCCGATTACCTGACCTTCTAAAATTGTCAACACTATGAAACGAAACAGAAATAACTCCCTTTTCGACCGCACCCTGCTGCGCCGGAGCCTCCGCGCCTCGTTCATCAAGCTCGACCCGCGCACGATGATCAAGAACCCGATTATGTTCACGGTCGAGGTCGTAACGCTGGTCATGCTGCTGCTGATCGTCTGGATCGCCGCGACAGGCAACACCTCGCAGGGCTCGCTGCTCTACAACACCGTCATCTTCTTCGTGCTCCTAGCCACGGTGCTCTTCGCCAACTTCGCCGAGGCAATCGCTGAAGCGCGCGGTAAGGCGCAGGCCGACTCGCTGCGCAAAACCCGCGAGGAGACGCCTGCCAAACGCATCGACGCGGACGGACAGCCGCACATCTTCAGCAGTTCGGCTCTGAAGCAGGGCGACCTGTTCGAATGCGTGGCAGGCGACACGATCGCTGCCGACGGCGAGATCGTCGAGGGACTGGCCTCCATCGACGAGAGCGCCATCACGGGCGAATCGGCCCCGGTGATCCGCGAGGCGGGCGGCGACAAAAGCTCCGTCACGGGCGGCACGCGGGTTCTCTCCGACCGGATTCTGGTCAAAGTGACCGCCAAGCCCGGCGAGAGTTTTCTTGACAAGATGATCGCGCTCGTCGAGGGCTCCTCGCGCCAGAAAACGCCCAACGAAATCGCCCTGACGATTCTGCTGGCGGGCTTCACGATCGTCTTCGTCATCGTCTGCGCCACGCTGAAACCCTTTGCGGAGTATGTAGGTGCCAACATCACCGTCGCAGCCTTTATCTCGCTGTTCGTCTGCCTGATTCCGACCACCATCGGGGGCCTGCTGTCGGCCATCGGCATCGCCGGTATGGACCGAGCTCTCAGGGCCAATGTCATCACCAAGTCGGGCAAAGCCGTAGAGACGGCAGGCGACATCGACACGCTGCTGCTGGACAAGACGGGCACGATCACCATCGGCAACCGCAAAGCCACGAACTTCTATCCGGCCGAAGGCATCGACAAAAAGGCATTCGTCCGCATGTGCGTCCTCTCGTCGGTGGCCGACCAGACCCCCGAAGGTAAATCCATCGTCGAGCTGGGTGCCGCCGAAGGGGTCCGCATCGACCCGATGTCGATGGTCGGCGTCCGCATGGTGAACTTCACCGCCGAAACCAAATCCTCGGGCGTGGACCTGCCCGACGGCCGCCGCATCCGTAAAGGAGCCGCCGAAGCGATCCTCCGCATCGCCGCGCAGCATGAAAACCATTGCCCGGCGGCGATCGCGGCCACGGTGCGCACGATCTCCGAAAACGGCGGCACGCCGCTCGTGGTCTGCGATAACGAACGGATCATGGGCGTCATCGAGTTACAGGACATCATCAAGACAGGCATCCGCGAACGCTTCGAGCGCCTGCGCAGGATGGGTGTGAAGACCGTCATGGTCACGGGAGACAATCCGCTGACGGCGAAGTACATCGCCGAAAAAGCCGGCGTGGACGACTTCATCGCCGAAGCCAAACCCGAGGACAAACTCGAATACATCCGCCGCGAACAGCGGTCGGGCAAGCTGGTCGCCATGATGGGCGACGGCACGAACGACGCCCCGGCGCTGGCGCAGGCCGACGTGGGCGTTGCGATGAACAGCGGCACGCAGGCCGCCAAAGAGGCGGGCAACATGGTCGATCTGGACAACGACCCCACCAAACTGATCGAAATCGTTGAAATCGGCAAGCAATTGCTCATGACGCGCGGCACGCTCACGACCTTCTCGATCGCCAACGACGTGGCAAAGTATTTCGCCATCGTTCCGGCGCTGTTCATCCTGTCGATTCCGTCGTTGCAGTCGCTGAACATCATGCACCTGCATTCGCCCGAAAGCGCCATCCTCTCGGCGGTGATCTTCAACGCGGTCATCATCCCGCTGCTGATTCCGCTGGCCCTGCGCGGCGTGGCGTACAAACCCATCGGGGCCTCGTCCCTGCTGCGCCGCAACCTCTTTATCTACGGCCTCGGCGGCGTAATCGTTCCGTTCATCGGCATTAAGCTGATAGACATGCTGGTAAATGTATTCTTTTAAAGTATTGTTTGAACTATGAAAAACCTTTGGATTTCCATCAAAATTACGCTGGCGATGTGTCTGTTGCTCGGTGTGGGTTATGTCCTTATCCTCCGGCTCACGGCGGCGGTCGCCTCGCCTAACGACGGCGAGGCCGAAACGGTTATGCTCGACGGCAGGATTGTGGGCGCGGCGAACGTAGGACAGCAATTTACCGATATTCGCTATTTCTGGGGCCGTCCTTCGGCCGTGGATTACAACGGCGGCGGCTCCGGCGGCAGCAACAAGGCCACGACCAATCCCGAATACCTGGCCGAAGTGGAGCAACGCATCGCGGATTTCCTCGCGGCGCATCCCTACCTTTCGCGCGAGGAGGTTCCCTCCGAGATGGTTACGGCCAGCGGCTCGGGCCTCGATCCCGACATCTCGCCCCGCGGCGCGCAGGTGCAGGTGCGCCGGGTCGCCGAGGCCCGGGGGCTGAATTCCGCCACGGTGCAGCACCTCGTCGATTCGCTGACCCGAAAGCCGTGGCTGGGGCTTTTCGGCACGGAGAAAGTCAACGTGCTCCGGCTCAACATCGCGCTGGAGGAAATGAGCAGAAAATAAAGGATAACCGCTATGAAACTGAACAAAACGATGAAACGCTGGATATTTATTCTGATAACCGCACTGGCGATCTTCCTGACCGCCGACCTCTGCGCGCAGGAGCGCGGGGTCAAGTTCTCAGGCGGCACCGATCTGGTGAGCACCTATGTCTGGCGCGGTGTCTACGAGAGCGGCCCTGCCTTCCAGCCCACGCTGACGCTGACGGCCGGAAACTTCTCGGCCACCGCCTGGGGGTCGGTCGATTTCGACAACAAATATAAGGAGATGGACCTCACGCTGGCCTATGCCCTCGGTCCCGTGACCCTCTCGGTGGCCGACCTCTACTGGACGGGGCACAACGATGACCGTTATTTCCTGTTCGACAACCATTCGCCGCACCGCATCGAGGTCGGCGCCAGCTGGGTCGTATCGGAAAGGGTACCCGTCACACTGTCATGGTACACGATCCTCTTCGGCGCCGCGGACTTGAACGACAAAGGCGAACGCGCCTATGCTTCGTATTTCGAAGTGGCCTATCCTTTCACGGTAAAGACCATCGAGATGAAGGCCGGCGTGGGCATGGTTCCCTGGAACGCCGAAGCGACCTACTACAGCGGTGGCCGCGGATTCTATGTGCAGAACATCTTTCTCAATGCCGGAAAGTCGTGGAACATCCCGGGTATGGAGTCGATGTTGATCGGAATCTTCACCAATCTGGTCTGGAATCCTGCGCTGGAAGACGTTAACTTTGTGGGAGGGATTTCCTTCCGGATGTAACGATGGACGGCAACAAACAAGACAGCGTTCAGCGGTTTCTGGAGCTGATCCGGCGTTCGCACCGCGGCAAGTTCAAAATCTACATCGGCATGAGCGCCGGCGTGGGCAAGACTTACCGTATGTTGCAGGAGGCTCATCAACTGCTTGACGCGGGCGTAGACGTCCGCATCGGATATATCGAAACGCACGGCCGTGCAGAAACGGAAGCCCTCACCGAAGGGCTTCCGCTCGTGCCGCGTCGCAAGCTATTCTATAAAGGGAAAGAACTCGACGAAATGGATACACAGGCCATCATCCAGCTGCATCCAGAGATCGTCGTTGTGGACGAACTGGCCCACACCAACATCGAAGGCAGCGAGAACCCCAAACGTTGGCAGGACGTAATGCAGATTCTCAACGCAGGGATCAGCGTCATATCGGCCATCAACATCCAGCACATCGAGGGGCTGAACGAGGCCGTGGAGGAGATCACCGGCGTCGAAATCCGCGAACGGGTGCCGGACAGCGTGCTGGCGATGGCCGACGAAGTGGTGAATATAGACCTCACGGCAGACGAGCTGATCGACCGCCTGAAGGCCGGGAAAATCTACCGTCCCGACAAGATCGCCGCCGCGCTGGGCAATTTCTTCACGCAGGACAACCTGCTGCAACTGCGCGAACTGGCGCTCAAAGAGGTGGCGCTGCGCGTGGAAAAGAAGGTCCAGAGCGAAGTGACCAATTCCGAAACGCTCCGGCGCGATAAACTGCTGGCCGTGATCGACAGCAGCGAAAAGCGCGCCCGCCGCGTCATCCGCAAGACGGCGCGCATGGCCACCCACCTGAACGCTTCGTTCGCGGTGCTCTACGTGCAGGGCGACCGGGAAGCCGACGACCGCATCCCGCTCGCGCGGCAGCGTTACCTGATCAACAACCTGAACCTCGCCTCGGAACTCGGAGGCGAAATCCGCCGAATCCGCTCCAATTCGCCGGTGACGGCCGTCATCGAACTTTGCCAGGAGCAAAAAATCAACATCGTCTGCGTCGGCCGTCCTGAATTTTCACTACTTTCGCTGCTGAAAAAGGCAATCGGCTTGCGGCGGCTGGTCGGACGGCTGTCGCGCATGAACATCGACCTTTTTATCTTTTCGTAAGGCCATGAGAATACAACGGAGAATCACACTGGGCATCGGCATCCTCTTCGCCATGATCCTGCTGCTGGGCATCCAGTCGGTCAGCTATGTCCGCCAGCTGTCGCAGGCGACCGGGACCATCCTCGCCGACAACTACAATTCACTGCAATACGCCGGGGACATGCTGCGGTCGCTCAACGACACCGGCGCCGATTCCCTGTCGCGCCACGCTCTGCGCCAGAGCCTCGCCCTCCAGCAGCAGAACATCACCGAAGTGAGCGAGAAGGAGATCACGGCGGCCCTCCAGCGGCACGTGTCGGCGCTGAGCGACCCCGTAACGGAAGCCGAGCTGCAAACTGTGCGCGACGACCTGTTGCGCATCATGGAGGTCAACATGGCGGCCATTCGCGCCAAAAGTGCCGGAGTGGAGCAGCGTGCCGACTATGTGATGTGGTGGCTGATCGTCGTGGCCGCCCTCTGCGCCCTGATCGCGGGAGCCATCCTGATCTGGTTCCCGCAGCTGGTGCTGCGGCCCATCGACGCCCTGAAAAAGGGCATCACTGGGATCGCCAACCACAACTATGAGCAGCGGCTCGACTTTCCGGGCAACCGCGAATTCGAATCCGTGGCCGAGTCGTTCAACAACATGGCCGCCAAGCTCGACGAATACCGCCGCAGCTCGCTCGACGACCTAATGACGGCAAAAAAACGCATCGAGGCGATCGTCAACACGCTCCACGAGCCGATCGTCGGGCTGGATCCCGACCGCAGGATACTCTTTATGAACCGCGAAGCGCTGTCGGTGCTGAACCTGCGCAAAGAGGTCATCGGGCGCAACGCCACCGAAGTAGCCCTGTCGAACGACCTGCTTCGCAGGCTGATCCGGGGACTGAACGACGCGAAGAAAGACGGCGAAGAAGAGCCGCTGAAAATCTACGCCGACAACAAGGAGAGTTATTTCCAGGTGGAGAACACGCCGCTTTACATCACCCCCGTGGGCGGCCGCGAGCAGCAGTTCGTCGGCAACCTGATCGTGCTGAACAACATCACCCGGTTCAAGGAATTGGACTCGGCCAAGACCAACTTCATCTCGACCGTCTCGCACGAAATGAAAACCCCGATCTCCTCGATCCTGATGAGCCTGCAACTGCTGGGCGACGATCGACTGGGGGCACTCAACGACGAGCAAAAACAGCTCGTGGGGAGCATCAAAGAGAGCAGTGACCGCCTGCTTTCGATCACGGGCGAACTGCTGAACATGTCGCAGGTCGAATCCGGGAAACTCAAGCTGATGCCCAAGGTGACCAAACCGATCGAACTGATCGATTACGCGGTCAAGGCAACGCAGGTGCTGGCCGAGCGGTTCTGCTGCTTTGTCGAAGTGGACTATCCCGAAAGGATCTCGAAACTCTTCGTCGATAACGAGAAGATCGCATGGGTCATCACCAACCTGCTGTCGAACGCCATCCACCACTCGCCCGAGAAATCGCGTATCATCGTCGGAGCCGTGCAGCACGACAAAACCGTCGAAATTTACGTACAGGATTTCGGCCGCGGCATCGACCCGCGTTACCACAAGAGCATCTTCGAACGCTATTTCCGCGTGCCGGGAACCAAAGTGCAGGGCAGCGGGCTGGGGCTGGCGATCTCCAAGGAGTTCGTCGAGGCGCACGGCGGCTCGATCTCGGTCGAGAGCGAAATCGGCCGGGGCAGCCGCTTCTCGATTCGGCTACCCGCCTGAGCGGAAAAATCATCGGCTCAATCGTATAGAGGTTCAGGTTGGCCGGATTTACCACGTAGAATTATAATCAGCTGGCCTTGGAGAATTTCTCTAAGGCCGGTTCCTGTTTATCTCGTTTTTTCGTAGCCTTCTTCACCTGCTTTTTAGCCGTTATCTTCTGCATCTCCTGCTGAAGGTTGTTGTACTGCTGTTCCAATCGGAGATACTTTGACTTCCACGGATGGGTTTCGAGATAACAATACCCGACGGCGAACACATGAAACAGCACGACGATCATCAGCCATAGGACTGCCCGCACTGTTTGTGTGGCGGCTCGGATGCGTTTACCTGTTTTTCGAGTGCCGTTGCAAACTCTTTTTCTTTGGCATCGAGCGCGGCGGTATCGACCCGCAATTCGTAACCTTTGAGGTCGTCGAGAATTAGCCGGAATTTTTCGCCGTGCGACTGGCTTGTTCTCCGATGGCGTCCAGCCGATCTATTTCGCTGATAATCGAGTCGGTGAGCATCTGTCCGCCGATCTCTTCGCGTTGCGTCCGCTTTCGGCGGGGCTTGTTATCTGGATATTCCATGTCCTTTCTTCTTTTTCCGTTTTCGTTTCAGGGATTCGCCGATGCTTCGGGCCGGGATTCGGAGCCTTGGAAATCGTGCGGGGCGGTTGTTGCCGCGGGGCTTGCTGTATCCTGGATTGCCGGGCTTGCAGGTAGTAATTCAGGTCGTTGTGGCTGCGGTAGAACGGGGCCTGATCGACCACCTCGACTGCGGGTGCGAGCTGCTGTACTTGCGCTGTAGCCTGACGGCCAGCGTCGTCATTGTCGAAGAAGGTATAGACGATCCGATGGCGTTGCAGGAACAGCATCGCTTTTGGCAGGTTGATGGCTGGGAACGGTGCAGAAACCGTCGTACTTCGGGATTTTGGCGATATAATCCTTGCGAAATCCTGGCGCAGCGTTTCGACATTGGCTTCGCCTTCCTCCATCGCACCTCGGCAATCCGAGCAAGCTTAATTGCCCTCGGTTTGTCGTCGGTTCCAAGCTATCAAGGTTTCGATGCTCCGCCCGTTGCTCAACGGCATCCGCACCCGTTTGAGTATAGTCGTGCCGACACGTAGGTAAGGAATATCCTGCCGTGCCTTTTTAGCGTCCACCGCGGCCTCCTTTCCTGCCTGTGCGGATCGCCTCGACATCTTCCGCCGGTAACGCTTGCGTCCGCCGAACGGGTACGATTTGATATACCCGGTTTTCTCCCAGCACCAAAGCGTGGAAGAGTCGATTTTTAGCGCGGCCAACACCTCTTTGCGCGTGAGGAACTCTTTGGCCGACGGTTCCTGCGGCACGGATCTCAATGTACCTGCCGCTTTTTTGAGGATTGCCCTCAGGTCATCCAGTTTGACTGTAACGCTGACATTCGCCCCGGATTCCAATAATTCCCGAAAACTCATAATCGAATTTTTAAGGTTATACATAGATTCGTTTTGTTCCTTTCGATTGGAACAGGGGCAAAGAAAAAGGGGGATTTCAGGGAGTCCAAAATCACTTGGAATCTCCCTGAAAACTCCCGATTATCTCTGAAATAGGGGCTTTTAACCCTTTAATTTAGCGATGCTGGCGGGTATGTCGGTCGTATTAGGAATAATAAACCGCTTTGTTTCCGAGGTGTAAAGTTTGCCTTTGATGTAAGATGGCTCCAACTCTTTGAGATTGGCAAAGACCTGCTGCAACCACGGAACGACCTCGTATTTTTTGCCGATGCCGAAATATTCGGCCATATTCCACCCGAAGTGGAACAGGTCGAAATTGGAGAGTTTCTCGACGCGGATCGGTATAAGATCGTCGGGCAACGTTTCTTCGCCGGCGTACCGTGCGATGCAGTTGCAGAGCCGCTTCAATCCCTCGGCAGAAACGTGTGGGCCTACGGTCAGATGGGTATATTCGAGAAATAGGTTTAGTTTTTCCGTCCTTTTTGCGATCAGTTGTTTCTCTGCGTTCTCTTTGATTTCGGTTATACTCGGCAACGCCGGTTCTGCCGGCTCGTCGTTTGCGATTGAGACCGGAGTGCGGTCCGGTATCGGAACCGTGTTTCGGGGCTTTAAGAGTTTCTTTATAACCCACGGAATGACGGATTCACCCAAGACAGCCCAGATTATCAAATACAGGACGATGCAGATACCTATGACGATCACAAACACGAGATTCGCCGTGCCGCTGTCCACACCACTGACCAGCACGATAAAACGTATAAGCGTAGCAATGATCAGGCAGACGACAGATATGATCGCCTGCGGAATAATCGAACTGTTGCTTATCTTCTTCTCATCCATACCGATACAAAGATAGCATTTTAATCGAGAAAACCGATCAACTCCTTCTTCATATCGTCGTCGATGGTGCGGTAGCGGGCAAGCACCTAGCATATGTGGGCTGAATCTTAAATATATCGTTTGATTATTTCATATTTTGCGAGGGGGAGAGTCCTTATGTTATCTGAAAATTCAATTTGATTTTCATCAACACTAATTACGTAATCTTTAATCCACTCGATATCTTCATGAGAAAATCCATATTTTATGAGCCATATTTCTTGCTCGTCATTTGTCCCAAAGCGAATGTAATTGGACATTGCTAAAGCTTTCACATCATTTGTTGTGCTATAATAAATTTGGAAAGCAGCACATAAAGGATCTGCTAAAGACAGAGAAATAACTTTGTCTATATAATCATAAGTATCATATACGAGAATATCGTAATCGAAGAATTTTAAATCAGTTTTGGGAAATAGAGGATATTTTCTAGCGTTTGAGTTGGGGAGTTGTGATGCAATAGGAGAATATTTCATAGTAAGTTTACTCAGTTCTTCGGAGGCCTTTGCAGTCGAAATTCGTCCGGCTCTTGCGTCACGGATAATCTGTTGTCTTAATGTTTGCTGAGTAATATAGCTATGACGTAAAGAGAGTATTTCTTTGAAAGATTTTCCCTGAATTCTCCATAATATTATAGGAATGGCTGTACTTAATATCCCCTTTTCTGCATCGTTGAGGTTTTGGCGCCTTAAATGGATGCTATATATACGTTGAAAAGCGTATTTAATTTCCCTTCTTTTACTCTCACTGAGTAGGTAATATGCAGAGCCAGATAGTATCTGTCCATTGACAACAAGAGTTTCTAATATAAATTGAATATCTTGGTTGATGTCAGATTGGATAATTCTTTCAACTTGTGTTTCTGTGAGTTTTAGTTTTGTGTCAAACGTGTTGTTTTTTATTGCTTCAGCTACATCTTGAAAATCGATATTAATATTATCAATTTCTTGGTCCAGTAATGAACTTTCTCGTAGATATGTAGATTGTTCCATTCTTTGAATAAATCGAGTTTTATTCGAACGTTCTATTATTACATACCCATAATCGAATGAATTTGTTCTGTCTGTACTTCTGCCTGCTCTACCTATGAGGTTTTTTAAGTCAAGATTCTTTTTTTCCTCTGACCCTTCGAATTTGAAATTATTGATCCATACAATATCAAATGGCATATTAATGCCTTGTATTAAGGTTGAAGTGGCGAAACAGATTTTTGCGAAATTTTGATTTACAAATCTTTCAATTAATAATCTTGCTTTTAATGGCATTGAACCATGATGAATAACAACTCCTCGTTGCATTAAATCTAGCATCAGAGAATGTTTCTCTCCCCGTGTAGAAGCCCCAATATATTCCTTTAATTCCTCAATGATGGCTAGTGCTTGTGGGTTTTGGATTATTGGGCATAGCTGTATATATGCGTCAAAGATAATCTTATACTCACCTGAATATAGCTTATTTTTAGAGGTATATATTAATATCGTTCCATTATTTTGCAACGTTGTTGTTATAATATCCTCGGCTTCATGTTCTATGCTTTGTTGTATATATGGAGAAAAATATTTGAAGCTTCCGTTTTCCTCTATCATGAAAATCTTGCCAACAGAATTTTGTTTATATGCTTTTGCTGCTGCATTTTCTGTAAAATGGTGCTTGATGAGTTGCGCTTCAGGGTTGTTAATAAATGGGTGCGTGAAAATCTTTTTAGCATTTGGGATCATTCTGGCTACTCGTCTAACGAAAGCATCGAATCTCATTCCCCGGATTTCTTCTTCTGAAATTTGGGCTTCATCAAATAAAATCATTTCTATGTTTAGATGAGGCAACATTTGGAATAATTCGGCTCCACGCTCAGGGGTAATAATATAAATACGCCGTCTCGTTTTTGCAATATTGATATTTTCTATAAATTGCAGAACTAGAACCTCGTTCCCGACAATTTGCATTACTGAATACATATATTCAGCAATAAGAGCCCTTGAGGGTATTACGATTATTATATCACCTTGTGCTGTTCTTAATAAATCACGAAACAGATATGATTTGCCAGAGCTTGTTGGAGCTGAGAACGAAAAGTATTTGTTAGTTATGATTCCATTATAAGCACTCGCTTGTGTTGGCGTATAAATACTGCCTGTCTTTTCTTGTATGGTTTGAGCATATATTGAATAGATAGTTTCTAAAAGATTTGAAGGCGGTGATGTTTTATAAAAAAGGCCAATTAAATACATTAATTTTTCTTCATATACTTGAAAAGTATTGGCGTGAAATTTTTTAATGTAAGCTAATGTTTCAAAGTCCTGTAAAGATGTAGGACCTTCTGTGTGAATTCTTGATATTATATTCTGTAATAGAATATCAATGTTTTCACCTTGTATTAATTCGTCAATATTCATATTTCCACGCCAATAATATAAATTTCTTCATATTGCAGAAGAGAACCAAAATGAACTGATCTAATTGCATTGTCAAAGATTCTTTGAATATTTTGAGCATTCAATGAGAATGCGGCGGCGAAACCTTTAGAATTGTTATGAGCTTTTTGCACACAATTTTCCGAAACAAATCTTCGTAAATCTGACATCTTTATTCAGTGCAATAAATCTTGTGATTTGCTCTAGTGCTGCTGGGTGAGGGTTAATCAGACTACTGTATTTTGCTTCGCCAAAAACAAGTATCTCCGCTGGACTTTCTGTGTGGAAGTCGAATCCTGGATTCCCTGTCAATTTTTCTTTCCATAGCTCGGCAAGAGGGATGTCACTATGATGTAAAGATGTACATAAGACCTCTTTCGCTGAAGAAGATACTAAATATTCACCTAATTCATTGGATATTGCTGTGCCAACTTGATTGAGAATATTGTTGACTAATTCTTGTATGGTTGGAGTCGCTCGCTCTAAATATGCATCGGCATCTATGACATCTAAGGTATGAATCCAACTAGTGTTTGAAAGTATGGATATAATATGCGCAGCCTCTGCTGCTACATTTGTAATTTTTACATGGATAGCATAGGCATGCCGATGAGCGGCATATCCATAATTCGTGAGATTAATTGGTTGGCAGCTTATTATATTCATAAGCTTTAAAGTATTTTTTATAAAGTTAATAAAAAATACTATTATAATGTTTTATTGCATTCATATTTTATGGCATCTTCTAAAAGATAATGTCATAATACTTGAAGGTTAGGCGCTACTTTTAATCGAGAAAACCGATCAACTCCTTCTTCATATCGTCGTCGATGGTGCGGTAACGGGCAAACGCCTTGCTACCCTCCTTGTGGCTGCTCAATGCGCCGACAAGATTCGGGTCTTTCACTTTCTTATAGATATTGCCGATAAACGTGCGCCGCGCCATGTGCGAGGATGCAACCTCGTACAACGGTTTCTGCACCTCCTGCCGGGTTTGCTGGTCGAGTATTGTTACGATGCGATCCAGCCCCGCACGGCGGAACGCCTCTTTGATGTTGCGGTTGTAGTCATGTCCCGTGTTGAACGGGAACAGGCTGTCCCGGTCGTAATCCTGGTATTTGGCAATCAGCCTGCGAGCCGTGTCGTTCAACGGAACACGCACGGTGATCGGTCGATCCTCCTTGGTCGTTCGCGAGATATACTCGACCGCATCATTGATGATGCTCCGGTACGTCATTTTATAAAGGTCGCTGACGCAGTAGCCGACGAGGCATTGAATTACGAAAATATCGCGCTGCGTTTCCAGTTCTTTATCGTTGGACAGATCGGTTTCGAGCAACTGATTCCGTTCTTCATTGCTGATGTAAATCGGCGTTCCGTACACAATCTCCCCGATGGTAAAATGTTTGAACGGATTGTTGACCGTATAGCCGTTGTCGATGGTCCAGAGGATAAACGCCCGAAATCGGGTCAGCATGTCCGATACGGTATTTTGGCCGCGAGGCTGCGGCACTCCTCTCGGAATCTCGTTGTCCTCGGTGTCGAGCGTGGGCGGACGTTTGCGCTTGGGAGTTTTAACGGCTACCTTCGCCGAATAGGGAAATTGTTCGTATATTTCCGGGTATTGCAGGAATACCGACTTTTCATCGAACAGGAAATCTTCGATCTGCCGCAGTAACTCCGGCGTCAGATTGGCGAATGAAAGCGTAAATCCCCGGCCACCGCTTTTCTTCTTGTATAAATCGAACCGATGCAGGCAGCGTATCAGCACCCGGAAATTTTTCAGACGATTCTCGGATAGTGTTTTGTCTGTACTGGTATTGATCTCCTGCTCCAGTATATCGGTTAGGGCTTTCAATTTGGCGCGTTTCTCTAAAAGTTGCTCGCGCTCCTCGCCTTGAATGATCGGAATGTTTATATCGTTCTTCTTACCCCTACGCTTGCGGTCGAGCCATATTCCGGAGCCGATCCGCAACCGAATGTCGCGCGACACGTAAAGCCGCAAATTGATTTCCGATTCGGCCTGCACTGTTGGTGATTTTTCCGAGGTAGTAATTGGTTTGTGCCATCGCTTTGAATTTGCCTTTCCCAAAGGGAATTTGATTTATGAGAAAAGCAACTCTTCGTGTCCGCATTATGTCCGCATTTTGCCGAAACTACTTAAATGGCATCCAAATAGGTTCAATTGAAATCAATCAATATGCTGTTTATAAACAGATTAATAACTATTATTTCCGATTTAATTGCATTTGGTGATTTTTGTCTATTCAAAACCGGCTCCTGGTGCGCAAATCGCTGATAGGTAATAGATAACCTGTCGGCGATTCTGTTTCAGGTCAGAATCCTTTGTTCCGTCCCCTAAGTAAATACGGCCGGCGCCTCAATGTTGTCGGTTGGTTTGCATGAGATAGTCGCAATAGAAAAGGCTATCGATCCCAGCCCTTCTGCTCTGCGGCCGAGTGGTCGCCAACCCCCGGAAACCTATCCGCAATCCGGCTTTCGGAATGCGGGGACATGACCGATCGACCGCCGACATGCAGCAACGGGGGATATCGAATGCTGTTCCTCATTCCGATATCAATACTTCGGTCGTTGCGCCGTTTCGCAATTGGCGGAGGCACGGCTGGTATAAAAGGCAAACAGCTGCCAGTTATGAAATTATATTTTTAAAAGTCAATATTGATTTTCACAAACCTTTTTTCCAATTTTACCCGCGCAACAGCTCCGGACAAGAAGAAAAACGCTTGCATATTTCAAATATGTTGTTTATATTTGAACGACATATTAACACGGAAGTGTAAGTTTATTCTCGCAGTGGAATCTGGAAAATTCAATTGGAGAGAGAATAGGCAGTTTTCTTCTTGCGTCGTATCCCTTATCGGGTATAGGCGTGGAGCTGTTGCTTATTTTATCTCCAAGGTCCTCCAGAACCTCACTGTAAAAATAATCTTCAGCACCACGCTTTCTTTTTTTTGATTCCGCTTTCGAGGTGCGGTGAGCGATTTTTCCTTTCGTTTCGAACGAAAGGAGGACAGGACCGATGAAGAAAACCCGGCCGGGAACACCGGCCACTAAATCTCACCTCTATGAAAAAATTGTATCCTTCGCGTATGCTGCTGTCCGTTATCGGACTGTGCGGCTGCCTGTTTCCATCGTGCTCGAACGATGACGGCAACACTCCGACGCCCGGAATGTCGGGCAACTCCTTCGTGTACGGAAATGTAGAGAGCAAGATTGAATCCGTGGTTTATACGGTGGACGAAAGGCAGGCGAACTATGCGTTCTACTTTTCGCCGACACGGGGGCTGGACGACCTGGGCTCGATGCTGACGGCCGACGACTACATTCTGGTCGTTACCCCGGCCCCGACGGGCGCGATCGATCTGATGTCCGCAGGAAACCGCCTTACCTATAAGCAAATCGACGTCTCTGCCGCCACGGGGGATAAGGTCGCTACGGCCGCGTTGTCGCTGTCGCTGACCTCCCCGTCCGCAGTGAGGATGAGCCTCGATGTGGCCATGAAGTCCGGCGAAACGCTGCGGGCCGAATACGACGGGGCCTGCCTGAAACTGGACGAGCAGCAGGACGAGGTCCGTCTTACCGACAAAATCTTCGGCTATTACATGGGAACCGCCGGTGGCAATGCGGGAACGGCCGGATATTATGTAGCCCTGACCAATGCGCAATGGGAAGGCGCCGGGACGCAGTTCAACCTAACCTCGGAGGGTTATGCGCTCGTTGTGGATTTTTACGGCGCTCCGGGCGAAACCTGGAGAGATATGCCCACGGGCAGCTTCACCCAGAGTGACAACGGAGAAGATCACACGTTCAAAGGCGATTACAGTGCAGTTCTCTATCGGGACGACAAAGGACTGATGCAGATGTTTGCCCTCACAGGCCCGGTGAAGATCGAGCGTGAGGCGGACGTGATGACCGTCAGCGCGTCATTCTTCGATAAAAACCACGCGTATCATACGCTTGTTTACCGCGGTGAACTGAAACTGAACGACGCCACGCTGAATGTCCGCCTGCCGCAGATCGACGACGACGTGTTCATCGACGGTGCCTATGCTTCGGGCGTGTACAACGGTGACGTGTTCGAGAACGGAAGCGGACTTACGGAGATCACCATTTACGACAGGAAAGCGGAGAACGGCGAGCCCAACGGCTCTGCCATGACGATCGCCCTGTTCAGTACCAAGTTCACCGACCCGCAGCGGGAACGGCGCCTTATCCCAGGGACGTATCAGGCTGCCACGACCTATGCGCAGGGCACCTGGATGCCGACCGTGGAGCTGGAAATCCTGGGCATGATCGTTCCCATGGGTACCTTCGTTACCTATGCCGACGGGACGCAGCAGGGCGCCTATGCCTATGCCGCCTCGGGCGACGTGGTTATCCGGGAAGGCGGCAACAATACCTATACCATCGAATTCGACCTGCAATCCATTTCCGGCCATGCGATTCGGGGCTCCTATACGGGCGAGGTCTATCTCGAAGACCAGTCGAGGGACGACAAAAACGACGGCACGTCGAACCTGGATAACGATTACGAGTTGGATCTGAGCCTCCAGTCGCGGGCGAACTGCTACCCGCAGGAAGAGATTTGGGTCCGAGGCCTGGGCACCGTATCCGTCGAGACGGCCTGCGAGTACTCCGGTCGCGAATACGGATTCCAGCAGGTTTGGATCGGTACGGGCGAGGGCGTATGGGAAATCACAGACGAATACCCGGCGGATAAGGGACGAGGTAAGCTCATCGAGGACGATGTGCTGCGTATCGACCTGCTCGTCCAAAAAGGCTTGGAGGACAAGATCACTCCGGGTACCTATCCGATTACCACCAACCGCTATCCGGTCCTTTTCGGAGCCGGGGTTTGTGTCTGCGGATACAACTGTTTTTACGGAACGTCCATGCTGCGTGTAATGAGCGCAATCGGTTGGGGATACCCTTCCGGATATTACGATCCGGATTATACGGTGGCGAACGGATGGCTCAACGTTCCGCAATTCGGCAAATACGCCTCGATCTACTCGGGCGTGGTCACGGTCGCCAAAGCGGACGGCGGTGACAACTGGTTCACTTTCACAGTGGATGGCCGGGATGTGCTCAAGCACCGCATCACGGGATCGTGGACCGGTCCGGTCTGTCTCGGAAATACGGATACGCCCGTCGTACAGTCGGGGGCAGCGCCGCAGACGGCCGCGGAACGGAAAACCTCCTCTTTCCGCGAGCTTAAATCCTGCATCGAGGAGCAGCAACGGATTTCCGTTTACCGGCAGTCATTCAAATAAAGCGTCAGGAAGTGCGGACGCCGCAGTCCGCACTTTATTACACCATAAAATTTCATTCTTATGAAAAAGACAGATTGGTCAAGACTGCGTGTCCTGACATGGGCGATTCTTTTTGCAGCCATGTTTTTCGCCTCCTGCGCGGACGATAAGGAGGACACTCCCCTGCCGCCCCCTCGCGAACTGACGAACCAGATCGAGTACGACGGAGGCGAACCCATCGCCATCGAATCGGCGATCTTCGGCGTGGAAGATACCGACCTCTACACGTTCTATCTCTCCCCTTCGCCGGGCATCACCGACATTGCGAGCATGGAGGCCGCAAAAGATTATCTGCGTATCCTCGTGCGCAATCCCCGAGGCACGGTCGATACGGCGAGCGAGCCGTTTGAAATCTCCTACAAGGACATTTTCGTAAAGGGACAGAGCGTGAACGACGCGGTGAAAGTGGAGTTATCGGCCGACTTTGCGGCCGGAACGTCGCTGCTCGACCTGAAGGTGGGCGTGACGCTCGAGTCGGGCAGAACGCTGCG
Organism: Rikenellaceae bacterium; assembly: GCA_902363575.1. Classification (GTDB taxonomy): domain Bacteria; phylum Bacteroidota; class Bacteroidia; order Bacteroidales; family Rikenellaceae; genus Alistipes. The sequence continues at coordinate 366,816 of CABJAJ010000002.1, read as the reverse complement.
GGTGCGTTACAACCACACCTGCCCTGAAGCTGCGCCGCAGCCGCTCGACAACCAGTACGAACTCGACAGCGAGGTTTCGGCCATCGGCAGCGTCGTGAAGTGGCGGTATCCGAAAGAAGGTGTCACGACCTACTATTTTTATACCGATAGAGGCGTCGAAGCTCCGTCGGTCTCGAAACCCGCAGGTCTGGAGATCACACTGGCCGATGGCGTCGAAGCCGCGAATATCGACCTTTCGACGGCCGACCCCGGGCAGGTTTCGATAAGCTGCGGCGAGTTCGGCAATACGGCCGGTACGACCGGCACGCTCGGCATCGTTGGGAACGAAGCGGGAGCGGAACTGACCGTCACGCTCGATGCCCGGAAAGGCGGCAGCCGCCTGCGTGCCCGCTATGCCGGTTCGTTCGCCTCGGGATACGAGAGCAGCGACCGCATCCGGATCACGGCCGCCGGAATCTCGGATGAAGCCGACCTGCACCGGGTATTCCGCTACAAGGAGTCGATTATGAACAACTATGCGTTCGGACTTGCGGATGCCGAGTCTCCTGCCGACCTTATGGCGGGCCGTTATGCCGTAGAGTTGGGGCTGAGTAACATTGGTATCGGCACGACGATCGACCTTGCGACGGAAGCCAGCAGATGCACGTTCGTATTGCACGACTATGTAAACTATATGTCCTATGATATCTCGAAAGATTCGGGCCGGGGCGCCACGGGCACGATCACGACAGCCGGAACAGCCGAACGGATCTACCTGCGCCTGTCGGTTGCATTTCCCGATGGTCCGACGGTCGAAGGCGAGTGGTACGGCGAGGTTACGAACGCGGAGGAGATGTTCGACCTGCGGCCGGTAAAGCCGTTCGTCCCCCATATCACGATCGTCTCCTCCGAAGGCGACGTGCTGTCGGAGCAGAATTTATCGGCGATGGAGGTGCGTTTGGAGAACAATTACCGGCTGCGCGGCGGCGATCCGCAATACGGCGGCGCCACGTTCGATGCGTACTTCATCTATTTCCGACCCGAAAATTCGAGCTCTTCCATCGAGTCGTTCGATGAAGTACCCCGGCTGATGATTCCCGCGTCGTATCTCAACTCCTCGGACCTCGATCTGTCCACGCCGAAGGATGATCTGCACTGGAGTTTCAAGTTCAGCAACAGCAATCTCCAGCAACCCGAATATTCCGAGACCTATACGATGTATGGAATGATCTCGGGGTATTGTCCCGACGAGGTGCGGACCACGGTGGTGCGCAACGCGGATAAGACGTGGACGGTCTCTTTCGCAATGAAAGACTCCTACCCCTCGACCTGGAATCCCGACCGCAAGGAGGGCTATCAGAATACGGTAACGGTCGAATGGGAAGGGCCCGCGACCAAATATTCGGGTCCGAACAAGAACGACCTGACCGACGACGACTATTGACCTTAGCCAATGAGGCCGGTTCGTCGGCGCTCCGTGGACGATTTGCCGATTTCGATCCGTATCCATATACGGACTATTTACACCGAATCGGCATGAACACCCACCCCCTTGTGGTATGATTGAAAAAGCCGCTCGATTGAGCGGTTTTTTCTTTCGACAGATTCGTTTTTTCCTCCCGAAGCGTCTTCTTGGTCTTGTTTGGGTTCTGCTTTTTATCCTGATCGGGGTTCCGGCCACTCTTTTTAAAAGAGTTATTCATTATCGATCCGGATCGTCTTAACCGGTTGGAATTACCATTATAATTCCTTAAATTTGACCGAGCGCGTAACCGACCAGCGCTTGAATACCTTAGCGGCCTACCTGTTGAAAATGGTATAAGTTTAATCGATTCAGGTATTCAAATGTTAATTATTTACTGGATAAAATTACTATTTAACAATGAAAAATAATTGCATTATTATTCTTTACCCTGCTTACTTCTTGTCTTTCAGCATATCTCTTTGTAGTTTGAAAATTATAGTATTTCTCTTGATTGGATGCAGCTTGGGTTGCAGTAACCATTCATCTTTTAACCAAGATAATGTTACGACAGATGTTTACAATTGTTATCCTGAGATTACTAATAAAGAATTAAAGGAAAGTATTATACAATATGTGAATGAACGGGTCTCAGAATACCAAGCGTATAATCTAACAGACTACAAAGAAATTAAATTGTTGAAAATCACATTGAGCATACATAAGAACGGAAATAAAATATATACAATCCGCGAAAGTGGTTTAGGACGGATATTCAATGCTCCAAGGCCCATTTTTATAGGTAGTATCGGCGATATTTATTTTGGTTTTTATAATCAGGATAATCAAGATTTTCAAATGTCAATTGAATCCATGATAAATGTATTGGGGAAAGATTATCCTTTTTTCAAAACAGATTACGAGGAATACCAAAAGCGACTAAAAAAATTCCCCCAATATATTGGTTATGCTTTGGCTGCCTTTGAAACTTTCATATATGAGGGTGATTATTGGATATTGGAATTTTCCGGAAATAAGCTCGTGTCAAAAACGATAATTATGGAAATGAATGGTACTAAACAAGAATTCCGATACGATTAGTCCATATTTAATTAGTCTAATATGTCGAAAAGGCTCCTCGTTCGAGGAGCTCTATACGAGTACCGTGCCGGCTTTGTAAGCGTTGCTTTGCGCTACGTCCAGAACAGGAGTTACCTGTCCTGATTGAGCGATCGCCGGGCAAAACTTGCGTTTCATCGATACGGGTGTCCGGTACGATTCTCACAAGACTCTCCCCTCCTTGCCGGATACGTCGCACCGTGCGGAAGATATTTCACACTCGCTATCAAACGGTTCACCGGTCAAAAGAGACGGTTGGATTTTTTACGGTCGCGGAGTACGCGCCTGCGGATTATTTTTGATACCGAATCACCAAGACCCGATCCTATGTTCCATGCCATAGTCCGCTTTGCCGTTACGAAAAAAATTTTCGTCGGCCTAACCACCCTTTGTTTGCTTGCTGGCGGGATGTATGCGATGCTGACCCTGCCGGTCGATGCCGTGCCCGACATCACCAACAACCAGGTGCAGATCGTCACCGTGTCGCCCACGCTGGCGCCGCAGGAGGTCGAGCAGCTTATCACCTTCCCGATCGAGATCGCCATGAGCAACATCATGCATGTGGAGGAGATCCGCTCGGTGTCGCGTTTCGGTCTGTCGGTGGTGACGGTCGTATTCAAGGAGAGCGTGCCGATCCTCGATGCGCGGCAGCTCATCAACGAACAGATTCAGACCGTGTCCGGCGAAATTCCCTCCGAACTGGGCATGCCCGAAATGATGCCCATTACGACCGGACTGGGTGAAATATACCAATATACGCTCGACGTGGCGCCCGGATACGAGGAGCGATACGATGCGATGGAGCTTCGCACGATTCAGGACTGGATCGTCAAACGACAGTTGTCGGGCATTCCGGGCATTGTCGAGATCAACAGTTTCGGCGGTTATCTCAAGCAGTACGAAGTGGCGGTCGATCCCGATGCGCTCTATTCGCTCGGCATTACGATCGGCGACGTATATGAAGCCTTGAACCGCAATAACCAGAACACGGGCGGCAGCTACATCGAAAAGGTGAACCGCGCCTATTACATCCGTTCCGAAGGCATGATTTCGAGCCTGAAAGACATCGAACGTATCGTGGTCGCAAACCGCGGTGGCATCCCCGTCCATATCAACGACGTCGGGACGGTCCGTTTCGGCTCGGCAAAGCGTTTCGGCGCCATGACGCGCGACGGACAGGGCGAGTGTGTGGGCGGCATTGCCATGATGCTCAAGGGGGCCAATGCCAATGTCGTCACGAAAGAGCTGGAAAGCCGCGTAGCGAAAATCCAGAAGATGCTCCCCGAAGGGGTTTCGATCAATCCCTACCTCAACCGCTCGGAGCTGGTCAGCCGCAACATCTCGACCGTCATCCGCAACCTGATCGAGGGGGCGATCATCGTTTTTCTGGTGCTTATCCTCTTCCTCGGCAACGTGCGTGCCGGGCTGATCGTCGCCTCGGTCATCCCGCTGGCCATGCTCTTCGCCTTTATCCTGATGCGGGTGTTCTGCGTGTCGGCCAACCTGATGAGCCTGGGCGCCATCGACTTCGGCATCGTGGTGGACGGCTCGATCGTGATCGTCGAGGGCATCCTGGCGCATATCTACGGTAAATCGTTCCTCGGCAAGACGCTATCCAGGGCGCAGATGGACGAACAGATCATCGCCGGTGCGGGCAACGTCGTGCGGTCGGCGACTTTCGCTGTGCTCATTATCCTGATCGTCTTTTTCCCGATACTCACCCTGACAGGCATCGAGGGGAAATACTTTACCCCGATGGCCCAGACGCTCGTGTTCTGCATCATCGGGGCCTTGATCCTGTCGTTGACCTATGTGCCCATGATGGCGTCGCTCTTTCTCAAACGCCATATCCGCGCGACGCGGACTTTCGCGGATCGGTTCTTCGCCCGGCTGAACGGTCTTTACCAGCGCTGCCTGAACGGATGCCTTCGTTTCGGCGGGGTGACCGTGGCGGCGGCATTCGTGCTGCTGGCCGCCAGCCTGCTGCTGTTTACGCGGCTCGGTGCGGAATTCATCCCCACGCTCGACGAGGGCGATTTCGCCATGCAGATGACTCTCCCGGCAGGCAGTTCCCTGACCCGGAGCATCGTCCTGTCGGAGCGCGCCGAGAAAATCCTGATGGATAATTTCCCTGAGATCAGACACGTGGTCGCCAAAATCGGTACGGCCGAAGTGCCCACCGACCCGATGGCCGTCGAAGATGCCGATGTGATGATCGTCATGGAGCCTTTCGAGGCGTGGACGAGTGCGTCGTCGCGTGCCGAAATGGTCGAGAAGATGAAAAGGGCGCTGGATACCCTGCAAGGTGCGGAGTTCAACTTCAGCCAACCTATTCAATTGCGGTTCAACGAACTGATGACCGGAGCCAAAGCCGACATAGCCGTTAAACTCTACGGCGAAGATATGGCGGAACTTTACGCCAAGGCGCAGGAGGCGGCGAGATACGTCGAACAGGTGCCCGGCGCATCCGACGTGCTGGTCGAACAGGCGATGGGGCTTCCGCAGTTGGTCGTGAAGTACAACCGCAGCAAGATCGCCCGCTACGGGGTGAACATCGAGGAGCTCAACACCGTCATCCGCACCGCCTATGCGGGTGAAGCCGCGGGGACGGTCTTCGAGAACGAGCGCCGTTTCGACCTGGTCGTGCGTCTCGACCAGGAGAAGGTCGCCGACCTGAACCTCGACCGGCTCTTCGTGCGCACGAGCGAGGGGGTGCAGATTCCGGTCAGCGAACTGGCCACGATCGACCTGATCAACGGGCCGCTCCAGATCAACCGCGACGCCACCAAGCGCCGTGTGGTGATCGGCGTGAACGTCCGCAACGGGGATATCCAGCAGGTCGTGAATGCCATTCAGGAAACACTCGACAAGAACGTCAAACTCGGTCCGGGCTACTATTTCGAGTACGGCGGGCAGTTCGAGAACCTGCAAAACGCCATCCGCACCCTGCTGGTCGTGATTCCCGTTGCGCTGCTGCTCATCCTGCTGCTGCTCTTCTTCGCTTTCAGGAGCATGACCTACACGCTGGTGGTCTTCAGCACCGTGCCCCTGTCGCTGATCGGCGGCATCCTCGCCCTGTGGCTTAGGGGACTGCCCTTCAGCATTTCGGCCGGCGTGGGATTCATCGCGCTGTTCGGCGTGGCCGTTCTCAACGGCATCCTGATGATAAACCATTTCAACGATCTCCGGCATAAAGGGAACTACCCGCTGACCACAGACCGCGTCATCCGCCGCGGTACGCCCCATCTGTTGCGCCCCGTATTTCTAACCGGGTTGGTGGCATCGCTCGGCTTCGTCCCGATGGCCGTCGCAACGACGGCCGGTGCCGAGGTGCAGCGTCCGCTGGCAACCGTCGTCATCGGCGGGTTGATCGTCTCCACCATGCTGACGCTCGTCATCATTCCGGTCTTCTACCGGCTGGTGAATATGGCGCCCCTGTTAAAACGCAAACCGATGTTCCGAAAATTCTTTCCCCTGTTGATGCTGCTTCTGCTGCCCTTCGGTTCGCAGGCGCAGCAACGCGTCACGCTCGGCGAAGCGGTCGCTATGGCACTGGCCAACCATCCGCGCCTGCGTTCCGCCGAGGCCACAATCGAAAGGGCTCGCGCCGCACGCGGCGAGTCGTGGGAGCTGGCTCCGACCACCGTGGAATATGCGTGGGGGCAACTCAACGGCCCCGGCCGGAACGACAATCAGGTGACCGTCACCCAGTCGGTCGGCTCGCTGGTGACGCCGTTCTACAAAAACGCCCTTGTCCGGCGTCAGGTCGAAACCGGCACCCTTTACCGGGAACTGGTGCAACGGGAGATCACGGCCGAAGTCAAACGCGCATGGGCGTATTACCTCTATACGGGCGAACTCTGCACGCTCTACCGCGATCAGGATACGCTTGCCGGACAACTGCTTCGCTCCGGGGAGTTGCGCTATGCGCAGGGTGACATATCGCAACTCGAACGGAATATGACGGCAACCACGGCCGCTGAGATGCGCAACAAGCTCTTTCAGGCGCAGGAGGAACACCGGCTGGCGGCCGTGCGGCTGCAGTGGGCCTGCTATGCGGAAACCCCTTTGATTCCTGCCGACACGGTACAGGCGATGTGTGCCGTCGATCCTGCGGATACGGGGGCAAGCGATGCTTACCGTGGCTTTTTCAACAGCCGGGCCGACGAGATGCTTGCCCGTGTGCGGGTTGAGAAGAGCCGCTTCTTCCCCGAGCTCTCCGTGGGCTATCTGCGCCAGAACATTCTGCCCGAAAAGGGGTTGAACGCCTGGACCGTGGAAGCGTCGTTCCCGATTTTCTTCAACTCGCAGCGCAGCCGTATCCGCCAGGCCAAAGTCGATGCCTATATCGCCCGCAACGATGCGGAGGCAAACATTCGGGTCGTGGACAACAAAATCGCAGAGATCCGGACGCTGTTGCGACGCTATGCGGAAAGCATCCGTTACTATACCTCGACGGCTCTTCCCGAAGCCGACGCACTGATCCGTTCGGCAGCGTTGCAATTGAAAAACAGCGACACGGGGATTCCCGAATTTATCCAAAGCCTGAACAGTGCGTTGGAGATCCGGCGCGGATATGCCGAGGCGGTGTACAACTACAACGTCGCCGCACTCGAATATGAACTGTACCGATAACCGAAAATAACAACAGCTCCATGAAAAAAATAGTTCTTCCCCTGATTGCCTTGTGCTGCGCCTGCGGCCATATGAAAACCCCGACAGCGTCCGAAACGGCGCAGACGCTCGCGGACAGCACGATTTCCAGGCCGGTCCAGCCGCAGGACAGCTCCTTGCAGGCCGATGCCGTTTCGGGGGCCACGGCCGTGGCCAACCAACCCTCGTTCAATGGGACGATGGTGCTGCCGCCCGAGAGCCGTGCGACCGTGACGCTGACGATGGACGGCACCGTGCGTGCGACTTCGTTGATGCCCGGGGCTTACGTGCGCCGAGGCGACGTGCTCTGCACGCTCGAAAATCCTTCGTTTATCGACCTGCAGCAGACCTACCTCGACAGTCATGCCCAGACGGAGTTTCTCCGGGCCGAATACCTGCGCCAGCAGACCCTCGCCCGCGAGGAGGCCGCATCGCAGAAGCGGTTCCAGCAGAGCAAAGCCGATTACTATTCGATGAAAAGCCGTATGGAGGGCGCTGCCGCGCAGCTTATGCTGCTGGGCGTCGATACCGCTGCGCTGCTAAGCAGCGGCATCGAGCCGTTGATGCAGGTCAAGGCGCCGATCAGCGGCTACGTTGCCGATATGCAGATGAATATGGGCAGGCATTTCAGCGCTGGCGATCCCCTGTGCGCCATCATCGACAAGAGCCGGACCATGCTCCGCCTGACGGCTTACGAAAAAGACCTGGACAAGATCGATGCCGGGGACCAGGTGCAGTTCCGCGTCAATGGCATGGGCAAACGGGTTTTTCACGGACGGGTAGCGTCGGTCAGCCAACAGGTGGACGACACGAACCGGTCGGTAGACGTATATGTCACGATCCGGGAGCAGGAGGCCCGTTTCAGACCGGGAATGTACGTTACGGCCCGGATCATACGGAAATAATCGTAATTTTGCAGCGATGAAGGCAATGCGCGTTTTTCGGGATAAATACCTCCTTTTCACGGTGACCATATCGGCTGTGGTGGCTGTGCTGGTCCATTTTCCGGAGCTGCTTTCGCTCTCGGATCGCTTTGAGCAGCACTCGCTCTTCCCGGGAATGAGCGGCGCGGACGTGGCCAACGAGGTCGTGTTCACTTTCATTTCGTTGCTGATCCTCTTCTGGCTCAACACGCGCCTGTTCCGGTTCAATACTCCCATCGCGAGGATGACGGCGACCAAGATCGTTCTTTCGTTCCTGCTGACCTGGATGGTCAGCAATCTGCTGGGAAAGTTGTTCGTGCTGCTGCACCGGGCATTCGACATTCCGGCCATCGATGCGATGGTGCATCACTACCTGCATCCCCTGCGCGATTTCATCATGACGTGCATCGTGACCGGGAGCTGCTACATCATCCATCTGATCCTGAAACAACAGCAGATGATCGTCGAGAACCAGCAACTCCGCACGGAGAGCATCCGCAACCAGTATGAAGCGCTGAAGAACCAGCTGAACCCCCACATGCTGTTCAATTCGCTCAACACGCTGCAATCGCTCATCCGCGAAACTCCGGCCCGTGCGGTGGACTATACGCAGGAGTTGTCGCGCGTGCTGCGTTACACGCTGCAAAGCAATGAATCCCGTTTTGTGACGCTGGCCGAGGAGCTCGCCTTTGCCGAGGCCTATATCTTCCTGATGAAGATGCGCTACGAAGAGAATCTTTCGTTCGATGTCGCCGTCGATAAACAACTTCGCGACCGCCTGCTTCCGCCCATGTCGCTTCAGGTATTGATCGAAAATGCGATCAAACACAATGAGATCAGCAACCGGCGGCCGCTCGCGGTCTCCATACGTACGCAGGGCGAGACGCTGGTTGTCTGCAATCCGATCCAGGCCAAACTGACGGGGAGTGCCGGACCGGGCATCGGGTTGGATAACCTGGCCAAGCGCTATCAACTGTTGGGACACCGCGAAGTGAGCATATCGATGGATAACGGCCGTTTCTGTGTCCGGATACCGCTCCTCAACCCCTGCGAAATATGAAAGCAATTCTGATCGAAGACGAAAAAGCGGCCGTCCGCAACCTCCGGGCGTTGCTGGCGGAAGTGGCTCCGCAGATGGAGATCATCGCCGAACTGGACAGCATAACCGAGAGCGTGGCATGGCTCAGGGAGCATCCCATGCCCGGAGTGATTTTCATGGATATTCACCTGGCAGACGGTTCGGCGTTCGAGATCTTCGGGCATGTGCACATCGCCTGTCCGATCATTTTTACGACCGCCTACGACGAATATGCACTCAAGGCATTCAAAGTCAGCGGTATCGATTATCTGCTCAAACCCATCGGCCCCGAGGAACTGCGTCAGGCGGTCGATAAACTGATGACCCTGTGCAATGCGGGGCACGGGGAGGAGCAACTCACCGAGCTGATCCGCACCCTGCAAAACCGGACGCGCTACAAAACCCATTTCCTGATCCCCGGGAAAGGGGACAAACTCTACCCGCTGGCCGTCGAACAGGTGCAGTACTTTTATATTGCGGAGGGGGTCGTGCGTGCCGTGGTGGATTCCGATAGCTCCTATGTCATTCCGCATACGCTCGACGAGCTTACCGATTGTCTCGACCCCGCTCTATTTTTCCGTGCCAACCGGCAATACCTGCTGTCGCGCAGCGCGATCCGCGATCTCGACCTGTGGTTCAACAACCGCCTTTCCGTGAATCTCCGTATTCCGACTGAGGATAAAATCCTGATCAGCAAAGTCCGCGTAAACGAATTCAAAACCTGGTTTTCGGGATACTGATGCAGCCTTTCCTCCGAACCTGAGCCGATCCGGACAAGCGCTCCCGCTCTTTTTGACAAACCTCACTCCTTCCCGTTAGCCGACACCTGTGCGATGTCGTCGCAGACTGGATTAAGATCGTTATACACATCGCGCATTGCCTCTTCCGTGTTTGCGGCAGGGGCTTTTTCTTTTCCGGATCCCGATCCGTCCGCCTGTCGGGGAAATTCATGCAGCCGCTTTCGCGTGTTTTCCCGCGGTCGCGCTGTGCGGAAAGCCGGGACGCATGCATCCGGTTCCGATGAATTACGGGGGTGAAACCTTCTCGGACAGTTTGCTGTGGAGTGTCCGCCGCATGGTACGGGCATCGCCTGTGACCGTCCTGTGTCGCGGCGGAAGCCGGCGATACCAACGATGCGATGCGGTTTCCGGGCCGAATTTGGCAAATCATTTGCACGGACGCGCCATCGTTGCGATCATTTGAAACAATCGCCTTGTCGGGACAGCCGATCGCATACGAACATGTCCGGGTCGTTGCGGAGACCCTAAAATGGATAGAAATGAATAAAATTTGGTTTATGCTGGCTTTGCTGCTGGCATCGGTAAACTCGTCGTTCGCTCAAAAATGGGCGGTCAAGAGCAATGCGCTCTACGATGCCACGGCCACGATCAACCTCGGCGTCGAGGCGGCGCTCGGACCGCGGGTCACGCTGGACGTATCGGGAAACTACAACCCGTGGAAGTTCGGCGATGCGCGGTGGAAACACTGGCTGGTGCAGCCCGAAGTGCGCTATTGGCTCTGTGAAAAGTTCAACGGCCATTTTTTCGGCCTCCATGCACATTATGCGGAATACAACGTCGGGGGCATCGGTTTCAATGAAACCTTCCGACACAACCGGTATCAGGGCCATCTCTGCGGAGCCGGTATTTCCTACGGCTACCAGTGGCTCATCGGCAAACGCTGGAATCTGGAAGCAACCATAGGCGTCGGTTATGCGCGACTGTGGGATCGGAAATATCCGATTGCCGATTGCGGGGAGGTGCTCCGCACCCGCTCGCGCAATTATTTCGGGCCGACAAAAATCGGTCTGAGCTTCATTTTCTTTATCAAATAATTCCCTCGGATATGAAACGCAATCGCATATACCGCACGTCGTGCCTGCTGGCCGGATACATGCTCCTCTCGGCTGCCGCCCTTGCCGGTGAGGGAAACCCTCCGGTTTTTCGGAAAGGCGACCGTCTGTGCGTGGAACTCACGCTCGGTACCGGCGAAACGGAACTTTCGGCCAACGAACAACTGATCGTTACACCGGTCATTACCGACGGTAAAAACCGGATGACCCTCGCCCCCGTTGTTTTTACGGGACGTATCCGTCAGAAGGTCGATAAACGCCGCGAACGGCTTTACAGCACCCCGGCTCTGCCCGAGGGTGCAGCGGACAATATCGTCCTCCGCAATCGAAAACAGGCGTCCGAAGAGACCTTGTTTTATGTCGGGGATGTGCCCTATGAACCGTGGATGGCCGGAGGCGATCTGGTGCTCCAACGCGATCTGACGGGATGTGCGGGCCATTCTGCGAGCCTTTCCCCGCTGCTCCTTGCCCGTATCCCTGCACCCGTAAGGCCGCAACTGACGCTGCTCGTCCCGGCGGAGGAACCGGTCAAACGGCGCAGCGAACAGATCACGGCGGTCGTGCATTTTCCGCAGGGCCGCTCGGTATTGCTCCGGAGCTTTGCCGACAACGGGCGTCAATTGCAACGGATCGACAGCCTCACCGCCCGCTTGCAGGAGAACGACGGCTTGACGATCGAGAAAATCTACCTCAAAGGGTATGCCTCACCCGAGGATACGTATGCCTTCAATACGAAGCTTTCCGCCAACCGCGTCGCGTCGATCCGCAATTACCTGCACGAGCGTTTTGCGATTCCCGAGTCGGATTTCACCACGGCGACCGTCCCCGAGGATTGGGACAGCCTGCGGCGCTGGATCGTCGTCTCCGACCTGCCCGTCAGGGACGAAGTGCTGGCCGTGATCGACGAGGTGTCCGATCCGGATGCGCGCGATGCCGCCATCTGGAAGATCGACAACGGCAAGACCTATCTGCGGCTGTTGCACGAGGTCTATCCGCAGTTGCGCCGCGTGGATTACCGGGTGGAATACCTGCTCCCCGCCTTTACCACGGAGCAGAGCCGCCGGTTGATCGAATCCGCTCCCGGGCAGTTGAGTCTGGCCGAGATGTGCCGGCTTGCCGCCTCCTACCCCGAGGACTCTTCCGAGCGGGCTTCGGTATGCGCTGTGGCGTCGGCATACTACCCCGACGATCCCTGTGCCTGCAACAACTCCGCGATGCTCGCGCTGCGGCAGGGCGACACGCAGACGGCACGGCATTACCTGAGCCGTTGTGCGGACGACCCGCGGTCGCTCAACAACCTGGGGGTGCTGTGTCTGATGGAAGGCGACCGGGAAAAGGCGCGCCATTGCTTCACGCTTGCCGCGGATAGCGGCTCCGCGGATGCCGCCTACAATCTGGTCCATTTCGACGAGCTGAGCTATGAAGATTTCGGCCAGCGTTCTTCTGAAAATTTGCTCTAAAAAACACATAATAATACACTGAAATGAAAAAAATCTACACTTTACTGGTCTTAACTGTTTTTGCCGCTTTGGCGGCGTCTTGTTCCGGCGATGAGGAAAAATCGAATCCGGTCCCCCATGCCGACGGGAACGTGCAATTCGACCTCACCGCAGGCGGCCCGGTTTATACGGCCGACGAATTCCGTATTCTCGCCTTCCGGAAGAGCGGTTCGGATTTTATCTACTTCCGGGATCTTCCGCTCATGGGCATGAATTACGCGGAACGGAAACTTTCCGGGACCGTACAGCTCCCCGCGGGTGAGTACAAATTCCTCCCCTCTTACGGCCTTGTCGCTCCGGGCAATTATTCATGGCCCGCTTTGGCCGACCAAACGCTTTCCGATGCGCTTTACATTACGCATACCGGGGAGAGTTTCCCGGCGGCTTTCATGTTCAACCAGCCGCTCGATGTGGTTCCTTCCTATGCCGTGTCGCTCGACGGGCCGAAACAGACAGTGAGCGCGACGCTGCGCCGCTCCGTGTCGCGTGTCGATGTGCTCTTTATCCGTGCGGACAAAGAGGCCGCAACGGGCAATTACGCGGAGAAGGCGGGCGACGACGTGTTCGGCCCCGAGAAACTGGCGACGGTCAAATTGTCGTTCACCGATGCCAACAGCCGTCTCGGACTGTCGGGTGAAAAGGTTGCCGGAACATTCGATGCTGAGCATACGATCGCATCACCGGCCGACGTGCTGACGATGGGTACGGGCTCTTCGACGACGGTCGGCACGGACGGTTACGATTTTGAAAACGTGCTGCCGGCGGATATCGTGACAGGCTCGGCGCATCTGAAGGGTACGTACCTGATTCCCAATACGGACAATGCGGCCACGACCGGATTTTCGATGCAGCTTACCTCGGGCGAGGGCTCGACGCGCACCATCACGCTCAAGGACAAGATTCCCGTCGAGCGGAACAAGGCCACGTTGATCCGCATTTATGTCCTGGGCGACAACGTCTTTACCACGGGCGTGGAATTTGAAGTGGAGGTCGATACCGTTTGGGACGGCTCGAACTTCGTGGACGGAGAGATTGACTGACGAACGCATTAAATCGGCCGACTATGAAATTCAGGTACTTCACGACTGTCGTACTGGCTGCCGTCGCTTTCGCGGCCTGCTCGGAGTCCGCGCAGGAGCGTGTCGCCGTTCCCGCTCCGGCCGATACGCGCGTCACGCTGCAACGGGATGGGATGCGCGACGTTACGGTCTATGCGTTTCGCCGGCAGGACGATGCCTTCCTGTACGACACGTTTTTCCGGGACGGGTGGACGCCCGACGGAACCTTGTCGGTCCGTATGCCTGCCGGACAATATAAATTTCTGTTCGTCAGCGGTGCGGGCGAGAACCTGGCGTTGGAGCCCGCGCCGCTGACCGGGCAAACCACCTGGGAGCAGACCGCCTTTACCCTGAGGGAAGATCCTGCGGCGCCGGGCATGTATCTTCCGGCCGATGATCTTTTTCTGCAATTTCCCGCTGCGGATGCCGATGCCGTCTATACCCTCGGCGGTGCGGATGTGACGGTTTCGGCCCGATTGACCCGCGCTGTAAGCCGAATAGGGGTCACCGTGAAAAGAGGTTATCACGACGGAACGGGGTACGTGGAGGTACCTTACACACCGCCGTACTCCGTGCTGGACGAGATCGACCGGATCGAATTGACGGCTGCCAATGCGGGTCTGCGTGTGGGGCCGGGCGGAAGCGAGGGAACGGCATCGGTTCGGACCACGCTCGCCGCTTCGGATTATGCGGAGCTCACCGGACAGGGATTCGTGCGGCTGGAAGGGCCGTTGGTCATCCCGCCGGCCGGCGGAGAGGCGATCGACCTGCTTCTCTCGGTCGTTCCGGCAACGGGGGCCACATTGCAGCCGACGCAGTTGCGGCTGGCGGGTAAGGCCGAGCGTAACAAACGTCTCGATGTGACGCTGTGGATCACTTCGGGATATCCCGTAATCGGTGTGGAAATCGACGTCGCGCCGATCGATCGGGAGCAGGAGGGCGATTGGGGTATCTGGGAATAAAATTTGGAAGATGAAACGAGGTTATCTTTATCGGGTTTACGGCGCTCTGCTGCTCCTGTTCGGCACGGCTTGCGCCTCCGACGGACAGGAGGAGTGTCTCCCGTGCGCAAATAAGGGCACCGTGGAGGTGCGGCTTGCCGGGACGCTTCCCGCAACGGGGTTGGAAACTCCGCTCTATCTTTTCCGGCGTGATGCCGGTAGCGGCGACGCATACACCTTTGTACGCGGCTACGGGTCGGTCACCGACGGAGAGAGGCTCAAACTGCCCCTCTCCGAGATAAAGGGCAGCGATTATCGTTTCCTGATGATCGCTCAGCCGACCGGCGGAGCATGGCTTTCGCTGCGGACGGCGGAGGGCAGCACCTACGCTCCCGGCGAAACATGGGACGGGCTGCGGCTGACGTGCTCGTCGGGGAGTGCCGGGCCGGACGGATATTGCGGTTTTACCGACCTGAGCGGAGCTGCGATCCTTGCCGACGGAACCGTCCGACTGAAGCTCACGCGCATCGCCGGGCAGGTGCTCTTCGATTTCTTCCGTATAGGCAGCTCTCTGTCGCAACCCGAGAGCGTGGTTTCGGCTGACGTGGAATCGGTGCTCGACCGGGTCACCGGGATCGAGATCGAATACCTCTCCCCCACCGTTTCGCTGCGCTTCGATACGGACGGTGCGCTGATCCCCGCGGCCTATGCCGCCGAACCGCTCAGGCAGGACATTCTTCCCGTCATGGAGAATTTCCGGGTTTCCCTTCCGCAGGCAGACCTGGGGCTCGGGGTTTACGACGCATCTTTACGCGGAAGCCTGCGTATGGAAGGTGCCTATTTGCTGCCATCGGACGCAAAACTCCGCGTGAACCTTTCCTTCACCTACTACGATACGACTCCGACCTGCGGCAACGATCATACGGGGGATCATACCGAGGCATGCTACGGGCTGCAGCGGATGTCCCTCACCCTGCCGTCAGCAGATGCGCCGGCAGGTATGCCGGTCGCCGCAGATTGTTTTACCGTGAATAAGGCCGGACTGCGATGCGACCGAATCATCGACGTTCCGGTAGGCGGGAGTATCGCCATGGAATTCGGCTGGTTATGAAAAGCATAAACGAACGGTTATGAAAAAATTTCCCGCACTGTGCGTGTTGGCGCTCTTTTTAGCGGCCGGTTGCTCGAAAGAGGATTCCGGCCTCTACCCGGCTGCTGTCGAAGACGAATCGGTGGCGGTGGCTTTCCGCATGGAGGCACCTTTCGACACGGAAACATCGTTGGAGCCGATGACACGGTCCACGGCTTACGTAAACTGGCTGTGGAATCAATGCAAGGCATTGATTCTGAAAAAAATCGACGGCAAATGGATCGTGGACGGGACACAGACGATACTGCTCGAGGCGAATTCCCCGCTGTTTTACGAGATAAAACTTTCGGGCGATTTGCCGCCGTGCACTTTCGGCTTTGAAATGAGGCCCGGAGATTACCGCGTCGTAGCGATTGTCAATCCACAGGTCGCTTCCTGGAATACGGCGCTGACACCCGGAACCGTTGTCGCCGATGAAAGGGAGGTCGCGCTGAAAACGCCGCCCCTGATGACTTACACCGTCTCGTCGCATCCGGCCAATAGGGGATACCGCATGCTCACCCGCGAGGTTTTCGTCGCGGTTGCCGATTTCACGGTGCCGAAGAGCGGCGATCTGCATGCCACCGGTATGGCGCCTGTGGAGCTCAATGCGGTGCGTCGTGTGGGTAAGTTCCGTTTTTTGCTTAAGGACAAACCTTCGCCGCAATACGGGCTCACGTTCCAGCGGACTGCGCATACCTTCCACGGGGTTTTTACGTCCGATCGACCTTTTGCCGAGGGAATCGACGCGCTCGGGGGGATGTATTACTCCGAACCGGGGCTCTACCAACTGCCGTGGTGCATGTCCACCCGCGGAGAGTTCCATTTGTCGAACGGTGAGCGGTATCAGTTGTGCCATACCCACTCGACGGTCTTCTCCCCCTTCCTTTTCTTCGATCCCGCGCAGGAGGAGCAGGCGTTCGAGATTTCGGAAATTCGCATTACGGGTGCCAGCGGCGGATTCACCTATCGAACCGACCGCGTATTTTCGCGGACGCTTGGTGCGAGCAGGATCACGGGCATCGTATTTCAGACGAACGATCAGGTCGATGATTCTTCGTCGCAAGTGCAGGTCGGACTCGATGAAGCCACCGATGAGAAGGGCGAACCTGAGCGTGCCGAGCTGCTTTTCGATCCTTTTTACGAATGGAATGCGGCAACCGATAACACTTTGCAGCAATGAAAATCCTATCCTATCTATCGCTTTCGCTCCTCTGTCTGTTGAGCGCCGTATCGTGTATCAAGGAGGATCTCGACGCCTGTCCGCCCGAAGGCGGGAGCGTTGCGGTCACGATCCGGGTCGAGAAGTTCCGAACCCGTCCGCCCTATGCACCGGAGGATTTGGAAGAGAACTTCGCCGCACGCATCCATTCGTTGAACTACATGCTCTATGCCGACGGACGGCTGCTCGAGCAGGGCCGTCTCGACGACATGCAGGCTGCCGAAGGGAATACCTACGTTTATCGCCACGATCCGCTCCCCTTCGGGGCATATCGGCTGGTTTTCGTGGCGAACGTAACCGCACGGATGATGACCGGGAATCCGGATGCGCCCGAAAATTATTATATCGTTTATCAGGGAGAAGGCAAGGATGACGACCATTTTCGCGCCGACCTCCCGTTTGAAGTGACCTGCCCGTGCAGCAATGCGTTTGAAACCGTCTTGCAGCGCGTGCATGGTGTGACCCGCTTCCGTTTCGAGCAAATTCCGCCGGAAATCACCTCGATCGAGGTTTCACTCGACGAAGTCGGCCAACGGACGCCGCTTGCCGGGGAGCCCGATCTGCCGTGCACGGTCGCCAAGCGGGTTGCGTTGGCGGACTGGGCATCGCGTACCGACGGTGCATTCACGCTCGGAACCTTTTCGACCCTTCCGGGTGCCAGAACTTCGTGGCGGTTGAAACTCTATGCCGGAGACGAAACGGTTCCCGTCTATGACCGAATGGTGACGGATACCCTCCGCATCGAGCGCAACCAGTTGCTCGAGCTCACGACCCGTTTCAAGGAGGACGATTTTCGGGGGGATATCGATTTTTCGGTCGAGGTGGATACCGACTGGGACGGCTCCAACGAAGGGGGCGGCGAAGTCGTGATTTTGTAACGGACGGTACTTGATTTTGCTTCCTGAGAGCAGGACAAGCACGGTAATTCTTACTATTGTCGGTCGAGCAGCGTGCTCCCGGCTTGGAATAATTCATTTACGAATTATGTTAGCAGTCCGCGTAAGGTGCATCAAATTTCATGTAAAAGCCGCTCGATCGAGCGGCTTTTACAATTTATGCGATTTCCCGAATTTATCGCACGAAATAAAAAAGAGGTAGTGATAAGTCGTGAAGCTTTCCGGTGTTCTGCGACAAACCGCCACCCTCATTCCCGTTTCCGGCACTTGCAACGCGACGGAACAAAAAAATTCTACATCAAACCACAACTGAACGACAAAACGTGTGAAGCCAACCTACGTTGTATCCTATTAAATTTCTACATCAAACCACAACCTGGATCAATAAAAGATAGAATTCCAGTTACTTATAGCGGAATTCCGCTTAAAAAAATCGTCCCTATCTTATCGAAGAAGTAGCTTGAATGTAGTTTTTTTCAAACTCAGACGGACAAATGTATCAAAAAAATTCCAATTGTTGAGGCGTTTCGGGTCTGGCGCGTTCGATTTTACCCCAGAAATTCAAGGCCTCGCCATACTGCTTGTCCGTCACGCTCAGAATACTCGTATATCCGGAGGGCGGCATCGACTTGCGCACCCGGTTGATGCAACGGCTGCCTGGTCGCATAATGCAGCGATTAGCCAGCAGAAAAAGCCCGCTGTTTACGGGGGGGGGCAAACAGCGGGCTGATGTGAAGTATCCGGCTTTAACCGGAGTCGCTTCTATTTTACGATAATTTCAATCGCGGGGTACCAGTCTTTAATCCAATCTATCCACGGCTGGTTATGCTGGGCGTCCGATACGGTCAGGGCGGTCAGCTGGTTGTTCTGGCACCAGCACTCCTGCAGGGCGCTGCACTCGGAGACGTCGAGCCGGGTCAACTGGTTGTCGCGGCAGGAGAAATCTTTCAGTGCCGCACATCCGGAGAGGTTGAGCGACGACAGCTGATTTCCATTGCAGTAGTTCGATGTCAGTGCTACGCAGTCCGAGCAGTCGAGTGCGGTCAAGGCGTTGTAATAGCAGGCAAGATTCCTCAGGGCGGAGCATCCCGAAAGGTCGAGTACGGTCAGGGAATTGTTGACGCAGTCCAGGTGGGTCAGTGCGGAATAGCCCGAAAGGTCTAATGAAGTGAGTTGATTCTCAGAACAGTATAGAACTTCCAGGTCGAGGGATTCCGAAAAGTCGAGCTTGGCGAGCTGGTTGTCGTAGCAGGTTACGGAAACGAGTCCGGTGCAACCCGATGCGTCAATCGTTTCCAGATCGTTGTATCCGCAAGTGAGGTATTGCAAGGATTTGAGTCCGGATATGTTGATCGAGGTCAGTTGGTTGTTGGAGCAGTCGAGATTCATCAGGGCGGCGCACTCCGATACGTCGAGTGCGGTCAGCAGATTTCCGTCGCACCGCAGATGAGTCAGCGAGGTGAAGTATTTGATTTCGGGCATGCTCGTGATGTTGTAGCCCCGATCGGTTTCTTGGTTGTAGAGGATCAGCGCCTTCACCTTTTTTGCTTCGCCGATCGAAATTTGGCCGTCGCGGTTTTCGTCCACATCCTGTTTTACCGTGGTAAATCCGGAGGGATGGTTGTAGATTTCTATCTCTTTGACGACGAGGAGTGCTTCCAAAAAGTTGGGATCCTCGAATTCGAGGATCTGCTCGTCGGGATCCGTTTCGGAGCGGATGATTACCGTGACCTCGTCCCGAGCTTTGCCGCCGCGGTCACCCTCCACCTCCAGGGAGATGGTCAGATTACCTGCGGGCAAATTCCCCCCCCCTCGAACAGGTACTCGTAGGAGAAAGGCACTTCGGTTACGGCTGCAATCTGCTCGTCGCCCACGGTCAGCCTTACCCGGGTGATGGTTCCGTGGTTGACCGAGCCGTTGCCTGCGATGGTTACGGTCGTTCCCGGGGTGATTTCCGTCAGCGCTGTGGGCTCGGAGATTGTGCAGGTCACCTGCTGAGGTTGCGGCTGCGGCTGGTCCGGCGCATCGGAATCGCTGTCGCAGGCAATCAGCCCTGCAAGGGCCATCGCACAAAACAATAATTTTTTCATACCTAAATTGTTTAATCCGTCGAATCCCCGCACGGACTGTCCATAAAAAGGGAAAAACCGCACAGGAAAGACGAGGGATTCCGTACCCGTTATTCGTTTCGGCCGACGGCTTTCGGCGCGGATCGCATGTGCTGCAGCGACATCCCCCCCCCCTCGTCAGGAACCGAAGCCGTAAATGCCGAGGCTGTCGTCGCGTCGTCGCTCTCTTCGACCTACTCCGTCGGGACCGGAGCGAACTGTCGAGTAACCGTCTTTCTCGTGCAGGCTCTCCACGCTGCGGCGGCCGGCTATCCGATACCCGCCGGTCGGGAGAGCATACAAAATTATGAAAATAAACGAAGAAAACAAGTAAAACCGCCCTTTTTAACAGCTCATTATGCAAATTTTCTTGACCCGCGGGTCGAAATCCTTTGGAACCGTATATCTTTGTCGCACTCCGGGTGGCCTACTCGGATTTGACTCGGATGATAGGCTCCCGGTCGGTCGTGAAACGCTGCGACAAATGCTCCCTGTTCATTTTGAATGGCTCGAAACCCTCGGCCGCCGTGACGATCCTGTGTCGTCCGTAGGCGCTGTTCAGGGCATTCACAGCCGCCATCAGGCGGTCGTGCTTCTCCCTGTCCGGGTGTCGAACATATCGCGCTGGGTTCCCTCTTCGAGCGGATGTCCGAGAGGATCACACCGGCCCGCTTGTCTGCTGGTGTTCCAACACCACGAAGCCGATATCCTCGATCGCAATGCGCTTTTGCATGTCGGGGGCTTCTCTGGTGTGAACGATCATCTGATTGTTCCGCAGACTCAGACAGAGCGGTGTCGAAAAGAAGAGTGCGCGTTTGAGCATGGCGGTCAGCGTTTGAATTTGATCTCGCCCGTAACGGTCAGGTCGAAGTCATCGTGTTCGACGCAGGCGTTGAACTGGGTGTGCAAAATTGAAATCACAGGCCGATAGTCCTCTCCGATTTTCCACACGCCGCTTTTTATCTTCAGCTCTCCGGCGGGACGGGCTTCCTGGTGGTGCTTGAAAATAAGCGATCCAAAGTAATATTTTTGCTGCAATGCCAGCATACTCATTCCTGTCACTTTATACAACCGCTTCACCAGCTCGTTGGGCGTACATTCATGAAGTTCTTCGGGCGAATTTTCGTAGAACAGCACCATCGTGCCCGTTTTGAGGATACATTTGAGCGGGTAGCCGTTCTTGTCGGACGATGGAACCAGGTCGGGGCAGGCCGTCCGGTCGGTGCTCGCCTTGAAATAGCGTGCCGCCTCAAGATTGTTTACCAGCCTGAACGAACGTTTGGTTTTGCCTTTGGCGTCCGTCCCCTCGTAAATCGCCATGCAATAGTTGCTGTCGTTGGCAACGTGGTAATCCTGCTTGTACTTGTGCACCGAGAGGTCGCGGTGCTTTTTCAGGTGAATCGGCGAGGTGACGCTCGGCATATAGATGCGCACCTTG
Organism: Rikenellaceae bacterium; assembly: GCA_902363575.1. GTDB lineage: Bacteria > Bacteroidota > Bacteroidia > Bacteroidales > Rikenellaceae > Alistipes. The sequence goes on along the minus strand of CABJAJ010000002.1, from coordinate 345,459 downwards.
CGGATGGGGATGCCCTTTGCCTCGTTCATCCAGACGGTATGTTTCATGGGGTCCGTCGCCTCTTTGAATCCGTATGCCGCAATTGCCTCCCGCATACGGGCTTTTACCGCTTCGTCCACGATCTTCTCGATGTCGGAGGGCTGGAGCTGGTCGAGCGGTTTGCGCACGACGTACCTGATCTCGTCATCGCGCTTGATCGCTCCGTAGAAAGTTTGCTGGTGGAGCGGCCCGCGGGCCGTGTCACCTTGCATGTAAAGCGCTTTACCGTCGTTTCCGTATTGTATCTTGCCGCGCACGCGCAGCTTTTTACGACTTTGCCTGGGTAGGTTGTCCGGCGTATGGTGGGCCACGAGCAGCTCGTCCGCCACCGCCATCACATCCCGGGTAAAGGTCGGCCACGGTTTCTCAAACCGGGGTCGGGCCGCTTCGCCGCGGAGGTAGCGCTCTTCGTCGCCCGCGAATTGCGCCCAGCGTTCGTATTCGCTGCGGCCGATGCAGGCAATTGTAATGGCATCGATGCAGTGGTGCACATGGTTCACGCGCTCTTTGGCGGTGTACTCCTCCTGTAAGCCCCACATCTTGCGGAATGCGGAGGTCGTGGCCCCCTTCACCGTGTAGATCCGCTCGAAAACGGTCTTGAGGTAGAGCCGGGCATAGCGGCCGATGATACCGATATCGACGCCCTGCCGGTTGCTGAAGTCCTCCGGCACTTCGGTCATCGTGAAACGCTCGTACTTCCCGCGCCAGTAGTCGAGATGCATTTGCAGGTAGTGGCGGCGCTGAATGGCGCTGTCGCGTTCGGCCTTGGTTGTCGCATTTTTGCTGCGACGCCTTTGGCCTTCTATCTGCCGCTGCAACCCCGCAATCTTCTCCGGCCAGCCCAGCGCTTCGATGCGGGCCATGATCTCCTGATGGTTCGCGAGTTCCGTTGGCAATTTCGTCCGCTTGATGTCGCGGTTGAACTGTTTTTCACACAGCGTTTTGTTCATCTGCGAATCGTCGCCGCCCCGCGAACGGGGAGCGGTGTGTTCGATGTCGTAACGGGTGTCAGAGCCGATAAAATCGGATAAACCGATTTGTTTCTTGGTATAAAGGCAGATGTTGTTCTGTTCCTTCCACAGCCTGTATTTCAGGATGTCGTCGTCCGTCGGTTCGATACGACTGCCCGTGGCGGCTGCGAACTCCTTGCGGATCTCTTCGGCATAAGCCCTGTTTTCTGCCTCCCGTTCGCGTTGGTATTGCCCGATCGCCCGGCGTCGGTTCGCGTCGTTCAGACCGCGTGCGAACTCGATGTTGATTTTCGTCGTGCGGTCGATCTTACCCTCGCGCAGCAGTTGGTTCAATAGGTCGCGCAAGCGGAACAACGCTCGCATGGCCATCGGATTGCGAACGGCCGCCGTGCGCGGCGAGCCCAGTTGCATAAGGCCCTTTTTATCGGGTCGGGCTTGCGTATAGGCCTCGATCATCGGCGGGTGATAGAATCGGTCGCAACGGGCCGTATCGATCCCCTGATCCCGAAGCCACTCCGCTATGCGGCGCTCTTTCGTGTCGGATTTGTCGTAGGGATTGCGCTCATAATTCCGGATGACCTCCGCAATCCCCTGTTCGATATGCTCCCGCCTACCCCGGTCGTTCCACACCGCCGGCGGCAGCACGGCCTTCAGGTTGGCGAGAAACACCGCTTCGTCGTACCGGTACCCTGCGCGCAGATGAGGCAGCATCTTGTCGATGACATTCAGACTCAGCGACGCATAGCCCTGCGGAAGCCGGATGGCGGCGAAGCTGCGGGCATCCTCGGGCGACAGCCCCAGTTTTTCCCGCCCCCAGTCGAGCAGCAGCTCTTCGTCATCGAATGCGAAGAGTACATGCCATATGTCGTTCACGACCTGCTCGTCGCTCTTATCCCCGGCGAGCGTGTAGCGGCTGCGGATTGTCCGGAGGTCGCCGCCGAAAACGAAGAGGAGCGCGGCCGTCACCGGACAGCCGCTCACGTTCGTGGCGGCGGAGAAATTGAATCGGCAGGGGGCTTCGTTCCGGTCGTCTTTGCAGGCGTATTTTCCCTTGCCGGCGATCTTCCGGGCGATCTCCTCGAAATCGAAATGGGGTTTGCTCTTGCGCAGGAAGAGCGGACGGATCGCCTCCGCCTCGCTCTGCGTCAGCGGACGCGGCTCCGCGTCGGCCGGTGTCTGCACCCGGATGTTATTGACGAAACTGAGCATGCGGAACTCCTCGAAGTGCGGATGCGATACCGGACAGCGGCTTTTCCCCTTCTCGAACGTACACTTGCCGACCAATCCTTTCTGCGATTTCAACGGCCGCTGGAAGAAGATGGCGCGGTGCAATGCCTGTTGCCACTCCTCCGGAAGATGCTGTTTTTCGCATATTGCACGGAACTCCGCCAGGTAATGCGCGTTGCGCGAGGTGTAGTGTTTGCGGATTTTATCCTTTTGCCGGTAAAGCCGGTAGAAATACTCTCCCAGATAGGTGCATCCCGCATCGGCCATATCCGCGGTCAGATCCCTGATGCCCTCTTTGACCGTCCCCTCCTCCTCTTCGCCGGCCTGCTTGCGGTTGCTCAGAAAGCCGCGGCGCTGTGCCAGGTGGTAAAGCGCGCGACCGAGCGCATGACGGTCGCTGCGGGCTGTCAGGTCGAGCGTTTCGGTCAGGGCGCGATAACGGTCGCGATAGGGATTCCTGTCCGTGTTGTCGTCCGTTCGCTGCCAGCGCAGAAACTCTTCGGTCAGCGGATAGATTTTCCGGCTCCGCCAGGCGTCTAGCTGGGCGTCGGTAAGCGGCGGGCAGAGATCGTGGCGGACGAGCACCCTGAGCAGTTCGATTTTCCGCAGGCGACGGCGAAAATAATGTCTCCTGAGCGCGCGGGCGTCCGTCCGGTCCTGCACGGCCGGCTTTTCGTTGTTCTTCACGCGGGCGACCCCCTCCTGAAAGATGTCCACTCCCTTTTCGAGCAGGGAATATCCGTTGTCGTGCTGCTCCACGATGGCCCAGCCGATCGATGAAGTGCCCAAATCCAAACCCAGTATTTTCGCCATAAGCCCTATTTTGAGATAAAAATAGGCAAAAGTTTGCGGTTATCAAATTTTCGGATTATATTCGTCCCGTAAGAATTCTACATCTTACCACAATAAGGCTATATGCCGAAGGTTTTTACCTGTGTCTCCGCGTACTCCGTGGAGACTTTTTTATTTTCATCCAGAAATAAAGCGGTCGGAGGGGCGGCACCCGGGACGGGCAAATGGTCATAACGGTTGTGTAAATCCTCGCTTGAGGCTATTGTGGTATGTATTTTGCTTGAATGGATCACACGAAGCATCATCTGCGCGGGTTCCCCGGGCGGAGTGCCGGGCGGCGAAGCCGTTCGGGGCGTGCGTCGCAAAAAAATGTTTTAAATTAATTGTAGCATTATGAGACAGTCCAACAATTCCGAAAACGAACGTGACGAACGTCGTGAGGATGGTCGCAGCAAACCGGGCGGCAACAATCCCGAAGGTCACAATCAGTACACCAATAACTCGTCGAGCCACTCGTCGGGTCGCAGCTCTTCGTCGAGCCGCGGTGAGAACTCTTCCAGCCGCAGCGAGCGCAGCGAGGGTTCTTCCAGCCGTGGCGAGAGCAGCTCGAGCCGTGGGGAAAACAGCTCTTCGAGCCGCGGATCGCACAACAACAATCCGGAGGGTCACAACCAGTACACGAGGAACAACTCGGGCAGCAAGTCTTCCCGTTAGTTCGGTGTTCGGTCCGACACGGAGGGAATCCCCTCTGTTTGAAAAGAGAATCGCAAGGTTCTCTTTTCTTTTTGTATTTTGAAATTCAAAATAATGCATTATCTTTGCATGCGAAATCCATCGTACCGGTCGATCGGCCGGTCTGAAAATCAAATTGAAATAGCAATCGTTTATGCAAGATGTAACAGCCCTCAAAGGTAAAAGCCTGGCGGAACTGCGCGAAATGGCCAAATCGCTCGGCATTGCCGAGGTGATGGTCAAGAAGAGCGAATTGCTCGGCAAGATCGCCGCTGCGACCCCGTCCGCGCCGGAAACCGCACAAGATACCGACCCGCAGGAAGAGAAACCCGCCGAAAGAAAACGGGGACGCCGTCCGCGCATCCTCAAGGCGGAAAGTCCGCTGCCGCGGCCCCGGCAGGAACAGGAGGAGAAACCCGAGCGCGAACCCGCACCGTCGAACGAGACTCCGATGCCCGGGGAGCAGCCGGCGGCAATGCCCAAACGCCGCGGTCGCAAGCCCAAATCCGCTGTGATGGACGATGTTCCCCTGCTGCTCGAGGCCGATGAACCCGAAACCGCGCCCGCTGCGGAAGCCGACGTACCCATGCCCGAATCCGCACCGTCGCAGGCCGCGACGCAGCCCGCGGAACAAGAGGCGGCGTCCGCGCCTTTCATGCCGGATAACGAGGTCATTACCAAGGATGATTTCTCGGGTGAGATCGCGGGCGAGGGCGTGCTGGAAGTGATGCCCGACGGTTACGGTTTCCTCCGCTCGGCCGACTATAACTACCTCAACTCGCCCGACGATATCTATGTCTCGCCGTCGCAGATCAAGCTCTTCGGCCTCAAGCCCGGCGACACGGTGACCGGCGTGATCCGTCCGCCCAAAGAGGGCGAGAAGTATTTTCCGCTGGTCCGCGTGACCGATATCAACGGCCTGGCTCCCGAATATATCCGCGACCGCGTGCAGTTCGAGTTCATGACGCCGCTTTTCCCGAGCGAGAAATTTTGCCTGACGGGTAACGGGCACAACAACCTTTCGACCCGCGTGGTCGATCTTTTCTCCCCTATCGGCAAGGGACAGCGCGGTCTGATCGTCGCCCAGCCCAAGACGGGTAAGACCATGCTGCTCCAATCCATCGCCAACGCCATTGCGGACAACCATCCCGAGGTTTACATGATCGTGCTGCTGATCGACGAGCGGCCGGAGGAGGTGACCGAAATGGCCCGCAACGTCAAGGCGGAGGTCGTCGCTTCGACGTTCGACGAGCAGGCTTCGCGCCATGTGAAGGTGGCCGAAATGGTGCTCGACAAGGCCAAACGCATGGTCGAATGCGGTCACGACGTGGTGATTTTCCTCGATTCGATCACCCGCCTCGCCCGTGCCTACAACTCGGTGCAGCCCGCTTCGGGCAAGGTGCTTTCAGGCGGTGTGGACGCCAATGCGCTGCACAAGCCCAAACGCTTCTTCGGCGCGGCCCGCAACACCGAGGAGAAGGGATCGCTTACCATCATCGCCACGGCCCTGATCGACACCGGCTCGAAAATGGATGAAGTGATCTTCGAGGAGTTCAAAGGTACGGGCAACATGGAGCTGCAGTTGGACCGCAAACTTTCCAACAAGCGCATCTACCCTGCCGTCGATGTAATCGCATCGGGCACGCGACGCGAGGACCTCCTGCTGCCGCGCGATGTGATGAACCGCACCTGGGTGCTGCGCAAGTACCTCTCGGATATGACCCCCGTGGAATCGATGGAATTCCTCCAGAAGCAAATGGGCCTCACGGAAAACAACGAGGAGTTTCTGGCGACGATGAACCATTAAAATCGATGGCGATGAGGCGGTTTGTGATCCTGTTTCTGAGTCTCCTTGCGTCGGTCAATGCCTGGGCGTGGGGCGCCAAAGGGCACGATGTGACGGCGTATATTGCCGAATGTAACCTCACCCCGGAGGCTGCCGAGCGGATCGACCGGGTGCTCGGCGGCTATTCGATCGTCTATTTCGCCAACTGGCTCGACACGGCCAGCCATACGCCGGAATACGCCTATTCCAAAACGTGGCATTACGCCAATATCGATGAAGGTTACACCTTCGAGACTATGCCCCGCAATCCCCACGGTGACGTAGTGTCGGCTGTGGAGATGCTCGTCGAAGAGCTCAGGGGCGGCCGCCTCGATCCCGAAAAGGAGACGCTCTACCTGAAAATGCTCGTCCACCTGATGGGCGACCTGCATTGTCCGATGCACTCGGGCCGGCTGACGGATGTGGGTGGCAATACCCTGCCCGTGCGCATGTTCGGCCGCGATACGAACCTCCATTCGGCCTGGGACAGCTCGCTGCCCGAAGCGGCCCACAAATGGAGCTACACCGAATGGCAGAACCAGATCGACCGGCTCACGGACGACGAGGCGGTGCTGGTGGAGGCCGGCGGCCCGCTCGAATGGTATTTGGAGGCCCATGCGATCTGCGAGCAAATCTATGCCGAAACCCCTCCCGGGACGAATATTTCCTATGATTACGTGGCCAAATATACGCCCGTCATCGAGCAGCAGTTTCTGCGCGGCGGTCGGCGGCTGGCGCGGCTGCTGAACGAAATCTATCGGTGACGTGTTGATTTCGTTCCAGGTGTCCGGCTTCCATGATGCCGGACATTTTTTATGCGGGTTCACCCTATTGGGTGAGCTCCGTGCGGCTCAATCCCGGCGATCGGTGATTGCATACCAGCACATCGTGCACGATCTTTGTAACCGAAAACGAGCGTTACGCAATTTGAGGGAAACGACGCTATTGTTTGTATTGTTAATGTTTGTGTGAAAACCTTCCGGTGCCATACGGAAGGTTTTTTATGCTCCCTTCGCCATACTGTCCTTTACAGCAGACTCGGAGGCGTTATTGCTGTCGGGCGGGACTTCTGGTTATAAGCGGGCCATCTGCGAGAACAGACCCTCCCGAGCCTGTGTCAGAGGCCTGACGCCCTCCCTTTCTTGTTGCGGTTAGCGCATCCACCCCTCCATTTTATAAATGTGGTCAGTTAATTTCCGAATCCAACTTTACGGGGGCGAGGGATGAATGTGAAACAAATGCACGGGAAAACGGTATTGCTTCGACAGGAAAATCGAAACAGGACGGGTGAAAGGCGATCGTTGTATGACGGCCCGGAAGAACAAAAATCCCCGCATCCGGGATGCGAGGATTTCACTGTATTGCCGCGTCTTGAAAAGCGGCATCCGGAGCGGAAGACGGGATTCGAACCCGCGACCCTCAGCTTGGGAAGCTGATGCTCTACCGACTGAGCTACTTCCGCGATTGCGTTTGCAAAAATAGGAAAAATTTCTGAAAATGCATCGTTTTTCACGAGAAAATCAACCTGCGAAGCGACTCGAGGTTGCGGGGGTTGCAAAGCTCCCTGCCTTCGGGCGTATAAACATAGTCGATCCGCTCGCGGAAATGCTCTTCCACTTTGCCGCGTACCACCTTGAGCGTGCTGTTCATCATACCGTTGTGTTCGGTGAACGGCTCCTCAACGATTGCCAGCCCCACGGGAAGCCACCGTTCGGGAAACGCTCCGGCATAGGGCCCGCCCCTGCGGTATTTGTCGATTTCCGCGCCCAGGAGCCGTGCCGCGGCACAAAGTTGTTCCTGCGGCGAAAGCCCCTCGCGTGCGATCCGTTGCCGGAGCGCTCCTGCGTTGGGCACGACGATGGCGACGGTGTAGGGATTCTGGGTATTGTGGACGACGACCTGGTCGATCAGGTCGGAGTTGCCGACTATCGCCTCCTCCATCCCCTCGGGGCTGTATTTTTCTCCGTCGCTTGCGATGAGCAGGCTTTTGAAGCGTCCGAGCACGTACAGGAATCCGTCGTCCGTCAGGTAGCCCAGGTCGCCTGTGTGAAGCCATCCGTCGCGCACGGTTTCCCGGGTCGCCTCCGGATTTTTCCAGTAGCAGGCCATGACGTTTTCGCCCCGGATCACGATTTCCCCCTTGGTGCCGTTGGGAAGCTCCCTGCCGTTTTCGTCCAGGATGCGCAGGTCCATGGGGGTAACGGGCGTGCCGGACGAGCCGATGCGGTGCATCCGGCGTCGGGGGGAGTTGGTCGAGATGATGGGCGTCGCTTCCGAAAGGCCGTAACCCTGGTACATCGGGATGCCGATGGCGTAGAAGAAACGCTGCAGCTCGGCGTCGAGCAGCGCTCCGCCGCCGATGAAGAACTGCATCCGACCGCCGAAAGCCTTGCGCACCTGCCGGAAAACCGTCATGTCGAAGAGCCCGACCACGGGCCGCAGCAACATGCGCCAACCGCGTCCCGGACGGTAGCCGTCGCCGTTATAGGCATAGGCCGTGCGGAGGCCGGCACGGAACATCCGCTCCGCAACGGCGCCTTTCGCACGGATGGCCGTCTCGATGTTCCGGCGGAAATTCTTGGCCAGTGCGGGTACGGTCATCAGGAAATGAGGCTGCGTTTCGCGGATGTTGAGCGGAATGTTCTTGAGCGTCTCCATTGGCGTGCGGCCCGTCTCTACGGTGGCGACGCTGGCTCCGCAGGCGATCATGATGTAGAAGCCGACCACATGCGCGAAACAGTGGTCGAGCGGCAGGATGATGAGCGTTCGGAACGTCGGCGGGATGGAGATACGCGAGAGGGCCTGTTCGACGTTGGCCGTGTAGTTGCGGTGGGTCAGCACGACACCCTTCGGATCGGCCGTGGTGCCGGAGGTGTAGGTGATGGTGGCGAAATCCTCGTTGCGCAGGTTGCGTCCGACGGACAGAAACGCTTCGCGGTGCTCCGACAGGTATTCGCGCCCTACCCGCTTGAGCGTTTCAAACGCCAGCTCGCCCCCTTCCAGCGGAGTGTGGCCCATCACGATGATATGCCGCAGTTCGGGCAGCCGCTCGCGCAGGCGGCGGATTTTGGGTAGCTGGTATTTGGATACGAAGATCGTCCGCACGTCGGCATGGTGCATGCGGAACAGCAGGTCGTTATCCTCTTCGAGCTTGATCGAGAGCGGTACGCTCACGGCCCCGGCATAAAGCAGACCCAGCTCGGCAATGATCCAGCGGTTGCTCCCCTCGCCCAGGATGGCGACGCGGTCGCCCGCCCTGACGCCCAGCCCGGCGAGGCCGGCGCCCGCCTCGAGAGCTTGCTGACGGGTTTCGGCATAAGAGGTGGATTGGAAATGCCCGTGCCTTTTTTCGAGCAGGAACGTGCGGTCGGCATGTTTTGCCACCGCCTCCTCAAACAGGTCGATGATGGTCTTTTTCATAGCGGTCAATCCATTTTCAGCACGGCCAGGAACGCCGACTGGGGCACTTCGACGTTGCCGATCTGACGCATGCGTTTTTTACCTTTCTTCTGTTTTTCGAGCAGTTTGCGCTTGCGCGAGATGTCGCCGCCGTAGCACTTGGCCGTCACGTCCTTGCGCACGGCCTTGACCGTCTCGCGGGCGATGATCTTGGCGCCGATGGCGGCCTGGATGGCGATGTCGAACTGCTGGCGCGGAATGAGCTCCTTGAGTTTTTCGCACATACGCCGGCCGAAGTCGTAGGCATGGTCGGCATAGATGAGCGACGAAAGGGCGTCCACCGGCTCGCCGTTCAGCAGGATGTCCAGCTTGGCCAGCTTGCTGGGCCGGTAACCGATGCGGTGGTAGTCGAACGAGGCATACCCCTTGGATATGCTCTTGAGCTTATCGTAAAAGTCGAAGACGATTTCCGACAGGGGCATCTCGAAATTGACCTCCACGCGGTCCTGCGTGATGAAGGTCTGGTTCTTGAGCAACCCCCGCTTGTCGATGCACAGCTTGAGCACGTTGCCCAGGAAGTCGGCTTTGGTGATGATCTGCGCCAGGATATAGGGCTCCTCGATCGACGCGACCTTCGTGATTTCGGGCAGGCCCGAGGGATTGTGCACTTCGAGCACCTCGTCCTGCGTGGTGGTGATGCGGTAGGAGACGTTGGGCACGGTGGTGATTACGTCCATGTCGAATTCGCGGTAGAGCCGCTCCTGGATGATCTCCATGTGCAGCAGCCCCAGAAAGCCGCAGCGGAAACCGAACCCGAGGGCCAGCGAGCTTTCGGGCTCGAAAGTGAGCGACGCATCGTTGAGCCGCAGCTTGTCGAGCGAAGCCCTGAGGTCCTCGTACTGGTCGGCCTCGACCGGATAGACGCCGGCAAAGACCATCGGCTTCACCTCCTCGAATCCGGCGATGGCTTCGCGGCAGGGATTTTCGACCGAGGTGATCGTGTCGCCGACTTTGACTTCCGACGCCGTCTTGATGCCCGAGCAGATGTAACCCACGTCGCCCGCGCGGATTTCGTCGCGCGGTTGCATCTTGAGCTTGAGCACCCCCACCTCGTCGGCATCGTACTCGCTGCCTGTGTTGAAGAACTTGACGTGCTCGCCCTTGCGGATCGTGCCGTTGAAGACGCGGAAATAGGCGATGATGCCCCGGAACGGGTTGAACACCGAATCGAAGATGAGCGCCTGCAAGGGGGCGTTTTCGTCCCCTTCGGGTGCCGGGATGCGCTGCACGATGGCTTCGAGTACCTCCTCGACCCCGAGACCCGTTTTGCCCGAGGCGCAGAGAATCTCCTCGGGCTTGCAGCCCAGCAGGTCCACGACCTGATCCCGAACCTCGTCGATCATGGCCGAATCCATGTCGATCTTGTTGAGCACGGGCACGATCGTCAGGTCGTGTTCGACGGCCAGGTAGAGGTTGGAAATGGTCTGGGCCTGAATGCCCTGCGTGGCGTCCACGACCAACAACGCCCCTTCGTACGAGGCGATGGCGCGCGACACTTCATAGGAGAAATCGACGTGTCCGGGGGTGTCGATCAGGTTGAGCACGTATTGCTGTCCGTCGCGGGAGGCGTACTCCATCTGGATGGCGTGGCTCTTGATGGTGATTCCCTTTTCGCGCTCGAGTTCCATGTCGTCGAGCACCTGCGCCTGCATCTCCCGCTGCCCGAGCGTGTTGGTCTTTTCAAGCAGCCGGTCGGCAAGGGTGCTCTTGCCGTGGTCGATATGCGCGATGATGCAAAAGTTGCGAATGTTTTTCATAGTCTGTTCAAAGCGACGGCAAAGATAATACAAACCGGGCGCATCGCCAAACAATCCCGCCGGTCGGGCGCGGCCCGACACCTGTCGCCGGGCGCGGCGTTCCGCACGCTTTCAATCCCGATCAAAGTTACGAAAATTCACCGGAAACGCAACAAGACCGGCGATGATTTTCTGCTGTTGGGATCGGAAAAAAGACGCTACCTGACGGATAATTGTTACTTTTGTGCCGCTAACGATCCGCTGTCCATGAACAATACCGTCCTTATCTACGCTTCGCTCGTTCGCTTTGCCCATACGGTTTTCGCCATGCCGTTCGCCCTGATCGGTTTCGTCTATGCCCTGCACACGACCGACTTTCATACGGCCCGCCCCTGGGGATGGCTGCTGGTGCAGGTCATGCTCTGCATGGTTTTCGCCCGCAATGCGGCCATGGGCTTCAACCGATGGGCGGACCGGCATCTGGATGCGCGGAATCCCCGCACGGCCGGCCGCGAAATACCGGCCGGGGTCATCTCTCCCGCCCGCGCGCTGTGGTTCGTCGGAATCAATGCCGCGCTGTTTCTCGCGGTTGCCGCGACCATCAACCCCCTGACGGCTGCGCTCGCACCGGCTGCGCTCGCCGTCCTGCTGTTTTACAGCTATTGCAAACGGTTCACCTGCCTGGCCCACCTGGTGCTCGGCCTGTCGCTCGGCATCGCACCCGTCGGAGCCTATGTCGCCGTGACGGGACACCTGGCTCCGGAGCCCTGCATCCTCGCACTGCTGGTGATGACCTGGTGCGGGGGATTCGACGTCATCTATGCCTTGCAGGATCGTGATTTCGACCGTGCGAGCGGGCTCCGCTCGATCCCGGCCCGCTTTTCCGTCGCTGCTTCGCTCCGCATCAGCCTGCTGCTGCATGCCGTGAGCGTCGGGGCGCTGCTGTGGTTCGCGGCCTGCTGCCCGCAAAGCGTCTGGCTGTGGATCGGCGTCGGGCTTTTCGCAGCGATACTTGTGGCGGAGCATCTGCTGGTCACGCCGGGGCGACAGGCTCGCATTCCGCTGGCCTTCGGCACGCTCAACGGTCTGGCGAGCCTGATGCTGGCGTTTTTTACGATCCTCGCCTTATTGCGGTAGGAAATCCGGCGGCGTGCCCGCGGATCGCCTGTCCGTCTCCTCATACCGTCATACAAAAAAATACCGGCAGCAAAAGCTGCCGGTATCGATTGCGGTTATCGGGTATTGCCTACCTGCCCATGATGCGGTAGTAAACGAAGCGGTCGGCGGGATTCACGCTTGCGGGAAGCGAGAGCGGAGCGGGTTCGGGCTCGGCAGCCGGTGCCGTGAACTCGATGTACTCCGTTGCGCCGAAAGTGGATTGGGGAAGCACTTCGTTCTCCCAGTCGAACGTGCTCCAGTCGAAGTCGGTCTGCGGATGAACCGGGAAAGCGATCAGGATGTTGGGCTGGGTCATGTCGTACCCCTCGGCCGACCATTCGCGGAAAGAGTATTCCATTGGGAAACCGTCGGGATCGGTCAGGAACGACTTCCAATAATAGAGTTCAAACGCCTCCAGATACATGGCGTTGTCGGGATTGGGCTTGTACCAGAACTCTCTGCAGATATTGCGGTTGAAAATGTCGGAAACGATGGCGCCGAACTGCGTGAGGTCGTCTGTTCCGGTAACGTCGGGATATGCCTCGAGCGGCATGGCTTCGGCATACATATAATCGTACTCGCCCGGGGTTTCGAGCGGCTCGACCGCCCAGCGGCACTTCTCGCCGGTCAGGTTGGTGATGCTGAAACGGAAGTGCTCGGTTTCCTGGACGATGTCAACGCCGGTACCCGATTTCTTGGTAGCGAAGACGAACGGGGCCGAAGGCTCGGTGATGATCGCTCCGTCCTCGCTGATGCCGGCGGCGACGATCACGTACTCGGTCTCCGAGTCGAGAATGTCCCACTGCTCGTCGAAGTCGGTGGCGGTGCGCAGGTAGTTCGACCAGGTGCGGCCCTGCGAGATCAGCGTCCGCTCGAAACGGTCGCGTTCGGCCGTGAGGAATTTCGACGCATCGCCCTCGTAGTCGGCGTCGAAGTTGGTCTTGGTTTGGAGGAAGGAGAGCCAGGTCACTTCGGGACCGGCGACCTTGTAGTTGATGGATGCGCCGAAGGAGGAGATCTGCGGAGCGGTAATCTCGAAGGTCACGCCCTCGACCGGAGTGCCCTGGCGCGGCTTGGTGCTGAAGCGCTCGGTATGAATCTCGGTGGTGTACTTGAAGTCGGGTTCGATGCCGAAGATGCAGGTCACGTAATCTTTGCCGGGCATGGCGTTCAGACCTTCAAAAGTCTGCGAGCTCGGCCCCTTCCAGAGAAAGTGCGAAAGGTCGTATTCCTCATTGACGTAATCTTCGAGGTAGGCGATCCAGAAAGCTTTGAACTCTTCGGGATGTTCGGTGAAACCCATCTGTTCGTAGATCGATTCCTCCATGTAGCTTGCGAAATAATACTGGTCGTCCTTGGAGGGGATCACGTCGAGGTCGATCCGGCGCGAGGTGGTTTCGATCTCCACCTGGAAAGTCATTACTTCAGGCTGGGGTTCGGGTTGGGGTTCCGGATCAGGAGTGGGATTTCCCCCCCCCCCTCGTCGGAGCAGGCGTTGAAGAGCAGCAAAGCTGCCGCTGCGCAGAGCGCAGTGCGAAAAATTCGGTTCATGTTTTTAAGTGAAAGATGAATAAAAAAGATGAATAATAAGTGTTTCAGGTGCTATGTTCTTTCTGTCAGGCCGGATTCGACCGGCAAATCGCGGGCGAAGATAGCTAAAAATTCGGAAAATCGAACAAACTGTGAAATAGAAAGGCCCGACGTCATGTCTTTTCCGGGCGGGCATACGTGCGGAAAAGCGGTTTGCGGCCGGTCAGCCGCGGCAGCCAGCGGTTCAGCGGCGGGATGAGCGGGAACATGGCGAGCGTGGTCAGTACCAGTACCGTCAGGTCGTTGTGCACGTACTTTTCCAAGAGCAGGATCACCGGAAAATGAATCCCCAGTACGATCAGCGTATTGCGTCCCAGAAAATCGACCGTTGGCAGCCGGTCGATGAGCCGTCCCGCCAGGATGAGAAACAGGGTCAGGGCGAGCACCGAGAGGTAGAACAGCACGAAATTCGTGCCGTAGGCATTGGCGTGCATGTTCATCGGTTCGGCCGTCAGCCACAGCACCCCCGCGGTGACCGCCATCAGGGGCAGTTCGATGCGCAGGTTGCGCGGCCGCATCATCGTGTCGCGGCAGAGGTGCCCGATGCAGAAAAGCGGCAATGCCATCATCGCCTGCGGGAGCCGGAGCAATTCCAGGATGAGGTAATTCCACGGCGCGGGCATGTGGTCGGGAAGCAGGCAGCCGGCTTTGCAGAGCCACCAGGTCGCAGCCGCCGGGACGAAGCATGCTGCGAGCCGTAGGAGCTTGTATGGTATCAGGCGGTCGAGCGCATAGTAAACGAGGTTGATGACCAGCAGGCACCGCAGGTACCAGAGCGGGCCGTTGTCCACGGTGAAGAAGCGAACGAGCGCGACCGGCGGATAGTCCCCGAGCGTATGGGTCAGCGCGGCCGTGAGCAACAGTCCGCCTCCGAAAGCGAGCTGGAAAAAAAGGTAGGGCACCAGCAGCGTGTTGATCTTGCGCACCAGGAATTCCCGCAGTCCGGAGTAGGGCCGGAAAAAGAGCCCTGACAGGAAGAAGAACAGCGGCACGACCCGCATGGCCGTCAGAGCCGGCGCTACGTTGCGCTCCTCGGAAAAAAGATTGCAATGGATGGCGACGATCAGGACGATGCAAACGCCCTTGAGCAGGTCGATGTAGGCGATTCTCGTTTTTTCGCCCGTTTGGGTTATGGTCGGCATGGCAGTATGGCGGTCCGGACGGCGCAGAGCCTTTCGGCGGGACAAAGATACAGAAATAATCGTATCCCGGCGGCGCGGTTTCGGGAATGTTTTGTATTTTTGCACAATCCATCCGGAAGCGCGGGTCGCTGCGGCGGCACGCCGGGAGTATCGCTTCCGGATCGGAACGGATACGGGAAAACATTAACCATACGGATATGAACATTTCTTATAACTGGCTCAGACGCTATCTGGACACCGACCTTTCGGCCGAACAGCTCGCGGTGATCCTGACCGATATCGGACTCGAAGTGGAGGGTCTCGAGAAGATCGAGGGGGTGCGCGGCGGCCTGGAGGGGGTCGTGGTCGGCGAGGTGCTGACCTGCGAGGACCATCCCGACTCGGACCACCTGCACATCACGCGGGTCGATGTGGGCGAGGGCGAGCCGTTGCCGATCGTTTGCGGGGCTGCAAACTGCCGGCAGGGTCTCAAGGTGCTTTGCGCAAAAGTCGGAGCGGTGCTCTACCCCGACGGTGCGGAGCAGGAGTTCAGGATCAAGCGCAGCAAAATACGCGGCGTCGAGTCGCTCGGCATGCTCTGCGCCGAGGACGAATTGGGGGTGGGGGTTTCCCACGACGGGATCATGGAGCTGCCCGCCGACGCCGTACCGGGGACGCCTGCGCGCGACTTTCTGGATATCGAGGACGACTACCTCATCGAGATCGGTCTGACGCCCAACCGCATCGACGCGGCATCCCATATCGGTGTGGCGCGCGACGTGGCCGCCTACCTGAAAAGCAAGGGGCTGCCGGGCGGCGTGCGGATGCCCGACGTGAGCGCTTTCGCGGTCGATGACCATGCGCTCGAAATCGGCGTGACGGTCGAATGTCCGGAGGCTGCGCCCCGTTATGCGGGCGTCACCGTGACGGGCTGCCGGATCGGTCCGTCGCCCGAATGGATGCAGCGCTGCCTGCGGGCCGCCGGCATCCATCCGAAGAACAACCTGGTGGATATCACCAATTTCGTACTGTTCGAGCTGGGACAACCCCTGCATGCGTTCGACGCACGGAAGATCGGGGGCGGACGGATCGTCGTGCGCACCTGTGAGCAGGACACGCCGTTCACGACGCTCGACGGGGTGGAACGCCGCCTCGCGGCCGACGACCTGATGATCTGCTCGGCCGAGCGGCCCATGTGTATCGCGGGGGTGTTCGGCGGGCTCGATTCGGGGATTTCCGACACGACGACCGACGTGTTCATCGAGAGCGCCTATTTCAATCCGGTGTGGGTGCGCAAGACCGCCCGCAGACATGCGCTGAATACCGACGCCTCGTTCCGCTACGAACGCGGCATCGATCCCAACCTACAGGTTTATGCGCTCAAGCGGGCCGCCCTGCTGATGAAGGAGCTGGCCGGAGGGCGGATTTCGAGCGAGGTCATCGACCTGAATCCCGCACCTGCAAAGGAGTTCGTTTTCGAGGCCGACCTGCGGCACATCGATGCGCTGATCGGCAAGCCGCTGCCCCGCGACACGGTGCGCACGATCCTCGCCGCGCTCGAAATCCGCATCCTTACAGAACGGGACGACGTGCTCACGGTGGCCGTACCGCCCTACCGGGTGGATGTGCGGCGCGAGGCCGATCTGGCCGAGGAGTTGCTGCGCATCTATGGCTACAATAACGTGGAGGTGCCTGAGCGGGTACATTCCATCCTCTCCTACGCTCCGAAACCCGACCGTGACCGGTTGGTGAATACCGCTTCGGATTTCCTCTCCGCCGGAGGATTCACCGAGATCATGTCCAATTCGCTTACCAAAGCCGCCTACTACGAGGGGCTCGTCAGCTACCCTGCCGACCGATGCGTGCGGATTCTCAATCCGCTGAGCGCCGACCTCGGCGTGATGCGGCAGACGCTTCTGTTCAGTTTGATGGAGGCCGTGCAGCTCAACGTCAATCGGCGCAACGGCGATCTGAAGCTTTACGAGTTCGGCAACTGCTATGCTTACGATGCCGAAAAGACGGATACGGGCGACGCGCTCGCGCCTTATGTCGAAACCTACCGGCTCGGCATGGCCGTCACGGGGCTGGCGGAACCCCAGTCGTGGAACACGCGCCCCGTGCAGGCATCGTTCTTCACCCTGCGGGCTGCGGCCGAAAAGCTGCTCCGCCGTTTCGGAATCGACCCCTTAGCCCTGGATGCCGAGCCGCTGCAGAGCGACCTGTTCGGGGAGGGGATCTCGCTGCGGCTCAACGGCAGAGAGCTGCTGCAGATCGGCGTGGTTGCGCCCCGCATCCGCCGCATGTTCGATCTGAAGCAGGAGGTTTATTTCCTCGAAATGCCTTTCGACCAGCTCGTGCGCGCGACGCGCAAGCAACGCATCGCGGCGGAGGAGCCCTCCCGGTTCCCCGAGGTGCGGCGCGACCTGGCGCTGCTCGTGGATCGGGACGTGACTTTCGCCGCGCTGCGTCGGATCGCTTTCGCCGCCGAGAAAAAGCTGTTGCGGAACGTGACGCTTTTCGATGTGTACGAGGGCGACAAGCTGCCCGAGGGCAAGAAGTCCTATGCGCTGAGTTTCGTGCTGGAGGATCGCACCCGTACGCTCGACGAACGCACGATTGAGCGTGCGATGGCCAACCTGACCGCCCGCTTCGAGCAGCAGGCCGGCGCCCAGGTGCGGGCGTAGCGCTCGCCGCAAATGAAGAGGCCGGACGGGACATACCCGCCCGGCCTCTTGGCTTCAACACGCTTTTGGCCCGGAAATTGGGCGTTTGCCGGAAGATCAAAGCAACGGAAAATTATGAACATCGCAATCTGCGGCGCGAACGGGTTTATCGGGTCCCGCCTCGCCGACGCATTCGGAAAACGGGGCGACACGGTCGTACCCCTCGGCCGCGCTCTGTTTTCGGACCGGCAGCGCAGCCGGCTGGAGCAACTGATCCGTCCGTGCGAAGTGGTCGTAAACGTGGCCGGAGCACCCATCGACAAGCGCTGGACAACCGCTTACAAGCAGACGCTTTATGCCAGCCGGGTCGGTGTGACCCGCCGGCTTGTCGAGGCGATCAACAGCGGCGGTGCTACCCGGCTTTTCATCTCGGCTTCCGCCGTGGGGATCTATCCCCATGTGGGATGTTATGACGAAGGGGCGATGCAACAGGGGCACGGCTTTTTGGCCCGTCTATGTGCGGCCTGGGAACACGAAGCCCGGCATCTGCGGGGCGATGTGCGGCTGGCCGTCACCCGCTTCGGCGTCGTGCTCGCGCCCCACGGGGGCGCATTCGCGCGACTGGCCCGCATGGGACGGCTCAAGACCGAGGCCGTGATCGGAAACGGCTGGCAGCCCCTCTCCTGGATCGATCGGGAGGACCTCGTGCGGGCCATGATCTTCCTCACGGAGAACGGGCAGCTCAGCGGAACGTTCAATTTCACCGCCCCCGAGCGGCTCACCCAGAAGGAGTTCATGCGCGAGGTGGCCCGGCATTACGGCGCCCTCCTGCTGCCCGTGCCGGGCTTCGCCGTGAAAATGTTTTACGGCGAGGCTTCGCAGTTTTTGCTTCAGGGGCAGTGTGCCGTGCCGGCCCGGCTCACGGAGGCGGGATTCGAGTTTCTTACACCCGATCTGGACACGTTTCTGCGGCGGCTCGGCGGCGCTTAGTTGCAGAGCAGGATATAGCCGTTCAGGTAGGTGGCGAACAGAATCCACAACAGGTACGGCAGGAAGAGCCACGAGGCGGCGCGGCGTACGCGGTAGGCGTGCACCATGTAGTAGATCACCAGGATGTCGAGCGCGACGATGTCGATCATTCCGGCCAGCGGGTTGCGGGCGAAGAAGAATAGCACGCTCCACAGGAAGTTCAGCGCGAGCTGCACGAACCAGATCCACATCACGCGGCTGCGGGCCATGGCCCGCGAAGTCAGCACCAATCCCGCCGAAATACCCATGCAGAGGTAGATGATCCCCCATGCGATCGGAAAAGCGATGTTGGGCGGTGTGAGCGCCGATTTGTTCAGATAGGGATACCAATGGGCGATGGCGTCGTTTTGCAGGACGCCCGCGATGCCGCCCAGCACGAAGCAGAGCAGCGTCGGAAGAATATAGGCCAGGGCTTTTTTCATCTTACATACCGTTTAATTCGGCCTGCGGAAAAGGTGCGGGCCTGTGCCCGTACATGCAAAAGCGATGCCCCGCCGGATCTGCGGTCGAGCGGATCGGGCTCGGCACTTCCCCTTTGGCCGCTGCGGGCATGGTTCAGAGCAGGGGTTTCACGATCGGAGCCGGCAGCACCACGAACGAACAGCCGTTGCCCTCGCACGTCGAAACGATCCTCACGGCCCGCAGAGGGCGTTCGGGTCGCAGGGTCAGGCAGCCGTCCTCGAGCGTGCCGGCCGGCACGAACGTGCGGCCGTCGCAGCTCACCTCGACATTCCCGGCGGTAATGTTCGCTTTGGGTAGGTGTTCGTAACCGGTGCGTATCGTGATTTCGCGGCAGACGAGCGGCTTCGGGAAAGTATAGAGCACCCAGTCCCCGGGACGCGGAGCCCGACGGGTGCGGGCGTGCCCCTTGTAGGATTCCGCGCGTGAGAAAGGGTTGCGCTCGGTCGCTGGCATCGAACTGGTGAGCGTAAATGCGGGCGAGACGGTACGGTAATGGGAAGCATGCGCGACGACCGGACTGCGGCCCGTCTTGTAGAAGCTGCGAAACAGATAGCGGTGCGGCTCGTCGGTATGCAGCGGCCCTTTCCATACGGGAGCCGATGCGTCGGGTGCGCTCACGCCGTCCTCCGTAAAGCGGACGACCGATCCGTCGTCTGTGACGACGTGCAGCACCCCGTCCCGGTAGGTCACTTCGGGCGGGAAGAGTCGGAATCCGATGTGCATGGCGGCCATGCGGTCGTTGTGGGCCGCCGTCAGCCGGGATCGGAATCCCGCCGCGTCGTCCCCTTTGCCGCTCCACCCCAGCTCGGCCAGTGCGCACAGGCGCGGAAAGCACATATAGTCGAGGTAGGCGGGCGATTCGGGGCCGTGCGACAGGTAGAGTTCGCTGAAAAAAGTGGCTTCGACCCCCTCGACACGGGCCATCTGTGCGGGCGTGAAACCCTGGGCGGCGAAATCGAAACCGCGGGTTTTTTCGGCGTCGAATATGGCCGCCCAGACGTGGCCGTCCTCTTCGGGCGACTGCCGCATATCGAAATAGAACCAGGCCCCGGGCATCACCACCGTGCGGTATCCTTTCGCTGTTGCGGCAAGGCAAGTCCCGACGCTCTGCCATCCGTGTACGCGGGCGTCGTGGGTGAGTTTTCCCCGTAGCGATGCCTCGTCCCAGACGGCGGGCAGTTTGCCTTGGTCGCGCAGGATGCCTGCCAGACGCTCCATGAAATAGTCCTGCAACTGCTCCGGGGCGCTCATGCCACGACGTTTCATCAGGGCCATGCAGTCGGGGCAGCGCCGCCATTGGGCGGTCTCGACCTCGTCGCCGCCTATGTGGATGTAAGGCGACGGGAAAATCGCGCATACCTCGCTCAGGATATCCTCCAGCAGCGCATAGTTCTCCTCCCGGGCCGCGCACCACACGTTCCGCTCGTCGTAGCCGCCCGAAGGGCCGGTGTCGGGACGGTAGGCGCAGAGGATTTCTGGACGTACGTGCGCGATGGCGCGGCTGTGGCCCGGCAGGTCGATTTCCGGGATGATTTCGATGTTGCGCACGGCGGCATAGGCGACCAGCTCGCGCAACTCGTCCTGCGTGTAGTAACCACCGTACTTCTCGTCCCATCTGCCGTAAACGGCCCGGATCGGGGAATCCCCGCCCCGCCAGGCCCCGATTGCCGTCAGTTCGGGATGGGATCGGATTTCGATGCGCCACCCTTCATCATCGGCCAGATGGAAATGCAGCTTATTGATTTTGTGGTAAGCGAGCAGGTCTATATAACGTTTCACATGAGGCAGATCGATCCACGTGCGCGCCACGTCGAGCATCATGCCCCGGTAACCGAACCGGGGGCCATCCTCGACGGTGCGGCAATCCAGCCGCACGGGAAGCCGGAGCCGTCCGGCATACACGTCGTCCGGGAGGAGTTGAAACAGGGTTTGCACACCGTTGAACACGCCGCCGTAAGCGCCGCCCGCGATCTCGACCCGCCCGGGGGCGATGCGCAACACATACGCTTCGGGGGCCAGCGCCTCGTCGGTGCGCAGGACCATACAGCGGTCGGCGGGGCAGCGGGATGCCGTGCGACGGAGCGGAACATACGTCGTGACATACCGGGCGAGCGGCTCCAGCGCGGTTTCGCAGCACAGCGTTACGCTGCCGTCGAGCAGGAATGTTCCGTCGGCGGGCGTGTCGCACCGGGGAACGGGCAGCAGCCCGGCGCCGGAAGCGGAGAGGCACAGCAGCAGGGAGAGCAGGGGAAGAAGTCGATTCATGGCGCGGAAATTTGTCTGTTGCAAAGATACTTTTTTCCTGCAAAATAAGTTATCTTTGCGAAACGATTGTTCGATATGGAAGATAAACGACTGGAAGCTACCCTGCGCCTGCTCGATATCATGGATACGCTGCGCGAGAAGTGTCCCTGGGACCGCAAGCAGACCTTTGAATCGTTGCGCGGCAACACGATCGAGGAGACCTATGAACTGGCCGACGCAATCACCGACGTCAACCTGGAGGCGATCAAGGAGGAGGCCGGCGATCTGTTGCTGCACGTGGTGTTCTATGCCAAACTGGGGCAGGAGGCCGGAGCGTTCGATTACGCGGGACTGGTCGATTCGCTCTGCGATAAGCTCGTTTATCGCCATCCCCACGTATATGGAGACGTGGAGGCCGATACCCCCGACCAGGTGAAAGAGAACTGGGAGGCCCTCAAGCTCCGCAAGAAAAAGCGCAAGAGCGGCACGCTGGGCGGTGTCCCCGTGAGCCTGCCGGCGATGGTCAAGGCCTACCGCATGGGCGAGAAAGCCGCGGCCACGGGGTTCGACTGGGAGCGGCCCGAGGAGGTGTGGGAGAAGGTCAGGGAGGAGATCGGCGAAATCGAAGCCGAGATGCGGGGCGGTGAAAGCGCCGATCTCGAGGGCGAGTTCGGCGACCTGTTTTTCGCCCTCATCAACGCCTGCCGGCTCTACGGCATCGATCCCGAGGCGGCGCTCGAGCGCACGAACAAGAAATTCATGGCCCGGTTCAACTACATGGAGGAGCGGGCCGAAGCCGAGGGCCGAACGCTGCACGAACTTCCGATGGAAAGGATGGAGGCGCTCTGGCAGGAGGCGAAAACGGAATGTACGAAAAAATAAAATTATCGATATGGCTTTAATCAAAGAGGTGCGGGGACACACGCCCCGCGTGGGAGAGAATACCTGGCTGGCCGACACGGCCGTGCTGTTGGGCGACGTAAGCGTCGGGCGCGACTGCTCGATCTGGTTCAATGCCGTACTGCGGGGCGACGTGAACACCATCACCATCGGCGACCGCACGAACATCCAGGACGGCGTGGTGATCCACACGCTTTATGACGGGTCGAAGCACCCTTCGCAGACCCATATTGGCAGCGACGTATCCATCGGGCACAATGCGGTGATCCATGGGGCCGTGATCGGCGACGACTGTCTGATCGGCATGGGGGCGACGATCCTCGACAATGCCGTGGTTCCGCCGGGCTGCATCATCGCGGCCAATGCGCTGGTGCTCTCCAACGCCAGACTGGAACCCGACTCGGTCTATGCGGGCGTGCCGGCGAAAAAGGTCAAGGATGTGACCCCGGAACAGCGGGAAGAGATCATCCGCCGCACGGCGCGCGATTATCGCATGTACGCCTCGTGGTATGAATGAGCACTGAGGCGATGAATATCCGTTCCCGATATGCGGATGCGATTCTGAACCTGCTCGTCGCGGCGGCCATCAGCCTGGTGGTCAATTTCTCCTACCTGCTGCTCCTGGCCGTGGATCAGCGGTACGAACGGCCTCAGGGCTCTCCGTTCGGACAGTCGGAGGAGATCGCGGGAACCGGCACGCTCGTCGTCTCTGCGGACGGACACGGATACCTTCGGTACGGGGACGATGCCGGGGTGGACAGCGTTTACATCTCCGCATCTCGCGTGCGTCGCTTCGAGCTGAAGGATGGCGACCGGCTGGTCGTGGCGGCGACGCCGCCGACCCTGCCCGGCGGTCACTATGCGCTGGCCGACATCCGCGAGCGCAACGGCCAGCGGGTCGAATACAGCATGGTTTACAACCGGCCGCGCGAAAGCGTGGAGCTTGCGTTGCAGTTGTTGTACTACTTTCTTCTGTCGTTCATCCTGCTCACGATCCTCACGGCCGGCATCGACCGGCGCAACGCTTCGCTGCGCTGTTTCGTGCGGCGTTGCTGCTGGTGTCTGGTCGCTGCGGCAGCGCTCTATTTCGTGGCTCCTGTGCATCGCTGGCGGACGGGACAGATCATCGCGCACTTCATGAGCGAACACTCCCTGGACTACGTCCTGCTGCTGCGCTGCTCGTTCGCTGTGGTGGTGTCGATCCTTTACGGACGGATCTTCTTCCTGATGCTCCAGCGGCAGGCCGTGGAGGTCGAGAACGAACGGCTCAAGACCGAAAACCTCTCGACGCGCTACAACATGCTGGTCAATCAGATCAACCCCCACTTCTTCTTCAACTCGCTCAACTCGCTATCGATGCTCGTGCGGGAGCGGGAGGAGCGGAAAGCCCTGGTCTATATCGACCAGCTCTCCTATACGTTCCGTTATATCCTGCAAAACGGCCAGAATACCACCTCCACGCTGGCCGAAGAGCTGCGTTTCGCCGAGGCATACGGCTACCTGTTCAAAATCCGCTATGCCGACAAACTCTTTTTCGACGTGGAGATCGACCGTTCGCTCGCAGACCGAACGCTCCCCTCGCTTACGCTGCAACCACTGATCGACAATGCCGTCAAGCACAATATGATTACCCGGAGCCATCCTTTCCGTATTTCGATCCGCACGGAGGGCGAGCAGCTCGTGGTCTCCAATCCGAAAATCCCCCGGCCGGAGCGGGCACCCTCGACCGGCATCGGGCTCGAGAATCTGCGCAGCCGCTGGCTGCTCATCACGGGACAGCCGATCGAGGTGGTCGAAACCGACGAGCGGTTTACCGTGCGTCTGCCGCTGCAAAAACCCGCTGTACCCAAACCATCCCAACCATGAAAGCGCTCATCATCGAGGACGAGACCGCTGCAGCGGTCAATCTGCAAGCCATCCTGCGAGAGATCGCTCCCGACGTGGAGGTGCTCGCGACGATCGAAACCGTCGAGGAGAGCGTCGCATGGCTGCGCGAGCGCGAGCAGCCCGACCTGCTGTTCATGGACATCCATCTGGCCGACGGCGAGTCGTTCCGCATTTTCGACCGTGTGGAGGTAAATGTGCCGGTCGTCTTTACCACAGCATATGACCGGTATGCGCTCGAAGCGTTCCGGGTGAACAGCATCGATTACCTGCTCAAACCGATCAACCCGGCCGACCTGCAACGGGCCTTGCAAAAGCTCGCCCGGCTTTCGGGAGGCGAACGCGCCGCCTATCCCGAACGGGTCCGCACGATGAACGCCGCACGCCGCGAACGAGTTTTCCTGGTGCATGTGCGGGACAAGATCGTGCCGCTCGACCGCGACCGGATCGCATTCTTCTACACGGCCAACGAACGGGTGACGGCCTGTACGTTCCAGGGCGAGGAATATCCGCTGGACCGCACGCTCGAATCCTTGCAGGCGGTGCTGCCCGACAACGACTTTTTCCGTGCCAACCGCCAGTTCATCGTCGCACGCGTTGCCGTGCGGGAGATCGCGGTGTGGTTCGGCAGCCGTCTTTCGCTCGCGCTCACGGTGCCGACGCCCGAGCGGATCGTCATCTCGAAGGCTCGCGTACCCGAATTCAAGCAGTGGCTTCGGGCGGTTCAGCCCGCCGAGTAGGCGGTTCGTCCCTGCAAATTAACCGATTGACCGGAATATCCCCACCGCTCTGACGACTCTGGCGTTACCTTTGCATAGGAACCGGGAAACGAGTTCCTTAAAAAAAGTCGAACGAATTGAGTAACGTATGAAAACAATCTTTGTTTCGGCCCTGATGGCCGTATTTATGGTGTGCGGCGCGGCCGCGCAGAACAATGCCGACCAGCCCTGCGACGGCAGGCCGTGCGAAAGGATGATGAACATGACGCCCGAGCAGATGGCCGAGAAACGCACGGAGCGGCTTTCGCGCGAGCTCACCCTCACCGACGCTCAGGCCAAGCAGGTCTATCAGCTCAACCTGAAAGACGCGCAGAACGCCGTGCAGCATCGCAAGGAGGCCGAGGCACGCCGGGAGCAGATGGCGGCCAAATGGAAAACCTACCAGGCCGACCGGGATGCCCAGATGAAACGGATTCTCACGCCGGAGCAATATGCCAAATGGAGTGAGATGCAGCAGAAGATGTGCGACGGTCGCCGCGGCCATTTCAAGGGCGAGAAGTGGCATAAGGGGCAGGGCCGGATGCAGGATTGCAACGGACAGGCCTGTCCCGACAAGGGCCGAAACAGGCGCAACCGTTAGCGGCGGCGTGCATGCCCGTTGAGCGTTCACGGGTGTCGGCTGTCGGCTGGCACCCTTTTTTTGTCGTTTCACCCGGCTGCGGAACGATTCGACGGGAAATAATCCTTATATTTGCCTTATGTTTTCAAGGTAAGTCCAGGAAACGAAAATGAAAAAAATTCTCCTCTCCCTGCTGCTCGTTTTATCCGTCGTGCTGAGCGCCCGCGCCCAGCGCAGCGGAGCAGTGCATGCCACGTTGGTGGATGCCGAAACGGGAGAGGGCATTCCGGGTGCGGTCATCGAGGTGGCGCCGGTTACGAAGCCGGAGCAGAAGAAGTATTACACCTCGGGATATAGGGGGGCGATCGGCATCGATGGCATGGCATACGGCCAATATACGCTCAAAATCACATTTCTGGGGTACGAGCCCTATGAAACGACCGTTCGCATCACGGCACCCCGGCAGGATCTGGGCACCGTCGAGATGCGCGAAGAGGCGACCAAAATCGAAAACGTGGTCAAGGAGGTGCGGTCGATGCGCACCTCGCAGCGGGGCGACACGGTAAGCTACAACGCCGGGGCATTCAAGGTGGCGGGCGACGCCGACGTGGAGGGATTGCTCAAGAAAATGCCGGGCATCACCGTCACCGACGGCGAGGTCTCGGCCCAGGGCGAAACGGTGCAGAAGGTTTTTGTCGATGGCAAGGAGTTCTTCGGGGACGACGTCACCTCGGCCATCAAGTCGCTGCCCGCACAGGCCGTGGACCGGATCGAGGTGTACAACAAGCTCAGCGACCAGGCCGAATTTTCGGGTATGGACGACGGCGAGGGGTACAAGGCCATCAACATCGTTACGCACAAGGATATGCGTCAGGGGCAGTTCGGTAAGATGTACGCCGGTTACGGCTACGATTTCGATACCGAGACCGAAGCCCGCAACAAGTACATCGTCGGCGGTAACGTCAATATTTTCAGCGGTTCGAGCCGCGTGTCGCTCATTGCGCTGTTCAACAACATCAACCAGCAGAATTTCTCGTTCGAGGACATTCTGGGCGTGGCGGGCTCCGCAGGGGGCGGCCGCGGCCGCGGCGTCGGTCAATACATGGTGCGGCCCCAGAGCGGCGTGGCCTCGGTCAATGCGTTCGGCATCAACTATTCGGATACGTGGGGCAAGAAGGTGACTTTCCAGGGCAGCTATTTCTTCAACGGCACCAACACGAAGAACTACTCCACCGTGGATAAGTGGTACGTGCTCCCCTCTCCCATCGACACGCTCCAGACCGTCGGCTATTCGCGCACGCTCAATTACAACAACCGCTTCAACGCCCGCATCGAGTGGAAGATCTCCGACAACCAGTCGCTCATGATCCGCCCGGGCCTCAGCTTCCAGACCAACGATCCGTACAGTTGGACCAAAGGCAGCCAGCGCGGGGAGAGCGGCTACACGGTGATCGACAACCTCAGCGACGCCTTCCGCAACGGCTACAACATCCGCACGTCGGCCATTTACCGGGCCAAATTGGGCAAGCCAGGCCGGACGATCACCGTGGACGGATTTCTCAATTACAGCGACCGCTCGCGCAAGCAGAACTCCTACTCCAACATCGCCGAGCCGTTCACGGGCAACCAGCGGCCCTCCGATGATGAATTGACAGACCTGCTTTACCAGCGGGTCGTCAATCCGACGTACAGCTACCGGCTCGACGGGAACATTACCTATACGGAGCCCGTATCCCAGACCGCCCAATTGAGCATGCAGTACCGCGCCTCCTACAATTTCCAGAAGAGCGACAAGCAGGCTTATCGTACGGGCGATGATTTCAATATCGATGGGCTCCTTCCCGATCCGCTCCTGTCGAACGACTTTCGCAGCGGCTACTTCACCAACCGCATCGGCCCGGGTTTCCGGTATGCCAAAGAGCGCAACACGTTCGTGGCCAATATCTATTACCAGCGATCGACTCTCTCGGGCAAGGTGGAAAACAAAAATTCCGAGCGCATACGTCATTCCTACGACAACGTGACCTATTTTATGATGGGGCAGCTCAACCTGAACCGGGAAAATTCGCTGCGCCTGTTTGTCTTTTCCTCGACGGACAATCCGTCCGTCACCGACCTGCAGAGTGTTTACGACGTATCCGATGCCCAATACATCTCGCGGGGTAATCCGCTGCTGCGCCCCTCCTACACCCATCGGGTGAATTTCCACTACGTCAATTCCAACGTCGAGAAGGGCCGCACGTTCATGTGGATGTTCTCGCTGCAAAACACCTCCAACTATATCGCCCGTAGCATCGAGTACGGCAAGGAGCTGGATATCGACGGGGCCGTTTACCGGCCGCTGCAATATACCGAGCCGGTCAATATGGACGGCTACTGGAGCCTGCGCACGCACCTGAGCTACGGTTTTCCGCTCAATTTCATGCGTTGTAACCTCAACGTGATGGGGGGTGTCAATTATACGGTAGTGCCCAGCCGCGTAGTGACCAATGGCGTGAGCGCCCGCAACGATGCCGACAATATCGGCTACGACGCCCGCGTGGTGCTCGGCAGCAACATCTCCGAAAATGTGGATTTCACCCTGTCGTGGGATGGCACCTACAACGAGGCAACCAATTCGCTGGCTTCGTCGGCCGGGAAGAACCGCTACTTCAACCACACGGCTTCGGCGTCGCTGAAACTGGTATTCTGGAAAGGTTTCACCTTTACGGGCAACGCCTCCTACACGCAATACGTCGGATTTACCAACAATTACAACGACGAATTCCTGCTCTGCAACCTCTATCTGGGCAAGAAGGTATTCCGCAGTCAGCGGGGCGAAATCAGCGTGGGTGTGAACGATGTGTTCAACCAGAACCGGGCTTTTGTCCGTACGACCGGTTCGGGCTGGACACAGAATGCGCTGAACAGCGTCATCGGAAGATACTATTGCGTGCAGTTCGTCTATAACCTGCGGCATTTCGGCAAACGCGGCTCGAAGAACGTCCGCGATTACGACGGTGTCGCCGAGCCCCGCAAGAACGGCGACGGCGTGGGGATGAGCCGTTCCTCCTCCGGGCGCGGTTTCCGCGGCGGAGCGCCCCATCCGCCCTTGCGTTAAGGCATGAATGAATGAAATCTGCCGACCGGATTACCCGGTCGGCAGATTTGCGTTTCGGAACGGAGCAAACGATCCCGCTCCGGTAATTGTGTAGTTGTAATCTGACCGCAGCGGGTCTCCCCCCCCTCTGCTCAGGCTGCGTCTTTCCCGATCCGGCTTCTTTTGCGGTATTCGTCCTGGAGCAGCAGGTGGATACCGATGCAGGCGAGGCCGCCGTAAACGATCACCAGAATCCACAGCATCCTGATCTGCGGAAGCACGTCCTGGAAGGTCGCGCCCATGCTCTGTATGCGGATGAAAGCATCCACCCCGCTGCTGCTGGGGAAAATTTTGCCCAGCTCGAAGAGCCAGTCGGGAATGGCCTCCCGGGGGAACGATACCCCGCTGAGCATCAACACCGGGATCGACGTCCACAGCAGCAGGAGCAAGGAGTTTTCCCGGTGACGGAAAAGGGTCGAAATGGCGATGCCGAGCAGGATGCAGGCGAACAGGTAGGGAATCATCAGGGCGAGAATCGTCAGCGCGTTGCCGTTCATCGGGAAATGGAACAGCCGGTAGTGCAGGTCGAGCACGTAAAGGCTCGTGACGGCATAGATGGAGGCATAAACCAGAGCCTTGCCCGCGACGATCGGCAACGTGGACATCCGTTGGCGTCCCGGCGGCACAAGCTTGCGGTACAGGCCGAATTCGCTCCAGGTGCCTCCGATCATGCCGATGCCGATGAGTAACGTCTGCTGGATGATGACGATGATGATGGCAGGCATGACGAACGAGCCGTAGCCCAGATAGGGGTTGAACAAGTTGTGCGACTGGTAGATCACGGGCTGCGAGGTGGCCCGTGCCTGCGGGATATCGGCGCCTTTGGCGATCAGACGCTGGAATTCGACCATCGCTCCCGTGGTGCCGATGCCTGTCACCAACTCCTGGAACACCTGCCGGTACATGAGGAAGTAGCTGGCATCCACATAGATCGCCACGACGGCCTGCTGGCCCCCGAGCAGTTGTTTTTCGTAGTTGGCGGGGATATAGACCACGCCGTAGATCTTCCGCCCGAAGAAAAGGTTTTTGGCCTCCTCCATGCTGCCGACCTCATAGGCGACATAGGTGTTGGGCCCCGAATCGAATGTTTCGACGAGCTTGCGGCTGGCCGGGGTCTTGTCCTGGTCGATCACGCCGATCGGCACGTTGCGGAGCACCTGCGGCGCATAGGCGAACGAGTAGATTGTCGAATAGATCAACAGCGCGAGGATCAGCACCAGGATCACACCCTTGTCGGTGAAAATGGCCCTGTACTCGTTCCGCATCACGGAAATAAGCTGCCGTCCGTAGGACGCCGTCTGTCTGGATAGTCGATTGCTCACAGTCTGCCCCAATATTTCGGATCCGTACAAAGTTTGCGCAGCCGCGGCAAGCAGAGCAGCGGCAGCAGGATGAACAGCGCGATGGCTCCGACGTCGTACATCGAATAGACCGGAGGCGCACCCCTGAGCGCCTGATCGATGAAGATGTCGGTGTAGTAGGTGAACGGGAAGATGCGGCTCAGCCATTGCATCGGCAGACTCATGGCCATGATCGGGAACGTGAGGCCCGAGAAGGTGAATGCCAGCACCGAATAACCGCCCCCGATCGAAAGCGAGAGCCGCAGGTTGCTCAGCAGCGTGACGATGAACGTACCGATGGCCTGGTAGCTCAGGATGAAGAGCAGGCTTGCAAGCGTGAGCACCGTGAGGCTGCCGTTCAGCGGCACGCCGACGGTCCTGAAAATAATCAGGAACATCACCTGCGAGGTGAGGAACATGATGACCGTGATGGGAAGCATCTTGCCCACCAGTGCGGCGAAGATCGAACCGCCGGCCGTGTCGAGCCATTCGCTCGCCGTGGCGTGCTTGAGTTCGGTGCCGACGGCGAAGATCGAAACCATGATGGTGAAGATCAGCAGCATCATCGGCATGAAGCTCGGCGAGAGGTAGTAGCCGTAATTGATGTAGGGATTGAACAGTACATGTTTGTCGAACCGGACGGGCATGAGCTGCGCCATGGCCTGCCGCTGGGTTAATCCCTGCTTGGTGAGCAGTTGGATTTGGATGCCTGCCGAAAAGGAGGTTACGGCCGTCTGAATATCTTTCGCGAGCAGTCCGTTTACCGTGATGTTGGTGCCGGTAATGTAGGCTTCGATGTGGGTCTGGCTGTTGCTCAGGATATTTTTCTCGAAGAAAGCCGGAATCTGCACGATGGCCATCACCTTGCCCTGGCGCATGAGCCGTTCGCCCTCGTCGATGTCCTGCACGTCATAGGCCACCAATGCCGTCGGGGTCTCCTCGATCATGCGGGCGACCGTGCGCGAGAGCGGTGTGCGGTCCTCGTCGAGGATGGCGACGGGAATGTCGCGGGCGACCCCGTGCTCGAACAGTGCCGCGAAGAAGAGGAACGAGACGATCGGCAGCACCACCATCAGCGTGAAGTACATCGGCTGGCGGCGGATGCGCGTCATTTCGCGGCAAAGGGAGGCCCACGTATTATGGAAGAATCCGGGCATTGCTTTCCGGCCGGCTTATTCGATTCGGCTCCAGTCCACCAGCACGCTCATGCCGGGACGCATGTATTCGACGCAGGTGACGGGCTTGGCCTTGACCGTGAAGGTGCGGATGTCGAAACCGCCCTGCGTGCGCGTGGCAGCCCAGGTAGCGAAGTCTGCCTGCGGAGCGATGTAGGTCACCGTGAATTCCACCTCCTTGTCGAGCGCCGGTACGTAGCCGATCATGCGGGTTCCCATGTGGATTTGCGGGAGCAGGGTCTCCTTGATGTTGAAAGTTACCCACATATCCTGCAAATCGAGGATCGCCACCACCGGATAGCCGGTGCCGACCAACTCGCCCTGTTCGGCAATGACGGTCGATATTTCACCCGTGACGGGCGAATAGACCATGGCGTCGCTCAGGTAGGATTCGACCTCCGTGACGGCGCCCTGCGCTCTCAAAACCTGTGCGGCGGCCGCCGCCTTGTCCTCCTTGCTCGATCCGTCGTCCACCAGGTCGTACTGGGCTTTGGCCGCTTTCTCCGTGGCGGTCATGGCCTGGAGGTTGGCTTCGGCTTCGTCGAGCTTCTGCGCCGGCACGACGCCCTGGTCGTACAGGCGCTTGACCCGGTCGTAGGTTTTCTGTGCGAGTTCGCGTCCGGCCTGCGCCTTCTGCCACAGGTTCAGGGCCGCCTCTTTCTGCTGGGAGCGGGCGCCCGTGAGGGCCTTCTGGTCGAGGGCCTGCGCCGCGCTGCGGGCAGCCTCGGCCTGCATGAGTTTGGCATCCAGCTCCGGAGTGGAGAGCGTGTAGAGCAGCTCGCCCTTTTCTACGTGTTGCCCCTCCTCCACCTTCATATCGTCGATACGCCCGGCGATTTTGGAGGAGGCTTTGTAGGTCGTACATTCGACCGTGCCCTGCAGAATGGTGGGGGTCGAACGCCGGATATACCGGCTGACGAGGATGACGGCCACCACGATAAGCACCGCGGCGACGACGATTCCGATGATATTGCCTTTTTTCATGGTCGTAAGTGGTCTATTCAAATGTTATGGGCCGGGCATCGCTCCGGCGCAGGTAGAGCGGGTATTCGTCGCTCATGCCGGCGGCTTCGAGCAGCCGCGCCAGCAGCAGATCGTAATTGTAGGCCGCCTGCATCCGCTCGGCCCGCACTTTGGCCAGGTTGAGTTCGGCGTCCACCAGGTCCGACGAGGAGCTCATGCCTTCGAGGAAGGCGGCGTTTTTGCTTTGCAGGTAGGCCTCGGCGAAACGGATCGACGCCTCGATCGAGGCGATCTGGTTGCCATAGTTGAGCATCTGGTTGTAGAGCTTCTCCACCAGCACCGCCACATCGTGCCCGGCTTTGGTCTCGAGGATTTCCACGCGGCGAACCGTATGTTTGGCAGCCGAATACTTGTACTCGCGGTTCAGACCGTCGAAAATCCGGAGATTCACCCCGACGCCCACCGCCCAGCGGGGCAGCACGTCGGTGACCTGATAATTGTAGAATGTTCCGCCGCCCATCGCCGCCACCTGCGGCAGGAAATTGGCCCGCTGGAGCTTGACCGCCTCCTGAGCCAGCTGCTTCTTGAGCGCCACCTCCTCGAGCTGCGGATTTTGCGCGAGGGCCGACTCCCGGAAGTAGTCGAGCGGCTCGATGCGGTCGAGGATGAACATGGTGGTCACGGGCAGGTACTCCCCGTCGCGTCCCAGCGTATTGCTCAGAGCGCTCGAGATGGTTTCGACCTGCAGCCGGGCGTTTTGGAGTTCGCGTTCGGCCTCGGCCATCTTGAACTCCACATAGAGCCGCTCGCTATGGGCGATCATGCCGTTCTGCTCGAGTGCGATGGCATCTTCGAGGTGCTGTCTCACCCCTTCGACCACCTGCTGCCGCACCTGGGCGACCTGACGCGCAAGAGCGAGCCCGTAGTAACGCTCCACCAGCTCCGATACCAGGGCATTGACCGTCTGGCGGCCCTGTGCGGCGGCGGATTTCTCCTCGATGCGGGCGGCGCGGTTGGCGGCGTTGATTTTACCGCCCAGGTAGATGGGGAGGGTCACCTCGCCGCCTACGAAACCCAGGCTGCGGTCCTGCAACGGGAGGAACCAGTCCGCGCCGAGCAGCGGCGCGATCAACGCCTGCACCTTCGGGATTGCCTGTTCGGGAATTAGGCCGCTCTGAAAGATTTGCTGCGCCAGATTCCCGGCGGGTGCCTTCAGGTCGTTCAGGTCGAAACCGATGTCCTTGCCCAGATAGGTGTAAGCGCCGCTGACGTTGATCTGCGGCATACGAAGGCCGATTGCCGCACGGCGCTCCTGCCGTGCGGCGAGCTCCTGGTACTGCGCCGCCTGTACGGCCGGATTGCCGCTCAGCGTGATCGAGAAAGCCTCGTCGAGCGAGAGCGTCCGCGGGGACTCCTGGGCTGCCGAAGTCGCCGTACCCATCCAGATCAGAAGCGCGATGATAGCTTTTTTCATACCGTAAACCGGATTTGATATGCAAAGATAGGCCGATAATCGAAATGTTCACCCGTTACCGGCACTTTAGGACAATTTTACCCCAAAAAGTACAGAATTAAACCCGTTCGTTCCGGCCGATGTGCGCGTTGATCCGGCGCACCTCTTCGCCCATGTCGGGATAAGCGCGCACCTCGATTCCTGCCTCCCGCAGCCGGAGCGCCCCCTGGCAGCGCACGAAGCAATCGGGCTCGTAGAGTGCGAAAACCGCCCGGGCGAAACCGAGCCTGACGAGCAGGTCGGAGCAGCTTTCGGGTTCGCTGCGGCGGCAGGAGCAGGGCTCCATCGAGGAGTACATGACTGCGCCCCGCAGGTCGGCGCCTGCGGCCAGCGCTTTGGCGACCGCTTCCTGTTCGGCGTGATGCGTGGCCGAGGTTTCGTGGGTATATCCCGTGAATCGCTCCCCCGACGCCGTCACTGCGACGGCCCCCACCCGGTAGCAGCTCGCGCAGGGAACACACCTGCGGCTCAGCTCGATCGCCTCGGCCAGTTGTCGCCTCTCCTCCTGTTCGCGGTCGGGCCGCAGATGGTAGGTGGTGACTTCCATGCCGTCGATCCGTTCGGTGGTGGAGGGCGCCGTACGGCAGGCTTCGGCCCACTCCAGCCGGGGCGCCGACGGATCGTCCACCCGCACGGCGGGATTGACCGCAAGGCGGAAGGTATCGACCAGTCCTTCGCGGAAAAACATATGCAGCGTTTCGGCTCCGCCCTCCACGAAGAGCCGCCCGATCCCCCGCTTCTCCAGTTCGGTGACGATGAATGCGGCCGAAACGTGCGGCGCACGGATGACCTCCGCCGCCCTTTCGAGCCAGATCGGAGGATCGCAGGAGGTAAAGACGATCCTGGGGGCCTCTCCCCGTGTAAAGAATTTCATGTCGGGCTGCAGGTCGCAGCTTCGCGTGAGGGTCGCTTTCACCAGGTCGGGGCATTTGCCCGCCGCGATGCGTTCCCGGCGCAGCTCCTCCCCCTTCACCAACAGCGAAGGGTCGTCGCGCCGCAGGGTTTCCGCTCCGACCAGAATGGCGTCGCTCGATGCGCGCAGGCGATATACCTCCGCCCAGTCGCCGGGAGTTGAGAGCACGAGCCGTTCCGGGGAGTTGTCGTCGAGGCAGCCGTCTGCAGAGAGGGCGACCGAGGCAAAGACTTTCATCGTTCCAGCACAAAAAGGGTTACTTCGGGATAGGCACCCAGCCGCATCGGAAAACCGACGTAGCCGATGCCGTCGTTGATATAGAGCCGGTGTCCGTCGTTGTCGTACAGGCCGCTCCATTCGTCGTAAAACCATTGTGCAGGGGAGAACCGACGTTTCCCGATGCGCATTTTAATCTGCATGCTGTGCACATGCCCGGCCAGGATCAGGTCGCCGTAGCCCAGATCGGCGATATTGTGCCGCAATTGCGGAAGATGCGAAACCGTCACGTTGAACAGCTCGGCCGGCACCCCTGCATACACCGGCTCCAGGCCGGGTATAGCAACGTCGGCCGTATGGCGGAACCGGTACATCGAGCGGTCGAACGAAACTCCGGACAGGGAGATCGAATCCCCTCCCCTATGCAGGTAAACGGTCGAGTCCAGCAGCATATTCCACCCCATTTCCCGCTGCAGTCCGATCAGTCGCGCGGTATTGACCTCCGGCGGAAGCGCCACCGTATCCTTGACGTATATTCCCACGTCGTGGTTGCCGAGGGTCGAGACGACCCCGAACGGAGCGCGGATAGCCCCCAGAATCTCACGGGCCGGCTGGTCGAGCTCGGTGTAGCGGATATTGACCAGGTCGCCGCTGAACACCACCAGATCGGGACGCAGGCCGTTGATCGTATCGACCAGTGCCCGCAGTTCCCGCCGGGAATTGACCATCGACCCGATATGCGTATCCGAAAACTGCACGATGCGCAGGCCCCGGAACGCTTCCGGCAGGCGGTCGGAAGCGATGGTCACGCGATTGACCACAATGGCCCGCCTGCCACGGACTGCGCCCCAGACGAGCAGCGCGACGCATCCCAGTGCTGCCGCCATTGCGACCAGTCTTACGGCTGGGCGGCGTCCCAGCAGGCTGACCAGGTAGTAGGCCAGGCGCGGCAGGAGCGTCAGCAGATAGACGAACATGAGCCACATGGCCGCCTTGACAGCCGGGGTCGGGTTGTCGGGCAGCAGACGGTAGAACAGCAGGATGAAAGCCGGCATCAGATCGGACACCAACGCAAAGCAGACGAAAGCGATGCGTCCGGCGCGGGATTTGACGCGGCGGCGGATGCGAAGGCGGTAGAAGAGGGCATCCACGGCCATCGCGAAGAGCGATATGAGGGCTATAAACCAGTACATAAGCAAAATTCAATGCGTGCCGCAAAGATACGAAAACACGGCGAATATCCGTCGTGGGCGAAAATCAAATATTGTGCAGGATCATTTGGCATATAACTTGCTTAACGCATGTTTGAATAATAACTGCCTGTGTTACAAAAACTAAACATATCACCTAAAGTACGTTATTTAAAACAAAACAAAATCAGCTTATGAAAACAATTCGACTTTTGATTGTGGCTCTGTTAGTTGTCTCGACGGCATCAGCCCAAAGCTACTCCGGCGCAGGCAATGCGAAGGAGGGCGAGTACTCGCCGACGGTCTATCTGATTTCCGTGCATGAGACCGACACCATATATACAAATGAGGGTTGCGATGCCGCAATGGAGGCTGCGGCGCTGAACCGTCTGGCGGTCGAGAGCGCCATTCAGGACTACCGCGATACGCACCGGCTCGGTTTCCAGCAGGTCGAGAAGCCCCAGTTCATCTTCACGACCAAGAACAACAAGTTCTCTTTCGCGGTGGGCGGTTACATCAACCTGCGCGCCGGTTATGATTTCGACGGAGGTGTCAATAACATCGACTTCATACCCTACGACATCCCGATGCAGGAGACCTATGCCAACCGTCAAAAGCTGATGATGGACGCCACCACGTCGCGTATTTACCTCAAGGCGGTGACCAATTCCAACAAGCTCGGCCGCATCGTCGTATTCATCGACGCCGATTTCCGCGGCGGCTCGGAGAACAGCTATACGCCGCGTGTGCGTTCGGCTTACGTCTCGCTGGGCGGGTTTACCTTCGGACGCGACGTAACCACTTTCTGCGACCTGCTGGCCGCTCCGCAGACCATTGACTTCCAGGGTCCCAATGCCTATAACTTCAACTTCGCCACGATGATCCGCTACCAGTTCTCGGTATGGAAGGACGTCTTCCAGATGGGTATGGCGGCCGAGCTTCCCAACGTGAGCGGCACCTACGGTCCCAACTTCGCGCCGATTCCGCAGCGCGTGCCCGACTTCCCGGTTTATCTGCAGTTGTCGTG
The DNA here is from genome assembly GCA_902363575.1 of Rikenellaceae bacterium. Classification (GTDB taxonomy): domain Bacteria; phylum Bacteroidota; class Bacteroidia; order Bacteroidales; family Rikenellaceae; genus Alistipes. The sequence continues at coordinate 308,813 of CABJAJ010000002.1, read as the reverse complement.
GGGACGCAACCGGTCGAGCCACATCCGCGCATCCGCCGTGTTCCGCGATATTTATATGCACAATACGCGCACGGGCAACAACACCTCCTACTTCGGCTGGGGCGTTCAGGGCAGCGGTCACATCCGCATCTGGAAAGCCTTCGACCTCTTCTTCAACGGCGTTTACGGGCAGGGCATCACGCCTTACATTCAGGATTTGACCGGTTCGGGCCTCGACTTCACGCCCAACCCCGGCAACTACGAACGGATCCAGACCACCCCGATGTACGGCTGGCAGGCTGCCGCCCAGATCAACCTGGTGCCGGGCAAGCTCCACATCGCCGGCGGTTACTCGGCCGTGACGGTGGCCAAGCGCAACGGTTTCTATGCCGAGAACGAATACCGCGAGGGTCAGTATATCTTCGGTAACATCTTCTGGAACATCACCCCGCGCTTCAAGCTTGCCGGTGAATACCTCTATGGCACGCGCGAGAACATGGACGGTCTTAAGAACCACGCCAACCGTGCTAACCTGATGGTACAGTATAACTTCTAAACAGAATTCCTTTCCGCCTGATTCGGGCGGCACACGAAAGAACACATCTGCCAGTAATTGCAACAGATCGATTATTCGGTCTGTTGCAATTTTTTATTTTAGATTGTCATTGGTTTGACTTAACCGGTTGAAGAATAAACTTTTAGCGAATTATTGAGAAGTAGTGGTAACGAGTTAGCAACCGTGCGAATTACAGCGATTTGCGGTGCTATGCTGTCAAATAACTCTTTGCACAAAGTAGATAAATAGTTTGAATTAACAATGAGTATTGCACTTAAATACTTATTGAACAGAATCAGACCTCAAGTATAGTGAGAATGTAAGCATATTCAAACTTTTACTTTTGACAATATAGCTTCGAGTGCAGGACGCATTTGTTGCAGTTCACCTGTTTTAATCATAAAATTCCAAAACGGTTCAAATTTTTTCCATCCTCCTGTATAGAAGAGGTGTTTGATTTTGTGTTTGAATATATCATGTTTCATGCTTGCCCTAAAAATATTTGACCATGTATAAAACTCTTTGTACGCCCAATTATATCCGCTTTCCAACTCTTCTTTGCTCATTCCAAAGGATTTATATACCACATGACGTGTGTCGTAAATATCCCAATTTTTGGTCAATATCCTGCCATCGCGTTCCATCCTCTGGTATTGTCGTGTTCCAGGATAGGGTGTCAATATATGGTAAGTCGCAGTGGTAATACTGTTTTCCACACCCCAATCGACAGCCTGTTTGAATACATCTGTTGTATCAGCGTCTAATCCGAAGACAAAACTGCCGTTAATCATTATACCTAAAGAGTGAAGCCGACGGACTGCTGCTACATAGTTTTTATTCAAGTTCTGATTTTTATTGCTTGACTTTAAATTTTTGGGTGAAAAAGTTTCAAATCCAAGAAACAAGCTTCTCAGTCCGGCATCGGCTGCGCGTTCTATCAAATCACCTTCTAAAACGGCTTGCACCGTTGATGCTCCTTGAAATACACGGTTCATGCCACGCATACCCTCAAATAGTTCACGGGCAAATTTGGTAGTCCCCAACAGATGGTCATCAAGGAAATAGAGGTGTCTGCCGGGCAGTCTGTCTATTTCTGCCAATGCTTCATCCACAAGTTGTGTATAAAACGATTTGCCACCGTTATAAAAAGCATCTTTGTAACAAAAATCGCAGTGATGAGGACAGCCGCGCGACACTACCAATGAATTTGGAACAAGATATTTTTCCCGTTTAATCAAATCGCGACGTACAGGTGGAATATGTTGCAACGTTTGGACATAATCAGTAAAACGATATATTTTCTTTGCGCATTTATTCTTGAAATCTTTTAGGAAAGTGGGGAATGCCTCTTCTCCGGGACCTAAAATAATTGTATCGGCATGTTGCATGGATTCATCGGGCAATGATGTTACATGCAGTCCGCCAAGCACGACATACACACCTTTTTCCCTATATATATCGGCTATACTGTATGCTCTGAAAGCGTTGGTTACATATACCTGTATGCAGACAAGATCCGGCTCATCGTCCAGCGATAGTTGCTCTACGTGTTGGTCAATCAACTCCACATCATCATCTTCTGTGAAATGTGCTGCCAATGTTGCCAGTCCTATTGGTGGAAACAATGAATATTTTATTGGTCGGAAATATGGGCTATCCGCCTCGGTCAGTGATGGCAATATAAGTTTGGCTTTCATGACTTCTCCTTTTCTTTACTATCGGCAGGGTTAAACAGCAGTTTCTTATTCCTTTGAAAGTCGGAATAAACACTCCTGCAACTGCACAATGATAAAACAACGCTTGTTAATATGATGATACTGCCTGTATTTTCTGCCACTTTTTCATAAAGAAGTCGTTTGAAATCCACTTCATCAGTCATTTATGGACGGTACTTTTTTTCTCAATACAATAAGTCGATTAGAGTTTCATCCCTCTGCTTTTCTTTTGCGGTTGTATGGGTTGTCGTAGTTCTGCCTTAGCTTGTCGAACAGCTCCTTGAACCATTCGGAAATGGGTTTTCGGTCGATGGCAAGGACTAACTTCGTTTTGTCTGTCGTGTCTTTCATCACTTGAAACCCTGCCTTTTCGGTCGTGAATTTCCGCTTGTGTTCCTCCGAATAGAGTTCCCCTGCATACTCCAACGGCTTGCCACTGACAAACGTTGCTGTCTGTCTTTCATCGAACCCGACAAGGATTCTGATGATCATATTCAAAGCCTTTATCACTTATTCCCTCTGAAATGTTTTTAAAATGAGCATCAAAATCAACCTCATCAGGGACCGGCCACTTATGCATGGTTTTGTACACGATAAGCGTATCAATTCCTTGAAAATTCAGATAATAATAATTAACCTCTTTCCCTTTTTCTATTTTAAGACCGCAAAGAGATTGTGCGGATAGGAAAAAAGTAAAATGAGAAAATATCAGAGCAAATACTATCTTTTTCATATTTTCGGCATATTTATAGCCCGTGAATTTGTATCCTTATTCCCTGTTACCTCATCCCCCAATTACAGTGCTTACGTTACGTTATGCAGCTAAGAATTGTCGGCTACGTTAGGATCAGTCAAAATATTTAGTTTCGGTTAGATTCCCATTCTTATCATAATATTTCCACTCACCATATTCTTGACCATCTAATTGGGGATCATCCCCATAGAGTAATGTTCCTTCTGATCTGATTTTTCCATTCGGATAAAAAAACTTTGTATGACACGTAAATGGCGCGTAATAGGTTACGTTACCTTTTAATCTTATGGTATCTCTAATTTCACCGAAATCGGAATCAATTTGTAACAGATGACCTTTATCCCCAAATGAGTACCAAAGACCAACCATTTTATCATCCGCAAATTCCCCGAAATAACGTAGGGTTGATGGAGTCGATTTAGAATAGGACTTGAATAAACCCGTTTTCTTCCCGTTCTCATAATAGGTCTCTATCCGATCAAAACCGCGATCCTCGATCCAATAGCCCTCTTTCTGGCCCTTGTCGTTATATCGATTGATTTGATCGTTATATCCCTTCTGTGCAAAAAGAAAAGACGGTAATAATAAGAAGGAGCTAATCCAAACAATTCTAATTTTCATATCTTCGCATGTTTAATAGTTGCTAAAGAAACTGGCTCTCGAACCGCTCATAATAAAGTTAAATGCTGGATAGATATTAGCGTTTAGCGGTGATGCCAAAAATCTGGATACCGTTACGCTCACGAGCTTTTGAAGCTCCGGCGACAACGCGGCGAGTCGTAGGCATTGGTTTGTTGCGGGTCTTCCACCAAAAGTAGAAAAATTCCGCCTGAATAGCAAATTCCGGCAGCAGCTTTGTCCTATATGATACTTATCACAAAGTAACCTTTTTTGTTCAATGTATCAAGGACAATCAAAGTAAAAGCGCAACCATCTTTACGGCCACTTTCCTCTAAGAAATAGTACCCATTGTGTAAAGAATAAATCTCGTCTCCCACTAAAATAGACTCTTTGATAGGGAGCGGTTCCATTTTCAAGAAGAACTCCTGCAATTCATCTTTTAATGCGGCATAATCGAAGTTTATCCGACTGTCCAAATCCGCTACCCACGCATGTTCCTCAAAAAAAGTAACTGTTGGTTTCAATATATCCTACTCCATTCCTCGACGTTCAAGCTGTGATTTAAGCAACCTATTCGGGTTGCGAGGTTGGCAACAGGAATAAATTCCTATGCCGATCAGCAACATTATACAACTGATAATCCTTATTCCCTTTTTATCCATATGTCTCCTTTCTTTGGCATCGTGCGGCGACCGAACGTTGTGACGTTTGCTTCCTCCACCAAATATAAGAATTCAGATCGGTAATTGCAACATTCAGCAGCAGAATTGGATTACCGGATCAAAAGCATAATCCCTAATCCTGCATGGGATTGATGCTATTGCAGACAGTTAAACAGGAGGTAGCGATAAGTAAGGATTCTACTCCTTGGGGCAGTCATTGCAAGACGCGCAATCTGTTCGCACCCCCTTGTGCTGTCGGGAGCCGTTTTGAAAAGAAGTCAGACGGATTTCCGTGATAAAAAGCTGTCCTCCAAAATCGGACAGCGATCGAAAGTCGGGAGGTTGAAAAACAAGTCGGAAAAACGGTTGTTACGGAGTTATCATTTCATACCGGATAGCGGATTAAGATGCATCGCCGTTAAATCCTGTGGTAAACCTCTTCGAACGGAACCCGGCCGCGCTCGCCCCATATCCCTTTCTCACTGTCGCGTATGCCGCAGGGAATAACCATGTTGATTCTGGCCCGGCGGGGCAGTTTCAGCAGTTTTTTGATCCGTTTGGTGTCCACTCCCTCCAGCGGGCAGGTGTCATATCCTTCGCTTGCCATCGCAATCATGAAGGTCTGTGCGGCGAGGGCACAGGACTTATTGACCGTGACGCGCATATCGCACTCCGAGACTTCGCGCATGATGGGGCGGAAAAGACCGATGCACCACGCCAGCAGTTTCCGGAACGCTCCCAGTATTCCGAAAAACCGCGCATAGATAAAAGGCATCAGTTTTCCGTAGTACAGCTCCCTGTCTTTGATGCGTTTGGCCTGACGCTCTTTCGGGCTGTTGCGGGCAATGTTTCCCCGCTCGAAGTCGAGGACGAATTTCGCACGCTGCCGATACAAATCCTGGCGGGTTACGAAAATGACGATCTCCGAAGCCGTTGCCGTTGCCGTCTGGCCGAGACTCGCCACGGAAATCCGGGCCATCAGGTCGGGCTGTGTGATGTGGTAACACTCCCACAACTGCATGTTCGAGCTGCTGGGAGCCAGTGCTGCGAGTTCCAGGCAATGTTTCACCTTTTCGGGATCGATCGGTCTGTTCCTGTCGAATACGCGTACCGCACGGCGGTAGTTCAAAGCCTCTTCCAAATTCATCCGTCCTGTCATTGTTCGAGTTCTCGCATAACTGTTTCAGCCATTTTCCCGGAGCTGAACGGATCCTGTCCCGTGATGAGCTTTCCATCGACGACCACTTTCGGGATCGGCGGGACAAGCGCTTTGGTATAGTCCGCACCCCGCTCTTTGAGCGCAGCTTCGAGGTTGAACGGCACAACCCTGCTCCTGCCGGCCAGTATCTCCTCGAACCAACTGAATCCGGTGAGTTTTTTGTCCGCTATCAGAAAAGAGCCGTCTGACAGCCTGACGTTCAACAATCCGCAAACACCGTGGCAAATGGCACAGACCGTTCTCCCGCTTGCATAGTGGCTGCCGACGAGCGCCTGTAAATCGGCATTATCCGGAAAATCGAACATCGAGCCGTGGCCGCCGGCCAGGTAAATGCCGTCGAACAGCATTCCGGAGACATCGTTCAGGCTTTCCGTATTTTGCAACATTTCCCGGAATAACGGATCACCCCAGTATTTTTTGGACCGTTTATCCAGGTAGATCGGTTGCAGACTCATGGGATCGACGGGTGTGTCTCCCCTTCTCGGACTGGCGATAACGATGTCGAATTCCCCTGCTTTCGCGCCGTGATAAATATGGGTCAGCTCGCTGAGCCATAATCCGGTTTTCAGTTTTCCGCCGGGATACTGCCCCGTGCTCGTTACGACAATCAATAACTTCGTACGTTCCATGTTTCGTTTTGTCACTCCGCAACAAAAATCGGGCACAACATCGGCCATTGGGATCGTATCTTTTTTCTTGGCGGCACAGTAGCATGCCATATCGAAAGCCACGCCGCATCGTGGAAATGCTGCCGGGCCGTTGCGGGTCATCCGATTTTCCGTATCTTTATCCCAAAAACCGAGGATATGGAATTTCTGGCTCATTATCACCTGACGGGTATCGTCATCGGCGTGGCGACGTTTCTGATTATCGGACTTTTTCACCCGCTGGTCATCAAGGGGGAATACTATTTCGGCGTACGATGCTGGTGGGTTTTCCTTGTCATGGGACTGGCGGCTGTCGCCGGATCGCTGGCGGTCGGTAACCTGTTGTGGTCCACACTGCTTGCGGTATGGGGCGCCTCGTCGTTCTGGTCGATCGGCGAACTTTTCGAGCAGCGCGAGCGTGTGGCCAAAGGGTGGTTTCCCAAACGGGAGAAACGGGGATAACAGCTCCTCTTTTCATCCCGCGGGAGCCGTTTCGAGCGTATTCAGAACGGATACGATTTTTTCCTTTGCACGGATGGAATGTTCGGAGTACCCGGGTACTTTCCGACCCACCACGATGTGCATTTTGGAATATCGGACTGCGTGACGTAACTTTGTCCCCGAATTTTTCATGCGATGACCGAACGCTTTGTGAATCTGTTTTTTGCTCTGCTGCTCGCTGCCGCGACGCTGTTTGTCGTCCTGCGGCCGCATGATCCCGCTCCTCTGGAGCCTGCCCCCGTGCCGCAGGTTCCCGCGACGTCGAGCGTGCGGCTGCTTTTTGCGGGCGACCTGATGCAGCATATGCCTCAGGTACAGGCCGCACGTACCGCGGACGGGTTCGATTATACGACCTGTTTCCGTTACGTGCGCGATCGATTCCGTCGGGCCGACCTGGCGGTGGTCAATCTCGAAACGACCCTCTGCGCCACCGGAAATTATGCGGGTTACCCCTGTTTCCGTTCCCCTGTCTCGCTTGCCGACGCGCTGCGGGATTTGGGCGTCGATGTGGCTTTGCTGGCCAACAACCACTGCTGCGACGGCGGCCTGCGCGGAGTGCGCACCACGGTCGATGCGCTCGATGAAAGGGGGATTCGCCATACGGGAATGTTTTCTGACAGCACGGATTATCAAACCAATAACCCGCTTTATCTGGAGCGCAACGGCATCCGTATCGCGCTGGTCAATTACACCTATTCCACCAACGGTTTGCCGGTACCCCGCCCCGCGCTGGTCAATCCGCTCGATACGGTGCGCATGGCCGCAGACCTGGCCTGCATCGATCGCGACAGCGTCGATTGCGTCGTCGCCTGCGTGCATTGGGGCAACGAATACGAGCGCCATCCCGATGCGCAGCAGCGCCGCACGGCCGGTTTCCTGCGACGCCACGGGGTCGATCTGATTGTCGGCAGCCATCCCCATGTCGTACAACCTTTCGAGCGGGACAGTGCGGGAGTGACGCTCTTTTCACTCGGCAACTTCGTATCCAACCAGCGTAAGCGCCATACCGACGGCGGCCTGCTCGCCGAGATCGTCGTAACCCGCACAGCAGGCGAGCCCCTGCGTTACGACCTCGAAATCACCCCGGTATGGGTGCTCTGTCCCGGATACCGGATTCTTCCGCCCGAGGTCGGGGATACGCTCGCGATGCCCGCACCGGCGCGCGCCGCCTACGAGCGATTCATGGAGGATACGCGGGCACACACCGGACTCTGAACTGCCGCCCTCCCCTCCGATTCCGTTTTCGCCCGCTCCCGGCCCGTATGGGTCGGATGGGGCTTCGCATAAACGGTCAGAGCCCGGATAACTCCGGGCCCTGCTGACGGGAGAGGTGTCTTACGCCTCTTTTTCCAGTTCGATGAATTCGTCGATGATGCCTTTCACGTCGGCGGGCTTCAGCCGACCGTACACGCGCGATCCGACCATCACCACGGGAGCGAGGCCGCAGGCCCCCACGCAGCGCAGCGAGTCGAGCGAAAAAAGGCCGTCCACGGTGGTCTGGCCGACCTCGATGCTGAGTTGGCGTTTGAACTCGTCGAGCACCTTTTCGCCGCCACGCACATAGCAGGCTGTGCCCATGCAGACCGAAATCGGGTATTTGCCTTTGGGCTTCATCGTGAAGAAGGAGTAGAACGTGACCACGCCGTAAACCCGGGATGCGGGGACGCCGATTTGCAGCGCGATCAACTCCTGCACCTCTTTGGGCAGATAGCCCAGTTTGCCCTGCACCGTGTGCAGAATATTGATTAGCTCGCCGGGGTCGTTGCCGAACTCGTTGCAGATCGCTTTGATCTCATCCGCCTTTCTTTGCGAGATACATATTTTTTCCATACTCGATAGCTATTTCTTGAGGTTTGCGGGTGTCGTGTCCACGGTCGGTTTGCGGTCGTAATAGTGCGTGTGGAGCAATTCATGGGCGAGCTTGCCGCAGGGCTGTCCGAGGTATTCCCTGTAAAGCGACTGGATATAGGGGTTCTCGTGCGACTTGCGCAGCGGCTTGTTGCGGTCCTCGGCATAGAGCGAGGCGGTGCGTTCCTTCAGCACGTCGATATTGCCCAGGTGGTAGGGCTGCCCGCCGCCGCCGATGCAGCCGCCCGGACAGGCCATGATCTCGATGGCATGATAGGGCGAACGTCCCGCAAGCACCTCTTCGGCCAATTGGCGGGCATGTGCCAGACCATGTGCGATTCCGATTCTGACGGGCGTGCCATCCATATCGACAGTCGCCGATCGGATGCCTTCCATGCCGCGCAGCTCGGTGAAATCGAGTCGTCCGAGCGGCTTTTTGGTATAGACCTCGTAGGCGGTGCGCACGGCGGCCTCGATTACCCCGCCCGTGGCGCCGAAGATGACGCCCGCGCCGGTCGATTCGCCCAGCGGACGGTCGAAATCGCTCTCCTCTAACTCCTTGAAGTTCATATTGGCAAAGCGGATCATCCGGGCCAGCTCGCGCGTGGTGATCGAAAGATTCACATCCTGGTCGCCGTCGCAGCCGAATTCGGGCCGCGCGGCCTCCGACTTTTTGGCTACGCACGGCATGACCGACACCACGACCAGATTGCGGCGGTCGATCCCCATTTTCGCAGCGAAATAATTCTTGGCCACGGCGCCGAACATCTGCTGCGGCGACTTGGCCGTCGAGAGGTTGTCCCGCAGCTCGGGGTAATGCTTCTCCATGAAGCTCACCCACCCCGGACAGCAGGAGGTCATCAGCGGCAGTTTCACCTCCTTGTCGCCGCTCAGGTAGGCGCCGAGGCGTTGGAGCAGTTCCGTGCCCTCCTCCATGATCGTCAGGTCGGCGGCGAAATCGGTGTCGAACACATAGTCGAAGCCGAGCTGCCGCAGAGCCGTGACCATCTTGCCCGTCACGCTGCGGCCCGAGAAGCCGAAGTCTTGTCCGAGACCCACACGCACGGCCGGAGCGGTCTGCACGACGACCGTCTTTTTCGGGTCGCCGATGGCGCGGAACACTTCGCGGATGTTGTTGTTTTCGGAGAGGGCCCCCGTCGGGCAGACGGCGACGCACTGCCCGCAATTGACGCACTGCGTGGTCTGGAGCGGCTCGTTGAAGGCGGTGCCCAGCACCGAGGCGAAACCCCGATGGGTGACGGCCAGCGCCCCCACGGTCTGCATCTGGTTGCAGGCCGTTTCGCAGCGGCGGCACATGATGCACTTGTCCATGTTGCGCTCGATGGAGAGCGACATATCCATAAGCGGCTTGGTCACCTCGCCCGTATATTTGGCTTCCCGGATGCCCAGGTCGCGGGCGAGGTTCTGCAGCGTGCAGTAGCCGTTTTTCGGGCAGGTGAGGCACTCGTTGGGATGGTTCGAGAGGATCAGCTCCAGCACCGTCTGCCGGGCGTTGATTACGCGCGGCGTGTGGGTACGGACGACCATGCCCTCCGTGCAGACGGTCTTGCAGGCGGGCGCGAGGTTCTTGCGTCCCTCGACCTCGACCACACAGATGCGGCAGACGCCGGGGTTGTTCGTATAGTTGAGCTCATGCAGGTTCATGTAGCACAGCGTCGGGATTTTGATTCCGGCTCCGGCGGCGGCTTCGACCAGGTTGGTGCCTTTGGGCACCTCGACCTGCAGGTTGTCGATGGTCAGTTTTATCGTTTCCATGCTTGTTTCTTCTTCGGTTACTTGATGCAGATCGCCCCGAATTTGCATTTTTCGAGGCAGGTGCCGCACTTGATGCAGTGGGCCTGGTCGATGGCATAAGGCTGTTTGAGCACGCCGCTGATGGCGTTTGCCGGACACATGCGCGAGCAGAGCGAACACCCCTTGCATACGCGCGGATCGATGACATAGCTCATCAGGTCGCGGCACCGGTGAGCCGGACACCACTTGTCGCGCACATGGGCGAGGTACTCCTCGCGGAAGTTCTCGAGCGTCGAAAGCACGGGGTTGGGTGCCGTCTGTCCCAGGGCGCAGAGCGACGAGTCTTTGATGACATGCGCCAGGTTTTCCAGCTCGTCGATATCCTCCTCGGTGCCCTGTCCGCGGGTGATGCGTTCGAGGATTTCGAGCAGCCGCTTGTTTCCGATGCGGCAGGGGGTACACTTTCCGCACGACTCGTCCACGGTGAATTCGAGGTAGAACTTGGCTACCGAGACCATGCAGTCGTCCTCGTCCATGACGATCATGCCGCCCGATCCCATCATCGAGCCGCTGGCCAGCAGGTTGTCGTAGTCGATCGGAATGTCGAGGTGCTTTTCGGTCAGGCAGCCGCCGGAGGGACCGCCTGTCTGCACGGCCTTGAACTTCTTGCCGTTCTTGATGCCGCCTCCGATGTTGAAGATCACCTCGCGCAGCGTGGTGCCCATCGGCACCTCGATCAGACCCACGTTGTTCACCTTGCCCGCGAGCGCAAAGACCTTGGTGCCCTTGCTCCGCTCGGTGCCGATCGAGGCGAACCACTTGGCACCCCGCAGGATGATGGGTGGAATGTTGGCATAGGTCTCGACATTATTGACGTTGGTGGGATAGCCTTTGTAGCCCGATTCGCTGGGGAACGGGGGCTTCACGGTCGGCTCGCCGCGGCGTCCCTCCATCGAGTGGATCAGGGCCGTCTCCTCGCCGCAGACGAATGCGCCCGCGCCGTAGCGGATTTCGATGTCGAACGAGAAGTCCGTGCCCAGGATGCGCTCCCCGAGCAGGCCATATTCCCGGGCCTGCGCGATGGCCGTGCGCAGGCGTTCGATGGCCAGCGGATACTCCGCGCGGATATAAATGAGGCCCTTCGATGCTCCCGTGCAATAGCCGTTCACGGCCATCGCCTCGATGACCGAGTGGGGATCGCCCTCGAGGATCGAACGGTCCATGAATGCGCCCGGGTCACCCTCGTCCGCGTTGCAGACCACGTATTTCTGTTCGGCCTGCACCTCGCGGGTGATTTTCCATTTGAGGCCCGTGGGGAAACCGCCGCCGCCACGGCCCCGGAGCCCCGAGTCGATGATCTCGCGGATCACCTGGTCGGGCTGCATTTCCAGCGCTTTGCCCAGCGCAGCATAGCCGTCGCGGGCGATGTACTCGTCGATGTTCTCCGGGTCGATGAAGCCGCAGTTGCGCAGCGCAATGCGGATCTGGGGCTTGTAGAACTCCATGTGCTTGCTGTCCGATACATGTTTCCCGGTGTCGGGAGCCACGAAAAGCAGCCGCTCGACCTTGCGGCCCTTGAGGATGTGTTCGCGCACGATCTCTTCGGAGTCCTCGGGTTTGACTGAGACGTAGAACGTGTTATCGGGGACGATCTTCACGATCGGGCCCTGCTCGCAGAAGCCGAAGCAGCCCGTGCGGATAACCTGCACCTGTTCGGCGAGTCCCGCCGCCTCGAGCGCATTTTTCAGCGCGTCGATGATCTCCGCGCTGTGCGAGGCGCGGCAGCCGGTACCGCCGCACACGAGGATGTAGTTGTTGATTTGTGCCATTCGGTTTGGATCTTCGTTTGGTATGGGGTTCTAAAACTGCGTGTTGTGCCGGTGCGGAATGATGCCGTCCACCAGCTCGCCGTGCAACACGTATTTTGTGATAAGCTCCGACGCACGCTCCGGCGTGACATCGCCGAAGACGACCGGCTCCTGGCCGGGGAGGGTGATTTCAACGGTGGGTTCGGCATTGCAGTAGCCCATGCAGCCGGATTGCGTCACAATGGCGTCGATCCTGCGGTCGCCCAGTTCGCTGATGAAGCGGGCCATCGTCTCCTTGGCTCCGGATGCGATTCCGCAGGTGCCCATCGCCACACGGATTTGCGGCAGGCGTTCGGGGTGGTTGCTGTTCTCGCGGATGTTCAGGTCGGCGTGCAGCCGTTCGCGCATTTTGCGCAGCTCTTCCAGGGATTTTACTTTGTTCATTCGGCTCGGTTTGTATTGGTCAGGTTCGTGCGCGGCGCCTTCCGGTGCCGGAACGGCCGCAATCGAAAATTAAAGGTAAACATTGTTATCGAAATAACAAGCTCCGACGGGTAAAAACAGGAAAAAAAGTCGGGATTTTCCACCGAATCGTCAAATCAGGCGCCCGCGGAACACCTCTTCGAGCAGCGATGCCAGCAATTCCCGGATGTGCAGGGCTACCCGGGGATGGCCGAGCGGCAGCCCCTCGAGGGCGTCCGCGATTTCCCGGGTCGCAAGTCCGGCGCTCCGTCGTCCGCAATCCAGGCGGATGCGGATGTTCACCCCGGGGTTGCCGACGATAAGCTGCATGAGTGTCCCGGCCAGGTCGCCCGCAGGCGGACAGTCGATGTGGTCGAGCGGAAAGCGTGCTTCGACCACCGTGCCCCGTCCCGGCCGGGAACGCACCCCGGCGCTGCCGCCGCACTGCTCCGCGTTCTGGAAAAGAAAGGGAAGTCCCAGCCCCATTTTGCGGGTCGTGCGGGTCGTGAAGAAGGGGTTTACGGCTTTTTCGAGCGTTTCGGCGTCCATGCCGCATCCGTTGTCGTCGATGCGCATACGAAGCTCCCGGCCGACGCACCGCAGGCGGATGCCGATTTCGCCGGCACCCGCACGGATGCCGTTTTCAACGATGTCGGTAAGGTGGAAAGCGAGGTCTTTCATGGCTCGGTCGAGGTGCTGACGATTCTTCGGCCCCCCTCTTCCGCCATAGCCATGCGCAGTTCCCCGAATGTGAGGTTTTGGGCATAGAGCCACGCGGGATTGGAGCCGATCGCGTCGGGGTAATGGGCGTCCGAAGCGGTATAGGCGGTGTAGTCGCGCAGATTCGGATGCGTGTGCAGGAGCGCTTCGTACCGTGCGGGATGGTTGTATTCGAGAGCGGCTACAGGCAGGTGTGCAGGCAGAAAGCCGAGCTGCCCGACAAGGCTGTTGGCCACCCTGTCCACGTGGGCCGGCACGACCAGTCCGCCCAGTCGCACTACCTCGGCGGCGGTCTGTTCGGCGCTGCACCCCAGCGGGGCGTTGAGATACCAGGGCACCTCCCCCGCGATCAGCTCCCCTTCGTCCACCCACATCTGATCGCCGAGCTTGTCGGGACGGTTGGGAATCCGCACGATATGGGCGTCGATCCACGTCTGCAACCGGGCTGCCGTCTCCGCATCGGGCAGGAGAGCCACCAGGTGTGCCTCCTCGCGCGTGGTGAGCTCCGCGCCGTAGAAAACCGCCAGCCCCTCCCGTCGCCCGATTTCGACGACGACAGGCGTCTGAAGCGTGGTGTTGTGGTCGCAGACGGCGATAGCGTCCAGCCCCGCGGCCAACGCGCGCCGCACGATGACCTCGGGGCTCATGGACAGTTCGCCGCACGGCGAGAGCAGCGTATGGATATGCAGATCGACCCGAAAACGAGGCATACGACTACCTTATCCGAGCAGTTCGTATATGCGGCCCGAGGCTTCAAAGGCGCCCAGCGGAGTCGAAAGCACGGCGACACCCTCTTCGCGCGCTTCGGCGAGCGTCTGCCCGTCGGGTTCGGCGCCGTGGACGAGCAGCACGGCCGCCACCTCCTTGAGCGCGGCGACGGCGACGACATTGCGGTGCACCTGCAAGGTGATCCAGACCGTATCCGCCTCGGCATTGCCCATCACGTCGCTCAGCAGGTCGGAGGTGTAGCCCCCGCGCACCTCGCGCTCCATATCCTCTGCCGGGCTGAGCACCCGCAGGTCGAGTTTGTCAATCAGTTCGTTCAGTTTCATCGGTTTATCCTTGTTTTTTCGGGTCGCGGCGAAAACGCTCGCAACCCCATACCCTTTCCAGTCGGTTCATCGCATCGCCGCCGCCGTCCGGCTCCGAGGCGATGTGCGCGAAGATACAATCCGAAGCGAGCGCCTCGCCCCGCACGATGTCGTGCGAGAGGCTTTCGCAGGTCGGCGAGCCGCATGCCCCGCAATCGAGACCCGGCAACGACTGCCGGATTCTCTGCGCGGCGTCCATGCTCCGCAACACCTCCTCGATACCCCCATTGTAGAGCAGTTTGGTCATCGGCCGTACCTTTCCCACCCGCATGTTGCCGCGCATGGCGAGCCGTTCTTCGGGAGTGGTCGTCTCGTCCGTGCCGTCGGGATGCGACAGCAGGCGGCTGCGCAGACGTTGCTCGGCCAGAAAGCGGTTTACCGGGGTCAGCGAGCCGCCCATGCAACCCCGGTTGCAAGCTCTCAGTTCCAGGAAATCGACCTCGTGCAGTTCGCCCGTGGCCTCCGTGCGCTCGAGAAAATCTTTGACGTTGTCGATCCCGTCCACGGCCAGGCAGCGGCCGCCGAAAGCCGACGCCTCGCCCGAGGTGAGGCTCCAGGCCATGTCGCGGCGCGACACGCATGAAAGGATTTCGTCCCCTGCTCCCGGCGCGAGCGCTCTGCGGCCACTGCCCAGGATGCGGCACACCCTATTGTAAAGCGAATCGAGGTTGAGCATACCGTCTACCAGCCGTGTGCCGTCGCGGTCCTCCTTGCCCGTTGCGACTTTGGCGGCGCAGGGCGTGACATAGAAAATACCGATTTCGGCGGCTGCGTACCCTTCGGCGAGCAGCCGACGGCGAGAGAGGATGGCGGTCGTCTCGACCGGGGTGCGCAGGGTCATGATGCGATCCACCAGGTCGGGGAATTTGGTCTGGATAAGCCGCACCACTGCCGGGCACAGCGAGCTCACGAGCGGCTTGTCCGCATTGGCCGCAATTTCGGCGGCCATCCGTTCCCGGATGATGCCGACGCTCATTTCGACCGGAAAGGCGTGGGTGAATCCCAGCGCCCGGAGCGCTGCCATGATCTCCGCCTCGGAGTAGGTCTCGGGAAACTGCCCCAGGAAAGCCGCCGGGAAAATCACGGCGCGGCAGGCGAAGTCGAAAATCCGGTCGAAGTCGTCCTGCTGAACGTATATGGCCCCGACGGGGCATACTTTCAGGCACTCGCCGCAGTCCACGCACCAGTCCTTGCGCAGCGAGGCACGGCCGCTGCGGATGCGCAGCGCCTTGGTCGGACAGCGGCGGATGCAGTGCGCACAGCCCACACAGGCCTCGGTATCGACCGTGAGCGAATGGCGGAACGCTTCGCAGGCAGTCATTGCGCGCCCCCTTTCCCATCCGCAAAAAACGTGGTCATCGTGATGGTGGTTCCCTGGCCCACGACGCTGCTTATGTCCAGTTCATCGACGTTCTTCTTCATGTTCGGCAACCCCATGCCCGCGCCGAAACCCATCTCGCGCACCCGTTCCGAAGCGGTCGAATACCCCTCCTGCATCGCCTGTGCAATATCGGGAATTCCGGGCCCCTCGTCCTCCAGCCTGACCACGATGCGGTCGGGTTCGATACGGATGTCGGCCATGCCCCGGCAGGCATGGGCCACGACATTGACTTCGGCTTCGTAGAGGGCGATCACGATGCGTTTGATGGTCTGCGGATCGAGCGAGAGCTGCTTGAGCACCCGTTTGATCTGGCTCGAAACGTATCCTGCGCGGGTGAAATCCCCGCCTTCGATCTGGTATGTCAGGTTCATCGTTCTGCGGTTGAAGGGGTTAAACGGAGCGCATCGCGCGCCTGCTCAGAAAATCGGCTCGATGCCGGCCCGTGCGAGCTGACCCACGGCCCGAAACATCGAGTAGGGCGATTCGAGCAGTACGATGCCGTTCTGTTCGGCCAGCGCGATCATTTCGGGAGTCGCCTTTTTGTCGCGCACGAAGAGGATGCTCTTCAGATCGGAAATTTCGGCTGTGCGGATTGTCTGGATGTTGCACAGTCCCGTCACAAGCAGCAGCTCGTCGGTCTCGATCTTCAGCACGTCGCTCATCAGGTCGGCCGCAAAGCCGTAGCGTATCTCCTGCGGCGCGTCGGCATCGCCGCAGGAACATGCCGCCGCAGTAAGCTCCATGATGCGTTTTATCTTCATAAGGGTCGTTTTTGATGCGTTTGCAGCCGGCACGTCCGGCCCGGACGGGAAAATTACGAAAATTCAGGGGAAATCACAAATCCATTCTCTTGCCGGGATAGACGACGCGGTCGAGTATGCCCGTGAGTGCGGCGATCGCGATGCCGTAATTCGTCACGGGCACCCCCTGCGCCGCCGCTCTGCCGACACGCGCGAGCACATGGCGACGGTTGAACATGCAGCCGCCGCAATGGATCACCAGATCGTAAGGGGTCAGGTCCTCGGGAAAGTCCCCTCCGGCCACCGTGTCGATCCGCAGCTCCGCTCCGGCTTTGGCCCGCAGCAGGCGCGGCAGCTTCACCCGTCCGATGTCCTCCCTGGCGGGTGCGTGCGTACAGGCCTCCGCGATGAGTACGCGCGACATGTTGTCGAGAGCATCGATCGCGGCGGCCCCTTCGACGAAGAGGCCGATATCCCCCTTGTACCCGGCGAAGAGCACCGAAAAAGAGGTCAGCAGGCTCCCGGCCGGGGTCATGGCGCTCACGGCCGCAAAAGCCTGTGAGTCGGTGACCACGAGTTTGGGCGGCGCGCTCAGGCTGCGCAGGCATCGCTGCATGCCGTCGGGGGTACAGCAGACGACCATGCACCCCTTGTCGAGCAGTTCGCGCAGGGTTTGCACCTGCGGCAGAATCAGCCGCCCCTTCGGAGCTGCGCTGTCCTGCGGCATGACGAGCAGCACCACATCCCCTTCGGTCACGAGGTCGCCCGTGATCGTGGCATCGTCCCCCTCGCCGACCGCGGCGGCCACCGCAGCCCGAAGCGATGCGATTCCCGCTCCGGTTCTTGCGCTGACGGCGACCGGCTGCACGCCGAGCTCCCGGGCGACCGAGGCGACAGCGCCCGGCACGTCCCGAATCCGGTCGCACCGTCCGAGAACCGCGACAACGGGTACGCCCCGTTCCCGGAAACGGGCGGCCCACTCCGCTTCGAGTCCGCAGTCCGCATCGGAGCAGACGATTAGGGCCACGTCGCACCGCTCGGCGGCACGCACGGTTTGTGCGAGGCGCAGCGCGCCCAGTTCGCTGTCGTCGTCGAATCCGGCCGTATCGGTCACGACGACGGCGCCGATCCCTGGCCACTCCATCGACTTGACGACCGGGTCGGTCGTCGTGCCGGGGGTTTGCGAAACGAGCGCGGTTTGCTGTTCCGCAAGGGTATTGAGCAGCGAAGACTTGCCGCTGTTGCAGCGCCCGAAAATGCCGATATGGAGCCGGTTGGCGGATGGCGTGGTTTCCATGGCGCAGGGTTTAGAATCTGAAGTCGCGTCCGCCGTCGCCGATCTTCCCGAGGTATTCGCGGAGCCGTGCCCGTACCCTGACGTCGGGTACGCACTCGGCCTGTTCCGCGATTATCCGTTCGCCTTTGGCGCGGGTTTCGGGCGAGGCGTAGTCGGCGAGGTATTCGCTGAGCGTCAGCAGGGCGTTGGGGCCGCAACAGTCGGCGATGCGTCCCTGTTTGACGAGCGACATGAATCGGTCGCCCGTGCGCCCGAGCCGGTAGCAGGCCGTGCAGAAACTCGGAACGTAACCCAGGTCGAGCAGCCATGCCACGACCTGGTCGAGGGTACGGCGGTCGCTCACGTCGAACTGCGCCGTGTCCTCCTCTCCGTGGTCGGAGTCGTCGTAGCCGCCGACGGAGGTGTTGGAGCCGCCGCTGATCTGCGAAATGCCCAGACGGAGCACCTCGCGGCGCATGGCGGGCGATTCGCGCGTCGAGATAATCATGCCCGTATAGGGCACGGCGATGCGGATGACGGCCACGATTTTGCGGAACAGCGCGTCGGGCAGCGCGTCGGCGAACGCAGCGGGGTCGATGTCGTCGGCCGGGCAGATGCGCGGCACGCTGATGGTGTGGGGACCCACGCCGCAGGCCGCTTCGAGGTGCTCGGCGTGCATCATCAGCCCGGTGAAATCATAGAGGTAGTTGCTCAGGCCGAACAGCACGCCGATGCCTACATCGTCGATGCCCCCTTCCATCGCCCGATCCATCGCCTCGGTATGCCAGGCATAGTCGCTCTTGGGCCCGTAGGGGTGCAGCCTCCGGTAGTTTTCGCTGTGGTAGGTCTCCTGGAACAGGATATACGTGCCGATGCCCGCGTCGGCCAGCCGGCGGTAGTTTTCGACCGTCGTGGCGGCGATGTTTACGTTCACGCGACGGATGGCGCCGTTGCGGTGGCGGATGCCGTAGATCGTGCGGATGCTCTCCAGGATGTAGTCGATCGAGTTGAGCGGATGCTCGCCCGCCTCGAGCGCCAGTCGTTTGTGCCCCATATCCTGCAGGGCGACGACTTCGTGCTCGATCTGCTCCTGCGTGAGCTGCCGTCGCAGCATCGTGCGGTTGGCCGCATGGTAGGGACAGTAGGTACACCCGTTGACGCAGAAATTCGAGAGATAGATGGGCGCGAACAGCACGATGCGGTTGCCGTAGATGCGCTCCTTGATGCGCCGCGCCAGCGCATAAATGCGCTCGTTGAGCGCCTCGTCGGCACATTCGAGCAGCAGGGCCGCCTCGCGATGGGTCAGCCCGCCGGCCGCTTCGGCCTTGTCGAGAATCGCACCGATCAGGGCGCTCTCGTGCCGGTTTTCCCGGGCGTAAGCCATCGTCCGTTCGATTTCGTCGTGGTCGATGAACTCCGCGGCCCTTTTCGATAGTTTGTCGTACATATTCGGTTCGTGTTAGTTGTCCGTGTGTCGTGCCGCCCGGAAATCCCCGCGGGCGAAGTCGATGTGTCGGCCGATCGCCGCGAGCTGACGATCCAGCTCCCGGAGCCCTTCGGCAGCCTCGGCGTCGCGGGCCAGCTTGCCGTCATAGATGGCATAGCGTTCCCGCACGGCGGGGGGCGAGAGGTTGGGCATCACCACGTTCGCACCGGCCAGAATACCCCGCTGCCGTCCGTCGGGCACCAGCGACGCGAGCGCCGTGGTCGCGGGAATCAGGGCGTCGGGCAGCATCAGCCGCAGGATCGAGAGCAGCATCAGCGTCAGTTCGACGCTTCCCGCCGGCGCGCCGGCCAGCGGCGTATCGCGCTGGGGGAGGTAAGGGCCCACGCCGACCATCTCGGGGCGGAAACGTTCGAGAAAGAGCAGGTCGGCCGCCAGATCCCGCGTAGTCTGTCCCGGAGCACCCGCCATCATGCCCGCGCCGGTCTGGTAGCCCAGCTCCCGGAGGGCCCGCAGGCACCCCATGCGCCTGCCGTGCGACATCGCCGCAGGATGCAGGCGGGCATAACAGGACGCATCGGCAGCTTCGTGCCGCAGCAGGTAGCGGTCGGCGCCGGCCTCACGCCAGCGCCGGTAGGTTTCGCGGCTGCGCTCGCCGAGCGAGAGGGTCAGGGCGCAGTCGGGGAACGCATTGCGGAGCGAGCTCACGAGGCGTTCGATCCTTCCGTCGTCCAGCGCGGCGTCCTCGCCTCCCTGCAATACGAAAGTCCGGAATCCCGATTCGTAACCGGTGCGGCAACAGGCCATGATCTGCTCTTCCGTCAGCCGGTACCGCGGCAGCTCCGTGTTGCTGCGCCTGAGTCCGCAGTAGTAGCAGTCGTTGCGGCAGAACGAGGTGATCTCGATCAGCGCACGGACGAAAATGCCCCGTCCGAATCGCTGCTCCGCCACCTCGCGGGCTGCGCGGGCGGCATACTCCCCCACGGACCCGGCGGCGTTTTCCAGCAGAAGCGCGTATTCTTCGGCCCGCAGCGTCCGCTCGCGGCGCAGTTTATCGACCAGTTGTTCCATTTCACTACAAACATACCGAAATAACGGCGGATAAACAACAAAAAACGTCCGACATTTTCGGCGCGCATGCGACGGGGACGGCCTGCGGCGCGGAGAGAGGTTCCCGGACAGCGCTGCGGCTCTTCCTTTTGGCGATGATCGCGCCCCGGGCAGTCCGGTTGCCGATGCGGACGAAAGAGAGGGGCCGCTGTGCGCGCCGGACACGTTCGCGGAGCAAGTTCACCGGCGGGCGTCGCAGGACGGTGCGATAAAAAAATCCGCACGCCCCAGGGACATGCGGATCCATCTTTGCGGATGCGGGCAGCACGGCCGCACACCCTAATAATTCTCTTTCTTCGGCTCGAAATAGGCCTGGGGATGCTTGCAGGCGGGGCAGACCTTCGGGGCGTCGGTCGCCTTGCAGACGTAACCGCAGTTGCGGCACTGCCACCAGATTTCGCCGTCGCGGTGGAAGAAGTTGCCGTCGGTAAGGCGGCTCAGCAGTTTGAGGTAGCGGCGCTCGTGTTCCGATTCGACCGTTGCGATCTGGCGGAAAGCCTCGGCGATTTCGGGGAAACCCTCCTCGTCGGCGACTTTCGAGAAGTCGGGATAGAGCACGTCCCATTCCTCCTTTTCGCCCATGGCCGCTGCGAGCAGGTTGTCCTGCGTGGTGGAGATTTTTCCGGCGGGATAGGATGCCGTGATGGTCGCGTCGCCGCCTTCGAGGAACTTGAAGAACCGCTTGGCGTGTTCGCGCTCCTGCTCGGCGGTCTCCATGAAGACCCCGGCGATCTGTTCGTAGCCCTCTTTCTTGGCCACGCTCGCAAAGAAAGTGTAGCGGCTGCGCGCCTGGCTCTCGCCGGCGAAAGCCTTGAGCAGATTTTGCTCGGTGAGGGTACCTTTGATGCTTTTCATTGTCGTATTGTTTTACATGTTGTTTGCCGACGACAAAAGTACGCAAAAATTCGGTTCGTCTGTCCGTAAAACCCATTGATTGTTTCTATCGGGCCATAGGAAATACGGATAAGTCCGTTCGGCATGCGGCACGATGGGCTATGCGGTGCGGCGCGGACGGAAAGAAACGGCATTCGACTTTGCGGCAATCTTTCGTTACGGAGAGCCGTCGCGCGGTTGGAGTTTGGGAATTGTTTTGTACTTTTGCAAAACAATTTGCACAATGCGCCAGCAACGCCCGGCGATTGCAAACAAGAAAGCAACGCAAAAAACGAAACCGAAATATGGCAGACGAAAAGATTATTTTTTCGATGGTCGGCGTGAGCAAGACCTTCACCAACCAGAAAAAAGTGCTCAACAACATCTACCTCTCCTTCTTCTACGGGGCCAAAATCGGCATCATCGGCCTGAACGGATCGGGTAAATCGACTCTGATGAAGATCATTGCCGGACTGGATAAGAATTTCCAGGGCGAGGTCGTCTTCTCACCGGGATACACGGTGGGCTATCTGGAGCAGGAGCCGCAACTCGACGACACGAAAACCGTGCGCGAGGTGGTCGAGGAGGGATGCGCTCAGACGGTCGCGCTGCTCAAGGAGTACGAGCAGATCAACGAAAAGCTGTGCGAGCCGATGGACGACGACCAGATGGCCCGGCTGATCGAGCGTCAGGGCGAGCTGTACGAGCAGATCGACCTTGTGAACGGCTGGGAGCTGGACAGCGTGCTCGAACGCGCGATGGACGCCCTCCGCTGTCCCGAGTCAGACCAGCAGGTCAAGGTGCTTTCGGGCGGCGAGCGTCGCCGCGTGGCCCTTTGCCGGCTGCTGTTGCAACAGCCCGACGTGCTGCTGCTGGACGAGCCTACGAACCACCTCGACGCCGAGTCGATCGACTGGCTGGAACAACACCTCCAACAGTACAAGGGCACGGTGATCGCCGTGACGCACGACCGCTATTTCCTGGACAACGTCGCCGGCTGGATTCTGGAGCTCGACCGGGGCGAAGGCATCCCCTGGAAAGGGAACTATTCGGGTTGGCTCGAGCAGAAGAGCACCCGTCTGGCCATGGAGGAGAAGCAGGAGTCCAAACGCCGCAAGACCCTCGAACGCGAGTTGGAATGGGTGCGCATGTCGCCGGCCGGCCGCCACGCGAAGAGCAAGGCCCGCCTGTCGGCCTACGACAAGATGATGAACGAGGACGCCAGGCAGAAGGAAGAGAAGCTCGAAATCTTCATCCCCAACGGCCCGCGTCTGGGCGATGTGGTGATCGAAGCGCACGGCGTATCGAAAGCCTTCGGCGACCGGGTGCTCTACGAAGGGCTCGATTTTTCGCTGCCGCCCGCGGGCATCGTCGGAGTGATCGGCCCCAACGGGACGGGCAAGACGACCCTGTTCCGTATGATTATGGGGCTCGAACAGCCCACCTCGGGCTCGTTCCGCGTGGGGCCGACCGTCAAGCTGGCCTATGTGGATCAGCAGCACCAGTCGATCGACCCCGAGAAGACGGTTTACGAGGTGATCTCGCAAAACAGCGACCTCATTACGCTGGGGAACCGGCAGGTCAATGCCCGCGCTTATGTGGCACGCTTCAACTTCACGGGAGCCGATCAGGAGAAGAAATGCGGCATGCTTTCGGGCGGCGAGCGCAACCGGCTCCATCTGGCCCTCGCGCTTAAGGAAGAGGGCAACGTGCTGCTGCTGGACGAGCCGACCAATGACATCGACGTCAATACGCTGCGGGCTATCGAGGAGGGGTTGGAACACTTCGCGGGCTGCGCCGTGGTGATTTCTCACGACCGCTGGTTCCTCGACCGCATCGCCACGCATATCCTCTCGTTCGAGGGCGATTCCAGGGTGGTTTATTACGAAGGGTCGTACAGCGAATACGAGGCTTGGAAACGCGCCCAGGGCGGTGACGTGACGCCCCACCGCGTCAAGTACAAGAAACTGATGGCCTGACCTGTGCCGGACGCTCCGGCGACGATGTGCGTCCGGATCGCAAGGCGAGCCAACCGACAGATGGGAAACGAACTGTTTATTCTGGAAGAGCAGGACACGGACAACGTGACCACCGACCGCGGCCCGACGCTGCGGGAGGAGTTCGGTCGTGCGATAGACGCCTATCCGTGGCACCGGGATGCCGATGTGGCGCAGCGCAACCAGATGTGCTCCCCTACGCTCTGCGTTCACGACCTGCGCAGCGACCGCGGACTGTTCCTCTCGTGCTATCGCACGGCGAAGGGCGAATACCGCTACACGGTCGCCAACCTGATTCCCGCCCTGCGACGGCGGTTTCTGCTGTTCAGGCGGGCCGGTCGTCTGATCGACCTCCACACGATCGGGGAGACGCGGGCGCAGCGGCAACGGCTGGATCGCTGCCTGGACCTCTTTTTCGGACGGCAGTTCGAGGAGCTCGACCGCGAAATGGCCCGCTGGCGCAAGCTGTCGCGCGACGCCGAGACCGGCATAGCGGATGCGGCATGGGATCAATACCTGCAAATGAAAGCAAAATACATGCGATAATGGCACAGAAACCCTCCATACCCAAAGGCACGCGCGACTTCTCCCCCGAGGAGATGATGCGCCGCAATTACATCTTCGATACCGTTCGTGCGGTGTTCCGCACCTTCGGCTTCGCACCGCTCGAAACGCCCGCAATGGAAAATCTTTCGACGCTGCTGGGCAAATACGGCGACGAAGGGGACAAGCTCCTGTTCAAAATTCTCAATTCGGGGGACTATGCCGCCGGGCTGAGCGACGACGCACTGCGCACCCCCTCGCGCATTTGCGAGAAAGGGCTGCGGTACGACCTGACGGTGCCGTTGGCCCGTTATGTGGTGCAGCATCAGGGCGAAATCGTCTTTCCGTTCAAGCGTTACCAGATTCAACCCGTCTGGCGGGCCGACCGGCCCCAGAAAGGGCGTTACCGCGAGTTTTACCAGTGTGACGTCGATGTGATCGGGTCGCGCTCGCTGCTGCACGAAGTGGAGCTTGTGGAGATCGTGGAACGGGTTTTCCGCAAGCTCGGAATTCGTGTTGCGCTTAAGATGAATAACCGTAAAATCCTGTACGGCATTGCCGAAACGATCGGACATGCGGACAAGATGATTGAGATCACGGTGGCCATCGACAAGCTCGAAAAGGTGGGGATCGACAACGTGCGGGCCGAACTGCTCGAACGGGGGATCGGCGCGGAAGCGATCGATCGACTTCAACCGATCCTCGAGCTGCAAGGCGACAATGCGCAGAAACTCGATCGTCTGGAACAAATCATCGGAGGATCCGAAACCGGGATGAAAGGGATTGCGGAGATGCGTACCGTCTTTGCGGCCGTCGAGCGGCTCGGATGCGCCCTGCCCGTGGAACTCGACCTGTCGCTGGCCCGCGGACTCAACTACTATACCGGAGCCATTTTCGAGGTCAAAGCCCTCGATTATGCCATCGGCTCCATCTGCGGAGGCGGCCGGTACGACGACCTCACGGGCATCTTCGGACTTCCCGACACTTCGGGCGTGGGCATTTCGTTCGGTGCCGACCGCATCTACGACGTGATGACCGGTCTCGGGCTTTTCCCGGAAGAGGTGGGCTTCACCACGCGGCTGCTCTTCGTAAACCTCGGCCGGGAGGAGGAGCGTGCTTCGCTCGAGCTGCTCCGTGCGGTGCGCGACCGGGGGATCGCCTCGGAGATTTATCCCGAACAAGCCAAGATGAAGAAGCAGATGGAGTACGCCAACCGGCGCGGCATCCCTTTTGTGGCGATCGTCGGCGGCGACGAGCTTGCAACCCGCATGGTGACGCTGAAAGACATGCGCTCGGGAGAACAGGAAAAAATTCCTTTTGCGGAGCTCGTGCATCGCCTCGGATGATCGATTTCGGGATGCTTGGAATGAAACAGATAGGTTCAATTTTTCTTTTTGCATGGGTGGCCTTGTGGCCGCTGTCGCTCGCGGCCGTCGTCCCGGGCGACGACGACACGCGCCAAATGGTGAAACTCAACCAGGTTTACCAGGCGCTCGATGCCCTGTACGTCGATGAGGTGGAGATGACCCCGCTGGTCGAGAGCGCCATCCGCAGCATGCTGGCCGAGCTGGATCCCCATTCGGCCTATATCGATGCGGAGGAGATGACGCAGGTGCGCGAGAGCTTCGACGGGGAGTTCAGTGGCATCGGGATTGAGTTCAACCTGCTGCGCGACACCCTGATCGTGGTGAACACCATTGCCGGAGGACCTGCCGAGACCGTCGGCCTGCGCCCCAACGACCGGATCGTCGAAATCGACGGCCATAACGCCGTGGGAATCAAACGGATCGAGGTGCCCAAACTGCTTCGCGGCAAGAACGGCACGCCGGTCGCGGTGCGGGTGGTTCGCCGGGGAGAGAAGGAGCCGCTCGCATTCCGCATCCTGCGTGATAAAATACCGCTCAACACGATCGATGCCGCCTATCGTATCGGCGACAGCGTGGGCTACATCAAAGTAAACCGGTTCGGCCGCACGACGATGGAGGAGTTCCGTAACGCTTACCACAGACTGCAACCCGTCGGCGCCCTGATTCTCGACCTAAGGGGCAACGGCGGCGGGCTGTTCGAGCAGGCGATCGGGATGGCCGAATTCTTCCTGCCCGCCGACGCAAAGATCGTTTCGACGGAGGGTCGTTCCGTGTCTCCGGCCGTATTCACCGCCCGGCGCACCGGCCCCTATGCCGAAAAACCCGTGGTGGTGCTCGTTGACGATGCCTCGGCCTCCTCGAGCGAGATCGTGGCCGGTGCGCTCCAGGACTGGGACCGGGCCGTGGTGGTCGGCCGCCCCACTTTCGGCAAAGGACTCGTACAGCGACAGATCGCACTGGCCGACGGCTCGGCCGTGCGCATCACCATTGCCCGGTACCACACCCCCACGGGCCGCGTGATCCAGCGTCCGTACGAGAACGGCAAAGGAGACGAATACTATGCCGCCCACCTGCAGCGCATGACACGCGAGCGGCAGGACAGCCTCAACGCTTCCGCACCCGCTTTTACCACCCTCCGCACGGGCCGCACCGTCTATGGCGCGGGAGGCATCACGCCCGACCGGATCGTCGAACCCGATACGGCAGGCGTAAGCGATTACCTCATCCGGCTCAGCTACGGCGGCGTGCTCAATGAATATGTCGTCGATTACCTGGCTGCCGAGCGCGACCGGCTCGCTGCGGAATATCCCGATTTCGATCGCTATCTGGCGGAGTTCGAGCCCTCGTCCGCCATGCTCGGAGAGCTTACCGCGCTGGCTGCCGAGCGCGGCATCCCCTGCGACGAAGAGCAATTCTCCCTTTCCCGCGGGCTGATCGTCCGCCAGCTCCGGGCCATCATCGGGCAGAAACTCTTCGGCACGGAGGCGTTCTATCGCACGGTCAATGAAACCGGAAACCCCTACATCGACGAAGCTCTTCGGCTGCTCAGTGCGTGGGAAACCGAGGGAACCGCACTGCTTTCGCCGGAAAAATAGGGGAATATTTTGCCGGAAAGCCTTTTTTTATTAAATTCGTTGGAAGATTAACCCAACAAACTCTTTCCGTATGATTTCCCAATCAATGCCGCGCAGGGACAGCGAGGATTTCGGCGAGCAGATTCTGACCAAGGCGGTCAAGGCGGGCCGCCGGACCTATTTTTTCGATGTCAGGGCAACGCGGGGCGACGACTATTTTCTGACCATCACCGAAAGCCGCAAGAAGACCAATCCCGACGGCAGCGCCACGTTCGACCGGCACAAGATTTTTCTCTACAAGGAGGACTTCGCCAAATTCGGCGAGGGGTTCCGCGAAGTGGTGGACTTCATCAAACGCACCAAGCCCGAGTTTTTCGAGCAGCAGGCCGAGACCGAAAAGTGCCGGACGGCTGAGGCGGAGATCGCCGGATAAACGCTCCGGTGCGTCGCTATCCGGACCGGACGCGGATGGCTCTGTCGGGCAGGGCCTCCGCTGCGGTTAATTTTTCGTGACAAACCGTTCAGCCTCTTGCCGCTCTTTCCGATTTGTCGTATCTTTGAACATTCAAACGGAAAATTATGCGATTCGGAAAATATGTGTTGCTGGCCCTGAAAGGCTGCGCCATGGGCATGGCCGACGTGGTTCCCGGCGTCTCGGGCGGAACGATCGCTTTCATCTCGGGCATTTACGAGGAGCTGATCGCCTCGATCCGCAGCGTCGATCTGACGGCCCTCAAAATGTTGTGCGGCTTTCGCCTGAAAGCGCTTTGGCGGCATATCAACGGCAAATTCCTCTTCTCGGTACTGCTCGGCATCGCGGTCGCCATCTTCTCGCTGGCGCGACTGATGACCTATCTGCTCGAACACCACCCCATTGAAATCTGGTCGTTCTTCTTCGGCCTTATCATTGCGTCGGCATTGCTGGTTTCCCGTGAGGTGAAACGCTGGAACGCCGCCTCCGTGATCTCGCTGCTGGTCGGCGCCGTGCTCGCCTACTGGATCACCGTCATCTCGCCCGTCGAAACCCCCAATACATGGTGGTTCATCCTGCTGTCGGGCGCAGTGGCGATCTGTGCCATGATCCTGCCGGGCATCTCGGGGGCGTTTATCCTGCTTCTGCTGGGCAAATACCAGTTCATCCTGCTCGCGGTCGGCGAGCTGCGTATCGGCGTGCTTGCCCTGTTCGTCATCGGCGCCGTGGCAGGCATCGTCAGCTTCTCGCACCTGCTCTCATGGCTGCTGCGCCGGCACCACGACCCGACCATCGCCCTGCTGATGGGCTTCATGATCGGTTCGCTTAACAAAGTATGGCCCTGGAAAGAGGTGCTCGAAACCTATGCGGACAGCCACGGAGCCCTGCATCCGCTCGTCGAGCGGAACGTGCTGCCCTCGACGTTCGCCGACCTGACGGGCTCGGAAAGCCAGCTCTGGCAGGCCGCGGCCCTGGCCGTTGCGGGATTTTTGGTGATCTACCTGATCGAACGCATCGGCCGGCGGCTCGCACGCAAGACCTCCGCAACCGAAGCATGAGGCGCTACGGACTGATCGGCCGTAGGCTGGGCCATTCGTTTTCGGCCCGCTACTTCGCCGAAAAATTCGCCCGCGAAGCCATTGCGGACTGCATCTATTCCCTCTATGAACTTCCCGCGATCGAAGATCTGCCCGGGCTGCTCGCCGCAACGCCCGACCTGCGGGGATTCAACGTCACCATCCCCTACAAGCAGGCGGTCATCCCCTATCTGGACGACCTCGCTCCCGAAGCCCTGTGCATCGGGGCGGTCAATTGCGTGCGCCGCGAAGCCGACGGGCGGCTGACCGGCTTCAATACCGACACGGATGGGCTGCGCCTCGCGCTTGCGGAACTGCTCGATCCCGCCGACCTGCCCGAACAGGCACTCGTCCTGGGAACGGGCGGCGCGGCGCAAGCGGTGCAATACGTCCTGAGCGGAATGGGTATATCCTTCGATGCGGTTTCCCGCGATCCCGCACGGGCTCGCTACACGTATGACGATCTGCGGGACGACACGATCGCCGCTCACCGGCTGATCGTCAATGCCACGCCCCTCGGTACCTGGCCTGCGACGGATCGGGCGCCCCGCATCCCTTATGCGGCCCTCACGCCGCGCCACTACCTGTTGGATCTGGTTTACAATCCGCCCCTGACGCGGTTTCTCGCGCTCGGCCGTGAACGCGGCGCCCGCATCCTGAACGGAGAACGGATGCTTTACGGCCAGGCCGAGAGTGCATGGCGAATCTGGAACGACGCATAGCATCGGCTTATGCCAGCCGTTCCGCAACCGCCTGCGGCGGTGTCCGATCATAAGTCACCCCATCCCTCGAAACGCTCTGCCGACAGGATATCCGGCGTTACCAGCTTCTTCCATGTATGCCCTGCGATCTGCTTTCCGGCCGCAGGCAGCGATCGCCGGAATTACCGGTGCGAAAGCAGCGCTTCGGCTTTTTCGGCGTCCTCCTCGCGGACGACGATCTGGGCGGGGATCACCCCCGTGGGATAGATGGCCGACATATTTTCGTTGTTGATCATCGACCAGATGCCGGCGCTGTCGAGGATGGATTTGATGATTTCCGCTTCGGTTACGGAGTTGCACTCTTTGAGCACGACCATTGTTTCGTCTTTCATGGCTGCGGCGTATTTGTTCTCTTTAAAGTTAAGCAATTTTTTCCGTTTCTGCAAGAGGTCTGCCATAAATCTGCCCCGGGGCCGCCCGTTCTTTTTTCGGCTGCGCGGTTTGGCGCATTTCATATTTATCCCTATCTTTGTTGGGATCTATGAAAACTCTCCGCCATGCCTGATTTCGTCCATCTGCACGTACATACCCAATACTCCATTCTCGACGGGGCGGCAGCCATCAAGCCGCTTGTCAAGCGGGCCAAAGAGCTCGGTATGCCTGCGCTGGCCATCACCGACCACGGCAACATGTACGGGGTCAAATCCTTCCACGACACGGCGACCGAGGCGGGCATCAAGCCGATCCTGGGCTGTGAAGTTTACGTCGTGAAAAACCGCTTCGAGAAGGACAAGGACGAAAAGGCCGGCGACCACCTGATCCTGCTGGCCAAAAACCTCACGGGCTACCACAACCTCTGCAAAATGGTCTCCTACTCCTTCACCGAGGGTTTCTACTACAAGCCCCGCGTGGATAAGCAGTTGTTGGAGCAGTACCACGAAGGGCTCGTCTGCTGCTCCGCCTGTCTGGGCGGCGAGCTGCCCCAGGCCATCATGCACAACGACATGGAGGAGGCCCGCCGGGTGGTCGAGTGGTTCCGGGGCGTTTTCGGCGAGGACTATTATCTGGAGTTGCAGCTCCACCCTTCGGGCGATCCCCGCAAGGATGCGGACGTGTACGAAAACCAGGTGCTCGTGAACCGGGCTCTGCTCCGACTGGCGAAGGAGTACGGCGTGAAATACATCTGCACGAACGACGTGCATTTCATTCTGGCCGAGGACGCCGTGGCGCACGACCACCTGATCTGCCTCAATACGGGGCGCGACCTGGACGATCCGAACCGGATGCGTTACACGTTCCAGGAGTACCTCAAGTCGCCCGAGGAGATGGCGGCCCTCTTCGCCGACCATCCCGAAGCGCTCGCGACGACGCTTGAAATCGCGTCGAAAGTCGAGCAATACGAGCTGACCCATGCTCCCCTGATGCCCAACTTCCCGCCGCCGCCCGAATTTCCCATGCCGCTCGCGGAGCTGCGCGAATCGTTCGTCAAGAAGGTCGGGGACAAGGAGCTGCTGGAGCGCATCGCCGCTGCGCAGTCGGTGGAGGAGCTGGATGCGTTGGTGGAGCATGACCGCGACCTGAGGGAGAAGCTGATGGTGGCCAAGCAATATTGTTACCTCAAGGACCTGACTTACAAAGGTGCACGGCTCCGCTACGGCGAAACCCTCGACGAGCGGGTGAAGGAGCGGATCAGCTACGAGCTGGGGACGATCGAGTGGATGGGTTTCCCGGGATACTTCCTCATCGTGTGGGACTACATCCGGGCCGCCCGCGAAATGGGCGTATCGGTTGGGCCGGGCCGAGGATCGGCCGCCGGTTCGGTGGTGGCCTACTGCCTGAAGATCACCAATATCGATCCGCTGAAATACGACCTGCTGTTCGAGCGTTTCCTCAATCCCGAGCGCATTTCGCTCCCCGACGTCGATGTGGATTTCGACGAGGACGGCCGTGCGGACGTGCTCAAATACTGCGTGCAGAAATACGGCCCCAAACGCGTGGCCCAGATCGTCACTTTCGGTACGATGGCTCCCAAGCTGGCCATCCGCGACGTGGCCCGCGTGCAGAAGCTCGCCCTTTCGGAGAGCGACCGACTGGCGAAACTCGTGCCCGACAAGGTCGCGCCCGCCAAAGGGCAGGCTCCTTTCGAGTTCGTCTATCAGGAGTCGCCCGAGCTTGCGGCGGAGCGCCAGTCGCAGAATCCGCTGATCCGCAACACGCTGAAATACGCCGAAAAACTCGAGGGTTCGATCCGCCAGACAGGTGTGCACGCCTGCGGCGTGATTATCGGTCAGGACGACCTGGAAAACTTCGCTCCGATGGCCGTCGCCAAGGACGCCGACCTGAACGTGGTGGAGTTCGAGGGCAAGCAGGTCGAGAGCGTCGGCCTGATTAAGATGGACTTCCTGGGTCTGCGCACTCTTTCGATCATCAAGGACGCCGTGGCGAACGTCAAAAGCGTACACGGTATCGACGTGGATATCGACGCCATTCCGCTCGATGATGCCGCAACCTACGAGGTATTCGCCCGCGGGGACACGACCGGACTGTTCCAGTTCGAGTCCCCCGGCATGAAAAAGCACCTGCGCAACCTCCGACCCAACCGCTTTGAGGACCTGATCGCCATGAACGCCCTCTACCGTCCGGGGCCGATGGAGTACATCCCCAACTTCATCGCCCGCAAGCAGGGGCAGGAGCCCGTGACGTACGAGATTCCGGACATGGAGGAGTACCTGAGCGATACGTACGGCATCACCGTGTATCAGGAGCAGGTCATGCTGCTTTCGCAGAAGCTCGCCGGATTCACGGGCGGCGAAGCCGATACGCTGCGCAAGGCAATGGGCAAGAAGAAACGCGACGTGCTGGACAAGATGAAGCCCAAGTTTATCGAGGGCTGCCGCGAACGCGGCCACGATTCCCGCATCTGCGAGAAGATCTGGGGCGACTGGGAGGCGTTCGCCTCCTATGCGTTCAACAAGTCGCACTCGACCTGCTACGCCTACATCGCCTACCAGACCGGCTACCTCAAAGCCCACTACCCCTCGGAGTTCATGGCCGCGCTGCTCAGCCGCAACCTCACGGACATCAAGCAGATCACGCTCTACATGAGCGAGTGCAAACGCATGGGTATCCGGGTGCTCGGGCCCGACATCAACGAATCGATGCACCGTTTCTCCTCCAACAAGGCGGGGGACGTGCGCTTCGGCCTGGCCGCCGTCAAGGGGGTCGGAGAAGCGGCCGTGGAGAGCATCGTCGAGGAGCGGCGTCGCGGCGGAAAGTTCCGGGACATCTACGACTTCATGGAGCGGGTCAATTTCACGGCCGTCAATCGCAAGTGCCTCGACAACATAGCCTATGCGGGCGGATTCGACTCGATCACCGACTTCCACCGATGCAAGTTCTTCGGCGCCGACCTTCGGGACAACAGCGGACTGACATTCATGGACCTGCTGATCCGTTACGGTCAGCGTTACCAGAGCGAAAAGAACAACGCCCAGCAAAGCCTCTTCGGTGGAGGCGGGCAAATAGACATCCAACGCCCCACGCTGCCGGCATGTGCGGACTGGGGGCAGCTCGAAACGCTCAACAAGGAGCGCGAGATGATCGGGCTCTACCTCTCGGCGCATCCGCTCGACGAGTATGCCGTCATCATCCGCAACATGTGCAAGGTGCAGCTTTCCGACCTGGACAACCTCGATCACCTGCGCGGTCAGGAGATCGCCGTCGCAGGCATGGTGGTCGCCGTGCAAAACCTGATGACCAAGACCGGCAAACCCTGGGGCAAGTTCACGCTGGAGGATTACAACGGCACCCACGAATTCGCCCTCTTCGGCAAGGATTACGAGAATTTCCGCAAATACCTGTTCAAGGATTACTTCCTCTTTATCCGGGGCAAGGTGCAGCCCAAGCCCTACAACGACGAGCTTGAGTTCAAATTCATCTCGATGGTGCAGCTCGCCGAGATGCGCGACACGATGATCCGCGAAATGCACCTCCAGCTCGCCGTGGACGAAATCACCGCCGATCTGGTGCGCGAGCTGAGCGAGAAGGTGCGGGCCTCGGAAGGTTCCACCACCCTGCGCGTGAATGTCTGCGATCCCAAGGCGCAGGTGTCGGTCAGCCTCTTCTCGCGTTCGCACAAGGTATGCCTGTCGGCCGACCTGGTTTCGTTCCTCGAAGAGCGTGAAATACGATATACCATATCCTGAGATAACAACCTACAAACAATTAATTCTAAACACTATGGCACAAGCAATCAACAAAGACAACTTCGAGCAGCTCACTGCAACCGACCTTCCTGTGGTCATCGACTTCTGGGCCGAATGGTGCGGTCCCTGCCGCGCCATCAGCCCCATCGTGGACGAACTGGCCGCCGAATACGAGGGACGCGCCGTGATCTGCAAATGCGACGTGGAGGGCAACGACGAAATCGTCAGCAAATTCATGGTGCGCAACATCCCGACGATCATCTTCCTCAAAGGCGGGAAACAGGTCGATAAGCAGGTCGGCGCCACCACCAAGGAGGCCCTGGCCGCAAAGATCGACAAGCTGCTCTAAAGGATGCTTCGCAGCATCGACTGGCACGGCCTGCAAGCCGTGGAGTTCTCCAAAGGCGACTACACGGCCCTGCTGGTGCCGTCGGTCGGCGCCAATCTCGTACGCCTGGCCCATACGGGGCTGGGCGTCGAGATTTTGCGCACCCCCGATGCGAACGAGACGGATACATTCAGGAGGCGCCCTCATGTATTCGGGTTGCCGATCCTCTTTCCTCCCAACCGCATCGCGGACGGAAGCTACTCGTTCGACGGACGCACATACCGGTTTCCCATCACCATCGAGCGGGAGCACAATTACCATCACGGCCTACTCAAGAGCCAACCTTTCGCTGTTTCAAAAGCGCGGGAGACGGACGATGAGGTGCTGATGGAGTGTCGTTACTATTCCAATGCGGGCAACGACGCGATCTTCCGCGACTTCCCGCACGAGTTCAGGTGCAAGATCGTATATCGGCTGACTGCGAACGGATTGGAACAGGAGGTGGTTTTCACCAACCGCAGCCGGAATCAGATGCCCGTGGGGATAGGATTCCACACGCCACTGCGCATTCCTTTCGCCGGCGGTACGGATGCCGACTATGTGATGCGCGTGGCTGTGGGAGAACAGGTCGAGCTGGACGGCCGTAATCTTCCAACAGGTCGCAAATTGCCGCTCACCGAGGAGTTCGCCCGTCTGCGCACGAGCGGCCTGCGCGTCACCGGTTGCGGACCGATCGAGGCCGGATTCACCCTTCGCGCGATCGACGTGGACGGCAGAGCGTTCTGCGGCGCACTGGTCGAGCACATCCGCACGGGTGTCCGCACGTTTTACGAGGTGGACGAAGCCACGACCTATTGGACGATCTGGAACAACGGCGGACAGGTGCATTACTGCTGTCCGGAGCCCCAGTCCTGGACGACCAACGCCCCCAATGCTCCCGACCCCGAAGCCGCCGGTTTCCGTGCGATCGCGCCCGGGGAAAAATTCTCCATGAACTTCCGCCTTTACGCCGGTTGAAACGTCGTCCCTTATCTTTTTAACTATGACCTAAATTCGATTCTATGACATTCAATTCTCTGGAATTCGCGTTGTTCCTGCCAATCGTTCTGCTGCTCTACTGGCAGGTTTTCCGACGCAATCTGCGTTTGCAGAATCTTTTCATCGTCGTTGTCAGTTATCTTTTCTACGGTTGGTGGGATTGGCGTTTCCTGCTGCTGATCGCCCTGACTTCGGCCATGAGCTATTGGAGCGGAATCCTCATCGACCGCGTCCGGAACCCCCCCCCACCGCAAACTATGCGGCGCCAAGTCGATAGCCGCCTGTAATATCGTTTTGAATCTGCTGATCCTCGGCATATTCAAATATTTCAACTTCTTCGGGGAAAATCTTTCCAATTTATTTCGACTTTTCGGCTTCGGCCTCGACTGGGTTACCGTCGATATCCTGTTGCCGGTGGGGATCTCTTTCTATACGTTCCAGGCGCTCAGCTACACGATCGACGTATATAGAGGCAGCATAGCGCCCACGCACGACCCTGTGGGTTTCTTCGCCTATGTGAGCTTCTTTCCCCAGCTCGTTGCCGGCCCCATCGAACGGGCCACCCATCTGCTGCCCCAGTTTCATAAGAAAAGATCCTTCGATTTCGCATCGGCCGCTTCGGGCACGAGGCAAATCATGTGGGGTCTGTTCAAAAAGGTCGTCATCGCCGACAACTGCGCAGTCATCGTAAACTCCGTCTTTGCAAATTATTCGGACGTAACCGGCTCCACCCTATTTCTGGGTGCCGTCTTTTTCGCCTTTCAGATTTACGGGGATTTTTCCGGTTACTCGGACATTGCCATCGGCACGGCCAAACTGTTCGGCATCGACCTGATGCAAAATTTCAACTACCCCTATTTTTCGCGGAATATCGCCGAATTCTGGCGCCGCTGGCACATCTCGCTGACGACCTGGTTCCGGGATTACGTCTATATCCCGCTGGGCGGTTCCCGGTGCGGAAAAGGGAAGACCTTCCGCAATACGGCGATCATTTTCCTGCTGAGCGGTTTCTGGCACGGGGCGAACTGGACTTTCGTCTGCTGGGGCGCATACCACGCTCTGTTGTTCGCTCCGCTCATGTTCCTGGGCAAAAACAGAAACTTCCGGGAGATCGTTGCCCGGGATCGTAAGCTGCCGACCGTGAAGGAGACGGTGCAGATGCTCACGACCTTTCTGCTGGTCGCCTTCGGCTGGATTATCTTCCGGGCGAACACCATCGGGGATGCCTGGGGTTATATCGGGAGGTTGTTCTCGAAATCCCTGCTATCAAAGCCCATCCTGATCGGGGAGGAGAATACAATTGCACTCGTCGGGATTTTCTTCATCGTCGTCATGCTGCTGCTGGAGTGGATATTCCGCCGGGAGGCTTTTGTATTCGGCGGCAGGATGTCCCGTGCGGCCATCTCGTGCGCGATTGTTTTTTCGGTGCTTTCGATCTATTTCTTCGGCGGCTCATCGACCATGTTCATCTATTTCCAATTCTGACGCGCTATGAAAAAACTGTTTTACTGTCAAATCGTCCTGATCGCCCTGTGCCTTTCGATCGCAATGGCCGCTACGTCCACTGTCTTTCGGTTGCTTCCGGACGATTTCGCCCGCTTATCGCGGATTTACGAATGGATCTACGGCCGCAGGCTGAATCCCGACGTCGCCGTATTCGGAGACAGCCGGGCCATGAACGGCATCAACGGTTATCTGCTGGGCGAGGCGCTCGGGGAGAACCGGACGGTCGCCTCCTTCACCAATCCGGGGCAATCGTTCTCCGAAGGGGCCCTGTTTTATTCGTCGTTGCCATCCGATACCAAAGTAGTGGTCCATTGCATAGGTCTCAACACCCTCGCGGGACCGATGGGCATTGCGGAGAAAAAGGTCGATCGGCTATTGCTCGATGGCTACCGGCCCGACTCGGTGACCGCCCACTTCCTCTCCTCAAGCACACTGCGCGAATTCGGGAAATCGCGACTGCGCGTGCTTTATGAATCCCGCACGTGCGCCAAGACCGGATTGCATAACCTGCTTCGGAAATTTCTGGAGCCGAACTCCCTCTCCGATTCGCTCGACAGTTCCGTCTATCCCTACCTCTATCCGTACGAACGGGCGCCGAAAGAACAGTACGACAAATACCTGCTGGCACAAAAACAATCCCCTCAGGTCGATTTGCAGACGCCCGACGCGGAATTTGAAACCAAAATCCGGGCGGCGTCCCGCTACTTCAAAGCGAGGCACATTGGCTACTACGTGGTGCTGATGCCTGTTTCGCCCCTGCTGTGGGATCATCTGCCGCAGGATTACGAGCGATGCGTGTCCGACTTTGCCTCCCGCACCGAAGTCGCGGTGTTCGATTATACGAAACTGCTCGACGACGATCTGTTCTGCGATCCGGCCCACCCCAACAGGGCCGGAGCCGCCCGGATTACCGCGAAGCTGGCGGATGACATCCTGCGCGATCCCCTTTCCGGACACTTTCCGGAGGAGGAGTAATTCTCCGCATTCCGACGCGACGACGCAGCCGCGCTTTTCCGGGGCGAAAGGTTGCGTCGTCCGTCCGTCTGAGGTGGTTTCGTACGGCCGGAGCGGTGCGGGCGTCGGCCGGATGATCCCCGGCAGACTCCCCTGCGTCCCTGCATTGTCAGGGCGGACTGTCAGAATGGCAGGAAAAAGGCGGTGGCACACGGTTTGTTGCATAAAGGCCAGTCTGACAAATCAAACTGCACGATAATTATGAAAAACGGAAAAATCGGAGTTACGACGGAGAACATCTTTCCCGTCATCAAAAAGTTCCTCTATTCCGACCATGAAATTTTCCTGCGCGAGCTGATCTCGAACGCCGTGGACGCCACGCAGAAACTCAAAACCCTCTCTTCCACGGGCGAGGCCAAAGGCGAACTGGGCGACCTGACGATCCGGGTTGCAACGGACGAAAAGGCCCGCACGCTCACCGTCACCGACCGGGGCGTAGGCATGACCGCCGACGAGGTGGACCGCTACATCAACCAGATCGCTTTTTCGGGCGCCGAGGAGTTCATGGAGAAATACAAAAACCAGGCGATTATCGGCCATTTCGGACTGGGCTTCTATTCGGCGTTCATGGTCTCCGAC
The DNA here is from genome assembly GCA_902363575.1 of Rikenellaceae bacterium. Lineage (GTDB taxonomy): Bacteria > Bacteroidota > Bacteroidia > Bacteroidales > Rikenellaceae > Alistipes. The sequence goes on along the minus strand of CABJAJ010000002.1, from coordinate 271,251 downwards.
AAGGTGGAGATCATTACGCGCTCCTACCGTGAGGGAGCCAAGACCGTGCACTGGAGCTGCACGGGCACGCCCGAATTCGAGATGGAGGAGACCGACGAGCCCCACGACCGCGGAACGACCGTCGTGCTTCATCTTTCGGAAGAGGGCAAGGAGTACGCCGAGCCCGCCCGCGTGGAGGAGCTGCTGCGCAAATACTGCCGTTTCCTGCCCGTTCCGATTGCGTTCGGCAAGGAGAAGGAGTGGAAAGACGGCAAATACGTGGATACCGACAAGGACAAGATCATCAACGACGTCGCCCCGCTCTGGACCCGCAAGCCGAGCGAGATCACCGAGGAGCAATACAAGGAGTTCTACCGCGAGCTCTACCCCATGAGCGACGATCCGCTCTTTTACATCCACCTGAACATCGACTACCCGTTCCATCTGACGGGCATCCTCTACTTCCCGAAAATCCGCAACAACTTCGAGATTCAGAAGAACAAGATTCAGCTCTACTCCAACCAGGTCTATGTAACCGACCAGGTCGAGGGGATCGTTCCCGAATACCTCACCCTGCTGCACGGGGTGATCGACTCGCCCGACATCCCGCTCAACGTGTCGCGCAGCTACCTCCAGAGCGACGCCAACGTGAAGAAGATTTCGTCCTACATCACCCGCAAGGTTGCCGACCGCCTGCAGGAGCTTTTCACCACCATGCGGTCGGATTACGAATCCAAATGGGATGACCTAAAAATCTTCATCGAGTACGGCATCCTCACCGACGAGAAATTCGCGGAGAAAGCCGCCGGCTTCATGCTCTGGAAAAATACCGAAGGCAAGTACTTTACCGCCGAGGAGTACCGGGAGTTCGTCAAGGGGGAACAAACCGACAAAAACGGCGCGGTCGTTTATCTTTATGTGGACGACCCCGTCGCCAAGCATACGTTTCTCGAATCGGCGAAAGCCAAAGGATACGATGTGCTCGTCATGGACGGCCAGCTGGACAATCACTACATGGGCTGGTATGAATCCAAGCACGAGAAGGAGCGTTTCGTGCGCGTGGACAGCGATGTGATCGACAAGCTGATCCAGAAGGAAGAGCAGCTCAAGATGTCGCTCACCGAAGCGCAGCAGGAGTTGCTCAGGCCGGTCTTTGAGAGTCAGATGCCCACCGACGAGAAAATCCACTACCAGATCGCCTTTGAAGCGATGTCGCCCGATCAGGCGCCGGTGGTCATCACCCAGAACGAATTCATGCGCCGCATGAAGGAGATGGCCCGCACGAGCGGCGGCGGAATGAGCCAGTTTTACGGGCAGATGCCCGACAACTTCACCATTGCCGTCAATGGCAATCATCCGGTGGTCATCGATATTCTGAACGATGTGGAGAAGAGCTATGGGGACAAACTCAAGTCGGTGACCAAGAAGATCGACGCGGCCGTGGCCGAGCAGGCACGCTTCGACGAGGTGACCAAGGAGAAGAAAGAGGCCGACCTCAGCGACGAGGAGAAGAAGATGCGCGAAGAGCTTTCCGGGAAAGTCATCGCCCTGCGCGACGAGCGCAATGCACGCCTGCGGGAAATCGGCTCCCAAAACAGGCTGGTCAGGCAGATCATCGACCTGGCATTGCTCACCAACGGAATGCTCAAAGGCAAGCACTTAACCGACTTCATCCAGCGCTCCATCTCGCTGATCGAAAAATAAGATCGCTCACGGGGCGGGATGCCGCTCAGAGGAATTGATGAAAAAGAGGGCTTTAACCAAAAGCCCTCTTTTTATGCGCCGTCTGTTTTGCTGCGTTTCCCGACCAGTCGGGGAAACATTTTCCTGAAACGGATCAGATAGGCTGTAATGCCGCCGCCGGCAATGACACTCGTCACGGCTGTGATAATCAACGCGAGCCCCAGGCTTTCGCGTAGGGTCAGCCTCTCTCCGAATACCGTGATTCCGAACAGGATGGCCGTTACCGGCTCCAGGGCGCCCAGGATGGCGGTCGGCGTCGAGCCGATATACTGGATGGCCCCGGTGGTGCAGAGGAACGAGATGGCTGTGGGGAATACCGCGAGAGCGATCAGGTTGCCCCACAGGTACCACTTTTCGGGGAGAATCAGGTCTCCGCCGTAAAGGATGCGCCCCAGGAACAGCGTCACGCCGAACAGCAGGACGTAGAAGGTGACTTTGAGCGTTGCCACATGCTTGAGGGAGCTTTGGTTGATGCCGACGATATAGACGGCATACGACAGGGCGGAAACCATCACGAGCGCCGTACCGGTCAGCGAGAGCGTCGATCCGTCGGCGGTTTTGTAGAGCAGGCCGATGCCGCCCAGCGCCAGAGCGATGCACAGGACGGTTTGAAGCGTCAGCTTCTCCTTGAAGACGAACGCCATAATCAGGGCCACCATGATCGGATAGACGAACAGCAGGGTCGATGCAATGCCTGCGTCCATGAAGTTATAGCTCTGAAACAGCGTGAGGGAGGATACCGCGACCAACAGCCCCATGGCGAGCAGGGGCGGCACCTCGCCGCGTTTGAGCCTGAAGGTACGTCCCCGGGCCTTGAGCATCACCCCCAGCAGCGGAATGGCGAACAGGTATCGGAAAAAAAGAACGGAGTCGGGATCCATTCCCGTCTCGTAGAGCGGTAGGGCGAACAACGGGTTCATGCCGTATGTCGCTGCGGCAATCGCTCCCAGCAGATAGCCTTTGGCCTTTGAATTCATAAATAAGGTGCCTTGAACGGCTGCAAAAATACTACTTCGCAGCGGAATCCGGAAATATATCCGCTGCTAAACACACGCTCGCGGGTTTTGATTCCTTCAGGAAGAGAGCAGGATCGAATTCTGCGGATCGTCTGGGTGGATAGGCGGATGCGACGTCTTATAGTTCATCTGCGCCGACTGCGGCCTGTCCGAAAGGAACCTGCCGCGGCGCATACTAAGGAGTTGGTATTCGCTCGCTGCGGAGCAGGTCGAGGAACCACTCCGGGCAGCGGCAGGGACGGCGCGTGTCGCTGCGGATAAAACCCAGCACGGTCGTACCCGTATTGAGCAGCTCGGCCCGCTCGTTGAAAATTTCATAATCGAACGTGATGCGGGCCGCAGGCATTTCGCGGAGCGTGATCCGCACGGTCAGCAGCTCATCGTAACGCGCAGGGCGCAGATAACGCGATCGCACCTCCAGAACAGGCATCATGATTCCCCGTTTCTCGACTTCCGCGAAAGACATTCCCAATGCGCGGAGCATATCCGAGCGGGCCGCCTCGTAATAACCGAGGTAGTTCGAGTGGTGGACAATGCCCATTTGGTCGGTATCCCGGTACCAGACCCGCATCGTAAAGTCGTAACGTATCATGGCAAATCGTTCGATTCGTTTCCCGGACGCAAAGCATGTCCCGCAAGGCGTTCCGCCTCGTCCTGCCGGCCGCAGGCGAGCAGATTGCGGATCACCGTCGAGCTGACGTGCTCGCCCCCGACACTCCGCTCATCGACGCAGACGAGCCACAACCCCCGTTCTTCGGCCAGCTTCCGGCAATCGGCCCGGTCGTGGCCGAAACGGTGGTTATACCCCACTACAAGCGTCTCCGCGCCGATCTTTCCGATCAGGTAACGATCCAGAAACTCGGCTCCGGAAAGGGTGCTGAATGACCGGTCGAACGGAATAACGACCAACGCATCGACACCCGAGGCAGCGAGCAGCGCGGTTTTTTCTTCGAGGGTGGTCAGCAGCCGCAGCCCTTCGTCCCGCCCGAGCGTGACGCGCGGATGGGGCTCGAAGGTCAGGACGACGCTCTCGGCATTCCTGCGGCGGGCCTCCCCGACCAACCGTTCGAGCAGCGCCCGGTGGCCCAGGTGCACCCCGTCGAACGAGCCGACCGTGACGGCCGGCCGCCGGAAGCGCGGAAGCGCGTCGAAACCGTGAAAAACCCTCATCCCCACTCCTCCGACTGCTTGATTCAGGCGTTGCCCCCATTGTTGCCCTCCTCGTTCTCCTTGACGAAATAGGCCACTTTTTCCAGCAACGTGGTGATGTCGTAATTCTCCACGACGATGCCCTGCGGAAAGTTGAGCGGCGTGGAGGTGAAATTCAGCACCCCTTTGATCCCGGCGTTGATGATCGGCACAACCAGGTCGGGGGCCACCTTCGTCGGCGACGAGACGATCACAATGCTGATGTCCTTGTCCTCGACCACCTGCTCGAAGCTCTCCATATGGTAGCAGGGAATGCCGTCGATCGTCGAACCGACCTTCTCGGGATCGACGTCGAAAGCCGCGATAATTTTGAGCTTCAGCCCCTTGCCGTTGAAATACTTGGTGATAGCCTGTCCCAGATGGCCCATGCCCAGTACGCCGATATTTACCGGATGTTCGCTGTCGAGAATACGGCTGATGAACTCGATGAGCACCTTCACGTCATACCCTTTCTTCGTATCGCTCGAAAAGCCGATAAGCATCAGATCGCGGCGCACCTGCACGGCCGTGATGCCGTGGATGCCGGCCAGCACGTGCGAAAAAATATGGGTGATGCCCTGTTTGTGGCTCGCAAGCAGCGTGCGCCGGTACTCGCTCAGCCGTTCGATCGTTTTTTCCGGTATGCCGTTGGAAATGGTCGCCATGAGGGGTTGCGTTTATTCGAGGGTGATGCTGAAATCGGGGTTGTAGTTCACCCGCACCCAGTTCTGGTTTACATGGTTGTGCCGGCCCTCCTCCTGGCGAAACACGTAGGTGGTTTGCAGGGGGGTGTAGCGGCGGCCTTCCATGTCGTATTCGATATCGGCGAACATGCCCGGAGCGAAAATCGCAGCCACGTCGTATCCCCGGTAGGAATAGAGCGTGGGCAGGGCCCCGAACGCCTTGATGTACTCGCTGTCGAAATTCTTAATCGTCTCCGAATCCCGCTTGGCGTGGTAGGTCGAGAGGAAAACGATCCGGTTTTTGAAAAACATCGTCCGGTCGAGGTTGGCATAGCGGTTCCACCGGGCGTTACCCAGGATGGTAAAGCGCGGCGCAGTGCGTCCCCTTGACACCAGGTTGGTATTGGCCGAGGCGATGGAAGCCAGGATGCGGTCCACATCCACCTCGTCCTCCGCCAGGATGACAAGCAAGTTGTCCTCCCCGTTTTCGAGCAACTGTGTCAGGTTGCTCGCCCTGGCGCCGCGTTCATAGGTGTAGGTATGCCTGTCGTATGGCCTCTCGCCGATCAGGGCGAGCATTTCGCGCTCGAACTCCTTGTCCGTATGTTCGGTTGAAATCAGGGTGATCTTCTTCTGTCCGCCGAACAGGTCTGCGGTTTTCTCGTATTTACGGGCCGGCGAGGGGGCCAACTGGAACAGGGCGTCGCTGTTGGCCTGAGCAAGATTCGCCAGCGGCGAGACGACGGGCACGCTCCGCCGTCCGGCATGGGCGAGCACCTCCGGCAGCTCCTCTTCATAGATCGGGCCGACGATCAGGTCGGCATCGCGGAACGGGTCGCTGGCCACGATTTCCGCCACTTTTTGGGGGTCGCGGTCGGTGTTGAAGAGCGTGAGATCGGCCGAGTAGCCGTACTCGTTCTTGACATGTCGGAGTCCCAGCAGGAATCCCTGATAGAACTCCAGGTAATTGACGTTGGTCTCCCCCTTTGCCGTCAGGGGCAGCAGCAGGGCGATGCGCACGGGATCGCGTTTGGACAGGGCACGGAAAGTGATCTCCTCGGCGCGGTCGTTCGCAAAGCCGCCAGCTTCGATCGTGTCCCCCGCAACGATCATCTCCTGTTCTCCGTCCCCGTCCCCGGCAGGCACCTTGATGATGGCCCCCGCACGAAGTTCGCCGGGCCGGATGCCGTTCAGGTCGCAGAGTTCGGTTTCGGTCGTTCCGAAGCGCCGTGCGAGCGAATAGACGGTCTCCCCCGGATGGACGACGTGGTAAGCCAGCCCCTCCCCGGCCACACGGTTGAGGCTCTCCTTGTACGCTTCCAGCTCGTCCAGGCTCGTATGTTCGTCGGCCTTGCCCATCGCCCGCTTGCGGATCAGGATCTTTTCGCCGATGCGCAGTTGCGCCGGGTCGAGGTTGGGATTGTCCTCGATGATGGTCGCCACCGATATTTCGTAACGCCGGGAAATGGCGTAGAGGGTCTCGCCCTGCGAAACGGAATGGGTGTCGAACGTGCGGCGCAGCTTGCGCTCCGAGCGGCTGTCGGCGGGCGCCTCCGCCCGGAAAGGAATCTTCAGGGTCTGATCGGTACGAAGCCCGTCGGCGGCTTCGGGGTTGTACTCCAGGATAACCTGCTCGCTCACGCCGTACTCCCGGGCAAGCGAATAGAGCGTCTGTCCCGCCTGCACGGTGTGGACATAGAACTTCGAGCCGTTGATGTACACCACCGTCTGCGACTTCTCGATCGTGTCCGCAGCCCGCACGGGCGCAGCGGCGAACGCAACCAGCAGGGCCAGGATGCAGAGGCTTGTTTTCATGGCGGTCAGTGCTTTGCGTTTTTGGGCCGGCAACGGATTTCGGTGATGATCTTTTTGGTATAGAGCGGGAAATCTCCGTTCATCATCCACGCATAATAGCTCGGCTCGGTCTCGAAGACCTCGGCCACCCGGCGCCCCTTGTATTTGCCGAAACCGAACACCTCCTCGCCCTTTTCGTTGATGAGGATGCGGCCGGCGAAATCGGCGGACTCGCCTCGGGTCGAAAACTCGGCGAGCGCATCCACGTCGTTCTGCAACGCATCGGGATAGCGGTCGAGCTGGGCACAGAGCACCTCATAGGTCGCCAGCGTATCCGCCTCGGCCGAATGAGCGTCGGTGAGGTCCTTGTCGCAGTAGAATTTGTAGGCCGCGATCAGCGTGCGCTGTTCGAGTTTGTGGAAGATGTTCTGCACGTCGATGAACTTGCGTCGCCGGAAATCCACCTCCACGCCCGCCCGCATGAACTCCTCGACCAGCATCGGCAGGTCGAAGCGGTTGGAGTTGAATCCCCCGAAATCGCACCCTTCGATGAACTGGGCGAGCGAGCGGGCGATTTGCGCGAACGAAGGGCACTCTTTCACGTCGTCGTCCGTGATCCCGTGGATGGCCGTAGCCTCGGCAGGTATATGCATGCCGGGGTTGATGCGGCGCGTCTTGACGGTCCGCTCGCCGTCCGGGTTGATCTTGACCATCGAGATTTCGACAATCCGGTCTTTGGCCGTGTCGATCCCGGTGGTCTCCAGATCGAAGAAGATGATCGGCCGTTTGAGGTTGAGCTTCATTTGGGTTCGGTTCGGCTCAGGCGTTAATCATCATCGGCATGAGTAGCATGAGCGTCGTGCTGCGCTGCTCGTCGTCGTAAACGGGTTTGAAAACACCCGCGCGGGTCGAATCCGCGAGCTCGATCTGCACGGTCGGCGTTTCGATGTTGGCCAGGATCTCCACCAGGAACGTCGATTTGAACCCGATGGTGATCTCCTGCCCGTCGTAGCTGCTGCTGATGGTCTCATTGGCCGACACGGAGAAGTCGATGTCCTGAGCCGTGAGGTTGATGCGGTTTTCGCCGATATCCATGCGGATCAGGTTGGTGGTGGGATTCGAGCAGACCGCCACGCGCTTGATGCCGTTGAGCAGCTCGATGCGGTCCACGAGCACCTTGTTGGGATTGGCCGTCGGGATCACGGCGTTGTAGTTGGGATAATTGCCCTCGATCAGCCGGCAGACCAGCGTGTGGTTTTTGAGCTTGAAAACAGCGTTCTTCGAGTCGAAACCGACCGTGATGGCCTCCTCCTCGCGCAAGAGCACCGAACGCAGCAGGTTGGCCGGTTTCTTGGGCAGGATGAACGAGGCCGTGAGGTCGGTTTCGGTCTTGGCCTCGTACTTGACCAGCTTGTGCGCGTCCGTGCCCACGAAGGTGAGCAACTGGGGTGCGAAGTTGATATACACGCCGTTCATCACCGGGCGCAGCTCGTCGTCCGCCGTTGCGAAGATGGTCTTGTTGATGCCCCCGATCAGGGTATCCACGTCGAGCGTGATCTCGCGGTGTTCTGCGCTGAGCGCCGGCACGGCGGGATAGCTCACGGCGCTGGCGCCGGGAATGGAGAGTTTGCCGCTTTTCCAGTTGATGCGGATCTCCCAGTTCTGGTCGTTCACCTCGATTTCGAGGGGGAGCTCCGGGAACTCCTTGAGCGAGTCGAGCATGAGCTTTGCAGGAGCCGCTATGGTGCCTTCGCTTCCGACGGCATCGACCGTGATGGATCCCGACAGGGTTGTCTCCAGGTCGGAGGTGGTTACCTTCAGCTCGGAGCCTTTGAGCTCCATGAGGAAGTAGTCGAGGATCGGAAGCGTGTTTTTATTGCTGATGACCTTTCCCGTGGTCGCCAGGAGCGAGAGCAGGGAGGAGCTTGATACGGTGAATTTCATGTTTTTTATCTGTTAATCTGTTTGTTCGATTGGTTCAGCGGAGTGTCAGCAGCCGGCCAGCTTGTCGAGCGCCGTTTGGATCATGCGCTTCACGAACGGCTTGTAGTCGGTGCAGGCATCGAGGGCGATGCGCTGGGCGATGATGGTGCAGATCGTAGCGGCCCGGTGTCCCATCAGGGCCGCCAGTCCGGCCAGGGCCGATCCCTCCATCTCGAAGTTGGTGATCCGCCGTCCGCAGTAGTCGAACGACTCGATCTTTTCGTTGAGTTTCGGATCGGCCGGCTCGAGGCGCACCCAGCGTCCCTGCGGCGCGTAAAACCCGGGCGCCGCGATCGTGATGCCTTCGGTGGTCACATCCCTGAAAAGGTCGAAAAGCCCGCGGTCGGCGTCGATGAAATAGGGTTTAGGCAGCAGCTCGTTCCATCCGGTGTGCTCCATGAAAGCCCTTTCGATGGCCAGATCGCAGACCTCGTTGCGGCCCTTGTAGTAGTTGAGCAGTCCGTCGAAGCCCACCGACGTGCGCGAGAACACGAAATCCCCGACCCGGATATCGGGTTGGACGGCCCCCGAGGTGCCCAGCCGCAACAGCGTGAGCTGCTTTTTCTCGGCCTTGACCTGCCGCGTGGCGAAATCCACGTTGGCCAGGGCATCGAGCTCCGTGACCGAAATATCGATATTGCCGATGCCGATGCCGGTCGAGAGCACCGTCATGCGCCTGCCCTTGTAGGTGCCCGTCACGGTGTTGAACTCGCGGTTCGACACGTTGCATTCCTGTTCGTCGAAAAACGACGCCACGAGTGCCACGCGACCCGGATCGCCCACCAGGATGACCGTGTCGGCCAGTTGCTCGGGACGCAGGTGGAGGTGGAAAATCGAGCCGTCGTCGTTGATTATCAATTCGGAAGAAGGTATTGTTCTCATCTTTGCAGTGTTTTAATTTTCATAATTGGCATAAAAGTAATAATTTTACCTCGAATTGCAAAAACCGGGCGCGAGTTTTTCATAAATATAAGGTGTCCGGAATGTTGCGACAGAAGACCAAAACCTCTCAGACATGACCCTTATCAAATCCATTTCGGGCATCCGCGGCACCATCGGAGGCCCTGCAGGCGACAACCTCACGCCGCTCGACGTCGTCAAATTCACCACCGCATACGTCCGTTTCACCGCCTCCGAGCACCCGGGCAAACGACTTCGTATCGTCGTCGGCCGTGACGCCCGCATCTCGGGCACGCTGGTCAGCGACCTGGTCGAAGGCACGCTCCTGGGCTGCGGCGCCGACGTCATCGACGTCGGGCTCTGCACCACCCCGGGCGTGGAACTCGCAGTCACGGCCCACAACGCCGACGGCGGCATCATCATCACCGCCTCGCACAATCCCCGCCAGTGGAACGCCCTCAAATTGCTCGACGCACGGGGCGAGTTCCTCAGCGACGCCCAGGGCAAACGGGTACTCGAGCTGGCCGGGCAGACGGATTTCAGCTATCCGGAGATCGATGCCGTAGGCCGCGTGCTGAGCCGCGAATCCTATAACGACGAACACATCCGCCGGGTGCTGGCCCTGCCGCTGGTCGATGCCGACGCCGTGCGGCGCCGCCGGTTCCGCGTGGTGGTGGATGCCGTCAATTCGGTGGGCGGCGTTGTCATCCCCCGGCTGCTGCGCGAGCTTGGCTGTGAGGTCATCGAGCTCAACTGCGACCCCACGGGCGAATTCGCCCACAATCCCGAGCCGCTGCCCGAGAACCTGACCGGCATTTCGGAAGCGATCGTTCGCGAGCAGGCCGACCTGGGCGTGGTGGTCGATCCCGACGTGGACCGGCTGGCCTTCGTGAGCGAGGATGGCTCGATGTTTGTCGAGGAATATACCCTGGTTGCCGTCGCCGATTATGTGCTGCGGCACACACCCGGCAATACGGTCTCCAACCTCAGCTCCACGCGCGCCCTGCGCGACGTGACCGAACGGTACGGCGGCCATTACTACGCCGCCGCCGTCGGCGAGGTGAACGTGGTGGCCAAAATGAAAGAGGTCGGCGCGGTGATCGGAGGCGAAGGCAACGGCGGAGTGATCTATCCCGAGCTGCATTACGGACGCGACGCACTGGTCGGCGTAGCCCTCTTCCTCACCCACCTCGCCCGAACGGGATTGACGATGACGCAGCTGCGCAAGACGTATCCGGCCTATTATGCCTCGAAGAATAAAATACAGCTTACGCCTGCAATCGACGTGGATAAAGTGCTGCTCGAGATGAAATCACGCTATGCACATGAGAACGTGAACGATACAGACGGCGTAAAAATCGACTTTCCGACCTGTTGGGTGCATCTGCGCAAATCGAATACCGAGCCGATCATCCGCGTTTACACCGAAGCCCGGTCGATGGCCGAAGCCGAGGCGCTGGCACAACGCTTCATGGACGAAATTCGCTCGATAGGCCAGGCGTGAGGGTATCGGAATAAGGCCGATGACAAATGAAGCGACGCTCCGGATAAATAAATCAATGCACTGTAAATGAAAACGAATAATTTATTGATTATCGCCGCCGTATTGCTTTTCGCCGCCTGCGGGGGACGGGGCAGACCGGCCGCTTCCGGGGATGGCGCGACGCCTGTGCCCGACATGCACACGGCCGAGACCTCGCTCGACTATACGGGCACCTACACGGGCGTGCTACCGGCCGCCGACTGCCCCGGCATCGAAGTCCGGCTCACCCTCGGCGACGACGGGCGTTATACGCTCGACGAACAATACATCGACCGCGACACCCGCTTTCATACCGCAGGCCGCTATACGGTCCGGGAAAATCTGCTGACGCTCGACGGGGCCGACGGCGCGACCTTTTATCGCATCGAGGAAAACCGCCTGAGGATGCTCACTCCCGAACGGCAGCCCGTCACGGGCGAGCTTGCGGATCGCTATGTGCTCACAAAAACCAAAACCGAATAGATGAACCCGATCAAACACTACATCGAAGCGAACAAGGATCGCTTCCTCGACGAACTTTTCCAACTTCTGCGCATCCCCTCCGTCAGCGCCCAGTCGGACTACCGTCCCGAAATGACCCGCTGCGCCGAATGGCTCGCGGCCGCCCTGCGCAAAGCGGGCGCCGACCGCGCCGAAGTGATGGCCACCGAGGGCAACCCGGTCGTCTATGCCGAAAAAATCGTCGATCCGAAAGCCAAAACCGTGCTGGTTTACGGCCATTACGACGTGATGCCCGTCGATCCGCGCGCCGAGTGGCACACCGACCCCTTCGAGCCGGTCGTTCGTGACGGCCGCATCTGGGGACGCGGGGCCGACGACGACAAAGGCCAACTCTACATGCACGCCAAAGCGTTCGAGGCCATGTGCGCGACCGGCACCCTCCCCTGTAACGTGAAATTCATGCTCGAAGGCGAGGAGGAGATCGGCTCCGGCAGCCTCTACAAGTTCTGCGCCGACCACAAAAAATTGCTCCGCGCCGATGTGATCCTGGTTTCCGACACCTCGATGATCTCGATGCAGGTGCCCTCGATTACCTGCGGGTTGCGCGGCCTGGCCTACATGGAGGTCGAGGTGACCGGTCCCGACAAAGACCTTCATTCGGGGCTGTTCGGAGGCGCGGTGGCCAACCCCGCCAATGTGCTGACCCGTATGGTCGCGTCACTCATCGATGAAAACGGCCACGTGACGATCCCTGGATTCTACGATGACGTGCGTGAACTCACACCCGCCGAACGGCGGGCATTCAACAAGGCCCCTTTCAGGCTGACGGACTACAAACGCGCGCTCGACATCCGCGACGTGGAGGGTGAGGCCGGCTATACGACCCTCGAACGGACGGGCGTACGCCCCTCGCTCGACGTAAACGGCATCTGGGGCGGCTACATCGAGGAGGGTACCAAGACCATCATCCCGTCGAAGGCGTCGGCCAAAATCTCCATGCGCCTGGTGCCGAATCAGGATTACCGCAAGATCAGCCGCCTGTTCGAGCGCCATATCCGCGCCATCGCCCCCAAAAGCGTGCGCGTGCACGTGAAATCCCTGCACGGCGGCATGCCCTACATCTCCCCGACCGACATGCCTGCCTACAAGGCTGCCGAGCGTGCCGTCCGGGAGACGTTCGGGCGCACTCCGCTGCCCTTCTATTCGGGCGGTTCGATCCCGATTATCAGCGGCTTCGAGCAAATTCTGGGAATCAAGTCGCTGCTGCTCGGCTTCGGTCTCGCCCAGGATGCCATCCACTCGCCCAACGAAAATTACGGCCTCGACCAGTTCTTCCGTGGCATCGAAACGATCCCGCTTTTCTACAAATATTTTTCGGAGGAGTAAACCCCGCAACTCGACCACAAGAACAGGGAGCCTGCATGTGCAGGCTCCCTTTCTTAAACCGGCGGTGCGCCGCAATCCGACGGACCCGTTATGCGGCACAGGACACCGCATACGAAAAGATGTTGGATTATTGCGCGAAAAAAATTATCTTTGCCGACATATTAATCAACGAATGAAAGACCATGTGCGGGATTGTAGGTTATGTAGGTGAGCGTGACGCGTATCCGATTCTAATAAAGGGACTCTACCGGCTGGAATACCGGGGTTACGACAGCGCCGGCGTAGCGCTGGTGAGCGGGGACGGCCGGCTCAACGTCTTCAAATGCAAGGGCAAGGTCGCCGACCTGGAACATTTCACCACGGGCAAAGACGTTGCCGGACATATCGGCATCGCCCACACGCGTTGGGCCACCCACGGCGTTCCGAACGACGCGAACGCCCATCCCCACTACTCCGAGACGGGCAACATCGCTCTGATCCACAACGGGATCATCGAGAATTATAGCGTGCTGAAACAGGCGCTCGTGGAGAACGGCTACACGTTCCGGAGCAGCACCGATTCCGAAGTGCTGGTCAACCTGATCGAATACGTCCGCGCAACCAATAACTGCTCGCTGCTGGAGGCCGTGCAGCAGGCGCTCAAACAGGTGGTCGGGGCCTATGCCATAGCCATCGTCGAACGCGGCAACCAGGACGAGATCATTGCCGCCCGCAAGAGCAGCCCCATGGTTATCGGCGTCGGCAAAGGTGAATATTTCCTCGGTTCCGACGCCTCCTCAATCATCGAGTACACCGACCAGATGGTCTATGTAAACGACGGCGAAGTAGTCGAGATCAACCGTCGCAAACCGCTCAAAATCCTGACGCTCGACAACAAGGAGAGCAAAATCAACATCCAGAAACTCGAACTGAGTATTTCGCAGCTGGAAAAGGGCGGCTACCCCCATTTCATGCTCAAGGAGATTTACGAGCAGCCCAAAACCATCATCGACTGCATCCGGGGCCGGGTAAATCCCGACAACCTCGACGTGAAACTGTCCGGAGTGATCGACCATCGCGACAAGTTCGTAAACGCCAGGCGGATCATCTTCGTGGCGTGCGGCACCTCGTGGCACGCCGCCCTGATCGGCGAACACCTGATCGAGAGCCTCTGCCGTATTCCCGTGGAGGTGGAGTACGCCTCCGAATTCCGCTACCGCAACCCCATCATCCGTCCCGATGACATCGTGATCGCCGTATCGCAGTCTGGCGAAACGGCCGACACGCTGGCCGCCGTCGAACTGGCCCGTCAGAACGGAGCGTTCGTTTTCGGCATCTGCAACGTGATCGGCTCGTCGATCGCCCGGGCGACCGATTCGGGCGCCTATACCCACGTCGGCCCCGAGATCGGCGTCGCCTCCACCAAGGCCTTCACCGGACAGGTGACCGTGATGACCATGCTGGCCATGACCATCGCCAAGGAGCGCGGCACCATTTCCCGTGCGTATTTCGAGGAGGTCTCGCGCAGCCTGTTGTCGCTCCCCAAAGTGCTCGAAGAGGTGCTTCACCTCGACGAGCAGATCAAAGATTTGGCGAAGATTTTTACCTATGCCCATAACTTCATCTACCTGGGCCGCGGCTACAACTACCCCACCGCGCTCGAGGGTGCGCTCAAACTGAAGGAGATTTCCTACATCCATGCCGAGGGCTATCCGGCAGCGGAGATGAAACACGGTGCCATAGCCCTGATCGACAACGAAATGCCGACCATCGCCATCGCCACCCCCGATCATACCTACGAGAAGACGGCCAGCAACATCGAGGAGATCCGCGCACGCGGCGGCAAGATCATCACTGTAATCGCCAAAGGGGACAAGCAGATGCGCAACAGTTCGGACTATGTGATCGAAGTGCCGTTGGTGACCGAATGTCTCATGCCCATCGTGGTTTCGGTCCCCCTCCAGCTTTTCGCCTACTATATCGCCGTAAACAAGGGCCGCAACGTGGACCAGCCCCGCAACCTGGCCAAGTCTGTCACGGTGGAGTAAACCGTTCGGCAACCGATCGATCCGACCTGCTCCATAGGGGCAGGTCGGTTTGTTTAACCACGAATCTTGTCTGTCGGCAAAAGGGAAAAGGCCGGCAACATGATGCGGTGGAAAATCGTATGTTAATCCTTGATTATCAAATCGTCCACACGAACTTTGGGCACATAGTGCACGCCGTCCCGACGGTAATAAGCATGATCTTCCCCGCTGCCGATCTCCGTCAGCTCGATCCGCTCGATTCCCTTGCCGAAAGCGATGATGAGCAGCGGTTCGAGTTCCAGCCCGAATTCCCGCATGATCCGCGCTTTGTCGAACGCTCCGATGCAGATGCCGTTCAACCCGATCTCAGCTGCCTGAAGCAACATGCTCTGGGCCGAAATACCCAGGTCGATATCGACATACCGATCCTCCCCCACCGTCGTGCAGACGATGACGAACGCGTTGGGCTCCGTGCCCGGCAAGGGGAGGTGCAGATCGGGCAGAGCGCCGCCCAAACGGATATGGGCCAGAACTTTGTGCGCCTCGTCCGCCAGCACGGGGCGGAAACGAAGCACCTGCTGGTTCCGTGCCGAGGGGATTTTGGTATTCACCGCGATGATGCGACGGAGCTGATCCTCGCGCACCAGAAAACGAGCGTCGTAACCGCGATGGCTGCGGTTCCTGAGCAGAAGCCTGCCCAGCGTCGCCGCCGGTCGTCGGTTCGCCGTGGCCGCGCGCGTGCGGTATTCCTCCATTTTCCGTCCCAAATAGTCGTCCGCCATGTTGTCCTCCTTTTCGGAATCGAGATCGCGCAAGCGATCGATCCGTTCGATGCGACAAGATACGAAAAATCCCGCGGTCTGCGACCCGGGATCATGGCAATACGAAAAATTCATATTCCACGGTGAATTTTTGCAGCCATCCGACCCGACAGCACAGGCGCATCCGGAGAGGATTTGCCTGACCGCGACGCCTTTTCACCGGCTGTACGTACCCACAGTGAGCTAACCGAGAAGTCGGCCGGCAGCGTAACGGGCCTGGGCGATAGCCTCCTGAATGGGCGCGTCGGCGGGAATTCCCGTGAAATCGGCCACCGCATCCGTGAGTCCCTGCTGCTCGATCCGGCGCATCATCTCGACGCTCTCCGGATCGTCCGGATTATCGTACAGCAGCGCTGCGCCGATCCCGAGCGTAAGCGCGAGCGTCGGATAGCCGTATTCGCGGGCCGTCAGCGTGGGTCGAACCAGCCGGTCCGTCGGCCCGAGCTTGCGCAGCGGCTCCCGGCCCACCCGTTCCACCCGATCGTCGAGGTAGGGATTCTCGAAACGGCCGATGATTCGGTCGATATAACGGAAATGCTCCTCACGATCTAGCCCGTAACGGGCCGAAAGGCCCAGCCCGCTCTCCCGCATGGCCTCCCGCACGACACTACGCAACTGCCGGTCGGTGATGCTCTCATGGATGGTGGCATAGCCCCGCAGCCGCCCCAGATAGGCCGTAATCGCATGTCCCGTATTGAGTGTAAAGAGCTTGCGTTCGACGTAGGCACTCAGCTCGTGCGTGAGGTTCATCCCCTCGATATGAGGCGGCGGCCCGACGAAAGCGTCCTTGTCCACGTTCCATTCGTAAAACCGTTCGGCCACCACGTCGATCGGGTTGTCGCACCGCACCGGCGGCACGATCCGATCCACCGAGCAGTCGGGAAAACCCACGTACCTTTCGCAATAGCGACGCAAAGGTTCGTCCATGCGGGCGAATACCGCTTCGCGAAGCCGGGACGACGCTCCGATGCCGTTCTCGCAGGCGATCACGTTGAGCGGCCGACCGACCTCCCGTTCCTGCCGCAGCCCGATACCCCGTGCGAGCACCGGGGCGATGCGGGGCAGCACGTTCAGCCCGACCGCTGTGGTCACCAGATCGGCTTCGGCGATCGCTTCGATCGCCCCGGCACCGGTGGAATCCACCGCCGTCACCCCCTCGACCGTTTCCGTGGAACACGTCACGTCCATGATGTGTACCATATAACGCCCTTCGCGTTCGATCCGATCGACCACTTCGCGATTGACGTCGGCGAACACGACCCGGTAGCCTGCATGAGCCAGCAGCGCCCCGATGAAACCCCGGCCGATATTCCCGGCCCCGAACTGAACTGCCTTTTTCATTTTATCCGATTTGTCATTCCGTTCCCTCCCTGTCCTCCTCTGCAATGAGGGCGTGGATGCGCTCCTCCGTCGCGGCTTCGAGCACCCTTGCGGCGAACTCCCGGCACGCGGCATAGCTCTGGCGCAGGATGCACGCCTTGATGCTCCCGATCACCCCGATATTGACGCTGAATTCCTGTAATCCCAATCCCAGCAGCAACCGCGTACCGAGGGGATCGGAGGCGAACTCGCCGCACATACCCACCTCGCGCCCCGCCTCCGCGCCGGCATCGATCACCGAGCGGATCGAACGCAGCACCGAGAGGTTGAACGTATCGTAGAGGTGCGAGACGCGGGGGTTGGTCCGGTCGGCGGCCATCACATACTGCGTGAGGTCGTTGGTGCCGATACTGAAGAAGTCGGCTTCGGCCGCCAGCAGGTCGGCCGTCAGAACCGCTGCCGGTGTTTCGACCATGATACCCGTCTCGATGGCGGGATTGAAAGCGATTCCCTCCCGTCCGAGAGCGGCTTTGCAACGTTCGACCACCTCCCGGGCCCGGCGGAATTCGTCGAGCGAGGTAATCATCGGGAACATGATCTTCACGTTGCCGTAGGCGCTGGCCCGTAACAGCGCCCTGATCTGCGCCTCGAAAAGCTCCGGCATGGAGAGCGATATGCGCACGGCCCGCCATCCGAGAAAGGGATTCTCTTCACGCGGAGCGTGCATGTAGGGCAGCGCCTTGTCTCCTCCGATATCGAGCGTGCGGATAATCAGGCTCCGTTCGCCGCACAGTTCGGCGGCGGCACGATAGGCCTCGAACTGCGTCTGCTCGTCGGGGTAGTCGTCGGGATGAAGCATGTAGAGAAATTCGCTGCGGTAGAGCCCGATCCCGTCGGCGCCGGCGTCGATGGCCGTGCGCACCTCGTCCGTGTTGGCTACGTTGGCGAACACGGCAACAGGCCGGCCATCGGTAGTCACGGCCCGCAGCCGGCCGAAATCCATCAGCCGCAGCCGCTCGGTCTCGATTTCTCGGGCCCGGCGGCGGTAGTGCTCTTCGGTCGCGGGGTCGGGGTCGATCAGGATTTCGCCCCGTATTCCGTCGAGAATCAACCGGTCTCCGGTCTCGATGCGGGCGATGTCGTCCCCCACGCCGACCATCGCGAGCACGCATTGGTTGCGGGCGATGATACAGACGTGGCTGGTGGTGCTGCCGCCCCGCGTGACGAAGCCGACGATGCGGCTGAAATCCATCATCGCCGTGTCGGAGGGCGTCAGTTCGTCGGCCACGACGATCGCCTCCGGCCCCAGGTTGGCGAAAGGATTGGCCGCCTCGGTACCGCGCAACGCCTGACGGATGCGCGTGCAGACGTCCCGCACGTCGGTCGCCCGCTCGCGCAGGTATTCGTCCTCGAGCTCCTCCATCATGCCGCTGATCTCCGCACAGGAGCTCTCGACCGCCCGCTCGGCGGTCATACCCTCTTCGATCTTCGTCTCGACGCTTTCGCGCAGCATCGGGTCTTCGGCAATAGCCAGGTGAGCGGAAAACACGTCGCTCCGGCCGATCAACTCACCGAGCTGCTCGGCGGCCCGGGCGAGCGCCCGCTCGAAGCGCGTGCGTTCGGAAAGGGCGTCGGTCGCGCTGTCCGCAACGTGCGGCTCCCCCTCCGGCTCGGGATGGCGGACGACGTAGGCCGTACCGACGACGATGCCCTGCGTGGTCGCCGTATTCGTGCGAATCCTTGTCATGGCTACTCCCGGATTTCCGCGATGAAACGGGCCACCTCGTCGGCAGCCTCCTGCTCGCGCGGTCCGTCGGCGACCACCTCCAGCTCGGCGCCCCGTTTCAGGCCGAGCGAGAGAATCGAGAGGATGCTCGCGGCATTGACCTGCTTCGCTCCGCTGCGGAGGGTGATTTTCGTGGGGGCGTATTCCCGGATCCGTTTGACCAGCTCGCCCGCCGGACGGGCGTGCATCCCATTGGGAGCCTCTATCGTTACCTTGCGTGTTACCATGACGGCATGTTTTATTTCAATGCGTTGTATATGACTTTCGGATCGTGGGTGCTCAGAAGCCGTTGCAGCAGGTCGTCGTCTTCGAGCGATGCGCTCAGCCGCGCCAGGATATCCAGATGCTCGTCTCCGACGCCGGCTATCCCGATCACCAGATGGGCTTTCTCGTCGCCGAAATCGACCCCTTCGGGATATTGCAACACCACGATTCCCGATCGCAGGACGCGCTCCTTGGCGTCGGACGTCCCGTGGGGTATTGCAATTCCCATACCCAGATAGGTCGTGGCGAGCTGCTCGCGCCGCAGCATCGCATCCACATAAGGCTCCTCAACGTAGCCGCCCCGCACCAGAAGCTCTCCGGCCCTGCGGATCGCGGCCTCTTTGGATTCGCTCGCAAGGCCGACCAAAATATTTTCGGGCCGCAGCACGTCGTTCTCCCCGTCTTGCCGCACTTTCACTCCCGATCCGCGGGCCGCTTCGTCCTCGCCGTTGCGTCGGCGCAACTCTTCGAGCAGCGCATCGAGGTTTTCGTCGCCGAGGAAATTGTTGATGACCACCTTCTCGGCCTGCGGCGCCGAACGTTCCACGCGGTCGGCCAGCACAGCCTGACTTACCACCACGTCGGCGTCTTTCGGAATCGCATCCACCGAACTGTTGGTCACCTCCACGTCGATGCCCAGGTCCTCCGTCCGGTTGCGGAAACGGGTCGCACCCAATGCGCTCGACCCCATGCCCGCATCGCATGCAAAGACGATCTTACGAATCCGCCCATCGCTGGCAGCGGAGGTGCCGGTCGTCGCGGCGGGGTTGTATTTGAATCTGTTTTCGGGCAGGGTACGGTTGCGTTGCGACGCACGGCGCACGAAAGGCGAAGCCACGACGAACGAAACGATGGCAGAGATGACGATGCCCAGCAGCACCACGACCGTCTTGCCTTTGGGCGCCATTGCCAGCACCGAGATGATGCTGCCCGGCGATGCGGGAGCCACCAGCCCTGCGTCGGTGAGCGAATAGAAAAGCAGCCCGGCCGCCGATCCCGCAATGGGCGCAAGGATCAAGACGGGACGCGCGAGGATATAGGGGAAATAGATTTCGTGGATGCCGCCGAAAAACTGGATGATGACCGCACCGGGCGCCGACTCCTTGGCGTTGCCCTCGGCGAACATCCAGTAGGCCAGCAGAACCCCCAGACCGGGACCGGGGTTCGTCTCGAGCAGGAACATGATCGACTCGCCCGTCTCCCGCGCCTGTTCCAGTCCGATCGGGGAGAAGATGCCGTGGTTGATGGCGTTGTTCAGGAAGAGCACCTTGGCCGGCTCCACGAAGATCGACACGAGCGGCAGCAGGCTGTGTTCGATGATCCATGCGGCGCACAGGCTGATCCACTCCGTAAGCTCGGAAACGATCGTCCCGATGGCGTAAAACCCCAGGATGGCGAGCAACATGCCCAGAATGCCGATCGAGAAGTTATTGACCAGCATCTCGAATCCGGCCTTGACCTTGCCGTCGATAAGGCGGTCGAACTGTTTGATGACGTATCCGGCCAGGGGCCCCATAATCATCGCGCCGATGAACATGGGGATCTCGCTCCCGACGATTACCCCGGCCGTGGCGATCACACCGATCACCCCGCCCCGCTCGCCGGCGACGTTGCGTCCCGCCGTGTAGGCGATCAGCAGCGGCAGCAGGTAAACGAGCATCGGATCGACGAGCTGCGCGAGCGTCGGACTGGGCCACCAGCCCGTGGGAATGAAGAGGGCCGTGATGAAGCCCCAGGCGATAAATGCGCCGATGTTGGGCATGACCATCGCGCTCAGGGCCCTGCCGAATCGTTGGACGTGTTGTTGCATATGCCGGTTTTGCGTGTCTGAAAAGGCTATCCGGCGAGCGACACCCAAAATCTGTGCAAATGTCCCTCCGGGGACGAAAAATCGTCAGCGTTTCCCGCACGACGAAAAGGCGGCGGCGGATTTCCGCTGCCGCACCGGTCGCATGACGGGTTCGTCCCCCGCACGAAAAAAGCCGTCCCTCGTGCGGGACGGCTTGAGCATAGATGTCCGGAAACGGCTCTACCGGAAATTCGACTGAATGTAATCGGCGATGGTAAAGTCCTTCGGCAGCACGGGCGCACCGATCCGGCTGACACGGGTATCGACGATCAGGGGCTCACGGCCGAAAACGAGTTTTTGCAGGAAGGCGTCGATTTCATAGCGGTTCTCCTCCATCGGATCGACGGCCATGCGGTGGTCGGCATCGGTCGCGGAATAGAAATAGTGCGGTGCACCCAACGCCGTAAGCTGGGCGGCAATGTACTCCGAGCCGAAAAAGCCCATCCCCTGCTCCCGCACGGCCCCGTAGGGCACGTTGGCATCGGCATCTCCGTGAAAAAGCTGAATCGGCGCGGGCCTGCGGTTCCAGCGCAGCTCCTCGCCCGGATAGAAAACAGCCCCCGCGAACGAAATCACCCCGGCGTAGTCGAACGACTCGGGCAGCCGTGCGGCCGCTTCGATGCGGTTGCAGAGCCCCAGTTCGCCGTGCAACACCGTCACGGCGCCGGCGCTCGATCCGCACGCCACGATGCACGCGGGATCGACTCTCCACCGTTCGGCGTTCGCCAGGACATAGGCCGTGGCGTCATAGAGGTCTTCGGTCGCCATGGCGACCGTCCGCATAAAGGCCCCGACCACATGCCCGGCCGAGAAATCCCCCGATGCGATCACCTCGCGCAGCCCCAACCGATAGTCGATCGATACCACGGTGATGCCCTTTGCGGCCATGTACTCGAAGAACGGCACATACCGCGCATCGTCGCGCATACCGTCCACGAATCCGCCGCCAAAGACGAAAATCATGCAGGGCCGCGCCCCGCTCACCGCCGGCACGGCTTCGTACCGGTCGAGGTAGAGGCTGTCCGCCCCCTTGACCGCATAAAGGTACGTCTGCCGCACCGCCTGCCCCTGTGCCGAAAGAACGCATACGAGCGCCGCACAGGCAATCCACCATTTTTTCATATTCCGTTTTCGCATTACATTCCGCCCGACGGGTTGTCGCCCGCTTTACCGCATCTCCTCGAACGCATATTTCACCGCCCGGTTGAGCCGGCTGACCAACGGCTCCGTCGTGCGGAAAGCCGCGACCGTCGATTCGAGCAACTTATCGGAACAAAGAAATTCCCCATCCATCGGTCGCTCGATGTAAAAATCCTTCAGCTTGAGCAGCTCGTCGTAAGGCGTCCCGGCAACGAATCCCGCCGGCAGCCTCCGCAGCCTGTTCCCTTCATAAATCCGGAAACCCGCAGCCGCGTCGATGGCGGCTGCAATTTCCGCACCATGGTCGGCGATCTCCTCCCTCACGCTGCGCAGCACGAGGGGATCCGGACAGTAGAGACCCGCCGACAGCAGGCTGTGCCCCGCCTGTCGGGCAGCGCCCGGTTCGACGTGGAAATAATAGCCCGCATAGCCGCTCTTCTTGCCACGGGGAGCCACATAAGCTCCCATATAACTCTTATAGGGCGTCTTGTCGGGGCTGAACCGCGTGTCGCGGTAAATGCGGTAGGTGCAGTCCTTTACCGTAAGCCCCACAACGGAATGATCGAAGGACGCGATGCCTTCGATCAATTCCGCTACGAAACTTTCAAACACCTCCCTTGCCCGGAGGTATGCTTTCCGGTGGGCTTCAAACCATCCGCGCTCGTTGTTTTCACAGAGCTCCGCGAGAAAGTCCGTCACCTCGCGCATCGCGCCTACCATGCGAACAGCGGATAGTCCGCCATCAGCTTGTTGACGTCCTTGCGCACGTCGGCGATGTTCTGCTCGTTCTCGGGGTCGCTCAGCACGCGGTCGATGAGCGACACGATGTAGTCCATCCGATCCTCCTTCACACCGCGCGTGGTGATCGCGGGCGTGCCGAAGCGCAGACCCGAGGTCTGGAACGGGGAACGGCTGTCGAACGGCACCATGTTCTTGTTGGTGGTGATGTCGGCGGCCACCAGGCACTTCTCGGCCAGCTTGCCCGTCAGTTCGGGGAACTTGGTCCGCAGATCGACCAGCATCAGGTGGTTGTCCGTACCGCCGGAGACGATCTTATAGCCGCGTTTCACGAAGGCTTCGGCCATCGCTGTGGCATTCTTCTGCACCTGCTGCTGATACGCCTTGTAGCTCGGTTCGAGCGCTTCGCCGAACGCGACGGCCTTAGCCGCGATCACATGCTCGAGCGGGCCGCCCTGAATACCGGGGAAGACAGCCGAGTTGAGAATCTGCGACATCATCTTCACGGCGCCCTTCGGTGTGGTGAGGCCCCAGGGATTCTCGAAATCCTTACCCATCAGGATAATGCCGCCGCGCGGTCCGCGCAGGGTCTTGTGGGTGGTCGAGGTCACGATGTGGGCGTATTTCACGGGGTTGTCGAGCAGCCCGGCGGCGATCAGACCGGCCGTGTGAGCCATATCGATCAGCAGCAGCGCCCCCACCTTGTCGGCGATCTCGCGCATACGCTTGTAATCCCATTCGCGCGAATAGGCCGATGCGCCGCCCACGATGAGCCTGGGTTTGTGCTCCATGGCGAGCCGCTCCATGTGGTCGTAATCGACGCGCCCCGTCTTTTCATCGAGCTGATAGCCCACGGCCTTGAAATACTTGCCCGACATATTGACCGGCGATCCGTGCGAGAGGTGCCCGCCATGCGCCAGATCCAGCCCCAGGAAGGTGTCGCCCGGCTGCATCACGGCGAAGAATAGGGCCATGTTGGCCTGGGCGCCCGAGTGTGGCTGCACGTTGGCGTACTCGGCGCCGTAGAGTTTGCAGATGCGCTCGATGGCGAGACGCTCCACCTGATCGACCACCTCGCAGCCGCCGTAGTAACGGGCCGCCGGATAGCCTTCGGCGTATTTGTTGGTCAGCACGGAGCCCATGGCTTCCATCACCTGGTCGCTCACGAAGTTCTCCGATGCGATGAGCTCGATGCCGCGCATCTGGCGTTTGCGTTCCTCGGAAATGAGGTCGAAAATCTGAGAATCTCTTTTCATAGAAAATATTAGTGAAGTTTGCATTTTCGGTTTGGCGACGTAAAGATAGCACAAATTGCTGAATTTTCACCCCGTGCCCATCGATTCGGGATATTTTTCGTAACTTTGGAGCTGCAAAGCGTTTCCCTCTTTCGCGTTCCGTCACAGACCGGCGCGAACGGACGGGCTGCTGCCGCAGGTGGCGGCCTTTGGCCCGACCGTGGGAGCGGAACGAATTGCAAGCGAACAGCAAAATTTTGGAATCGAATACTTTGAATTTATTGACCTAAATCTTTTGTCAAGCTATGAAACTACTCGAAGGAAAGGTCGCCGTCGTCACGGGCGCGGCCCGCGGTATCGGCAAGGCGATCGCCCTTGAATTTGCGAAGCAGGGCGCCGACGTGGCGTTTACCGACCTTACGATCGACGACAACGGCAAGGCTACCGAGCAGGAGCTGACCGCACTGGGCGTTCGCGCCAAAGGCTATGCGTCGAATGCGGCGAATTTCGACGACACGCACCGCGTCGTGGAGGAGATCGTCCGCGATTTCGGCCGCATCGACGTGCTGGTGAACAACGCCGGCATCACCAAAGACGGCCTGATGATGCGCATGACCGAGGCGCAGTGGGACGCGGTGCTCAATGTGAACCTCAAGTCGGCATTCAACTTCATTCACGCGGTGGTACCCGTCATGGCCCGCCAGCGCAGCGGCTCGATCATCAACATGTCGTCGGTGGTCGGGGTGAGCGGCAATGCCGGACAATGCAACTACTCCGCCTCCAAAGCCGGCATGATCGGCCTTGCGAAGTCGATCGCCAAGGAGATGGGGCCGCGCGGCATCCGGGCCAACTGCATCGCTCCGGGCTTCATCCTGACCGACATGACCGCCCAACTGCCCGACGAGGTGAAAGAGGGATGGTACAAACAGATCCCCCTGCGTCGCGGCGGCACGCCCGAGGACGTGGCCCGCGTAGCGCTGTTCCTGGCCTCCGACCTTTCGTCCTATGTGAGCGGACAGGTCATCCACTGCTGCGGGGCGATGAACTGCTGATCGGCGGCAAACAAACCATTCGGGGCGGTCAGACCGCCCCGATTTTTTATTGCAACCCGTCCCGCACAAAGTCGCCAACTTCCCGGACTTTTCGTGCCGGAGCCTGCAGCCCGACATTGCCCGCAGCCGATCGGGTTCTTTCCGCAGCATGCGCCCCTTATCATGCGTCAGGCAACCTCCGCATGCCGAAACCCGGCACGCTCTTCCCGTCCGGTTCGCTGCCATCCCCCATGCGGCACACGGTTGCCGGTCACCCACTCTCGGCGGACAGTACGCAGCGGCGGCAAATGCGACCGTTTCGGGGAGCAATCGGTCAATCCTTTCTCCCCGGCCGCGTTTTGGGAACCTTTTTTGCAGGGGATTTTTCCCTATCTTTGCATTATGAAACGACTTTTCGCGATAGCGTGCATCCTCGGGCTGTTCGGCACGGCTTCGGCGCAGAACGAACTGATGCTGCTCACGCCCGACGCCAAGGCCATCGGCATGGGCGGCGTGACGATGACCACCCTTTCGGCTTCCCATACCATCTACAACAACGCCGCCGCCCCGCTCTTCTCGGGCGAAAGGTCGCAGCTCGCCTCCACCTACTTTTCGCAGGACAACTACAACTATTATGTGGTTTCGGGATTCTACAACTTCGACGGACGCAACGTGCTGGAGCTGGGCTGGCGTATGTTCCGCCGGCGGCACGACGACAACGACATGACCTTCGACGCGGGTTACGCCCGCCGCATCGGGGAGCGCTGGTCGGTGGCCCTTGTGGCGCACTATTACCACATGAAGCGGCCCGACCGGGTGTACCATGCGCTCGCGGCCGACGTGAACGCCATGTACTCGCTGCCGCTCGAAAATTTCGGCTATTACAGCACCCTGCGGGCCGGAGCCCGACTGGCCAACCTGGGCGCCTACTTCAACGCCGAGGGCATGACCCTGCCGATGAACCTCGGAGCCGGCGCAGCCCTCGACACCTATATCACCGACGCCCACGAGATCACGCTCGCGGCCGACCTGGGCTACTATTTCACCCCCGATTACGTGCGGGGATTGCAGGCGTCGTTCGGCGTAGAATACAACCTCATGCAGCTCTTCCAGCTCCGCGGCGGCTATCACGTCGGGCAGAAAAAAGAGTACTACCCCAACTACGCCACCATCGGCGTAGGCGTCCGCTTCCTGCATATCAAACTCGACTTCGCTTACATCTTCGCCGCCCGGAGCACGGCGCTGCACAACACCTACAGCATCAGCTTCGGATTCGACTTCTGACCTCCGCAAGCAGGTTGGCACAGCCCTCCTGCAGCATATCGAGTACCCGCTCAAACCCTTCGTGCCCCTCGTAGTAGGGGTCGGGCACATAGGTCCGGTCCGCATGCGCCGGACCGAAAAACTCCGCCATCCGGCAGACTTTGCCCATCGCCTCGCGCGAAGGCGCCATCCGGCACAGCGCCTCGTAGTTGGTGTCGTCCATCGCCACGATGCGGTCGAAAGCCGCGAAATCCTCCTCCGCAACGCGCCGCGACCGGTGTCGCAGGTCGTATCCCCGTTTCACGGCGGCCCGCCGCATGCGGGCATCGGGCAACTCCCCCGCATGCCCGCCGTAAGTCCCGGCCGAATCGACCTCTATCACTCCCTCCAGTCCGGCGTCCGCAACCAGACGGCGCATTATCCCCTCGGCCGCCGGCGAGCGGCAGATGTTGCCCAGGCAAACGAAAAGAATCCGTTGTTTCATGGCGCGAAGGTATGAAAAATTGGAATACCTTTTGCAGATTCCGCGGTCATGAGAAGAACCCTTCGCGCATGGTTGGCGCAGTACCGCTGCATGGACTGGGCCGTTTTGTACCTCAGGCTGTTCATCGGCGGCATCCTGCTGCTGCACAACATCGGAAAGATGCAGCACTACGACGAAATCGTCAATGCCTACCCGTCGCTGCTCTTTATCGACAGCGCCGCGACTTTCGTGGTAATCTGCGTGGCCGAGGTGCTTTTCGCCGTGATGCTGATGCTGGGGCTGTGGGTACGCCTCTCGGCCGCGGTCATGGCGCTGGGGATGCTCGTGTCGATCCTTTTGGTCTTTCCTTCGGCCGGATTCCTGGCCGCCGAACTGCAATTCGTTTATATGGGCATCTACGTCTTTTTGATTATTTCGGGTGCTGGTGCCTACTCCTTCGATGCGGCGTTATTTGCCAAAAAACCAATTAAACCGAACGATTAGAACAGCTTTAGCCTGCAGCCCGTTTCCCCGGGAAGAAATAAAATCGTACCTTTGCACCGAATATTCCCGAATAACGGAAAATAAAACAGAGGCCATATGAAGTGCAAAACCATCCTGCTCGCATTGTTCGGACTGCTGGGCTGGGCTGCCGTGAACGCGCAGACGCTCCCGCGCAAAGTCTCGAACGTCGAAGTGCTCAACCTGGAGGGCAAGCCCGCGCGACTCCCCTATTGGGGCGAAAAGAACCTGATGATCTTTTACGTCGATCCCGACCGGCATAAGCAAAACAACGACTTCACGGTCGAGATGGAGGAAAAACACCTCGCCGAGGGGGAAAATCTTTTCGGCTTCGGCGTGATGAACCTCGCCGACGCCCCCATGATCCCCAACGGCATGGCCCGCAGCATGGCCCGCAAACGGACGGCCAAGAACGGCGCTACCGTGCTCGCCGACCAGAATCGCGTGCTCAGCGAAAGCTGGAACTTGGGCGACTGCAACAACCAGTTCGTGCTGCTGCTCGTCAATAAGGAGGGTGAGTTGGTGTACATGCACAAGGGCGTCCTTTCCGAAGAGGACATCGCGGAGTTCTACCGCGTGCTCGAACCCTATAAATAACAGGCATGCGCAGAGGCGTCGCCGCAACCGTGCTCCTGCTGTTGTCCCTGCTCCCGGCAGTCGCGCAACAGCGTTACTATGTGCGGGAGTGCGACACGCTGCGCTACACCTACACGCCATTGCAGGATACCCTGCCGGCAGCCGACACGGTCGCCCCGACCCGTCGGCCGTTTTTGCGCAGGGTGGTGGATTACTTTTCCGAATCGACCGTGGACAAGACGTTTGAGAAAAAGATCGATTTCACCTTCATCGCCGGGCCGAGCTTTTCCAAAAACACGTCGCTCGGCATCGGCGGATTGGCGGCGGGACTTTACCGGCTCGACCGCACCGACTCGGTCACCGCTCCGTCGAACGTCTCGATCTTCCTGCAGGCATCCATCACGGGATTCTACCTGATCGGCGTGGGAGGCAACAACATCTTCCGGCAAAACCGCAGCCGCATCGGTTATGAACTCTCCTTCTCCTCGCAGCCGACCGATTACTGGGGCATCGGTTACGACGCCGGAGCCAACAATCCGCGCAGCACCTTCGTTCGCAAACATCTGCAGATCAATGCCAACTTCATGCGGCAGGTGGTGAAAAACACCTTCCTGGGGGTCGCAGCAGGATTCGAGTCCACGCGCGGCATCCGCTTCACCGAAACGGACTACCTCTACGGCCAGCGCACCCGCTACAACGCCACCTCCGTCGGTCTGGTCGCTGAGTACGACTCCCGGGATTTCATTCCCAATCCGGCGAAAGGATTGTACGTCAGCCTGCGCGAAAGCTGGTTTCCCCGGGCCCTGGGCGACTGCGGCAGCGACTTATGGCGCACGGAGGTTACCGTGGACGGCTACCGGAAACTCTGGAACGGAGGAATTCTGGCCGTGGATTTCCATGCCGAATTCAACTCGGGGGGCACTCCGTGGCCGATGCTCGCAAGGCTGGGGGGCAACTACCGTATGCGCGGCTATTACGAAGGGCGCTACACCGACCGCGACATGATTACCGTCCAGGCCGAACTGCGGCAGAAAATCTGGCGGCGGATCGGCTGCGTCGTATGGGGCGGGGCGGGCAATGTATTCCCCACCCTCGCGGATTTCCGGTGGAGTCAAACCCTGCCCAACTATGGCGCAGGGCTGCGGTGGGAGTTCAAGAACCGGGTCAATGTACGGTTCGACTTCGGGTTCGGACGCAAAACCAGCGGCTTCCTGTTCAACGTAAACGAAGCATTCTGACCCATGAAAAACCGCCTGAACCGCCCCCGATATACCCGACGCAGCAGCACCCTGCTGGCCGTCTATTTCTTCGTCGCCCTCATCATCCCCAATATCGTATTGCTCTATACCGAGCCCTACTCGATCTGGTCGGCCGAAGCCTCGCTGCTGATGCCGCTCGGATTCTACATGATCTGGAGCGTCGCGCTCCGACGTTCGGGAGTCATGATCTGGCTCGCCTTCCCGTTCATCTTCTTCTGCGCCTTCCAGATCGTGCTGCTCTACTTGTTCGGCAACTCGATCATCGCCGCCGACATGCTCACCAACGTACTGACGACCAATCCGGGCGAGGCGGGCGAGCTGCTGGGCAATATCTACCCGTCCATCATCATCGTCTGTGTGATGTACGTGCCCCTGCTGTGGTTCGCCTCCCGCGAAATAGGACATCGTCGCTACCTCTCGCACACCACGCGCAAGAACCTCGCGCTGTTGGGCATTACGCTCATGGCCATCGGCGGGCTGATCCTGATTCCCGCTTACCGCGTGAGCGAGGACAAGCGGGTGCTCAAGACGGATATCTTCCCGCTCAATGTCTTCTACAACGCGAAGGTCAGCGCATCGGAGTTCCGCAAGATGCGCGATTTCCAGCGAACGTCGGGGGATTTTCGCTTCGACGCCCGCCGTGCGGCCGACGCCCCGGGGCGGGAAATCTATGTCTTCATCATCGGCGAAGCGTCGCGGGCTCCGAGCTGGCAGCTTTACGGTTACGACCGCGAGACCAATCCCCGCCTGAGCCGCGAAGCGGGCGTGGTCGTCTTTCGCAACCTCATCACCCAGAGCAACGCCACCCACAAAAGCGTGCCGATGATCCTCTCGTCCGTTGGAACCGACGAGCACGAAGAGCTCTACCGCCGCCGCGGACTGCCGGCCCTGTTCAACGAGGCGGGTTTCCGCACCTGGTTCCTCTCGAACCAGGCGCCGCAGGGGGCCATGATCGACAAGCTCGCGCACGATGCCGACAGCGTGGTTTACCTGCGCGGGCAGCGTTACGACATGCAACTGCTCGACACGATGAAACGCATCGTCGCCCAGGACCGCACCCACGACCTGCTTTTCATCCTCCACACCTACGGCTCGCACTTCAGCTATCACCAGCGTTATCCGCGCAAATACGCCTATTTCCGACCCGACAACGATGTGGCCATCGCTGCCGCTAACCTCGAAATGATCCGCAACGCCTACGACAACTCGATCCGCTACACCGACGATTTCCTGGCCTCGACCATCGATTTCCTGCGGCGCGAAGGTTGCGTTTCAGCCCTGCTCTACTGCTCCGACCACGGTGAGGACCTGCTGGACGACAACCGTGAACGGTTTCTCCACGCGTCACCCACCACGACTTTCTACCAACTGTGGGTCGCTTCGCTGGCCTGGTTTTCACCCGCCTACTGCCGCACTTTCCCCGAAAAGGTCGAAGCGGCCCGCAACAACAGCGATGCGGCGGCCACCACCCACGCACTTTTCCAGACGATGGCCGGCATGGCTTCCGTCGAGGGACGCTTTGTCGATCCCACGGCTTCGCTGGTCAGCCCCGACTACGACCGAACGGCTCCGCGCCGTTATCTGAACGACCACAATCTGGCCATACCCTTCCCGCGAACGGGCATGAACGACGAAGACATCGCGAATTTCCGCCGTCACGGAATCGAATTCTGACCGTCCTATCCGTACTCCTCCGCCCCGGAACGGCTCTCTTGCCGATGGCTCAGTCAGATAGATTGAGGGGTGGGGTGCATTTATTATCAGATAGAACATGCAAAGATACCGTCCGGCAGGTGCGCCGCGTTCCGGATACGAGAATATTGGGGTGAGACCGGTAAGCAATCCGGTGAAACCCCCTGGATTCTCGGGATAAAATCGAACGCATCGGACCGAATACCGCTACAATTGGATTTTTTCGTTATATTTGTCCAACTGAGATTGGAAAAACTGCATTCAACCCGCTTCCTCGGCAGGATATGGACGACTTTTTAAAGCGCAATTCCGCTTTAAACGGCTGGATTTATGGAATATAGTGATCCGAGGTTATGGTTTGATGTAGAAATGGAATAGGATACAACCTATGGGCATACCAGTCGAGCACGCCAAACGTTGTGGTTTGATGTAGAAATTGAATAGGATACAACTGCCAGCCTTTGTTTTCGCGCTGCGCGCCGGTTGTGGTTTGATGTAGAAATTGAATAGGATACAACGGAGATGAAAGCAGGCGAGAGCAACGCCCGTTGTGGTTTGATGTAGAAATTGAATAGGATACAACCAGCGGATAAAAAGGATTTGGGCAGCGTGGTGTTGTGGTTTGATGTAGAAATTGAATAGGATACAACACATCATTGAGGAACTCTGCCATGAATTTGGTTGTGGTTTGATGTAGAAATTGAATAGGATACAACGCTGCAAAGTAGGCACGAAAGAGTACAACGTTGTGGTTTGATGTAGAAATTGAATAGGATACAACGATTTTCAATTTCCTGCCGAAACAGAAGCAGTTGTGGTTTGATGTAGAAATTGAATAGAATACAACCAGGTCAGGTATTGGAGTATATACCGGAGGGTTGTGGTTTGATGTAGAAACTGAATAGGATACAACCTCAATGGAATATTCGATTTTGTTTTGTTGTTGTGGTTTGATGTAGAAACTGAATAGGATACAACAGCCCGAGACCTTGCGTATGCCGCGCATGAGTTGTGGTTTGATGTAGAAACTGAATAGGATACAACGCTCCAATCCCACAAAAAGACCCTCTTTGCGTTGTGGTTTGATGTAGAATAGGATACAACTCTTTCCGTAAAACGTTCGGCCGCTATGTGTTGTTGTTTGATGTAGAAAAATTAACAGCGTGCAATGAAAACGCCCGCTCCCATAAAAAAACGTAACAGATCGTTTGCCGATCTGTTACGTGAAAAATAGCCATCGTCGAGGGATGGCTGAGGTTTTATCGGAGATTATTTCGCGGCGTCAACCGACTCCTTGCGGAAATCCTTCATCAGTTTGGAAATTTCCAAAGCGGCCTTGCGTGCGCGGACACCGGCGGCTTTGTTGCCCTTCTCAACCTGTGCCTCAGCGTTGGCAGCAAATAACTCGTACTGTGCTTGAATTTGTTCAACTAACTTTTTCATATGGCTATAGATTATGGGTTTGTTTGTGTGCAAAGATAGCAAAATATTCTAATTTCTTTCGGAAGGATCGGAAAAATCGCGCTATTTTACGGAAAATCATGCAGGAGTACCCCTGATGCCTCCGCTGTCGGTACGTTTTTTGTCCCTTTCGGGGCCTAAAACGCACCGTTATGCAGAAAATTCTCCCGCTGCTCGTCGCGGTTTTCGCACTGCTGGCGACCGGCTGCCACCGCGCGAAAAAGCAACCTGCCCGGATGCCTCCGCTCGAGGTGGAAGTCATACGCGCCGAGTTGGACAGCGTGCCCAACCGGATGAGTTTCATCGGCTACCTGGCCAGCAATTTCAATGCGGTCATCCAGCCCCGTGTCAGCGGATACCTCACCTCCAAGCGATACAGCAACGGCATGCCCGTCAAGCGGGGACAATTGCTTTTCACCATCGATCCCGACCAGTTGTCCACCACGCTGCTCTCAGCACGCGCGTCGCTCGAATCCGCGCGGGCGCAGGCAGTCGAGGCGAAGAACAACTACGAACGCGCGGTACCGCTGGCACGCATCAACGCCATCAGCCAGACGCAGCTCGACCAATATACCGCCCAGTATGCTGCGGCACAGGCCGCCGTCCACTCCGCCGAACAGACCTTCAACAACGCCCGTCTGGAGGTGGGTTACACCAAGATCTACGCGCCCATCGACGGCATGATCGAGACCACCTCGGCCCATGTGGGCGACTATGTGGGGCCAGGTACGCAGTTTGAAGTGCTCACCACGATCTCCAACCTCGATACGATGCTCGTCGATCTGGCCCTGCCGATGGCCCAATACCTGCGTTACGCCGGCAACCGCCCGTCGATATACGAAAATGCCGACCTGCTTTCCGACATCACTCTGCGTCTGGCCAACGATTCGATCTATCCGATCCCCGGACTGTACGACTATACCCGCAAGAACATTTCCAATACGATGGGCACCATCGTGATCGTGGTCATGTTCCCCAACCCCGACCTGACGCTCAAGCCCGGGCAGTTCGCCCGCGTCACGGCCGATGTGGGCGCTACGCGGCTTCGCGTGGTGGTACCGCAACGCAGTGTGAGTCAGGCTCAGGGGGTCAATTCGGTCTGGGTCGTGCGGCCCGACAGCACGGTCGAATACCGGCGTGTGGAACTCGGTCCCACCTGGGGCGACGGCTGGTGCATCGATTCGGGGGTCGAGGCGGGCGAAACGGTGCTCGTTACGGGACAGCAAAAAGTCCGCACCGGCTCGAAAGTCATCCCCCGCATGACCGAACGGTCGTGCTGCTCACCCCGCCGTCCCGCTTCGTCCGCCGGCATCCCGGCCGACTCGGCGGCCTCCTATCTCCCGCCTGCTGACCGCAGGGAGACGACCGTTAAGCGTAGCTGATTATGGAAAAATTTTTCGTCAATCGGCCGATTTTCGCCATCGCGCTCGCCGTGGCCATCGTGCTGCTGGGCGGGATCTCGATCCTGAACCTCTCGATCGAGCAATATCCCGACATCACGCCGCCCGTGGTGCAGGTTTCGGCCTCCTACGAGGGCGCCGACGCCGAGACCGTCAACAATGCCGTCGCCACGCCCGTCGCACAGCATGTGATGGGTGTGAGCGACATGCTTTACATGCAGTCCACCAGCGCCAACGACGGATCGATGACCCTCGAAGTCACGTTCGACATCGGCTCCGACCCCGACCTCGATGCCATCTTCACTCAGAACAACGTCACGACCGCCGCGCCCCTTCTGCCGGCGTCCGTAACCAAGCAGGGCGTGGTCACGCGCAAGTCCAACACGGGCTTCCTGATGGTTTACGCCATCTACAGCGACGGCCGTTACGACAACGAATTTCTGGCCAACTACGCCTACATCAATCTGCAAAACCGCCTGCTCAAGATCAACGGCGTCGGCAAGGTCTCGGTCATGGGCTCGGGCGAATACGCCATGCGCATCTGGGTTCGACCCGACGTGTTGCGCTACTACAACATTTCGATGGAGGAAATCTCCTCGGCCATCGAGATGCAGGGCGGCATCTACCCCGCCGGACAGTTCGGAGCCGAGCCGGCTCCCGACGGTACAACCTACACCTACACGGTGACCATGCCGGCCCAGATTTCCACGGCCGACCAGTTCGCCGATATCGTAATCCGAACCACCTCGTCAGGCGAGCAGATCCGCATCCGCGACGTGGCCGACGTGACCCTGGGCAGTCAGTCCTACGGCGTCAGCTCGCTCTTCGGCGGCAAGCCGGCGGCCCTGATCGTACTCTATCAGGAACCGGGCAGCAACGCCGTGGACGTCGGACGGAAGATCAAAGCCGAAATGCAGGCCGCCGCCGAGCGCCTGCCCGACGGCATCGCCTACACTACGGTCGTGGACACCACCACGAGCATCAAGGCGGGCATCAAAGACATTTTCGTGACGCTCATCATCGCCCTGGTGCTGGTCATCCTCATCATCTACCTGTTCATCCAGGACTGGCGGGCGACGCTCATCCCGCTGGTGGCGATCCCCGTTTCGCTGATCGGAGCCTTCATCCTCTTCCCGCTGCTGGGATTTTCGATCAACATCATCTCGCTGCTCGGCCTGGTACTGGCTATCGGCCTGGTCGTGGACGACGCCATCGTGGTGGTCGAGGCCGCGCAGGTCAATGTGGCCGCAGGCATGACGCCCAAACAGGCGGCCATCGAAGCGATGCGCAGCGTCGCGCCGCCGATCGTCGCCACCACCGTCGTGCTGCTGGCCGTCTTCGTGCCGGTCTCCTTCACGGGCGGCATCACGGGACTGCTCTTCCGCCAGTTCTCCATCACCATCGCCGTCTCGGTGGTCATCTCGGCCTTCAACGCCCTGAGCCTCTCGCCCGCGCTCTGCGCCCTGCTGCTCCGCCGCCGCGACGAGCCCCGACGGGGCTTCTTCGCCGCCTTCAACCGCTGGTTCAACCGCCGGATGGAGCGCTACTCCTCCTTCACCGCTACGGTGATGAAACACACGGCCCGCACCGCCATTTTCATCGGTGTGCTGCTCGTGGCGATCTTCTTCGTATGGCGGGCCCTCCCCGCGGGCTTCCTGCCCGAAGAGGACCAGGGATTCGTCATGGTCATGGTTTCGACGCCCGAAGCCTCCTCGCTGCAAGTCACCACGGAGACGCTCCGCGAGGTGGATGCCGTCGTGAGCCGGCTTCCCGAGGTGCAGAGCACTTCGCTCGCTGCGGGATTCAACATGATGGCCGGCATCGCCTCGACCGACAGCGGCATCATCTTCGCCACGCTCACCCCCTACAAGGATCGCAAGCTCTCGGCCATGCAGATCGCCCAGCAACTTACCGAGGAGCTTTACATGGCCGTACCCGGGGCCCAGTGCTATGCCTTCATCCCGCCCTCGATTCCCGGACTGGGCGTCTCGTCGGGCATCTCCGTGCAGGTCCAGGATCTCGAAGGAAAGGGCACCTCCTATTTGGCCGAAAACGCTTTCCGGCTAATCGATTCGCTCCACGGCAAGCCGGGCGTGGCCTCCGTGACGACCCAGTTCAACGACGGCGTTCCCCAGCGTCGATTGGTGATCGACAAGGAACAGGCGCTGAGCCAGGGGGTTTCGCTGGGCGAACTCTACAACGAGCTGACCACCCTGCTGGGCGGGGCCTACATCAACAACTTCAACCGCTTCGGTAAACTTTATCAGACTTACGTTCAAGCGGCCCCCGACTACCGGCGCGACGCCCGCTCGCTCGACAGCTATTTCATCACCAACTCTTCGGGCGACAACGTACCCCTGTCCTCGTTCCTGAGCGTCAAGGACACCGTCGGCGTGGAATACGTCTCACAGTTCAACCTCTACCGCTCGATCGAACTCACCGTGACCACCGATGCGAAAGCCTCGACCTCACAGGTGATGAAGGAGATCGCCTCCACCGCTTCGCGCGTGCTGCCCGACGATGTGGCCATCGCCTGGAGCGGCATCTCCTATCAGGAGAGCAACGCCTCGAAAACCGGTCCGCTGGTCTATGTTCTCGCCCTGGCATTCGTTTTCCTTTCGCTGGCGGCGCTCTACGAATCGTGGGGTCTGCCGCTGGCGATCCTGCTGAGCGTGCCTCTGGCCGTGCTCGGGGCGCTCGCCTTCGTCGGGTTGGCCCACCTGATCGACCCGTTGTTCGTAAACAACATCTACATGCAGATTTCGCTGGTCATGCTCATCGGCCTGGCCGCCAAAAACGCCATCCTCGTGGTGGAGTATGCCGACCGACTCTTCTTCGAGCAGGGCAAGTCCCTGCTCGACGCAGCCGTCGGAGCGGCACGGCTGCGCGTGCGTCCCATCCTGATGACCGCATTCGCCTTCATCCTGGGCGTCCTGCCGCTCGTATTCGCCAGCGGGGTGTATGCCACCGCCCGCAACATCATGGGCGTGGCGCTCGTCGGAGGCATGCTGCTGGCCACGCTGCTGGGCATCTTCGTCTATCCGGCCCTCTACTACCTGATCGCCCGGGCCGGACGTTTCGACCGCAGACGGGAGCGCATGCGCCGCGAGCAGGCCGAGGCGGAAGCACAGAGCAAACCGGCCCGCAAATCCGTCCGTAAACCAAAACCACGCAACGCATGAAACGGCTGATCGTCACCCTTTGCATCGCCGCCACGGTGCTGGCGGCCTGCAACCCGAAGCTCTTTTCGCCCGTGGTGGAGGTGCCCGAACGCTACCTCTTCGCCGATGAATTTCCGCAGGATTCGCTCCCTTACGGCTTCCGCTGGTGGAAGCTGTTCGACGATCCGGCGCTCGACTCGCTCATGGAGCTCGCCCTGGCCAACAACCGCAACCTGGCGGCCGCAGCTTCGCGCGTGGAGCAGGCCCGGCTCAACCTGGGGATCGTGCGCGCCCAATACCTGCCGCAGTTCGGCGTCGGCGTCTCGGCCGGGGCCGACTACAACGCCGAGCAGAAAATCGTGCAAGAGTACACCATCGAGCCCTCGCTCTCGTGGGAAATCTCGCTTTTCGGGGCCCTGAAGCACAGCGAGCGGGCGGCGCAGGCCCAGATCCTCTCGACCGAATGGGCTTTCCGGGGCGTGCTGCTCTCGCTCACGGCCGAGGTCGCGACGACCTATTACACCCTGCTGCAATACGACCGCGACCTGCAGATCGCCCGCCAGAGCTACGAGCTGCGCCGCCAGTCCGCCGCCCTGATCGATTCGATGTTCCGGTACGGCATGTCCAACGGCGTCGCACTCCAACAGGCCCGCAGCCTGGTCTATTCCGCCGCTGCGGATATCCCTCAATACCGGCGGGCAGTCGAGCAGGCGCAGCTTTCGCTGAACATCCTGCTCGGACAGCCGCCCCGCAGGATTGCCGGTCAAAGCGGCGGCGACTCGCTGATCGCCCGCTTCCGCCCCCTCGAAATCCCCGTGGGGCTTCCCTCCGACCTGCTCTACCGGCGGCCCGACGTGATGCAGTCCTATTACGATCTCCAGGAGGCCGCCGCACGGGTGGGCGTGGCCCGCAGCGCGCGGTTTCCTTCGCTCAGTCTCACGGGCAAGGGAGGCGTGGTCTCCTCCACGGTCGAGGGACTGGGCAAGGGCAACCCCTGGGCCTGGAGCGCGGCGGCGGC
This sequence comes from Rikenellaceae bacterium, assembly GCA_902363575.1. Classification (GTDB taxonomy): domain Bacteria; phylum Bacteroidota; class Bacteroidia; order Bacteroidales; family Rikenellaceae; genus Alistipes. The sequence goes on along the minus strand of CABJAJ010000002.1, from coordinate 233,590 downwards.
CCTGACCGAACCGATTTTCGCTTTCGGCCGCCTGAAACGCCAGGAAGCCTCGGCCCGAGAAGCCTACTACCAAAGCGTATTCGCCTACGAACAGGCTGTCCTGGAGGCCTTCTCCGACGTGGAAGACGCTCTGGTGAGCATCACCACCTATACCGAACAGACCGAACGCTACCGCAAGCTGGTCGATGCAAACGAGCAGATCGCCCTGATGACCAATACGCTCTACCGTTCCGGCATGTCGGCCTACCTGGACGTCATCGATGCCGAACGCTCGCTGTACGAATCCCAGATGGAGTACTCCAATCTGGTCGCGCAGCAGTACATCAACTACGTCAATCTGTTCAAGGCCCTGGGCGGAGGCTGGTAGCCCGTTCGCCACGAAACGGTCGCTTTCTCACTAAAAGTAGTGAGTGCACGATTGGAATATTTCGACTATCTTTGCCGCCGAAACAAAGAGTCGAATGATGCACCATCGCCATACGGACACCAATCCCGCCGATCATGCGGAAACGCAGCGCCCCGGCCGCCGCATTCGCCATGCCCCGTGGCACGACCATCCGGTACGGCGCCTCTCGGAGCTCCGCACCGGCGAATCGGGCACCATCCTCAAGGTGCTGGGCCACGGAGGTTTCCGCCGCCGGATCATGGAGATGGGTTTCGTGCGCGGCAAACGGGTCGAAGTGCTCCAGAACGCCCCCTTGCACGATCCGATCGAATACCGCATCATGGGTTATGGCGTATCGCTGCGGCGCAGCGAGGCCGAAATGGTCGTGGTCGTCACCGACCGCGACGCCGAAGCGACGCTCGCTCAATGCGATGCGGGCACTTCGACCGACAGCGATTACATCGGGGAGGTCATCGCCCGCAGCGGCCGCCGGATCAACGTCGCATTGGTGGGCAATCCCAACAGCGGCAAGACCTCGCTATTCAACGCCATATCGGGCGGCCACGAGCACGTGGGCAATTACAGCGGGGTGACCGTCGATGCCAAGCGGGGCCACTACTCCTACCGGGGTTACGAATTCGAGATCACCGACCTGCCGGGCACCTATGCCCTGGCAGCCTACACCCCCGAGGAGCTTTACGTTCGCCGACACCTGATCGAGAAGACGCCCGACGTGATCGTCAATGCCGTGGTCGCATCCAACCTCGAACGCAACCTTTACCTGACTACCGAGCTCATCGACATCAACCCCCGCATGGTCGTGGCGCTCAACATGTACGACGAATTGCTCCTGAGCGGCGCACGCCTCGATTACGACAGCCTCGGGCGCATGTTGGGCGTACCGATGGTTCCGGTTGTGGCCAAGACGGGCCGGGGCGTCGAAGCGTTGCTGGACACCGTGATCGCCGTCTATGAAAACGAGGACGACCGCGTCCGTCACATCCACATCAACCAGGGACCGGTCATCGAAGAGAGCCTCCGACTGCTCGACAGCGACCTCAAGGCCTTCCGCGAGGAGCTCCCCAACCACTTTCCGCCCCGCTATTTTGCCATGAAAATGCTTGAGGGTGATCCTTATATCGTGGATCAGCTCAAGCGTTGCAAACGATTCGGGACGTGGCAGCAGATCGCCCACCGCGAGGCCCGCCGCATCGAACAGGAGCTGGGCGAGGACGTCGAAACGGCCTTCGCCAACCAGAAGTACGGCTTCATCTCCGGCGCCCTGCGCGAGACCTACACTCCCGGCAAGCGGGAACAGGCCCAGACCACGCAGGTGATCGACACGCTGGTCACGCACAAGCTCTGGGGTTTCCCGATCTTTTTCGTGCTGATGTGGTTCATGTTCTACTGCACGTTCCGGATCGGCGCCTATCCCCAGGAGTGGATCGGCTCGCTGGTCGAACTGATCGGTCGAGGCTTCGACGCCCTGATTCCCGACGGTCCCCTGCGCGATCTGCTGATCGACGGTGTGATCGGAGGCGTGGGAAGCGTGATCGTCTTTCTCCCCAACATCGTCATCCTCTACCTTTTCATCTCCTTCATGGAGGATTCGGGCTACCTGGCCCGCGCCGCTTTCATCATGGACAAGGTGATGCACCGCATCGGGCTGCACGGCAAGTCGTTCATCCCGCTCATCATGGGTTTCGGCTGCAACGTACCCGCCGTCATGGCCTGCCGCACCATCGAAAGCCGCAGCAGCCGGCTCATCACCATCCTGATTACCCCCTTCATGTCGTGCAGCGCACGGCTGCCAATCTACATTCTGCTGATCGGCACCTTCTTCCCGGCCCATGCGGGTCTCATGCTCTTCGGGCTTTACATCGTCGGCATCCTGCTGGCCGTGCTCACGGCCCGGCTCATGCGGCGCTTCATGTTCCCGGTGGACGAAACCCCCTTCGTGATGGAGCTGCCGCCCTACCGCATCCCCACCATGCGGGCCACGCTCTCGCACATGTGGGACAAATGCGCCCAATACCTGCGCAAGATGGGGGGCCTGATCCTCGTGGCCTCGGTCGTGGTGTGGTTCCTGAGCTACTACCCGAGGCAGGATACAGCCAGCCCTGCGGCCGACCATTACGAGAACTCCTACCTGGGGCGCATCGGCAAAGCCTGCGAGCCCGTTTTCGCCCCCCTCGGGCTGAACTGGAAAGCCAACGTAGCCATTCTTTCGGGCGTGGCGGCCAAAGAGGTGGTGGTAAGTACGCTGGGTGTACTCTATGCCGACGGGGAGCAGGCCCCCGAAACGGAGGAGCAGATCACCACCCTCTCGCAGCGGCTCCGGGACAGCGGCGATTTCGACGCCGCCTCCGCCCTGGCGCTGCTCGTCTTCCTGCTGGTCTATTTCCCCTGTCTGGCCACCGTCGCGGCCATCGCATCCGAAGCGGGCTGGCGCTGGGCCGCACTCGCGGTACTATACGATACGGGCATGGCCTGGCTGCTGGCGTGGCTGGCCTATCATTTGATGCGCCTCTTCTGATATGGACTGGCAGCAAATCGTCGTCGCCCTTATCGGGCTCGCCGCGCTGGGCGCGATCGTCCGGTGGATGGTCTGTGCGTTCCGGCGCGGAAAAAAGCCGTGCACAAGTTGTGCGAGCCGAAGTTGCCCGCTGCGCGAACTCTCGCCGCGCCGCCGTTCGGCACGGCGACACCGTGGCGACAGCGGTTCCGGATGCTGTCGTTGAGCCGCGTGAAGAGTTTGCCCCTATCGTACATCGTCCGCTGTTCCTGCGCCACGATTCTGCATCGGGAAATTTTCATCGGACCAAGATATTCCCGGAGACTGCCCGAACGGAAGCTCGGCCTGTCCTGCACGGCCCCCGACAAGTCGGCCCGATCTCCGGTCGTGCGTCCCGCCACAGGACAAGCTGCATAAGAAAAGCGGCCTTCTGGCCGCCTGTCCTTTCCTGCGATTATGGCGCCAAGCCTCCACCGCAGCCATCTCTTACCACACGGATTCACTCCCGTTTCCCATGCATGGCGGCTTCCAGACGGGCATAAATCCGGCGCGTGCGCACCCCGCCCGGATCATCCTCCAGTACGATCAGGAAATTCCCGTCCTCGATCCGGGCATGGACGGCAGGCGTACAAACCACCCTCCCGTCGCACAGGAACGCGATCCGGCTGCCGATCGCCTTTTCGGTCGCGCGGGCGAAACGTCCGGTTCCCTCTTCGTTCAACTGCCCGGTAATCCGATACCGGAACATCCCCTGCGCCTCCGACAGCGAATCGACCCGCAGGGAGGCGAAATCATGCACCGTGACGATCGCGGGCGTCAGGACTTCCGACGACCCGGCACCGAGCAGATACCAGCCGTCGGGTAATTTGGCATGACGGCCGCAACAGGCGACCGTGAATACGGCGATTGCAATAACCGCCCAACTCTTCCATTTCATGGTTACGGATTTACCGGATAAAGATAGCGTTTTTTTCCGACCGTTGCAACGCAGCTCCGTTTTTGCTCAGCGCCGCGTTTATCGCGCTCCTCGCTGCCCGCCGCACGTTCCGCCCGGCCGCCTAATAGAGAAACCGCTCGATCAGCGGGAGCAGCAGGGCCGTCGTAATCCCCATCAGAGCCATTGCCAGCCCGCTCAGCGCCCCTTCGACCGCCCCGAGCTCGACGGCGCGGGCTGTACCGATGCCATGCGCGGCCGACCCGAGCGCGAATCCCCGGGCCTGCGGGTCGCTGACTCCGGCCACGCCGAGAATCCACACCCCGGCCAGGCTGCCGAAAATTCCCACGATGAAAACCGCGACCGACGTAAGGGCCACGATGCCTCCGAGCGGCTCCGTGACCGCCAACGCGATCGGAGCGGTCACCGACTTAGCGGCAATCGAGTTGAGAATCACCCGGTCGGCCCCGAGCCAGCGAGCGATATAAACCACGCTCAGCACCCCCGCCACGCAGCCCGTGACCACCGACGCGAACACGGGGAGCATCCGCCCCCGCATCTGCTCCGACTGTTCGTAAAGCAGGTATCCCAGTGCCACCACCGACAGTCCCAGCCCGAAATCGAGCAGCTTCGTCGCCTCGCGGTAACGGGCATAGTCGATTCCGCACAGGCAGAGGAATGCGATCATGCCGCCGAAAGCCAGCAGCACGGGATGGAAGAGCGCCAACCGCGTACGGCGGTAAAGGAATGCGCCCGCACAGTACAGCCCCACGGTAAGCGTCAGCAGGAAAAGGTCAGATTCAAGGAGTTCGCGCATCGTCTTTGCGGTTGAGTTTCTGAAACGTCCATCCCACGGTCAGCAACACCACGACCGTGCTTGCGACGATGGCGACCATGATGGCCCAGAAATGGGACAGCAGGGTTTCATAGGAGATCATCAGCCCCACTCCGAAAGGCACGAAGAAGAGCGCCATCACCCCGAGCAGGAACCGCGCCGCGGGTCGCACCCGTTCCGCCGGCACGATCTTCATGCGGAGCGCGACGAACAGCAGCACCATCCCGATGATGTTGCCCGACACGTAGTCTCCCGTCAGGCGGGCGAGCGCATTGCCCGCCACCCAGCAAAGCAGGATATAAAACAGCCCGATCACGCCGCAAAGATAAGGGGATTTCGTCAATTCGTACGTCTGCGGAAAATATTTTGTCAGAACATATTGCAAATTAAATAATTATCATTATATTCGCAATTAGGGACGGTAATACGTCGCTCATCATATTCGGATGAACGGACTATTGCGATTCATTAAAACAAAACGGCCGACGCCATGAAAATGATCTTATCCTTCGTCTTCGGATTGCTGCTATTTTCCGCCTGCAACGAGGACAAAACGAATGGGGGCTTTATCGACGAATACATCGACAGCTACCCGGACGACGGCATATCCTGCTATGCTTATTACCGCATTGCCAATGCGACCGACTATCCTTTGACGGTCGGGGTATGTGAATCGGGTACGGACATCGAGTACGGCAAGACCTGTGAGCCAGGCCATGCTTTCGTCTATGCGGTCGTCTCACCGCAGGAGGCCCCTTTCGACCGGGATTTCGCCTATATTTCCCTCTCGTTCCGCTATCCCGAAAGGGCAGAGAGCTACTATTCCTATCCGAACTTCGGCACACCCTCCGCTTCGCCCGACCTGTGCGACGAAAGTCAGTGGCATAGCGAGCGAATCAACGACCGGATCATCTGGCGCACTTACTATGTTACCGACGCCGACTACCGTACAGCCGCCGCGAAACAGCGGCAGGAGACGCGATAAGGTACATGTTGGTAAACAGTAAGTTACTGACCGACCGGATATGAATATTCCCGACCATGTCCGCCGACCTTGCCGGACGGAAAATTGACGCCCATCGCACAATCCGTGAGGAAAGACGATGACCCGTTGTACTATTCGAGGCCCGGTCACATGTCCCCGCCACCGACGCCGTGATTTTGAGCGGACGGCACCAACCCGGCGCATGAACGCCGGAGCTTTTCGTTAATCCCTCCTCCTCCGGCCGCATCCGGTCGTGTGGCCACGCAGCCGGCAAAAGAAGCGGTCGGAAATTTTCGTTCGTTCCGGCACGAAATTCGGGGTGTTTCGGGGCATGCAACAGTCAGTCAAAATCAGATCATGGAAAACAACGGAGTACGGATCGAGCGGTCGAAGCGGCTCGACGGAATCGGCGAATATTACTTTTCGCGCCGCCTGCGCGAAATCGCCGAGATAGAAGCCGCCACGGGACGGCGGATCATCAAACTCGCAATGGGCAGCCCCGACCTGCCGCCCGCCCCCTGCGTCGTGGAGACGCTCTGCGAAACGGCTCACCGTCCCGACGTCCACCGGTACATGTCCTACCGGGGCGAACCGATCCTGCGCAGGGCTTTCGCCGATTGGTACCGTCGCTGGTACCGTGTCGAACTCGACCCCGAGAGGGAGGTGCTGCCTCTGCTCGGGTCGAAGGAGGGCATCATGCACGTCTGCATGGCGTTCCTCGATCCGGGCGACCGGGTGTTGGTGCCCGACCCAGGTTACCCCACCTACAGCGCCGCCGTGCGGCTCGCCGGCGGCGAGATCGTACCCTATCCCCTCGACGAAGAAAACGATTTCCTGCCCGATTTCTGCGCTTTGGAGCAGGCTGCCGCAGGGGTGAAGCTGATGTTCGTCAATTATCCCAACATGCCCACGGGCCGCACGCCGACGCCCGAGCTCTTCAGCCGGCTCGTGGATTTCGGCCGACGCCATAACATCCTGATTGTCCACGACAACCCTTACAGCTTCGTCCGCAACGACTCACGGCCGCTCAGCATACTCGAGGTCGAAGGGGCGCGGGAAGTAGCTCTCGAGCTGAACTCCCTCTCCAAAGGCCACTCGATGGCCGGTTGGCGCGTGGGCGTGGCGGTCGGCCGCAGGGAGTGGCTCGATGCGATCCTCACCTTCAAAAGCAACATGGACACGGGCATGTTTTACCCGGTACAGGCAGCCGCAGCCGAGGCGCTTTCGCTCGGAGAGGCGTGGTTCGACGAGCTGAACGCCATCTACCGCGAACGCGAAAAAGCAGGCTCCAAGCTGCTCGATACGCTCGGCTGCACCTACCGGCCCCATCAGGCGGGACTCTTCATCTGGGCACGGCTTCCGGATGCTTTCATCGGCGACTGCTACGACTTTTCGGATATGGTGCTCGATAGATGCGACGTGTTCCTCACCCCCGGCGGCATCTTCGGCAGCCAGGGGCTGCGCTACATCCGCATCACCCTCTGCTATCCCGCGGAGGTGCTCGAAGAGGCGGCGCAGCGTATCCGGGAGCGGCTTCACCGGTAATCCGCTTCTCGGGCGGGTCCCGCTGCTGCCACCTCGAGTTCCAAGTGGGCTGGTACGCTTCCCCGGCGGCAGACGACAGGAAACGGCTTCCCATAGACCACGATGCCGGCCTTGTTCCGGGGATACGGGACGACGATCTTCAAACCCGCCCCTGTCCGCCGCAACGAACAGCCGCCATGCGGTGCATCCTGTTCCGGCCCCGCGGTCTGTCGGGCCGGAATGTTTGCAAGGAATAACCCGAGGGCCGTCCACAACACGCCCGTCGTTAAACAAGCCAAAGCAATGCTACCATGAACATCCGTATTCCCCGCAGCGACCGCAGGCGAATCGTCATCGTCGGCGGCGGTTTCGGCGGTCTGAAACTCGCCCGGCGTCTCGTGCGCGAAGGCCGTTTCCAGATCGTACTGATCGACCGCAACAACTTTCACCAGTTCCCGCCCCTGATCTACCAGGTCGCCACGGCCGGCATGGAGCCCAGTTCGATTTCGTTCCCCTTCCGCCGCATCTTCCGGCAGCGGCGGGAGTGCTATTTCCGTATGGCCGAAGTCCTCGAAATCCTCCCCTCGCGCAACCTGCTCCGCACCTCCGTCGGCGAGATCGGTTACGACCTGCTTGTGCTTGCCGCCGGTGCCGCCAGCAATTTCTTCGGGATGGAGGAGATCGAGCAGCAGGCGATGCCGATGAAAACGGTATCCGAAGCGATGGGGCTGCGCAATACGCTGCTGACCTATTTCGAGCGGGCACTCACCTGCGCAACGCCGGAGGAGCGGGATGAGCTTCTCGATATCGTGGTGGTCGGCGGCGGCGCCACGGGCGTCGAAATCGCAGGTGCCCTTTCCGAGATGAAACGTTTCGTGCTGCCCCGCGACTACCCCGATCTGCCGGCCGACAAAATGCACGTGAGGCTGCTGGAGGCGGGAGACCGCCTGTTGGCCGGCATGTCCGCTTCGGCATCGCGCCACGCCGAGGCATTTCTGCGCCGCATGGGGGTCGAGGTGATAACGGGCGCAAAAGTGACGGGCTATCGCAACAACCGGGTGATCCTTGCCGACGGCACCGCCATCCCTACGCGCGCCCTGATCTGGGTCAGCGGTGTCAGGGCCGAGTCGATTCCAGGCCTCGATCCCGCTCTTATCGGACGGGGTGGTCGCATTCGGGTCGATGCCTTCAACCGTGTCGAGGGGCTGGGCAACATCTTCGCCATCGGCGACCAATGCCTGATGACCACCGACCCCTCCTACCCCGACGGCCATCCCCAGCTCGCGCAGGTCGCCATCCAGCAAAGCCGCCGGCTCGCCGACAACCTGCTGCTTGCGGAACAGGGACGGCCGATGCGCCCGTTCCGCTACCGCAACCTGGGGGTCATGGCAACCATTGGACGCAATCGGGCCGTCGCCGACTTCGCCCGGGTGCACATCCACGGCTGGGCGGCCTGGATCATCTGGCTGGTGGTTCACCTGCGCTCGATCCTCGGGGTGAAAAACAAACTGTTCGTGCTCCTGAACTGGGTTTGGAACTACTTCACTTACGACCAGTCGCTTCGCATGATCGTATTCGCCCGCCTGCCCCGCAGCCTCCGCAACCGCCTGGGCGTCTGTGCCGATTCCGAATCCGCAACCGGTGCCGCTCCCTCGGCGACCGCCTCCGACAACGGAGACGCCCACCGACAGGAGGAGCCTTGAACGGTCGTAATGATTCCGTTTACGCCAGCGGTCTCTCGGATAATTCTACCACTTTACCGCCGGATTCCTTGACGAGATACGAAGCAATCCCAAAGCAACCCGGGGCGAACTGGCTGCCCTTGCCGGTGTATCACCGACACGGTGAAATACATTTGCAGAAGCTCATCAGCTCGGGGGGGGGTGCTCCGTCGTGAGGATTCGACTTTCATAGATTCTTGCTTTTCGTAATTATTTTCATTATATTACGGCAATTAAAAGGCCGATTTCTTTCCTGCGTCCTATATGCGTTTAACTGAAACTCTGTGCCCATGAAAAAAACCTACTTCCGTTAATTCGTTTGCCCGTCAAACACAAGTGACCGGACGGCGTGGTTTCCCCGTACCACATGACGATCGTTCCGGTGGTCCAGTTCCCCCCGACAGAATAATGGCATCCCATCCTTAATGGTTGGATGATAACTGCTTTAGGGGTCGAATTTTCTCAAATAATCAATACTATGAAAACCAAAATATTCGGGTTTGTATTTCTGATACTGACTGTTTTTATACTTTCAAATTGCGAAAAAAACAATGAATCATCCGGCGAACAGCGAACATTGTTGATTGCTTCGGTAAAACCGGTTGTTAATGATGTAACCTGTTTGATCGGTGGGGCTACCGATAAAATACCACCGATATACATATTCAAAGAGAACGACTCGGATTGGAGATTATGGTACAGTCTCCAACCGATTGTCGGGTTCGATGAATTGTATGAGGAGGGATATGAGTATGTAATCGCAGTGAACCAATATAGGTTAGACGAGCCGCCTGCCGATGCAAGCATTTACGTGTATCGACTTGAGAAAATTATTTCTAAAATTCAAAAAGCATCAGAAGATATACCGGATTATATGATTAAATAAGTCGGATAATCAAATTGAGCTTGCCGGTGTCGCCAAAGGCGGACCGGGGTTTCACGAGGAAGGTAACAAAAAAACAACGCCCGGATCATCCCGGACGCCGTTGCTGTCGTGGAGCTGGCGGGAGTCGAACCGAGGCGGCATGAGCCGCCGAGCTCACCGACCGAGTGCCGGTGTCGCCAAAGGCGAACCGGGGTTTCACGAGGGAGGTAACAAATAACAGCGCCCGGATCGTCCCGGACGCTGCTGCTGTCGTGGAGCTGGCGGGAGTCGAACCGAGGCGGCATGAGCCGCCGAGCTCACCGCCCGAGTGCCTGTGTCGCCAAAGGCGGACCGGGGTTTCACGAGGGAGGTAACAAATAACAGCGCCCGGATCGTCCGGACGCCGTTGCTGTCGTGGAGCTGGCGGGAGTCGAACCGAGGCGGCCTGAGCCGCCGAGCTCACCGACCGAGTGCCGGTGTCGCCAAAGGCGGACCGGGGTTTCACGAGGGAGGTAACAAAAAAACAACGCCCGGATCATCCCGGACGCCGTTGCTGTCGTGGAGCTGGCGGGAGTCGAACCCGCGTCCAAACAGGGAACCCAAAAGCTTTCTACACGCTTAGCCGCCGTTTAATCCTTCTCCACGCGCCCGGCAGGCGGCTGCCTAACGCATGGCCCAGTTCCTTGATTTTCGCGCAGCGGCCGGAACGCTCCCTCGCGCTATCTCTAAATGAATGATACCCCGTATGGAAAGCGGTTAAAGAGCGGAACCGCCGTCCGGGATACTCGTCGCCAAACCTCCTTGGGCCCGGCGATTAAGCTAATTTTCTTGGAAAATTAGGCAGCGAGTGCATAGCTGTTATTGCCATTTGTAATTCGCATGTTGGGATTTACGAGCCACCACACAACGCTCGGCGTGCTTACGATCGAACTCTGCCTGCTGTCAAAACCGGTCAGCCCCCAATGTTAGCTCCTGCAAAGATAATACAATTTTTCGGGAATCGTCCACTTCGTCCCGATTTCGGGCCGTATCTTTCCCACCGCTCCTCCTTATGCTCTTTCTAAGGAACCGGCACAGGACGGATACCATCATCCTCCGCCACCCTCGCTACGCCAAGATACCTGTTGCCGAGAGGCAAGGCCGATCCTGCAACATCCGACGCAAGATTTCAGCCTGTCGCAGGGTGCGGAACGGGATTTTTTCTTACCTTTGTCCGTACAAGCACCATCAGGCAATGGACCAACAGACCGTCATCCGACTCCGCCATGTAAACGTCTATCACGCCGACGACCCGTTCGGCAGTTGTTCGCCACGCAAGCTCATGCAGCGCGGCGAACTGGTGCTCTCCGACCTCGATCTGGAGGTGCGCGAGGGGGAATTCGTTTACCTGATCGGTCGCGTCGGGAGCGGCAAAAGCTCGCTGCTGAAAATCCTTTATGCCGACCTGCAACTCGTCTCGGGCGAAGGGAGCGTCGCGGGTTTCGACCTGCGACGCCTGCGACGCCGCGACATTCCCTGCCTGCGCCGCCGCATGGGCATCGTTTTTCAGGACTACCAATTGCTCACCGACCGCAACGTCTTTATGAACCTCTACTACGTGATGAAAGCCACGGGGTGGAAACGCGAGACGGAGATCCGCCAGCGTATAGGCGAAGTGCTGCAGGTGGTGCGGCTCGAATCCAAAAGCTACAAAATGCCTTTCGAGCTTTCGGGCGGCGAGCAGCAGCGGCTCGTAATCGCCCGCGCCCTGCTCAACCGGCCCCGCCTGCTGCTGGCCGACGAGCCGACCGGCAACCTCGATCCCGTTACGGCCGACGGGATCATGACGCTGTTCCGCGAAATCGCATCGCGCGGCTGCGCGGTGGTCATGTCCACCCACAACACCTCGCTGATCGAACAGTACCCCGCCCGCGCCGTCCTCTTCTCCCACGGACGCATCCGTGAGGTCGATCTGCGGGAGGAGCTCGCCTGAAAAACAGACGGCGCCGATTGCCGATTCGTCCGACCGAGACTGTCTATATTCATCACAACAAAAACCGGCAGCGGGGCCCCGGATGAAACCTGCAAATGATCGTCCGGCGACCCTTTACGCGCGCCTTCGGCCAAACGCTCCGCGCCATCGTGCGGCTGCCCTGAAATATTCCGCACAATATGCGTTTTATTGTGCCGCAAAGCCCGTTTTACGGCTTGTTTTATCTGAAAAAGTTTCGTATATTTGTACGATATTTAAACACGACCAATGAGTACAGAACAAGAAAACGTAAAAAAGCAGGAAGAGGCCTATTCCGCGTCGAACATCCAGGTGCTCGAGGGGCTGGAAGCCGTGCGCAAGCGTCCTGCCATGTATATCGGCGACATCGGTGAGAAGGGTCTGCACCACCTGGTTTACGAGGTGGTCGATAACTCGATCGACGAGGCGCTCGCAGGCTACTGCAACCGGATCGACGTAATAATCAACGAAGACGGATCGGTCACAGTGCGGGACAACGGCCGCGGCATCCCCATCGACTACCACGAGAAAGAGGGCAAATCGGCTCTCGAGGTGGTTCTCACCGTGCTCCATGCGGGCGGTAAGTTCGACAAGGGCAGCTACAAGGTCTCCGGCGGTTTACACGGCGTCGGCGTCTCCTGCGTCAATGCGCTTTCGCAGCTGCTCATCGCCGAGGTGCACCGCGACGGCAACGTGTATCGCCAGTCGTACAGCAAAGGCGCCCCGATTTCCCCGATGGAGGTGGTCGGCCAATGCGACGACCGGGGAACGACGGTCACGTTCAAACCCGACGAGGAAATTTTCATCCACACGACCGATTACAAATACGAAATCCTTGCGAACCGCCTGCGCGAGCTGGCGTTCCTGAACAAAGGCATCCACCTGAGCCTGACCGACAAACGCCGGGTCGATGAGCAGGGCGCCTACCTTTCGGAGTGCTTCTACTCGGAGGAGGGACTCAAGGAGTTCGTCAAGTACCTCGACGCCACACGCGGCGAGCCGCTCACCGAGTCGGTCATCTACATCGACACCGAGCGCAACGGCGTGCCGGTCGAGGTGGCCATGCAGTACAACAATTCGTTCTCAGAGAACGTCCACTCTTACGTCAATAACATCAACACCATCGAGGGCGGCACCCACCTCACGGGCTTCCGCCGCGCCCTGACACGCACGCTGAAGAAATACGCCGACGATTCGGGCATGCTCTCGAAGCTCAAGTTCGACATCAACGGCGACGACTTCCGCGAGGGACTCACAGCCGTGGTGTCGGTCAAGGTCGCCGAGCCGCAGTTCGAGGGCCAGACCAAAACCAAGCTGGGTAACGACGAGGTTTCGGCCGCCGTCGATCAGGCCGTCTCCGCCGCTCTGGGGCACTACCTGGAGGAGAATCCCAAGGATGCGCGGGCCATCGTACAGAAAGTGATTCTGGCCGCCACAGCCCGCCATGCCGCCCGCCACGCCCGCGAGCTGGTGCAGCGCAAGACGGTGCTTTCGGGCGCCGGTCTGCCGGGCAAGCTGGCCGACTGCTCGAGTCGCGACCGCTCGATCGCCGAAATCTTCTTCGTCGAGGGCGACTCCGCAGGCGGCACGGCCAAACAGGGCCGCGACCGTAATTTCCAGGCGATCATGCCGCTGCGAGGCAAGATCCTCAACATCGAGAAGGCGCAGGAGCACAAGATGTGGGAGAACGAGGAGATCAAGAACATGTTCACCGCGCTCGGCGTGTCGATCGGCACCGAGGAGGACAGCAAGGCCCTGAACCTGGAAAAACTCCGCTACGACAAAATCATCATCATGACCGATGCCGACGTCGATGGCAGCCATATCGCCACGCTGATGCTCACCTTTTTCTTCCGCAAGATGAAGGAGCTGATCGAAAACGGCCATGTCTATATCGCGACCCCGCCTCTCTATCTGGTCAAGAAGGGAAAGCAGGAGCGTTATTGCTGGACGGAAAAGGAGCGCGACGACATCACGCAGGAGTTCGGCGTGAAGGGTGTCCACATCCAGCGCTACAAAGGTTTGGGCGAGATGAACGCCCACCAGTTGTGGGAAACCACGATGAACCCCGATACGCGTATTCTGCGGCAGGTCAATATCGACAATGCCGCCGAAGCCGACCGCGTGTTCTCGATGCTGATGGGTGACGACGTACCGCCGCGCCGCGAGTTCATCGAGAAAAACGCGCACTACGCCAACATCGACGCCTGACCATCGTTTGCCGCCGGAAGGTTTTCCTTTCCGGCGGCATTTGTATTCGGGCCGCACTGCTTCGCCGCTCGCAGAGCGCACAAGAATAGCGAGGTTACTGCATTTCCCGATCGGTCGGGCGACAAAGCTCCCGCCGATGGAAACGGGAGGCAGAAAACAAAAAGACACCGCTTCTCACTGCCCGCAGTGCCGGAGGGTGAGGTTAAACATACGGGACACAAACTCAAACTATCGAACTTATGAACGTAACGGTCATCGGGGTTGCCGGCGGCACCGGTTCCGGCAAGAGCACGCTGGTCAAACGTCTTCAGGAAGCTTTTCAGGGCGAGGTGGTCACGCTTTGCCACGACTACTACTACAAGGCCCATCCGGAGCTGACCTACGAGCAGCGCACCAAGCTCAACTACGACCATCCCCAGGCTTTCGATACCGACATGCTTGTCGGGCATATTCGGGCGCTCAAGAGCAACGTACCCGTCGAGCATCCGGTCTATTCGTTCGTGGAGCATGACCGCATGCCCGAGACTGTGCCCGTGCGTCCGTCGAAAGTGGTCATTGTGGACGGCATCCTCATCTTCGAGAACAAGGAGCTGCGGGAGCTGATGGACATTAAAGTTTTTGTGGATACCGACGCGGATATCCGCCTGGCACGGCGTATCCTGCGCGATGTCTGCGAGCGGGGACGCACCATGCAGTCCGTAATCGCCCAATACACCTCCACCGTGAAGCCCATGCACGAGGAGTTCGTCGAACCTTCCAAGAAATACGCCGACGTCATCATCCCCGAGGGCGGCTTCAACTCGGTCGCCGTCGCCATGCTGATCCAGAACATCCGGTCGCTGATCGAGGGGAAGTAACCGGGCACGGCATCCCGCACGCCGCACCCGCATCCGGCGCATCCGTACGATGTATCGGGTGATTTTTGCGTCGATGGATCGCCTTCCGCTAACGGGCCGGCCGACGGGCCGAAAGAGTTGTCGTTTACAAAACCGCCCCACGTCTCGAAAGTTGTTTCGTTCGTTGAATGGATATACCAGTCAAACGGTCTTTTCGTATTTCATGGGGCGCAGATGCGCTTCGGAAAAAATCATCGCCATCGGGGAATTATCCGTCCTGTTTCGCTATATTTGTATAGCTCACCCGGATGGGCAGAACAACACACGGTCCACGATCATAAACTAATGAGAATTAAACGAAAACCAACAGAAAGAGAGATTAATCTGCTTAATTATCTGATTGATAAAGCACATTTTGCCATACCTCAGGATTGGAAGGATTGTTTGTTGGTTTCTCCGATGAATGATGGCGGAATGGGCAGTTTAACCTTGTTTTTCCCGTTTACTACCGATAGGAAGAGGTCATTCGGCAAACAAATCAGCGACTGCACTTTCACCGATACGGATGGTGTTGAAGTAATCGTTTCTTTATACGCCGACACCAATGGCGATTTATATGAATTGGATATTTGGAAAACAGACTTCAGCCCGATGAAACAAATTCCCATGAATAATTTTGAACAGGTAGAAACACGCCCTGACAATAGCATTATCCAGCAGGTAAAAATTAAGAAGAATATTTATAGCTTCCTAAAAGAATATAACCTGATTAATGAAAATCACTTCATTTTTCTGGATAGAACAATTTATTTAACAGGTAATAAACTTTACTTTGATAACCTTTTGGATAAACTGACGATGTTACTTGTCAAAGAAGGATTAGAAGAAAACGGAGAAGAAGTCAACGCCATAGGTGAGGCCATTGAAGATACAATAGACGCGGTAACTGCAGCCATCGATCCATAAACGTACCGCAGCCGACCGGCAGCCGGCCTGCCGATCGGCACAAGGGATGCCGAACGAAATAAAACGCCTATTTCCGTTTCTTTGCCGCAATCGGCTTTTTGGCCATATCTTCCAGTTGGGTTTCGGTCATGCTGTCGGCCACATGCTTCACCTCCTGGCTGGGATGCTTGTTCTCGCCGCGTTTGTATGAGAGAGCAGCCCCCATCAGTCTCCTTTGTTTTTCGCTCTTTGCAGGCATCGGTTCGTATGATTGGTTTCGGCTTTTCCGTTCAAATTCGGGGCCAAAGTCCGCATCCTATGCGCAACGGCAATCCCGGCCACGGCTTGCGGCATTATCCCCTGTCGCCATCCGCATCCCGGAAGGGAAGCAACGATAACGCAACGCAAGGCCCGGCTAATCCCGCTTGCGGACGGTGAACCCAACAGATTTGCCTGCCCGCTCGGCACTGCCGCGCTCGACCATCCGGCCGGTTTTGGGATCGCGCTCCGAAAAGATGGTGATGTGGTCGTATTCAAAGGGCACCACCACCCGCCCGGTCTTGCTGAGCAGACCGTAACGGAGCACGCCGTTTTCGTCCGGCACAGCAGCCGAAACATGACCGTACCGTCCGCTGTCGTTCAAATCATAAACCTTATAAGAGAGCACATTGCGTCCCGTGCGGTCGATCAGCCAATAGGCGCAGTCGGGATACACCCCCACCCCGACCCATGCCAAACCCTCGGCGAACGGTTTGGCATAATCGTACTGGCAGGGGATCACCTCGTCCCCCGTTTTATCGATAAAACCGTAACGCGGAGCTCCCTGCATGACCCTGCTCACAAGGGCAAGACCATCCTGGAAATCCCCCGCCTCGTAATAACGCATCGGTATGACCAGCTCACCCGAGCGATCGACGTAACCCCAGAGGACATAATATTTACCCTCCCGGCCGACCGCCGCCAAGCCTTCCGAAAATACCGAAGCGTCGTCGTATTCGAGAGGGATAATCAACCGCCCCGTCGTGTCGATCACGCCCGCTTTGCCGTCGAAACTCCATCGACCCTGCTCGTCTCTGCTCCATGATCCTCTCCCGACAACGGCCGTGCCGTCACGGAATACCGAGGCGTAATCGTACTCCATCGGAATTGCAATCCTTCCCGTAGTATCGGCATAACCGTATTTACGCCCTGTTTCCCGGCTTTCGAGAAGCAAAGCCCGTCCGTCGCTGAACGGCAATAC
This sequence comes from Rikenellaceae bacterium, assembly GCA_902363575.1. GTDB lineage: Bacteria > Bacteroidota > Bacteroidia > Bacteroidales > Rikenellaceae > Alistipes. The sequence goes on along the minus strand of CABJAJ010000002.1, from coordinate 216,604 downwards.
GTCGGCATACATGCAGGGCACCACCCTGCGGCCCGTCGTATCGATGATCCCGAACCGCCGCTGCTCCGGCTCACCCACTCCGACGACGGCATAGCCGTCCCGGAAATCCGAGCCGTAGTCGTATTCCAGAGGAATAGCTATGCCCCCGAGCATATCGAGGTAGCCGAAAAGCCCGCGGGTTTTGAATTTCCCCATGAGCGGATTGGCGTATCCTCCGCCCGAAGCAACCAATACCCTGCCATCGTGCGGCTCGCCCACATAGGCGAATTTTATGCGGACGGCGGATTGTTTCCGCTCGCGTTGCGCCTGTGCATCCGGATGGCAAAGCAGCAACAGGCCGGCTGCAAGTAAACCTGCTCGTATCGACTTGCTGATATTCATACGGTTCAACCATTAAAAATTATCCGATTCATCTCGCAATATCCCTACAACCTGTAAGGGAGGAGCCTCCGTCCAGGCACAGGTCAGGTATTAACCACGGGCGATGTTACAAAAGCCCCGCCGCTTCCACCGCTCATTGCCTTCACTCTTTACCTCAGACCGCAGTGCAATGGGGCGATCCGTCACGGTCAACCGATTCCCAGATGCCGTCCGTGCTCCCCTCCATGCTTTCTGCTCTATCCGAGCCGACAAGCCTCCTCCCCTGCGGTTCAGACAACACTCGGAAGGCATCCATCACTTCCTTTCACTCTGCACGCTACCGACCCGCGCTGACCAGCGATCCCATGCGATTCAAGCATTACGTCAAAATGCCGTCACCTCTGCGCCCTTCAACCTCCACATCACCACGCCACGCCGGAAAGCAAGCGGAACATGCTCAAGCGACACGTCAGATGCCAGCGATTTTCTTAATCTCGCTCAGCTTGTTGAGCGCCTCGAGCGGCGTCAGCGCATCGATGTCGATACCCTTGATCTGGTCCCGAATCTGCATCAGCACGGGATCGTCGAGCTGGAACATCGATAGTTGCATGCCCTGCGGTTGGTCGGCTCGCTCCACAGCCTCTTTCAGGGCACTGCCGCCCTTGCGGTCGCGGCTGCGGGGGCTGCGGCTCGGAACGATCTCGTTGTTGCCGTACACCTGCACCAGATTGCGCAATATCTCCTCCGCACGCGCCACCACCGACCCCGGCATACCGGCCATACGGGCGACGTGGATGCCGAACGAATGTTCCGTACCGCCCCGCGCCAGCTTGCGCAGAAACACGATCGTATGGTCCATCTCCTTGACGCACACATGGTAGTTCTTCACGCGGGGATACATCTGCTCCATCTCGTTCAACTCATGGTAGTGCGTGGCGAACAGGGTCTTGGCATGGGCCGTCGGATGGTTGTGCAGGTACTCGACCATGGCCCAGGCGATCGAAATGCCGTCGTAGGTGCTTGTGCCGCGTCCGATCTCGTCGAGCAGTACGATGCTGCGGTCGGAAATATTATTGAGGATACTGGCCGATTCGAGCATCTCGACCATGAAGGTCGATTCGCCCTGCGAAATGTTGTCCGACGCCCCGACACGGGTGAAAATCTTGTCCACCACTCCGATATGAGCGGCTTCGGCCGGCACGAACGACCCCATTTGGGCCATCAGAATGATGAGAGCCGTCTGCCTCAGCAGGGCCGACTTACCCGACATGTTGGGGCCTGTAATCATCACGATCTGCTGCTCGCGGTCATCGAGCATGATATCGTTGGGGATGTATTGTTCGCCCACGGGCATCAGGGTCTCGATCACGGGGTGGCGTCCCTGCGTGATCTCGATCCGCTTGCCCTCGTCGAGCGTGGGCCGCACGTAACGGCGCTCGCGGGCAATGCGGGCGAACGACTGGAGGCAGTCGATACGGGCGACCACGTTGGCGTCGCGCTGCAACGCCTGGAGCGCTCCTGCAATGAAACGCATCAACTCGGCGTAAATCCGCTGCTCGATCACGAGCATCTTCTCCTCGGCCCCGAGGATCTTTTCCTCGTATTCCTTCAGCTCCTCGGTGATGTAGCGCTCGGCATTGGCAAGAGTCTGCTTGCGAATCCAGTTATCCGGCACCTTGTCGCGGTGCGTATTGCGCACCTCGATATAGTAGCCGAAAACATTGTTGTAACTGATTTTCAAAGGAATTCCGGTCGCCTCGCTCTCACGATGCTGAATCTGTGCGAGTACGTCGCGGCCGTGCAGGGCGATACGCCGCAGGTCGTCCAGCTCGGCGTCCACGCCGTCGGCAATCACGCCCCCTTTCTGAATCTGGTTGTTCAGCGGATCGGGATAGACCTCGCGGGCGATCTTCCCGCGCACCTCCTCCAGCGGATCGATGCGCGCCGCCATCTCGTGCAGCCGCTCGTCGTCCGTGGATTGCAGCAGGGCCTTGAGCGTATCGACCGCCGCAAGCGAATTCTTGAGCTGCACCAGCTCGCGGGGCGTCACGCGGGCCGCCGCAATGCGCGACCCGATGCGCTCGAGGTCGCCGATCAGCGCCACCTGCTCCCGCACGGCGTCGCCCAGCTCTCCGTCGCGGGCCAGACGTTCCACGACATCCAGCCGCCGGTCGATGCGGGCCGGATCCTTGATGGGCATGGCGATCCAGCGCTTGAGCAGTCGCCCGCCCATCGGAGTGAGCGTACGGTCGATCACATCGGCAAAGCTGCACCGCTCGCGCGAACCGTTGGAGGAGAAAAGCTCCAGGTTACGGATCGTAAACTTATCGACCCACACGTAATCGTCCTGGTCGATGCGGGCGATCGAGCCGATGTGGGCGATCTGTCGGTGCTCGGTGAACTCCAGGTAGTGCAGGATGGCTCCTGCGGCCGAAATCCCCGCCCCCATATGCTCGATGCCGAAACCCTTGAGTGACAGCGTCCCGAACTGGCTGCACAGCTTCTCCCGATTGACCTGCTCCGAAAAGACCCAGTCGTCCAGCCGGTAGGTGTAGTGCCGCGAGCCGAAGGCCCCGGTAAAACGATCCTCGCAGCCCCGCTGGTAGATGATCTCCTTGGGGGCGAGGTTCGAAATGAGTTTGTCCACATAGGCGTCGCTCCCCTCGGCCGCATAGAATTCGCCGGTCGAAATATCCAGAAACGCCGCTCCCGTGGTCTTGCGTCCGAAATAGACCGACGCCAGATAGGTGTTTTCCTTGTTCGCAAGGATGTTGTCGCCGAGCACCACGCCCGGCGTCACCAATTCGATAACCCCCCGCTTTACGAGCCCTTTGACGAGTTTCGGGTCTTCGAGCTGCTCGCAGATCGCCACCCGCTCGCCCGCCCTGACGAGCTTCGGAAGGTAGGTGTCGATCGCATGGTAGGGAAAGCCGGCCAACTCGACGTAAGACGCCGAGCCGTTGGCTCTCCGTGTCAGCGTGATGCCCAGGATGCCGCTCGCCCGAATGGCGTCGTCACCGAAGGTTTCGTAAAAGTCTCCCACACGAAAAAGGAGGATCGCATCGGGATGCACCGCCTTGATCGCGTAGTATTGCTTCATGAGAGGGGTTTCGACGTACTTTTTGTCAATTTTCTTTTCCACTGCCTGATAAAAAATAGTCCGAAATTACCAGACAAAGATAGCGGAAATACCTCGCCTCTCAAAGCAAAGGGGATAAAATCGGATGCCTTTTTCAGCGTTTTTTCAGCGACGAATCGCTGATCTCGCTCCCGTCGGCCAGGGTGCAGTTTCCGCCGTAAGAGAGTTTGCTCATCCCCTCCGTGCGGGCCTTCAGCTCGCCCTCGCAGGTCACGTCGGCCTTGCTCATGCCTCCGACCGCGCAATCGGCGTATTCGGTCACGGTCAGCTCGCCGGCGCTGAGCTTGCTCATCCCGATCACCTCAGCCTCCAGCCGCGACGCCTCACCTTTCAGCGACACCTTGCTCATGCCTCCGATTTCGAGCCGCAGCCTGCCGCTGCATTGCACACGCGAATCGATCTTGCTCATTCCACTCACGCGGATCGTAGCATCGACGCATTCCAAAGGCATATCGACTTTACTCATACCCGTCACGGATACGGCGACCCGGTCCCCGGCAAGACTCTTCTCGGAGGTAAGTTTCGCCATGCCGTCCAATTCGGCCGAACAAACGATCCCCCGTCCGACGTAAACGACCGTCGGAACGAAATCTTCGTTCTTCCTGCGCTTGCGTTCCTGCTTGCGCATCTCTTTCATCCGGATTTCGAGGACTCCCCGGTTTACCCCGATCGCGACGTTATCCGCAAGCCGGGCGTCCGTTGTGACCTCCACCGACGACGGGTCGCGGTCGTCCAGCACGACGCTGACCATCGAGCTGACCCGAATCCCCTCGTAGGCCTTTTCGATCGGCACCTGGAATTTAACCGTTTTCTTCGCCTCCGTGGGACGGGCGACGCAGGCGGCCGCAGCAAAGAGCAGCACGGCCAGGAACAAGGTACGTGCATGCAATTGAAATCTACAATACATAGCGGAAATAATTAAGGGTAAGCGACTAATTAATTATCGAGCCTTACCCATCCTGCTCTGGATGGCATCGGCTGATGATATGCAAATATAGACAATTTTGCGCACTGTCCAAAATTTCCCCCTGCGAATCGCAAGGAGAGGTCGGTGCAAAAATTGAAAATCCGATCCCGGAACAGTGCATCCCAGTCGAAACAGCAAGTCGCCCCTTTCGGACCTCACAGATTTCCGACAATCGCCTTTAGCGGTTTTTACCGCCTAAGCACGGAATATACCGTGCAAGGGAGAGGGAGCCGTGGGATCATCCCGCCGCAAAGACGGAAAACAACGACGGTCGGAACTGAAAAACGGCAGCAACTTTCGTTGCTGCCGTACCCCTGCTGAGCACAAACGTTAGAAAGCGAATGCGCAACGGACATTGGCATTGAAATGCTTCGAGTCGCGGGTCATCACCAAATGCCCCACGTCGGCCTGATAAATCCACTTTACCGCATAGATCAACGAATATTCCGACGACGTCCAATATCCGCCTGACGATATGCCGTATTGATCTTCTACGGCTGTAAAATCATCCCGCTTTTCCACCGCAATACCGGCTATCCAACTGTTCAGCATCCCAATGACATCGCCCTGCTCGATCCACTCCGTGCCATTATGCTCCGTACTCTGCTGTTCCGCTGCCTCTGCAAGAGCAGGGGCTTTCCCCATAATTTGCAGCACATCCCACCACTGGCCGGCTGAGGGCAGAAACCAGTCCGACGTATTTTCAGGCAGAGGAGTGCTATGCCGATAATCCCGAACCGCCCGGAAAGCCTGGTAAAGTCCGAGTTGATCGATGTCCTCCGCACGATCTACCAAAATCGCCTGTGTATTGTGATACCCGCTCAGATCGGTATAGTTGTCCACTTTCGTCGTGCAGTCCCTGATTTGCTCCTCGGGATATCCGTAGCGGCCCCACCATGCCTGGTCTCCATAGCCACCCGCACAGGGGGCATTTTTAACGGAAATTGCCAACGCATGCGCAACCCCGCCCAAAGCATCTTTCTCCGCCTCCCCGATACGGGCGAGGTCGGTTTGGAACACAACGCCGACGCACTCGTGTTCGTCGATCAGTCGGGCCGCTTCGCTGGGCAGCAGATACCCGACCGTACCGTTTTGCGTCGTGCAGAAATAATCTCCGACTTTCGCACGCCCATACCCGTATTCACCGCAATCCACGCGGTCGATCTGAGAATAACGGACATTGGGAGCTGCTTCGTCCAGATACCGGGTGCCTCCGTAAGTAGCCGTGCCGCATGAATAGAACCAGCGCACTTCGCCCGAAGTAAAATCGGCAGGCAGGATATACCGGTAACTGCCGTCTTCAGCGCAATAGGGAACGATTGCGGAGCGATCACCCACCGTTAGATTGACCCGGGCGAGTTCTCCCTCGATCCGGGTGCCTTTGCCGTCCGTGAGGGTATAAGCTACCGACGGCTGCAATGAGAACGACGCATACACATGACTCAACCTTGCCTCCAGCACAAGGTTCCGAACAGTCGCCGAACAGGCCATCAGGTCGGATTTGCGATACGCCTCGGCGGTCTGTTGGTCGGCAAGCGGTGCAAACAGACGTTTCAATCCAGTCTGGTCGAATACCCTGTCCGCAGCCGCATCGTAAGGATAGTAAACCGTGAGAATCGCCTCCCCCGCATCGGACCAGGCCACTTTGCCGCTGTTTTCGGATTGTGCCGTCGCGGTATCGAATATCCACCGTTCTCCGTCAAAAATATAAGGCAGGTTATTTTGTGGCGCAGAATCGCCGTTCGAGAAAACCAAAATGCCCACCCGGTCCCCCGACTCGAAACTGAATTCAGCGCCGGAGTCTTCCGCTCGGGATTCCGCCCCATTCTCATCGACATAATCATCGACTCCAATCGAGAGTCGCAGCAGTCCGTCGGACGGCAAATTTACACCATTGTCCGGAGAGAACGGCTCTTCACCGCACGAAGAAAACAAAAAAACGGCTGTCAGAAAAAACGTAAAAATGTAATCGTATCGTTTCATGGTTTAAATTAAGTTAGAAGGTAAGAATCGGACGGCAATATGCGAACATCGGACTCGTTTTGAGACGATCCGCAAAAGTTTCAAACGGTTGGGAATCCCGGAAATCGACATGCACGAAACTGTTGCTGTCTGCGAGTTTTCCCATTGCCCAATACTGCTCCAAACCTTTCCCGTCATCCGCCATATCCTCGCCGTATTCGATACGCGTGATCCGTTCGCGCACCGTCTCGTGGTAAACCCCGCACAAGACATTCATCTCCCCGAAAGCCGGCACATACCATCCGCTGCTTGTCCCGGGAGCCGCCTGAATGTGATGCACGGCAGACCAACATGCCCAATAATCAGCCTCTGAAAACCCCGGCTGTTGCTCCATCGCTCTGGTTCGGGTATAGCCGCAGAATGTTTCGATATCGTCATCGAACCCCGAAATATCCACCACCCCGTAACGACCGAACGAGTAGCGCTGCTTCGCAGGATCGGCGTTACGCACCGCGACAACATATCCACGCACTTCGCCGGCCAGTTCTGCATACTCTTGCGTATCATGCTCGCTGCGGCCCGCCGCAAAAACGATCCCGATGCAGACCTTGCTCGAATTCAATTCGGACGACCATGTTCCGTCTGCGTAGTAATAGTCCCCCGGTTGCGGGGCTTCGATCTCGGCGTATTCGGGTGTCAGCGTCACATCTCCCCGCAGGCGGAACCTTCCCTTTGCGAGGTTCGATTCGTAGTCCCATTCACCCAAAAATTCGTAAACGCCACCCACCTCCATGCCGATGAAATTCTTATCGACCGGACAGGCAACGCATACTTCGATCTCGTTACCGCCTCTCAGCACCCAGTTCTGGTTTTCCTTGACGACACGTCCTTCGCCGCAAACCGCAACAGAAACCTCGTCGGGAGAGAAGATTCGGAAAAGCACATCGCCTCCGTCGCCTTGTTCCTTTTCATCCGTCCATGAGACATTTCCGTCGAAAGAAACTTCATTTCCAGGCCCCGGATCGCATTTGGAATCCGAATCACAGGCGGCAAACAGCACCGTCGCGAGTAGAATAATTAATTTTTTCATAGGTCAAGAATGGTTAAAAAAAGAACATTTAATCTTGGTTCGACGAACTTCGTAAAAAATATTTACGGTTGCAAATATCCCGTATTTTTGATTACATTTGTTAGAAAAACCTTTCGTTCTACCGGTTATGCTGTCCATGAAAGAGATTAAGAAAAGGCTTACGGTCAGGAGTCCCTTTCCGGAAAAAGAGTTTGAATCCCTGTTGTCGAAGGGCACGGAACTCCGCTTCAAACCGCGAACGCCGATCGTCGGCCCAGGCGTTGCAGACGATCGAATCTTTTTGATAAAAAAAGGATTGGCGTGCGGAGTCTATCGGGCAAAAGGCCGTGAACACACCATCTATTTCGCATTTCCGGGTGATATCATCGGCTCGACTGCCGGTCTGTGTCTGGGAAAGCCTACCTCTATTTCGATTGAAACCTTTACGAACACGGTGGTGACGGCAATCCCGATACAGGAAGTCATACGCATGGCTGCGGCATCCACGGAATTCATGGTGTGGGTAATCGAATGGTTTCTGATGCAACTTTATGTCATCGAGAGCAAATGCATCATCCTGACAGGCGACGCCCTCGAACGATACGATGCACTGGTCAAACAGCGCAACGAGCTGCTCAGGCAGGCGCCTATCAGGGCCATCGCATCTTACCTCGGTATCGCCGAAAATTCGCTGAGCCGTCTCAGAAGCCCGAAATACCAGCTGGTCAGGAAAAAGAAGCCGTAATGTTTTCGGCTGAAAAGCACCCGCAGAAACGGCAAAAAATCAAAGCAAGATCGGCCTGAACAACAACCATTGCAAATCCGGCCGACCGCAAGAAAATGCACATCGTCCGGGGTTGAGAACATTCCCGGCATCGGGATTACTCATCACTACATCATCCCCGCAGCCCGGAAAGGCTCCTGGTAATATGCTGCCTTCCACTCTACCGGTCGGGGATAGGCCCGCGACGAAGAGGGCATGCGGTAGAGCCGCAACAACCGGCCGGCGAAATCGACATCGACGCACGCGCCGACGGCCGGGGTCTCGCAACCCGTGATCGCAGCGAGCGTCCCGGCGGCTTTCTGCCCCGTTGCGATCAGCGTGCGGCAGTCGGGAATCCGTTGCAACAGAGCCGCCAGATCCACTTCGCGCACCACTTGAAGAAAAGCGTCCGACGCATTATCTTTCAGTCGAATGATCTCCGTTGCCGTATCATAGAGTGCAATCCCGCGTTCCAGACAGAACGAGGCGATCCTCTCACGGTCGAAACGACGCTCTTCCCGCAGCAGGAAGTAATCGCGGTCGCCGAAAAAGAGGTGTCCCATGATGCGCCACATATCGTTCTGCAGGTTGGGATAGAAGAAATCCATCGACCAGCGGATACGCTGCGGCGGAAAGCTGCCGAGCATCAGCACCCGGGCATGCGGCGGCAGGAAGGGTTCAAGCGGATGTTTCTCGATTGTCATCTTGCCGTTAATTGAAGTGATACTTTTGATACATCGATCAACAAATTAATTTTCAACATGTTGTAAACACACAACGAATACCTGTCAGTCCGCTGCCACCACGCGCTTGCACCTGCATGCATGACGAACTTCTCCCACAGTTCTGTCGTCGAGCTTGCCGCCGAATACGACCGGCAAGCCGATCCCCGTTCGCTCGGCCGCGGCAGACCGACCGTACCGACCGCTCACGCGAAAAACCGCTCGTCGAAATTGACCAGATAGAGCCGTTCGGTGGCACGCGTGAGGGCCGTATAGAGCCAGCGCAACCGGTCGGGATCCATCCCCTCGTCGCCGAACAGAAAGCGGTCCACAAAGACGGCTTTCCACTGCCCGCCCTGCGCCTTATGGCAGGTTACGGCATAGGCGAACTTGACCTGCAAGGCGTTGTAATGCGGATTTTCCCGGATTTCGCGAAAGCGTTTGAGCTTGCTCCTGGTCTCCAGGTAGTCTTTCTCCACCTCGTAAAACAGCTGCGTGCTCTGTTCGCGCGAAAGCGACGGCGATTCCGAGGCGAGCGTGTCGAGCAGAATTTTGCACGTGAGCTCCGTATCGTCATAATCGCCAAACGAGAGCACCGCCTCGGCGAAGCGGAAACCGTAGAACTCCTCGAAACGACGCAGCCGCTTCAGGCGGGCGATATCGCCGTTGGCCACGAATCCCATCGGACAATCCTTTTCACGCTCGGTGAAATGGTAGTTGTTCTTGACCACCATCAGCATATCGCCGCTCTCGATCTCCTCCTCGGCCCCCAGCACATTGCGTCGAATCCCTTCGTTATACCGGTTCGCTCGTTTGTTCGAGCGTGTGATGACGATGGTTTCGTCGCGGCCGTAACGGTCATAACACTCCTGCAGCTTCTCGGAAAACTCCCCTCCCTCGATCGCCTCGAAGTCGGGAAACCCCGTCTCGAAGCGCGGCACCTCGCAGATGCCGTTTTCGAGCATGCAGCGCACGAGCGTCGCGTTGAAAAGAATCCCCGACTCGGCCTGCTGCCGCACCACCTCGTCCATCGTCGCGCCGACCACGTCGCCATAACGCCCCATCGTACCGACATCGAGCGCCGGACTGCGGTCGCTCCCGACCGGCGGCAACTGGGCGCTGTCGCCCACCAGCACAAGGCGGCATTCCCGCCCGCTGCGCACATACCGCACCAGGTCGTCGAGCAGCGAGCCGCTGCCGAAGAGGGCCCCGGCCTGCTCCCCGTCGGCGAGCATCGAAGCCTCGTCCACGATAAATACGGCGCCCCGCTCGGTATTGAGCCCCAGCGAGAACCTGGATTCGTATTCGGCATTGGTGCGTTCGCGGTAGATGCGCTTGTGAATGGTCAGGGCCGGCTCCGAGGCGTATTGCGACAGCACCTTGGCGGCACGGCCCGTCGGAGCCAGCAACACGGGTTTGATCCCCAACGCCTTAAGCGCCCCGACCAGCGCAGCGATAAGCGTGGTCTTGCCCGTGCCCGCATAACCGTTCAACACGAAAATCCTGGAAAAATCGTCATCCGCAAGATATTCGGACAACATTTCTATGATTTTTTTTTGACCAGAAGTTGGTGCAAAACAAATTTTAGCGTAAATTTGGGTCGCAATATGGGTACTGAGCATCGCTTCGGCGGGTTTCTAACAGGGATACAAACTTAATACAAATACATAAAATGGGAAAAAAAATCTTTCAAATTCTTCTGGCCGTAGTGATCGTCGGACTGGTCTACGTGATCTATCGTCAGATCTCTACGCCGATCAAGTTTGAAAAGGAACGGGCGGCTCAGGAGGCCCTTATCATCGACCGCATCAAGGACATCCGTACTGCTGAGCGCGCCTACAAATCGAAATACCAGCGCTTTACGGACAGCTTCGACACGCTCATCCATTTCGTTCTCAACGACCGGCTCGAATTCGAGCGCAAGATCGTGGACGAAGATGACTCGGTGGCGATGGCCCAGCTCAAGAAGAGCGGCCGCCAGAACATCGAAAAGTTCCAGGTGCCCGTGATCGACACGATTTTCTCCCCCAAGCGTCTTTCGTCCGCACAGGTGCGCAATCTGCGCTATGTGCCCGGCACCGACCATCAAACCGAGTACATCCTCGAAGCGGGCATGCTCACGACCGAATCCAAAGTGGTCATTCCCGTGGTGGAGGTTCGCATCCCCTACGAAATGTACCTCGACACGGTCAGATACCGCCAGGAGATCATCAACCTGCGGGACGATCAGGTCAATAACTACAACCGTTATCCGGGCATCAAGTTCGGATCGATGGAAGGAGGAAACAATGAAGCCGGCAACTGGGAATAACCTTCCGGAATCCGCCGCACACGTGTCCATTCAGCTCAAGTTGGGTGGACACTCTTTTTCAGCCGACACCCTGCCCGCCCAGGCGTTGAGCGGCGATACCCGCGTGCTCTGCTCGCTCGTAACGCCCCGCACGCTGCTCGTTCCCCGCGAAGCTTTCCGTTCGGAACTCGCCGAACGCTACCTGCGGATCGCGGGACTCGCGCCTTTGGCCGACGAGACGACGGTACACAGCGATCCTGCTGCGCCGGAAGTCGTCGTGATGGCCGTCGCACGCGCCTGCTGCGCCGCACTCCGGGATCGCCTCGGCGACCGGCTGGCCTTCACCTCCCCGCTGCTTCACCTTCCCGCATACGAAGGATCCTATACGGTGCTCCGGCATACGGGCGACACCCTCTATGTGCGGAGCTATGGGCCGGAACTGCGTTATGCGGCGGCCCTGGCCGCCCCGACCGAAGCGGACGTACTGGTCCACATGACCGACCTGGATGCCGTCCTCGGCCTGCGCAACCAGACGCTACATATCACGGGCGACAGCGCACGGGAAACCGCGCGACTGCTGCGCCGCTATTTCCGACGGGTCGTATGCGTATCGTAAGCGGCAAATACCGCGGCCGGACGATCGATCCGCCCCGCAACCTCAGGGCGCGGCCGACGACCGACTTCGCCAAGGAAAACCTGTTCAACGTCCTGTCGAACTTCGTGGATTACGCTGACTGCGACGTGCTTGACCTCTTCGCCGGCACCGGGTCGATCAGCTATGAATTCGCCTCGCGGGGCGTCAGGAGCGTCACGGCCGTGGAGATCAACCCCGTCCATCACCGCTTCATCCGGCAGACGGCCGCAGCCCTCGCCATCGATAACCTCTATGCGGTCAAGGCCAACGCTTTCCTCTATGTGCGCAATGCTTCCAAGCAATTCGACGTCGTCTTTTCGGACGCGCCTTACGATCTGGAGGGGGCATCGGAGATCATCGACCTCGTCCTCGACGGCCCCATCCTGCGTGAGCAGGGGCTCCTGATTTACGAACACGCTAAAAAATTCGATTTCTCCGCACATCCTCGATTCTGGCAATTAAGGAGTTACGGGAGCGTGCATTTTTCTCTTTTCAAAAAGTGAAAAATTTGTTTGGAGTTTTTAAATTTTGTATTACCTTTGCATTCGCAATCAGCAAAAAGGTGTGTTAGTTCAGCTGGTTAGAATACGTGCCTGTCACGCACGGGGTCAGGGGTTCGAGTCCCCTACACACCGCAAAATAAAGAGTTTATAAACCGATCTGCAAAGATGATTTATAAACTCTTTTTCTTTGTCTATACCTATGGGAGCAAAACTTAAACCCGGACAAAAGTCTTATCACTTATTCCAAACAGGATCATAGAATACAGGGGATGCGCTAACCACCTTGTCCTTGGCACCTAATTCCGAACAAACGGTTTTATACATCATGCCGTGATAAAATTTAAGCACATAATAATCGCCCTCGAAAATCAGTCCATCGCCAATTGGCAGGAATCCCGCAAATTTTTTCTTTGTTTGCAAATAGCTTTCATAATCCCGACGGTAATTCGGATAATCCTCCGCGAGAGAGGAGATCAATTCTTCTAAAGTAAGTACTGATATTTGTGCATCAGTACAATAGCATAATACATATATATCGTCAATTTTATAGAGATACTGCGGCCTGTCGTAAAACAGACAGAAATCGCTCGTTTGTTCGACCCGGTAAACGAGCGTATCCCCCGACAAACTTTGTTGAAGAGTGATCAGGCGTTCATATCTGAAATCTTCATAACCATACATTGCGGATTCGGCGATCCGTTCCGCGACATAGAGTTTGATCTGATAGCGCAATGCCCTGTTTTGCTCGGCCTCAGAAAAAACATCGGGTATCTTCGCCCCGTGTCCTGTTTTCCGAGAATCCGGGCCATGCCCTCCGCACACGTTCTGACCGGATTTTCTTTCACCCTCCGTTTGGGATTGACTGGAAAAATCGCAAGCAGCTAAGACAATCGACCAAGAACACGCCATTAAAAACATCCATCTCATATTTTTCAGATCTAAATTAATCCGCATAAAGCACTCCTAAAGAAACAGGCCGGCTCCTCCATATCCGATGTTATTCCACCCGCCTCGCTCCGTCGGAAATGACGACCGGATAGACTTTCGGTTCGTGCCCGAAGCGGTCAGTAAAGGCTTTGCACGCCCCCGCGACGAAATCATCATAAAGTTCCTCCCGAACAAGGTTGATCGTGCAGCCGCCGAAACCGCCGCCCATCATGCGCGACCCCGCAACGTCGAACGAGCGGGCCTGCCCGTTGAGGAAATCAAGTTCCTCGCAGCTCACTTCATAGTCGTCCCGCAGCCCATCATGCGAAAGGTACATCATCCTGCCGACGGTTTCATAGTCGCCCCTTTCGAGCGCGTCGCACACGCGAAGCACCCTTTCGTTCTCGCCGATCACATAGCGGGCACGCCGATAATCCTCGTCCGTAATCTCCGATCGCACCTGATCGAGCATCCGCATATCGGCATCGCGCAGCAGCTCCACCCGGGGACAGCGCCGGCGTATCGCCTCGACGACCCGTTCGCACGAAGCACGGCGACGGTTGTATGGCGAATCCGCAAGTTCGTGTTTGACAGTCGAATCGAGCAGCACGAGCCAGTAACCGTGCGACTGGGGATCGAACGGGAAGTAGCTGTATTCCATCGAACGGCAATCCAGCCGAATCAGGTTGCCGCGCCGGCCGAACACAGAGGCGAACTGGTCCATGATGCCGCATTGAACGCCGCAATAGTTATGTTCGGTCGCCTGCCCGATACGGGCCAATCCGAACCGGTCGATACCGAGCGCGAACAGGTCGTTCAGCCCGTAGGCGAACGCCGATTCGAGCGCGGCCGACGAGGACATGCCCGCGCCCGAAGGAACGTCGCCGGCAAATACGGCGTCGAATCCGCCGATCGAGCCGCCGCACTTGCGGATTTCACGGCAAACCCCAAACACATAATGGGCCCACGCTTCGTCGGGTTTGTCCTCTTCTGTCAGCCCGAATACGGTTTCGGCATCCAGGTCGAGGGCCCGGACCCGCACGAACTTCGTTCCGTTGGGCCTCATCATGGCCGTAATGCTGCAATCCACGGCTCCGGGGAGGACGAAGCCTCCGTTGTAATCGGTATGTTCCCCGATCAGGTTGATGCGTCCGGCCGAGGCGTAAAGGGTCCCCTCTCCGCCGAATCGGGCTGCAAATGCCGATGCAATACGTGCTGTCATCATGTTATGGAAGTTCGGAATGGATTTATAGTGGTACGTTCGGCGGCGTCCACTGCCGACTCGCCGCCCGAATCCGTCACGCTCGGCGCACACCGCCGATCGCGCAACGGAAACGACCGGTTAAAATTACGCATTTTTACCGAATTCTCACCTGGCAGGCGGCATAAAACTGAAGCCGCCCACCCGGTCGCAGCAGCCGGACCCGTCGGCACCGCGAAACCAACGCAGACGACGGCGCCCCTTGCACGGGAGCATGAGCAGCAGGGACGACAGTTTAAGGTTGCCCCTGCCCCGACGAGCCCCTACTGGCAAAGCCGGGATAAGTCTTTCCGGACAAAGCTATGTTGTCAGGTCGTTCAAGGCCATCCGATTCGGAACGGAAGACAGAGACGACAGACTTTTTCTGCAGTTATCGGCCGAAAATGATTAAATTTACACCGTAATCAAACGGATTTACGGCCTGCACGCGCTGCCGTCCGGCCCGCACTTAATCAGGAAACGCATGAAAACCGTCCGTTCCACAACGCTGACCATCCTCTTCACATGGCTCCTTGCCTCCGTATTTTCATGCGGCGGCGCGGCGGATCAGCCACCGGTCGAAACGCATGATCCGGAAACCACGGACAGCGGGCAGGAAGCCGTGTATGACCTCGAGGAGCTGAACATGACCTGGGCATCCTATGCCTCGCAGCAGCGCAACCGGGAGCTCATCGACATGGCGCGTCCGGTTTACCGTCAGGCGCTCCTGCGGGGCGAAACCAAGACGGCCGTTTACGCGGGCGCCTACATCGGGCAGGCTTTCGGGATGCTGTTCAAGCCGGATTCCATGTACTATTATTTCGACGAGATCACCGGGCCGGCCCGCGAGGGAGATTACGATTTCCCGCTCATGGTGATCTACAATACGATCGGCGTCCACAACCTGATGTATGCCATGAATTACGACGAGGCGCTGCACTGTTTCTACGAAGCCCTCGCCCATTGCCGCAAAGTAGATGAAAGAGCGTCTTATCAGATCCTGTGCAACATCGTCAATGCCTGCTACCTGCGCAACGATCCGTCGGGACTGGAACCGGCTCTGGAAATCTACGCTTACGGCCAACAGACCGACGACGACGAGATCATCTATATCGGAGCTCTGATGACCGCCTATATGTATTATGTGGCGGGCGACGACAACCGTGCCCTGGACTATATCGAGCGGACGACCCGATTGGATGCTTACCGCGGAGGGATCAACAATTCGGACGCGCTCCACGGCAATATCCTGGCCCGGCTCGGTCGCGACGCCGAAGCGGAGCATTTCTACCGCCGGGCGATCACGCACAGCCTGCCCGATTATTCGACCCTCATCGAATCGTACAAAAGTTACGGCGATTTCCTCTGTCGCAAAGGCGACTTCCGCGGCGGCATAAGCAACTACCTCGACGGACTGGCCATCGTCGAGCGGCACAATATGTATTTCCACGGCTACAAGCTCTACCTGACGCTTGCCGACGCCTACACCGCCGTCGGACGCAGCGACAAGGCGCTGGAATACATGCGTACCTACCAAAGCATCGCCGACAGCGTGTTCAACGTGGAAAAGGAGCGTTCGTACAACAGCCTCAGACTCCGTTACGAAAACCAGAAACGCGAAAACGCCATCCAGGAACGCGACCTGCGTCTGCTCAAGGGCCGGAAACGATTGCAGCTCATGGTTTCCCTCTCGGTATTCCTGCTGGTCACGGCCTGCGCGATTTTCCTGCTCTACCGCCGCAAAACGGTGATGTATCGGCAACTGGTCAGGAACTACGAGCTGCACCTGAAACGGGAACGACTGCTCGCCGACCGCATCCGCGACAACGGCGAAGCCGAGGAGGATCGCAATGACACACGGCTCAAGGAGCTATTCAACCGGCTCAACCGCCTGATGACCGAAGAGGAGCTCTACCGCAGCAACGACCTGACGATCGAGACGGCCGCCCGGCGGCTCGACACCAACCGCTCGTATCTCTCGCGGGCGGTAAACCGCTTCTCGGGCACCTCCTTCGCCGGTTATGTCAATACGTTCAGGATCGCCAAAGCCGTCGAGCTGCTCTCCGACCCGCAGAACGGCACCCCGATCAAGGCGCTGGCCGACTACCTCGGCTACAACAACCTCCCCACGTTTTACCAGAATTTCCAGAAGGAAACCGGCGTCCCGCCATCGCGCTACCGGCAGGAGGCCCAACGCATCCGCGATGTGCGTTTACCGGGTGGAAATGTTTAAAGAAAGGTAAAATTTGACGTTTCTTTCAAAGAGAAATTTGTCGCGGGTCTTCTTCCGAAGTATTTTAGCAGAGCGGTTTTCCGCACCCGGATATGCCGGGCATCGATTCGACCACTTTAAACCATCTGCTATGAAAAAAACCTTATCCTACCTTGCGCTCTGCTTCGTCGCGGCCACGGTCGCCGGATGCCAGACCGAGGATGCCGATCCGTTCGGAGGCTCTGCATCCGTGCGGATCGAAAAAACGGGGCACCAGAACCCCTCCGAATTCGAGGTGCGCTTCACTCCGTCGGACAACAGCGTTTCCTATCGCTATGCGATCGGCGACGAGTCGGATTTCGTAGCCTTCCGCGCGGGAACACTGCCGGGAAGCATGACCGTTGCCGACGGGAGTGCGGAGACCGTACTTTTCAAAGAGGTCCAGCAGGCGGCGACCTATACGGTTTTCGCGGTGGCTGCCGACGCTTTCGGCCACGAAGGAAGCATCGCATCGTTGAAAGTCCGGCTTGCCGACGACGTGTCGGTCACGCAGGCCTACCTGCTCGACTGCTCCGCCGGATTCACGGTCCGCATGGCCTCGGACTACCGCGGCTTCCGCTATTACCTCGGCACAGCCGCCGATCGGGACAAATTCGTCGGCGGACAACTCGATGACGGAGAGATCAACGATCTGCTCGAGGACTATACGGTCAATTATTTCGAGCTCTCCCCCGCCACGGACTACGTCTTTTACGTCGAAGTAATCGACCGTGCGGGCAACTCCGCCAACCTCTTCGAGCAGCCGTTCCGCACCCTCGCATCCGACGAGGCCCCCGGCGCCGAACTCACCTACCAGAACGATATTTATAAGGGAACCTATACGCTCAGCCCGAATCGCCGCTGCGGAAAAATATCGGCCCTCGTGCAGCTCAAATCGATCCAGGACGAAATATTCTACCACCGGATGCACTGGAAAGGCGACCTGATGACCATGCTGGAGCGGTGGGAAAGCCTCCCGTCGATGGGCATGACCGTCGCGACGCAGGGGCTCCCGGCAGAAATGGAGCTGGTAACCCCGACGCTGACCCCGGCCAACGAAATCGAGGTCTATGCGCTTATCTACGATACGGAGGGTGTGCCGGCCGGCGTGCGGCGCTATGACGCCAGCACCCCCGCCATCGATCCCGACGCCCCCCGGCCGTCGGTCTCCGTGACGGTTTCCGATATAACGACTTCGGGCGCCACCTATACCTATCTCGCAGCCGAGGGAACTTTCGCCTTCATGTACGACACGGTCGATGCCGACTGGTTCGACGAAATCAAAAAATCCGAAGAATACACCCCTACCTACCTGCACAATCTGTTCTACACCACAGGCGGCAAGTGGGCTTATAACTCGCCCAAGGCCATTTTCACCGAGACGGCCGGGAAACCCGGCAAACGCTACTATGCCGTCGGTTGCCCGATGAACTGCAACGGCCCCCTCGCGGACGGCTGGGGCGAAATGGCGATCGTGGAATACACGACCCTTACCGAATAACCGAACGCTAAAACGTAAAAAACCATGAAAAAATACCTTTTCCTGCTTCTCGGCCTCTTCCTGGCAGCGGCCTGCACCGACGAGCGGGACTTCGACCAGATTTACCCCGCACGCTCTTCCTATGCATTCGACGCAGCCGGGGGAAGCGTGACGATCGAGGTGACGAGCAACACGGCATGGAGTGCGGACAAGGATGCCGACTGGCTGACCCTCACCGCATCGGAAGACCGGACGCAGCTCACGGCCACGGCGACGGCCAACACGACCGACGCAGTGCGCACGGCGCTGGTCACGCTCTCGGGCGGTAATGCCGAAACCCGGCAGATTACGTTCTCGCAGCAGAACGCAGGATTTACGGGACGGTTTGCCGACCTGTACGACCTCTCGGACAAACCCGTCTTTTCGCGCAACGGAAAATTCTGCGGCGGCCTGATTACCGAAGGCTATCTCGAGGACGGAAACACGGCGATCAAGGCGCCGGTCATCATAAACGCCCTCACCGGCGAACGGCGGCAGCTCGAAGGCTCTACCGAATATTACAACCTGCGGGCCGTGAGCGACGACGGGCAGGTTATCGCCATCAACATCGGCTCGGCAGGGGGCACCCTGCTCATCCGGGGCGAAGAGCACATCACCCCCGAGGTCGAAGGACACCGCAACGCACGCGTCGAAGCGGTTTCTTCCGACGGATCGGTCTGGGTGGGCTATGCCCAGAACATCGACACAAGGGCATATGCCCCGATCAAGTGGGTAAACGGCACGCCGGAAGTCCTGTCCGTTCCCGAGCTCAACATGCGGGGCACGGCCCTCAGAAACGGAGCGATGGCCCGCGGATGCTCGGCCGACGGATCGGTGGTTTACGGATCGGAATGGGACAGCCAGGGGTTGATCTATTGGAAAAACGGACAGTTGTACTACCCCGCGCAGGAGTCCTCGGAAATCAAGACGATCCTCATATCCAGCATGCTCACAGGCGGATTGATGGAGGGCGAAGTGGCTTGCTACATCCGCATGACCGCCGAGCCCTACTGCATCAGCCCCAACGGTCGCTATATCGGCTCATGTTTCTACGACTACAAATCGAACGGCGACGAAGCTCCGGCCACGCAAATCGTCTATCCGGCACTGGTGGACACCGAAACCGGCGAATCGCACATCATGAAGTTCGAGTCGGTCACCACATTCGCCAAGGGCATGACAGCCGACAACGACGGCTATTGCTATGGCAACTCGACCGATTCGGGCGATGCCCTGGGCTGGGTGTACGACTACCGCGGCCCATCGATGACCCCCATGAACGAATGGGTAAGGAATCATTACGGCGTGCTTATCGACCAGAACCGTTATATCATCAACGTAAGCGAGGACGGCAATATCATCAGCGGGTACTGCGTCGAAAAGAGCAAGAAAGCCGGCACAGTCTATATGGGCTGGTACTACATCACCCCGGAGGGGCTGGTGGCGCAGCAATAACGGATCTAAGCTCCGGAAGATGGGAACGGCGGGCCGCACGATGCGGTCCGCCGCTGCGTTTTACGCCGGGCACGCACTAGGAACGATTACGGCTCCGACCGTCGCGTATCTTCCGGGCCACCGCAGACATTCGCGGCAGGTCGTCCACCGGCGGGATCGGCCGGTATCACGATCAAGTACTCCCCCGCTTTGCGGCACAGCGCGGCACGACCGACGAAACGGTCGAGCGCAGGATCGTGTCCCAGGTCGCGGCAACGGGCCAGTACCACGCCCTCCCTCACCTCCGCCAGCGAATCCGCATCACCGATCGCCCGGGGTGGCACGCCCAGATAGACATCCATATTCTCGGACCGCCGGATGCGATAGGTCGAGTAGCGCACCGGCAACCCCTCCGCACGGACGACCTCCGACGCCTGCCGGCAGAGGTCGCCGTAGCCGATCATCGGGTTGAGCGACGGCAGCGCGAAAGCCCCCGCGAAAAGCGCTGCGAACAATCCCGCAGCGACGGGAGCCACGCCGCATGCCGCATCGCTGCCGCGCCAGAGGCGGAACATGGCGACCAGTCCGCCCGCCGTCAGCAGCCCCGCAGCGAGATAAAGCGGTGCGGACACGGGCAGTGTGAGCAGTTCGGCAGCCTGCGTAAGGATCAGCAGAGGCAGCGCGAAAGCCAGCAGCAAAGCCGGTACCGCCATGCACCACCAGGCCAGTCGCGTGCGGCCGAACCACGGCAACTGCCACGCTGCGAAGTAAGCCAGGAACGGGAAGGCGGGCAGCAGGTAGATCTGCAGCTTCGAGCTGAAGGCCGAGAGCATCACGAGTGTCGTCAGGAATACGGTCAACAGAAATTTAGGCAGCGCCTCCCCGACCTTCCTGCATACGAGTGCAGCCACGACGGAGGCGACCATCCACGGCGACCAGGGCGCCAGCGCATACCAGATCGCCACGAGGTAATAATATACGGGCGCCTTGTGATGAAACGCATCCACCGCGCGGTCGATCGTCTGGTGGAACAGCAGGTTGTCCAGGTACTCCCGGCCTCCCTCCGCATAGACGGCGCCGAACCAGACAAGGCATCCCGCAAGAATCACACCCCACGTCCGCCATCCCCAGTAGCGTCCCAACGTCCGCAACCGCCCTTCGAGCAGCAGGAAGACGACCACCGACACCAGCGGCACGAGCAATCCGACCGGTCCTTTGGTGAAAAGCGCGAGAAAGACGTATGCCGGGAATCGCACCGTGTCGCTGCGCCGAGCCCTACCCTCATACCTGCGCCAAAAGACCCGCAGCGCGAGCACGATGAACAGACACATGAGCATATCCATCCGCAGCACGACGGCCGCACCGAGAAAAAAGGCGCTCGAGGCGAGCGTCAACATCCCCGCCCGGGCGTCGCGGTCGGCCATCCGTACCCCGACCCAGCGGTCCATCGCACGGAGCACTCCGAGAGCCGGGAGCAGGGAAAACAACCCCAGCAGCGGCAGCAGGTGCCTGCCCGCCACTGCGCGGCACAGCATGACGATCCACAGATAAAGCGGCGGTTTGTCGGCATAGGGCGCCCCGTGGCTCGTAAAAGCGAAGAAGTGCCCCTCCCGCAACGCTTCGTCGGCGATGCTGAGATACCGCAATTCGTTATCAGGAGTGAAGTCGCGCAGGCACATCAGCGGCACAAGGGCCATGAAAAGCAGGGCGAGCAGCAGGAAATGCTTTTTCCGGGTCATTGCGTTTGCGAGGTTTTACGAAACGAAAGCATCAGGTTGCGCAGGTAAGCCGCCAGCCCGAACGACTGCCCGACGATCAGCACCGGATCGTGGCGCAGACAGGCATAGAGGACGATCATCGAGGACCCCGCAAGACTGAGCATCCAGAATCCGGCGGGCAGCAGCGAGTCCCCTCGCCGCCGGGAATAGAGCCACTGGTACACGAAACGCAGCGTAAAGACCGCCTGCCCCGCCGTGCCGAGCAGAAGCAGCGACAGCGGCACGTCTGCATTGTGCAGAAAGGTTGCGGCGAAGGCGGGCAGGTCGCGTGCCAGCCAGACGAAAGCCGCGAACGGGGTCAGGCCGAGCACCCACCTGCAGGGACGCGGAATGTGAAACCAGATGGCTTTCTCGCGCAGGTTCCAGATATAAATGTAGTAGGAGATGAACTGTCCGAGGATGATGGCGAAATCGTCCCGCAGCCACCCATATACGAAAAAGAGATACGACCCCGCAAGGCTCAGCACCCAGAAAGCGCCCGGCGAAAGCACCCGCCCGGCACGCTCCGAAAGGGCCCATTGCAGGAGAATCCGTGCCGAGAAAAAAGCCTGGGCCAGAAATCCGATGGCAAATATCCACATGGTCGTTGGGTTTCAGCGTCTCCGCTCGCTGATGCGTCAGAGACTATGTCCGTCAGGCGTGCACCGCCGCCTCCGGCGCCGATTGCCCGGCCGTGCGGCGCACACGCACTTCGTCTTTCACGACATCCGCGGGCAGGTTGTCCGCAGCGATCCGGTAGTCGATGTATCGGTTACGCATCCATCGATAGGCGAAGCAGTCGATCAGCGGGGCCACAAGCCGGTTCCGCAACCGGTATTTCGACACGCCGGCCGTGCGGGGAAAATGGCGCACGGGAACCTCCATGACCCGGCCTCCCTGCAACAACATCATGGCCGGCAGGAAACGGTGCAGCCCTTTGAAAAAGGGAACGCGCCGGGCGTAAGCGGTTTGCATCACCTTCAGAGGGCAGCCCGTGTCGGTCGCCTCGTCGCCGGTCATCATCCGACGAAACGCGTTTGCGATGCGGGACTGCAACCGCTTGAACCAGCCGTCCCGCCGATCGACACGCACCCCCGTCACCAGGGCATACTCCTCAGCATAAGGCAGCAGCAGGTCGAAATCTTCGGGCGTGGTTTGCAGGTCGGCGTCCATATACCCCACCAGAGGCGTGCGCACAGCGTCGATCCCCGCTTTGAGGGCTGCGCTCAGGCCGCCGTTGCATTCGAGCGCAATGTAGTAAAATCCCTCGTTGCGGCGGCACATCGAGATAATCCGCCGGAGGCTGCCGTCGGTCGAAGCGTCGTCCACCAGCAACACGCACGCTGCGCTCCCCATCCGGCGGAGATATCCGGCGAGCGCCTTTTCGAGCGCATCCATGTTGCCCTCCTCGTTATAAACGGGCACGACGACGGTGAAACGGCAATCCTTGAATTGTTCCATTTTTCGGTAACTTTTATCTCCTGCGGGCAGGGCCTCCGCTTTTTCTGTCATGCAAATTTACAAAAGAATCCAACCTTCCGTACATGATTACAACTATTTAACCCGATTTTAACCTGTTTTTCACACGTATTGAACAATACACGTTACTCTGGCGAAACTGCTCCGACCGATCGGGACACCCCTGCGCCCCGCCGTCCCATCCGGGCCATCGGAGCAACTTCCCGACAAACCGCCACACCGGACATACAGAAGCCGGCACAAGCCCTTACGGATGCGTCCCTGCTCACAGCCGACCGCCGGCCGGTCGCAGCCCTCGGCCCAGATCTATATCAATGTACAACGCCGGGCAAATGCCCGGCGTTGCCGTATTCCGACTGCCGTTCGCAACAATAGAACCGTCGCAGGCAGTCACTCAGTCCGTCAGAACCGCTTGGTATAGCGGTGACAATAGGGCTGCGTCCCCTTGCGCTCGTAATAATCCTGATGGTATTGCTCTGCGGGCCAGAATTTCCCGGCAGGTGTAACCTGTGTGACCACTTCGTACCCCTTAGCCCGCAGCTCGGCGATCAGCCGTTCGGCGATCTGCTTCTGCTCGGGCGAGGTATAAAAAATTTCCGAACGATACTGGTCGCCGATATCGGGCCCCTGACCGTCCGCCTGGGTCGGATCGTGAATCTCGAAAAAGAGCTTGGCCAGCGATTCGTAGGAAATCTTCGCGGGATCGAAAACCACCTCGACTGCCTCGGCATGTCCCGTGCGTTGGCTGCAAACCGCTTCGTAGGTCGGATTTTCGGTCTTACCGCCGATATAGCCCGCAGTGACATTCACCACCCCCTTCTCTTTGGCCAACAGGTGTTCGACGCCCCAGAAGCAGCCGCCGGCGAAGAACGCCGTGTCGGTTTTCAGGCGGGGGACAGCGGCAAGCGGTTCGCTCGCCCCTTTCTCGAACGACAGCGAAACGGAATTGACGCAGTGTCGCGTGTTTTTAGGCGTCAGCCCCTCCCCCTCGAACACATGCCCCAGGTGGCCGCCACAGGCTGCGCAGACGATCTCCGTCCGCCGTCCGTCGGCGTCGCGCTGCCGACGCACCGCCCCCGGCAGCTCGTCGTCGAAGCTGGGCCAGCCGCAGCCGGCGTCGAATTTGTCCTGGGAACGGTAGAGCGGCGCACCGCACTGGCGACAGCGGTAGAGTCCCTCCTCGTTGAAATCGTAATAGGCGCCGCTGAAGGGTCGTTCGGTCCCCTTCTCCACGATCACGCGACGCTCCTCGGGTGTCAATGGTTTCATATTCTGTGCATTTACAGGGGACGCAAGGGTCCCGGTGATTCCTAAGAGCAATGTCAAGACAAGCTTTTTCATATCCTTTTGTTCCGGTCAATAATCACGCCAGCCGTGACCGTGCCGCTGTGCGCATCCCTGCAACTACGGCAGGTATTCCGGTGTCCCTTGACTGTGCGAAGGCCGACGTGCCGGGCACAAGCCGGGTGCACTCCGTCGATCGGCCGTTCCGACCCGCACAGCGATCGGGGCAGCCATTTTTCCGAACTTCCCGCTCCGGCATACCACCTGTCAGCAACGGCCCTCACCTCCGAGAAAGACAAGCCCCGACAGCCGATCCCGGCGTCCGTCTTACGAACCGGCCACAGGACACGCTGTCCGCAGACGGAGGCGGACAGAGCGGCTGCTCGCCGTCCGTCCGCACACCGAAACAACTGTCATATCTTACCGCCATCCGGCATAGCGTGCCGCGTCTCTTCTGCATCCGCCCCGGCGAAAAGGAACGAAACCCACCGTAACGCTCCGGTGCGGCGCATCGTCCGCCACCCGCCGGATCGCGGAAAGAGGACCAAGCGCATCCCGCACAGGGACACGGATTACCGTCCGCACTCCGCCCAGACCTCGCGTCCTCCGAGGAAAACCCGACGGATCAGGGGCGTAGTGTAGGCATAAGGCACGAACTCCACCGAAGGAATCGGCCGCGTGAGGAAGAAATCGGCCCGCTTGCCGACACTCACGGAACCGTGGTCGCGGCTGAGATCCATGGCCGCCGCACCGTTGAGCGTCGCGGCATTGAGCGCCTCTGCCGGGGTCATCTTCATCTTGATGCAGGCCAGCGATACCACCGTCTTCATGTTGCCCGAAGGCGAGGAGCCGGGATTGTAGTCGGAGGCCAGCGCCACGCCCAGTCCCGCGCGGATCATCTCCCGCGCCGGCGGATAGGGCATACCGAGGAAGAAAGCCGCGCCCGGCAGCATCGTGGGCATCGTGCGGGAGGCTTTCAACACTGCGATCTCCTCCGCGCCCATCCGCTCGAGGTGATCCACCGACAGCGCTCCGTGGGCGACGCCCACCTGTACGCCGCCCGAAACGGCCAGCTCGTTGGCGTGAATCTTCGGCCGCATGCCGTATTCCGCCCCTGCACGCAGGATGCGGGCCGTCTGTTCCACCGTGAAGAATCCCTTGTCACAGAACACGTCCACGAAGTCGGCCAAACCCTCGCGGGCCACCGCCGGAATCATCTCGCGGCAGATCAGCTCCACGTACTCCTCCTGCCGTCCGACATAGGCGCGGCCTACGGCATGTGCTCCGAGAAAAGTCGCACGTACGGTCAGGGGCGCCGTCTCGCGGATGCGGCGGATCACCCGCAGCATCTTCAGCTCATCCCCGGTCGTCAGGCCATAGCCGCTCTTGATCTCCACGGCTCCGGTACCCATGCGGACGATCTCGTCGATGCGCTCCATCGCCTGCCGGTACAACTCGTCCTCGGAGGTTTCGTGCAGCCGGTCAGCGGAGTTGAGAATCCCTCCGCCCCGCTCGGCAATCTGCTCATAAGTCAGGCCGTTGATCTTGTCGATAAACTCCTGCTCGCGGCTTCCGGCATAGACCAGATGGGTGTGCGAATCGCAGAACGACGGGAAAAGCATCCCGCCACCGGCGTCCACCGTAGCGTCGAACTCCCCTTCGGGCAGGGCGCTCATGGGCCCATAGGCCGCGATGCGCTCCCCGTCGGCGAGCAGCCAGGCATCGTCGAGGGTACCGAGGCGGTCCATCTCGGCGCCGCAGACGCGGTCGCGACCCGACTCGTCGATCCCCGCGATGCGGGCGATGTTCCGGATCAGCAGTCGCATGTCGTGCGCAGGAATTGGATCGAGGATTCGATATGGGGGTACATCACCTGGTCGTTATCCACGAACGGCACACGCTTGCGGTAGGCGGCCACCATCCGCTCGATAGGCTCTGAGGAGCGGGCCGGGCGACGGAATTCGAGGGCCTGGGCTGCGTTCATCAGCTCGATGGCCAGCACCCGCTCGGTGTTGAGCACCACGCGGGCCAGCTTCGTGGCGGCGTTGGAACCCATGCTCACATGGTCCTCCTGTCCCTGCGACGAGGGGATCGAATCCACCGATGCGGGCATGCACAGCCCCTTGCTCTGGCTTACGATCGAGGCGGCCGTATATTGCGGAATCATGAACCCGCTGTTCAGTCCCGGCTTGGCGACCAGGAATGCGGGCAGTTCGCGCGCGCCCGAAATGAGCTTGTAGGTGCGCCGCTCCGAGATGTTGCCCAGCTCGGCCACGGCAATGGCGAGAAAGTCCATCGCCAGTGCGATCGGCTGTCCGTGGAAGTTGCCGGCCGACACGACCATGTCCTCCTCCGGGAAAACCGTCGGGTTGTCGGTGGTGCTGTTGATCTCGGTGGTCAGCACGCTCGCCACATAGTCGATCGTGTCCTTCGAGGCGCCGTGCACCTGCGGGATGCAGCGGAACGAATAGGGGTCCTGCACATGGGCTTTGGGACGGCCGATCAGCTCGCTGCCTTCGAGCAGGCGGCGGAAGGCGCGGGCCGTGGCAAGCTGCCCCTTGTGGCCGCGGATCAGGTGCACCTCGTCGCAGAACGGCTCGATACGTCCGTCGAACGCCTCCAGCGAGAGGGCCCCGATGCGGTCGGCCCATTCGCTCAGGCGACGGGCCTGAATGAGCGACCAGACGCCATAAGCGCTCATGAACTGGGTGCCGTTGAGCAACGCCAACCCCTCTTTGGACTGCAATTCGATCGGGCTCCACCCCTTTTCACGCAGCACGTCGCCGGCCTCGCGGACTTCGCCTTTGTACTCCACCTGCCCCAGACCGAGCAGCGGCAGGCTCATGTGAGCCAGCGGAGCCAAGTCGCCCGAAGCGCCGAGCGAGCCCTGCTGGTAGATGACCGGCAACACGTCGTCGTTGAAGAACTCCACGAGCCGCTCGACCGTGCAGAGCTGCACGCCCGAATGGCCGTATGAAAGCGACTGGATCTTGAGCAGCAGGATCAGCCGCACGATCTCCGACGGCACGCGCTCGCCCGTGCCGCAGGCGTGCGACATGACGAGGTTCTTTTGCAACTGCGCCAGCTTGTCGCGATCGACCGAGATGTTGCACAGCGAGCCGAAGCCGGTCGTAATGCCGTAAATGGGCTCCTTCTGGGTGTCCATTTTGCGGTCGAGGTACTCGCGGCAGCAGGCGATGCGACGACGCGCGTCGTCGCTGAGAGCAAGGGTGTAATGTTTTTCCAGAATCTCCCGCACGCGGTCGATCGAGAGGTGTTCTGCGCTTATCTGATGAATCATGGTTTTGTTCTTGATTAGGTGATACGTTGGGTTATACAATAAACCGGATCGGTTCCGGACACGGTCTGCGACGGCATCGTACCGCCGCAGACCATGCGAAACCGCAAGCCGGGATCAATCCTGCCCGAGCGCCCGGCGCACGAGCTCCTCGTCGGCCAGGTTGGGCAGGGTCACTTTCAGGCCGGGCGTGCGCTCCATCTCGCGGCGGATGGCGAACATGGCTCCGTCGTTGCGGGCCCACGAGCGGCGTGCGATGCCGTTATTGACGTCCCACAGCAGCATTTCGCGGATGTGGCGTTCCGAATCTTCCGAGCCGTCCACGACCATGCCGAAACCGCCGTTGATGACCTCGCCCCAGCCGACGCCGCCGCCGTTGTGGATCGACACCCACGTCGCACCGCGGAACGAGTCGCCGATCACGTTCTGCACGGCCATGTCAGCCGTGTAGCACGATCCGTCGTAAATGTTCGAGGTCTCGCGGTAGGGCGAGTCGGTGCCCGACACGTCGTGGTGGTCGCGGCCGAGCACGACAGGGGCCGAAATTTCACCCCGCCGGACGGCCTCGTTGAACGCCAATGCGATCTTGGTGCGCCCTTCGCTGTCGGCATAGAGGATACGGGCCTGCGATCCGACCACCAGCTTATTGCGGGCCGCCTCGCGGATCCAGTGGATGTTGTCGTCGAGCTGCCCCGCGATCTCGGCGGGCGCCGTGCGGCGAATCTCCTCGAGCACCTCGGCGGCCAGCCGGTCCGTGACGGCAAGATCCTCGGGCTTGCAGGAGGTGCAGGCCCAACGGAACGGTCCGAAGCCGTAGTCGAAGAACATCGGCCCCATGATATCCTGCACATAGGAGGGATAACGGAAGCGACCGTTCTGCGCCAGCACATCCGCACCGGCGCGGGAGGATTCCAGCAGGAAGGCGTTGCCGTAATCGAAGAAGTACATGCCCCGGGCCGTCAGGCGGTTGATCGCCGCGATCTGGCGGCGCAGGGACTCCTGCACGCGCTCACGGAAAGCCTCCGGATCGTCGGCCATCATGCGGTTGGACTCCTCGTAACTCAGCCCCACGGGATAGTATCCGCCGGCCCAGGGATTGTGCAGCGAGGTCTGGTCGGAGCCCAGATCGACGCGGATCTCCTCGTCGGCCAGCCGCTCCCACAGATCGACCACGTTGCCCACATAGGCGAGCGAAACCACTTCGCGCTGCTCCTGCGCCCGGCGGATGCGGGGGATCAGCTCGTCGAGCGAATCGTGAAGCTCATCGACCCACCCTTGCTCATGACGCTTGTGTGCCGCTTTGGGGTTGATCTCGGCCACGACGCTCACCACGCCCGAAATATTGCCCGCCTTGGGCTGGGCGCCCGACATACCGCCCAGGCCGGACGACACGAAGAGCATGCCCCCCAGATCCTTGCGGCCGGGTTCGAGCCGCTTGCGGGCGGCGTTCATCACGGTGATGGTCGTACCGTGGACAATGCCCTGCGGTCCGATATACATATAGGAACCGGCCGTCATCTGACCGTATTGCGACACGCCGAGCGCGTTGAAACGCTCCCAGTCGTCGGGCTTCGAGTAGTTGGGGATCACCATGCCGTTGGTCACCACCACCCGCGGCGCATCGGGATGTGAGGGGAACAGCCCCATCGGATGCCCCGAATACATCACCAACGTCTGATCGTCGGTCATCTGCGACAAATACTGCATCGTCAGCAGGTATTGCGCCCAGTTCTGGAACACGGCCCCGTTGCCGCCATAGGTAATCAGCTCGTGCGGATGCTGCGCCACGGCCTTGTCCAGGTTGTTCTGAATCATCATCATCACGGCCGCCGCCTGCCGCGACTTGTGGGGATAGTCGTCGATGGGACGGGCGTGCATCTCGTAGTCGGGACGGAAACGATACATATAAATCCGTCCGTAACGGCGCAGCTCCTCGGCGAACTCGCGCGCCAGCGTCTCGTGGTGCCGCTCGGGGAAATAGCGCAGGGCATTGCGCACGGCCAGCACACGCTCCTCGGGCGAGAGAATCTCCTTGCGGCGCGGGGCGTGGTTGATCGCTGGATCGTAGGGTTTGGGGGCGGGCAGCTCCTCCGGAATGCCCGCCGTGATCTGTCTTTGAAACTCCTGTATGGTCATCTTGCGTTGGTTTTGTTCGGTTAGCTGTTGATCTTACCTTCGACGACGGCGAGCACCTCGCGTTCGGCTTCCTGTGCACGGGCAGCCAGCTCCTCGGCCTCGGCCACCAGACGGTCGGCCACGGCGCGATCCTTGAGCCCGGCGGCGTTGATCTTCACGTTCAGGCAGGCGCCCAGCACGGCGCTGCGGGCCGCGAGCGCACCTACGCCGGCGTCGGACACCGAGTTGGGATTGCCTTCGGCAGCCATCGCCCCGACGATTTCAAAAGCACGGAATGCGGTCTGCATCGTCCGAAGCGGCACCTGCGTCGCATAGAGGGTCGCCTCCTGCAAGGCGGCGCTTCGGGCGGCCTTCTCCTCGTCGGTGGACTTGGGCATGGCGAATACGGCCATGATGCGGTTGAACGCCTCGGTATCCTCATCGACCAGATGCAACAGCTCGGTCATCAGGGCATGCCCCTTGTCGGCCCAGTCGGAGAACATGGCCCAGCGGTCGTCCCAGCCGGCCTTGTGCGACGAAAGGTTGGCTACCATCGTGCCCAGCGCAGCGCCCAAAGCACCCATGTAGGCGGCGATGGAGCCGCCGCCCGGCGCGGGCGACTCGCTGGCGGTCTCCTCCGCGAACTCCGCGCAGGTCATGTCCACCAGCTTCTTGCGCTTGTCGTCGGCTGCGAGCAGGTATTCGATCACCTTCTCCTCCGGCTTGAAGGGCTTCAGGTCGTCGAGCCCCATCGACTTGACGGCCATACGGATGATCTCGCTTTCGGCAATGCCGGTCGAGCGCTGCTGCTTCGCGAGGAAATAGCGTCCCGCCTCGATCAGGGCCCGCTTGGGAATCAGGCCGACGATCTCGGTGCCCGTCACCCGCACGCCGCGCTCGTTGGCGGCGTGGCAAACCTCGTCGAAGGCGACGTGCAGCGGTGTGACGGAGATGTTAGTCAGGTTCATCGAAACCTGGGCGATGCGGTACTCGTCGATATACCAGCCGATCGCTTTGCAGGCCTTGAGCGTACCGGGCTTCATCACCGGATTGCCGGCGGCGTCCTTGACAATCTTGCCCGTGATGGGGTTGCCCTCGCGCACGGGACGGCCCTTCTCGCGCACGTCGAACGCGATGGCGTTGGCACGGCGCGTGGAGGTGGTATTGAGGTTGTAATTGACCGCGATCAGGAAGTCCCGCGCACCGACGGCCGTCGCGCCCGTGCGGGCCACGCCCTCGTCATAAGCACGGGCCCCGAAGTCGGGCGCCTTCTCCTTGCAGGTCATCTTCTCGGGCAGCGCCTCGTACTCCCCGGCACGGCATACGGCCAGGTTGCGGCGCTCCGGCGTGAAAGCCGCGGCCTCATAGCAGTAAGTCGGCACATGCAGCTCGTCGGCGATGCGCCGGGCAAGCCCGCGTGCGAGCTCGGCGCACTCTTCGAGCGTAATGCCCGCAATGGGGATCAGGGGCAGCACATCGGTGGCACCCATGCGGGGATGCGCCCCCTTGTGGTGGCGCATGTCGATCACCTCGGCGGCCTTCTTCACTCCGGCGAAAGCGGCTTCCAGCACCGCCTCGGGTTCGCCGACGAAGGTGACCACCGTACGGTTGGTCGCCTCGCCCGGATCCACGTCGAGCAGCTTGACGCCGCCCGCCGCCTCGATTGCGTCGGTGATCTGCTTGATGACTGCCTTGTCGCGTCCCTCGCTGAAATTGGGGACGCACTCTACGATACGTTTTTCCATTTGGTTCGGTATGTTTTAAGTCGTTCTGTCGTCTCCGGACGCAGCCCCGACCGAGGCCGCGCATAAACGCACTGTTTCAAGCTTCAAATATAGCGATTAATTAGAAATTTCCCGCAAAAACCGCCGGACAATCATCGAAAAAGTCGTTTCCCCTTTTAATCTGTCACGCTCCGTTCGGGCGGCGTCTGCGCGTGCGGTGCGGCTCCGCTCACGGCGCTGCACAGGGTACTCCCGACCGCACCCGAGCGACCCGAGTTTACGAGCCCGCCGGGGTCACTCCCCGACGACCGCCCTCACCCGAAAGCCGTCCGTACTAAAAAAGAGGCGGGGGACGGCAGCCGTCGTCCCCCGCACATACCCGTAACGCCCGCCTACCGGCGGCCCAGGGTCAGTACCACCCCGCCGGAAATCCACGTTCCCGGCATACGCAGCCCCCCGAAGTCGAAATACTCCGTGTCGGTCAGGTTCGTCGCATCCACGTAAAGGCGGCAGCACCCCTTTTCCCAGGCCAGGCGGCCGTCGAGCAGGAAATAGGGCCGGTAATCCCTCATCACCCCTTCGCGGTCGGCGTAGCTGCCCGCACGGTCATAGACCGAGCCGGTCAGCACGATCGAAAAACGGCGCAGGAAACGCACCTCCGCACTCACGGCCGCCTTATGGCGCATGTAGTCGAGAGCATATTTCGAGATCCCCTCGCTGTGCTTGCTCTGCGTCAGGTAACCGTAACTGAATACGAGCCGACGCAGGAATCCTTCCGTGGCATAGACCGCACGCCCTTCGGCCCCGTAGGTGTCCAGCGAGGTGATCTGGCATGACTCCCAGTCCGCCTCGGGCGATGGTTTCACCCAGTCGATCAGGTTGTGGCCGTCGCGGTAGTAGAGCCGCGCCGAAACGTTCCACCGCTCCCGCGAATAGTCTGCGGCAAAGCGGTAGGTCACGGCCCGCTCGGGCTTCAGATCGGGATTCCCGATGTAATTGGCCGCCGTATAGTAAAGGTCCGTGAAGGTCGGCAGACGCATGGACTGCGCGGCTCCGATCTCGAGCCGCAGCCCCTCGACGGGCCGATACCCTCCCGCAAGGCTCCAGAGCACCGACGTCCCGTAGGGGGTAGTGCTCGCACCGACGGAGCCGGAGACGTCGAAACGCCGCCACCGCTTGCCGTGCCTCAGCCAAAAGTTCCCGATATGGCGGCTCTTGGCGTGGTCGTAGCGTCCGACGGGCCTCGGAAGGGGTTCGCCGAGCACCGTGCTGCGGATATGGTGAAACGTATAGTCGCCACCCAGGGAGGTTACGCCTGCACGGGAGGCATAGTCGGCCCAGAGCTCCGCACCGGCATTGTCGGTCAGATGGTAGTTGTAGGGCACCCGCCCGGGCTCGCCCCGGATCAGCTCGTACCGGTCGCTGTTCCAACGGTAGCTCACGGCCGCGTTGAGCCGTACCGGGCCCCAGCCGCGCACCCAGCGAAGCGAGCCCAGCGCTGTCTGTGTCTGCTCGAACTGGTCGGGGTATTGCAGCGAATAGAAACCGTTGGAGCCGAACGCCCGCCGCTGCCATCCGGCCTGAAAATCGAAAAATCCGGCTCGCGGCGAGTCGTAATTCAGGCGCACGAAAGCGTTGGCGTTATCGAAGCCGGTGTTATGGGTGTAGCCGTCGCTGCGACGGTAGGAGGCCGCACCGAAAAGGGTCAGCCCCCGGCCGCTGACGGCGCCCGAAAGGTTGCCATAGGCATAGCCGTGCGCCCCGCCTGTCGCCTCGAGACGCAGGTAGCGCTCCGCGAGCGGGGCCGTGCGGATGTTGACGGCCCCGGCGTAGGCCCCCACGCCGGGCACGGCGTCGATGAGCTCCACGCCCGCCACCCACTCCATATCCACGGGCAGCGAATGGGTCTGGTGCCCGGTGCGGGCATCCGTGAAATTGATTCCGTTGAGCAGCACCATCGTCTGGTCGAAGGAACCTCCTCGTATCGAAATGTCGGCCTGAACACCCTTGCCACCCCGTTCCCGCACGTCGATCGAAGGGCTGAGGCGCAGTGCGGACTCCAGGGTCTGCAGCGGCGCGGCGGCCTCCGAACGGCGGTCGAAAACGACGGTTTGCGACACCAGACTGCGCGTGGGGTTCTGTTTGCTCCCCATGACCCCCACCCCTTCGATCTCGACCTCGCGGTAAACGGCGAGGGAGTCGGCGGCAAAGGTCGCAGCGCATAGCGTCGGCGGCAAGAGGATCGACATCGAAACGGCGAGCACCCCGATAATCACGTAACGGTGGAGCGAAGCAAAGACCGCATAGCCCTTGCGACTCCAGCGTTTGAAGCACGGGATCGGCTTCGTTTTAATCTCTTTCATCTTACTTTAAGTTTGTGATTGTTTGCACGGACCGTCCGTGCGTCCGGCTGCCGGCGCCGTCCGATCCGGGCGCAAAGGTATCCATTTCGGTCGAAACGCCAAAATACGGGCAGGCATTTCGGTGCCCGTGCCGACGGATTCCGCCCCGAACGATCCGATTTTGCGAAGAGCATCCGCCGCATGCCTGCGCAGGGAGCGCATATGCGGGGTCGGCGATATGCCGTCCGGCGGGGCGCAGCGATCAGAAATGGATGGTTTTCCGGTATTGCAGCGGCGTGATGCCCGTATAGCGCCGGAAGAAACGCGCGAGCGACGACTGGTCGGGGAAGTTGGCGCGGGCGGCGATGGTTTTCAGGTCGAGCGAAGATTCGCGCAGCAGCGACTTGATCTCCAGGAGCGTGTAATAGACGATCCATTCGCGGGCGGAGTGTCCGCTCATGTGGCGGATCAGGCTGGTGAGGTATTTAGCGGAGACCCCGAGTTTCGCGGCATAGGAAGCGAGCTCCATATTGGGGGCATGTTCCTCGATGATGAGCCGCAGGAAGCGGAACGCGAGCTCTTCCTTGCGCGAGTAGTTGAGCCGCCCGGCCCGTGGATCGTCCACGTAAACGGTATAGACGTCCCAGTAAAATACGCGCAGCAGTTGCATGATCGACTCCCGGCGGTTCTGGGGCGAATATTTCGTCCTGAGCGAAAGCAGATCGCAGAAGTTGAGGAAGCGCCGCGTATTCTCCCCGGTCGGCCCGTAGGCGAAATGCTTGTGCATGTAGAAGAAGAACTCCGGCGTAAGCCGCCACAGCGAGCTCAGGGTATCGGTGAACATATCCTGCGACACGCAGAAAAAGGTCATCCCGAAATCGGCGCTCGCCTCCTTGAGCGAGACGAGCTGCCACGGCAGCAGGATCACGATCATCCCGGGCGTCAGCTTCGCCTCGGTGCTGAAAACCCGGAGCACGGCCGAGCCGGAGGTGCAGACGCCGCCGACCCCTTCCGCGAGGTAGGCGGGATACTCCCCGGCGGGGAAATCGGCCATTCGCGTATAGAGGCCGAACTCTCCCCTTTCGTCCATTTTCAATGATTGAGCGTCCATTTCAGTCGATGCGCAAAAGTAAACCAATTTTTCAAACGACCGTCGCCACATGTGCGGACAGGCCCTTTCCGGCCCGGCCGACGGCCCATTCGACGCCCCCAGGGGGAGCCTCCGGCGCGGATATGCTCCTATTTTCGCCAATCGCGTGCAAAAATTACCCCGATTGCGTAAAAAAGGGGTTTTGATGATAATTTCGCACGGTAAACCATCATTCCGGACGCGATGAAACCCGATTCCCCCTACCGACCCGATCCCGATGCAGAGAAGAACGGACGATGCCGTGACGCGGCTCCGCCGAGCCTGCCGCTGCCCGACTGCCTTTCCGACAGGCTGCTCAATGCCATGCAGACCAGCCTGATCTTTTTCGACGCCCGGGGTACGATCTCCCGCACCAACGACCAGGCCCGTTCGGATCTGCACGAAGCGGAGGAGCTGACGGGGCGCAACCTTTCGGACCTGCTCGCCGTCGTCCTCCGCAACAGCGACATCCTGCCCGACCTGATGGCCCGGTTCGACGACCAGGCGACCGAACAGGTCAAACTGCCGCCCGACACGTTCATCCGCCGCAACGACCGCCGGGCACAATTCTTCGTGAGCGGTTGCATTTCGCGGCTGGACTGCGGAAATTTCCTCCTGTCGTTTCGCAACATCGTCGAGGAGCTCACTCAGGAGAGCCTGTTCAAAATAGCGTTGAGCCCGACCCGGATTTTCCCCTGGATCTACGACTTTGAAATGGGCACCATGCTTATCGACCCGCGCTATTTTGAATATACGGGCATCGAATCTGCCGACCACACCATGACGGTCGAGACCTTTACCGAACGGCTGCATCCCGACGACCGGGCCCATGTGGGCCATACCCTGAGCCTGCATATGAACGGGGAGCACTACCCCTATCCCGTACCGTTCCGGCTGCGGCGCGGCGACGGACGCTACGAATGGTTCGAGGCACAATCGACCTACCTGGGCGATGTGGAAGGCATCCCCTACCGTATCGTTGGAACCTGCATGAGCACGCAGGCCCACAAAGATATCGAGGAGGCCCTCACGCTCGCCCGCGACAAGGCCGAGCAGAGCGACCGGCTCAAGAGCGCTTTCCTGGCCAACATGAGCCATGAAATCCGCACGCCCCTGAACGCCATCGTGGGATTCTCCGACCTGCTGGCCGCCGAGGAACAGCCCGATCGGGAGGAGAGCCGCGAATACGCGGCGCTCATCAACCGGAATTGCAATCATCTGCTCACGCTGGTTTCCGACGTGCTCGACCTGTCGCGCATCGAAACCGGCGCCATGGAGTACAACTTTTCGGAACAGTCGCTCGGGCGTCTGCTCACGGAAATTCACCTCAACCAGCAACCGCTCATGCCCGAAGGCGTGGCTTTCAACCTGCTGCTGCCGGCCGACGACGCGGTCATCGAAACCGATGCGCTGCGGTTGCGGCAGGTGATGGGCAACCTGCTCAACAACGCGGCGAAATTCACCTCCGAAGGTCATATCGACCTCGGGTTTCTGCCTTCGCGCGACCGGAAAAAGGTGCGTCTGTTCGTCACCGACACAGGCCGGGGCATCCCACCGGAGGAGTTCGACAAGATTTTCGAGCGCTTTTACAAGATCGACCCGTTCGTGCAGGGAGCCGGCCTGGGGCTGTCGCTCTGCAAAACCATTGCGGGACACCTGGGCGGCACCATTACCGTCTCCTCCGCCCCCGGCGCCGGCTCGCGTTTCACGCTCCTGCTGCCCCTGAAACGACAGGACAGACATACCGTTACAAATCCCTGAATCATGCACACCTCCCTAACCGATATCGCGGGTTCCGACGGCTCGATTTTCGAGCTGCTGCCCGATATGTTCCTCCTCTTCGACGAGGACGGGACCATTTGCGACCTGCGGCATCCGCAACCCGAGCTGATGTCCGGCAAACCCGAAGATTACATCGGCCGCCCCGTTTCGGCCGAACTCCTGCGGCAGATGATCGGTGACGAATCCGGCGAGCTCCTGGAGGCCCTTCGGACAGGTCGGGCCCAAAGGCTGGAATACGGCCGCCGTGACGAGAAGGGGCGAACCCACCGCTGCGAAGCACACCTCATCCGGCTCGGAACAGGTCATCTGCTGGCCGACATGCGCACTGTCCGCAGGGAGTCCGCCCCCTCGGAATCGGCCCGCCTGCGCCTTTTTTTCGAGCAGGTACTCGACCGTATCGCCATCCCCGTATCGGTCAAAAGCATGGAGAGCGGGCGCTGCATTTTCCAGAGCAAAAAGGCGGACATGATCGGACTTACCGCCGAAGCGAGGGCGGACGGCACGGAGGAGCGCTTCATGCCGTCCGAAAATGCCGAAGAGGTCAGGCGGATCGATAGTATGCTCGCCGACGGACGCCTCGACAAATACGAGGGGATCGAAACCCGTACGCTCAACGACGGGCAGGAGCATAAGTTCGCCGTGACACGCACACCGTTCCGTTTCGGCGACGAAAGGTTCATCCTGTGCAGCGCCCAGGACATCTCCGAGCTGGAGGCGACCCGCACTTCGCTGCTGCGAACCCAATACGAACTGGCGCGCAAGAATATGACCCTTTCGTCGGTACTCAGCCTTGCGCGCGTGATTCCGTGGGAGTGCGACCTGAAAAAACGGACGTTCTACTGCGATTACAAGGCCTATCACCCCACCCATTCGGCCGGTCCGGACGAGCAGGGCCGTTATGTCATCCCCATGGACCAGTACTTCGCCGGCATTCATCCCGACTTCAGACAGCAGGCCATCCGGATGATCGACGAGCTGGTCGAAGGCGTCCGCAAGGAATTCAACGAAACCTACCTCGTGCACTGGTTCAACAACCGGGAATGGGAGTGGGTGCAGGTTCAGAGCGGCGTGGCGGAACACGATGCCGAGGGACAGCCCGTACACCTGATCGGCTCGGCCCAGCGGATTACGGAACAGAAACGAATGGAAATGGCCCTGCGGGAAGCCTCGGAGGACCTTACCGTGAAGAACGCAACCCTCTCTTCGGTGTTGAGCATCGCACGGGTCATCCCCTGGTTCGGCGACCCCGACGCGGGCATATTCTGGTGCGATTACGACACCTACCACCCCGCCGGCGCGACCGGCCCCGACGCCTCGGGAAACTATACGCTTTCGGTCAAAGCTTATTTCAACCGGATCCATCCCGATTACCGGGCCCAGGCTTTGGACCAATATACCGACCTGGTCGAAGGCCGCATCGGTGAACTCCACGAGACCTACCCCGTACACTGGAACGACGACCGGGAGTATGAATGGGTGGAGGTGCAGAGCAGCGTTTCCCGACAAAGCCCCGACGGAAAAACCCGGCGGCTGTTCGGCTCGGCCCGGGTCGTCACCGCGCAGAAGCGCATGGAGGAGTCCCTGTGCGAAGCCAAGGAGCAGGCCGAACGGAGCAATACGCTCAAGAGCGCTTTCCTGGCTAACGTGAGCCACGAAATCCGCACGCCACTCAATGCCATCGTCGGCTTCTCGGAACTACTGGCCCAGTCGGACAACGAGGATGAAAAACGCGAATACCTGGGCATCATCCGCAATAGCAACGCCCTGCTGCTGCAACTTATCGGCGACATTCTCGACCTGTCGAAGATCGAGGCCGGAACGCTGGAATTCACCTTCGCCGACCACGACCTGAACGCATTGCTGGAGGAGCTCGAACAGACCGCCCGCATGAAAGTGGCCGACTCCGGAATCGAGGTCTCCTGTACGGGGCGCGTACCCGGACACATGATCCGCACCGACCGCGGAAGGTTGCTCCAGGTGCTCCACAATTTCATCAACAACGCCGCCAAGTTCACCCGCAAGGGTCACATCCGTTTCGGCTGCCGCCGCCATATCGACGGACGGTGGTATTTCTACGTGGAGGATACGGGCTGCGGGATTCCCGCCGACAAAACCCAAAGCGTATTCGAGCGTTTCGTAAAACTCGACCATAAGGAACAGGGAACCGGTCTGGGACTGGCCATCAGCAAAAGCATCGTCGAGCGTCTGGGCGGCGAGATCGGCGTCGCTTCCGCCGAGGGACAGGGTTCGACATTCTGGTTTCTGCTGCCGGCCGGGAGCATCACACCGCCCGGGCATGAAGAGGCCGCTGCGACAGGGGCCCCTGCATCCGCCGCCACCCCCGCCAAAGCGACCGGTCAGACCACCATCCTGGTGGCCGAGGACGACGCAGCCAATTACAAACTCTTCGAGGTCATGCTGCGCAAACACTACGCGTTGCTCCATGCCTGGAACGGACGGCAAGCGGTCGAACTCTACCGCGAACATCGTCCGGAGATCATCCTTATGGATATTCGGATGCCGGAAATGGACGGATACGAGGCTACCGCCGCGATCCGCAAGCTCTCGGCCTCTGTCCCCATCATCGCCGTCACCGCGTTCGCCTACCCCGAGGACATGCGCCGGATACTGGCCAGCGGATTCAACGGCTGCCTGCCCAAGCCCGTGAGCGCGGACAACCTGAAAAGGAAAATTTCCGAATTCTGCCGCGACACGGAGGCATGACTCCAATCCCGTAAGGGAGAAGGGCCGGGACGCCGCGGAAGTCAGGGGCCGCACGCATTCCGGCCCGGTTTCTCGGAGCCGTACCACTGCGCACCGATTCGCCACCGGCCACTGCATCGCCGGAAAACCGGGCGGCTCGCTGCCTCCCACCCTGCGTTCCAAAGGGCAAGGATGCAGCCGCTGGGGCTGACGAAAGCAAGAGACACACGAAAAGAGGACGGCAGCGTGCCGTCCTCCCTCTCTTCGCCGCATCCGCCCCTGTCCACACCGGTGTGGGCAACGGCGGGCAAGCGGCGCTATTTCATCGCTTCCTTCATCCGGTCGGAGGCTTTGGTAGCCATCTCTTCGGTGCGGTGGGCGGCTTTCTGGGCACCCTCCTTCATGGCATGACCGGCCTGCTGGGTCTTTTCGGCCATCGTGTCCTTCATGTCGTTCCACTTGTCGGAGGCTTTGTCCTTCATGTCATTCCACTTCTCTTTCATGTCGTCCATCTTGTCGGAAGCCTTGTCCTTCATCTCGTCCATACGGTCCGAAACCTTGTCTTTGGTCTCCTCCCATCTGTCGGAAGCCTTCTCTTTCATCTCGTCCATCCGGTCGGAGGCCTTCGTCGCCGTCTCGTCCCACCGATCCGACGCCTTGTCGGCGGTGCGCCGTACGTCGTGTCCGGCGCGTTCGGCGGTTTCGGATACGCGGTCTCCCGCACGCTCCATGCCGCGGTCGGCGGCGTCGTTCATCCCGCGCTCACTGCTGCGGGCCGCTTCGCGCAGCTCCGACGAGCTGCGCATCTCGTTGTCCATGTGACTCATAATCCGTACGTATTAATTGGTTGATTTGGTTCTTTTGGGGCTGAGGGCTGCAACGATCCACAGCAGAACCACCGCTCCGACGATCGAGGTGATAATACTGCCGAACGTGCCGACGGCAAAGACGCCGAAAAGCGAAAAAAGCCACCCGCCGAGCACTCCGCCGATGATGCCGACCACCAGGTTCACCAACAGTCCCGAACCGCGGCCTTTGACGATCAGGTTGGCGATCCATCCCGCCACCAGACCGATGAGTAAATACCATAAGAAAAACATAATTCCGCTGTTTAATTGATTACTGGCGTCCATAACTGCAAATACTCCGCCAAAACGGCATAAAAAAACATCCGCCTGGGGGCGGATGCACATGGAATGGACGGACTGCGGAAAAAGTCAGACGAAGAGGGCTTCGGCTTTCTCCGCCACCTCGTCGGCCTGGGCCGTGATGGGGAACGTATGCGACGGACGGAGATACCAGAGCTCCTTGTCCTGCTTGAAACGGGCCTCTCCGCCCCCGGTGATGTTGAGCATCACTACGGCCGAAGGGTCGATCCGCTTGTCGGCCACCGCCTTGATAAGCGATGCGGTGGCGATGCCGGCCGCGGAATAGATGTCCACCCCTTCGAGTTCAAGGAAAAGCTGCCGCGCTTTGCGGGCCTGTGCATTGGTCGCCACGAGCACTTCGCCGCCGGTGGCTTTCAGTGCGTCGTAAAGGCCGCCGGCAATGCCGTAGGGTGGCCGCCGGTTGGAGAGCACTTTGGCGTCGATGATCTCCACGTCGCGGCGTGCGCGGTCGTCGTCGTAAGCGAGCAGATCGCGCGAATCGACCCGCCAGGCGTTGTACATCGGCACGAACGGGGCGTTCTGCGAAACCATGAGTTTCATCAGGTGATTCCCGTAGGAGCCGTCCTCGATCAGCCGCAGGTTGGCTTCCCATGCAGCGATGGCCCCCGTGCCGCTGCCGACGGCCTGGAAATAGTAATCGGGAATACGGCCGATTGCGGTGGCTGCCGAGAGCACGGTGGTCGCCATGCCGTCGCGCCGGGCCACGTTCTTGGCGCCCCCCTCGGCATAGAAACGGTCGCTGCGCAGCGCAAGGTTGCTCAGGTGGATCGCATCGAAATAGTCGCCGCCCCGCTCGCAGCAGATCAGCTTGACGCACGGATTGAGCGGCTGTTCAAACCACAGGGCGTCGAGGTTGTCGGCCGGCACCGACAGCAGCAGCGGAATACAGTTGTCGGAGCAGACTTTGGCGAAAGCGCGGGCGGTATTGCCCGCCGAGGCGACCACCAGCACCCGGTCGGTATGTTCCTCGGCGCGGGCGCATACGCTGTAAGCCTCGGTCTCCTTGAACGAACAGGTGGTCATCCGGGCTCCGATGGCGGGATGGTAGCCGTTGAAAGTGATGTAGAGGTTCTCCAGCCCCAGATACCCGGCCAGTCCCTTGCTTTTGTAGGTGACGGGCGCGGAAGAGCCCTTGAGCATGCGCTTCACGGGCAGCCAGTCGGCAAATTTGTAAATCCCGTGGTCTTCGGGGCCGACCTCGAGTCTGCGTTTGGCGTAAACGGTGCGCACCAGCGAGGGCACCTGGCTCGAAGGGTCGTCGAGCGACCATCCTTCGTCGGGAAATTCGCGGCCCGTGGCG
This sequence comes from Rikenellaceae bacterium, assembly GCA_902363575.1. GTDB lineage: Bacteria > Bacteroidota > Bacteroidia > Bacteroidales > Rikenellaceae > Alistipes. Next base: position 174,742 of record CABJAJ010000002.1, on the reverse strand, counting down.
ACGCAGCGAAGCGTGTAGGAGGTGGGTGTAAATTCTTTCATCTATTTCGGTTTGCGTAATTACGACATGCGGCGCCTGAAATCTTCGTATCCGAACTCGCGGACGACTTCCAGGCTTCCGTCGGGATGGGCCACGGCGATCGCGGGATGGTGTACGCCGTTGAACATCGTGGTTTTGACCATCGTGTAGTGGATCATATCCTCGAAAACGATCCGGTCGCCCACGCGCGGTTCGCGATCGAACGCCCAGTCGCCGCAGAAATCCCCCGCCAGGCAGCTATTGCCACCCATCCGCCAGCGCCGCTCCCCCTCGCGGGGATCGTGCGCCCCCGCAATGGCGGGCTTGTAGGGCATCTCAAGACAATCGGGCATGTGGCAGGCGAACGACACGTCGAGCATCGCCGTGCGCACGCCGCCGTTCTCGACCACATCCTCCACGGTGGAAACCAGAAAGCCCGTGCGCCAGGTGAAGGCGCTCCCCGGCTCCAGGATCAGTCTCAGGCCGGGATGGCGCTCCCGGAAAGCCCGAAGCACCGCCACGAGCCGGTCGCAGTCGTACCCCTCGCGGGTCATCAGGTGACCGCCGCCCATGTTGAGCCAGGCGATCCGGTCGAGAAAACGGCCGAAGTTGCGTTCCACGGCTTCCAATGCCCGCTCGAGGTGCTCGGGGCCGGATTCGCACAGGACATGGAAATGAAGCCCCTCCACGCCGGCGGGAAGCTCCTTGAGCTGCTCGGGCGGAATACCCAGCCGGGAACCCGGTACGCAGGGATTGTAGAGGTCGGTTTCGACGGGCGAATAGCCGGGGTTGATCCGCAGGCCGCACGAAATGCCGCGCAGGATGGCCTGCGGCGCGAAACGCTCCCACTGTCCCAGCGAGTTGAAAGTGATGTGGTCGCTCAGCTCCATGATCTGCCCGAAGTCCCGGTCGGTATAGACCGGAGCATAGGTGTGGGCCCGGCGGCCGTATTCCTCCCTGACGAGCCGTGCTTCGGCCAGCGAGCTTGCCGTCGCCCCGTCGGAGTGGCGGGCCAGCAGCGGAAAAATCCGCCACATGGCGCAGGCCTTGAGCGCCACGATGATCTCGGCACCGGAGCGTTCACGCACGGAGTCGATCACCCGGAGGTTGTTCTCCAGCGATGCGAGGTCGAGCACATAGCAGGGCGAAGGTATTTTGGACAGGTCGGTCACGCGGAAATCCCTTTCAAAAAGTAACGCAAAAATAGGGATTTCATCCTGAAATCGGACGAAGAGGCGATCATTTTCCGATAAATAGGTATTTATACTTAGCTAATCCGACCATGAAAAAACTCCGGTGCCGTCCTGCGACTCCGGAGTCATCCCGCAGGGAAATGGCCGTCACTCTTTTCCGGACGCCTCAGCGCCGTGAGCGGTCAGTTCGGGCATCAGCATGGCGAATGCGATGGGAGCGGCCAGGAAAATTCCGACAAAAGTCAGCGCACCGACGGTATATACGATGCCCGCCTTTTTCGTTCGGGCCGCTTCAGGTCCCCGGCACAAAGCATAAAAAGCAGCAACGGCGGCCGCGAGGGAACACGCACAGGAGACGATAGTCCAAAAATCGTCGTTCAGGGAATAGGTGAGAAAAAAGGACAAAGGGGCCGACAGGTAAAGGCCCAGCGGTTTCATCAGCCGCGCGGTTCCGGGCAACTTTCCGACCGGAGGTAAAAAAACAAACACGATCAACAGGACAAGGGCGAATCCCAGCCATGCGCCACCCTGATAGATAATATCCTTAGTCGATCCATAAAAGAAAGCGGGCGCTAAAATAAAGAGGTAAACATACAGTGCCAACCCGGTCAATCCCCAGAAAAGCCGGACAAGGGCCGGGTGCATCCGCCCGAACCATCGAGCGCATCGACCGGATCGGGTCGCGAGTTTGCGGAACTGGTACAGGTTATAGAGATCGGCAATACCCCACACGGCACCTGCAGCCAACACGATGCCAGCCAGACACAGCGACCACGACGGATAGCGTCCCGCCCAATCAACGGTGTCGATGACCATCCATTGCGGCAGAAGCATGGCGAGCGTCCGCAGAACGGGCCCCGACTTTTTCCCTTCGAGCAGCACGCCGACAAACGTAAGAGCCACAGCCGCGGCAAGCAGAATCACACCGATTTTAAAATCCGTGGACAACTGCTCCCAATACCCGCATCGGCTGTCGATCAACGACCATCCGGAACTATCCCGGTAACGGGCATGTACGGGAAAAATAAGAAACAGACAGAGGCCGCAAACAAAAAGGCCGGTTTGGTATAAAACGTTGTTTTTCTTCATCGATTCAGTTCGGTTAGGCTCTCCCATGCAGAGAAGCCGGTTTGCAAATAAACATAAAAAACGTGGACATATCTCGATATCCACTCCCGGGGTATTGGACGACCCACAACGCAGAATATAAGACAATGCCCACGCTGAAAAACAGCGCGAGCATCAACCTTTGTTCTTTCCGTTGTACGAAAGTGTCCAATTTTCGAGAGTAAGAAAAAAAGCCGATGCGCTTTTATATGTCAGGCGTCATGTCCGGACGCCAACCGGTACGGATTCACGTTATCCCATAGGCAAAATAGTTTAGTACGTTACAAACATACAAAAATTGCGGACACGAAAACCGTATCCGCAATAAAAAATCATCCGCGCACAGTAAATCCGGAACTCAATACCCCGCTTCCGACATCCTGTGCCGCGGAACCATTGCCCTCCCCATCCGGCCCGAAAGAACGGATCGAACTTCTCGTCGGAGTGGTCGGTGCTGCGACACCCCTTTGATAGCATCGAAGCGGATGCGGATGTAATGCAGTTCAGGTATCGGCAAAGGCACGGTAACGGTCGGCAGCGGCCGAAAGCAGGGAGGCGGGAATGGCCGGTGCGTCGGGGAAAATTGCGGTTTCCGGCACCCCCTTTCGCGAGCGCGGAGGCGTCCAGTTGCCCGCCACGCGGCCTGCCGAAAGGATCACGGGCCGGAAGATGCCCCATGCGTTGAAGGCATCGGCGTAGTGGTGCGGATCGAGCACATGGCTCCGCTGCCGGTAGGCGATCAGGTATTCGTCGTAGGCCGGGAGCAGATGTACGACCGAAAGAGCAGCCGTCGCAGCCGGAAACGAACGGCACACGATCCAGGTTTCCCTGGACCGGCCGAAAGTCTCCTCCGCCAGTCCGTCCCCGGCCAGCCATACGGCCCGGCGCGCTTCGCGGAGCGGCAGTCCCGACCACCATACGAAATCCGCAAGCGTAGCGGGCGCATGGCTGCCGAAATAGCGCAGGGCCAGCAGCGCCAGCGCATCGTCCCCCTCGGGGCACGGGCCGCCGGCAGGCACGCGCTCGTCAAGCAGGGCATAGGTCGGATTCCGACCCCGGTCGGGTCCGCTGCACAGCACTCCGTCGGTTTCGCCGCGCATCAGGATGCGTCGCACCGCACAGGCATCGGAAGGGAATCCTTCGCCGGCGAGCAGTGCGCCAATCTCCTCCCGCGTAAACGCCTGTCCGCCCTCCAGCGCACGGGCGATCGCTCCGTGCGCCCGGCGGAAAAGCCTTTCGTCCAAGGCGAGGCCCTGTCCCCGGGCATAGGAATCGTTGGCCGCGCGGATCCGCGGGGCACACAGGCGAAGCATCCACCGCACATCTTCACGCGCAACCAGATGCCAGGTCGGACGCAGCAGGTGCATCCGCACGATCCGCCCCTGCTCCAGCGCACACCGCACGGCCGGTGCGTCCGGGCGGGCCATGCGCACGCCGACCGTCCAACGGGCCATCCGTGCGTCCTGCGCCTGCACAGCCCCCATCCAGGCCACGAGAGAGGCGGGATCGCCGGGCCACGGCGCGGAGAGCCGCTGGCTCCGCATACGCAGTGTCGGAATGGGATCGGCTGCACTGCCGCACAGGGTTTGATTGGTCATATCCTCGATGAATTATTATCCGGGAACCGCGCCGTCCGAACATGCGAACGGGTCCGGGCGCACATGCACCGAACCCGTTCTCTGTATCGTGTCCTGCCGCCCGGCGATCGAAAGTCACGCAGCAACACCGCCACGGACACGAAGGCCGAAACTGCGGCGCAGTCCTCCGCGGCGATTATACCTCCAGGTCGATATCGAACCGCTCGACCCACGGAAGCCCCTGCCGGCCCAGTTCGGCCAGGAAAGGATCGGGATCGAACTCCTCGACGTTGAACACGCCGGCGCCGCGCCACAACCCTTTCGCCCACATCGAAGCGCCGAGAGCCGCCGGCACGCCCGTGGTGAAGCTCACGGCCTGGGTCCCCGTTTCGGCATAGGCCTTTTCATGGTCGCAATTGTTATAAATATAGTACGTGCGTTCGCGCCCGTCTTTTACGCCCCGGATGCGGCAGCCGATCGAAGTCTGGCCGTGGTAGTTCGCGCCCAGCGACTTGGGATCGGGAAGCACGGCCTTGAGGAACTGGATCGGCACGATCTCCACCCCGTTGTACATGATCGGGTCGATGCGGGCCATACCGATGTTCTGGATCACGCGCAGATGCGTGAGGTACTCCTCACCGAAGGTCATCCAGAAGCGGGCCCGCCGGATGGTCGGGTAATTTTTAACGAGCGACTCCAGCTCTTCGTGGTAGATCACGTAGGATTCGCGCTCGCCGATACCCGGATAGTTCAGCGAACGGTGGATTTCGTGAGGCTCGGTGACCACCCACCGACCGTCCTCGTAATAGCGGCCCTTCTGCGTCACTTCGCGGATGTTGATTTCGGGGTTGAAATTGGTGGCGAATGCCATCCCGTGGTTGCCGGCATTGCAGTCCACGATGTCCAGGTAGTGGATCTCGTCGAAATGGTGCTTGGCAGCATAGGCCGTGAAGATGGCCGTCACGCCCGGGTCGAAACCGCAGCCCAGGATGGCCGTGAGCCCCTTTTCGCGAAAACGGTCCTGATAAGCCCACTGCCACGAATACTCGAAATGGGCCTCGTCGCGGGGCTCGTAGTTGGCCGTGTCGAGGTAGTTGGCCCCGCATTCGAGGCAGGCGTCCATGATGGTGAGGTCCTGATACGGCAGCGCCACATTGACCACCAGGTCGGGGCGGAAGCTGCGCATGAGCTCGCAAAGCTGCGGCACGCTGTCGGCATCGACCTGGGCGGTTTGCACACGGTCTCCGCCAATGGCGGCGGCCACGGCGTCGCATTTGGATTTGGTGCGGCTGGCGAGCATCACCTCCGTAAAGACGGGATCGGCGGCGATTTTCTGCGCGACTACGGTTCCGACGCCTCCGGCGCCGATAATCAGAACTTTAGACATATCGATAGGAGTTTTAGCGATTCGTACGTTTTTTGCATGCAACAAAAATAGCTCTTTTATTTTGGGAAAACAAAAATTATCCATACATTTGCACCACCAAAAACGGGAACCTATCCCCGATTTGGCAGGGATGAATTCGTAGCTCAGCAGGTAGAGCACAACACTTTTAATGTTGGGGTCCTGGGTTCGAGCCCCAGCGAGTTCACAAGAAAATTGCATAGAGAGGCGCTTGACGAAAGGCCTCTCTATGTCTTTTTACGAAGTAGCGCAGAAAAGCAATCTTCCGTTTCGACGCGGTCGTGACACCTCCCGCGGACAGGCTTGCATTGCCGGAAATAATTTGTTACCTTTGCGCTACTTATGCAGGCCCTATGGTAGGGATGCGCGGGACGATTGGCGGTGGGCGGATGCTTCCGATGCTTTTTTCATAAGTGACAACTGTGCTCTGCCGCAGGTGTGTCCCCAGGATATGCACTTTCCCCAAATAACCCGAACCCCAATACAAAGCCATATATGCAAAGAGCATTAGCGGACAGACTCCGCTTCGACAAGTACCTCAAATCGTGGCTGATCCTCATTATCGACGTCTGCATCTCGTCGTTCGCTACGATCGTGGCCGCGGTGAGCGCCGTCGCCTTCACGGCGCCGGATGCGGTATTCCGCCCCGACAAATACCTGCTGCTGGGCATGGTGGCCGGCGGCTTCAGCATGGGCGGCTTCTTCCTGTTCAAGACCTACCGCTCTGTAATCCGCCACTCCACGCTGGGGGAAGTGTGGAAAATCGGGGCGGCGACGGTTTTCAAGGTGGTGCTCATGTTCGGCCTGATCTCGGCCTTTCCCGCGCTGCTGCCTGCCGACCACACGTACATCTACGTCTATGCGACGTTCGACCTGCTGCTCTCGGTGTGCTCCCTGATTACCGTGCGTGTGGCCATGATCCTCTCCTACGACACCATCAAGCGCAACTTCCTGAAGAATAACCGCCGCATGCGCATCGTGGTGTACGGGGTAAACGACAAGGCCGTATCGCTCGTCTCGCGGCTGCAGAATTCGCCCCACTACAACGTCTGCGGCTTCATCGTTCACGGCTCGCGCCTGCGTTCCTACAAGATCAACGACCTGCCCATCTACTATTTCCTCACGGCCGAGAACGTGCGTTACGTGCGGGACAAATACGACATACAGGGTATCCTTTTCCCCAATTACGATACGGCGCAGGAAGAGCGCGAGCGGCTTATCCAGCTCGGCACCCGCAGCGGCATCAAAATCCTGATCGCCCCGCCGATCGACGACGTGACCGACGGTAAGCTGATGAAGGCCAATATCCGCGAGATCAAGATCGAAGACCTGCTGGGGCGGCCCGAAATCAAAATTTCGCTCGACGAGATCATCGCAGGGTTCCGCGGCAAGACGATCCTTGTGACGGGGGCGGCTGGGTCGATCGGCTCGGAGCTCTGCCGCCAGCTCGCCACGTTCGGAATCCGGCGGCTCGTGCTGTTCGACAACGCCGAAACCCCGATGCACAACATCCGCCTCGAACTGGAGGAGAAGTACCCCGACCTGGAATTCGTTCCCGTGATCGGGGACGTGCGGCTCACGGCACGGCTCGACTATGCCTTCCGCACCTACCGGCCGCAGATCGTCTTTCACGCGGCGGCCTACAAGCACGTGCCCCTGATGGAGGAGAATCCGTGCGAAGCGGTGCTGGTGAACGTCGTGGGAACGCGCAACGTGGCGGACCACTGCATGCGCTACGGCATCGAGAAGATGGTGATGATCTCCACGGACAAGGCGGTAAATCCCACCAACATCATGGGAGCCTCGAAACGGCTGGCCGAAATCTACGTCCAGAGCTTCGGACAGGCCATCGCTGCAGGACAGATTGCGGGCGGCACGAAGTTCGTCACCACCCGCTTCGGCAACGTGCTCGGGTCGAACGGCTCGGTCATCCCCCGCTTCCGCGAGCAGATCGAGAAGGGCGGCCCCGTGACGGTCACCCATCCCGACATCGTGCGTTTCTTTATGACCATTCCCGAGGCCTGCCGCCTGGTGATGGAGGCCGCTACCATGAGCGACGGCAACGAAATCTTCGTCTTCGACATGGGCGAGTCGATCCGTATCGCCGACCTCGCCCGCCGCATGATCGAACTGGCGGGTCTCAAGGAGGGCGAGGACATCAAGATCGAATACACGGGGCTGCGGCCGGGCGAAAAGCTCTACGAGGAGGTGCTGAGCAACAGCGAAAACACGCTGCCCACCCCGCACGACAAAATCCGCATCGCCCAGGTACGGGAATACGACTACCACGAGGCTTGCCGGGTCGTCAGCCGGCTCGAGGAGCTCTCGCGCGAGGTGAACGTTCCCGACACGGTGCGGCTGATGAAACAGATCGTACCCGAATACAAATCCCAGAACTCGAAGTTCTGCTCCTTCGACGGGCAAGCGGCGGAAACGACCGCCATTGCGGCCGACATTACGGCCTGAATCATTCATTCCAAACAGATATGAGGAAAGTATTAGTTACGGGCGGCGCCGGCTTCATCGGCTCGAACCTCTGCGAGGCGCTGCTGGAAAGGGGCGACCGGGTCGTCTGCCTCGACAATTTCGCGACGGGACACATCGAAAACCTGCTGCCGCTGATCGAAAAATACCCGGAAACGTTCCGTCTCCAGGTAGGCGACATCCGCAACCCGGAGGATTGCCGCCGCGCCGTGGAGGGCATGGATTACGTGCTGCACGAGGCGGCCCTGGGCTCGGTGCCCCGGTCGATCAAAGACCCCGCGACGACCAACGACGTGAACATCACCGGTTTCCTGAACATGATCCTCGCCTCGCGCGATGCGGGTGTGCGGCGTTTCGTCTTCGCCGCCAGCTCCTCGACCTACGGGGATTCGGCTTCGTTGCCCAAGGTGGAGGAGGTCATCGGACGGCCGCTGTCGCCCTATGCGATCACCAAATACGTGGACGAGCTCTATGCCGACGTTTTCGCACGCACCTACCCCGGATTCGAGTACATCGGCCTGCGCTACTTCAACGTCTTCGGCCGCCGGCAGGACCCCAACGGGGCCTATGCCGCCGTGATCCCCCTGTTCATTAAGAAATTCATCCGCCACGAGGCCCCCAACATCAACGGCGACGGAGCCTATTCGCGCGACTTCACCTACATCCGCAACGTGGTGGATATGAACCTGCTGGCACTCGACACGACCGTCCCCGAAGCGGTGAACCAGATCTACAACACGGCCTTCGGCGAGCGCACCACGCTCAACGAGCTGGTCGCCTGCATGAAAGAGTTTCTCGCGGAGTTCGACCCTGCCATCGCCGAGGTCAAACCCACGCACGGCCCCAATCGCGCGGGCGACATTCCCCACTCGCTCGCATCGATCGACAAGGCCCGCCGTCTGCTCGGCTATGCTCCCCGCTACTCCATGCGGGCCGGCCTGCAGGAGGCGATCCGCTGGTACTGGGACAACCTCCGATAAGCGACAACGCAATCACAGCATAACCATGAAAGAGACCAAAATCTGCGTGATCGGACTGGGCTACGTCGGCCTGCCGCTCGCACGCCTGTTTTCCACCAAATACCCCACCGTCGGGTTCGACATGAATGCCGACCGCGTGAAGGCCCTCATGGCCGGACACGACGCCACGCTCGAAGTGTCGGACGAACTCCTGCAGTCGGCCATCCGCAACGGGTTCGTCTGCACGTCGGACATCGAGGCCATCCGCGACTGCAACTTCTACGTCGTGGCCGTTCCCACGCCCGTGGACGGGAACAACAACCCCGACCTCACGCCCCTTTACAAAGCGAGCGAGACGGTCGGCCGGGTGATCGCGGCGGGGGACATTGTGGTGTATGAATCCACCGTCTATCCGGGCGTCACCGAGGACGAGTGCATTCCCGTCGTGGAACGCGTATCGGGGCTGCGTTTCAACCGCGACTTCTTCGCGGGTTACTCGCCCGAACGGATCAATCCCGGGGACAAACTCCACACGGTCGAAAAGATCCGAAAGGTGACCTCGGGCTCCACGCCCGAGACGGGACGCCGTATCGACGCCGTCTATGCCTCGGTGATCGAAGCCGGCACCCATCTGGCGCCGTCGATCAAGGTGGCCGAAGCGGCTAAGGTGATCGAAAATTCGCAGCGCGACATCAACATCGCCTTCGTGAACGAACTCTCCAAGATTTTCTGCCGCATGGGGATCGACACGGCCGACGTACTGGAAGCCGCCGCAACCAAATGGAATTTCCTCCCCTTCAAGCCGGGGCTGGTCGGGGGGCACTGCATCGGCGTGGACCCCTACTACCTGGCCCAGTGTGCACAGCGTCACGGCTACAATCCCGAGATCATCCTCGCCGGACGGCGCATGAACGACGGCATGGGCGAGTACGTTGCCAGCCAGGTCGTCAAGCTGATGCTCAAGAAGGGGATTCAGGTGCTCGGCTCCCATATCCTGATCCTGGGCATTACTTTCAAGGAGAACTGCCCCGACGTGCGCAACACGAAGGTCGTGGATATCATCCGCGCCCTGCGCGAATACAACGTGAACGTCACGATTTACGATCCCTGGGCAAATCCCGGTGCGGTGAAACGCGAATACGGGCTCGATATCGAGACCGAACTGCCCGCAAATCGGTACGAAGCGATCGTGCTGGCCGTGGCCCACGAGAAGTTCCGCGACATCCGCATCGGTGAACTCAAAGCGGAAAACGCCGTGGTGTACGACGTGAAAAACATGCTTCCCCATGAACTCAGCGACGGCCGACTGTAACCGTCGGACAGCACCGCGGGATCCTTCGCTGGATGTCGCACGGGCCCTGTCGATGGTATATATCATCGTGCTGTGGCACCTGCTCAGCTACACCGGCGCTTTCAGTTTCGTGCCTTACGGCGGCGAGTACATCACGAGCGTTTTCCTGGGTCTGTTTTTCATCATTTCGGGCTACCTGCTCAAGTCGAAATACGACATCACGGGGCGGGCCGCATTGAAAAAATACCTGACCAGGCGCGTTTTGAGGATCATGCCGATCTATGCGGTCGCACTGGCTTCGTTCGTTATGGTCGCCATGTGCACGCCGCGAGAGGCCCTGTTCGCTTTCCTGGGTCTCTCCTCGTTCATCCCGCCACAGCCGATGACCCTTTGGTTCGTCTCCATGATCCTGTTTTTCTACGTTTGTTTCCTGGTTTCGGGCCTGCGTTGCAAATACGTCGTCTGGACTGCGGTTTATGCGCTCATCATCGTCGCATCGCATTTTTACGACGGCATCGATCCGCGCCTGATCCTCTATTTCCCGTGCTTCATCTTCGGAATCTCCCTCCAAAAGATCGGACGAACCGGACAATTGACCAAGGGGGGGGGAATTCTGTTCGTCCTGTCGGTCTTGGCGCTGCTGCTTATCGAATCCCCGGCTCCGGCACTCGACCGCCTGCTGACGATCTGTCTGGCAATCTCTGCCTCCGTCCTGCTGCTCTCTCTTTCCGAAAGGGCGGCCCGGATAAAGGGGGTGAATGTGGCGGCCGGTTTTATCGCCTACTCCTCTTTGGTCGCCTACATGTTCCATCGCCAGCTGATGATGGTTTTCATCCATTTCTACTGGCCCGGGAGCAGTAACGGAAGGCTGATCTACGTCCTGCTGATCTGCGCCCCGGCCGTGATTCTCTTCGGATATGCGGGCCAGAAAATATACGACCTGACTCTGAACTTCCTCCTCGGCCTCGGGCAGCGCCGTTCGCCGGGAATACCCTCCGCGACCGACCGACAGGCCTGAAACCCTGCGTCAGACGGCAGCGCACACGAACATTCGACGCGAGCGCATCCGCCGTCGCAAATCCGACCGGGGAGAGCGTATTCCGGCCACACGGCAACCTCCGTCCCCTATACCTTACATCCGGATCATGTCCGCAACACTCGTCCTGATAACCACCCTTGCGATCGCCGTCACGCTCGCCTGTTTCTTCGTGCGCCTGCGTCTGAGGGCCCTTATCCATCCGGGCACCTATTTCCTTGTCATCTGGCTGCTGGCCGTGCCGGGATACTACTTCTCGGCGACCAACAACATTTTTCCGCTCTACTACCCCCGCTATGCGGACGAACTGACCGGATACGTCCTCTTCACCACGCTCTGTTTCTTCGCGTTCCTCTGGCGAAAGCCCGCCGCTGTGAAGTTCGGCGCCAATACGATCGATTATTTCCGCACGGAGCGGATTTTCCTGCAGTGCGCGGGCGTGGTGCTCGCCACGGCGCTACTCATGTGGATCAAATCGGGAGCCCATTTCAACATTGGAGTGGCTCGGCTGGAGATACTCAAAGACTACCTCGACATCAACTACCAATCCACACCGATGGATACGGTCGGGGCCCTGATCGCCCAGCTGAACACCCCGTTGTCGATCTATGCCGGTTACGAACTGCTCCGGCGCATGGCCGGGGAACCAGGCATGATCCGCAAAGCGCGCAACCTGGCGATCCCGTTCCTCACGGCTGTGGTCTATGCATTTACCATCGGAGGGCGGAATCCGATCGCAGCCAACATCAAACTCTACCTGCTGGGCATGGGATTCGCCGCGATCTACCACATGCCGCGCGGGGTGTACCTCAAGTTCATGCGTTATGCCCTGGCTGTCGTCGTCGCTTTCGGCCTGTTCAGCACCTTCGTGGCCGACTCCCGCAGCAAGGCGTTCGGCACGGAGACCCGCAAAGCGCTCTACTCGAGTTCGACGATGGCCCGCTTCTCGGGGGTGATCGACTATATGTCGTGTCATTACGTCGGCTACCAGCTTCGCCGCGTGGACTGGCTTTACGACGCCCCGACCTACGGCACGGAGACCTTCAACGGCTTTTTCTCGGTCGGAGTGCCTTTCGCCTCGACCCTGGGTATCCGTTCGGCCACCGTCGGCGAACTTGTGGGGGTCAAGCCGTTCGACAAACTCCAGGTCTCGCTGAACGACGATCGGGAGGATTTCGGCACGAGCACCGCATCGATCTACATGAACATGTACCACGATTTCGGTCATTACGGAACCTATGTATTCATCCTGCTGTTCGTCTTTTTCACACAGCGCTGTTTCGAGGGCTACCTGAGCCGGAGGATCACCGCGATGTCGTCCATCTATTTCTACTTCCTGCTGCTGAGCTATTGGGGTTCGTCCAATTTCTCCTCCAGTTTCATGGTCGAAGGAATCCTCTATACCTATGTACTCCTCTACCTCTATGACCTGCTGCTGGGAAACCGCAGCTTAAAGCGCAGCCTGACGTGTCCGACCTGAACGACAAACTGGTGAGCGGCCTCAAGTGGGGCAGTGTGGAGAAATTCTCGACCTACGGCGTCCAGTTTTTGCTGAGCATCGTCATGGCGCGGCTGCTCACGCCCGCCGATTTCGGGGTGGTGGGAATGATTACGATTTTCCTCGCCCTCTCGACCATCTTCATCGACAGCGGGTTCGCCGTCGCGCTCATCCGCAAGAAGGATGCGACGGACACCGACTTTTCGTCGGTCTTCTATTTCAACATCCTGCTGAGCCTGCTGTTTTACGGCGTGCTCTATCTCGCCGCCCCCGCCATCGCCTCGTTCTACGACACGCCGATCCTGTGCCGCGTGACGCGCATCCTGGGGCTGACGGTCATCATCAGCTCGCTGACCATCGTGCAGCGGGCCCGCGTGACGAAGGAGATTCGCTTCAACATACACGCCAAGGTGACTTTCACGTCGGCCGCGATCTCCGGAACGGCAGGCATCGCGGCCGCCTATGCGGGATTCGGACCCTGGGCCATCGTGCTGCAGTTGATGCTCGCCTCGGCCCTGACCTCGGCCCTGTACTGGTATTTTTCCTCGTGGCGCCCCTCGAAGCTCTTTTCCCTGCGCACGATTCGCGAGATGTTCTCTTTCAGCTCGAAGCTGCTCGTTGCGACCCTGCTGCTGGTGATCTACAACAACATCTACCAGTTGGTGATCGGCAAATGGTTTTCGATGGCGCAGGTAGGCTTTTTTTCCAAGGCCAACAGCTATGCCAACCTGCCCAACGACGCCATCGGCCGCACGATCAATAACGTGGCGCTGCCCGCGCTCGCTCGCATCGGCGACAACGACGCCGAACTGCTCGGCTATTACCGCCGCCTGCTGCGGGGCACCTCGTGCGTCCTCTTCCCCATCATGGGGGCGATCGTCGCGCTGGCCGTGCCGGGCGTCAGGCTGGTGCTGACCGAGAAGTGGATGCCTGCTGCGCCGCTGCTCCAAATCCTCGCCACGGCCTGCGTGATGGCCCCGATCCGGATGATTAACCAGAACGTTTACCACATCAAGGGGCGTTCGGATATTTACCTCAAGACGGAGGTCATCAACAAACTGCTTATCACCGCTCTGCTTGCGGCGACCATTCCGCTGGGCATTCAGGCGATCTGCTGGGGCTTCCTGGCAGTATCCTACGTTCAGTTCTTCGTGAACGCCCATTACAACAGCCGGCTGGTCGGATACCACCTGCGGCGGCAGCTCGGCGACATAGGCCGGCCGCTGCTGGTAACGCTCGTGATGACAGCCGCGATTTTCGGCCTGACACTGCTGATCCGCCATGACCTCGCCGCGATACTTGCCGGAGGTGTGGTCATGCTCGCCACATCGGCATGGATGCTCAACCGGGAGGTGCGTATCCGCACGCTCTACGCCAAATTCTTTCACAAAGCATAACGCACACCCATGAGACTACTCTGGTTTCAGAACGGACCGGGCATCGCCCTGGGCTACCTCAAAGGGGGCAAGCCGGCCCGCAGCTGGACTTCGTGGCTGGCCGGCAAGCTCAGGGAGGAAAACGAACTGCACATCGCCTTCATCTACCCCAAATACCACGAACCGTTCGATTACGAGGGCATCCGCTTTCATCCGATCTGCGAGAAACATTGGAAACGCGCCATGCTGCTGGGCAGACTTCCGGGCGGGGGCATCCCCGACCGGCGTATCCGCGAGCGGTGCCTCGACCTGATCGGAGAGGTGCAACCGGATCTGGTACACATACACGGCACCGAAAATCCGTACATCACCCTGCTCGGCCACACGGAGGTCCCGGTGGCAGTCTCGATCCAGGGAGTCGTGACGGTGATCCGGCACAAGTACCTCGCGGGTTTCGGCCGCTCCTACCTCGGTGCGTCGAACCGTTCGCTGCTGCATCCCGTTTCGCTGCTGACCGAACACTCGTTCCGGCACGGACTGCGCGAGCTCGGCCGCATGGCCCGACGGGAAGAGGAGTGCCTCGCCCGTTGCCGGTACGTCATCGGCCGCACGGACTGGGACCGCCGGGTCGCTTCGATCCTGGCACCCGATGCAGCCTATTTCGGTCACGACGACCGCATCCTGGCCGCACCCTACTACGAAGCACGCTGGCAGATGCCGCAAAAGGGCGTCCCTCCCGTAATCCACACAACCCTGACCAACTCCTACTACAAGGGATTCGAGACCCTGTGCAGGGCCTTAGTGCTGCTGCGCAGGGCGGGCACGGAGGTGCGGGCGCAGGTCGCGGGGCTCACGACGACCGATTCCGTTTACCGCATCACGCGCCGCATGATGGGCCGGGAGTTCCCCGCCGGACAGCTCGACATGCTCGGCAGCGTGGCGGCCGCGGCGAATGTCGAACATATGCGCCGGGCCGGAATCTACGTGCTGCCCTCGCATATCGACAACAACTCCAACTCGCTCTGCGAAGCGATGATGCTCGGGATGCCCTGCATCGCCTCATTCGTCGGGGGAATCGGGTCGGTGCTGCACGACGGACAGGACGGTTTGGCGGTGCAGGACGGCGATCCCTGGGCGCTCGCGGGAGCTGTCAAAGAGCTGCTCGCCAATCCTGCGGAAGCCCTCCGGCTCGCCGATGCCGCCCGCGAAATAGCGGTCGAACGCCACCAGCCGGAAGCCATCATCCTCAATCTCACCCGCATTTACCGCTCCATTGTCCATGAATGACACGCTGACCATCCCGACGCCGGACGCGTCGGCCGACAAAGCCGCCTGGGGACACCTGCTCTTCGGGTTCATAGCGCTATATGCGGGGTATCCGCTCGGGGGGGGGATTTTTCGCTATGCCATGCTCCCCTATGTGATGTACCTCGTATTCCGCTGCGACGCCCGCTACCTGCCGGCCCTGGTACTCCACTGCTGTTCGGAGACGATGATTCTGCCGGTGATCTATGTTTCGATGGGGGCGTTGAGCTGCTTCCGATACAGGCAGATCAGACAGGCAGGCGCTCACCGCATCCTGCTCGTCCTGCTGCTGCTCGCACCGATCTTCGTGCGCACGGTCGTACAGCGCTACCTGCTGACGCTCGACCTGAACGTGAGCCTAATCAGCGTGATCTATTACCTTTCGTTCTTCTGCATCGGTTACGGAGTGCTCATCGCCCGGAACATGAGCTACCGCATCCTGGATGCCTGCATCTTCGTGATCGCCACGATCACGCTGGTCTCCTACATGGGCGTTGCCGTGCGACTGAGCATGGTCGGCGGAGCAATCTGCATCAATTATTGCCTCTATACGCTTTTCAGCCGCCGGCCGTTGGGCCCGCTCTGGCTGCTGTGCACCGCCACGGCCGTGGCGACGGTCCTGATGGCCAATGAATCGACCTTCACGGTCATCGGAACCTGTATCTTTTCGATGGCGCTCATGTATTTTTACCGGCACAACCATTTCCGGGTCATCAAAACGCTGACGGGCCTGCTGCCCTTCCTTGGGATTTTCCTGCTGATGAATTACGCCATAAACAACTACCAACGGTACGGGGATAATTTCGATAACGTGGAAGGTTCCTACACCGACTTTTCAGACCTCTCCGGGCTCAGCGACCGGGCGCGGTTCAAACTCTTCGGCGACCGGGCCCCCTACTGGGCCGGAGCATGGGATGACATCCGCGATGCGGACAACCCCGTGCCTCCGCTCATCGTGCCGGAGGTGACGGCGACCATGCAGGACGGACGCGAAATCGACGTGACTTTCGGCGGACACAATACCTACCTGGAGCTGCTCAGGCAATTCGGCTGGCTCTGCGGCGGTCTGCTGATCCTGCTCTTCATGCGGGCCATGATCGTCGGACGGCGCATCCTGACCGTTCCGCACCTGCCCAACCAGCTTTCGATCCTGCTGTGCTCGGCTTTCGCATTCAACCTGATTATCTCGCTCTCGGGTACGGCTTTCATGGGGAGCGCCTCCGTCATCGCCCTGACCCTTGTGGGATGCGCCTGGAGCCTCCAGCATTACCTGCTCAAAAACCCCGCACAAGATGATTAGCCGGTTTTTCAACCTCGCCGATACGATCGGCTGGCGCTTTACCCGCCTCCTGAGCACGATCCGTATGCGCCTGACGGCAGGGGCCGCGGGCGTTGAACTCGGCAAAGGATGCCGGTTCTACGGCCGCATGAAATTCAAAAAAGCCCATACGGCCACTATCCGCATCGGGTCGGGCTGCACGTTCCGCTCCAAACCCACCTCCAACCTGATCGGCATCGACCGGCCCTGCATCTTCTCAGCCCTGATGCCGGAGGCGGAACTGACAATCGGACCGGGCTGCGGATTCAGCGGTACGGTTATCGGCGCGTTCCGCTCCATTCGACTGGGGGGGGGAATCCGCTGCGGCGCCAACACGCTCATCACCGACTCGGACTGGCACCCGGGCGACCCGCGCTCGGGCGACCCGCGCCCCATCGTAATCGAGGACAATGTCTGGCTGGGAGCCGGATCGACCGTCATGAAAGGGGTCACCATCGGCCGCAACAGCGTCATCGGCGCCGGCAGCGTGGTGACCAAAGATATTCCCGCGGATGTCATCGCCGCCGGGAATCCCTGTCGCATAATCCGTAAACTCCACGAATAACCATGCGCGTCAAATGTTTTTACGGGGGCAGCTATCCCAACGGATTCTCTCCCATGTCCATGCGCCTGCACCACTACATGAAGGCCCTGGCCGCCGAAGGAGCCGAAGTCGAAGTCGTCGTGCCGTCGGCGCAGCCGCAGGCCCCGGGCACCTGCGAAGGGATACCCTATCGGTATGAAAAGGCCCCGGCTCCGACCCGCTTCAACACGGGAACCGTCGCCCGCGCCTATGCCGCTCTCTGTGGCCGACTGGCCCGCGAATGTGATGCGCTCATAGTCATCGTGCAGTCCCGCCGAGCATTGAAACGGTGCGCCGACGCCGTGCATCGGGCGGGCGGCCGCGTGGTCTTCGAGCTGAACGAAAATCCCGGTTCGATCCGTGCCAGCCGGTTGGATACGCCCCTGTCGCTCAGGATAGAACGGTGGAATTA
This sequence comes from Rikenellaceae bacterium, assembly GCA_902363575.1. Classification (GTDB taxonomy): domain Bacteria; phylum Bacteroidota; class Bacteroidia; order Bacteroidales; family Rikenellaceae; genus Alistipes. The sequence goes on along the minus strand of CABJAJ010000002.1, from coordinate 157,180 downwards.
CCTGCACCGGCTGCTGCCCCGCGCCGACGGCGTGATTGTAATTTCCCACCCGCTCGAGGAGCTGGTATGCCGCTACAAGCGGCCGAATACCCAGAGCGTGCGTATCCCGATTCTATCGGGCAGCGACCGCGTGGCCGAACGCCCCGCGCCCGCGCCGTCCGACGGAATCCCCTACCTGCTCCACGCCGGGGCGCTGAGCGAGCAGAAAGACGGCATCATGGCCATGTTGCAAGGTTATGCCATCGCCCGCGAGCGGCTGGGCGGCAAGCTGCGGTTCGTATTCACCTACAAGGTCGGCTTCCCCGGACTGCTGGCCCGGATCGACCGCTTCATCGCGGAAAACGGCCTCGGAGACGATGTGCGTTTTACCGGAATCGTCGATCGGCAAACCCTCGAGGAATTGAGGCGCAACTGCGCCCTGTGCATCGTAAACAAGCCCTCCAATGCCCAGAACGACTATAACTTCCCGACCAAACTGACCGAACTGCTCCCCGAGGGGGTGCCGCTGATCGTATCCCGCACCGGAGAGCCGGCCCGCTATTTCCGGGACGGGGAAAACGCCCATGTGGTCGAAGCGAACGACGCAGAGCAGATCGCCGACCGGATCGTCCGCATCCTCGGCCACCCCGAAGAGACGGCCCGCATTACCCGCGGCGGACAACTGCTCAACCGCGAGGCGTTCTACTACCTGAATCACGCCCCTGCACTGGCCGATTTTTTCCGTCGGGTCGCGCAGACGACACGGAAGTAACCCCGGAGCGGGGACGTCTAAACCCGCCGCCGCGCCCGCAGTATGAAGAAGACCGGGCAACGGCTATGTGCGACGATCGGATCGTCCCGCCACACCGACCGGACGACCGGTTCCGAACCTGCACCGAAACAACAAACCCGAAATGAAAGATTTGCTGAAAACCGGCTACTGCCGCCTGCGTCAACTGCGCATCAACCGACGCGAGCGGAATTACGTGTACAAGGTCATGCGCACGAACGGCATCCCCGACAAACCCTGCGCCGAGGAAACCGCATGGCTCCGCAAATGGCGACCTCTCTACGCCTCGGTGTCGCCGGTCTATCTGCGCTGTTTCCGCGCCTACCTGACGGAAAACCGCGAGCGGATCGTGCCGGGCGAAATCTGCGCGAACCTCGTCGAACCGCTGCTCAATCCTGCCCGGTATCGTTTCTACTACGAGGACAAAAACGTATATGACCGGCTTTTCGGGCCGGAGGCGATGCCCCGCACCTACCTCCGCCGGATGGAAGGACAATTCTACGACGCGGCTTACCGCCCCTGCGACTTTCCCGCACCCGAAAGGCTGCGCGAACTTACGCAAAACGCCGAACGGATCATCGTCAAGCCGACGGTCGATACCGAGAGCGGACGGGACATCGTCCTTTACCGGCTCGACCCGGCAGACGGCACGTACAAGGATCAAAAGGGCGAGCCCCTGACCGCCGAAAAAACAGGCGGTACAGCGGGGGGGGGGAAATGCGATCATCCAGGAGTTCCTGATGCAACACCCTTTCACGGCGCAGTTCAACCCCACGTCGGTCAACAGCTTCCGCATGATCGTCTATCGTTCGCCGCTCGACGGAAGGATCGAGGTGCTGCATACCCTGCTCAAAGCCGGAGGACAGGGCGCCTATGTGGACAACATCCATGCGGGCGGCGGCCTGATCGGGGTAGGCACCGACGGGCGGCTTAATGCGTACGTATGCGACCAGCTCGGACGCCGGTCAGCGCAGGTGAACGGCCTGGACCTCGGGCAGCCGTTCACCGTGCCCTGCTTCGACGAGTTGCTGCGCTTCACCCGCCGCATCGCCGCGCTCATCCCCCACTGCCACCTGACGGCTCTGGACATCATGCTCGACGCGACAGGCCGGCCCCGGTTGATCGAATGTAACATCAAAGGCTTCGGATACTGGGCGCCCCAGCTCTGCTCGGGTCCGGCGTTCGGGACGGCGACGGACGAAATCATCGATTACTGCCGCGAACGGCTCCGGGAGCTCAGGTACACCATCGAAATCTGAACGCCCGCAATACGACTTAAAACATGAGGATACCGCAGAACATCAAACGCCTTCTGTTCGGTGCAAGACTCGTCGCGCGCCATTACAGCCTGCTTCCCGAAAAGCAGAACCCTTCGCGCCGCTGCATCCTGCGAATCGACGGACGTATTCCCAACGGCGGCCTGTGCGACCGGCTGCGCGGAATCGCGGGGATCTATCTGCATTGCAAAGTGAACAACCATCCTTTCGGCGTGCTGTTCGACCACCCGTTCGAGCTGCAGGAAATCCTCCGACCCAACCGCTACGACTGGCGGGTTACAAAGGAGGAGATGGGCTCAAGCATCTGGGACGTATCCGTCGCCGTAACGTACGGGGGGGGGAAATGCTGTCCCTCCTTCCGCCGTCGCCAGACCCATGTGTATAACATCGGCGGAGGCAACCTGAGCGCCATCAACGCCCGTTACGGGACCGACTATTCGTTCGGCAGTCTGTTCCATGAGCTGTTCCGCCCCACCGACCGGCTCGCCGAGCGCATCGAACAGGCCCGGCAGCCGCTCAAAGGCCGCGCGTACGTAGCCGTATGTTACCGGTTCATGTCGCTGCTGGGGGATTTTTACGAAGGCGACCGCCCCGTGCTGCACGGACAGGCCCGTACCCGGCTTATGGAGCAGGCGGCCGCAGCGCTGCAACGAATCCGGGAGCGTCATCCGGAAATGCCCGTCCTCGTAACCTCCGATTCCGGAACATTCCTGGAATCACTGGCCGGCGTGCCGGACGTGGTGACCATTCCCGGCAAGGTCGTCCACATGGACTACACCGCCGGCGAACAGATCGAAACCTACATGAAATCCTTTACCGATCTCTACCTGCTCAGCGGAGGTGTCAAAATCTACCGCATGTGCGGCGGCGGGCTCTACACATCGGGATTCCCCAATACGGCAGCCCTGATGAGCGGCATCCCGATGGAAGACATCGATATTACCGGGGACGGAACGCCGTCCGCAACCTCAAACACATGCTGCTGAAAGCCAAACGGTGCCTGACGCACAACCTGCTGAATCTTCCCGGAAGCCGCATCGACGGACGCATCGTAGTGATCGAGTCTGACGACTGGGGCGCCATCCGTATGCGGTCGCGCGAAGCCTACGACCGACTGCTCGCACACGGCTATCCGGTCGATCGGAACGGTTACGAACGCAACGACGCACTGGCCTCCGAAGAGGACCTGGAGCTGCTGTTCGACCTGCTGGCAAGCCATCGGGACGGGGAGGGGCGTCCGGCCGCGATCACGGCCAACTGCATTATGACCAACCCCGATTTCGGCAAAATCCGGGAAGAGGACTTCAGCACGTACCATTACGAGCCTTTCACCTCGACGCTGGCCCGTTACGAGCGGCACGGCGGCAGCTTCGCACGCTGGCAGCAGGGCATGCGGGCCGGCATCTTCCGGCCCCAATACCACGGGCGCGAGCATATCGCCGTGGGACCCTGGATGCGGGCCCTGCAACGAGGCGATGCGGAAGTGCGGGAAGCCTTCGACCTGGAGATGGCAGGTACGGCCTCGCGCCGCAACGGACGCAACGGCTATGTGGTCGCATACGAGGGCGACCCCGGCGAGGAAGCCCGGCTCGCTGAGGCCGCGGCCGAAGGACTGCGGATGTTCGAGCAGCTCTTCGGCTACCGCTCGCGCACCTTCATCGCCCCCTGTTACACCTGGCCCGCAAACCTCGAAAAAACGCTCCGCGCCGAGGGGGTCGAGGCCTTGCAGGGGATGATCCACCAATGCCTGCCCGGAGGCGGCCACCGGCGCCACTGGTTCGGCTCGCGCAATGCACTGGGACAGACCTACCTGTTGCGCAACTGCTTTTTCGAGCCGACCACGGACGCATGCGCCGACCCCGTGGACGCGTGCATGGAACGGATCGCCTGCGCTTTCCGCTGGCACAAGCCCGCCGTGATCTCGAGCCACCGGGTCAATTACGTCGGGTTCATCCATCCTAAGAACCGCGACCGCAGCCTCCGGTTGCTCGGCGAGCTGCTCGACCGCATCCGCCGTCGCTGGCCCGACGTCCGATTCCGCACGAGCGACGAGCTGACCTCGTTGCTGGCAGACCAAAAAAATCCGACATGATAGCCATTGAACAACAAGACTCCGGCTTTCACCGCTACTGGGTCGCATATTGCCTCCGGAACGGGATTCCCTTCAAGCGGGTCGATTGCTACCGGAGCGATATCGTCGAACAGCTTCGCGGCTGCGACGCCCTGATGTGGCATTTCAGCCACCAGGATTACCGCGACATGCTCGTTGCGCGGCAGTTGATCCACTCGCTCGCCGCGAGAGGCATGGAAGTATTTCCCGACCCGGCGACTTCGTGGCATTTCGACGACAAGGTCGGACAGAAATACCTGCTCGAAGCCGTCGGAGCCCCCCTGGTACCGACATGGGTGTTCTACACCGCACGGGAAGCCCTCGCATGGAGCGACGCGACACGCTTTCCCAAGGTCTTCAAGCTCCGGGGCGGCTCGGGCGCGAGCAACGTCATGCTGGCCCGCACGCGGAGCGAAGCCCGGCGGCTGATCCGCCGCGCTTTCGGCCGGGGCTTCAGCCCGCGACGCGCATGGGCCGACCTGAAGGAGCGTTGGCGCAAATACCGGCTGGGAAAAACCGGCGCAGCAGACCTGCTCAAAGGGTTCGGGCGGCTCATCCTTCCGTCGGATTTCGACCGCCTGCATCCGCGCGAGAAAGGCTATGCCTACTTCCAGGAGTTCATTCCCGGCAACACGTTCGACGTTCGCGTGGTCGTGGTGGGGAACCGGGCCTGCGCCCTGCGGCGCAACGTGCGCCGCAACGACTTCCGGGCTTCGGGCAGCGGGGAGATCGTTTACGACCGCGCGGCCATCGACCCGCGCTGCGTGGAGGAGGCTTTCCGCATCAACCGGCGGCTCGGGGCCCAATGCCTTGCCTACGATTTCGTGTTCGACGCGCAAAACCGCCCCCTGATCGTCGAAATCAGCTACGGCTTCACGGCCCCGGCCTATGAAAAGTGCGACGGCTACTGGCTCAGCGACATGACCTGGCATGCAGGAAGTCCCGCCCTCTGCGACTGGATGATCGAAGATTTGCTCGACACGCTGCAAAACCGGCGCGAAGCGTCGGAAAACGATAACGCACCCAAACCTGAAACACGACCGATATGATTCGCACAAAACAGGATTACAGACGATGCCTGCAAACCGAAATCGTCCGCCGGGGATTCTGGCGCGATCTGTTGTTCCGCGAACCGACCGCACGCTTCCTGCTCTGGCTGCGACGGACGGAGTACCATTGCAACGCACGGGGGCCCTGGCACCGGGCGGCATTCCTCTATTGCTACCTCCGCTACCGGCGCATCTCGCTCCGCACGGGGATCTCGATTCCCAAAAACGTCTGCCGGGAAGGACTTACCATCCCCCATTACGGATCGATCGTGGTCAATGCTGCCTGCCGAATCGGGCGTAACTGCGCCATTCACAATAATGTAAACATCGGCGCATCGGGGGGGGGGAATTGCCGCACCCCGCATCGGCGATAACGTTTACATCGGTCCCGGCGCCGTCCTGTACGGCGACATCGAAATCGCAGACAACTGTTACATCGGAGCCAATGCCGTCGTAAACCGTTCGTTCACCGAGCCCGGCTCGGTCATCGCAGGCGTCCCGGCCCGCGTCGTCCGCCATGACGACCGGGTATGGTGGCAGAAAAACGGGCTTCGACGTGCTTTCGGCCCCGGTGCCTCAGACGACAGATAAAACCGCAGACAATACCCATGAACCCGATAAAAACGCTTACGCGCCGGGCCCGCACCGCTCCGCAACTGCAATGGCTGCTGCTGGAGGCCAGGTACGCACGGGCTATCATGCGTCAGGCCGGGTCGGAACAGGCCGTGCGCGAGGACTACCTCCGCCACACCGGACACCGCCTCGATCTGAACGACCCGCGCCGCTTCACGGAGAAGATCCAATGGTACAAGCTCCGCTACCGCAATCCCCTGATGCCGGTGCTGGCCGACAAGGTCGCCGTCAAGGAGTACCTGGCCGAGCGCGGTTACGGGCATCTGCTCAACGAAACCATCGCCGTCTATGACAGCGTGGAACAGATCCGCCCCGAAGAGCTGCCCGACCGTTTCGTCCTGAAGGCCGCGCATGCGAGCGGCTGGAACCTCATCTGCCGCGACAAAGCCGACCTGATGCGCCGCTGGCCCGCATGGAAACGGGTTCTGCGCACCTGGCTGCGGCAGGATTTCTCCCGCTACTCCGGCGAGTGGCACTACGGGCAGATGCCCCGACGCATCATCTGCGAGCGTTATCTGGAAAACGCGGCGGAGTCGCTCGACGACTACAAATTCTTCTGCTTCGACGGCGAACCGCGCCTGATCCAGATGGATACGGGACGCTTCAGCCGCCATGTGCAGCAATACTACACCACCGACTGGCAGCGGGTCGATATGCAGGTGATCGCCAACCCGGAAGGAACGGAGGCCGCCCCCCGCCCCGAACATCTGGACGAAATGCTCGCCCTGGCCAGGGAACTGACGGTCGGATTCCCGCAGGTACGGCTCGACCTGTACGAATACGCGGGCAAGGTCTATTTCGGGGAATTCACCTTCTTCGACGGCAACGGGTACTACCGGATGAATCCCGACCGCTACGATTTCATCATGGGCGACTGGTTCGTTTTACCCGAAATACTTTGATATGGCACGCATCTGTTTCGCCATTCCCGACATGAACTGCGGCGGGGCGCAGCGCGTGGTCTCCGAATTTGCCAACGAACTCGCGGCACGGGGGCACGAGTTATCGATCCTCCAGATTTTCCGCACCGGGGAACCTTTCTATGCGCTCGACGGGCGCATCCGCCACCTGCAGCCCGACACGGCCTATCCGAAGGACGCGCGGGGCCTGCTCCTCACGATGCGCTGGCTCAGGCGCACGGCCCGGCAACTCCGGCCCGACGCGGTACTGGCTTTCCACCACCGCTACAACCCGTTCGTGATGTGCTCGCTGCTGGGCACCGGCATCCGCATCTACGTATCGGACCGTTGCGCCCCCTACGCGAAGCCCTCACCCCCGGCATGGAACGCGAAGCTCGCCTGCCTGCTCTACCCCCGCGCCGCCGGCGTGATCGCCCAGACCCGGCTGAGCGCCGAGGAGAAAAGCCGCTACAACCGCAACGTGCGGATCATCCCCAACCCGCTCCGACGGGTGGAGGTACCCGGGGGCATCGTCCGTGAACACCTTGTCGTAAACGTCGGCCGCATGGACAGCGGCAAGGGACAGGAGGAATTGCTCCGGGCATTCGCCCGCCTGCGTGACCCCCGGGATTGGCGGCTTATGCTCGTGGGCGACGGTCCCCAGCGCGGGCGGCTCGAAGCGCTGACCGACGAACTGCGGCTGCGCGAACGGGTCCGCTTCACCGGCGCCCGCAAGGATGTGGACGCTCTGCTGGACCGCAGCTCGATCTTCGCCTTCGCCTCCGTGAGCGAAGGCTACCCCAACGCCCTGCTCGAAGCGATGGCCTCGGGACTGTGCTGCATCAGCTTCGACTGCGTGGCCGGGCCGTCGGACATCATCGCGCACGAACGCAGCGGCGTGCTGGTTCCCGTCGGGGACATCGACGCCTATGCCCGCGAGCTGCAATGCCTGATCGACGACGAATCCCTGCGCGAACGCTATGCGCGTGAGGCCGTCGGCGTTCGCCAAACCAACGACATTGGCCGCATCACCGACCTGCTGACCGACTTCATACACTGCTGAACCCATGAAACTCGTCTTAGGCTGCGACAACTACATCTACCGCTGCGACGGGGCTTTCTATGCCAAAGCCTCCGACAAGGCTTTCTACGACCGCTACCTGCGCGTGTTCGACACGCTGCGCATCGTCGCCCGCACCCGAACGGCATCGGCCGAGGAAGTCGCCCGCTATGTGCGGCTGGACGACGCGCGTACCGAGGTGTGGCCCGTCTATTTTTTCCGGGGGCCGAAACAATACCTGCCCAAAGCGCTACGCGTGCGGCGCGACATGCGGGGCGCCGCCGACGGATGCGGAGCCTGCATCGTGCGTCTGCCCTCGATCACGGGTTCCAACCTACTCGCGGAGGTGCGGCGCAAAGGCATCCCCTATGCGGTGGAGATCGTGGACGATGCGCACGACGAAATGACGGGCACACGCAATCCGCTCTACAAGGCGATCTGGCTGCTGATCCACCACGACCTGCTGCGGGCCTGCCGCCATGCGGCAGGCATCGCGTGCGTCACCGAAAGCTACCTCCAGCAGCGGTACGGCAATCCCGATCCGGCCTGTTTCAAGAGCCACTACTCTTCGATCGCTCTCGATCACGCCTTTTACGCCGCGCCGCGGGAGCGCCGGCACGGAGAGGAGTTCGCGATCTGCCATGTGGCACACCCCATAGCGGGCCGCCGCAAAGGGCAGGAAGAGCTGATCCGCGCAGCCCGGATCGTTGCGGACAGGGGTTACGCCGTGCGCCTGCGTTTTGCGGGCGAGGGGCCCATGGTGCCCGTTTTCGAGGAGCTGGCCCGCGAGCTCGGAGTGTCCGACCGGGTCGAATTCGTCGGGTTCCTCGACCGCCGGGGACTGCGCCGCCTGCTGGACGAGTCGGATGCCATGGTCTTTCCGACCCATGCCGAGGGGCTGCCCCGCGTGGTGATCGAGGCGATGGCGACAGGGCTGCCTATAATCTCGACCCGCGTATCGGGGATTCCCGAGTTGCTGGAGCCCGACATGATGCTCACCCCCGGCGATACGCAGGGGCTCGCCCGGCGAATCGTCGCCCTGATCGACGACGACGAGCTCTACCGCCGCGCGAGCGCCCACAATTTCCGCAACAGCCTCAAATACGAAAGCACGCTGCTCCAGGCCCGCAGGGACGAATTCTACCGCCGGCTGCGGAGCCGCGCCGAAAAATAAGCGAAGTATGCACACCGCCGCACTGAAACAAAACCTCCTGCGCAACCTGAGCAACCTGCCCGGCTGGCGCACACGCAGACATATCGTCGTGATCGAGTCGGACGATTGGGGCAGCATCCGCATGGCCTCGCACGAGTCGTTCCGCCGGCTGCGCGACGCCGGCCTCCCGGTCGAGCGCAGCCACTACAATCGATTCGACGGGCTCGAAAGCGACGACGACCTGGCTTTTCTGATGGAGACCCTTGCGGAATTCCGCGATTCCACAGGCCGCCCGCCCGTCATCACGGGCGTTAATGTGGTGGCCAATCCCGATTTCGACCGCATCCGCGAGGAGGGTTTCGCGGCATATCGTTACGAACCTTACACCCGCACGCTTCAACGTTATCCCGCACACGCCCATGTGGAGGCGCTCTGGCACGAGGCTGCCGACCGGCGGCTGATCGTGCCGGCGTTTCACGGCCGCGAGCACCTGAACGCCGCGCGGTGGATGCGCGCGCTGCGCGGCGGCAACCGCTCGACGCTGCTGGCTTTTGAATGCGGCGTCACGGGCATCCCCCGGCGGGGCATCGGCGGCGAAGAGGTTCCCAACTTCCAGGCCGCCTTCGACCTGGATACAACTGCCGACCTCGCCGACCAGCAGGAGGTGCTGCGCTCGGGGCTCGCCCTTTTTGAACAGCTCCACGGCCGTCGCGCCCGCTATTTCGTCCCGACGAACGGCTATTTCAACGGCTCGCTCGAAAAGACGCTTGCCGACGAGGGCATCCGATACGTCAATACGAGCAAAGTGCACGAGGAGCCCCTCGGAGAAGGGCGCTACCGTAACCGTTACCGCTATATCGGCATGCGCAACGAATTGGGCCAGCGTTACCTGACGCGCAACTGTTTCTTCGAGCCCTCCAGCATGGAGCATCCGGCATCGAAAGACTGGGTCAATGACTGCCTCCACGAAATCGAAACCGCATTCCGCTGGCACAAGCCGGCCACCGTGAGCTCCCACCGGGTCAATTACATCGGCTGGCTCGACCCGGCAAACCGCGAGCGGTCGCTCGCCCGGCTGCGCGAGCTGCTGGCCGGCATCCTGCGGCGGTGGCCCGATGCCGAATTCATGACCTCGGACGAACTGGGCGACCTGATCGCCGGCAAATAGCGGCGCCACGCCCGTACAAAAACAACCCGAACGATATGAAATCCAGACTTACTTTCGCCGCCGCGACCGACGCGGTGAACACCTACTATACGGAGGGGGTGAATGCGCTCGTGCGCAAGCTCTACCGTCGTTCTTACCGACGCATGTGCCGGATGAACGGGGGGGGGAATTTCTGACCGACCCGCAGATCGAAACCGCTTATGTGAACAAATGGCGTGCACTCGACCGGCACGTACCCCGTGAAGATTTCCGGTTTTTCAGCCGCTACATCGGCCTGCGGCCGAACATCGTGCCCGAAAGCCTCTGCCACAACCGGATCGAACCGGTGCTCAACCCGGTCGAATACCGAGCGTATTACGAGGACAAGAACATTTACGACCGGCTTTTCCCCGCCGGGTGGCTTCCCGCGACGTTGCTGCGCAACCTCCGCGGACGGTGGACGGATGCGGACTACACTCCGGTCAGCCCCGACGACGGCACGCTCTACCGCCTGTGCTCTCCGTATGACCGGATCGTGGTCAAGCCCTCGGTCGAAAGCGGCAGCGGGCGGGGCGTGCGCCTTTTCGAGCGGCACGCCGACGGCCTCTACCGGCAGCCGGACGACCGGGAGATCCTGACGGTCGATCTCCTGAAACGTCATTACGGGCAGGATTTCATCGTACAGGAGGCCCTGCGGCAATCCCGGTTTATGGCCGGATTCTGCACCTCGTCGGTCAATACGCTGCGCGTGACGACCTACCGATCGGTAATCACCGAGCGCATCGAAGTACTAAGCATCGTATTGCGGATCGGGCACGAAGGGGCCGTGGTGGACAACTTCCACGGCGGGGGCATGATCGTCGGCGTACACTCCGACGGAAGAGTGGGACAGACGGCCGTGGACGATTCGGGAGCCCGTCACCCCATACATCATGCAGAAGGAGCAGCCTCGCTGCGCCTGCCGCAGATCGGGGCCGTCACGGAGTTCGCCGTCGAAATCGCCCGGCGGATCGATCACCACCGTCTGCTGGCGCTCGACATCGCCATCGACGAGAACGACAAACCCCGCCTGATCGAATTCAACGTCTCCTCTTACGGCATCCCTTTGGCACAGATGACCCTGGGACCGACGTTCGGACACTTTACGGACGAAATCATCGACTACTGCCGCGAACACCGCCGCCAGGCGCACAAAGTGTTCGTAAGACGGACCTGAAAAACAACACCAACCATGCCTTCGGAGCATAACTCAAAACCGGCCGGCCGGAGTATCGTGCTCGTGAACCAGAGCAGCGGCTACCTAACCGTCGATATCGCCAACGCTTTCGCGGCCGCATACGAACGGGTGACGCTCGTGGCGGGCGATCTGCGCGAAAACGGCCGGCCGCTCGACCCGCGTGTGCGCGTCCGACGGATCGCGGCTTACGACCGGCGCTCCAAGACACGCCGCCTGCTGACCTGGCTGCGGGGTACGCTCGGGATCCTCTGGATCCTGCTCGTGCGGGAACGCCGCGGCGAAGTGCTCTATTTCACCAATCCGCCCATGGCCTACCTGTTGGCGGGAGTGATGCGGCGTCCCTTCTCTGTGGTCGTGTACGACATCTACCCCGAAGCGCTCGCAAGCGTCGGTATCCGCACCGGCAACCCGCTTTACCGCTGGTGGGCGGCCCGCAACCGGCGGCTTTTCCGGCGGGCCCGCTGCGTCTTTACCCTGAGCGAAAGCATGCGGGTGCTGCTCGAGCGCTATGCCGCGCCTGAAAAAATCCGTGTCGTCCACAACTGGGCGGCGCTGGAAACACGGACACCCCTTCCGAAAACGGACAATCCGTTCGTAAGAGAACACGGACTGGAGGGCCGTTTCACCGTGCTCTACTCGGGCAACATCGGCTTCACGCACAGCGTGGAACAGCTCGTGGCCCTGGCCGCGCGGATGAGCGGCGACGACCGGTTCCGCTTCGTCATCGTCGGCGAAGGGGGCCGCAAAGCCGCCTTGCAGGAACAGGCCCGCAGGGAAGGGCTGCACAACTGCCTCTTCCTTACGTGGCAACCCGCCGCTACGCTCCCCCATTCCCTGGCGGCGGCCGACGTAGCGGTGGTAACCCTCAGCGACGGCGCGTCGGGGGTCAGCGTGCCGAGCAAAACCTACAACCTCATGGCGGCGGGTGCGCCGCTACTGTGCATCGCCTCGCCGCAAACGGAACTCAGCCGCCTGGTGGAAACCTACGATAACGGACGCTGTTTCCGCCGGGACGACCTGCAGGGGATGCAGGACTACCTTGAGAAACTCGCCTCCGATCCCGCACGATGTGCGGAGCTGCGCCGCAACTCCCTGCGCGCATCGCGGGACTTCACGCCCGAAAATGCACGGATCTATGTATCGTCGCTATATTAAACGCCCCCTCGACCTGGCGGTTTCGTTCACCGCCCTGCTCTGCCTGAGTCCCCTGCTTGCCGGGATTACCCTCTGGCTGCATTTCGCCAACAAAGGGGCGGGAGCTTTCTTTTTTCAGGAGCGGCCCGGCCGGGGCGGACGCATCTTCCGGGTCGTGAAGTTCAAAACCATGACCGACGCACGCGACAGCAACGGAAATTTGCTTCCGGATGCCCAACGTCTCACAAAAGTGGGTAAATTTGTGCGTTCGACCTCCCTCGACGAGCTGCCCCAACTGGTGAACGTGCTCAAGGGCGACATGTCGCTCGTAGGGCCGCGGCCGCTGCTCCCCAGGTACCTGCCGCTCTACTCTCCCGAGCAGGCGCGGCGTCACGAGGTGCGGCCCGGCATCACGGGCTGGGCCCAGTGCCACGGGCGCAATGCGATTTCGTGGGCGGAGCGTTTCCGGCTGGACGTGTGGTATGTGGACCACCTGACGCTGGCTACCGACCTGAAAGTCGTGTGGATCACGCTGTGCAAAGTGATCCGCCGCGCGGACATCAGCTCGGGAACCGCGGTGACGATGGAGCCGTTCGACGGCAAAAACTGACGTATGAAAGAGATCGCAATCTACGGATTCGGAGGATTCGGCCGCGAAGTCGCCTGCCTGATCCGCAAAATCAACGAACGGCAGCCCCGGTGGAAATTCATCGGTTACTTCGACGACGGCCATGCGGCGGGCGAGCGCAACGCCTACGGCGAGGTGCTGGGCGGCATGGAGACCCTCAACGGCTGGCCGCGCGAACTCGACGTGGCTTTCGCCATCGGCTCGGCCCCGGTGCTGCGCCGCCTGACGGCCCGGGTCGTCAATCCCCGCGTCGGCTTCCCGAACCTCATCGCCCCCGACGTGCTCTTTTTCGACCGCGATTCGGTGACGATGGGACGCGGCAACCTGCTGACTTTCGGCTGCCGCCTGAGCTGCGGGGTGACGCTGGGCGATTTCAACATCCTCAACGGCTGCGTCTCGCTGGGCCACGAAGCGAGCCTGGGCGATTGCAATGTGCTTTTTCCCGAAACACGCCTCTCGGGAGAGGTCCGGGTCGGCGACGGCAACTTCTTCGGCGCCCGTTCGTTCGTCATGCAGGGGGTGCACATCGGCGACGACACGCGCATCGCCGCAGGCAGTTTCGTGCTGCGGCGAACGCGCGACGGGAATCTCTATGCCGGCAACCCGGCGACAATCGTAAAAATATGAAAATCAAACAATAACCATCAATATGGATACCAAAACCTTTATCGAAAAATTTGCCGATGCCGTTGAAATCGAAAACCCGGCATCACTCGACGAAAACACGCCGTTCCGCACGCTGGACGAATGGAGTTCGCTCGCCTACCTCTCGGTCATCGCCATGTTGGACGAGGAGTACGACGTGCAGATCGAGAACGCCGAGTTCCGCACCCTGCAAACGCTGGGCGATCTTATGCGGACGGTCGAATCGAAACGCGGCTGACCATGGCGCTGCTCCGCTTCGAGGGGGTCGGGATCACGGCCCTTGCCGCCGCCGTGCCGCGCACGGTGATCGACAACTACAAATACACCCGCTATTTTCCCGAGGACCAGGTGCGCGAAGTAGTCGATAAGGTGGGGATCTACCAGCGGCGGTTCGCCGATGACGCCACCTGCTCGTCGGACCTCTGTTTCGCGGCGGCCGAACGGCTGATCGCCGACAACGGAATCGACCGTTCGGAGATTGACCTGCTGGTTTTCGTCTCCCAGACGCCGGACTACCGCATGCCGGCCACCTCGGTTCTGTTGCAGGAGCGGCTGGGGCTTCCGCACGCGACCGTCGCATTCGACATCAACCTGGGGTGCTCGGCTTTCCTCTACGGGATGAGCGTGGTATATGGCTTCATGCAGCAGACAGGCATCCGCAAGGCCCTGCTGCTGGACGGCGAAACCCGCTCGAAGGTCTATTCGCCCAAAGACCGCCGCTCGGCATTCCTCTTCGGCGACGGGGGCGTGGCGGCGCTCATCGAGCGCAACCCCGGGTTCGGCACGAGCTGGTTCTCGCTCAACTCCGACGGGTCGCGCGGCGACCTGATAAAGATCAACGGCGGCGGCTACCGCATGCCCAGCTCGCCGGAGACGCTCCGCGAAAAAGTCGTGGACGAGTACGGCAACATCCGCTCGGAGGAGCAGGGCTACATGCAGGGGGCCGACGTATTCAACTTCGTGATCCGCGAAATTCCGCGCGACATCAAGAGGCTCGCCGAGTGGTCGGGCGAGGATTTGCAAGGCCTGGACTATTATGTTTTCCATCAGGCCAACAATTTCATCAACACCTACCTGGCCAAGAAGCTCCGGCTCGACGCCGAACGCATTCCCTCGACCATCGCCAAATTCGGCAACACCTCGTCGGTGTCGGTGCCCCTGACCATCGCCAGCGAGCTCAAGGGCCGCATGGAAGGAGACCGGAAACTGCTGCTGAGCGCTTTCGGAGTCGGCATGACCTGGGGCACGGCCGTCGTACCTTTCCGCGACCTGCGCATCAGCGATCTCGTGGAAGTGTAAACCAAACAACCCACACCATGAACCCATTTTCGCTGGAGGGGCGCAGCATCCTCGTCACGGGAGCCTCTTCGGGCATCGGGCGGGCCTGTGCCGTCGCCTGCGCCGAGGCCGGGGCCCGTGTCGCCCTCGTCGGTCGCAACCGCGACCGGCTCAACGAAACCCTCGGACTGCTGCCCGAGGTTTCCGGGGGACCCCACCTGCCGATCTGCGCCGACCTGACCGATTTCGACGGGCTCCGCCCTCTGGTCACGCAGGCGGTGGCCGCGCTCGGGCCTCTGCACGGGCTGCTCAATGCGGCGGGCGTCTCGACGACCCTGCCGCTCAACGCCGCCACGCCGCAGCGGCTCGACGACCTGTTCCGTCCGAATGTTTATGCGGCCTACCTGCTCACGCGCGAAGTCTGCCGCAAGGGGTGCTATGCGGGGGGGGGACAGACCTGCATCGTCTTTTTCTCATCCGTGATGGCCTCCGTCGGGGAGAGCGGCAAGTCGCTCTATGCCATGACCAAGGGGGCTCTGCTTGCGGGCATGCGCTCGCTGGCCGTGGAATACGCCCCGCGCGGAATCCGCGTGAACGCCGTCACGCCGGGCGCGGTGCTCACGCCGATGAACGCCCGCCTGCCCCACATGGCCGATCCGGAGGCGCGGGCACGGCTCGCGGCGCGTCACCCGCTCGGACTGGGCACCCCGGAGGATGTGGCCCGGGCCTGCATCTACCTGCTGAGCGACGCCGCCCGGTGGGTGACCGGCTCGAACCTCACCGTGGACGGGGGATATACCGCCATGTAACGTAAATCCGAAATATCATGCGTAACAGAATCTACCTCTCGCTGGCCCAGATGGGCGGACGCGAGCAGGATTTTATCCGGGAGGCGTTCGATACGAACTGGGTCGTGCCCCTGGGTCCGAACGTCGATGCGTTTGAAAGCGAACTGGCCGACTTCATCGGACAGAACCGCCATGTGGTCGCCCTCTCGGCAGGCACGGCGGCCATTCACCTCGGCCTGGTACAACTCGGCGTCGGCCGCGACGACGAGGTGATCTGCCAGTCGTTCACCTTCTCGGCCTCGGCCAATCCGATCGCCTATCAGGGGGCGCGTCCGGTATTCGTGGACAGCGAACCCGACACCTGGAACCTCTCGCCCGCGCTGCTCGAGGAGGCCATCCTCGACCGCAAGGCGAAAACGGGGCGCTATCCGAAAGCCATCATCCCGGTGCATCTTTACGGTATGCCGGCCAAAATGGACGAAATCGCGGCCGTGGCCGCCCGTTACGGAATTCCCCTGATGGAAGATGCCGCCGAAGCCATCGGGTCGGAATACCGGGGCCGCAAGTGCGGCACCTTCGGGGAGTTCGGCGCCCTGTCGTTCAACGGCAATAAGATGATTACCACCTCCGGCGGCGGGGCGCTGGTCTGCCGCACGGCGGAGGAGGCGCAGCGCACCAAGTTCTTCGCTACCCAGGCGCGCGAAAACCGGCCTTACTATTACCACGAGCACATCGGCTACAACTACCGCCTGTCGAACGTCTCGGCCGGCATCGGCCGGGGACAGATGCTCGTGCTCGATGCGCACATCGCCCGCCGGCGGGCGATCCACGCCCTCTACACGCGGCTGCTCGGCGACCTGCCCGGCATCGAGGTCAAACAAAACCCAGCGCCCGACTTCGACTCGAATTTCTGGCTCACCTGCATCACGGTCGATCCCGCCCGTTTCGGGAGCACGGCCGACGAAATCCGTGTCCATCTGGAGCGCGAAAACATTGAATCCCGCCTGCTGTGGCGTCCGATGCACATGCAGCCCGTTTTCGCCGGCTGCCCCGCCTACACCGACGGCACCTCGGAAGCGATTTTCGACCGGGGGCTCTGCCTCCCCTCCGGCTCGGGCCTCACGGACGCCGACATCGCCGCGGTGACGGAAGAAATCCGCAAACTGCACAAACATTAAACCCACCGATATGAGCAAAAAAGCCTTAATTACCGGCATCACGGGACAGGACGGCTCGTTCCTCGCCGAATTCCTCCTCGAAAAAGGATACGAAGTGCACGGCATCATCCGCCGCTCCTCTTCGTTCAACACCGGGCGCATCGAGCACCTCTACCTCGACGAGTGGGTGCGCGATATGAAACAGAAACGCCTGGTCAATCTCCACTACGGAGACATGACCGACTCCTCGTCGCTCATCCGCATCCTGCAAATGGTCCGGCCCGACGAAATCTACAACCTCGCGGCCCAGTCCCACGTCAAGGTTTCGTTCGACGTGCCCGAATACACGGCCGACGCCGATGCCGTCGGGACGCTGCGGCTGCTGGAGGCCGTGCGCATCCTGGGGCAGGAGCACTCGTGCCGCATCTACCAGGCTTCGACTTCGGAGCTTTTCGGCAAAGTGCAGGAGATACCCCAAAAAGAAACGACCCCGTTTTACCCCCGCTCCCCGTACGGGGTGGCGAAACAATACGGCTTCTGGATCACCAAGAACTACCGCGAATCCTATGGCATGTACGCCGTGAACGGCATCCTGTTCAACCACGAATCGGAACGCCGGGGCGAAACATTCGTCACACGCAAGATCACCCTTGCCGCCGCCCGCATCGTACAGGGATACCAGGACAAGCTCTACCTGGGCAACCTGAACGCTCTGCGCGACTGGGGCTATGCCAAAGACTACGTGGAGTGCATGTGGCTGATCCTCCAGCACCCCACTCCCGAGGATTTCGTCATCGCCACCGGGGAGTACCACACCGTGCGGGAGTTTACGACCCTCGCATTCCGCGAAGCCGGCATCGGTCTGCGCTGGGAGGGCGAAGGGCTCGACGAGAAGGGCATCGACGAAAAGACGGGCCGCGTGCTCGTGGAGGTCGATCCCAAGTATTTCCGCCCTTCGGAGGTGGAACAACTGCTGGGCGACCCGACCAAGGCCCGCACGCTGTTGGGATGGAATCCCCGCAAGACCTCGTTCGAGGAGCTGGTGCGCATCATGGTGGAACACGACATGCGCTTCGTGCGCAAGCTCTACCTCAAGGCACAAATGGAGCGATAGGATGGAAAAACAGGCGAAAATCTATGTGGCGGGCCACCGGGGACTGGTCGGCTCGGCCATCTGGAACAACCTCCGCGCCAAGGGTTACGAAAACCTCGTAGGCCGCACCCATGCCGAGCTGGATCTGCTGGACGGCGGTGCGGTAAAAGCGTTTTTCGACCGCGAGCGCCCCGAGTACGTCATCCTCGCTGCGGCCCATGTGGGGGGCATCATGGCCAACAACACCTACCGTGCGGATTTCATCTACCAAAACCTGCAAATCCAGCAGAACGTGATCGGCGAGGCGTTCCGCCACGACGTCAAAAAGCTGCTGGCGCTCGGTTCGACCTGCATCTACCCCCGCGACTGTCCCCAGCCCATCCGGGAAGAGTACCTGCTCACGGGGGAACTGGAGTACACCAACGAACCCTACGCCCTGTCGAAAATCGTCGGGCTGAAGCTGTGCGAGAGCTTCAACCTCCAGTACGGCACCAACTACATCGCCGTGATGCCCACCAACCTCTACGGCCCCAACGACAACTTCCACCTCGAAAACTCCCACGTGATGCCGGCCATGATCCGCAAGGTCTTTCTGGCCCACTGCCTCCTTTCGGGGGACTGGGAGGCCGTGTGCGCCGACATGAACCTGCGCCCGGTCGAGGGGGTGGACGGCAGCGCTTCCCGTGAACGCGTCGCCGGGGTGCTCGCCAAATACGGCATCACGGCCGAAGCCGTGACCCTGTGGGGCACAGGGAAACCGCTGCGCGAGTTCCTCTGGTCGGAGGAGATGGCCGACGCGAGCGTCCATGTGATGGAGCGGGTCGATTTCGCGGACCTGCGCGGCACAGGGCCGCAGGTGCGCAACTGCCATATCAACATCGGCACAGGCGAGGAGATTTCGATCGGCAACCTGGCCCGGCTGATCGTCGCCACGGTGGGCTACCTGGGCGAGCTGCGCTTCGATGCCTCCAAACCCGACGGGACGCCCCGCAAGCTGTGTGATGTGACCCGGCTCCACAACCTCGGCTGGCACCACCGCATCGGCATCGAAGAGGGCGTGGGCAAGCTCTATGACTGGTACCGGACAAGCATCGGACGCTGAAGCAAACCGCCGGGGGATGGAAACATGCGCGGATAAACTGCTGGCCCTGCTGCGCGGGGGACTGCACGGATGTTCTCCCGAGGGGGAGTTCACCCGCCCCGCATCGGCGGCCGAATGGGAGACCCTCTGCCGCATAGCCTCCGCACACGGGGTGCTCGCCATAGCTTACGACGGCATGATGCTCCTCCCGCCCGAACTCCGGCCGCCGCGCCCGTCGTTGCTCCGCTGGGCCTGCAACACGGAGGCCGTCGAGCGCAGGTACGCTTTCCAGAAAGCACGGGCCGCGGAACTTGCCGACCGGTTCGCAGCCGAGGGAATCGCGACCTATGTGCTCAAAGGGATGGCTTTCGGAGTCTGCTACCCCCGGCCCGAGCACCGGCCCGCAGGCGATCTGGACTGTTTCCTGCCGGGCGCATGCGACAAGGGCAACCGCGTCGCGCGTGAAGCGGGCGCCGAGGTGCGGGACGGTTACTACAAACATGCCCATATCCGCTACCGGGGACTGGTCGTCGAGAACCATCGCTACTGCCTCTCCATCCGGGGCAACCGCGAAACCAAAGCACTGGAACGCCAGCTCGAAGGGATGATGCAGCGGACGGGGGAGCCGGCCTGCGTGCCCGGAACGCGGCTGTTGATCCCCTCGCCGCTGTTCAACGCCGTGCTGCTGACACGTCATGCCCTCGGACATTTCCTCACCGAAGGAATCAGCCTGCGCCACCTGTGCGACTGGGCCTGCCTGCTGGCGGCGGAACAGGAAAGGATCGATGCCGATGCCTTCGGGCGCATCTGCGACCGGTTCGGACTCGGCACCTTCGCCGGGGCGATGACGACACTGGCTGCGGAACGGCTCGGCACACCGCTCACGACCTGGCCCTCTGCCCCTAACGCTCCGGCGGATCTTCTGCTCGCTGACATACTCGAAGGCGGACGGACGGTCTTCGCAAAAAAGGGCGGCCCGTGGCAGAAACGGACGATGCTGCTGCGCAACATGCTTGCGGGACGTCGGCGCTACCGCATTTTTTACGGACGGAGCATGTTCGGCGAAAGCCTGCGCAGCGTGTGGGGGTACCTGACCGACCGCAACCCCGTTCTCTGATCGCCCCTCTCCGGGGCGAAACCTCCTACACGGTACGGGCCTATACGCACACGGCAGGAACGAACTCTAAGTGCGCGCATCCCGACAAATAAAAATATTGTCCTCGGAGGGCCGTCGTTGAGGGATTTTCATTATTTTTATACCCTCAATCCGACAACGACCCCGAATCCGAACGATGAACAACGCGCAGCGACAGTGGTTCGCCCTGAGAGTGACCTATGCCCGGGAGCTGAAAATCAAGGACTACCTCGATTCGCAGCAGATCGAGTGCTACGTGCCCATGCAATACGAGATGCGAACCCGGGGCGAGCGGAGACGCCGGATGCTGGTGCCTGCCGTACACAACCTGCTCTTCGTGCACATCGACGCCGCGACCCTGCGCGAACTCAAGGCGACCGACCTGCCGATCCGCTACATGATGGATCGGGAAACCCGTCGCCCGATCGTGATTCCCGACAAGCAGATGGAGGATTTCATCCGCATCGTCGCCTCGGGCATCGAACACGTGGAGGTCGTGGATTCGCAGCGGGTACGCTTCGCCGAAGGCGACCGCGTACGGGTCACGGCCGGGCCGTTTTGCGGCGTGGAGGGCGTTTACGTCCGTTACAAGGGACACAGCAAGGTGGCCCTTTCGATCGGCGGACTGCTGACGGCCCTGACGGCCTATGTGCCGCTCGACTGCGTGGAAAAAATACCATAACAAACCCGATGCGGGCGTCCGACACGGCGCGGCCCGCGAGCAAATAAAAGACATAATGAAAATAGCAATCGTAGGAACCGGTTACGTGGGGCTCGTCTCGGGCACCTGTTTCGCCGAGATGGGCGTCGATGTGACGTGTGTCGATGTGGACCGGCAGAAAATCGAAAAACTGCAACAGGGAATCATCCCGATTTACGAGCCGGGACTGGAAACCCTCGTGCTCAAGAACCACCGCGAAGGACGGCTGCACTTCACCACCGACCTCACCGCCTGCCTCAACGACGTGGAGATCGTCTTTTCGGCGGTCGGCACGCCCCCCGACGAGGACGGCTCGGCCGACCTGAGCTATGTGCTCCAGGTCGCCCGCACCATCGGGCAGAACCTCAATAAATACGTCGTAGTCGTGACCAAATCGACCGTGCCGGTCGGCACGGCCCGCAAAGTCAAGGCCGCAATCCGCGAGGAGCTCGACAAGCGGGGCGCAGAGGTGGAGTTCGACATCGCCTCGAATCCCGAATTCCTCAAGGAAGGCGATGCCGTGCAGGATTTCATGTCGCCCGACCGCGTAGTGGTGGGCGTGGAGACCGACCGCGCCCGCAAGATCATGGAACGGCTCTACAAACCTTTCATGATGAACAACTACCGGATGATCTTCACCGACGTTCCCTCGGCCGAGATGATAAAGTATGCCGCCAACTCGATGCTGGCGACCCGTATTTCGTTCATGAACGACATCGCCAACCTCTGCGAGATCGTGGGGGCCGACGTCAATATGGTGCGCAAAGGCATCGGCACCGACTCCCGCATCGGCTCGAAGTTCCTCTATGCCGGATGCGGATACGGCGGCTCGTGTTTCCCCAAAGACGTGAAGGCCCTTATCCGCACCGCCCAGCAGAACGGCTACCAGATGCGCGTGCTGCAAGCGGTGGAGGAGGTGAACGAACGGCAGAAATCGGTGCTTTTCGACAAGCTCGCCCGCCATTTTCAGGGGAAGCTCGCCGGCAAGACCGTCGCCCTGTGGGGGCTGGCGTTCAAACCCGAAACCGACGACATGCGCGAAGCGCCCGCCACGGTGCTGATCCGCATGTTGCTCGACGCCGGCTGCCGCGTGAGGGCTTACGACCCCATCGCCATGCCCGAGGCGGAACGCCGGCTGGGCAGCGAAGTGACCTATTGCAAGGATATGTACGAAGCGGCGCTCGACGCCGACGCCCTGATGCTGGTGACCGAATGGAAGCAGTTCCGCCTCCCCTCGTGGGGGGTGGTGAAGCGTGCGATGCGCACGCCGGTGCTGCTCGATGGTCGCAACATCTATGACCGTGAGGAGCTCACGGCCAACGGCTTCACCTACTACCATATCGGATAAGCCATGAAAATCCTGGTCACCGGCACGGCCGGGTTCATCGGGTTCCATCTGGCGCGGCGACTGCTCGAAGCGGGCGACGAGGTGGTCGGGGTGGATAGCGTGAACGACTACTACGACGTGCGGCTCAAGGCCGACCGGCTGGCGCAGACGGGCATCGACCTCGCGCGTGCCGCCTATGGCGAACCCGTGCGCAGCGACCGTTATCCGGCCTACCGGTTCGTGCGCCTGCGGCTGGAAGACCGCGAAGGGATGGAGCGGCTTTTCGCCGCCGAACATTTCGACGCGGTCTGCAACCTGGCGGCGCAGGCAGGGGTGCGTTATTCGATCGAGAATCCCGAATCCTATGTGCAGAGCAACGTGGAGGGTTTCCTCCATGTGCTCGAAGGATGTCGCCGCCACGGAATCGGCCATCTGGTTTACGCCTCCTCGAGTTCGGTTTACGGAGGCAACGCGAAGGTACCCTTTTCGGAGGACGACCGCACGGACGACCCCGTGTCGCTCTACGCCGCAACCAAGAAAGCCGGAGAGCTGATGGCCCGCACCTACTCCCATCTCTACGGATTTGCAACCACGGGGCTGCGTTTCTTCACCGTTTACGGCCCGTGGGGGCGGCCCGACATGGCTCCGATGCTCTTTTCGCGGGCGATGCTTGCGGGCGAGCCGATCCGGGTCTTCAACAACGGCGACCTGCTGCGCGACTTCACCTACATCGACGACATCGTCGAGGGCGTCGCCGCCGTACTCCGGCAGCCGCCCGCATCCCCCATCGACCGGATTTACAACATCGGCTGCTCCCAACCGGTGCGGCTGACGGATTTCATCCGCACGCTCGAAGAGGCGCTCGGCTGCGAGGCCCGCAAACAGATGCTCCCCATGCAGGCGGGCGACGTGTACCGGACCTATGCCGACACGTCGCGCCTGGAGGCCGACTACGGCTACCGGCCGACGACCGACCTGCGAACCGGCATCGGCCGCTTCGCCGCATGGTACAAAACCTATTACCAATCCGACCTCAACCCATGAAAGGCATCGTACTGGCCGGAGGCTCCGGCACCCGGCTCTACCCCATCACCAAAGGAGTGAGCAAGCAACTGCTGCCCATTTACGACAAGCCGATGGTTTACTACCCGATCTCGGCCCTGATGCTCGCAGGCATACGCGACATCCTCATCATCTCGACGCCCGACGATCTGCCGGCATTCCGGCGGCTGCTGGGCGACGGCTCGGATTTCGGCGTGCGGTTCTCCTATGCCGAACAACCATCGCCCGACGGACTCGCCCAGGCGTTCCTCATCGGCGAGACGTTCATCGGCGACGACGCCGTATGCCTGGTGCTCGGCGATAACATCTTCCACGGCGCAGGCTTCTCGCAGATGCTCCGCGAGGCGGTGCAAAAAGCCGAGCGGGAAGCTCTGGCCACGGTTTTCGGCTACCGCGTGGACGACCCCGAGCGTTACGGCGTAGCCGAGTTCGACGAGCGGGGCAACTGCCTCTCCATCAAGGAGAAACCGACACACCCCAAATCCAACTACGCCGTCGTGGGACTGTACTTCTACCCCAACCGGGTCGTGCAGGTCGCCAAAGGAATCAGGCCCTCGGCGCGGGGCGAGCTCGAGATCACCTCCGTCAATCAGGAATTTCTCCGTCGGGGCGAACTGCGCGTGCAGACCATGAACCGGGGCTTCGCCTGGCTCGACACGGGCACCCACGACTCGCTGGCCGAAGCTTCGATCTTCGTCGAGGTGATCGAGAAACGGCAGGGGCTCAAGGTCGCCTGTCTGGAAGGCATCGCCTACCGGCAGGGGTGGATCGACAAAGAGCGGCTCCGCGAGCTGGCGCAGCCGATGATCCGCAACCAATACGGCCAATACCTGCTCAAAGTGATCGACGAACCCAAAGAAACCCGACAATGAATCTGCGAACGACACAACTCGACGGGGTGGTGATCCTCGAACCCGACGTACACGGGGACGACCGGGGCTACTTCTTCGAAAGCTACTCCCGAAGCCGCTTCAACAAGCTGGTCCGCCCGGTCGATTTCGTACAGGACAACGAATCCCGGTCGCGCTACGGCGTGATCCGGGGGCTGCACTTCCAACGGGGGCCGCACGCACAGTCGAAACTGGTGCGGGTAGTCGAAGGGTCGGTGCTGGACGTGGCGGTCGATATCCGCCGCGGCTCACCCACTTTCGGCCGCCACGTGGCCGTGGAGCTGACGGCGCAGAACAAACGTCAGCTCTTCGTCCCGCGCGGCTTCGCACACGGCTTTGCGGTACTGAGCCCCGTTGCGCTCTTCCAGTACAAGTGCGACAACTATTACGCCCCCGACGCCGAGGGCGCCATCGCGTGGGACGACCCCGCACTCGGAATCGACTGGCGCATCCCGCCCGCCGAGGTGCTTCTGTCGCCGAAAGACAGCCATCACCCCCGGCTGGCCGATGCCGACGAACTGTTCGACTATCAAACCGACTATTATGCGTAATATCCTGGTCACCGGAGCCGGAGGACAGCTCGGGCGGGAAATGCGGCTCGCGGCGGAACAGGCGCAGGACCGCTACCTGTTCACCGACGTGGAGGAACTCGACATCACCGACGCCCGGGCCGTCATGCGAGCGGTAGAAACAGCGCATATCGGGGCGATCGTCAATTGCGCGGCCTACACCGACGTGGAGCGGGCCGAACAGGAGCCCGAAACGGCGGAACGGATCAACCGCACGGCTGCGGCCAACCTCGCCGCCGCCGCTGCACGCTGCGATGCGACACTCGTCCATATCTCCACCGACTACGTTTTCGACGGCAGCGGCAACGTGCCCTACCGCGAGCAGGACGCCACCGCCCCGCTCGGGGTGTACGGACGTACCAAGCTCGCAGGCGAACGCGAAGTGCTCGCCTCAGGCTGCCGCCACCTGATCCTGCGCACGGCCTGGCTCTATTCGCCATTCGGCAAAAACTTCTGCAAAACCATGCTCCGACTGACGGCCGAACGGCCCGAGGTGCGGGTGGTCTTCGACCAGGTCGGAACGCCGACCTATGCCGCCGACCTCGCCGGGGCCGTCACCGGCATCCTCGCACGCGGGGAGGATCGGATGCACGGGGGGCTTTACCACTTCTCGAACGAAGGGGTCTGCTCGTGGTACGACTTCGCCCATGAAATCGCGCGGCTGGCCGGACACGACGCCTGCCGCGTGCTCCCCTGCCACACCGACGAGTTCCCTACCGGGGTGCAGCGTCCCCGTTATTCGGTGCTGGACAAAACCAAAATCAAAGATACGTTCGGGCTCCGGATTCCCCACTGGCGGGATGCGCTCGCCGACTGCCTCGAACGGCTGAAACCGCAAAAATGATGAAACGCAACATCCTCGTTACCGGCGGCGCCGGTTTCATCGGCTCGCACGTGGTGCGCCGGCTGGTGAACGCCTATCCCGACTACCTGGTCGTGAACCTCGACAAGCTGACCTATGCGGGCAACCTCGCCAACCTGAAAGAGGTCGAGAACCGGCCCAATTACCGCTTCGTCAAGGGCGACATCTGCGATCGGGAACTGCTCCGCGACCTGTTCGCCCGCCATGCGATCGACGGAGTGATCCACCTGGCGGCCGAAAGCCATGTAGACCGTTCGATCCACGATCCCCTCACGTTCGCCCGCACCAACGTCATGGGCACGCTGGCCCTGCTGGAAGCCGCACACGAGGCATGGAACGGCGCATGGGAAGGCAAGCGGTTCCATCACGTCTCGACCGACGAGGTGTACGGGGCACTCGGCTTCGACGGAACGCTCTTCACCGAACGGACCCGCTACGATCCCCACTCCCCCTACTCGGCGTCGAAAGCTTCGTCGGATCACTTCGTGCGGGCGTTCCACGACACGTATGGCCTGCCGACCGTGGTGACCAACTGCTCGAACAACTACGGGCCCTACCAGTTTCCGGAAAAGCTCATTCCGCTGTTCATCAACAACATTCGACACGGACGGCCGCTGCCGGTGTACGGGAAGGGCGAAAACGTCCGCGACTGGCTCTATGTCGAAGATCACGCACGGGCCCTGGATCTGGTTTTCCACGAGGGACGCACGGGCGAGACCTACAACATCGGAGGGTTCAACGAATGGCGCAATATCGACCTCATCCGGGTGTTGGTGCGCACCGTCGATCGGCTGCTAGGCCGCGAGGAGGGGGCATCCGACGGGTTGATTACCTATGTGACCGACCGTGCGGGCCATGACCTGCGCTATGCCATCGACTCGCGCAAACTCAAGGACGAATTGGGCTGGGAGCCGTCGCTCCAGTTTGAAGAGGGGATCGAGAAGACGGTGAAATGGTACCTGGAAAACCAGGCGTGGATGGACGAGATCACCTCCGGCGATTACGAAGGCTATTACGAAAGGATGTACGCAAACAGATAGCGCCCGGCGGCGCACGACAGACGGATGGGCCTTGTCCGATCCGGCGGCCCGGCAACCTGCTTGCCGGGCTTTTTCGTGCCCGAAGGTGAGCTTAACATATCCGGTCGGCAACGGGGAGACGTATCCGTCGGACAGGCGGGCGGGAACAAATGTTCGGACAGCCGGACGCGGGGGCCGAGAAGGGTCAGGGCTTGCCGCTGACCGCTGCGAAAGTCGCTCCGACGAAGCCCGCCAGATCGTCGGGCGAAATACGGAGCTGAAGCCCCCGCACCCCGGCGCTGATGAAAACGGTGTCGTACTCGCGGGCCGAAAGGTGGATGTACGTCGGGAAAGCGCGTTTCATGCCCACGGGCGAACAACCGCCCCGTATGTAACCCGTGACCGGCAAAAGCTCCTTCACTGGAATCAGGTCGGCCTTTTTGTTGCCCGAGACACGGGCCGCCGCCTTGAGATCGACCTCGTGGTCGCCGGGTACGACGCAGACGAAAAAGCCTGTACGGTCGCCCCGCAGCACAAGGGTCTTGAAAACCCGCCCGACGGGTTCACCCAACTGCCCGGCCACCTGGGCGGCCGACAGATGCTCCTTGCCGACACGGTAGGGAATCAGCTCGTAACGGATTCCCGCCCGCTCGAGCAGACGCGCCGCATTGGTCTTGTCGATCCTGTTCTGTCCCATTGTCCGGAATTACGGTACAAATGTATGAAATTTCCCGCAAAGGGATGACCTGTCCCGGTTTTTGCCTATTTTTGTCGAAATAGGGTGATTTTTGCAAGAGAGCGGCTCTGTGGTTCGGATGAAATACATACTCGTCGTCGCCTTGATGACGCTCGCCATGACAGCGGCAGCACAGACCACGCGGGTGCGGGGGCGGGTGACCGATGCCTCGACGGGCGAACCCGTCGCCCTGGTAAGCGTCGTTTTTCCCGGGACGACCACAGGCGTCACGACGGATTACGAGGGGATCTATTCGCTCGAAACGCGGGATACGGTCGCTGTGCTGGAGGCCCGGCTGATCGGCTACCAGACGCAGCAGACACCGGTGCGCACAGGCGCTTTCAACCAGATCGACTTCGTGCTCCAACCGGTCGAATTCGACATCGACGCCGTGGTGGTGCGGCCCGGAGCCAACCCGGCGCATCCGATTCTGAGGGGCGTCATCCGGGAAAAGGAGCGCAACGACCCGCGCCATCTGGATACATACGCCTGCCGCACCTACACCAAAATGGAGCTCGACCTGGCCAACATCAAACCCCGCTTCCGCAACAGGAAGCTCCAGAAAAATTTCGGATTCGTCTTCGAGCACCTCGACACTTCGGCCGTCACGGGGCAGAGCTACCTGCCGGTGATGATCTCGGAGGCGGCCGCGGACTTCCACTACCGCCGCTCGCCCGCCCTGCAGCGCGAAATCATCCGGGCGAGCCGGATTTCGGGCGTAGATGACAACTCGGCGATCGCCCAGTTCACAGGCCATCTCCACGCCGATTTCAGTCTCTACGACAACTATGTCGAACTTTTCAAGATCTCCTTCGCAAGCCCGCTTTCCAATGCGGGACTGACCTTTTACGACTACTACCTGGTGGACAGCATGCAGGTCGATGGGCGCAAAACCTACAAAATCCGCTTCCATCCCAAAGGAGTTTCGACCCCTGTGTTGGATGGCGAGGTCAATATCGACTCGGCGACCTATGCCCTGCGTTCGGCCCGGGTCGCCATGGCCCGCGGAGTGAACGTCAATTGGCTGCGCCACCTGACGCTCGAATGCGACAACGATCGGCTCGGCGACAGCGTATGGTTTCCCCGCCGTGAACGGATGGTGGCCGACTTTTCGATCACCAAATCGGACTCGTCGAAGATCGTCTCCTTCCTCGGCAGCCGCGAAGTGACCTACTCCGACGTGCGCATCGGCGAACCCCTCCCGCGCGAAGTGCTCGCGCTGGACAACAACGTGGTCATCGACGAAGCCGTCGGCGAGCCCGACGAACGGCTTTGGGACTCCCTGCGCCCCTATCCCCTGAGCGATAAAGAGCGGGCCGTCTATTCGATGGTCGATTCGGTCAAGCGCGTACCCCTCTACCGCAACATTTACACGATCATCAACACCGTGGTCGGAGGCTATTACAACACCCGTTACGTCGGCATCGGCCCCTATTTCAAGCTGCTCAGCTTCAACCGGCTGGAGGGCGTGCGGCTCCAGTTGGGGGCCCGCACGACCAAGGAACTCAGCCGCCGCGTGCGGCTTTCGGGCTATGCGGCCTACGGCACCCGGGACGAACGTTTCAAAGGCGGAGGCACCCTCGAACTGATGCTACGGCGTCAGCTCACGCGCAAGCTCACGCTGGGTTACAAGCACGATGTGGTTCAGTTGGGCGCGGGGCATAACGCCCTTGCCGAAAACAACATCCTCAGTTCGATTCTTTCGCGTGGGAATACCCAGAAACTAAGTATGATCGACGAAGCCGGAGCCATGTACGAACACGAGTGGCGGCACGGCAGGAGCGGCTACCTCACGGCCCGCGTACAGCACATGCTCCCCAACCGCTATGTGCCCATGTTCCGTCCCGACGGGCAGGCGGTAAGGGCAGTGGACAACTTCGCACTGGGCGTCGGCCTGCGTCTTTCGTGGGACGAAACGGTGCTCCGCCTGCCGTTCGACAAGGATTACCTGAGCACCAAATACCCCGTGCTGACCGTCGGTTTCATGGGCGGACTGAAAGGAATCACCCGCAACAGCTACGAATACGGACGGCTGGAAGGCCGCCTGAGCTACCGGCTGAGCCTCCCGCCGATCGGCTATTCCCGCATCACCGTGGAGGGCGGACACATCTTGGGCAAGGTGCCCTACCTGCTGCTGAAGCTCCACGAAGGCAACGGCACCTATTTTTACGACCAATACGCCTTTTCGTGCATGAATTTCTACGAGTTCGCTTCGGATACCTGGGTAGCGCTCTTCTACGAACACCATTTCAATGGTTTCCTGCTGGGGAAAATCCCGCTCATCCGGAAGCTCAACTGGCGCGAAGTGTTGGTCTTCAAAGGCGTTTACGGCACCCTGTCCGACCGCAACAACGGCAGCCTGCCCGACTCGCGGGCTTTCCTGCTCTTTCCGCCCGGCATGAGCTCCGTCCGTCATCCCTACATGGAGATGGGATTCGGCGTGGAAAACATCTTCCGCCTGCTGCGCGTCGATTGCATCTGGCGGCTCACGCACCGCAGCCGCAGGCCCGGACAGGACATTCAGGATTTCGCCGTCAATTTCAGCCTCGACTTCAAATTCTGAGCGCAAGCGGCACGCCGGTTCCGGGTGCGGATCACGACACGATGCCGTTCCTATCCCGAGAGGTATTGGCCGCGTGCGAGGCGGTATAGCCCGGCGGCGGTGTGTTGCGGTTCCTATGCCCGTAAGCAGCCCGACCGAAAACCGGGAAGGGGCCCACGGTTGCTTTCGCATGTGGGATGGGATGCCGATTTCCCCTACGGACGGACGTGCAAAGGGGAAAATTCATTACATTTGCACCAAAATTTACGACCCGATGCTGGAAGGAATCCTTTTCGATATGGACGGCGTGCTGGTAAACAACACGCAGGCGCACGTCCGGGCTTTTGCAATTTTCTGTGAGCGCCACGGCGTGACCGGCTGGCGCGACAAGCTCGCCACAGCTTACGGCATGGGCAACGACGACATCATGCGCCGCATCCTGCCGCCTGAGCTGATCCGCGAGCAGGGGATGCAGCAGCTCGGCGAAGAGAAAGAGGCCATATATCGCGCGATCTATGCACCCGAAATCCGCCCCGTGGCAGGGCTCACGGAGCTGCTGCACGCCCTGCGTACCCGCGGCCTGCGCTGCGCCGTCGGCTCGTCGGGACCGAAAGCCAACGTGGATTTCGTGCTCGAGGCGTGCGGCATCGCCGACTGCTTCGATGCCTGCATCTGCGGCGACCGGGTGAGCCGCTGCAAGCCCGACCCGGAAATCTACCTGAAAGCCGCGGCCGCACTGGGGCTGCCGCCCTCCCGCTGTCTGGTCTTCGAGGATGCGCCGGCGGGCATCGAATCCGCCCGCCGAGCCGGAGCCGGATGCGTCGTCGCGCTGGTGACCTCGCTCGACCGCGCAGCGCTCGAACCGTGCGCCCCCGACCGGATCATAAAGGACTTCACGGAACTCACCGACCTCGAAACGTTGTTGTCATGCTGAGAGGAATCGCCACCGTCGTGCTGCTCGTCTGCTCCAACGCCTTCATGACGCTCGCGTGGTACGGCCACATCGCCTTCCGCTCGAAGCTCGAGCGCTTCGGTCTGGCGGCCATCGTGCTCCTGAGCTGGGGTATCGCCCTGCTGGAATACTGCTTCCAGGTGCCGGCCAACCGCCTCGGCAGCCTCTCGTTCGGCGGCCCCTTCACGCTCTGGGAGCTGAAAGTGATCCAGGAGGTCGTCTCGCTCAGCGTCTTTACGCTTTTCATGCTGGCCTTCATGCGCTCGGAGTCGCTGCGCTGGAACCATCTGGCCGGTTTCCTCTGCCTGGTGCTCGCCGTCTATTTCATCTTCCGCAAGTAACGCGGCGACCGGAACCATGGAACGCATCGTCCGGATCAAAGGCATCGCTTACGCCCTCCTCTCGTCGGCATCGTTCGGTCTCTCCCCCTGTTTCACGCTGCTGCTGCTCGGGGAGGGGTTCACCTCCTTCGAGGTGCTCGCCTACCGCTGGGGCATCGCGACCCTGTTTCTGGTCGGCTGCGGCCTGTGGGCGGGCCGCCGTTTCCTGCTTCCGCGCAGGATGTGGGGCGTGGTCGGGCTGCTGAGCCTGCTGAGGGCCGCAACGTCGTTCAGCCTGATCGTCGCCTATGCGAACATCGCGACAGGCGCGGCCTCGATCATCCATTTCATGTATCCGCTCGCTGTGGCGGCCGCCATGATTCTGTTCTTCGGCGAACGACGCTCGGTGAGGGTGCTGGCGGCAATCGCCCTCTCCGTCGCCGGCACCGTGCTCCTCTCGTCCGGCAACACGGGGCCGGGAACGGGCAATGCCGTCGCGGGTATGACAGCCGCAACTGTGTCGATCTTCACCTATGGGGCCTACATCGTCGGAATGCGGAAAAGCCGCGCCGCCGAACTGGATTCGACGGTGCTGACCTGTTATGTCATGGGGATCGGTGCGTTGCTGTTCATCCTCGGCGGCGTTTGTACGGACGGCATGCGTCTGGCGACGGGCGGACGGGAGTGGCTCTGGATTCTCGGACTGGCGCTCCCGGCCACGGCCCTGTCGAACCTCACGCTCGTGAAGGCCATCCGCGCCATCGGGCCGACGCTCACCGCCCTGTTCGGAGCAATGGAGCCGCTGACTGCCGTAGCGGTCGGCATCGCACTGTTCGGCGAGCGGCTGACCCCGTGGGGCATCGCGGGCATCGCAGCGATTCTCGCGGCCGTCGGGATGACGTTGGTGCCGCCGCGCAGCCGCGAGCCACAAAGTACGAATTGAACTCCCGTCCGATGTGATTCCGGATCGGAGTGATGCACCCGTACCGTCGCTCCCACCGCCGACAGAGCAACCCGCTGCCACGCAAAGCAGCGACGGAGCCGCACCGTCACCCTGCAACCGCTTTGTGCCTTACCGGTGAAAGACGACCGCGACATCGCCCGCACCCAGCACGGGCTGTTTCGTTCTCCGCCAGCGTGGCGGAGAACGTCGTCCCACCGACTGTTATTAAAAATTCCTGTTCATCGGTTCATCCTTTTCCCCGCTGCCGGGATCGCCGCCGCCCGGCGTATCCGGCCGTTCCGTGCCCGAAAACGGAGCATCGTCCGGACTGCAGGCCGTGAACTCCGGGAAAACAGAGAGGGAGAGCGCGGCGAAGATCGTCAAAAACATGCGGATCATAGCGTCCGGATTTTACGAATCGTCCTGGCAGGTACGCCGCCGGCGACCGTATCGGCCGGAATGTCTTTCGTGACGACCGCGCCCGCCGCGACGACGGCGTTGTCGCCGATGGTGACGCCCCGCAGGATCGTCGCATTTGCGCCCACCCACACGTTCTTCCCGAGCACGATGGGCGCCGGGCAGGTCGTATGCCGCTCTTCGGGCGCCAGTCCGTGATCGAGTGTGGCGAAAACCACGTTGTGACCGATCTGGCAGCCGTCGCCCAGGGTCACGCCCCCGTGATCCTGAAAATGGCAGCAGGCATTGATAAAAACCCCCTTGCCGATCCGGATGTTCCTCCCGAAATCGGTGTAAAAGGGCGGGAATACGCGCAGCGTCGGATCGACCTCGTAACCGAAAAGCCGCGAGAGCAGGGCCCGCACCTCGTCGGGCGTATGGTAGGCGCTATTGAGCGCAAAGGTGATGCGTCGGGCCTGCTCGCTCATTTCGTCCATGAAGCGGAAGATGTCCTCCGTGTCGAGGGGCTTGCCCGCCCCTGCATGCAGCAAAAACCGGTCGAGTGTCATGGGCGGCGGTTATTTCAGATTTTCCCGGAAGAACCGTTCCAGCCGGTCGAAAGGGATCAGCCCCGTGCGGTCGTAGAGATCGACGTGTCCCGCACCCTCCACGATCAACAACTCCTTCGGCTCCGCGGCACGACGGTAGGCCTCTTCGCTGAACTCGCGCGAATGGGCTTCGGAGCCGGTGATGAAGAGAAGCGGACGGGGCGAGATGGTCTCGATGTCGTCGAACGGGTAGAAGTTCATGAACTTGACGTTGCTGGTCAGCGTCGGCTGCGTGGTGGTCAGCGGCGACGCCCCTTCGGGGGTGTATTCGCCGCGCGGCGTGCGGTAGAACGCGTAGAACTCCCGCTCGACAGGGGTCGAAGTTTCGGTCAGTTCCCGCACCGTGCCGCCCGTATAGCGCTTTTCGCCGCCCTGGAATTCGGCATAGCGCTGTTCGGCGGCTTCGGCCAGTATGCGACGCCGCTCTTCGGGCGAGAGGGCGTTATGCAACCCATGGCGGCTGGCCGCTCCCATATCGTACATGCTCACCGTAGCCACGGCTTTCAGCCGCGGGTCGATCTTCGCTGCGCTGATGGCGAAGCTGCCGCTGCCGCAGATGCCGATGACCCCGATGCGCTCACGATCGACGAAATCGCGCGTACCGAGAAAATCCGCCGCCGCGCTGAACGTTTCCGCATACAGATCGGGCGATACGGCGTTGCGCGGCTCACCCTCGCTTGCGCCCCAGAAGGGGAGGTCGATGGCGAGCGTGACGAATCCCCGCTCGGCCATCTTCGTTGCATAAAGCACGGCGCTCTGCTCCTTGACCGCCCCCATCGGGTGACCGACGATCACCGCAGGACGGCTCTCTTCCGCTGCCATCCCGTCGGGCCGAAAAAGCATCGCGCCGATCCGCATCCCATAGAGGTTGGGGAACGCGACCTTTTCCGCCTTCACCCGCTCGCTCCGGTAAAAATTCTCCGCGTCCGCCTGCGCCGAAGCCTCGCCGGTGGTCGTCATCAGAAGAGTGGTCATCATAACAATTCCTTTCATACGTTTTGTTTTATGTTCGTTTCCAAGAGCAAAATTACCTCCGTTTTTCGTGCGTGACCGTACCGGAATCACGGGAAAAATTACCCCGATTACGGTTTTCTCCTACCGGCATCCCGGCCGCAGCACTTGCGCATTGAGCCCGGGGAGACGGGCCACCTCTCGACGCCCTGATGCTCTAATGCGGGAGACCCCGAACCGAGCGATTCTCCGTCGGAAACCGGATACCGCGTGCGCAGCCGAGCACCGCTTCCGGGACGGATTCGGCAACCTGATTCCTTCCGGTCGGCGAACAGGCAGACAAAAAATTCCGACACTTTTCTTGCAACTTCGATTTTTCTTTCTACATTTGCACTAACAATACTGTTAAATAAAAATGTTTAACACCTGATAATGGAACAAAAACCCGCCCAAAAGAGAGAACAGGCGATCCTGGAGGCTGCCGAACGCGAATTTCTCAAAAAGGGATTCGATGGAGCGCGCACCACGTCAATCGCCGCGGCCGCAGGCGTGACCCACGCAATGCTGCATTATTACTTCCGGACGAAAGAACAGCTTTTCGAGCGTATTCTGGACGAAAAAATGCGGATGATGGGACAATCGGTGCTCGCCGCGTTCGGCGATGCGCGGCTGCCGCTGATTGAGCGACTGCGCAACGGCATCGAGCGCCACTTCGATTTTATCGCGGCCAACCCCGACCTGCCCCGTTTCATCGTCAACGAGGTGTTCGCCCGCCCCGAACGCTACGAAGCCATGCAGCGACAGATCCGGTCGCTCATGGGCGTCATGCTGATCGATACGCAGCGGGCCCTCGACGAAGCGGCCGACCGCGGCGAAATCCGGCGGATCGACGTGCGTATGCTGATGCTCGACATCATCTCGCTCAACGTCTTCGTCTTTATCGCCTATCCGATCCTCGAGCCGCTGCTGGGCGACCTCACCGCCGACCGCGAACGGTTTTTCGAGCTGCGCAAGGCGGAAACCGTAGAAACCGTCATGCGACGGCTCAAAATCACGGAGAATCCATGAAACGGCTCCTACTCCTCTGCCTTGCCCTCACCGCGATGTGCGGGGCGCATGCGCAACTGACGCTCGACGAATGTCGTGCACTGGCACGTGAGCACTATCCCGAAATCCGGCAATATGACCTGATCCGCCGCTCGGCCGACTATTCGCTGTCGAACGCCCGGCGGGCCTGGCTGCCCCGGCTCTCCCTGACGGCCCAAGCCACCTGGCAGACCGACGTGCCCGGCTTTCCGGAACAGATGACCGGGCTTCTGGCCACCCAGGGGTTGGATATTCCGGGGCTGAACAGGGACCAGTACAAGGTGCAGATCGAACTGTACCAGACGCTCTGGGACGGGGGTAAATCGGCGGCTGACAAACAACTGGCCGAAGCCGAAGCCGCGGAGGGGCGCCGCTCGACGGATGTTGACCTCTATGCGCTGGAGGGGCGGGTGGACGACCTCTATTTCGGCATCCTGCTGCTCGACGAGCGGCTGGCGCAAAGCCGCCTGACGATCGGGCTGCTGGGCGACAACCTCGAAAAAATACGGTCGCTGCAACGCAACGGCGCGGCCATGCAGAGCGACGCCGACGCCGTGGAAGCCGAGCTCCTCGCCGCCGGACAGCAGGCGGCGCAGATCGAATCGACGCGGGCCAGCTACCGGCAGATGCTCGCCATCTTCATCGGCAGGGAGCTCGCGGACGAGAAGCTGGAACGGCCGTCGGTTTCGGAGCCCCTCGCCACCGGGTCGGCCCGACCCGAACTGGCGCTTTTCGACGCCCGGATCGACAAGCTGACGGCACAGGAGAAGCAGATCATTTCGACATCCCGCCCCCGCCTCGGTCTTTTTGCTCAGGGATATTACGGCTATCCGGGCATGGACTATTTCCAGAACATGATTACCTCCGACTGGTCGTGGAACGCCCTTGTCGGGGTGAAGCTCTCATGGAACTTCGGAGCCTACTACACCCGGAAAAACTCATTGGGACAACTGCGCACGGCCAGGCAGGGCGTCGAGGTGCAGCGCGACCTCTTCCGGTTCAATAACGCCCTGGAAATCGCCCGGGAGAACGGCGAGATCGCACGCCTGCGCAGAGCGCTCGCGGACGACGACCGCATCGTGCAACTGCGCCGCTCGGTAAGGGAGGCCGCCGAATCGAAACTTCGCAACGGAGTGATCGACACCAACGACCTGCTGCGAAAAATCACGGAGGAGGAGACGGCGACGGCGGCCCGCAACGCCCGCGAAATCGAACTGATAAAAACGATTTACGAACTCAAACATACGATCAACCGATGAAACGGATAACCATTTACTCCGCGGCGGCCTGTCTGCTGGCCGCCTGCTCGCACGGCGAGGTTTACGACGCCGCCGGAACATTCGAGGCGACCGAAATAACCCTCTCGGCCGAAGCCGCCGGACGCATCCTCACGCTCGACGCAGAGCTGGGCGACAGGCTCCGGGCGAATCGGGCCGTCGGCTGCATCGACACCCTGCAACTCTCCCTGCAACGCCGGCAGCTCGAGCGCCAGCGCGCCTCGGTCGCCACCACCCGCCCCGACATCGCCAAACAAGCCGCCTCGCTGCGCGAGCAGATCGCCAAGCAGCGCACCGAACGTCAGCGTGTGGAAAACCTGCTCCGGGACGGGGCCGCAACGACCAAACAGCTCGACGACATCGACGCGCAGCTCCGCATGCTGGAGGGACAGCTCGACGCCCTACTTTCGACCCTCGGCAAGAACAGCGCATCGATCGACGAGAACGCCTCGGCCATCGACCTGCAAATCGCCCAAATCGACGACCGGCTGGCCAAGTGCCGCATCATACCGCCCGTGGACGGGACGGTGCTGGGCAAATACGCCGAAGCGGGCGAGGTGGCGGCTGTCGGGCGGCCGCTGCTGAAGATTGCCGACCTCGACCGCATCTACCTGCGGGCCTATTTCACCTCCGACCAGCTCGCCGCCGTGCGGCTCGGGCAGGAGGTGACGGTTACCGCAGACTTCGGCGGCGACGCACGGTACGACTATCCCGGACGCATCGTATGGATCGCATCCGAGAGCGAATTCACGCCCAAGGCGATCCAGACGCGCGATTCGCGGGCCAACCTGGTTTATGCCGTGAAAATCGCCGTCCAAAACGACGGACGGCTGAAACTCGGCATGTACGGCGAAGTGAAACTCTGAGGGATGAATGCCATCGAAGTATGCAACCTGACTAAGCGTTTCGGCCCGCTGACAGCGCTCGACGGTGTCACGCTGGAGGTCGCGCAGGGCGAGCTGTTCGGGCTGATCGGTCCCGACGGAGCGGGCAAGACCACGCTGTTCCGCCTGCTCGCCACGCTGCTCACCCCCGACGCCGGGACGGCTTCGGTCGAAGGGCTCGACGTAGTGCGGGATTACCGCCGAATCCGCAAGCGGATCGGTTACATGCCCGGACGGTTTTCGCTTTACCCCGACCTGTCGGTCGAGGAAAACCTCGCGTTCTTCGCCGCGCTGTTCGGCGTCGGCGTCGGGGACAACTACGACCTGATCGCCCCCATCTACCGTCAGATCGAGCCGTTCCGCAGACGCCGGGCGGGGAAGCTGTCGGGCGGCATGAAACAGAAGCTCGCCCTGTGCTGCGCCCTGATCCACCGTCCGGCAGTCCTCCTGCTGGACGAGCCGACCACGGGGGTCGATGCGGTGTCGCGCAGCGAATTCTGGGCGATGCTCGCCGAGCTCCGGAGCAAGGGAATTTCGATGCTCGTATCGACGCCCTACATGGACGAGGCGCGCCGCTGCGACCGCATCGCCCTCTGCTACAAGGGGCGTATCCTGCGTCTGGATACACCCGCAAAGGTGGTATCGCAGTACGACGCGCCGCTTTTCGCCCTCTCGGGCGACAATATGTACGGCCTGCTCACGGCAGCCCGCCATCTGGAGGGCGTCGTGGCCTGCTACCCCTTCGGCGCGGCGCATCACCTGGTGGCCGACACGCATTTCTCGGCGGAGGCAGGGATGCGGCGACTGGCGGCGGAGGGGTTCAGCCGTGTGACGATCCGCCCCGTCGAAGCGGACATCGAGGACGTTTTCATTAAACTGATGGGCCATGAATGATCCGATCATCTCCGTGCACGGACTGAGCAAGCAGTTCGGAAATTTCATCGCCGTTGACCGGATCACGTTCGATGTGGGACGCGGCGAAATATTCGGGTTCCTGGGAGCCAACGGCGCAGGCAAAACCACCGCCATGCGGATGCTGTGCGGGTTGAGCTACCCCACTTCGGGCACCGGCACGGTGGCGGGATACGACATCGCCACGCAGGGCGAACGGATCAAGCGGCGCATCGGCTACATGAGCCAGCGCTTTTCGCTTTACGACGACCTCACGGTGCTCGAAAACATCCGTCTTTACGGCGGCATCTACGGCCTGACACGCCGCGAAATCCTGCGCCGCGCAGTGACACTGCTCAACCGGCTCGACTTCCGCACGCAGAGCCGCACGCTGGTCGGGGAGCTGCCGTTGGGCTGGAAGCAGAAGCTCGCTTTCTCGGTGGCGACACTCCACCGACCCGACGTCGTTTTCCTCGACGAGCCCACGGGCGGCGTCGATCCCGTGACCCGCCGTCAGTTTTGGGAGCTGATCTACGAAGCGGCGGACGGAGGCACGACCGTATTTGTCACGACACACTACATGGACGAGGCGGAGTACTGCTCCCGCGTGTCGATCATGGTGGACGGACAGATTCGTGCCCTGGGCTCCCCGTCCGAACTGAAACGCCGATTCGCCGCCGGCACGATGGACGAGGTGTTCCGTTCGCTGGCCCGCAACGCCAAACGATCCGAATGAGTATGGGAGGATTCTTATCGTTCGTCAAAAAGGAGGCGCTGCATATTCTGCGGGATTCGCGCACGATGCTCATTGCGCTGCTGATGCCCGTCGTGCAAATCCTGCTGTTCGGCTTCGCCATCTCGACCGAGGTGAACAACATCAACGTCGCCGTCGTGGCACCCCATCCGACCGAATCGGTCCGGCAGGCGGTGGAACGCATCCGGGCCAACGACTATTTCACCTTCGTCGGCACCATAGCCGGCACGCAGATCGACCGCACGCTCCGTTCGGGCGCCGCCGACGCCGTGGTGGTCTTTGCCCCCGATTACGACCGGCTTCTCGCCGACCGTGCGCAAGGTCAGGTGCAGGAACCGGCCGTCCAGATCGTCGCGGACGCCTCGAACACCAATACGGCGACGGCCGGCGCAGCCTATCTGCAAAGCGTCCTGTCGGGGAGCACGGCCGCGGCAGCACCCGAAACC
Source organism: Rikenellaceae bacterium (assembly GCA_902363575.1). GTDB lineage: Bacteria > Bacteroidota > Bacteroidia > Bacteroidales > Rikenellaceae > Alistipes. The sequence goes on along the minus strand of CABJAJ010000002.1, from coordinate 117,692 downwards.
CGGCTACTGTTCAATCCCCGGATGAAGAGCGCTTATGAGTTCGTCCCCGGCATCATGGGGCTGATCTTCATTATCATCTGCGCCATCATGACCTCCGTTTCGATCGTCCGTGAGAAGGAGACCGGCACCATGGAGGTGCTTTTCGTGTCACCTGTGCGTCCGATCCGCATTATCCTGGCCAAGATGATCCCCTATTTCGTCCTCTCGTGCCTCAACCTCGCCTCGATCCTGCTACTGGCCCGTTACGTGCTGGACGTGCCGATGGAGGGAAGCCTCGTCGGGATCGTCGGCATCTCGCTGCTCTACCTGGCGCTCGCGCTGGCCCTCGGACTGTTCATCTCCACGGTCACCGACCGGCAGGTGACGGCCCTGATTATTTCGGCCATGCTGATGCTGCTGCCGATCATCATGCTCTCGGGCATGGTCTTTCCGATCGAGAACATGCCCGGCATCCTGAGGGGAATTTCGTGCGTCGTGCCGGCACGCTGGTATATCGACGCCATCCGCAAGCTGATGATCGAAGGGCTGCCGTTCTCGGCCGTGCTCACGAATTTCCTCATCCTGCTGGCCATGACCGTCGTGCTGGTCGGCGTGGCCCTGCGCAAATTCAACGATAAACTCGAATAGCCATGCGTACCCTGTTCGTTCTGCTCGACAAGGAGTTCCGCCAGTTCCTGCGCAACCCTTTCATGCCGAAGATGACCGTCGCCTTTCCCGTGATGATTATGCTCGTCATGCCATGGGTGACGTCGATGGACGTGCGCCATATCGGGGTGGCGGTGGTCGATCGCGACCACTCGGAGACCTCACGCCGCCTTGCGCAGAAGATCGCCAACTCGGACTACTTCACACTCTTCGCCCTGTCGGACGACTTCCGGGGACAACTTCGGAATCTCGAAGCGGGGAACGTGGACGCCATCCTGGAGCTGCCCGACGGGTTCGAGCGCGACCTGGAAAGCGGCAACCCGCAGCATGTCAGCATCTCGGCCAACGGCGTCAATGCCATGAAAGGCTCGCTGGGGACACAATACCTGATGCAAACCCTTTCGCTTACGCTGGCGGAACTGTCCGCCGAACGGGGCAGACCGGCGCCGGCCGATCGCGTGGCGGTGCAGTATCGCTACAACCCCACGCTCGAATACCGCAACTACATGATCCCCGCGCTGATGATTATGCTGCTCGTGATGATGTGCGGATTCCTGCCCGCCCTGAACCTCGTGGGCGAAAAGGAGTCCGGGACCATCGAGCAAATCAACGTGACGCCCGTAAGCCAGTTCGTCTTTACGCTGGCCAAGCTGATCCCCTACTGGCTGATCGGGCTGGCCGTGCTCACCGTCGCCATGACGATTGGCTGGCTTGTTTACGGGCTCGTTCCCGTTGGGTCGCTCGGCAGCATCTACCTGGCTGCCGCGCTCTTCATCCTGGTCATGTCGGGATTCGGGGTGATCGCGGCCAACTGCTCGTCGAACATGCAGCAGACCATGTTCGGGATGTTCTTCTTCGTGATGATCTTCATTCTTATGAGCGGACTGCTCACCCCGATTCAGTCCATGCCCCAATGGGCGCAGCGAATCACCTACGCCCTGCCGCCCCGCTATTTCATCGATATCATGCGGGCCGTCTATCTCAAGGGAGCGACCGTCGCCGACATGTGGCCCTGTTACGCCGCCCTCGCCGGCTTCGCCATCGTATTCAATGCGACGGCCGCACTGACCTTCCGCAAACAGTCCTGACGGCCGCTTGACGGGAGCGTTTCGTCACACATCGATGAGTCGGAAATGCCCTACTGTCAGGCCGAGCTGCAATCGGCCATGATTCCGGATCAGGGTCACTCGGCTGCGCTGCCACCAAGTGTTCCGCACGGCACGATGCCAAGGATCACGATAACGGCGGAACCGATCTCTTTCGAGTCACGGGACAAGAATAAAAGTGAATGATCGGCCTGAACATGAAGAGGGATAAAAACCGAGAAATAAAATCATTTATATTCAATTTATTATCCCTTCTCTGTCCTTTTTGTATATCTGATAGGAGTTCACGAAATTCTGCCAGAAATTATTTACTTGTGTTTATATTTATCTGATTATTAGCAAATAGAATAATAGTTTCCTTGTGCCGAGTAACAAAATAGCAACAAAATTATGGATAAAATTGAGACGTGCGAAATTTTAATTCTTGTCGATCTTTTTATTCTTCTTGCCAATACACTCGTCGAATAACTCCTCCAAATACTCTTTGGGCATAAAGCCGGTTTCCACTCTTTTATGTACGAACAAACCATCTTCGTATACAACCTCTCCGAGCTGATAGTGTAACTCATCTTCGCTGAACTCGTCTTTATTGAGGTTTGCTATAGGAACAGGCATAGATTCTCCATCATCTTGACTTCGCCATACGTATGCGGATTTAGTCATTACATATAGAGAGTTTCGATCTTCAGAAAATCCATACTTAACAACCACATACCCTCGGTCTCTATTGCTGTTCCGCCAAAAGACAGCGTTCTCGGTCAGATTGGCAGCATAAGCCATCAAAGGATCGCCGCTATATTCCTGCGGGGTACATGGGTATTCATTCGGCTTATCATTATAAAAATAGATTGCTTGGACAGCTCCGGGTGTTAACGAAGGCATAACATTGCACTTTCTCTGTTCCGGCTCAACGGGACGTTCATTTGCAAGAGGTGGAATTTGGCCCCACCCATTTATGGAATCGGATTGCAACATCTCTATTTCGTCAACATTTGATAACTGACCGTCATTTTGTGAAATTGGCTGCCGGCCATATATCCATTCGCCCAAAGCACCGCCAGATGCTTGCTTGTCGCTTTCAGCCCATGCCAATAATCGTTCTTTACTGACTTGAGCTTCGGCATCCGTAACGGTTCTCATCCAACTGAAATCGGGAGTAACATCGCTTTCTCGCAACAGAGACGGATTAGCCAAAAACGCTTCGATACTACCGCACCGCATTATGATACGTTTCCGGGTAATCGGGTTTTCGAGTGCGTTCTCTAATCGAGTAAACCAGCGAAGATTGTCCGCGCGATTATTGCGGCGATTCGTGTCTATATGATCGACGACGTATTCTTTCGTCGGTTTCTGGCCATGAAAGGCAGTAGCCACAATAATATGAACACGAACGGACGCAATCTCCATGTATCCATGTTTATCATTGGCCTTACCGAAAGTCCAAAAGTTATCATATTTACGAGGTCGCTTGCCATCACGAGGATGCCGGAAAATAGCTCCATTATCCCGAACGGAGTATCTTTCGTCTTTGTAAATGCAGTCTATCTCCTGCGTGAAGTCATCAATATCAATCATATCTCAGATAAGCCCATTTTGTTCGCTGATTTGTTAGCCCATTATAGAATGCATATTGCTCTTAATTTATCGAATATATGTCGGAAATTTTCCCAACTTTCGTCGGATATTCCAATTTGCTCGTTTAAAACAGCTTCTGCAAAATCATCTTTTTTTGCCAGTACATTATTATCGTTTTTATCATATACGGCTTGATCTCCATTGTTTTCTAAGACTTTATTCGCACCTTTCCCCTTAGGTAGCTTTAGGGTTAAATCATCATCTGTATTATGGCGCATTGAGTGTCGAGTGAATTCGGTTCCCAGAAATAATCTACATCCATTTTCTAATTGAGCTGTGATCTCTTGATCCGTATACAAATACTCAATAGATATTTCGGTTTGGCCATTATTAATTCGACTTTGCGGTGAAGAAATACAGAACGCATATACACCATTTCCATAATCTTTATGTGGCAAACCGCCTTTTTCAATATCTTTGATGGTATCAGGAATGTCTCTATCAAAAATACCAATAATTTTATTTCTATGACGAACTTTACTCAATTGTTCTAATAACTTACGTAGATTACCATCCCCATCTGGTTGATATTGTTGGTCGATCTGTTCAAAATCTATATCAACAACTCCCAGTTTCTCTTTGGCTTTTAATATATGCTTTATGTCTGTTTTACCTTCTGTAATTACTAATGGTTTATTCAGTGCGGCTATTTGTTCTTGAAGTTCATTTAATGAATCCTCTAATTTTTTCTTCGCATTCTTCTCTTCTTCAATTTGTTGTCTGAACGTTGTGATAAGTTCTTTTTGAATGGCGAGTGCACCTATTTCCTCTAAAAGATCTTCTCGATTCTTTCTTTTATATAGGTCGTTAATATCATTAAAATATGTTTCACCCAACGAGGATCGTATTGTCCGAAATATGGCAGGCTTGATTTTATCTGTATCGCGAGGGTTAATAAATGCCATAGAATGCGATGTCGCAAAAATCTGTGTTGTTAAAGCATATTCATTCCCAAACAAAGAGCTTAATTCTTCTGCTGCTCGAAATTCCAATGAGTTCTCAGGCTCATCAATTCCCCAAACAAATGTTTGCTGTGCATTATGATTCTGCAACCATTTTAAGATAGGTGGCAAAAATTTAGATTTGATACCATCTCCACGCATATTTAGCGGGATTTGATAGGACGCAGAATTTAATTTTATTTCTTCACCTTTTTTTAAAATAAGAGATTGCTCTATAGCTTCAGTATATTCATAAGTTGTTCCAACAGATAACTGTTGCCAAAAATCACTCAACAAGGTTGGCAAACCAAAAGATACTCCAATACCGATCTTCGACTCATTTAATAAACCAGCAAGATCATTTGTTGTATCGTTGATGCTTTTATTTAAATCGCCGATTTGAGTCGTTCCAATCAACTGTTGTTCTCCCAATAACCCCAACAAATACTGTATGACGTCCTTCCCCTTCAAAGCAGGAATATAGACATACCGCATTTGATTGTATAGCTTGGATATGGCGGTACGTGCTTTTGTTGATTCTTCAGAATATCTTATAATCCCTAAGCCAGTTTTATCGTTTCGATCAAAGGTTTTTTCAATAAAATAAGTTGGAGTGGGTATTGATCTGTAAGAGTCCGGTTTTTTAAATGTAATTTTTATCCTTATCAATTGCTTCTTTTTCTTTGAAGTTTGCGCTTCGGCCAAAGCATACTTGTTATAATCCGCAGAAAAATTGAAAGGTGTTTTAAAATCGGTTTCTTGATTAAAAAATAGGTTGAGAGCTTTGAGTATATTTGATTTACCGACATCATTCTGCCCACAAAACAAATTATACGCGGAACAATCTATTTTTGCATATTTGATTGAACGGAAGTTGGTTACTTCTATTTGCGAAATTAAATTATTCATATTGAATCTTAATTTGATGCAAATTAGTCATTTTACAATAAAAATCCAACCCATATAATCCTAATTATAACGAAAACATCGAATTTCTTTCCCCCGTTTGCAGAATTAGGCATTGTTTAATGTAAATGAATTATTGCAATTAAACAAATCCCACCGCGTATCTTCTCATTCGTTGCAAATTTTTGTGGAATCATCGGTAATCTTAATCACGAAAAGGAATATACCCCCTCTTTTTCTTTTAAAGAAAAAGTCTTATCTTTGTCCCTGCGAATTACATATTAATTTTTACAACCCTTATTATTATGTTTGGTGTTCAACAAGTCAACCACACATTGGAAAATTGTGCGCAGAGCCCTTGGGGAGCAATCCCGCGAGGGGCACTTGTTGAACCTGTAAAAGGGGGATATGTAGTTCGCAGCTGCGCACTTTTTTCCTTTTTATGCGAACTACATATCCCGTCTGCGTTCCGACGCAGACACGCCGCAAGGCCAGCCGCAGGCGGTTCCCGCCGTGCAACCTCTCAATTCGTTTTCATTTTCATCCGCCGGATTAGCAAGTAATTGCTAATCAACTCGCTATTCTCTTTGTTGTGCCCTTGCGTACGATAAGGATAGCCCTCACTATGTCAAATTCAAACAATCAACAACATGGAAACGAATCAAAACCTCGCGCAGGAACAGCCTGCGCAAACCATAGTTCACGAAACTACCGTAACCACACAGCCCGAACCGCAACCCGTTCCCAATTCGGAACCCACCGAATCGGCGTCGCAGCAACAACCCGATCTGCCTGCCGAACTCCTTTACGACCCTGCCGAAGCCGCGCAGATCGTCCACCACCTGACCGACGGTTATTTCGACCCGGAATACATCCTGCTGTTCGGAAAGTTGGTCGGCGGGACACGCCACAGCGACACCACGGCCTATGATTTATTGATGGTCGTGCGCGAAACACCCGAATACGATTGGATGCGGGCAAAACGCATCCTGCGCTACAAAATGCCGTACCGCCACCGGAAAATTACCTACATCAATCTCTATATCCTGCCGTTGAACTATATCGAATCGAATTGGACGCCGTTCCTCTATTTTGCCCGCGCCGAGGGCAAACTACTCTACTGCAACGATCACTACCATTTCCGTCGTCCGAAACATCCGGCCAATTTCGCCAAAGCCTATGCCGACGCCAAATTTCATTTCGACACGTTCCGCATGCTCGGCTATGACCTTTTGGAACAGGCGCAGGATGCCTTTGTCGAGGGCCGCAACGTGCGGCTGGCGGCGCAGTTCACAGCGCAGGCCGTGGTCTATTTCTACCACACGCTCTACTATGTCTACCACGGTATGGAGTTCGACATCCACGATCCGGTGGTGATGCACGACCGGATGCGGACACTTTCCACGAAATTGATGCTGGTATTCGACGACAATCACATCGAAAACATATTCACCCTGCCTCGGCTGAAGGAGGTATTGATGAAAACACCTTATTGCGCCGAGTTCTACATGTCACCGCAGGAGTTGGAGCTGCACATGGATCGCGTTCAGAAAGCGGCCGGAATTATCGAAAACTATGCCGGATTAAGGCTCGAACTCTATAAGGAGTTGAGCGAACAGCAATAATCCGCCTACCGAAAGAAAGAGGGCTTCGGGAACGTCACAATTCCTGATGCCCTCTTTTTCCCGTTTAACGTTTTATCCCTCTGCGGATAGGTTGTCGCAGTGGTTCTTTGACCTGCGGACGGGGGTATTGTTCCTCGTATTTTCGTTTGAGCCAACCGAACACGTCGATCCCGTCCACTGTCAGGCGCATACGCGCTTTATCCTGCGGGTCGTTTTCGGTCTTTGCCGTCGAATGATCGGTATGCAGCCACTTTTTATGTTCCGGCGAATAAAGCGAGCCTTTAAACCCAACGGATTCCCCACGCACAATCCGCTTTGTCATTTCCGCGCCGAATCCCACCGTTTGGCAAATCTTCTCTACCTGTAACAATCCCTTTAGCTCCGGCATCAGTTCATGCAAGTGGGCGATCTCGCTGCGCAAGCCTTGCATAACTTTCTCTGATTCATCCTTTATCTGTTCAAGCGTGGATTTTTGGGTTTTGATCTCTTTTTGGAGAGCAATATTTTCTCGTTTCAGTTCTCCGATCTGCCCGTGAAATTCGGCAATTTGTTGCTCCTGCCGCTTGACTTTCGACATGCCTATCATTGCTCCGATACCGTCGATAATGGTCGTGCCGACCTCAGCGGCGGAATTCTTCAGTCGTTCGGCTTTTAACTCACCTTTTACCGCTTTTAACTCGGCTTCGGTTTTGGTCAGTTCATCGCGGGTTACCTGCTCTTGTTTGGAAGCACGTTCAATGGCTTCCCGTTTCTCCGCCTCGATACGGAGCAATTCACCGATATTGTCCTGCAACCCCTGTTGTTGGGCGATGGCGTTGCGGTAGAACTCTTGGGTGGTGACATGCCGGGCTTCCGAGCCGTCGATACCGCGTTGTAATCCGTATTTCGCCATTGCTTCGGCATAACTGTCCTGATACCCCTTGAGCTTGACGCGTGTCATCACGTCGTCGGCGCACAGGCGAGGTCGCGCAGTCGATTTCTTGCGGTATTTTCGTTTGCCCGGCTCGTCGGTTTTCTTCTCACGGACTTTGCGCCGCTCACCCGTTACGATCGGCACGACTGCCGCATGAATATGCGGGGTCGATTCGTCCAGATGCAATACGGCTGACACGACATTATCTTCGCCGTAGGTTTTTCGAAGCCAATCGAGATTATCGGCGCACCACTCCTTGATCCGTCCTTCGGCGGCGATACGTTTCATATCGTCGTGCGATCCGGTCAGCATGATGCGGATGGCGCGAACTTGGTTCGTTCCGATCTTGCGGGTCAAACCCGCATGGTCGAGGCGGTAGTTGATCGCGTCTGTGCGGTCGGCCACGCCCTCCGGAAATTCGACCAGTTCTTCATTCAGGTAAGTCAGCTCCGGCACGGCGTTCGGCGGCATGTGCGTTCGGGCAATGTGGGCGGTCATCGCAGCCTCATTACCCGGAGCTTTATCTATATGCAATACGACATATCCCATATTCAGCGGTAATTTTAGCGGTTGATAATGTGGCCGTCGGATCTTCGACCGCACAAGCGGTCGGCGGCCGGAACGGTCGCAAGGGGTTTCCAAAGGGGCGTCCCCTTTGGCCTATTGGGACTTTTTCAGCAGCACGAAGTGATGCGGCTCGAAAAAAGCCCTAATAGGCTATGGCTTTTTCGTGAGGAAAAGCCGCGGGCGCGGAGCGGCCGATCTGTGGGCGACTGTGCCGGCGACAATCCGGGCGACGTTATAACTTGCGACCACGCGACCGTTTGTATTCTTTCACGGGCCAGCGACTTCGCAGGTAATCGTTCAGATCGTTGTGCGGACGATAGTGAACGGATTGGTCGGACAGATTCCGGCAAACCGGTTTCAGTTCGGCGGTCGCCTTACGCCCAGCACCGTCGTTGTCGAGGTAGGCATAGACCTGCTCGTGCGAAGCGATGAACGGCGCGGCTTTCGAGAGGTTCGTCACGGAATTCAGCACGATAATATTGTGCGAAGGATTCGGGGCGTGTTTGAGCGTCAGGTACGACAAGAAGTCTATAAACCCCTCGAAGACGAGGCATGTCGGATAACCGCCGTTTCGGGTCGACGGAGCCTTCGACGTACAGCCCTTGAAATAGCGGTTGCGCAGTTCCCATCCTCCGGTATCGTTGCGGAATCCGACGGCGAAATAGGACTTATCCGCCACACGATAATGCACCTCCGAGCAATGCAACCGCGCCGTATCGAGGTCGATGCCTCGCTCCATGAGATAAAAGAGCAACGCTGGAATTTCCAGCGGCAGCACGTCTTCGACAATAATCGAGGGTGTACGTTCCGGTAATGCCGGACAATCCTCTTGAAAAGAGAAAGTAGTTGCGCCTCCGATCTGTTGCTCCAACAGCCGCATGGCCGTCCCTGCATCGCACCATTCCATGCGCATCACGAGGTCGATCAGCGTCCCACCCTCGCCTGCACCATAGTCGATCCACAGATTTTTGTCATAATCCACTTTCATACTTGGATTGCGATCCTCCCGCAACGGAGAGTGATACAACCCGTAATAACCTCTGTCTTTTGCCGGATGGATGCCCCGTCCGGCAAGGTATTTCCTTATCGGAAACTTATTGATTGTTTTTGCGTCCATAATCTTTTTCTTTTCACTCGATTTAATCGGTACGGTTCGGGGTTTAACCCGCCGTACCGGTTTAGAATGGTTTAATAATATATACCCCCGTCCCGGACTAAACCGCCCGAAAGGGTCAATAGTGGAAATCGGGATTATAGCGGTAGAATTTCTCCTCTTTGAGGATCATCCGCTTGTTCTCCAGAAAGACTTTCAGTTGCTTCGCCTTGTTGATACCGAACGAATGGCCGATGGCGGCATAGCTGTTTTGGAGCTTTCCAATAAGCGATGAATAAGAAACCCGGTCAGCTTCGGAAAACAGATGTTGCAACGCCTCGCGGTGTTTGGCCTCGCAGACCTCGGCATAGTCGAAACTTTTGGCCGCGCCCGACTGCCGAGGTTGGTAGTTCTCGACCAACTCCGGCAACGCATCGTCGTTGATGCGAAAAGCAAACGGCTCGAAATCCAAATCCCGAATGTGCATCGCCGCGACGAAACTTATATCGCGGTCGAAATCGTCTTTGGTGATTTGCAACACCGTTTCAGCCTTGTTGTTCAACTCCGTTCCCAAATGCCCGCGCGTATTGTCGTCGCCTTTGTTCAGGTGCAGGACGGTATGGATATGGATTTTGCGTTCGTCCGTCCATTGCATCAGCTTCGTAATAAGGTCGGTCGATTCACCGGGACTATTGATGTCGTGCGCCAGATCGCGGATGCCGTCGATCACGACCAGTCCGAGGCCGTCGATTTCATAGATAGCGTCCTCGATCTTCTTCAGCCGGTCTTTGGTCGCAAAACCGCGCAGGCATAGAAACTCCAAGACTGCCGGATGCACGTCGGCAGAAAGCCCCGCAAGGCGCAAAATCCGGCTTAATACCCGCTTGCAATGAAACTTGCTCTGCTCGGTATCGACATAAAGGATTCCGCGCTTCTCCGGTGGCAAAGAGGCCGAATAGTTCAACACCGTGCCGCCCGTCATAGCTGCCGCCACGATCGCGCAGACGTTGAACGTCTTTTTGCTCTTTGCCTTGCCGGTCGATGCGCTGAAATTACCCAGCGTCCCCACAATCGAATCGCCCACACGCAAGATCACGGGCGGAGCCTCGAACACGTCCGTCACAAGCAACCGGGCATCGCGCCATGAAGCGGTCGTTTCCGCCGGAACTTTGTGCTGCGCTTCCATCGTTACTTCCTCGCGGGACGTGCGAGAACATATTTCTGCGCTTCCGCTTCCGTCTGCGCCCGTGTCTTGACAGGATTTTGGCGCAACCATGCCTCCAATTCCGTTTTCTCGAAATAGAGCATCTTCCCCTGCGGCTTATAGTGAGGGATCAGGTTGCCCGATGTCAATTTGTAAAGGTAGCTTTTGGATAAATTCAGAAAACGGCTCGCCTCCTCGAAGCTCAGCACGTTTTTCGTATGCAACACCAAATTTTCGAGTTCTGAAACTCGCAACTCAATACTTTTCTCCATAAATCGGAAGATTTGAAATTAAACAAATGGAGTGTCGACCCTCCGTGTGTTTGTAACAGTTACGGGGGCAAATGTAGGGTTGCGAAACTTGACAGCGGATTAACCTATCTTTGAGGTATCAACCTATTCTCAAAGTTTTTTCACTTGTTTGAGATACCTTTCGATAGTTGCGTATTTTCCCTCTGCACCTATATCGCGGATATAGTTGGTTGCAGTTGATAAATCACTTTGATTGATGTATTTATCACGGCTTCGGTCTTTGGAGAGAAAGAGTTTGTAGTTGGCGATCACGGATTGCCAGTTCGGGGTTATCAAACCCCGGTCGCTCAATCCGGCAAAAAAGAAAGCGACAAGGCGGTTGTTATTCGACCGCACGATTGCATGGGGCTTGCCCGCAAAGATCGCTGTCAGGTCATCGGGCGTCAGCGGCACGTTGAACATCTTAACATCGTTGATACCTTCGGCCAAAAACGCGATCTGCTCATCGGTTAAAGTCGAATCAAACGGATTATCCGTTTCGGCGATGGGTGGCACGGCTTTCGGGGGATGCGCAATTATAATAGGTTGATCTGACATGGCCTCTTCCGATTTCCGGTCTTGCAGGTAAGCGGCATAACGCTCCAAAACGACGGCTTTCACAACCGCAGAGAAATAGGGCAACTCTGCATCGTAAACCGTATTAGCCTGCTCATAGCGGGAGTAGTCGAATGACACGACCGAAAACGCATGGTATTTTTTCTTTTCACCGGGATTCAAAGCCTCGAAGAAACTGCTTTCCCAAAGAAAGGCAGGATCGGAGTAGTAATTCCGAATGTCAGACAGTACGGAATAACGCAGATACAGCTGCGCCAACTCGTCGGCGGTTCGGATATATTCCAGCCTTTCCAACTCCTGCATCTGCTCGCAGTCGAGGTAGGCGGATTTCGCCGTTATACGATCCGTCAGCACCCGAAAAGCATGATTGATACAGCGATTGAAAAGTTCCTGCAATCCGTCGAATTTCGGTTTAAGCTCCATGCCGTCCATAGTCTTTATGATTTAATCCGTCTATAAAGATACTAAAACGGATGAAAAAAGAAAAACGTGCGAATACATATCCGCACGTTGCATATACAAGTTTAATCTGTCAGATTTGGAATCAGCCCGATCGCCTCCTCTTTCTTCTTATCGACGATCTTGGCATAAATTTGAGTGGTCGCAATATTCTTATGCCCAAGCAATTTACTGACTGTATATAAATCTGCACCTAAAGTCAGCATCATCGTCGCGTGGGTATGTCGGGCAACATGGAAAGAGATATGTTTGGTGATTTTCGCAACCTTTGCCCAATGTTGCAGGGTGTCGTTTACCGTCCCCTCGTGCGTCAGCGGAAAGATTATATCGCCGTCTTTTGCGTCGCCGCGCTCCGGCAGCCATTTCAACGCCTCGTCGGAGATCGGCAGGTAAAGCGGCTCTTTCGTTTTCTGCATCTTGATCTCGATGCGCACACGCCCGCCGCTCTGTTGCAAGTCGCTCCACGTCAGTTTTCGGATGTCGCTCACACGAAGTCCGCACAGGCAACTGAACAGAAAGGCTTGCTTGATGATCTCGTGCCGACACGGGGTGTTTATCAGCAGCTTCAACTCCTCGATAGTCAGGTATTCCCGGCGGCTCGGCTCTTGTCTTACTTTATCTGCAAAATCGAACTCCTTTGTCGGATTGATCGTAATAATCCCCTCTTTGTAGGCTCGGTTGATCGCCGTGCGTAAAGTACCGTAATAGGATACCACCGAATTATTCCCCAGCACGCCTCCGGTTTTCCGCACTCCGTATTTGCTGGCCTTGGGCATCTGCCGCAGGAAGTCGGTAAACTCCGCAAGGAACTGCTTATCGACATCGCGGAACGCGATATAATCGCCACGAAACAGCTTCAACGCCCGGACGGTATTCAGCACCGTTCGCGCATAGTTCCCACTCCCCCGCTCGGCTGACTGCTTGCCGATGCCCTCCAGATAGTCGAGCAGGTTTACTTTGGATTTATTCGTGTTCTGAAATCCGTGCGCGTCGTTCTGTATCTCCACGATACGCTTGCTCTGGATCGCTTGGGCGAGGGCAAGCGTCGCTTCGTTCTTCGCCTTATCCTCGCGCGTCCGCTCCGGGATCAGGTAGAGTTTCAGAAACTCGTACTGCCGCTTACCGCCGACATAGTTCTCCTTACGGATGACATCGCCCGTATAATAGTCCAGATAGATGGATTGATTCCCGTTGGCAAGCTGCTTGAACCGGATTTGCACCGGGGCTTTTAACTTGACCGTTTGTTTCACCTTCGCCATACCCTATTTCCGTTTTCGATCCAACGGCAAATATAGTGATTTGTTTTGTTATCCGACGCTTTTAGGGTAACAAAATAGTAACAAAACAAAGGTATTTATCGGCTAAATCAGGAAAATGGCGAAAACAAAAGAAAAGAGATTAAATAAATATAAATAGCTATTTATTAGTTATTTATAGTTACTTTATTCGCTCTTGTTTGTCTTTTTTCCACAACTGATAGGAGTTCACGAAGTTCTGCCATACGATATAGGCTGTCGGAGCGATCGAACTCAGGGGGTTGAGGAACGACTGGGCCATCCAGACCGCGAGCACGGTGTTTTTCTGACCGAGGGACTGTCCTCCCGCCGTGGCGTCCCCGTAGCGGCGGCCCAGCATGCGGCCCGCCTTGAATTGCAGCAGGCACAACACGAGTGCCACGCCGGCGAGCGCGAACTCCACGCCGCGGTCGGCGCCCCGCAGGTCGAGGATGAACGCCGTGGTGCGGCCGATTATCACGATGAGCGAAAGCAGCCAGAGGTAGAACGAAATCTGGCTGTGGTCGCTGATCCACCGGGCGGCGGCAGGGAGGACGAAACGGCAGAACTGGGCTGCGGCGAAAGGCATAATCAGCAACGGTGCGATGCGGGCCAGCATTTGCGCGAACGTACATTCGCCCGAGCCCGTAAAGGTGAGCACGACGGGTGCGAACAGCGCAATGACCATGTTGCAAAGCAGGCTGTATGTGGCCATCGTTGCGACGTCGGCCCCCAACATGCCGGCAATCACCACCGCCGCCATGGCTACGGGAGCCAGCACACAGATCATTGCACCCTGCGCCACCACTCCGTTCAGGGGCAGCAGGGCGAAATAAACCGCCACGCAGGCCACGGTCTGGAATAGCAACAGCCAAAAGTGCAGCATCGAGGGCTTCATCTGGCTCGGTTTCACCCGGCAGAAAGTGAAGAAGAGCATCAGGAAAATCAGCGTCGGGGTAATCATCTGCCCTGTCAGCGTTTCGACCGCCGTGATCGGGCGGCAAAGCAGCGCACCGACGACCATCGCCATCGGCATGGCGATGATCTTCACGTTTCGGTGCAGGTATTCCAATACGTGCATATTACAACTCCTTATCGGCGCACCGGGCGACCGCTTCGCCGGACGAGTCCATCCCGTCGGTCACACGGCAGCGTCATCGATCATCGGGCGAGCAGCTCCCGCACCTTGTCCGAAATGACCCTTCCCTCGGCGCGGCCGGCCAGCCGTTTGGAGGCGACGCCCATCACACGCCCCATCTCTCCGAGCGAGGAGGCGCCCGTCTCGGCGATGATCTCCCGCACGGCGGCAGTCAGCTCCTCGTCCGAAAGCGGCCGGGGCAGGAACTCCTGCAAAACGGCGACCTGAGCCGTCTCCTCGTCGGCAAGGTCCTGGCGGCGCTGCGCCGTATAGATCGCTGCGGAGTCGGCACCCTGCTTGGCGAGTTTGGAGATGATTTTCACCACGTCGGTGTCAGGCAGTTCGGCAATGCCGGCACCGGAGGTCTTGGCTTCGATGATGTATTTCTTGACGTTGCGCAGGGCGGCCAGACGCACTGCATCGCGGCTCTTCATGGCCTCCATGATTCCGCGTGAAATCTCTTTTTCGAGCGACATACTACTTGATTTATCGTTATTTGCATGTATTTACCTAAAGAGGAGCACCCGTCACTTCGGAGGTTCCAGGAAGCGCAACACTTCGCGCATCAGCCGGTCGCGGGCTCCCTCGGACGGGATCGTCTCGAAAGGGAAAGCCAGCACCAACCGCTTACCCCCTCGCACGTCGGCGACCGCCGCCGCTCCGCCGTCCGCATAGCGCATCGCCACGAATGCCCCCTCGCCCGCAGGCAACAGGGCGTCCGAAGATTCCACGCCATATCCGTCGGCATCGGACTCTGTGCGGAAACGGTATTCATAGGGGGTGAAAACACCGCCCGAACCGATCATCCTCGCGCGTCCGTTGCGGGGTGAGGCCCCGCCGTCGGGCTCGATTCCGAGCACTTCGCGGGCGAACTCCCGGTCGGCGGAAACCGCATCGGCTCCCCACCATAAATCGGAAGCGAAAAAACTGCCGCTCACCAACAAAGCACCTCCTTGTTCGACAAACGCATAAAGCGCGCGCTGCAAACCCGGCGGGAAAGCCCGGAACGCCGTACCCGCAGAACCCGGCCCCATCCCGACAGTACGCTGCTTGCCCAGGATGAGATCGACAATCCGGTAATCGGTAAGCCGCACTTCTCCCCGCTCCACAGCCCGGGCGCTGGCCGAACAGAACGAATAGCCGGCGCGGGCGATCGAGGCGCCGTGCATTGCGGGATAGTCGAACGTGTTGCCGGCGATCACCTCCGTCTCCAGTCCGGATTCGCAGGCGCCGAGGGCCCGCTCCGCATCGGCGGAGGCATAGAGCGCCCGGTCGAAAACCCGCTGAGGGCCGATATAGGAGATGTCGCGCAGGTAGGGAACGCCGGCGTCGAGATCGCAGCGGAACCCCGCGAGCGAGTCGGAAGCCTCGCACAGCGGACCGCTTACGCGGTCGAAGCCATTGACTACGAGCACCATTCCCCGCTCGTCGGGGACACGGCAGGCCGACAAGATTTCGCTCGGGAAGCTCGTGCCGCCCGCATTGACGGCCGCAACGCGGTAGCTGTAAACGATCCCCGGCTCCTGTCGCACAAGGCACGAATCGGCCTCGACGAAACGTCCCCCATCGAAACCGCCCTCCCCGACGCGCGTATAAACCACATACCCGGTCGGCCGGGCCGACGGTTCGAGCGGGTCGGCGACAGGGCGCCAGCGCAGCAGCACCTCCTCGTCGGAATCCTCGAAGAACACTGCGCTGAATCCGTCCACCGGGAGAGGCTGCACCACGAAAGGCCGACCGTACTGTGCGGCCACATGCCGCAGGATGCCCTTATAGACCGCACGGCTCACCAGGAACTTGAAACGCGGATCGCTGCCGTAGCGCATGTCGGTAAAATTCTGGTGTGAAAGCAACTCCAGCAACATGGTCGGCACGGCCGGCACGCGCGCCTCGTAATAGGAACGGTTCCACAGAGCGCGGCGACGCCATCCGGGTTCGTACGTACGGCGAATATCGCTCACCACCTGGCTCATCACCACGTCCGTCAGGTCGCGCGAGAGGTAACGGTCGGCACCGCCGGAGAAGCGTCCGTCACCGTCGCGGGTGTAGAAGATGCCCAGCGTGCCGATGGTTTCGTCGCCCTGCCGCGTTCCCGAATCGGAGTGGAAAGCCAGCGCCAGATCGACCGGCACACGCAGTCCCGCACTGTCGGGCAGCCGCTCGGAGCCGCCCGCCAGGGCATTGACCCAATGGGCGCGGCTCATGTAGTCGTCCTTGTAATCGTTCGCGTCCTGCTGCGGCGTATAGACTTTCGGGTCGAAACCGGCCCATTGGAGCCAGTAGCGAGCTCCCTCGCAGAAACGCGGGTAGCCGCTGGTCTCCTCCGCATACACACCCTCGGGCGTTCGGAGCGAATCGCAGACCGTGCGGGCGACGTTACCGTAACCGCCGCCGATCTTCACCGCATCGGCCGTGACCGTGCGGCCCGCGCGGTCGGAGCGGTTGGTCAGGGTGACGACCGCATCGTTCGCCCCCTCCGCCAGCGGGAATGTCCCCAGATAGACCCACGTGCCTCCGCCCATGGTCTGATTGACGGCGAAACGGCTCTCCCCGCCCCTGTGCCGCACCGTATAGCGGGCATCGTCGGCACTGTCGTCCAGGGTCTTATAGGAAACGTAAACAGCATAGTCACCGGCCGCGGGCAATTCGGCGCTCCAGACCGCGCGGCTCTCGGCCGCCCCTTCGCCGACGGTCCTGACCGCCCGCACCGTTCCCTCCGCAAAGGGGTTCTCCCCCGACCGGTAGGTGCCACGCAGGTGGGCGAAGCCCGTTCCGGCGTCACGCCACGGCAACAGCCCCTCCTCTTCGCGGTAAGCACCCGACGGATCGATGCCCGGATCGTTGTCCGCCACGACCTCGACGGTCTGCACATCCCGCTCGCGGGGCAGCAGGACGACCGCACCGGCATTTTCGAGCATCGGCACAAGGAATGGAAGCACATAGCTCTGGGTGTAGAGATCCTCGCAGGTCATCCATTGGCGCGTGCGCTGCCACCGCCAACGGTTTTCGCGCTGGTCGAAATAACGGCCATGGCTCTGCCACAGGGCGATATGGCGATCCGCAAGCCCCTGGTCGGGGGTAAACGGCACATCCAGCCGCCGCACGAGCGGCCGGGCGGCCTCATTGGTGAAGGTACGCACCCGCCGTCGGTCGATCCGGGTGCGGAACGGCAGCGGCACGAGCTCTTCGATGGGTTTTCCGTCCGTAAGCAACGTGAGCTTATACCGCCGCAGCTCCTCCGGGAGCGCCTCGCGCACCGAGTCGTAAATCGCCTCGACGCTTTCGGGGCGGAAAGGATAGTAGGATAGCCCGATGTTGGCCGTGAGCTCCATGCGGCGGCCCTTGATCCGAACGCCCGTAATGCGCGTCCCCGCCCCCGGCACCTCGCGGGCGACGATGCGGGTCAATATTCCGGAAATACGGCTCCGGTCGGCCTGGGTCAACTCCTTGCCGGCATGGACCGGCAGCGCTGCGACGAGCGCAAGCAGATAAACGAAAAGCCTGAATCGTTTCATTCCGTCTTCGGTTTTACGAGCAGCAGCATCCCCGCCATCGTGAAGAGCGCGTTGTAAATCAACAGCTCGAAGCCGATGTGGTAGCCATACCGGGCGGCGGTGAAGTATTGCAGCAGGGCACTCAGCACGGGGGCCGCAAGAGCAGCCAGCGGCACCCAACGGTCGCGTACCTGCCGTCGCGTGAGCATCCCGAAGAGGAACATACCCAAAATCGGGCCGTAGGTATAGCTGGCGACCTTATAGACCAGGTTGATGACGCTGTCGTCGGCAAAATAACCGAACAGCAGGATCACCCCGCCCATCAGGGCCGCCATGCCCGCATGAACGCCGCGACGCACGCGCGTGAGCCGCCGCTCGCCGAAGCGTTGCGGCCCGTCGATCACATCGACCGTGAACGAAGTGGTCAGGGCCGTGAGGGCCGACCCGGCGGCGGAATACGTGCTGGAGATCAGCCCCACGACGAACAGCACGCCCACGGCCAGCGGAAGTCCGCTCTGGACGGCTACCCGGGCGAAAACCTCGTCGCTGCGCTCCGGAACGGCGATGCCGTTGCGGTCCATATAAATATAGAGCAGGACCCCGAGCACCAGGAAGAGGAAGATGACGGCCGCCTGGCAGACGGCTGTCACCAGAATATTGACCTTGGCGTCGCGCGGGGAGCGGCAGCTCAGGTTGCGCTGCATCATATCCTGGTCCAGTCCGGTCATGGCGACCAGCAGGAAGATTCCCGCCGCAAACATCTTCCAGAAATAGCGGGGCGAAGCGCCGTCGTCGAAGAAGAACATCCGCGAGTAGGGCGAAGCGGCCACGGCCTCCGCCGTACGGGGAAGGTCGAAGTCGAGCGCACGCATGATAAAGACGATCGACAGGACGATGCCTGCCACCAGACAGAGGGTTTTGAGCGTGTCGGTCCAGATCAGGGTTTTGACTCCGCCGCGCTGGGTGTAGAGCCACACGAGCAGCATCGTGGCGGCCGTGTTGAGCCAGAACGGGAGGCCCAGCCGGTCGAAGACGAGCAGTTGCATCACCGCACAGACCACATAGACCCGCAGTGCGGCACCCAGCATCTTCGAGACGAAGAAAAACCAGGCGCCCGTGCGGTGGGAAGCCACACCGAAACGGTCGTCGAGGTATTGGTAGAGCGAAACCACGCGCAGCCTGTAAAAGAGCGGAATGAGCACGAAAGCGATCACGGCCTGCCCCACCGTGAACCCCAGCACCATCTGCATGTAGGAGAAACCATCGGTGACTACCGAACCCGGCACCGAAATGAAAGTCACGCCCGACATGGCCGCACCGATCATCGCCAGCGCCGCCATATACCACGGGGTTCGCCGGTTGCCGGAGAAGAAGCCGGCGTTGTCGGCACGGCGGCCCGAGCGCCAGGCCACGGCGAAAAGCACCGCGATATAGGCGCCGACGGTCAGCAGGACGGCATAGGGAGTCATCGCAAGTCGGGTGTTCGTTTCGGAATTAGAGGCAAAGATAGTACAAACCGGGCGCAAATGCAATCGCCCTTTGCGGGTTTGTTTGCCGAAGGTGCGAAAAACGAAATGCGGGAACGACGCCTCAACGCTGCCGGCTTACTTTTCGACACCGCTCGGAAAAGGATCGTAAAAATTAATCCGGATTTCAATAAAAAAAGTTGTAAATTAAAGTTTGTTCGCTATCTTTGTTAGAAAAATAACAGCCCGCCTGCGACCGGGCTGCGACAAAACGGATAAAACACGTAAAACCAATAAATTCATTAAACACAACTGCAATGGCTAAAAATCTTAAAATCAGAGATCTTACGCTGCGCGACGGACAACAGTCCTCGTTTGCAACCCGTATGAACCAGGCTCAGATCGACCGCTGCCTTCCGTTCTACAAGGACGCCAACTTCTACGCCATGGAGGTTTGGGGCGGTGCGGTGCCCGACTCGGTGATGCGCTATCTGAACGAAAATCCCTGGACCCGTCTCGAAACCATCCACAAAGCCATCGGTAACGTATCGAAGCTCACCGCCCTTTCGCGCGGCCGCAACCTGTTCGGTTACGCCCCCTATACGGACGAGATCATCGACGGCTTCTGCCGCAACTCGATCCAGAGCGGTTTGGGCATCATGCGTATTTTCGACGCCCTGAACGACGTGAACAACGTCAAATCGACGGTCAAATACGTCAAGCAGTACGGCGGCATCGCCGACTGCGCGGTATGCTACACCGTCGATCCGAAATATCCCGAGCCGGGCTTCATGGCCCGCCTGATGGGTAAGAAGAAACCCAAGGACGTCTTCACGGACGACTACTTCCTGGACAAAGCCAAGCAGATGGCCGCTCTGGGCGCCGACATGATTACGATCAAGGATATGTCGGGTCTGATCCCGCCCAAACGGGTTTACAACCTCATCAAGCTCTTCAAGCAGCACCTCTCCATTCCGATCGACTTCCACACCCACTGCACGCCCGGTTACGGCCTGGCATCCGTGGTCGCCGCCATCGTCGCGGGCGTGGATATCGTGGACACCAACTGCTGGTATTTCGCCGGCGGCACGGGCGCACCGGCCATCGAACTGATCTGGGTCTTCGCCAAGAAACTCGGGATCGACCTGGGCGTGAACATGGAAGCCGTGGCCAAGATCAACACCCAGCTCAAGGAGATCCGCAAGGAGCTCGAGCTGTCGGTATTCGGAGCCGAAAAGCCGCTGCCCAAACCGTTCAACCCGCTGACGGACAAACTGCCCGCCGAGATCGACGCCGAATTCGACCGCGCGATCAAAGCCGCGCAGGGACAGGACTTCGACACGTTGCTCGACGCCTGCCACAAGATCGAGAAATATTTCGGGTTCCCCGCTCCCAACGAGCTGGTCAAGAAAGCCGAGATTCCGGGCGGCATGTACTCCAATATGGTGGCGCAGCTCAAGCAGCTCAAGGCCGAGGAGATTCTGCCCCGTGCGATGGAGCTCATCCCGTCGGTGCGTCTGGCGGCAGGCCTGCCGCCGCTGGTGACCCCCACTTCGCAGATTGTCGGCGCACAGGCCGTAAACTGCGCCCTCGACGAGAAGGCCGGCCGGCCGATGTACACCAACAAGAGCTCGCAGTTCGTCGGATTGGTGAAGGGCGAATACGGTCATACGCCGGTGAAGATCGACCCCGAGTTCCGGTTCAAGATCTGCGGCGTGCGTGAGGAGACCCCCTACGACACCTCGAAGAACCAGATGCAGCCCAACCCCGAACTGCCCGAAGCCGGCGGCGTGAAGCTCGCGGCAAACGAGAAAGAGGTGCTGCTGCTCGAACTCTTCCCGCTCGTGGCCAAGACATACCTGACCGAGCAGAAGAAGAAGGCCTATGCCGCAGGCGAGATCAAGGATGCGCCGAAACCCGCCGAAAACAAGGCGGCTGAAGCCCCGAAGAGCGAGCGCAAGCAGCAGGCTATCACCGGCAAGACGATCGTCGCTCCCCTGCCGGGTCGCGTAATCGACATCAAAGTCAAGGTCGGCGACGAAGTGAAGCCGGACCAGGAGGTCATGGTGCTCGAGGCCATGAAGATGGAAAACTCGATCACCTCGAGCTACAAAGGTAAGGTCAAGCAGATCCTGGTCGGCGTGGGCGACAACGTCGCCACCGACGCCGTGCTGATCGAAGTGGAATAACCTCCCCCCTCGCCGGGACGCACCATCCGCCCCGGATACGCAGTTCCGCACCGTATCGCTCGGTACCGGATCATGCACTGACAGACAGCCATGGAAAATTTCCATGGCTGTCTTTTTTTACCGGAAAAGCACTATCTTTGCGGTAACATTCCAATCATCCATCAATTTAACTTGCATCCACATGGCATTTTTCAAGGAATTCCGCGAGTTCGCCCTCAAGGGCAACGTCATGGACATGGCCGTCGGCGTTATCATCGGCGGCGCGTTCGGCAAGATCGTCTCCTCGCTGGTGAACGACATCATCATGCCCCCGATCGGCGCGTTGATCGGCAATACGGACTTCTCGTCCCTGCGGTTGGACATCACCAAGGTACGCGACGCGGCGGCACACGCTACCCATGCGGTCGGCGAGATGGTCGGCGGGAGCGGCGAAACGGTCGTCAAAGCCGCTGCCGAGCCCGTTTACTGGAACTACGGCAATTTCATCCAGCAGTGCGTGGACTTTACGATCCTGGCTTTCTGCGTCTTTCTGATGGTCAAATTCATGAACCGTCTGATCCGCAAGCGCGAAGCGGCAGCCCCCGTCACTCCGCCCGCACCCTCGAAGGAGGAGGTCCTGCTGACCGAAATCCGCGACCTGCTCAAAGCCCGGCAGGAGAAGAAATAATCCGGGCATGACTTCTACAAAACGGACGGCCTTAACAGGGCCGTCCGTTCGTTGTGTCGAGTCGCTTCAAGGACAAACAGGACAGGAAATAACGCGCTACGTGTTGGCCTTGTTCATCATGGTGGCGCCATAATACTACTCCCGGTCGATGACCGGGAGTAATATACATTCAAATTAATATCTAAAGCCGGTAAACGTCTGTATTTGCCTCTGGATAAGTGAGCGTAAAATTCAAATCCCGGATTTCTTCAAGCGTATATTCTTTCTGGAAAAGAACCCCTTTGTAAGTACCATCTAACTCTTCAAGGGGTCTTGAATCAATAAAATCGGCATCTACGAAATAAATGATCCAATTGCAAAGCGACATATCAACTTCGATACAATTATAGCCGTCCCATGAACCTATATCAAGCGCAGTACGATTGATTTCACCGGGTAGGATTAGATAATCGCGAGGAGTCTTTATGTCACCTGGCCGTTCAAGTTTGAATTTGTAATAATCCACTACACCTTTGGATGGATGAGCAAAATAGCTTCGATCAAAAGTGACATAAATCCGCTGTTCTGATTGATTGGCGACCTTTATGGTATAATGAGTGTTAGCCGATTCAGAGGGTACACATCCAAAAGCAATTAAGATGATTCCAAA
The DNA here is from genome assembly GCA_902363575.1 of Rikenellaceae bacterium. Classification (GTDB taxonomy): domain Bacteria; phylum Bacteroidota; class Bacteroidia; order Bacteroidales; family Rikenellaceae; genus Alistipes. The sequence continues at coordinate 94,855 of CABJAJ010000002.1, read as the reverse complement.
AAGTGATATCAATTTCATTATTTAATAGTATTGTATGGCTTGATTGAGTTTATCAAAAGGGGATTTTTGTCGGTTTTGGAGAGATGGAACATTTTCACTAAATGGTATATCTCGATTATATACGTCTATAGGATTAATATCAAAATTCCATTTATGTTCAATATCCACAAATCCTGGAAATTTCTTTTCCCAGTATTTTATCGCTCTTTTATTTGCATCTTGTTCTGTATAATAATGTTTATGTGTTTTATGTGAGAATATGGCACTCATAAGACTTGGTATAGCATAGTTATTCAAATATAAGGGGCCGAAATCCTGACTTTGTAAGTAGTGTCCGTATTCATGCTGAAAAAGTGGATTAGACGGATCAGCTCTTAAAGTATGTCCACCAGAAATATAGCTTCCTAATGTGAATGCACCGTGACCGTACCAACTCGAATTGACCACTGTAGCACCGTCATAATAGTTCACATCCCAAACCATGCCAATTTGACTGCTGATTAAGTTGATAGAATAGCCAAGCAATGTCTGAGGCAATTCCCACGTAAGTCTGCTTATAATCTGACCAAAGTCTCCCACGAATAACCCTCCTACAATTTTAGCGGTATTGGTAACACCTTTCCAGCCGGTTTTGAGCGGATTTTGTCCCTTGATCAATCCTCGGATAAATCCGCTTAGGAATGAGAAAAAGAATTGTCCGTCCTCATCCACATTGACCACCGGATTGTTCCCGCTGAAGACAAAGGGGTTCGCCATCTGCATAGCCGGATCGCAGCCCTGCCAACGGGCCAATGCGGGGTCATACATGCGGGCACCGTAGTCGAGCAGCCCGAGTTGTCCCGTAACCTGAAGCTCTTTGCCGTTGAACCGGTAGCGGTTGCCGGCGAAGAGCGGCCCGGTTTGCTGCCAGCGCTCGCCGAATGGATAGTAGTTATTATACTCCAGCACCTTGCCCGATGAATCGACCACGGCACGGATACTTCCCAGATAATCGGTTACATGGTAAACTACCTCATACCCGGACGAGGTTTTGAGGATGCTGCCCCCGTTGAACAGCGTATTTTCTAAAGAGAGCCTGCCGCCATTGCTTTGGTATATCAAAGAACCCAAATAGGTATATCCGTTGCCGGCCTTGTCCCGAACCGCGAGTTTCGTGCCGTCCGCAAGGTAACTGTACTCCGCCAATACGTTGTTTGTCGGGTCCGTAGCCTGCTCCAGCAAATTTAGGGAATTATATCGGTAGTTGCAATATTTCCCTTCAGACAACTCCTTTATGCGTACCGGAAAATACGAGAGAAAGAACCAGTTGAATATGGGTCATGGAACGATGATGGGATGATAAAGCCACCACACGAGACAAACCTATGACCAATACAGATTAAATGGAAATTTCATACAATCGATAAAACAACCCTGCCCCAACGGACAGGGTTGTCGAACAGGTCAGGTCCTTTCTTGCGATTCTTTATCCGGATAAAGTTTCTTCTTGATCCGGCTGCACTTCACATAGACCGTATTGAGGTTGTTCAGGCCGAAAAGCAGGCACAGCTCCTTGGCCGAGAAACCCTCCTCGCTAAGTTTATAGATCAGCATATCGTTTTTGTTTGCGTTGAAGTCGGGCGGGAAAAGCCGGTCCAAATCCTCGGCTACGATATGATAGCACAATAGTTTTTTGACCGTCATCTCTTCGCACAGATGCTCCAACAGATGCTTCGGGTCGTGTTTGTGCGTATATACCGTCTCGATCAGCATTTCGATATAGCGCCGACAGTCGGCATGTTTGTATTTGAATGTGTTCAGTTCTCCGGTTTGTTTTTTCATGTAGAACACCAACAGCATAATGACAACCTGCTGGATGATTAGAATAGAAATCAACAGGGCTTTCATGGGATTAAATTTTCCGGGTTAGTAAATAATTGATGCAATAAACTGAACAGGGAGCCCGGATTTCGGTGTAAAGCGATTTATTCATTTTTCATTTAAGATACGAAAATAACTCCCCGGGACAGTTGGGCTTCTGGGTCATTTCCAGCCTATTGGGCATGTGAAAGTCAGAAATAAGATTTTTATTTGAACGGATATTGATTAGCAGACAGATAAGCGAATTTTGTAAGGTTGGATTTTCGTCCTTTTTCACGATGAAAAGCCTTGCAGCGGCTATTTTTGCAGTGCATAATTATCGAATGTCATGCTCTCATTTTACACTCCCCGAACCGTGCGACTCCGGCGAAAGCTGCGGGCCTTTTCGCTTCCGGAGCTGCTGGTCGTGCTGGTCATCATCGGCATCCTGGTGCTCATTGCACTTCCGAACCTGATGCCGCTGATTTCACGCGCGAAGGCTACGGAGGCCCAGCAGCAGTTGACGTACCTGCATACGTTGCAGAAGAGCAATTTCTACACCTATTCGCGCTATTCGTCGTCTTTGGAAGAGCTTGGTTTCGAGCAGTCGCGGCTGGTTACGGACGGCGGGCAGGCTAACTACCTGATCGAGATCGTGGAGGCCACGGAGCACGGCTTCCGGGCCACGGCCACGGCGGTCGTGGATTTCGACGGCGACGGGGTTTACAACGTCTGGGAGATCAACCAGGACAAAGAGCTAAAAGAAACTGTCAAAGACTGACCGGCATGATGCTGACCCTGCATATTCTGTTGATCCTGACGCTTGTGCCGATGATCGTGAGCGACTTCCGTCGCCGCGAAGTGGCTCTTGTCTGGCTGCTTGCAGCCGGGGCGCTTGCCGTCTGTGCAGGGCTCTGGAAATCACCCTGGCCGATCTGGCTGGTGAATACGGGCCTGAATCTCGGCGTCGGTCTTTTATTGTTACTGACCGCGGCCGTTACGGTCCGGCTTCGTAACCGGACCCGTACTTTCGCCGCGACGCTGCCGGGCGGCGGGGATCTTGCTTTCGCGGCCGTTACGGCGGCTCTGTTTCCTCCGGTCGCGTATGTTCGTTACCTGTTGGCCGGATGTGTGCTGGCCCTTGGCTGGTGGCTCGTCACACGCAGGCCGACGATCCCGCTGGTCAGCATGCTCGCTTTGGTCCTGATACCCTTGCTGCTATGGAAGAGCGTTTGATCCCCACGGAGGTCGTCCAGCTTCTGACCGCTTCCGAAGCCGGAGAATACCGCCTTGTTCCGGTCCGACGGCAAAACACGGAGGTCTGCTGCTACGGCGCGGAGGGCCATGACTACGCCGCTGCTGCCGCCGAACTGGAAGTTCTCTACGGCTGGCAGGTCCGGATCGAACCGGTTGCCGAGGAGGAGTTGCAGCGGCTTTTGCTGCAATACTACCGCCCGGACGCCTCGTCCGGAGCCGCTGTCGCGGACCGCCTGACGGATATTTCTTCCGGACAGGGATTCCTGCTATCGCTCGTGGGCGAAGCGTTCCGCGACTATGCCAGCGACATCCATATCGAGCCTTACGAAACCCGCTGCCGGGTGCGTCTGCGTATCGACGGGAAACTGTCCGAACGGTATGTCGTGGACCGGACGCAGTACGCACCGCTCGTGAACCAGATCAAGATTCTTGCAAACCTCGACATCTCCGAAAAGCGGCTTCCGCAGGACGGCCGGATATTATATGACCGCGACGGCAACAAGTTCGACGTGCGCGTCTCGACGCTTCCGACGATCTACGGCGAAAAGGTCGTGCTGCGCCTCTTGACGCGCCATGTGGAACTGCTGGAGCTGAAAAACCTCGGTTTCTCGGCCCGGCAGTACGACGACTATTGCCGCTCCATCGCGCGTCCGTTCGGCATGGTGCTGATCTGCGGTCCGACAGGCTCGGGCAAGAGCACGACGCTCTATGCCACGCTGCGGCGGCTGAATGCCGTTTCCGAAAACATCCTCACCATCGAGGACCCGATCGAGTACACACTCGAAGGGGTCAACCAGACGCAGCTCAAAGAGGAGATCGGGCTGACGTTCGGCAGCGCACTCAGGACGTTCCTGCGGCAGGACCCGGACATCATCATGCTGGGCGAGATCCGCGACGGCGACACGGCGCAGATGGCCGTGCGCTCGTCGCTGACGGGGCACCTGTTGTTTTCGACGATCCACACCAACACGGCGTGGGGCGCCGTCGCCCGCCTGTCGGACATGGGCGTGCATCCCTACCTGGTGGCCGATACGCTGGTGATGACCGTCGCCCAGCGCCTGGTGCGGCTGCTGTGCCCGCATTGCAAACGACGGGTCGAGAGCTCAGAGGAGGTGCGGCGGTTGGTCCCTGATACCGTTTCGTATTTCGAGGCCGTGGGCTGTGAACAGTGCTTCTATACGGGTTACAGCGGCCGGCGTGCGGTCTACGAGGTGATCCCGATGGACGACGAACTCGCGGCCGCTGCGCGCGGGGGACAGACGGATATCTCCCCGCTGCTGGCGGCACGGGGTATCCCGTCGCTCCGGGACGCCGTCGTCGGGCTGTTCCTGCGGGGCGAAACCTCGCTCGACGAACTCATACCCCTGCTGAACTATTAGCCTATGAAATACCTCTGCCTGCTATTCTGCTTATCCGGCCTCTGTTGCCTGTGTGCGGCACAGGAACCGGAAACCATCGGTGAAACCAACATGCGTCGGAACGCTGCCGACCGGCGGCCTGCGCTGCACACCGTTTCGGCCGCTTCGGATTCACTGCGCTATGCCGTTATCGACCGCAGGCTGGAGGCGCTCGTGGAGCGGGATTCGACCTTTGCCCGCACGGTGGACGTTACGGCCGGGCGGCTGCCCTTGGCGGAGCTGCTGCGTAACATCGCACGTGCGAGCGGCGTGAACCTGTCGGTGCGGAGCGTCGAGAACATCCCCGTTTCGTGCAACTTCACCCGGGCGCGCGTGGACGACCTGGTGCGCTTCCTCTGCCGCGAATACCGGCTCGACGTGGAGACGGCGGGCAATATCCTCGCCGTCTTCCCCGCAGCCCCCGCACCGCAGCCGCAGCCCGATCCGGAGGTCTTCTACAACGCCGCCGACACGACGCTGTTCTACGACCTGCGGGGCGAACGGCTGATCGACGTGACGAAGAAGATCACTTCCTTTTCGGGTCGCAATATCATCGTTCCGCAACCTTTGTACGACTATAAGGTTTCGGGCTATGTGCGGGCGATGCCCTTCGACGGGGCATTGCAGACCCTCGCCTCGGTCAACGGCCTCACGGCCGAAAAGGACGCCGCGGATGTCTGGACGATCTACCGCGAACAGGCACAGCAGTCGGAGGGCGGCTCGCCGGGTCCCGCCTACACGCGGCGTCGGCAGTTCTCGCAGAACGAACTGCAGGTGGATTCGCTGGGGCGCATCACGGCGCATATCGCACGCGGCAATGTGCAAGACATTATCCTCGACCTTTGCGAACAGCTCGGCCTGAACTATTACTTCAAGTCGCCCGTGAGCCTCACGACGGGCATCTGGATCGACGACACGGATTTCGAAACGTTGCTGGCCGTGTTGCTCAAAGGGTCGCAGTTCTCCTATTACTGCGAGCGGGGCATTTATGTGTTCGGGACGGCTCAGGGCGACGGGCTGGCTTCGGCGACCATTGTGCCACTGGCGTTCCGGGCCGTCTCGAAGGTCGAGGAGGTCATCCCGGCGGTGCTGAAACAGGGCGTGGAGATCAAGACCTTCCCGGACCTGAACAGCCTGATTCTGGGCGGCGACCGGCGCGATGTGGCGCGTGTCGAAACGTTCCTCCGGTCGGTGGACAAACCCGTACCGCTCGTGACGATGGAGATTATTATCGCCGACGTCACCAAGAGCAAAATTCACGAAGTCGGCCTCGGCGCGGGGGTGGGCAAGGCACCCGTACAGACCTCGGGAACGCTGGGCCCGGGCGTTGACATGACCTTCAGCGCCGGGGCGGTCAATAACCTGCTCCGGCGCGCCAGCGGCGCGGTCAACCTCGGGCGCGTTACGCCGAATTTCTACCTCAGCCTCCAGGCCCTCGAAGAAAACGGCACGATCCGCCTGCAATCCACCCCGAAGCTCTCGACGCTCAACGGCCACGAGGCGACCCTCACCAGTGGCGAGACGCAGTATTACAAGGAGGTGCAGAACAACTACTACGGAACGCAGAACCCCATCTCCTCGGAGTCCTACCAATGGAAGTCGGTCGAGGCGAACCTCTCGATCAAGGTTACGCCCTATGTGTCGACGGACCGGCAGATCACGCTCGAAATCGAGTTCGAGCAGACCGAATTCACGGGCCGTGAATCGGAGGAGGCACCCCCGGCCACGGCCACACGAAGCTTCAAGTCGATCGTCAAGGTGCAGAACGAGGAGATGGTGCTGCTGGGAGGTCTGGACCGCAACTCGATGGAGAAATCCTCGCGCGGCATTCCGTTCCTGGCGCGCGTCCCGGTTATCAAGTGGTTCTTCGGCAAGGAGAAACGCAACAAAGTCGAGCGTACGCTCAATGTGTTTATTAAACCTACGGTGATCGAATGAAACTGTTACCTCGCATCCTGAATCGTATCGCTTTTGTCCGGGCGGAATATGCTGCGGACGGGAGCTGCCGCACGGAGGTCTTCGCGTGGCGTGCGGCGAGCCTGAGCCCGGCGGATAGGACGGCGGCGAAAAACACCCTCGCCGTGCTGGTCGTCTGCGGGCATGGTGTCGTTACGAAACCCGACGACGCGCAGATTACGGCGCGCGTCAAGGCCGATCCCGGGACTTTCCTGTGGAGCTCGGCGAACGGCCTGACCTCCTTCGTGCGTCGGGAGCGGCTCGATGCACTGACCGAAGAACTTGCGGCGGAAGGGATCGTTCTGGTGCGCATCTTCTGCGCCGATGCCGCGGCGGATTTCGGGCTGACGGCGGCGGAACTCGCCCGGCAGCTCTACGCCGGCCTGCGCTGGCGGTCGCTCCTCCGGCCGACGCCCGAATCGTCGGCTGCGGCACAGGCGGTTGTGCGCCGTGCGGCGCTTCCGGTGCTGGGGCTGCTGCTCTGCCTGCTTACGGCGAACGCCCTGCTTTCGCCGCGAATGAACGCCCGGCGGCAGGCGTTGAAGGCGGAGCTCGCGGCGCGGGAACGCTCGGCGTCGAACGCCGCTTCGTCCGGGAGCCGGCAGCGGGAGCTGCTGGCGGAGTTTTCAAAACGCCCGGTTGCACAGCGGGCCGTCGTATGCGACCGGATCGCCGGGGCTGTTCCGGAGCGGGTCGTGCTGACGCAGCTGGCCGTAGAACCGCTCACCAAACGCTTCGAGGCCCGCAAACCGCTGCAACGGCGCGAGGGCATCGTGGTCGTCAGCGGCGCGGCTCCGGACGCGGACGATGTCTCGGCCTTCGTGCAGCGGTTGTCGGAGTTGACCTGCTGCCGCGACGTGCGGCTCACACACGTAGAAAAGGAACGCGACGGCGGCCGCCTGACGTTCCGCATCGAGACCGCCTTATGACTTTGCCGTACAAATACCGGGGCTTCGTGATGCTGGCCGCACTTGCGGTGGTGCTGCCGTGGACGGCGTGGCATTTCGCCCTGCAAGACACGTTTGCGGCGTGGCGCGATTGCCGGCGGCTGGCAGCACGGCTTGAAACGCTCGCGCCGCAGATGGCGCAGCCCGCTGCGGTTGCGGCCAGCGATGGGGAACTGATCCTTTCGGGCGGGCTGCTCGACACGGTGCGTCGCGCCGCCGCGGAATCGAAGGTCCGGATCGCAGGCTATGAGCCGCTCGTTACGGCGGAGCAGGACGGCGTGGCGGTGCATACCGCACGGCTGACCCTGACGGGCGGTTATACGGCCCTCGTGCGGCTCGTCGATACGCTCGAACGCACGCTCCCCGCCTGCCGTCTGCGCTCGCTCGACTGGCAGACCGCAGCGGACCGCCGGACGCGGCAAATGCAGCTTACGCTGACCCTCTATATCCAGCAAATCGTAATCAAAGAATGAAGCCATGAAAAAACTGCTGATCCCTTTGTTCGCGCTTGCGGCCGTCGGCTGCGAGGTGCTTGAAGAAGATATTTCCGGTGAAAACATACGTATCATCGCACCCGCCGACCGGGTCTCGGTGGAAGTCGGAACGGTCGATTTTCGATGGGAAGCCATACAATATGCCGCGGGTTATGAATTCACGGTCGTCTCGCCGTCCTTCTCCGCGGCGGAGCGCGTGGTGGCCGACACGGTGATTTGGGCCGATACGCTCGCCCGCAGTTACGGCTTCCGGGCCGATCTCGCCGCGGGCGCATACGAATGGTCCGTCACGGGATTTAACGGCGGCTACAGGACCCGTACCGAAGTGCGGAGCCTGACCGTCCTTCCGGCCGAAAACCCGGAGCTGCCCGCAGAACCCTGACGCTCCCACACCCGCAAATAATCCGTTGAATCAACTTTGAAACCATGAAATCCCGTTGGACGACCTGCCTGCTGCTGGCTGTGGTCGTGGCCGTATGGGGCGTTGTGGCGTGGAAGATTTTTGCTGCTGCGGACAATACGCCCCCTGCCGCGCGGCCCAAGCCGTCGGAAACCGCCGCGGAAACTGCCGCGGCCGACACGCTGCGGCTCGACTATGCCGACCCGTTTCTGAAAGGCGCGCCGCGGCCTGTGGCAGCCGTGCGGTCCGTCGTCCGCGGCCTGCCTCCGGCAAAACCCGCCCCGCCCAAACGCGAACGGGTAAAGATTGTGCACCTGGGTACGGTCCGCTCGGCCGGGAAGCAACTCTATATCCTGACCGTCGGGGGAACACAGTACGAACTGACGCACGGCGAATCAGCGGGGGATTTCGTGTTTGCGGACTGCGACGGGGATTCGCTCTACCTGCGCAAAGAGGGCGTAATGTACGGCGTAAAACGGTGCGAGCCATGAAGCCTCCGGGTCCATACCTGCGGGGCAATGTGCTGCCCACGGTGGTCGTCGTGTCGGTGCTGCTGCTGACGGCGCTGCTGGGCCTTGTGATGCTCTGGGAGCAGGAGTCGCTGTTATACGCCCACAGCCTGCGCCTGCGCCAGGCCCGCGCCGACGTGGAATCGGCCTATGCCCTCTACCGCCTGCATCCCGGGCTGGAAGCCCTGACCGCTTTGGAGGGCTGCCTGCTTTACGACTCCCTGCCCCGGTCGCGGGTCTTTATGCAGGCTGAACCGTGGGGTCTTTACGAGGCCGTGCGGGTCCTAACGGCCGATTCGCTACTGCGCGTCTGTCGGCTGTTCGGGGCGAAACCGGACGCCGGGAATACGTTCTTTTACGCCGATAAGCGGTCGGCCGTAACTCTTGCCGGGCAGACTGTTTTGCAGGGCGCATTACGCATGCCGCAAAACGGGCTGGTCTACGGGCGCGTCGGGTCCGATTTCTACCGCGGGCCGCAGATCGCCCGCACGGCCATCCTGCGCTCCGACGCCGAGGTGTCGCAGCCCGATCCGGAAACAGTCCGCCGGATCGGCTCGTTGCTCGCCGCGGCGCAGGACGCCCCAGCGATGCTCCCCGACAGCCTGTTTCGCTCTTTCATGCCGGATTCGGCGGCGGTGTTCAGCCTCGGCAATGCGGAGATCGGCGACTGCTCGCTCCGGGGCCGGATCGTCCTTTACGGCGACGAGCTGCGCATCGACTCCACCTGCAGCATGGAACACCTGCTTGTCGTAGCCCGCAAAATCACCGTCGGCAGCGGGGCGCGTATCGCGGCCCAGCTGTTCGCCCGCGACACGGTCCTTGTCGAAGCGCGCGCCGTGCTGGAATACCCCTCGGGCATCTATGCGGGCATGTACGCTGAAATCGGCGACCGGACCTCGGTGAACGGCTATGCGATCGTCCGCGACACGGTCGTCCGCAAAAAAGTCTCGGCCAACTACCGTCAATCACGCACGGCACGGCTTCGCGGATTGCTCTGGATCGATGGCGTCGCCCAGGTGCAGGGCATCGTTTCGGGCCGGGTGATCCTACGGCAGGCGGCGTATTTCTCCCCACAGGGATATTACAAGGACCTGCTGTACGATTTCACCCTGTTGGAAAATCCCGTTACGGCGCAGCCGCTCTGGCTACCGGCGGTGCGGAGAAAGGAGGCGGCATGCGTCCGCTGAAAGGATGCCGTGCCGTCACGGGCCGCAGGCTCCGCGGAAGTTCGCTGCTGGAGGCCGTTGTCGCGGCGGTGCTGTTCCTGACGGTCTACGCGGCGGTTATGGAGCTGCTGCCGCGCCTGACGGTACGCGACGACGACGCGCTGCTCGTGGCCGAAGCCGACTACAGCGTCGGACGGGCCTTCGACAAATACGGCTCCGGCGTGTGGCCGTGCGGCGAATATGCCGAAACCTACGATTGGGGTACGGTAACGGTCCGGATCGAACGCTACCGGGATTATTCGGATATGCAGGTAGTAACGATCTTGGCCTGTATCCACGGCAGCCGCAAACGGATAACGCTTAAACAACTTGTCCAATGCCGGGAGTAACGAAATACGACCGAATTATTCGGAAGACTCTCCAGCAGGCGGTGCCGTGCAAAATGCGCATCGCCGGCAATGCCTTGGACGGAATCCGGAAGGACACATCGCTCCGAGGCACCACGCTGGTCGAAACGCTGGTGATGATGTTCGTGGCGGGCATCGTCTTCCTCGCCGTGATGGATGGACTGACACTCTTTACCCGCCTGCAAACCCGCCGTGCGGAGGCACTGCTCACCGGAGGCCGTCAGCGGGACGGCTATTTCCGGCTGGAGGCGCTGGTTTCAGGGGCCGACAGCATCCTCGGCGGGCGCGATGGGTTGGAAGTGCACTGCGGCGGCAGGTTGTCGGAACTTTCGGTTCGGGATTCGGCGCTGGTTTACCGGGTCGGGGAGTTCCGGGACACGCTGCTGACGGGAGTGGCCGGGATGGGGCTCTCAGGGGTTAAACCCGACACGCTGGAGGTCGCCCTTGCGGCAGGGTTCACGGTTCGGTTCCCGGTGAAACCGCCGCCTGCGGAGCGTTACCGGGAATCGCTCGACGAACTTGAAAAGGGCTATGGGTATGAAGAGTAAGATAACGGATGCGCGGCGGGAGGTGTTCTATGCCGAACTGCATGCCCTGCTGACCGCGGGGCTGGATTTTTCGCACGCCTTCGCGCTGCTGATCGAGGGCGAACGCGAAGTGCGGATGAAGGGGCTGCTGAAGCGCCTTTTCGACGATGTCGTGGGCGGCTCGGCCCTGTGGCAGGCCATGGAACGTAGCGGGGCGTTCCGGCCGCTGGACTGCGGCGTGGTGCGCATCGGCGAGCAGACAGGGCGCCTGCCCGACACGCTCGATTTCCTGCGCGACTACTACCGCAAGCGGACCGCGCAGCGGCGGATGGTCTCCTCGGCGGTGAGCTACCCGCTGGTGATCCTCTGCACGGCCCTGGCCGTCGTGGCCTTTATGCTGGCCGTGATCGTGCCGATGTTCGAGCAGGTCTACGCCCGCATGGGCGGTGAACTGCCGGCCCTGACGCGCGGGATCATCGCGCTCTCCAAATCATTCCCCGCCTATGCCGCCGCAATCGCGGTTGCCGGGAGTGCTGCATATATCATTCTATACGCCAACCGAAACAGAAAGGAGGTACAACGATGGATTTCTGAACTTTTGCTTCGCCTACCAGTCGTGGGCGCGATTATCCGCAAAAACCATCAGGCGCAGTTCTGCCGCCTGCTTTACCTGCTCTGCACGTCCGGTGTTCCGCTGCTCACGGGCGTGGGCATGCTCTCCGACGTGATCGCGTTCTATCCCTACCGGCAATCCTTCGCCACGATCTGCCGCGGACTGGAGCACGGCGAACTCTTCTCGACCTGCGTGGCCCGGTTCCCCGCCCTGTACGACCGCAAACTCTCGGCCCTCATCCGTGTCGGCGAAGAGACCAACCGCCTGCCCGAGATGCTCCGCCGACAGGGCGAAGCGCTCACCGAGGAACTCGAATTCCGGATTAAACGCATGGGGTCGCTGCTCGAACCCGCCTTGATTATGCTCGTGGGACTTCTGGTCGCCGTGATCCTGATATCCATGTACATGCCCATGTTCCGCCTCGGCGGAATTATGGGATGAACAAACTCCCGGCTGCCGGAGCCGGGAGTGATAGTATTGCCCTTGGTCCTTGATCGATGGGTTCATGGCCAAGGTTGAAGTGTTGAGAAAAGAAGAGGCCCTTTTATCCTGTTCGGACGCACGCATGCAGGCAGCTATAACAGGCTGATTGATAGTGCATAGGGAAAATGAAAGTCGGAGATAAGATTTTTATTCCTGTGGAGGCTGATTATCTGTCAGATACGCAAACTTTGTAAGGCTCGATTTCGGCCGGATTTCTTGCAACGGGGAAGCTCCGATTGTATTTTTGGTTGTCAACCATCTAAACCTCATGCGTATGAAACATCGATCCAACTGAATGTGCATCCAGCCTCCAAACTACTCTTTCGTCTAATCCTAAAACCACTTTCCCATGCGATTATTTATCACCATGCTGCTGTTATGCGGCATCCCGATCTCGAATGTTTTTTCGCAAGAGCCTGAACCGAAGGAATACCCGGAGCAGGCGCAAGTGCCCGGCAAAAGTTCGGTTTCCAGTGAAGAATTGGATATCCCCGATTTAACGTGGACAATGAACAATGCCCTGCTTTCCTCTGAAGCAAGGGCAATGACGAACCGAATCAATGCAGGGCCAGATAAATATACCGGCACGTTACAGGTAAATGTTCCGCTCTATGAAATGAGAACCTCCGGCGGAGTGATTCCCATCGCGCTTAATTATAATGGTTCCGGGATCAAAATCAGCGATTACTCACAAATAACCGGCATCGGCTGGGACTTGTCCGCAGGCGGGAAAATCACACGCGCGATAAAAAGCAAAGCGGACAACTTTACAATGCTCAGGGATGTTAATGATATAAAAAAGTGGAATACAAAGTTTATTTGGGATCATCAAGACGATAATAGTTGGGACACCGAACCTGACGTGTATTTCTTTGAATTTCCCGGTATGTCCGGTCGCTTTGTATTGGACGGTGATTGTATTGCACATACTTTCCCATATCTACCGGTGAAAATTGAGTACGACAGTTTAGCAAATCTATTTACCATTTACGATCCTCAGCAGGGAGCGCGTTATCTCTTTAAAGATTATGCAACATCTTCATCAAGAATAGTACAAGGTTATTTCTCGCAATATGCTGGTGAAACGGATTCATCATGGTATTTGAACGAAATAAAATATCCAGACGGTGCTACTGTGACCTTTTCATACACAAAATCAAATTATTACTATACTATCTATGAAGGTGAGATCGGCATAGCAAAAGATGGTAGTACAGTCAAATACATTAATGGGTGGAGTGTCGATTGCGAGCGGCGGATTGATATTGACAGTTACCAGCTTACCTCTATTCAATATAATGAGCAAGAAATTAAATTTTTATACGACGATCACAAAACCGGCAATGCTTCCAATACAATTCTCAATAGCTTCGAAGTCTATGCGAATAAGCAGAAATTGAAAACATTCAGTTTCGTCTGTGATACTTTCCCCAATGGAAATCTCAGACTAAAACAGGTTTACATAAAGGCCAAACCAGGGCACAAACGACCAATAGCTTCATTCACATATTATGAAGATCCTATTATGCCGGGACATACTCACCGGGGATTCGATCACTGGGGTTATTGGAATCAGGACGGGGAAAACTTATCCGGCTGTCCGGATACCGAAATCGAAGGGATAAGTACCTCGGATTTCGCTTCGACCCGCATTCCCGATTTTGAGCGAACAAGGGCACAAAGTCTCAAAAGCATCGTATATCCGAGCGGCGGCAGTAAAGAATTCATATACGAACTCCATCGGGGTAAGTTGCAGCATAAAGATATGATGATGATTTGCGGCGGCTTGCGCATCCAAAAAATCATCGAACGTGATGGGATCAATTACAAACCATCGGAATATTCATATACTTATGACGGAGGTGTTGTCTATGCCGATAGGTTCAATTATGTCATAAAAAATTATGGGACGTATCACTACTTTGTTTCCCCAAGATGTCTGAGTTCCATAATGGATTTCTTAGGTTCATCCGTGGTTTATTCCTCCGTTACAGAGCATCTCCCCAATGGTTCATACGTCAAATATGATTATACCCCTTTTGATGAATGTAAGGATATATATCCCGAAAAATATAAAGTCCTCGATGAAACGGTCGAATACCTCGGATTCGAGACTTCGGAAGATATGCCCAAAACAATCCGGGCCTGGTGTCGCAATTTATTACAGCAGGAAACAGCCTATGATGCAAATGGAAAAATTGTTAAGCGAACAAAATTTGAGTATTTGATCGATTCGACGGCCTGCGACAGCATCCCCGGCCATGTCGTTTACCGCAGCCATATAGGCGATCATACATATACCTGCATCGCCCGTTACTATCGCATATGCTGTCCTGTTCTTTTAAAAAGGAAGATCGAGTATGCGGGTAAGACAACGATCTATTGTTGTACCGACTATGAATATAATAAACGGCATCTTCGTTCCCGGACAGTCGAAAGGTTTGCTGACGGAACCCGTATCACATCATTCACGAAGTACTTGTTTGAGTATTTCGACAAGATCAATTTTGAGAAAGGTTATCCCAGTGAAGATCTGATTCCTATCGAAAATGTTGTCTATAAGAATGGTAAAGTAATCGACGCATCGTTGCATATTTTCAGTCACAATCCATTGCATCTTTCCAAGAGCCTCAAGCTAAAGGAACCTGATGCTCTTATCGACTCAATGGATTTTACTATTTCGTCCCGGTCAATAAGAGGAACAATGCAGTATGATAACAGATATGAAGAAACCGTTTGCTACGACTATGATTCCGCAGGAAACCTCATAAGTTACCAAAAGAATGGCGAGCCGATCAAAAGTTTCCTTTTTAGTCGAGGGCAGAGCATCCCTATGGCTACCGTTATCAATGCTCGCTATGCTCCCGAGGCGACAGAAAGAATTAACGAGGTATATTTCAACGATTTTGAGGCCGTGACGGACGGTGAATATGTTTGGCCGGAATCCACTGTTGCAAAATCCGGCACACATATTTGCTCCAGCCGTTGGCTGATGATTCCCTTATCTAATTTCAAACAGGGAAGATATATCCTATCCTATTGGTGGCGGACGAATTCCTCACAACAGTGGAACCGATATAGGAGTATAATTAACGTTACCGAATCTACACAGAACCTCATGGTTCCCTTTCCTGCTCAAACTGTTATGGTTGATGATTTGAGCATTGTTCCTCAAAATGCCACCATCCAATCAAGTGTGATTCTCCCTGGACTGGGCAAAATTTCTGAAACCGACATCCGGGGGCGAACGACCTATTACGAATACAACGGATTCGGCCTGCCCATCCGCGTCCTGAACAACGAACGAGAAGTGATCAAAACCTTCTCCTACGACAATTACAATCCCAACATTACGATCCCTGCATTATGAAAACGAGCATAATAACGATTATAGCAGCGTCACAGCTCTTATGCTGTACCTTTGTCGCTGCACAGGAATTGCAGGCTGTCAGTCCAACGCTGCCTGGCTCGAATGTACAAATCAATCCCTATCCTGTATCCAATACCATTGAGGGCAAATTGGTCACCGAACGTTCCGTGTATGGTGAGAAAATCATTACTATACAACACCATTTCGATGGTTTCGGACGCGAAGTCAAATTTGTATCCGTGGGTGCTTCGCCTACTGGTCGGGACATTGTCCTGGAACGTGTATATACCTGCATGGGCAACAAAGATTCGATCCTGTATCTGCCCTCCGTTCCCGATAGCTTAGGTAATACCCTCAATGCGGCGACTCGGACCCGCCGATTTTATAAGGAGCTTTTGGGAAACGATCCCGATGCCAACTTTCCCACCGTGCGCACCATTTATGACCGCTCACCGCTTAACCTTGTTACAGCGACCGACGCCCCGGGTGTCAACCATAGCTATGCCTCAGCTACGGGGCATCCCACTCTTATCAACTACAGACTGAATTTGAATGGTGACATCTCATTGTACGCAGACGCCAATGCCCTTTCGTTCTATCCCGAATCAAATGCGATATTTACCAAAAGCTCTGATGGTGTCAAAAAATACGAAATAAGAAACGACTCTCTTCTATTCTTTTCCGGATATTATCCGATGTCCGTTCTTACGGTAAAAGAAGTCGTACAGCAAACAACTGACAGCCTGACTGTTTCTACATTGGAATACAGAGACCGCGAAGGCCATCTTATTGCAAAAGAGATGCGAGTGAACGGACAAAGCCAACAGTTCACTTACAATGTCTATAATGATTTCGGACGTCTGTGCTATGAAATACCCTCCATCCAGGATAAGCAAATAACATCTCCGGGAACATATTATTCTCCCGACCAACTTGCTGATTACTGCTCCTTCCACGGTTATGATTCACGAGGCCATGAAATTATTACGATTATGCCCGGTCGCCAACGGATTCTCGGCGTCTATGACCAACGGGGACGAATCGTGCTGACGCAGGATGGCAACCAACGTACCGCAGGACGATGGCTCTATACCAAATACGACGATCTCGACCGACCGATCGAAACGCATCTGCTGATTTTGCAACAATCCTGGGAAGACCTGAAGCGCGATTTTTCCGATCTGTCGGGTACGGCATTGCATGCCCGCATTTCAAATATCACGACCGCAGACGTACTTCTATCAAAGAATAGCTACGGAGGCTATACCGATTATGAACTGGCTGATTACGACTCGTCGAAGCAATACGATGACTTCAGGATCCCGGCAGATCTTGGATTCGTGGCCGTCGCAAATGTGGTAAGTACGGAAGATGTTTATTCAGACAACACCGGTTTGAAAATCTACGACAAAGTAGCAATTCTTCCCGACGTTCATACAGATACTACTGCCTACGTCGAGCGAGCTTACTACTATGACAAGGAGGGACGCATTGTGCAGCTTGTCGAACGTAATCATCTCAAAGGAGTCAATCGCTTGTCGTACCGTTACGATAAGGCGGGCAATATGCTGACTAACCATAGCATATATAAACCGGGGCCCACTGCGACAGCTGACATTTTGATCACGCATAAGACCTATGACAACTTCAATCGTCCTCTTATCGAACAAACGAGATTCAATAATGGGCCGATAGCAAGGATAAGTTACGTATACGATGTGCTCGGGCGAGTTTCCAAGGTAATTCAGGGGGCCGGGAAAATTAACACAACCTATAAGTACGATATCAGGGGCAGTCTCACCGAGCAGCAAAACGAACTTTTCCGCATGACCCTGGCAAGAGACAAACCTTTGCTCTCGGGATCCGTGAAAAATTATGACGGGCAGATCAGCGAATGTAGTTGGGCATATCCCGATGAAAGATATTATTCGAGCTATTCTTATCGATATACACCTCAAGGTCAGTTGCAGGATGCAAAACATTATCGCAACGGTCAGTTGCAAATCGCATCCTATGACGAAACAGGGCTGCGTTATGACGACAATGACAATATTCTCTCGCTGAAACGCTATGGTAACGGCCGTATCGCTAATGACATCCGCTATGATTATGCGGGAAATCGTCTGATATCGACCACCGATCAGGGACGTACGGTCAGATATGATTACGACATGAACGGAAATGTTGCATATACGAGCGAAAATGCTTGCAAATTCCAATATAATGACTTAAATTTGGTCGAACAGATAAGCCGTTATGGCTCAGTCGTGGCCCGGTACAAGTACCTGGCCGACGGCACCAAGTTGGAAGTGAGCGACCTTACCGGTTGCGGATACCTTTATTTCGGTTCTTTGATATACAGCAAGCGAGGCGATATTTACACCCCCGAAAGCGTCGGCGTCACAGGCGGTCGCATTGTCTGCACATCAACCGGAAGCCAGGTCCGATACTTCGTCACCGATTACCTGGGCAGCGTGCGCGTGGTCGCCGATCAGGACGGCCGCGCATTGGAAAAGATCAACTACTATCCTTTCGGCAAGAGGTGGGAGGCAGCCGGTCAGCAACTCACCGATAACCGGTTCCTTTTCAACGGCAAAGAGTGGCAGGCAACCGGAGATGTAAACCTATTGGACTACGGCGCACGAATGTACGATCCTAACCTGGGACGATGGTTTGTACAAGACCCGTTATACCAGATGCTCAATCCCTATTCTTTCTGCTATTCAAATCCGGTAAACTTTATGGACCCCACCGGTTTATGGACTCAAAGCCCCAATGGTGTGGTAACGGATAACGAAGAGGATATAAAACAAATCCTGAATGATATCGCTGACGGAACCTTTGACCCAAAAAATTATGCTAAATCGTCTTTCCATTATACCTTAAACGGTGAATTGCATTGGATGCCTTTCTGGCTGTGGTACGCAAACCAAATCGGCGGTGGTGCCGGCGGAGGAGGGCGCGATTGGATCGAAGTGGCACAAAGTGTTGCATCCTATTTAGACACGGCCGGGTTCTGCCTTGGTATGGCTGGCGGGGTAGTAACTCTTAGTGGGGGTATTACTTTTGGGCCTGCAATGATGATAGGTGGTAGTTTAATGTCTCTTGCATCTGACTTTATATACATTGGGACAGATCTCGCAAAGGGAGATTATGGATTAGCGACTTTTCGACTCGCCACAACACTTATATTTTTTGGCTCTCCCCTTAAATTGTCAAAGTATGTAGATGGGAATGCGAATATTGTTTTACGAATGACTTTCACAGTAAATGAAAGTTTGGTAGATGAAGTAAGTTATCGAGTTGAGGATTTACACAAAAAAGAATTATGAAGTGGTTAGTAATTATCATGCTATTTTTAGGAGCGGCTATGTTTTTGTGGATATATATTGACAAATATAAATTCTTCAAAAAAAATGGGTATTGGTATATGGATTCGGTAGGTGGTAAACATGGTGCATTAATTTTTAGCATTATGTCCTTTTTGGCAGGTATTTTTTGTTTGATAATAGTTATACGCGATTATTTTGTATAGAAATATAATTTGGAATAAGCGACGTTATTTGATTGTCACTTGTTCGATTCTTCCGCCGGAATTTGCTATTTCGGCGGAATTTTTCTACTTTTAAAAACACCCACTACAGACCTCATGACCACGACTCGCCCTGTCGTTAAAGCCGATTCCATGCCTTATTATTGGATACAATACCTTTTAGCTAAAATATTCCTGGATAGCACAGCCAACATTAACATGCTTTGTTCATGTTGATGCTTCATGTAAAAAAGTTGAAGAAATAACTTCTGAATAAAAACTTGCTACTTTGTAAATTGCTCGATTATTAACGACTGGTCACAACTGCCCATGACCTGAATCGGACAAATTGGATCCAAGTGACCTTTGCAGCACATGAAGCTATGGTCGATGAAGTTGCTAACCAACTAGCAAATAAATAATTGAATTATGATTTTACCAATTATTCTTACCATTATGGCCGGTATTATTTTTATTTGGATTTATATCGGCAAATATAATTTTTATAAAAAAATGGTTACTGGTATGAGGATCCGCATGGTGGCAAATATGGCCTGTTAATTTTTGGAATTATATTTTGTATTATCGGTCTCTTTTTTTTGGTTAAATCTATAGTCGAATTCTTTTTCTGATACATGTGAGATTTACCCTGCTACTTGTCAAGAACCGGAACTTTTTGTTTACCACACCAGCATATAAGCAGTTCGAACAAATTTGATGTCATTTAACAGCCATTAATTCAATTCTTCCGCCGGAATTTGCTATTTTCGGCGGAATTTTTCTATTTTACAAAGACTTCACAGCAAATGAAAGTTTGGTAGATGAAGTAAGTTATCGATTTGAGGATTTACACTATAAATTTAACTTATATAGGAAATTCCTTTTTGCAAGTATTTAGACGATCATTGAATTAGCGTTGCAATGTTGTATGTATATTGCATGTCGAAACCGAAATTGAGGGTTCGACTGGTGATGCAAAAACAAAGGAAAAGGTGTGGGATTTTACCTGCGAAACTAAACAAAAACGGAGGTCGAATCAACCTCCGTAACTTACTGATTTTCAGTAGCGGGAGAGAGACTTGAACTCTCGACCTCATGATTATGAATCATGCGCTCTAACCAGCTGAGCTATCCCGCCGTCCATACTTCGCGGCTCTGTTCTAATGATTCATAACCACAAGACAAAAACCGAAAGCGAGTGCAAAGGTAATAAAATTTTCTTTCGTGCAAAAACTTTTCAGGCAAATTTGTCCCGAAAGCAACCCGCCGGGCAACTGGCATTGATTTTGAACGCGCTGCGGATAAATCGCATCCCATTATGTCCGACGCAAAAACCGATTCCAAATCCGGACCTGCAGCCGCTTCCGGAAAAACCACGAAAAGCAATCCCAATGCACACCACACCCCTTTGCAGCGGGCCATGAGCCTGCTCGCACTGTTGGCCGGCGTGGTGCTGCTCGTTTCGGTTTCGTGGGAAATCATCACCGGGGATCACGAACATTTTTCGCGGTGGTATCTGGCGCTGCAGCTCGTCATCTGCATCGTATTCCTCCTCGACTTTTTCGTGCGCATGGCCGCCGCGCCGTGCAAGGGGCGCTTTTTCGTCCGAAATTTCTTCTTTCTGCTGCTGGCGGTGCCCTATCTGAATATCGTCCATTGGTGCCATGCCGACCTGACGCGCGACTGGGCCATGCTCATCAGCCTGACCCCCCTGCTGCGCACCTTCCTCGCCCTTTACGTCGTGCTCTACTGGATGGTCAATAACCGGTTCAAACTCCTCTTTTGGGCCTATATCATCACCGTAGTGGTCTTTACCTACCTCTCGGCCCTGATCTTTTTCGACTACGAGGTGCTGGTCAACGACAAACTCCACGGTTTCGGCAACGCCCTCTGGTGGGCCTGGATGAACGTGACCACGGTGGGAGCCGAGATATTCGCCGTCACGACCATCGGGAAAGTCGTCACCGTCCTGCTCCCCTCGCTCGGCATGATGATGTTTCCGATCTTCACCGTGTACGTCGTACAGCAGTTCACCCGCAACAAGGCTGCGGGGGAGTGAAACCATCAACCGCATGGCGTCGAAAGCAATCGACAGACAACATTTCGCTCCCGTCGCGTAACCGCAGACCGGGGCGTTCGCTACCGAGCGCCGCGCAACCGTCGCACAGACGGAAGTCGGGTTCTGTTGCGATGACGCCCGGATTATCAGAAAAAGAGAGGGCCGTCCCGAAAAGGACAGCCCTCCGCAGCTTCGGCCTGTCGGCCTCGGATCACTGGTTTGCGTCGAACAGCAGCCATTGATCCAACCAGAGCCAGGGCGTTGTCTTCGCATATTCGGTCCAGCTCTCCATCGTTCCGTGATAATGGCCGGAAAGCACCTTGTCACGGCCTTCGTCCGTATCCCGTGCGATATTGGACAGCTCGATGTCCCAAACGGCGCCGTCTCGGGAGACTTTCATCGTCGCGCCCTCTATGAGATTGTAGCCCAGCGTCGCGGCGCCCAATTTCACCTTGTCCTCGTAAGCATAGAACATCGTCGAAAAATAGGTGCCGTCGGCAAACTCCATATTGCCGAACATGCCCGTCACGGCCCAGGGGAGCCTGCGTTCCGTGAAGGAGTCGAAATCGGCCGTCTCGGTCAGATCGATCTCTTTGCCTTCGGCTACGAACGACGCGGGGACGAAAATCAGGACACCCTCGTAGTTGTAAACGCTGTGCACCGAATTGTATTCATCGTCGAGGCCCCACTCTTCGACCGGAATACGGTTCCCGCCGCCGCAATAGAGAAAAATCAGGTACATGTCTCCTTCGGGAAACTGAAGGTATTTATAGCATGTGGCGGAGACCGCACGCGGTTCGTCCTCGAACGACCATTTCATACTGCCTGTACCGTTGTGCTCGGATGCGTCGAATACCGCCAGATCGGTGACCGGACCGTCGTAATAGAGGCCGAGGCACTCCCCTCCTTCGTATTGCATTGTCCCCCGGATGCGGTAACCGGCACCTTCCCGCATCACGTCGATGGTCCCCGAAACACCGGCGTCCAATTCGATTCCGCGGTCCGAGTCCTCCAGGCGGAATGTCCACCGTTCGGCATTGGCTGCCGAGCAGACATACTCCGTCCCGAGGGATTCGGTCGGCAGGGCGAGAACGACCCGCCCAGCGACGCCATATTGGGACTCCTCGTCCCCGGGGATGTTTTTGTTGAGATAAAGATAGGTAGTCCCGTCCGCTTCCTTCATGGCGGCATGGACAATCGGGGTGCCGGTCGCTCCGTCCAGCGTCCATTGGTTGGAGGGTTCGGGATCTGCGGAACCGTGATCGGAGTCGCAACCGCCTGTCAGAGCCATGAAGCAGCCTGCAGTGAAAAAGAATAAAAATCGTTTCATGACAACTTGTTTTAATAGGTTTCCAATCGAGCCGCCCGTCCGTGCCGTGCCGACCGCGGACAGAGCTTGACTCAGGGGCAAATTTAGGAGGAAACACCGAAGAAACACTTGACCTATGTCAAGCCGCGGCAAATTGCGTCATTTATGCCGCAACTTCTTTTTCAGCCGGCTCAGATAGGACGGGGTGATGCCCAGGTAGGAGGCGATGGCATTGAGCGGAACTTTCTCGAGAATCTCGGGACGGTTCTGGATAAGCGAGCGAAAACGCTCCCTGGCATCGCCTTTGATGACGCAGAGCTTCATCTCGTAGAAATACAACTGACAATAGGCCATATTCAGCGCCCATTGCGCAAACTCGGGATAGAGGGAGATGAAACGATCGAAGTTCTGTTTCGTGGAGCAGAGTACCGCAGCTTCGCAGCATGCTTCATGCTGCAAAAAGACCGGCCTGTTCATATAATAGGAGTGGAGCGACATGGACATCGTCCCGGGCAGGGCGAAAGCGAGCGTCCGCTCCTTCACCCCGTCGAAATAGACGGAACGCATGATGCCCTCGGTAAGAATATAGATCTGATCGTTGTGCGTATCGAATTCGATGAGCACCTCTTTCGGGCGGAGCCTGCGTTCGGTCATGGAGTCCAGAAACAGCTCCATGATGCCGTCGTCCAAACGGTAGTTGCTTTCGCGGGCGAGTTGTTCAATGAGTATCCGGGTATCCATTCTCCTGTCCGTATAAATCGCAATCGGGCACCGGTACGACCTGCAAAACCGCTTTCGACCCGGCGAGGTCGAACGGCAGCGGCCCATGCGTTCTTCGGAGACAAAGATACGATTTCGCCGCTTTTTCCCAATTTCATGCGACAAATACAGCGAACTCTTCGGAAAATTCGACGCTTTTTCGTCCGGCAAAACCTCATCACAGGCGCCGGCATGGGCGACCTGCAAACTCGGATGTGCGCTATACCGGTTGCGAATCCATTTCCTGCTGGCGGGTCTCCGATCGGACGTGTTCCAGATCGAGTCGTTCCTTTTCGACTTTCAGTTTCAGCAGCTTTTCACGGTCACTTACCACTTCGAGGTTACTCTTCCACTGGTGATAGATGAATAACGTATGGTAGATTTCCCGCAGACGCTGGTAGTGGATGAAGGTGACGATTCGCCGCTTAATGGTGAAGTACAGCAGAATCAGGATGCCCAACGGAAAACAGAAAGCGATGACGAGCTGCTGCATTTCCGGACCGGATGAAGAAAGGTACTGACCCGACTCGGCATAGCCGTTGCAGACGAAATTCACGCAAAAGCGGTACACAATCGGAACAATCGTTATAATCATCATCCACTTGGCCACCCGCAGCATCGTTCGGGCCACATACCACGAGGAAGCAGCCATGCGGATATGCGATTCGTTCTTATTGAGAATCGAATAGGCCTTGGAGGCGAACATCTGTATTTCGATCTTATAGCGGTTGACTTTGTTTTTCGTGCGGGCGTTGGTCGTGTTCCAATCGACGTACTTAAGCAACTCGGTCTCACGTCGTTTAAGCAGGTATTTGTAATAGCTGATATAGGGAAAGTCGCAGCGGTTCTCTGTAGAGCACCCCACTTCCGCCTGCATGAAAAGCACGTTGTAGCATACCGCGAGCGACAACAGCAGCGACCCTTCCGGCTTTTTGCGGCGACCGAAAAACCGGATGCTCGGCTTCCCTTCCAATGCCGCAAGCAGCATTTCGTACTCCTCGACAACGATCCTGGAGCGCGGCGGCAGCAAGTCGAGAGCGCACTGGTCGGCCTTGCAGCACCCGAACCGATCCGCCTCCTCCGGAAAGAGAATGCAAAGCAGATGTTTGTCGTAAAACCGTTCGTTGCGGTTTGGGCTTTTCGTCACGATAGCTTCGAGGTAGTCCTCCGCTTCCGTACAGGCTTTCAGGAATTGTTCGCCATACACGGAGGAATCGCCCACATTCAGGCCGCTGTCGATCGCCGATTTCAGCGTACTGTGCAGGTATTCGATCTCGGTCGCCAGCATCCTGGCGACCGTTTTGATTTTCAGCTCGGTCGTCTGCTCGTCATTCCTCGCTCGGGAACCCGCATCGGTCACCCGTTTCAACTCGCGGACAAAACGTCTCAGGAATTTGCTCTGTTGCTGCTTCAGGTCGGCCTTGTCGGGGTTTTTAATATCGGAACGATAAAAAATATGGCCGATAACATAGGAAAGAATAAGAAAGGTCAGAAAAATGACCACCCAGAACCAGCCCTGTCCATAGCTGTTCTCGGCAGGCGCGTAAGGCAATCCGACGTAACAGAAGATCGGAAAGACGACGCAGACGAGCAGGCTGAATAAAAACAGCACACCGGGGATCAGGCCGCCCATGATATCGACCATCAGTTCGTGGACGAGCTTGACGCCGGTAATTTCTCCCAGATATTCCCTGTCATCCTTTTTAGGCTCGTTGCTTCCGCCGTCCGGCGCCTGCCTGCTCCCCGCCGCATAGCCCCCCGTCTCCGACGATCGGTACGCACTGCGAATTTTCTGCATCATCCCTGTTCGTTTGTTTGGCGTCGGTCCATCCATGTCGGGTTCAACCGTCATTACATAGAAACCGATGGTCCTATTCAGATCAAATATAGACAAAATTGGTCATAATATCCACTTTTCGGATAAAAAGAATCATGCGGACTGTTCATCCGCATGATTCATCCTGTCGGGCCGGGCCGCCATCAACGGCGTGCCCCGAAAGCCGGACGCAGCCGCCTCGTAGATGCGGGCGCAGCTGACAGATCCTCGGTCGTCAGGGAGCCGCTCCACGTGCCGGTCACGGTGTGCCAGTTTTCATCGGAGTACTCCACGGTGACAGTGTAGGTGTCGTCCGTGCGTGAGATATAGATATACCCCATTTTGGCCGCGGCATATCGCGTAACGAGCCACTCGTCGCCGACCGTCACATAGCCGCCCAGGTACCAGGTATGGACCATCACCCCGTCGGCGTCGTACTCCCCGGGCAGGTAGTGTCCCGGCTCGCCGTAGTAGCTCACGCCGTATTCGTGGGGGTTTTCGGCGGTGCCGGCGGGGAATCCGCTGTCGTATCCGTATTGGGGATCGACCAGCAAATCCATCATGAAGCCGTCGGCGTCGGTGTCCTTGCGCACCGGCTCCATATAGACCGACCACACGTCGGCCTGCAGATCCGCGTCATAACCGTAATAATAGGCGCTTACCTTCGTGCCGTCACCCGGAGCAAAGCGGATTTCATAGTCGTTCTTCAGGGTGGTGGTCGCATCGGGATCGACCGGCTCGGAGTTTTCGGCCACGAGCGTTCCCGCATAGGAGGCGGTCACACGGTGTCCGTCCGCGGTAGTGAAGTCGAAGGCGAGGCGGTAGCCGTCTGCGGTCTTATCGACGGTCACCGTACCCGCATCGACAATTCCCCACTTCCCGTCACGCGCATAATAGGTCACGTCGCCGATGAACGTGTCATCCTGGATTTCGATGATGCGTCCGGGCATACAGGCGCCGGGCACGATCTCGCTGCCGACCCGGTAAGTGCCTGCCGGAAGCACCCCGCCCTCGCTGGCCGCGAGATCGGCATGGAGCTCGAAACAGAGCTCGGCGGTGCCGGCCGGATAATCCCCGTTTTCATCGGGTTCGGCGTCGCGCAGGCCGTAAACGAACCATCCGGTTTTCTTCTCCCACAGGTCGCCGAAATAGTTGGAACGCTCGACGAAAGTGAACCGATGATCCGTCACGTCCTCCGTCAGACCGGGCAGCTCCGGCCCGGCTGCAGTGGTGAGTTTGAGGGTCGCAACAGCTCCGTAAACGCCCTCCCGGGAGACGGCCGCCACAACCACATATTCGGTACCCGGCATGAGCTCCGCAACGGCATGTTCCGTCGGAGCCGACGCATCGGCTTCGGTGCCGTCTCTCAGCACGGTCTCCGCATCGGGAAGCCGCCCGGCCGCCGCAACGACCATATAGCCGCACTTGTCCGCATAAGAAGGGGACAGCGTGAACGACACCAGCGTGGCGGTCACCTCGCCGGGCTGAATCGCAACGGTCGGCCCCTGCCCGGGTCCTGCGGCCGTAAGCATGGCCACATGGTCGAGAGCCGTTCCGGCGGCAGAGGATACTGCCGCATAGACCGCATAGGCTGTTTCGGGGCTCAGCCCCTCGGCCGTATAGCTTCCCGAGGCGAGCGCATCAACCGTGCGGCCGCGTTCCAGCACGGCCGCCGCGTCGATCGCCGCCGCATCGGCTGCAGGGACGACAAGGTAGGCGCAGCGCTCAGCATTTTGCGGCGCCACGGTAAAGGTCAGGGAGGTTTGGTCGGAGGTTCCGGCGGTGATTTTGACCGCCGGGGCGGGAACGACGGGATCGTCGTCCTTACAGGAGAAGCAGATCAGAAGCGAAACGAGGGTCAGAAAAACGAGGGGGGGGGTGGAAATGCGTGTTTCATTTCGACAAAGATTTATGGCCCACAGCCCGATGCGAACCGGTTAGCATTGAAAAACAAATGCGACACAGCCGGAACGCGGACACGAGGGACCGTTCTCAAGCGGCGATCCTCCGTTCCGTCCTGTGTCCGCTACAAATATAGCAATTTATCCGGAACTTCAATTTTTCCTGTCCCTTTTTTCACCTATCCGAAAAGATGAATCGTTCGATTCAACGGAACTACGGATAAATTGGTCGGAACGACCGATTCGGTCGCGGCCTCTTTGCAACGCGGGAAAAATTCGCTATATTGTTCGACGGATCACCGTAATCGTTTAGTATTCACTTCAAACCTTTCACACATGAAGAAATTTTCCGGTTTCTGTCTCTTGTGTACGACGGCGCTTCTGGCCGTCTCGGGTTGCAAGAGCGATGACAAAACCATCGAAGAGCCGTCCGTGCCCAGAATCACGGCCGAGAATCCCGACCTGCTCCCTGTAGGGGGGGGGAATTTGAACTGACCTACCGCATCGACGACCCCGCGCCGGACGCCCTCCTCACGGTCAGAGAAAGCACCGCCGCATGGCTCCACTCCTTTGTCGTCACGACCGACAAGGTAACGTTCACCGCCGATCCCAACACCGACGCCGAGCCGGGCAGCGCTCCCCGCACAGGCACCTTCATTCTCACCTATCCCCGGGCCCCGGAGGTCACGATCACCGTCCGGCAATCCGCGCCCGAAAAACCCGTCGCTCCGACGGGACTCACCTTTGAACTCGAACTCGTAAGCACCGCCCCCGCAAAGGCCACGGTCAACTGCACGCCGTCGGATGAGCAGGCCACCTATGTCGCCCTCTCCATTCTCAAGAGCGACTACAACGCCTTTGCAAGCGAGGAGGAGCTGATCGCCAGCGACATCGAGAACTTCCGCAACTCACCCTGGGGCGACGGCATCGCCGACCGGCTGCGCACCGGCAGGCTGGAAAACCTCGAACTCACCCTGTCGCCCGAAAAACCCTACTATTTCTATGCTTACGGTCTGAACGAGGACGGCACGGTCACCTCCGACCACATCGCCAAAATCGAAATCACCGTCCCGCCCCGTCCCGAAATCGTCATTGCGGAATTGGAGCTTCAACCCGTGGACGGCGGCCGCGTCACGCTGAACTATTCGATCACGCATCCTGCACAGGGAGCGGAAATTCAGATCACGCCCCGCGAGGAGTGGGTGCACGACTTCTCGGTCTCCGCTCAAACGATCTCCTTCACCGTCGATTCCAACGCCGATGCCGAGCCGGGCAGCGAGCCGCGCCAGACCTTCTTCACCGTCAGCTACCCCGAAGCCTACGACAAGGCGGTCATCGTCCGCCAGTCGGCCCCCGAAGAGGCGGCGGCACTCACTTTCGAGCTGACCGTTCACCGGGTCACTCCGTCGCAGGCCGAGGTGAGCTGCATCCCTTCCGATCCGGCGGCCACTTACGTATTGGGCGTCATGCTCCGTTCCGAATACGAGGAGTATGCCAGCGACCAGGCCCTGATCGAATCGGATATCGAGCGATTCCTGCGTCCGGGATGGACGGGCGAGCCGGGGAATATCGCCGACCACCTGACCTCGGGCAGCCAGATCGAAATCACGGAGTACCTCTATTACGCCGAACGGGATTATTACCTCTACGCTTACGGGCTCGACGCGGACGGCACCGTAACCACTCCGCTCATCACGAAGGAGCTCTTCACCACCCCCGCCAAACCGTCGATCGAAGCGGGTGAGCCGGAAATCTATCCCGTGGAAGGCGGAACCTTCGAGGTGACGTTCCGGATCGACAACCCCATCGACGGCGCGACGGCCGAGGTACAGCCGCCCTACAACGCCGAGTGGCTCCATTCGCTCGAAATTTCCGACGGCAAAGTGATCTTCACCCTCGATCCGAACACCGCGGCCGAGCCAGGCGACGCACCGCGCGTCAGCTACTTCACCATCAGCTATCCGGAAGCCTACAACAAGGCCGTCACCATCCGCCAGGCTGCGCCGGCGCTGTGACCGCAGCTCCGATTACGGAAGATCGAACCTTTGTATTCACTTCAAATCCAATCGCAACCTTTATGAAAAACAGCATCAAAAGCTGCCTGCTCGCCGCGGCGCTCTTCCTCCTCGGCGCATGCGAGGAGAGCAAAACCGAACTGCCCGACGCGCCTGCTCCGGTCATCACGGCCGACACGCCCGCAGCCGTACCCGCCACCGGCGGCCCGGTGGCCATCGCATACCGCATCGCCGATCCGCGCGAAGACGCCCAACTGACCGCCTCCGCGGATGCCGAATGGCTCCGCCAGCCCGTCGTGGAAGCAGGCACGGCGACCTTTCAGGCCGACGTTTACACCGGCGAGGAGCCCCGCACCGCGACCGTGACGCTGAGCTATCCCGAGGCCGCCGACGTGACCGTGTCGGTCACGCAGATACCGCCGCAGGTCGCACGCACGGTGACATTTGAAATCGAAATCGTCTCCGTATCCTCGCGCGGGGTGGTGGTCAACTGCACCCCTTCGGACCCGGAAGCCACCTATGTGGGCATGGCCGTACACAAAGAGGATTTCGACAAATACGACGAGGACGAACAGGCCATCGTTGC
Organism: Rikenellaceae bacterium; assembly: GCA_902363575.1. Lineage (GTDB taxonomy): Bacteria > Bacteroidota > Bacteroidia > Bacteroidales > Rikenellaceae > Alistipes. Next base: position 65,513 of record CABJAJ010000002.1, on the reverse strand, counting down.
CGCCGACATCGCCTACTTCCGCGAGTGGTGGACCATCCTCGGGGACGGGAATCCGGACAATGCGCTCGCCAACATGCTGCGCACGGGTAACATGAAGGATTACGACATCACCCTCGACAAGCCCGAATCGGACTACTATTTCTATGCTTACGGTCTCACGGTGGAGGGCGAGATGACCTCGCCCCGGATTTATAAGGTGCCGTTCCGCACCATAAAGCCCGAACCACAGGAGTGCACATTCCGTTTCTCGATCCGTCCGGGCATCTCCTACACTCGCGTCGGCGTGTTCCCGAGCTCGATCTACGTCTCCTACCATTGGGACGTTATGCCCAAAGAGCGGTTCGACGCCTATGGCGAGGATGCCGCCGAGAAGATCGTGGAGGAGATCAAGGAAAATATCGCAGCGGGCGGAAACCAGGAGCTTTTCGGCGATTACGTGGGTTATCACAACAAAAAAGCGAGCTACGATGACCTGACCGAAGGGGAGCAGTATGTGATTTTCGCATTCGGATGCGACGGAACCGGCGTGGTCACCACACCGCTGATGAAGGAGGAGTTCACGGCGACCTATATCGATAAGCAGGATTGTGCCTTCGCACTCGCCTTCAAGGATATTCGTGCCTCATCGTTTGCGGTGGACATCACCCCGACCGACGAGGGCACCCGCTGGTTCGCCTACACGCTTCCCTATGAAATGCTCGAAAATTACCTCTCGGTCGAAGAGATGTCCGAGAACGTGATCGACATCATGGACGAGATGGCCCCCGGTTGGACGACCGGCGACGAGTACGTCCACACGGGCAGACAATACCTCTCGAGCTATGATATCCTGGGCGACGAGCTCTATGCCAACACGCGCCAGATCGTTGTCGCTTTCGGCGTGAATGCCCAGGGCTCCCGCACCACCGACGTATCGCAGAACGTGGTGACCACCATCGCCGCAGGTACGCCCTCCACGATGGTCGTGGAGATCGAACCGCGGACCTGGGGTTACGACAGCGCCGAAGTCACCTTCACCCCCTCGGCCAAAGAGCTCTACTTCTTCGACATACAGCCCTACGAGGTCTATGCCGAATCCGGCTCCGACGAGGCCTTCATGGATTACCTGCTCTTCCATTACGGGGTTGCGGGCATGACCCGGTACAAGATGACGGTCGGTCAGGCCAAAATGACCTGCGAGAATCAGCTCATGCCCGGCACGCGGTACCTCGGCGTCGCATTCGGCGTGGACAAGGAGATTTCGACGCCGCTCTTCAAACAGGAGTTCACCACCGGCTCGGTGCCGATGGGCGGTACGGCAACCGTCACCGGCCTCGACCTGAAAATCGAGGACGGAGACCGCTATTACGCCAGCGATCCCTCGCGTTACGCCGCCTGCAAAGGCAAGGCCGTCGTCACGGCCACCGCGACGGCGAGCGCCGGCGCAGCCGGGTACTACACGGCCTGCTTCGACCAGGTGGACGAGGGCATGACCGACCAGCAGCTCACCGACCTGATCGTCGGCTATGGCGACACGGAACCGACCATGTACATCGCCGAATGGAACCGGGCGGTCACTTTCATGGCGCTCGCCCTTGACGCTTCGGGACAGGCGGGAGCCATCCGCCGCCAGGCCGTCACGCCCGACAAGACGCAGCTTGCGAAAGCCGGAATCCGGGCGGCGTCCCGTTTCGGCCACACGGTGACACGCGAAATCCTGCGCACGAACGCCGCCTGGACAACCGCATCCGTGCATAAAGCCCAAGAAGGCAGAACGCTGAACGACGCCATGCAACACATGGAGTCCCGCACCCGCACCTGCACGCAGCAGGACACCGGGACCATGCTTGCGGCACCGACCGCTACCGCACGGCGACTGCCCGACCTGAGGCGCTGACCCATCCCCGACCTTTCGGAAATCCCGACCCGCATCGACGGCCGGGATTTCTTTTTTCTTCCGCCCGTTTCCCCACAACCGATCGCCGGGACGACCGTCCGAAAATTCATTCGGGCTACCGACCGGGATTTGTACGCTATTTGCATATTCCGAAACGAAGAAGTAATCACTCTAAAAAAACACGATTATGGAAAAGAATAACTCGCACATGAACGAATCCGGCCGCGACGAGAAAAGCGGGATGAAATCCGGTTCGTCGATGAACAACACAACCGGCAGCGACAGCTCCATGCACCGCAACGACAACAGCGGCATGCACTCGGGCTCTTCCACGGGCAGCTCCTACCGCAACCAGAGCGGCATGGGTTCCTCCTCGCAAAGCGGCATGGGGAGCACCTCCGGCATGGGATCGCAAAGCGGCATGGGCTCCTCTTCGCAGAGCGGCTCCGACAGCCAGTCGTCCTGGAGCGGCATGGGCAGCACCTCCGGTATGGGTTCGCAAAGCGGCATGGGCTCCTCTTCGCAGAGCGGCTCGATGGGCAGCGAAAGCAGCCGAGGAAGCCGGATGAACGAACAGACCATGTCCGGTATGGGCCAGGGGCAGTCGCAGTACGGCCAGAGCGGACAGTCGCAATACGGTCAGAGCGGCTCGCAGGGCATGGAGCACAACCGCGAGATGGGCAGCAAGTCGCAGCACGGCCAGTATGGTCAGAGCGAATCGCAATACGGCCAGAGCGGGCAGTCGCAATACGGTCAGAGCGGTTCGCAGGGCATGGAGCACAACCGAGAGACGGGCAGCCAGTCGCAGCACGGCCAGTATGGCCAGAGCGGACAGTCGCAATACGGCCAGAGCGGTCAGTCGCAGTACGGTCAGAGCGGCTCGCAGGGCATGGAGCACAACCGCGAGACGGGCAGCCAGTCGCAGCACGGCCAGTATGGTCAGAGCAGCTCGCAGGGCATGGGCAGCCAGTCGCAGCACAGCGGCAGCCTCAACCCCGAAAAAGAACGCGAAGGCAAGTGCGATCCGTGCCAGCGGGATTTCGACAAGAACATCGATCAGATGGTCAAAGAGGGACAAAGCACCAGCCACAAGGACCGCGACAAGAAAGAACACGAGGTCAACGGCGCTTTCCGCAACTCCGGCGAGAAGAACAACAAGTAATTCCCGGCAACGATCCGGCGAAGCGATCCCTCTTCGGGGTCGCTTTTTTGTTGTCGTTCGGGGAGTTTCCTCCTCGATAAATTGCGACGGTGAAAATTTCGTCGTACTTTTGTGCATCGTACCAATGCAGGGGCATCCCGGGAAACGACGGGACTGGCAACCCTGATGTGTGCGACCGATACGGAACAGCGAAGAAACCCCCAAACCGAAAAATATGAAGAAACTCTACCTCCTGATTTTGACATCGCTCGCCGTCCTCACCGCCGCAGCGCAGGTGACCACCTCGGGGCTGAGCGGCAAGGTGCTCGACGAAAACGGCCAGCCGCTCGTCGGAACGACCGTCGTAGCGGTGCACACCCCCTCGGGAACGCAATACGGCACGGTGGCCGACACCAAAGGCAACTTCCGCATGATGAATATGCAGCCGGGCGGCCCCTACACGGTCACTTACACGATGATCGGCTACCAGGGCGTCGAGCGCACCGGGATCGAAATCCCCCTGGGCGACACCTATGTGGCGGATGCCTCGCTGCATGAGCAGAGCATCGGTATGGATGCCGTGGTCGTATCGGTCGAAGGCAAGGGAAGCGCGATGAACAGCGAGCGGGCCGGCGTGGGAACCAACGTATCCCGCCGGGAGATCGAAATGATGCCGACCGTGTCGCGCAGCATGAACGACATCCTGCGCCTGTCGCCCCAATCGAATACCACCTCCAACGGTTTCGCCGTGGGCGGCGGCAACTACCGGCAGTCCTACGTCACCGTCGATGGCGCGGCGTTCAACAATGCCTTCGGCATCGGCGGCAACCTCCCCGCGGGCGGCAGCCCCATTTCGCTCGACGCGCTGGAGCAGGTGACGGTCTCGGTGACCCCGTTCGACGTGCGGCAGAGCGGCTTTACGGGCGGCGCGATCAACGCCGTGACCCGCTCGGGCAGCAACGAATTCACGGGCAGCGTCTATACCTACCTCAACAATGCGAACCTCAAGGGCAAATACGTGGACGATTACGCCCTCACGCGGACGCTGGCCCAGTACTACACCTATGGCGCGAGCATCGGCGGGGCGATCGTCAAAGACAAGCTCTTCTTCTTCGTAAACGGCGAGTACGAGGACAACATCGTGGCGGGTCCCTCGCGTCTGGCCCGCGAAAATGCCGACCAGGAGTACGGCGGCGACAGCCCCTACAACCGGCCCCTGGCTTCGGATATGGACGCCCTGCGCAACCACCTGATCGACACCTACGGATACGACCCGGGACGCTATGCCGGCTATTCGGTCAAGACCCCCGGCTACAAGCTCATGGCCCGGCTCGACTGGAACATCAACGACAAGAACCGGCTTTCGGTCCGTTTCGCCCGCACCCACACCAAGGACACGAACGATCCGGGCAACTCCACCACCCCGCTCAACAACAATGCGATCTACCCCGGTCACGGCAAGGACGGCAACCGCCTCTCCAATTACGCCCTCTATTTCGAGAATTCGCGCTACTATCAGGTGCGCGACTTCACCTCGGTCGCGGCGGAGCTCAACTCGCAGCTCTTCGACGGACGGGCCACCAATACGCTGCGCTTCACCTACTCCTACCAGAACGAACCGCGCGAGTACGACGGCGGCGCCTTCCCGACGGTCGATATCCTGCAGGACGGCGACGTGTACGCCTCGTTCGGCACGGAGCTCTTCACCCAGGGCAACCTCCGGCGCGTCTCGACCTATGTCGTCACGGACGAATTCAACTACCGGGCGGGAATAAACAACCTGCTCGTCGGTGCGCAGTACGAACACAACAAGGCCACCAATGGCTTCATGCAGGGCGGAACGGGCTATTACGTCTTTTCATCGCTCGACGATTTCTACAACGGCGGCAAGCCGTCGGCCTTCGGCGTCACCCACACCAACAACCCCGACGGCTCGCAATTCCTGTCCGAAATGTCCTATGACCAATTTTCTTTCTACATCCAGGACGAATTGAAGTTGCACAAGAATTTCCACCTGACAGCCGGCATACGTCTCGAGGTGCCGATCTATCCCTCGCTCAAGGGCAACTTCAACAGCAAGTTCGCGGCGCTCGATTTCGGCGGCACCCACTATGCCACCGATCAGGTACCCGATGCGCGTGTGACCTTCTCGCCCCGCGTGGGCTTCAACTGGGATCTCACGGGCGAGCGCAAATACATCCTGCGCGGCGGGACGGGTTATTTCGTCGGACGCCTCCCCTTCGTATGGCTCGTTTCGGCCGTCGGCAACTCGGGCGTGGGACAGACCACCTATTTTTACAACTCTCCCGGCAGCGGGCCGCAGCCCGGCTTCCATGCGGGCATCGGGGATATTCTGGACGACATCGCCTTCACCCCCACCGAGAGCGTGCCGGCCTCGCCGACGATCATCGACAAACGGCTCAAGATGCCCGCTTCGTGGAAGTCGTCGCTCGCTCTGGACATCAAACTGCCGGGCGACGTGAATTTCACCGCCGAGGGAATTTACAGCAAGGACTACCATCCGGCGGTCGTCTCCAACGTCGGGTACAAACCCTGGGACGGGGAATCCACGATCACGCCCGTACCGGGCGACGAACGCCGCTACTATGGCAAGATGTACAGCGACGAGACGTGGCCCAACAAGTTCCAGAACGTCTATATGCTCCACAATGCCGGCAACGACGCCTACTACTACTCTTTCTCGGCCCAATTGCACAAGCGTTTCCGCTTCGGCCTCGACCTGGCGATGGCCTACACCCGGTCGGGCGGCAAAAGTTACAGCGACGGCATCGGCGATCAGGTTTCCTCGGCCTACTACAACAACACCTATTCGGTCAATGGCAACAACGAACACGAGCTGGGCTACGGCTCCTACATCGCACCCGATCGTGTAATCGCTTCGATCGCCTACCGCAAGGAGTACGGCAAGCACTTCGCCACCTCGGTAGCGCTGATTTACGACGGCGGACAGATGGGTTACGCGGGCGGTTGGTCCTATTCGCGTTTTTCATACACATGGACGAGCAACCTGGTGAACGACTACGGTGCCAATTCGCTTCTCTACATCCCCGCCTCGCGTGAAGCGCTCGACGACTGGAATTTCGTGGACGACGGCAACTACACCGCCGCCCAGCAGCGCGACGATTTCTGGAGTTACATCAACCAGGACGCCTACCTGAAGACCCGCAAGGGGAAATACGCCGAACGGGGGGGGGCCGTGATGCCGTGGCACCATCAGGTCGATTTCAAGTTCATGCAGGACTTCTACATCACCACTAAGCGGGGCAACCGCAACACGCTGCAGTTCGGCATCGACATTCGTAACGTGGCCAACCTGCTCAACAACGAATGGGGGCTCTACAAGCAGGCCCGCAATACGGCCCTGCTCAAATACGACAAGGGGAACATCACCTACCAGCGTGCAAACGGCGAACGGGTGCTCGAAACATTCCGCAACTACAACGATTTCCTCTCGACCTTCTCCATACAGTTCAGTCTGCGTTACAAATTCAACTGATCCGCATAAGACGATATGCACAAAAGGGACGGCTTTCAGGCCGTCCCTTTTCATTGTAAGCCGCGACTTCTCCGCCGCAAGCACGCGCTGCCGCGTCAGAGCAGCAGTCCGCGCAGCTCGCCGCAACTGCCTTCGGGGTCGCGGTAGCGAAACAGGAAGGTGCCGATGCCGAAAGCGGCAGCGGCATCCAGGTTGGCGGGTCGGTCGTCGATGAAAAGGGTCTCTTCCGGACGCAGGGCGTAGCGGTCGAGCAACGTGCGGTAAACGGCAGGCTCGGGCTTTACCGCGTGCTCCTCGCAGGAGACCACCTCGCCGATGAAGTGGCGATAGACGGGCTGCCGGCGCAGGAAATCGATGAATTCGCGCGACATATTGGAAAGGACATAGAGGCGGTAGCCGGCCGATTCGAGGTCGGCAATCAGCCGCGCGGTCGCGGGCACCGCCTCCTGCATCCCGATCGCCTGCTCGAGATAACGGTCGCACACCTCGGGCGCACACCCCTTCTCGCGGCAAAGAATCCGCTTCACCTCGTCGAGCGTGAGCGTGCCACGGTCGTATTCCTCCCAGAACAGGGGCATCCGTTCGTCGCGCACGAACGAAAAAAAGTCCAGCAGTTCGGGCGGACACTTGCGCGGATCGCGGGCGAAAACCACTCCGCCCAGGTCGAAGACGATATTTTTCATGGCGCAAAGATACGCATTTTTGCGACGTCCGCGACGCCTCCTTCCTCGCATCCGGAAATCCTCTCCCGAGGGAAACGAACCGCGTGCGAGCAGGGCACGGTCGTCGCCCGTTTCGTCGTCGAAAAGGACGGCACCCCCTCACAAATCGAAATCGTGCGCTCCCCTTCGGATGCGCTCAGCCGGGAGGTGATGCGGGTGATAGGCACTTCGCCCGCATGGGAGCCGGGACTGATCGGAGAGCTGCCCGTGCGCGTGCGGATGTACGTCCCCTTCCGCTTTCGGGTCGAAAAACCCGCTCCGCCGTCCCCGCAAATTCCCACGGCGACAATCCCTGATCCGGCTGCCGAAAGTATTCCGGCCGCTCACTCCGCTTCGGACGTCATCATGCCCACGTTCCGCGGCGGGGGATTGGAGAAATTCCGCGAATGGTTTATGGATGAACTGGCGTATCCCGTCGGAGCCTATCACCGTGATTTGACAGGCCGCGCCAGCGTACAATTCGTTGTCGGGAAAGACGGCAGGATCGAAAGCATCACCTTGTTGGAAGCGTCGGACGAAATGTTCGGCAAAACAGTGGTTCGCGTGCTGGAAAAGTGCCCGGCGTGGGAGCCCGCAAGCATGGACGGAGAGCCGGTCAGTGTGCGCTACACGCTGCCCGTCAAATTCTGCATGCCGGAGGAGAGACCCGCCCCTTTCCGTTCCTCGGAATGGCAGAGCAGGTGGGGACGGTCGAATTCCGGGGAGCGGCGGCGCTGAAAACACCGGGCCCCCGGTTGCCTCTGAACTCCCTTACAACCGTTTATCCCGCTCGGAACTTTCCTCAACGCCTCGGCCTCCGATCCGGGGAGAGCCGACGCTCCGCGGACTGCCTTACGCTCTGCAATATATTCCCCTGAGCACGCTATGAACAGGCTTGCTTCCCGCCTGAACAAGACCCTCTACCCTATCCTTTATAAGGGCCGAAAGATGGTGCGTAAAAATAAAATCTAAAAATTTAGTAGGAAAAAGTTGGTCATCTAAAAATTTAGATTTATATTTGGGCATGAACGAGCGCAATATGAACAACAGAACAAGAAAACCGGCATTGACCAAAGGCGAGGAAGAGGTGATGCAGGCGCTTTGGCAGATCGGCAGCGGGTGTGTGAACGACATCATCGCGCGGATGAAAAAGCCTGCGCCCAAGTACACGACCGTCGCCACCTTCATCAAAATTCTGGAGGACAAAGGGTATGTAGCCCATGAGGTCGCGGGCAAAAGCCACCGCTACTTCCCGCTCGTCGAGCGTGAAGCGTATGCGCGCAGCGCCGCCCGGTCGCTGCTCGACTCCTATTTCGACGGCTCGCTCGTGCGCATGGTCTCCTGCTTTTCCGCAGATGAGGAGGTCTCGGTGCGCGAGATGGAGCAGATCATCGAACTGCTCGACGACATCAAACAGCGGCAGCCATGAAAGAGCTCCTCATCTACCTGGCTGAAACGGTCGCATGCAGCGCTGCCCTGCTTATCGCCTATGCGCTGTTGATGCAGCACAGGGCGCCTTTTCGGTGGTGCCGTCTCGCGTTAATCTGCATTCTCGCGGTTTCCGCTGTCGTCCCGGCACTCCGCATCCCGGTATGGCCTGCGCCGGAGAGCCTTCCCATTGCGGTCGGCATCGTCGAAACAGGGACGCTGACCGCAGCGGTTATCGCCGACAATCCGGCGTCTTTCCCCTGGGAACTCCTCCTGGGCGTTCTCTATCTTGCGGGGGTTATCGTGCTGTGCGGCGCAATGCTTCTCCAGGGCGTGCGGATTCGCCGTCTTACCGGTAGGGCGGACCTGTCCAGCGAAAACGGATTGCGGATCGCACGGGTGAGGGAACCGATCGCCGCATTCTCGTTTCTGGGAACCGTTTACCTGCCCGAATATTCCGACAAAACCGTCGAACGGACGGTGATCGCCCACGAAGCGAGCCACGTCCGCCATCGCCATTCGCATGAACGCCTCCTCATGGAGTTGCAGAAAGCCCTCATGTGGTGGAATCCGATCGCCTGGATCGTCGCACGCAAACTGACGGAGGTGCAGGAGTTCGAGGCCGACCGCGAGGTGATCGCCTCGGGCCACGATGCCGCCTGCTATGCCGACCTGCTTTTCCGCCAGCTTTGCGGCTTTCGTCCCGATATTGCCAACGGACTTTACGATTCGTTAACCAAAAAACGCTTTAAGATGATGACTCACTTTACCTCCGGCAGCCACGCGCTGCTTCGCCTGACCGGCATGCTCGCTGTCACGGCGGGCCTGATCGCCGCATTCTCGTTTACCGCGCGGGCGGGCGAATCGCCCCTGACGACCGGACAGACCCCCGTGCCGTCGTCGGACAGAGTCCATTTCGACGATCCTCACCTCAATTCGTGCTTCAATCAGGGGATGCTCATTCTGCTCGACGGGGAGGAGATCGACGTAATGCGTGCGAAAGAGGAATGCGACCGACAAACCATCCAGTCGATCTCGGTCGTCGTCGATAACAGCGTCATAAAGGAGTATGGCGAAAAGGCGAAGAACGGCGTGATTTTCATGGAAACAAGACCTTTCCATCTGAAGGATGCATTGATCCTTCTCGACGGCCGGGAGATCGATTCGGCCCAGGCACAGCGCATCGACAATAACGCCATCAAATCGATCGATGTGCTCAAAGATGAAACTGCCGTGGAACGGTACGGCGCACGGGCAAGAAAAGGCGTGATCTCCATTACGACACGTCATGCTGGCGAAGTCGGAAACGGACAAGCCGCACGTTCCGAAATATCCGTTACCGCATATCCCGATCAGGTCGGGAGCGATGCACCGGCTTTGGAAGAGATTGTAACGGTTGCTTACCCGGATGAAGCAACGGACCTCCGCTCGACAAAACTCGGCCGGGACAAACCGCTAATCCTGCTCGACGGGCGGGAAATCAGCGCGGAGGAGTTGTTTTCGCTCGATAAGAACTCCATTAAATCGATCGAGGTGCTGAAAGACGAGACCGCCATAGCGCAATACGGAGAAAAAGCAAAAAACGGCGTGGTTCTCGTCGTCACCAAATCGGCCGCCGCATCCGGCAAACCGATCGACACGAGCACGGAATATGCGCGAGTGGAAGTCATGCCCCGGTTCGGGACAGGCGCCCTGGATGAATTCCGGCAGTGGATGATGCAACGGCTGCGTTATCCCGAGCAGGCGCAGAAACTCGGCATCCGGGGGCGTGTGGTCGCCCGGTTCGTCGTGGATGAAGAGGGCAAAATCGCCGACGTCGAAATCCTCCAATCTCCACACGAATCCCTGTCGCAGGAGGTGATCCGCGTCATTGCTTCGTCGCCCCGCTGGACTCCGGGCACGACGGCCGGCAAGCCGCAAGCCGTGCGTTTCGTGCTGCCTCTGGATTTCAATATGCCGGAAACCGCAACGCGGCAAGCGGAACAAACCGAAGCCGATTTCTCGGACAAGGCGGATAAAGCGTCAGCGGACGCCCCCGAAGAAGAGCTGTTTACTACGGTCGAAAACATGCCCATTTTTCAGGGCGGCGACATAAGCGATTTCCGCAACTGGGTGAACCGCAACATGCGCTATCCACAGGCAGACCAAGGGGTTTTCCCGACCGGCACCGTCGTCGCCCAGTTTGTGGTCGGACTGGACGGACGGGTGGAAGATGTGAAAATCCTCCAGTCGCCCGACAAGAAGCTGAGCGAGGAGGTCGTCCGCGTACTGGAACGTTCGCCCGCGTGGAAGCCCGGACGACAAAAGGGCAAAAACGTGAAAGTGCGTTATACCCTCCCGGTAAAATTCAGTACGACGGAGAAGGGCACCGTCCGAAACAACCGCTGACATGCGGCAAAGCGATGCCCCGAATTGTTCTGCCCTACGGCCCGATTCCCGCTCCGGAACCGGGCCGCATCTTTCATTCCATGATCTCTGCACCTGTCGGCCGGCACACTCCGCGCTTTGGTTTGAGATTTGCATTTGCATGCGAACAACCAAGTCCAATCGCTCTATGAATTACGGTATCAGTGTACTCTTCCGCGCCATCCCGCTCGTCATGGCCGCCTTCTGTTTCAGCTATGGCGCCTATATATTGGCGGCCGGCAACGACCTCTCGCGTCTGACGGCGGGCCCCGTGATCTTCTTCCTCGGATCGATCTGCGTGGCCCTCTACACCACGGCGTCCACCATCATCCGCCAACTTATCGGCACCTACACCACCGCAGCGAAATACATCCTCCCGATGATCGGTTACGCTTTTGCCCTGATGACCATCATCTGCGGCCTGTTCATCATTCCCGCCGGCGATCCGGGCTCCTACGTCGCCGGACACGTCGTCTGCGGGCTGGGGCTTATCACCACCTGCGTCGCGACCGCTGCGACCTCCTCGACCCGCTTCGTGCTTATCCCCCGCAATTCGGAAAAACCCGACTTCAGCCCCAATCCGGCCGGTTTCTCCGCCAACCAGGTGCAGGTGCTCACGGGTTTGGCCGTGCTCGTATCGGCCATTGCCTGGATCTGGTGCATCTGCCTGTTCGCCGTGTCGAACTCCCCGAAACACTTCGTCGCGGGCAGCGTCATGCTGGGCATCGCCTGCGTCTGCACGTCGCTCATCGCTCTGGTGGCCAGCATCGCCCGCCAGGTGAGGGGCACCTATTCCATGCGCGAACGCGGCATGTGGATGGGCCTCGTCCTTCTGATGGGTGCCGTGGCGTTCGTCTTCGGCCTGGTCATGATCTTCGTGCATTGGGGCGAAACGGTCAATTTCGTCGGCTTCGTGCTCATCGGCCTCGCACTGATCTGCTGGAGCATTTCGAGCAAGGTGATCCTGCTGGCCAAAATCTGGCACAACACCTTCAAGCTCGCCTCGCGCATCCCCATCATCCCGGTCGTGACCGCCCTTGCATGCCTGTTTCTCGGGGCTTTCCTTTTTGAAGAGGCCCTGTTCAAAGCCAAATATTTCGTACCGGCGCGGGTGCTGATGGGCTTCGGCGCCATCTGTTTCACCCTTTTTTCGATCGTGTCGATTCTCGAGAGCGGCACCAGCAAGAAAGCGTAAAAACACGTTCTACTTCAATTTTTTGAAGTGCGGAACTTTCTCTGTTTCAATTATCACAGAATAGATTTCATCCCGACTCAGTTCGGGACGAAGCGCAGCTTACGGTTTTCATGCCGAAACAGCCGGGCCAGTCCCGAGAAAGATAAACCCGTAATAAAGGCGAGAAGCACATACGGATTCTGCACCCCGTCGACACCAAAGGCCGGATGGCAAAACAGAGCCAGCACCACGAAAATAATCGTCACGACCTTATACTGCTGACGCAGATATGCCATGCCCCCTTTGCGAACATGCGCGGCGATCTCGCGCAAACAATCCATGCCCTCATCCTCACGTTTCATCAGGCGACAAAGCACCCGGATGAAACCAGTGCAGCGGACAACACAACAGGTACAATCGAAAAACTCGAAAGAATATTTATCCCGGCCGGTTCATAGTATCATTAAAAATCCTCACTGAAAATCATGGACGGACTCTTGCTCCCGTCGCTGTTGTAACAAACGCCGTTAAGCTGAATGAAGACATGCTCCTCGCCGGAATTATACAGGTCTTCGACCCATGCGACTTCGAGACAAGGACTGTCAATTTCATTATGAGCCCAATGTCCGAGTCTGAAAAGTTGTAATCGAGGGTTTACGTTTCCACCTACCGTATATCCCCAGCCCTCTTTTCCGTAACCGTCGTAACGACCGTAAAAAGTCGAAGAATGGGCGCATCGATGGCTGGAACAGCTCAGTTTATCCGTATCATAGGTTTCGATCATTGAGCGTAGAATCCCTATACGCAGGTCGATATCGTCCTTGTCATAGCCCATTTTTCGGGCTTGTTCATAACATTCGAGTGCAGCCTTGAATCTGTCATAATGCGCAATCCGGCTTTTTGTTAAGTCTTGAATGGCCGATTCGGATTCACCGATTAGATACATGTTTCCCATGTAGAACCAGACAATCGGATCTTCGATCTCAGCAGCACGGTCCTTAGTTCCGGCAGCACAGCTAAAACTGGACCGAGCAGAGGACCAACTCTGTTCCACACCCTTGCCCCAATAATAAAGTACACCCAAAAGGCCGGCGCCCTTATCACCACTTTTTTGAAGCAGCTTCGCGGCTTGCTCATAATCGCCCTTGAGAAAGAGTTCTCGGCCTTGCTGATAATTCGCATCCGTATTACACTCCAGAAGTAGGAGCGACAATAAAACGCCGCACAGGACAACTACAATTCGTTTCATAGAAGAATAGGATATTAATTTAACAATGAGAAGTTAACCGTTACTAATAACAAATATATGAAAATTCCCGACATTTTATCATCACCTGGTTACCGCATCCGTAATTTCGACGGCGCTCGCCCATCCCCAAAAACCCGTTATGAAAACACTTCCTGTCATCAGATTGTTGCAAATGTTACGTAGAACGAAGAAATCCCCGGATAGGACATACAAACTGTATTTCCTATTCAGGGATTCCAGGAAGCGGACAGATGCCGCTATCACGACAAATTAACTGCCGAAATTGTCGTAGAGAATGTTCTCGGGCGGAACGCCGAGGCTGTCGAGCATCTTCACCACGGAGGCAATCATCATCGGAGGCCCGCACATGAGGTAGATGCAGCCCTCGGGATCCTCGTGGTTCTTGAGATAATTCTCGTAGAGCACGTTGTGTACGAAACCCGCCGTGTACTTCACGCCTGCGGCATCGGCCTCCGGGTCGGGACGGTCGAGCGCAAGGTTGAACTTGAAGTTGGGGAACTCGCGTTCGATCTCGGTGAACTCGTCCATGTAGGGAGCCTCCTTGAGTGCACGCGCGCCGTACCAGAACGATACCGGACGCTTGGTCTTTTCCGTCTTGAACAGGTGCATGATATGGCTGCGCATGGGAGCCATACCCGCGCCGCCGCCGATAAAGACGAGCTCCTGGGTATCGGGCAGGTTGTCCGGCAGGAAGAACTCACCGTAAGGGCCCGAGATGGTCACCTTGTCGCCCGGTTTGCGCGAGAACACATAAGAGGAGCAGATGCCGGGATTCACCTTCATAAAGCCCCCCGTGGCCTTGTCGAACGGCGGGGTGGCGATACGGATGTTGAGCATGATGATGTTGCCCTCGGCCGGGTGGTTGGCCATTGAGTAGGCGCGGAAAGTCGGCTCGGGGTTGGTGGTCACCAGATCCCACATCTTGAACTTATCCCAGTCGGCGCGGAACTGCGGCTCGATATCCATGTCCGAGAATTTGATCGCGTCGTATTTGGGAATGTCGATCTGAATGTAGCCGCCGCTGCGGAAGTTGAGGTTTTCCCCCTCGGGCAGCTTGACGACGAACTCCTTGAGGAAGGTCGAGATGCTGCGGTTGGAAACCACCTCGCACTCCCACTTCTTCACGCCCAGCACCGCCTCGGGAACGCGAATCCTGAGGTTGTCCTTGACCTTGACCTGGCAGCCGAGGCGCCAATGGTCCTTAGCCATCTTGCGGGAGATGAACCCAGTCTCGGTAGGAAGGATTTCACCGCCGCCCGAAAGCACCTGGCACTTGCACATGCCGCACGAGCCGCCGCCGCCGCAGGCCGAAGGCAGGAATACCTTGTTGTCGGCCAGCGTCGCGAGCAGCGTCGATCCGCTCTCGGTGCGGAGCACCTTCTCGCCGTCGTTGATGTCGATGGTCACCTCGCCCGACGTGGTGAGCTTGGCCTTTGCAAAGAGAAGCAGGCCCACCAGCACGAGGGTCACCACCAGAAAGGCGACGATTGCTATGAAAATTGTCAATTCCATGTTCCAAATCTCTTTTTAAAGGTTAAAACTGAATGCCCGAGAAAATCATGAAGGCAATGCCCATCAGACCGGTGATGATGAAAGCGATGCCGGGGCCCTTCAGCGCCACGGGAATATGGGAGTAGGTCGTCTTCTCACGGATGGCGGCCATCATCACGATCGCCAGCCACCAGCCGATGCCGGAGCCCAGGCCATAGACGATCGACTGCCACAGCGAGTTGATGCCTCCCTCGGCGGCGGGCAGTCCCACGCGCTGCTGCATGAAGAGCGATCCGCCCATGATGGCGCAGTTTACGGCGATCAGGGGCAGGAAAATACCCAACTGGTTGTAGAGTGTCGGCGAGAACTTCTCGACGATCATCTCCACCAGCTGCACGAAAGAGGCGATCACGGCGATGAAGACGATGAACGAAAGGAAGCTCAGATCGACGCCCTCGACAAGCGCGTTGGCCTTAAGCACGTATTCGTTGAGCAGGTAGTTCAGGGGCACGGTCATCACCATCACGAAAGTGACGGCGGCACCCAGTCCCAATGCCGTCTTGACGCTCTTCGACACGGCGATGTAGGAACACATGCCGAAGAAGAAGGCGAAGACCATGTTGTCGATGAAGATCGACCGGATAAACAGATTCAATGATTCCATACGCTACTGTGCTATTTTTCCTGTAAATCCTTCTTGTACGAGCGGTGGAGCCAGATGATGCAGCCCACGATAATCAGGGCCATCGGCGGGAAGAGCATCAGGCCGTTGTTGTAGTAGAATCCCCCGTTGGCCGCATACCAGCTTTCGGGAACGATCTGCCATCCCAGCAGTTGTCCCGAGCCGAACAGCTCGCGGAAGAAGGCTACGATGACCAGGATCAGGCCGTAGCCCAACCCGTTGCCGATGCCGTCGAGGAACGAAGGCCAGGGTTTGTTGCCGAGCGCGAAGGCTTCGACGCGGCCCATGATGATGCAGTTGGTGATAATCAGACCCACATAGACCGAAAGCTGCTTCGACACGTCGTAAACATAGGCCTTGAGCACCTGATCGACCAGGATCACCAGCGCGGCGATCACCACGAGCTGGACGATGATGCGGATGCGGGAGGGAATGCCGTTGCGCAGCAGCGACATCACCAGGTTGGAAAACGCCGTGACGACCATTACCGAGAGTGCCATGACGATCGCCGGCTTGAGCTTGACGGTCACGGCCAGCGCCGAGCAGATACCCAGGATCTGGACGATCACCGGGTTGTTCGCGCTGAGCGGGCCGAGCAGGAACTTCCTGTTTTTAGCCGAAAACATAGGCTCTTTTTCTTGTGTACTCATTGCTTGCTCAGATTATTCGTTAGACACCTCCGTAACCGGGGCCTGCTCTTCGGCGGGCTGCGCCTGCGCGGAAACCGCCGCGGCCTCGCGGCGAGCGGCGAAGAAAGGCAGGTAGTTGTTCAGGCTGTTGTAGAGCATCGCCGTCACGCCGTCCGAGGTCTTGGTGCCGCCCGAAATGGCGTCCACCTCATGCGCGATGTTGGCCTCCGTAGCCCCGCCCTTGCGGAGCTTCACCGAGACGAACTCGCTCCCCTCGAAAATCGTTTTGCCCGGAAATTCCGCCTGGAATTTCGGGGTGGCGATCTCGGCGCCCAGACCGGGGGTCTCGCCCGCATGGTCGAATACGACGCCCGCCAGGGTGTTCATATCCCCGTCGAGAGCCACATAGCCCCAGATCGGTCCCCACAGACCCTTGCCCGAGACGGGCAGGACGTAACGGTGGTCGGAAGATTCAAAAACGGGATAGGTTCCGCCTTTCACGGCCGTCTCCAGGTCGAAAAGCATCTGGATGACCTCGTTGCCGCCGATCCCCTCGATGCGCTGTCCGTTCGCATCGACGGCGTAGGCCGTGATGTATTCGTCGTAGTTGCGGTCGCCGGCACCGAGCGAAGCCAGGATAGCCTGTTTCTTCTCGTTGAGGATATTGGCGTTCTGCCGTCCCTGAAGCGAGAGGGAAGCCACGGCCAGCAGCGCCGCCACCACCACGACCATCACCGTCGAATAGATGATAATATAGGAATTGCTGTTCTTGTTCATAACGGCTACTTTGCTAATTTGACACGTTTCTTACGACGCGCGACGTTCCGCTCGACCACATAGTAGTCCACCAGGGGAGCCAGCGCGTTCATAAACAGGATCGAAAGCATCATCCCTTCCGGATAGGCCGGATTGACCACGCGGATCAGCACGGCAAGCGCACCGGTCATCAGGCCGACGATGTACTTGCCCGTATTGGTCTGGGACGAGGTGACGGGATCGGTGGCCATGAATACGGCGCCGAAGGCGAAGCCGCCCACGATCAGATGCCACCATGCCGGGTAAGCCGTCACGCCGAGCGCCTGGAACAGCCAGCCCATGAGCAGGCCGCCGGCGAAGACCGACAGCATCGACCGCCACGACGCGACACCCGTGTAAAGCAGGATGGCCGCGCCGATCAGAATGGCGAGGGTCGAAGTCTCACCGATGGAACCGGGGATGAAACCCAGGAAAGCGTCCATCGGGGAGTAGGCCATCGTACCCGTCGTACCGAGCTGTTCGAGGGCCGTAGCGCCCGAGAAGCCGTCCACGGGGATCGCTCCGCGGCTGAGGCCGGCATACCAGACCGTCTCGCCCGAAATCGAGGGGGTGTAGGCGAAGAAGATGAATGCGCGGGCCAGCAGCGCCGGGTTGAATACGTTCATGCCCGTGCCGCCGAAGACCTCCTTGCCGAAGATCACGGCGAAAGCCGTGCCGAGGGCGACCATCCAGAGCGGAATATCGACCGGCATAATCATCGGGATCAGAAGACCCGTCACCAGGAAGCCCTCATTGACCTCATGGCCGCGCGCCTGGGCGAAAGCGAACTCGATACCCAGACCCACCACGTAGCTCACCACGATGATGGGCAGCACGCGCAGGAACCCGAACCAGGTGCAGTCCCACCACGAAGCCGTCTGGCCCAGCATGGCAAAGTGCTGCAAACCGGTGTTATAGAACCCGAAGAACAGGGCCGGCATCAGGGCGACGACCACCATAATCATGGTGCGTTTCATGTCGTTGGCGTCGCGGATATGCGCGCCGCGCCGGGTCGTGGTATCGGGAACGAAAAGGAACGTCTCGAACGCTTCAAACGTCGAGCCGAGGAAACTGAGCTTGCCTCCCTTGGAGAAAGTCGGTTTCATTTTATCCATCATGTTGCGTAATCCGTTCATCGCTATGCCTCCTTAATCATCAAGTTAATACCGTCGCGGATGATCTGCTGCATCTCGATCTTCGAGGGATCGACGAACTCGCAGAGTGCGAAATCCTCCTCGACCACCTCATAGATACCCAGGTTCTCCATTTTGTCGATATCCCCCGCCAGGATCGCCTTGAGCAGATACATGGGATAGATGTCCATGGGCAGGTAACGCTCGTAGAGCCCCGTCACCACGAACGGACGCTCGCCGCCGTTGAGGTTGGTATCCAGGTTGTAGGCCTTGCGGGGACGAAGCCACGAGAAATAGGTGCGCGAGACGGAAAATTTGTTCAGGCGCGGCATGGCCCAGCCGAGCAGCTCGAACTTGTCGCCCTCGGGGATGACCGTGACCATGTTCGCATAGAATGCCAGGTAGCCGTTCTCCGGAGTTTTGACTCCCGTGAGCACGTTGCCCGAAATGATGCGGCAATGGTTTCCGGGCTCCTGAGGCCGCACGTTGTCCCGCAGGATCGAAGCCACGGGAGCTCCCGAGACGATGCGGCAGTAGCGAGGTTTGAGCACCTCCGATCCGGCCACGGCGACGACGCGGCGCATATCGACGCGGCGGTCGTTGAACAGGCGGCCGATGATGGCGAGGTCCTGCACGTTTACCGTCCAGACGATCTCGCCCTTATTGACGGGGTCGATGTGGTGGATCTGCACGCCCACGTTGCCCGCGGGGTGCTTGCCCGCGAATTTGTGGATTTCAGCCCCCTGAAGCGCAGGCATCTCGCCCTCGCTGCCGGCCCGCACCGAGAGGTGCACCTTGCCCGAGGTGAGGCGACGCATGACGTCGATACCGGTCTGGAGGTTTTTCCGTTCGCCCCGCAGCACGAAGTTGTAATCGGGGGCCAGGGGCGCGGAATCGAACGCCGAAACGAATACGGCCTTCGGAATGTCGTTCGGGTCGGCAATGACGCCGTAGGGACGCTGCACGATCATGGGCCACAGGCCCGCACGCAGCAGTTGCCCGATGATCTCCTCCCGCGCGGCGGATTTCAGATCGACCGCCGGGAACTCCTCGTAAGTCTGGGTCGCATCGGCCTCGACGGTCACGTCGAGCACTTTGCGTTTCTCTCCGCGATTGACCGCCGACACCGTGCCGCTGACCGGAGAGGTAAAGAGCACCCGCTCGTCGTACTTGTTGAAGAACAACGGCGTGCCTGCCTTCACCCGGTCACCGACCTTAACCAGCAGCTTGGGCGTCACGCCCTCGAAGTCGAGCGGCGAGACGGCGTACTCCCGAGCCATCGGCAGATCGACGAGCTCTTGGGCAGCCTTTCCCAGAAGATTGATGTCGAGACCCTTGCGTAGTGTAATGACTTTCGACATGGTTAGTTGGATTGATGATTATGTGATGAATTATGAAATAAAACTTACTGTTAGCACGATAACGCACTTTAATCGCGTGCGAAGATACGATATTTTTCATGAAAAAACCCGGAATTGCGTTTAATTTGCCGTCCTTGCAGGAAAATTCCTACTTTTGCACCGCAAGCTTTCCGGACGATGAACGACCCCTATGTAAATATCCACACCCACCGTCCCACAGGACGGGGCATCGAGCTCCGTGCCGAGGGCATCCATCCCTGGCAGGCGGAAGCGACCGCACCGGGGAAGCTGCCCGCGCTGACGGCTGCGGCGCAGGCCGTCGGCGAGATCGGGCTGGACTATGCCCGCGCTACCGACCGCGGAGCCCAGCTCAGGCTGCTGCGCGAACAGCTCGACTTGGCCGAACGCACAGGACTTCCGGTGGTATTGCATTGCGTCAGGGCTTTCGAGCCACTGATGAAGGATTTGCAGGGACGGCGGCTGAAGGCCGTGATCTTCCACGGTTTCATCGGCTCGCCGCAGCAGGCGGCGCGGGCGCTCGCGGCGGGTTACTGCCTCTCGTTCGGGGAGCGAACATTCCGCTCGCCCCGCACGACGGAGGTGCTGCGCACCCTCCCCGCCGACCGGCTTTTCCTGGAGACGGACGACAGCGACGTCGCAATCGAAACCGTTTACGCCCGCGCCGCCGAGGTGCGGGGTACGACGGTCGGGGAGCTGCGGCGGGTCATCGCGGAAAATTACCGACGCTTATTCGGATAACATCATGGAGGAATGGCAGGAACGCACCCGACTGCTGCTCGGGGAAGAAAAGCTCGCGCGGCTCGCAGCGGCGCATGTATTGGTGGTCGGACTGGGCGGCGTGGGAGCCTATGCCGCCGAAATGATCGCCCGTGCGGGCGTCGGGCGCATGACCGTCGCCGACGCCGACACGGTCAGCCTCACCAACATCAACCGCCAACTGGTAGCCCTCCGCTCGACCGTCGGGCGGCCCAAGGCCGAAGTGCTGGCCGAGCGGCTGCGGGACATCAATCCGCAGCTCGAGCTGCGCGTCGTCTGCCGCTATATCCGCGACGAGGAGACCGACCTGCTGCTCGACGCGGCACGTTACGACTACGCCGTGGACGCCATCGACACGCTTTCGCCCAAGCTGGCGCTGATCTGCGGCTGCCTCCGGCGGGATATTCCGCTCGTCAGCTCGATGGGAGCGGGGGCCAAGACCGACCCCACGCGCATGGAGATCGCCGACATCTCGAAAACCCACCACTGCCCGCTGGCCCACATGCTGCGCAAGCGACTGCACAAGGCGGGCATCCGCAGCGGATTCCGGGCCGTCTTCTCTCCCGAGCCTGTCCGCGAAAGGGCCCTGGTCGCCTGCGACGAGCCCAACAAGAAATCCAACGTCGGCACCATATCCTACCTGCCCGCGCTGCTGGGTATCGGCTGCGCCTCGGTGGTGATCCGCGATCTCGCAGGCGAAATGGAGTGACCCGAGCGGAACTTCCGCTTCCGAAGGCACAAAAAACCGGGACGGCGCTGAGGCCGTCCCGGTAAAAAGTGAACTGCGGATCAGTTGATCCAGCGGATCGAGCCGCTCCAGACCGAACGCACCGTATTCTGCGGCTCGGCATCGTCTTTCACCTCGTACTGGATCTCGATCTTTCCGTCCTCCAGGTCGCGAATTTCGATCGTCCCCTCGGTAGCGGGAGCTCCGACGTAGTTGGTGACCCGGAAATCGTAGAGCAGGTAGCCCCAGGTGCCTTTGAGCATCGAAAGCTGTTTGTAGCCGGGAACAAAGTTGCCGACTCCCGGACGGTCGGGATCGGCCGGGGCCGTATAGGTCCCCGCCAGGGAGGTCGCACCGGCCGGTGCGAGTACGAGCAGTTGGAAAGCCTCGTCGGTGGTGTTGTTATCGACCAGAATTTCAAATTCGGTCGGCTCCCCGTCGTCCGAACCGTACCGCCAGACGCGACATTCGGAGGCGTCGTCCTGCGCAAAAATCACGGTCTTGTCCTCCCGCAGGATACTCAGCCAGTCGCCCGCCGGCTCGTAAGGCGCATTGTCGATGAAGGTCACCTCGTTCATGGCATAGGTTCCTTTGACCGAAACCCCCTCGGCGGTGGTGATATCGACGGTGAACGCATACCGGTCGCCCGAGCGTTCGACCTCGATCGTCCCGCCGGACGCAAAGCCGCAAAGGGGCGTGAGGCCGTCGGGTTGCGCCTGCTGGCAGTAAGTTCCCGTGTACATCGGAATTCCCATCAGGCTGTAAAGCGCCCCGACGGAGAAGGTCATGGGCGAAACATAGTCGCTGCCGATGCTGTACCGGCCCGGCTGAATCACGATGTTTCCCTTCTCGGAAAGTTTCTCCGAGAGCAGGTCGATGGTCAGGCGGTACCCCTCGGCCAACTCGTCGTTCTCCATGCGGCCGTCGAGCAGGCGGATCGTGAAACGGTCGCTCTGATCGCCGGAATACTCCCACTGTGCGACCGCTTCGGTAAACCGGGCATTCACCGGATCGACGATAGGCAGCACGGACGGTCCGGGCGTGCGGTCGGTGAAAGCGATCTCACCCGTATAGCTGATCGTGAAATCGGGCCCGTCGGTGGAGCGGAACGTGCCCTCGATCGAATAGCCGCTGTCGGTCCGCCGGACTTTCACTTTGCCGCCGGTCGTTCTGCGATAGACGATTTCGTGCTCGTCGGTCATCATTCGTGCCCACGTATAGGTGGCGTTGGCCGAGCCCGAGGTGGTTTCCGAACGGACCGTATAGGTGCCGTCGGGCAGGACAGCCGACTTGGGGTCGATACTGGTATCGCCGTACAGATCGAGGTACATAATCATGCCGGGCTGCGTGGGAAACTGCTCGCCCTCGTCGGAGAGCTCGAACGGCACATTGGACAGGCCGATGTAGTAATTGGCCGAAGCATCGTCCCCGGCGAATCCGATGTAGGCCGATTCGGTAACCCGGTCCAACTCGTATTTTTCGATCGTTCCGGGGTCCTCGCCCGGATCGCCCACCGTTTCGCTCACGCATCGCACGGGAAATCCCGAAGCGCGGTTGGCGTTGCTCTGGACATTGATGTATGCGGGCAGGAAATTGAGCTTGCTGACGTAACAATCCTCGGTGGCGGAGGACGACCAGTACAGGCCGCTGCCGCCGACGAAGTTCCATTCGCCCGTCGCCGCACCCCGGCTGCCCGCCGCGGGATAATAGCCCAACAAGGCATGGCGGCGACCGAGCGCCGCATCGTCCCAGATGAAATTCGTTTCGTTCAGTCCCGTCCAGCTCTCCTTGCGGGGCACGCGCCAGCCCGGAGGACAGGGATCGAAGAGCGTCTTGCCGCTGTCGGTCATGGTTTCCCACAGACGGTCGTTCATGGCCGAAGCATCGGTGGTAAGCCAGTCGTAAGGCCCGAAGTCGCCTTCGTCGCGCGTGCCGGAATAGAAGGTGGTCGGATGGGCCACCGCTTCGGCCAGGTTGTCCGTGCGGGCGACCTGCTCCGTGCGGAACGGATCGGCCGTTGAACCGGAGGCGTCATATACCGTGATGCCGCCCGCATCGGTCCACCCCGAAACGGAGGGGAAGGGGTCTTTACGTCCCCACTGGTAAACCATTCCTTTGACCGTGCCCGTAGCGTCGTAGTCCGTCGCCACCGCACCCAGGTTGAGCGTCATCCAGGTCAGCCCGTTCAGTTTGGCCGCCCCCGAAGCCGGATCGTAGTCGGTCGCCCAGATATGCCAGCTCCATAGCACCTTTCCGCCGGCATCGTACACGGCGAGCAGGGCGTTGCCCTTTTTCCCGCCCGCCGTAAAGCAGACGCGTCCCTCACAGAGTTCGACATCGGAAAGCAGGCCCGGCGTATCCTGCCAGACCAGCCCTGCGGCGACGGGTGCAAGGCGCGACGCCGGGGCTCGTTCGGTCGAGACGCCGTTGCCCATGACGGTCGCATCGAACGAATAATCGCCCGGGCCGCTGATTAGGTAGCAGTTGGCGGTACCCTGCGCACTCAGGTCGCCGGCCTGCGGAGGCGGAGGAGGTGTCGGCGTGTCGTCCGACGAACAGCCGGCTGCGAGGATCGTCGCAGCGAGAAGCCAGAAAATGCGGTGTTTTTTCATACGGGTTGATTTTTAAGTGAATAAAAATCCGGAACCCGATGCCGACGAACGGCACCGAATTCCGGTGTAACACGGTAGAAAAACAGGTATTTATCGACGGAGAAGCGCGGGTTTAAAAATACCCCCCCCCATAAAATTCGGGCTTCATACGCTTAATATGGATTGTCAGGACAATATACGAATAATCGGCGAAATATCCAAATTTTTCGTCCGGAATCGACATATGCTTCCGCCGGGATTTGAAATCTTTTCGTAATTTTGAACCCACAACCGACTGGGCTGTCCGGCCGGGCACAAAACAAACGGACAAAATGGCAAACCTGAATATCGTTTACCTCGACGAATACAGCATGGGCGGGCGCGACGTCACGCCCCTGCGACGGCTGGGCAACTACACGGGATACGAGCGGACGGCTCCCGAACAGACCTGCGAACGCTGCGCCGAAGCCGACGTGGTCATCACCAACAAGGTGGTCTTCGACGCCGCGACGCTCGACCGGCTCCCCCGCCTGCGGCTGATCTGCGTGGCCGCGACCGGCATGAACAACATCGACCTGCATGCCGCCGCCGACCGGGGCGTGGAGGTTCGCAACGCCGCCGGCTACTCGACCCGATCGGTCACGGAGACCACCCTCGGCGCAGCCATCGCCCTGCTCAGACAGAGCCTCTACTACGACCGTTTCGTCAAATCGGGACGCTACGCCGCCTCCGACGTTCCGTTCGACTTTTCCCGCCCGACCCGACAGCTTGCGGGAAGCCGCTGGGGAATCGTCGGCATGGGACAGATCGGCCGCGAAGTGGCCCGCGTCGCCACGGCCCTGGGCTGCGAGGTGCGCTACACCTCCACTTCGGGCGTCGCACGGCGGGAGGAGTACCCCGCCCTGCCGCTCGCGGAACTGCTCGGCTGGGCCGACGTGGTGTCGGTGCACGCCCCGCTGAACGAGCGGACGCGCGGGCTGATCGGCGAGCGGGAACTGCGGATGATGAAACCTTCGGCACTGCTAATCAACGTGGCGCGGGGTGGCATCGTGGACGAGACGGCATTGGCCCGTGCGCTCGACGAAGAGGTGATCGCCGCGGCTGCGATCGATGTATTCACCCGCGAACCCATCGCGGCGGACAATCCGCTGCTGGCGGTCAAAGACCCCGACCGGCTGCTTCTCTCGCCGCACAACGCCTGGTCGCCGGCCGAGGCGATCGACGCGCTGATCGGTCTGGTGGCCGAAAATATCACGAATTTTATGGAAAAGAACAAATAATCGCTATATTTGCGTCAGACACCAACCGAAGAGCCTATGTAAAACCGCAGACACGACCCGCGTATCCGGAAGGACGCGGACAAAAAGATAAGCGTTTCCGCTTTATCCAGCTTCAGAAACTTAGGAAATTTCACGCAGCCGGGAATAAAGTCAAACGCTCACGTATGGCGTGGGCTAAATTTGACTATTCGGCTGCAAGGTACTCCTAAGACCGCTGAAGCGAATAGATTGATTCAGCCCACTTTTTTCGTGCGTTCAAATTGCGGGCCATCTTTCGCAGATAATTTTTTTCTGAGGGCCCCCGACTGCCATATAGGCGCTTTTCCCTGCCCGCGACCGGCAAGCTGCGCCCTGTAAGCCCTGTACACAGTTTCCGGTCGCAGAAAGGTCCGCTCTTCGGAGCGGACCTTTCCCTTTGCTGCGGCGCAGCCTGACCGGCAACACCCTTCCGCATTCCTGCAAACAGCCTCCCATCCGATCCGGTTTCCTGCACCGCCCCCATCCGCCGCAAAAAGAGCGCGGAAGGAGCTTCCGACGCCCCCACGGGAACCGCGACGATGCGGCCCGGGCAGCGATCGCCCCGCAAACGGGCAACGAAAAATTCCGGAAAGCCGATGCTTCCCGGAATCTTGCACGAGCAAACCGCAGCCGTCTATTTTTTCATCTCCACCAGCGGGTGTCCCGTCATCTCCTCGGGCTGTTCGAGGCCCATCAGCCGAAGTACCGTAGGTGCAACGTCGGCCAAGGTACCGTCGTGTACGGTTTCGACCCGGTCGGACACCACCACGATCGGCACGGGATTGAGCGAATGGGCCGTATTGGGCCGGCCGTCGGGATAGAGCGCATTGTCGGCGTTGCCGTGGTCGGCGATCTGCACGACCTCGTAACCGTTGCGCCGCGCTGCCTCGACCACCCGGGCCACACATTCGTCCACGGCGGTCACGGCCTTTTCGATGGCTTCGTACACGCCGGTATGCCCCACCATGTCGCCGTTGGCGAAGTTCAGGCAGATGAAGTCGAACCGTCCGGAATCGAGCGCCCCGACCAGCTTGTCGGCCACTTCGTATGCGCTCATCTCGGGTTGCAGGTCATAGGTCGCCACCTTCGGGGAGGCGACCAGGATGCGTTCCTCGCCGGGAAAAACCTCCTCGCGTCCGCCGTTGAGGAAGAACGTCACATGGGCGTATTTCTCCGTCTCGGCGATCCGCAGTTGCCGCAGTCCCTGTTTGGAGACCCATTCGCCGATGGTGTCGGGCACGTTCTCCTTGTCGAAAAGGATATGGAGTCCGCGAAAACCCGCGTCATAAGGAGTCATGCAGCAATAATAGAGCGGCAGGGTGTGCATCCCCGACTCGGGCATATCCTGCTGGGTCAGTGCGACGGTGAGCTCCTTAGCCCGGTCGTTCCGGTAGTTGAAGAAGATCACCACGTCGCCCGGACGGATCTGCCCGACGGGACAGCCGTTTTCGTCGATACGCACCACAGGCTTCACGAATTCGTCCGTGATCCCCTCGTCGTACGACTTCTGCATGGCCATCACCATGTCCGAACTGTGCTCTCCCACGCCATTGACGAGCATGTCGTAGGCCAGCCTGACCCGCTCCCACCGCTTGTCGCGGTCCATGGCATAGTAGCGGCCGATGATCGAGGCGATCACCCCGGTCGATCGGTCGATATGCTCCTGCAAC
The DNA here is from genome assembly GCA_902363575.1 of Rikenellaceae bacterium. Classification (GTDB taxonomy): domain Bacteria; phylum Bacteroidota; class Bacteroidia; order Bacteroidales; family Rikenellaceae; genus Alistipes. The sequence goes on along the minus strand of CABJAJ010000002.1, from coordinate 38,846 downwards.
CGGGCGATAAAGCCCTTTCCGCTGCGCGGATCGGTGTCGCGTCCATCCATGAAGCAGTGCACGAAAGTCTTGTCGATTCCCCGGGCTGCGGCGATGTCGAGCAGCGCGAACAGGTGGTCGAGCGACGAATGGACGCCGCCGTCGGAAACCAGTCCCATCAGGTGGACGCCGACCCCTTCGCGCTCGGCATAGTCGAACGCTTCGACGATCTCTTCGTTTCGTCGGATCGACCCGTCGGCAATGGCCCGGTTGATCTTCACCAAATCCTGATAGACCACCCGTCCGGCCCCGATGTTGAGGTGGCCGACCTCCGAGTTGCCCATCTGCCCCTCGGGAAGCCCCACGTACCGGCCGTCGGTGCGGAGCTGCGCGTGGGGATAGCGCTCCGTCATGGCCGTAATGTACTGCGGGTGCATCCGGCGGATCACATCCGATTTGCTCCCGTCGCCGATGCCCCATCCGTCGAGGATCATCAGCAAAACTTTCTGTCCCATCTCTCCTGTTTTTAACCTCACCTATTTCATCTGTTCCCGGATCAACTCGACCGCGCGGTCGATGGCGGCCTGCAACCCTTCTGCGTTGCGTCCGCCCGCCGTAGCGAAAAACGGCTGTCCTCCGCCTCCGCCCTGGATAGCACGGGCAGCCTCGCGCACCACCGTCGCAGCATTGGCACCGGCGGCAACAATCTCGTCGCCCAGCATGATCGTAAGCGACGGCTTTTCTCCCGCAAGCGACCCGATCACCAGCACCAGACGCGGCAGGCGCGTGCGCAGGTTATAAGCCAGGTCTTTCACGAATTCGGGCGTGCGGTCCGACTGCAAAGCGATCAACTGCATGCCGTCCCGCTCGGGGGTGGAAGCGGCGATCTTCTCGGCCCACTGAGCCACCTGCTCGCGCCGCATGGCCTCGACCTCGCTGCGCAGGGTTTCGTTGCTCTCCATCAACTTGCGCACGGCCTGCAACACCTGGGGGTTATTGAGGTATTCCCCCACGTTGCGCAGCGTATCCTCGGCGGCATAGACGATCTTCTCGACCGCCTCGCCCGTCACCGCCTCGATGCGGCGCACACCGGCCGACACGGCCCCTTCGGAGACGATCTTGCACATGCCGATATTGCCCGTTGCGCTCGTATGGGTGCCGCCGCACAGCTCGACCGACGTGCCGAAGCGCACCATGCGCACCCGGTCGCCGTATTTCTCCCCGAAAAGCATCATCGCTCCGCACGCCTCGGCCTCCTCGCGTGTGGCGTTGCGGTTCTCCACGAGCGGGTAGTTGGCGCGGATCGCGCGGTTCACGAGCCGCTCCACTTCGCGCAGCTCCTCGGTAGTCACCTTCTGGAAATGCGAGAAGTCGAAGCGCAGGTATTCGGGCGTGACGAGCGAGCCTTTCTGCTCGACATGGGTACCCAGTACCCGACGCAGGGCCTCGTGCAGCAGGTGGGTCGCCGTGTGGTTGTTGGCCGCCGACTGCCGCTTTTCGGGATCGACGACGGCGGTGAACTCCCCTTCGGGGTTTTCGGGAAGGCGTTGCGTAATGTGGACGATCAGTCCGTTTTCCTTCTCGGTCGCCACGACGGGAATCCGGTCGCCCTCCTGCTCGATGTAGCCGATGTCGCCGATCTGCCCGCCCGAGTTGCCATAGAACGGCGTCCGGTCGAAAACGAGCTGGTAGGAGGTCTTGCCCTTGCTTTGCACGCTGCGGTAGCGGGCGATGCGCACCCGTTCGCTCAGGGTGTCGTAACCCACGAACTCGCTCTCGCGGATCGGCATCAGCTCGTGCCAGTCGTCGGCCGAGACCGCCGCGGCATTGCGCGAACGCTCCTTCTGGGCCCGGAGCTCCTTCTCGAAACCAGGCAGATCGACTTCGACGCCCTGTTCGCGGGCGATCAGCTCGGTCAGGTCGATCGGGAAACCATAGGTATCGTAAAGCAGGAACGCATCCCTGCCGGCGATCGTGCGCGAGCCGCTTTCGACCACCTGCCGGATCACTCCGTCCAGGAGCGTGATGCCCGTGGAGAGGGTGCGCAGGAAAGCGCTCTCCTCCTCCTCGATGACTTTTTCGATGAGCGACTGCTGGGCCCGCAGTTCGGGAAACTGCTCCCCCATCTGCTCCACCAGCCCCGGCACGAGGCGGCAGATGAACGGCTGGTCGAAGCCCAGGTAGGTGTAGCCGTAACGCACGGCCCGCCGCAGGATGCGGCGAATCACGTAACCCGCCTTCACGTTCGAGGGAAGCTGCCCGTCGGCGATCGAAAAGGCGATGGCACGCAGGTGGTCGGCCACCACGCGCATGGCCACGTCAGCCTGCGCCTGATCGCCGTAACGCTTGCCCGACATCGCGGCAATACGCCCGATGGTGGGCTGGAATACGTCGGTGTCGTAATTCGACTTCTTGCCCTGGAGGATCATGCAAAGCCGCTCGAATCCCATGCCCGTATCGATGTTCCTGGCCGCAAGAGGTTCGAGCGATCCGTTGGCCTTGCGGTTGAACTGCATGAACACGAGGTTCCAGATCTCGATAACCAGCGGACTGCCCTGATTCACCAGCTCGCGGCCCGGCTGCAGGCGGATCTCCTCCTCTTCGCGCAAATCGTAATGAATCTCGCTGCACGGACCGCAGGGGCCCGTCTCGCCCATCTCCCAGAAATTGTCATGCCGGTTGCCCCGGATGATATGGTCTTCGGGCAGGTATTGCAGCCAGTAGTCGTAAGCCTCGCGGTCGAAGGGCACGCCGTCCTGCTCGCTGCCCTCAAAGACGGTGGCGTACATGCGGCTCTTGTCGAGCCCGTACACCCCGGTCAGCAGCTCCCATGCCCAGCCGATCGCCTCGCGCTTGAAGTAGTCGCCGAACGACCAGTTGCCCAGCATCTCGAACATGGTATGGTGATAGGTGTCGTGGCCGACCTCCTCCAGATCGTTGTGCTTGCCCGACACGCGCAGGCATTTCTGCGTGTCGGCGGCACGAGGCCACGGCCGGGGTGCGTTGCCCAGGAAGATCTCCTTGAACTGGTTCATCCCGGCATTGGTGAACATCAGCGTGGGGTCGTTCTTGACCACCATCGGCGCCGACGGCACGATCGTATGTTCCTTCGAGCGGAAGAAATCGAGGAACGCCCGGCGAATTTCATTGGATTCCATATACTGTTTCATTGTTTCCCTGCGTTTGTCAGTCGGGTTGCAAAATTACATAATTTACGTTAATTTCGCATCCAATACGCGGTAGTTTTTTCCGATGGCTCACCAGGAACCCACATTCGATCTGCACCAGCTTACCCACGAGGTCGTCTCGGCCACGCAGGAGGTGGTGACCGTACCTTTCCGCCTGCGCACCTACCGCCTGATCCGCAAAATCCTCATCGGTTTCATCCTGGTCTCGATCGCCAACGTGTTGTTTTCCTATTTCTTCCTCACACCCAAGATGTTGCGCATCAACCGCGACAACCAGGAACTGGTGGTGCGCTACCGCATCCTGCAGGACCGCATCCGCACGGCGGAGCGGCGGCTCGACGAAATCCGCCACCGCGACCTCTATGTTTACCGCCCGCTCTTCGCCGCCGACACCGTATCCGTCGAGGGTGTCGGCCTGCCCTATCCTGACGCCAAATACGCTGCTCTGGCGGGTTACGAGTACTCGCCCCTGATGACGGGCACCTGGCGGCGACTGGACGGGCTCGCACGGCGACTCTACGAAACCTCGCTCTCGCTGGACGAATTGCAGCAGCTCTCGCGCAACAAAGAGATCATGTCGCAGGCCATTCCCGCAATCTGGCCCATCGACCGCACCAAGCTGCGCAACGGCATCGGGGCGTTCGGCATGAGGCGGCATCCTATTTACAGCAGCTACATCATGCACAAGGGGGTCGATCTGGCCTGCGACATCGGCAATCCGGTCTATGCCACGGGCGACGGAGTGGTCGAACGCACCGACCTGGGACTCCCCCGAAAAGGTTACGGCAAGCAAATCCTGCTCGACCACGAATTCGGCTACAAAACCCGCTATGCCCACCTGAGCCGCATCCTGGTCAAGCCCGGCGAGCGTGTCGTGCGGGGTCAGAAGATCGCCGAAGTAGGCAACACGGGGGGCACCACCGGGCCACACCTCCATTACGAAGTGATCCTGCGGGGGCAGGTGGTCAATCCGATCAACTACTTCAACAAGGACATGACCCCTGCCGAATATACCCGTCTGATGGAGGAGATGCACGAAACGAACCTCGAAACCTATTGATCCCAGAGCAATGGCCAACCCGAAAACCACAACCCGGACACGCAAATCCCGGACATTCAGGCAACGGCTCGTGCGCGTCACGATCCACCTGTTCATGTGGACCGGTGCCGCCGTACTCTACTACATCGGCTTTTCGCTCTTTTTCGACACCCCGGTCGAATACGGGCTCAAGCACTCGACCGACCGGCTGCGCGACGAATACGGTCAACTCGCGGCCCGTTACGACACGCTCGAACGGGTATTGAACAACGTCGTCGAACGCGACCGCAACGTGTTCGGGATTCTCTTTGAATCCGACCCGTATGATTTCGAGGCCGACCGCGACGCAAGCGCCGGCTACGAGGCCCTTTTCACCCTCTCCACGCGCCGCCTGAAACTCGGTCTGCGCGACCGGGTCGAGGCGATGGAGACGCAGCTGACCCGGCTCGGCGACTCCTACCTGGCTTTGCAGCGGCAGATCGACTCGGTCGGCGAGGGGCGCGACCGGATTCCCGCCATCCAGCCGGTCATCAACAAACAACTCTCCCTGCTGACCGCCTCCTACGGTATGCGGATCCATCCTTTTTACAAGACCCTCCAGTCCCATCAGGGGGTGGATTACACCGTGCCGGAAGGATCGAGCGTCTTCGCCACGGCCGACGGTGTGGTCAAAGAGACCGCCACGCGCAACTCCACCTCGGGAAAAACGGTGGTTATCGACCACGGCAACGGGTATGAAACCCGCTATGCCAACCTCTCGGAAATCAACGTACAGAAAGGACAGCGGGTACGCCGCGGCGACATCATCGCCCTCTCGGGCAACACGGGTCTCTCGCTGGCGCCCCACCTCCATTACGAAGTGCGCTATCAGGGAATGCGGGTCGATCCGGTGCACTATTTCTTCATGGAGCTTTCGCCGGAGGAGTACCGGCGCATCATCCGCATCGCCCAGTCGGGGATGCAATCCTTCGACTGATGGCCCGCATCGAACTGATTCTCCTGGATTTCGACGGAACGCTGGCCGATACGCGGCGGGCCAATGCCCTGGCCTACAAACAGGCTTTGGCCGAGGCAGGCTATCGGCTGGACGAGGAGGAGTACGCCCGGCGCTGATTCGGGATGCGCTGCGGGGAGTTCCTCCGCTCGTTCGGCATCGCCGACCCCGAGCAGATCGACCGGCTGCGTCTTCGGAAAATCGCGCTGTATCCCTCTTTCTTCGATACGGTACGCCTGAACCGTCCGCTGTGGGAGTTCTGTCAGGCGTTCCGCGCCGACGGCGGACGAGTATGGATCGTCTCGACCGGCCAGCGCGACAACATCGACCATGCGATCGACTGGCTCGGGCTACGCGAGGGGTTGGACGGCATCCTCTGCGGCGCCGACACGCAACGTCCCAAGCCCGATCCCGACTGTTTCCTCCGGGCGATGGAGGCCGAGGGCGTCACGCCCGACCGGACGCTTATTTTTGAAGATTCAGAAATCGGGCTCGAAGCCGCGCGACGCAGCGGAGCCGCCTATATCCGGGTGGAATTATAATGGGACGGACAACCTACCGGCGACAGATGGCCCGGTAGTCGCAGAAGCGGCATATCTCCCGATCCCCGCATTGCCGGAACGGAACGGACAAATCGAACAGCTCCGCGAGTTTCGTCCGCAGTTCCCCCTCGAATGCCGCACTGTAAAAATCATAACGGGCGCCGGTGACTTTCAGGCTCTTGTCCGTGAGCTGCGCGACGTATCCGGGTCGGTGCATGGCCCGCACGTAATAGAGCGCAGGTTCCACGTCGCACCCCTCGGCGCGGCGAAGCATCATCGCATAGAGGAGCGTTTGCAGGATATGGGGTTTCTGCCTCCGGGCCTCCGGACCGAAAAGGGCCTCGACGCCGTCGAAGTCCGCAGCGGGGGCCCCGGTCTTGTAGTCCACCACCCTCAGCGTCCCGTCGTCGAGCGCATCGATCCGGTCGGCCGTACCCGCGAAGAGCACCCGCCGCGAGGGATCGGACGGATCGAACGGGAAGAGGCACTCTACGCGCCGTTCCACCCCGCGCACCGTGAATCCGTCGCGGGCGGCGTCGTAAGGCAGGATGCCGTCGCGAATATAGCGTGTCACGATACTCTTGACCAACAGTAAATTGCCGGTGTAATCGGCAGGCGTGGCCGCGGCATCCAGCAGGTAGTGTTCATTGACCGCCGCAACCACGGCCCGCTCCGCCTCGCCCGAACGGGCCAGCGCCCAAAGCGCCTCGCCGGGATGCAATGCCCCGACAAGAGGAGCATAAAGCCGCTGCATGGCCCCGTGCAGGATGGTGCCGAACATCGGAGCATCGACCTCGTCGGCGACCTCGTCGCGCACGGCGAGTCCGGCAACGGAGTAGAAATAGAAACGCAGAGGACAGGCCACATAGCGGAAAAAAGCGGTAGGCGAAAGCGGTACGGGATGCTCCGCATCGAGGAAGCGGGCCAGTCGGCTGGCCGCTTCGCCGCACTTTTCGACCTCGAGGGGCTCGTCGGCGGGCAGGTTCACATCCACCCCCACCTCGGTTTTGCGCACCTCGAAATGCGACTCGTAATCCAACTGGCGGATATAACGGCTCGGCTCGCCGGTAGATTTCTCATCGGCCTGCGAGCAATAGAGCATCCAGACGTTGGAAGCCCGCTGGATCAGCCGGTAGAAATAGTAGGCGTAAACCCCCTCGTGGTGCTCGGGGGTAGGCAATCCGTAGGCAGCGCACAGGCCGTAAGGGATGAAGGAGGACTGTACCGTGTGGCTGCCGGGAAAGTTGTCGTCGTCCATCGAAAGGACGATCACATTCTCGAAATCGAGGTTGCGGGTCTCCAGGATGCCCATGACCTGCAACCCTTCCAGCGGCTCGCCCTCGAAAGGGATGCGCAGGGTTTGGAAGTGGCGGCGCAGCAGCGAGGCGTAGATCGACACCGTAAGGTCGATCCCGCAGGCATCGAGCGAATTGCGCAGCCGTGTGATCTGCTCTGCGACGACGGACAGAAACTCGGTACGCTCGCGGGCGTCCTCGCCCTCGTATGCGGTCGCGGCCACACCCCCCACCACGTCGAGCAGGTAATCGGAAAGCGCACGCCAATCCTCCGCAGCCCGGAAAATACGCTCCAGCAGCGGGGTTGCCGCAAGCACCGACGCGGCGATCGTTATGCGCCGCTCGCGCCGGATTTCGGTCAGCAACGCCCCGATCCGGTCGGGGTCCTCGCCGACGACGTAGGGATGCGCGAGCATACCCTCCGCATGGGCGTGATAGAAAACCCACTCGCCGTTTCTGCGGCGGCGCCCCGACTGCAACTCGAGCAGGCGTTCGACGAAGGTATAGGCGAGGCTCTGTTTGAGCGGAAAGCCCATGGTCACATTGACCCGGCCCGTTTCAGGAGGCAGGGCGTACAGCAGCGGCAGCAGCAGGTTTTCGTCCGTGAGCACGATGGCCGTCCGTTTGTCGAGCTCCCCCCCGGCAGCAATGCCCCGCAGGATCGAAGCCACGTGCTTGCACTGCACGGCATCGGAGACGGCGGCGACGGATTCGATCCGCTTGGGGCGGCTCATGCCGTCGTGTGCGACGGATGCACGCGGAGGGAACATCCTCAGGTTGTCCCGCACGAACATGCCGGCCTCCTGTTCGGACGAGCGGACGTAATAATCGTCGTAATCCCAGTAGAAATCGGTTTGGGCCGCGGTGGAAAGGAAGCGGAACAACCGTTTCTCGCAGGCCGAGAGTGCGTTGAATCCCGCCACAGCGAATCGCCGGGGCTCCGGGAACGCGAAGTCGCCCACATCGATGCGTTCGACGGCGGCGCGGTGCATCATGCCCGTATAGGCGATGCCGAGCTGTGCGAGCCGTTCGCGAAAGCGGCGGTAGATGGGGCCCAGCGTCTCCCACACGGCCAGGAACCGCCGTTTCTCGAGCGAAAGGTCTTTGCGGTCGCCGAAGGTCGCCCAGAAAGAGACGATGCGCAGCTGTTCGGGCGTAAGGTACGACACGTCGGCCTCGATCTCCTTGATGTCGGCCAGGTTGCGCAGCAGCATACCGGCATCGATCAGGTATTTGTCGATCGTGTCGAAATCCGAGAGCAGCAGCTCGCCCCAGAAGTAGAACTTATCGAACGGCTCGTCGTGGAATTCGGAATAGACGCGGTAAAGCTCCGTGATAAGGCGCACACGCTCGACGCACTGCAGGCCCGAAATTTCGCCCATCAGCTCGTCCACGGTCGTCCACCGTGGCTGCCACAGGGGACGTTCGGCCACCCGGGTCAGCGCATCCACGAAGAACAGCCGGGCGCGACGCGACGGAAACATCACGGAAAGGGACGACAAGTCGTCCCCGTACCGGCCGTAAAGATCGGCGGCAACCTCGTGCAGAAAACTCCGCATCGTCACTCCACGGAGAGAATCTCCCCTCCGAAGATGGAGGTCGTGCCGCGCAGCACGGGGGGAGCGCCCCGGTAACGGATTTTTGCTCCCGTGGACGCCGTCGCCTCGATGCGTTCGTCCACATCCAGCAGCACGTCGGCCTTATGCGTTGCATTGACGGTCGCGGCCGTCACATCCAGCGCCGAGGCATCGAGCTTGCCTGTCGAGGCTTCCACGCTCAGGTAGCGTGCACGCCCCGTCAGCGTCAGCGTGCTCTTGCCGGTGAGTTGCAGGTAAAGGTCCTGCACATCGAACGCCGCCGTCACCACGGCTCCGCCCGACACATAAAGGTCGAACATGGTCGCCTCGAACGGCTGTTCGACGGTAACGTCGGCCCCGTCGAAACGGGCCGAACGGAGGGTGTTGTAATAGAGGGTCACCTCCGTCACCGACTGGCGTTTGGCATCGTAACGTTCACTGATTATCAACACCTTGTCCTTGTTTACCGTCGCCTTGAACTTCGACGTGAAGATGCCTTTGGTGTCATAGACGATCCGGGGTCCCTGGTCGGCGGGAGCCGGGACGAACCGGATTTTCACCGGCCCCACCACATGCACGCCCGTGAACGAGGGGAGCCACTCCGAGCGTTCGCCGCTCGCGGCGGCCACCTCGGGCGAAAGCCTGTCCACACTGATCCGATCCTCCCCGGGTTCCTGTCCGTCAGCGGCCGGCTCCTGCGCACGGAGCGCGAGGCAGCCGAGCAGGCAAGTCATCGCAAAAATCCACTTTTTCATACGTTCGATCCTTTGTTTACGCAGACCAAGATACGATATTTTTTCCAAACCCGGTCGCCGTTCACCGATTAATGCCTATCTTTAGTCGAAATTTTTTCCCTTTTCCCGGACATGAGAGCCAGAATCCTCAATGCGAGCGCAGGCTCGGGCAAGACATACCAGTTGGCGTACAAATACGTGCGCGACGTGGTGGAGCAGCCCGGACGCTACCGTCACATTTTGGCCGTCACCTTCACCAACAAGGCGACCGAGGAGATGAAATCGCGCATCCTGCAGGAGATCCACGCCCTGGCTTCGGAAGCTCCGAGCGGCTACCTCCCCCTGCTCGTGCGGGAACTGGGGCTGGACGAGCGCACCGTGCGCCTGCGGGCCGCCGAAGCCCGCTCGCGCATCCTGCACGACTACTCGCGCTTCACGGTACTCACGATCGACACCTTTTTCCAGCGCATCCTGCGCTCTTTCATCCGCGAGCTGGGGCTCGACCTCAACTACAACGTCGAAATCGAGACGGCGTCGGTGCTCCAGCGGAGCGCCGACACGCTCGTCGAACGCATCACCGACGACCAGGAGCTGCGCCGCTGGCTCATGGCCTTCGTCGAGGAGCGCATCGAGGACGGACGCCGCTGGGACGTGCGCGACGGCATCCTCGCACTCGGGGGCGAACTGTTCAAAGAGAAAAACAAAGAGGCGCTCGCTGCGGCGCGTACGAAAGCCGAGCTGGGACGCATCGTCGGCGCGGCGACGGGCAAAGCCGAAGCGGCCCGTGCGGCGATGCGCCGTACGGCCCGGCAGGCTATGGAACTGATGGCCGCAGCCGGCGTCGCGCCCGAAGACTTCGCGGGCAAAAGCCGCAGCTTCGCCCGCTATTTCGCAGCCGTGGCCGCAGGCGAAACGAAGGCTCCCACGGCCACCGCACGCAAGATGGCCCTTTCGACCGAGGGATGGTGCGCCAAAGGCTCCCCCGCCGAGGCGCTGGCGCCGGAACTGCGCCCCCTGCTGGCTGCGCTGTGCGAAACCTACGACCGCAACATCCGGCTATGGAACACCGCCGACCTGCTGCGGGAAAACTACCGGGGCTTCGCTCTGCTGGCAGACCTGTATGAAACCACGCAGCGCATGTGCGACGAGCAGAACATGATGCTCCTTTCGGAGACGAAATACCTGCTTTCGGAGTTTGTCGCCCGCAACGACGCCCCGTTCATCTACGAGAAGATCGGCAACCGCTTCGAGCGTTTCATGATCGACGAATTCCAGGACACTTCGGTCAAGGAGTGGGAAAATTTCCTCCCCCTGCTGCAAAATGCCATGGCCCAGTCCGAAGGCAGCTCAGTGCTGCTGGTGGGCGACATCAAGCAGTCGATCTACCGCTGGCGCGGAGGCGACTGGCGCATCCTGCACGAACGGGCGCAGCAGGCGTTGGGCCCCGCAAGCACCGAAGTCGTCCACCTGCAGGAGAACTACCGCAGCCTGCCCGTGGTGGTGGAGTTCAACAACCGGCTGATCGGCGCGGCGGCGGAGCTGGACAACGCCCGCCTGAACGAACTGCTCGACACGGCCCCGGCCGGAACGCTCCCCGATGCGATGCGCACCCGGCTCCGCGACACGCTGAGGGACGCTTACGAAGCCCACACGCAGATTCCCCGCAAGCGCGGCAGCCATCCCGGATGCGTGCGCATCACCATTACGGACGACGAACCGCCTCTGGTCGCCCGCATCCGCGAACTGCTCGACCTCGGCTTCCGTCCCTGCGACCTGCTGGTGCTGGTGCGGGGCAAGACCGACGCTGCGCGCGTGGCCGCCATGCTGCTCGACTTCAAGCGGAACAACGACGATCCGCGCTACCGTTTCGACGTGATGACGCAGGAGGCGCTGAGCGTCGGTTACGCTCCCGTCAGCTCGCTCGTCGCCGCCGCCTTCCGCCTTGCGCTCGATCCCGGGGACGACATCGCAAGGGCCATCCACAACCGGCACCTGGAACGGCCTTTCGACACCCGGCTGAGCCCCGAGGAGCTCCGCTTTTTCGACTCCCTGCGCCTGCTCTCGCCCGAAGAGGCTTTCGAGCGGATCGTGATGCGCTACGACCTGCAGCACGACGCGCGGCAAATCGCCTACCTGCAGGCCGTTCACGAACAGGTGATCGCCTTCTGTTCCTCGCGCATCGCGGACATAGCGCTCTTCCTCGCCTGGTGGGAACAGCAGGGGCAGCACAAGTCGCTGCGCACCGGGCAGAGCGAGTCGGCCATCGAGATCATGACCGTCCACAAAGCCAAAGGGCTCGAAAAGCGGGTCGTGCTGATCCCCTACTGCAACTGGCAGCTCACCCCCAAGGCCGGCGGCCAGGTGGCGAACATCGTCTGGGCCGAGGCCGCCGACCCCGAGCTGAAGGAGGCGGGCCGGTTTCCGGTGCGCTACCGCAAGGAGATGGCCGAATCGCTCTTTTCGGCGGAATATTACCGCGAGATGGTCTATTCCCACGTCGATAACATCAACCTGCTGTACGTGGCCCTGACCCGTGCAGCCGAGTCGCTCCACCTGTTCATTCCGCGTTCATCGGCGTTCTCGGCGCAGACTCCCAATGTGGGAAGCCTCGTCATGCAGTGCATCCGGGTCGAAGGGGACCGGGCGCTGGCGGGCGACCTGGAAGGGGTGCATACGCAGGAACAGACCGTCGAAGAGTTCCTTTTCGGGGAGTTCGCGGGGCCGGAACCGCTGCGGGATGCCCGCACACAGGTCACGAGCCTGCGGCTGTCGGAATACCCCACAGCCCGGGCCGAATTGCGTCTGCGGCTCCCCTCCGACCGCTATTTCGCAGACGGTGAGCCCGTCGAACTCTCGCCCCGCAACTATGGCATACTGCTCCACCGGGTTTTTGAACAGGCCACCACCACGGCCGAGATCGAGGAGGCGATCCGTGCGATGACGCTCGAAGGCAGCCTCGATGAACAGGAGGCCGGGCGGCTCCGCCGCATGGTGGCGCAGGCTTTGGGCGATCCGCTGGCCCGGAGCTGGTTCGACGGGTCGTGGGATTGCGTGCGCAACGAACAGACGATCGTCGTCCCCGGCGAAACGACCGTTCGGCGTCCCGACCGGGTGATGACCCACGGCGACAGAGCCGTGGTGGTGGACTACAAATTCGGCGAGCTGCAGGCCGCGCGATACCGCACGCAGATCGGATCGTACATGCTTCTGCTCCGTCAGATGGGCTATACCGACGTGGAGGGGTATCTGTGGTACGTCAAACTCGGCCGCACCGAAAAGGTGGAAATATGAGGAATTTACCCTAACTTTACGGCCATGAAACCCACGCCGCTTGACATACTGCCCCGCCCCTACCGGCGGCGGGCCGTCGGGGTGACCTGCACGATCTTCCTGCGGGCGCTGCTCAATCTGGCAGGGCTGGCCGTATTGCTGCCCGTACTGGTGCTCATCCTCGACAGCGACAGCCTGGCCTCCGTTCCCTGGCTCGCGGAGCTGTATCGCGCAGGAGGTTTCCAGAGCCGGCAGACGTTCATCGTCGCGGTCTGCGCAGGCGTCGCCATGGCGGTGACGCTCAAATGCCTGCTCAACCTGCTGTTGTACCGTTACGAACGCAATTTCGTCTATGACCTCTACCGCGACCTCTCGCGAAGGCTTTTCCGGACCTACCACGACCGCGGGCTGGCCTTTCTCAAACATTCCAACACGGCATTGCTCGCACGCAACGTCAACGTGGTAAGCCTCGCCTTCGTCACGGGCGTGCTGCGGCCGGCGGCCTCGATGCTCAGCGACGGACTGCTGCTGCTGTTGCTGCTCGGAGCCGTCGCATGGTACAACCCGCTGGTGGCGGGGATGATCGTGCTGATCTTCCTGCCGTCGGCATGGCTCTATTACAGCGTCGTGCGGCGACGGCTCGCACGGCTCGGCGCGGAGGAAAACCGGGCGCAGCGGCGCAAGGCCCGCACAGTCGCGGACCTGCTCCGGGGCTATGCGGACATGGAGGTCGCCGGGGCCTTTCCTGCGATGCTCGGCCGCTTCGACGAGGCGCTGGACGAGGTCGTCGCCATCCGCTCGCGCAACGCGACCCTCTCGACGCTGCCGCAGCTCTTCATGGAGATCGGATTGGCAGTCGGCATGGGGCTGCTGGTCGTGGGAACACTCGGCATGGACGAGGCACGGCTGCGGCTGCTGTTCGGCATCTTCGCCGTGGCCGCGCTACGGCTCATGCCCTCGGTGCGGAACCTTATGTCGGCGTGGAGCTCCATCCGGTACAACCGCTATACCGTCGAGGTGCTGCGCGACGCCCTGCGTGACGGGGACAACGCCCCGTTCGGCGAAAAGCCCAGGCGCTCCAACGATAGGGCTGCCTCTTCCGAAATGAATCCGGCAAAGGGATCCGGCACCGCATGCGGCGACAAGACGGACAACGCCACGCCAAACACCCTTTCCAGCGACGGCACAGGCGAAGTCTCCCGCGGCCGGCTGACCCTCCGCCATGAGATCGAAGTGAGCCGGCTCAGCTTCCGCTACGACGACCGGGAGCCGGAAAAATGGACGATCCGCAACCTGTCGTTCACCGTCCGCAAGGGCGAGCGGGTCGGTATCCGGGGGGCATCGGGCGTGGGCAAGACAACGCTTTTCAACCTTCTGCTCGGCTTCTATACGCCCGCATCGGGAAGCATACGCATCGACGGCGAGCCCCTGACGGCTGCCAATCGGCGGGCCTGGCTCGACAACGTCGGCTATGTGGCGCAGCATGTTTTCCTTACCGACGGGACGCTGATCGATAACGTTGCACCGGGCCTTGAGACGGCGCAGATCAACCGCGCACGCGCCCTTGAAGCGCTCACCGCAGCGGGACTCGACGGATTTGCGGCGACGCTGCCGCAAGGCCCCGACACCCCGGTCGGGGAGTGCGGCTGCCGCCTTTCGGGAGGGGAGCGCCAACGGATCGGCATCGCGCGCGCACTCTACAAACAGGCCGGCGTGCTGCTGCTCGACGAAGCCACCTCAGCACTCGACACCCCCACCGAGGAGCGGATCAATCGCTCGCTCGAAACCTTGATGCGCACCCGGCCCGAGCTGACCGTGCTGGTGATCGCCCACCGGGAGAGCACCCTGAGCCATTGCGACCGCATCATCGACCTCGCCCAGCCATGACTTCGGATTACCTGATCGCCGGACAACGCATCCGGATCGAACGGGCGGAGACGCTCTCACCCGACGGCCGCGGGCTGCCGCTCAGGGCCTTCGGTCCCTTTGCCGTCCGCCCCGAGCCGGCGGAACGGCCGGCATTGCTGCTGCGTCCCACCGCCGAAATCCCCGCGCCGGCCCAACTGCGGGAGCTGCATCGGTTTCCGTTCGAGGATGCCGATGCGGAGTGCTCGTTCGGACGATGCACGAGCGGTTATCTGTTCCGCATGACGCCCCGCGACGGCCGGCCAGCGACCTTTTTCAAACCATTGGCCGGGCCGGAGGTGCTGAGCGATATCGCATGGGGCGGACCTCCCGACCCGACGCTGCTGCGCTTCGGCCTCTGGATATGTCTCGGAATGGCCCTCGCCCCGCAGGGTATCCTGGCGATCCACTCCTCGGCGATCCGGCTCGGCGACGACGCCGTCCTCTTCCTGGGCGAATCGGGGACGGGCAAAAGCACCCACACGCGGTTGTGGTGCAACTACATTCCCGGTGCGGAACTGCTCAACGACGACAGTCCGCTGGTCGGGATGCACGACGGCAGGCCGACGGCATGGGGTTCGCCCTGGAGCGGCAAAACGCCCTGCTACCGCAGCGAGCGGGCGACGATCCGGGCCTTCGTGCGGCTGCGGCAGGCACCGCACAACCGCATCCGACGGCTTCCGCCCCTCGCAGCCATCGGCGCCCTGCTCCCCTCCTGCGCCCCCTCTTTCGCCTACGACGGAGCCCTCCAGGACGCCGTCTGCGCCGCCCTCTCCGATCTGCTCGCCGCCGTGCCGGTCTATGAACTCGAATGCCTGCCCGACGCCGACGCGGCGCGGTTGGCCCACGCAACCGTCTTTACCCCCTCACGCTGACCATGCGACTCGACAACCGCATATTTTTCGACGAAGTTGCACGACAGCTCGCCACGGGCCGTGAGGTCGAAATCCGCATGAAAGGACACAGCATGAGGCCGTTGCTACGCGACGGCCGCGACGTGGCGGTGCTGGCCCCTTGTCGGGGAGAGGAGGTGCGCAACAGGGATGTGGTGCTTTTCCGCAGCGGAGGACGCTATATCCTCCACCGCGTCCTGCGGCGCGAGGGAGGCACCCTGACTCTCGCCGGCGACGGCAACTACAGGGTGCGGGAACAATGTATGACCGACGACGTCGCAGGGCGCCTCGTGCGGGTGCTGCGTCCATCGGGCCGCTGCCTCATGTGCGAGGGATTACGGTGGCGGTGCCAATCCCGCGTATGGCTCACGCTGCCGGCGATCCTTCGGCGCTATACACTCGCCCTGCTGTGGCGGCTGGGAGTGCGGTAAGGGCAGCCGTCACGCATCCCTAAACTCTCGCAGATCGCGCAGCCGCCGCCGCAATTCACGGATGCGGTTGCGCTCCCACCCTACCACCGCAAAACAGAGGGCCAACGCCAACCCGCAACTCCCCGCCACAATCCACCACATACCGTGCGCAGTATAATAATCCGCCGCACGAACCACCATGACGGTCGGAAGCAGGATGACAAACAGAACGGCCAGAAAAAGATAGATGCGCATGAAGAGGGTAAATCGGGTCATTCGGGTTTCGACCTCCACAAGCGATCCGCGGCATCCGACAACACGCGACATCAGATACAGCGCCCACGTCCATAGCGCAGCGAAGCAGAGCACGATGCCGACCAGCGGCCAGATCACCGAATCCGCGACACCACGGTATTTTCCGATCGCGACGATCAGGGGCAGTGCGGCGAAACCCGAAAGTTCGACAAACCACATATAATGCAGATAGGAGCCTGCACGACGCCGGAACAGACATTCCATATCCCGCCGCCGAAGCACCTCCGAACGATCGAGCCGCTCCGAAAGCAGGCTCCACCTCTGTTTCATCTCCTCGAGTTCCATAATGCGATTGTTTAACCGTTTGTCATCATGCGCAGTTTTTCCCGGATGCGCGTAAGCCGGACCCCCACATTCTGCCGCGTAAGCCCCGTAATACGGGCAATTTCATCGTAGCTGCACTCCTCCAGCCAGAGCAGGACGACGGCACGGTCGAGCCGTCCCAGCCGGGAGATCATCGCATACAACTCCTCCAGTTGTTCACGGCTTCCGGAATCATCGTCCGCCGAAAGATCGACAGCGAGCGGCACACACGGGGGACGCCGCATCCTGCGCCGCACGAAAGAGAGGCAGGTGTGCAGCGTGACGCGGTAAATCCAGGTCGAATGGCTGCACTCCCCGCGGAAAAGCCGATAGCTGCGCCAGAGAGCCAATACCGTTTCCTGGAAATAATCCTCGATCTGGTCGGGTGGAGCATAAACATAACATACCTTATAAATCACTCGCTTATAGCGTTCCATAAGTTCGACGAATCGTTCTTCCGTTTGCATGGCAGATCGGTTTGTTTACCCCAATAGTCGCCGGAAAAGGCAAATAATTACAAAGACGCGGAAAATAATACGGGGTATTCCATCCGGTAATCGATTTTCATAAGCGGCGACCCACAGGGGCAGGCAAGACGAACCCCAGTTTAAAGGACTGTTCGGAAAGACGGGATACGGGCGCGTCACCACCGTTCGCCGCGAAGCCCGACGTGGTCATCGCCCGAAGAACCCGCAGGGTGGATGTAGCCCAAAGAAGCCGCTTGCCCTCGTGTGTCAGAAAAAATCCCGGACAGGAAATTTCCGTCCGGGATTCTGCATTACACGGCGGCAGCGCCGTCGAAGACCGATCAGTCGCCCAGCGCGAAGCGCTTGTAAGCGATGACCGTAGCCTCCTTGTCCGCCTTGCGGATGTATTCGGCGATGGTCTCTTTCTCGCCTACCACGATCTGGTTGAGCAGCGTATTCTCCTCGAAGAATTTGCGCATCTTACCCTCGGCGATCTTCTCCAGAATGGCGTCGTTCTTGCCCGCATTCTTGGGATCCTGCTTCATGGCTTCGATAGCGATCTGGCGCTCGTGAGCCACCACGTCGGCCGGGCAGTCGGCCACATCGATCGAAATCGGGGCCATCGCCGTAGCCTGCATGGCTACCGTGTGGGCGACCTCCTCGGGCACGACCTTGTTGAAACCGATCAACGCCCCGAGCTTCTTATTGAAGTGGACATAGGCATGGCAGTAAGGCGCTTCGATGCGGGCGTAGTAAGCCAGCTCGATCTTCTCGCCTGTCTGACCCGACTTCTCGGTCACCATCTCCTCGACGGTGCGGCCTTCGTCGTTGCGTGCGGCCATCAGCGCGTCGCGGTCGGCGACGTCCTGCTTGACGGCCACATCCAGCATGGCATTGGCGGAAGCGGCATATTCGGCATTCTGAGCCACGAAGTCCGTCTCGCAAGCCAGGCAGAGCATGTAAGCCTTCCCGCCCACGATGCGCGTTACGACGACGCCCTCGCTGGCTGTGCGGTCGGCGCGCTTGCTGACCACCAGCTTGCCTTTCTCGCGGATGATGTCCTGAGCCCGTTCGTAATCGCCTTCGGCTTCGATGAGTGCTTTTTTGCAGTCCATCATACCGGCGCCGGTCATCTTGCGGAGCTTCATTACATCGGCAGCTTTGATTTCCATAGTTATCCTTTCTTTTGTTCGTTAAAAATTCTTGCGCGGCGGGTTATTCGGCGGCAGCCTCACCGGCAGCCTCAACTTCAGCCACAGCTTCGGCGACCGCTTCGGTCACAGCCTCGGCCTCGGCAACAGCAGCCACGACCTCGGCCACGGCAGCCTCCTCGGACTCGACCTGCTCCTTGACGGCCTTGCGGATACGGGGCTTGGCATCCCTGCGCATCGCGCCTGCGGCAGCTTCGGCGCCGGCTTCGGCCTCCTGAGCCTCTTTCTCCTTCTCCAGACGGCGCTCTTCGAGCCCTTCCGCAACGGCGGCGGTCATCACATCCACTACCACGGCGATCGACTTGGTGGCGTCGTCGTTTGCAGGTATCACGTAATCAATGTCGGTTGGATCACAACAAGTATCTACCATTGCAAAGACGGGGATGTTGAGCCGCTTGGCCTCTTTTACGGCGTTGGCCTCTTTCTGCACATCGACGACGAACAACGCGGCCGGAAGGCGCGTCAGGTCGGCGATCGAGCCGAGGTTCTTTTCGAGCTTGGCGCGCTGACGCGCGATCTGGAGTTTCTCCCGCTTGGAGAAATTATCGAACGTGCCGTCGGTGGTCATCTTATCGATGGTGGCCATTTTCTTGACGGCTTTACGTATGGTGGGGAAGTTCGTGAGCATACCGCCCGCCCAACGCTCGGTAACGTAGGGCATACCGACGGTCGCCACCTTTTCGGCAACGATCTCCTTGGCTTGTTTCTTGGTGGCTACGAACAGCACGCGGCGACCGCTCTTGGCGATCTGCTTGAGTGCCGCAGCAGCCTCATCGATCTTCAGGACCGTTTTGTGCAGGTCGATGATGTGGATGCCGTTCTTCTCCATGAAGATGTAGGGAGCCATTTTGGGGTTCCACTTACGCTTCAGGTGACCGAAGTGAGCGCCGGCTTCCAGTAAGGTATTAAAATCTGTGCGTGACATGATCAATTTCTGTTTTTAATTTACAATCTCTTTTCTTCAACTCCCGAAGTAGCGGTCCGCGGACCGGTCCCGGAAGTTTTCCGCAGCAGGGCAACCGACGAGTAATACATATATAATATAAGTAGTCTGCGGCGGTTTCAACCCGGCTGTGCTTGCCGAAAATCGGTCGTTCGTATTAACGTTTGCTGAACTGGAACTTGCGACGTGCTCCGGGCTGACCGGGCTTCTTACGTTCAACCTCGCGCGAGTCACGGGTCAGGAATCCGCTCTTCTTGAGAACAGGACGGAATTCCCCGTCGATCTCGCACAGAGCGCGAGCGATACCCAGACGCGCAGCCTCGGCCTGTCCCTTGATACCGCCGCCATCGAGGTTGATGACAACGTCGTAACTCTCCGTGGTATTGGTGGCCAACAACGGCTGCTTCACCTGGTACTGGAGAATTTCGAGCGGGAAATAGGCAGCGAGCTCCTTGTGGTTGATTGTAATCTGACCCTTGCCCGGCTTCACGTACACGCGAGCCACAGCGGCCTTACGACGACCTACGGTGTTTACAACTTCCATAATGCGCTTACTTAATCTCGTTTAACTTAATTTGCCGGGGAGTCTGGGCCGTGTGCGGGTGCTCGGCGCCGGCATAAACCTTCAGGTTCCGGAAAATGGCGTCGCCCAGACGGTTCTTGGGGAGCATGCCGCGAACGGCCTTTTCCAGAACGAACGTGGGCCGCTTCTGCAGGTAGTCGGCAGGTGTCGCGAAACGCTGGCCGCCCGGATAGCCCGTGTGACGTACATAGACCTTGTCGGTCATTTTTTTGCCGGTCAGTCGCACCTTGTCGGCGTTGATCACCACGACATAGTCGCCGCAATCGACATGGGGCGTAAAGCTCGGCTTGTTCTTGCCTCGGAGGATCTTCGCGACCTGGGAAGCAAGACGTCCCAATACCTCGTTCGTCGCGTCGATCACGACCCACTCCTTGTTGACCGTGGCAGCGTTGGACGAGATAGTCTTGTAGCTTAATGAATCCACTTTGTTTACGTTTAGTTAATACTTGTTGTTGTAATCCAATTCCCGCACTTCGCGGGTGCGCAAAGGTAGTGATTTAATTTCAAATAACAAAGCGGCGGATCGCAAAAAACGGCACGGAGGGCAGCAGCGTGACCGTCAGCGATTAGCAAGGCCGTCCGGCCACAGCCGCATCCGCATCGGCAGTCGTCGGATTGGGATTGCGCAGCGGAACGCTGTAACATACGGCGCCGTTTCCGCATCCGCAGGTTGTCGGCCCACGCGTATGACGAACAAGTGGCAACCGCAACAATCCCGACAAGCCTTTCCATCCGCCCTCAGGATGCCCGCCCCACACCGATCTCGAACGGAGCAGACCGAACAGTACGGTCATTATCGCAAGATTTACGCCTCCAGCCCTCTCTCCGAGCGTCCCTCAGGCGGGCATTTCGAGAAAGCACAAAACGAAAACCCTCCGCAGGGGAGGGTTTCGCATGGATGCCGTACAGCTTTCTCAGGAACCGTAAGGCTTGAAATTCTTCTGCGACTTGAACGACTGCACCGAAGCGTCGTTCATCGTGGGCCGGAATTTGAATTCGACGGGCAACAGGTACCTCACGCGCACGGGACGCACCAACCCCGACTCCGGATCGAGCGCCTTACCGGGCGTCCATTTGGGCGAGCCGGCAATCACGCGCAGCACTTCGGTCGCAAGCACGGGAGCGGGCGATTCGACCACCTTGTCGATCGAAACCGATCCGTCCTGCTCGACGATGATCGCCACGACGACCAAACCCTCGTACCCTTCGTTGAAGGCCTCATCGGGATATTCGATGCGGGAGTAAACCCACTTGCGGTACTCATCGAGTCCTCCCTTGCGGAATTTGGGCATCTCCTGTACGGAGGCGGAGGTATTTTCCCATACGACCGTGTCGCGTTGTTCGACCGCAGGCGCAGTCGCTTGCTTGGGATTGGGTTTCTTGGCCGCAACCGGCAGACACAGCAGCAGGCATACGGCAATCGGTAACAGGTTTTTCATAGGCAACAGGAATTGTTTGCAAGCAAATATAAGCAATTAATACCGAACAAGCAATTCCCTGGGGATAAAAAACGGTCGGGCGGCTCGCTCTTACCGGCAAAACTTGCATCCGAGGTTATCATTCACCCACAGCCTGCTTGCCCGAAACCGCTTTCAGGTCGCCGTTACGGAGACCCGCATCCGAAACCGGCCGGACGAACAGATTAAAAGTCAGCTTCCGGATCAACTCTTTTGCGAGTCAATAAACTCCTGCGCATCAGAGACGTTCTCTTTTTTAAACGAAGCCGGGAACTTCACCAGACGGCCCCAGGTGCCATCCTGATCCACGGCAAAACCTCGAATCTCATACTCGATATCATAATATGCATTGAGGTACGTCGATTCTTCTGTTTTTCCGTAACCGACCAAATAATCCATACAAGCCACATCGTCCTTGTAATTCGTCTTGTCAAAGATCCCGAAATAGAATTTGCAACCCTCAGGCACGGAGACGACGCTAACGGGAATCAGGACATCGCCATAGAGCGTTTCCTGATAGGACGGTTCTAACGCTATAATATCGAGTACATCGTAATATTTGTCCCACGACACCTCGATCGTAGCATCAGAATAAATCATCTCGGAAGTTGTGAACGAACAGGTAAACAATCGGGTCGTGGGTTGGTCGTTCTTCACGCCGAAACCGTAATAAGTGTATTGCGTTTCAGGGTGCAGACCGGTAAGCTCCTCCGTATAGGAACCGCTTCTGTCCTGTCCCCAGTAGTACATCGAGAGAATGTACTCCATGATCTGGTCATCGGTCATCCCCTCGAAGACGACAGGATCGAGCTCCAGCAAGATATGGATCGTCGTTAGTCGTCGTCACGTTGAGTATCGCGCTGCGCGCCTCAACATCGCTTACGCTAATGGTCAAAATATTGCTGGACTCCGGCTCCGTGGACTCCATCTTCACTTCGACGGTCGTTGGCTCGCTGTTGACGATCCCTTCGTCGGTCAGAGAGAAAGCGGCTACCACGTATGTCATTCCGCCTTTACGTTCGGTAAATTCGCGACTGCCCGGGCCGCTTAACGCCAGCATGTTCAACGCATCCTCCAGAGGAATCCCCAATAGGTACTGATAAATCTCCAACGTGGATTCAAAGTTGGAATAGCAAATTTCATAGACCGTCTGTCCCTGGCCGAGTCCGAAGTCGAAACTCGGTTTCTCGTATGCGTCAACATAGTAAAGTCCGTCGTAGCCGGCCTGCGGCGTCACGTCAACCGTGAGTGTACTGCCCTCCACATGGGTTTGAATATCGAACCCGACATCGACAAGCTCAATTTCCCCGGTTGTAATATTGATTTTCACCAAATCCGTAAGCATTGAGTAGTCGGTAATATCCAATCCATAAGCATAGAGCACATACTCCGTTTCGGGCAGGCAGCCCCGGTACGTCAACCCGATCTGATCGCCAACCGACACCAGATCCTCAATCGGCACACCGACTTCAAGGGACTTCTTGATCCACCTCACATCGCTTTCATAGATCAGCTCATCGGTTGTCATGCCATAGTCGATCAGGGTCTGAGCCTGCTCCAGCATAAGAAAGTAGGTCATATTCTTGTCGGAGGGCACTACATCCACGGTAATGGAGGTCGCATCCACGTGTTTCAACTCCAACATCACTTCCCTGTCAACAGCGCCCGATTGGGTCAGGGTGATGTCGATTCCGGCTTCAAGGCCGGGATACGAAACCGACACCTTACACGCACGCTCCTTTTCGGACTTGTTCCTCGCCACATCGAAAGCAACTGCATGCTCGTCAACCTCGAAACCGGAGACCCAATCCACCTCCCCGGCAACAGAGAGCGTGGGCAGAACCCCCTCTATACCATTGCGAATACTATAAGGTATAGAAAAATTTCCACCGTTATCGGATACCGACAGCGAATTTTTCTCTAATTCAAAAGCAGGAATGACCGGCTCGACCTCTTCGTTATCCGAGTTGCATCCGCTGCCGAGCAAAGCCATGCCGACCATACCCATGAAAAGGCAATGTCTGAATTTTTTCATAATACGAACGGTTTTAAGATTTGTACAGCATAAAATTATGCTTTGGCTACTTATGCACCAAACAAACCGTCGATGAGCTTTTTATCGATCGTAAATTTTACAAATCTTAACACGCAAAACTGTTCGCATTATGCTTTACGCCGCATGATATCGTCCCGGTATCGTCCGGGGGACAGACCGACCTCCCTGACAAATGCCTTATAGAATACCGGCACCGAAGTATAACCCACCATTTCGGCAATCTGTTTGAACGAGACGCTCTTTTTCGATGCCTCGATTATACGGGTAGCTTCACGTATGCGGAAACCATCCACATAGCTGCTGAAATTTTTACCCGAAAACGTGTTTATCGTCCTGCTCAGATAGGTGCGGTTGGTTCCCGCTTCCTTAGCCAAACTCTCAAGTGTCGGATCGCTTGTCAGGAAAAGCTTTTCCGCGGACATGAGCCGGTTGACGTTATTCCACAATTCATCATTGGCACCGCGCGATGAGTTTCTGACCGTTGTACTTTGGACATAATTGCATAATGAAGTTACGAAAAGAGTGTAATTTATTGGAAATGAGCGTAGGTTAATTGCTCTTGATAGTAATAGGTTACGATTTAGTTAGTTATCTACTGCATTATCCTTCTGCGCGTTGCGTAACCTTCAAAGAACTCTTCGTATGCAAAAGTAGCTATTTAATTCGAGATTTTGATATAAACTCCCGTTTTTTATCCCCTCATTCATAAGAATTTTCCGTAAAAGCGGTATTGTCCGTCGGCACACCATTGCCCAAAACGAGTTTGGAACAAACGTGTGCCGACTACCGCATAGCTGGAGAAAAGGGCATTGCCTCACGCCTAAACGATGTTTAGACAGATGAAGCAATGCCCCTTTCTTTTGCGCCTATGCCAAGAGGTGCTTTTACGGGTTTTCAAATGATTTTTCTTTTTTCGCTGTCTCTTTTGCCGGAAGCGGAAAGTGAATGCAGAGTGTGTCAGCCTGCCCCATGAATGAAACAGGCGCCCACACACAGCCGGACAAACCGGGAAGAATGATTGTTGCCACCCGGCTGAACAAGTTCCGTCGGATCGGAAACAATCATACTTCCTTTGTTGTGGTTTGCCCTTTTCACGCTTCCGGTGATGTCTTTTTCCTTTTGGTGATTCTTTTTTTTACGGATTTTCCCCTGAAGTTTTTTTCTACACAATCTGCCTCTGTTTTCGTTTATCTCCATTTTGCGCCTTTCAGTAAGCCGCATCAGTCAGTCATTTTCGTTCTGGGCGCAAAGGTAATTCCGGGATTGGACGGGAAAGCAAGGTCAAGCCTCCTGTTTTCGGTAAAAATCTCCAGCCCTGCGGGTAGTATTTTGACCGAAAAACCTTGCATTCCCTAATCCCTACCTTTTCAAGCACCCGAAACGAAAACGACCGATGCGACAGAAAGACGCATAAAAAAAATGTCGGATAAACGAGAGGCAGATAAGATAGTTTGAAACTCAACTCCCTCAGCTCTTGAATCCGCATTAAAAACAAAAAAATCAAAAACAGCGAAGATATGACGGCAACGGCAAATTTCAGACAAATGGCGCAACACATCGGGTTGGCGATATGCGGCTTGATGATGCGCACCGCCTTCGGGGTGTTCGGCATCCTTTGGGGCATCATCAGAGAGATTGTAAACGGAGTGTTCCGAGTGGCGATAGGTGTAATCGTGGCTATCCTTTCCACCATTGCCTTCTTTGGCTTCATCCTTTGGTTATTCACCCTTTAACCCTTACCGACATGGCAAAAAGAAACAGCAAGACGGCAGCGCAGCAGTGCAGATATTACGAGGTGGACAACATCTTCGTGTATATGGTGGAAACGTACATCAACGGCAATTTTGAAACTTTCCGAAGATTGTACCACGAACTGAACAAGGACGCACGGAGGGATTTCATGGACTTCCTTCTCAGCGAGGTAGAGCCGACCTATTGGAGAGAGATACTGAAACAGATAATCTAAAAATGACAGCGATATGAAAGGAACAGACCATTTCAAGAGAACGATATATATGTACTTGGAACAGCGTGCGGAGGAAGATGCGCTATTTGCAAAGAAGTACCGCAACCCTGCCAAGAACATGGACGAGTGCGTGACCCACATTCTGAACTATGTGCAGAAAAGCGGTTGCAACGGTTTCACGGACGGAGAGATATTCGGGCAAGCCATCCACTACTATGAGGAAAACGAGATAGAGGTGGGCAAACCGATGGACTGCCAAGTGGTTGTGAACCACGTTGTGAAACTCACGGCAGAGGAAAAGGCGGAGGCACGTCAGAACGCTGTCCGCAAATACCAAGAGGAGGAACTCCGCAAGTTGCAGAACCGCCACAGACCGTCAGCGAGAAAAGAAAACCAACCCCAACCCTCATTATTTGATTTAGGCTTATGAAACCGAAGACCAAGATACAGAAAGAGGTGGCAAGACTTTCCGCCAACCTTCGCCCCATATCAGCGACACAAATAGATTGGGCATACCGCCACTGCGTTGAGCATATCGGCTACCGCACCAAGAAAGGGAACATCACCTGTTCCGACTGCGGTCACGAGTGGCACAGCGACAGCGGACTATGCGACACCCTTGAAGGCTGCACCTGCCCCAAATGCCATGCCGAACTCAAAGTGCAGGACACACGCAGACGCATCTACAAGGAAACGCAGAATTTCAGCGTGATAACCACCTGCAAAGGGTATCAGGTAATCCGCGTGGCGCAGGTCAGATGCGAGAGCAGGAAAGGCGAACCGATGCGTTTCTACTGCCACGAGGTCGTGCAGCGTTGGATTTCACCCGACGGCAAGGTTACGGACATGGCGTTGCTCCGTGGCTTCCTTTTCTGCTATTGCGATGTGTGGGCATTAGGCAGCGATATGGAGGTAAGACCGCACAACAGCCTATACGATGATGTGGTGGCAAGAAGCTGTGCATATCCAAAGATGAGGATATTGCCCCAACTCAGACGTAACGGCTTCAAGGGCGATTTCCACGGCATCTCCCCCGTGCGTCTTTTCAAAGCCTTGCTTTCAGACCCAAGAATTGAAACCCTTATGAAAGGCGGTGAGATTGAGGTCATGAAACACTTTCTTTTCAATACCCGTACTGCCGATGAATGTTGGGCATCATATCTGATTGCCAAGCGTCACAAGTATCAGATAGACAACCTCTCAATGTGGTGCGACTATCTGCGTATGCTCAAAAAACTCGGTCAAGACCTCCGTAACCCGAAGAACATCTGTCCCGAAGATTTCATGGCGGCACACGACAACGCAACCCGAAAAATTGAAGCCATACACGAGAAGGAAAGAGCCGCAGAGCAACGCCGTTGGGAGATTGAAAGGCGTGAGCGTGAGCAACAGCGACAACTCCAACGAAAGAAAGATGCGGAGGATTTCATCGCCAACAAATCCAAATTCTTCGGCTTGGTAATCACGGACGAGGAAATAATCGTCAAGGTGCTTGAAAGCATAGACGAGTATTACAACGAGGGCAAGACGCAGGGCATCTGCGTGTTTGGCAGTGGATACTACAAGAAAGCCGACACCCTCATACTATCGGCAAGGATTGGCGATGAGATTATTGAAACCGTAGAGGTGGACTTGCGAACCCTCGAAGTGGTGCAGTGCCACGGCAAGCACAACCAGGACACCGAATATCACGAGCGCATCATAGACCTTGTGAACAAGAACGCCAACCTTATCCGTGAGCGGATGAAAGCGGCATAGCATAACCCCTAAAACAACATTGATATGGAAGTAAGAATTGAAAGTATGATTTGTGTGTGGGATGATGCAATCCCCACGATGTTCCTTGAATTTGTGAACCTCCTCACTCTCACAACGAGTGAGGGGGAATTGAGAAAGAGCGTAAAGGAGTTTGCCGAGAAGCACGAACTTGACAAGTTTTTCCTTTACGGCTTCGGCTCACACCATTTCTACCTGCACCAACGCTACACAAGCAACCCCGAAATGGTGATGAAGAACAGAGTTCTGTCAGTACATTTTTAACCATCTAAAAAGCAACATTATGACAACACGAATGACCATCAACGGAGTAAGCACCTGCGCGGAAGCAGGTACGGAGAAATACGAGCGTTTCCAATCGGGTATCGGAAGACGCAGGCGGACACTTGTGCAGTACGACTACCGCCACCCCATAGACAGAGAATTGTTCTCTTGTGTCAAACCCACGTTGGACGAGTGCCGAGCCGCACGGGACAAGTGGCTGAACGCAAAGAAGGGAAAGGAGGACAGACTATGAACACGACCTATCAAACGCTGATAGTCAAGTTCAGCGAACCTATCACGGCATTGGACGGTATCTTTGACGATACCGGAGCGTGGGGAACGGACACCCTCAAGGGGTGGATAGATGATTACGAAAGCACACGTTTCACCGCCACCGACAGCCATACGGCAGTCATCACGAGCGAGTACAATATGGAATGTGTGAAAGAGTGGCTACAACGGCAGACCCCCATTTCCGAAATGCGAGAATTTTGAACGGGATGGCGGTGTCCGCACCGCCAATACTTAAAACCCTAAAAACAAAAGATATGATAGCCAAGACGATATTACAGCAGATAGGCGGAAAACGCTTCACCGCCATGACAGGTAGCCGTGATTTCATAGATATGGGCAACGGCTTACGGATGAGCCTTGCAAGGAACAAAACAAGTGCCAACCGCCTTGACATCATCTATGACGAAGGGGCAGACCTCTACAATATGCGCTTCTACCGCAGGACGTTCAGCAAAAAGACCTTTGAGTGCAAGACAAAGGACATTGCCGTACACGAGGGTATCTATTTTGATATGCTGGAGGAAATGTTCACGATGGTGACGGGACTTTACACACGCTTTTGAGTGGCGGGGCGGCGAGAGCCGCCCTACTTTCTTTCAGTGAGCATGATGGCGGACAAAGAAAGTAGCAAAGAAACCTTTGTCCAATCTGCGATAACTAAAAAATCCGCAAGTAAAACTTGCGGAGGCTATATATTGGGTCGTTATTTTTTGGTGGAGGGGAATGATAATCTCGAACCGTTGAACTACACATTTCTGCTTCGTCTCCATTTCCCCCAACGATTTGATACGTTCAATCATTTTTGTTGTTCCTTTCTGAATTTTCCTAAATACTTTCTTCATAATTTCGCTATACTTTTTATGGTTAATAACTATGTTTTGTATTGCTCTCACAACACTTACAACTTGAAGTGTTATTTGGAAACCGATAGGCAAAAATGGCTCAACGATGTCAATTAACGAGAAAATCCTACGATAATCTATCAAGTGATAGAGCAAAAGACGTGCCAAGTTAAATATGGCACGTCTTTTGCCAGTTTTGTCAGTCCTTTTATGGGATATACAACAGCGCAAACTCCGCCTTTCTCCGTTTGAGCAGCATGGCGTGGCGTTTTCCTTTGTAGTTGCAGAAGGCTATATACTCACGGTAGATGTTCCTGTCACCAGCTTCCAGCTTCTTGATTAAGGTGCTTTTGGGGATTGTTTTGCTGCCTAACAGCTTCGCCGGTCCCACATTGTAAGCTAACGTGCCAAGCAAAATCGAATCAACCCCGAATTTACGGAACATGGCGACAAATTTGCGCAGGTCTTTCCGCAAAAGTTCATCCGCATCCCGTTTTGTCATGGTTCGTGCCGAATACTTCTCGTTTGGCAAAAGTTTGTGACCCCAACCGACGTATGGGTAGTGTTTTTCTGAGTGCCAGCCTTCAAAGTAGCGGCAGCATAAAAAAGCACGTTCCATAAGCGGCAGTCGGTAGATTGCCGCCTGCCCGTCCGTTCCCTCTTGGCGGCTGATCTGCGCGGACACAGAACAGACCGTCAGAAGTGAACAGAGCATTGTCATGAATACACGCATCATTTCAACAAGGGGCTGAAGTTGCCGATGGGAACGATGGTAAGATCGTCGTCCTTTACATTCCTGTTGTTGAAGTCAAATTCCAGTTCGTAGGAGTTGCTAAAGTTATCCTCCACCACCACGATGAAATTATGCGCCTCATCACCCGCCGCCGTGTAGTACAGGCGGAATTTTTCGTTCTCCAGCAGGTAGCGGTCGTTAGGCAGGAAGGTGATGCCGTTATCCATTTTGAGCGAGCCTTCCCCCTCGAACTGGAAATAGCGGATGGTATAGAGCGTACCCGAAAAGTCGCCCTCCTTTTTCAGTTCACAGCGGATTTCCACTGTCTGCCCCTTTACTACCTTGTTCGGCACGGGCATGACCTCCACCGTGAAGGGATAGGACTGCTGGATGTCCATGTCATCGTCACATGACACGAGGGTGAATGACATGGCGGCTATCAGGCATAACGCCACTGCCTTGAATATTGATGTTCTCTTGTTTCTGTTGTTCAGTATGTTCATTGTTCTTCGATTTTTAGATGGTTGTTTTTCTGTTTTTTCGTTGTCAGTTGCAGGTACTCGTTCAAGTCCTTGCAACCGTCATAGAGGGAGGAACGGTCGGTGACACGTTCCCCGTATCGCATGGTAAGTGCGGCAAGCGTCCGCCGTCCGGCTTCGTCACGGTCGAGGAAGCAGCCGATGCGCCCGTATCCGTCCAGCAATCCCGCCGCCTTCTCCACGTTGGCGACTGAGTTCAGCACAAGACAGTCAGCGTTACCGGTTACACCAAGCGTCACGGCAGAGAGAAAGTCCATGAAGCCCTCGAACACGAGGCACTCGTCAGCCGGGATGTCATTCGCCTTTACCAGTGATACAGACTTCGGAGGTATGCAACCCTTGAAATATCGGCTTCTGACTTCATAGCCACCTGCCATGTTCGGAAAGCCAACGGCAAAATACCGTTTCCCACGCACACCGTAGTTCAAGCGGCAGCAGTGACGGGATGCGATGGCGTAAGGGATGCCCCGTTCCTCTAAATACTCCGTCAGCAGTGAGCGGAGCAGCGGAGCGACCTCCACATCCTCAAAAACGGATTCGGTCGGCTTCGAGAGATAGACGGGCTTTTCCCATCCGGCAACCGTCATATTGGCGGCTTCCGCTATGAACTTCGCTTGCTTCATGAAGTCATCGCTTTGCAGAAACTCCCCGGCAAGCGTGAAGATGTCGCCGCCCTTGCCCAAACCGAAGTCGTACCAGAGCTGTTTCGCCACGTTCACACGGAAAGAGGATGTGCGCTCGCCCCTGTACGGGGCAAGATACCACAGCTCGTTACCGCTCCTTCTGACAGGCTCATGCCCCAGCCGTGCGAGAAAATCCGCAAGCGGCATCCTTCTGACAGCATCTATTTCCGTCCTTTCCATGCCCGTGTCAGTTGATGATGAACTTGATACCGACCCCGAACTGCGTGTGGAACTTCCGTGTGTCGCCACCCCAAAGGCAACGCTCCCGCAGGTTGGCAAGCAGGGCGATACGGTCTGCCACGTAACACTCCACATCGAGCGTCAGCGCACCGCCGTAGATGAAGGCGTCCCGGTCGTGCAGCGTGGAGCCGTCATGCAGCACCTTCTTCCCCCAATTTACCGCCTCATATCCGGCGAGAGCCGAAGCCCCGGCATAGACGAAAACAATCTTTCGGGCGTCCGACAGTATCTTGAAGTAATAGCCGCCCTCCGCCGTGAACTGCGCCACGGGTATCTTGGTGTCCTTGTAGGGATTGTTCTTCAACAGGTATTCGCCACCGAACACCCACTTGTTCCCCTTCTTCGTGTAGGTGGAGAGAGCCGCCCCGAAGCTGTACCCGCCGTCCTTGCCGCCGAGATTGAAGCCGTCCGCCATGTCCGCCCTCACCTCGATGCCCTGCATCTTCGGCAGACACCGCTGGGCGTGCGCCTGCCCTGTAAAAAGGGCAAGCGACGCGATGATTATTGCGATGTACTTTCTCATGGTTAGCGCACTTGAAGTTCGTTGATGGTACCCGCGCGTACCAAATCCTCGTTCTCAATCACGAAGGATTGGTGACGGCCGCCGTTCTTCTCGTTAAGTTCCACAATAAGGCACTTGTCATCGGGGATGGTGAACTTCGCCATCGTGAAGACCGTGCGCTCGCTCTTCCTGCCCGGCACGAGGGTGGCGTAGTTCTGCGCGCGGAGCGGCAGAATGATCTGCTCCTGCACGGCGGTACGCTTTGCCACCTTCTTGTCCACGATTTTCCAAGTGATGTAGTCCACATCGAAAGGCACGTTGCTCTGGTTCTTTATCTCCGTGTGGAAGTATAGCAAGCCGTTGTGCGTGTAGATGCCTTTCAGAAGATATTGGATGCCGAAACGTTTGCAGCCGATATGCTTCACCTCCCGTTTGTTCTGTTTGTGGATGGACTTCATGATAAGGCGCACCAGCATCGGGCTTTCGCTGCCCAGCTCTTTCAGATAGATTTCCTGCGCATTGTTCGGGCGGTTCACCGTGCTGCCGTCATGGATGAAGTCGCACATCTCCACGTTGAGCAACAGCGGTTCGGCGGCGTATTTCACATTGAAGGTGTAGAAACTGCCGTCCTCCGTGATGACGGACATATTCGTTTCGTTGGAAAAATTCCTCACGGTAGCCTTCACACGGATGACGTTCTCCGCTCCGTCTGCTTTCCCGGCAATCAGGTCGGGCGAGCCTAAATCGACGTAGCGCACCTCCGCCGGAAAGATGACGTGGACGGTCTTGTCGTAGGTCACTTCCAGTCCGTGCGGCGGTATCATGCGGTCGAAGGTCAGCTTGCGCGACAGCCCGTGATACAGGTCACCGTCCGCCTCCTTCTGCGGATAGACCTCCTTTGTCAAGGTCGGCTGTTCATTACTTCCGTTGGTCGTTTCAACGGTTACATTCTCCTGCGCGTTGGCAGTTGCGATGCCCATAGCGAGGGCAAACATGATGATTACTTTTCTCATTACTTTTGGATTTTTAGTGGTAATTTTTTTATTGTTCTCAATCTTTTTCTTGGTAAAGCATGACCCTGTACCCGGCTTTCAGATGCACCTTGACGGTGCGCATCTTCTTGGCGATGTACTGGCTCGTGCCTTGTATCAGCCCCTTGCCCAAGTCGGAGGCGAGCTGCGCCCCGGCATTGGTGGAGATGTTGATGCTGCTCCCCAACGAGCCGCCCATGTTGGCGGCGACCTCCCTGACGGCGTTCATCTCCATCGAGTTCGGGATGAAGATGCCGGACTGTCCGTCCGTGTCATAGACCGCAAGTTCCACGGGGATAATCGTGCCGTCGTATTCCAGCGAGGTGATCCCGATGTCGAGCCGCTCACCCTGTATCTTGCCCGTGCCGACCACCACCGCACCCCGGGGTATTGTCCTGCCTGCCACCGCCATAGGCTCCAGCAGGCGCAGCCTTACCGTCTGCCCGTCCGTCACGCTCTGCGCCCCATGCACACATGCCGGTATGGTGTTCCTGTCCGATACCTCCGCCGTGCCGACAGCCGTATTAAAACTTCTGTTGCGCTCCTGCGAGAAAGTGGCGACAAACTCCGCGTTGCTCATGGGCTGTGCAAGCGAGGAAACAACTTGGCGGGTCACCTGCCTTACGGGTGTCGCCGTGTTCTTCTTTCCTTTCTGCACGGTGGCAGGCTCTGCCGCCTGTTCCGGCTTCCCACCGTTCTGACCGCCCATGTACTTTGCCGCCAGCTCGTAGGATTTCTCCATAAGAGCCACTTGGTCGTCCACGGCGGAAGCCTTGCCCTTCTCGCTTTCCAGTTCCGACTCCAGCGATGCGATGCGCTCCAACAATTCCTCCATCTCGGCATTGTCATTCTTCGGCTGTTCGTAGAAGTTGCCGAGCGTAGCGTTCAGGTCACGGTAGGCGGCAGCGGAGGATTGGATGGTCTGCGGCGTGGCGGGCTGTGCCTTTTCCTCCTTGCCGCCCGGATTGGCGAGGTCGAAGGCCGTTCCGTCCTCCGTTCCCACAATCTCTCGGTCGAACATGTCGCCCAACTGCCCGATGGCACGGTTGCGGCTCTCCTGACGCTCCTCCATCTCCCCATGCTCGTAGGCTTTCAGCTTGTCGCCGATAATCTGCCGGTTCGCCTTGTCCGCGTCGGGCATCTCGGTGTTGTAGCCGTCCGTTCCCGGCTGTTGCTCCTTGCCGGAGGACGGGGCGAATATCAGCCACATCGCCCCGATGAACACCAGCACCATAGCGGGCAGGACTATCATCTTCTGCCGTTTCAGCCGCTGCGCCTCGGTCAGCGGTTCGCGCTCCTTCTTCGGCTTTCCCGTGTCGGGAGCGGCTTTGTTCTCTTTCGTCGGTTCATTCTTTGGTTCATTCTTCTTCTGTTCCATATAAATAAGGTGTTAAGTGATTGTCTGTTTCCGCCGGGGTCGGCAGCTCCACCCGTCCGGCGTGTCCCGTTTCCATGCGTGAGCCATCATTCCTGCCGATGTCATAGACGGCTCTGCCGAAGGTGTATAGGGCAAGCACCGCGAAGGCGGCGAGCATCCCCAGCACGATGCGGCGGCATGTTTCCGGCGGCAAGCCGTCCAGATACCCTTTGAGCCTTTCCACCAGCCGTTTCCGTTTGTCGTGGAGCTTCCAGTACACGCCCCACATTGTTTTTCTGATACTTTTTACTTTCCGTTTCATAATCCGTTACCGTTTGATTGTCTGTAAATCCTTGTTCTCGATGATGGTGAAACCCTCGATGGTGAAACCGTTTGGGTTATCGTCCGACCGTGATGCGTTCAGCAGGCGGCAGGTGGTCACGAGGCTGCGCTCGGTGACGTTGCTCTGCCGGATGATTTTCTGCGTGGCGTAGGTCACGGCGCGGTAGGGATAGGCGTTGAAGTCGCACACCACGCTGTCCACCTTCAGCACTTGGTTGATGTTCCCGGCGATGATGCGGTTGTAGTACCCCTTCTCGGCGAAGTCCGAATAATAGTGGTACACGCTCTTGTCCGCCAGCAGCAAGGCACGTTTCACGTTGTGTTCAATCGCGCTTTTTTCAGGTGAGAGCGTGAAGAACAGCTCGTGGAAGCGGCGCACATGCTCCCGTGCCTCCGCCGGGCGGTTCTGCGACAGGTCCTGTGACAAGGCGAGCATCAGGCTCTTGCCGTTGTCCAGCACATAGATCTTCTCCCGTTGCTTCTCGGCGAAGCGGTAGGAGTTCCACACGCTCCACACCGTCACCACGGCGCACAGCGAGAGGAAGACGATACCGAACAGGCGTATCTGCCTGAACGACGATTCGATGTTTCTGAGTGACTTGAATTCCATTTTTACTTTTTCCGTTTATAATTGCACATTGATTATTTCAGCAGCTTGCCGATGCGTCCGACGGCGTTCCCTGCGGTAGCTCCCGCAACTCCGCCCGCCATGCCTCCGGCACGTCCAGCCATCTGGTTCATGTTACGGTTGTAGCCGCCCATGCCCCCGGCTTGGATGATCCAGCCCGCCACGGTGGGGATGGTGAAGTAACCGATGATGCCGATGCAGAGGAACACGATGTACACCCCGTCGCTCGAATCCAGCGAGAAGTTCGGGTCTGCCTGCATCCGCTCGATGTCGCTTTGCAGCATCAGCACCTGTATCTTAGCCAGTATGGTGCTGAACATGTCCGACACCGGCAGCCACAGATAGACCTGTATGTAGCGGCATATCCACTGCGTGAGCGTGCTTTGGAAACCGTCCCACACCGATATGGCGAAGGCTATCGGACCGAGTATCGCCAGCACCACGAGGAAGAAGGTGCGGACGGTGTCTATCACGAGGGCGGCGGCTTGGAACAGCAGTTCCAGTATCTCGCGGAAGAAGTCGCGGATGCTCTTTTTCATGTTGTACATTCCCCGGTCGATATACATCCCCGCCATCGTCACCATGTCGGAGGGCGACCAGCCGAGTTCCTCCAGCTGTTTGTCAAACTCCTCGTTGGACACGAGGTAGGCGGTTTCGGGGTTGCGCATCATCGCCTCGTATTCCAACTTGTCCTTCTGCTGGCGGTAGGTGTTCATGTCGAGCGTTTCCGCCTCCAGCATCTTCGCCGTGCCTTGCACGACGGGCGAAAGGATGCTGTTTATCGTACCCAGCACAACCGTGGGGAAGAACATGATGCAAAGACCGATGGCGAAGGGGCGGAGCATCGGGAACACGTCTATCGGTTCGGCTCTCGCCAGCGACTGCCATACCCTGTAGGCGACGTAGAACAGCGCGCCCAGCCCGGCGATGCCTTTCGCCACGCCCGCCATGTCCTCGCACAGCGGCATCATCTGCTCGTAGAGCGAGCGCAGAATCTGGTGAAGGTTGTCGAACTCCATAGTCTTACCAGTATCTTTCGTTCATGTTCCCGTACAGCCCCATGATGCGGTCGAGGTCGTTCTTCTTTTTCGCACGCAGGTAACTCACGGAGATGTTCTTGTTCGTGTAGTAGCTCACGAGGTTGCGGTAACGCTTCATCTTCGAGTGGCAGCGTTCCACCACGTCCATGCGCTCCTTGTCGGTCATGGAGAGCGTGGTGATGTTCACCACGTTCCTGAGTTCCGTCAACACTTCGTTGCTTTCCTCCAGCAGTTTCGTGTAGCCGAAAGCGATTGCGGAAAGCTCTTCGGGTCTGAAATTCCCGTCACGGAGCATCCGTTGGAAACTGTTCACATAGATGTCTGTGATGTCGCCCACCATCAGGATGGTCTGCTGCACCTTGCGGGCGTCCTTGACCAGATTGTTCACCGATTTCAGCGCGTCGTAATACTTCTTTCCCTGCTCGTAGATTTTCACGGTTTCCTGAAAATTCTTCACCATGTTCTGGGCGGTGGTCGAGGTATGCACCACGTTCTTGGAGGTGTTCACGATGCTCTGGGCGATGTTGGACGGGTCTATCACCGCCCACTGTGCGCTTGCCCGGCCCGCGAGAAGCAGGCACAGGCAGACAATCATTGTTATTCTTGTTCTCATGTTTACTTTGGATTTTAGCGGTTGTTATTCTTCTGTCTGGTTCTCCGGCTGCGGCTTCACCCGCACATAGTCACCGTTTGGCGAGAAGGTCAGCACGTCCGTTGCCTCGTTGTAGGACACGTCGATGCGGAAGCCGGTGTTCATGAACAGGTTGCCGTTCTCCTCCTGCAAGAGATAGGTTTCCGGCTTGAGTTTGCGGCGCAGACCGCTCCGGCGGAACACCGTCACCTTGTAGGCTTCGCCCTCCTTGTAGATAAGCACGTCGGGCTTCCCCTCCACGCTCTCCCAGTTCCCGCACAGCATGTCACGGAGGTTGTCGGCCACGTCGCAGGATTGCAGCATCATGACCGCCAATCCGATCAGGCACTTGCTGACTTGCAGCATTTTCACTTTTGGTAAATTCATACGCATTTTTCTTTTTTCGTTGATAAATTCATTTTTAATTGTTGGTTGTTTCCTTGTTTCTCCGCTTTTCGGCAAGTTGCCGGATGGCGGCTTCGATGTCGCCGCCCAGCTTCTCCGCCAGACGGTAAACCTCCACTTTCTCCGTTTCCTCGGTGGTGTACGCCAGATACTCTTCGGCACTGACCTCCGTAGCATAGACCGCCGACTGCGTGCCGCCCAAGCCTATCCACACCTCCTTGTAGAGCCGTGAAGGGTTGTTCGCCATGTTGATGGAGAGTATCTGCCCCTTCTCCTTTTCCGTCAGTCCGAGCAACGCCTGTATCTGGTCAAACTTGTTCATATACTTGCGCTGGTCGAGAAGTATCTTGCAGTCGGAGTTGTTGATGATGCTCTCCTTGACCACGGGAGAGGAAATGATGTCGTCCACCTCCTGCGTTACCACGATTGCCTCGCCGTAATATTTTCTGACCGTCTTGTACATATAGCGCAGGTATTCAGCCATGTTCGCCGAAGAAAGAGCCTTCCAAGCCTCTTCCACGATAAGCTGTTTCCGCACGCCTTTCAGCCGCCGCATCTTGTTGATGAAGGCTTCCATGATGATGATGGTCACGACGGGGAACAGTTCGCGGTTTTCCTTTATGCTGTCAATTTCGAAGACAATGAACCGCTTGTTGAGCAGGTCGATGTTCTCCGTGGAGTTGAGCAGGAAGTCGTAACGCCCGCCCCGGTAATACTGCCGCATGGTGGTGAGCATGTTGTCGATGTTGAAGTCGGACTTCTCCACCTTGATGTCACGTTCAGCCAGCTCCTTGCGGTAGTCGTCGCGCATATACTCGTAGAAGGTGTTGAAAGACGGCACGATGCTCCGGTCTGCCTTGATGCGCTCGATGTAGGCACTCACGGCACTGCCCAGTTCGCCGCTCTCCGTCTTCGTCACCTTGTCGTCCTCCGACTTCCAGAGCGTCAGCAGCAGGGTCTTGATGCTGTCCTTCTTCTCCACGTCGAAGACATAATCATCGGTGTAGAACGGGTTGAACGATATGGGCTTTTCCTCCGTGTAGGTGAAGTACACGCCGTCCGCTCCGCCTGTCTTGCGCCGGATCATGCCGCACAAGCCCTGATAAGAGTTTCCCGTGTCCACCAGCACGACGTGCGTACCTTGTTCGTAGTATTGCCTCACGAGGTGGTTCATGAAGAACGACTTGCCGCTGCCCGAAGGACCCAGCACGAACTTGTTGCGGTTCGTGGTGATGCCCCGCTTCATGGGCAGGTCGCTGATGTCGAGGTGCAGCGGTTTTCCCGTGAGCCTGTCCACCATCTTGATGCCGAAGGGCGAGAGCGAAGAGCGGTAATTGGTTTCCTCCGTGAACAGGCACACCGCCTGCTCGATGAAGGTATGGAAACTCTCTTCCGCCGGAAAGTCCGCCGCGTTGCCGGGTATCGCCGCCCAGTAGAGCGTCGGGCAGTCGATGGTGTTGTGGCGCGGCACGCACTCCATGCTTGCCAGCTGGCTGCCCACATCGTTCCTTATATGCTTCAGCTCCTCCGCGTCGTCGCTCCACGCCATGACGTTGAAATGCGCCCGTACCGAGGTCAGCCCGTAGGAATGGGCTTCGTTCAGGTATTGGTCTATCCACTCGCGGTTGATACTGTTGCTCCGGCTATACCGTGAGAGCGACTGCATGTTGCGGGCGGATTTCTCGAACTTCTGCAAGGCTTCCTCGCTGTTGTCTATCAGCACATACTGGTTGTAGATATGGTTGCAGGAGAGCAGCAACCCCACGGGGGAGGCGAAGGAGAGGCGGCAGTCGCTCCGGTCGGTGGAGAGCTTCTCGTAACGGGTGTCGGTTGCCACCTTGCCCGGCAGGTCTTCCGCGTCGGAGAGGGTGTGCAGGCACAGTCGGTTGTCGCCGATGCGCATCTCCCTTGCCGAAAGCTCAATATCTTGTAAGGTGGTATTCCCCTCCGGCATGAGCGAGAAGTAGCGTTCAATCAATCCCGTTTTTCCCTCAGTACCCACAATCTCATCGGTGGATAGGCGGCGCAGCCTGACAAGCCCGCTGTCGTTCATGATGCGCTCGAACTGTTCGCAGGCTTCCAAGAACTTGGTCGTGGTTTCCTTGTCCAGCTCCTTCGGGATGATATGTCCCCGGCACAGCGTGCTGAAGTTGCTCTGCATCCGGTTACGCTCCTTTGTCGTCTTGGTCAGGTAGAGATAGCAGGTGTGTTTCAGGTACGGACGCTCGTTGAAGTGACGCTCGAAAGAGCGGCTTAAAAAGCTCATGTCGTCCTTCTGAAGCTCCGGTTTGTAGCGTTCCTTGATGAAGTCGGGTAGGTCAGGGACATTACTGCCCCTTTCCCCCCTAAGAACCGTACGTGAGAGTTTCCCCTCATACGGCTCAAGCAACTCAATGCTTTTATTTCTACATA
>CABJAJ010000001.1 GCA_902363575.1 Rikenellaceae bacterium | reverse complement strand
ACCTCGCGGGAACCTGGTACATCTGGGCCAATATAGACGGTCATTACGGCAAAAAAGCCCCGATCACAACGGGCAGCATGACGCTCGGCAAGGAGGGCGACATCTGGACGCTCGACTTTGAAATGTACGACGACGCCCGTCCGCCCCACAAGATTTCGGGCACCTGGAGCGGACCCATACGGGTCGTAAACGAGTGGGACTAAGCATCCTGAACCGACAAACCAAAAATCCCCGGCCGATAGTAGCCGGGGATTTTCCGTCATCCGGTAT
This sequence comes from Rikenellaceae bacterium, assembly GCA_902363575.1. GTDB lineage: Bacteria > Bacteroidota > Bacteroidia > Bacteroidales > Rikenellaceae > Alistipes. The sequence continues at coordinate 818,923 of CABJAJ010000001.1, read as the reverse complement.
CCGCGAGAACCGCGCGCACGAAACCCGGAGAATCCGGAACGGCCGCGACGGTCGGGGCCGAAAAAGAGAGACGTCCGCAAGCAGTTGCGGACGTCTCTTGTTGAGCTACCAGGACTCGAACCTGGAATAACAGGACCAGAATCTGTTGTGTTGCCATTACACCATAGCTCAATGGCCGGATCGGTGATGCAAAAGTAGTACATAATTTTTCTTCTCCAAAGAATAATCGCAAAAAAATTTATACTTTTGTTGAAATACAACCGACGCGGAAACGAATTCTAAAACGTCATACCATGCACATCAAACTCCGACTAACCGTCATGAACTTCCTGCAGTTCGCCGTGTGGGGCTCCTACCTCACCTGCATCGGCAACTACCTCGGCGCGGCGGGACTGGGCGACCACATCGCCTGGTTCTACTCGATCCAGGGCGTCGTCTCGATCTTCATGCCGGCCATCCTGGGCATCATCGCCGACAAGTACATCCCCGCTGAAAAACTGCTCGGCCTGAGCCATGCGCTGGCGGGGCTCTTCATGCTGTGGGCGTGGTTTTACGGATACAGCCACCCCGAAGGGCTCAGCTTCGCCCCGTTCTTCACGCTCTACACCCTGAGCGTGGCGTTCTACATGCCGACGATCGCCCTCTCGAACACGGTGGCCTTCTCGATCCTCACCCGCAACGGATACGACACGATCAGGGATTTCCCTCCCATCCGTGTCTGGGGCACGGTCGGCTTCATCGCCGCCATGTGGTTCGTGAACTTCGCCTACATCACCCCCGGGGGCTGGCTGGGCTTCAGCGCCGACGCACCCGACCGCTTCCAGTACACCGCCATGCAGTTGCTCGTCTGCGGCATCCTGGGGCTGCTGCTCGCCTTCTACTGCATGACCCTGCCCAACTGCCCCGTATCCAAAACCGTCGGGAAACGCAGCCTCTCGGAGCTGTTCGGCCTGAACGCCTTCGCCCTGTTCAAGCAGCGCAAGATGGCGCTTTTCTTCATCTTCTCCATGCTGCTGGGCGTCTCGCTTCAGATCACCAACGGTTTCGCCACGCCGTTCATCACCAGCTTCAAGGGCACCCCCGAGTTCGCCATGACCGTCGGCGCGAACAACGCAACGGCGCTCACGTCGCTTTCGCAGATATCGGAGGCCCTCTGCATCCTGCTCATCCCATTCTTCCTCAAGCGCTTCGGCATCAAACGCGTCATGCTGATCGCCATGCTGGCCTGGGTGCTGCGCTTCGGCTTCTTCGGAATCGGCAACCCCGGCGGCGGACTGTGGATGTTCGTGCTCTCGATGCTCGTTTACGGCGTGGCGTTCGACTTCTTCAACGTCTCGGGTGCGCTTTTCGTCGAAAAAGAGACCGACAGCTCCATCCAGGGTGCGGCGCAGGGCCTTTTCATGCTGATGACCAACGGCATCGGCGCAACGGTAGGCACATTGGCCGCAGGCGCCGTAGTCAACCATTTCTGCAAATGGACAGAGGTCATGACCCCTGAAGGCCCCGCCTCGTTCCTGCTCGGCGACTGGCAGGCCACCTGGCTGATCTTCGCCGCCTATGCCCTGCTGGTGGCCGTCGTGTTCGCCGTCGTATTCAAGTACAAGCACGTTCCGGAAGCGATCGGGACGGTCAAGCACTGACCTTCCCGCCGCCGCATTTCCGTGCGGCAACCGCTTCTCCCGGTCCGGCCTTAATCCCCCGTACCATCCAACCCGTCCGCCTAATCAGCGGACGGGTTTCGCTTTCCTCGCCAACGGGGATTCCGGCCGGTATGCACCGATCGACGCCTTTGCGCATCCCTTACCGAATCGCAACGGAAACCGTTCCATTCGGACGACGCAAAAAAAAGCCTCCCGCAAGCGGATTGCGGGAGGCTTCGCGCTACCATCCGGCCAGGTCTTGAATCGCACAGGACACCTCAACCGGGAGCAGATCAGGTTATTACTACTTACCCAACTGCATCTTGTCGATCAGCGCCCGGGTTTCGGGCTTGTGTCCCCGGAAATCGACATACAGCTTCATCGGATGCTCCGTGCCGCCCTTGCGCAGCACCTTGTCGCGGAACGCCATGGAAACCTCGCGGTTGAAAATCCCCTTCTCCTTGAAGAGCGAGAAGGCGTCGGCCTCGAGCACCTCCGACCATTTGTACCCGTAATACCCGGCCGCATAGCCGCCCGAGAAAATGTGGCCGAAGGAGGGCGCCATCGCCGTGCCATCGACCACGGGAAGCACCTGTGCGGGAGCCATCGAAGCCTGCTCGAACGCCACCACGTCGCCCTCGTAGGGCTGACGAAGCGTATGCCAGGCCATGTCGGTCATGCCGAACGACAACTGCCGCACGTTGGCATAGGCCGCCAGGTAGTTCTGCGCCGCGACGATCCGTTCCACGATCTCGGCCGGGATCGGCTCGCCGGTCTTGTAATGCACGGCCCACAGGTCGAGGAACTCCTTTTCGGTCGCCCAATTTTCCATGATCTGCGAGGGGAGCTCCACGAAGTCGCGATAGACGCTGGTGCCGTTCAGCGATTCATACGTACCTTTAGCCAGCATCCCGTGGAGCGAGTGTCCGAACTCGTGGAGGAAGGTCTCCACCTCGTCGAAGGTAAGCAGCGAAGGGGTCGTCTCCGTCGGCTTGGTGAAGTTCATCACCAGCGACACAAGCGGACGGGTCTCCCGGCCATCGACCATGCGCGTACCCCGGAATTCGGTCATCCAGGCCCCTGCAGTTTTGGAGGCGCGGGGGAAGAAGTCGAGGTAGAGCACCGCCACGAAATCGCCCTGCTCGTCGGTCACCTCGTAAGCCGTCACGTCGGGGTGATAGACCGGAATATCCCGATTCTCGGTGAAATGGAGGCCATAGAGTTTGTCGGCGAGCATGAAGACCCCTTTCTTGACATTCTCGAGTTTGAAGTAGGGCTTGACCACCTCGTCGCTCATGGCGTATTTCTCGTCCTTGTATTTCTCGCTGTAATAGGCCCAGTCCCAGGGCATGAGCGTCCCCTCAAACCCGAGGCTGCGGGCATAGTCCGCGACGGTCGCGTAATCCCGGTCGGCCCAGGTCTTGGTCTTTTCGAGCAGCTCCGCGAGGAAAGCATTAACCGTCTCGGTCTTTTCGGCCATCTGCTTCTCGAGCACATAGTCCGCAAAGCATTCGTATCCGAGCAGGTTGGCGATCTTCAGACGGAGGTTGGCGATCTGCTTGAGAATTGCGGTGTTGTCGTACTCCCCGCCCAGGGCCCGCGTGTTGGAGGCTTTCCAAAGCTGCTCCTTGAGGTCGCGCTGGCTCGAATAGGTCAGGAAAGGCACGTAGCTCGGCGCCTGCAACGTCACCGTCCACCCCTGCTCGCCGCGCGAGCGGGCCTCCTCGGCCAGCCCTTCGCGGACAAAATCAGGAAGCTCGGCCACGCGTGCCGGGTCGGTGATGTTGAGCACAAAGGCGTTGGTCGCCGCCAAAACATTCTTCTGGAACCGGAGCGTCAGGTCCGAAAGCTCGGTGGTATAGCGGCGGTACAGCTCCTTGTCGGCATCCGAAAGGGAGGCGCCGTTGCGGGTGAAACTCCGGTAAGTCTCTTCCAGCAGCTTGCGGTCCTCCTGCGAGAGTCCGTCGCCCGGATTGTCATAGACGGCTTTCACCCGCGCGAAAAGCACCGGATCGAGCGATATGTCGTTTTCGAGCTCCGTCAGCCGGGGTTGCACCCGCACGGCGATCTCCTGCAGCTCGTCCGAGGTTTCGGCTCCGAGCATGTTGAAAAAGATGCCGCTGATACGCCCCAGCAAATAGCCCTGTCGCTCGAGCGCCACGATGGTATTCTCGAAGGTCGGCGCATCGGGATTGTTCACGATCGCATCGATCTCGGCACGCGACACCGCGATGGCGGCGTCGAACGCCGGCTCGTAATCCGTAAGGCGGATCCGGTCGAAAGGCGGGGTTTCGTGCGGGGTGTTCCATTCACCCAGCAGGGGATTCGCGGTATCGACCTCGGGCAGTGCGGGCGTCGGCAGGGTGCCGGCGGCGGCAGCGGCCGTCAAAAGGGATAAAGTCATAAACAAACACGTTTTTTTCATCGTATAGCGTTTTAGGTTCGTCATTTATTATGCCGCGGCCGCGTGGTTTTTACGCCGTCGGGCCCGTTACGGAAGCGTACGACCGGGCGTACATCGGCAGAGCGCTCCGCCGCATCGGTCGCGTGCCGCAGCGAATCGGCTTCCGGCTGCGGCTCGGGCTCCGTCCACAGTCCGCGCGAGCGGAGCAGGGGCGTTTTGTCGGGGTCGGCACCCCGGAAATCGCGGTAGAGGGTCATGCCGTCGGCCTCGCCGCCGCGTGCGAGCAGCTTGTAGCGGAAATCACGGGCGATCCGCCGGTTGAACAGGTCACCGCTTTGGCGGAAAGCCTCGAACGCATCCTTGTCGAGCACCCCGGCCCAGAGGTAGAAATAGTAGCCGGCGGAGTAGTCGCCATCGAAAATATGGCTGAAATAGGGATAACGATAGCGCGGCTCGATTTGGGGGATCAGCCCGCGTTGCAGGCGCAGTGCGTTGTCCTCGAAGGCTTCGGGGCTGAACGGCTCGTAACGGCGGATCGAGTGGATGTCCATATCCGAAAGGGCCGCCGCCACCAGCTCGGTAGTCGCGAATCCCTGGTTGAACAGGGCGCTGTTGCGGATTTTTCGAACCAGTTGCTCGGGAATCACCTCCTTCGTGCGGTAATGCACGGCATACTCGGCCAAAACCTGCGGTTCGGTCGCCCAGTTCTCCATGATTTGCGAGGGAAGCTCCACGAAATCGCCCTCCACCTCCGAGAGACCCCGGTATTTCACGTCGTGGAACAGGAAGTGGAGCGCATGGCCGAACTCGTGGAAGAGGGTCTCGGTCTCGTCGAGACTCAGCAGCGCAGGGGCCGTGGCGGTCGGGCGGGTGAAATTGGCGACGATGCCTACCACGGGAGCTTCACGCTCACCGTCCCGGTAGCGCTGTTCGCGGAAATAGCCGCACCAGGCGCCGCCGCCCTTGCCCTGGCGGGGGAAGAAATCGAAGTAGAGCACGCCCAGATGCGTCTCGTCGGCGTCGAGCACCTCGTAGGCCTCGCACTCCGGGTTGTAAAGGGGCACCACGATGGGACGGAACGTAATGCCATAGAGCCGGTTGGCGAGGAAGAAAATGCCGCCCCGCACGTTCTCGAGCGAAAAATAGGGCCTGAGCATCTCTTCGTCGAGGGCATAGTTCTGCTTACGCACCTTCTCGGCGTAATACCACCAGTCCCACGAAGCGAACTCCGCCCCGGGCTCGTCTTTCTGCAACAGTTCGTCCATCTGCTTCAACTCTTCGCGTGCGCGGTCGAGCGCAGGTTCCCACACCTCGTCCAGCAGGCGGTAAACCGCTTCGGGCGTCCCGGCCATCTGGTCGGCCGTCACATAGGCGGCATAGGAGTCGTATCCGAGCAGATTCGCTTTCTCGGTGCGGAGCCGGATCATCGCGTTGATTACATCGTTGTTGTCGTGCGCGTTGCCGTTGTCGCCCCGGCTGAGGTAGGCCTTATAAAGCTCCTCGCGCAGGTCGCGGCGTTTGGAATAGGTCAGGAAAGGGATCAGGCTCGGTTTGTCGAGCGTGAAAAAGTACTTGTCCTTGTGTCCGGCTTCGGAGGCTTTCTCGCGTGCCGCGTCCCGCACGCCCGAAGGCAGGCCGTCCAAATCCCCGGCCGACAGCTCGAGCGTAAAGCCGCGGTTCTCGGCCAGCAGGTTGTCGGCGAATCGGACTCCCAGCCGCGAAAGCTCCTCGTTGATTTCACGCAGCCGCTCCTTCCCGTCGGAGTCGAGCAGCGCCCCGGCACGCACGAATCGACGGTAGGTTTTTTCCAGCAGGCGCATCTGCACCGGGTCGAGTTCCAGGCTGCCGCGGCGGTCGTAAACGCTGCGGATTTTGCCGAACAGCTCCTCGTTGAGCAGGATTTTGTCCCGGTGCGCGGCCAGGAGGGGCATGACCTGCTCGCGGACGGCGGCCAGGTCGTCGTCGAGTTGTGCGCTGGCGACCATGAAAAAGACGTTGCTGACGTCCGAAAGCATCTGCCCCGAAGCGTCGTAGGCCTCGATAACGTTCCGGAAGCCGGGTTCGTCCCTGTCGGAAACGATGGCGTCGATCTCGGCCTCCTGTACGGCCATCGCCCGCTCGAAAGCGGGCAGGTAGTGCTCGGCGGCAATCCGGTCGAACGGAGGCACGCCATAGGGTGTCGTCCACGCTTCAAAGAAGGGATTGGGACGCTCTTTCTTTTCGGATTTGCAGGAATAGGCCGTCATACACGCAATCGATACGGATAACAGGATGAGCGAATATCGTCTCATTTTCGGTTTGGTGTTTTTTGTTTATCTTTGCAAAGATAATATATTTTTAGGAATGCAACTCTTTTATGCCCCCGACATAACCGGTCCCGACTACACGCTGGAGGAACAGGAGTCGAAACATTGCGTGCGGGTGCTGCGGCTGGGCCGGGGCGACCGGCTCCACATCACCGACGGACGGGGAAACCTCTTCACCTGCCGCATCGAGGAGGACGACCCGCGCCGCTGCACGGTCCGCGTCTGCGCCGTCGAACGCGAATACGGGAAACTCCCTTACGATCTGACCCTCGCCGTCGCCCCGACCAAGCAGATCGAGCGCTTCGAGTGGTTCATGGAAAAGGCCACCGAGGTGGGGATCGGCACGATCGTACCCCTCGAGACGGCCCGCAGCGAACGCCGGACGATCAAAGCCGACCGCGAAACGAAGGTAATCACCTCGGCCGTCAAACAGTCGCTCAAGGCCTACCACCCCCGACTGAGGGAGATGACCCCGTTCGAGGCGTTGGTCGGCGAGCCTTTCGCGGGACTGAAGCTGATCGCCCACTGCGACGAAGCCCGCTCACAGGAGGGCAAGACCTACCTGCCCGACCTGCTTCCCCAGGGTGGCGAAGTGCTCGTTCTCATCGGCCCCGAGGGGGATTTCACCCCCGCAGAAATCGACCTCGCACTCCGGCACGGCTTCCGGGAAGTGACCCTCGGCACCCAGCGGCTCCGCACCGAGACGGCCGCCGTCGCCGCCGCGGTGATGGTCTCGGTACATAACGCACCGAGGCGATGAGACCGCTGCTGGAGCTCTTCTGGTCGTTCTTCAAAATCGGGGTTTTCACCTTCGGCGGCGGCTATGCCATGATTCCGCTGATCCAGCGCGAGGTGACCGACCGCAAGGGGTGGATTCCCGCGCAGGAATTCCTCGACCTGCTCACCGTAGCCCAATCGGCGCCGGGACCGATCTCGCTCAACACGTCGGTTTTCGTCGGCTACAAAATCAGGGGCTATGCCGGCGCCGTGGCCTCGGTGCTCGGCGTGGTGGTCCCTTCGTTCGCGATCATCCTTGTGATCGCAGTCTATTTCGCCGACATCCGCCGCAATCCCGTCGTGGACGCCGCTTTCCGGGGGATGCGCCCCGCCGTGGTCGCCCTGATCCTCGCTCCGGTGTTCTCGCTGGGACGCGGAATGCACCGGGCCCTGATGCTCGTCGCCGCAGCCTCGGCGCTGGCCATCTGGCTGCTCGACCTCTCCCCCATCTACGTCATCCTGGCGGGCGCTGCAGGCGGCATCCTGTGGGAACTCGCCAACATCCGCAAACTCCGCCCATGATCCTCTGGCAACTTTTCCTCAGCTACCTCAAGATCGGATTCTTCGGATTCGGCGGCGGCTATGCCATGCTGTCGCTCATCCAGAACGAAGTGGTCGTGCAGCACGGCTGGATGACAGGCTCGGAATTCGCCGACATCGTGGCCATCTCGCAGATCACGCCCGGCCCCATCGCCATCAACTCGGCAACCTATGTGGGCTACCACGTCGGCAGCCAGGCGGGGGGAACGGCCCTGGGCATCGTGGGTGCGCTGCTCGCCACTTTCGCCGTCTGCCTGCCGGCACTCACGATCATGATGCTCGTGACGCGCTTTTTCCTGCGGCTCAAGGGGAACCGGCTGGTCGCGGGCGCCATGAACGGCATGCGCCCCGTAGTGATCGGCATGATCGCGGCGGCGGCCCTGCTCCTGATCTTCCCGCGCGATCCCGCCGACAATAGTTTTATCGACGGCTGGAGCTGGCTGCTGTTCGGCGCCGTCTTCGCCGGCACGCTGCGCAGGATCAATCCGATTCTGCTGATCGTCGCCTCGGCGGGCGCCGGCATCGCCATCTACTACCTTCCCTCCGTATTGTAAACGGCAGGCGGGCCGACAACAAAGCCGACCCGCCATTTCAAACGTCACAGCCTCCGCACTACCGCACGAAGCGGTAGTAGGTACCCAAAGGAAGCTGCTTGCCGCTGCGGTCGCCGAAGCAGAGCTCCCCGTAGGATTCTTCGCCCGGCACGCCGAAAGCCTGCCGCACGGCTGTGCGGGCCACCAAAGCGGAGAGCCCCATCGAATAGAGGTTGAACACCAGAAAAGCCCCTCGCGGGGAGAGGAGCCGCGCACAGCGGTCGAGCATCGGGCCGATTCCCTGCTCGAGCACCCATTTCTCCCCGTCGGCACCGCGTCCGTAAGCCGGCGGATCGAGGATGATCCCGTCGTACACGTTGCCGCGCCGCGCCTCCCGCTCCACAAAACGCATCGCATCCTCCACGATCCACCGCACCCCCGCAAGGCCGCTCGCCTCCATGTTTTCGCGGGCCCACGTCACCACCTGTTTCACGGAATCGACGTGCGTCACGTCGGCACCGGCAGCCCGTGCCGCAAGGGTCGCGCCACCCGTGTAGGCGAAGAGATTGAGCACCCGAGGCGCAGCGTCCCCCCTGCGCAGCCGCAGGCAGTTGTCGTAGATGAATTCCCAGTTGGCGGCCTGTTCGGGGAAGAGGCCCACGTGTTTGAAAGAAGTGAGCCCCAGCCGCATACGGATCCGCATCTCGCGGTAGGCGTACTGCACCGTCCACCGTTCCGGCATCCCGGGCCGCAGCCGCCATTCGCCCCGCTCGTCGCTGCGCCTGTCGCGCAGGAAAGAGGCGTCGGCCAGCCGCGCCCACTCCGCATCCTCAAGGTTCTTGCGCCACACGGCCTGGGGCTCGGGACGGCGCGTGCAGCGGTCGCCGAACCGTTCGAGCTTCTCGAAGTCGCCCGAGTCGATGAGTTCGTAATCCCCGAAACGGGGGGTCAGGGTTTCCAGCATGTCAGTCGGTTTTATGCGCGTCCACGGGGGCTTTTCCGCCCGCATCGATCAGGCTCATTTCACAGCGTTCGCAGTCGAAGAGCAGACGGTAACGGCATCGGCCCCGTACAAGGAACAGGTCGCCCCCTTCGGCGGGTCGTTCCCGCAGGCAGGCGCCGATTTCGCGGCGGATGCAGTAGGCCGAACGCATCACCCGACATCCGGCGGTCGAGGCCGCGAGGTCGAGGCCGCGTTCGATCTCCGCGACTCCGTGGTCGCGGTAGAAACGCTCCGCCAGGGCGTTGGTTACGTTCTCCTCGGCCGTAAGCCGCGTCCGGGGACAACGTGCCGCCGGGTCTTCGGGCAGGATACGGTGCGGCCGGGGCCTGTCCAGCCGCCGGCGCAGCAGCAGCTCCAACCCCTCCCGCCGCAGGTCGTTCAACACGCCGGCCGGCACGAACCATGCGCCGTCGCCGGGCCGTACCTCCCCGATCTCGAACGGCGTATCCCCGCTGCGTGCGACCTGCCGGCGGATCGTCGCCGCCATCCGCTCGGGCTGTGCCGCCGGTTCGAGCGGCAGGACGCGCGACACCTCGGCCATCACCCCCTCGCAATCCCGGAAAAGCATCCGCACCCCTTCGGGCCCGGCCGTTACCTCCGCCGACGCGGGAATCACCCGTCGTGTGCGGCTCCGTTCGAGCAGGAGCGTGAACCGGCGGTCGAAATTGCGATAGACCGCCGTACCCGGGCCGATCCCTTCCATGCGGTTCGGAACGAGGCGGTCGCCTTCGACGGCGTTTACATTGGTGCCGCAAAGCCCCTCGCTGGTCAGGAAGCAAAGCCCGTCGCCCGGCGCCGCATCGCATGGCCTATCGAGCCGGAAAGTCCGGCCATCGGCCTGCGCGACCCGCCCGAGGTATTCGCCCACGGACTTGGGGGTGTCGAACGAAGCGACACCCCGGCAGCGCCCGTCGAGGAAATATTCGGTGTCGCCCCGCGTGAAGCTCTTGGCCGGATCGGGCCTGAAATCCGTTCGGCTCACCCCCGCGGAAGCACGCGAAAGAGCCGGCCGCTCGGCCAGAGCCCGATCCAGCTCACGGCGGTAGTGGCTCACCACGTTGCGGATATAATTGATGTCCTTCAGTCGCCCCTCGATTTTGAACGAACTCACCCCGGCGTCGAGCAGCTCCCCCAGCCGGGCCGAGAGGTTCAGGTCGCGCACCGAAAGCAGGTGTTTGCCCCGCAAGAGGGTGCGCCCCGCCGCGTCCTGCAAATCATAGGGCAGGCGGCAGGGCTGGGAGCAGGCGCCCCGGTTCCCGCTGCGGCTGCCCGTGGAGCGGGAGAGGAAGCATCGGCCGCTGTATCCCACGCAGATCGCTCCGTGCACGAAGCACTCCAGTTCGGCGTCGGTCGCCTGTCGGATACGGCAAATCTCCTCGAGCGAGAGGGCCCGTTCGAGGATGATGCGGGCGAATCCGCACCGGCTGAGAAAGGCGGCCTCGGCGGGCGAGGTGTTGCACACCTGCGTCGAGGCGTGCAGCTCCGCACCGAGGTTCATCCGCAGGTAAGCCATGTCCTGCACGATCAGGGCATCGACGCCCGCGGCGAGCAGCTCGCGGGCCTGCCTCTCGGCCTCCTCCAGTTCGTCGTCGAACAGAAGCGTGTTGAGGGTCGCATGCACCCGCACGCCGAAGCGGTGAGCGTACTCCGTCACGCGGGCGATCTGCTCCGTGCTGTTGCCGGCGGCCTGCCGCGCCCCAAACTTCGCGCCCCCGATGTAGAGGGCGTCGGCGCCGCAATCCACGGCGGCAACGGCCGCAGCATAGTCTTTGGCCGGAGCGAGCAGTTCGATGGGAGGCATGGGGATCAACCGATTTTTCGGCAAAAATAGGAAATAATTGTGAATAGTTTACTAATTTTGTCCCGCTTAAGAACCTGTAACGAATCCTTATTCCTATCATGCTTACACTCAAGCAACTCAGGGACGACCGGGACGAAGCGATCCGCCGTCTTGCCAAGAAGGGGATCGACGCCCGCCCCGTCATCGAGCGCATCGAACGGCTCGACGACCGCCGCCGCGCCATCCAGGTCGAACTCGACGGACTGCTCGGCGAACAGAACCGCGCGGCCAAGCAGATCGGCGCCCTGATGGGTCAGGGCCGCCGCGAGGAGGCCGAAGCCCGGAAAGCCGAGGTCGCGGCGCTCAAGGAGCGCTCCGCCGCCTTGCAGGCCGAAGCCCGCACGGTGGCCGACGAGCTGCAGGCCGCGATCGTCACGCTGCCCAACTTCCCGGCCGAGATCGTGCCGGAGGGACGCACGGCCGAGGACAACCTGGTGGTCAAGCTGGTGGAGAACTACACGGCGCTGCCCGAAAACCCGCTGCCCCACTGGGAGCTTGCCCGCAAGTACGACCTGATCGACTTCGACCTGGGCGTCAAGCTCACGGGAGCGGGATTCCCCGTGTACAAGGGCAAAGGGGCTCGTCTGCAACGTGCGCTCATCAACTTCTTCCTCGACTGCAACACGCGGGCCGGGTACCTCGAGATCGAACCGCCGATTCTGGTCAACGAGGCTTCGGGCTTCGGCACGGGACAGCTCCCCGACAAGGAGGGACAGATGTACCACGCCCAGGCGGACAACTTCTACCTCATCCCCACGGCCGAAGTCCCGGTGACAAACATCTACCGCGACGTGATTCTCGACGAGGGGGATTTCCCCGTGAAGATGACCGCCTATACGCCCTGTTTCCGCCGCGAGGCGGGCTCCTACGGCAAAGACGTGAGGGGCCTCAACCGCCTGCACCAGTTCGACAAGGTGGAGATCGTTCAACTGAGCCTGCCCGAATGTTCCTATGAGGCGCTCGACGGCATGGTCGCCCATGTCGAGGAGATCGTCCGCTCGCTCGGACTGCCCTATCGTATCCTGCGTCTGTGCGGCGGCGATATGTCGTTCACCTCGGCCCTGACTTACGATTTCGAGGTCTATTCCGAGGCGCAGAAACGGTGGCTCGAAGTGTCGTCCGTCTCCAATTTCGAGTCGTTCCAGGCCAACCGCCTGAAACTCCGCTACCGCGACGGCGAGAAGAAAATCCGGCTGGCACACACGCTCAACGGCTCGTCGCTCGCCCTTCCGCGCATCGTCGCCGCGCTGCTCGAAAACAATCAGACCGCCGAGGGCATACGCATTCCGGAGGCATTAATTCCCTATACGGGCTTTGATATTATCAAATAAGTTTGCTATATTTGTCCCAACAAACACACTACTTTAACAAACAACTCAACAACAATGGCTTACAAAATCGACCCTGAAGCTTGTGTCGCCTGCGGCACCTGCATCGATGAATGCCCGGTAGAAGCGATCTCGGCCGGCGACGTATATGTTATCGACCCGGAGAAGTGCATCGACTGCGGCACCTGCGCAGGCGTTTGCCCGAGCGAGGCGATCAAGCCCGAATAATCCGGCTGCCCGATGAAACCGATAGCTCTCCCTGCGGAGAGCTATTTTTAATTCGCCCGAGCGGTTCGCCGAGCCGGAGACCTTCAGGACCAGACCCGCACCGCATCACGCCCGACCGCTGAGGCCCCCACAGCCGGGCATCGCGATGCCTCAGGTCATTCAACCGAAGAACAGGGCGGGACGCCCGACAGAGGAAGTGGAAACCGAAATGGAAACCGAGCTGATACGACACCTCGACCGTCTGCATACCACCCCGAGAGGTGCCGCACGGATCCGCAAAAACCTCGCGACGGATACCGACGACGTGGTCGAGTGGTGTAAAACCGCCATCGCCTCCCCGGATGCGGTCATCCGGAGAGGCGGAAAAAACTGGTATGTGTGCGTCCGCGGATGCACGCTGACCGTAAACGCCTCGAGCTATACGATCATAACGGCCCACCGAACGAAATAAGCGTCGATCCGGCACAACGGAAAGCCGATCCCGATTGCGACAGGCGGGAACCCCGGAAAGAGGTTCCCGCCATGTCTTTTCTCCGCGCCGGGCGGCGCGACAACCGCCGGCGGCAGTCTATTTACGCTCCTTGATTAACCCGCTGCGATAGGCCGAAAGCAGGCGTTTGAGGTCCTCGATCTGCAACAACAGCTCCTTGCCGATGGTCGTATCGCGCACGGTGATGCGCGTCGCGGTCGATTCGACCACGAATTTGGTGGAAAGAATATCCTTGCCCTCCTCGATCGCGCGGCGACGCGACTCGAACGGCTCGTGCTGCACGAGCTGAAGCCCGTGGGAGTTGTAGATCAACGTGTACCCTGCGATGCCGGTTTCGGGCTGATAGGCACGCGAGAACCCACCGTCGATCATCAGCAGCCGTCCGCCCGCCTTGACGGGGCTTTCGCCCTTGCCCCGCTTCACCGGGATATGGCCCGAAATGATGTGCGACGCCGCCGGGTCGAGCCCGAAGGCTTTGAGGATCATGTTGCAGGCCTCCACGTCCTCCATATGGGCGTAATAGCACCCTTTGGCCTCGGCGTGGGGTTTCTTGTCGTCGATGAAATAGCGCTCGAACGTCGCCATCTTGTCCTTGTCGAACAACGGCGAGTCGGGGCCGCACCAGAGGTACCACATATAATCGAGCGCCTCCTGCCGCACCGGCGACCCCTCCTCCTCGAAATAGGCTTCGCGGGCCAACCTGTCCAGACGATCCAGCAGGTCGCGGCCCGCATAGCGGCCGCCGCAGACTTCGACCTGCTTGAAAACGCCGTCGCGCGTGAGGGGGATCGAGGCGTGGTACATCAGGTTGGAATTGACGATCAGGTAGAGGCTACCTTTGCTGTAGAGCAGCCGGATATGTTTCTGCAGTTTTTCGCTGTTAAGGAACGAGGCCCTGAGCGACTGCACCAGGTCGGCTTCGTCGGGGGTGAGGCGGTAGGGATCGGCCGGATCGACCGTGGGGAAAAAGGTGTCGTTGAGCGGGTAAACCGCCTCGCCGACCCGCACCGTGCCGGCAGCAAGGTCCATCTTGTCCAGCAGCAGACGATCCTCCATGCGGTATTCGGGGTGGCGGCGGATGAGCTGCCCCTCCAGTTTGAACTGGATGACGGCAATGGCCTTGTGCATCTGGGACGCAAGGCGGGCATCCCGCTCCTCGAGGCCATCGCTGGGAAGCGTCTTGGGACGGAACTTGGCGCAGGGGTCGGCGTCGTAGGTCTCCATCGCAAACCGCGCCAGCGGCAGCAGGTTGATCCCGTAGCCGTCCTCCAGCACGTCGAGGTTGGCATAGCGTGCGCAGATGCGCACCACGTTCGCAAGGGAGGCTTCGTTGCCTGCCGCAGCCCCCATCCAGAGGATGTCGTGATTACCCCACTGGATGTCGTACATGTGATACTGCGAAAGCGTGTCGAAAATGATATGCGGCCCCGGCCCGCGGTCGTAAATGTCGCCCACGATGTGCAGCCGGTCGATGGTCAGGCGCTGGATTACGTTGCTGATGGCCACGATGAAAGCGTCCGCCCGCCCGATGGAGATGATCGAGCGCAGGATGCCGTTGAAGTACTCCTGCTTGTTGGGCGAAGCAGGGGCATTGGACTCGTGGAGCAACTCCTGGATGATGTAGGAGAAGTCCTCGGGCAGTGCCTTGCGCACCTTGGAGCGGGTGTATTTGGTCGAAACGTTGCGGCATACCTCCGTAAGCTGGTTGAGCGTGATGCGGTACCAGTCGTTCAGGTCGCCCTCCTGGCGCTTGATAAGCTCCAATTTCTGCTCGGGGTAATAGATCAGCGTGCAGAGGTCGCGTTTCTCGGCCTCGCGGAGCGTATTTCCAAAAATTTCGTTCACTTTCTGCCGGATCACGCCCGAGGCGTTTTTGAGTACGTGCTGGAATGCCTCGAACTCCCCGTGGAGGTCCGTGAGGAAATGCTCGGTTCCTTTCGGGAGGTTGAGGATCGCTTCGAGATTGACGATTTCGGTCGCCGCATCGGACACGGTGGGGAATTTCTGGGAGAGGAGCCCGAGGTATTTCAGGTCGGAAGGGTTGTAAGTCTCCTGCTTTACGGAAGTCATGGCTTGCAATTTTTATACTAAGTTAGCCAATTTAAACGAACCGGCAAATGTCGGGAGCAAAATTTTTGCGTCTTCGCCCCATTCATGCACCCTCGCACAGGGAGCGACCGCTGCCGATCCGGCCTTCTTCCTGCGGGAGAAAAAGAACCCGCCCCGGACTGCCGGGGCGGGTTCAAACAAGCATTTATGAATCCGCTACCTCAGAGAAGCTTTGTCGCTCAAAGTCACGCGGTGCGCAGTAGGCTGCATGTCGAACGTGCGGCGCATCACGGGGGCGATTGCGGTCTTATCCGCTGCCGCGGCCTTCAGACGGGCGTCGATGCGGGTCGAAAGCGTCGTCCGTTCCGCTGCGGAGAGCGCCTTGCTCTCGAGCTGCAGCGTGGCGATCCGCATGTGATCCGCCGAGGCGATCATCCGGGTTACGGAACTCATGTACACGCTGCGCGACGCACGGCCCATGCCGGCGGCCCCGATCAGGTCGCTGACCGGCGAAGCACCCTCTTTCGATACGTGGAACAGCAGGCGGAATACGGGACCGAAGTCACCGTTGGTATCCTCGGCAACACCGAAGAAAGTCATGTCGCTCCAATCACCCATGAAGTTGATGCTCTCGTAATCCTTCACGCTTTTACCCAGATCGATCAGGTTATACAGGATCGTGGCATCCGGATACTCTGTTTCACTGGTCAGGTCGCCGCTGAACAGGCCGATGTACCAATGTACAGCATCTGCGCTGTGGTTGATGATGGTCGGGATATACACCGTGTTCTTTGCATTGGCGTAGGTGGTGGGATCGGCCGCATAGAGCTCATCGCCGTTGTAATACTTGCTCACCGTTACGGATGCAGTTGCCGTGCTGACCACAGCTTCGGGCGTGGTGAATTCGTAGGTGAATACGTCGCCGAGGTTCTGAGCGTCGTCGCCGATCGCATAGGCGAAAGCAAGATAGCTCGTTTCCGGTTCCACGCCGAAGTCGTATTCATCCCTGCCGCGCGACTGCAGTCGCTCAACGGCCTCCGCGAGGGTTATTCCCTTCGAGTCGGCCTGCGATTGCATGAACTCCTTGATCATGGCGACGACCGCCGCGTCGGTGGTGTACTCCGACTTGGGCAACAGGTCGAAATAGTAGCCCACCGAGCTGTCCGAAGGGGTGACGATCACGTTAGCCGAAGTGGCCTTGAGCGGATCGACCGTGATCTCGAAGGTACATTCTGCGGGATCGCCGGGCTCGAGGGTGCGGAACGTCGCTTTGGTCACGGCCGTCGTCCTGCTGCCGCTTTCATAGCCGCATATCCATACGGTGTAGTCGGTTTCGGGATCGAGGTAACCCTCGTTGTCGAGTTCCATATCGCCCGCTCCTTCGAGGAACATGATCCACATGCCGTACATCTCTTCCGCTGTGGCGACGATCTCGTCGTCACTGAGCCCTTCGATATCGGCGGTAGGCCAAACGTCGATGATATAAGGATCGTCGTTGGTCGTGGTGACCGTCACCAGCGAACCCGTTGCCGTGATATTGGTAATGTCCAGCGTGAAGACGTTGTCCGAAGGCTTAACGGCCTCCGTCCTGAAAGCCTTGAGACCCACGTCGGTGTTGATCCGGCCGTCGGTGGTCAGTCCGCAGGCGAAAACGTAATAGTCGGTTTCGGGATCCAGGTTGCCTTCATACGCATAGGAGTCGGGGCCGGTCGAGACGATCCCGTCCACGACCTCTTCGAGACTCATGCTGTAATACTCGATCAGGAAATCGAGGAATTCGGTCACATACTGGCCGACGGCTGCATCGTCGCCTCCGGCAGCCTCATAGTCGGCTTTGGTAATCAGGTCGAAGTAATAGGGAACGTCGGTTTTCGACGGGGTTACGCTGACCGTTGCGCTCGAGGCACCGATATCGGTAACATCGATCACGAACTTGCAGTCCACCTTCTCGAGAGGCGGCAGGGCGATGGTCGTGAAGGCCTCCGTATCTCCCTCCTCGGGAATGGTACCGTCGTCGTTCACCTTGACGGCGAAAGCCAGGTACTCCGTTTCGGCTTTGAGCTTCGGGAATTCGTAGCTGTCTTCGCCCGTGGAAAGAATCTGCTCGAAGATTTGATCGAGCGTAAAGTCCGGGTTATTCTCCTTGAGCCAGTCGATATAGAACTCCATGAAAGCCTTCGGAGAGTTGTTGTAATCGGCGAAATCTGCCTTCGACAACACGTCGAAATAGTAACGGGTCGCATTGTCTTCGGGGGTCACCGTCACGAATGCGGTGGAGGCCGTAATATCCGTAACAGCGATATCAAAGAATTTATCCACCGGGGGCGGAGGGGGGGGGACGGGGTCAGGTTCCGGATCGTCGCTGCTGCATCCGACTAAAAATAGGGTCGCTACGGCTGTCATCATCGCCAGCAGGTAAAATTTCCATTTCATACGCGCATAATTTTAAGTTAAACGATTTGCACCGAAGCAGTCTTTAAGCAAGCCCGCTGCTTTGTTCATACAAATATAATACTTTTCGAGCGAATTGCAACGATATGACACACCACATAAACATATGATAGAAAGCATTTAAAAGAGAATTTTATTCAAACTATCCATCCTTTTGCACATTTTAAATAACGATCCGTAACATAATTTTCGTTTTACCTGCCAAATCATTAAATAGAAAATATTTCATCTTTTTCATATACCGGCCCCGAAGCCCGCAGCAGAGCCATTTACGGCGAAGGGAACGCATAAAATTCCCTGTTACGATCCGTCGTTTACGCATCCCGAACGGTCGCCGCGCGGCAGCGCAGCCCCACGCACGGCAGCATCCGAAACGGACGGAAAACGGACGCACCCCGCCGGGCACGAACAGACCCGGAAAGACAGACCTGCATAACAAACCGGGGGCGGGCAGTGACGGAATCGACGAAAAAAGAACCCGTCCGAAAAAGACGGGTTCCGAGCCGTGATGCGATAAACGGGATTACGGGCGAGAAGTCACGTCCGTGAAAGGGGCGGATTCATGTTTCGGGTCTATTTCCCGGGACGTGAACACGGAATGCCCACACGCGGATCCGCCATTTGCCGCATGGCGTGCGGCAACGCGGCACGGCGCATACGCACGGCCGCTGCGCCGGCAGCACCCGCGACGAACGACCGCTCGGTGAAGGGGGTCGTAAAGGCTCCTCGGTCGTCCACGCCCACGGCATAGGCCTCATAGGGGCTGCCCGGCTCCAGCCTGTCGAAAACCCCGCTCCAGCTTCCCGTATGGGCATGGGAGTCGAGGTAGGTGTCGATCATCCCCATCGCATCGTACATATCCAGCTCCGCGCGGCAATAGCCGGAGACTCCGCCGAACGTGGCCGCTTCGTCCCGAGCGACCACGCCGGCCAGGTAGCGCGAAGCGCCGTCGTCGGGTGTCACCTCCAGCCGGACGGATGCGTCGGAAAGATCGGTCAGCATGAGCGTGAAGGGCGTCGAACCGCCCGGGCCCGCGGTATTCCGAGCCTCGAAGCGCACCAGCTCCACATCGGTGATGAAGTTGCCGTAGGCATCCACCCCCACCGCGAACACGTTATAGGTCTCCCCTTCGGTCAGTCCCGTGATGCGGGAAGCGACCAGATCGCCGGTGATGACCTCCTGCGCGACGACCTCCGAAACGGGCACGCCCGCCATGTCCGCCATCGCCCGGAAGTAGTTGGCATAGTAGGTTTGCAGGTCGCCCCCGCCCCCCTGGGCGATCTGCTCGTCGGTAATGTACTGGCCGAGGTAGGTGATCTGCTTGTCCGAAGGGATGACCGAAACGGTAGCCTCCGTTGCCGTGATGCCCTCTATAGTGATCTCGAACGTACATTCACGGCGCGAAGGGGCCTCCGTGCGGAACGGCTCGACGTAAAGCTCCGTAGTCACGAAACCGTCCGGCTCGAGTCCGTAGGCATAGGCGTAATAGTCCGTGTCGGGCGACAGGCTCACGTACTTCTGGGTCTTGGTCCCCGTGACGGTCATCTGCAGGATCGTCGCTTCGACGGTCTGGTTGTCCATCTGCGCCATATACTCGAAGACCTGCATGTCGTCGGCGAAAATGCCGCCCTCGGCCTGCGCCTTGTCGAAAATTTCCCGCTCCAGCACGGTGTAGAAATAGCGTGTGGTCTCGTCCGTGGGGATGAAGCGCACGGTCGCCTCGGATGCGGCGACCTCCGGGATTTCGATCCGGAACGTACAGTCGGAAGGTTTGTGCTGTTCGGTCGGAGTGGTGAACGTCTGCCGGAAAACGGCCGTGGTCGCCGTGCCGTCGGCAGTCAGTCCGTAGGCATAGGCGAAGTAGGCGGTTTGGGGTTCCAGCTTATTGGAAAAGGTGAAGGAATCGGGGCCGGTCGAAAGGATGCGCCCCAGGTAATCGCCGAGCGATAACCCCTTGTCATCGGCATCCCGGCCGAAAGCCGCGAGGTCGGCGGCGATCAATGTTTCATCGTCCGCGAAATCGGCGGAGCGGACGACGGAAAAATAGTAGGTCTGCGACGGATCGGAAGGAACGACTGCGACCGTGGCACTGCGGGCCGCCAGGCCGCTCACATTCAACGTAAGTGTCAGCGGTTCATCGGGAATCGATGGGGGGGGGTCTCAGAGTCGCCGCAACCGGCGAAGCCCGTTGCGCATGTCGCGCACAGCAGCGCGGCAACGCGGAATCGGTAGTTCATACGCATAAGATTTTAAGGTTAGTTTCGGCGGACGGACACCGTGCCCGTCCGTTTACAAAGTTATGGTTATTTTCCGAATTTCCAAACCGCCGCCGGAAAAGAGGCCGGCACGCCGGGACGATGGCGCACCGCACGAAAAACGCCGCCCGCTTCCGGCGGGCGGCGCGGTCAAACCGGCCTTCCGGGTCAGAATCCCCGAACGGCCCTTACTTTATAAATATTCGCCTTCGAGCCGCCGTAGCCGTCCATTCCGCCCCATACGAAATCGTATGGATAGGCGAATCCGGCACCGTATTCGGTGGAGGTCCAGTAGTCGGCCTGCGAAAGAGGCGTACCTCCGGCATCGGTCAGGTACTTGTTGAATCGGGCCTGCGCCTCGGCATCCACCGCACAGGGGGAAATACCCGACGTTTCGTTGCTTATTCCTCCACCGCCGTTGAAGGCGATATAAAGATCGTTCATCTCATAGAGCGACGGAATGTACCAGCCGCCATAGCGACCCGCATTGAAGTCGTTGCACCACTTGAATGCGGGGTATTTGGCTCCCCAGTTCTCCCTGTTACGGATCAGGGTGCAGTTGTACTTGCCATTGTCCAGCAGGTTGGCTCCCGTTTCGACGGTTTCGACCGACCAGGGTCGCTCGCTCTCGGTCAGCGAGACCATCATGCCGTGGGTTCCCCGGTCGTCCGTCAGCAGATAGACCACGCCCTGCACCCCATCCCGGTCGTACAGGTCGCCCACCTGATAAGTCTGCTCCGGCGTCGGGTCGGGCCCCGGCGGGATTACGGGCTCGACCGGCGGTTCGGTCGTATCGCTCCCCGAGCAGGCCGCCAACGCACCGGCCAGCAGCAGCATCGATAGAAAGTTCGTTTTCATGGTTTTTCGGATTTGGGATAAACGGATTGGAACCGGAGGGCACGATGCCCTCCGGTCTGACAAGGCGGCTAATGCCGCGGATGGCTATGGAATTGGGGCGTCCCGGCCGCGGCGCGGACGGTCAGTCCGCGCATGCTGCGGAACGTCTCCGACCGCTGCCCCTCCGCACGGAGGAGGAACGGGAACGGCCCCAGGTCGGGAATCGCCGGCACCGCCGGACAGACTGCCGTAAGACTCGGGGCAGCGTGACCGCATACCGAGGCGAGCGACGAACGGTCGGCCGTAACCGAAAGACGTCCCACGGGCGAACGGTTGCCGTCGGCATCCACCGCCATGCCGATATAGTTGATATGACCGCCCCACGGCACGTAATTCCAGATCGAGCCCGAGCTGCCGACGCCCGTCTGGCCGTTTTCGAGCAGGTAGGCCGCAGCCTCGTCGTCGCTCCATGCAAGCACGCTGTCATCGTCCACGAAGCCCGCGCCATACCATACCTCGGCATGCTTGGGATAGAACCATCCGTAGATCAGCGCATTGTCCGGCTGACCGAAATTGGCCCCGTCCATCAGATGATAGTCGATCTCGATTTCGGCCAGGGTTTCGTGTTCGCCCAGGGTCGTGAAGCGGTCGCTGAGCGCAGCCTGGGTCGTGAATGTGCCGTCGGCAGTCATCCCGATGGCATAGGCATAGTAATCCGTTCCCGGAACGAGCGATCCCTCGTCCAGCGTCCATCTCTCGGAGCCGCGAGAAAGCACGGCCTGCAACACCTCCCAGCGGGGCCACCCCTCGTTACGGCGTACCAGCTCATCGATCACCGTATCGGTATAGGCACGCAAAGCCGCATCATCGCCTCCGCCGGTTTCATAGTCGGCGGCCGAAATATAGTAGGAGAAGTACGACACCGCATCGTCGCTCGGCGTGACCGCAACCCGTGCCGAAGTCTTGCCGACCTCCTTCACCGCAATTTCGAACGAACAGTTCACCGGTACGGACTTGTTCGTGCGGAAAGGCAGCCGCGTGAGGGGCGTGGTCGGGGCGCCGTTGTCATAGCCGAAGACCAGCGCATAGTAATCCCGGTCGGGAATCAGGCCGAGCTCCGTGACCTCTACGCCGCCATAATAGATCTTGTCGGAAAGGACTTTGGCATAGGCACGCAGCACGTCGGCGATGATCTCGTCGTCGGTCATGCCCTCGAAATACTCCTGGAGCTCTGGAACGAGAATATAAGGCTCGTTGTTGAGGGGCCGCACCCGGATTTTGGCCCAGTCGGCGCCCCGGCCCGCGATCTCCACCTCGAACGTATTTTCCGATTTCCCCGAAGTCTCGAACCGCTCGACGGCGGCGGCCGTAGTGGTCGAACCATCGACCCCTACGCCGATGGCAAACGCATAATAGGCCGTTGCAGCCTCCAGACCGGAGAACGCAAAACTATCCGGACCGCGGGAGACGATGTCGCTCACCACCTCGGGGATCGTGAGGCCGTATTCATCGGCCAGCGACGGCAGATAGAGGTCGGTTAGGAACGACGGCACCCCCTCGGGCGAGGCGTTGCAGTACATGGCATACTGCTCGGCCGACATGAGGTCGAAGTAGTAGGGCACCTGCTCGTCGGAAGGCGTCACGTTGAGCGTAAACGAGGTGGCGGTCACGTCGGTGACCGATAGCTCAAAGGTGCACTGCACCGACTGCGACGAAAGGGTGGTGAACTCCGCCTTGCTCAGTGCGGATGTGACCTGACATTCGGCGGTCAGGCCGAAGGCATAGGCTATGTAATCGGTTTGCGGAGTGAGGCCGGAGAAAGGCCAGGAGATATTGCCTTTGAGGAGCTCTTCGGCGAGCAGCTCCTGCACGTCGCGGCCGTTCTGTTCGGCAAGGGATTGGATGTAGGCGACAGCCGCCCGGATCAACTGATCGTCGGATTCGTAGGAGAGGTAGGCCTCCTTTTCGATCAGCGCGAAATAGTAGGTTTCGGTTTTGTCATCGGGCGCGAAATCGACCGTGACGGAAGAAGAGGTGAGATTCCGGAACGAGATGGCTATACTGCCGGTCCCGGGAGTGGGGGGGGGATTTCGCCGTTGCCGTCGTTGCAGCCGGCCAGGCACAGGACACCCGTGGCGAACACCGCTGTCCGCAGGGCCAATGAACGCAAGTTCTTCTTCATACTACGAATTTTAAGGATTAATACTGAGTCGGCGGAGCCGCCGACAGGGAGCCGGAAGCCGCCGGGAACAAATATAGGATTATTTTCCGGATTTCCAACGGCTGCGCGCGGAAAAATATTCGTCCGGCAGGCAGGCGGCGGACGAACTTCACTCCGGATAGAGCAGGTATTTGCGGCGCAGCTCCCGGAACCGGGCCACGTCGGGGGCCCATGCGGCGCGCAGCTCCGCGGCCGAGCGCCCCTCCACGATCATCCGCCGCACCCATCCTGCACCGACGAGCTTCTCGAACAGCGGAGTAAAGAATTTCTCACCCAGGCCGAGCGCACGGTAGGCGTCGATCAGGTATTCCGGATTCAACCCCTCGGCGAGAATCCGCTCCTCGTCCATTTCGCCCAGGTCGTAACCCCGGCAGCAGACCCCCTCGAAAGGCGGATGGGCCGCCCCCGCGACGGAGCGGGGCGTGAAGCGGAAGAGCGCCTGTTTCAGGTCGGGATGGCCGTACAGCTCGAACGGACGCTCCGTGCCCCGTCCGACGCTCAGCACCGTCCCCTCCATCAGACAGAGCGAGGGGTAGAGGTACACGGCCCGCTGGCTACGCAGGTTGGGCGAAGGAGGCACGGGCAGCACATAGCGGTCGCGGTGGGTATAATCCCGGCAGGGGACGACCGTAAGACGGCAGGGCGGCACCCACCCCTCGCCGATGGCCATGCGGGCCAGCTCGCCCAGGGTCAGCCCGTGCACGACCGGGATCGGCAACTCCCCCACCCCCGACCGGTAACGCTCTTCGAGCAGCGGGCCGTCCACATAGCTGCCGTTGGGATTCGGCCTGTCCAGCACGATGACCTCGGCATCCGCCTGCGCAGCGGCCTCCATCATCCGGATCATGGCGATATAATAGGTATAGAAGCGCGTCCCCACATCCTGCATGTCCACCACCAGCACGTCGATTCCCCGCATCGCCTCCGGCGCGGGACGGCGCGTGCGCCCGTCGTAAAGCGAACGGATGGGGATGCCGGTGCGGGCATCTGTCGAGCCTTCGACCGTCGCGCCCGCGTCGGCCGTGCCCCGGAAACCGTGCTCGGGCGCGAAGATCGCTACCACATCGAATCCCCGCCCGTGGAGCAGATCGACCAGGTGGATGCGGCCCGCTGCGTCGGCCCCCGCGACACCGGGCAGATCGACCAGCGAGGTGTGGTTGGCCAGCACGGCGATCCGGCGTCCGGCCATATGGGAAAAATAGGCTGCGGTGTCGGCCGCCCCGACCCCGATCGCCGCTGCGGGCAGGCTGCAAAACAGGAAGTAGAGCAAAAACAGTCGTCTCATGGGAACAAAGATAGAATTCCTCGGGGAATAAAAAAATTTTACCTAATTTTGCGGCCTCGCAACCCCAGAAAGAACACCGATGCGACCGTTTGCATTCCGTCCGAAACTGATCTCCTCGCTGCGGGAATACTCCCGCCGCACGTTCGCCGCCGACCTGATGGCCGGCATCATCGTGGGCATCGTCGCCCTGCCGCTGGCCATCGCCTTCGGCATCGCCTCGGGCGTAAGTCCCGAAAAGGGAATCATCACGGCCGTGATCGCCGGCTTCGTGGTATCGCTGCTGGGCGGCAGCCGCGTGCAGATCGGCGGCCCGACGGGGGCCTTCATCGTCATCGTCTATGGCATCATCCAGCAATACGGCGAGGCCGGGCTGCTGGTGGCGACCCTCATGGCCGGCGTGCTGCTGGTCCTGATGGGCCTCTTCCGCCTCGGCACGGTCATCAAGTTCATCCCCTATCCGATCGTGGTGGGATTCACCGCCGGCATCGCCCTGACGATCTTCACCACCCAGATTCCCGACCTGCTGGGGCTCGACTTCGGCGGCGAGGCCGTTCCGGGCGACTTCATCGGCAAATGGGGCCTATATGTGCGACATGCCGCGTCGGTCGATCCGCTGAACGCCCTGGTGGGGGTGCTGAGCATCCTGCTGATCGTCGTCACGCCGCGCTTCGTGCGCCGCATCCCCGGCTCTCTGGTAGCCATCGTGCTGCTCACGGCCGGGGTCTGGCTGCTCCGGCGCTATGCCGGTATCGAAGGGATCGACACCATCGGCGACCGTTTCACCATCCGCGCGGAGCTGCCCGCCGCATCCCTGCCCGCGATCGACTGGCAGGCCGTGCGCAGCCTGCTGCCCGCCGCCTTCACCATCGCCGTACTGGGGGCCATCGAATCGCTCCTCTCGGCCACCGTAGCCGACGGCGTGACCGGCGACCGCCACGACTCCAACACCGAGCTCATCGCACAGGGTGCCGCCAACCTGCTCACCCCTCTTTTCGGCGGCATCCCCGCCACGGGCGCCATCGCCCGCACCATGACCAACATCAACAACGGGGGCCGCACGCCCGTCGCAGGCATCGTCCATGCCGTCGTGCTGCTGCTGATCCTGCTGCTGTTCATGCCGCTGGCACAATACATTCCGATGGCCTGTCTGGCGGGCGTGCTGGCGGTGGTGGCCTACAACATGAGCGGTTGGCGGACATTCGCCGCGCTGCTGCGCAATCCGCGCCCCGACGTGACGGTGCTGCTCGTAACGTTCCTGCTGACCGTAGTTTTCGACCTGACGGTCGCCATCGAAGCGGGGCTGCTGCTCGCCTGCGTACTCTTCATGCGGCGTGTGATGGAGACCACCGAGATTTCGGTCATCCGCAGCGAGATCGACCCCGGGGCCGGACTGGACGTCGCGCTGCACGAGGAGCCGCTCAAAGTGCCCGACGGAGCGGAGGTTTACGAGATCAACGGCCCCTACTTCTTCGGCATCGCCACCCGTTTCGAGGAGCTGACGGCCCAGATGGGCGACCGGCCCCGCGTGAGGATCATCCGCATGCGGCGCGTGCCCTTCATCGACTCGACGGGGCTGCACAACCTTGCGAACCTGTGCGAGCTCTCGCACAAGCAGCACATCACCGTCGTGCTGTCGGGCGTCGGACAGGAGGTGCGCCGGGCTCTCGACCGCGCGGGCTTCCCCGCTCTGGTCGGGCCGGAGAACATCTGTGCCGACATCCATGCGGCCCTCGCACGTGCGGAGGCGATTATCGGGCAGACCCGGTGAACAGACGCTTGTCGAATAATACGCCATTAGGCGACCTTTTCCGCGAAAAATGTTATATTTGTAAAAACGTCAACGCATGAAAAGGCATTCGACATCGAATAAGTCGTGGAATATTTTTCCTTGCCTTTCCTTGCTGATTATCCTTTTCTCTACGTTTTATTATATATGGACGGGGATTCTTTACGTTCCGCCCGAAATTCCGAAAACCGTTTACAACGCAGATTCCGACCCCATTTCCATCCCGGTGGACGGACTTGTGCGGGAACTCGAAGAAGCCTTTACGCTTCATTCGCCACGACGCATGGAGCGATTTCTGCGGACCTGGCATCGTCGTTTCCGTCAAAACGAAACTACCCTGGGAGCACAGAACGATACGCTTCGTGCCGTCTATGACTTGTTTGCTACAGTATTCAACCCCAACCTATTGCGCCGTCCGACCGGTGCGCCGTCCGATTCGCCTTATCGGTATGCCGTCATTCAGCAGGAAATCCTTTTCTATACGTTTAACGATACCTACTTTGACCGTAACTTCACCTCAAGCACCTCCCGTTACCACACATTGAGGCTGCCTGACGGACGCTATTCGATCATCGAAAACTTTCGGCCGCAGATCAAAAACCCCGAAATAAAAAGTCTTTATTTGTCAGACGATTACAGAAAAGCGTTCGACCTTTTTTTAGGCACATACAACTTTTCGGAAACCCTCAACGAAGGCGGCAGCCTCATGAATAGGGTACGCTTTAGCCCCGAAAGCCGTGAACGATGGTTTTTTCTGCAAGACTTTCTTTATATCCAGGCTGGGCACTGGGGCGGATATTGGCTTTATGAGACCCCACCCTGGATCGGGTTTATCCTTCTGAATAAATCGCTCGACAAGGCCGTGGTCGAACTTCGAGCCAACTATTCCGGCGTCGAGATTCTTTTCCACAAAACAGCATCGGGTTGGGAAAAGCAAAAAGTGATCGTCGAATGGATCGAATGACCATGATAACGAAGACCTACCGAACGCGCCTGCAAACCAGCAGATCGGTATAGGTTTTACCCTCCCACTGGTACGTCTCGGAAAGGACGAGTTCCGTTAAGGTCAGCTTATCGATCCGCTGGACGATCGGATCTCCGTCGCCATGCACGGTGAGCGTGCTTCCCTCCACGGTGTAGGTGAAATCGACACGCTGCACCTCCGATCCGTCGGTAAGTTCTGCACAGCCGCTCCCGTCCGCGCGGAACTCCGTCACGAACTCGTAACCGTACTGCGCCCCGAACTCGTAATCCCATACGCCCTCCTCGTCGTCGTACTCCCCGGTCACTTCCCACAGGCCGATGAGCGTGGCATCGCCCGCCTGTCCGCCCACCTTGTCGTCGTCCGAACAGGAGACCGCACCGACGAGCATACATGCGGACAGCATTACAGCAAATAATTTCTTCATCCTAATTTTTTATTTGGCCCAATTGCCGCTTCTACGCCTCCGTACCCGTCTGCCCTGTCCCTCGATTCCGTCCCGCGGCACGGGAGATACGGAGCCCTCACGCCTCGCCGCCGAACTCCATGAGGAACGCCTTGATGAAAGCATCCAGATCGCCGTCCATCACCGCCTCGACGTCGGAGGTCTGGCAGAGGGTGCGGTGGTCTTTCACCCGGCGGTCGTCGAAGACATAGGAGCGGATTTGCGAGCCCCATTCGATCCGTTTCTTGGAGGCTTCGAGCGCCTGCTGCGTCGCCATCCGCTTGTCCAGCTCGCGCTGGTAGAGTTTCGAGCGGAGGATGCGCATGGCGTTTTCGCGGTTCATCAACTGCGAGCGGGTCTCCATGTTCTCGATCAGGAACTCCACCGGCTCGCCCGTGTCGGCATCCTTGCCGTGGTAGCGCAACCGCACGGCCGTCTCGACCTTATTGACGTTCTGGCCGCCGGCGCCGCTCGAACGGAACGTATCCCACTCGATGTCCGAGGGATTGACCACCACCTCGATCGTATCGTCCACGGCGGGCGAGACGAACACCGACGCGAAGGTGGTCTGCCGCTTGTTGTTGGCGTTGAAAGGCGAGAGGCGCACCATGCGGTGCACACCGTTTTCGCTCTTGAGGTATCCGTAGGCATATTCTCCCTCGAATTCGAGCGTGCAGGATTTGACCCCCACCTCGTCGCCCGCCTGGTAGTCGAGCACCTTGACCTTATAACCGTGCGCCTCGCCCCAACGGGTGTACATGCGCATGAGCATCGACGCCCAGTCGAGCGCCTCGGTGCCCCCGGCCCCGGCATTGATGTCGAGGATGGCCCCGAGCTTATCCTCCTCCCGGCGCAGCATGTTGCGCATTTCGAGCGCCGCGACGTGCTCGGTGGCGCGGGCGAACTGTTCGTCCATCTCCGTCTCGGTCATCACCCCCTCCCGCACGAAGTCGGGCATGAGTTCCAGATCCTCGACCTCCTTACGGACGGCCTCGTAATCCTCGACCCACGACTTGATGGCGGCCACCTTGCGCAACTGCTCGCGTGCGGCGGCCGGGTCGTCCCAGAAACCGGGCTCCTGGGTCTTCTCCTCCTCGTTGCGCAGGTCGATGCGTTTCTGTTCGATGTCCAGGCAGCGTTCGAGCGCCTCGCGCCGCTGCGCCAAATCCTTGATCTGTTCCGCTAAAACCACGTAATATTCGCTTTGTGATGGTAATACAATCTTTTTCCGCGCCGCACTCCGGCACGCTGCGCAGGGCTATTCCAACTCCCAGTCGCTCCCGTCCTTTCGGTCTTTCACCCGGATACCCGCCGCCGCAAGGCCGTCGCGGATCCGATCCGACGCGGCCCAGTCCTTGTCGGCCTTGGCCTGCAGGCGCATCGCGAGCAGCATCTCCACCAGCGGGGTCACGTAATCCCGGCCGGTGGCGGCACCGGCCGCTTTCTCGTCCCTCAGCCCCAGGATATCGAATACATAGCGGTGCACCGTTGCGCGCAGGCGTTCCAAATCCTCCTCGGAGATATGCTGCTGTCCCTCGGCGAGCTGGTTGATCGTGCGCACCCAGTCGAACAGAGCCGAAATGACCATCGGGGAGTTCAGGTCGTCATCCATCGCTTCGCGGCAGCGCCGTTCGAGCTCCGCAGGATCGACCGTCGAGGCGGCCGACGGCCGGAGCTTGCCGAGCGTCTCGACCCCTTTCATCAGGCGGTCGAGCCCCTTCTCGGCGGCCTGCAGCGCCTCGTTCGAGAAGTCGAGCGTCGAACGGTAATGGGCCTGCAACACGAAAAAGCGGATCGTCATGGGCGAGTAAGCCTGCGCCAGCAGCCGGTGGCTGCCCGTGAAGAGCTCTTCGAGGGTGATGAAATTACCCAGCGACTTGCCCATCTTCTGCCCGTTGATGGTAATCATGTTGTTGTGCACCCAATAGTTGGCCGAGCCGTGGCCGAGGGCGGCCGTGGACTGTGCGATCTCGCATTCGTGGTGCGGGAACATCAGGTCCATGCCTCCTCCGTGGATGTCGAACCGCTCGCCCAGGTACTTGGTGCTCATGGCCGAGCACTCCATGTGCCACCCGGGGAACCCGTCGCTCCAGGGCGAGGGCCAGCGCATGATGTGCTCGGGCGACGCCTTTTTCCACAGGGCGAAATCATAGGAATGGCGTTTCTCGCTCTGTCCGTCCAGCTCGCGGGTGTTGGCGACGATATCCTCCAGGTTGCGGCCCGAGAGGATACCGTAGCGGAAATCACGGTTGTAGCGCTCCACGTCGAAATAGACCGATCCGTTCACCACATAGGCATAGCCGTCGGCCAGGATGCGTTCGATCATTTGGATCTGCTCGATGATGTGGCCGCTGGCGCAGGGCTCGATCGAGGGCGAAAGCACCCCCAGCCGATCCATCGCCCGGCGGTAGCGCTCCGTGTAGTAATGCGCCACCTCCATCGGCTCCAACTGCTCGAGCCGCGCCTTGCGGGCGATCTTGTCCTCCCCCTGGTCGGCGTCGTGCTCGAGGTGTCCCACGTCGGTGATGTTGCGCACGTAACGTACCTTGTAGCCCGAGGCTTTCAGGTAGCGGAACAGCAAATCGAAGGTCACGGCGGGCCGGGCGTGCCCCAGGTGGGGATCGCCGTAAACGGTAGGGCCGCAGACGTACATGCCCGCACGGGGCGGATCGATCGGTTCGAAGAGCTCCTTGCGGCGGCTGAGCGTATTGTAGAGGACGAGTTTGGAATCCATATTCGAGGCTGTGTTTTTCAAAGGGGTAAAATTACAACTTTTTCCGGGATTAGCCAATAATAAACCCGATGTTTTCGCCCGCCGCACGGCCTCATTTACAACGCAAAGCGACGAAATGCCAAAATAAAGGCGGAAGTTTGTCGTTTATTGTGTACTTTTGCAATCAGGCGTGCGCCGACGGCGCCGACCGGGAAACAACCAACTGACACATTGCGATCTATGGAATTCTTCAAACGCTGGAACAACCTCACGGGCTGGGCGGTGTTCGTCATTGCGGCGCTGGTCTATCTGCTGACTATGGAGCCTTCGTCGAGCCTCTGGGACTGCTCGGAGTTCATCGCCACCTCCTATAAACTCGAAGTGGGACACCCGCCCGGGGCGCCGCTTTTCATGATGCTGGCGCGGCTGGCGACCATGCTCGCCCCCTCCACGCACTACGTTCCGCACCTGGTCAATGCCATGAACTGCGTGGCCAGCGCATTCTGCATCCTGTTCCTCTTCTGGACGATCACCCACCTGGCACGCCGCGTCTTCACCGCCGGCGGACACTCACTCACCCAGAGCAACACCCTGGCCGCCCTGGGCGCCGGGGTCGTGGGCGCCCTCGCCTACACCTTCACCGATACGTTCTGGTTTTCAGCCGTCGAGGGCGAGGTTTACGCCCTCTCGTCGATGTTCACCGCGCTGGTGGTGTGGCTCATGCTCAAATGGGAGGAGCAGGCCGACCAGCCCCACGCCCTGCGCTGGATCGTACTGATCGCCTACCTGATGGGACTTTCGATCGGCGTGCATATCCTCAACCTGCTGACCATCCCGGCGCTGGTGTTCATCTACTATTTCCGCCGCACGCAGAAAATCACGTTCAAGGGGGTCGTGCTGGCCACCCTCGTCGCCGGTGCCATCCTGCTGTTCATCAATGGCATCATCATTCCCTACACCGTCTGGGCCGGCGCGATGGTCGATGTGCTGTTCGTCAACACGCTGGGGCTGCCCGTCAATTCGGGCATGGTCTTTTTCGCCCTGGCGCTGCTCGCAGCCCTCGGCTGGGGCGTCTGGTACACCCACCGCAAGGGCCATGTGGTGTGGAATGTGGTGCTGCTCTCGACGGCCATGATCGTGGTGGGCTACTCCTCCTATGCCTCCGTGACGATTCGCGCCGCGGCCAACCCGCCGATGAACAGCAACAAGCCCGACAACCCCCATGCCCTGCTTTCGCTGCTCAACCGCGACCAGTACGGCGACAAGCCGCTGCTCTACGGCCCCTATTACTCGGCCCCCATCGAGCCGGACGGCTTCAAATACCGCACTTTCTACGACCTGGACGAAAACGGTCGCTACCGTCGCCTTACGACCCTCTCGGGGTATAAGCACCCCGACCGGTTCATGCACCTGTTCCCCCGTATGTGGGACTACCGCAAGGGCGAAAAAGAGTATAAGCCCTGGGCCGCCTACCGCACCA
Source organism: Rikenellaceae bacterium (assembly GCA_902363575.1). Taxonomy (GTDB): domain Bacteria; phylum Bacteroidota; class Bacteroidia; order Bacteroidales; family Rikenellaceae; genus Alistipes. The sequence continues at coordinate 787,330 of CABJAJ010000001.1, read as the reverse complement.
AGACGGAGCTGCTGCGGGACGACAACGGCGAGATCGTGCGCGATGCCGCCGGCCGCCCCGTGCGGCACGAAGTGCTCGATTTCGGACGCCGCGTCACCTACGACGACGGCTATGAAACGCAGGTGATCGTCGAACCGACGTTCCTCGAAAACCTCAACTACTTTTTCTCCTACCAGCTCAATTACATGTACTGGCGCTACTTCCTGTGGAACTTCGTCGGGCGCCAGAGCGACATCCAGCCCACGGGCGTGACCATCACCGACGGCAACTGGCTCTCGGGCATCAAACCGCTCGACGCCCTCTACCTCGGGCCGCAGGAGGGGCTGCCCGACGAGGTGGCCCACAACAAGGGGCGCAACACCTATTATTTCCTCCCCTTCATCCTGGGGCTGATCGGGCTGATTTACCAGCTCAACCGCGACCCGCGCAACTTCACGGTGGTCATGTGGCTCTTCATCATGATGGGCGTGGCGTTGGTGGTTTACTTCAACACCTCGCCCTCCGAGCCCCGCGAGCGGGATTACGTGTATGCGGGATCGTTCTATGCGTTTTCCATCTGGATCGGGTTCGGCGTACTGGCGCTGCGCGACCTGATCGTGCGGATCGCCCGCCGCAACGGGGCATGGACGGCCGGGGTCGCCACGCTCGTGTGCCTCGCGGTGCCGGGCATCCTCGCGGCCGAGAACTGGGACGACCACGACCGCTCGCACCGCACCATGGCCCGCGACATCGGCTGGAACTACCTGCAATCCACCCTCCCGAACGCCATCGTGCTCAACTACGGGGACAACGACACCTTCCCTCTCTGGTTCAACCAGGAGGTGGACGACGTGCGCACCGACGTGCGGGTGATGAACACCAGCTACCTGGGCGGCGAGTGGTACATCGACGAGATGAAGACCCGGGCCAACGATGCGGCGCCGGTGCCTTTCACGCTGCCCCGCAGCAAGTACGCCTTCGTGAACGACATGGTGCGGGTGATCCCGAAGGTCGAACGGCCGGTCGATATCCGCGAGGCGATGGATTTCTTCCGCAGCGAAGACCCCCGCATCAAAGTACCCCTTGTGGACGGCACGACGATCGACTATCTGCCCGCGCAGCGGCTGGCTCTGCCCGTGAACAAGGACAACGCGATCGCCGCCGGCATCGTCAAGGAGGAGGACCGCGACCTGATGGTCGATACGGTTTACCTGAACCTGCGGCGCGGAGTGCTCGACAAGAGCGAGCTGATGGTGATCGATCTGCTCTCGAACTTCGACTGGAAGCGGCCGATCCATTTCACCCAGGTATATATCCTGCAAAATCTCGGACTGACCGACTACTTGCAGTTCGACGGCTACTCCTACCGGTTGGTGCCGATCCTTACGCCCTATGACCGGAGAGTGGGTGAAATCGGTCGCATCGACCCCGATGTGATCTACCCGCTGCTGATGGAGACCTTCCGTTACGGCAACGTCAGCGACCCGCGGGTCTATGTGGACAACTTCATTCAGTACAACCTGATGGCCTCGGGCGCCCGCGAAGCCTTCGCCCGCGCCGCCAAAGCGTTCCTGCGCCGGGGCGGCGAGGGCGACCGCGACAAGGCCGTAGCGCTGCTGGACGCGGGGCTCGAGAAAATGCCCCCTGCACAGATCCGCTATACCTTCTCCAATACGTTCCCCTTCCTTGAGGCCTACTACGCCGCAGGGGAGATGGAAAAGGGGGACGCCCTGCTGCTGAGCTATGCGGAAAACCTGATGCAGTACCTCGATTATTACCTCGCATTTGAAGGGGTGCAGGGGGATATGGTATCGGGGCTGATCGACGACAAGCTCGACGAACTCGGACAGATTTACCTGCTGGCCGGCTATGCGGGGCGGCGCGACGCGGTGGCCCGGCTGAACGACTACTACCGTACGCTCGGCGCTACCGACGAAGACCTGCTCCATGTGGACGCCCCCGGCGAACCGACGGACTCGCTCCTCCCGATTCCCTGACGCGGGTACGCCCCGACCGCACCGTACGGATACGAAAGCGGAGCCTTTTCAGAAGGCTCCGCTTTTACATGGTCTTTATCGACCCGATATTGCATCCAAAGAGGATTCCGCACCCGGCCCGATGCCGGCCCCGCCGCGGCGAAACCGGCTCCCCGTCAGACCGGGGCAGCCGCCGTCCCGCACGATCCGGCGCCGCAGATCGTCCGGGCTACTCCGCCCGGTCGATGCGCCGCTGTCCGGCGTGGTTGCCGCGCTTGTTGTAGAGGAACCGGCGGATCTTCTGCGTGGGGGTCTTGACGAACTCCTCCTTCTCCTCGACCACTTCCGAAATACGCGAAAACCGATTGACCTTGGCATTCACGTAGTCCATGATCTCTTTCTTGAGATGATCTTTCCAGTTCTCCCACTCCTCCTTCTTGGTCTCCCATTCGCCGCGCCACTCGTCGAATTTCGCTTCCAGCTCCTCGGTGTTGAAGTGCACCAGTGCGACCAGACGACCTTCCTGTTCGGTGACGATCGAATCGGCGATATAGACATGGGAGTTGAGCACGCTCTCGATCTCCTCGGGATAGATGTTCTCCCCGCTCGGGCCGACGATCATGTTCTTAAGCCGTCCCTTGATATAGAGCCATCCGTCGGGCGAGAAACACCCCAGGTCGCCCGTGCGGAACCAGCCGTCGGGAGTGAATACCTCGCGCGTCGCCTCGGGATTCTTGAAATAGCCCAGCATGGCGCTCGGAGTACGGGCGACGATCTCGCCCTGTCCCGTCTGCGCATTGATGTTTTCGAGCCGGATTTCCACGCCGGGAGCCGCCGGACCGGTGGAGCCCAGCCGCACCTGCGAAGGCGCAGCCCCCGCAAGCAGGGGTGCCGTCTCGGTCAGACCATAGCCGATGGCATAGGGAATACGGGCTTCGAGCATGAACTGTTCGGTCGCGCCGTCCAGCTTCGCGCCCCCGATTCCCAGGAAGCGGAGCCTGCCGCCGAAAACCTGCATCAGCCGCCTGCCGGCGACGCGATGGAGGTAGCGGCGCATGAATCCCACGCGGATGAGCGTACGCCAGAAAGCGCTCGAATTGAACTTGGCGAGCACCTGATGGCGGTAGATTTTCTCGATTATCAGCGGCACGATCAGCATCACGGTCGGACGGATCACCCGCAGCGCGGGCATCAGGGCCGAGGCCGTGGGCGGTCGGTCGAGGTAAACCACGCGGGCCCCCATCGAAAAGGGATAGATCATCCCGATGGAACACTCGTAGGTGTGGGAAAGGGGCAGAACCGAGAGGAACACGTCGTCGGGTCCCACAGGGAAAATGCTGCTGCTCAGTCCGATCTGTGCGCAGACATTCCAATGGGTGAGCATCACCCCTTTCGGTTTGGACGTCGTACCCGACGTATAGATGATTACCGCCAGGTCGTCCGGCCCGGGTTCGGCCACGGAGCCCTCGGCTTCCACATGCCGGGCGATCACGCCCAGGTTCTTGGTGCGGATGACGATATGGAGTCTGTCGATGGTCTTTTTCGAGAGCTTCGAGAAGAGTTTGTCCGAAACGAGCAGCGCCTTGGCTTCCGAATGGCCGACGATCATATCGAGCTCCTCGCCCGAAAAGTCGGGAAGGATCGGCACGACGACCATGCCGGCAGCCGTCACAGCCAGGTAGCAGACGCTCCAGTTGGGCATGTTGCTGCTCAGCAGAGCCACCTTGTCGCCGGGGCCGAGGCCTGCTCCCGTGAGGAGCTCCTGCACCCGTCCGATGCGCCGTCCCACTTCGCCATAGGTCAGCTCCTCGCCCTGGAACATCGCACAGGCTACCCGGTCGGGGAAACTCTCCACGCTGTGGCGGACCAGTTGGCAGAGCGTTTTGATTATCATGGTTTTAAATAGATAAAACTTGCGATTTTGAAAACAAATATATGAATATTTACACGAAATAAACTACATTTGGGACAAATTATTGCGATGCTCCAAAACCTGTCGATCAAAAAACTTGCCGCCCGCGCGGGCTTCGATCTGTGCGGAGTTACCCCCGCCCGTCCCTTTGACGACAGCGAAGCCCACTTCCGGGAATGGCTCCGCGCAGGCCGCCATGCGACGCTCGGCTACCTGGAACGCAACCTCGACAAGCGGTTCGACCCCTCGCGTCTGGTGGAGGGAGCCCGCAGCGTGGTGGTCTGCGCCGTCGGCTACAAAAACCATCGGAGCGAAGGCTATCCCCCGGGCTGCCGCACGCGCGTGGCCTCCTATGCCTGCACACGCGACTACCACGTCACCCTCAGAGGGATGCTGCACTCGATGCTCGCGGAGTTGCAGCGCGAAAATCCCGGGCTTACGGGCCGGGCTTTCGTCGATTCGGCGCCGCTGCTCGAGAAACGGCTCGCCGTCGAAGCGGGACTGGGGTGGATCGGACGCCAGTCGTTGCTGGTCACGCCGCAGTTCGGCACCTATGTGCTGCTGGGAGAGCTCGTGCTGACCGAGGAGACGGATCGCTACGATCCGCCGTTCGAGGGGGCTCGCTGCGGCCGCTGCCGCAATTGCATCGAGAGCTGCCCGACGGGGGCCATCGTGGCGCCGAAGATCATCGACGCCGCACGCTGCATCGCCTGCCGCACGATCGAGCCGCTGGCCGATGCGATCGACGCGAACGACGGCGACCGCGACGGCTGGATCTTCGGCTGCGACCGCTGCCAGAGCTGCTGCCCCCACAACCAGAAAGCCCCCATGCACCGCAACCCGGCGTTCGACCCGCTCTTCGATCCGGCCGGAATCCCGCCCGAAACGTGGCTTGCGATGGACGAGCGCGAATTCGTAACGCGGTTCGGGGGGACACCTCTGCTGCGGGCCGGGCTGGAGCGCATCCGTCGCAACCTGCTCCGCAACCTGCGCGAAAACAACCGGGAGGCGGACGACCGCGAATAAACGAAGACGACGCCCTTAGGGGCGTCGTCTGTCGCAGAGGGGGTGGCCGATCACTCGTCGCGCATACAGCGCACGGGCAAGCCGAATCCGCGCGGATCGGACACATAGGTATAAACCGCAAGGCTCGTCATACCGAAAGCCCACGCCCCGAACGTATCGGGCTGCGACGGGGAGCTCGTCCAGTAGTAACCCGACGGGGTGAAGAAGAAGTTGCCATATTCGTCGTAGCGATAACCCACACCCGGATAAAAGGTCGTTGCGCTGCCGTCGTAAACGAAGTTCCAGCCCTGCCGGAAAGGGCCGCTCACGTTTACCTCGCCGCTGCCGACCTGCTCATTCTGACCGGTTGAGGTGAAGGCGCTGTAAACATAGGGATGGGGCATCTTCCATCCCGGAGGACAGGGATCGAAGAGCGTCTTGACGGTCTGCCGGCCGACGGTGTAGCCCGTCGGATTGCCCCAGAGTTCGTTGTTGCGCACATCGGGCGAATTCCCCTTTCCGCCGCCGTAATACCAGTCATAGGAGGTTCCGTCGAGCGTGCGGATAAAGGTATCGGGATGGGCCGTGGCGTAATAGGTATTGCCCGTATAGCCGGCGTATTGGCCGAGGGCGCCCGAGGTAGCCACCGGAACCCAAGTGGTGATATAGCGGTGGGGCACGCTCTGCTCGTCGTAAACCATGATCCCCCACGGAAAGGGGTCCTTGCGTCCCCATTGGTAGAGGGGAGCGCGGAACGAACGGGCATAGTCGCTCTCGTTCTTGTCGATCGCCCCCAGGTTGCGGTCCATCATACGGGTCGAACCGACGCCGTACGCCGCCTCGTAAGCCGGGTAGAGCACATAGGTCTCGGCCAGCGCCTGAAGCTCTTCGTTGGTCTTGTCCGTGATCCAGATATGCCAGCTCCAGAGGGCCTCGGCCCCCGGATCGTCGCTGGCGAAAAGTCCGATCACGGCATTGCCCCCGAGCGCGACGGGCCGGGCCGTGGTCGAGAACCGGATCATGCCGCCCTCGCACGCAATGCTGCCGGGCTCGATCAGGTAGGGGTTGCTCTGCCAGAGCAGGCGGGCATGGCTCCCCGCAAGCGACGTGCCGAGCGAACGCCCCTCGAAACGCTGCACGGCCTCGCGCAGTCCGTCGGTGACCACGCCGTTTCCGGCCACCGTAGCGTCGAACGCATACTCCTGCGCGGCACGGCCGACCACATAGCAGTTGGCCGTCTGTCCGCCGGCGCTCAGCGAAATCCGGGCCTCGGGAGCGGTTCCGTCGGTCACCTCCTGCCGGATGACCTTCATCTGGCCGGGCAGAATGTCGATCCCCGGTTTTGCGTAAGTCGCCGTAAAGCCGTCGGTGGTGCGCACGACCAGGTAAACCTGCCCGTCGGCCTTGGAATAGTCCTCGGGACAAACCGTCAGGTAGGCCACCACCGGATCGGCGCCCAGCCGGGGAGCCTCCGCAAAGAGAAGACGGCAATAGCCGATCTGCGCCGATCCGCCGGCATAGGAGGCGACGTTATTGTCCGCCCCGGCCGTAAGGTCGAAGGTGAAATCCCCCGTCATGTTGGTCACGTCGAGCAGCGTGCCGTCGCTCTGGACGGTCGTGGCGTCGGTCGCATAGAGCGCCACCGATTCGACCGTCTTACCGGCCATCGCGCCCGAAGCCGTCAGATCGACCTCCACCACGGCGAAAGCGTGGCGGAAGCGGACGTCCCATCGGGTGCCGGTCGGCGAGGTGACGATCTCCGCGACCGTAAAATCATACGACCCCAGGTGTGCGGAATTGCCGCTCGCCGACTGCCGCTGCTCCGCTTCAAGGGTGAAACGGATGCCCGTGGCATCGGCGGATGTCTGTCCGGAATAGGGATAATAGGCATAGAGGGTATAGGACGAAGCCCCTTCGTCCATCGGCAGGTCGCCCCGGAAGATGCCGGTTGCCACGGGCTCGGAGCCTTCGAGCGCGAGGGGCTCGTTCACGGCGGTGAACTGCGTGCCGCTCCGCAGGAAAACCCCGATGCGGTCGCCCGGCGACCAGAGCAGATTGTATCCGTCCGGTGCGAGCTGGCTCCTGGCGCCGGGGTCGCCGCTGACGGCTGTCAGCCGCACCTCCCGCAAGGGCCATTCGTGCCGTTCGTCACCCGCAGGGTCGATCTTCTCACAGGCGGCGGCCAGCAAAATCGTGCACGCCGCAATGCTCCATCTTCTCCTTATCATCGGTTGGTTCTTTATTCGTCCCCCGAGGGGCTGTCCCAATCGCCACGGTCGAACCCCTCGATGTCGCCCGTAACGGCAAAACCGGCTTCGACCTCCACATCGATACGATCGAGCAGGGGCGGCTGGTACCTGTTTTCAACTATGCGTTCGTTCATTGCGTGGAAAATAATCCTGCCCGACCCCGGCATATACCATACCAAACCGCCCCATACGAAAAAAGACGAACCCCCTTTGCAGGGAGTTCGCCCGAATCGTTTACCGGCAAAGGCTGCCGACCGTTATTTCGAGAGTTCGGCAATGGACGCCTTGGCCGCATTGACGTTGGGGCCTGCGACCACCTTGCGGAGCGCCGCGATCGCCTGGGGCTTCATCTCGCGGGCGTTGTAAGCCGCACCGAGCGTGAAGTAAATGTCGCTGCGATCCTCCTCGTCCGTCTGGGCCGCGGCTGCCGCGTCCGCCAAATCGATCACCTTGGCATAGTCCTTCTTGCCGAAGTAGGCCTGCAGGCGGATTTTCTGTGCGAGCGCACTCTCCGCATTTTCGGCCAGCAGGCGGTCGGCCATTGCGATGATGCCGTCGTAGTCGCCCGCAGCCTGGAGCCGGGCCACCTCGTTATTGGTGTAGAGCGCCATCAGCTCCTTGGCTTTCTGCACGTCGTCGGCATACTTGGGATGGGTCATCGCGGCGACGGACTCGAAAATCCGCATGCCCTTGTCGTACTCGCCCAGCTCGCAGTAGCAGGTCGCCAACCAGATCGCCATCTCCGTATTCTTGGGATTGGCCGCATAGCCCTTGGCGAAAACCTCGGCTGCGGCGGCGTAGTCCTTGTTGTTGAACGCCTCGCCGCCCTCAATCTGGTAGATGCGGGCGACCCATTCATTGGCCTTGTTCTGGGCATTCACGTCTCCGTACAGCTCGGCGTATTCGGCCGATTTGGTGAAATTCTGCAACGACTGGTCGTACAGCTGTTGCTTGAGCGCCATGCCGCCCATCATATAGTAGCAAATGGGCACGTTCTTCTTGGCATTGACCACGAGCTGCGCGGCATCGGGATCATCCGAAACCGATCCTTCGTCGATCACCTTGAGGAAACCCTCGGCAGCGGCCGCAAACTCTTTCTCCCCATACGCTTTAGCCGCATTGTTATAGACCTCCGTCACGCTCTGCTGCGCGAAGAGCGAGCAAACGGCAAAGAGCGCCGCAGCCGTCAAAATCCATTTTTTCATGTCAAGTATCCATTTTTAAGTTCAGCCGAAAAAAGTGCTCCGGTACCCCGTAAGCACATTGGTCGCAAATGTAACATTTTTTTCCTCCCGTGCAAAATCTACCCGCGCAGATCCGCGAAAAAATCCCGCATGAGGGCCTCGCACTCCTCGCGCAGCACACCGGCCGCAGAAGTCGCCCTGGGATGGAAAACCCGCTCGCAGTAGCGGCGGTACCCCCGCTTGGGATCGTCGGCGCCCCACACGATCCGCCCGATCTGGCTCCAGCCGATCGCCCCCGCACACATGATGCAGGGCTCGACCGTGACGTAAAGCGTGCAGTCCGGGAGGTACTTGCCGCCCAGAGTCGCCGACGCAGCCGTAAGAGCCTGCATCTCGGCATGGGCCGTAGCGTCGCCGAGCGTCTCGACCAGGTTATGTCCCCGTCCGACCACCGATTCCCCCGCCACGACGACCGCCCCGATGGGCACCTCTCCCTCCTCCAACGCACGCCGGGCCTCGCTTATTGCCAGCCGCATGAACTTTTCGTCGCTGCGCCGCAGCTCAGCCGCAACATCCGGCTGCGGCATCCCGTTATTTTCCCGTACCATCCGTCGCCTCCCCGATCTTTTCGGCAAGCAGTCCGCGCAGCCGCGAGCCGCGCACCACCACCGTGTAATCCGCAGGCTCGGGCCTGCGCACGCCTCCTCTCAAACGGCGGGCCGGAATCCACAGCGGGGAGGATTCCAGGCTGCGCGCCACGATCCGCGCCAGTTCCGGGTCGGGCGCCGACAAAATGCGCACGTCGCCGACACGCCCCTGTGCGGAAACCACGAACGACGCCTCCACATCCCCGCAGGGATCGTGGCTTTGCAGCCAGGCCTGTACCCCCTGCCGCCGCTGCTGCTCCGTCGGAACGGAATAGCCGCACACCATCTCTTCGGGGGAGCGTCTCTGCGAAGATCGCACCATCCGCCGGCTCTCGACCGCCACGATTTCATCGGCCGCCCGCCGCTCCGCTCCATCGCGGAACGCCGCTCCGCCGCCGATGCACACGGGCGGCGCGACCGTCCCGATCCAGACCCGTCCCGGATCGGTCACATCCCTGCGGGACCTCGTCTGCGCATCCGCCGGGCCGGCGGCACAAACGAGCATTAGGGCGGTCAAACCGGCGCACCCGTAGAGGAGCGAGGATTTTTTCCGCCGCGAGGTTGAATTTGCCATTTAATTTGTATTTTTGCAAGTTGCGAAAGCAAAGATAATAAAACAGAGGGAAACAGCAAACCATACGACCATGTACAGAACCCATACGTGCGGCTGCCTGCGGGCCTGCAACGTGAACGAAACCGTCACCCTGGCAGGATGGGTGCAGAAAGTGAGGAACCTCGGCGCAATGACTTTCATTGACCTGAGGGACCGCTACGGCATCACCCAGATCGTCGTCGAGGAACATTCGCCGGCCCCCGTGCGGGACGTGGCCGGGGAGCTCGGCCGCGAGTACGTCGTCCAGGTCACGGGGCGGGTGGTCGAGCGTTCGTCCAAAAATCCCCGCATACCCACGGGCGAGGTGGAGGTGACGGCCTGCGAGCTGCGCATCCTCAACCGGGCGCAGACCCCGCCTTTCACCATCGAGGAGCAGTCGGACGGCGGCGACGACCTGCGGATGAAATACCGCTACCTCGACCTGCGGCGTCCGCCCCTGCAGCGGGCCATGATCCTGCGGCACCGGATGGCGCAGGCGGTGCGAACGTTCCTCGACGGGGAGGGTTTCCTGGAGATCGAAACCCCCTACCTGATTAAATCCACGCCGGAAGGGGCCCGCGATTTCGTGGTGCCCAGCCGCATGAACCCCAACGAATTCTACGCCCTGCCCCAGTCGCCCCAGACGCTCAAGCAACTGCTGATGGTGGCCGGCTACGACCGCTATTTCCAGATCGTGCGCTGTTTCCGCGACGAGGATCTGCGAGCCGACCGTCAGCCCGAATTCACGCAGATCGACTGCGAGATGTCGTTCGTCGAGCAGGAGGATGTGCTCGAAATCTTCGAGCGCTGGGCCCGCCACATGTTCCGCGAGGTACTGGGCGTGGAGTTCGAAGCGCCGTTCCGCCGGATGCCCTGGATCGAAGCGATGGAGCGGTACGGCTCCGACAAGCCCGACCTGCGCTTCGGCATGGAGTTTGCCGACCTGACCGCGCTGGCCAAAGGCCATGGTTTCGGGGTCTTCGACGACGCAGAATACATCACGGGATTCGCCGCTCCGGCTTGCGCGGGTTACACGCGCAAACAGATCGACGCCCTCACCGAGTTCGTGAAGCGCCCGCAGGTGGGGGCCCGCGGCCTTGTGTGGATCCGCACGGAGGCGGACGGCAGCGTCAAATCCTCGGTGGACAAGTTCTATACGACCGATCAGGTGCGGGCGATGGCGGAGCGGTGCGGCGCCGCTCCCGGCGACCTGACGCTCATCCTGTGCGGCCCCAAATTCAAAACCCTCACGCAGCTCTCGGCCCTGCGGATCGAGATGGCGCGGCTGCTCGGGCTGCGCGATCCGCGGCGGTTCGCTCCGCTGTGGGTCGTGGATTTCCCCATGTTCGAGTGGGACGAGGATACGCAGCGGTATTACGCCATGCACCACCCTTTCACCTCGCCTAAACCCGAGGACGTGCAGTACCTCGAAAGCGATCCCGGACGGGTGCGGGCCAATGCCTACGACTTCGTCTGCAACGGCACCGAAATCGGTGGCGGCTCGATCCGTATCCATGATGCCGACCTTCAGGCCCGGATTTTCCGCGCCCTGGGCTTCACGCCCGAAAAGGCCGAGGAACAGTTCGGCTTCCTGATGAACGCCTTCAAATTCGGCGCACCCCCGCACGGCGGACTCGCTTTCGGCTTCGACCGGCTCTGCTCGCTGTTCGGCGGCGCAGAGTCGATCCGCGACTACATCGCTTTCCCCAAGAACAATGCGGGACGCGACGTGATGCTCGACGCCCCCTCCGCGATCGCGCAGGAGCAGTTGGACGAACTCTGTCTGCGCCTGGAGCGGCCCGAATGACGAACCCCATAAACGAAAAGGGCGGATATCGAATCCGCCCTTTTTTCGTCGTGTGAATCGTACCTTACAAACTGGCGACCGCCGTGGCGATGGCTCCGAAGACGGCAACGATCAGAATCAGGCCGATGAGCGAAATCACCAGACCGGCGATGGCCAGCCCCTTGGGAGCTTTGAACACGCCGCAGAAAGAGAACACCAGACCCAGAATCCACAGGATCCAGTCCAACACGGGCACCCAGCAGAAAATAAGCGCCAGCAAAGCGAGGATGAATCCCGCGGTACCCAACCCGTTGGAACCCTGGGGGGGGGCCTGCTGGATAATCACGGTCTGCTGCGAACCGGTCGTTTCCTTCTTTTCAGTAATGTTCTCGTTTTCCATACTTTACACTTAAAGCCGCCCGCACCTCGACAGCGTGACAACAAATAATGGAGAGTGTGGCGCCGAAGGTCGGCTTCCGCAAGCGGTCATCAGGGACGCACCCGGCAGGTTGAACCGGAATATCCGCCCGATCCGGTCGGACGGATTCCAAGCAAAACTGCCGACGGCCCGACATCTCCCGCCTGCGTAAACAGGCCTGCACTTTCCTTTTCGTCCTAAAGTTGGATAAAATTAAGTATTAATTTCCGAAAAAACAATATGCAACGCCCCGAACAGAGCGTTATCGGAACAAATCACCAATTTTTCACCTGCCCCGGCCGCGAATCCGGCCGAAGGCCGACCACCGCTACCGGCCAAAAGCTGACGACAGGGACTCAGGAAGAGCGATCAACGCACGACCGCCGCCGGGTCGGATCCAGTATTTCGTAAACCGTCCAACCGATTTTCACCGTCCGGTTCACGGCCGTGCTCCACACGAACAGCAGCGCCCCGGCAACGGAAGAAGACCGTACCGAAATAGGGGTAGCCGAAGCTGAAAAGAGCGTCTTCGATCCAGCCGATGTGAAGTGAAAAGCCGATCATGCCGACCAGAAGGAACACCCCGACGTAGGCCGGGAACCACCATGCGGAACAACCGACCTCGGCAAGGTGTTTGCACCGCTCCGGCCGCGACGATTTTCCACGATTCGGGAACAGACCCGCGCTTTCCCGTTTGTCGGTATGTTCGACAAATATAGCGGATATCCCGAAAAAACCGTATCTTTGTTCATCAAACACGTATGATATGATCCGTCTGAATGTCTTTATCCGCACCACGGAATCCAACCGCGACGAACTGGTGACCATAGCCCGCGAGCTGACGGCCGCCTCCCTTCGGGACGAGGGGTGCGTGGCCTATGACCTGTACGAGAGTGCGACGCGGCGCGACGTGCTGCTGATCTGCGAAACCTGGCAGGACGAAGCGTCCCTCGCAGCGCACGCACGCCAGCCCCACTTCACCGTGCTCGTGCCCCGGCTACGCGAACTGGGCGAGATGAAAACCGAGAAATTCGTTTTCTGACGCACCCGTTTAACCGATCCGAAGCAACGATGGCGAACATTCCGCTGGCCGAACGGCTGCGCCCCCGCACGATCGACGAATACATCGGGCAGGAACACCTCGTGGGCGCCAACGGCGTGTTCCGCAAATTCCTCGAAACGGGCAACCTCCCCTCGTTCATCCTGTGGGGACCCCCGGGGGTGGGCAAGACCACGCTGGCCAGGCTGGTGGCTACCGAGCTCGACCGGCCGTTGTTCACCCTCTCGGCCGTCACGTCGGGGGTGAAGGATGTGCGCGAGGTGATCGAATTGGCCCGCAAGCAGCAATTTTTCAACGCCCGGCCGCCGCTGCTGTTCATCGACGAAATCCATCGTTTCAACAAGTCGCAGCAGGATTCCCTGCTCGGAGCCGTCGAACAAGGGGTCGTCACCCTGATCGGCGCCACGACCGAAAACCCGTCGTTCGAGGTGATCTCGCCGCTGCTGAGCCGCTGTCAGGTCTATATCCTCAAACCGATGGAGGACAAAGACCTGCAAACACTGCTCGAGCGGGCGCTGCGCGTGGACACGGAGCTCAGCCGCCGCGACGTCACGGTACGGGAAACCACCGCGCTGTTCCGCTTTTCGGGCGGCGACGCCCGCAAGCTGCTCAACATCCTGGACATCGTGGCAGGAGCCACCGACGGGCCGATCGTGCTGACCGACGCATCCGTCACCGAATGTCTGCAACAGAATATCGCCCTCTACGACAAGAACGGCGAGCAGCACTACGACGTCATCTCGGCCTTCATCAAGTCGGTGCGGGGCAGCGACCCCAACGCCGCCATCTACTACCTGGCCCGCATGCTGGCCGGCGGCGAGGAGCCCCGCTTCATCGCCCGGCGGCTGGTGATCCTCGCGTCGGAGGACATCGGACTGGCCAACCCCAACGGCCTGCTGCTGGCCAACGCCTGCTTCGACACGGTGCACAAGATCGGTATGCCCGAGGCCCGCATCACCCTGGCCGAGACGACCATCTATCTGGCCACCAGCCCCAAGAGCAATTCGGCCTACATGGCCATCAACGAGGCGCTCTCGTTCGTACAGCGCGACACGACCAACCGGCCCGTGCCGCTTCACCTGCGCAACGCCCCGACCCGCCTGATGGAACAGGCCGGTTACGGCAAGGGGTACAAGTACGCCCACGACTATGCGGGCGGTTTCGCCGAGCTCGAGTTCATGCCCGACAGTCTGGTGGGCAAGAAGTTCTATACCCCCAACACCCAGAATCCCACAGAGGCCAGGATCGACGAGCGGATGCGGCAGCTCTGGAAAAACAAATACCAATAACCGGGACCTGCGCCGAACGACGAGCTGCCGGCGGGTTTTCCCGTTCTTCCCGTTCCACGTTCCGATGCCGGCACACGGCTTTGTACCGGGTTATCGGGCGATTATCCGGCACCACAGAAGGGTCCAAGACGGGCGGTAACCCCTATTCCGCACGGATAACGAGGTCTCCGGAGAGTCGGGCGAACGATACGCCGCAGCCACAACAGGGGTGTGACAGGCCCCATTTCCGGAAATTATCGCTACCTTTGCGACATCACACACGCCCCATGAAACGCATCGGCATCCTCTCAGACACGCACGGCACCTTCGACCGGACGCTGCGCACCTTCCTGGACGGGGTGGACGAAATCTGGCACGCCGGCGACCTGGGGTCGCTCGAACTGGCCGATGAAATCGCCCGCTTCAAACCTCTGCGGGCCGTTTACGGCAACATCGACGGAGGCGTCACGCGTCGTGCCTACCCCGAGTTCGCATCCTTCCGATGCGAAGAGGTTCCGGTGCTGATGACCCATATCGGCGGCTATCCGAAGCATTACGTCCCGGCAGCAGCCGCAAAGATCGAGGCCCTGCGCCCCAAAATCTTCATCTCGGGCCACTCCCATATCCTGCGCGTGATGTACGACCCGGTCTATGACCTGCTCCACATCAACCCCGGAGCTGCCGGCGCCTACGGCTTCCATCAGGTCCGCACCGCCGTGCGCCTGCGCATCGACGGCGACCGCATCGGCGAGATGGAGGTCGGCGAATGGCCGCGCCGCTGAAGGCGCACTCCCGTTTCACGGCTGCCGCACACTTGCGATCCCTCGGTATTCCGTTGCGGAATATGCCGTCGTTTCGATCCCGGCGCTGCAAACGATGAATCCGGCCGAGTGCAACCGGCTGGCAGCCAACAGACCCGTTCCGACCGCGAAACGGGCCGCCTTATTTATTTAAAAAATTTATCATTTCTGTATAATCATACATAATATTTATATTTCGGCCTGCGTTATTCCAGCGAATCAATAAGGAGATTACAGATGCAGACCAAAATTTCAAAGACCCTTGAAGGCATCATCGCCCGCGTGGCGTTCGATACCGCCAAGTCGGCGATTCACCACTCGCTCAAAGACTTTCTCACGCTGGAAATCCTGCGTGCGGAGGGGTCGCTGGCCTACCAGATATTATCCTCGCGGCTCAAGGACTGGGAACTTTACCAGATCGGGCTGCGCATCGGACGCGAACTCGCGCAGGCCCCCGCGGAGGGCGAGCCGCAGCAGCCCGAGGCGTTCTTCACCCGTTATGCCGACGAGCTCCGCCGCGCGTTCGCTCCCGTGAGGAGCGTCTCGACGGCCCACGCCCTGATGCACATAACGAGCGATCCCCGCACCGTCACCGCACGCGTGCTGGAGATGTACCACGTCGATGCGGGGTTGATCGCCGCCGAGATGCAGCGGTTCGCACCGGGCGAGGAGTTCCACCCCGCCGAGACGCAGGCCCACATGCTCGATTTCGACGAGGCGAACAAACCGCAGGAGCCGTCGCCGCAGATGCTCGACAAATTCGGCGTAAACCTCACGCGCATGGCCCGCGAGGGGAAGATCGACCCCGTGGTGGGGCGCGAGCAGGAGATCGAGCGCGTCGTGCAGATCCTTTCGCGCCGCAAGAAGAACAACCCGATCCTGATTGGAGAAGCCGGCGTCGGCAAGAGCGCGATCGTAGAGGGGCTGGCCCTGCGGATCGCTGCGGGGGATGTCCCCTACACGATCCAGGGCAAGAACCTCTACTCGCTCGA
Organism: Rikenellaceae bacterium; assembly: GCA_902363575.1. GTDB lineage: Bacteria > Bacteroidota > Bacteroidia > Bacteroidales > Rikenellaceae > Alistipes. Next base: position 771,462 of record CABJAJ010000001.1, on the reverse strand, counting down.
CGTCTCCTCGCTGGTGGCGGGCACCAAGTTCCGCGGCGAGTTCGAGGAGCGCATGCAGCAGCTCATGGACGAGCTGCGCCGCACGAGCAACACGATCCTGTTCATCGACGAGATCCACACCATCGTCGGGGCCGGCTCCACGCAAGGCAGCCTCGATACGGCCAACATCCTCAAACCGGCCCTGGCACGGGGTGAGTTGCAGACCATCGGCGCCACGACGCTCGACGAATACCGCGAGAACATCGAGAGCGACTCGGCCCTCGAACGCCGCTTTCAGAAGGTGCTCGTCGAACCGACCACGCCCGAGCAGACGCTCGAAATCCTGCGCAACATCGCACCGCATTACGAGCGCCACCACAAGGTGCGCTATACGGAAGAGGCGTTGCAGGCCTGCGTGGCCCTGACCGAACGCTACATCACCGACCGTTACTTTCCCGACAAGGCGATCGACGTGATGGACGAAGCGGGGTCGCGCACCCACCTGCAGGCGGCCCGCGAGCCGGCCGAGATCCGCGAGATGGAAGCGGCCCTGACCGAAGCCCGGCAGGAGCGCCGCCAGGCAGTCGAAGCGCTCGTTTACGAGCGGGCCGCCTCCGCACGCCTGCGCGAAATCGCCCTGCGCTCCAAAATCGGCGAAAGCCGCTCGGAGTGGCGCCGCAGCATGGAGAACAATCCGGCCGAAATCCGGGCCGAACATATCGAACAGGTCATCACCTCGATGACGGGCATCCCCGCCGAACGCGTGTCGAGCGGCGAGATGAGCCGCCTGAGGGAGCTGCAGAAGCACCTCGCGCACCGCGTTATCGGGCAGGACGAAGCCGTGGAGAAACTCTCCCGCGCCATCCGCCGCTCGCGTGCGGGACTCAAGGACGAGCACCGCCCCATCGGGGTGTTCCTGTTCGTCGGGCCGACCGGCGTGGGGAAAACCCTGCTGGCCAAGGAGGTTTCCAAATGGCTCTTCGACGAGCACCGCGGGCTGATCCGCATCGACATGAGCGAATACGCCGAAAAGCACAACGTCGCGCGGCTCATCGGTTCGCCTCCCGGTTACGTCGGCTATGGCGAGGGCGGACAGCTCACGGAGGCGGTGCGCCGCCAGCCCTATGCGGTGGTGCTGTTCGACGAGATCGAGAAAGCCCATCCCGAGGTCTTCAACGCCATGCTGCAGATTTTCGACGAGGGGCACCTCACCGACGGGTCGGGACGCAAGGTCGATTTCCGCAACACGATCATCATCATGACCTCGAACGTGGGCTCCCGCCAGGTGGTGCAGAAAAGCGTACACGTCGGCTATACGACTCCGTCGAAGGCCGAAACCGAAATCCTCGCCCCGAAAACGGAGTACCGCCGGGCGCTCGAACAGACGTTCGCCCCGGAGTTCCTCAACCGCGTGGACGACATCGTGATCTTCCGCACGCTCGAACTGAAGGACGTCGAGAAAATCGTCGAGCTGGAGCTCAGGGGACTGTTCGACCGCACCCGCAAGCTGGGTTACACGGTCAAGATCACCGAGGGAGCCAAACAGGCGCTCGCCTCGATGGGGTACGAGTCCCGCTACGGCGTCCGTTCGCTGCGGCGCACACTGACCGACCGCGTGGAGGAGCCGCTCTCGGCCCTGATTATCGACGGCAAGCTCCACCGGGGAGACACCGTGGTCATCGAGAAAGACCGTCCGAAAGGGGTTCGGCTCCGCGTGGCATAGCCGCCGGCCCCGACGTCAGCAAAGACGCTGCCCGCAGAAACGGGCCGCGTCTTTTTTCTTTCGGAATCGCTCCCCGACAGTCGCCGGACGATAACCCCGACGGCCCGGCATCCGGCAGCCGCTCTGCCGCAGCGATCGGCGCGCGGCTTTCCCGTTCCGGCGTATCGACCGTACCACGGTCGAAAGGCGGCAGGCGGGACACGACTCCGACCGGAACGGGCCTCCACCGGCCCGGCAACCGAATCCGCACGGCCGGGCTGCGGCGGAAAAGCCTTCGCCGGGGGTTCGGGCGGAGCCGCAAAGCGCCGGAAAATTGCCCGAACGAAGAATAATACCTATCTTTGCGCCCTGATTTCACCTGTCATGTACCGTTTTTCCACCTATAAGCAACAATACAAGGCCAACCTGAAACTGGCTCTGCCGGTCGTGCTCACCCAGCTCGGGCAGATTTTCGTCCAGGTGGCCGACAACCTGATGGTGGGCCGCTTCGGAGGCGACGACCCCACGCCGCTGGCCGCCGTCTCGTTCGGCGGAGCCGTCTTTTTCATCCTCTTCATCGCCGCGGTCGGCATCGCGCTGGGTCTTACGCCGCTGATCGGAGCGCTCTATGCGCAGGGCGACCGCATCCGTTCCTCGCTCTACCTGCACAGCGGCATCGTCTTTTACACGCTGCTCGGCGCGGTCATCACGGCCGTGCAACTGGCCGTCGTTCCGCTGATGCATCACCTCGGACAACCCGCGGAAGTGGTCGGACAGGCGATTCCCTACTACCGGATGCTGGCTTACAGCATGGCTCCCGTCATGCTCTTTTTCGCCTTCAAACAGTTTTTGGAAGGGGTCGGCAACACGAAGGTCGAAATGGTGGTCACCATCCTGGCCAATCTCGCCAACGTGGGTTTCAACTGGGTATTCATCTACGGCCGCTTCGGGTTCGAGGCGATGGGTGCCGAGGGTGCCGGCCTCGGCACGCTGCTCTCGCGCATCCTGATGCCGATCCTGATGATCGGCTACTTCTGCCGCTCGCGCTACAAAATCTACCTCGAGGGCTTCCGCCTGTCGCACTTCACGAAGGAGAGCATCGGGGGACTGCTGCGCATGGGGGTTCCCATCTCGCTGCAGATGTTCCTCGAGGCTTCGGCCTTTGTCGGCACGGGCATCATGATGGGATGGTTCGACAAGGTGGCCATCAGCGCGAACCAGATCACCACGACGCTCGGCAACTGCGCCTTCATGATCGTGCTGTCGATCGGCGCCGCCACCACGATACGCGTCTCCCACTGCTACGGCGCACGCGACATTCCGAACCTTTCGCTGGCGGCCAAAGCCTCCTACCATCTGGTGCTGGCATGGAACGCATTGGCAGCCGTCGTATTCATCGCGGGCCGCCACCTGATCCCCTCGCTGTTCACCACCAACGGGGAGGTGATCCGCCTGGCCGGGCAACTGCTGATCTTCGCGGCCCTCTACCAGCTCTCTGACGGCATCCAGAACGTCTCGGTAGGCATCCTGCGGGGCATCCAGGATGTGAAGATCATCATGCCCATCGCCCTGATTTCCTACTGGCTGCTCAACCTGCCGGTCGGCTACCTCTTCGGCTTCCTGCTGGGCATGGGCCCCGCGGGCCTCTACCTGGGCTTCACCTTCGGCCTCTCGTCGGCCGGCCTGCTGATGATTCTGCGCATCCGCCGCAAGCTCCGGTCGCTGCGGCTCGCCCGCGCATAATTCGGATTTTTTTCGTATCTTTACGAAAATTTTGAACGATGGATTCAACCCAAAACCATAGCGGCTGCACACCGCCCGACATGGGGCGCGGCTGCACTTTCTGCCATTGCGACGACGGCGGCGAGTGCGAAGCCCGTCCCTGCGAAGGGTGTTTCAAGCTGCACGAAACGGCGTGGCTGGAGGAGTATCCCCAGCATACGGCGACCGACATCGTGGAGGTGCGCTTTAAAAACACCCGCCGTTCCTACTACCAGAATATCAACAACCTTCCGCTCAGGCGCGGCGATATCGTGGCCGTCGAAGCCTCGCCCGGCCACGACATCGGCATCGTCTCGCTGACGGGCGACCTGGTGGCCAAACAGATGCGGCGCGTGGGCTTCAACCCCTACAACGGGGAGTTCAAGAAGATTTACCGCAAGGCCAAGCCGTTCGACATCGAGCGCTGGCAGGAGGCCATTGCGCTGGAACACGAAACGATGATCGCCTCGCGTCAGATCGCCGCCGAGATGGGGCTCAACATGAAGATCGGAGATGTGGAGTATCAGGGCGATAAGATCAAGGCCATCTTCTACTACATCGCCGACGAGCGGGTCGATTTCCGCGAGCTGATTAAGGTTTTTGCCGAGCGGTTCCACATCCGCATCGAGATGAAGCAGATCGGCGCCCGCCAGGAGGCCGGACGCATCGGCGGCATCGGAGCCTGCGGCCGCGAGCTGTGCTGCGCCTCGTGGATATCGAGTTTCTCGAGCGTCACGACCAACGCCGCCCGCGTGCAGGACATTTCGCTCAACCCCCAGAAACTCGCGGGACAGTGCTCGAAGCTCAAGTGCTGTCTGGTGTACGAATACGACACCTATGCCGATGCCCGGCGTGACTTCCCGCGCCTGCGCGAGCCTTTGCAGGCGATGGACGGGGAGTACTATCTGGTCAAGAGCGACATTCTGGCCCACACCATGTCTTTCAGCAGCAGCAAGGACGCAATGGTCAATATCGTCACGCTCCCTGTCGAGCGCGTCAAGGAGATCATTGCACTCAACCGCGCAGGCAAAAAAATCGACCGTCTGCAATCCGACGACGTGCCCGATGCCGTCGCCGAGGAGCCGACCTACCGTTCGGAAGAGGACAGCATCACCCGGTTCGACACGGCCGGGAAACGCCGCGGCGGACGACGCAACCGCTCGCGCGGGCAGGAGGGCGACCGTCCGTCGGAACAGGGACGCGAAAGCCGCTCCGCCCGTTCGGACAATCCGCAGCGCCGCGAACACCGCGGTCCGCGCTCCGAGGGCGGGGAGAGAAACCCGGAAAACCGGGGGCCGCGACCGGGCGGTGGAGACCGACGCGACGCACGCGGCGGCCGTCCGGAACGGCAGGGCGATCCGTCCCGCCGGGGAAACGGCCGTCCGAACCGTCCGCAGGGGGCGGGCGACGAGTCGAAAGAACCCGCCGCGATCCGGCAGGAAAGCGGCGCCGACAACCGCAGTGCGGAACAGCGGCGCAGCCGCAACCGCGGTCGTGGCCGCAGCAATGGCAATGGCCCCCGTCCCCGCGACGAGCGGCCCGGCGAAGAACGTCCGACCCGCACCCCGGTCCCCGACCCCGAGAAAGCGTAGTGCAATGCGCCGTCGCATGCTTCTTTTCGTCCTTGCGCTGGCGTCATGCCGGCCCGCCTCGCAGATCGTGATGCGCGACGTGCCCGCCCTGACCTGGGACAGTCCGGCCGGCATCGCTTTTGATCCGGCGGACAGCCTCGGCACGAGCGACCTCCACGTGGTCGTCCGCTACAACGGATCGTTCCGTGAGGACACCCTCACCCTGCGCATTGCGACCTGCTCTCCCGACAGCCTCCGCTGCGAGGAGACGCTGCTGCTCCGCATACCGCCCGCCCGCACGGCGGCGCCGCTCCGGAGCGAATACCGGATACCTTACCGCCGCCGGGTCCGTTTCGGCCGGGCGGCCGGCTACCGCATGACGTTCACGCCGACCCGTCCGGTGCGGGGCATCGAATCGGTCGGCCTCCAAATCGAAAAAAGCCGATAACCGTGGGCAAAGACAAACTCCGACGATTCCGCGAAAACCTCACCTTTCCCTGCTTCATACAGCCGGCCTTCGAGGAGGCTTTCGGCCGGGATCACCCCCTGAAAGGGCATTGGCACCGCGACTTCTTCCGCAACGACCGTCCCATCGTACTCGAACTGGGGTGCGGCAAGGGAGAATACACGGTGGCTCTTGCCGAGCGCGACCCGCAAAGGAATTTCATCGGCATCGACATCAAGGGGGCCCGCATGTGGCGTGGCGCCAAGACCGTCACCGAGCGGTGCATGGCCAACGCGGGCTTTCTGCGCACGCGCATCGAGTTCATCGAATCCTTCTTCGCGCCGGGCGAAGTGGCCGAAATCTGGATCACCTTTCCCGACCCGCAGCTCAAAACCCGACGGGCGAAGAAACGGCTCACTTCACCGCTGTTTCTCGGCCGCTATGCACGGCTGCTGGCTCCGGACGGGCTTATCCGCCTCAAGACCGACTCGCAGCACCTCTATGCCTACACCCGCGAGGTCATCCGGCATTTCAGCCTCCCCTGCCATGCGGCCTGCGACGACATCTACGGCAGCGGCTTCGCCGACGAGGTGCTTTCGGTCAAAACCGCCTATGAACGGCAATTCCTCGAGCGGGGGCTGCCCATCACCTATACCTCGTTTTCGCTCGGCGGCCGTACCGACTTCCCGCCATTCGACTGGGAGGGCGATCTCGCGGAGGAGAAGTACGGCGAAGCAGCGCGACGGCAGTAATCCGTCGCCCGCCTAATCGTCGGACAGCATGAATGGGGCGGGCGTCTTGCCGCGATCGACGCTTACGAGCGGTTCCCGTTCAACCCGCGTCCGGACCGACGATCTGAGACCGAATCCTTTTCATCCCTTTCGGCCCAAAGGCTCACGGATTGCCCCGGCGCGAGGAGTAAAAAACCATTTTTTCCAGCCGGTAATCGCACCTTCCCAAACCGCAAGGCGCTTCGGTTGTCGGGATATCAATGTTAAATGAACGGAGGAAACAGGCTATGCAAGACTTTATTGAAGCACTGACGTGCGAAAGAAAAAACAGGGCGCTGCCGGAGGAGTTCGATTATTTCGGAAAACTCGTCGGCAGTTGGCAAATCGACTATGTCGAAGGCAACGGTTCCCGTACGATCAAAGGGGAATGGCATTTTTCACGGGTTCTCGAAGGGATGGCAATCCAGGATGTGATTATCCTGCCCGACTACGAATACGGAACAACACTCCGTATCTTCAATCCCCACACCCGCGCATGGGATGTCGCTTATGGGTATGCCGGCAAAATCATTCGGCTAGAAGCAAGAAAACAAGGTGAAATGATCGTTCTGACATGCACCGGAGATGAAAACAGAAAGTGGGTTTTCGTCAGGATCGATGACAAGAAATTCCATTGGCAGAATGTAACGGTGCAGAATAACGGCGACTGGCTTATCAATGCGGAAATAGTTGCCGAACGCATCCGGTAAGCGCCCTGTCGGATTAAGACGCGCCACGCTGTCCGGTTAATTACTGCAAGGGCAGGCCGAAAAGCGGCGAACGCCCGGCCGACAGCCGAATAAAATACGCCGAAAAGTCCGGCTGATATCGAAAACCACCGTTGTTTCCTGCACCGAACGATAATTTAAGGGAGGTGAAAAGTCGCATTAGCGACTTTTTTGCTAATTTTACACCAACTTTAACCCATGCCGCTATGGATGTGAAGATCGCTGCCGACTGGAAAGATATTCTCGCGCCGGAGTTCGAGAAGCCCTACTTTGCCTCCCTGACCGGATTCGTCAGGCAGGAGTACGCTACGCGTCGCATTTTCCCGCGCGGGCAAAATATCTTCCGCGCTTTCGACAAATGCCCCTTTGACAAACTCAAGGTCGTCATCATCGGACAGGATCCCTACCACGGCGAGGGGCAGGCCAACGGGCTCTGTTTCTCGGTGGGGGACGGCGTATCTTTTCCGCCGTCGCTGCAAAATATTTTCAAGGAGGTGAGCGACGATACGGGGACGGCCATCCCGCGCAGCGGCAACCTCGACCGCTGGGCCGAACAGGGGGTGCTGCTGCTGAATGCGGTGCTCACCGTCCGCGCCCACGAAGCCGCATCGCATGCCGGCCGCGGCTGGGAAACCTTCACCGACGCCGTCGTCAGAGCCATCGCCGAGCGCAAAGAGGGAATCGTCTATATGCTGTGGGGCAGCTACGCCCAGCGGAAGGGGGCCATCGCCGATCCCCAGCGCAACTGCATCCTCAAGGCCGTCCACCCCTCGCCCCTCTCGGCTTATCGGGGATTCCTCGGCTGCCGTCACTTCTCACGTGCCAACGAATACCTCCGAAGCATCGGTAAAGAACCCATCAACTGGTAACAAGTCCGAAAATGATACGCAACCTCAAAATTCTGATTTTCCTCTGCACCGTCGCCCTTTGCTGCGCAATACCCGCGACCCTGTGGCTGGCCATCCTGGGCCGCTTCACGATGATGTTCGCAACTGCGGTCGCAGCGCTCCTGCTCATCGCAATGCTCATCGTCCTGAGCCGCGATCTTCGGGTTCAGAAACTCATGGGGGGGGGTATTTCCGAGCAAGAGGATGGACCGACTACAATAGATGGCACAGATGGTACTGACCGCGTCCGATCGCTTTAGTTCCCTGCGGTAACGCGTCTCGACAGCGTTCGACCGGCTGCGGTCGCAAACGAAAAATCCGGCCCGCTGCTGCAGGGCCGGATTCGTTTGTGTCCTCCCCGGGGTCAGCCCAGGTAGGATTTGAGCAACTTGCTGCGCGAGGAGTGGCGCAGACGCCGGATCGCTTTCTCCTTGATCTGACGCACGCGCTCGCGCGTGAGGTCGAATTTCTCGCCGATCTCCTCGAGGGTCATCTCCGAGCAGCCGATGCCGAAAAAGTATTTGATGATGTCGCGTTCGCGCTCGGTGAGCGTCTCCAGCGCCCGGTCCACCTCCGTCGAGAGCGACTCGTTGATCAGGCCGCGGTCGGCATTGGGCGAATCGGGGTTGATGAGCACGTCGAGCAGGCTGTTGTCCTCGCCGTCGGCAAAGGGGGCATCGACCGAGACGTGACGCCCGGCCACTCGGAGCGTATCGGTCACCTTCTCCTTGGGCAGCTCCAGCTCGGTGGCCAGCTCCTCGGGCGACGGGGTACGCTCGTGCTCCTGCTCGAAGCGGGCGAACGCCTTGTTGATCTTGTTGAGCGATCCCACCTGGTTCAGAGGCAGACGCACGATGCGCGACTGCTCGGCCAATGCCTGCAGGATCGACTGGCGAATCCACCACACGGCATAGGAGATGAACTTGAAACCGCGCGTTTCGTCGAACTTCTCGGCGGCCTTGATCAGCCCGAGGTTGCCTTCGTTAATCAGGTCGGGGAGGCTGAGTCCCTGATTCTGGTACTGCTTGGCGACCGACACGACGAAACGCAGGTTCGCCTTGGTGAGCTTTTCGAGCGCCTCCTGGTCTCCTTTCTTGATTCGTTGGGCGAGTTCTACCTCCTCCTCAACCGTGATAAGCTCCTCCTTGCCGATCTCCTGGAGGTACTTGTCCAGCGAGGCGCTCTCGCGGTTGGTGATGGATTTCGTGATTTTTAACTGACGCATATTTCTTCCTTCCTAAATTATTCCAAAAATCATTTCGTAAAACAGGCCCGCTGTCGCAGCGCTACTCCACGAACGTGTAGCTCGCCGCGCGACCGTTGGGGTAAACCCCGTCGATCGAAAGCACCTTGTCGGTCATCCGCTGCAGATCGCCGACGGTACGCACCGTCCGGTCGTTGATATGGGTGATGACGAAACCCTCCCGTACCCGGGCCCGGGCCAGCATGCCGCCCGGCTTGACCGACAGGACGCGCACACCGCCTTCGATGTCCAGCTCACGGCTGAGCCTGGCGCCGGTATCCGCGAAGCGGCCGCCCAGCACCCCGATTACATCGACGTCTTCTTTGGTGAGGAGTTCTGTTTTACCTGCTTTATTACGCAGAGTGACCTCAAATTGTTTCACCTGGTCGCCTCTTTTTACCGATAATTTCACCCGATCGTTGGGGCGGTGCTTCCCGATCTGCTCCTCGAGGCGTGCGCCTTCGCCGAGCGTCACCCCGTCGATCGAAAGGATGATGTCGCCCTTGCGGATGCCGGCTTCGGAAGCCGCACCGCCCTCTTCCACCGAGGCGACCCAGATGCCGCCCGGCTCGGTGATACCCAGCCGTTCACCCGATTCGTCCAGAAAACGCTGATCGACGGGCTGGAAGCGGATGCCCAGCATCGCGCGCTGCACCACGCCGTACTCCTTGAGATCGACCACCACCTTGCGCACGATCGACTCCGGCACCGCGAACGAATAGCCGATGTAGCTACCCGTCGAGGACTTGATGACCGTGTTGATCCCCACCAGCTCGCCGTGGGTATTGACCAGCGCGCCGCCCGAGTTGCCCGGATTGACCGCCGCATCGGTCTGGATGAACGATTCGATGCGGAACTCGTTGGGAATCACGTCCAGCCGCCGCGCCTTGGCGCTCACGATGCCGGCCGTGATGGTCGATTGCAGGTCGAACGGGGAACCGATGGCCAGCACCCACTCGCCCAACCGCAGGGCGTCGGAGCTGCCGAAAGGAATGGTCGGGAGATTGCTGGCATCGATCCGGATAAGAGCGACATCCGTCGTGGGGTCCGTGCCGATCACCCGGGCATCGAACGTACGACCGTCATTGAGCTTCACGCGCAGCCGGGTGGCGTCCTCGACCACGTGGTTGTTGGTCACGATATAGCCGTCCTCCGAAATGATGACGCCCGATCCCCCGGCGCGGCGCTCCTGCCTCAGCGGCTCCCCGTCGCGCGATCCGCCGGGCCCGAATCCGAAGAACTCGAAGAAGGGGTCGTAACGGCGGCTGCGCTGCACCTCGACCTGCTGCACCGCCTCGATATTGACCACGGCCCTGACCGCATTCTCCGCAGCGTAAGTCAGGTCGGGGTACTGTTCTGCCTGATAAGCGGTGAACTGCGATCCGAGCGCCGGAGTGCGCGTCACCTCCCGCTCGATATACTCCACACGGCTCCCGGCCGTGCGGCCTACGGTCCATGCGGTCGCACCGCCGGCTGCTGCCGCGACGATGACGACTCCCAAAAATAAAAATGCCTTTTTCATCTTGTAACGTTTGTTAATGGGTGTAATACTCGTAGGCAGTTTATTTCATAGGCTTTTTCGGTTGTCGTACTCCAAACGCAAACGGGGGGCTCGTTATTGTTAAAAAATAATAAAATCCGGCCCGGCAGGAGGAGGTTCGGAAAATAATGCGTATATTTGCAGTCCTCCCGGACGGGAGGAGATGTGGAAAGATTTGACTGATTGCAAACCACAATAAAAAATCGCTAAAACAGCATTTTTTTATTCCCAAACAGCCAATTTTTCCCATTTTATACGTTTAACCGTTTCAATGTATAACAATGGGCTTTTTATTTACATCGGAATCGGTGTCCGAAGGGCACCCCGATAAAATTTCCGACCAGATTTCCGACGCCATCCTCGACGAGTTCCTGCGTCGCGACCCCCTCTCGAAAGTGGCATGCGAGACCCTCTGCACCACCGGTCTGGTGGTCGTGGCGGGCGAAGTGCGCTCCGAGGCCTATGTGGACGTGCAGGAGGTGGCTCGCCGCGTAATCAACCGCATCGGCTACACCCGCAGCGACTACCGCTTCGACGGCAACTCCTGCGGGGTGCTCTCGGCCATCCATGAGCAGTCGCCCGACATCAACCAGGGGGTTGTGCGCACCGACGAGGAGCAGCAGGGGGCGGGCGACCAGGGCATCATGTTCGGCTACGCCTGCAACGAAACCCGCGAATTCATGCCCGCGACGCTCATCCTCTCGCACGTCATTCTCAAGGAGCTGGCCGTCATCCGGCGCGAGGGGCGGGAGATGACCTACCTGCGTCCCGACGCCAAGAGCCAGGTCACGGTCGAATACGGCGACGACCGCCGGCCCCTCCGCATCCACACCATCGTGGTTTCGACCCAGCACGACGAATTCGTGCTCCCCGGCGACGGGGTGAGCGAGCAGGAGGCCGAGCGGCAGATGCAGGAACGCATCCGCCATGACGTGCGCACGATTCTGCTGCCGCGCGTCAAGGCGCGGCTCCAGCGGGCGGGCGACAGGCTGTGGGAGCTGCTCGGCGACGACTTCATCCTGCACGTAAACCCGACGGGCAAGTTCGTCATCGGCGGGCCGCACGGAGATACGGGCGTCACCGGACGCAAGATCATCGTGGACAGCTACGGCGGCCGGGGTGCGCACGGCGGCGGCGCATTTTCGGGCAAGGACGCCTCGAAGGTGGACCGCTCGGCGGCTTACGCCGCCCGCCACATCGCCAAAAATATGGTCGCCGCGGGCGTCGCGGACGAGATGCTGGTACAATTGAGCTATGCCATCGGCATCGCCCGGCCGCTTTCGATCTACGTGGACACCTACGGCACCAACCGACTGAGCATCGGCGAAGGCGAGATCGCGGAGCGTATCGGCCGGTTGTTCGACCTGCGGCCTGCGGCCATCGTGCGTCGTTTCGGATTGAAGAATCCGATCTACGAAGCCACGGCAGCTTACGGGCATTTCGGCAACCGCAGCTTCAAACGCATCGAAAAAGTGTGGGAGCACGGGCGGGAAACCGAGCGGGAGATCGAATTCTTCGGCTGGGAGAAACTCGACGAAGTGGAGCGGATCAGGCGGGAATTCGGCCTGTAACCCCGGTGCACGGAGAATTTCGCCACGGTGAAGCAGGCCCGGCGGCTTCCCTCTCCGTGCCGCAGCCCGGTGCAGCCTTCCCTTCTCCGGTCAATCGCTATGCGGCCGTCTCGGACGGCCGCATTTTTCGTGCACATCGTCGGTCGTACCCGTGCGCGCCGCGCCGTCGGCCGCTCCCTGCGCGATAAGCCGTTTCCACGCTACCATGCAACACATGGGCGGGATTATCCGCCACCACCCGAAAAAGGGACACGCAACACCTCTCCGCATGATTATTTTAACTATATTTGTACTGGGATCAAACACGTTACGACCATGAAAGCAAAAACAGCGACGACTCTTATGGCGGCAGCGTCCCTGACGCTGCTCACCTCCGCCTGCGGCCGGCAGGCGCAACCACCCCGGCAGCAACAGGAACCCCAAACGCAGCAGACCGATGTCGAGCTCCGGGACTACGGCGCCGAGCCTACGGTGCTCAACATCGACAGCTATACGCTGACCAACGAGAATTTTCGCACGACGCTCTGGACGGGCGGCAACCTGCAACTCACCGTCATGGCGATTCCCGTCGGCGGGGAGGTGGGGCTGGAACAGCATCACGACATCGATCAATTCCTGCGTATCGAGCAGGGAACGGCACGGGTGCTGATGGGCGACAGCCGCGACCGGCTCGATTTTGTCCGCGAGGCATCGGCCGACTTTGCGATCCTCGTTCCGGCAGGCAAATGGCACAACATCCTCAACACGGGACAGGAGCCGCTGAAACTCTACTCGGTCTATGCGCCGGCGGAGCATCCCCACGGGACGGTGCACCGCACCGCCGAGGAAGCCGCAGCCGCGGAAGCCGAGCACGGGCATTGAGACCGGCGTTTCCGCGTCCTGCCGACGACAGCAGAAACCCTTGCAAAAGCGGGGGAACAGGCATATGACCTGTTCCCCCGCTCGTCGATCGCATTGCTGCCCAAGCGACCGTGGACCGCGTCGTCCACCCCGGTCGCGTGAGCCGAGACAACCACACGTGCAAGGCAAACGACGCACTGCATATACGATTTCCGCCGCACGCTTCATACCTTTATATTATATAACGCACGACGGCGGCATCCTGTCCGCTCGGCACCGCTTCGGCAGGCACCCGAAAGCGAATGAAAAATCCGGACCGCATTTCGGCCCGGATCTCTCGCTTCGGCAGGAAGCTGCCGATTATTTCGCCAGCAACTTTTTCACCTCTTCGTAAACCGTGGCGCCGTTGTAGCCGAACTGTTCGTCGAGCACCTTGTAGGGAGCCGAGTAGCCGAAATGGTCGAGGCCGTGGATCATGCCCTGCTCCCCCACCAGGCCGAGCAGGGTCACCGGCAGCCCGGAGGTCATGCCATAGCGGACGATGCCTTTCGGGAGCACGGTATCCTGATAGGACTTGGGCTGGTCGCGGAAGAGTCCCTCGCTCGGGACGCTTACCACCCGCACATTGATCCCCTCGGCCACGAGCCGCTGGGCGCCCTCGACGAGCGTGGCCACCTCCGACCCGGAGGCGAGCATCACCACCACGGGCTTCGCAGCGTCCATGACGATATAGGCCCCCTTCTGGAGTTGCGCCGCCTCCTCGCGGCGGCTCAGGCGCAGCGTCGGCAGGTTTTTGATGTTCTGACGCGACAGCACGAGCGCCACAGGCCGGTGTTCGCATAGCGCATACCGCCATGCGGCGATGGTCTCCTCCCCGTCGGCGGGCCGCAGCACGACCATCGAGCGTTCGCCCCGGTGGTTGCGCAGGTGCTCCATCAGCCGGATCTGGGCTTCATGCTCGACAGGCTGGTGGGTGGGTCCGTCCTCGCCTACGCGGAACGAGTCGTGCGACCAGACATAAATCACATGCAGGCGCATGAGGGCCGCCAGTCGCACGGCGGGCTTCATGTAGTCCGAAAAGACGAAGAAGGTGCCGCAGGCGGGGATCACGCCTCCGTGCAGAGCCATGCCGTTCATCACGCAGGCCATCGTCAGCTCCGACACCCCGGCCTGGAAGAACTTGCCCGTAAAGTCGCCCTTCGTGAAAGCCGTGGTTTTTTTGAGGAACCCGTCCGTCTTGTCCGAGTTGGAGAGATCGGCCGAAGCGACGATCATGTTCTCCACCTTCTCGGCATAGAGCCCCAGCACGGTGGCCGACGCCGCCCGCGTAGCTCCGTCGGGCTTCATCTCGATCCCCTTGTAGTCGATTTCGGGCACCTCTCCCGAGAGGAACAGGTCGAGTTTGCGGGCGAGTTCGCGGTGCTCGTCGCGCCAGCTTCGCTCCGTCTCGCGCAGCTTGCGGGCCCATTCCCGCAGCTCCGCGCAACGCGCGTCGTACACCTCGCGGCTCTCGGGGAAGACCGCGAACGGATCGGCGGGGTCGCCGCCCAGATTGCGGACGGTCGCCTCCATGTCGGCGCCGGCCGCCGTCAGCGGCTGGCCGTGCGTGGAGACCTTGTCCTCGAACGAGGTTCCGTCGGCAGCTTTCGCACCGCGCCCCATCACCGTGCGGCCGATGATGAGGGTCGGGCGCTCGCGCTCGTCGCATGCGGCGGTCAGCGCCGCGCGGATGGCATCGACGTCGTGCCCGTCGATCGTGAGCACGTTCCAGCCCCAGGCCTCGTATTTCATCGCCACATTCTCGGTATCGACCTCGTCCACACGGGTCGAGAGCTGCACGTTGTTGGCGTCGTAATACATGATGAAGTTATTCAGCCCCAGGTGTCCGGCGATACGGCCCACGCCCTGGGATACCTCCTCCTCGACGCCTCCGTCGGAGATGTAGGCAAAAGTCCTGTGCGCCATCCATTCGCCGAAACGGGCGACCAGGAAACGCTCGGCGATGGCTGCGCCCAACCCCATGGCATGACCTTGTCCGAGCGGGCCGGAGGTATTCTCCACGCCCCGCGCAACGTCCACCTCGGGATGGCCGGGGGTCGGACTGCCCCACTGACGGAGCTGCTGCAGCTCTTCGCTCGTGTAGGCTCCGGCAAGCGACAGGGTCGCGTAGAGCATCGGCGCCATATGGCCCGGATCGAGGAAGAAACGGTCGCGGAAAGGATATGTCCGGTCATCGGGATCGTACCGCAGAAACTCGGCGTAGAGCACGTTGATGAAGTCCGCTCCGCCCATCGCGCCGCCGGGGTGTCCCGATTTGGCCTTTTCGACCATTGCGGCGGCCAGGATACGGATGTTGTCCGCACTGCGCATGAGTTTGGAATTTGTAGCCATAGGTAGTCTGAATTATGCTTCGTTTGATTGAACAAATATACAACAATTCCGGCCTATCCGACCCGCTTGAGCTCCATAAAATTCGCTTTTTCGAGCTTGCAGCGGGCATAGGGAAGCGTGACGGTGAAACGGCGGCTGCCCGACGAGGGGATTTCAAACATCACGTCGTTCATGATCGCCTCGCAGATGGAACGCAAACCGCGAGCTCCGAGCTTGAATTCCAAGGCCTTATCGACGATATAATCCAGCACGTCGTCGTCGAAGGCGAGCGTCACGCCGTCCATCTCGAACAGCCGCACGTACTGCTTGACGATGGCATTGCGCGGCTCGGTGAGGATCGAGCGCAGGGCCTCCCGCCCCAGCGGTTGCATGTAGGTCAGCACCGGCAGACGGCCCACCAGCTCCGGGATCAGGCCGAAAGCCTTGAGGTCCTGCGGCATGACGTACTGCATCAGGTTGTTGCGGTCGATGCTGCCCGTGCCCAGGCGACCGTAACCCACCGCCCGGGTATTGAGCCGCTGGGCGATGCGCTTCTCGATGCCGTCGAACGCTCCGCCGCAGATGAACAGGATGTTGCGCGTATTGACCTGGATGAACTTCTGGTCGGGGTGCTTGCGGCCCCCCTGCGGCGGCACATTGACCACCGCACCCTCCAGAATTTTCAGCAATGCCTGCTGCACACCTTCGCCCGAAACGTCGCGCGTGATGCTCGGATTGTCCCCCTTGCGGGCGATCTTGTCGATTTCGTCGATGAAAACGATGCCCCGCTCGGCCTGCTCCACGTCGTAGTTGGCCACTTGCAACAGCCGCGAAAGGATGCTTTCGACGTCCTCACCCACATAGCCCGCCTCGGTGAGGACCGTGGCATCGACGATGGTGAAGGGCACCTTGAGCAGCCGCGCGATCGTGCGGGCCATCAGGGTTTTGCCCGTACCCGTGGGACCGACCATGACGATGTTCGACTTGTCGATCTCGACCTCGTCCTGCGCGGGCGAAGCGCACATCAGCCTCTTGTAATGGTTGTAAACGGCCACGGACATGTACCGCTTGGCCGTGTCCTGCCCGATCACGTATTGATCCAGAAACTCCTTGATCTGCGCCGGCTTGAGCAAATCCTCCATCCGGAGCGGGGTCTCGCGGCATCGCTTCCCGCGCTGGTCGGGCATCTCGTTTTCGACCAACATGCGGTATGCGTTCTCCACGCACTTGTTGCAGATATGGGCGCCGTCGCCTATCGTGCCCTGGAAAAGCACGCTCACGTCGCTGCGGCTGGCGCCGCAGAACGAACAGACCTCGGTTTGCTTGCCGTGCGAGCCGCCCCCCTTATTGTAATTCTTTCCCTGTGCCATTACTTCTCGCTTCCTCTTTTGGTGAGCACTTCGTCGATCAGCCCGTACTCCTTCGCCTCGGTCGCGGTGAGCCAGTAGTCGCGGTCGGCGTCGCGCTCGATCTTCTTCACCGACACCCCCGAGTGGGCAGCCAGAATTTCGTACAGCTCCTTCTTGGTCTTGAGGATTTCGCGGGCCGTGATTTCGATATCCGACGCCTGTCCCGAAGCCCCGCCCAACGGCTGATGGATCATCACCCGCGAATGGGGCAGGGCCGAACGCTTGCCCTTGCAGCCGGCGGTGAGCAGCACGGCTCCCATCGAGGCGGCCATGCCCGTGCAGATGGTGGCTACGTCGGAGCTGACGAGCTGCATGGTGTCGTAGATACCCAGTCCGGCCGACACCGAGCCGCCCGGCGAGTTGATGTAGATCTGGATATCCTTTTCCGGGTCCACCGACTCCAGGAACAGCAGTTGCGCCTGGATGATGTTGGCCGCGTCGTCGTAAATGGGCGCGCCCAGGAAGATGATGCGATCCATCATCAGGCGGGAGAACACGTCCATCGTGGCGATGTTCAACTGACGTTCCTCGATAATCGTCGGCGAGACGTAACCCGCCTGGATGGAGTGGAAGTCATGCAGCCTGAGGCTGCTGATGCCGCAATGTTTCACGGCGTATTTTTCAAATTCCGACATAGCGCATGAAGTACTGTTATTTCAAATCAAGAACTCTGCGGGCCGATGCAAAAATCAAACCCGCAGAGTTCGGATATAACACATTTTCCGCCAGGGTCAGATCCCGCGGGCGAGTTTGGCGAAATCTTCCGCAGAGACGGCTTTCTGAGTCACCTTGAGCTTGGATTTGACGTCCTCCACCACTTTGGACTCGTAGAGCTTTTCGTAGATTTTCTGGCTCTGTTCCTTGTCATCGAGAATTTTCTTACCGTATGCCGCGAGCATCTCCTCCGGAGCGGTCGGCATGCCGTACTGGGCGAACTGCGCCTGCGCGAAAGCGCGGGCCTCGGCAGCAGCTTCGTCGGCAGTCACCTGCAGGTTGTCCTGCTTGATGAAATATTTCTGGAGGTAGTTCCAGGAGAACATCTTGAGGAACTGGTCGAAATCCTTTTCGATCTCCTCGCGGGTGAACTTGCCCTCGTTGATTACGTGGAGCCAGCGTTTGAGGAACTCCGTCGGCATGGCGAGGTTCGCTTTGGCCAGCAGGTAGTCGCGCAACTGAAGCGTGAAGAGGTAATCGGTCTCGCGGCGCAGCTCCCGGGTGATCTGCTCGTCCACATAGGCGTCCAATCCGGCCTCGTCCGTGACCTCTCCGCCGGGGAATGCTGTCTTGAAGAACTCCTCATCGAGCGCGGGCTCGGCGAAACGGCGGATCTTGACGATCTCCAGGTCGAACTGCGGTTTGACGGAGGCCAGCTCCTCCTCCTTCATTTGGAGGACGGCGGCACGCTGGGACGGTGTCTTATACAACTCGTCGATATTCACCGTGGTCTTGAAGCCGACGCGCTGCCCCATGAAAGGTTTGCGCTCCTGCTCGCTCATGGAGATCAACCCTACGTAGGCATCCTCGACCCGAATCTCCCCGTTGTCGAGCGTGACGCTCAGCGCTTCGTCGCCGGCGACCTCGTCCACGTCCATCAGGCGGCCGAAACGACGCAGGAAATTGGCGCGGTAGTCGGCGTGCATCTTCTCGTCGATCTTGATCGTGTAGTACGTGACCTTGTCCTTGGCCGTGAACTCGAGGTTCACTTCGGGGGCCTCGCCGATCTCGAACAGGAACTCGAACTCGGTCTGGTTGTCGAAATCGAAGTCGCCCTGCTCGTCCGACGGAATCACGTCGCCGATATAGTCGATACCCTCCTTCTGGAGGTATCCGAAGACCGCGTCGGAAGCCGCGCGATAGGACTGTTCGGCCACCACGCCCTTGCCGTACATCTTGCGGATAATCCCCATCGGCACCATGCCGGGCCGGAATCCGGGGATATTGGCCTTGCGCCGGTAGTCGCGCAGCGCCTTCTCGACGGCCTGGCCGTAATCCTGCTCGCCCACGGTGACTTTCAGCAGCGAGGTGCGGGGTTCGCGTTGTTCTCTTACGATATTCATAGTGAGAAATTTATATGTTTCATACATCCGATGCCGCAAAACGGCTCGCAAAGTTAGGAAAATATTTCAAAAAATCCCAATTCATCCTCCTTATTTTAACCCTTGCGGCATACCGGGCTCCTGCGGCAGCGGGGCCGCTTCCGCCGGCCGGGCGACGGCTCTTCCCCAACGGGCGTAAACACCGCTCCGCCCGCACAATTCCTCCTTTGCGGATTATGATTTGCCGATTGATTTGCGTACCTTTGTACGCATATTTTTTTGAAATGAAAGTCACCCTATCCATTCTGCTGACGGGACTGCTCGCGGTCGCATGCGGAAGCCCCGGCGCCGCACGCCGCACCTGCACGCAGCCGGCCGCGCCCGCCGAACCGGTCCGCTACACCTATGCCGTGCAGCGCGTCTATCCCCACGACCCCGAAAACTATACCCAG
Organism: Rikenellaceae bacterium; assembly: GCA_902363575.1. Classification (GTDB taxonomy): domain Bacteria; phylum Bacteroidota; class Bacteroidia; order Bacteroidales; family Rikenellaceae; genus Alistipes. The sequence continues at coordinate 752,158 of CABJAJ010000001.1, read as the reverse complement.
GGACTCCAGTACGCCGACGGCCTGCTGTGGGAGGGTACGGGCCAGAACGGGGCCTCCCGCCTGCTGAAAACCGACCTGGAGACGGGTCGCAGCGAAGTGGTGGCCCGGCTGCCCCGCTCGGAATTCGGCGAGGGGATCGCGCTGCTCGGCGGCAAAGTCTATCAGCTCACCTGGACCTCCAACCGGGCTCATGTTTACGACGCCGCGACGGGCCGGCGGACGGGCGGCTTCACCTACCCCGGGCAGGGCTGGGGACTGACCACCGACGGCCGCTGGCTCTACATGAGCGACGGCTCCGACCGCATCCGGGTACTCGACCCCGACACCTTTGAGCGCGAGCGCAACATCGCCGTCACCCTCTCGGGCGAGCCGGTGCGCCTGCTCAACGAACTGGAGTGGATCGAGGGTAAAATCTGGGCCAACGTCTATACCTCCGACCAGATCGTCATCATCGACCCCGCGTCCGGAGCGGTCGAGGGGATCGTCGATCTGAGCGGCCTGCTGCCCGAAGAGGAGGTCACCCCCTCGACCGACGTGCTCAACGGCATCGCCTACGACCCCGCTCTCAAGCGCATCTTCGTGACGGGCAAGAATTGGAGCAAGCTTTTCCACATTACCCTCGAAAAACAGGAATAACCGACCGTGATCCGCCTGAACACCATACCCCACACCCCGAAAGACATCCGCCGCGAAGCCGCACGACGCATCCTGCTGCTCGACGGCGGCCTGGGCACCATGATCCAGCGCTTCGGCCTGGGCGAACGCGAATACCGCGGAGCGCGCTTCGCCGACTGGCGGCAACCGCTCCGCGGATGCAACGACCTGCTCTGCCTCACCTGTCCCGAGGTGATCCGGGCGATCCACGAAAGCTACCTGCAGGCCGGCTCGGACATCATCACCACCGACACGTTCAACGCCAACACCCTCTCGCTGGCCGAATACGGTCTCCAGGATTTCGTTTATGAAATCAACCGTGCGGGAGCTGCCCTTGCACGGGCTACGGCCGACGAATTCACGGCCCGCAACCCCTCGAAACCGCGGTTCGTCGGCGGCTCGATGGGGCCGACCGGTCATACGCTCTCGATCTCCACCGACGTGGACGACCCGGCCGGCCGCACCGCCTCGTTCACCGAGCTGGCAGCAGCCTACCACACGCAGGCCGAAGGGCTGCTCGACGGCGGCGCGGATCTGCTGATGCTCGAAACCTGCTTCGACACGCTCAACGCCAAAGCCGCCATCCATGCCATCGAGGGGCTCTTCGCCGAGCGGGGCATCCGCGTGCCGCTGATCGTCTCGGGCACGCTCACCCCGTCGGGACACACCCTCTCGGGGCAGAGCGTCGAAGCTTTCTGCACCTCCGTCGCACACGCCCGGCCGCTGGCCGTCAGCCTCAACTGCTCATTCGGAGCCCGCGCCCTGCTTCCCTACCTGGAGCGGCTCGCGACGGTAGCCGAATGTCGTGTGGCGGTCTATCCCAACGCAGGGCTGCCGAACGTGATGGGCGGCTATGACGAAACTCCGGCCATGTTCGCCGCCGACGTCGCGGAATACCTCCGCCGGGGGCTGGTGAACTTCGTCGGCGGATGTTGCGGCACCACCCCGGCGCATATCCATGAACTGCGCAAAATCGTCGGGGACTACGCCCCGCGTCCGCTGCCGGAGCAGCGGCACGAAACGCTTCTCAGCGGACTGGAGCCCCTGCGGATCGTCCCCGAGGCGAACTTCATCAACATCGGCGAGCGTACCAATGTGGCCGGCTCGGCCCGTTTCGCGCGGATGATCCGCGAGGAGCGTTACGAGGAGGCCGTCGCCGTCGCCCGCGCACAGGTCGAGGCCGGGGCGCAGGTCATCGACGTCTGCATGGACGACGGACTGATCGACGGAGCATCTGCCATGACGCGGTTTCTCAACCTCGCGGCCTCCGATCCCGACGTGGCCCGCGTACCCGTGATGATCGACTCGTCGAAATGGGAGGTGCTCGAAGCGGGGCTTCGGTGCACGCAGGGCAAAAGCGTGGTAAACTCCCTGTCGCTCAAGGAGGGCGAGGACGAGTTCCTGCGCCGCGCACGGATCGTCCGCCGCTACGGTGCGGCCGCCGTGGTCATGCTTTTCGACGAGCGGGGGCAGGCCGACACCTGCGCCCGCAAAATCGAGGTGGCCCGCCGCGCCTACGACCTGCTGACGGCGGACGGGTTTCCCGCCGAGGAGATCGTATTCGACCCCAACGTACTGGCCGTCGCCACCGGCATCGAGGCCCACGACGGCTATGCGCGCGACTTCATCGAGGCTGTGCGCTGGATCAAGGCCAACCTGCCCGGCGCCAAAGTCTCGGGCGGGGTGAGCAACCTCTCGTTCGCATTCCGCGGCAACAACGCCGTACGGGAGGCCATGCACGCGGTCTTTCTCTACCACGCCATCCGTGCAGGCATGGATATGGGCATCGTGAACCCGCAACTGCTCAAAATATACGGCGACATCGAACCCGAACTGCTGCGCCGGGTCGAGGACGTGATCCTCTGCCGCCGCGCAGACGCCGCCGCCCGGCTCACGGAGTACGCCTCCGCCCCGGGCGTGCAGGCACACGACACAAAGGAGGCCCCGGCGGACGACTGGCGCGAACTGCCGCTCGCAGAGCGCATCGGCCATGCCATGCGCAAGGGGGTGGCCGACCGCATCGAAGCCGACGCGCTGGAGGGATACCATACGCTCGGAAGTCCTCTCGCGGTGATCGACACGCTGCTCATGCCCGCCATGGAGCAGGTGGGCGAGCTTTTCGGGCAGGGCAAGATGTTCCTGCCCCAGGTGGTCAAGACCGCCCGCGTGATGAAACGGGCGGTGGCGGCCCTGACCCCCTACATGGAACAGGAGACCGCGAGCGCCGCGAAAAAGGCGGGGCGCGTGCTGATCGCCACCGTCAAGGGCGACGTACACGACATCGGCAAAAACATCGTCTCGGTGGTGATGGCCTGCAACGGTTACGAAATCCGCGACCTGGGGGTGATGGTGGAGTGCGACCGCATCGTCGATGAGGCTGTCACATGGGATGCCGATGCCGTCTGCCTGAGCGGACTAATCACCCCGTCGCTCGACGAGATGATCCGCGTCTGCCGCGAGATGGACCGCCGCGGCCTGCGCCTCCCGGTGCTCATCGGGGGAGCCACCACCTCCGAACTCCATACGGCGGTCAAAATCGCCCCCGTTTACCGCGGGCCGGTGATCCACGCCGGCAATGCCAACAGCAACGTCCACATCCTGAGCCGGCTGCTCGGCCCCGAAGGAGAAGCCTATGCCGCTTCGGTCAGGGAGCGGCAGCACACCCTGCGCGAAGAGTACGCACGCAGCAACGAAAAACGGACGTACACGCCTCTGGCGGATGCCCGGGCTGCACGCCGCGTCAAACAGCCCGGCGAGGTCGCCGAAGCCGCCCACACGGGCAGGCTGGTGTTCCCCGATTTCGACATTGCGGATGCGGAGCGGTTCATCGACTGGAACTTCTTTTTCCCCGCCTGGGGGATCAAGGGCCGTTGGCCGGAGCTGCTCGACGACCCCGAAAAGGGAGCCGAAGCCCGCAAGCTCTACGACGACGCCACCGCGCTGCTCGCCCGCATCCGCGACGAGCGGCTGCTCACCCTGCAGGGGGTCGTCGGCCTCTTCCCCGTCGCAAGCCGGGGTGACGACCTCGTCGTCCGCGGCCCGAAGGGCGACGTCGTGCTGCCCATGCTGCGCAATCAGACCCCCGGCGACGAGCACCTCTCGCTCGCCGATTTCCTGCTGCCCGAGCGGGCGGATGCCACCGATTACGTCGCCTGCTTCGCCTTGAGCGCCGGTGTCGGACTGAAGGAGCTCACCGAGAAATTCCGCTCCGAGGGCGACGACTATGCGGCTATCCTGGCCAAACTGCTGGCCGACCGGCTGACGGAGGCGTTCGCCGAAGCGGTACACGCTTTCGTACGCCGGCAGATGTGGGGTTACGAAACCGGAGCGGAACCGACGCCCGAGGCGATCCTGCGGGGCGAATACCGGGGACTGCGGATGGCTTTCGGCTACCCCGCGACCCCCGACCATTCGCTCAAGCGCGAAGTGTTCCGGCTGCTGGCAGCGGATAGGACCACGCGGATGCGGCTGACCGAAAATTATATGATCGAACCGGGCGAAGCCCTCTGCGGACTGATGCTCTCCGACGGCCGCTATTTCAGCGTCGGCCGCATCGACGAAGAGCAGCTCGCCGACTACGCCGCACGCCGGGGCATGGAGCCCGACGCCGTGCGCAAACTCATCCCCAACAACCTGCCGTGAACGTGACCGACACCATACGTCGCGCCCTGAAAGAACGCACGACCCGCTTCGCCTTCGAGCTGCTGCCGCCGCTCAAGGGCGACGGCGCGGCCGCGGTGTTCGCCGCCATCGACCCGCTCGCGGAGTTCGATCCGGCCTACGTCAATGTGACCTTCCACCGCGAGGTGGTGCGGCACACCCGGCGACCCGATGGCAGCGTGGAACGCCACGTCGCCCGCCGCCGTCCCGGCACCGTGGGCATCTCGGCGGCTATCCGCACCCGCTACGGCGTGGAGGCCGTGCCGCACCTGATCTGCGGCGGACTGTCGCGCTACGACATCGAGGACGCGCTGATCGACATGGATTTCCTGGGGCTGCACAACGTGCTGGCCCTGCGCGGGGACAAGGCGCCCGGCGAAACCGCATTCACCACCCATCCGCAGGGCCATGCCCACGCCTGCGACCTGGTGCGGCAGATCGCGGCCATGAACCGGGGCGAATTCGTGGACGGCGAGGTCGCGGAGTGCCACCACTCACGGTTTTCGATCGGCGTGGCGGGCTATCCCGAAACCCACGTCGAAGCGACGGACCCCGCAAGCGACCTGCGCCGCCTCGGGGAGAAAGTCGCTGCGGGGGCCGACTATGTGGTCACGCAGATGTGCTTCGACAACCGGCGTTTCTTCGACTTCTGCGACCGCTGCCGCGACGCAGGCATCGACGTGCCGATCATCCCGGGCATCAAGCCCCTGGCGGACTACCGCCACCTCGACGTGCTGCCCCGCACGTTCGGCGTCACGCTCCCGCCGGAACTCGCCTCCGAGGTCGAACGTCACCGCCACAACGCGCAGGCGATCCGCGAAATCGGGATCGAATGGGCGATCGCACAGGCCCGCGAGCTGCGGGCACGCGGCGTCCCGGTCATCCACTTTTACACGATGGGGCGCACGCTGAACATCGCGCGCATCGCCCGCGCCGTATTCTGAACAGAGACGCCATGACACCCGAAACATTCCGCCGCCACCTGCACCGCCACCCCGAGCTCTCATTCCGGGAGCACGAAACCAGCCGTTTCATCGCCGGGCAGCTCGATGCGCTGGGCATCGAAAACCGCCCCGTCGCCGGTACGGGCGTGCTGGCCCGCATCCCCGGCCGGGGCGACCTGCGCCGCGCCGTGGTGCTCAGGGCCGACATCGACGCCCTGCCCCTGGTGGAGACGGCCGATGTAGCATGGCGCTCCGAAAACGAGGGGACGATGCACGCCTGCGGCCACGACCTCCATGCCGCCGTCCTGTACGGGGTGCTCCTCAGACTCTCCGCCGCTCCCGACTTCCCGGGGACGCTCTTCGGGCTTTTCCAGCCGGGCGAGGAGTGCAACCCCGGCGGCGCATCGCGCGTGCTGGCCGAAGATCCGTTCCGGGGGTACGACGTGGCGGCCGTGGTGGGCGAACACGTCGATCCGCAGCTCGAAACGGGCCGGCTGGGTTTCCGGGCCGGGAAGTACATGGCCTCCAACGACGAGCTCCGCTTTACCATCCGGGGACGGGGCGGCCACGGGGCCCTGCGCGGTCAGATCGACGACACGGTTTCGGCCGCCGCCGACCTCACCCTGCGCCTGACGGCCCTCAACGACCCCGACCGGGTCGTCTCCATCGGACGGCTCGACGCCCCCGGAGCCACGAATGTCATTCCCGACGAGGTGCGTATGGAGGGTACCATGCGCACGTTCGACGAGACGCTGCGCGACGATACGCGCCGTGCCGTGCGCACATGCGCGGAGCAGGTCGCACGGCAGTACGGCGTTGCGGTCATCACCGACATCTCGCCCGGGTATCCGTGCGTTACCAACGACGCACGGCTGACCCGCATCGCCACGGAGCTCGCCGACCGGCTCGGCATCCCCTGGGAGCCGCTGCCGCTGCGGCCGACGGCCGAAGATTTCGGCTTCTACGGCCAGCGTTACCCCGCCCTTTTCTACCGATTGGGAGTAGGCGCCGCGGCCGGGAAACTCCACACATCCACTTTTAACCCCGACGAAGGGGCCATCGCGTGCGGTATCGGATTCATGCACGAGCTGGCCCTCCGCCTATTGACGAAAACATGACAAGAAACAGAAAGAAAACAGCCATTTCCACCGACCGCGCATCGTTCATCCTGCATCTGCTGCGCGAATCCCCGAACCATAAATTCACCCTCCGCCACCTGGCCTCCGCCTCGGGCGGAGCGAGCGCCGACGGCCGCGCACAGACCCGTGAAATCCTCGACCGGCTGACGGCCGAGGGGGTCGCGGAGGTGTGCGAAGGGGACAAATACCGTCTCAGCAGCCGCCAGCTTCCCCGCCATATCGGGGTGGTGGAGATGATCTCCACGGGCTCGATGTACGTCCGCACGGACGAACTCGACAGCGACGTCTATGTCGATCAGCGCAACTCGGCCAATGCGCTCGACGGCGACCGGGTCGAATTCATCGTCACCCGCACCTCCCACCAGGGCAAGCTCGACGGCGAGATCCTGCGCATCATCGCCCGCAGCGACCGCCGCTACGTCGGGGTCGCACAGGTCGCGGCGCACGAAATCTTCGTGAAGGTCGATTCGCGCAAGATGCCGGTGGACATCTACCTTCCGCGCAAACGCTACCCCGGGCTCACGAGCGGCCAAAAGGTCGTCGTCCGCGTCACGGAGTGGCCCCAGGGCTCGAAAAGTCCCACGGGCGAGCTGCTCGACGTGCTGGGCATGGCGGGTGAAAACGACACCGAGATGCACGCCATCCTGGCCGAATTCAACCTCCCCTACCGTTTCGACGAGGAGGTGGAAGCCGCGGCCGCAGCCATTCAGGGAACGATTACGGCCGGGGATTACGCCGAGCGGCGGGATTTCCGTCAAACCACGACCTTCACCATCGACCCGGCCGACGCAAAGGACTTCGACGACGCCCTCTCGGTACGCAAGCTCCGCGACGGGGTATGGGAGGTCGGCGTCCATATCGCCGACGTAACCCATTACGTACGCCCCGGATCGATCATCGACAACGAGGCCCGCGAACGGGGCACCTCGGTCTATCTGGTCGATCGCACGGTCCCGATGCTTCCCGAACGCCTCTCCAACGAGCTCTGTTCGCTCCGGCCCCACGAAGAGAGCCTCTGCTTCTCGGCGGTCTTCACCATCGACGAGAACCTGGAAATCCTCGACGAATGGTTCGGCCGCACGGTCATCCACTCCGACCGGCGTTTCACCTATGCCGAGGCGCAGGAGATCATCGAGAGCGGCAAGGGGGACTACGCCGACGAGGTGCTTTCGCTGCACCGGCTGGCCCAGGCGCTCCGCCGACAGCGGTTTAAGAACGGGGCGATCGGCTTCGACCGCGCCGAAGCCCGCTTCATCCTCGACGAAAAGGGGAAACCGCTGGGGGTCTATTTCAAGGAACAGAAGGAGTCGAACCAGCTCATCGAGGAGTTCATGCTGCTGGCCAACCGCCGCGTGGCCGAGTTCTGCGCCCGCCGCAAGTCATCGGGCGGCCGCAACGTCCCCCGTCCGATGGTCTTCCGCGTACACGACGCCCCGACCGAGGAGAAGCTCGAGAAATTCCGCTCGTTCATCCTCCGTTTCGGCTATCAGTTCAAGGCCAACAAAGGCCGCGCAATCGCAAAGGAGATGAACAAGCTGCTCGCCGAGGTCAAAGGGCGCAACGAGGAGAACGTCGTTTCGACGCTGGCCGTGCGCTCGATGGCCAAAGCGTTCTACACGACCGACAACATCGGCCACTACGGGCTGGCCTTTCCGTTCTACACCCACTTCACCTCGCCCATCCGCCGCTACCCCGACATGATGGTCCACCGGCTGCTGGCCCGCTACCTCGAAGGGGGGAAGCCTGCGAACCGGACCGAGCTAGAAAAGGCCGCCGCCTACGCCTCCGATCGCGAAATCCTGGCCGCCGAAGCCGAACGAGCCTCGATCAAGTACAAGATGGTGGAATTCATGCAGGACAAACTCGGACAGGAGTTCGACGGTCACGTTTCGGGCCTCACCGAGTGGGGCATGTACGTCGAGCTGGACGAGACCCACATCGAGGGGATGACATTCCTGAGGGACATACCAGGCGATTTCTTCCAGTTCGACGAACAGCGGTACGAGGTTTACGGTCACCGCACCGGACGACGTTTCACCCTGGGCGACGCCGTGCGGGTGCGCATCCGGCGGGCCGACCTCCAGAAACGGCAGCTCGACTTCGAGCTTCTGCTGCCGGACGAATCCGGCAACCGACAAAAGCGCGACCGGAGCGAACAGCCCGGCCGGGGAAAACAGGGCCGCCGCCGATGAACCGCCGGGCCCTTTACGACAAATGCCTCCGCCGCGAGCCGCTCAGCCGCGCGGAGGCATACGCGCTATACGAAGCATGTCCGCTGCAGGAGATCGCCTCGCTTGCCGACCGGGTGCGACGTGCGACGGTGCCCGACCCGCAGGTCGTCACGTGGCAGATCGACCGCAACGTAAACATCACCAACGTCTGCGTTTCGGGCTGCAAGTTCTGTAACTTCCACTGCAAGCCCCGCGATAGGGAGCGGGCTTTCGTCACCACTCCCGCCGCCTACCGCGCGAAAATCGACCGCACGCTGGAGCTCGGAGGCGACCAGTTGCTCCTGCAGGGCGGCCTGCATCCGAAGCTGGGCATCGAATTTTACGAGGAGCTTTTCCGCTCGCTCAAACGGAGTTACCCCGCTCTGCGGCTCCATGCGCTCGGAGCGCCCGAAGTAGCCCACATCGCCCGCGTGAGCGGACTCACGACGATGGAGACGCTCCGGCGGCTGGTCGCCGCAGGACTCGACTCGCTCCCCGGTGCGGGGGCCGAAATCCTCGACCCCGACGTGCGGCGTGCGATCTCGCCCCGCAAACCGGGCGTGGAGTCCTGGATCGAGGTGATGCACGAAGCGCACCTGCTCAACCTGCCCACCTCGGCGACCATGATGTACGGCCACGTCGAAACGCCCCGTCAGCGCATCGACCACCTGCTGCGCATCCGCGACCTGCAGGCCCGCTGTCCCGAGGGACATTACGGCTTCATCGCCTTCATCCCCTGGATTTTCCGCTCGACGGGCACCGAACTGGAGCGCGAGGGGATCACCACCCGCTTCTCGCCCCTGGAATACCTCCGCATAATCGCCGTCAGCCGGCTGGTGCTCCACAACATCCGCAACATTCAGGCCTCCTGGCTCACCGTCGGCAGACAGACGGCCCAGGTGGCCCTCCACAGCGGAGCCAACGACATGGGCTCCATCATGATCGAGGAGAACGTGGTATCGTCGGCCGGCGCGCACAACCGCTTCGACGCCGAGGGCATCCGGGCCGCGATCCGCGAGGCGGGTTTCGAGCCGCAACTGCGCGACCAGCTCTATCGTCCGCGTCCGTGGCCCGTCAAAGCAGCGGCACAGGCATAACGAAGCGGGGTGCCTCCCTGTTTCGCCCTTTGCAGAGCCGTTCCGCAGCTCGGATGGTCCCGACCCGCCGGACAGCGGAAAAGGCGATCCGCACGAGCCGTCAGCCGGGGAGGGCCGGAAAAGCGGACGGGCCAGCTCGACTACCGACAACACCGGCCGGGACAGCGCACCGCAAAGCAAGAAAAGCAACCAGCAATAAGCAACCCACAACCAAACAACAAGGCGGGAAGACTTCAACAGTCCTCCCGCCTTTGTTCGGTACGCCGACCGTGCGGCGTCCGCATGACGGATTACTTCACGGCGTTCGAAATCAGGAACACGGCAGCCACCGTCAGAATGGCGTAAAGCTCAGGGAAAGCGGCGAGAATCAGCGTCTTACCCATCACATCATGGCCGTTGCCGATGGCCGAGATACCGTTGGCGCACACCTTGGCCTGGTAGTACGACGAGAAGAGGCAGACGAGACCCATGAGCAGGCCGGCGCCAAAGACGGCGGCACCCTGAAGCAGCGACATCGAATCCACCAGCAGGCCATTGACCATGAAGAAACCCACGAAACCGTAAAGACCCTGCGAACCGGGGATTGCCGAGAGGATCATGTAGCTACCGAAAGCCCCGTTGTTCTTCTTCATCGCGCCGACGGAAGCCTGTCCGGCGATCGAGGTGCCGATACAGCTTGCCATACCCGAAAGACCGACCATCAACGCTACGCCGATGTAGCCCAAAATAATTGCTGTTGTCATAGTGATTTGAGTTGTTTAGTTTGATTGTTTATCTGTTTTCCGATTTTGTTAATTTACGCAGCGGGTCGAACGAGCGCATCGACATCTCGAAGCCCGCGTTTTTGTAGAATTCGACGAACGTGAGACGCATCGGGTGCACGAACGACGAGATGACCGACATGAAGATATTGATGCCGTGGCCGATCAGAAGAATGGGAATCATAATCAGCAGCCGCACCACGATATTCGATCCGTCGGGAACGAATCCGTTGGCCAGGTCGTTGAAGACCGTCGCCAGGATGCCGCCCGAAAGCCCGATGGCGAAGAGGCGGATGTAGGAGAGCACGTCCGAGAGGATGCCCGTCAGGTTATTATAGGTATCCCACAGACCCAGTCCGACGTTTACGAAGGGGTTCTTGCCCGGCGAGTTGAAGAAGAGCATCAGCACGCCCCCCACCGCCAACGCCGCATAGAATGCCGGCGACGAAGAGGTGAAGAAGGGAATCGCCCAGTTCGGATCGAGCATCGGCAGGCCGAGCGACAGGGCCGCAGCAAGCACGACGATAAACCATCCGAGCACGCCGAGCGCATAGCGGAAGCCCGCCGAGCAGGTAATCATGATGACCCGCAGCAGCATGCCGAAGAGAATTTGCAGCACGCCGATGGCCAGCGCCCAACTGAAGAACTGCCCCTGGAAGTCGAAGAACCGGATCGAGGGGAACCATTTCGAGAGACTCATTCCGAAGAACGAGCCGCTGAACAGGCCGAACACGATCGTCGAGACGGCGCACAGCGTGGCGAACCACGCGGCCTGCCGCATCATCCCCTCCTTGCTCTTGCGCAGCATCCACAGCCCGAGCAGCAGCAACACCAGTCCGTAGCCGGCATCGTTGAGGCAGATGCCGAAGAAGAGCATGTAGAACGGCGCGAAGAAAGGCGTCAGGTCCATCGTGCCGTACTTCGGCCGGGCATACATATCGCCCACGAACTCGAAGACCCGTGCGAAACGGTTGTTCTTGAGCTTTACGGGGGTGTCGTCCTCGGGCGTGGGATCGCTCTTGAGGTAGATCACGTTGGGATACTGCTCCAGCAGCGCATCCACGCGGTCGGAGGTCTCCTTTTCGGCCCATCCCTCCATCACCACGAGCGTGCCGTCGGCGGCGGGTTGCGCCGTCGCCCGCACCTGCACGCCCTGCAGCTGCTCGCGCAAGAGGGCTCCGTGGTCGGCGAGCAGCTCCTCGGTCGCTGCCACGCGGGAGAATTCGGCATCCAGCCCGCGCAACTGCTGCTCCGCAGCCGCGATCTGCGCCTCGGCCTCCCGATAATCCATCGTCGGGGCCTTGAGCTCCTGCGCGTCGATCGCCACCTCCTGACCGGGTTCGGCGACCACCACGAAATAGGCGGTGCCTTCCGACAGGTTGATCGGCGTGAGGTTGTACCGCTCCGACCAGGCAGCGACCTGCTTATCGTAATTGCTGCGGATGGCCGAGAAGAAACGGATCACAATCCCCTGCGCAGCCAGCCCGCGCAGACGCTCCACCGAGAAGTCACCCCAGGGACGCAATTCGTCGGCGGTCTTCTGCAGGCGCGCGATCTCCGAGCGCAGGGCCGCAGCCTGCTGGGAAGCAGCCGCATAGTGCTCGTAAGCCTCCTCGCCGGTGGCGAAAGGCGCGGCTTTTGGATCGTATCCCTCGCCCTGCCGGAAGGCGCGCAGGAAATCCGCGGCCTTGGCATGTCCCTCGATCGCCTGAATGAGCTGGCGGTCGTTCTCGGAAGGTTCCCAGCCCGTGGTGGTGATGTCCACCAGCCCCAGTTCACGCAGCCGCTCGATGAAATCGCCGCTTTGCGCCGCATAGAGCACAAAGTCGTATTTAGCCATTTTCGCTATCATAACATGGCGCCCTCCCCGGCTTGCTGCTGTTTGGTTTTCACAATCTTCTGGGCCGACTTGGAGAGGTTCTCCTCGTCCTCCATGAAGCGTTTGATCTTGCGTATGGCGTCCTCATACCCCGGTATCTGCACCTTTTCGTAGAGGTTCACCTTCTGAGTGGTTTTGCGTCGCGCATAGTCCAGCAGCTCCGTTTTGCGGTTGAACACCTCGAACTCGATGCCCAGGCGGGCGATGCGCTTGAGGATGTCCACCCCGTCGGCATACCACACGGGCGACGAAAAGAGGTCGTAGTGCTTCTGCTCGAAGAGCACGTCCTGCAACACGGGCGTGCGCACGCCCGCGATTTTCTGGATCGTGAGTTCGACGTCGGCGACGCGCAGCAGATCAGGATCAAACTCTCCCCACAGCGCGACCATGTAGTCGTACTCGGCGCCGAGCGCCTCGTACCGCTCACGGAACTGCTGCGCGGAGTCCTTCGCCTTCTTCACCTCGGAGCGCAGGGCACTCTCCTTACTCTTGATGGTAGGGAGCGCCTTCTGACGCATTTTCAATTGCTTGCCGAGTTCGCCGAGCGAGGTCTTGTTGTATTGAAACTTGATTGCCATTCCGCGTTACTCCTTCCAGTACTTTTTGATAAGCTCGGCCTTGATGCCGACCTCCTCCTTGGAGAAATATTCGGCGAAGAGCGTCCATGCCGTGTCGAGCATCTGCGTGATGTCGATGTTCACGTCGATGGCCAGCAGCTTTTCCGAATAGTCGTGGGCGAAGCGCAGGGCGCGTTCGTCGTAGTCCGAGAGGTCGAAACCGTTTTCGAGCTTGGTTTTGGCGTTGGCCGCGTCAGCATAAAGGCGCACGCAGGCGTTCATCACCTGGGGATGGTCCTCGCGGGTCTTCTTGCCGATCACGAGCTGCTTCAGACGCGACAGCGAACGGAACGGATCGACGATGACCTTGCCCGTGTCGGAGTCGTTGCGCAGGAACAACTGCCCCTCGGTGATGTAACCCGTGTTGTCGGGGATGGCGTGCGTGATGTCGCCGCCCGAAAGGGTCGTCACCGCGATGATGGTGATCGAACCGCCGTTGGGAAGCTGCACGGCCTTTTCGTAAATCTTCGCCAGGTCCGAATAGAGCGAACCGGGCATCGAATCCTTCGACGGAATCTGGTCCATGCGGTTCGACACAATGGCCAGGGCGTCGGCGTAAAGGGTCATGTCCGTCAGCAGCACCAGCACCTTCTCGCCTTTGTCCACGGCGAAGTACTCGGCGGCCGTCAGTGCCATGTCGGGCACCAGCAGGCGCTCCACGGGAGGATTCTCCGTCGTATTGACGAACGACACGATGCGGTCCAGCGCACCGGCGTTCTCGAAGACCTGCTTGAAGTAGAGGAAGTCGTCGTTGGTCAGACCCATGCCGCCCAGAATGATCTTGTCGGCCTTGGCACGAAGGGCCACGTTAGCCATCACGGCGTTGTAGGGCTGGTCGGGGTCGGCGAAGAAAGGAATCTTCTGCCCCGTGACGATCGTGTTATTGAGGTCGATGCCGGCGATACCGGTGGCGATCAGCTCCGAAGGCTGGATACGCCGGTAGGGATTCACCGTCGGGCCGCCGATTTCGCGGGCTTCGCCCTCGGGTGCCTCGCCCCCTTCGATGGGCTCGCCGTAGGCGTTGAAGAAACGCCCAGCCAGGTTGTCCGAGACGCGGAGCTTGGGAGGCTCGCCATGGAAGATCACCTCCGAGTCGGTCGCGAGGCCCTCGGTGCCGGCGAAGACCTGAAGGGTCACGTTTTCGCCCATGATCTTGACCACCTGGGCGAGTTTTCCGCCCACGGTAGCCAGTTCGTCATTACCCACCCCTTCGGCGCGCAGCGTGACGGTGGCCTTGGTAATGTTGTCTATTTTCGTATAAATCTTCTGAAATGCACGTGTTGTCATACCTCGGGCTTATTTGGAAACTTTATCATTGACATATTGTTCGACCTGCCGCTTGTAGTCGTGGAACTTCTCGGACTGCCACTCGGAGTAATTCATCTGGCGGAAGAGGTTGATTAGCCCCTTGAAGAACTGCGAGCACTGCTCGAAGTCGGCGAACTCGAAGTCCATGCGGCAAATGCCGATCACCATTTCGTACATCATCTTCTGGCGTTCGATCGGGCAGTTGGCGTCGATGGCGTCAAAGGCGTCCTGCTGCAAAATGACGAAGTCGATGAGCTCCGATTTCCAGAAACGCTCGTGGTACTCGACGGGCACGCCGTCGTCGCCCAGGATGTTGATCTGGTCGTTGGCCTCCTTGCCGCGCTGCACGATGGTCTTGCCGGCATAGACCAGATCGACCCAGTCGGGCTCGATATGCTCGTCGAGGTATTCGCGGATTTCGGGGTATTCGAGGTATTTGGAATAGGACTCCAGCGGGTCGATGGCCGGGTAACGCTTGGAGTCGGCGCGGCCCTGCGAAAGAGCGTAGAAACAGCGTGCCGCCTTCTTCGTGGATTCGGTCACCGGCTCCTTGAGGTTACCGCCCGCAGGCGACACCGTACCCAGGAACGTCACCGACCCGGTCTGGCCGTTGGTCAGCTTCACCAGTCCCGCACGCGAATAGAAGTTGGAGATGATTGCCGAAAGGTCCATCGGGAAAGCGTCCTGTCCGGGCAGCTCCTCCAGGCGGTTCGACATCTCGCGCAGCGCCTGCGCCCAACGCGAGGTGGAGTCGGCCATCACGAGCACCTTGAGTCCCATGGCGCGGTAGTACTCGCCGATGGTCATGCCGGTATATACCGACGCCTCACGCGCCGCGACGGGCATGTTGGAGGTGTTGCAGACGATGATCGTACGCTCCATGAGCTTGTGACCCGTGCGGGGATCGACCAGCTCGGGGAATTCGGCGAAGATTTCGACCACCTCGTTGGCCCGCTCGCCGCACGCCACGATGATGATGACGTCCGCCTCGGCCTGCTTCGATATGGCGTGCTGCAACACGGTCTTGCCCGCGCCGAACGGCCCCGGGATAAAGCCCGTACCGCCCTCGGCCAGCGGGTTGAACGTGTCGATCGCCCGCACGCCCGTCTCCATCACGCGCGAGGGGCGGGGTTTCTCGTCGTAGCAGCGGACAGCCTGCTTGACGGGCCACTTCTGCACCATCGTGATGTCGTGATCCTGCCCCTGGGCGTCCGTCACCACGGCGATCGTGTCGGTCACCTTGTACTCACCGGCGGAGGCTACGCTCTTGACCGTGTAGCTGCCCGTCATCACGAACGGCACCATGATCTTGTGGGCCACCCACTGCTCCTTCACCTCGCCGAGCCACGATGCGGCCGACACCTTGTCGCCCGCTTTGGCCAGGGGTTTGAACTCCCATGTTTTGTCGTAGTCGATGGGGTCGGTGATCGACCCGCGCGAGATGAACAGCCCGTCCATCTTCTCGAGGTCGTTTTGCAAACCGTCGTAGTTGCGCGAGAGGATGCCGGGGGCGAGCGTCGCCTCGAGCATGTGACCCTCGAATTCGACCGGATCGCCGATCTTCAGACCGCGCGTCGAGTCGAAAACCTGTACGTAGGCAGCGTCGCCTATCACTTTGATGACCTCGGCCATCATGCGGGTATCGCCCGTGTGCACATAGCAGATCTCATTCTGGCCCACGGCTCCGTCGGCCTTGACGATCACGATGTTGGAGATGATACCGTTTACACGTCCTGTAGTTTTCATATGGTGTTATTGTTTATTTATCAGCTCTTTCCCGTCCAACTGCGCGAGCAGGCGGCCGAGCATCTCCCGGCCCCGTTTCTCGTCGAGCCGCGTCCAGCGTGCGACAATGTTGATCCGCACCAGGTACGAAAGGATGGTATTGATGTTGAAGTAGTCGAACGTGGCCAGCTCCTCGGCCTCGTTCCAGCGGATCAGATCGATCTTATGCTCCTTCTCGAGCAGGTTCGCCTCGTCGTTCACGGCGGCGATCACGGCGTCGATGTAGGGAAGCTCGCCCCTCAGTCCGAAATCGGCGGCCGAGCTGCGGCTGAGCTGCTCGACCACGTCGCCGTCGCCGACTACCGTCTCTTCGACGGGCCGGCCCGCGGCACGTGCGGTCACGGCCGCCGCCACATTGCGCAGCGTGCGGTCGAAGAGGGACCATTCGCGCAGAAAACGGCTCTCGGCGCCGTCGCACTGGCGGTAATAGGCCTCCATGAGCGTCTTCTCGAAAGGACGGTTCATATCCAGCTCCTCGGCGTCCTCCCCCTCGGGATCGGCATAGGCGCGGATCACGCGGGCCACCAGCGGCGGCAGCCGGCGCGGGTCGCGAAGTTGCTGTTCGAGCTCCTCGCGCGTGAAGTTGCCCAACGCATTGTGGGCCGTGCGGCCGTTACGCAGGCTGATGAGGTTCTCGCAGTCGTAGTAACCGTAGAGCAGCCTCACCTGCCGCACGTCCGCACGCGACACGTTCTCCAGAATCTCGGCAATGATGGCCCGGGCGTCGAAGCCCTTGGTATCGGCATCGAGGGCATACTCCCTCAGCCCGGCCACCAGGCTGTAATATTCGGTACGGGACATGCGCTTACGCGTTGTATAACATCCGGGAAACCTTCTCGCGCAGGTACTCTTTCAGCAGGGCGTCGAAATCCGCGTCCGAGAACGAAATGTAGTACCCACCGTCCTTGGCGCCCACCTTGAAACCGGTCTGCACCTGGTCGGAATAACCCACTTCGATGCCGGCTGCGAGCAGCTCCTTTGCGCTCTGCTCGAACGAGGCATCGAGGCGTTCGCGCTCGGCCTGGGGCAGCAGCGCCTTCAGCTCGACTTTGGAGGAGTCCTTCCCGTTCCAGTTGCGGGCCACCGACAGCAGCATCTCCTTGATGAACGCGGGATCCATCGTGGCCTCCTTCACCCCTTTCGCGGTGCTCTTGGCGATGATGAGCGAGGCGATCTCCGACTTGATTTTCGCAATGGCCTGCCGGCCGGCGAGCGAAATTTCGGTCAGCGTGTTCTTGCGGACGTCCTCGGCTTTCACCTGGGCCTGACGGAGCACTTCGTCGGCCTGTGCGCGGGCGTCGGCCACGATCCGGGCGGCTTCGTTCCGGGCCTCGGCGACCAGGCGGTCGGCTTCGGCGCGGCCTTTCTCCAACCCCTCGTCATAGAGTTTCTGGGTCAATTGCTGCAGTTTGTTTTCCATGGTTGTTTTATGATATTTGTAATTGAATTTGCATAAGTCCTTTTTTTGCCCGCGCAAATATATAAAAAACAATCCGAAATACACAACACCCGCCAACACATTTCCGCCGCGGAGAACAATTCGCGGATCGGACGGAAAAAACGAAACGTTCGGGAATGCCATACAAAAGCCTTCCCGCCGCACGCAGGCAGCGGGAAACGTACTCCTGCGACGCGCTCCGGCTACTGGTGTTCGGGACGCAGCAGGTCGCCGACCACCTTCACCGGGGAGAACGTGGTGACGGGTACCTCCACGAAAACCGTGTTCCAGTGCGCCATCGCACCGTTCCACAGCCCCGGAAGCTCCAGCGCCCGCAGCTCGCGGCCGCCGCTCGACTTGACGGAGATGAAACCGGTCGCAGGATCGACAAAACGAGCGAGGTCATAACGGCGACCCTTCCGGTCGCGGGTCGCACAGACCAGATCGACCGGGTTGAAATAGGTGGCCTGCCCGAGCAGCACACGCTCCTGGGGAGCGATCTGGTTCGACTCGGCAATCTGCAGCGATTCGGTGCCGTCGCCATTGGCGACCCAGAAGGGGCCGCCCCCCGGCTCGCCCTCGTTGCGCACCATGCCGCATACGCGCAGGGGCCGGTCGAGCAGGCTGCGCAGCAATGCCGCGTCGTACCGCGCAGGCAGCTTCACGCAGAGCGACTCCTCCAGGAAACGGGCCGCATGCCCCGGATCGCCGCCCCGCTCGAGTGCATCCAGATGGGCGAAGAGGCGTTCCTGCAGATCGAGCAGCACCCCCGCCAGCACTTTCTTGTAACGGATCGTGTCGCCGCGCCGCGCGTCGGTGGTCACGTTGTCGATGTTTTTGATGAAGATCAGGTCGGCGTCGATTTCGGCCAGGTTTTCGATCAGTGCGCCGTGTCCCGCCGGGCGGAAAAGCAGCGTCCCCTCCTCCGTGCGGAAAGGAACGTTGTCCGAATCGACCGCAAGGGTGTCGGTCGAAGGTTTCTGCACCGAGAAATCGATTTCATAACGCACTCCGTACCGCCGCTCATAGTGCGGCACCCGCTCCGCCAGCAGCTCCCCGAAACGGGACAGATGCTCGGGCGAGACGGTGAAATGCAGCCGCACGCGCCCTCCGGAAGCCGCATATTCGGCCCCCTCTACCAGATGCTCCTCGACCGCCTTGCGGCACGCTTCGGGATAGCGATGGAACGTCACCAGCCCTTTGGGCAGGGAGCCGTAGCCGAGCCCGCGGCCCACGATCGTCTCCACCACCGTCCGCTCGTCGGCGCCCTGGGGCAGCAGGGTGCGGAGCTCCGGCCAGAAGGCGAAACGTTCGATGCAGCCGAGCAACTGCACGATCCCTTCGGTGCGCCGGCCGTCGGCCAGGAAAGCGTAAAGCTCCCTGAACATGCGGGTCGCAGCCCCCGATGCGGGCACAAACTTGACGATGCCGAGCCCTTCCGGACGCGCGTCGTACCGCGCCTGCGCACGGTCGGCCTGCGCACGGTCCAGCCGCAGAATGCCGTCGCCGGCCGAAGCCGGCCGCACCGCGCGAAGGTAGGGGAAACCCCGTTTGAAATCCTCGATCTGCCGCTCGGCGGCCTCGCGCGTGAGGCCGTGGGCCTCGATCTGCGAAATATCCTCGGGTGTAAACATAGCTGGTCGCGATAGGAAACCGTCCGATCCTCCCCCGGCGCGACTTCCCGCCCCGCGGGAATCCGGCCCAAGACGCTGCCGGCGCCCCCGGTTGAGGGGCGTCGCAACACAAGCGGACGATTTGCGTTCAAAAATACTAAAATTATTCCTAACTTTGCAAATTATGATCCGGGTTTTTGAAAACTGCTCCCTCAGGGAGCGAAACAGCTTCGGCATCGATGGCCGAGCGGCACGCCTGCTGGAATTCGAGCACGCGGACGAGCTGCTGAAGATTTTCCGCGGCGGAGGCCCCGGCCCGTGGTACGTGCTCGGCGGAGGGAACAACATCCTCTTTACCGGCGACTATGCCGGCACGCTGCTGCACCCCGCCGGGCGCGGCATCCGCGTGACGGCCGAAGCGGGCGACCGCGTCGAAGTACGTGCCGAAGCGGGCACGGAGTGGGACGAACTGGTCGCCTGGGCCGTCCGTGAGGGGCTGTGGGGCATCGAAAACCTCTCGCTGATCCCCGGCACGGTCGGAGCGGCTCCGGTGCAGAACATCGGGGCTTACGGCTGCGAAGTCAAAGAGACGATCCGCAGCGTCGAAATGTGCAGCACCGACACATGCAACATGGTCATTCTCAACGGCGAGCACTGCGGCTTCGGCTACCGCGAAAGCGTTTTCAAACACGCCCTGCGCGGACGTGCGGTCATCACCGCCGTCACCTTCTCCCTGAGCCGCACGCCCCGTCCGAGAGTGGATTACGGCGATTTGGCACGCGAAACCGAGCGGCTCGGCGGCCCCACGCTGCGCAACATCCGCGAGGCGGTCTGCGCCATCCGCCGCTCGAAACTGCCCGATCCCGCCGCAATGGGCAATGCAGGAAGTTTTTTCCGCAACCCGACGGTGGATCGATCCGTGGCCGAGGAGTTGCGGGCCCGCTACCCCGACATGCCCGTCTATCCGGCGGAAGAGGAGGGAAAAATCAAGCTGGCTGCGGGTTGGATGATCGATCGGGCCGGTATGAAAGGACATATCGACGGTCGGGTCGGCGTGCACGACCGCCAGGCGTTGGTGCTCGTAAACCGGGGCGGTGCGACGGGCGGAGAGGTGCTGGATCTGGCCCGCGAGGTGCAACGCGCCGTGCGGGAACGTTTCGGCGTGGAGATCGACATGGAAGTCAATATACTTTAATTATGAACCTGCTCGAAGGATTCCGGCGTTATATGACCGGGCATGAACTGGCGACTCCCGACGACCGTATTCTGCTGACCGTCTCGGGCGGCGTGGATTCGATGGTCATGCTCTCGCTGTTCGTGCACAGCGGCTACCGCGTGGGTGTCGCCCACTGCAACTTCCAGCTTCGGGGCAGCGAAAGCGAAGAGGACGAAGCGCTCGTACAGCGCGAGGCGGAACGCTGGGGCGTACCCTTCTACAACCGCCGCTTCGACACGATGGCCGAGGTCGAGCGCACGGGCGAGTCGGTCGAGATGGCGGCCCGGCGCCTCCGTTATAGTTGGTTCGACACCCTCAGCCGCGAGCACGGCTATACGCTCGTCGCGGTCGCGCACCACGCCGACGACTCGATCGAAACTTTCTTCATCAACCTGCTGCGCGGCACGGGGCTGCGGGGGCTGACCGGCATCGGCACCCAGGTCGGGCGGATCATCCGCCCCCTGATGTTCGCCTCGCGGCGGGACATCCTCGAATATGCCGTAGCCAACCGCATCCCGTTCCGCGAGGACTCCTCCAACCGCTCGACCAAATACCTGCGCAACAAAATCCGGCTCGGGCTGGTGCCCCGCATCCGGGAGATCAACCCCAAGTTCACCGACCTGATGCGGCGCAACATCGACCGCCTGAGCGACGCCCAGCGCTTCATCGACCACGGCATCGAACGCATCCGCAAGCAGGTCGTCACCGAGCGCGACGGCATCCAGACGATCCACGTCGATCGCATCGACCGGGCGTTTCCGCTGGGGTTCGTCATCTACGAGCTGCTCGGTTCGGCTTACGGCTTCAAGGGCGATGCGATCGACGGCCTCTGCCATGCGATCGAACAGGGTAACACCGGGCGTCGTTTCTACTCCCGCGACTGGGTCGCCTATGTGAATCGGGGCGAAATCCAGGTGATGCCGATTCCTCCCGACGACCCCTGTCTGACGCTCGTTCCCGAGGGGGCGCTCCGCTGCTACTGCGGCAACTCGGTGCTCTTCTTCGAGCAGCGGGACATCGACACGATCGAGAACTTCGGCGTGCCCGAACACATCGCCCAGGTCGATGCCGCCCGTCTCCGTTACCCGCTCAGGGTGCGCCGCTGGCAGGAGGGAGATTTTTTCATCCCCTACGGCATGACGGGGCGTAAAAAGGTGAGCGACTACCTGACCGACCACAAGGTTTCGGCCGCTGAGAAACAGCGGCAGTTCGTACTGCTCTCGGGGGACGAAATCGTCTGGCTCGTAGGCCGTCGCATCGACGACCGTTACCGACTCACCGCAGCGACGGAGGAGGTGCTGCGCATCACCCGCGAAATCGTTTAGCCATGGCCCGCAGCAGCGTAAAATTCAAAGACACCGTGGCGGCCTACGAAAGCCTCTCGGCCGAAGCGGCCAAAGGGGAGTTCGCACCGGTCTATCTGCTCATGGGCGAGGAGTCCTATTTCATCGACGCCCTGAGCCGGCAACTCGCCTCAACGATCCTCACGGAGGCGGAGCAGGCCTTCAACCAGATCACCGTTTACGGGCGCGACACCGAAGCCGGACAGGTGGTCAATCTCTGCCGTCAGATGCCCATGATGGGGTCGCGCGAAGTGATCGTAGTAAAGGAGGCGCAGCAGATGCGCGGGCTCGACAAGCTCGCACTCTACACGGCCAAGCCCTCGCCCACGACCGTGCTGGTCATCTGCCATAAGGAGAAAACGGTGGACAAACGCTCGCAGCTCTACAAAACCTGTCTCTCGGGCGGGCGGGTGCTGGAATCCGTGCGACCGCGCGACTATGAGATCGGAAGCTGGCTGACGCAGCACGTCGCCGCCCGGGGGTGCACGATCGACCGCAAAGCCCTCGCCATGCTCACCGACCACCTCGGCACCGATCTGTCGAAAATCGCCAACGAGCTGACCAAGCTCCTGGTTTCGCTGCCGGAGGGGGCCCGCCGCATCGCCGACACCGACATCGAACGGCATATCGGCATCTCGAAGGATTACAACAACTTCGAGCTGTGCCGCGCCGTCGCACGGCAGGATGCGGCCCGCGCCCTGACCATCGCCGCCCACTTCGCCCGCAACCCCAAGGAACACCCCCTGCTGGTTACGATGCTGGCCCTCTTCTCCCAGTTCCGGGAGCTGTTCCTGCTCAACTACCTGCGATGGCAGAGCCGGCGCAAGGGGGTCCCGATGCCCGGCGACGGGGAGCTGATGCGGCTGCTCCGCCTCAACAACCCCTACGCACTGGCCGATCTCAAGGAGGCGGCTGCAGCCTGGGACAACCGGCGGGTTTTCGCCGTGCTGGGCCTGCTGCGCGAGTACGACGCCAAAAGCAAAGGGCTGGGGGCGGGAGGGGCCACCGACGGGGAACTGCTGCGCGAACTGCTGCTCAAAATCTTCACACCGTGACCCCCGCACAATGCTTCGACCACAACGGCCGGCTGCAGCCTTTCGACGGGCGGCCCGACGAACCCTACCTTTACCAGTGGGTGCATGTGCTCGACGGGCAGCCGCTCCGTCTGGATGCCCACCTGCATCTGCTCGGCACGGCGTACCGAGCCCTTTTCGGCGGGGATTTCCGCTTCGACACGGCAGGGATCGCCCGCAGGATCGAGGCGATGCTGCGGGCCAACCGCTACCCCTTATCCGGCTCCTCTTTCGTGCGGCTGCGGCTCTATGCGTCGGGGGAAACGGCCCTGCTGCCGGGCGGGGTCTCGCTCTATGCGGGCTACGCGCTGCGCAGCCTGCGCCCTTCGGCCGTGACCGTGTGCTGTGAGCTGCCTTACGACGACCGCCCGACCTCGCTGCGCGAGGCCGCGGCGCAGTTGAACCGCCGGATCGCGGCGGCAGCGGGAGCACAGGTCGCCGTGCGGTGCGACGCCGCGGGCAGGCTCCTCGACGCGGACGACGCCCCCCTGTTCGTCGTGCGGGGGATGACCCTCCTGACGCCCCCGGCAGCCGAGAGCGTGGAGCGACAGATCGCCCGGGAAGCGATCGCAGCCGCGGGGCTGAACCTACGGGAGGAGCCGCTCACGCGGGAGACGCTCCGCCGCTGCGACGAACTTTTCTGCTTCGATCACCGGGGCGTCACGGCGCTCGGAAGCTGCGACGGCACGCCCTACATGGACCTGATCGCCGGACGCATCGCCCAGGCGCTCGCAGCGCCCTTTTGACCGGCCGCTCACCCGCGCACGTTTGATCCCCGACAACCCATCCGCGCAAACAAGCCGCCGGATTCGTTTGCAACTGCGGTTGGTTTATACTATCTTTGCCCCTATGATACAACGCACAGCCATCTTCCCCGGATCGTTCGACCCTTTCACGCGCGGACACGAAGCGCTCATCCACCAAGCCCTGCGGCTCTTCGACAAGGTCATCGTCGGCATCGGCAACAACCCCTCCAAAGAGGGTCTGCTCACGGTAGAGGCCCGCAAGCGGCTCATCGACGACCTGTATGCAGGCAACGCGCAGGTCGAAGCCCGGATCTACGAGGGGCTCACGGGGGACTTCGCCGAAGCTGCGGGGGCGTGCGCCATCATCCGGGGCGTGAGGAACACCACCGACTTCGAGTACGAACGCACGATGGAAGCCACCAACCACCGACTCTATCCCGGGATCGTGACGGTCATGCTCTTCACCCCCTCGCCCGTGGCTGACATCTCGTCGAGCACCGTGCGCGAAGTGCTCGCCTTCGGCCGCTCGGTCGATGAGTTTCTGCCCCGCGGCATCGACATCCGCAAATACCTTTCAAAATAAACCTATGGAATTTACCGCTGAAATGATCGCCGGCCTGCTCGGGGGCGAAATCGCCGGCGACGCCCGGGCAAGCGTCCGCACGGTCTCCTCGATCGAGGAGGGCAAGCCGGGATCGCTGACCTACCTGGCCAACCCCAAATACGAAGAATACCTCTATACGACGGGCGCATCCGTAGTGCTGGTGGGCAAGGACTTCGTCCCCGCCCGCCCGGTAGGTGCCACGCTGGTGCGGGTGGACGACGTGGGCCGCAGCGTATTGCGGCTGCTGGAGCTCTACAACGCCTCGAAGCCCCGCAAACAGGGGGTCAGCCGCCTGGCCTCCATAGCCGAAGGCGTCAGGCTGGGCAAGGATTGTTACGTGGGCGACTTCGCGGTCATCGAAGCCGGAGCGGAAATCGGCGACGGCTGCCAGCTCTATCCCCAGGTTTACGTCGGCGACGGAGTTCGCATCGGCGAAGGCACCATCCTCTACCCGGGGGTCAAAATTTACGAAGGCTGCCGCATCGGCAGCCGTTGCATCCTCCATGCCGGCGCAGTCGTCGGGGCCGACGGTTTCGGCTTCGCTCCGAACGCGGAGGGGGGATACGACAAAATTCCGCAACTGGGCAACGTGGTCATCGAAGACGACGTGGAGATCGGGGCCAACACCTGCATCGACCGCGCCAAGACGGATGCGACCGTCATCCGCCGGGGGGTCAAGCTCGACAACCTGGTGCAGATCGGCCACAACGTGCAGGTCGGCGAACATACCGTCATCTCGGCCCAGACGGGCGTGGCCGGCACCTCGCGCATCGGACACCACTGCATCCTCGCGGGCCAGGTCGGTATCGCCGACCACGTGACCGTCGGCGACAAGGCACGCATCGGCTCCAAAAGCGGCGTGGACAAGAACGTCGGCGACGGCGAGGTGCGCCTGGGCTATCCGGCCCTGCCGGGCATGCAGTACCACCGCTCGAGCGCCGTATTCAAGAACCTCCCCGAGCTGGCAAGACGGGTGACCGAACTCGAAAAAAGGCTCGACGAGTCCCGGGGCGCATAACATGGCCGACGACGCCCCATACCGCATCATGGGCATCGACCCGGGCACCAACTACATGGGTTACGGGGTGCTCGAGGTCGAAGGACGACGGATCCGCTCCGTGGTGCTTGGCGACATCGACCTGCACAAGCTGTCCGACCCTTACGCCAAGCTGCGCCATATTTTCGAGCGGGTCGGCTCGCTCATCGACACCTATGTACCCCGCGAAGTCGCGCTCGAATCGCCTTTCTTCGGCGAGAACGTCCAGAGCATGCTCAAGCTCGGACGGGCTCAGGGCGTCGCCATGGCCGCGGCCCTGAGCCGCGGCCTGTCCGTCCACGAATACGCGCCCCGCCGCATCAAACAGTGCATCACGGGGCAGGGGTCGGCCGCCAAGGAGCAGGTCGCAGCGCTGGTCGGTAACATCCTCAGTCTGGATGATCGCCCCAAAAGGCTCGACGCCACCGACGGCATGGCCGTTGCGCTGTGCCATTACTTCACGAGCGTCTCCCCGCTGGGCGAGGCGCTGGGTGCGGAACGGGTGAAGGGGCTCGGCGGCGGCCGCAGGGCGGCTTCCCGCGAGGGCAGCGCATCCTGGGAACAGTTTTTGAAAAAGAATCCCGACAGGGAGATCAAATGACCGAAACACATTCAACACATACGCTTATGAAAAAAATCCTCCTCGCACTGACCGCCGCGGCGGTATTGTGCAGTTGCTCGCACAAGCGTGCGGACTACACCGTGACAGGCACGGTAACCACCATGCAGCAGGGCGACTCGATCCGCCTGATGGCCGCCGACGACGCACGCACGCCGCTGGGAGCCGCCAAAGTCGGCAAAAAGGGCGACTTCACCATCCAGGGCGAACTGCAGCAGCCCACGCTCGCGCTGCTGGCCGACGGCAACGGCCGTCCCGTAGGCATGCTCTTCCTGGAGAAAGGCACCGTCCGCGTCGCCGAAGACGAAACCGGGGAGCTCGCCTTTTCCGGCACGCCGTCGAACGACCGCTTCCAGCCGCTCAACGACTCGCTCTCGGCGATCATCGTGGCCTACAACAACCTCGATCCCGAAGCGGACGCCGAGCGCGAGGCTCTGCGCTCCCGCTATGACAGCGTGATCGAGGAGGCCATCGACGCGAATAACGACAACCTGCTGGGCGTTTACCTCTTCAGCAACAGCTATGCGGAGATGGAGCCCGCCGAGGCCCGCAAGCAGCTCGAGAACTTCACCCCCGAGATGCGTCGGACCGAGATGCTCCAGCACGTCGGCAAGGCCCTCGACGCTGCCGCCAATACCGAGATCGGCAAGTCCTACATCGAAATCGACCTGCCCGATACCGCCGGCAAAGAGCTCGCGCTCTCGAGCCTTATCGGTCCGGGCAAATGGGTGCTGGTGGATTTCTGGGCTACGTGGTGCCCCCCGTGCCGCGCCGAAATCCCGCATCTGAAGGCTGCTTACGACAAATATGCGAAAAAAGGCTTCGTCATCTACGGCGTATCGCTCGACAACGACAAACAGGCATGGATCGACTTCGTACAGAAGCAGGGCATGAACTGGCCCAACGTGCTGGCGATCCAGGAGGACAAATCGAGCCCGGCGGCCGACGCCTACGGCATCCAGTCGATTCCCACCAACTTCCTGATCTCCCCCGAAGGGGTGATCGTCGCCCGCAACCTGCGGGGCGAAGGGATCGAGGCGGAGCTTCAGAAAGTGATGAAATAGGATTTGCGTTCGTCGGTCGTGCGACCGCATCCGCAAACGGAGTTTCCCTCTCGGGGGAAACTCCGTTTTCCGTACCCGGGCCGCTTTGGACGCTCCATTCGGGCGGTCATCGGACGGATTCCCGGTCATCGGACATCGAACTCAACGTCGTTCCCGCCCGAAAGCCCCACACACCCAATTCCGATACCGATGACCTCGGCAACCGATCGGTTCGGGCGCTCGCCGAGCCGATCGTAAACGGGACGACCCGCCTATCGGTCGATGACGGGCATGAACAATCCCCGGCCCGACACCTGCCGGCCTGCGTTTATGATACCGCTTCACGGCCTGAGTTGCGGAGACTCCAACTCACACGAGCGGGACAATCCGCTTGTCCCGACACTGTGCGGCCGACGGAAACAGTGCGCACAGGCGGCCCGATACCCCGATTGTTCCGGTCAGAATCCCGGCGATATGTGCCTGCATCGGGGTTTTGAAATTTTTCAGCGAAATTATTTGTTCGTAACGGAAATTTACCCTACATTTGCACCTGCAATTCGGCGCCGTAGCTTAATTGAATAGAGCATCTGACTACGGATCAGAAGGTTACAGGTTTGAGTCCTGTCGGCGTCACTAAAATGGAAGAACTTCTGTTCTTCCATTTTTATTTTCAACCACTTACAGCGAGTAGGTGGTTTTTTCGTACCTTGTTTTGAGCGGTTTTTACGTGGTTTTTGCAGTTTGTGTAAACCAGTGTGTAAACCGAAATATCGCCATACAACAGCATATCCTATGACAGCACGGCGATTGGTGGAGAACTGCGTACTGTTGAATCAAACCTCAGTCGTGGATGAATGCTGAACAAGCACTTGCTACCAAAGGAATATATCCATCCCTCTAAGGTTGATATTATGGAATGGTGGCTGATTGACGGTTGACTGGCCGAACGTCTGAAACGAGAGAGAGAAATTATTATTAAGGAATACGGTTGCCATTGGAGGGGCAGGTTAGCAAGCGGACAGTCTATCTGTATGGATAGCGTTATACAGGAGATTGCAGGAGAGTAAAACACGGCCTGCATATCCACATATCAAATTTGTAAATTAAAGAGATTAGGGACATTGCAATTTCGAGAAGATTTTGCAATCCCTAATTTCTGTTTTTACGTTGGCACAAGGTCGATAATTGAGGTTTGGAATGATCTGCAATCCATAATTACAGAGGTCGTGTAGGCGTAATCTCAAAACCTTTTCTCCCAAATTACGAATAACAAAGTTTTGAATCCATAAGCCGTGCTATTGGAAAGATGCTTTGTTTTAGAGAACTTTGTAACTACAATACCCCAAGAGTGTTGCGTATTGAAAAACATTTTCTAACTTTGTGGTGCTATCCCGAATGGGTGGCAACATATTAGTTTAGTGAAAGTGTTTCGCTAATCCTGAATCGGAAATCTGGAAAATTTCATTGCATCAGGGACAAGCAATACAAGCACTCATCACCGCATATAGGTATATATCATCTGATATATTCTATTCGGTGTGGGGTATTGTTTATTTGATGCAAAGGCATTCCAGAGCCTCCGATTCGATAAACGAACAACTCCACACTTTCTTTTTGTGAATAACCCACCGCAGCAGGAGTTGATACGGTACAATATTGATAATTATGGGGTATTATTATGTATTGGAGGCTGTTCCCAACACAACAACCTATGTAATTGAAGATTTGGAAATAGGCAAAAAAATCTCTGTAGAGAGAATTTCGCCTGCTGTTTTTGAGGATGGGAAACAAAAAAAGGCTACTGTAACAAAAATCTTGCCTATTGATTTTAAGTTGTCCCTGTTTCGTTATCCCAATGATCGATACTTGTTCAAAGGCGAAAACAGATGCTTGCTATATAATTTAAGTAATTCATTAGAGCCATTTACAGAGGAATCGAATCTTGGAAAGGATTCGATCATAGAGATTTCAGCCTGGGAATGATTAATTATTTATATTTTACCATTATGAGAAAACTATTTCTATTTGTGCTTTCTGCAATAATGATTTGCGGATGCTCCAAAAACGAAAACGAAAATCCTGCTCCTTCTGAAGAGAATGTATTTTCCGTCGATGAAACATCGCTGGAATTTGGTGCACAAGGAGGCATAAAATCCATTTTTATCGAAAGCACTAAAGATTGGACACTTTCGGGTGGTGCTTCTTGGTGTGAACCGTCGCAGAGAAGCGGAGATGGAACAGACCGTTATTTCTCTGTCGATTTTTCTGCAACAAGCAATACTACAACCGATAACCGTTCAGCAGCATATACACTCAAAAGCGGAGCACAAACAGTAGAAATACAAATAACACAGGGATTCACTCCGACCGTCATTGTGTCCGAAGCGGGAGCACTAAAACAAATATTAACAGAACAAAATCTATTGGAAACAACAGAATTGAAAATCAAAGGCACACTCGATAAAACGGATTTCAAATTTCTCAAATCTGTGCTGACATTGAACTATTTGGATATTTCGGACGTAAATTTGGAAGAATTACCTGAAAGAGCCTTTGAATCCTCCCTTATTTCCCATGTTATATTACCGCGTTCATTGAAAATAATCGGTGATAGAATGTTTGATACGGCTAAAACTACAACTGTACAAATGTTTGACGAAGTAATTACCATAGGTTATGGGGCATTTTCTAATAGCGAGATTCGCTCCAATTTTCATTTTTCATCAAAATTACAAAATATCGGTGGGAGGGCATTTTGGCGTTGTTCGGGCTTATATTCTCTAAAATTTCCTGCATCACTTGAAACTATTGGGGAAGAAGCCTTTGCAAATTTGGAGCCCTATATTGGAAGTTACCCATCTCTTAATTACATATTTTTTGAAAAAGGGTCGAAATTGAAAACGGTTGGACAAGAAGCATTTTATCGTGCTTTGAACCACGGCGGGATTATATACATGCAACATTGTACTCAAGTCGAAACGCTTGGACGTCATACATTCAAAGAAGATATTGCTTCAAAATTTTATTTTGGGACAAAAACACCGCCCCAAGGAGGATTCCCCTTTGCACAAGGCGGCTACGTTAATGCTTGGACGGTTGATATATATGTCCCTAAATTGTATGTAGATGCATATCGAAAACTCTGGAGCAATGATTATGATGTCCAAGGTCGCTTCATGGCGTTAGAAGATAATATGCCAGAAGATAAATAGATTAAAAGACAGGACAGACTTGAACAGAACGGTTTAATCTATACCGTCTGCCCAAGTTTGTCTTTTTTATATTTCTTGCATATCTCATAAATTTTAGCTATATTTACATCATAATCAAATATTTAATCACAATACAAATTTTAGCTAAAATGAAAAGAACACCAAGAACAGAATGAAAGTCAGCAGGTGATGAACAACGCATGATGATTTGAAAAATCGTTGCCTATGACAACCTTTTACGGCATGTGCCTCACCATATCACGTAAACCCATGAATTTGCACCGATACGTTCATGTATTTCCTACCTGATGATGCAGACAAGGACGCACCTGTGATGCTTACCTTTCAGAAAGAGGACAGATGATAGCCCAGATGCAATTTGAGGTGGTAGAGGCAAAAGGTCCGGTCGGCGTCACGAAGAGGGAAGAACGATAAGTTCTTCCCTCCGTTGTTTTCAGCCCGCTTTCAGCTCACACGACAACCGCCCCGCAGCATCCCGGGGCAAATCACCCCAACCGGTTTCCAATGGCCGCGAGAAAGAACAAAAGGGGACTATTTCGGATACGCCGCATGGTTTTCGCATCGGTTTTGATTATCTTCGCAACCGGACGGACACGCTGATGAAATTTTACGTCAATCGGAAATTCCTGGTCACAGCGGCCGGCGCGGTGTGGATCGCCGCCGGCGCCAACATCCTGCGCATCGGGCTGGTTACCTGGCGCGAGGTGCCCGGCCACGCCCTCTTCCGCATCGCCGAGGCGACGGCCATTTTCGTCCTCTTCTTCACGTTGGTATTCCTGCGTCTGTACCGTAAGCACACGCGCCGCATCCATCGTAAGCAGGCCCCTGGCTGTCCGTTTTCTTTCTTCGATGCGAAAGGCTGGCTGGTGATGGCCTTTATGATTGCGCTCGGTATTTCGGTCAGGCGCTTCGGGTGGCTGCCCGAGCGATTCATTTCGGTTTTCTACACCGGCCTTGCAGCGGCCCTCATCCTCACCGGCGTACTTTTCCTCGCCTACCGTCGCAAGCTCTCCGACGACCGCTGAGCCGGCCGCATGTCCCTGAGGCGGGGCAGGGATATATCGATCAGAACGCGGAAAAATGGGATTCAGGAAATGGAAATGCGAAAGGCGGAGGAACAGCGGGTAAACATGGACGCTGCAAAGCGGACAACCGAAAAACAGGAATGCTTCACGAGAACCAAACAGCGGGAAAACAAGGATGCGGCAAAGTGAAGAAGGATACGCAAACCGAGCAGGAGCAGCAAACAAACGGCGTAGCAGGGAAACAAGGACGCGGCAACCGGCAAACGAACGGAGCAGCCAAGAAACGATGTTGCAGGAAAAGCGGATGCACCTAAGCGGAAACCTGCGCCCGACGGGGAACGGGAGCAGAGAATGAAGAGCGGAAAATCGAATGCAGAAACCGGAAAAGGCGGCTGCAAAAGCATCCCGCGCACCTATATTTTTTAAGCATATGGGCACTCTTTCCGATAAATCGATACAAAAGAATGGTTTTTAATTAAATTTTTCCTAAATTTGTGGAGAACCTGAAACCTGTTTTGTATGATAAAGAAAGAACTGCTACTCGGAGACGAAGCCCTGGCGCTCGGGGCTGTCCACGCAGGACTTTCGGGGGTATATGCCTATCCCGGAACTCCTTCGACTGAAATCACGGAATATATCCAGGGACTTCCGCTCGCCCGCGAGCGCGGAATCCACAGCAACTGGTCCACAAACGAGAAAACGGCGATGGAGGAGGCCCTGGGCATGTCTTTCGCCGGCAAGCGGGCGCTTGTATGCATGAAGCATGTGGGCATGAACGTCGCCGCCGACGCCTTCGTCAATTCGGCCATGACCGGCGCCAACGGCGGCCTGATGGTGGTTGCGGCCGACGACCCCTCAATGCACTCCTCGCAGAACGAGCAGGACTCGCGTTTCTACGGCAAGTTCGCTCTGGTGCCCGTTTTCGAGCCTTCGTGCCAGCAGGAGACCTATGAAATGACCGGTTACGGCTTCGACCTCTCGGAGCGCTTCCGCATCCCGGTGCTCATGCGTCTGACCACCCGCATGGCCCACTCCCGGGCCGTGGTCGAGACCCGCGACGCCAAGGCCCAGAACGAAAAAAGTTACCCCGCCGAAGCCCGCCAGTGGGTGCTCATGCCGGGCAACTCGCGCGCCCGTTACAAGGTGCTGATCGAGGACTACCGCAAGCTGGAGGAGGAGGCCGCCTTGTCGCGCTTCAACCGCCTCAGCGACGGCCCCGACAAATCGATGGGCATTATCGCCTGCGGCATCGCCTACAATTACCTGATGGAGAATTTCCCCGACGGATGCCCCTACCCCGTGCTCAAGATTTCGCAGTATCCGCTCCCCACGGCCCTCGTGAAACGGCTGGCCGCGGAGTGCGAATCGCTGCTGGTGATTGAGGAGGGTCAGCCGATGGTCGAGGAGATGATCCGCGGCATCCTGGGCACCCCCATTCCGATCAAGGGACGTCTTTCGGGCGAACTGCCCCGCACGGGCGAGCTGAACCCCGACTGCGTCCGCGAGGCGCTCGGGCTGGAAGCCCACGTCCGGCACGACGCAAGCGAGTTGGTCGTGCCCCGTCCTCCCGCACTCTGCATGGGCTGCGGCCACCGGGACATGTATAAGGCGCTCACGGAGGTCGTGCGCGAATATCCCGACAGCAAGGTGTTCAGCGACATCGGCTGCTACACGCTGGGATGGCTCGCGCCGTTCCACGCGATCGACACCTGCGTGGACATGGGCGCCTCGATCACCATGGCCAAAGGCGCCGCCGACGCGGGCCAGCACCCTGCGGTGGCCGTCATCGGCGACTCGACCTTCACCCACTCGGGCATGACGGGCCTGCTGGACGCGGTCAACGAGAAGAGCCCCATCACGGTAATCATCTCCGACAACCTCACTACGGGCATGACCGGCGGCCAGGATTCGGCCGGCACGGGACGCCTCGAACAGATCTGCGCCGGCATCGGCGTGGAACCCGACCACATCCGCGTGGTGGTGCCCCTGCCCAAGAATATGGACGAAATGCGCCGCATCATCCGCGAAGAGATCGAATATCCGGGGGTTTCGGTAATCATCCCGCGCCGCGAGTGCATCCAGACCGCCAAACGTCACAACGCTAAAAAATAGAGCCATGAAGCGAGATATCATCCTTTCGGGCGTCGGAGGACAAGGCATCCTCTCGATCGCCACCGTAATCGGCAAGGCCGCCCTCGACGAAGGGCTCCACCTCAAGCAGGCCGAAGTGCACGGCATGAGCCAGCGCGGCGGCGACGTGCAGTCGAACCTGCGCATATCTTCCGATCCGATCGCCTCCGACCTGATCCCCAAGGGACGGGCCGACATCATCATTTCGCTCGAGCCGATGGAGGCCCTGCGCTACCTGCCCTACCTCTCGACCGAAGGCTGGATCATCACGGGCACCACGCCGTTCGTGAACATCGACAACTACCCCGACCAGGAGGCCCTGCAGAAAGACCTGTCGGCACGTCCGCACGTCATCGCCATCGACGTGGAGGCCATCGCCAAGCAGGCCGCCTCGCCCCGTTCGGCCAACATCGTGCTGCTGGGCGCCGCCGCACCTTTCCTGGACATCGAAGCCGGCAAGCTCGAGGCGGGCGTGCGCGCCGTCTTCGCCCGCAAGGGAGAGGAGATCGTGAACATGAATCTGGCGGCATTCCGCGCCGGATACGAATACGCACAAAAAAGCCTGAAACGATGAAAAGCCCGATCCAGGAACAGACGCTTCGCGACGTGCTCCGCGACATGGACATCAGCGACATGGCCCAGGCCACGATCCGTCAGGCCGGGAGCATCGGCGCCCAGCTCGAAAAACAGACCGGCGTGGAGTTCGTCCACCTCGAGATGGGCGTGCCGGGCCTGCCGCCCGAACACGTCGGCGTCGAAGCCGAGCGTCAGGCCCTCGCCGACGGTGTCGCCTCGCAGTACCCCAATATGTTCGGCATCCCGCAGCTCAAGCAGGCCGCCTCGCGTTTCATCAAGGCGTTCCTCGACATCGACATCCCCGCACAGGGATGCGTGCCGACGGTCGGCTCGATGCAGGGCAGCTTCACGCTGTTTCAGCTCTTCTCGCAGGCCGACCCCCGCAAGGGCAAGATCCTCTTCATCGACCCCGGATTCCCCGTGCAGCGCCAGCAGGTGCATATCCTGGGAATCCCGAGCGAATCGTTCGACATCTACGACTACCGGGCCGAAAAACTCGGGCCCAAGCTGGAAAGCTATCTCGAGAAGGGAGACGTTGCGGCTATCGTCTATTCCAACCCCAACAACCCGGCATGGATCTGCCTCACGGAAGAGGAGCTGCGCACCATCGGCGAACTGGCCACGCGCTATGACGCCGTCGTGATCGAGGACCTCGCCTACCTCTGCATGGACTTCCGCCGCGAGCTGGGGCACCCGTTCCAGGCGCCCTACCAGGCGACCGTCGCCCGCTATACGGACAACTATGTGCTGATGCTCTCCGGCTCCAAGATTTTCAGCTATGCCGGACAGCGCATCGCCATCGCCGCCATCCCCGAAAAGGTGTACAACCGCTTCAGCCCCGAACTCAAACGCCGCTACGGCATCGGTCGTCTGGGGGACTCCTACGTGCTCACGTTCCTCTACGCCGCCTCGTCGGGTACGAGCCACTCGGCACAGTACGCCCTGGCAGCCATGTTCGGCGCAGCGGCGGACGGCAAGCTCGATTTCGTGGCCGAAACGGGCGAATACGCCCGCCGTGCACGGCTGGTCAAGGATATTTTCCTGCGCCACGGCTTCCGCATCGTCTATGACCGCGACCTGGGGGAAGAGGTCAGCGACGGCTTCTTCTTCACCATCGGTTACGGGCACATGACGAGCGCGGGACTGCTCGAAGCGCTGCTTCTCTACGGCATCTGCGCCATCTCGCTCACCTCGACCGGCAGCCGGCAGGACGGCATCCGGGTCTGCATCTCGCAGATGAACGAGGCGCGTCAATTCGATCTGTTGGACCAGCGGCTGGCCGCTTTCGCCGCCGCGCATAAAAACGACTGAGGCACATGATCCGATACACCACTGCCGCCGAAGCGGTCAAGCTGATCCGCCCGCACAGCAGCGTCTATATCCAGGGCAGCACCTCCATTCCCGAAATTCTCGTTCAGGCGATGACCGACCGGGCCGCCGAACTGAGCGACGTAACCCTCTATTCGGGCTTCGCCATCGGAGCGAAGGATGCCCCCTACTGCCGTCCCGAATACAAGGAGACCTTTCTGGTCAACAGCCTGTTCGTGGCGAACAACATCCGCCGCTGGCTTGCCGACGGCTACGGCCAAAGCATCCCCGCTTTCCTGGGAGAGATCCCGGGGCTTTTCCGCAGCGGCATGCTCCCCGTGGACGTGGCCCTGCTGAACGTTTCGCTCCCCAACGAGGAGGGTTACTGCTCCTACGGCGTGTCGGCCGACCTGGCTGTCTCGGCCGTCGAGTGCGCCAAGACGGTCATCGCACAGGTCAATAAGGCCATGCCTTTCTCCTATGGCGACGCCGTGATCCACGTTTCGCGTCTCGCGGCCGCCGTGGAGGTGGACGCCCCGC
Source organism: Rikenellaceae bacterium (assembly GCA_902363575.1). Taxonomy (GTDB): domain Bacteria; phylum Bacteroidota; class Bacteroidia; order Bacteroidales; family Rikenellaceae; genus Alistipes. The sequence goes on along the minus strand of CABJAJ010000001.1, from coordinate 716,561 downwards.
TGGTGGAGCTCCCGACGAGTGTACCTAACGAAGTCGAAAGCAAAATCGGCCGTCATATCGCCGAACTGATTCCCGACGGCGCCACGCTCCAGATCGGCGTCGGCGGCATCCCCAACGCCGTGCTCGCGGCCCTCACGGACCACAAGCACCTGGGACTCCACACCGAGGCCATGACCGACGGCGTGGTGCCGCTGATCGAGCGGGGGATCATCGACAACTCGCAGAAGGCCGTCATGCCGGGGGTTACGGTGGGCTCGCTGGCGCTCGGCTCGCGCCGCCTCTATGACTACATGGACTACCGCAAGGACCTGGTGATGAAAGACGTAGCCTGGACCAACGACCCGTTCCGCATCCGCCAGAACCCGAAAGTCATGGCTATCAACTCGGCCGTGGAGGTCGATCTCACGGGACAGATCTGCGCCGACTCGGTCGGCACGCGCATCATCTCGGGTGTCGGCGGCCAGCACGACTTCATGTTCGGCGGCGCCCTCTCGGAAGGGGGCAAGACCTTCATCGCCATCCCCTCGGCCACCGAAAAGGGGGCCTCGAAGATCAAAGCCGTTCTCTCGCCGGGCGCGGGGGTCGTCACCACGCGCCACATGATCCAGCACGTCGTGACCGAATACGGCGTAGCGTATCTCCAGGGCCGCAACCTGGCTCAGCGAGCCAAGGCACTCATCGGAATCGCCCACCCCTCGGTGCGCGAGGAGCTCGAGAAAGCGGCCTGCGAACGCTTCGGCTATTCGTTCCTGCGGCTCCGCTGACATTCCGGCCGCACGTTTTCCAACGGAACCTTCTTTTCGGAAGGTTCCGTTCTTTTTCCCGCTGCCGAAACGCCGCTCCGTCCGTTTTCCCTCCCGTTCCCACGACAGCCGGCCGGTCGCGACAGCCGTTCGGGACAATCGACCGTCAAACGCCTTTTCTGTCTTTTCCCCCGCAGGCAATGCCGCACAGCCGTCCACCCGCACAACGGCAACCGCGGCGACAGACCATCCCCACATAATTTATCGAATTTCGATAAATTTTATTTGTTTTTCAAAATTCGTTGGTTATATTTGCATTCGGGTTGGACCGAGCTCGGACGAGTTCGCGGCCGGCCGAACGACAAACGCACAAGACAAACCGCCATCCTCAGGAGCCATGATCGTACTCGAAGCTATTCACAAGACTTACCACAACGGCTCGCCGCTGCACGTACTCAAGGGCATCGACCTCGAAATCCGCAAAGGCGAGCTCGTCTCCATCATGGGCGCTTCGGGCTCGGGGAAATCGACCCTGCTGAACATCCTGGGCATTCTCGACGACTACGACAGCGGCAGCTACTACCTCGCCGGCCGGCTCATCCGGAACCTGAGCGAGACGCAGGCCGCCGCCGCGCGTAACAACATGATCGGCTACATCTTCCAGTCGTTCAATCTTATCAACTACAAGAACGCCGTCGAAAACGTCGCCCTGCCGCTCTACTACCAGGGCGTCGCCCGACGCAAGCGCAACGCGATGGCACTCGAATACCTCGCCACGCTCGGCCTGCGCGACTGGGCCGACCACATGCCCAACGAAATGTCGGGCGGCCAGAAACAGCGCGTGGCCATCGCGCGGGCGCTAATCAACCGGCCGCAGATCATCCTGGCGGACGAGCCGACGGGGGCCCTCGACAGCGCCACCTCGCAGGAGGTGATGGAGTTGCTCCGCAAGGTCAATACGGAAATGGGCATGACCATCATCTGCGTGACACACGAACAATCCATCGCCGACCAGACGGACAAGATCATCCGCCTGAAGGACGGGATCATCAGCTCGATCGAATCCACGGTACGATGAGGGAACTGCTGTTGGAAATCTGGACTTCGGTGCGGCGCAACAAGCTCCGCACGTTCCTCACGGGCTTTTCCGTCGCATGGGGCATCTTCATGCTGGTCATCCTGCTCGGATCGGGCAACGGCCTCAAAAACGGGGCGCAGTCCAACCTGGGCGAATACGCCGTCAATTCGATCACCGTCCGGGGCGGCTGGACGTCGAAACCCTACATGGGATACGACAAATGGCGCCGCATCCAACTGCACGACCGCGATCTGGAAATCCTGCGCAACGAGTTCCCCGAGGTAAGGCAGATCGCGGCCCAGGCATGGTTCGACAGCAACAAAGCCGCCTACGGCAGCCAGTTCATGACCGTCACCCTGTGCGGCTCGCTGCCCCTGTACCAGTCGATCAGCGGCCTGAAAATCGCTCGGGGGCGGTTCGTAAACGACAACGACATCCAGCTCTACCGCAAAACCGTCATCATCGACCAGACCACCGAACAGGTGCTTTTCCCCGACGGTGAGTCGCTCGGCAAACCACTTCGCATCGGCGATGCGACCTACACCGTGGTCGGGGTTTACGAGGGAAACAAAAACCGCACGGAACCCGTCTGCTACATCCCGCTCTCCACCGGGCGGCTCATCTACTCCGCCGACAGCCCCGTCATCAACAGCGTCGTTTTCACGGTCGAAGGGCTGCATACCGACGCCCAGATGAAAGAGTTCGAGCGACGCCTGACCAGACGGCTGGCAGCCGAGGAGCACTTCGACCCCGAGGACGAGAGCGCCCTGTGGATCGAGAACATGATGGAGGTCTATAAAACCATCTCGATGGTTTTCGGCGGAATCAACCTCTTCGTCTGGATCATCGGGCTGGGAACGCTGCTCACGGGCGTGGTGGGGGTGAGCAACATCATGCTCGTGACGGTCACGGAGCGCACCTCCGAATTCGGCATCCGCAAGGCCCTCGGAGCAAAACCCTCGTCGATCATCCGCCTGATCCTCACCGAATCGGTGCTCATCACCTCCCTGTTCGGCTACATCGGCATGGTGCTGGGCGTCGCCGTGATGGAAGGGGTGAACTACCTGATCGAGCGGATGCCCGCAACGGGCGGCCGATTCGACATGACCGTCTTTACGAATCCCACGCTCGACCTGTCGGTCGTGTCGAGCGCCACGCTGGTGCTCGTCCTCTCGGGCCTGATCGCCGGATACGTTCCGGCCTATCGCGCCGCGCGGCTGAAAACCATCGACGCCCTGCGATACAACAAATAAAACCGGAGAAATGAGATTCCTCGACACAGACCGTTGGAACGAAATCTGGCAGACGATCGCCCGCAACAAGAAGCGCAGCATCATGACGGCGCTGGGGGTTTTCTGGGGCATTTTCATGCTGGTCGTGATGCTCGGAGCGGGACAGGGACTCGAACGTATCTCGCGGGCCGCAGCGGGCGGCATTGCGATCAACACGCTCATGGTCCAGCCCGTCCAGACCTCGATACCCTACAAGGGGATGCCTTCCAACCGGTGGTGGATGCTCGACAACGACGACCTGGAAGCGGTCCGCAAACTCGACGAAGTAACCTACGTCGCAGCCAACCTGTGGGGCGGCATGCAATACTGCAGCTACAACGAGCACAAAGGAGAATACAACATGATGGGCTTCACGCCCGACTTCCAGCATATCAATCCGCAGAAGATTCTCAAGGGGCGGTTCATCAACGAAATCGACATTCTCCAGAAACGCAAAGTCTGCATCATCGGCGAGCAGGTCTGGAAAGACCTCTTCGCCAGCGACGAGGGGGTCATAGGCAAAGTGCTGCTCATGAACGGCACCTACTTCACAGTGATCGGCGTGGTCCGTCGCCAGAGCAATTTCGTATCGTTCGGCGAGGGCGAGCAGACCGTGGGCATCCCCGCGTCGCTCATGCAGCAGATGTTCGGCATGGGCAAACGCATCCATATGATGACGGTGGCCGGCCGGGACGACGTTTCCAGCAGCCAGCTCGAAGAGGCGGTAAAAAAGGTCGTTTTCGCCCGCCACATCATTTCGCCTGACGACAAGAAAGCGGCCTGGACCATGTCGGTGGCCGACTTCGTCAATAAGATGAAGGGACTTTTCAACGGCATCGCCCTGCTGACCTGGGTCGTGGGGCTCGGAACGCTGCTGGCGGGGATCGTCGGAGTGAGCAACATCATGCTCGTGCTGGTCAAGGAGCGCACGCAAGAGATCGGCATCCGTCGCGCCATCGGCGCCTCGCCCCGCTCGATCATCGCGCAAATCCTCTCCGAGAGTTTCGCGCTCACGCTGACAGCCGGCATCTTCGGGCTCTCGGCGGGCGTATGGGTGCTCTCGGTCGCCGATTCGATTCCGGGGCTCAAACCCGACGGGATCGACGTTCCGATCCAGATCGGCTTCTCGACGGGGGTCATCGCCCTGGCGATCCTTGTGGCGGGAAGCCTGCTGGCGGGCATCATCCCGGCCGTCAGGGCACTGAGCATCAAGGCGGTGGATGCGATACGCGAAGAGTAGAACAACATAATACAGCGAGGATATGAAAAAATTTCTGAAGATCACGGCCGGCGTCCTGTTCGCGGCGCTGCTGCTCGGGACGTTCGTCTTTCTGTGGAACAAGACCCGGCCGGTCAAGGTGGTTTACACCATCGTCGAGCCCCGGATCGACACCATCCGGCAATACGTGGTCGCAACGGGCAAAGTCGAACCCCGCGACGAGGTGCTCATCAAACCCCAGATCTCGGGCATTGTATCGGCGGTGATGTGCGAAGCCGGCGACAAGGTGCGCAAGGGCGAAGTGCTGGCCACCGTGAAGGTCATCCCGGAAATGGGGTCGCTCAACAGCGCCGAATCGCGTGTGAACGTGGCCCGCATCACCCTTGCCCAGACCGAAAAGGAGGCCGAGCGCACCCGTGCCCTCTACGACAAGGGGGTCGTCTCGAAAGAGGAGTACGAGCAGAGCCAGACCGAGCTGGGAAAAGCGCGGGAGGAGATGCAGAACGCCCAGGACAACCTCGAAATCGTGCGCGACGGCATCACCCAGCGTTACAAAGAGCTGAGCAACACGCAAATCCGATCGACCATCGACGGCATGGTGCTCGACGTTCCCGTCAAAGTCGGCAACTCGGTGATCCAAGCCAACACGTTCAACGACGGGACGACCATCGCCACCATCGCCGATATGTCGGACATGCTTTTCCGGGGCAAGGTCGATGAAACCGACGTGGGCAAACTCAGCAGCGGGATGCCCGTGCAACTGACCGTCGGCGCCATGCAGAACGTATCGCTCCCGGCCCGGCTGGAGTACATCGCCCCGAAGGCCACCGAGGACAACGGGGTCATCATGTTCGAGGTGAAGGCCGCCGCGACGATTCCCGACTCGCTGTTCGTGCGGTCGGGGTACAGCGCCAACGCATCGGTGCTCACCCGCTCGCGCGAAGGAATCCTGACCCTGCCCGAAAGCGCCGTCGAATTCGAGGATGCCAAACCCTATATCTATGTGCTCACCAGTCCCGAAGAGGCTCCGGAGCAGACCTTCGACAAGCGGCCGGTCGAAATCGGCCTCTCGGACGGCATCAACATCGAGATCACGCAGGGCGTGGAAGCCGGCGAAAAGGTACGCGGCACGAAACGATAACGAAAATCCCCGACGCTTATGAAACGCAGTATCATCCTTCTCTGCGCCGCGCTGCTTCGGCTCGGTACGGCAGCAGCCCAGGAACCCGGCACCCCCTGGACGCTCGACGACTGCATCCGGTACGCACAGGAGCAGAATATCGCCGTGCAGAAACAGGCCCTCCAGGTCGAACAAAGCCGCGTGAGGCTCAACACCGCGCAACTGAGCCGCCTGCCCGACTTGGGCGCTTCGCTCAACGGCCAGATGGCATTCGGACGCAGCAAATCGAGCCAGGACACCTACATTGACGCCAATACGCTGACCGGGTCGGCAGGCATCTCAGCGAGCCTGCCCGTATTCCAGGGATTGAGGATCAAGCGGCAGATCGCGGGCGGGAAATTCGACCTCCGGGCGGCCGTCGCCGACTTCGAGCGGGCCCGCGAGGATGTGGCCGTCAATGTGATGTCGCTCTACCTCCAGGTGCTTTTCAACAAGGAGCTGGTCGCCGTGGCCGAAAGCCAACTGGCCCTGAGCAGCCAGCAGGTCGAACGCAGCCGTGCACTGGTGGCCAACGGCAAAAACCCCGAATCGGCGCTGTACGAAAGCATCGCTCTCCGGTCGAAAGACGAACTCACGCTCACGCAGGCCCGGGGCGACCTGTCGCTGGCGCTGCTCGACCTGAGTCAGGCCCTCAACCGGCCGAGCGCCGAGGGGTTTGACATCGTCGATCCCGACCTGGACAGCACGGCGGTCGATGCGCTGAGCCACCTGCGCAGCCCCGCCGAGATCACCGCCTATGCCCTCGACAACCGCCCCCACATCCGGGCCGAGCAGCTGCGCCTTGCCAGCAGCAGCGAAGCCATCCGGCTCGCGCGGGCCGACCGGTGGCCGCAAATTACCCTTACCGGAGGTTACGGCACCAACGCCTACAAATACTACAAAGGGCCTTCCAACTGGACCACGGAATCCTTCTGGTCGCAAATCCGCAACAACAGCAGCGAGTACATCGGCCTGTCGGTCAATATTCCGATATTCAATCGCATGGCCACGCGCAACAGCATCCGGACGGCCGACATCGGTTACCGCAACCAGCAACTCACGCTTACCGAGGCCGAGCAAGCCCTGAGCAAAGAGATCGAGCAGGCATTTTACACCGCCCGCGCAGCATGGGACAAGTACCGCTCCGCCCGCAATGCACTCGAATCGGCCCGCATCGCCTTCGCTTACGAGGAGCAGAAAGCCGCCGCAGGCCGCTCGACCGTGTTCGATTACAACGACGCCAAGACACGCATGGAGAAAGCCGCCTCGGAATTGGTGCAGGCTAAGTACGAGTTCATCCTCCGCACCAAGATTCTCGATTTCTACGGCGGGGCGCCGCTTTCGCTCTGAGAGAGCGGATGGGCGGGAGGCAGGCGTTTCAAAGACAACCCGTCCGGCCTGCTGCCGCTTTCGCCGCACGGAGAGAAGGTAAAAACCCGGCCGCCCCGGAGCCGCACGTTCTGCCCGGCAAAGCCCGAATACCCCTTTGGCAGAAGCATCCTGCAGCGAAGTGCGGCGGGGAAACATGCCGCACTATCCGATGGCCCCGCGATCCGCTCGCTGCCCCGGCAGAAGCGTTACGCCTTACTCGGCAGGCGCATCTTTTTCCAACGTGCGGTAGGAGAGGATATGCCAGGTAGTGCCGGCGGCGATCAGCAGGAAAAGCGCCCGGAGCCACCAGAGCTTCGTCACAGCGATGGCACAGTAGATCAACGAAATCCACACGAGCGCCACGGTCACGACCTTAGCCCGCCGTGGGATGGCGCGGTGTTCCCGGAAATTGCGGATGTAACTTCCCAGTTGCGGCTGCGCCAGCAGCCAACGGTACAGCCGCTCGCTGCCCCGGCACCAGAGTGCGGCGGTGAGCAGCAGGAACGGAGTCGTCGGGAGCACCGGCAGGAAGATTCCGACAATACCCAGCGCCAGCGACAGGCCGCCCAGCAGGATCAACAACACTTTCATCGCAGCAAAAATAACGATTTCCCGCCAAACGGCAGCGACCCGACGCGTCCGCACCCCGCTGCGCAGCGGAATATTCGGACGTTTTCGCGGCAAAACCGAAAATTTGACCTACTTTTGCCGTCGCACAGGTTGGTTATCGCATGACGTGGTTTACGGATATTTTCACGGCGCACTCGGCTCTGCAGGCCGTGGTCGTCCTTTCGCTGATCGCTACCGTCGGGATCGGACTGGGCAAGATACGCTTCCTGGGCATCTCGCTCGGATCGGCGTTCATCTTCTTCGTCGGCATCGTCGCCGGGCACCTGGGCCTGAGCATCGACCGTCAGATGCTCAACTTCGCCGAAAGTTTCGGCCTCGTCCTCTTCGTCTATGCCCTCGGCCTGCAGGTCGGACCGGGATTCTTCAGCTCCCTGCGCACGGGCGGACTGCGGCTCATCACTCCGGCCTTGGGCGTGGTGGTGCTGGGTACGCTTCTGGCCGTCGTCCTGGGGCGAGTAGCGGGTGTCCCGCTGCCCGACATGACGGGCATCCTGTGCGGTGCCACCACCAACACACCCGCCCTGGGCGCCGCGCAGCAGGCCCTCAAGCAGATGAACTTCGACAGCAACGGCGCAGCCCTCGGATGCGCGGTAGCCTACCCGCTGGGAGTGGTGGGGGTCATCCTGGCCATCGCCCTGCTCCGGCGGTTTGTCGTCCGTCCCTCGGATCTTCCCTCGCCCGACGCCGACCACGCGAAAAATGTCTTTATCGCCGAATTCCGCGCCACCAATCCGGCGATTTTCGGCAAAAGCATCCGCGACGTAGCCCTCCACAGCCACCACCGGTTCGTCATCTCCCGACTGTGGCGCGAGGGGCGCGTGTCGATCCCCACGTCGGACACCACCCTGCAAGAGGGCGACCACCTGCTTATCGTCACCTCGCCGCAGGAGGTGGAGGCCCTGCACCTGATCTTCGGACGGCAGGAGAAAAAGGACTGGAACACGCGCGACATCGACTGGAACGCCGTTGACCGGCAGCTTATCTCGCAGCGCATCCTGGTCACCCGCCCCGAAATCAACGGCCGCAAGCTCAGCTCGCTGCGCCTGCGAAACCTTTACGGCATCAACATCAGCCGCGTTTACCGCTCGGGCGTGCAACTCCTGGCCACCCCCGACCTCACGCTCCAGCTCGGCGACCGCCTGACGGTCGTGGGCGAGGCGACGGCAGTGCACAACGTCGAGAAAATCCTCGGCAATGCCGTGCGGAGCCTCAACGAGCCCAACCTGGTTTCGGTTTTCATCGGTCTCATCCTGGGACTCGTACTCGGCAGCGTGCCCCTGGCCGTGCCGGGCCTCAGCCTCGAAGTGCGGTTGGGGCTGGCCGGCGGCCCGATTGTGGTCGGCATCCTGATGGGCACCTTCGGTCCCCGGCTCCACATGATTACCTACACCACCCAGAGCGCCAACCTCATGCTGCGGGCGCTGGGCCTCTCGCTCTACCTCGCCTGCCTGGGGCTCGATGCCGGCGCGAGCTTCTTCGCCACCGTCATGCGGCCCGAAGGGGCCCTGTGGCTCGCGCTGGGTTTCCTCGTCACGTTCGTTCCCGTGGTGCTCGTGGCATGGGGGTCGATGCGGCTGCTCGGGCTAGATTTCGGCTCGGTGACGGGCATCCTGTGCGGCAGTATGGCCAACCCGATGGCCCTCAACTATGCCAACGACACCATCCCGGGCGACAACCCCTCGGTCACCTACGCCACCGTTTATCCGATCTGCATGTTCCTGCGCGTGGTGATCGTGCAGGTGATGCTCCTGTTTCTGCTCTGAAAACGGCCGGAAGATGCCGGCAGACTGACGAAGACGGATTCGCCCTTCTCGGGCGGCAACGTTCAGTTTACCCGCGTGATCCCCGGCTCGCCCCGGAAGAACCGAAGGATGTTATCCGCAGCCCGGCACCCCATCTCCATACGGGCCTCCGTAGTCGCTGTCCCGGCATGGGGCGTGAGGATCACGTTGTCCAGCGTCCGGAGCTCCTCGGGAATCTGCGGTTCGGTCTCGAAGACATCCAACCCCGCACCGGCAATCCGGCCGGCACGCAGGGCCTCCGTCAGCGCCCGTTCGTCCACCACCCCGCCACGTGAGGTGTTAATCAGGAAAGCCGTCGGCTTCATCAGCCCCAGTTCGCGCGCTCCGATCAGATGGCGCGTCTGCTCCGTGAGCGGCGTATGCAGGGTCACGAAATCGGCCTCGGCCAACAATCGGTCCAGCGGGGCATAGCACACCCCCTGCGCCCGTTCCCGGTCTGCCGTCAGCGGATGACGATTGAAGTAGAGAATCCGCATCGCCGACCCATGTGCATAGCGGGCCACAGCCTGCCCGATGCGGCCATACCCGACGATGCCGAGGGTCTTGCCGCGCAGCGTCGTGCCGAGGTTGCGCATCACGCTGACCCTCACGTTCCCGTCGCGGACACCCCGGTCGAGACGAACGATCCCCCGCGCCGCCGCGAGCAGCAGGCCGTAAGCCAGTTCCGCCGTCGGCTCGACCACCGGGTCGGGCGTATTGGCGACCACCACGCCCCGCTCGGTGGCATAGGCCACATCGATGTTGTCGGTTCCCGTCCCGAAGTTGGCCACGATCCGCAGACGGGGCGAGCGGTCGATCACCTCGCGCGTCACCCGGAAAGCCTGCGTGGGAATCAGCCCGTCGATATGCGGAAGAAACGGAGCCGCCGTTTCGGGGGTGAACGGCGCCCTGTCGGGCCGGATCACCTCGCATTCGCGCTCCAGTGCGGCGAACGATTCGTCGAAAAGCCGGCTCGTAACCAGTATCCGGGGTTTCATCGCGTCAGACGTTGCGTTGCGTGGAGGTGAGACGGGACAGCCGTTCCACATCGCTGCCCGAAGGATTCTGGAATACCCGCAGATCGAAGGTCGGTACCACGGCCAGCACATGGTCGAACACGTCGGACTGGATGCCCTCGTAAGCCACCCATTCGACCGTATTGGTAAAGAAATAGAGCTCCATGGGCAGACCCGTCTGGGTCGGCTGCAACTGTCGCACCATCAGCGTCATGTTCTTATTTACTGTTTCGAGGTCTTTGAGGTAATTGACCAGGTAGGCGCGGAATACCCCCAGGTTGGTCTGGTGCATCCCATCCACTCCCGACCGTTCGGGCGGGATGTTGTGCGCGGCATTGTACTCCGCCACCCGACGCTCGGTCTGCTCGATGTACTCCTTCAGCAGTCCGATCCCCCGGTAACGGTCGAGCATATCGCTATTGCAGAATTTTACACTGGCCATATCGATATTGACCGACCTTTTGACACGGCGGCCGCCCGAGGCACGCATCCCCTCCCAGTTCTGAAACGAGTCGCTCACCAGCAGGTAGGGCGGCAGCGTGACAATCGTATTGTCCCAGTTGCGGATCTTGACCGTGGTGAGCGACACCTCCTCCACCGTACCGTCGGCCCCGTATTTGGGCATGGCAATCCAGTCGCCGACCTTGAGCATGTCGTTGGCCGAAAGCTGGATGCCCGACACGAAGCCCAGGATGCTGTCTCGGAAAATCAGCATCAGCACGGCTGCCGAGGCGCCCAACCCCGTCAGCAGAATCGCGGGCGAGCGGTTGAGCAGGATCGAAATAATCAGGATCGTGCCGATCAGGTACACGATCCCCTGCCCCGTCTGCCGGAGTCCCTTGATCGGCTTGCCCTGCCAGGCCCTCCGATTGGCTGCTATGTCGAAGACGGCACGGATGAACGTACTGAGCAGCCGCAGGATCGCCACGACGATATACACCTGCGTCAGGCGCACCATCACATGACGCGCACCTGCGTCCGAGGGGAAAATCGCGGGCAGCATGATGTAGAGGATCAGCGGCACAAGCAAGTGGCTGAATCGCTTGAGTGCCTTGTCGTTGAAGATGATGTCGTCCCACGTCACACGGGTACGGCGGACAATGCGCCGCACCACGCGCAGCAGCAGGAAACGGCAGATCAGCGCCATCAGCACGGCGACGAGCAGCACCACCACGAATGCCGCCCACTGGTCGGTCACGTCGGCCTGCTCGGAACTGAGCCCCAGCCACAGCAGCAGGTCGTCGATCCATCGCTGAATAAAAGTCTTCATGGCTTGCAAAGGATTTGTTTGCCCAAAGATACAAACTTCCCCGAGGGCTGCAAAGCGCCTGCCGATCTTCCTTTCTGTAGGCACGGAACCGCAGCCCCGTTTCCCGCACCGACCGAATCGCGTCGGCGGCATAGCCTGCCCCGCCCTTTCCCGGCCCCCGTCGCTACCGGCGGAAAACCGCCCGGACGTGTCGATCCGGCAGGCCGCCCGCTCTGCCGACAACTCTTGGAACTATTCCCGGGAATGTTTATTTTTGCGTATCATAGAACGGATAAACGGATGAAAAAGATCATCAACCCCTGGCAGGGCGTGGACGGGTACCACTGCTACGGCTGCGATCCGGGCCATGCGTGCGGCCTGAGGATGGAATTTTACGAGGACGGAGAGGAGGTGGTTTGCCGCTGGCGGCCCCGTCCGGAGTACCAGGGTTGGGTGAATACCCTGCACGGAGGGATTCAGGCGACGCTGGCCGACGAGATCAGCAGTTGGGTGGTATTCCGCAAGTTCCAGACCAGCGGCGTGACGTCGAAGATGGAGGTCCGCTACCTCCGCCCCGTGCGCACCACCGACGCATGGATCGACCTGCGGGCCCGTGTCGGGGAGCAGCGACACAACCTGGTGCGCATCGACGTGCGCATCGCCAATCCGGACGGCGAGCTGTGCACGCAGGCGTCGTGCACCTATTTCCTCTTCCCGAAGGAGCGGGCTCGCACCGACTTCCATTTCTCCGGTTGCGACGTGGAAGAGACCGACAGCCTCCCGGCCCCCTCCGGCGAAGCATAGCCGGCGTACAGGTATGGCCACCACCCGCCGGAAGACCCAAGGCAAAGAAACCCGGGCGGACAGAGGAACGAAAAAAGGCGGCTCTCTGCAGAACCGCCTTTGGAAAAAGGACCGAAACGCTATTTCGTGGCTTTGGTATAGTTGCCGTCCTTGTCGAAATAGAGGAACGTGCCGTCCGCAAGACCGGCTTTGTAGCCGTCGGCGGTCGTCTCCAGCATCACGATGTTCATTCCGGGATACTTGCCGCCTGCGAAGGTCTTGATCTTCACGGGAATTACGGTTGCGGGCACCGGGCCGTTCTTCATAATGATCCGCGACCAGTCGCCGCTGCCGCCCTCAAAGGAGATCTGGTTGCCGCTGTTGAAATAGACGGTGTACTTGTCCCACGAAGCTTCGCGGTCCATCTCCACGTTTTTCACCTTTTCGCGGGGGAAATTTTTCTGGATAAACTCCTGCGAGTTATTCGGCAGTTTGTCGAAATCGACCTTTTGGGGCGCTGCGCTTACCGAGAAGGCGGCTGCCGCACAAACCAGAAGAAGTAAGATTTTTTTCATAATGTGATGAATTCAGTTATAAATTTCATTACGGATACAGCAAAACGTATTCCATTTTCATCCGGTGCGCTGCCAAATCGTTTTCTTTGCGCCGATGTATCCATCAAACAGCAAATAATCAGCAGATTGCACAAAACCCGCTTTGCCCTAACCGGACTTTCGGCATCGTGATGCGCCCTCCGCAGCGGCCGCGCGGGATTCCTCCCGGGTGCATTCGGCCGCTCTTTTTCAACTCTTTGCTGAGGGCCTGCACGTTATCTGCGCCCTGAATCATTGGATTATCCGATTTTGTGTTTATCTTTGCTCCACCACTTATAAATATCGATTACAACTATGACAAAAGCAGAAATCGTCGGTGAGGTTTCGAGATCCACCGGCATCGACAAGGCAATCGTATCGACGGTCGTCGAGTCGTTTATGGAGAGCGTGAAAGAGAGCATCGGCAAGAAGAACAACGTCTATCTGCGTGGTTTCGGTACGTTCCAGGTGAAGAAACGCGCACGCAAAGTAGCCCGCAATATCTCGAAAAATACGACGCTCATTGTCCCCGAACACAATATCCCCGCATTCAAACCGGCACCCAAATTCTTCGATGTGCTGAAGTAAGGGCTTATTTCCGAGCATCGTCGAGGCACCGGTTGTCCGGTGCCTCGACGATTTTCATCCAGACCCGATCGTTTGCAACCCCTCCGCGGTCATCGTTCGTCCACCCGACACGATGTTTCCCGGCCGTTCCCGATCGATGACCGGTAAATACGCGACGTGAAATCGCCATCAGAGACTTTCGGCCCTTGTCCGCACGGCAACGGGTCGCCCGCCGCACCGCTCGTCCGCTTCGCTCCCGGCAGCGGGCCGACAATTCTTCAACGGGTCACAAAACATTTTGTCATTATCTTTGCGCTGTGGTCACGAAGCCCTGTCATGCCGCATCGAAAAATCATACACATCGACATGGATGCCTTCTACGCATCCGTGGAACAGCGGGACCGACCCGAACTGCGGGGCCGTCCGATCGCCGTGGGACACGACGGTCCCCGGGGCGTGGTCGCTACCGCGAGCTACGAAGCCCGGCCGTTCGGCGTCCATTCGGCCGTCTCGTCCGCCTTGGCCCGACGCCTCTGCCCCGATCTGATTTTCGTACCGCCTCGTTTCGACGTGTACAAGGCCGTTTCTTTGCAGATCCGCGGCATCTTGCGGGATTATACCGAGCTGGTGGAGCCCTTGTCGCTCGACGAGGCATTTCTCGATGTCTCGCATGCGAGTTCAGCCACGCTCGTCGCCCGCGAAATCAAAGGCCGCATTCTTGCGGAGACAGGGCTTACGGCCTCGGCCGGCATCTCCGTGAACAAAATGCTGGCGAAGATCGCCTCCGACTACCGCAAACCCGACGGGCTTTTCACCATCCCGCCCGGACAGATCGAACCGTTCGTCGCGGGCCTTCCCGTCGAGCGTTTTTTCGGCATAGGCGAAGTGACGGCAGCGAAGATGCACCGCCTGGGGATCCGCACGGGCGCCGACCTGCGGATGTGGGACGAGATGGAGCTGGTGCGCCATTTCGGGAAAGCCGGGCACAGCTACTACGGCTATGCCCGGGGCATCGACGACCGCGAGGTGACGCCCGACCTGATACGCAAGTCCCTGGGCGCCGAGACGACCTTTTCGCAGGACACCGACGACCGCGAAACGTTGTTGTCGGAGCTGGCAGGGGTGCGCGAGGAGGTATGGAGCCGTCTGATGCGGCACGAATTCCGGGGCAGGACGGTCGTGCTGAAACTCAAGTTCGGCGACTTCCGGCAGATCACCCGCTCCAGAACGCTCGCCGCCCCCGTGGATTGCGTCGAAACGCTCAGCCGCGTCTCCGAAGAGCTGCTCTCGGCCGTCGATTTCGGGGGTCGCAAAGTCCGGTTGATCGGCCTGACGGTGGGTAACAGCCCCGAAGCCTGCGCCGAAAGCGTACAATTGCGCTTCGATTTCACGGAATCGGACAGATGAAGCCCGCCTTGTCTGTTAAAAACGCAATAGCATCGTTCCGTACATACGTTTGATGCTGAAAACAATTCGTTTTAACGGATCGTGACTTTCGGGGTACATAGGGGAACAAAAGGGTAAAAACTACGATTTTTCATCGTCTTTCATACTGTCCCAGTAATCGGCATCGAGTTTTTTAATATGCAGCGTATCCTCTATCTGCATACCCAAGCCATAATCGTAGATATATTCGGCCAATTTCTCTCCATCGATAAGCACAATGGTAGTTGAGCTATGAAGATTTTTGACGTAATCGATCGCCCCCTTCGAGAAATAGGATGTGGTTATAAAGACACCCTTATTGGTCTTGGAAGCAATAGCACCCACGAATTTCTGTATATCTTCTCTGCCGATGCAACTATCGAGTTTATAGCGTTTGGCTTGAATATGAATTCGCCCAAAGCCGAGTATATCTTCCTTGATTATTCCGTCGATACCCTCGTCGTTCGATGCTTTCGTGACAATCCCCGAATCCTTGATCTCGCCGCCATACCCCATTCTCTGGAGTAATGTTACAACCAGTTTTTCAAACTCAGCAGGAGTTTTGCTTAAGATGGTGGTCAGGATATCTGAATAAACATTCTTTCGGATGTTGTTGTACGACTCCAACAATTGCTCCTGGGGAGTTTGATTGCCTAAATCCGTATATACCTCCGGCTCGACACCTTTTTTCTTGGTCTGCTTTCCCTTCGTCTCTCGTGCGGCTACTGCTTTGTGCACGTATTCATTTATTTTGTCCGGTGTTTTTAGCAGCTCTCTGCCCTTCGGCGTAATTTTATACACTCCCCTTTTCGGCTTTTCAACGAGACCGGCCATGAAAAAATAGCTCAGCACCCACGTCATTCGATCATAGAAAATGTGAGCATTACCCGTTGGATACATTCTGTTGACTTCCTCTT
This sequence comes from Rikenellaceae bacterium, assembly GCA_902363575.1. GTDB lineage: Bacteria > Bacteroidota > Bacteroidia > Bacteroidales > Rikenellaceae > Alistipes. The sequence goes on along the minus strand of CABJAJ010000001.1, from coordinate 700,759 downwards.
CGGTGAGGTTGAAATGCTTTGCCAAAGGAGCAATAAAGTCCTTAGTCCTCATTGTGTCGCTACTGCTGAGCAGTCTCAGGGCAGGCTCTCTTAACTCATCAAATTTAGGAATTGCCATAAAGATGATTTTATATTTCAAAGATATAAAAAGTATTCTAAAGGGCAAAAGAATTGGATTACGATAAGGTGTTCTATTGCACATGGCAAGTGATTGATAAAGGTAGCCTGACGGCCATGTTCGATTTTCAGAGACAGGATTATATTGTTTGTAATGTTGCCTAATCAATATATTGTTGTAACTTTGTTCGTTATTAAATGGTTATATCTATTGTAATATTGATGAATAATCAACGAATAGTGGTGAATCGAATTAAGGTCACTCTTGTTGAGAAGCAAAAAACAAGTCGGTGGCTGGCGGAACAGATGGGTAAATCAGAGAATACTATTTCAAGATGGTGTTCCAACAAAAAACAACCATCCATTCAACAATTTCAACAGATTGCTACCTTTCTGGGAGTTGATATTCAAACTTTGATAATGCTAAAATAAGATGTTTAAAATTATATGGGATCAGGAAACGGGTGGCGTGAAAATGCAATCGCATTTCACAGCAGACACATTAACCGTGTCGCCTCGTCCTGTTTTCTTTGAGGAACTTGATATGCTTGGCCTTGACAAGTTGGGGTGGCAATACCCCAGGTGTCTGGAGCCATTAATGTGGGCATGTAACAAACATTATTTCTATCGAGGTATATTTGTTTTTGAAGTAAAAGGAGCTAATATCTACGATGATCCGACCGTAATATTACAAGACGAGCAAGAAAAGCTCAAACTCATTCCAGTTGATGTCGATGAAATGCTAAAACGCGTCAATAATGAGATGTTTTTACTTGAGAGCGAGGCGGTAGAGTTTATTCGAGATAAATTTGCCCAGTACTCTTCCGCTCGCAAAACCGTAGAAAAGATTGCAGCTAATCAGATGGATTTTGAGGCATTAGTTGCAAGACAGGAGAAACGCACTAAAAGCAAGATGGCTATTGTCAAGCAAGACTGTGACAGTTTTGATGTCATGCCATTGGAGATTGCGCAGGAGCAAGGGAAGAAGATATATCAGACCACCCGGATTGATAAGTTCTTAGCATCATTCTCAGGTGGAAAAGATTCACAAGTCGTCCTCGATTTATGCACCCGGGCCATTCCTCCGGAGTCCTTCGAAGTGATATATTCCGATACGGGGTATGAACTGCCCCCATCGCTGGCTCTTTATGACCAGATTATCGAGTTTTATCATCAGAAGTTCCCTACACTTAAGTTCTCAGTGGCACGCAACCATGAGAGCGTCATTAATTACTGGGATAAGATTGGGACACCCTCTGATACTCATCGCTGGTGCTGTTCCATTATGAAAACAGCACCATTATATCGCATGCTGAAAATTGAGGGTAACAATAAGCAGGCCCGAGTACTGACATTTGATGGTGTCCGCGCAGAAGAAAGCACTCGACGATCAGGCTATAGTCGAGAGGGCAGAGGCGTAAAACATGATACTGTAATAAATGCTAGGCCGATATTGCATTGGAATACGACAGAGGTATTCCTATACATGTTTGAGCATAAGTTGCCAATTAATCCTGCATATCGACAGGGGATGACCCGTGTTGGATGTCTTCTATGTCCTTTTTCGTCGGAATGGAACGAGCATATTGCGAAGCTTAATTACAGTGATGACATAAAGCCTTTTGAGCAAAGGATTATTGCTAATGCAAAAAAGGCAGGGGTAAAAGATGTGTCTGAATATATCAAAAATGGCGGATGGAAGCGGCGAGCAAGCGGTGATTTGATTGCACAGAGTGTCCACGTTTCTTTTTCTCAAGTCAATGGCAATTTCTTAGCACACATTGATAATGGGCATTTACCTTTAGACACGTGGCTTATTACAGTAGGTGAATATACTTACTCTCAAGACGGGAATACAGGCTTTGGAGAAATTCGGTTTAATAAGTTGATATATAAATATGGAGTTGAATTTAAAAACAATCATTCGTTTACTCTAACATTGTATAATGTACAGGATGGGGATCTGATCGGCTTATTAAAAAGAGCACTATATAAAGCAGCGTACTGTGTGCACTGTGAGGTATGCGAGGTCGAATGCCCGACTGGCGCATTGAGCGTATGGCCTAAAGTTATCATTAACAAATCAAAATGCATTCACTGTCATAAATGTTTGGATTTTCACGAAAAGGGATGCATTGTCGCAGATTCATTGACTCAAACAAACGGAAATAATAAAATGCAAGCACAAACAAGTATTGACCGATATAAGAATTTCGGATTACGAGATGAATGGGTAAGTATGTATTTACCTGAAGGTGATGCGTTCTGGGCAGGTGACCACGGATTGCATCCAACTTATCAGGTCCCTTCGCTGAAAAATTGGCTGAAAGATGCTGAAATCATTGACTCTAAAGCAAAGATGACCGAACTGGGCCACATCCTGCAAAGTATTTTCGAGTACAACACTATTTTACCCTGGGAAATAATATGGATTAACTTGATTTACAATTCATTTATTGCCAAGTGGTTTGCCGCACGTCAAAAATTCAATACTCCTTTCACTAAATCGCTTCTTGAAGAGCAATTATCAACAGAGTTTCCATCGTATAAAGGTAAGACGGTACAAAATGCTGTATACCAGATTTTACGAACTCTGAAAGAATCTCCAATAGGCAGCACTTTGGCTCAATACTCTGAGGTTGATAAAAGTTCTGGGATTCGAGAAGAGTATAATGATTTAAGTCCTGAAGCTATTGCATATTCAGTATACAAATTTGCACGAACTAAGAACATAAGTATGCTTCGTGTATCGGACTTATATACACCCGATGTTGAATCAGGTGTTTATAAAGAATTTGGTATTACAAAAGAAGCACTTGAACGACAACTGCGTTTCCTTAATTCTACGACTAATCGAATTTTAGTTGCTGAGTTAAATATGGGGTTGGATCATATCACGCTTAGAGACGATATCCAGCCAATTGATATTCTCAAGATGGAAATCTAATAATGGAAACTATTGCTCCATATATGTATTATAGAGACCTCATAATTTTCACACAACGAGGGAATTATAGAGGCAGAATATCGAATGCTAAGCCAATATTTGTTATTGCTCTAATAGATGCAATCGAGAGAAAAATATTTGTTGATAATCGACTTTTATGGGGTAATAGTGAGTTTGAAGCGATATATTACAAACATAGTGAGCATTACCACAACAGAACACGTATAATTCTTCCTTTTTTTCATCTTGATACTTCTGAATATTTCCATGTCAAGTGGCGTCAAAAGTATCATGGGCTAAACCATATGCCTAGTATACGGTTTATGATAGACAATGTCGAATATGCCTTTCTTGACAATGCATTATGGGATATCCTCCAGGATAGAGAAACGCGTGAGCTCCTCAAAAATGAGATAATACGATTCTTCAAACTGGAACCGAACAACTAACCGAGACAATAATTTCAAACGATGAAGACCAAATACTCTGAACTAATCGAAATTCGGGAATCTGCCATCGCATTCAAAATTCAACCAGAAAATGGTGATTGGCGAGATTTTATTCCGAACGAGCAATTTAACGATGTCTTGAGAAAGGTCGTTAATTCGGTATATAACAATAACACCGATTTTCACAAACCATTCTGGATTGCAGGCACCTATGGAAGTGGAAAGAGTCATGCAGGTGCCGTAATCAAGCATTTGTTGTGCGATGAAGTGGAGAATATTCGCGAGTATGTGGAACTCGAATATAAGGATGATGCATTTGCTCTTCTTCGTTCTAATATTTTGAATCTTCGCAGCAAAAAGCGATTATTTCCGGTTTCGCTTTATGGTATTGTCAATATGGCCGCTGCAGAAGATTTGCCCTTCGTATTGCAGACACATATTGTGGAAGCATTGAAATGGGCTGGCATAGAGTTCGAAGTACAGACAGACTTTGATCACTATATCGTAGATATAGAGAGAGATGAGGAATTTTGGTCGTTGGTTATTGAAAGGGATGCTCAACTAAAGGCTCTTGCTCCCTCAACAAATATGTTGATCGACAAGCTGAATAATCACGATACATCTGTGATTCGTCATATTAAAAATGCGCTTCGCCGACAGAATCGAGTGATTCCATTGCAAAGCGATGATCTCGAAAAGTGGTTTTTTGAGGTGCAGGACAAATTGGCTGCTCAAGGGGTGTATGATGGTTTACTCATTGTTTGGGACGAGTTTACCGATGTGTTGAAGTCCGCATTCGGCTTATCTGTCCTTGTTGCACTTCAGGGTATTAGCGAGCGAATGATGATGGCTAAGAATAACTCATACTTCTTGTTCATCTCTCACCCTTCGGCATTAGACAGCTTACAGGTCGAGGAGCGTGAAAAAACGAAAGGCCGCTATCATTATATGCCGTACAACATGGAAACCGTATCAGCGTATAAGATCATGTCGCGCAAGTTCAAAATCATAGACGATGAAGATGTTGATTATGAGCATAAGAGAGGCAAGTTCATCGGTCCACATGAGGAGCTGTATAATGAGTATGCCCAAATCTCTACTTCGACCAGTCCCGAAGAGACTAAGCAAGATCTTTATAATCTGTTCCCCTTGCATCCCGGCACAGCCAATCTGGCAACCTATTACGCTCGAGAGGCAGGTTCTTCATCGCGAAGCGTTTTCGAGTTTATCGGTGCCAACCCTCAAATCCGCGAGTTCCTTGACGATGAGGATGTATATGCCGATGATCGTATAATTACGGCAGACTACTTATGGGACTTTGTGATTGATGAGTTTAATGAAAAGGTTTCGAAATTTGGTGCTGTAACCGAACGTTTCAACTCACGAAAACTTCAGGTTGAGAATGAGGGTGGTCCGGAGTGCTTTGCCGTATTCAAAAGCATCTTGCTCCTCAATGCACTTAATAATATAGCGAATAATGTAACCGTCACTCCCTCGGAGGAAAACATTGCTCGTTTGTTCGTGGGCACACATATTGAGCCGAAACTTAAAAATATCCTCGACTACCTGGATAGCAATAGCATTATTCAGCGAGCGCCGGGAGGATTGTTCTCGATTCAATTCTCGTCTCTTCCGACCAAGGATATTGAGGCTAAAAAAAATGAATTGAAGCTCACACAATTCAAATACACATCCCAAATTATTAATTTTGGGAACGAAGCAGAGCGACTTCTGAACTCAAACTTCTCGACTGTTACTCGTCCTTGGACGTATAAGATGTACTCACTTGATAACAGTGAGTATATATTACTCAACTCCATTGAGACAGGTCGCAAGAATTGTCCTGCATATGAGATATTTGTCGCGTTACTTTTTGCCCGAGATTCACAAGAAATCAGCGAATTAAAACAGATCGCCTACAAAGCCTCATCTAAGGATGAGTCGGGACGTTTTGCGAATACATTATTTGTTGTGTATGACACGCCTTTTGGTGAAACCAACTACGAGCGATTTATCGAGTATCAGGCCAATGCATCGGTAGCACGCAATTATAACTCGAATGACCAGGCGGAGGCTCACATCAGTTCGGCCAATGCAATGATTCGCGAATGGGTTCTCAAGTTGCAACGTGGTACCTTTTCTTACTTCTTAAGAGATCAAAGCAACGTAAATTCTGCGTTGAAGATAGCTTTTACTATCAATTCATGCGTTGCACCAACAATCTTTTCCAGTGGCCCGGATTCTTATGATTTGCTACGTTCGAAGTCTGCGACTTTCTGGAAAAAACAGTTAGCTCGTGATACAGTGAAAACCGTATTGACCAATAGTACCAAGACGGATATTAACAGCCATTGTACCGGCCAATATCTACACATGCCCTTATTGTTGCAAGAGAGCGTGGACGAGAACCTGGAATGGAAGGCATCGATTGATCCTAACCACCCCATGAAATTGGTGTCAGACTTCATTGACAAGAAATTGCACGGTGTTAATAAAAATACCGATTTTAATCTTGGTGAGAAATTAAAAGATTTAACGCTGCCTCCGTTTGGCTTGTTCCAATCGTGTGCGTGTATGGGTATGGTAGCCTTTGCAATGCGTAAATATGTCAAACAGATTTTTGACGGAAACGGTAAACCACTTGACGCAACCCATATTGCCGATGCAGTCATCAAGATGTTCCAGGCATGGGAGAACGATAAAGTAAATAACACGCTTAACTTTATGTTCGAAACAAAGGAATCCGGCGAACTATGTAAACTGTTTGTCCAGAGCTTCCGGTTAAACGAACTGAAGGGATATAATGATATCAGTAGTCTTACCGATGCTCGTTGGGCTCTCACTCATGAGTATATTACTGAGAAGGGATATCCATTGTGGTCTTTAAAATATGCTACCACTGATGAGAATCTGCAAAAGCTAATCGATAACATTGTTAAAATTTGCGTTGAAAAGGATTTCCGCAATCAACCTCATCTGTTGTCCCAGACTCTTGCTGAGATGAAACAACGTAAATTTGAACTGAAAGAGTTGCTTAAACAGGATGAATCATTTAAGATTGGTTTTGAGACCTTTGTTCATAATGTCGCCAAAGAGGAGGAAATCGAGTTAGCGGATAATGAAATGGATCGAGCCATTGAAGGTCTTCGTAAGCACGTTCAAGGCGATATCGGATTGTGGAGTGAGGTAGAGGTCCATAATGCTATTGAGAAATGGCGACGCAAGGAGCTTGAAGAGCGAGAGCGACAACGAATTGAAGAAGAGCGCCGTCGACAAGAGGAACTGCAGAAGTCCCAAGTTCACGACATGCAGTGTGGGTATTCGGTAGATGACCCTGAAGAACTTCTCCAAAAGAAGTCCATGGCACTCAGTAAGGTGCGACAAATCCAGGATCTCCATACTGCAAGATCTATTCTGGAGATGATTATTGATAAAGCAAACAATAGTTCAATAATTTACATTATTAACGAATTCGATGCTTAAGTCTTTTGTTAACATAGAAGATCTATTTGCAGCAATAGACACCGATAAAAGATTTGACGGTGTCAATTCCGGCACGGCCAATAGATTCCCTGTGCGCTTTGTTTTATTCGATAATTTCCGAGATTCTTATGACTATATTTCTCGGATGTCGGATATGGATGTTGAAGTACAAAGCGTGGATAAGTGGATGAATCCTCAGTTCAATGATATGTTCATATCACGTGTTGAATTAGCTAATCACATTGCCAAACATATCGAGAATCTCGATGGGCGAGATTGTGTTATTGCTCCATTCTCTGAGCTGGCACGCTTTTATGATAACATTGAACTCAAAGAATTTGATGCGCTTATTACGACATTAAAGTCAATTCAAAGTTCGAATAAAGCATATTCCGAGCATCAGCGGGTGTATATTGTGATTGTTGGTCAATATGGCAAGGTGTCTAACTTTGAGAATGATACCCAGATGTTTGCCTGGTACTTAAAATCGGATGACCGGCAACTTAATTATCGACTTATTTTGTCCAATGGAACAGATTATGGAGTAAAAAATCTCGCTAAAAAATATACAGTCGTTAACAACACTAAGGAGTGGTTGTATTTATGGCGAAAAGGAACAAATATTACAAACACCATCATCTCAACATCACCATCAATATATGCCTATGAACAAAACGCATTACCTGATAACGCGTTCAATTTCGATAAGTGCGAGAATGTATACAAGTTCTTGACGCTTGGCCTTGGATTATCTTTTGGTAATGTACAATACAAAGCGTGTGATGATTCATTTTGGTGTATGTTGGCAGCGAAAATAAATGTTATACAATTTACCTTTGATAAGTTTATTAACGAGTATTTTCAACTGTTTGAACTTAAAGATTACAAAGACTTTATTAGAGCTTGGCATAACACTGAAGATAGCTTTGATAAATGGTTGTTAGTAACATACTATCTAAGCGAATTTGACGATGATTATCTGTCTGTCGTATTGAAAAATTGTCAAGCGTATCATGATAGGGAACTTTTTGAGCAACTATTGCTGTCAATCTTTGATTCTGAGAATTTCATAACACATGTCCAAAACCGAGCAGAATTGTTTAGATTGCTTAAGTATAGTGGCGCACCGTCAAAGGATGCACAAGAACTTCTAGAGACTCGATTACAGAAGATTGCCGCAGATGTTGGATATAAAACCGCGTCAAGCATTCTCACATCATACACTGATATAGAAAAAGAGATTGCAATTAGATGGTTGGGTGAAGGCAATATCTCGGTATGTGATATTCAAGATTCGTTCCCAGATTTCTATTGTTATTTACAAAATAGTGTTTTGCCTATTGACTCTCAAACTTGGTTAGAGGATTATATTGAGAAATATAAAAGGGCAAAATTCGCCAATAAATATGACCAGGATATTGAGGATGTTTTACGTGTTCATAGCATTAACGAACTTAATTTCAATAAATGGTATCAAGATTTCAAAACCGTTCGCACAATCCTGGCAGATCGATCTGATATCGATGTTTTTTATTGGATTGATGGTCTAGGTATAGATTGGATTCCAGTGATTAGTAGTATCCTTGAACGTGAAAAAGCGAATGGCATCCACTTGAATGAGTTGATAATCGGTAAAGCACTCTTGCCTACAACGACTTCAAAGAATAAAGTTGATTTAGAAAAACTCGTTCCTTATAATCTTACCAAATTGGATAATTTGGCACATAAAACAAACAATAAATATCCTGGATATATCATCGAAGAGTTTGATGCCATTAAAAAAACTATTCATACAATTATAGATGCATATGCCGGGAAGAAGATTGCCATAATATCTGATCATGGCATGACCTATCTGTCTCAGCACTGCTCTGGATTAAATCTGGTTGGATTTGACTCGGATCATCACGGACGTTTGGCTAAAAAGAGAGGTGGAGGAACCTCTTCCGATGACAAATATATCATAGTCGAGAATGATATGATTTGCTCATTAGGTCATGCATCATTGTGTGGGAAAGTGCCTATCGGACAGGGTGCACATGGAGGAGCGACACCCGAAGAGGTCCTTGTGCCGATATTTATTATATCCAATCAAGAGATTGCTCAGACATGGACAGCAAAGTTATTGACCAAAGAACTATCTGCAGCAGACCCTATAGTAAGATTTGATATAAAAGGGTTTAAAGGAGAAGTTCCATATGTCATATACAATGGTAAGCAGTATAAGTTGAGCACCAACAATGGCTCCGAATACCATACTAATCACATTGATCTGACTGCTAACACATCGGATATTACTTTGTGTGTGGGGGCGTCGAAGCAGAAGTATCAACTCAACATTAATTTCGGCGTTGTCGAAGATGACCTGATATAAGATATGAAAACAGAGATAAGTGATAAAATAAAGAAATATTTTGCCTCAATGGCAATTTATAAGGACCCTGCATCTACCAACAGCCTTTTTGCGGGACGTAATCTGCCTTCATTTGTCAAAGACTTTATCTTGAAGAAATATATCAATGCAGAAGGTCAGGTGGACAGAGGTGCCTTAACAGCGTTCCTCGACAATGTTATTCCGCAAGATGCCTCATCTGTTAAAGACCGACTGGGGACTGGTCAGGAATTAACTTTATTGACTCGTTTCATCATATACATCGATCTGGTAAAGGGTATTCGTCGTTTCTCAATTCCGGACCTTGGAATAAAATTAAATGAGGGGCAAATACCTGAATACGTATATCAACAACATATGGGCGACCTTGTCGATGGAGAGAAATGGGGTGTCATAAAGTTATGCGTTCTCCCTGACGAGGATGGTAAGACGCACCATGTGGAAATGGTCGAATATAAGCCATTCAAGCCATATCGAGCGGTTGATATGACTTATTTACGCGAAGCAAGAAAGGGATTTACGACTTCTCAATGGCTGGATGTGCTGCTGTCAGCCATGGAGTATGATCCTGACGGCTTTGAAAGTATTAACCAAAAATTAGAATTTTTGACTCGACTGCTCATCTTTGTAGAGCCCCGATTAAATGTTATTGAACTAGCGCCTAAAGGAACAGGTAAATCGTATGTTTTTGGCAACCTGTCTAAGTATGGATGGTTAGTCAGTGGAGGCAAGGTTACTCGAGCCAAGTTATTTTATGATAAACACAAACAACAGAATGGTATTATCAAGAATCACGATTATACCGCATTTGATGAGATTCAAACAATTGTCTTTCAGGAACCTTCCGAGATTCAAGCAGCATTAAAATCATATCTTGAAAGTGGTAAAACAACAATTGACAATACGGAGTTTTCATCTGAATGCGGATTGATGCTTATGGGTAATATTCCGTTGAATGACAAACGACGACCTTTATCATATCGTTATTTTGACTCGCTGCCACAGAATTTTAGAGAATCGGCGTTGCTGGATCGTTTCCACTGTTTTATTGAAGGATGGTATTTACCTCGAATCAACAAAAGCATGATATTTAAGGGGTGGACCATCAATGTGGAGTATTTTTCAGAGTTGATGCATACGTTACGTACACAAAATTCGTATGGATTACTCTTCGATGCGTTGGTCGCTTTCGAAGCTAATGCTGATATGCGTGATTTTACGGCTGTAAAACGCATAGCAACTGCATACATGAAATTACTCTTCCCGCATTGGCAAAGTGTTACAGATGTAGATATTGATGATTTTGATCAATATTGCTTGCAACCGGCTATTATGCGTCGTGGCATTATCAAAACACAGTGTCACAATATAGATGAAGAATTTAATACGATAATGCCAAAGATTGAGGTGCGCAATAATATATTTAATGATTGAGGAGGGGAAGTCCCTCCTCAATCCATTATGTACAGACTTCATCCAGCCGCAACGCATTAATAATGTAATCAAAGTGGACGGATATAGGTTGGTCTAGCGATTGCATTTGAAGTATTAATCCAGAAAAAGATCCAATGTTTCTTGCAAAAGTTTCATGCGATTAGATTAGCCGATTGTTCGGCTTCGGGCTGCTTGACCTCTTATCCCTTCCCGTCTGTTCGATTTTCTCGACCGCTTCTACTTTCTCGTCCGGTTCAACCTTTAGAGCCATCCCGACCTTCTCGATTCCTGCCGCCGCCACGGGACATTCGACCTCTTCGATGCCGGCAATTTGGGCACGCTCCGCGTCGGAATCCTCGGATTCTTTCCGGCTGGAAGAGCAGAAGAACGAGTGTTTGTCAACCAGCGATAGAAGTACCGCAGCAACAGGCCGCATACGATGATCGATATCACATTATGATGATGTCGGATATCGTCACGGGCGTGATGTTGATGCCGTGGCAGAGGTAAAGGTAGGTATCAACGCCGGTAAAAACTTTATTCTATGGGTCGTTTTAAAGCTTATCGGTCACACGAACGGATATAAATACTTCATAAACTCACCGAGAGAAGAAAAGGTGAATCAGCTTGTTTATGGTAATGATGCTCTTGTGGGACATCATGCCTTGGATGGTGCGGATGTCCATTCCTGCCGCCTCTTGCAGCGTAACGAATGTCTGCAGAAGGAGTTGAAGGTGATGTTCTTGGTGATTCCCACCGAACGGATCCACTCCTTCCTCAGCATCTGGATCCAGCAGCGCTACAACCCTAGAAGACCATTCCCCGCTTGTCAGGGCTGTACCCGATCTGGTCCAATGCCTCCTCGCAGATGGGAATAATATCCTTGGCGCGGTTCTTCTGGGTGACGATGTGCACGCATTTGCCTCCGGCCGTTGTTGCGGATCATCCCGTTGCGCTAGAGAATATTCAAAAATTCCCGGAACGTGGTCCAGTAGCCCGGTGCGGGGTTGCGCATGATGCGCCTGTTGCGTTTGAGCATCTTGGCCGTCAGCAGATACTCGCGCAACTTGTCGTAAAGGTCGAACTCAACTTTTAGGAAATAGCCGAAGCGCCCGGGGGTCTGGTGAGCTGCAAAATGTCGTTGACATCGGTAGCGCGAGGTTGAATAGCTCCATCGCTTCCTTGACGGTGTAGTATTCGGCCTTACTCTCCTGCGCGAAGGTTTTCGACGGGTCGAAATGCAGTTTCGAATAATAGATCTGCCCCACGCTCCTTCTTAGAGAGAATTGGTGCAATAGGCGTACGAGCGGATGACAATGCGTGAATCTGCTCGGGTGTGTGAGGTCGAAATTGACCTCATATTTGACGAAAACGGCGTCGATATGCTTATTGTTGTTATAGTTGTACCGACGGACCCGCATCTTCAATACCTGGTGCTACCGCGAGTAGGTCCATACCCATTTGGCATTGACCTTGTACTTGGCCAATCTTCTCGACGGTGTGCGGAGCTTCTTCTCCTTGATAGTTTTAGATGTAGTTGCGGCTTACGCCTATCAGCCGCACCACCTGTGAAAGGTGAAGTTAACCTGCTTCTTTAGCAAGAGCTCAGTTCCTGCATCTCCTGCATATGACGCAGCTCCATCTTCTGCTCTCCTTTATGCGCACCTCCGCTTGGAGCATTGCGGGCTGCAATAGTAGGTTGTTGTTTTCTGCGCGAAACGGTTTCTCACACCATTGACAAATTCTTCTTACCTCCATATTTTCCTTCTTTTTCTGCCATTTTCCATGAATTATATTTTCGCCAACTGTCCACACATATAAACTATTGTCAACACACGTCAACTAGTGCGTCGGTGTGATATCTCGAAATGCGTTAAATTTGCTCCGCGGTGAAATATGGATAAAAACTGTGATCATCAAACGGCAACTGGAAAGCATCAAAAAAATACAAGTAACTGATATACAGCAACACTATTCTGAGGACTAGGGTTGGTTACAACTGTTTCAAAACCATCATTTTCCGATGCAAAATCTATTACTTCTTTCTAAAATAGGTTGTAACTCACTATGATATATTGGCTTATTTGTAACCAATAAACGCCACTTCGGAGGCCGGGTAACAGACGGGTAACAGAATCGAATGAAAAACCCTCTCAACGCCCGATCTATCGGTCTGTCGAGAGGGGTATTCAACGCAACTGATACGGGGCTATCAGTACCGCAAAGATAATGAATTATTTGGATTTCTATTGCTTGGTGTAGATTATCGCATTCTCGGCCTCGGTCAAGCCATAATCCCACATTTTGAAAGAGGAGGCGTCGATGACCTTGATGTTGCGCTGATCTTCGCTGTTTACTACTTCGCCGTCCGTTCCGTATTCAAAGAATGAGATCGTCGGGATTGCTCCCTCATATTTTACGTCGATTGAGTAATAGCAGGTCGATGAGCCGCTGATCTCTTCAAATCGGGTGTCGGTTATGACGGCGGTTCCGTATGCTGTAAAATCCGGGAAAAGGATTACCGTCGGCTTGATCTCTTCCGGCTCGGAATAGGGCTGAAAGACGATGGTTTCCGTATAGGAACCGGCGGATGATAACTTATCCTCATGGAACCCGATATATCTGCCGTTCAAAGTCTGCCAAATCTGTTTGACGGTTTCGTCCATCTCCGGCTTTGGGGTATCGTCTTTGGAGCAAGCTGCGATGCAAAGGGATAGGAATAGAATAGATAAGAGTTTTTTCATAATATGATGGTTTTATGCTTTCAGAAAATAAACGGGAATAATCGGGAGCAGGGCTTTGTCCTCCTCGCTCATGCGGTCGTAATAGCGAATCCATAGGTCGATGAACTCGTCGATGTCGATCAGACGCAGGCAACGATGCCCGTTGCGGGCTTCTTTCTTGGATTCGCTGGTGAATGTCCCCGATGTAACCAGCAGGCCGACCTCGCCCTCTTTCACGAGAACCCCCAGCAGACTGCGGACGACATCGACGGAGATTGCAGAGGTCGGATAATGCTTGACCTGTACTTTCAACTGCGGGGCGGTCGTGCCGAGCGGGTCTCGGTAGGCGATAATATCAACGCCGCCATCCTTGCCTTTCGGGGCGATGAATGGCGTATAGTAGCCCATTGCCCGCAACAGGGCGGCGACCAAATCCTGAAACTCGTAAGGGTTCTTTTTGATGATATACTCCCGAATGCCTTTCGATGCCTGACCTTGCAACATATCCAAATCATCGGGCTGATCCGCATTCTCCTCGATGACCGATACCGCGTGCTCTTTCTGTATCTTGGAAAACTTGCCGTGAAAATCGGCGAAGAACTCTCCGGCTCCGGCGGCAAGAGCTTTCGCACCCTCTTCCGTCAGATGCCAAATCCCGCTCTTTTTGACGAGATACCCGACCTTGCCTACCTCTATCGAATAGAAGTTGAGATACGCTTTCCAGCGGATGACGCCGCTCTTGGTTTCCTCTTTCTCATAATCGGTCAGCGGGAACGATGATGCGAGGGTTGCGTATATATCCGAAATCCTCATTTCGCCGCCGTTGGCCTCGATTGCTTTCATGGCGGCAAATACGATCTCCGCCTGCCTTGTTGGTTTCTTTTCGCTCATGCTATCCGTAAATCAAACATTCGCTGCTGTTTCCGGATATGCACACAAAAAGCGTGGGCGTTCCTGTCGGTTTAGAGGTATCGCCAAACACCTACGGACTAACAAGGAAATGCCCACGCATAACGCAGGCATTTACCATTGTTTTTTAAGTCCGTTGTGAAATTGGCGATTTCCTAAACCTTAAAAACAATAGCAAACGCTATAATATCAAAACTTTTTCAAAGGTACAAAAAGTTTCTGAAATTTGGAGCTATTATTATAATCGGCTGTATTGTTCGCCTTTGCGCCCTCAAATAAACCTCCGAATCAAGGGAAAAATCTTTTTACGGAGCAGTACGAGAATGATGATAATTGCCACCCAAAAACCGCGTATTTGCGTCTGTTGCCACCATGTCAATTTGCGCTCTACCTCGACGATCTTTTCAACCTCGACCTCCCGATCCCGATAAACGATGCTGTCCCGATATTCTATCGGCCGCTGCGTCGGTATTTCCCGATCGTCCGTCTTGTTTTCGAGCGAGTGGGATAGCGACCCGTCGGGGTTGATCCTTGCGTCCGATACCGCTGCCGAGGTTTCGAGGTGGCTCGAATCTTGGCGGACGGTCTGCTCGGTTCGCTCGGCCGGCAGTTGCACCCGTACCGTGTCGGGAATCCATATTGTGCGATGCCTGATCTCGACATGCAGGCTATCCCGCATTCCGGTCGAGGTCGTCAGATGTTTGCACGGGCAGCAGGCCGACAGCAAACCGATGATAAGGCACAAAATCAGCGTTCTCATACGATTTCGATTTGGATTGGTTCGCCCCGGTCGGAGGCCGTTTTGAGCATGTCATAGACCCGTCGGAATGTCGCCGTCGAGTTCAGCACCTTGCCGACCTCCTTGTTTTCGCCGACCAATATGCACCCCGCGCTATCCTCGGCGGTATTGCCGATATGGATCAGGATGCCGTCGAACTCCGGCACATTGAGCAGCCGAGGCAGGTAGCCGTCGCAGAATTTGTACTGCGCTCGATCCTTATACTTCGGAGATTGGATTTTCAGCGTGATGTCGTATGTCCCATAGGGGATAGCGGTTTCGGCATACACTTTCTTTTCGCCATTGTCGAACTGTCCGTTTTTGTTCAGGTCTCGCACGGCATCTTCGATGGTGTCGCAGACCTTTTGCCCGTCGATGTAGAGCCAGCCGATGGTATAGGTCGGCTTCAATGCGATGCGTTTCAAAAGTAGTTTCATAGCCACGCGAAAATTTGAATGATGAAACCTCCGGCCATTGTATAGGCCAAGTCAAGCCAATCCCATCCTTTGTAGCGGTATTGGTCGAAAGCCTCTTTTGCCACCCCTGCGATGGCGGCGAATAAGACGCATATTTCAGCCGTATAGGGAATGACAAGGGCGAAAAAGGCCGCGATTACCGCACCCGCAATGAGGTGCAGGAGTTTGTCGGATGGAATACTCCCCAGCCATTTCAAGATGGCGGTCAGAATCTTTTTGATAGTTTCCATGATGTTGTGATGTTAGTTGGATAATAGGGTTGCTACCTGAATACCGCACTTGCGAATAGCCTTGCCGACAGCGGAGGCGTCCATCTGTTTTTGTCCGCAAAATGATATGCCGATTGCTCCGAGCGGCTTTTCTCCTGCATATAGGGCGAGAATGGCGACCTCGTTCACATTATTCGACTTGAACTTGAAATACATTCGTTCGTCGATCTCCTTGATCGTTTCGATAGCTCCCCAATAAAATCCGTCGTCAAAGACTTTCCCGATAAAAGGGTATTTCGATAGCTGAAAATCGGTATATTCGTCATCGACGTTATTAATGCTGTCGGCGACCTCTTCGATTCGCATATCGCCGTATAGGAACGGTAATCCTGATGATAGGTTTTTGCTCCCATTATGCAGCTCTATGAGCCATGTACGGTCGGCATCGAGCGCATATAAGAGATTGCGCAGCATCAGACGAATATCCGCATCTACCTGAATGCGCTTGGATACCGATTCATCATGTTGCTCTGCTTGGATTGATTCGACTTTATCCAGCACATAGCACGGATTGGTGATAGTGAGGATTACAAATCCCGTGAGGAGTAAAAGCAGGAGCACCCGCAGAAAACGGAAAAATCCGTACTTCTCCTCCATTTTGAGTAGCTTTTCAAGCCACCCGATTCCTTTTTCAATCTTCTGTTCCATAGTGGATTTAATTTTCAACAAAGGTAATAAATAGTATCTAATAGGTACTATTTTGAATGGGAAAATTATTATTTGGTTCTGACGGCACTTGTGATTACGGGTAGGTATTCTATAATGAAGAGCTGTATTATCCTTGTGATATTTTCAGAGTAGTTCCGTCTCTCCAAACCTGTCCATAAACTTTTGGGTCGGAAGTAGGAATACCGTCCATTAAAATCTTCAAAATTGGATAACCATTTGTATTTGTATTTTTTACTCCTACTATAAAATTAACCACCCTTGCATTACGTTGGCCTCTTACCCATAAATTAGCATTATCTGAATTAAACTCAGATAAATAACTTAATCCATCAGGGAAGTCTCTATTTAATGATATGGCATTAGATGATATGGCGGCATATTTATTGGCTGCGCCTCCTTCTCTCGGCATTATATTAATGAAAGATCCGTTTGCGTCGGAGGACCAAAAAGCTATTAGTGTATCATTATAATACATTTCGATACGCCGGGAATTGGGATTCAATACTATTCTTGAACGATCTTTATTCGTTTCGATACGAGCACCAATAATATTAAATGCGCCTGAATCACCTATATTCCATTCGAATGCTTTATTGGCATCTCCTGCTCGAAACTGATTCTTGATTAGGTGCCAAAAAGATTGACCGTCGGATGATACAATTTTATCGGTCGTGATGCGGCCGGGCAGAATCTCCGAAAACCCATAGAGCGAAACATAGCTCCGTTCGCCGTCATATTCGCTATTCAGAATACCTACCAGCAGATGATAATACCCTGCAACATCATTCATCTTGATCGCTCGATCAGAGAGCAGGAAATCGCTTTTTGCGGTGGTGTCCGTGCGGCTGACCTTGGCATATAGATAATACTTCTTTTCGCCATTGTCGAGGTATGGTGAAAGGTATTCGCTCATCTCCCAAACCTTGTACTCCGAATCGGCATGAGAGGATGAAATCGTTCCGATGCCGAGCGTCATGTGCTGGATGAATCCGTGCGGGATATGCAACTGCTTTGCCGCATTGTCGTAGGTGATACCGTCGTTTACCGCCGTGAGGTCGGTTTTGCTGGCGACGAACCGGAATTGCAGGCTCTCATCCCCGACGAGCATCATCATCGTCTGCACGGTCAGCGGATTGATGGAGTTCGTGAAGTTGTCGAGCATTGAATCCTCCAACATCGCCATTGTTTCCCTGACATCGCGGAACCGACGCTTGGTATAGCTTACGGCGTTGCGGATGCTGTTATCTGTCGCCACCTCATTTTGCCCGATCTCCCGAAGCTGTGAAGATACGCTCTTGCCCGAAACCGAGTTTGAGATTTCGAGAACAGGGGCATACGGTGAGGTGAGGTATTCCTTGATACCCGTGATGCGGATTGCTATGCCATCGGGAACGAACTGCTCATCGGTGAACAGAACATATCCCCCGACTTTCAGCCGACCACCCACGCGGAGCCAATTCTTTTTCGCCCATAGTCCTTGCAGAGTGCCGGTAAAGGTGAATTTCGGGTCTTCGTTCTCATAGAGCTTACGGGCCGCTTCACGGAACATATCCCATGATGCCCCTGTCTTATCCGTATTGTTGCAGATATAGGCATCCGGCAGCATGATCCCGAAAATGGCGTAAGTGTCGCCGACGGCGGGCTTGAATGTTTCGTTCGGCATCGTAACCCCGTCGATCTCCTGCGGTACGAGTTCAAAGCGGCGTTCCGAGTGGTTGTATTTGAACTCGAACTGCTTATCGTCGCCCGCGAGCATTCCCTTTTGGAAACTGATCGTCGCCGTCTCGCCCTCAATGATATAGTCGTTGAAATTCAGCTCTGCGGGGATGGAGTTGTCGATGATGTCGTAGAAATTCTTCCCGACATCCATCGTTTCTACCTTTGATACCGTCCCCTCGCGGGATGGGTATATTTCGGAGCAATCAAGGCTGTCCTCCTTGACTGCATCGGAAATCTTGTCGATGCGCTCGATGGAATACCCCTCCGCATCAGATTGATAGGTGCGGCCCTCGTAAACGAGCGTCTGCGACTTCGGCAACAGCAATTCCGCCGAGCCGTATTTCGAGCGGTCGATATTGCGGTCTCCGCCCTGAACATAAAGCCGCTTGATCGGCAACTCATCGCTCTGCGTGGTGCGTCCGACACCCGGCTCGAAACCGTTCCCCTTGCCGTATGCGAGCGGCAGGGGATCATCCTTGAAATACTCGACTTTATGCAGCGAGATCGTATAGTCGTTGATTTCCCATTCGGTCTCGAATTTGTTTGCGACATCCTGCAATGCAGCATCGACGTAGGTGTGATTGAACTCGACCGTCTGCTCCGCCGCATCGAGGCATTCGCCGACTTTCCAAACTCCGGCCCCGTCGCGCTGGTTGAGATTCCAGACGATAGCTTCGACGAGTTCGTGGGGCTTGGCGCACATCGACCATTTGAGGCGTTTATCGACGGGATTACGCATCTTATACAGGCTCATGTTGTCCTCCAATGTTCCGAGGGTGAGCGTGTATTCGATATTGCGGGTTCCGTTTTTCTTGATGTTTTCCGGCGATCCGAGTTTGTATTTCACGCCTTGATACTCGCACCATGCCCCGACCGGAATTTCGACAAATTCCGATAGGGAGAATTTCAGGACGAGTTGCGGCTTGGACATGAGGGAGCGATAGCGGTAGCTGCTATCGCTCTCCTGTACGTCCAACGTCGTGTTGTTGAAATGCAGGGTCAGCATGATCTGATTTTATTCGATGTTCAGCTCGGCGCAGTCTGCGTCGATTTGGGCTTTCAACGTGGCTCTCGCTGCGAGAAAGTCCTTGTATGAGGCGATCTTCGCCTTTGCCTCGTCGCTCGACTTGGAGCCGCCATATACGCCGAGATTGGCGGCGTTGTACTCATTGATGAGCTTCTGCTCGTAGTTGGCATCCCACATTGCACGGATGGCGGCTTCCGTGATTTTGTTACTCGTAACGGTCGCCCATACAACTACCTCATAGCAGGAATACTGCTTGCGCGGAGTTTCGGCGATGGGTTTCTCGTTCCCCTCGGCAATGATCTGATGTTGCGGGGCGTCCTCTTCCTGAATATCCCAACGGTAGATGTAGCTTCCGTTGCCTACGGCCTCGAATTTAGACGGCCTTGCATCGTAATACGAACGTGTCATAGAATTGCGATTTAATGATGGTTTTTAACAAATGTTTTGAATTGGAGACTTTCGCCCATCCGTACCAACTGCATAGCTTCTGTTTGTAGTCTCTCGCGCTGATATTGAGTTTCTTATTCAGACGCGCGGCCATGCGGCAGAAATTCTGCTTGATGGATTTGCGCATGAGCGTTTGGTTGTGGTAGAATACGAACCCGACGAAATCGAGGCCGCGCCCGTGCTTGTCCGCCCGGTTCTCGGCAATCGGAAATATCTGCTCATTGCCTTTCAACGTCAATTTCAAGGCTGCGAGATACTTCTTGATGTCGGACAGCAGGATGTGCAGCTCCTCTTTCGTGGAGGCGAGAAATACCATGTCGTCGGCATATCGGAAATAGTATCGCACCCGCTTCTCCTCCTTGATCCAATGATCGAAGTAGGCGAGCATCAGGTTTGCGAAGTATTGGCTCAAATAGTTGCCGATAGGCACGCCGTCGGTGCTGTCGATGATCGTATCGAGCAGGGCGAGCGTATCCTTGCATTTGATTTTGCGGCGGATGATGGTTTTCAATACGTCGTGGTCTATCGACGGGTAGAACTTCCGGATGTCGATTTTGAGGCAATATCGGGCGTTTTCCCGGTCTTTGATGGCCCGCTTGACATTCCGCATCGCTCCGTGAATCCCGCGGCCCTTGATGCAGCTATATGTGTCTTTTGTGAAGACCGAAACCCATATCGGTTCGAGGATATTCATGATTGCATGGTGCAGAATGCGGTCGGGGTAATACGGCAATCGAAATATGATCCTCTCTTTCGGCTCATAGATCGTGAACGTGCTGTATTCGGAGTTCTTGAATGTATGATTTTTCAGCGTTTCATGCAGGGCAAGGATATTCGCTTCACGGTTTTTGTCGTGAAGCAAGACGCCATACGAGCGGAGTTTCCCGCGCCTTGCCTTTTCATCGGCGAGGCGGAGGTTATCCAGCGATATGATCTTTTCGTATAAGTTTCCTATACGCTTCATTTCGACGCTTTGCTTTTCATATTCGGGGCGTTCGGCAGTTCGGGATGCCCGAAACCGCCTACTAACTCCTTTTTGAGGTGATATTTTTTGCCGAGAGGCAGGGTCGTTGCTCTCAAAATTTATGTTTTTACCTTTCTGAAAATCATTGGCGAGACCTGATATTCGCATTCGTATTCGAGGGCGTGTTATTCGAATTCGCATACGCAAAACCGGCATTCGAGCTGTTATTCGCATTACCGCTGAACAGGACACCGCAAGAGCAACCAACCTTTATACATTACTCCAAATAGTACCGCGTTCCCGATGCCCGCATCGTTACCCGTCGCGGGAATTTGTCCATTTCCCGAATCTTGGCGAGGACATATTTGATTTCCCGCGAATTGGTGAAGAACTTGCGTGCATCGCGGTCGTGATCGTCCCGATTCATCTTGATCTTGACGAGCGTCCGATTCTCTCCGAACTTCGTTTTCACTCCCTCGATGTAGTCGCAGACCCAAAAGGTGAGGTTTATCAACTTCTGCTGCGTCGTTTCGGGGCAGTTAAAATGCTTGTTGGTTTCGTCGGCGGGGATTTTCAGGAAATCCAGCGAACCGTCATCTTCCATCGGATTATGGTTATTCTCCATTGTCGTATCGTTTAATTATTGGCCGAGCGTGTTTTCTGTGGCGTTATCCGTTATGCGGGGATAAAGCAAAGGCGAGACCCGAAATACGCAGCCGTACTCGAGGGCGCGCGACTCGAACTCGCAGACGCAAAACCGGCCGCCGAGCCGGCATGCGCAGTACCGCCGAACAGGACACCGCGCAATGCTTCGGCCGTCGGGATGTTGGTATAGTGGTAGTCGCAGAAATAGGTCGAAGAACCGCCTCCTACGACGGAGGGCATGATCTCTCCTCCCTCGCCGAAAATCACCTCTTTGACATATCCCTCTGCGCGGGCCTCGTTGCCTACATGGGCGTAGCCGTCGTAACCGCTATCCGAGAATTTGGCCGGATCGGTGCAGACGAATACCTTGCTCAACCCGTCGCCGCCATTCTCCTCGGTCGGGCTGATCCGGATGTTGATGCCGTCCGTCCATTGCCAAACATGACCGAAAGGATTCTCGACACCCCGATAGCGCGGAACCATGACCGTGCATCGGGTCGATCCGTCCTCATTGATGACGGGGTATGCTACCTCGCCCGTGCCGTTTCCGAGTTCGTCGGTATGGCCGCACGGCACGAACGGATAATAGCCGTTGAATCCGCTCCAATCGGACATGTTCGTTACACCTGCTCCGAGGCCGCCTTGTGCATAGCCGTTGCTGTCCTTTTCCGCATTGAACGTCGCCTGCGAGTTGAGCGTGGCATATTCGATGACGAAGAGCCAATACAGTTCTTTTTGGATGTCGTAGGTCATGCAGTTCCATTCCGTCGAACCGGACTTGCGTTTGCGGGCGTAATTGCGGAAATTGGTACGGGAGATACCCGTCGCCGGGCGTCCGAGGAACGTGCGATAGGTTCCGTCATACGCCGTATTGTTGTTGCCGCCTCGGTAGTCGGCATCCATATTCACGACCGAGCAGAGGGTCGTCGTGCTGCGCTGTATGGTAGCCTGATACGCCGAAACGTATCTATTCCCTGGGACGAGACGATAGCCGGGGAGAGGGTACTCGCTGATGCGTACCCGCCGCTTCGTGCCGTCAGTCTCGAATTTGCGGTAGTGCATGGGAAGTTCGACCATGACCTGACCCCGCGAGCCGTCGCGCGTCTGTCCCGTCCAATTTGCCGGATTGAGATATTCCACGACCTCGCCGTCGTCGTTGAGCAGGCAGCCTTTCATCCGGTTGTGGATCGGCAGGCTCTTGTGCAGGGAGAGATTGCCGATACGGGTGCAGGCAGGCGAGGATACAGCGGTGTCGAACTCGATGCCGTAGCTGCATTCCTCCTCCATGTAAGGCAGGAGCGTTGCGAGCGCGGCCTTTTTGCTCTCGCCGTCCTCCAATACCTCGCAAATGAGGTTGAACGGGTTGGTTCCCGATACATCGGGCAAGTCGCTCAATCGCTTGCCATTCTGAAAAGCCTCGATAATCTGTTCGAGGATTGCTTCTTGTTCTGCTGTCATAGCTATTTGTCGTTTAAGAATTTGAAAACCGTTTTTCCTTTCGATGCGATGAACATCACCGACGATGCGGTATTCAGCCGCATTTTCTTTTGCCTACGGGATGTCGCCCATTGGCGCAGCCGCCGCGATAGGGAGATGAAAACCGAGACGATCATACCTTTTCGACGTAAGTCCCAGCTCCCCAATAGAGGTCGTGAGTGTTGAGAAAATCCGCATTCGGTGCGATGGCCTTGATCGCCATCGGCGACCAATCGTTGAGCACTACCGGAGCGTCGGAAAATTCGTCGTCCTGATAGCATTTCACGCTCAATACGGCGTCCACGGTGGAGCTGCTGTATTTGGGCCTGATGTAGATCGAGAACAGCGCGTCATTCGGCAGGCTGAAACCGTCTGCGAGGTTCTCGATCTTGCCATGCGAGAGGATGCGCCCGCCATTCATAAATTCGCTGATGTAACCTTGTCTTGCCATAGCTTGATGTTGTTTTTAATTGAACCTGAAATTACCGTTTGCCGTGAGGCGGATCGACGAGAGTGTTACCAACCTGACCGTAGGCTTCGAGACCTTGATCTGAATCGTCTTGTAGAGGGCTACGTTGCAGGTCGGGATGACATGGATGATGCTGGTTCCGGCGGCAAGGATCGTAATGCGTCCGTCGGGAGTTACCGATACGGCCTTATCGTCGCCGAGGAACAATACATTCGGCTTGACGCTGGCCGGAGTGAGTGTGGCGCGGATGAAATTCTCCGCCATATTGCCGACCAGCAGGCGCGAGGGGTATTCTACCGTCATTGCAGTCGGCACAAGATTCAGCGGTTCCAATTCCGCAGCGGCGGCGATCACCTCCTCGCAATCCTCTTTCGCCTCAATCGCGGCGGCGGTGGCATTGCTGGCGTTCGTGGTTGCGGTATTGGCGGCGGTCGTAGCTTCTTGTGCTTTTTGCGCGGCATTGATGGCCGATTGGGCACTCTTCGATGCTGCATCGGTGACATCGGTGGCATCTTTTGTCGCCGCTTTCATCCCCTCGACGACCGACTGGATATATTCGAGCGACACCTTGACGCTCTTGTTGAATATATCGACACCGATAGTCCACAGCCCTTTGAATGAGGTGCATTCGGGGAGTTCCGATATTTTCTTCTTTATCATATCCTTGTAGAGTTAAATTCTAAATACAATGAGGCCCTCTTCCGGCTCGGTTATCACTACCTCCTTATCCTCGGTCGCCAATACGCAGTAATTACCGTCGGGCCGCGAATCGGGAAAGGTCAGGGTTACGGTGAACTCGCACCACACCCGCCCGTTGCGGCGAATATCGAACCGCGTTACCGCATTGCTCTTGTAGTAGCAATTATACTCCTCCAAAGTGTTGTCGTTGTATAATTTGCGTAATTCGGGTTTCAGCAGGGCGGTGAAAAGCGCATACCAGCGTTCCCAAAATTGAGCGATGCTATCGGCATAGATAAAGAGCTTCATCGCAACGTCTTTCGCCTTGTAGAAAACCGATTCTCCGTCATAGTCCACTCCGGGCCGATTGGTTACATCAATTTTCAGATTCTCGCGGACATTCGGGGCTTTCTGAATATTCCGATCCGTGCCGTCGAGGACATAGACCCCGAAGCGGGAAAAATCGACATCATCCATCTCGTAGCCGTTTTGCTTGAAGCCCGTCGGGGCTGTTGCATAGGGAGCTTGATTCAGCAGCGTATTGTACTCGTTCAGGCTCTCGATGTCCGTCTCATCGGTCGGATAGACGGGCGGAAAGTCATCGGCGAAATTCAGCGTGATTTTTCCGAGCTGGATTTTGGCGGACAATGCGGGATTGGTCAGAAGCCGCAGTTTGTAGGACTTGCCGAGTTCGGCGAAGTCGAAGATATGATATGCCCCATCGGAAAGCACCTCGAACAGATCGCTCGCGCTCAAAATATCGGTGATGCAAAACGGTATCGAGAATGTCTTGCTGTCGAGGATCGGATTAGAGAGATCTGTTTCCTCGCCGTCATATTCGGGCCATTCGGTGCTATTCAGTTTTTTGAATGACGGCATCTGTACGAGTGCCTTGTACCCGTACTGCTCTACGAAGATGCCGTATTCGCTGAACGCATCCAGTCCGTCTATGAACAGCTTGCCTACCATAGGATTTTCGCGTTGTCCTGAACGATGTAACTCACCTCGGAATCCTTATCCTTTTCGACCTTGACGACCGCATATCCCGATGCCGCGACGGAGGCTTTTGCTCCGCACATTAGGAATAGCCGATTTCCGGCGGTTTCGCGGTATTTCAGCTCGGCGGTGGTATCTCCTATCAAAAAGACTTTCCGAGCCTCCAAAAGCGAGATTTCGCCACTGTCGATATATACCCCGTATCGCTCCGGGTGGTACTTCTTGAATCGTCTGAATGTGGCGATGTTGGGGAAGTTGTAGGCCGTCATAAATTCGACCCCTCGCGGGGAGAACATCAGCCCGATCAACTCTTCCAATGTCTCGTCGCCTTTGAACATGTCGCAGGCTTCGAGTTTTGCGGCCATTTCATACTGCCCGCTATCGGCGCATTGGGCTTGGGCGGCATCTTTGGCCGCCCTCCATTCCCTCTGTATTCGTCTGATGAGTTCTTTCATTTAGCTGCGGAGTTTTAATCCTTTCCGGTCAATATCATCAACCGTGTTTTTGATGTCCTTGATATTCTTATCGACCCTATCGAGCTTGTCGTTGGCCTCGGAGGTATTCTTCTCAATGCCCGTCAGTTTGTCGAGGACGGCATTGCTCGTGCGATTCAGGTCATTCATGCCTTGTACGAGGGTATAGGTATGCCCCTGAATGGTCGTCAGGCGGGCGTTGTTCTCATCGACGCTATCCTGCGACGCGGTGGCGATCCCCTTGCTCATTCCCTCGCGCTCGGCATCTCCCGTGAAATAATTTTTAAGGCTATCGGACAGACCTTGATAGATCGCGTTGAACTCTTCTCCGACCTGATTGAGTTCTCCGGCAAATCCATTCATCGAACCGATCACGGCGTCGATGCCTTTGAACGAGCCGTCATTGCCGAACCATTCTTTTTTGTATCTGTCGAAAATGCCTCCGATACGCTCTTCCAAATACTTCTGTACGAGCATCCTTTGCAGAACATCGGCGACAATATCATTGACCTTTTTGCGCCATGCCTCCATCGCATCCTCTCCCTGCTTGGCCGCTTCGAAGAAAGCATCTCCGAGTTCCGAGGCAAGGTCGGCGGCGGTATAGCCGATGATGTCTTCCAGCATCTCGTTGATGATGGATGCCATCTCTTGGGCGATCTCCTGAATCTGTCGCTGCCACTCCTCGATCTTGCCGTGATCGGTCTTTTTCTTGCTTTGCTCCTCATTGATCTGTTTCTGAATGAGTATCTGCTGCTCTGCAAGGTTTTCGAGCTGCTTGCGGCTTTCGTCGTATCTCTTCCCTCCGAGGGCTTTATCGGCGGTATAGGCTACCTTTGCATACGCATCGGCAATCTTCTCGATGGATTTCTCATATACCTCGCTATCGTAGCGCATCCGGGCGATCATCCGTGTCCATGAGTTGCCGTACTGCTGTGATGTGAGATGCAGACGCAATACCTCCTGCGTGGTTTCGGCGTAGATGTCCCTCAATTTCTGCACGGCATCCCCGACATTATTCTGCAAGCGGACGGTATCGGCATTGTCGAGTTCCCATTGCAGTTGGTCGATGCGGCGTTGCAGGTTCTCGATTTCTTTCTGCTTGGAATCGTCATCGTTGAAGAGGTTGGCGATGGCCGTAGCGACCTGCAAAGCCGCCGAAATAACGGCGAGGATAACCGATGCTTTCTCGATGGTTGATATAGAGGCGGCTCCGGCTGCTGCTGCGGCCGTTGCACCCTGTGCCGTTGCATCAACGGTAGCTTCTACGCCCTCGGCGACGCCTTTGCCGACATCTCCGATGGCATCCATGACAGTCGATGCGGCATCCAATACCGCGTCAATAGTATCGAGGGCCTTGCCGATACCATTTGCGACATCATCGGAGAATATCGCCGCGAGGTTCTGCGCTTGGCCGCCGATCCCGGAAATCACGCCTCCGACAGCCCGCAGTTGCGTTGTGAAATTCTTGTAGGAAACGGTGATATTATTACGTGCGGATAATGCCCGCTGTTCAGCCTGCGAGTTGCGCTCCGTCGCTTCGGCAACGCGGAATTTCGCCAATTTCAGGTTTTCTTCGGCTTCGCGGTACTTATCGCTGTCCTCCGTGAGAGTACCCAAATCAATCTGCTCGCGGAGGGCCTGCTCGACGGCGAGAGCTTCGTTGTATTCCCGCTGCGCGGTCGTGATCCCATCCTGCGCGTCGTGCCATGCCTGCAATGCGGCGACGAACTCCGTTTTGGCGTTGCCTATGTCCTTGATCGACTTGTGCAGGGCGACAAAGGGGTTTCGAGAGGCGATTTCCTCCTCCATCTTGGTAATCGCTTCTTGATAGTCCTTGATCTCGGTTGCGCCCATCGAATCCTTGTTCGAGGCGAAATAAGCCTTGATCTTGTCGAGGTTGTATTGCAAGGTCGATAACGACTGTTTTCCGAGGTCGCCGAATACGCTCTCCCAGTTGATCGACTTTTTGAAATCCGCAGATTCCAATGCGGCAAACTCGGCGTTCATCTGCTTAATCGCGTTGTGCAGGTATTCGGTCGGCATAGTGGATAGTTTCTTCGCCCACTCCCGATTGAGTTTCTCGATCCTCTGCTCGACCGTGCCGTATTCGTCAATCAGCGCGTCGGTGTATTTCCTGCGGATTTCGGCCTTTTCCCGCTCTCCCTGCTCTGTGATGGCCGTTAATACGCGATTGAACTCCTCGGCGATTTTAGGGTCTTGGAGTAACTCCTTGACGTAATCGTCGATAGTCATCTTGCCGCGCTTGGAATTGGCCCATTTGACCTCCGTCGCGCCTTTCTGCGACATGTAATATTGCTTCTCGGCATCCTGCCTAACCTTGGCGAGTTGGCGCAACTGCTGACGCCACGCATTACGCTTGCGGACGGTATCGAGTTCTATCTGATTGAGTTCTTTGGACTGTCCCTCTGCCATCGCCTCAATCGTATAGTCGGCTATCTCGCTATGCGCATCCTTGATATACTGCTTGACCGCTTTCTTCCATTCCTCGATGGATTTCTTTTGCGTGAGAGCCGCCTTTTTCGGGTCGAACTTGTCTTTGGACGGGTCGATATGGAAATCGAGGTCGTTATCTTTTTTGAACTGAGATGCTTTTTCCTGTATCTCTCCCCATTGTTTTTTCCAGTTTTCGTATTCTTCCTGCGCTTCATTTATGGCCTTTTGCGCTGCACGATTATCTCCGCGCTTTCCACGCCACCACTTGTTGAAATCGCCGTTTTCGGCCTTTGCTCTGACCTCTTGGAGCTTGATATATGCTTCGGTCGTTTTTGTCAAAAGAGCTTGCGCCTGTGCTTCGAGCATGAGCATTTCGCAATACTTCTCGCCCTTTTGCTTTAAGACGGTTTTCCATTCGGCAAGGGTTTTATAGTAACCCATTGCCTCCCCGTATTTGGAGTTCAGCTCTTTGACAACTTCTTTCTCCTGCGCTTTTGTCCCCTTGAAGCTTTCGAGTTTGTTTTTGTAGTTCTCGATCTCCATAGAAGCCTTGATGTAGGCTTCGTTGCCTGCTTTGAGGATTTCTTGCTGCTCCTCGAATTTCTTATCGGCTTTCGATGACGCCTCAAACGCTTTCATCAGCCAATTCACGAGCGACCCCAAAAGAACGACCAATGCTCCGATGCCGGTAGAAATGAGCGCGGCCCGCAGACCTTTCATTGCTACGGACATGGCTTTTGTAGCGACGGTTCCGGCGGTCGTCGCGGCAGTCTGTGCCGTTGTCGATGCGGTATTCGCCACTTGTGCGGCCGTCCCTCCTGCGGTAGCTGTATTATTGGCCGTCTGCGCCGCAGTATCGGCGGCCGTCGCCGTTGCATTGGCTACCTGTGCTGCGGTATTGATCTCGGTCGCGGCAGTTTCGGCGGCCTGCTCGACGGCACTCTGTCCCGTGAGCTTGTTCCACCACTCTTTGAGACCATTCAAGGTAACGAGGGTGAATGCCGAATCTTTATTGAGGGTTTGCTGTATCTGCTGCAATCCGATGGTAATAGCCATGAGGGATTGCACCTTGACCATGATCTTTTGCAAATCCTCATTCTCGCCCGCGAAAAGCGACATCGTGCCCTGTGCTACGGAGAAAGCCCCTGCGACACCTGAAAGTCCCGAAATAAGACCCTGCATACCGCGCTGGTCATGGGCGAGGATCGTTGCCTGCGCCGTGGCGTCGGCCCATGCGTCGGTGAGTTTTCCCGCCTCTTCCTGCAAGGCGCGATACTGTGCCGTGCCGCGCTGTCCCGATGCCTCCATCATTACGAGTTCTTCCCGTAATTGCCTCAATCGGGTGCGGAGCGATACTTGGCTGTTGGCACTCTTTTCGGCGGCCGCGGCCTCTTTCTTCAACCGCTGTTCGGTCTGATAGAGTTCGTCGCCGACTTTCTCGGCCTCGGTAACGATTTTCTTGCGTAACGCTATATTCTCCTTGATCGCCGTCTGCTGCTGTTTGAGGGCATCGTATTCGGCCTGAATAGCGGGAGTTGCGGCCTGCCGTCCGAGATTCGAGATTTCGGAGCCGAGCTGCCGATATTGCTCCTCCAACGCCAATACGGACGAGCGGTTGGTGTCAATCACTCGGTCGAGTTCGGCGTATGCGGTGTCGATGGTGGAAAGGGATTGCGACGCATTTGTGACGACTTCGATATTCAAGGTCGGGACGTTGGCGAGCAGTTGAGAGATTTTGGAAGTCTCAACTTCAACATTGGAGGTCAATCCAGCGACTTTCCCCTCGATCTGCTCGATGCCGGCATCGAAGCCGGACATATCTATCGCCGTGCCGAAACTTAATGCGCCGTCGTCGTTTTTCATATTCTTACAATCTCCTCGTCATCTGTGAAATCCGTGAAATTTTCAGGGTTATTCGCGTCTTTACTGCCATCGTAAAGCGGCGCGTTGCCGTTCTCGCCTTTGTCGCCGGGCATCGGCATTGCACGGCTATACATGATCGCGTTTACATAACTGATGTCGTATAAAGCGTATTTCTCTGTTACTCCGAGCGTTCTTGCGATTCCGAGAACGGTAGCCCAAATGCTGTCGTTCAGCCTTTTACCACTTCCTTTGTCGGTTTGAGGATATTCGCCTCTGACAGGGAAGTGGTAATGGCGAAAAAACTGCTGATCTCCATGTCTTGAAGCCGTTGTACGACGACGTTGAACAGAACCGTCGGACGGACGTTCTCTAAAATGGCTTTGGCGAGTTCCGCCCGTTTGTCGATCTTGATTTTCTTCTTGCTCTTGCGCTTGATGAGACCGAACAAATAGCGTTTCTCCTGCACGACGACGCGCTCCTCGGTGAGGCTCTTCGCTCCGAGGATAAGCGTCGCCGCGATGTCGCCGAGAGGCCGGAAAAACCGCGCATGATGCAGTACGGAATTTACGATCTCGGTTTTCTCCACTTTCTCCACAATCGGGAGGGAGGCGATGAACTCCGAAACGACGATGAGCGTTGCGATAGACGGCGGCGCTATTTCGTAGGTGACACCCTCAATCTCGATATTCCCTACATTTCTTTCGAGTATGGCCGATGCGACGCGGCTTTCGATAGTAGTCTGTTCCATATTCTGAATAAAATTGCGGAGGGTGGAGGATTCGAACCTCCGAAGCCTGACGGCTTGCCTCGTTAGCGGTGAGGTGCATTCAGCCACTCTGCCAACCCTCCGGATTGCGGTTTCTCCTCCAACCGCAAAGGGCGTCTTTCCGCTTGTCAGCATCTTGCGATGTTATGCCCCTGCTTGCGCGGCCCAGTCTGCGGCCTTGACGCGGAACTTCTTGTAAAGCTCCCCGTCGGAGCAGGCGAGCACCTTGAACGTGAGATCGACATACGATCCTTCCTCCTCGGAGCTGCCCGGTCGGAACGAAACATGCGACCGACGAATCTTGATGCCGATAGCACCGATATTCTTGGGCGTGAGCTTCACGGAAAAGTCGTCCGATACGACGTTGGTCTTGACGGTCAGCTCGTCGCCGTCCTCCGAGACCTCTGCCCCGTTGAACATCTTTTCCTTGTCGAAGTCCATCTCCTTGACGCGGGTCGTCAGGGTAACGACCGGCTCGCCCTCCTCTTCGGCAACCACGATCCCGCCCGTTGCCGTTGCGGTCAGCGTTTCGCCGTCCTCGGTGGCAAGCGTCGTCGATTTGTCGTTGATCGTCCCTACATCGGTCAGAGTGGCGGCCATCGCCTCGTCGTCGCCGGTCTTGCCGACTTCGATTTTGCACTTCGACCACGACATGATGATTTTCTTTGCCATAATCCTATTCTGTTATGCGGTTAAACTTGATTCTTGCGTATATGAAATGCTGCTCTATTTCCTCGTTGCGCATCGTCGTCGGTGTCGTATCGGTTTCGAGCCAGTATTCCGTACCACCTGCGGTTTCTACGAATGCGAGAAGCAGCTCCTCCAACTTGCCGATGCGGTTCTTGTCGGGAACCATCCGGCCGTCGGCATGAGGTATATCGGGGACATAGAGATTGAAGATCACCACGCCCGTTTGTACCTGTTCATCAAGTCCTGCGAGGAACTTGACGATCAAATCCTCCGTCGTGGCATTGGCAGGGCGCATTTCGGGTCGGTAAACCTTTCCTTTGATGGCCTTTCCGAGGTCGCTATTCTTGACGAAAGAATAGAAATCCCGCTCAATCTGCATCTCCGTTTTTATCATCTCGCTATTCGATTAGACCGTTGAGTAATTTCTTGGCAAGCGATTCGGCTTTCAACTCGGCGGAGGTGAGAACGTCCTTGTGGTGGACTGCTTCGACATACGCGGCGTATTTCATGCCTGCGCAGACGATCAGAACCACGCCCCACGGAAATTTCGCTTGCAGACTTTGGAGCAATGCTTCGGCGGCGGGCGGGCCGGCTTCGCCGTTGCCATCCTTGCCGCTGTATTGCTTCGAGGCTCCCGTCACGACGGGCTTCCCGTCCACAAGCACCACATAGCCTATTGATGACCTCAAATTGCCGGTAATATCGTTGTAGCTGCCACTCTCGCGGGCGATTCGTATGCACTCCTCCCCGATGAAAGAGAGTTGCTTCACGAGCAAGGCGACGATGTCTTTCATCTTGGCCTGCAATCCGGCTTTCAGCTTGCGCATGTCCGTTTTGCTGACGATGACGCCCTTGTATTTGCCGTGCGAGGTAGCGACTTTCGCCATATCACACCACGATTTGAGTTCTGCCTACGGTGGTGAGAGGTTCGGCGTTCATCACGCGGTATTCGCCGAGATTTTCGCCCATCCTTTCGAGTTTCACCCGATTGTAGGGGAAAGGGATGCACTCAACAAGGATCGTAAACGAAGCCTGCCGAAATTCGCCGTCTTCGTAACGCCCTTTGCGGTTATCGCTGTTGGTCTTGATGGAGCAGGGGATAGCCTCGCTCCATGCGGATTGTGCCTTGATAGGCTCGCCCCATTCGTCGATACCGCCCTCGGTGAGTATCTCGTAGCGCAATGTGCCGTTGTATCTCATATCACCATAGATGCGTGCCGTCCTCGATCACGCGCATATAGTCGGAAAGAACCTCATCCGCATTGAGACCATAATAGCCGCACCAAATCGAAAGGCTCTGTTTGAGGGCTTCCTCGCTCATTACGGAGGTCGATACGCCGTTCTCGGAGCGGCTGTTTTCGACATATCCGATGACAAGGCGGGCGGCAACCCGAAAGATCATAGGGTCTTTCGGGGTCGCCTCGGCCTTTGCGTCGATGCCCTCGTTGAAGAGCGCAAATTCGATGGTCGCGTTATCAGGATAGAATGTGTTTGCTATCGCATTGCACAAACTCCTCGTTGCGGTAAGGTTATCCACGGCTACTGCTGCGTTTTGAGGGTGTAGATGCCGTTCATTTCCGTAATTACGGGCAACGAGAGCGATTCGGCCTTGGTGAACTCAACGCCGTTGCTACCCTGCGTTTCGCCCACGCCCCATTGCGAGACGCGGATACGCCCGTAGTTGGAGTACGCTACTCCGGCCTCCTGTTTCAGCTCGTTGTTCGCCCATGCGTTTTTGACGATGCCGAGCTTGCCGTCGGGAATGAAAACCATGTTCTTCTCGTTCCACGGCGTATAGGGGACGCGGAGTTTGCCTTTCTGAATGCGAACCTGACGGCGGATAGGCTCGAAAACAGGGTAGCTGTTCTCCTGCATATAGGCGTTCAGGTCTTTCAGTTGCACGATCTTCGCAGATTTGTCGGTTCCCCAGATCATCTGCTTGATCTTCTTGCTGCGGCACATGTAGGAGATGCGCGACGGAGCGCAGAGGATTTTGCCGAATACGGTTTTGTCCTGTGCGGCGTCGATGATGCCCTGCACGTCCTCGAAGCAGTCTACCGTGTCGAGATTGGCATCCGTCCACGGGGTTTTGGACGACGCGATATTCTCGGCGGGCTGGTTGAAGTTGATCGTGCCGCGCACGCCACCTTCGGGGTTGATGTTGTCGTCGAGTTCGACGATACCCTCGTTCGAGAGCGGGCGCAGGAACAGGATGTCGAGCTTTGCGAGAACGGAACTTACGACCGTCGTCGAACTGCCCCACATCAGTTTGATGAGCTGCTCCGTCTTTGCCTTGTCGGGGAGCGACTTGCTGTCGAGGATTTGCAGAACCTTACGATAGTCCTGAATCGTCATCGGCAGCGTTACGGCATGATTGAGGATGCGCTCTTTCACGGTTTCCAGTCCCTCAGTACCGAGGATAGCCTCTTTCGACTGGTCGCCGATGGTCGGTGCGGCTACCGTGATGTTGTACTGACCGATGATCTCCTCGAAGTCGAGGCCGATAGTTGGGGTGTCCCAGTCGAGGAAACGCTCGAAGATTACGTTGTCGAAAAGCTGCTTGTGTAGTTTCGAGGCGGCATCGAAGCGAGCTTGTACGTGCTGCGTCAATGCGCCAAAGATTGAGCTATAAAGAATTTCGGGCATGATCGTTACTGTTTAATGAACAGAATGTTCGGGTTTGCTTTGAGGCATACCTTGCCGGGATTGATGAGCCAGTCTTCCAGCAAAGGGAAGTTCAGGCTCGGATAGAGGACTACCGCCTCGTATGCGGCATCAATCGTCGGGAGGCCCTTTCCGGTGAACTCCTTGACCGCGCCGACAACCATGTTCGGCGTGTAGAGAGGTGCGGCGGGGACGGCTTCATTGTCGCCCTCGGCGGCCGCTGCTGCCGATGCTTCAACGAGGATGTCGCCCTCGGCCAGCCCTGCGATGGCGGATGCGAACGTAAGAACATCGTACTCGGCATTGGCCGTGTCGATGGACTTGATGATCGGGGATTTGTCGGTTACTCCGAGTTTCATCACCACGTCGCCTGCGACGAAGTAATGACCTTTGGCGATGCGGGGCGCGGTGGTCGTGCCTCCTACGAGAACCTTGGCGGTCTTGCAAACGGCGGCACTCATCGCCTCGAAATCGACATGGATAGGAGTTCCCCGATGCAACACCGTTCCGACGGGGAAGTTCTGCACCGGCTTGAAGCCGCCCGGCAGAATCTTGCACTCGCCGCGCCAAATTTCGGGCGTGTGGCCCGATAGCTGCGTTTTCTTGAAATCAATAGCCATTGTTGCAATCAATTTTAAGGGGTGAATGATACGGAGCTGTTACTTGTTGGGAAGACTTTCGGCCCAAGCTTTGGCGGCAGCTTCCATAGCCTCCTTGCTACTTCCCGTTTCATGCGCCTGCTCCTTGGGCATGAGGTTGTTGGTGACTAACTCCTGCTTGTAATCCGCCAACTCCTTATCGAGGTCTGCATCTTCTGCGAATGAGACTCGCTTCATCAGGTAGTCGGGGATTCCGAGCTTTTTAGCCTTTGCCGAGATTTCGGCCTGTCGCGTAGTTTTTGCCTTTTCCGCTTTGAGCGCGGCGTTCTCGGTTTCGAGATCGGTCAATTTTTTTTGGAAAGGCTTGAACCATTCGGGGGCCTCATCTTCATTTCCGCCCTCATCTTCGCCCTCGTCGTTGGATTGCGGTTTCTTTGATTGCGGTTTCGGACGTTGCGTCTTCCTCGTGATCTCCCCCTGCATTGCCTTTGCATAGGGCACGAGCGAATCCACTTTCGCGGCGATGTCTTCGTCCGAGGCATCGTCGGCAAGACCCTCCGCCCCGATCTCTACGAGGTCGTCGAGTGCCTTGTCAGTCAGTCCCATATCCTTGCATTTTTCGGATAAGAGCTTGCGAAATTTCTTTTTCATAGTCGAAAAAAATTGTTAAAACGTATCGTTACGGACAAAGGTAATGAAAAATATCTATTAGGTATCTAAAATTTCAACAAAAATTATCTGTGTGGTTATGATATAGTTATCCGTAAATACACGTTTTTGGCTGATTTTGAGCGCATTTTTTCTGCGAAAAAAGTTGCTTACTATAATAGTTGGCTATATATTTGCATCATCAAACAGATACTTAATAAGTAATAAATAACGACCAAAATTTATAATAGGCTATGACACGAGAAGAGTTTACCGAAAGAGTTGGCTTGAATGTATCGGACGGAATTTTTGAGGTATGGAACGGGGTGTATATGTCCTCGGATAAGGACAAGGACGAGTTCTGCAAACCATTCGCCACCAAGAAAGGGCATCTCGATCTTTCCCGGTCAATGGTGATCGAAATCGCCGAATTGAAGAAAAAGATCAGAGTGCAAAAAGAGAGCTATGATCGGCAGGTAGAACTCGCAACGTCCTATCAGGATAAGTATTACGCGGAAAAGGCCAAGCACGATGAGTTTTACAAGAAATATGCGGAAGAGTGCGAAAAGCGATACGCTCTCGAAAGAAAGCTCGAACAGATAATGAACCTAATCAACGCATAATCATGGATAAAGCAAGACAGGCCAAGGCGGAAAGCCTGCATGAATGGAAGTCCCAAATGGCGGACTTCCTCCTCGAAAGAGCGCAGAAATTCGGCGACATTACCCTCCATATCAAAGCGGCCGATTTGATTGGCATGAAAGAGGTGATCCGTCGGAAAATCATCAAGGGCCTGCCCTTGTGGGAGGTCGATAGGGTTTGGTTGAAAAATAATCTCAAATAATCGCAAGTATGGAAAAGATCAAAATCAAGCATGTAGGATTCGATTCATGGGATCGGGAGGTATTCCAAACGCAGAAAGGGACGTATGTCGTGGATATAAGTTTGGACTATTCGCATCAGAATATGAGGCTCTGCACGAAGAACAACAACGAGTTCGACGGGGAACCGGACACGGCCCTCAAAACCGACGCATTCGAGATCGTCGATGATTTCGAGGCCGAGCAATAATCGCAAACCTTAAAAATTCAACTCAACAATGGCAAATTCAATCAACGTAAACGGGTGTTCCGTCTGCCAGCCGGGGCGAGAGAACTACACAAGTTTCACGGCCAAAATCGGCCGGAAAACGGTCAAAAGATGGCAATACGACTACCGCACGGAGAGCGGCGAGCTTTTCTCCTGCGTCGGGGTATCCCTCGATAGCTGCCGCGCAAAGCGGGATTTATGGCTCTCTCAAAAGCAGTAGGATCATGGCAACGAAAAAGACGGCAAGAACCTACGAGGTTACGGTCGATATGACGTGGTCGCAGTCCTATACGGTCAAAGCCAAAACGGCGGCCGAGGCCCGGCGCAAGGCATGGGGAAAATTCAAACGGCGTCCTCCGAAATCCTGCTTTACGCTCATGGAGGACAGAATCGACGAATAATAATCAACGCAACAGATATGGAAGAGAAAGATATTAAGACGGTCAAGACCACGCGGGGCGAACTCCGATACTATCGGGATTGGGGTAATTACGACGGGGGTGTTGTAATGCTGAACGCCCAAACTATCGACCGCTACAAGGCGATCAAGAACGAGCATCCCGATGCTGATAAATGCGGGGTTTTCTTCGCTTTTAGCCGAGAACAGTTCGCCGAGGGATACAAGCATTTGGTAGAACTCGGACACATCAAAGACGGCGATAAAATATGCCAAGATAAGGACACGGGAGCTTTCGGTACAAAGGACGGACTTGCGGCATTCTTCAAGTTCTACGACGATAGCCGGGCGGCTATCCCGAAAGAATGCGATCCGCAGGAGGTTTATTTCTACGAATACAATAACCACGAGTGCATGATCGCATGGGATGGTGATAAAGAAGCCTATGACCTTATCGTTGGGTATTGGGGCGAAGAGGTGGCAAAAACGATTGAACGATTATAAATTAAAATTCAACGCATTATGGAAACGACATTGAACAACAAATTTTTCGACTTCGAGAAAGCAAAGGTGCAGACCCTCTCCCTCGATCAACTGGCGCGAACCCACAAGGAGAACGACATCTACGGCAAGCCGCTACGGGGCATTTACCACTATGATTTGCTGAATCAGATTATCGGCATGTGCAACGCGCAGAATTATGATGTCGAGGTTTACGACCTCTTTGCAGCACAGAATAAAGACCGCAATACTCCGGGTGTCGTCCTCTTACCGCAGGTAGAGGCCCAATACGGAGAGCGGGCCGTCGAAGCGCATATCCTCCGTCGGGTATTCGCCAACATTCGCATCACGAATTTCGATGATGCAGATCATACGACCAATCTTGCCGTCGCATTTCATCAGAAAGGAATACAGGTCGGATTCGGCAATATGGTGATGATCTGCCACAACCAATGTATGCTCTGCGCGGATCAATATATCTCGACCTATTCGGAGAAAGGATCGGGTCGGGGCAATGGTGTAACGATTCCCGAAATCCTCGACATCGTGAAGTCATGGATCGTCGATGCCCGCCGAATCGTCGTTACCGAGCGGGAGAAGATCGAGAGGATGAAGCAAATCCCTATCGACGCGCAGCAGATGTTTACGTTGATCGGGATGCTGACCGCCCTCCGCGTTAAATGCGATACTCATATCGCAGAAATCAGGGAGAATCGCACCTATCCGCTCAATCAGTCGCAAATCTCGCGGCTTACCGAGGATATGATGTATCGCTACTATCAGAACGGCAAGGTCACGGTATGGGATTTATACAACGGCGCAACGGAATTGTATAAAGCCGATACGATGGATATTCCGGCCCTTTTGCCGCAGAACAGGGCGATGGTCGGATTCTTGTCGGAGCAATTCGGAATTTAGCCATGTATCTCGATGCAACGTGCGAGGGTCTCCCGTCTTCAAAATGGGAGGCCCTTATGAAAGGCGCAAGGAGGGTCAGTTATAGGATGCTGGTATCGCGCGTCAAAAGCGAAATTCCGGAGTTGTACCGCGCGTTGGCCTTGAACCTATACAATCCGTGGGCGGATCAATGCAGGCAGACCGCTACGCATTTTATCCTCGTGCATTCGGCGATAGAGTATTTTATCCACAAATAGGGTGCAACGATGTTTGGTGCGGGTATTGTCCTGAATATCGGTCTTATATATCGACGGGGTGCAATGGGTACAGCAACGACCCCTGCAACGACCCCTGCACAGAAGATAAGAATATATAGATATATTAAGATAGATAGAGGGGATGTTTTTTCGACTGCAAAAACATCGGATCTCCCATCATGTAAGACCCTCGTAAATTCATCCTTTGAAAAAGAAAAAAGTTCCGCGAAAAAAGAAAAATGAAAATGCCGCCAATTTTCGAATATCTGCGGTCGGGCCGATAGATTGGTCGATTCTTGCGCGAAAGCGTGGCAGAACGCCGGAAAAGCGGTAAATTTGCACAAGTATTGGATTATGGAAGCAAAGAAGATAGTGCATTTGCAGTTCAAGGAGCCGTACAACGGCGAAACCGACTTCTACTTCGGTTCCCTGAAAGCGATCTACGATACCGTTCCTATCGGGGCGGTCGGCATCACATACAAGTCCCTCACGAATGCGACGAGGGGCAGAAGCGAATACGAGAACAAGAAAGTCCTCATCCGCATCGGGCAAATCCAGCGCAAGACGAGAGGACGGTCATTAAAATCGGAGTGCGATGGATAGCATGGTATATCGGCTGACCTATGTTGCGGATTCATACGATCTCGTTACGCATCTGTATTTCGTCGATAGAGCGAAAGCGGAGGCTATGTATCGTGAAAAGCTGGCAAAGGTTTCATTTTACCGAAATGGCTATATCTACCTGCATACGATGAAAGAAAATGCCGACGGGGTGCTGGATATAGACGAAGTGATAGATTCTAAAAATTTTTGATATGATAGGTGCGATAATTGGTGACATAGTAGGCTCTCGATTCGAGTTCAACAATACGCGGGATGGAAATTTCGCGCTGTTTTCCCCGGAGTGCAGCTTTACCGACGACACGATTTGCACGGTGGCGGTAGCCGATGCGATACTGCGCGGAGAGGACTATCGGACGAGCATCCTGCGCTGGTGCAGGAAATACCCTAATCCGATGGGTGCATACGGGGCGTCTTTCGCCTTGTGGCTCAATTCTCCCGATCCCCAGCCGTATAACAGTTTCGGTAATGGCGCGGCGATGCGGGTCAGCCCTGTCGCCTATGCGTTCGATACGGAGCAGGAGGTGATTCGGCAGGCGATGGAAACGGCGAAGATCACGCATGACCATCCCGACGGAATCATCGGGGCGATGGTGGTTGCACGGGCGATTTACCTGATGCGGAGTTGCGATCCTTTCTGCGATGTTTTGGCCCTCAATCAGGCCCTCGAAATGGTTGGGATGTTCTACGGTGCGGACTGGGAGCATCACCTCATTCCGAGGGGTAAGTTCGACGAAACGTGTCAGGGGTGCGTTCCGCTGGCCTTTCATATCATCAAAGAGAGCGATTCATTCGAGGACGCAATCCGCAAGGCCATTCTCTACGGCGGTGATAGCGATACGCTCGGAGCTATCGTCGGATCGCTCGCAAAGGCCCGTTTCGGTGTCAATCTTACGACCATAGAGGCCGCGATGAGCTACCTGCCGGAAGATATGCGGAATGTTATTAAGAAATTTTATGCAACGTACTGATGAAAGAATCCGATTTACTGCAATACTGCCGCTATTATAAGGGCGAGCGGGAGAACCCATACGAGGGGAAAGATCAAAACAAAATGATGCTTTGGCTTTACGAGCGGACATGGGTTCACGACACTATGGCGGTCATTGCAAGAGGCGATGTGAATGCCTCTGAAAGTCGAAATCTCGACGAATATACTGCGGTCGGATTGGCAGAGTTCGAGAATGCGGACGGAGTGCCGATTACCTTGAAATCCCTGCTGTTTAATCGCTATGCACAGGGCAATATGTCGTCGATGATGGATTGTGTCGAGCCGTTCAAGAAATTCTACAAGCGATACTACAAGTAAGGGAGCGCAATCGCGCTCCCTTTGTTTATTTGAGCTGTCCGATCATTTGCAGATAGATCGTTCTGCCTTGCCTTTTGAGAACTCGGAATTGGCTGCCTCGCTGTCCGATCCACTCCTTTTCCGATCTTACCGATTCGACCGATTCTCCGTCCCATATTTCGCCGTCATACTCGAATTTGTTATAGTCGGTATAATGAGAAAACGGTTCGGCATAAACGCCTTTTGCTCCTTTGGGAACCACGATCACCAAATTGTATGAATCGCTGAATCCTCCTGACCTATGGATTGCCGTCGAGAGGAACCCTTTATCAACGAATATATCCCCAACTTTCAGATCTCCGAGGCCATAGCCGAGTTCGTTGATCTCGAAGCTGCCGACGCCGCGTCTGACGACGGTATTTTGAGGCATGGAGAACTTTTCAAGTGCCCTCGTTAGGATAGGCAGGTCGTGTTCAAACTCATCGTTGCCTCGTGCCCCGTAATAGGTCTGTCCTCGCAGCGGCTCATTCAGATAGCTGTAAGTCTGCGTGTACTTTGTCAGGATGATCCGCTCCTCTTTCGTCAGGCTCTTCCATATGCTTCCGGTCATGGAGCGCAATCGGGCATCTGCATCATCGAATGTCTCGGATTCATATTGGTCGAGAAGTCGATTTATCTCCGCCTTGCTGATATTTGGCAAGGTGAGAGACTTGATGACCTTTTTCGCGTCGCGCCGTGCCTGCTCCATCTCGCGTTTTTGCTTCTCGGCGACTGCGAGTGAAACCTTTTGCTTGATAACAGCAATATCCTCGTCGTTGGCGATGGCATGCTTTGCATCGGCAAGGAGCTTTGCGACATTGAGGCTCTTCGGATGCGCTTCGGCCCATTGCTCGACAAGCGCGACATCTGCCATCGCTTGTTTGAGCGAAATCTTATAATTGACGGCGTTAAGCTCCTTGATGTATGCCTCCTGCGATACTTTCCATGTCGGGTACTTTTCCTGAACGCCTTTCATGTTGCCGCCGAGGAAGTCGAAAGCCTCGAAATGCAGCTTTTTCGCCTGCTGTTCGAGGGATAGGCCCGACCAGCTCTCGATCTTCGATTTGACGGCATTATACACCCCATGCAGTTGATCCATCGTGAACTGCTTATGCCATGAGTGAGCATTGGGGATGATGTCGGCGAGAGCCTGCTCCGCTTTCTTGGCGGCGAGGATGGCTTGCGCCACTTTCTTGGTCTCGGTCTGCATGGCCGACAGATCGCCCGCGTCGATATACTTTTGCAGGGCGGAGTAATCGACCTCGCCATAATCCCCGGCGACTTTGGCGATGTTATTCGCCGCCGTCTTGATTTGCTGGTGCTTCTTCTGACGTTCGGCCCACGCATTACGGATCGCCGCCTCCTGTTCTGGCGTTCGGGTCTCATGGCGTAATGCCGCCTTTTCCGCGATTGTAAGCTCTTTCGGCTTCGGGTCGAGTATCTGGTCGATAGCCGCCGAGTTATTGCGAATAAAGTAGGGTTCCGTGCCTCTATCGCGGGATGCAAGGATATTCTCCTTGTTATCCCGTACCCAATCCTTGAAATTAGCCGGATATTCGGAGATCTGCTTGCCTCGCGGGGTGTATTTCTCGCCTTTGAGAAATGCCTCCGTAACTTTCGCCATCTCGTCCTCGTCGATCAGGATAGGCGTTGCAAAGCAGAAGCATTGCACATGCCAGCCGTCGAATACGAAATCCTTTGGGTAGTCGCCTGCCAGCTTGTCGCAGATGTCTTTCTTCGGGTGATTCTTCGATAGCTGGATGCGCTGACCGAGGACGAAATCCATCTGCTGCCACCGCTCATTGTCGGCGCGGCGGTAGGCGATGTTTGTCTCTGACCTCGCAACGCGCATGGCATTCTTGGCCGAGGATTTGTAAACGCCCGATCCGGTTTTGTAGTCGCTACGGTCGTAGTCGATCCATCGGTATTTGCCCGTTTTCTCGTCCTTGATGCGCTTT
The DNA here is from genome assembly GCA_902363575.1 of Rikenellaceae bacterium. Classification (GTDB taxonomy): domain Bacteria; phylum Bacteroidota; class Bacteroidia; order Bacteroidales; family Rikenellaceae; genus Alistipes. The sequence goes on along the minus strand of CABJAJ010000001.1, from coordinate 658,488 downwards.
TTCCACTTCCGCCCGTAGATAGGCTTGCCCTGCTCGTCTTCGCCTTTCTTGAAGCGGAAACGGCGGAACATCAGGTCGGGGTCGTTCAGGTATTGCCGGACTTTGCGGGATATGGATTGCGCCGAATCTCCCTCGCCGATGGCGACGGTCATGGCGATCTCCATTTCATCGCGGAGCTGCTGAACCGACTGCCATATCCGTTTTGAGAGATTGAGGCCGTTCTCCGTTCTGTTGGTGAAAGCATTCATCGCCGCCATATTGCGGTTGTTCCATGCGCTGAACTCCGGACTGGATAATACCTCTTTCCCAAAACATGAGGAAATGAGTTTATCGCATGCGTCGTTGGCCTTTTCCCATTCGAGCGTGATCCCCTTTTTGATAGCTGTCGTAGTCGTCGAATGCAGTTGCCGGAGCAATGCCTCGACTTTCTTTTGGATTCGCATATTATCCCCGTCGAAAGAGTACATGACCCCCTCGTCCAGCGTCGGTACGGATTTATTGAGAGCGAGGATTTCATTCACCGTTGCGGCGAATAGCTGCCTCACTTTCTCGGCGTAAGCCTCCGTGCGCTGGATGCGCTTGATGGTTTCCGCTTTCGGGTCGGGAGAATATGCCTTTTTTGCCATTTGCTACCTACTTCTTCTGCTTCTGTTGCTGCTTTTTCTTCGGATCATCTTCATCTCCGTTTTCATTATCGTCGGGGGCGTCGTCGCCATCCGATGCGGATTGCGGGCCTGCACCCTCGATGTCGCCGAATATCTGTTGCTGCTTCTGCGCCCGTTCCTCCTCTTCGGCTTTCAGACGCTCCATTTCGAGCTTCTTATCCTTGACGAGAGGGTTCAGTTCTACGCCGGTTTCGGTTGCCATGATACCGCCGTCGAGGCTCTTGATGATATTTTCGAGGGCTTCCGCGATGTCGTCCCCGAACGGTTCTTGGAACTCATGCCCGATTTTCAGATTGTCGCATTCAGATTTCAGACTTACGTCGAGGACGTTGCTGATGATCGACGTAATGAGCGAAGAGGTGCGCGATAATAGCTCGTCGTGGGTTTCCTTGTGCTTGGCCGCCTTGATGTCGGCAAGCAACATCACCGTCCGCAGGGCCTTTCCCGACAGATTGCTCAACGATTTCAGCGTATCGAGTGAGATATTCGGGGTGAACGACTTGGAAAGGATATGATTCTGCAACCATTCGATTTCCTGCTTCTTGCTTTCCGGCGCACTATCCCATGTCAGGTACTTCGCCGCCTTGTCCACGCCCTCGGAATCGTTCGTTACGAGCAGTTTCGCCGCCTCTTTCTTCTCCGGCAGGTTCTTGATGAGGTCGGCGGCCATGATAGCGATAGGATCGGCGAAATAGTCGTTTGTATCGGCAGAGCGCGATCCGATCAATTCCTCACGATGGATAAGCGGCTCGACGCCTTTCCACTCTTTGTCCTGCTGGAAGAGGATGATCGGAATCTTGCCTATGAAATTCGTCTCCTCGACGACCTCCCATCCGATGCTCTTCCGCGTGCAGCGGTAGATGATGTTCGGGGTGTAGATGTCGAAGTGATAGACGAGGCTGTTTTCCTGTTCCCGTACATAGTAGCCCCATGCTACGGAAATCAGATTCTCGTATTGATCCCAGCGCGTGTAAATCTCATCTCCCTTGCTCTTGGCGAGCACTCGAATCTGAACGTCCGGCGCGTCGTTCGCATCGCGGAAAACGCGGAAAAGCATCGCACTTTCGGTCTCTGATCCGGCGATACGCTTGCATTGGCGGAGTTTGCTGTTGAAGTGAGTGTGCTCGATGACATCCTGAAATTTTTGGAACGCCCGATCTGTCCCTGTGGATTGCTGCGTCCATTTCACCGGACGACCATAGAGGAATACGAGGGCGATTTCATTGATGTAAACCTGATAGGGGATCGGCAGCTTCCATACCGGCTCGAACCGGATGAAATTCCCCTTTTTGTCGGTGATGATCTTGTCCTCCCGCTTCATGATTTCATGAGAGGTTACTTCATACTCTTTGAGCGCGGCAATCGCCATATCCATACGGTTGCCCATGCGCTCCTTGACCGCCGAAATGTCTTTGGCGGCCAATAGTTTCTCAAACTCCTGATTTCGTCCTACAAGAGCATTGAGATAGTTGCGAAACAAATCAAATAGCATCATATCCTTAAATTATTGGTTTACATACCTAAACTCGACTTACTCAATACGTCGTAGTCTATATCGTCGTCCTCATCGTACAGGTCGTTTATCGCATATCCGAGAATATCGACGAACTCGTCGTGCGGCTGGCTCGGAAATCCGCATACTTCATCGAGAAAATCGTCGTTCCATGATCCCTCGACGATGAACACCCGCCCGCACTCCACGCGCGGCGAAACGGCCCGCAATCGCACCTCCTTATCATCGGTCGGCGTGGGCGTCCGCTTGACATTGAGGGTCGAGATTTCTTGAAGCATCTGCACCACGCTCTCGCCGTTGGCTTTCGGCTCGACATGAAGTTTGCTCTCGGAGTTGCCGTCATGCGCTGCGATGTATTGAGGCAGGAACCGCAACAGGTCGGGCATCTCTTTATACACTTTCTGCGCGTCGATCAGATAGATGTAATTCCTGATCCGGCAGGCCGCCAGTACGCCGCTGGGGTCGTTGTCTTGGCCCTTTTTCTTCTTGTTATAGGCCGTATCGAGGTAGAAGTGTATCGGCTCGTTGAAGCGCAGCGACCGGAACTCGGCAAGCGGAATCGTGCGGAACCAATCCCTTTTCACGATATTGCCGCCCTCGATGGTCGGGTGCTGCTGATACAGGGCATTGAACTCACGCGGGGCGCGGGCTTTCTGCTTCTGCAACTTGTCGATGGAGTGGCGCGACGGCCATAGTGCGTCGCCGATATGCCGTTCGCTCAATCCTCCGTCGTACTCCTGTTCGCAGATCGCGGGGATGGCGAGTACCGTCCACTCCTGCGGCTCGGCTTTGAGGATGCGTCCGGCGAGGTCGTCCTCATGCCATCGCGTCATGATGAAGAGCTGCCGCGAATTGTTGTGCAGACGGGTCGAAAGGACGGTGTTATACCAATCCCACACCCTCTGTCGGTAAGTGATGGAATTTGCCTCGTTCGCATCTTTCACCGGGTCGTCGATGATCGCAATATCGACGGGTGTACCTGTCAAAGAACCTCCTACGCCGACCGCCTTGTAAAATCCTCGATGTCCTACCATCTCGAAGAGATCGACATTCCTCAAATAACCCCGCGAATCCGTGCGGATATTCGAGCCATTGAGGTAGGTAGCGGGAAATATTGCCTGATACTCCTTGCTGTCTATCGTCCTCTGAATTGAGCGCGAAAATTGTTGCGCGAGGTCGGAGGAGTAGGAACAGCCGACAATTTTTAGGTCGGGGTTTTGTCCGAGCGCCCATGCGGGAAAATTACGGGAGATGATTTCCGATTTTCCGTGCTGCGGGGGCATGAAAACCATCAGGTTCTTGATCTTGCCCTCCAACAGCATTTGGCAATGATCCGCGATGAGCTTATGGAACCACTCTAATTCGTATTTTGGATTACTATAACCGAGGAAACGCGAAAAGGAGGTCGGAGCTTCGAGTTTCAATTTCTCGCGCTTCAACCTCATCAACTGTTCGCGTACCTCGATTGTAGATGATCTCATTATTTATCCGCCTTATCCTCAAACTTTTCAAGTCGTGCGATTTCTGCATTGATCTCATCGAGTGTCATCGGTTTTTCGTCGTCCTTTTTGAGCGTTACATCGTTGCGCTGCCTGTTCTGATAGTGTTCGGGGTCAAGGTTCGTCAGGAGGAAAATAGCGGCCCCGATATTCGGCTGCACATGGATTTTCTTCCTCTTCATCTTGAACGGGGTCGGCTGTCCGTCCGCTCCGACGCGGAACTCCTGCTCGGTTTCCTCATGCTCATACCCTTTGGCGGCTTTGGATAGCGAGATGGCGAGATCATGGGTGAGGTTCTGCTTGAAAACCTCCTTTGCCCGCTCGATGGCCTCTTTGAACTGCGGCTTGCCTTTCATCCACAGGCGGTAGGTCTTTTCGTCGATCCCCATCTCGCGGACAAACTCTTTCAGTTTCGCCCCGCCGTAGTCGATCAGGCCATGAGCGGCTACCCATGCCTCGCACTCCTCGATTTTGGCCGCATTGTATTTAGCCATTGCTGTTCAGGTCTATGAGTTTGTAAAATTCCTTGCGTAGGTCGGAGTTTAGGTTGAAGACGCCCGTAAAATGCGCTACGGACATCTTGCCGTCATTCCGCACACCTCGCATCGTCTTGCACAGGTGTTGCCCTTTCATCACGATAGCGAAGCCGAGAGCCTCGTTGTTCAGGGCCTCGGAAAGCATCTGCACGATGTCCCGCGCCAGCCGCTCCTGCAACTGCAAGCGGGCGGCGCAATAGCCGACCACGCGGGCGACTTTGCTGATGCCGAGGATGCGTCCTTTCGGGCTGGGAATGTAGGCGAAGTAATACCGGCCGAAGAACGGCAGGATATGATGCTCGCACATCGAATAGTAGTCGCCGCAGTCGAATACAATATCCGACATGCCCTCCTCATTGGCGAATGTGGTGATCTTCGGCTTCTGCTTCGGATCGTAGCCTCGGAATATCTCTTTCCACATCCGCATAATGCGGTCGGGAGTACCGATCAGGCCCTCGCGGTCGGGGTCTTCCCCGATGGCGCGGATGAGCGTTTTCAGCGCACCGATAATATCTTCTGCGTTTGGAGTGATAGCTTCCATTTCGGGTGTGATTTGATGTAGTTGATAGTTGCCGCGAGGTTTTCCGCGTTCCGTGCCTCGTCCTTGAAATCGCAGGGCTGCAAGTAGTACTCTTTGGCCTCGATGCCGTCGTATGCCGTCATATCCTGACCTTGATATACGACTTTCAGCTCGTCGATGCGTTGGAGCCGAAGCTCGGCATGAGGGCAAAAGTCGAATTTCGGCGAGCAGGTGATCCAATCGACGGGGAGATAGCATTTGATCGGGATCGTGCCGTTGGTTTCCACCTGTACGAACTTGCCCGCTCCGTTGCGTAGTCGATGGATCAGCGATTGCGTGATCTGCAACATCGGTTCTCCTCCTGTAATCACGACGTGCGAGGTCGGAAAATCGGCGATTTGCCGCATGATCTCCTCTTCGGTGAGGTCTTGGTAGGGCTGATGCTCCGTATCGCAGAAATCGCATCGGAGATTGCATCCAGCAAGGCGAATAAAGATCGCCGGAGTGCCGGTATAGCGGCCCTCGCCTTGAATCGAGTAGAAAATTTCGTTTACTCTCATAGTGCGCCCTCCTCGTCTTTGCTGGTGTCCGAGACATAGATTGCGACGTTGCCCTCGCTTTCCTGCACCGTCGCCTTGTAGCATTCGGGAATCTGCTCGACGATCCATCGGGCAATGTTCTCGGCCGTCGGATTGAACGGCAGCAGCTTGTTGAAGTTACCGTGATCGAGGTAGCCGTGAATCTTGTCCTTGATCCGCTTGAAATCGCAGACCATTCCGTCGGCATTCAGTTTTTTTGCCTTGCAGAACACCGTTACGACCCAATTATGGCCGTGTAACTGCTGGCATTGGCTTTTGTAGGAGAGGGTCAGCCGATGGCTTCCCGCGATCTCCATTCTTTTTGAAACGTAATACATTGCTATACTTCTTGATATTTGCGAGTTAAGAGGTAGAAAAACGGCGTGTCGCATAGAGCCAACCCCGCTTTGAGCAGGTATTGCCCGATGACCATGCCGAGGACGAGCATCATGCCGCCCTCCTGCATGAACCATCCGAGACCGATGCCGAATGCGATTGAGATGTAAATCGCCGTGTCGATGATCTGCGAGGTCAGGGTCGATGCGTTGTTCCATATCCACCGCCGTTTGGGATTGCCGCAGAACCGTCCTCGTATCTTGTGGAATATCCATACATCCCAGCTTTGGGAGCATAGATAGGCGACCAGCGACCCGAATACGAATACCGGCGTCTGACCGAGCAGCATCCGGTAGGCCCGTTGCATTTCCTCGTCATAGGCGGGGAGATACATCGTCAGGATAATCAGGACGAGGGCGACAAGTTGGGCTACAAAGCCCCTGATAACGGCCTTGTTCGCCTCTTTTTTGCCCCATATCTCGCCGATGACATCCGTACATAGGAAAGTCATGGCATAGGTCAAAGCCGCGCCCGGAATGAGAATCGGAACCCCGCCGATATGGATGCCGGTATCGAGAACCTTGCTCGTAACGACGTTCGCCACGATCAGGCACACGACAAACACGACATTCAGCGTGATGAGATTGGCGTCATTCCGTTTCATACTCCGTCGTATCTTCGATTCCGGCATCTCGGAGGGCTTCCTTGCGCTCGACGCATGTCCCGCACTTGCCGCAATGCTTTTCGCCGCCCTTGTAGCAGGAGTAGGTCGTGGAGTAGTCGAGACCGAGCCGTTTGCCGATGCGGGCGATGTCGGATTTGCTGATGCCTGTATAGGGCGCGTCGATCTGTACCCCGATGTAGGTGCCGTGCCGCATGGCCTCCGACATGGAATGCACGAATCCCGCGCGGCAATCGGGATAGATCGCATGGTCGCCGCCGTGATTGGCGATGAGTACCTTGCTCAACTTTCTGCTTTCGGCAAGCCCGCAGGCCACAGAAAGCATGATGCCATTGCGGAACGGCACGACGGTCGATTTCATGTTTTCGGCCTCATAATGGCCCTCCGGCACGGCGTCCGCGCCCTCCAAAAGCGAGGATTTGAAATACTGACCGATGAATGCAAGCGGGATGATGATGTGTTCGATGCCGAGCTGCTGGCAATGCCGCGCGGCGCACTCGGCCTCGCGCTTGTTGTGGTTGCTCCCATAGTCGAACGTTACGGCCAATGCGATTTCCTCGGCCTTTTCATGCAGGAGGGTGATGCTATCCATGCCTCCCGATACGATGATGACAGAATCTTTCATATCCTTGTTGCTTTTTAAGTAAGAATCGGAATTACAGGAATTTTTCGGCGTATCGGCTGAACTTGACCCACTCGTTGAAGTTGTTTACCGCGCCCTCTCTCGATTTGAGCCTGCATCCCTCTTTGCTCATCTGCTCCATCAATCCGGTGCGCGGGTTGAACTTGCAGATGTAGCCGCCGCGATTGCCGTAGAGCCATGCGGTGCTATCGACCGAATCGAACCGATACTTTTGCAGGTTGGCGACGGTGGTGTATCCCAGCCCGTGAATCTTCGCCTTGTGCTTGTGGGCGGTGTTGATGAACCACGGAAACGCCGTCTCATAGACTTTGCGGGGAATTTCTTTCGTTACGATGCCTCCGATGGCGACATAGGGGTATTCCTCGCACATCTTGACGAAATACTCCTTGCCTCGGTTCTTGTGCCATACGGGGATGGGCTTCTTGCCCGTCATCCTTTCGAGCTTGTGCCGCAACCGCTCGACCTCCGCCAGCCCGACGACGCTGTCAATATCCAACTCGAAAAAGAGTTTTACGTCGAAGCGGTTGATGAAGTCGGCATACTCCGATACATAGGCATCCCAATCACAGCCGCCCTTGTGGGAACCGGCCATGAACGTATAAGCCCCGCTATCGAGCAGGAATGACCCGAAATGCCTGACGAGAGGCATGAAATCCTCGTTCTTCCGCAGGTAGTAGTAGCTTTCGAGGACATTGATACCTGATAGGGTGCTATCCCCGTCCCCGACGAAGAAGTCCGCTCCGTAGATGGATTCCCGCATTATTTTGTCCTTGTCGCCCGCGAGAAAGCTGTTCATCGCTTCGATGACTTCTTTGCGGCTGTTGGGCGATGCACAGTAAACTTTCATAACCTTTTGCCAAAATTCGCGGAGGTTGCCTGAAATTCCTCCGGCAAGAAATATCCTCATAGCATCCTTGTTAATCTCTTTAAGAGGTATTCTATTCAAATACTCTGAAATACAGGTCGTTAAATACCCCCCCCCGAATTTTCCGAGACGTTCGCCGATCCAGCTCTCATACAAGCGGATCAGGATTATGCCCGGATAGGGATTGTTGCCTGCGAGATGGATTTTCATCACTTGATCTTGATGCCCTCGGACTCGCCCATGAGCGTTGCCTCGATACGGGATTTGATCTCCTCCTTTTGGTCGGCATACTCATCGGGAATCGAGACGGTGATCTTCTCGCCCTTGTCTTTCTCGGCCTCCTTGTCAAGCTTGTCGAAAAAGCTATCTACGTCGATCTCGCTTTCATTCATCGGCAGATCGAGGCCCCATGCGGCCAAAGCATCGGCGTCCCATTCGTTCGCCAGCATCGACCACTCCCACCGACCGAAGCCGGAGTTATCGAGAATCGTGTAGGCTTTCAGCTTTTCAATGGGGGTTTCTTTCGGGATGATGACGCACGGGGCATTCTTGTAGCCGAGGTCGAGCATGGCTCGATAGCGCATATTGCCGCCGATGATGATATACTTGCCGTTGTCGAGCGGATATACCAGCAGCATACGGTATTTCATCAGTTCGGGGTATGCCTGAATATCCTTTTTCAGAAGGTCGAGCTTCGTCTCCAATATCTCGCGGGGATTCGCGGGGAGGCCGTCGAGCTGACCCTCGTTCAGCTCCAACCGATCCAATTCCAGCGAGACGAAGTCGGCGTCGATGGCTTTCAGAGGCTTGTTCTCTTTACTCATAACTGTTCATTTTTAAGATAGATACCACAAAGGTATAAAAATAGTACCTAATAGGTAGCTATTAAGGCAAAAAAATAAAGTTTACTTCAAATAAGCGTCGATTTCGGCCATGAACTCGTCAAAAGAGCGGCAGATGACATACTTGTATCCGGCCCATTCCGCCCGCTCCTGCCATGCCTTTTGCGATGGTTGCTGTCGGCCCGTCGGGGTCTTCATCTCAATACATAAGCCGTGAAACCGCTTTGCCGGGAACAGGAGCAGGAGGTCGGCGACGCCTTTCATCGTTCCCTCGGCTTTCATGATCGCCGCCTCGGATCGAAGCCGTGCCCCGCCGTTCGGGACGGCGAAGAGGAGCAAGGCGAGCTGCGGGTATTTCATTCGGAACCAACGGACGCAGGTCTGCTGGATGATGCTTTCCTGATGCCTCATATCAATACCGAAAATCCGTGAAATGGATGATGACGCCGTGAAAAACTTTATCCCCTTTCGGGTGTCGGCCGAAGAACCACTCTTTGAAGTCGGTTGTATTCAGTCCGTCGTTTTTGGCGATTTCATAGCAGTCCGCGTCGATCCATTCCCGACCGTCGATGCGGGCGGTGATCGTATCGTTTTCGCTATGATAATGCAGCTCTATCCGCTGGATGCCGATAGGCTGGTCGAGGTGGGCAATTTCTACCTGCGGCGAGTTGTACGGGCGTCCCGACCATTGGCGGATCGAGAGGCAATAGCCGCCCCGTTGCATCTTCTCCGCGATGGCGTTCCATTGGTCGAAATTGCCTCGGATGGTATGCAACTTACAGCCTGATGCGAGCTTTTCCTTGAAGCCAGTCGGCTGGCCTTTCCGGCTATGCGTCGTCGGGAACACCCGCGACAAGGTGATGACGATTTTCTTCTTTTCCATTTTTCGTGGTGTCGTTTGTTCCAAATGGAGGAAATTCGGGCATGTTTCGGTATCCATATCGAAGCATGCCATAATAAACGGAGCGGGCGGCAATTTACGCCGCTCCCATGCGCGGAAGAGATGATACCTCCGGCATTGGTCGCTCAACAGGCAGCAATAGCCGCTGCAATGAGCTATGTCTTTATTGTAGGTTGTTTCCATGATTCAAAACTTATTGCTATTTCGCGCGGAAATGCGGGTATTTTACATTATCTACTGTCGGCCTTAATGGTAATTGCGTCGCATCGGATTCGAGCGTATTCGCTGCCAAAACGACCTCTTCGGATAACCTTTGCAGGGACGGCGGGTTTCGATATAACCCCATCCGCATTGTGGGCGTTGATATACCCATGAGATCAGGGAATTTATGACCCGCTCCAAATCCATGAATACCTCTGCCAGCCCTACCATGATGCGCCCTCCTCAAATATGTTCCGTTGTTCGGGTTGCTTGGTCGCCGGAGTGCCGAGCGCGTCATGCACCCGCGCAATCTCGGCATCGACTTCCCGCTCGACCGCCTTACTCTGATTGAGCGCGGTTTTCGACCGAGTGCGGAAATACTCCTTTTGCAGCTTCCGCATGAGAGCTACTTTGTCGAAGAATTGCCGCGCGTTCATTTCTCGGCGATTTTATAGGCATCGACAATCGGGGTCTTGACGATGGAGGCGACCTCATAATCCGATACTGTACCTCTCATACCCTCGGCGAGGTTCTTGGCGGCTTGATTCAGGTCGGATGCCTGTACGAGGATATAGATCGCTTTCTTGCGCTCTGCGCCCGTATTTTCGTCGAGCGTGATGAGGTTGATCTTGGCCTTGTAGAAGTGATCGCCGTTCTCATCCCAAAAGATTTCCGAGATGTTGCTGCGCTTCACGGCCGATACCGAGAATGCTCCCGACGTATAGGGCATCATCTCGTTGGTGATGCGGGCCTCTGCCTCCGTGAATGAAAGGGCATCGACCAAATACGGCTCCGTGATGGTTTTCAGAGAACCGTTCTCTCTCGTCTTTTCATAACGAACTTTTGTTGTAAACCACATGATGATAGATGTTTTGAGTTAGAATTTCGGGGTGTCTTTGGTTATGCGGCGCAAAGCGCGGATCGCATTGTCTATCGTCTGACCGACGACAAAGGGATGCGGCGGCCTCCCGTTCCCGCCGCGCCTCCATTTTTGGTAATGATGTAGTGCTCGTAGGGTTTCCACGTCCGACATATGATCCTCTTTGAATTTGCAGAGGTCGTCGCATCGGTATTGATTCAGAGTGATGATGCAATGTCCGTAGCCGTTTGCATCTTCATTCTTGAAAAAGGCGCATTCGCCGCATTTGCAGGGTCTCGTCATGTTTTATTCGTTTTGTGAGTTATTCATTATCTTCATCTTCAATTTCTCCCGTAGGCTCTCGGATGAATCCGATTTGCCGGATTTCGGGGCCGCTGACATCTTCAAAGATTACGACGGCAATATCTCCGTCAGTCTTGCATCCAACCAGCCGACATCCGGACGGGATGCAGACCTGAATCTCATAGGTGCGTTTCATTCGATTTCTCGTTTTTTAAGAAACACATCCATATCGTTTTGCCGCCTTTGCCGGACGTATGCCCGAATAGGGGCTTTTGTCCGATGATCTCGATGATCCGCGCGGTGGGTATCTGCTGCTCATTCCATTTGAAGATGAGCGTTCCGTTCGGTTTGAGAACACGCATACATTCTTCGAATCCTTGCCGGATGTCATCCTCCCATGAGGGGAGGAGGCGACCGTATTTTTTCGCCAGCCATGACGATTCGCCGAGGTTATTCAGATGCGGAGGATCGAACAGGACGAGATAGAACGAATTATCGGGAAACGGCATCTTGCGGAAGTCCCCGACGACATCGGGCCTGATCTCCAATCTGCGCCCATCGCAAAGGGTATGTTCCTCGCTGCGGCAGTCCATGAAGACCGTATCGGGGTTGTCTTTGTCGAACCAGCACATCCGACTGCCGCAGCAAGCATCCAAAATCTTTTTCATACGAATAGCGATTTTGAAATTCTTGGTAATACCTTTACTCTTGCCTCGGCACAGAAATCCTTTTTGATCTCGAATCCGTATGCTTTTCGGCCCATATTGGCAGCCGCGAGCAGGGTTGTTCCGCTTCCTGCGCACGGGTCGATGACTACATCCCCTTTGTCGGTGAATATCTCGATCAGGCGTTCCAGCAGGGGAACGGGTTTCTGCGTCGGGTGGATCTTCGGCGTATCTGTATCGCGTACCCAATCGAAGCAGTTGAATATCATCCTCCCGTCATTGTTGAATTTCGGTAGGCGGTCGCGGTAGAGAATCAATCCGTATTCGCAGTTGCCGACGACTTTCATGTTGGCTTTGAGTACCTGCGCGGAGAAATCCTTGCGGAATACGAGCGGGATGTAGCGTTTCAGTCCATATCGTTGTCCGAGTTCGATATAATAGTGCATCTGCTCGAAAGGACAGAAAAGGATCATACAGGCCGCGCCTCCTTTCGATCTTCCCCCCCCCTCGGATTTCTCCTCTTTGATAGGCTTGTCCTTACGAAGCATTTGACTACAAAAGTGCATGAACTCCGCAGGCCGGAAATCCTTGTCGGTGTCGAAAAACTGCTTGCCTGCGAGTGCGCTCTCGCCGTTCTTATTGTCGCCATCAACATACCATGCCGGATTGCTGGCATAGGCATTCGCACCGAGGTTATACGGCACATCGGCGATGATAAGCTGCGCTTTGGGGATGCCGTATGCCTTGAAATTTTGAAAATGATCGTTGAATAATTCTATGTCTTTCATAGTGTATTTCCGTTAATTGGTAGCCATTGGTAGAGGCTCGGTTTGCGCTCTAAATCGCCGCGCCATTCGGCGGCATTATCGTAGTCGATGAGTTCGATGCTCCCATCCCGTTTGTCCCTGACAAGACGCGGCAGATTGCGAAATATCTCATCTATGGCGTCATCGGTGGCAAATCCCCATTTCGGGTCGGCCTGAATGTCGCGCCATTGCGTCAGAGAAGAAAGCCGATATTTCAGGTCGGCAACCTCTTCGACTTGCTTATCCAATGCCCGCTCGTATGCGGCAGCGGTCTGCGGGGCAATATCTTTCGCCTTGCCGATGTTGCGCCAATAGCGGCGAATCCAATTCCACATTGCATAGTAGAACTTATCCCGCATATCCCGCCGGAGCAAATCGGCCTGCGTGTCGTACTTGGCCTTGTGGAGGCATGGAGCGGACTTGATGCAGCGGAATGTGCCCGAATCGGTGATATACATCAGCCCTGCGAACTTCGGGCATTCAGCCTCGGAGATGATCCCTTCCGGACAGACATACCAAAAGTAGTTCGGTCGTCGATCGTCAATTGTTCCATCCGAGGCGGATAACCCTTGTAAGATGCGCATCTTATTCTGCTTATGGATTGCCTCATTCAGGAAATCCGAGTGGCTGATCTTGATCTCGCACTCGTACACGTATCCGGCTTTGGAGATTGCCAAATAATCGGATTCCCACGCATAGAAGATGAAGCCGACCATCTCGAAAGCGGGTTTTGTCAGAATTGGATGATTCCAATACAACGCCTGCTGGATGCTCTCCTCGGTGTGTTTCGGTTTGGTCGGGGTTCCTCCCCGTGTCCCTCGCATTCCCATATCGCTACATCATTTCGCGCCAGCCGGTGACTTTGGCGTGGGTTGAGTGTTCGATGAAGAATCCGCCCAATTCAGGCGCATAGAAATCGGTCTGAATCTCCCCGCTGGAACATTTTACGAGGACATTCTTATTCGCTTCGGGCATGAAGTCTTTCGGGTCGATCCAGCAGGTGTAGAATCCCTCCATTTCTTGCTCGGCGAGTTCGGCCGCATGGGTCATTGCCGCCCGGAGCTGCCATTTGGCGTGGTCGCTCATCTCTACTGTGAGATGAGCCATGCACCCGTCTATAAATTCTTTTGCTTTCTGACTTTTCATTCCTCGGTCATGTTTTGGACAAAAAGTAGTTTTGTCGCACATTTGTCGGGGTCTAATGCGCAGGCCCCCGTTTCATAGCATGCACATTCGCTGCAATACGCTTTAATCGCTTTCTCACGCATTCGCATCTCGGCATCCTGCTCGGCAAGTTCGATAGCGGTAGACACATCCCATCTTGACACGACCAACTCGCGCCCTCCGAATCTTTCAGCATACTCTTGTGCCGTACACGTGGCATGTGTAATGTATTCCTTTGCTTTTTCGCTTTTCATGGCTCAATCGTTTTCATCGTTATCGTCATCGGGATAGCTCACATCCTCATAGTTTACGCAGAAGTCGAAGCCCGGATCATCGTCGAATACGCCTTTGGTTTGGCATTCTTCGTATTTTCGGCAGTTGTAGCAATGACATTCGTTTATTTGTCTGTTGATTTTCATGGTTCTATTCTTTGCGTAATCGGATGATATATTCGGCATTCGCGCATCCTTTGTCGATCATCTGAATACCGAGGAGTTTGTCGGCGGCGTAGGATCGTACCCATTCTTCGTCGCATGGAGCGAGCTGCTTGCCATCCTGTGTGTTTCCATGAAGAGCGAAATGATCGTCTTCCTCGACAATGCGGCATGGGTAGGATTTCGCTATACGATTCATGAATCGGTTGATTTTCTGCACATAGTAGGGAAATGGTGCTTTAATAGTTCGATTACCGTCGTCATCTTCCCGATAGCAGTTCGGGCAATAATGATGACTGCTTACCGAGTGCCAATCCTCCTCGGATGCTTCTTCTTCCGCTGTGCTGCGGTCATACCAAGCACTATTGTCATTGCTATTGATGAGGGTCTCCCCGCAACGGTCGCATGTAACGCCGTATAAGATTTGAGGTTCAATCATGGTTATTAGCTTTCTTTGTTGGGTAGTTCTGTTAAAATTCCGATTTCTTTTACCGCTTCGAGGATGTGTAGAATATCCCGCATTGCCGAAAGCATACGAGGATCAATCCCCTCTACGGAGCAGTTTTTAATCACGTTTCTCTGAAAATGAATCAGGAAGTCCATGTCGTGATTAAGGATTGCGGTTATAATTCTCTTTGCCATAGTATTATGCTGCTATTTGTATCGGACGCCAATCGCCCTCAATTAATCGGGCACAAAGGGCCTCGCAGAGAACCCGCGCCATATTGACCTCGACCGCGTTACCGATGAATTTCTTTTGATCGGCCTGTGTCCCGACGAGAACGTAATCGGGGGGAAAGCCCATGATCCGTTTCAATTCGGGAATGCGGAGCATCCGCATCTTTATATCGACGATGCCGTACAACGCCATGAATCGCTTGATTTTTGCCATCGCCGGACTGTCGTCAGAGGTTATTGTGGTTGTGCTTTCTTGCTGCTCCATTCGGCAGGTTACGAGCTGGTGCTTCGGGTTGGTCGTGACCGTCGGTGCAGGGCTTTCGATGTCGCAAGGCGTTCCGTTCCCGTACTGCATATCCACGAACGCGAGCCTATCCCTTGTGGTCAGCGTCGGCGCGGGTGCGTCGATGGAGTGGTTATGCCCGTTCCCGTAATATGCCGTGATGAACGAGTGATGGTCCCATGTCGTTATCGTCCCCGCAGGCTCCTCGACCGAAACGCATTTGCCCTCCGGACTGCCTCCGTAATGCTTGGAAAGGAAATTAACCTGCGCAATGCCGAGCCTATTCTGCGTTGCAACGGTCGGGCAAGGTTCGTCGATGCTCGGTGCGTGGTATTTCCCGGTTTGACTCATCGAGTTCCATTTCACCAAGAATGCCTCTTTGCCGCCTGCAACAAACTTGATGAGACCCGCGTAGATGCGTTCGAGGGTCGCATCGACGAGCGGTTTCTTGCGCCCGAAAATACTTTCGCCCTCATCGGAAAAGTCCAGCACCTCGCGCACGGGCTTCCAGCGTTGCGTCCGACCGAATAATCCCGTTGCGCCGTCCTTGCTGTGCGTCGGTTCGGGGAACACTATCGGGAGGCTCTCTTTGGCGAAGATGCCGAAGAATCGGCGACGAGTGGTGTATGCCCCGTAATCGGCCGAGTTTAGAATCCGATGCGCGAACCGATAACCGTAGCCGCATACATTCGATACCCATTGCTGGTACAGCCGTCCCGCATCCTTGCTGATCGGCTTGCCGCTCTCGTCGAGGTCGCCCCATGACATGAACTCCTCGACGTTCTCAATCTGAATGTAGTCGGGGTTGATAGCCTCGATGTATCGGAAGAGATGCTCGGCCAGCGTTCGGCTGTCGGCATCACGGGGCTGGCCTCCTTTGGCCTTACTGAAATTCGTACATTCGAGGCTGGCCCACAGGACGACGAACGCATCGGGGTATTGCCTCCGCATTTCAGCGATATGAGCGGTCAGCGGGGAGAGTTCCAGCGTCCGAATATCCTCCGTAAAGTGCAGCGCGTCGGGATGGTTGGCGGCATGAGAGGCAATCGCGTTTGCATCATGGTTTACGCACCCGATGACCTTTGCGCATTGTCGCCCCTCATATCGGGCGTTCTCAACGCCGGTAGAGGTTCCGCCAGCTCCGCAGAATAAGTCGATGTATAGCAGTTTCATATCGCCTTATTTTTTGGTTTCGCATTCGTTCCATCGACGCGCGATCTCTTCTCCGAGTTTCGTAGCGTCGGGTAGTGTTTCTTTGAAGTCGCGGTACAAATCGCGGCTGAATAGCTTTATTTGGCCGATAGGGATATTCCATCCGCAGTCGGGGTCTTTGATGCAGAGATCGACCCGTCCGTGATTATCGTCCGGTATGCAGAGTAGTTTTACCCGTTGGGTGTCGAAACTACCCTCGACGAACTGAAATTTTGGTTTGATCTCCATGACTATTCCTCCTCGATTCCCTCTTCAATTTCAAACTGCGCCAATGCCTGTTGGCAGCCGAAGCAGAAAAAGTCGTTGAGCGCATCGTAGATTGATTCGGGGATTTCATCATTTTCTTCAAAGTTCCCCTCGACGCACTCCGAGCTGCCATAATGTCCGATATGCCGTTCGGAATAGGTTTTGCCGTTGATCGTTACATCGGTTTTCCAACCGTCAGCGGTGATTTCGATACTGATTTTATTCTCTTTCATAGTTGCGTTGAATTATTGATTATTACATATCCCTGCCGTCCATGAATTTACCGAGGCCGAACCACACAAAGGATTTCTCCCAATGGCGTTCCCCGACATACCGGATGATCGACCAGCGCGTAACGACCATGCGTGGGTAGGTGTCTGTCTTGGGGTCGTACCCCTTTCCGATCCTGATGTACTCTTTCCCGTTATCGCCGCGAAAGAGCATGAAAAACTGCGATTTCAGCGGGCTATTGTCGTCCACCCATGCGCAGATGAGGATGCGCCAGCCGCGAAATATTTTCCTGATAGCTCCTATGTGAATCATGATTAACTATATCTTACTTGTGAAACATTTTCGCAACGCACCCACATCGGGTCGTCTGCATCAATTCCGCTGTCATCGCATAAGGCAAATAAGCGTTCGGGAAAGTTGCATGATATGACTTTATACCAGCTTCCTCTGTATTCTGCGATCATGCCTGCGCAAAATCGTAGTGCGTCAAATTCGTCTTGTGTCATGGTATCGGTTATTTCACGATTTTATCCGGTTTGCAATCAAATTCCCAATCTACGTCAGTCCCGTAGCAGGTGTGGATTTCTCCGATGTTCATCCCGCATCCGATTTTTGCCATCTGCACGGCCTCTTTGCGAGTGTGGGCGCGAATCTCGAAAACGCCGTCGAAAATGAATCGGGCCTTGACTTTGTAAATCCGCTTTTTCGGCTCTTGCGGATAGGTTTTGAGCCGCGCTTTCAGCCTGCGGATCGTTGCCCGCGCTTCGGCTCCCTCTTTGGAGGCTTGGATGTCGGGCATCTTGCCCTCCAATTCGGCGATGCGTCGCTCGATTGCCTCCGGTTTTAATTTTACTTCTGTCCCCATTGCGTTGAATTTTGTGTCTTTGCGCTGTTTTCTGCGATATGCCGCATTATTTCGGATTATCCGACCATCTTATCGCCGTTACCTGAAACTCGCGGCAAATCGCCTTAATTTCATTTGTCCCGATAGGTCTCATTCTTGAAAATGATGACTTCGAGCATCTCGTTGAATCGGTCTGCGATGCGGTTGCCGTACTTCTCGCGGATTTGCGATTTCGTGAGATTGGTCGTGATGAACGTGAAGAGCTGCATGTTGTAGCGATATTCGAGCATATCGACAACCGGATTGAGGACGTTCCCATAGTCGAGAACCTCTATCGGTTCGCGCCCCATGTCCTCAATGGCGATCATCGGCATATTGCGTAGGTTACGGAATGCCTCGAAATCCTTTGCGAGCATAACTACCTCCTTTGCATCGACGATCCGAATACCGGCCCGTTTGCCCTCGAAATGCCCTATGTCGTTGAGCCAATTCACCGCCGACTGAAAGGCATACAGGAGAGTTGTTTTACCATTGCCGGGTACGCCGCAGAGCATTACCCCGAACTTGGCATCGTCGCGGATCAGGAATGCGGCCAGCCGTTCGATGTTGGTTTTGGTCGCCTTGTCCTCGATGAACCTGCGGTGGCGGTATTCGACTTCCGCCTGATATGCTGCCAGCAGAATGTCCGCTGCCTGCTTCAAGCTCACCGACCACTTAAAATTTCCCCTCGTAGTCTTCCGGGCGAGTAGCTGTCGCCTCAGTCCCTCGACGTTTATCACATGATCTTTGTTGATTGATCCCATTTCGTTTGTTGTCTTCTTTTTGCCATGTTGCCACCGCCGCACGCCAGTTTTTCATCTTGTTTTTGCCGACATACCATCCCTTGCTCTCGTAGAAGTTCACGAATCGCTCGGCATCCACCGTGTACCCCTTTTCCCTGATATAAGAATCAACCTCCTCGATAGAGGGCAGGGAAAAGCGTTTTTCGCTTTTTCCACTTTTCCCCTCTCTATTGTCTTTTATATTCTTATTATTCTTATCTTCTGTGCAGGGATCGTTGCACCCGTCGTTGCAGGGATCGTTGCTGCCCTCGTTGCATCCTGCTGTACTATTCTGCTGGTAATCATCGTAATTAACTATCGTAATCATCGTTGCACGGGTGGCAGGGTGTTTCGCGCGGCTTATCATCTGATCTGCTTCGAGGAGAGATAGAAATTTGAGGATGGTATGCTCGGACGGCTTGCGCTGCACCCCGTTGTCATCTTTGTATGCCCACCGCTCGCGGAGATAGTGGACGGATGCGATCAATTGCCCCCGTTTGATGGTTACGAGGTCTGATCCAACAAGGCGTTTGCTATCTCTCCATTCGGCGAGCATCAGCAGGTCGATCCACCACTTCAATTTTCGCGGATCATTCCATATCCAATGCTCCCGAATGGTTTGATATATTTTTATCCATCCTCCCATCATCTATTTCCCCACGAAAGCAAAGTAGATTTCAGCGAATTGTTCACCTGCGTATTTCGCCAGCGCGGACGATTTGAAGCAAAGGCGAGACCCGATACGCGCATCCGTAGTCGAGGGCGCGGGAAGCGAATACGCAGACGCAAAACCGGCATGCGAGCCGTCATGCGCAGAACCGCCGAACAGGACAACTTTCTTGCGCTCCTCCTTGTCCATCTTGGCGATCTCCTCCTTGGTGTAGAGCCAAAACCACGGGAAGTAGCGGTATTCGTCCTCGGTGAACTGCGGTGTCCAACCCTCGTTGAGAGCGGCAGTAATGATGCGGAGTTTGAGGTAGGCTACGAGATCGGAGCTAATATCCGAATCGTCTTCGAGGAACAGATGCCGTTTGTGGTATTCTTTTACGAGCGGATGGTTCTCGCCGAGTTCCTTGAATGCGTCATCGAAGGTCTTGATGCGCTCCATGATGTTTTTCGGGCGGAACATCTCCTTGCCGAAGAGATTTTCGAGCATCTTCTTGTTGTCGGCATTGCCTTTCTTGTAGGCATCGAGCAGGTTGTTTTTCTCGATGTAAATATTGTTTCCGTTCATTTTCAGTATGTTTTTTAATTCGTCTTGCGTAAAACATTTCGCGCATTCCATGATGAAGTGCGACAGATGCGCTTTGTCGCACCAATATCCGAGGCGGTTGCAGTCTGCGATATTCCTGACATCACGGTAAATCGTGAGTTCGACGAATATCTGTCCCTCTTCCTCCTTGCGGGTCTTGTCCTGCTTTACTATCAGCATTGCATTCGATTTTTTAATCACTCATATCGACATGGTGTACATTCTTGCATTGATCGCAGATATATACCACATCGTTACACCGATACAGGTATTTGGAATTATCGAACTTCCGCCGGATATGCCCGGCTTCCCTACATTTTTTTAGTTCGGAAGCATTAAAATCGAGTTGCCATCCGAGGTCAGTATATCCCTTTGGCAAGACGAATTTGTTTCCGTTAGGGTTTGGTATTTTTTTCATTCTCAATTTTCTTTAATCGTGGAATAATCCTTTTTGTCAGTCTTACGGCATTGATGAGCCGCGTATTTCCGCTGTCTATCTGCACGTTTTCGAGTATCTGCGGCAGGTAGCGGATCAGCGTTGAAACTATATCGTTCGGCACGGGTCGCATATCAGTAGGGCATTTTATCGAGATTGACCTCCAATCCTGCACGGGCGATATATGCCGGTTTTCCGGCGATTTGCCGCACTTCTTCGGCGAATCCTTTGGCATTGCTATTGCCGTCGGAGAGATGCAGTAAAATCACCTCATTTGCCGCCGATAGATCGGTCGTCCGCAAAATCTCTTTCGTCGTCTGCAATTCCATGTGCGAACCCAGCAGCCGCCCCCGCATGGCGGGAGACATAAACCCTCGGTCGATATTCTGCTGTAAGATCGCATCGGAGTAGTTCGCCTCGATCATTACGTGATTCAGGTCGGCAAGCCGGTACTCGAACATCATCGTATCGGTGATAAAGAGCAGGCGCCCCATTTCCTGATGCTCGATGACGAACCCGACGCACGGCACATCGTGGACGACTGGCAGTACGAAGACCTTGAAGCCTCCCACTTTGTAGCCGTGCATCGGTTCGATTTCTTTGCAGAATACGCGATTTCTCGGATTGGCAGCGTCGAATACATCGGCGAGGGCCAGTACACGAATGCCGCAGGCGAGAAAGTCGCTCAACGACCTTGCATGATCTTCGTGTCGGTGAGATACGAGGCATCCTACCACCTTGCCGAGCTGCCAGCCGAGACCCTTTTTGATGTCGCGCATCGGTATTCCCGCCTCGACGATCAAAGTTTCATCGGCCGCTTCGAGGATGTAGCAGTTGCCCCGTGATGAACTCCCCAAACATTTCAAGATCATACTCCCGTGCCGTCAGATCAGTATTCAGGTGCAGGAGCGGGCGCGGCCTGCTCCGGTTCTGCCGTCTTGACCTCTCCGGTTGTCGTATCGACCTCTTCGTATTCCGTTGCCGAGAGATCGACCGTCTGCGCTGCGGCATTATCGAGCGTGTCGTTGCGGTTCGACATGGCCTCATCCTCGACATCGTGAGCCATCGCGTTCTGCATCTCGACGGAGAGATAGCCGTATTTCGACAGCAGGCGGCGAATCACCGTTTTCAGAGCCATGTCGTTGAAGTTGCCCTCCCATCCGACTTTCTTGCCGATGATGCCGTCGTTGGCTTTGGCGATGAGCTGCGCGACGGTCGTCTCTTTCTTCACGGAGGGAGAATACCGCTTGGCGTAGGCGGCCATATCCTCGACGGTTACATAGAGCGTCTTGGAAAAGCCGTTGAGCAGCTCGAAATAGCAGAAGTAGCCGATGATCTTGTCGGAGGTCTTTTCGCCGTCGAAAGCGATCTCTCCCGTGAGCTTGTTCACCTTGCGGACTTCGCCCTCATAGACTACATCGGCATTGATCGTCCGGTACTGCCCCGTTCGCATGGCGAGCTGGATATAGCCCTTGTAGCCGGGGATGAACGTCGGCGTCGGAACTTTGATCCATTCCTCGCGTCCGGTCTGCTCGTTGGTTACTTTTACCGAGTTGTTGTAAACCACGATGTAGGCGAAACCGAGGGCCTTGTTCAGAGGTAGGCGGAGGGTTGCCGCGCGGAGTGCTTCGATGATGATTGCCGAGGGCTTGCAGGTCTGCAAGGATTTGTCGCCCGTATAGAGGTCGATGAGCGATGCGACGAACGTATCCTTGTGCTCGCCGAGGGCGTTCTTGAACTGCTCCTGTATTGACGGAGCATTGATTGTTGCTTTGAGCAGATCGACGGGGCGATCCTGCTTTGCGATTGCTTGATTCATTGTAAGGTTGATTTTGAATGTTAATTTTCTGCGAGTTTTTTAAGAGCGGCGAGTTTTGCACTGAGAGACACGACTTCTGCCATGTTGGGCCGTTCGATGAATGCGGCCATGCTTTCGATTAGCCTTTTGCCGCTTCCCATGATCGCTATACATTGGGCCGTCATGTCGCTGTCTTGCGGCTTCTCGTTTACGAGGAGGATGCAAGACCTCTCATTGCCCCCCCCCTCCTGCATCAGCGTTTCGATCTCTTTTACCATCTCCTCCACGCGGAGGATAAATGCGCTTTTCTGTTCTTCGGTTTTCATAATTGCGTTGAATTTTAAGTGAATGATTATTAGTCGAAAAGGCTCTTCGGTTGAGCCGGATTTCCGTTGTGCTTGATGACGAGCTTGTCGTCGAGCGATACGAACAGGCGGATAACCTGCGATTGTGTCGGATGCAGGGTATTGACGCTTTCCGAACCATCGGCGAAAATCGGGGCGGAAATGCCCTCGAAACGGCATATCGCGTTGATGATGTCGATACCCGCGTTGAATTGCCCTGCGGTATTGGCATCGGAGAACGGCACGCCGTTCACCATTGCTTCGCACGTTTCCACTTCACCTCCGTTGATCTGTGTCTCGAAGAGGCGGAACTTCACGAAGTCGAACAGCCCGTTGATCTTGCTTTCGATGGCCTCCGTGCGGGCTTTCGAGAAAGCTGCCATCGTGAACTCGATACCCTCCAACTGCGCGAGTTCTTCCGACTGCATCCGGAGAGACTTTTCGAGTTCGGCGATGCGCTGGTTATTCTTCTCGATCTGCTCGCGCTTCATCAGCCGCGATTTGAGCGCGTCGATTCCGACGGTAAGAGAATCGCGGCCCTCGCGTAAAAAATCATCCTCTGTGGCGGCTATGGGCTGCGAAACTTCCTTTTCGAGTTCTGCGATCTGTTCTCCGAGTGCTATATACTCGGTGTTGGCCGCGATGGTCGGGGTGGCGTCGGGTTCGATGAGTTTTGCCGTGAGGATGCCGCTCATTTCGATTTCGGAGATGATAGATACCTGCTCGGCGATCTTTTCCTCGATTTCGCTGATATATTGATTCACCTCCTCCATGCGGAGTTTGTTCTCCTTGCCGCGACGATTGTTCTCTTCGAGGTCGGCGGCATTCCGGCGATTGAAGTTCTCGGTAATCTCCTGCTGGCGGCTCTCGATCTCCTCGATCTCGAAACGGCGCTTGCAGGTCGGGCAAATAAACTCGTTCTCATCGAATACGAGCTTGCGGGCATTGATTGATTGCCATTGCTTGATAAGCTCGGCGCGGCGATCGGTGCATACCTCTACCTCTCGGTGGGCATTGGCGAGGTCGCGCTCGGCGGCGGCTTTGTCGCGCTTCGCCCGCTCCAAATCCTCGGCAGCGGCCCGCTGCTTGGCCTTGTCGGAACGGTAGAGGGCCTGTACTTCGTCCTTGATTTTGAGTTCGAGGGCCAGCCGTTCGTTTTTCAGGTCGCTGATTTTGCGCACCGTTGCAAGCCGTTCCTCATTCGCGGCGGCATAGGCTTTCGATGCGTCGTTAATCTGTTCCTCGACCTTTGCGAGTGCCTCTTGTTTTTGGCGGAGTTCTTCTTCGAGGGCCGCCCAATCCTCCGCCTCCGGCACATCGCGGCGGCGTTCGTCGATACGTTCGGGGATGGCCTCGATTTCGGTTTTCAGACGGCGTTTTTTCGCGGCGATCTCTTTCTTGTATTCCTCCATCGTCTTACCCGTGAGCGAGGCAAGGAGGGCCGCAAAATCGGCATTTCCGGCGGCTATCTCCTCGTCGGTGATACCTCCGGCCATACGGAAGAGCATCGACCGCTGCGTATCTACCGACTGCGATGTGAAGTAGAGGGGATTGGTGATGAACTTGAATACCTGTTCGGGACAGATGGCGGCGATCTTCTCGTTCCACTCCTTGACCGAGCAGGGTACGTTGTTGTAGAGGCGTTCCTCTTCATGTCCGACGAACTCCTCGACCGCCGAGCCGCGTTTCTTCGTCCATTTTTCATTGAACCGACGGCAGAGGGTTACGACCTCGCCATCGACCAGCAGGACGGCCGATACCTCGTGCGGGAGTTTCGGGATGATGTTTCCGGCCTCGTCGTAGGTCTTGATGCCGAACTGTTTTCTGTCCTCGCTGTTCTTGCCGAACAGGAGCCATGTGAACCCGTCGAAGATCGAAGTTTTGCCGATGCCGTTGCGCCCGTAAATCTCCGTGAGCGCAGGGTCGAACTCGACCGTCAGATCGCGCAGCCCCTTGAAATTGAGGAGCCGGATTTCTTTGATAATTACCGTTTTCATTTGCGTTGAATTGAATGTTTACTGAATACTCTCGATGTAATATTGAGCGACCCTTTTCCCCGTCGTCGTCTCAACCCTCGTTGCTTTGAACTTGATTTCGGGATGGCTTTTCCGCAGGTCGCTGATGCGCGATGCGAGTCTCATGCACCCGAAGAGCCGCAATGCTTCGAGACTCGTGATCCGGCTGCCGTTCAGCAAGTAGGCGAGTATGCGCTTGCATTGGCTTTCGGATTCCTGAATATTAGGGTTGTCGTTCATATCTCTGCTATTTATGCGTTACGGCGTAGGTCGTGCCCCTGCTGCGGATTTCATCGTCGGTCGGGACGCGGGATTGAAGCTGCCATGCTTCGATCTCCTTTTTCCTGAAATAGATTTTGTTGCCCTGCTTGTAGTGCGGAATCTTCTTTGCACTCGTCAAATGCCGCACGCGGCTTTCGGATATGCCGAGCAACAGGGCGATCTCCGAGGTATTGAGCACCTCTTTCGAACCGAGAAGTAGAAGCCGCTCGATACGTTCCAATCTTTCCTCTACTCCCATGTGTCGTCCTCCTCCTGCATCGTTTTCGACATTTCGGGAATCAGCCCGCGAGCGTCCCAATAGTCGCACATCCGAAAGATGATATACCAAGCCCCGAATCCGATGATCTTCGGGATTATCAGGGCGAGCAGCCATGCTCCGAACGGCTGGTCGTCTATGGGGACGGAGAATGTCCCGATAACGGCGATCATACCGACGACCATCAGAACGTAGTATCGCCAATTCAACAGAGCTTTCATATTTCATTGGATTGCACCTCCGATTTTGGGAAGAGGCCGTTTATATTCAGGTTGTAGCGACGGGCTATGATACTCTGCGTCAGCTCGTCGGGGACTTGCCGACCGCAGAGCCACATCTTGACCGTATTCTCGGAACGATGCGTGAGCGCAGCGATCTCGGCGATGAAATTCTGCGCGGGCGTCGGCTTCTTTTTCTGCTCCGCATAGAGGTCGAAAAATGATTTTTTCTCTGTTCTGCTCATATTTCGTCGATAATTATTCACTTGTTAGGTACTATTTTTATATATTTGCACCCGACGGATTTTATTGATGCGTCAATATCTTCCCGTATTGCAAGGGCAAAGATAAATACTTTTGTTTGGATAACCAACATATTTCTTTGTTTTCTGCAAAGAAAAATATTTGGCATAGATTGGGATTTGCGTTTGAATAAGAATAACATTGTGATATACAAACATATATGACAGGACAGAAGATAAAGGACATACTTCGCTCGGAGGGCATCACAATTGCGGATGTTGCGCGGATGCTCGGACATAATGGGGATCAACGTCTGCATAGTGCCCTGAAATCCGAGGATGTCAAAAGTGGGTTGATCGAGGATATTGCCCGTGTTACCAACAAAAGTGTTTGTTATTTCTATGAGGGTAGCGGGAATACGGTAGCGACGGATCACGGTATCGCGGTATCGGGTGATTCGAATCAGATCAATGCGCTGTCGGAGAAATTCATCGCCCTGCTCGAAAAAAAGGACGAGCAGATGGATCGGCTCATCGGGATTATAGAAAAGAATAATAAATAGAGGTCGGATATATGAAAACAGAAGAGATAAAGGAGTTGTTCGAGCAGTTCGAATCTATCGCCAATGAGTATGAGGGGATCGAATGTTGGAGTGCGCGAGAACTTTGCGGGCTTCTCGGCTATTCGAAGTGGGAAAAATTCTACAATGTAATCGAAAAGGCGCGGGATGCGTGTGTAAACGCAGGAGAGCATGTCGAGGATCATTTTCCCCGCGTCGGGAAAATGATCGAACTTGCCAAAGGTGCGCAGCGCGAGATTGATGATTATATGCTGACCCGCTATGCCTGCTACCTGATTGCGCAGAACGGCGATCCCCGCAAGCCGCAGATCGCATTTGCACAAAACTATTTCGCTGTGCAGACCCGTAGAGCGGAGTTGGTGCAGCAGAGAATCCTCGATTACGAACGGGTGCAGGCTCGCGCGAAGCTGGCAGAAACCGAAAAACGACTGTCAGGCGTCCTGTATGAGCGCGGCGTCGATAGCCGGGGTTTTGCGATTATCCGGTCGAAAGGGGATAGGGCTTTGTTCCATCTTGATACAGCATTGGTAAAGCGCAAACTCGGTGCACCCGATTCCCGTCCGCTGGCCGACTTTCTGCCGACGATCGGTATCAAAGCGAAAGATTTTGCCGCCGAAATGACCTCTGTAAATGCCGAGCAGAAGAATTTGCACGGACAGATGGCGATAGAAAAGGAGCATGTCGATAACAACGTCGCCGTCCGCAATATGCTTTTGAGCCGGGGTATCGTCCCCGAACAGCTCCCTGCGGGCGAAGATGTGAAGAAAGTCGAACGACGGCTTAAATCGGAGGAAAAGACGCTAATCAAGGGGAAGAAGAAATGAGCCGCAGACGGGTTTACAGCGACAATACGTTGGCTATTATGGAGCGGTTTTTCACGGCGTTCGACATTGCCGTACAGAATCGGCTGATAAAGAGTATCGCCGAATATTGCCGGGATAATTCGATAGCTCCGCCTCATTTCTATACGCAGCGTAAAGACCGCAATCGTGGCTATTTCGAGGTCGGATGGCTCGTTCCGCTGGTTCGGGATTGCGGCATATCCGCGACATGGCTCCTGACCGGACGGGGCATGATGTTCCAGCAATAGAAAAAGGCATCGAAACCGATGCCTTTCTTCGTTAGAATATGTCGGGTATCTTGGCGACCGCTGCCTGCTTGTTCTTGTCGAGCACCTTTGCGTAAATCTGCGTGGTCGATAGCTCCCGATGTCCGAGTAGCTTGCTGACCGTATAAATATCGGTTCCGAGGTCGAGCATCATCACCGCGAACGTGTGGCGGCCGCAATGGAAGGTTATATCCTTATGGATTCCGGCCCGCAATACCCACCTTTTGATCGTTTCGTTGGTGCAACTCGGAGAGTGGATGTTGGGGAAGATATGCTCGGCGTCCTTGCCGCGCTCGCCCATGAGTTCGGCGGCCTGCGGCGGGATGTCGAGATATTCCTGTCCGCTGGTCTTCTTCTGTTTGAAGATAATCCGAGTGAACTCTCCCTGCTGATGCACATCGCCCCATGTCAGACGGATCACGTCGGAGCGGCGCAGTCCCGTCAGGCAGGAGAACAGGAACGCCCGCTTGATGGCCGGATATTCGCATTCTGTTTGAGCGAGCCGCTGCACCTCTTCGATGGTCAGGTACATGCGTGTTCCCTCTTCGGCCTTGAAACCCTCGACGCCCCTCATGGGGTTGATAGGTATGATGCGATCCTCGTATGCTTGATTCAGGCAGGCCCGCAGTTTATTGAAGTAGCTGACCCGTGAATTGCGAGACAGCGGATGATCCTTGATGCGATCCCGCTCGTCGCAGCTCCACGCGCACGCATCTTTCTCTAAATAGTCCCGAAATCCCTGCACCCATTCCTGCGTGATCTGCGAGAACCTGATCCGCTCGTTCGGCTCGTATTTTTGGAGGTGTTTCAGGCATGATTTCCAATTCCCCCAATTTCCGGTACTCTCCGCTCCGAGCCGCCGGGCGCACATCGCACGGTAGTAGTCGAAGAAGAGGGTGTCGGAGGCGTATGCCGACTTGAAGCCATGCTCGCCGTTCTGCACCTCGACGATGCGCCGTGCCTTGATCGAGTTGGCGAGTTGGAGGGTTTGCCGGTTCGCCTCCCTGTCGGCTTTTGTCTTTTCGGGAATGAGGTACAGTTTCAGAAATTCGTATTCCCGCTTTCCGTTCAGGTAGATGTCGAGGTAGAGGCTGACGTTCCCGTTCGTCAGCTTCTTGCGCCTGATCCGGATCGGTTCTTTGATCTCCGCCATATCCTTTTGCGTTGAATGATTTTTGTTACTTCTGTTACTCATTTTGGCCGAGTAACAGAATAGCAACACAAAAGTAACAAATTATTTGCATCCGTACAGCAAAGAGATGAGAAAATTTTGTTTGGCAGATAAAACTGTAAATAGCTTTGTTATTGCTGTTTATATGCCGATGATGTGCTGGCGAAATGGCGTTTTGGTTAATTGGAAAAATGACGACCTATTTTCCGATGCAAAATCTATTACTTCTTTCTAAAATAGGTTGTAACTCACTATGATATATTGGCTTATTTGTAACCAATAAACGCCACTTCGGAGGCCGGGTAACAGACGGGTAACAGAATCGAATGAAAAACCCTCTCAACGCCCGATCTATCGGTCTGTCGAGAGGGGTATTCAACGCAACTGATACGGGGCTATCAGTACCGCAAAGATAATGAATTATTTGGATTTCTATTGCTTGGTGTAGATTATCGCATTCTCGGCCTCGGTCAAGCCATAATCCCACATTTTGAAAGAGGAGGCGTCGATGACCTTGATGTTGCGCTGATCTTCGCTGTTTACTACTTCGCCGTCCGTTCCGTATTCAAAGAATGAGATCGTCGGGATTGCTCCCTCATATTTTACGTCGATTGAGTAATAGCAGGTCGATGAGCCGCTGATCTCTTCAAATCGGGTGTCGGTTATGACGGCGGTTCCGTATGCTGTAAANAAGAGGGTGTCGGAGGCGTATGCCGACTTGAAGCCATGCTCGCCGTTCTGCACCTCGACGATGCGCCGTGCCTTGATCGAGTTGGCGAGTTGGAGGGTTTGCCGGTTCGCCTCCCTGTCGGCTTTTGTCTTTTCGGGAATGAGGTACAGTTTCAGAAATTCGTATTCCCGCTTTCCGTTCAGGTAGATGTCGAGGTAGAGGCTGACGTTCCCGTTCGTCAGCTTCTTGCGCCTGATCCGGATCGGTTCTTTGATCTCCGCCATATCCTTTTGCGTTGAATGATTTTTGTTACTTCTGTTACTCATTTTGGCCGAGTAACAGAATAGCAACACAAAAGTAACAAATTATTTGCATCCGTACAGCAAAGAGATGAGAAAATTTTGTTTGGCAGATAAAACTGTAAATAGCTTTGTTATTGCTGTTTATATGCCGATGATGTGCTGGCGAAATGGCGTTTTGGTTAATTGGAAAAATGACGACCTATTTTCCGATGCAGAACTTCGAGAAGATCGATCCGAGGATTTCGTCGGAGGTGATGGCACCGGTGATGGTGCCCAGATGATGATTAACAAGGCGGAGCTCTTCGGACAAAAGATCGGAGGGGCTGCCGTCGTCGAGGGCGGCGAGGGCACGGACGAGGGCTTCGTGCGCACGGACGAGGGCTTCGTGGTGGCGACTGTTGGAGACGACGGCGTCGCCGTGATAAACGGCCGCGGTATCGACCGTGGAGCGCAGCCGGGCAAGCAGAGCGTCGATGCCCGCACCCTCTTTGGCGGAGATGGCAAGGGCACCGGCAGGCATCTTTGCAGGGATGCGCAGGTCCGTTTTATTCACGACCGGAAGATAAATCTGGCCGGGTTCGACGGCGATCGGCCCGTCATCCGGGGCGGTTGCGTCGAGCAGATGCAGGACGACTTTCGCTCCCGCAAGGGCGGCGCGGGTACGCCGGATTCCCATTTGCTCGAGCCGGTCGCCGGTTGTGCGCAGGCCGGCGGTGTCGATGAAGCGGAAGAGCACGCCGTCGATATTCAGACGCTCCTCGATCGTATCGCGCGTGGTGCCGGCGATCTCGGAGACCAGTGCCCGTTCCTCGCCCAGCAGGCGGTTCAAAAGGGTGCTTTTACCGACGTTGGGCGCTCCCGCAATGGCTACGGGGATTCCCTCCCTGATGGCATTACCGAGCGCGAAGCTGTCGGCCAGACGACGGATTTCGGTGTCGATGCGCAGCATGGTCTGCCGGAGGGTTGTCCGGTCGGCAAACTCCACGTCCTCCTCCGAGAAGTCGAGCTCCAGCTCCAGCAGGGAGGTCAGTCGCAGCAGCTCGCCTCGCAGCGCGGCAAGCGCGTCGGAGTAACCGCCCCGCATCTGATTCGCGGCCAGGGCGTGCGAGGCGGCCGAGTCGCAGGCGATAAGGTCGGCAACCGCCTCGGCCTGGGAAAGATCGAGACGACCCGCCAGGAATGCCCGGGCCGTGAACTCCCCCGCCTGTGCGGGACGAGCCCCCTCGCGGGCGAGCAGTCGCAGGATTTCGGAAACGATATAGGCGGAGCCGTGACAGGAAATTTCCACCATCTCTTCGCCGGTGTAGGAGTGCGGGGCGCGGAAGAGCGTGACCAGCACTTCGTCCACCATCCGTTCGCCGTCGCATATCGTCCCGAAGCGCACGCTGCCGGCCGGCGCATCCGAAAGCGGCCTGCGGCCCCGGAAAAGCCGGTCGCAGCAGGCGATCGCTCCCTCGCCGCTCAGTCGCACGACCGCCAACGCGCCGCCCGTGGGGGTGGCGGGGGCTGCGATCAGCTCGTGTCCGCCGTGCGGGATCATAGGCGACGTTCGATGCGCAGCTTTTGCCCGATGCGCAGTTTATGGGCATTCTTCAGGCGGTTCCACTTCATCAACTGCGCCGTATTGACATGATAGCGCCGGGCGATGGCTCCGAGCGTATCGCCGCTTTTCACGGTATAGATTACGGCCGTGGTCTCGACCCGCTTTCGGTCGATGTTGGCCGGGTCGATATACTCTTTGAGGTAGGTCGAATCCTTGCTGAAAATCTCGGGTTCGTGGGCGATGAAGGCCGAAACGCACCGCTGGGGCAGCACCAGCGTATAGGTCTTGTTCGTCGCGGGGATGATGTCGAGTTTGTATTGGGGGTTGAGCGTGCGCAGCGTCTCCAGCGGCACGTCGATGGTGGAGGAGATTTGGCCCAGGTGCAACAGACGATCGATCCGGACGGTGTCGGTGGCCAGCGGCATGGGCGGTTTGGAGAACTCGATGCCGTGCTCGCGGTGGTAGGCATAAGCATAGGAGGCGCCGATGAAGGCGGGTACGTAACCGCGCGTTTCGTAAGGCAGGTAGTCGTAGATATCCCAGAACGTCCGTCCGCCGCCGGAGCGGGCAAGCGCCTTATTGACATTGCCCGGGCCGCAGTTGTAAGCCGCGATAGCCAGCGTCCAGTCGCCGTAGATGGCGTGGAGGTCTTTCAGGTAGCGGCAGGCCGCACGGGTCGAGAGCACCGGGTCGCGGCGCTCATCGACCAGGGAATTGACCTCCAGACCATAGCTTTTACCGGTGGTGGGCATGAACTGCCACAGTCCCGCAGCGCCCATCGGGGAGACGGCATTGGGCGAAAGGGCCGACTCGATGATCGGGAGGGCCCGCAATTCGACCGGCAGGTCGGATTTGATGAGTTCATCCTCGATGATGGGAAAGTAGTACTGGGCCATGCTCAGGATGCGGCTCATCGTACCGAACCGGGTATCGACATAGCGGGCGATATACCCTTTGACGATCGGATTGTAGGGAAGCTGCACGGGCGAGGCGAGCGAGCGCAGGCGGCCGATAAAGACCGAATCCGGCGTATCGACCGAAGGGGCCGCGGATGCGGGGTCGATGTAGTCGCTGAAAAAGCGGTCGAAGGCGCAGAGCGTCTGTTGCTCGCGCCATACGGCCACGAGCGAGTCGGTCTGTGCGGGGGTGAGGTCGGTCGGCAGGTGTACGTCGTAGGAACAACTGTTGGGCGCAGGCACCTCCTCCGTGATCTCCGTTTCGGGCTCGGGTTCGGTCATTTCGGGCCGGGAGGCGGCAGCCTGCCGTTCGACCTGGGGCCGGTTGCGCTTGCGCCGTTTGTCGGACGGATTGGCGCCCGCATCGGGGAGCAAAAGCAGAAGGGCGAAAAGGAGGCAGAGCGTTCGCTTCATGGTCAGAATTTCAGGCTGAGGTTAAATCCGTAAACGGGACGGTGACCGCCCGCACCGGGGATGTAGGTGTAGTCGATTTTCGGCTCGAGGTTCATCGACAGGTCGTCGGAGATGTCGTAATCTTTGAGGTGGGCATCGACGTGCGCATCGACGATCTGCAATACGTAAAGACCCGCCGTGATGATGATGCACAGGTCGCGGTTGCGGCGGTAGCTGTCCTTATAGGTTTTGAGCGACTTGGCGGGGATGCGGCCCCGGAACTCGTCTTTCGACTGCCCGGGGTCGGGGTAACGGTCGGGGTCCTGCTGGTGCTCCTGGTAGGCCTTTTCCCACTCGGTGAGCAGGCGGTAGGCCTTCTTGAACCGCTGGTAGCCCCGGTTGTTCCAGTCGATGCAGTAGATCATCGAGGCGAAGCCGCCGACCACGAAAGGCACTTTCCAGTAGCTCTTGTTGTAAATCTGGCCGGCACCGGGACAGATGCAGGCCAGCGTGGTGGCCTTCTTCACGTCCGACACGTCGTTGGTGGAATAATTGACGGCCGCGTCGCCGATAAAATAGATGTAGGAGGCGATGGCGGCCCCCAGGTAGATCTGGCGCCGCGTATTGCTGCGGATCATGCGTCCCTGCAACAGGTCGAGTTCGCGCGTGCGGTCGGTACTCTCGAGCGTCATGGCGTTGTACTGCGTGCGCAGGGGTTTGTAGCGGCTGTTCTCATGGAAGAACAACCCGAGCGAGGCGCCGAGCGTTCCGTAGAGGATCGGGAGCTTCCAGTATTGCTTGTTGTAAATCTGTCCGTAACCGGGCAGCACGGTCGAAATCCAGCAGACTTTCGACAGCGACATCGAGTCGCTCATCAGCCACCCCCTTTTCTCGCGCCGCACCGTGTCCGCCGCAAGCGCCAGCGAGTCGGTCGGCAGCACCCCCGCCAGTGCGGGGAAGGCGAGCGAATCGACCGCCTCCGCCCCCGACAAGAAAGGAAGGGAGTCGGCGGCGACGAGCCGTGCGCCCTGCGCCAGCAACGAATCGAGGGCCGCAGGATCGGCCGCCGCGAGGGAGTCCGCGCGCAGCAACAGCGTATCGGCCACCGCAAGCAGGCTGTCACCCCGCACGGCAGTGCGGAGCGTGTCGGGTTTGGAGACGAGGCCGCCGCGGACGACCGTGCGCACTCCCCTGCGGCTCTGGGCCGAAACCGGAGCGGCTGCCGCGGCCAGCAGCAGGACTCCGGCCCACAGGAACAGTTTAGCGCAACCTCTCATACCCGCCTACCATGCAATGCTCAGGCCCGCCTGTCAAAGCGTTCGATGAATTTTTCGATCTCGGCGTCGTCCGAGAAGCCGATGACGATTTTGCCGCCTCCGTTTTTCGCACGCTTGATGCTGATTTCGGGGGTGAAGAAACGTTCGAGCTGTTCGACCAGCCGCATGTAGGTTTCGGGGTATTCCTCCTCCTCGGCGGGTTCCCGGCGACTCTCCTGCTCCGCGAGTGCGCGCACCAGCTCCTCGACCTGACGGACCGAAAGGCCCCGCTTCACGCACCGCTTGAGGATGCGGAGCTGCTGCCCCTCGGGTGCGCCGGCGATTGCCTTGGCGTGCCCCATCGAGATAAGGCCCTCCTTGAGCGCGAGCTGCACCTGATCGGGCAGTTTGAGCAGGCGCATGTAGTTGGAGACGGTCGAGCGTTTCTTGCCGACCTTTTCGGACAGGGCGTCCTGCGTGAGGTTGCACTCGTCGATCAGGCGCTGCATGCCGAGTGCGATTTCGATGGCGTTGAGGTCCTGACGCTGGATGTTCTCGACCAGGGCCATGGCATGCAGGTTCTCGTCGTCCACCTCGCGCACATAGGCGGGCAGAGTCTTCAGGTCGGCGCGCTGCGCGGCCCGCCAGCGCCGTTCGCCGCTGATGAGGACGTATTTCCCGTCGTCGCGCCGCCGGACGGTGACGGGCTGAATCACCCCGAGCGTGCGGATCGAGTCGGCCAGCTCGTCGAGCGCCTCCTCGTCGAAGCGGCTGCGCGGCTGCGTGGGGTTGGGCACGATATCCGTTAAGGCGATCTCGGCCATCTCGGTCATCGGCCGAAGCCGCGCGTCGGGTTTCTCGCTGCCGAAAATGGCGTCCAGTCCTCTTCCTAATCCTTTCTGTTTCATGTTGTCTGCGTGGTTTTTCGTGCCTTGCGGTTGCGTTTGAGAAACTCCTTGGCCAGCGTGAGGTAATTGGCCGCCCCGACGGCGCCCGCGTCGTAGAGAATCACCGGCTTGCCGTGGGAGGGTGCTTCACCCAAACGGATGTTGCGTTGGATTATTGTGTCGTAGGCCAGCTCGCCGAAGTGCGCCCGCACCTCGGCGGCCACCTGATTGTTCAGGCGGTTGCGCATGTACATCGTCAGCACGAAGCCCTCGATCTCCAGCCCGGGATTCAGGCCGCCCTTGACCAGCTTTACCGTGTTGAGCAGCTTGCTCAGACCCTCCAGCGCGAGGTATTCGCACTGCACGGGGATAAGCACCGAGTCGGCGGCCGTGAGAATATTCACGGTCGTGTACCCGAGCGAGGGGGAGCAATCGATGAACACGTAATCGAAGCGGTCGCGCACGGCATCGACGATACCCTTGATGACATAGTGTCCGTTTTCCATCTTCGGCAGCTCGGTGTCGGCGGCCACCAGGTCGATGCTCGAGGGGAGCACCCAGAGGTTTTTGACCTCCTCGCTGCGCAGGATCACCTCCTGCGGCGTGCGGGCCCCGGTGACGCACGCATAGATGCCGTCGAGGTTGATGCCGAAGCCCAGCCCCGAGGTGGCGTTGGCCTGGGGATCGGCGTCCAGCAGCAGCACCTTCTTGCCCAGCAGCGCCAACGACGCCGCCAGGTTGATCGCCGTGGTGGTTTTGCCCACGCCCCCTTTCTGGTTGGCTAATGCGATGACCTTTGCCATGTTTTCGTTGGGTGTTATAATCGGGCAAATTTAATGAAATTAAATGGAAATCCATAAGCGTAACGGAAAAATGCTTACCTTTGGGCTCGTGATCCATTGGACGCACACCTGATTATGGAAGAGAATAATTCGGATAAAGCGCTCCGCGAAAAGGCGACGGAACGGATCGCGGCCGCGGAGCCGGAAACCCCGCGCGGCGCAGCGGACGGACCGGAAAAACCGGTGCCGGATGCCGTCGTACGGCCCCACGGTCCGGCGACGCCCCGCTTTCGTTTCCCGTCGGTCGGAGACCTGCTGGCGCTGCTCGGCGTGTTCGTCGTGTGCCAGCTCGTCGCCTGGGTCGTGTCGCTGCTCTGCGGCGTGCGCATGCCCGACGCCGGGGGCGCGCCCCTTACCCCGGAACAGCAACAGCAGACGGGGGTTTTCGTGGCGGTGAACTACGCCGTCTCCATGACGCTGATGATCCTTGCCACCCTGCTCTACCGCCGGCTGCGGGGCGGCACGCGCCGGATCGCCCGTTTCTCACTCCGGGGTTTCAACCCGGCGATCCTGCTCTGGGGGCTGGTGATGATGCTCGCGGCAAGTATCGTGATCGATCCGCTGCTCGCGCTGCTGCCCGCGCCGCCCGACGCCACGGGTCGCGGACTGTGGGCGTTGGTGACGGTGGTCGTGCTGGCTCCCGTACTGGAGGAGCTGCTCTGCCGGGGCATCCTGCTCGAATCCCTGCGGGCCAGGTACGGCGTCATCACCGCGCTGTGGGCGTCGTCGCTCTTCTTCGCCGTGATGCACCTGCACGTCACCCTGGCGGTCAATGCGCTGGTGCTCGGACTGATCCTGGGTTTCATCTACCTGCGCACCGACTCGCTCTATGCGACCATCCTGCTGCACGGGTTCAACAACGCGATCGCCATGACCCTGCTCCTGTTCGGCATGGAGAGCCTGACCCTGTCGGAACTGCTCCCCAACCGCACGCTTTACGCCTGCGTCTATGTGCTCGCTCTGGCGGTGTTCGCTCTGGCGGCCTGGCGGATGATGAGCAGGGTGAGGCTGTTGCGCGAGCAGGAGAAAAATCGCCCGGCGGCGTAATAATCCCGGCCGGCAACCGTTAATTCGACATGAATGCAGTACCTTTGAACACCCGATCGACATGCGCCTCCTGCTGACCATAGCGACTTTTGCCACCCTCCTGCTGACGGCGGGCTGTCAGGAGCTGCCCGTCTATCTGGACAGCGGCAAGGTGCTGGCGCGGGCGGGAAAAAGCGAACTGCGGGTGCGGGACCTGCAGGCCGTGGTGCCCGGCGGCCTTACGGGTGAGGACAGCGTATCGTTCGTGGGGATGTACGTGGACAGGTGGGTCAAGAAGCAGATCAAGCTGCAACAGGCCGAGAACCTTTTTTCCGCCTCGGCCGAGGACATCGAGTCGCTGGTGGAGGAGTACCGTCAGTCGCTGCTCATCCGCAAGCTCGACCAGTATTTCATCGACCGGCAGATCGACACCGTCTTCACCGACGAGGAGGTGGCGGCCTATTACCGCGACCATATCGGGGATTTCAAGCTCGACCGCACCATCGTGCGGGGCCGCATCCTGCAATTCGATCAGGGGTATCGCCAGGCCTCCAAGCTGCTGGCGCTCATGGGGTCGAAAAGCCCCGCGCGGCAGAAGGACTTCGCCGACATCTGCCTCAAGAACAACTTCGTGCTGGCGGACTTCACCGGCACGTGGGTCGAATTCGGGGAGTTTCTGAGCTACCTGCCCACGCTGCGGTCGCAAAATTACGACCAGTTGCTCAAGCCGGGCGAGATTCAGCAGATGCGCGACAGCCGGTCGCACTACTACTTTGAAATCACCGACGTGCTGCGTGCGGGCGAACCCTCGCCGCAGGAACGCGTGCGGGAGACCATACGCCGTATCCTCTTCAACCAGCGCCAGAGCGAAATCGTGCGCCGGTGCGAGGAACAGATGCTCGAACGGGCACGGGAAAACGGCGAAGTGAAGATTTATTTAACGGAACAAGAATAGGAACGTATGTTTAGGAAAGGTCTTTTGCTGGCGTCGCTGCTGGCTATGGCGGCGGTTGCGCCCGCCCAGAAACGGCAGGTGATGCTCGATCGGGTCGTCGCCGTGGTGGGCGGCTCGTCGATCCTGCAATCCGAAGTGGACGAATACGCCGCGCAACTGACGGTCCAGCGCCGGCAGGAGGGCTACACTTCCGACCGCGATCCCCTCAACGAAGCGCTCGAGGACCTGCTGATGCAGAAGCTGCTCTACAATCAGGGCGTCATCGACTCGGTGGAGATCAGCGCCCTCGACATCCAGCAGCGTGTCGAGCAGCACCTCCAGGGGATGATCGAGCAGGAGGGTTCGATCGCCGAGCTGGAGGCCCGTCACCACATGGCCGTATTCAACATCCGCGAGATGCTGCGCCAGCGTTACGAGGAGCGGGCCTACGCCGAGGGGATGCAGCACAAGATCATCAGCCGCGTAACCATCGTTCCGGGCGAGGTGGAGCGCTTCTACAAGCGCACCGACCGGGACAGCCTGCCGACCATTCCCGAGCAGTACGTTTACGCCCAGATCACCAAGTTTCCCAAGTCGATGAAACTGGCCAAGCAGCGTGCGAAGGAGCGGCTGCTGGAGATGCGCGAGCGCATCATCACGGGTCAGACCCGCTTCGACGTGATGGCCCGCATGTACTCGGTCGATGGTTCGGCCATCACGGGCGGAGAGATGGATCCCCAGCCGCTCGAAGGCTTCGTGCAGCCCTTCGCGGACGCGCTCGGCGAACTGCGGCCCGGACAGATTTCGGAGGTGGTGGAGACGCAGTTCGGATTCCACCTGATCCAGCTTATCGATAAGAAAGGGCGCCTTTACCATTGCCGCCATATCCTGATCCGCCCGGACTACACCTACGAGGAGGAGGCCGAGCCCACGCACATCCTGGACAGTCTGGCTACCAAAATCCGGCAGGACTCGATCACCTTCGAGAAGGCTGCCTTGCTCTACTCGGACGACGTGAACTCCAAGATGAACGGCGGCATCGTCTCCAATGCCGACATCCTGGAGCGGGCGGGGGTCTTCGACGCCAAATACACACAGACCAAATTCCTGCGCGAAGATTTCGGCAGCCGGGGCTACGGCAAGAGCCTCGACGACTACAACGCGATCCGCAAACTCCAGGTCGGCGAGATTTCGGACGCCTTCCCCACCGAGGATATGATGGGCAACAAGCTCTCGAAGATCGTCAAGCTCGTGCAGGTGATTCCCCCGCACAAAGCATCGCTCAACGAGGATTACATCCGGCTGGAGCAGATGGCTCTCGCGGCCAAGCAGGAGCGGGTGTTCCGGGAGTGGCTCAGCCGCAAGATCGACGGCATGTACGTCTATATTTCGCCCGAATACCGCGACGGAGCATTCGAGAACAAACGCTGGCTGAAACAGGGAGAATAAGGTGCGCAGGCTGCTCTCGGCATTGATCGTGGCGCTGGCCGTGGCCGGCGTGCTCTCCGCCCGCAGCGGGGCGCAGCCGCCCGCATCCCCGGATGCGGCGCCGACACCCGCGCCCAAGGACACGCTTCTGGTCGATCTTACCGCCGACGAGGTCTATCCCTACGAAGTCGGCGATTCCACGGTCATGTGTCTGGTAGGGAACTTCGCCGCCCACCACAACGGAGCGGTCATCACCTGCGACAGCGCCGTGCGCTACAACGACATGCTCATCGAGTGCTTCGGCCACGTGCTCATCAACAAGAATACGACCTATGTGTACGGCGACAGGGCCGACTACAACGGCCTGCAGAACGAAGCGCGGGTCTATTCCGAGCTGGTGAAGGTCGTCGATGGCGACGCCACGCTTTACACCCGCCGGTTCCTGTTCAACACGCTCGACAACGTGGGCAAGTTCGGGAACGGCGGCGTGGTGGTCAAGGGCGAAAACCTGCTCGAATCGGACCGCGGCTACTACTATGCCAACCGCCGGGAGGTGGCCTGCGTCGAGCGCGTCGAAATGCGCAACGAAACCTACCAGCTCAAGGGGGATTCGGTCATTTACGACCTGCAAACCGACCACGCCTACTTTTTCGACAACACCAACATCTGGAACCAGCAGGGCGACTACCTCTACGCCGACCGGGGCGAATACGAAAAACCCGACGAGCTTTATTCGCTCACGCGCAACGGCTACGTGCTGACCGACAAACAGGAGCTCTGGAGCGACAGCCTCGACTATTACCGCGCCACCGGCCACCTCGTGCTGCACCGCAACATCCAGATCGACGACACGGAGCACAAGTCGCTGGCTTTCGGCGACTACGGGGAGTATTGGAAGGAGCCCGTCAGGGCGCTGCTCACCCGCCGGCCGGCCGTGGTGAGCTACGATCCGCAACAGGGCGACTCGCTCTTCATGCGGGCCGACACGATCTGGGTGCTGACCGTCTTTCCCTTTGCGGATGCGGACACGCTGCGTTCGGACTCGCTTCCCACGCAGGCGGATTCCGCCGGTCTGCGGTCGCCATCCCGCACACCAGGAGCACGACCCTCCGCAGGCGCCGATTCGCTCGGCCACGACGAATTATCCGCCCGCGGCGCCGACTCGCTCGCTCGCCCTGCGCGGGAAAACGCCTCCGCGCAGACCGCCTCGGTCGATGCGGAATCGGCGTCCGCAGCATCCGAACCCGCCTCGGTCGCCGACAGCACCGCCCTCTCCCGGGCGGATGAGCCGGCCGAGGAGCTTACGCCCGAGCAGCAGCGGGCACGGCTGAAGGAACAGGCGCTCAAGGAGCGGGAAGAGGCACGCGCGAAGAAGGCCGCCGAGCGCAGGGAGCGGCTGGCAAAGATCGGACGCGAGCGGCGCGAGAAGATGGCCGCACGCGCCAAAGCTCAGAACGAACGCGAACAGGCCCGACTCATGCAACGCCGGGAGAAGGCCCGCGCCCGGCTGCTGGCCCGTCAGGAACGGCTGGCACGCAAGGCGGAGCGTCGCGGCAAGACCTATGTTCCCGCGGATTCCGCCGAACTGCACCGGCTCGATTCGCTTATCCGGCTCGGCACCCAACTGCCCGATTCGCTCCCCGCTCCGGCGGATACCACGGCGGTCGGAGCACCCGTCGCCGCGGATTCGCTCCGGGCGGCCGACTCGATCCCCCCCGCCCTCACCGCGGCCGACAGCATGTATCGGATGGTTAAGGCCTACCGCGACGTGAGGATGTTCCGCAGCGACTTTCAGGCAGTCTGCGATTCGCTGGTGGCTTTTTCGTCCGACTCGACGATCCACCTCTACATCGACCCGGTACTGTGGAACGAAACCAACCAGGTCACTTCGGACGTGATGGACGTCTTTACGGAACACGAGCAGATCGAGCGGGTCGAATTCGTCGGGCGTCCCATGATGATTACCGAGCTCGACACCATGTATTACAACCAGGTGACGGGCAAGGAGATGACCGCCTTTTTCCGCAACAACCAGATTTTCCGCAACGACGTGAACGGCAACGTGCAGACCATCTACTACCTGCAGGAGGACGACTCCCCGCGCGTGGTCAATCTGCTGGTGGTCGAAGGCGGCTCGATGACCTCCTACATCGAACAGCGGAAAGTGGACAAAATCGTTTACCGGGCCAATCCCGTCGCCACGATCTATCCGCTGGACAAGATTCCCGAAGACCAGAACCTCTTCCTCAAGGATTTCAAATGGGAGGCGGAGCGGCGTCCGACCCAGCGCGATGTCTTCGACCGCCGTATCCGTCCCTCGCTGCGCGACCAAAAAACGGCCCTGCGCAAACCCGAATTCCCGATTTTCGAGCGCATCGAGGACGAGCGCCGACGCCTGATCGAAGGGGGCCGCTGGTCGGACCGCAACGAACCCGTCGCTCCCGAAGTGCTCGAATGGATGCACTCGCTCGGCTATTGAGCCTTCCCCCTCTTCACGATTAACCGGCTCCGCCACCGAGCGCGAGAGCCCCGAATGGCCCGCCCCCGGGCTCCGCAACCGCGCAACGGTCGGCTGACCGAACGCTGCCGGGCGTGACGGCAGGTGTCGCGCCGGAGAGCGGATTTCCGGCTGCCCGCATTTATTTCCTCATTCCTCCGTGCGGGGCGGTGAGAATGTACTATTTTTGCAGGTCGGAAACCGTCTATCGCTGATACGTATGAAAAAGAGTCTGATCGCGCTGGCTTTCGGCACGCTGGCGCTCGGCATGGCCGAATTCGTGATGATGGGTATTCTGCCCGACATCGCCCGGGAGTTGGGCGTGACGATCCCGATGGCGGGACACCTGATTTCGGCCTATGCGCTGGGCGTCTGCATCGGCGCCCCGGCCGTCGTGCTCATCGCCCGCAGGCGTCCCCTGAAGCAAATCCTGCTGATCCTGGTGGCCATGATTATCGCAGGCAACATCTGCGCCGCCCTGTCGCCCGGATATTGGACGCTGTTCGCCATGCGGCTCGTCTCGGGCCTGCCGCACGGGGCTTTCTTCGGCGTGGGCTCCATCGTGGCCGAACGCGTGGCCGACCGGGGGCACAAGACAGAGGCGGTCTCCATCATGATCGTCGGCATGACCGTAGCCAATCTTTTCGGCGTACCGCTGGGCACCTACATCAGCAACGTGCTCACCTGGCGGCTGGCTTTCGGCATGGTCGGCGTATGGGGCGCCGTGGCGCTGCTGCTGGTCGCGTGGTGGGTGCCCCGCATCCCCGCCCTGCCCGACACGGGGCTGCGGGGACAGTTCCGTTTCCTCCGGCATCTGGCGCCCTGGCTGGTTATCGGCTCCACCATGGTCGGCAACGGGGGCATCTTTTGCTGGTACAGCTACGTCAATCCCTTCATGGCCCGGGTCGCCGGATTTCCGGAACATGCGATGACGCTTATCATCATGCTCGCGGGATTCGGCATGCTCGCGGGCAATCTGATCGGCGGCCGCTTTTCAGACCGCTTCACCCCCGAACGGGTGGTGCGGTTCACGCAGGCATTCGTCTGCGCCGCGCTGCTCGCCCTCTTTTTCCTGGGGCACCACGGCTGGATCGCCCTCGTGCTGATGACGCTGCTCACCGGCTCGCTCTTCGCGCTCTCCTCGCCGCAGCAACTGCTGATGCTCGAAAACTCCCGAGGCAGCGAGATGCTCGGAGCCGCCTCGGCGCAGGTCGCATTCAACCTGGGCAATGCACTGGGCGCCTACTTCGGCGGGCTGCCTATGGAACACGGACTGAGTTACCGCTATGCGACGCTGCCGGGGGCGGGCTTCGCGCTGCTGGGGTTTCTCATGCTGGTCGTCTATTGCCGCATATACCCGCGCAGGCGGGATCCCGCCGCGCAGGAGGTTTCCGCCGGATAGGAACCGGTTTCATCCGGATAACGGAAGCGGACGGGGGGGACGGGACGGGCCCATGCGCAAGAAAAAGGAAGCTGCATTTGGAAATCCCGGATAGAATTCGTATATTGTTTCCCACTCACCTCTCAAAATCGCATGAAATCCGAATCCGCACGATACGGCACCGCCATTTACCCGCCCCTCAGACGGGCCACGCCGGGATCGGGATTCGACCGCCCCTGCCCGAAATATCGCCGAACCCCGCCCATGCGGGCATGACGAACCTATCCCCGAAGGGATGAGCGTGCACGGCACGGACATCCCGATACCGGGGCCATTTAACCCAATTCAACCCCTTTGCTTATGAAAAACTTCCGTCACTATGCCCTGCTGAGCGTCTCGGCGCTCTGTATGCTCTGCGCCTCCTGCTCGGACGACGACACAGCTACCCAACAGGCGCCGACCGTTACATTCGGCCCCGATCGACAGGTAACGGCCACATCAATCACCTTCACGGTCGTTTCCGCCCACGCCGACATAGCTGCCTACCTGCTTGTCCGGCGGGAGGCCGAAACACCCACAGCCGCCGACGTGATGAAAGACGGCAAGCCGCTTCCGGGAGAGGGCACCACCCGCGTGACGGAAGAAAACCTCGCCTCCGGCGTGGACTACACCGTCTATGCCGCAGCCCGGCGAGGGGATTTAATCGGCGACGTCGTCACGTTCGGATTTACGACCGGAACGTCCGCCTACGACGACCTGCTCACCCTCACCGACACGGGCAAGAATTTCATCTCCTACCACATCGAGGTGGAGCCTGAAACGACCTTCCGCCATGTGGCGCTGCTGAAAAAGGTGGTCGAAAACTTCACTGACGGAACGCAGTCGGAGCAGGAGTACGCCCAGCGAATTCAACTGCTGCTCTCGATCTACGGCATGCCGGGCACCGGTCCGCTGGACTACACCCTGCACGACCTGGATCTGCGGCCCAACGGCCAGCCTTACGACGTGATGGCGGGCATGTCCTATCAGGTGATGGCCTGCCGAACCGACGCGAGCGGCAATTATGTCGGAGACTATCAGCTCATCGACACCCGCACGCCCGATCCGGCGGACAACGGGCTGACCGTCGGCATCGAAATTCTCGACCTGCAGGCCACCGAAATGACCGTCCGCTACACGCCCGATGAGGGACTGCGCTACATCATCGAACAACCCCTGCCCAAAAGCATGATCGACGGCCTGCTGGCCGA
This sequence comes from Rikenellaceae bacterium, assembly GCA_902363575.1. Taxonomy (GTDB): domain Bacteria; phylum Bacteroidota; class Bacteroidia; order Bacteroidales; family Rikenellaceae; genus Alistipes. The sequence continues at coordinate 615,093 of CABJAJ010000001.1, read as the reverse complement.
GGGCGGGAAAGACGCGCTGCTGGAGCAACTGTTCATCTCCTCGCCGCGCATGACGGAGTTCACAGAGCCCTCCGAATGGACCTATCTCGATCCGGAAACCGAATACATCCATTACGTGATCGGAGTCGATGAGCGCGGCGACCGCACAGCGCTGTTGGAAAAACCCTTCACCACGCCGGAGGAGCAGGAGGTCGATGTGAACACCGAAAATCTGGCCTTCGCCCATGCGATCCTGGCCTCCTATTACGGCATGTCGGAGGACGACGACGGCAATACCGTCCATAATTTCTACATCCTGGTCGCTGACCAAAACATGTTGCCCGACGAGTACGGAGATCCTTATCCCGTTGCGTTCCCCTGCCATGCCCTCAACTGCGACTTTTACGCCGCCACGCGCGGAGGCGACGAACTGACGCTCGCCGAGGGTACCTACACCTTCTCGGACACCTCCGCAGCCGGCACCTGGAGTTCCTACGACTCCTGGGCCGCCTACTTCGACGAACAGGAGGAGATGTACGAATTTTCGTTCGGCGGCGGAACGATCACCGTGGCGCACGAAGGGACGGATTACCGCCTTACGTTCGACCTGACGACCGAAAAGGGGAAGGCCTATACGGGCACCTACACCGGCCCGATCACATTCGAGGATTACAGCTTCTCGCCTTTCGCCATCGGAAAATCCAGATGGGCCGCGCCGCGCGCCCCGCACGGCTCGCGTACACCTCTCCGCTAAGCGGAACCCCGCACCGAATCGAACCGCCGGCATGTCCGGCGGTTCGGCTTTCGGGGCTCCTCCGCAGCGTCCGCTCTTCCGCACGGCCGACAGGAGACCGGCGGCTGCATTGCGGCACGTCGAAAATCGTCCGCGGATCGAACCGGCCCGCGCAGAAACGCACCGCCTGTGCACGACTTGCATTATCTTTGTCTTCGACGACAGAAACCATCCGAATGATCCGACAAACCACCTTCACACTCCGTCCGCGCGAAAAAGGCTGCCATCTGGTGACCGATGAAATCCTCGCACAGCTGCCGGAGCTGCCCGAAACGGGGCTGCTCCACCTCTTCATCCGCCACACCTCGGCCGGGCTGACGCTCAACGAAAATGCCGACCCCGATGTGCGGTACGACGCAGACCGTCTCTTCGACCGGCTGGCGCCTGAGCGCGAACCCTTCTACCGCCACACGGATGAGGGGGACGACGACATGCCGGCCCACTTCAAATCCACGCTCGCTGGCGCTTCCCTCACCATTCCCGTCACCGGCGGCCGCCTCGACCTGGGCCGCTGGCAGGGAATCTGGCTCTGCGAGTTCCGCCGCCATGCGGGTGCCCGCACTATCGTAGCCACGCTGGTCGGATAACCTGCCCGCGCACTTGGCCCCGGTCGGTAAAATCCGACAAAAAAAACGCCGGCACGACTGCCGGCGATAAGCACATGCGAGCGGACGCACATCAGTCGTCCTGGGTCAGATAGGAAGCGGGGGGGGGTGATTCCCGCTCCTCCGGCGCCTCGAGCAGCCCGTTGCGGTAAGGGAGCGTAAACCAGAAGCAGGAGCCCTCTCCGCGCCGGGAATCCACGCCGATGCTCCCACCCATCCGTTCGACCAGATTTTTGCAGATCGGCAGTCCGAGGCCCGTGCCCTGCTTGAACGAATCGAGCTTGATGAAGCGGTTGAAAATCTCCTCCTGTCGCTCCGCCTCGATGCCGATGCCGGTGTCCTCGACGTAAAAACGAACGGTGTCGTCCTCCCGCACGGCATAGCCCAGGCGAATATGCCCCTGCTCGGTAAACTTCTGGGCATTGGTGATGAAATTGGTCAAAACCTGGGTGATCCGCGCCCGGTCCCCGATGAAATGGCACTCCGGCAACCCCTCGGCAAGCGACAGCGTCACACCCTGCGGATTGCGCAGCCGCATCGATTCGACGATTTCGGTGCAGAGCGCCCCGGCATTCACCTCCCCGTAAGAGAACTCCATCGTGCCGGCTTCGATCTTCGAGAGGTCGAGGATATCCGAGATAAGCTGCAACAGCAGGGCGCTGTTCTGCTCGACGATCCCGGCATATTCGCGCCGCTCCCGGGCATCTTCGGTATCCGCCAGCAGGGTCGAAAATCCCACGATCGCATTGAGCGGCGTGCGGATTTCGTGGCTCATGTTGGCCAGGAAAGCCGACTTGAGCCGGTCGGAGCGGCGGGCGACGTCGCGAGCCCGGATCAGGCTTTGCTCGGTGCGTTTCAATTCGGTGACGTCGTAGTTCACGCTGGTGATCGCAAGCCGTTCCGACCGGCTGACCACCGTATTGACGCTCGTCCAGTTGTAGCCTCCGTCCGGCCGCCGCACCCGCACCGTGCGATTGAAATGGTCGGCATCTCCCTGCCGCAACGCCCGGAAAAATTCGAGCACGGCGGTCCGATCCTCGGGATGCAGCTGACCGTAGTGTCCGACGATCTCGACGAGCGGCTTATCCTGCGGCTCGCCCAGATTTTCGTACCAGCTTCCGGTGGCGAAACCCGTCTGCGTCTCCAGGTCGAAGTGGGCATAGCCCACCCGGGCGAAACGCCCGACCAGTGAAAAGAGCCCCTCGAACTCCTGGATGCGGCTGAAAGCGTTGGTCGTCTCGGTATTGTCGATATTGATGAGCAGGAAATTGGTGAGGTTTCCCTCGGTGTCGTAGAGGTAGGTCACCTTGGTCACCAGATAGATGATGTCGGTCCTGTGGGAGGTGCGGTAGGCTTTCGCACGGCCCAGGTCGTAGTGCAGGCTGAAATCGACCTCCTCGCGCCGGCGCACGTGCTCCTTGAGCTCGTCCGGCACGTTGGGGTTGTCGAAAAAGTTGATGCCCAGCACCTCTTCCCTGCACGACACGCCGAATATTTCGAGCTCCTTCTCGTTCAGGTCGATCAGCACCCCGTCGCGGTCGTAAAGCTCGATTCCCACGGGCAGCTTGCGGTAGATATTGCTCAGGATCGCCTCGTTGGTCTGCAACGCGTTGAGCGCCGCGACGGTCTCGGTGACGTCGGTAAAGAGCACCACGATCTCGTCCCGCAGGGGCGAATAGATCACCGCATGGCAATAACGATCGGAAGCCTTGAGGTGGAAGCTGCGGACCATGTGATTCCCCGACTCCATCAGCGGCACAAGGACGGCAAGCTGTCTCCCGGCATCGATGCCCAGTCCGGTAGCCGTGCTGCCGATCAGGGCGTCGCAATCCGTGCCCGAGATTTCGGCAGCCGTCCGATTCATGTCCACGATCGTGTAATCCACGGCGCGTCCGTCGCGGTAAACGAATTTCAGCCGCAGATAACCTGCCGGCAGGTAGCGGTAGAGGGTTTCGATATCGAGCTTGTCACGCAGGATATGGGACTCCGAACGACGGAGCTGCGTGCACACGCTGATGATGTTGGCAAAGGAGGAAAACCACTGGTAATCGCCGTTGCTCCAGCGGCGGCATTCGCCGACGATGTCGATGCCCATGAAACCCCAGACGTCTTTCCCGTTTACGAGCGGAACCACCAACAGCGACTTGATCCCCTGCGCCGAGAGCGCCTGCCGTTCGGAGGTCGCATCGGCCGGGAGGTCGCGCTCGAGGTCGTCGAGCAGAATCGGGCGGTGCCGGGAAAGCTGCTCCATCCACCACGGGCTGTCGCTCATCGGCAGCCGTTGGAGGTTGTTCTTCTCGGTGGAAACGCCGTCGGCCGTAACCTCGTACACGCAGGTCTGGATGCCCGCCACCCAATCCAGCTCGAACAGATACACCCGGCTGCCGCGGAACTGCTCGAGCACACTGCGGAAAATCCGGGTGACGATCAGCTCGGAATCGTCCTGCTCGAGGAAAGCGAGCAGCGAATCGGAAATGCTCTTCTGCCGCTGCACCAACTCCTCCGCATCCGGTGAGACCTCGGCGCACACCTCTTCGGAGAGCTCTTCGCGCCTCGCGGAGCCATACACCGCGCCCTCCTCCTCTCCTGCGCCACGCAGCCGCAGCCGAAGTACGCCTTCGGGGGCGCGGAACGGCAGGAGCACGTCCAGCCGGAGCAGCTTTTCCCGCTCGGCGAAGGCCATGCCCAAACGCAGCGCCTCGGTTTCGGGCAGCAGCGAACAGAACCGGGAAACGGAAACCGGACCCGGCTCCTGTCCCAACATGGCGGCCAGGGATGGGTTCAGCTCCACCGTCCCGCTGCCGGGACGGGTCTGCCACCAGCCGGCTTCCGCGGCACGCAGCAGCCGTTCCAGCCGATCTTCTGCCGAAAGGTTCACTTTTTCCATCGAAACTTCTCCGGTCATCCGCACAAAGCCGCGGATTTTTCCGAAGGGTAAAAATAGACAAAAGCGCTGCTCCCACCAAATTTTACCGCAAATTATCCGTGAAAAAGTTTTTTCGACCATAAAAACGGATCGTCGTATCGGGCTCGGCAAAAACGGATTATCTTTGCTCCACGAATCCGCAATGATGATCGAATCCGTCACCGCATTTTTCATCGACTGGGGCTATGCGGGCCTCTTTCTCTCCGCGTTCGTTGCCGGGAGCATCCTGCCTTTCAGCTCGGAGGCGGTGTTGGTCGTCCTCCTGCGCATGGGGCTCGACCCGGTCGGCCTGCTCGCTTCCGCCACCCTGGGCAACACGCTCGGCGGCATGACCTGCTACTGGATCGGCCGCCTGGGACGGCGGGAGTGGATCGGACGCTGGCTGCGCATCGACGAGCGGACGCTGGCGAAAGCCTCCCGTTTCCTGGGCGGCAGGGGCGCGTTGATGGGATTTTTCGCTTTTCTGCCCTATATCGGCGAAGCCGTCGCGCTGCTTTTGGGACTGATGCGCAGCAACCAGTGGCTCACCGCGGGCTCCATGCTGGTCGGCAAACTCGTCCGCTATCTGGCGGTGCTGGGCGCCTACGAAGGCATCGTAAGGCTGTTTTAAACCGACCGGATGCAGCGCGGAGCGGGGCTGAGTCCGCTGCGCGCACAACCTGCCGACCCGGGCCGGCCGGCCGGAAGCCGGGCAGCCGTCCCACCGCTACCCTTTGGGCACCCAGACGGCCAGCTTGCCGCCATGAACCCGGAATATCGCCCGGCCGTCGTCGCCGACCGCGATCTGCTCGCCGGGGAAGCTGCCCGTGATTTCAACCCACTGTTCGCCCTTATGGGCCTGGCCGACCTCCATGCGCTTCTCTCCGTCCTCGCCGTTGGACAGCAACGCAGCAAGCCCCGATCCGGGATGTTCTCCGTCGCCCAGGCGGGTGAAACCGACCGTGTTGGGGTGGTCGAAATACTCCTTCTGCTCGCCGTGAGCAAAGCGGCGGCGGGCATCGAGCAGGATGTCGAGGATCACCCGATGGGGCGAAGGCTGCCCGCCCGTGCCATAGTAGTCGCCGAAAAAGACGCAGGGATACCCCTCTTTCATCAGCAGAATCAACCCGTAGGCCAGCGGCTTGAACCAAGCCTTCACCTGCGACTCGAGCGAGCTGCCGCGCTGCGAGTCGTGGTTGTCCACGAATGTCACGGCAAGGGTCGGATAGACGGTGACCAGGGTTTGATCGAGGAGGTTAGTCAGATCGTAATCGCGCCCTTTCTGCGAAGCCTCGAAGAGCTTGTAATGCAGCGGCACGTCGAACAGATTGACCTTGTGGCCGACCACGTCGAGGTACTTTTCGAGCGCCTCGAAACCGTCTTTCCAGTATTCGCCCACCGCATAGAACGCCTCGCCGCGCTCCCGGCGCACGGCATCCATGAACCCGGCGATGAAGCGATCCTCGATATGCTTGAGCGCATCGAGCCGCATGCCGTCGAGGTCGAGCTCGCGGGCCACCCACACGCCCCAGCGCTCCATTTCGGCCACGACATCGGGATGGTCGAAATCCAGGTCGTTGAACATCAGGAAGTCGTAGTTGCCGTTCTCGTCGTCCACCCCCTCGCTCCATGCCTTTCCTTCGCCCTGGATGAGGTAGATGCCTTTCTTACCGTTGGCGGCATTGAGGTCGGTGCCCGAGAAGTGGTACCAGTGCCATTTGAATCCGGAATAGCGGTCGCCGCGTCCGGGAAAGTCGAATCCCGTGCACCCTTCGATTTCATAGGGGCCGCTCAACAGGTGTTCGCGGTCGGAGGGATCGACTTCGCGCACCGTGAAACGCTCGGTGTAATCGGCTCCGGTCTTGTGGTTCATCACCGCGTCGAGATAGACCGAGATGCCGCAGCGGTGCAGCTCGGCGATCGCCTCCTGCAACTCCGCCCGGGTGCCGTACTTAGTGCGCACGGTTCCTTTCTGGTCGAATTCGCCCAAATCGTAGAGGTCGTAGGTCGCATACCCCTCGTCCTGCTGCTCGTCGGCTTTGTAGGCGGGCGGAATCCACACCGAAGTCACGCCCACCTGCCGCAAGTGGCTCGCATCCCCCTTCAGGCGGCGCCACAGGGCCCCGTCGTTGGGTAGGTTCCACTCGAAATACTGCATCATCACACCGTTTTCCATCGCTTGAAATTTGTCCCGACCGACGCAATTATCACTCCGTTTTTTACGCGAAGCGAAACCGCGCGTCCGGCACACTCCTTGTTTACGACCACCGGGGCCGCACCCGTGCAACATGAAAACCATCAAGGAACAATACTGGCGCTACTCGCTGTTCGTGCTCATCATCGGGCTGGGGGTGACGATCTTCGTCGAGCTCATCCCCTTCATCGGCGGACTGCTCGGCGCGGCTACGATCTACGTGCTGCTGCGCCGGCAGATGCACTACCTCACGCAGTGCCGCAAGTGGCGGCGCAGCCTGGCCGCCACGGTGCTGCTGGTCGAGGCGATTCTCTGCTTTCTGGTGCCCATATCGCTCATCGTCTGGATGTTCGTGGCCAAAATCCAGCATATCGCGCTCGAACCCCAGTCGATCATCGACCCGTTCCGCCACGTGGCCGAGCTGATCCGCGACCGCACGGGATACGACATCCTGCAACCGAGCAACATCAACTACCTCATCAGCCTGATCCCCAAAGTGGGCCAGTGGGTGCTCAGAAGTATCTTCAGCTTCGGCATCAACATCATCGTGCTGATGTTCGTGCTCTATTTCATGCTTATCGGCGGATACCGCATGGAGGACTATTTCCGCGACCTGCTCCCCTTCAACCACTCCACCTCGCGCAGCGTGATGCGCGAAGTGCACATGATCGTCCGCTCGAACGCCATCGGCATCCCGCTGCTGGCCATCATCCAGGGCATCGTGGCCTACATCTCCTACGTCATCTTCGGGGTGCCGAGCGCCCTGTTCTGGGGCGTGCTGACCTGCTTTGCCACGATCATCCCCATCGTGGGTACGGCGCTCATCTGGGTGCCCCTGTCCGTCTATCTGGCCCTCTCGGGGGGCTGGGGCAACGCCATCGGGCTGACGCTCTACGGAACGATCGTCATTACGCACGTGGACAACGTCGTGCGCTTCATGATGCAGAAAAAGATGGCCGACACCCATCCCCTCGTCACGATCTTCGGGGTCATCATCGGACTGGCGCTCTTCGGTTTCATGGGCGTGATCTTCGGGCCGCTGATGCTCGCGATCTTCATCTTCTGCGTCGATATTTTCAAACGCAAGTACCTCGACGGCACCTCCGACAAGCTCCTCTTCGTCCCCGACCCGAAAAAGGAGGAGCCGGCGTCCTGACGCTGCGGGGAATCGATAGCGGACACCGTCAGATTCGCCGGCCGCGGCGTCTTCGGGCGGAGGCACGGAAAAGGCCCGCACATGCCGCCGCCGGACGCGACCGAAGCAGCAGGCAGGCACAGTTGTTGGAGCTCACGGCAGAAAATGAAAATTGACGACATGAAAGGCGATTATCTTGCCAACGACCTGGTCCGCGAACTGCGGATCATCGACCTCACGGAGCTGGAACGCGAAGCGGCGCGGGTGATCGGGAAGGGCGCCATGGGCTATATCCGGGGCGGGGCGGGCGACGAGTGGACGATGCGGCGCAACACCGCCTGCTTCGAGGAGCGGCCGATCCTGCCGCGCGTGCTGGCCTCGCTCGCAAAGCCCGATACGAAGTGCCGCATTCTGGGGATCGATCTTCCCTTCCCGATCATCATGGCCCCCGTCGCCGCACAAGGCCTCGCCCACGTCTCGGCCGAAGCCGGGACGGCACGCGGCACGGCGGAGGCCGGGACGATCATGTGCGTGAGCACCTATGCGGGGATGACCCTCGAGGAGATCGCGCTGGCAGGCAACGGAGCGTCCCAATGGTTCCAGTTCTACCCCAGCAAGGACGCCGGCTTCAACCGCCACCTGCTCGATCAGGCACTCGCAGGCGGCTACCGGGCCGTCGTCCTCACGGCCGACGCCACCGTCGGGGGCAACCGCGAGGCGGACCTGCGCAACCGCTTCGTCTTTCCGCTCAAAATGGCCAACCTCGAACAGTACGGGAGCGGTCAGGGTCGCTCCATCGAGCAGATTTACGCCGACGCCATGCAGCAGATCGGACCGGCGGAGGTGGAACGGATCGCCGCATACACGCGGCTGCCGGTTATCGTCAAGGGTATTCAGGCGCCCGAAGACGCCCTGCGAGCCATCGACGCCGGAGCCGCGGGCGTGCAGGTCTCCAACCACGGCGGCCGCCAGCTCGACGGCGGCCCCGGGTCGTTCGAGGCGCTGCCCGCGGTCGCACGCGCCGTAAACGGCCGGGTGCCGGTGATTTTCGACAGCGGCATCCGGCGCGGACAGCATATCTTCAAGGCTTTGGCCTCGGGCGCCGACGTGGTGGCCATCGGCCGCCCGGCGATCTACGGACTGGCTCTCGGGGGTTGGATGGGGGTTCGCTCGGTCTTCGAGTTTTTCCGTCACGAACTCGAAATGGTCATGCAGCTTGCCGGCACGCCCGACATCGAGGCCGTGAAAAAGACGCGGCTGTTCGATCCCCGCGCAGATGCGCAGGCCGGCGATCCGGCGTAACCCCCGTATTACCGCATGCAGGCAGCGGCGGGAACCTTTTTGATCCCGTCGTTCCGATGACGATGTCACCCTATCGGCAAAACAACCCGATAACACGGTTGCTTTTGCGCACGGTCCGTACTATCTTTGCCGAAAACATCCGCTTATGGAAGCGACCATCTCCCGCACCGACCACCCCGACCGCGACCTGCTGCGGCTCGCCGACGAATCGGAGGCTTCCGTCGCCGATTATGTCGGTCGGAGCATCTGTTACAAGGCCCGCATCGGCACGCAGATTGTCGGCCAATACCTGTTGCTGCACACCCGTCCGTTCACGGCGGAGCTGGTCAGCCTGGCCGTGCATAAAGCCTGGCAGGGGCGCGGCATCGGCCGCCGACTGGTCGGGCATGCGATCCGGACGGCTCGCGAGAGCGGTTTCAGGCGGCTCGAACTGGGCACCGGCGACGCCGGAATCGGGCAGATCGCCCTCTACGAAAAATGCGGCCTGCGTATCGTCGGCATCGATCCCGACTACTTCACCCGCTTCTACCCCGTGCCGATCACGGAAAACGGCATCCAACTGCGTCACATGGTACGCATGCGAATCGAACTGGAGTAAGGCCGAAACCGACGTCCGCAAAAACCGCCTCGCTGCTACGCCCGACACGCACAGACTGCCGCAGTCATCGGTCTGAACCGGCAGCGCGAGGAATAAAAAAACCGGACTGGCGAACCAGTCCGGACTCACGGATACAGGGACCGCTCAATTCTTGTTCGTGCGGGTGTTGATATTCGGATTGACCGTGTTGTTGTTCACGTTGCCCTCGTTGGTGCGGTTGTCGCGCACGCTGTTGCCGTTGTCGCTCAACAGGTCGAAATTCTTATTGAAGCGCAGTTTCACGCCATTGTCGAGCTTCACGTCGTAGTCGCTCTTGCTGTCGCCCTTGGTGCGGTCGATCATCGTGACGCGCTGCTGGGGATAGTTCTTCATCACATAGTCCTTGATCTGCACGGGGATCACGCCCTCGGGCACGGCGTTGTTCTTGCAATCGACCATGCGCCATTCGCCGCGGCGGTCGAATTCGGCGGTCCAGCCGTTGGAGAAGTTCACCACATACTCCCTGCCGCCCTTGCCGCGTTCGTCCTTGATGTCGGAGACGGTCACGCCCCCGAAATGCGACTTCACGAAGGTCTGGGCCGTGGCGGGAAGCTGCTCCATCCGCATCGGGCCGTTGTTGTCTCTGCGGTTGTTGCGGTTCGAGCACGACACGATCGCCAAAGCCGCCAGAAGGACACCTGTTACGAGTAAGATTCTTTTCATAGCATATAACTTTTTGGTTTAAGAAAATTTGCATTCCAATCGTTCGATGCAAAGATCGTACGACACACAGAAATTTACATGCCAAACTGTCCCGGGCACATGGCAAACTCCCGAAAAAGGATGCGAAACGGCACGGAAAGCGCAAAAAAACGTCCCGGCTTTTGCAGCCGGGACGCTCTCTGCGGAGTCGCCGCACGATCAGTCGTCGAGATCCATCAGGCGGAAGCTCTTGTTGAACTTCAGGTCGAGGCCGTTGCCCAGGCCCACTTCCCAACCGCGGGCACCGCGCTCGATCTGCTCGATCCGCTGTCCGGGATGGTTGTCCGCCACATATTTGCGGATTTGTGCGGGGACGATCGCCTCCGGCACCACGCCATGTTTGCAGTCCACCTCCGTCCAGTTCCCGTTGCCGTCGAACTCGATCTTGGTGCCATTGACCAGCACCACGTCGTAACTTTTGCGTAGGCCGTCGTCCATCGTGGCATAGGAGACCTGCACATCCCCGAAATGCTGTCCGATGAACTCCTGCGCCATGTTGGGCATCTGGGCCACCTGAACCGGCGTGTCGTCAGCCGCCAGCGCTCCGGTCGTCATCGCCGCAAGAGCGGCGACCAGCACGAATAATTTTTTCATAATCCTTTCAATTTTTAAATTTTAAAGTATGCAACTGCGAGGTTCCATGCAAAGTTGGTACCTAAACGACAGGCAATCCGCATCCGGAACGCCAAAACCACACGATGGCCTACGGCCTTCGGCGCAGCGAGCCTGCTCAAAAATACCGGGAATCGGCACAGTGAGCACCGGAAGGTTTCGACCGGGCAGCGGAATCAAACCGGCACGGGGGACACCCGAGGCATGCCCCGTGTCCGAAACTTAGGAACGACGGCAGCGGTCTGTCCGCAAAAACGCTTCGCGGCTCTCCGCTTTGCCGGCAAGGGATCGCACGGACGCAGCCGCATCGCGGATACGGGCCAATGCCGCACGTCCGCCTTCAGCTGCACGGGGCCCGTTACGCTTTACCGGCCAGGGGCGCGGCCTGCGCGTAGGTGCGGGCGGCAAGCTCCTTGTCGATCATGTAGAGGCCGAGCTTGTTATCCTCGACCTGTTCCAGTGCGTCGATCTGGTCTTTGGCGCTCTCCTCCTCCTCGACCTGCTCATCGACGAACCAGACGAGCATGTTGGACGAGGCGAAGTCGCGGTCGTCGGCCGCGATGCGGCAGAGGTTGTTAATCATGGCGGTCACCTCGCGCTCGTGTTCGAGCGTGTCGCGGAACATCTCCAGCGGCGACCCCCATGAGGTGCGCACCTCGGCGATCGGGGCCAGCCTGACCTCGGCGCCGCGCGAGAGGATGTAGTTCATCAGAATTTGCGCATGGTCCTGCTCCTCGCGGAACTGCACGGCAAACCAGTTGGCGACGCCCTTGTATCCTTTGGCTGCGGCATCGACCGACATGGAGAGGTAGAGGTAGGCCGACCAGAATTCGGCATTGACCTGCGCATTGAGCGCTTCGAGTAATTTTTGGCTGAGCATAGTATGAATCAATTTGATAAAGGGTTTATTCTCTTCCGGCAAAGATAACCAAAACTTCGGTTTCCGCGCATCGGAAAACCCGATTAAATTATGCGGCGGAACCGAAACGGGTATTCCGTGCGCACAAACCGGCACGGTACGCCTCTGCGCGGATCGGCTCACCCCGCCCGGCGCAGCGGTCGGAGCGGCGACGCATGCGACACACAGACGACATGGACGACGCACGGACGTACGGGTCAGCGGCGTTGTCCCGTGCAGCGGAAATAACGATCCAGCACCAGCAGCGCGATCAGCTTTTCGCGCTTGCGGTCGCGGAACTGCCGGACATACCGGTGGGCGTTTGCGATGATCGTCTCGGCCCGTTCGGGATGGGCGATATAGTAATGCAGCCGCTCTTCGAGGTCGGAGTAATCCGCCTTGATTTCGATGTAGTGGTAGTCGGGGATAAGCCGCCCCTCCATGAACCAGGTCTCGTAGGTCGGGCGCGGCATGACGGCGACCGAGTTGGAGGACATGATCCATTTGAGGTTGGTCGCCACGTCGTTTCCCTCGATGGCCAGGATAAATTTATAGCTCAGGTGGTCGTAAAGCCCGATCCGGGGCTTCGTCCACTCGGACGGGTATTCGGGACGGGGAGCGATGATGCCCGCATCGCAGATCGGGGAGCCGAAATAACGCTCCATAAAGCGCCTGCGGTGGGGCTTATAGTTGATGTCGAGCTGGAAGATCGCCTTGTCCCGCTTGGCGCGGAACGGGATGTCGTCCTTCAGGAAGACGAAGTGCCGCACCTTGTCCAGATTGAGCAGGACGAGGTTGGCGTTGTCCCCCGCTATGGGACGGCTCTTCCCGATGCAGGGCCGGTCGGGTACGGTCGTGTTGTCACCCGGGACATAGTCCCACAGCAGTCTGTCGTCGAACCAGCGGGTAAATTCGTAGGTGTCGAAAAAATAGACGCTCTTCACCCCCTTGCGGTAACGATGCGCGCCTAACGGCCACAGGCCGTGGGGGGGGGAATCTGGAAGGCCGGAGTCAGCTTATTATAGTAAGCGACCCGGTCGAGGATATACTCCCTGTCCGGCCGGCGATCGAGCCGTGCAAGCACCCTGTCGAGGCGCGCCTGCAACAGCCGTCGGGGAAAGATATACCGCAGGAAACTGCGCAGGTAATAGCACAGTTTGCTGTTTTTACCGTGCAGCAGCCTGTTTAAACGATTTGCCATGATGCGGGATTTTGTTGAACTTCGTTATACGACAAAAAAATACCCGGCCGGAGTCGGGTATTCGTTCGATACCGACAGCCGCTACGCCTTGTCGCCGTCGTAAGCCCACTTGACGTAGATGGCGCCCCAGGTATATCCTCCGCCGAAAGCCGAAAGGATCAGGTTGTCGCCCCGACGCAACTCCTTCTCGTAGTCGTAAAGGCACGAGGGAATCGTAGCCGCCGTCGTGTTGCCGTTGCGGTCGATGTTAATCATGCACTTGTCTTTGGTGAGCCCCATGCGGCGGGCCGTGGCATCGATGATGCGCAGGTTCGCCTGATGCGGCACCAGGTAGCGCACATCGTCGGAGGTGAGGCCGTGGCGCTCCATGATTTCGCACGATACGTCGGCCATCTTCGAGACGGCGGCCTTGAATACGGCGGGCCCGTCCCAGGTGATCGTATGCCAGTTGTTTTTAACCGTCTCTTCCGACGCGGGATAACGCGAGCCGCCCGCCTTCATGTAGAGCTGCAACTCGCCGGAGCCGTCCGAATGGAGGATTTCGTCGATGACGCCGTAACCTTCGTCGTTGGGTTCGAGCATCACCGCCGCGGCTCCGTCGCCGAAGATCGGACAGGTCGAGCGGTCGGTGTAATCGACGATCGAGGACATCTTGTCGGCCCCCACGACGATCACCTTTTTGCAGGCGCCCGTTTCGATGAATTTAGTGCCGGTGGTAAGTGCGAACAGAAAACCGCTGCAGGCTGCCGACACGTCGTAGGCGAACGCATTCTTGCAGCCGGCCTGGTCGGCGATCAGGTTGCCCGTCGAGGGGAAGAACATATCGGGGGTGACGGTGGCGCAGATCACCAGATCGACCTCCATGGGGTCGATGCCGGTCTTGTCGAGCAGGTTGATGATGGCCCGAGCACCCATGTAGGAGGTGCCGATGCCGTCGCCCCGCAGGATATGGCGCGTCTTGACGCCGATATGCGACATGATCCACTCGTCGGAGGTATCGACCATCCGGCTGAGCTCTTCGTTCGTAAGCAGATAATCGGGAAGATACTCTCCCACACCTGTAATCGCTGCTGTTATCTTCTTTCCCATCAGTTGTTCGGTTTAATGATTGAATGCGTGCTGCAGCCTGCCCGTCAGGTCGGCCTTGACGCATTGCCGCGTGGAGCAGATCATGCTCTTGATAGCCAGCGGGGTCGAGCATCCGTGGCCAATGATGACCGTGGCATTGACCCCCAGCACGGGCGTGCCGCCCACCAGCTCGTAGTTCATCGAGCGCCAGAACGGGTTGTCGTTGCAGCCGAGCACGCTGTTGATGCGGTAGAGCCCCTCGGCCATCTTGAGCACCGTGTTGCCCACGAAACCGTCACAGACGATCACGTCGGCCACCTTGCCCGAAAAGAGGTGCGACCCCTCAATGTTGCCCGCGAAGCAGAAGCGGTCCTGCTCCTTCATCAGTTCGTAGGTCGCCTTGCTCTGGGCGTTGCCCTTGGTCTCCTCCTCTCCGATATTGAGCACCGCCACGCGGGGACGCTCGATACCCAGCACCGCTTCGGCGTAAACCGAACCGATCAGGCCGTATTGCAGGAGCACCTCGGGTTTGCAGTCCACGTTGAGCCCCACGTCGAGCAGCAGGGCCGGCCGGCCCGCGATGGTGGGCACGACAGAGGATATAGCGGGGCGGACGACCCCCTCGATGGGACGGATCACGGCCATCGAGCCGACCATCATGGCTCCCGTGCTGCCGGCGCTGGCGAAGCCGTCGATCAGCCCTTTGGCCAGGTGGCCGAAGCCGACGGTGATGCTCGAGTCGGCCTTCTGCTGGAAAGCCTTGGCGGGATGGTCGCCCATTTCGATCACCTCCGTGGTCGGCACGATGTCGAAACGGTCGGCCGGGCAGCCCTCCTGTGCGAGTACCTCCAGGATGCGATCCCTGTCGCCGAAAAGCACGATCTGGCTGTCGCCTCCCATCTGCTCGAGTGCCATGACGGCGCCGCGGACGGCAGCCTCGGGAGCGAAATCCCCGCCCATGGCATCAACCCCTATCCTTAACATAATCGTGAGATTTGGTTAGTAATTCCATCCATAAAAAAAGACGCACCTGAATCGGGTGCATCCCCGGAGAAAGCCCTGTTACTCGGCCGCTTTCTTCTCGATGGCCAGCTTACCGCGGTAAAAGCCGCATTCGGGGCAGACGCGGTGGTAGAGCACCGACGCGCCGCAGTTCGAGCAGCTTACGACCGTCGGAACGACAGCCTTGTAGTGGGTTCTTCTCTTATCACGCCGGGTTGACGAGACTTTGTGTTTAGGATGTGCCATTTTACAAAAAATTTATAGTTTTTCAAATTAACCTTTTCATTCCTCGTTTTCCCCGCCGTGCGACTCTTCCATCCGGCGGCGCAGATCGGCCAACCCCCGCATGGCACCGCCCTGCGAGCCGGCCTGCTGCTCCAGGCGGTCGAACTCCTCGCCCGTGACGATCCGAAAGCGGCCGAGCATCTCGGGATCGCACTCCCCGTCGGGATGCACCCGCTGGTAGGGAAGCGACAGCAGGATGCTCTCGTACACGTACTGCGTCAGGTCCACGCTGCCTGCGTAGGGCGAAAGCCACATCACCTCGCCGTCGTAGTCGCTCACCTCGTCGGAGAACTTCACCACCAGCGTCCCGTCGAACTCCACGGGCACCGTGCAGTCGTCCAGGCAGCGGTCGCAGGCGACCACCACGCTGCCGCGGATGCTCACCTTCAGCTCGAGCATCGACGCCGAACGCAGGAGCGTAACCCCGACCCGCCCCTGGGCATGCCGGATGTCGGTGTTCTCGTAGGCGGCGAACAGGCTGTCGTCGAAACGGAATTCCAACGTATGTTCCCCGTTCTCAAGCGATTTGTAGGGGATCGTATAAAGTTCGGCGACGTCCATTCGAGCGCATTTAGGACGCAAAGTTATGAAAAATTCAGATAAGTGCAAAGATTTAGCACAGTTTTAGCAGGATCGGTGCGGCCGCACGGCGGCTGTTTCGATTTTTTCATTATCTTTGTGGCAAGATGGAAACCGAGGGCGGATTCAAGGTGGAGGTCAGCAGCGCCTTCCCCGGGTGGTGGCGCTACAACGTAGCGCTCATGTGCGGCTGTTACGACGCCGCAGGCGAGCGCATCGGCTTCGCCTCGGCCGAGGACCGCATAGCCGAAGTGGGGGCCTGCATGGGACAGCCCCCCGCGGATTACCCGGCCGAGCGGCGGATGGTGCTGCGCACGATGCCCTGCCACCGGATCGAGCTGTACCTCTATGTCGTCCCGCACACGCTGCCCGACGGCTGCGAGATCGCCGATACGCGCCCTTTCGAGCTGCGTCTGCGCATCACGCGCAACGGCGCGACCCTGCTTTCGCAGAAATACCCGGTCAATCAGTGGTCGGGCATCTCCAGGGTGCTCACGGTAACGGCATGAGCGCTCGCCCCGAAGCGGCGCCGCCAGATACGACGAGGGGCCTCGAAGTACGCTGCGGGGCCTCGAAAACGCTGAGGGCCGGATGCGAACCGCGAACCGCACGAGGACACAGACTGAGATTTTGAAACGGGCTTCGGAACGGAAACGGAATTGTTACGACTTTGGATGCAAACCGAATAAACCACAAGACGATGACACGACAGAGCATAGCGGCTTGCGTCCTGCTCCTGGCCTGCGCCCTCTTTCTGAGCGGCTGCCAGAAGGAGGAGCACGAGGCAACCGGAGAGCCGTCGCCCGCTGTGCTGAGCGCTTTCATGGCCCGCTTCCCCGATGCCCGGGAGGTGTCGTGGGGTAAAATCCACGCTTATGACGTGGCGGTGTTCTCGTTCGCGACACCGCAGCGCCACAGCGCATGGTATGCGCCGGGAAACGGCGCCTGCGCCCTTACGGAGATCGACCTCACGGCGGAACAGCTCGCCCTCGAAGCGCCCGCCGTCCTGGAGTCATGGCGCACCTCCCCCTACTACGCCGCCGGCTGTCGCCCGGATGAAATCGACCGGCTCACCTATGCCGACCGCGAACCGGTTTACCGGCTCGGAGTCGCATGCCCAGACGCGGCAAGGCAATTCACCTATGCCGCCGACGGCATGCTGCTGTCCGACAAGGAGCATCGCCAGGGGCCGGGAGACGGCACCCGGATTCAGCCGTGTCCGCAGGCCCTCCTCGATTTCGCAGACACCCACTATCCGGGGGCGGTCATCGCCGACTTCGAGATCGAAGACCGGCAGGGGGTGCTCTATTACGAAGTCGAAATCTTCCACGCGGACGAGCGAAAAGAGCTCCTGTTCGACGCCAATTACACGTTCCTGGTCTGCGTGGCCGGGATCGAAGAGCCCGAGCAGCTTCCGGAACCCGTCCTGGAAACCCTGCTTGCGCTGGCCCCAGATACCGGTGCATGGGACGCTCTGAGCCGTTACGAGAACTACAAAGGGATTGTGGCGGCCTATGTGCTCAAGGTCGAGGACAGGGCAGCAGGCCGAGAGAGGCTCTTCAAAACGGATCCGGCGGGCAACCCGATCGAATAATCCGCACGAATACGCCGTAGCCAGCGCGTCAGGGCCGGACACCGGACACACAGATACCGAATAACAGACACCAGATACCCAACACCAGACACAGGATACAGGACACAGGAAACGGCAGGAGCGATACTCCTGCCGTTTGTTTCATCCGCGCACTGCTGTGCACGGCCTCCGCCCGGCGTTCCCTCCACACGGAAAAGGCTCCCGCCAAATGGCGGGAGCCTTTTGTACAGTCGGTCGGATGCGCTACCGGTTGTTGTGGGCGGCCATCTTTTCGATGAGCATGACCACCTTGTTGGAGTAGCCCCACTCGTTGTCATACCACGACACGAGCTTCACGAAGTGCTCGTTCAGGGCGATACCGGCCTTCGCGTCGAAGATCGACGTGCGGGGGTCGCTGATGAAGTCCGACGAGACGACGTCGTCCTCGGTATAGCCCAGGATACCCTTGAGCTCGTTCTCGGAGGCGCGTTTCACGGCGGCCTTGATCTCGTCGTAGGAGGCGGGCTTCTCCAGGCGGCAGGTGAGGTCCACTACCGACACGTCGAGCGTCGGCACGCGGAACGACATGCCCGTGAGCTTGCCGTTGAGGGCGGGAATCACCTTGCCCACGGCCTTTGCCGCGCCGGTCGAGGAGGGGATGATATTGCCCAGGGCGGCGCGGCCGCCCCGCCAGTCCTTCATCGAAGGGCCGTCCACGGTCTTTTGCGTGGCGGTGGTGGCGTGAACGGTGGTCATCAGGCCTTCGAGCATCCCGAAGTTGTCGTTGATGACCTTGGCCAGCGGAGCCAGGCAGTTGGTGGTGCACGATGCGTTGGATACGATCTGCTGACCGGCATAGGTGTCGGCGTTCACGCCGCAAACGAACATCGGGGTGTCGTCCTTGGAAGGGGCCGACATGACCACGTATTTCGCGCCGGCCGTCAGGTGCGCCTGGGCTTTCTCCTTGGTCAGGAACAGACCCGTCGATTCGACGATATACACGGCGCCGATCTCATTCCAGCGCAGGTTCGCGGGGTCTTTCTCAGCCGTCACGCGGATGGCGTGACCGTTCACGACCAGCTTGTCGTCCTTCACCTCGACCGTGCCGTCGAAACGGCCGTGTACGGAGTCGTACTTGAGCATGTAGGCCATGTAATCGACCGGAATCAGGTCGTTGATACCGACCACCTCGATCGTGTCCGCATGTTTGCAGGCTGCACGGAAAACCAGACGGCCGATGCGTCCGAAACCATTGATACCAATCTTAGTCTTTGACATAATAAAAACGATTATAGTGAATAAATAATTTCAAATCCGTTTGCGACACAAAAGTAAACACTTTCTATCGATTCCGCAAATATAAAAATACAAAATTAAAAAATTTTAAATACCTCGCTTTCCCGCCATGCACCACCCCCGCACGCGATGCCGGGTATTCAGGTATTGACGGCCCGTTTGGCGCGTTTGGCCATGGCCGAAGCGAAGACGAAATCGTTGAGTTCCCGGTTGTCGGCATGCAGGATGCGGTCCTTGTCGCCTTCCCACCACTTCTGTCCCTCGTAGATGAATACAATCTTCTCGCCAATTTCCAGCACGGAATTCATATCGTGCGTGTTGATGATGGTGGTAATATTATACTCGCGGGTAATCTCATGGATCAGGTTGTCGATCACGATCGAAGTCTGGGGATCGAGTCCCGAATTGGGCTCGTCGCAGAAGAGGTATTTGGGATTCATCACGATGGCCCGGGCGATGGCCACGCGCTTGGTCATGCCGCCGCTCAGCTCGGCGGGATAGAGGTTGTCGGCCCCCTCCAGCCGCACGCGGCGCAGGCAGAAATCGACCCGCTCGCGCTTCTCGGCTTCGCTGCGGTCGGTGAACAGGTCAAGCGGCAGTTTGACATTCTCCGCAACGGTCGAGGAGTCGAGCAGCGCCCCGCCCTGGAAGATCATGCCGATGTCCTTGCGGATAGTCTTGCGCTCGCGGAAGCCCAGCGCCGTGAAATTCACCCCGTCGTACCACACGCTGCCCGAGTCGATCTCGTGGAGCCCCACCAGGCTCTTCAGAAGCACGGTCTTGCCCGAGCCGCTCTTGCCGATAATCAGGTTGGTCTTTCCCGTCTCGAACTCGACGGTGATGTCCTTGAGCACCGTGCGGCCCTCGAACGACTTGACGATGTGCTCGGCGCGGATCATATGAGCAGAATTTGCGTGAGAATAAGGTTGAAGATCATGATGACCACCGAGCTGACGACCACCGCGCGCGTCGAGGCGGCGCCCACTTCGAGCGAATTGCCCTTGGCGTAATAGCCGTAAAAGGCCGACACGGAGGTGATGATGTAGCCGAAGACGGCAATCTTAATCAGCGTATAGACGATCGAGTAGGGCTTGAAATCGTAAAGCAGCCCCTGCACGTAGTCGTCTGGAATCATGATGCCCGTGAGCGCAGAGATGAGCCAGCCGCCGGCCACGCCGATCAGGATCGAGAGGATCGTCAGAAAGGGGAAGAAGAGCACCGTGGCGACGATCTTCGGAAGGATCAGGTAGGAGGCGGAATTGACCCCCATGATCTCCAGCGCGTCGATCTGCTCGGTAATGCGCATCGTCCCGATCTCGGAGGCGATGTTCGAGCCGACCTTGCCCGCGAGGATCAGTGCGACGACCGTCGAGGAAAATTCCAGGATCATAGTCTCGCGCGTGGCATAGCCGATGATGTATTTCGGAATAAAGGGCGACTGGAGGTTGATCGACATTTGCAGGGTGATGACCGCGCCGATGAAAACCGAGATGATGGCCGTCAGCCCGATCGAATTCAGGCCCAGAGATTCCATTTCGTAAACGATGCGGCGGCGGTAGATGCTCGCCTTCTCGGGACGGGAAAAGACCTTGCCCATCAGGATGAAATAGCGGCCGATCAGCCCGAAAGTCCTCTCCAGAAAACCGAACATCCCCACAGCCCTTATCGGTTGTCCTCCTCTTCCGATTCGGTTTCGACCTCCTCGAATTCGACGTAATCCCCCACACGGCTGCTCACGCGCTTCTCGGCGGCGGCGCGGGTCTTATAGACCTTCACCTCGCCCTCGCGCCCCGCGGCCCGGCCGCCGGACGGAGCCCCTGCCGAGGGGCCTCCCCCCTGCCGGAACTGCTCCTCCACCTGCTGCCGCAGGCGGTAGATGCGCCAGCGGAAAACCAGCATGAGCACAACGACGAGCAGGATGATGCCCAGGATGAAATATAGCACGAACATGGCGATGCCCCCCAGCACCGAGGGTGCGAAGAGCGCCAGCATGAGGATGAGCAGACAAAAGAGCGGGTTGCGTCTTACGAACGCGACCGCGCCGTCCAGAATGGCTGTAAACAGATTCATTGCATGCGACGATTAAAAGTCGGTTTGCACCGCAACAAAGGTAAAAAAATTTAGCCGTTCCGTGAAGCAATACCGGAAAACTCGCCGAAAAGTGCTATTTTTGACCCGCAAATCAACTCTTCCGACGTATGTCCAGCTTTCTGAAAGCCATATCACCCGTTGACGGTCGTTACGGCAATACAACGCGGCAACTCGCCGATTATTTTTCCGAGTACGCACTGATCCGCTACCGCATCCGCGTCGAGGTCGAATATTTCATCGCCCTGTGCGAGCTGCCGCTCCCCCAACTCAAGGGGGTCAATGCGGCCGCACGGGAGGCCCTGCGCGGCCTCTACCGTGATTTCAGCCTGGCCGACGCCGAGCGCGTCAAGGCGATCGAGGCCACGACCAACCACGACGTGAAGGCCGTCGAATACTTCCTCAAAGAGCGGATGGAACCGCTCGGGCTGGGCGCTTACGCAGAATTCATCCACTTCGGGCTCACCTCGCAGGATATCAATAACACGGCCGTGCCCCTCTCGCTCAGGGAGGCGCTCGAACAGGCGTATCTGCCTGCGCTCGCCGCCCTGCGCGACCGGCTTGCGGCGATGGCGGCCGAATGGCACGAGGTGCCCATGCTCGCCCGCACGCACGGGCAGCCCGCATCCCCCACCCGGCTGGGAAAGGAGCTCATGGTCTTCGTCGAGCGGCTCGACAAGCAGACCGCACGGCTGAAAGCCGTTCCGGTACCGGCGAAGTTCGGGGGTGCGACGGGCAATTTCAACGCCCACCACGCGGCCTACCCCGCGATCGACTGGCCGGCTTTCGCCGACCGCTTCGTGGGCGAAAAGCTGGGGCTTACGCGCTCGCGCTACACCACCCAGATCGAACACTACGACGACCTGGCGGCTCTCTTCGACGGCCTCAAGCGCATCGATACGATCCTGACGGATCTGTGCCGCGATATGTGGACCTATATTTCGATGGAGTATTTCAAGCAGCGGATCAAGGCGGGCGAGGTCGGATCGAGCGCCATGCCCCATAAGGTCAATCCCATCGACTTCGAGAATGCCGAAGGCAACCTCGGCATCGCCGTCGCCCTCTACGAGCATCTGGCACGCAAGCTCCCCGTGTCGCGCCTGCAGCGCGACCTCACGGACTCGACCGTGCTGCGCAACGTCGGGGTACCCGTGGCCCATTCGCTCATCGCGCTCAACGCGCTGCAAAAGGGGCTCGGCAAAGTGATCCTCAACCGCGAGGCGCTCGACCGCGACCTGGAAAGCAACTGGGCCGTGGTAGCCGAAGGAATCCAGACCATCCTGCGGCGCGAAGGCTATCCGAAGCCCTACGAGGCCCTCAAAGCCCTCACCCGCACCAACGCAGCGATCACCCGTGAATCGATCCGCGCGTTCATCGACACGCTCGACGTCGCGGAGCCTGTGCGCGAAGAGCTGCGGGCGCTCACCCCGCAGACCTATACGGGGGTATTCGAGTAAGCGCAGGAAACCGGGCAAACCGTCCGGTCATCCGGTCGGCAACCATTCCTATCCAGGCGGGCTCAGGCCCGCCCGTTTTCGTTCGTTCCGGCTGTTTCGGCCGGACTTTTCCGCCGGATAACCGGCTGGGCACGACCGGAAAATCGCCTTGCGCATGGATTCCGTACCGGACGGCGCCCCACGCCGACACGCATAAAAAAACAGGAGGGAATCTCACGATTGCCTCCTGCCCTCGGAGGTTGCCCTCCTAAAACTACTAACCCAAACTTAAATAAATGAAGAAACCTCACTGAATCGGATCTGTACTCCGACACAGTTGCTTCAAACAAAAACAAATCCCATGCCAAAGCGAAAGCACCCGCGGCCTGCGAACCGTTCCCGGCGGTTTTGCGACCGGGCGGAACACCGCAGCCCGCGCCATCGGAGACGATGCGTAAATCGGGCATGACGTGCTGCCGCAGGAAGGGAAAAGCCCCTCCGGGCCCCGCATGCGCGGAAGCTACACCCGCACGGTAATGATGTCGTTCCAGTCGGTCGTATAGCCGGGACTCAGGTGCTCGCGGTGCATGGCATACGGGTCGCGGCCCTGTGCCGCGACATAGAGCATGTTGCGGCCGAAACGCCGGTTCACGCGATCCATCGTCTCCATCAGACGGGTGTGGCGAGCCCGGTCGGGTGCATCGAACAGGTCCGCCTGCACGCCGTCGGCCCCCTGCAATTCGGAGAGGATCACCCCGCCCCGTTTGTAGGCCGTCCCCGGACGGACGATCCGCCGCAGCAGGGTCCCGACTTCGCGCGACAGGTCGAGCGTGCTGTCCGTCGGCACGGGCAGCCGCGCAAGGGCCGTATCGTAGCGAGGTTCGGCATCGGCCAGAAAACGGTTGGTGAGCAGAAAAACCCGCACTTCGGAACAGAGCGATCCCTGTCCGCGCAGCTTCTCGCCGCAGCGGGCGGCGAAGAGCGTCAGGTCGCGGCGCAGCTCCTCGGGATCGGAGATGTCGCGGGCGAAGGTACGCGAGACGCAGATCTGCTGCTTGCGCACGGGGGCGGTCTCCAGCCCGAAACAGGGTTCGCCCCGCAGCTCCTGCCACGTCCGCAGGCCCGTGACGGCCATCTCGCGGCGCACCCATTCGGGCGTCAGCCGCGTGAAATCCCAGGCCGTTGCGACACCCCGGCGGCGCAGCCGCTCCGCATGGCGCCGGCCGATGCCCCAGATGTCGCCGACGGGAAATCCGCGCAGCACCTTTTCGATATCCTTCTGTCGGTACATGCAGCAGCAGCCGTCGAGTTTGGGGTATTGTTTGCAGAGCTTGCTGGCGATCTTAGCCAGCGTCTTGGTGGGGGCGATGCCCAGGCTGACGGGAATACCCGTGTTGCGGCGCACGGTGTGGGCAATCCGCCGACCGAACTCGCCGAGCGCGCGGGGGTCCGTCTGGTCGAAGCAAAGAAATGCTTCGTCGATGGAATAGACCTCCGTGCGGGGCACCAGCGACCGCAGGGTGTCCATCACCCGCTCCGACATATCCCCGTAAAGCACGAAATTGGAGGAGAAGACCGCTACGCCGCCGCGCGCGGCCAGCTCCCGGATCTGAAAATAGGGCACGCCCATCCCGATCCCGAGGGCTTTGGCTTCGTTCGAGCGGGCGATCACGCAGCCGTCGTTATTCGAGAGCACGACCACGGGACGCCCCGCGAGCGAAGGGTCGAACACCCGTTCGCACGAAGCGTAGAAGTTGTTGCAGTCGGCAAGTCCGTACATAGGTCAGCGATTCGCGGGATAAAGAAACGGAAAAAGGCGGCCCGCCATTGTCTCCCGCATAAAAATTACCGCACACACGTCCCGGAACCGCCCGCAGGAATCGCAAAACGCCGGCACGGGAGGTCGATCCGCCGGCCCCGCTGCCACGTCCCCCGCTACCGGCCGACCTTCTTTACCACGAAGGTCACCACGCCCCAGACCGAAAAGTCGTTTTCGGGGGTCACCTCGATCATTTCATAGCGGGGATTGGCGGGTACGAGGCGGATTTTCCCTTCGCGCAGACGGATTCTCTTCAGGGTGAACTCCCCGTCGAGGTAGGAGACCGTCAGGTCGCCGTCGGCCGCCTCGACGGATTTGTCCACTACGAGCAGGTCGCCGTCCTCGATGCACTCGTCCTTCATCGAATCCCCCTCGACACGCGCGAAGAAGGTCGCTTCGGGATGGGGCACCAGGGCCCGGCCCAGGTCGAGCCGCCGTTCGATGAAGTCGTCCGCCGGCGAGGGGAATCCCGCGTGCACGCCACTCTGGGCGAGCGGCGCCTCCGCCCCCTCCGCCCGTTCGGGCCGGAAAAACGCCATCCCCTCGGTTCTTTTTTTCGATTTCGCCATCACGCGGGAGGAGCGCAAAAAACATTCCGCACGTCATGCGTCCGCAGACCGAAAAGGCCCCTGCCGTCAGGATGCCTTGATGAGCGAGCGCCCGAGCCAGACGAGCAGCAGCCCCAGCGCGAAACTCAGCACGACGTAGAGGATGAAATAGAGCCAATGGCTGCCTTTGAGCAGCAGGTACATATCATCGGCGAAAGAGGAGAACGTGGTGAAGCCCCCGCAGAATCCGGTAATCAGAAAGACGTTCATCGAGGGCGAAATCAGGTGGGTTTTCTCCGCCATCCCGAAAAAGATGCCGATGATGAAACTGCCGATGATATTCACCGCGAACGTACCCCACGGAAAGGCCGAGGCACAGAGATAGTGGGCGAACTTACCCGTCAGAAAGCGCAGGCAGGTGCCGATGAATCCGCCGAAACCGGCGATGATCATTGCTTTGAACATAATGCACGATTTGAGTTGATTTCCAGTCCGGCCGGTCTCTTTCAAATACGATGCCACCTCCGCCCCGGGCTGTGGCATATGTTTTGACCGAACGCATACCGTAATACGCGCCCGCAGGCGACCTCGCGCCGCAGGCATGGCGGACCATGTGGAACCATTAACCATTAAAATTCATATTATGCATTTGACACCGAAAGAAATCGACAAGTTGATGCTGCTTTCACTCGGCATGATCGCCGAACGACGCATGAAGAAAGGGCTCAAACTCAACTATCCGGAAGCGGTGGCCTACATCACCTCGACGGCGCTGGAAGGAGCCCGCGAAGGCAAGACCGTGGAGGAGGTGATGAAGGGCGCGGCCAGCGTGCTCCGTAAGGACGACGTCATGGAGGGCGTCGCCGACATGATCGACCTGCTGCAGGTCGAAGCGGTCTTCACCGACGGCTCCCGTCTGGTGAGCATCCACCATCCGATCAAATAATCTAAAAAACATCCGCATCCATGAACAACCAACATTCCGCTCCCGCCCCGCAGCAGCAACAGCAGCAGGCGGCAAGCCTTTATCCCAATAAGCCGGGGTTCCGGCCCGAGCAACCGGTCGCCGTCGGCGGCGAAATCCTCCTGAGCGATCCCATCGAATACAACACGGGGCGCCGCACCGTCAAAGTGACCGTGCGCAACACGGGCGATCGTCCCATTCAGGTCGGGTCGCACTTCCATTTCTTCGAGGTCAACCGCTACCTCGATTTCGACCGCGACATCACCTTCGGCTGCCACCTGAACATCCCCGCGACGACGGCCATCCGCTTCGAGCCGGGCGACCAGAAAGAGGTCGAAGTCGTCGCCTACGCCGGCAAACGCCGGGTGATCGGCTTCAACGGCCTGGTGATGGGTTACACCGGCGACGAGGACGCTCCCACCTATTTCCCCGCACGCCTGCGCGCCCTGCGCAAAGTGCGCAACCGGGGTTTCAAGGTCTCCGGGCAGGGGGACGCCGCGACCGGACAAAACGCCCGGAACGGACAGGACGGCCAACAGGCACAAAACGGACAGGACGGCCAACAGGCACAAAACGGACAGAACGGACAGAACGCCCAAAACGGACAGGCCGCTCCGCAAACGAACCAGAACCACAAAAACTAACGACTTATGGCTACGATATCACGTCAGGAATACAACAACCTGTTCGGCCCTACCGTGGGCGACAAAATCCGTCTGGGCAACACCGATCTCTATGTAGAGATCGAGAAAGACCTGCGCGAGTACGGCGACGAAGTGGTTTACGGCGGCGGCAAGACCCTGCGCGACGGCATGGGGCTGGCCAACACGATGACCTCGAAAGAGGGCTCGCTCGATCTGGTAATCACCAACGTGACGGTCATCGACCCCCTGCTGGGGGTCGTGAAGGCCGACGTGGGTGTCAAGGACGGCAAGATCGCCGGCATCGGCAAATCGGGCAACCCCAACATCATGCACGGCGTGCACCCCGATCTGGTGACCAGCGCGGCGACCGACGCCATCTCGGGCGAGCATCTGATCCTCACCGCCGCCGGCATCGACGGCCACGTGCACATGATCTCCCCGCAGCAGGCTTACGCCTGCCTGAGCAACGGCATCACCACCCTGTTCGGCGGCGGCGTGGGTCCGACCGACGGCAGCAACGGCACCACCATCACCTCGGGCCGCTGGAACATCGAACAGATTCTCCAGGCACTCGAAGGGCTCCCCGTAAACGTCGGTCTGCTGGGCAAGGGCAACTGCTCGATGAACGAGCCGCTCGAGGAGCAGATCGAGGCCGGTGCCTGCGGTCTGAAGATTCACGAGGACTGGGGCTCGACCCCCGCGGCCATCCGCACCGCGCTGGGCGTGGCCGACCGTTACGACGTGCAGGTGGCGATCCATACCGACACGCTCAACGAAGGCGGTTACGTCGAGGACTCGATCGCCGCGATGGACGGCCGCACGATCCACACCTACCACACCGAGGGGGCCGGCGGCGGCCATGCGCCCGACCTGCTGAAAGTGGCGTCGATGCCCTATGTGCTCCCCTCCTCGACCAACCCGACCCTGCCGTTCGGCATCAACTCCCAGGCCGAGCTGTTCGACATGATTATGGTCTGCCACAACCTCAACCCGAAGATCCCCTCCGATGTGGCATTCGCCGAGAGCCGCGTGCGTCCCGAGACGCAGGCCGCCGAAAACGTGCTGCACGACCTGGGCGTCCTGTCGATGGTCTCGTCGGACTCGCAGGCCATGGGTCGCATCGGCGAATCGTTCCTGCGCTCGTTCCAGATGGCCTCTTTCATGAAAGGCGCCGTCGGCAAGCTGCAGGAGGATGCCGACGGAAACGACAACTTCCGCGTGCTGCGCTACCTGGCCAAAATCACCATCAACCCGGCCATCACGTTCGGCGTCTCGGACTACCTCGGCTCGATCGCCAAGGGCAAAATCGCCGACCTGGTGCTGTGGGAGCCGCAGTTCTTCGGCACCAAGCCCAAGCTGGTCATCAAGAACGGTCTGATTAACTGGGCCAACATGGGCGATCCCAACGCTTCGCTCCCCACGCCGCAGCCCTGCTATTACCGTCCGATGTTCGGCGCTTTCGGCAGGGAGCTGCCCCGCACGGGCATCTCGTTCGTCTCGAACGCGGCATGGCAGAGCGGCATCAAGGAGCGGCTGCGCCTGGAGCGCCATGTCCTGCCGGTACGCCGCACCCGCCAGCTCACCAAATACGATATGGTGCGCAACGGCGGCATGCCCCGCATCGACGTCAATCCCGAGACGTTCGACGTGCTGGTGAACGGAGTGAGGGCCTACGTGAAACCCGCCAGGGAGTTCCCGCTGAGCCAGCTCTACTTCTTCAGTTGAATCCCTCTCCTGTTTTGTCCCGGGAGCGCACGATCGGGTGCGCTCCCGAGGCAAATTTTTCACACGAACCAAACAATCGCAAATGAAAATCTATACCGAAATCATCGGCAACCTCGACGACCCGGCATGGCGCGAACGGGCCGAAGGTGCCGAAATCGAAACCATCGACCTGGACCAGTGGACGGCGCAGAAGAGCCGTTTTGTCGTCCGCAGCGACCGGGACAACGAATATGCCGTGGCGCTCAAGCGCCATTCGCAACTGCTCGGCGGCGACATCATCGACTACCGGCCCGCTGAACGGCGCATTGTCGCCATACGCATCGCCCTGAGCGACGTGCTGGTGATCGAACTGGGCGAGCTGGCGACACAGGCGCCCGAGCAGATCATCCACACGGCCGTGGAGCTGGGCCACGCGATCGGCAACCAGCACTGGCCGGCCGTAGTCAAGGGGACGCGGGTTTACGTCCCCCTCACCGTGGACAGGAAAGTGATGGAGAGCGTCATGCGCACCCACCATATCGAGGGCATCAGCTTCTCGTTCCAGCCCGGCAGGGAGGTGATTCCCTACCTCGCGCCCCACGAAATCCGCCGGCTGTTCGGCGGCACGGGCCCCGACAGCGACGTACATCACCACCACCATCATCCCGAAGAACACCCGCGCGAGCATGTCCACGCCGATTAAGTCCGCCGACGCCGCGACCGTCATGCGGCTGCTCCAGTTCACCGACTCGGCCTTTCCCGTCGGCACCTTTTCGTTCTCCAACGGATTGGAGACGGCAGCCACGGAACGTCTGGTGCATGACGCCGCAACGCTCGAGGCCTTCACCCGCGAGATCGTCCGTCAGGCGGCCTTCACCGACGGCATCGCGGCGATCCACGCGTGGCGCAGCCACCGGGCGGCCCGGTTCGAGGGGGTGACGGAGGCCGACCGGCAGCTCATCCTCTGCAAGATGAACGAAGAGGCCCGGCTGATGACGCGGCGCATGGGCAAGAAACTGGCCGAGCTGGCACTGCACATCCTGCATGACGAGCCGCTGGAGAGATGGCTCCGCATGATCGGGGAGCAGCGCACCCCCGGCACCTACCCCGTCGCACAGGGCATCGTCTTTTCGGCCGCCGGAGTGGGTGAACGGGAGCTCTTCTGCTCCCAGCAGTACGGCGCCGCCAACATGGTGCTCAGCGCCGCCCTGCGCTGCGTGAGGGTATCGCACTACGACACGCAGCGCATCCTCTGGCGGATCGGCGAGGGAACGGAGGCGCTCTATGCCGAAACCGCCGAGCTGGAGCCGGAGGACATGTTCACCTTCACGCCGCAGATCGACATCCTGGCCTCCCTCCATGAGAAAGGCACCCAACGAATGTTTATGAACTAAATCCTTAGCAATGAGCAATACATGCAGAATAGGAATCGGCGGGCCCGTCGGTTCCGGAAAAACGGCCCTGATCGAGGCCATCACCCCGCGCCTGTTGGAGATGGGCTACAAAGTGCTGGTCATCACCAATGATGTTGTGACCACCGAAGACGCCAAACACGTGCGCAAGATGCTCCGGGGCGTGCTGGTCGAGGAGCGCATCATCGGCGTGGAGACCGGCGCCTGCCCCCATACGGCCGTGCGCGAAGACCCCTCGATGAACATTGCCGCCGTCGAAGAGATGGAGGCCCGCTTTCCCGACGGGGATGTGGTGCTGATCGAGTCGGGTGGCGACAACCTGACCCTCACCTTCAGCCCGGCGCTGGTGGACTTCTTCATCTATGTGATCGACGTGGCCGCAGGCGACAAGATCCCCCGCAAGGACGGCCCCGGCATCTCGCAGTCGGACATTCTGGTCATCAACAAAACCGACCTGGCACCCTATGTCCACGCCGACCTGGAGGTCATGCGCCGCGACTCGGAGCTCATGCGTCCGGGCAAGCCGTTCGTCTTCACGAACTGCATGACCGGCGAGGGCATCGAAGAGCTGGTGGCGCTGATCCGCAAGATGGCCCTGTTCGACCTGGACAGCCGGCGCGAACCCGAAAAACAAGCCGTCGCGCAATGAATTTCTCCCTCGCCAAAGAGATGCGCCCCTACCTGGAGCAGCCCAGGGCGATGCCCGTCGGAACTCCGGGCAAGTCGGGCTACCTCTACCTGGGCTTCGAGCTCGACCGACAGGGCAAGTCGATCATGCGCGACTGGGAGCGGCACGCTCCGCTGATCGTCCAGCAGGAGCTCTATTTCGACGAAGGGATGCCCGAAATGCCCTGCGTCTATATCCTCTCGTCGGGCGGCCCCAACGTGGACGGCGACCGCTACGAACAACACTTCACGGTACGCCGGAGCGCCTATGCGCACCTTTCGACCGGCGCCGCGACCAAGCTGGCCGAGATGCGCTACAACTATTCGGGGCTGAAACAGACCTTCGAGCTGGAGGAGGACGCCTACCTGGAGTTCCTGCCCGAGCCGACGATCCCCTGCCGCCACACGCGCTTCATCTCGGACACTTCGATCCGGATCGACCCGACGGCGACGCTTTTCTATGCCGAGCTGTTCATGAGCGGCCGCAAGTATTTCGGAGGCGAACGCTTCGCATACGACGTGCTCTCGGTCTGCACCCGCGCCGAGCGGCCCGACGGCGAACCGCTTTTCCGCGAAAAGTTCGTCGTGCGGCCTGCCGACCACTCGCCCCGCACGCTCGGAGCGATGGACGACTACGACGTCTTCGCCAACGTGGTGGTGCTCACCCCGCGCGAACATGCCGAGCAGATCTATGCGCGGACGGAGGCCTTCATCGACCCCCGGCGCCGCATGGCGGCGGGCATCACGCGACTTCCGGGCGAGTGCGGGCTGCTCTACAAGGTCGTGGGCGACGAAACGGAGCCCGTGAAAAAATGCGTCCGGCAATTCTGCTCCGCAGTGCGCTCCCAGGTCAAGGGACGACCGCTGCCCGAGGAGTTTCCGTGGCGCTGAATGGATTCTGCAACATCAAAAACTTTTAGCATATGGATAACAACAACACCATCACCGTTTCGGGACAACCGAATCTCTTCTCTTTCGAGTTCGTCAAGGAACTCCTGCGCGGCACGGGACAGGTCATGTTCCAGGGGAGCGCCTGGACGGGGCTGCTCTTTATGATCGGCATTTTCTGGGGCGCCTACGCCGAAGGGCAGGGG
The DNA here is from genome assembly GCA_902363575.1 of Rikenellaceae bacterium. Taxonomy (GTDB): domain Bacteria; phylum Bacteroidota; class Bacteroidia; order Bacteroidales; family Rikenellaceae; genus Alistipes. Next base: position 583,952 of record CABJAJ010000001.1, on the reverse strand, counting down.
CTCGTGGCCTGGGGTGCGCTGGTCGGGGTGATCGCCTCGACGATCACCGGCTACCTGCTCGGCCTGCCGCGCAAGGACGGAGCCGAAGGGCTCTGGGGCTTCAACGGCGTGCTGGTCGGGTGCGCCTTTCCGACCTTCATGGGGAGCACCGTGTGGATGTGGCTGGCGCTGATTCTCTGCGCGGCCCTGACGACCTGGGTGCGCACGGGATTCAACAACGTCATGGCCCCCTGGAAAGTCAATTCGTTCACCTTCCCCTTCGTCTTCTGCACCTGGATATTCCTGCTGGCCGCACGCACCATGCACGGGTTGCCCGACACCTACATGGGCGAACCGTCGCTGCCGGGCGCCTTCGCCTCGGTCGAGAACCTGGGTTTCGGACACCTGATCGTCTATTGGCTCAAAGGCATAGGCCAGGTCTTCCTGATCGATTCATGGGTCACGGGCGCGCTGTTCCTCATCGGACTGTTCCTTTGCAGCCGCTGGGCCGCGCTGTGGGCCGCCATCGGCTCGGCCGTGGCCCTGTTCGTGGCGCTCATCCTCAAAGCGCCCGGAGCGGACATCGCCCACGGACTTTACGGTTTCAGCCCCGTGCTGACGGCCATCGCACTGGCGACGGTATTCTATAAGCCCAACATGCGTTCGGCGGTCTGGGCGCTGCTGGGCATCGTGGTCACGGTCTTCGTACAGGCGGGCATGGACGTGATGATGGCCCCGGTGGGCATCGCCACCCTGACCGGGCCCTTCTGCATCACCACCTGGCTCTTCCTGCTGCCGCTGCTCAAGTTCGACTCCCCCGAAAAACCCGACCACTCCAACTGGTACAAGGAGAACAAGACCCATCTGTACGAACAGAGCAACGCCGTGACCGCCGTATGCCCCGACGGGGACGCTCCGGCGAACGGATCGAAACCCGTGGAGGCCCTCGTGCCGGTGGTAGCGGACAACGCCGACGCCGACAGCACCGATGCCTCCGAAGAGGACAGGCACCCGGACAGCCGGACAGCCGCGCAAGGGCGCGAAACGAACGACGGCGGGAGGGGCGCAACCCCGGAGCAGCCGCAACCGCAGCGACCCGACGAAGACCGACCGGACGACACGCGCCACGACGCGCGCGACAACCGGCAGAATCCGTCCAAAAACCGGTAGCCATGCACATGTCGGACGCATTGGTCTCGCCGCCGGTATTCGCCGCTGCCGGGGCGGCAGCCGTCGCCCTGCTCGCGGTATCGGTCCGGCAGATCCGCAGGAACAGCGAACCGAACACCCCCGGCAGCCACAGCCGCGAGCACATCGTCCCGCTGATGGGGGTAATGGGGGCGTTCGTCTTTGCGGCCCAGATGATTAACTTCTCGATCCCGGGCACGGGGTCGAGCGGCCATCTGGTCGGGGGCATTCTGCTGGCGGCGATCCTGGGGCCGTGGGCGGCGTTCCTGACCCTCTCGTCGGTGCTGGTGATCCAGTGTCTCCTGTTCGCCGACGGCGGCATCATGGCCCTCGGATGCAACATCCTCAACATGGCCGCTCTTTCGTGTCTGGTGGCCTATCCGCTGCTGTTCAGGCCCCTGTTCGGACAGGGGAAGTCGGGCGGCCGCACGCTGCTGGCCTCGCTCGTGGCGTGCGTCGCCGCGCTCGAGCTGGGTGCTCTGGCCGTGACGCTCGAAACGGAGGCCTCCGGCATTACGGCTCTGCCGCTGGGACGGTTTCTGCTCTTCATGCTGCCCATACACGCCTTTATCGGGATCGGCGAAGGGCTGGCGACCGCAGCGGTGCTCTATGTGGTGCGCCGGTACAAACCCGAGCTGCTCGCAGCGACCGGACGCCCCCGAAAGCCCCGCCCGATCGGACGGGCGCTGGCGGTGATCGCCATGGTCGCGCTGGCGGTCGGGGCGTCGTTCACCTGGGTCGCCTCGTCCGACCCCGACGGGCTGGAATGGTCGATTCTGCACACCTCCGGGCAGGAGGAACCTGCAACCGGACAGACGGACGGCCTGCACGAACTCGCGGCCGGCATTCAGGAGTCCACGGCTCTCATGCCCGACTACGACACCACCCTGGCGGGGGTGGCAGGCAGCGGAGCCATCCTCCTGGGCGCGTTCGGCGTGGCTTACGTGCTGCGGCTCGCACAGCGTAAAAACAATGGGAAACAGGCTTCGGACCGTACTCTGTGAAATGGACCGGATGGAGCGGGCTGCACACGGGTGCAGTCCGCTCCATCGCGTCGATGCGCGGGCGAAACTGCTGCTGACGGTCGTTTACCTCGTCACGATGCTCTCCATGCCGCTGGAAGCCTTCTCGGGGCTGCTGCTCTATGCCGTTTACCCGATTCTGGCGGCGCAGGCCGCGGGGCTCCGGTACGGCGACCTGTTCAGGCGGTCGCTCGTCGTCCTCCCGTTCGTGGCGCTCGTCGGGCTTTTCAACATCCTCTATTACCGGGAGACGGTTTTCACCGTCGGACCCGTCGCGGTCACGCGCGGCTGGATCGACTTCCTCTCGATTCTGCTGCGGGGGCTGCTCTCGGTGCAGGCGTTGCTTCTGCTGATCCTTACGACCGGATATTACCGCCTGTGCCGGAACATGCAGCGGATGGGGCTGCCGTCGGTGTTCGCCTCGCAACTGCTGTTCGTTTACCGCTACCTCTACGTCCTGACGGAGGAGGCTCTCGAGATGAGCATGGCGCGCGACGCCCGCAGCTACGGACGCCGCTCCTACCCGCTGCGCACCTGGGCGACACTCGTCGGGCAACTGCTCATCCGCACCTTCGCGCGGGCCGAACGGATCGGCCGGGCCATGCTCGCGCGCGGATTCGACGGCCGCATCCCGGCCGTCGGGGACGACGGGCAGCGCTGGCGGAAAACCGACACGGCGGCGTTCGTGCTGCTGAGCGCCGCTTTTATCGCCGTCAGGGTGCTGCACCCCGCCGAACTCCTCTCCGCAACGCTCCTCAATCGCTGACCGCACCATGAGCCATCATTTCCTGCAATTCGACCGCGTGCATTACCGCTACCCCAACGGATACGAAGCCCTGCGCGGGGTGACGTTCCGGCTCACGCACGGCGAGAAAACCGCGCTCGTCGGGGCCAACGGCGCAGGTAAATCGACCCTGCTGCTCCATACCGACGGGCTGCTGCTGCCCACCTCGGGACAGGTTGTGGTAGGCGGCATCGCCATCACGCCCAAGACCCTCCGGCTGGTGCGGCAAAGCGTCGGGCTGGTTTTCCAGGACCCCGACAACCAACTCTTCATGCCCACCGTCGAGGAGGATGTGGCTTTCGGCCCGGCCAACATGGGGCTGACGCGGGAGGAGATCGAGCGGCGCGTTGCGGCGGCGCTCGAAGCGGTTGGAGCCCTGCACCTGCGCAAATCGGCCCCCTACCACCTATCGGGCGGACAGAAGAAGAGCGTCTCGATCGCCACCGTGCTTGCCATGGAACCGTCGATCCTGGTGCTGGACGAACCGACCTCGAACCTCGATCCCCGGGCGCGGCGGCTCATCATCGAGCAACTCCGCGGCTTCGGGCACACCACCTTGATCGCCACGCACGACATGGAGATGGTGCTGGAGCTGTGCGACCGCACGCTGGTGATGGAGCAGGGACGCATCGTCGCCGACGGCCCCACAACGGAAGTTTTCAGCGACCTGCAGCTGCTCGACGCCTGCGGTCTGGAACAGCCCTGTTCCATGCGGGGCTGCACGGTACGGGGTTAATCAGTCGCGCCGGGGCTCGGGACGCTCCCGGCGGCGGGGCAGCACCGCCCGGCCGAATACGAAAGTGACCAATGCGCCGAGCAGGTGAACCCCGACCGTAACCAGCAGCACCAGCCCCGCACCGCCCCATTCAAGCAGCAGGGGGATGAAGAGCACGCCCGCCACGGCGCCCAGCTTGCCGAACGCGGCAGCGAGACCCGCCCCTGCACCCCGCTCGGCGACCGAATAGATCTGTGGCGGCAGGATAAAAGTCATCAGGTGGGGCCCGGCGTTGAGAAAGAGCTCGAAGGCCATGAACCCCACCACCGCGATCCAGACGGGCAGGCGGAGCATGTAGGCCGCATAGAGTACGGCAAGTCCCGCGGCGCAGAGCAGGAAACCCCACGTCTGCGTCCGCACATGGTACCAGCGATTGACCAGCAACAGGCCGAGAATGAAGCCCGGCAGGATGAAGAAGTTGATGTAGGTGGTCAGTTTCACCGAATTGATAATCCGTAGGAAAGGCGTCTCGGAAGCCGATTCCAGCCCGAGGGCCATAATCAGCACAGGCATGAAGACCCCGATGCCATAGACGCCGAGCCCCTCGCATGCCCAAGGAATCCCGGTGAAGATCACCTTCTTCACATTTCCGCCGCGTAACAGATCGCGCCAGCCCACCTTCGGCCGGTCTTTCTTCGCAGGGCGGCGGACGATTTCGCCGATCTCCACATCGGGGCCGAGAAAATATTTCACGGCCCGCTCGGCCTCCGCCGGGCAACCGTGGGCGATGAGCCAACCGGGGCTCTGCGCGAAGCGGATGCGCGTCAGGAGCATGATTACGGCCAGCAGGGAGATGAGCAGCACGAGCCGGTTCCACGTATGCGGATCGTGCCACTCGCGCAGCAGGAAGAAGCAGGCCGCAGCGACGAGGATGTTGCCCAGCGACGAGGAGGCTTTCGCCACCCCGACCATCATCAGCTTCCACCGCCGGGGCATGATTTCGGAGATGTAGTCCGAATCGAGGCTGTACTCGCCGCCGATGCCCAGCCCCATCAGGAAAAGACCCGTGACGAGCCACGGCAGGTCGGCCGTGAAGAAGACCAGCAGCGAGGCCGCCAGCACGAGGAGCGGGCAGAGGCGGAAGAAAACCAGATAGCCCTTTCGGTCGCTCCACGCCCCGAACACCATCGCCCCGATCATGATACCCACCAGGCTCGTACACCCGACGAGGCCCTGCGCGAGCGAACTCAGCGACGGATTCCGGACGATCTGCAGCATCGGCAGAATGATGCCGACGAGCGTGGCGAGCGCTGCGCCGGTAAGCTGCCCCATAGAGGCGACCGCCACCACGCGGAAGTGGCCCCGGCGCAGAGGCATGTCATCCATGTTGAACGTTTTGTCGGTCACGGAATTGCGGATTTGAAGATACCGGACCGAAGCGCAAGAAATATGCCACCCGCATCCGGTGGGGAAAGAACAGGTCGGAACGGTTCCGATCGGATTCCGCACCGGACATTGTCACCGCCGCCCAAACGGCTCTCCGCACCTTTCGGGGACGCACCGTCCCGGCATCGTGCCCCCGTAAAACGGACGGCATCAGGGGTCAGACGGGGGTGCGGTATTCGTGGGGCGTGAGACCCGTCACCTTTTTGAACATGCGGGTAAAGTGCTGCGGATACTGGAATCCGAGCGCATAGGCGACCTCCGCGATCGTATGCGACGGATCGAGCACCCGTTCCTTGGCCGTCTCGATCAACCGGAACTGGATATGCTCCTGCGCCGTCCGGCCGGTTTCGCGTTTGACCAGATCGCCGAAATAGTTGGGCGAAAGGCACAGCTCGCCGGCGCAGTATTTCACGGTGGGAAGCCCCTCGCGAAGCGGACGGTCGCCGCAGAAATAGTCGTCGAGCAGGCGCTCGAAGCGGGTCAGCACATCGCGGTTGATGTTCGAGCGGGTGATGAACTGCCGCTCGTAAAAGCGCAGACAATAGTCGAGCAGCATCTCGATGCCTACGGCGATAAGACGCCTGCTGTGGCGGTCCACGGGATGCTCGAGTTCGTGGCGGATTTTACGCAGGCAGTCGATGACCATCTCCCGCTCGCGCTCCGAGAGGTGCAGGGCCTCGCTGACCTCGTAGGAGAAGAACGAATAATCCTTCATGCTGCGGCCGAGCGAGGTGCCCCGGATCAGGTCGGGATGAAACACGAGGGCCCACCCTTTGGGCTGGTAGGTGCGGCCGTCGTCCTCGACCCCGATCACCTGCCCCGGAGCGAGACAGACCAGGGTTCCCTCCTGGTAATCGTAGTACTGCCGGCCGTAAATCAGGTCGCCGCATTTCACCTCCTTGAGGAAAATCGCATAGAATCCGAACACCTGCCGGGAGTGTCTGAGCAGGGGGACGCGGGACATTTCGATCACGCTGACCAGCGGATGGAGGGTTTCGATCCCGAGCATCTCGTTGTAGGCACACACCGTGTCGATGTTGAGCACTTGTTTATCCATGGCGCGAAGTTTTGACAAAGGTAATCATTTTCCCCCGTGCGGCGCCGATGCCGACGCAACAACCGGAATCGGGGTAACGAAACCGTAATCCGTATAAGGACCGTTGGCCTGCATCCGCGGAATCGCCGTCAGGGAATGTTGCGAACGTCCGGCAGCGCAACGAGCGGTAATTCTGGTAACATAAACCGTAATCCGGTTCATGCGAAACGGAAATATTGCCGTAATTTTGCAGATGAAAAACGGACGACACGGGACGGCACCCCGCCGCACCGCCCGTCGGAACCGATAAAAAAACGAAACCATGAAACACGTATTCCGGGGCTTATTCCTGCTCACGATGACGGCCGCCGCCCTCACGGCCTGCGCCGGCTGCAAGTCCGGCAACGCCAAAACCGCAGGGCCGCAACAGCCCGCAGAGGAGGCGCCAAAAGTCTATTTCACCCGTGCGATCACGCCCGAGGCCCTAGTGCGGCTCTATCAGGCGCTCGGCCGCGAGGCGGAGGGCAAGGTCGCCGTGAAGCTCTCGACGGGGGAGCCGGGCGGTCACAACTTCCTCCGGCCGGACCTGATCGCCGACCTGGTGCGCAAGCTGGACGGCACCATCGTCGAATGCAACACGGCCTACGGCGGAGGCCGCGCCAGCACGGCCGACCACCTGAAGGCGGCCGAGGCGCACGGCTTCACGGCCATCGCCCCCGTGGACATCATGGACGCGGAGGGAGAGACGGCCCTGCCGGTCAGCGGAGGCCGTCACCTGAAGGAGGATTTCGTCGGCTCGCACCTGACCGATTACGACTTCGTCGTGGTGCTTTCGCATTTCAAAGGGCACGCCATGGGTGGTTTCGGGGGCGCGGTCAAGAACATCTCCATCGGCATCGCCTCGTCCGCCGGGAAAGCATGGATCCACACGGCGGGCAAGAGCAAGACCGACCTGTGGAACAACCTGCCGCCGCAGGACGACTTCCTGGAGTCGATGGCCGAAGCCGCAAAAGCCGTGGCCGACCACTGCGGGGAGCGCATCCTTTACATCAGCGTGATGAACAACCTCTCGGTGGACTGCGATTGCAGCGCCCACCCCGAAGCTCCGCAGATGGGCGACATCGGGATGCTGGCCTCGCTCGACCCGGTGGCGCTCGACCAGGCGTGCGTCGATCTGGTTTACGCATCGCCCGATCCGGGGAAGGTACACCTCATCGAGCGGATGGAGTCGCGCCACGGCATCCACACGCTCGAACACGCCGAAGCCATCGGGCTGGGAAGCCGAACCTATGAACTCATCGACATGGACGCGGAATAGCCGCCGTCGATCCGACGCGCAAACCCGTTCCACAAGTACGAACCCATGAAAACCAAACCGATGCTGGTCCTGCTGTCGGCGGCGCTGCTCGCCGCGGGCAGCCCGCAGGCACAGGAAAACGCAATGGAAAAAGAGACGACTTTCCGGCAGATTTTCCCCCAGGGCGGGAAGCTGCCCGAACAATTCGCGCAGTACTTCATCGGGCAGGCCTACCTCTGCCCCATAACCGACAACGACACGCTCGGAATGCACGTCTCCAACGTGACCTTCGAGCCCGGATGCCGCAACAACTGGCACAGCCATAGGGGAGGTCAATTGCTGCTGGTCACCGCCGGCAGGGGCTTCTACCAGGAGCAGGGGCAGCCGGCCCGCGCGCTCCGTCCGGGCGACGTGGTGGAGATCGCACCCGATGTGGTGCACTGGCACGGGGCGGCGCCCGACAGCCGCTTTGCGCATCTGGCCGTGGAGTGCAACCCCGCGGACAACGCGAACACCTGGCTCGGGCCGGTGGACGACGCGCAGTATGCGGCCGCTACCGCGGGCTTCCGAACCCCCACCCCGTCGGAAGAGGACGATTGCCCGGCCCTCAACTGGCTCGAGACGGACGCCGGACTTTCCCGCACCGACCCCGAACTGGCAGCTCTGTTCGGCGCATTCGCTTTCGGCGAAACGCAGCGCTGCGGCGCGCTCGACGACCGTACGCGTATCCTCGTAACGATGGCCGCGGCCATTGCGACGGGCTCGGCCGACCTCTACCGGGCGACGCTGCGGGGCGCGCTCACCGCGGGCGTCACCCCCGTGGAGATCCGCGAAACGCTCTATCAGGCGGTGCCTTACGCCGGCATGGGCCGCGTGCTGGAATTCATCGGCCCGATGAACGCATGCTTCACGGAGCACGGCATCGCCCTTCCGCTGGAGCCGCAGGCCGCCACCGACCACACGACGCGGCGGGAACGGGGGCTGGCTCTCCAACGCGAGCTTTTCGGCGAGCGGATCGACGCGGGGTACCGGAATACGCCTGCGAGCCAGCTCCACATCCAGCATTTTCTTTCGGCCAACTGCTTCGGCGACTACGTGACCCGCAAGGGGCTCGAGGTCAGGATGCGCGAGCTGCTGACCTTCTCGATGCTCGTGTCGCTCGGCGGCTGCGAATCCCAGGTCAAAGGCCACATCGCCGGCAACGCGGCTGCGGGAAACGACAAAGCGACACTGATGGCCGTGCTGACGCAACTGCTGCCCTACATCGGCTATCCGCGCACGCTGAACGGCCTAACATGCCTCAACGAAACGATCCCCGAAAACGACTGACGAAATGGAATACCGCACATTGGGCCGCACAGGCCTGCGCGTGAGCGCCGTGGCGCTGGGCTGCGAAGGGTTCATGCACAAGACGGCCGAAGAGGTGAAAGCCGATATGGACTACGCGATCAGTAACGGCATCAACTTCATCGACATCTACTCCCCGAATCCCGAACTGCGCGCCAACATCGGGGCGGCGCTCGCCGGCCGGCGCGACGGGTTCGTCATCCAGGGCCACCTCTGCACCGTCTGGGAGGAGGGACAGTACCTCCGCACCCGCGACCCCCGGAAGACCCTCGCCTCGTTCGAGCTCCAGCTCCGGCAGTTGCGGACGGACTACCTCGACATCGGCATGATCCATTACGTCGATGCGGAATCCGACTTCCGCGAGGTGTTCGACGGGGAGATCGTCCGCATCGCCGAGCGGCTCCGGGCCGAAGGGCGCATCCGCCACATCGGGCTGAGCAGCCACAACCCCAAAGTGGCGCTCCTGGCCGCCCGCACGGGCATCGTGGATGTGGTGATGTTCTCCGTGAACCCCTGTTACGACCTGCAGCCCGCAGGCGAGCAGGTCGAGGCGCTGTGGGCCGAGCAGAGCTATGCCGAGGCGCTGCACAACGTGGACCCCGACCGCGAGCGGCTTTACGAACTGTGCGAACGCACGGGGGTGGGAATCGACGTGATGAAGGTCTATGGCGGCGGCGACCTGCTAAGCGAGTCCAATTCGCCCTTCGGTCGGGCCATGACCCCTGTGCAATGCCTCCATTACGCGCTGACGCGCCCCGGCGTGGCGGCCGTGATGGTCGGCTGCCGCGACCGGGAGGAGATGCGGGCGGCGCTCGCGTGGTGCGACGCCACGCCCGCCGAATGCGACTACGCCTCCGCGATGGCGGGGCTGGAGCGGTTCAGCTGGAGAGGCCATTGCATGTATTGCGGCCATTGCGCCCCCTGCACGGCAGGGATCGATATCGCGTCGGTAAACAAGTTCCACAACCTCGCGCTCGCGCAAGGCGAAATCCCCGAAACGGTGCGCGAACACTATAAGACCCTGACCCGCCACGCCTCGGACTGCGTCGGATGCGGCGCCTGCGAAACCCGCTGCCCGTTCGGGGTGGAGATCGTCGAGGCGATGCGCCGCGCGGCGGAGCGGTTCGGCTACTGAACGCACAAAAACGACAACACGGACCAGGCGGCACGTCAGACGGCATGAAACCGCCCCGAATGCATACGAACATGACCCATTCCACACTGACGCCGCAAGAGAGGCGGCAAACGATCGAACTGTTGCACAGCACGCACTGTTCGTGCGTCATCCTAAAGGACGGCAAGCCGCGCCTCTTCCGCGAGCGGGGCGTCAAAGACCTCTACCGCCTGCTCACGACGGAACCGTCGTCGCTGGCCGGGGCTTTCGTCGCCGACAAGGTCGTCGGCAAGGCGGCTGCGGCGCTGCTGATCCTGGGCGGCGTCGGGGAGCTCCATGCCGACGTCATCAGCCGACCGGCCCTCGACCTGCTGCAAAAGGCGGGGGTTGCCGTCGGCTGCACGCTCGAAGTGCCCCGCATCATCAACCGCACCCGGACGGGGTGGTGTCCGCTCGAAACCCGGTGCGACGGACTCACGACTCCCGGCGAGTGCCTCGCCGAAATCGAACGCTTCCTGAACGAAACCTCCGCAGGCAAATGAAAAACCGAATCGCAACATCACTTATCCTGCTGCTCCTGGCCTGCCCTGCCACGGGCCGGGCCGGACAGACGCCCGACAGCCTCTCCGTCCGCCCGACGCAGACGATCGAGGGGATCGTAGTCACCGGCACCCGCAACCGGACCGACCCGCGGCATCTGCCCATGACCGTCTCGGTAGTCGGGCGCGAGCGGATCGAACGCAGCCGCGAAGCCTCGCTGCTGCCGCTGCTGACCGAACAGGTGCCCGGGCTGTTCACCACCGCCCGGGGCGTGATGGGCTATGGCGTTTCGGGCGGTGCCGCCGGGCAGATGTCCCTCAGAGGCATCGGGGGCGCGCCCCAGGCCGGCGTCCCCACGACGGGGCTGCTGGTGCTTATCGACGGCCATCCCCAGTACATGGGGCTGATGGGCCACCCCATCGCCGACGCCTGCCAGTCGATGATGGCCGAGCGGGTCGAGGTGCTGCGCGGCCCGGCGTCGGTGCTTTACGGCTCCAACGCCATGGGCGGGGTGGTGAACATCGTCACCCGCCGGCAGCGCGAGGAGGGGGTGCGCACCGACCTCAATGCGGGCTACGGCTCCTACAATACGCTCCAGACCGATCTCACGAACCGCGTCAAGGCGGGCCGCTTCACCAGCGTGGTGAGCGGCTCCTACAACCGCACCGACGGCCACCGTCCCGGCATGGGATTCGAGCAGTACGGCGGTTACGCCAAGCTGGGCTATGCCCTATCGGATGCCTGGAATCTCGCGGCCGACGTGAACGTGACCCATTTCAACGCCTCCAACCCGGGCGAGGTGTCGGCCCCGATCCTCGACAACGACCAGCGCATCACGCGCGGCATGACCTCCTTCGCCCTGGAGAACGAATACGAAGCGACGTCGGGCGCACTGAGCTTCTTCTACAACTGGGGGCGCCACCGCATCGACGACGGCTACTCGCCGGGCGAGCAGCCGCTCGACTACCGTTTCAACTCGCGCGACCGGATTCTCGGGGTTTCGTGGTACCAGAGCATACGCCTTTTCCGGGGCAACCGGCTGACCGTGGGGGTGGATTATTTCCACTTCGGAGGGGAGTCGTGGAACGAGTTTGCAGCGGGCGGACGCGAAAGCCAGACGGACAAGGTGCAGGACGAGGTGGCGGGATATGCGGACTTCCGGCAGCACATAGGCCGCCTGCTCACGCTCGACGCGGGCCTGCGCATCGACCGCCACTCCCACGTCGGTGTCGAGTGGGTGCCGCAGGCGGGTCTGTCGTTCCATCTTCCGGCGAACGCCGAGATCAAACTCTCGGCGGCCAAGGGATTCCGCTACCCGACCATCCGCGAGATGTATATGTTCCCGCCCCGGAATCCCGACCTGAAGCCGGAGCGCATCTGGAGCTACGAGCTGGCGTTCTCGCACAGCACGGCCGGGGGACGCCTCTCCTACGGGATCAACCTCTTCTACATCGACGGAGAGAACCTCATCCTGCGGGTTCCCGTGGACGGGCGGCCGATGAACATAAACACCGGCCGGATCGAAAATGCCGGCGTCGAGGCGCAGATCGCCTGGCGCATATCGGCCGCATGGAGCGCCGACGCCAATTACAGCTACCTGCACATGGAACACCCCGTGCTGGCGGCCCCCGCGCACAAGCTCTATGCCGGAGCCTCTTTCACCGCGAAACGCTGGTCGGCCTCCACCGGCGTACAATACGTCGCGGGGCTCTACAAGTCGCTCGACCCGGCGGCAACCGAAGATTTCGTGCTCTGGAACGTGCGTGCGGCGTTCCGGGCCGCCCACTGGCTCGAAATATGGGTAAGAGGGGAAAACCTGCTCGCGCAGGAATACGAAATCAACGCCGGATTTCCGATGCCCAAAGCCACGGTGACGGCCGGCGTGCGGATGAACTTTTAAAGCGTTACGACGATGCTGAGAATCTTTCTCTTCATACTGGGTGCGATCGGCGTGTTGGCCATAGCCGCCGCTGCGCTGGTGAGCCAGCCCTCGTTCGGACGGCTTCCCCGCGGCGAACGGCGGCAGCGGATCGAGCGGTCGCCCAACTTCCGAGACGGTGCGTTCCGCAACCGGCAGCCTACGCCGCTGATGACCTCGGGCAAGGGACGGATACGCACCATGCTCGGATTCCTGTTCGGACGTCGGCCCGCGAACCTGCGTCCGGCGTCGCCCGTTCCCGCCGTAAAGACCGACCTGACGGCACTCGACACGAACAGGGAGCTGCTCGTATGGTTCGGCCACTCCTCCTACCTGATCCAAACCGGCGGCCGGCGGCTGCTCGTGGATCCCGTTTTCGTTGCGGCCTCGCCCTTCGGATTCGTGAACAAGCCGTTTCCCGGCACGGCCATCTACCGCCCGGAGGAGATGCCACCGGTCGATTACCTCCTTATCACCCACGACCACTGGGACCATCTCGACTACGGGACCGTGCGGCGGCTGCGCGATCGGGTCGGCAAGGTGATCTGTCCGCTCGGCGTGGGCGAACATTTCGAGCGCTGGGGGTATCCCGCGGAGCGGCTCATCGAGCTGGACTGGGACGAGCAGGCCGACCTGGGCGGAGGATTCGCCGTCCGCTGCCTGACGGCGCGCCACTTTTCGGGCCGCGGGTTGCGCTCCGACCAGACGCTGTGGGGTTCGTTCCTGTTGGACTCCCCCGTGCAGCGCATCTACCTCGCGGGAGACGGCGGCTACGGGGCACACTTCGCACAGGTCGGCAGCCGTTTTCCGGACATCGACCTGGCCGTGCTCGAAAACGGACAGTACAACGACGACTGGCGTTACATCCACACGATGCCCGGCTTTCTGGTCTGCGAGGCGGCCGAGCTGGGAGCGAAAACCGTCGTCACGGTGCACCACTCCAAATACGCCCTGGCCCGGCATCCGTGGGACGAGCCGCTGGAAAACATCCGTCGGCTGAAAGAACAGCTCACCGCACGCGTATTGACTCCCGTGATCGGTCAGGCGGTCGATATCCGGCCGAAAGCGGCCCGGCAGACGACATCCGAAAATCGATAATAACCGAAAACTTCACACACCATGCAAACAACCACCGTAAAACTCCACTCGCTCCGCTATGCGGACGCCCGCACCTACCTGGCGGCGGCCCTCTTCGTCGCCGGCAACCTCGCGCTGCCGCAGCTCTGCCATGCCGTGCACATGGGCGGCCCCACGTGGCTGCCGATCTATTTCTTCACGCTCGTCGGGGCCTACAAGTACGGCTGGCGCGTCGGGCTGCTGACCGCCCTCGCGTCGCCGCTGCTGAACTCCGTCCTCTTCGGTATGCCGCTGCCGGCGATGCTTCCCGCCATCGTGCTCAAATCCCTGCTGCTGGCCGGAGCCGCCGGCTTTGCCGCCGCACGCTTCCGCCGCGCCTCGCTGCCGCTGCTCGCGGCCGTCGTGCTCGCCTATCAGGTCGTCGGCTCGCTGGGCGAATGGGCCCTCACGGGCTCGCTGCTCGCCGCCGCGCAGGATTTCCGCATCGGTCTGCCCGGCATGTTGCTCCAGATCTTCGGCGGCTGGGCCGTCATCCACCTTGTAATCCGCAGGTAGTATGGCCAAGAAACTGGGATTCGGCTGCATGCGCCTGCCGCTCACGGAGGCCGGAAATTTCGCCGCAGTAGATACGGCCGCGGTCGAGGGGATGGTGGACGACTTCCTGGCGGCAGGGTTTACCTATTTCGACACGGCCTACATGTACCACGACTTCCGCAGCGAATGCGTCGTGCGCGAGGCGCTCGTGAAACGCCACGACCGCGACGCCTTCACGCTGGCTTCCAAGCTGCCGACCATGTTCCTCAAAACCGAAGAGGATCAGGAGCGCATCTTCGGCGAACAGCTGGAAAAATGCGGGGTCGCCTATTTCGATTACTACCTGCTGCACAACCTCAACGTCACGAACTACCGGATCGCCGAGCGGCTGGACAGCTTCGGGTTCATCGCCCGCAAAAAAGCCGAGGGCAGGATCCGCCGCATCGGATTCTCGTTCCACGACAGCGCCGCGCTGCTCGATGAAATCCTCACGGCCCACCCCGAGACGGAGTTCGTGCAGCTGCAGATCAACTACCTCGACTGGGACAACGAAAGCATCCAGTCCCGCAAGTGCTACGAAACGGCCCGCCGGCACGGTAAGCCGGTCGTGGTGATGGAGCCGGTCAAGGGCGGCGCCCTCGCGCAGGTTCCGCAGGAGGCCGAACGGCTGTTCCGCAGCGTGCGGCCCGACCTCTCGCCCGCCTCGTGGGCCATCCGTTACGCGGCCAGCCTCGAAGGGGTGGCCATGGTGCTGAGCGGCATGTCATCGCCCCGGCAGATGGCGGACAATATCTCCTACATGCGGGAATTCCAGCCGCTCACGCCGGACGAACACGACGCGATCGCCCGGGCGGTTCAGATCATCAACCGTTCGATCGCCATTCCCTGCACGGCCTGCCGCTACTGCGTGGCGGGGTGTCCGCGCCGGATCGCCATACCCGAATACTTCGCCCTCTACAACGCCGACCGGCAGTCCCTGAACAAAGGTTTTTCGGTGCAGGGGGTCTATTACGCCAACCTGACCCAACACCACGGCAAAGCCTCGGACTGCATCGGCTGCCGCAAGTGCGAAAAGAGCTGTCCCCAACACCTCGGGATCGTGGAGGGATTGCGCAAAGTGGCGGAAACCTTCGAGACGGCATAACTGCTCCGGGATCGCACACCGCGGTCGCAGCGCATAAGTCTTCGGGCCGCCCGGAATCCGGGCGGCCCGATTTTTCACTCCCCTTTCAGCACCATCCGTTGTAATTCGGCGACGAAATTCATCGCATCCATCGGGGTCGAACCCGCGAGATCGAACGAAAGGATCATCGCGTCCAGCTTTGCCGTCAATCCGTCCCCACCCGGACGGCGGACATTGCGCGAACGGGGAATGCCGGCCGGCGGATGATCCACCAACGTTTGGTCGGGCGTCGCGTCCGCACCCGAAAACGCATAAAGCCGGTCGTCATCCGCCGCACAGGTCAATCGGATACCCTGCTCCGCCATCCGTGCCGCCACCTTTTCCAGCGAAGCGATCGGGAATCCCGACACCAGCACACCGTCCCCACCCTTCCGGGGTTTGCATTTCACCCGGTAGCCCATCGTGCGGGCAAGAGCATAGGCTCCGGCATCGTAGGCATGGTAGAACATGCCTACTTTCATCAGATAAAACGTCCCGTCGTTGCGGGCACGCTGCCTGTCGATCAACTCCTGCTCGGTCATATTGCAGTGTCGGTTGCATAGGATTTCCGGTATGCGGCGACTGCCCGCCGGATTTCGCGTCGTTTCCGTGTCAGCTTTTTGTAAGGTTTCTTCACGACGAGTTTTTCCAGCCCGGCTGCCGCATGGACGACCTTCCACCACCGCTTGTCGATACGGGCGACGATCCGCTGCCGCAGGCGATACGATGCGAAATGCCGCATCAAGCCCAGATAGGAGTTGATCGATGCCACGAACTCCTCGGCATGGCCATACACGAAACGGGCATCCTCCGCAGCCGCCTGGTTGTAATAGTGCAGCACGTTGCAACAGAAACTCACCGTGCGATTGGACAGATAACGCCTGCCCGGTTTCAGCACGCCGCCGATGAAAGCCACGCCTCGGGTGTAATGTTGCAGGTAGAATTTCTTCGGATGCAACTGTAATCCGTTCTCCCGCAGCCATGTGCGAACCTTCTCTGCCACGCCGATCAGGTGTTCGCGGCTTTCATGCACGAATACCATGTCGTCCACGTAACGGCCGTAATGGGGTACGCCCCATGCTTCGGTGACCAGATGATCGAGCGGATCGAGATAGAACAAAGCTCCCAACTGCGACGTGAGACGCCCGATGGCCAATCCGTGCTCTGCATCGCCGTTAAAGAGACTCTTGCGGGGCGGCAGTTTGTCCCATGCCGCAAGCGGACTCCGCCGCACGCAATGCTGCTGCGGACAATCCGAATAGGTCGCCCGCAGCAGACAGAGCAGCGTCGGCAGGTCGGGTGCGTCGTAACGCTCGCGCAGGAACGCCGCCATGCGGTCGTACAACTCCCGTTTGGGCAGATCCATGAAAAACGACCGGATGTCGAGCTTCATCACGTAGCAATCGCGGGTATAATCGTGCGAACAGGCCCGGATATGCCGTTCCATCCGCTCGATGCCGAAGAGCGTGCCTTTGCCCTTGCGCGTGCTGTAACTGTCGTCGATGAACCGCTCTTCCAGCAGCGGTTCGATCTTGCGGGCGATCAGATGATCGACCACGCGGCTCTCGAACGCCGGAGCGAACACCTCCCGCATGACGGGTTTGCGGATGATGAAGACGAGGGAGCGCAGGGGCCGGTATTCGCCCGCATTGATGCGCCCGAGCAGATCGGCACACCTGCGCTCCCAATCGACTTCAAAGGCAAGGGCGTTGTACGTGCCGCGTTTTTTGCGGCGGCAGTCCATGTAGGCGGTAAAGACGTCTTCGAGCGAGACGCCTCCCGTTTCTTCGGGAGCGAACAACTCCGCTCCACGGACGCTTTCGATTCTGCCCATTCGTTCTGTCGTAGTAGGTATCTTAAAAAAGCTAGAACAGGTCGCACGTCGTTGTTGATGTTCTTATTGTTCCAGTTGCAGTTCACGTTGCCATCGGAGTTCACGTTCCAGTTCCGGGCGTTGTTGCCGGAGTTCTCCGAGGACGACCAAAACCCACACATGCCTGCTGCCCGTTTTTTACTCTTTACGAGCTGCCGTACACGACGGCAGCCTGTCGGCAGCCCTTTTTTAATTAACCGGCTCTCTCCGCACAGTCCTTGCCGTGCGGACTCCCGCCGACCGAATCCGTTGCCTTATTGCTTGTCTCTGTCCGTTCCCCCAAGTCCGTCCAGCCTCTCGGCGACCATTTCACGAACGATCTGCTCGATACGGCTCTCCACATAGGCCGCCCGCTGCTCGGCCCGCTGCCGGCTTTCCCTGCCGAATTTGTCCCGCCACGCCGTCGCCTGTCTGCCGATCTCGTCCAGGGTCATCGCTACGGGCGCATATTGCCGCTCCGACAACTCCCGCTGGTCCAGACAGACATTGAAGAGCATCCGCAGCCGCTGGAGCCTGCGCAGCAGTTCTTCCAGATAGGGCACTTTGTCGTAATGCGAATTGGCGTCGAAGATCAGCTCCGGCATATCGAGGCACAAGTCCAGCAGCCGGCCCCCGAGCGAGTATTTGTAGTGCTTCGAGAAATTGCGGATCAGCGGTGCGACCTGCGCCGTGAGGCGCAAGGCGCACCGATAAATCGGCAGTTGCTCGGTCAAAGCCATCTTTCAGAAACTATCAATCGTTTTTTCTGCGCGCAGAGCCCCGGCCGCAAACCTCCTCTGCTCCCGCCTCGTTTCCAAATCGACCCGCTTACGCGGGTTCCCTGCAATAGATAAATAGATTGAATAGATAAATAGCTCATCTAAAAAGCTAGAACAGGTCGCACGTCGAGGTTGATGTCCTTACTGTCCCAGTAGCAGCTCACGCTGCCACCGGAGTACACGCCCCAGTACCGGGCGTCGTTGCCGGAGTTCCCCGAGGACGACCAAAACCAGTTGTAGCTGTCGCCGAATTTCGCCGCGTCCGTTACATGGGCAAGCCATCGGTTGAGGCTGGCGCAAATATCGTTTCCCGGATCGGTGCCATACCACTCCTGATCGCCGTTCGTGCGTTGATCGGCCAACGCCTTCACGCCGCCGAGATGCTCCAGCACGTCCCAGAGCTGACCTGCCGACGGCATGAACCATCCTGTCGTATTGCCCGGAGCGGCATGTGTCGTGTTGAAATCGGCAACGGCACGGAAAGCGGGATAATCGGCGGGATTGGCCGTGTAACCGTCAAACGCCCACACCGTATGGGTGTTGGAATAACCGTCGATGTCCCCGTAACAGGCTGCGACCGTCGTAATGTTCGGCAGATCTGGGATATCCGTTCCGTAAGGGCCCCACTGCACATTCGTTGCGGCGTTCTTCGCGGCCAACACAAGGCCGTGCGCCTCTCCGCCCAATGCGTTCTTTTCCCCCTCCCCGATCCGCGACGGAGCGGTCTGGAAGACGATGCCTGCGACCTCGGCCTGTGCGACCATCTCCGCCGCAGCGTCTTTCGACAGCAGGTTTCCGTCCGCCAGAAAGTAATCGCCGACCTGCAACGTATGGTTTTTCTCCACCCTACCGCCATCCACCTTATAGACCTTGTAACTGCCTGCCTCAAGGCCCGTGGGAGCGATGGTGAATTCGCGGTTGCCGCCGTAGCCGCCCGCAAGAATCGGAGCCGCTGCCAGGGCGGGATTGACGAGGTAGCGATAGGTGCTGCCATCCGTCGCGAGAGGTTGGGCTGCACCCGAAAATGCGATGCCCGATGCGGCAACGGCATAATCGGGAATCATCGTATCGCCGTTGTCGAACTTGTAAACCGTCCGAGGAAACTCCACCACGGCGAGCGCCATGCGATGGGTCATCGAGAACGTGAGTGGCACGACCCCGCCGGAGGCACTCCCCACCGAAGCTTCGGCCGTCATCAGATCGGAAGCCGTGTAGCCCGCGGGATAGTCGCTCTGGTTTGCGGCGGGTGTCCATGCGGCGATCAGCGCGGCGAAAAACTCCGCTCCGGCATCGCCGGGGACGGACGGGGCGAACGAGTCCCCCACGGTCGGGACACCCTGCGGCGCAGCCTGCCACGGGTAATAGAGGAAATAACGGTCGCCAGAGGCGTACCACAGCTCACCCGCGGCCGGGTCGGGTGTCCAAACGAGTTCGTTCGTGCCGCCGGCTCCGGCCGAAGCCGTCAGCCGCACATTGGCTGCGACCACCTCGCCGTCACGCACGATGGAAAGGCCGCAGGCATCGCCGGGAGTAAATCCGGTCGCATAACCGTTCTCCGTCGCGCGGGTCGCGAGGCTTCCGGCAGGGTCGGCGGCAAGGCTTCCGCAGCCTCCCGACAAGGCGGGCCGGACGTCATCCGCCGGGGCATAACCGTCGTCGCAGATCGAGATGGAAAGCCGCTGCCCCTGCCCGACAGGCACAGCCTGCTCCTCCTGCGAGCATCCGGCCAGCGACAGGGCGCCGAAGGCCGTCAGGGCCATCACCGCCGTCCGGGCCGCAAGGGCCGCTATCGAATGGGTCGATCGTTTCATTTCGGTTCGGTTTAATAATTTCGACCCGCTGCGCGGGTATCATCCAATAGATAAATAGATTAAATAGATAAATAGATCATCTAAAAAGCTAGAACAGGTCGCACGTCGTTGCCGATGCCCTTACTGTACCAGACGCAGCCCACGTCGCCAACGGAGTACACGCCCCAGCCCCGGGCGTCGCCGCCGGAGTACTCCGAGGACGACCAAAACCAGTTGTAGTCGGCGAACGGGTCTTTACTATCAGCGGCGATCGCCTCCATCCATCTGTTCAGCGCGGCGGGAATGTCACCTTGTCCCGACCAGTAAAAATCACCGCTGTCCGACGAGGTCTGCTGCTCCGGATCCGCCAACATCGCACAGCCGCCCAGATTTTGCAGCAGATCCCACCACTGTCCGCTGGCGGGCAGGTACCAACCCGTCGTCACCCCGGCAACCGCGCAGACCGTGTTGTAATCGTCGGCCGCCCTGAAAGCGGGATAGTTACTCAGATCGCCGTGCGAAGCCCTGATCCGCTCGCAGTTGCCATAACCGCTGATGTCGCTGTAATTCTGCGCTTTCGTTTCGCATTTCGTCAGCCCCTCATCCGTTCCGTAAGGCCCCCATTCCATGTTCGTTGCGGCGTTCTTTACGGCCATCACGAGCCCGCGCGGCGCGGTGGCGCCCTGAACCGCCAACGCATCTTTCTCGGCCTGTCCGATCCGGTCGGGATCGGTCTGAAAGACGATGCCGACGACCGTTTTACCCCCGTCCGTTTCGGGCACGGGTTTCCCGACCGCCATCTCCAGCGTTCCGTCGGCATAAAGCTTGCGCAGGCCGCCATCGGAAGTCGTGCCGTCGGAGTAGAAATAATCGCCGGGTTTGAGGTCGTCGGCCGTATAAGAGGCGAGCACCTCCCGACTCTGCACCTCTTCGCTGCCGCCGTCGTTCCAATCCCCGCTTTCGGAGGTCACTTCCAGCCCCGTGCGCTTGAGCGTCACTTCGTACACATGTTTTTTACCGCTCTCGAATGACCTGCCCGCAGGGATCGTATAGGACAGCTCGCTGCCGCCGGAAAGAGTGAAAGTCAGGGTCTTGCCGCCAACATCCTGCGGCACGACGATCGCATCGTTGGTGATCGGATTGTCCGGATTGTCGCCCGCAGGCATCGCGCCGAGCGTCATCGTTCCCCTCTGTCCGTCGGCAACGATCATCGCGGCGCGTACGCTCCGCTGCGCAAGGTCGGCATCGGCCGCAGGGGTAAACATACCGCCCAATACCACGCCGTCGAGCGTCACGGCGGTGATCGCATCGGTCACTCCGTCGCTCCGGGTGATCTTCAGCTCCATTTTCGAGAGCAGATGGTAACATTCGAGTTCTACGGCCTCTTTCGTGCGCTGGACGGTTTGTGCGGCATAGAGCAAATCGGAGTGCACATAGTTTGCGCCGCCCGCTTCGCTCTGGTCGGGGGAGACCGTAAAGGCGAACGAACCGGGCATCGCCGCAACCGCGGGGCTTTCGGTCAGCAGTCCGTGCAGGGCCGCAACCCGCACACCGTTGCCCGTCGCAGGGAAGTACATCGGTGTCGTGCCCGCGAGAGCGCCTCCCGCCTGTGCGGTCAGCGTGCAGGCATTGTAGAGCGCTTCGCCGGTCAGGGCGTCCGTCACCCACGCATAGACCGTTTCGCCTGCGACGATCGCCGTGGATTGCACCTCGCCGCGCGTCACGGCTTCGATGCCGCTCCTGAGACGCAGCTCCTGCCGCTCCGCAAGGATGCCGTCCTCCTCTTTCAGGCAGGCGGTCAGCACCGAAGCTGCTGCTAACGTTAAAAATAATCCGGAAGTTTTCATGGTTTACATCCAGTTTCGATTGGCGCGGTTATTCGGCGTCCCCCGAGCCGCCCTCGCCCGTTTCCCAGTCGGTAATCGAGGCCGCGATACCCAGCGGCGTGCGATTGACCGTAACGGTGTAGCTGTATTCACTGCCTGCGTCGAACTCTTTTTCCCCGATGTTCCAGACGAAAGTGTCGCTGCCGAGCGTGAAGTTTACCACGCGCTGGGCATCAGCCTGAGTCGGCAGCACGAGAGCCGTCTGCCCCGAGCCGTCCGAGGCCCATCGGTTGAAAGTCAGCTCACCGACATCGCCCGTCGGGGTTATTTCGCCGGTCAGCACGTTGAAATCGGCCGTGAGTTGCATTTCGGTCATCGTGACGACGATCTGCTTCAGCTCCTCCTTGGTAATGCCCTTGCCGTTTTTTACGGAGAGGCTGATTTTGGCATATTGGTGGTCGAAGTTGAGCGCCACCGAAGGTTGGGTCTTGTCGTAAGCCGTCGTAACACCCGTCCACAGCAGCTCAAACGCAGCCTGATCGTTGAGCGACGGTTGGGCGGTAAGATCCACTTTATAGCAATTGTCCGTCAGGGCCTGGTAAGGATAGTAGGCCGCGAAACGAACCGGGGAACCGTTCACCGGATAGTAAACCGTCTGATCGGCGCTCAGGGGAGAGAATGTCCGTTGAGATGCCACCCACAGGTAGTTGCGGTTGGCGGCTGCATCCACGACACCGAGCGAGGCTTCTTCGACCATGTAAACACCGATATTGCCCGGGCGAGACCAGGGAGTTTCGGATCGCGTCGCGGCCGCGGGCTGCACGTCGAGCGTACCGGCCGTGAACTGCACGGCCACGCGATCGTCCTGTGCGGCGCCGCCGTTCGTCTGTTCGTTTTTGTCGCAGGAGGCGAAGCTCATGGCCGCAACGGCCAAAATCAGATAAATGGAGTTGTTTTTCATAATTGCAAGACGTTTGATAATTATTGTTTCATTTCATGGTTTCAATGCAGATCCACATCCTCGTTTGCGACCGCTTCCCAATCGGTGACCGTGGCCGAGAATCCCGCTCCGACGGGGGTGTTGAGGTTGGCTTTGAGCGTGAGCGGGGTCAGCATGTCGTCGTTGAAACCCGCAAGCAGCTCCGTCAGGTCTTTCGTGACGGTCTGCGACGCACCGTCGGTAAAGGTCAGTACGAGAGTCAGGGTTTGCGTGTCGCCCGCGACGCCCAGCAGACGCGCCGAAGCCGTAATTCGATCGCCCGCGCGGGTAAAGAGCGGCGACGTGGCATTGGCTGCGGCATGCGTCGCATCGCTGCCCGTGGGCCGCTGTGTCGCAAGGTCGAATGTCCCCGCAACACCCGCGAGCGTGCCGGCAACGCTCCCGATCCGTGCGCAGTCGCCCTCGGTAACGGTAAACGCGAAATGGAGGTCGCGCACGCGCTGCATCATCGGCAGCACGACGCTCACCGTGTCGTCCCGGATCACCTCGATCTCCTGCCGCGCGGTGAAGAGATACCCCGGCAGGGGCTCCAGCGTTCCGCCCGGAACCGTGTTGATCGCAACGGTTTCACCGGTGACGGTCATCTTGTCGCTGCTTGTAAAGGCGGTGAGCGGATAGGTTCCGGGATCGAAAAGCACGGGATGGCAG
This sequence comes from Rikenellaceae bacterium, assembly GCA_902363575.1. Lineage (GTDB taxonomy): Bacteria > Bacteroidota > Bacteroidia > Bacteroidales > Rikenellaceae > Alistipes. Next base: position 560,898 of record CABJAJ010000001.1, on the reverse strand, counting down.
AAGATCCCCGCAACCGGAGCCGCCACCGTTTCGCCGCCGAGCGCAAGCATGTAATCCGCGGGCAATGCAATCCCTTCGGAGTGTTGCGAGAAATCCGCCGAGACAACCACAGCACCCTTGTCCGGATGGGGCGTGTTTACCAGGTCGTCTTTCACGCAGGAGCAGAGCAGCAGCAGGGCCGCCGCGCTCCAGATCGTACTGTATCGTATCTTTTTCATAGTCGCACCTCTTATTTATGTCCGCCTTTATTCCCGCCGAAGGTCCATACCAGTCCGACGGTCAGGCGGTTCAGTCCGAAGTAGTTTTTCGTGCCGCTGCCCGAGCGGACGTTGTAACCGGCGATGCGGCGGTATTTGTCGTAGTCGGCGTGAACATACCCTATGCCTGCCCCGAAGTCGAGCGTCAGGCATCTGCCCACGGGAAGCTGGTAACCGCCCACGATGCCGACCCCGTAAAAATCGCCCTGCTTACCTGTTTGCGAAAACTTGTAGTTGAAATTGCCGAACTGCCCCATCAGGCCGATATAGCCTCGGCGCGTAGCGCCCAGATAGCGGCGCACTTCGGGCGAGAGGTCGAGCACCGAATAACGGCGGTCGCCCGACGACCACGACCAGTAGGTGTAGGCGACGTTGGCCTGCACGCTCCAGTTGGGGTCGATGCGCCATTCGAGACCGATGTTCGGCGTCAGTGTCGCCCATTGCAGGAGGTTCGTGCGCAGAGCCAGGCAGTAGGGCTTGGCTTCGGCCGTCAGGAGGGCGGTCTCTCCGGCTTGCGCACGCTCTGCAGCGAGGCGTTCCGCTTCGGCACGCTCCCGTGCGGACTGTTCGGCTGCCAAACGCTCCGCCTTTTCACGGGCTGCACGCTCGGCAGCGAGGCGTTCCGTCTCGGCCCGTTCGCGCGCAGCCTGTTCGGCCCGTTCGGCGGCAAGACGTTCCGCTTCTGCCTCGCCCGAAATCTCCCGGTTGTAAGCTTCCACCCGTGCGGCGGCCTCCTCGCCGGCGATCGCGGCAACTTGCTCCACCGAAGCGGGGAAGGTTACGACCACGACGTTGCGCAGGCCGTCATAGGGCGCGACGATAGCACGGTCGGTGACGAACATGGACTCCGCGATATCCCCGCGCAGGATGAGTTCGGATTTCACGCGCTGGCAGCGCAGGTAGGCCATGCGAGCCGACGTCAGCGTATCATTCGCCGTCGCTCCGTAGCTGCTTACGCAGATGTAGCGCTCGCCGTTGCGCAACGGTTCCATATACCCGGACACCGCGGACAAGAGGGCTTCGAGCGAGGCGGCATTCCCGCCCCAGGGGACATAGAACATATCCTTCCCCGGTACGAACCGGAAAACATAATCTGTCGCATCCGGCTGCGGGGTGCGCTCTGAGGGCTGCCCGAAAAGCAGGAGCGGCACGCACAGGGAGGCGAGAATCAAGGTCAGCGGTTTATTCATAGGTAGCGTGTTTAATGTCCGGGATCACGTCGGCGGAAAGATATACGCACGACAAAACGCACGAGCAACCCGACAAAAGGTCATTCGCGCAACATGCCGAAAAAGGGGTATACCCCGTTAGAGGCTGATTTTTCGGGGGGGGGATTTCGGGATCCGACTTATGCCATACCGCTTATTATATGCGGATGCAACGGCAGGAATCATCCGGCTACGATCCGACCGGAGGTCTGACACGGAGCGAACAGAAAGGGATGGTCTCGCCACAAGCATAAATACGATAACGATTGTATTTACAAATATATGGATTCTTTGCGAGAAAACAAACGATCCGCCCTGTTTTTCAGGCCTGTGTCGGAAATTTTCCGATGACAGACGGCTTTTACGGACGCTTCCGGCCCCGGATAACCGGCCATCAAGCGACCGGGGCGAGCCCCGGAATTTCAATATAGTATTTTGACTATCAATTTTTTATGGCAAATCCGGACAATCGGAACAATCTCCCGGACAATCGGAAAAAAACAGAGAAGCGGACAACGAACAGCCGCCAACAAAAAAACGACCCGCGTTTTGGCAGGTCGTTCGGTTCAGGGAGTGGGAACATGCGGATTTGAACCGCAGACCTCCTGCTTGTCGAGCAGGCGCTCTAAACCAACTGAGCTATGCTCCCGTCATAAAAAAACCGCCTGCGTTACCGTAAGCGGTTGTTGTTCGGTTGTGGGAGCTGAGGGATTCGAACCCCCGACCCTCTGCTTGTAAGGCAGACGCTCTGAACCAGCTGAGCTAAGCTCCCATTAAAAATGGCTCGGGACTGCAAAGGTAATTCAATTTTCCGGATCGCCAAATTCCTGACCGGAATTTTTACCGGAAATTACCGCCGCATCTTGAAAGAACCTTACGCAACCCTCGCGCATCTGCGCCTGAACAAGGACTTGAACCTAGGACCCCATGATTAACAGTCATGTGCTCTAACCAACTGAGCTATTCAGGCTTCAAAACCGGTTTCCCCGTTTTCGTGGTGCAAATATAGGCAAAATATCGTTCCTGCAAAAAATTTTCGCTTTTTTTGTGAAAATAATTTTTCCTATATTTGTACCATATGAACATATCAGGCACCATTACCGGCTTACCTGCCGGCGTCGCAAAGAAAAAGAACGGCGCCAAAATCCCGGTTAATATGTTCATGCAAAGAATTTTACCCCCCCCAACAATACCTACCACACCGACATTCCCGCATAGACGATAACCGGGGGCATAAGCCTTCGACCCGGGTATCCATCGGACAACCGCTTTTCGCGGAACGCTATCCGTGTGCGCACAGTCCTCCTGCGAAGGTTACGCCGTGCTTATCAGGGCATGCACTTCACCATCGTAACAAATGCAACAAAAACCGCTCCGGACTAAAATCCGGACACAAACAACCTATGACTACTCAAATCAAAACAATGAAATCAATACGCCTATTTCCGCTGCTTTCGATTCTTCTGATCGCCCTGTCCGCAGGCTGCTCGAACGATACGGATTCTCCCCGTAAAGACGACGAGCCCGCGGCGCCCGCTTTCGACCTCTCCGTACGCAATATCACCCGGACCTCCGCCAACATCACCATCAAACCCCAGGACAAGCAGATGAGCTACATCTCCTTCGTCGCAAAGCAGGAGTTCCTGGACGAAAACGGCCTGGATACGGACGAAGCCCTGTTCGACAGCGACATGGAATACATCGCGAATTATATATCCGACTACGGCGGCGATCTGTCGGACTTCCTGCTGACGGGCGACCTGATCGACTGGGCATACACCGACGTAACCGGCAGCACCGATTACGTCGTGTATGTTTACGGGATCGATCCCCAAACCGAAGAGCGGCTAACGGATATCTGCTACTGCGAGTTCCGCTCGCCGGACCTGGAAATGGTCGAGGCCTCTTTCGGCGTCGAAGCCAAGGCTTACGGGCCCATCGTGGAACTGACCATCACCCCCGAAGGCTATCACGGCCCCTATTACTTTACCCTGATCGAAGCGTCGGCCCTCGAACCCGAAGCGTCGCTTTTCGACGTCTGCCACGACTATTTCGCCGAGGTCGTATCGTACTATCAAGCTGTGTATTATTATACGCTGGATGATGTGTTACAGAGTGTTTGCAGCCGCGGTACGGGTCGGTTCCGGTTGGAGCTGAAACCCGAAACCGACTATATCGCATGCGCCTACGCCGTCAATGACCAGGCCGAGGTCTGCTCGGAACCCTCCACCGCCGAAGTGACCACCGGAACGGTGGTCGCCTCGGACAACGAAATCGCCATAGTCGTTTCCAACATCACGGCGACATCGGCCCGCATCACGGTCAAACCCTCCAACGAGGACACGTATGTGGCGGGGGTCGTCAAATCATCCGCAATCGAAGGCATGACGGACGAACAGATCATGGAATATGTAATCGCCGCCAACCCCTCCACGCTCACCGGTCCATTCTGGCAAGAGCTGCAACTGGAATCGCAGACGGAATATACCGTGTATGCTTTCGGATATTTGGCCGGCACGGTCACGACGGAGCTGTTCCGCAACGATTTCAAGACGCTTGTTGCAGAAGAAGGCACCGCGACGTTCCGTCTGGAATATGCATATTACGACGTCGCCGAGGTAGCTGCATTGTATCCGGAGTGGGAACATTACCACGAATCGGGTTATGAAGTCATGTTCATCGCAACAGCGATCAGCGACTCGCCGGAATATTATTACACCGTAAACGATCCGCAAATATTTGAAGGGTCCTCCGACGACTATGTGCGGAACTGGTTGCTGAATTTCGGCATTTCCGGTAAGAGAATGATCTTTTTCACCTGGTATGACTTCAAAGAACTCGCTTGCGGGTTCGCCGTCGATGATAACGGCAACCGGGGGCCGCTGTGGAAGGACGAGATTCCATTTTCCAAGGATGGGGTTTCCGATATGGGCAGCTTCGTAAATCCGCAGTCCCGATCCGTCCGATGCGCCGCCGAAACCGACGCAGACGCCACCGTCCCCGAAATCCTGTTCTTCGGCCAACCGGCTGCCGGAGCGGGACAGAAGGCCCCGGCCTGCACCGGAGGAGCTCCCGTCGATCATCGACCGGCACCCGTCGAGCTGCCCGAAAAGCGGGAAACGCGCGCGAAGTCCCCGGGCATCCTCCAGCGGGGATGCGTCGGGAGATAGCCGTACTTTCCGATCCGCACAGGCCGATTCCGCAAGGGGATCGGCCTTTTTGTCCGACAGAAAAGAGAACATTTGCGCCCGGGAAAAGCGCTGTTTACGTGTAAAAAATATACCTTTGTGTGTCCTTAAGGGGCATAAACATGAAAAAGACGCGAAACCATCTGTTCTTATGGCTGCTGCTTGCGGCGCTGCCTCTGCCCGGTCAGGGGCAGGAGCGGGAGACGCTCCGCTTCTCCCGACCGGAATGGAACTTCGGCGACATCCGGGAGGAGGAGGGCAAGGTGACGCACACGTTCGTCGGCCGCAACGAGGGCGACGAACCGCTGGTCATCGTGGAGGTGACGGCCACCTGCGGCTGTACGGTGCCCTCATTCTCGCGCAAACCCGTCCTGCCGGGCGAGGAGACGCCCATCACCGTCACGTTCGACCCCCGCAACCGGCCGGGGAGCTTCTCCAAAGAGCTCTCGGTCTTTTCGTCGCGACGAGAGCGGCTGGCGCGGCTCCGCATAACGGGCAACGTCGTGGCCCGCGAACTTTCTCTCGAAGAGGAGTATCCGTTCGATTTCGGCGAGGGTCTGCGGTTGGACGGGAACTTCCACTCCTTTGCCTACCTCTATCGCGGACAGGAAGCCGCCACCCAATTCGAGGCGGTCAATACCACCGACGAGCCCATGACCCTGCGGCTCGAACCCGCGACTGCCGACGGATTCCTGACCTTCACCGGCCCGCGCGAGCTGGCTCCCGGCGAACGCTTCCGGATCGGCATAAGCTGCCTCGTACCGACCGACAGCCCCCGATACGGCACGGTGCGGGAAGAGGTGGCGCTCCTTGTGAACGGACGCCGCGCCGGACGCACCCTTACGCTTCACGGCATCGCGGTCGATCCGCCGCAGACCGAGGGCCCTGCCCCCCGGATGCAGCCCGGGGAGACGATCATCCGTTTCGGCACCCAGCGACGCAGCGCGGGCAGCCGGACTCTGCCCCTCAGGATCGCCAATACGGGCACGGGAACGCTTGTCGTGCGGGCCGTCGAAAGCCAGCCCGGCATCGGCTGCTCGCTACGGCCGGGCGAGCGGGTCGCACCGGGCAAAACACTCGAAGCGACCGTCACGCTCGACCCCGGGTCATTGGATTACGGCGCCGTGTCGAAACGCCTGCTTATCGTCACCAACGACCCCGAGCACCCCTCGCGGACGCTGCGCGTGACGGCCATCATCGAAGACTAACCATTATCGGATTCATGTACCAGATACTCGAAAAAAGAGAACTCGCCGAGGGCATCTTCCTGATGCGGGTTCATGCCCCGCGCGTCGCACAGGCGGCGCTGCCGGGACAGTTCGTCATCGTCCGCACGGACGAATTCGCCGAGCGCATACCGCTCACCATCGCCGACTACGACCCCCGCGAAGGCTGGGTGACCATCGTCACGCAAGCCATCGGCGTCTCCACGCGCCGCATCTGCTCGCTCGGGGCGGGCGACAGTCTGGCCGACTTCGCCGGCCCCCTCGGACGCCCCTCGGAATTCGTACACGAGGAGCCCGCGGCCCTGCGCGACAAACGTTTCCTCTTCGTAGCGGGCGGCGTGGGAACCGCCCCGGTCTATCCGCAGGTCAAATGGCTGCACGAACACGGAGCCGCGGCCGACGTGATAATCGGCGCCAAGACCCGCGACATGCTGATCTTCACCGAGCAGATGGGCCGCGTGGCCGACCGCCTCTACATCGCCACCGACGACGGCAGCCAGGGGCGCAAAGGGCTCGTGACGGATCAGATCCGCGCATTGCTCGACGCGGGAGAACGATACGACGAGTGCGTGGCCATCGGGCCGATGATTATGATGAAATTCGTAGCCCTGACCACCAAAGGATACGGGCTGAAGACCACCGTGTCGCTCAACGCCCTGATGGTGGACGGCACGGGCATGTGCGGCGCCTGCCGCGTGAGCGTCGGGGGCAAGACCTACTTCACCTGCGTGGACGGGCCGGAGTTCGACGCCCACAAGGTCGATTTCGACGAGGCGATGCGCCGCCAGGGGATGTACCGCACGCAGGAAGAGCGCGCCCGGGCCATCGCCGACGAGCGGGCCGCAGGCCACCGATGCAAAATAGGACTGGACAAATAGCTAACCCGCGACGCACAATGCGTCGCAAACACGACAAGCAAAACATGGCAAACAAGATACCGCGCGTTCCCGTGCGCGAACAAGACCCCGAACTGAGAGCCTCCAACTTCGAGGAGGTATGTTACGGATACGATCTGAAAGAGGCCGTACTCGAGGCCTCGCGCTGCCTCCACTGCAAGAACCCCCGGTGCGTGGGGGCCTGTCCGGTGGGCATCGACATCCCGGGCTTCATCGCCCGCATCACGGCCGGCGACCTGCCCGGAGCAGCCGCCGTGATCGCCAAAGACAGCTCCCTGCCGAGCGTCTGCGGCCGCGTATGCCCGCAGGAGACCCAATGCGAAGGCTCCTGCATCCTGGGCATCAAGGGCGAGCCGGTGGCTATCGGCAAGCTCGAACGCTTCGTCGGCGACTGGAATATCGCCCGCGGCGGAGGCGAGGCGCAACCCGCCCCCCGCAACGGGCACAAAGTGGCCGTCGTCGGCAGCGGCCCGGCAGGTCTGGCCTGCGCCAGCGACCTGGCCAAGCTGGGTTATGAAGTCAAGATCTTCGAGGCGCTGCACAAGGTCGGGGGCGTGCTGGTTTACGGCATTCCCGAATTCCGCCTGCCCAAAGAGCAGGTCGTGGCCCGCGAAGTGGAGGCTGTCCGGCGGCTGGGCGTCGAGATCGAAACGGACGTGATCGTGGGGCGCACCATCACCATCGATGCGCTGATGGATAAGGAGGGGTACGAGGCCGTATTCATCGGCTCCGGCGCCGGCCTGCCCCGCTTCATGGGTATTACGGGCGAAAACCTCAACGGCGTGGTCTCGGCCAACGAGTTCCTCACGCGCGCCAACCTGATGAAAGCCTACGACGAACGCTATGCCACCCCGATCTACGTCGGCAAGCGGGTGGCGGTGGTCGGCGGCGGCAACGTCGCCATGGACGCGGTGCGCACGGCCCGGCGGCTCGGTGCGGACGCGACGATCATCTACCGCCGCAGCGAAAAGGAGCTGCCGGCCCGCGCCGAGGAGGTGCACCACGCCCGGGAGGAGGGCATCCGCTTCCGGATGCTCACCAACCCGACCGCCGTGCTGGGCGACGAAAAGGGGTGGGTGAAGGGGCTGAGCTGCGTGGAAATGACCCTCGGCGAGCCGGATGAGAGCGGACGCCGCTCCCCCGTGGTGAAGGAGGGCTCGGATTTCGAGATCCCGTGCGACGTCGTAATCATGGCGCTCGGCACCTCGCCCAATCCGTTGCTGGCCGCCACCACGCCCGGACTGGAAACCAACCGCCGGGGCTGTCTGGTGGCCGATGAAACGGGCACGACCACGCGTCCGGGGGTTTTTGCCGGCGGCGATGCCGTGACGGGAGCCGCCACGGTGATCCTCGCCATGGGTGCGGGACGCACGGCCGCCCGTGCGATCGACGCCTACATCCGGTCGAAACGAAGCTGAACGCCCGATCCGCACAAGCAACCTATAAATAACGGAACGATGAAAAAATCAAGTCTCTATGCCCTTGCAGCCGCAGGTCTTCTGCTGGCCGCGTGCAGTGACAACGCACCGAAGGAGCTCGTCGGAACCATCTCCGACGCTTCGATGAACACGCTGACGGTGAAAACCCTCGAGCGCACGGTCACCTTCACCACCGAGGGCGCCGACATGCAGCAGGCCAACGGGCTGCTGCTGGGCAGCCCCGTCACGGTGGAATACCGGGGTAAACTCACGGACGCGACCCCGGCGCTGAAAGTGGCAACCAACCCGACCTACTACCAGGCCGTAGGCAGTTGGACGCAACCCAACCCGATCGACCCCGCGCAGCGGCAGGGCGTGGAACTGCAGGTCGAGGGCGTCGCCCGCTCGATCGGCATGGCCACGCTGCGGTTCTCGACATGGGAGCTTACGACCCAACCGGGACACATCCTGCTGCTGGGTGAGAGCGAGGGCAGCGGAGCCCCCGCCGAGGTGCGCATGGAGGGGGTCATCTCCGCCGAGGAGGGACGTCTGACGCTCAACCTGGGCGACGGGATGCTCCTGACCAAAGAGGAGGAATAATTCCGCACTACGCAGAAACGGCCCGGCGATCTGCGCCGGGCCGTTTCATGTTAAAAATCGATGCAGAAAATACTCCTATTTGTTGAATTTATTCTCCACGGTAAATCCGATCGAGGAATTTGCAACGGCATTAGGTACGACTACGGCAACATGCCAAGCCTCTTCTACCGTGAGCATACCGATAAGAAGCTCGATACTGAGCGTGAATCCCCGCGTTCCGACATAAAGCGTACGATCGACTCTCGCAACATTGCTCGACGAAATCCCCGGCACAAAAAGAATTGCATTTTTGGTGAAATCCACTTCGGCGGGTTTCACGTTCGTCTTCCGTTTATACATATGGGAGATCAGCTCGACGTCCGAACGGATGATATAGAGAGCGGTCTGCTCATCCGTGCGCCATTCCCAACCCTCATTCAGCACAAGGTCGGGAACCGGAAGCTGCAATCCGCCTTTCCGTCCGATTTCAGCGGCGTAAGGAGCCGCATTCACCTGCAGATCGACCTGCGCCCCTTCGGGAAGGGCCGGAACGAGAAGAGCCACGTTCCACAGGGGAGCCTCTTCGGTATCGTTCAGGAAGAGCTCCACCGTTAAAAGATTGCGTCCCTCATGCTGCGCTTCGTAGGTTTTAAGAATCTGCTGGATTCCGTTGGTCGCACGGCCCGATGCGAAAAGCACCGAATAGCGTGAAAAATCGACCTCGGCGGCCACTCCCTCGCCGCCCGTCACGCGGGCGGCCAACTCCTCCGCGGAGCGGATCACGAAGAGCGTATTCGCCTCCTCCATCCGCCATTCCCAGCCGGGATTGAGCGTCAGGTCCACCTCCTGGGCAGCCAGCATGGGCTGACCGGAATTGCCCGAAGGCATCGTTTCGTTGCCGTCATCGGCAGCGCACCCCGTCGCCAACCATCCGGCCAGCGCAATCAGGGTCATTCCAAACAACTTTTTCATAAAAAGTAATTATTTAGGTTAACAACAGGGCCGATTTCATGTGTCGCCGTTCCGACGCCGCGACTCTTCGCCGAGCAGCCGCTCCACGCGGTCTGCAATCGCCTCGGGAGCGATCCGCCGCAGGCAGCGGTAATCCCCGTAGGCGCAGGGCTTGTTCCCGTAAACCGAACAGGGCCGGCACGCCAGATCGACCTGGAGCACCCCGGCGGGATCGGTTCCGTAACCGAGGAAACCCAATGCGGGATGCGTCGCACCCCACACCGACACCACGGGTGTTCCCGTGAGCGACGCCAGGTGCATGACCAGCGAATCCATCGCCACCACACAGTCCAGGTTGGCGATCAGGTCGATCTCGCCCGCCAGCTTCACGCGGCCGCAGAGGGCCGTCACATTCCCGTAGCAACGCTCCATCCCGGCAGCCCACTCCGCTTCCGCACCCGGGCCGCTATGGATGAACACCCGGTCGAAGCGATCGCTCAGCATCCGCACGAGCCGTTCGCTCGGACCGAAGGGATAGGTCTTGCCCGGATGCGCCGAGAAAGGGGCGAATCCCACCCAGCGGCCCCGCTTCTCCCCCAGCGGATTGGGCCGCCGCGCCGGGGGCGCAGGCTCCGGGTCGGGAAAGACGAACCCCAGCCGGCGGAACACGTCGCAGTAGCGCTGAACCATGTGGCGCAGCGGCGGCGCTCCCGGCGGACAGGCGCCCAGCCGCCGGCGTTTTTCCTTGCGCCCCTTGTCGATCACGGCCACACGGAGCCCATGCAGCCGCAGTGCGGTGCGGATCACCTGCGACCGCAGCACATCGTGTGCGTCGGCCACGGCATCCACGCCGAGCGCCCGGGCTTCGCGGGCAAACCGCAAAAGGCCGCCGATCCCCTTGTGCCTTCCCTTCGGATCGAGCGCAAGCAGCTCCACGCCCAGGCCATCGAAGAAAGGTCGGAAAAGCTCCCGGGTCGCCACCGTGATCCGCAGGTCGGGATAGGCCGACCGGAGGGCCCGGAGGGCATGCGGCAGCATGGCCACGTCGCCCATGGCCGAGTTCCGGATGACGAGCAGGTGGCGGGGCAGCCGCCTATTTTTTCGCGGCATAGAGCACGGGGTTGAGCGAGGGATCGTTGTACATCTTCATCTGCTTGTAAGTCTTCATGTACTTGCGTCCCGCCTCGATATCCTCGATCAGCTCCTCGATGGCCCGCGAAAGATCGACCTGCTGCGACAGCAGCACGTCGAGTTTCTTCCGGCAGGCTGCGCGGTGCGCCTCATCTACATCGGTGCGCTCCGTCTCGCAGCGCATATGGTAGATCTTCAGCGCGAGGATCGACAACCGGTCGATGGCCCACGCCGGGGTCTCGGTGTTCAGGCGGGCGGTGGGCAGGGGTGTCACCTCCCTGTATTTGTCGAGTAGCCAGGAGTCGATGTACTCCACCATATCGGTGCGCACCTGATTCGAGCGGTCGATGCGTCGCTTGATCTCCAAAGCCTTCACGGGATCGATCTGCGGGTCGCGGATGATATCCTCCAGATGCCACTGCACCGTGTCCACCCAGTTTTTCATATAGAGCAGGTGGTCGAGACTCCCCGTCGCGAAGGGATTGACCGGCTCGCGGTCCACGTCGTCGTAGCGGTGATAGTCTTCGATCACCCGGTTGAAGATTGCGTTTGCGTTTTCGGTAAACATGCGGGTCTTGGGTTTTAGCTTGTAATTATGCCGATAAAATGCTATCTTTGCATGGAAAGACAAACAATATAATGATATTTCCGGGAAAAACCATCTTTTTCGTCATTTTGCTGCTCGGATCGCTGCTGCCGGGAACGTCCGCCCGGGCACAGCGGGTACAGACCCGCGAAGAGTATATCGACCGGTACAAGTCCATCGCCATCGCCCACATGGAGCGCTACGGCATTCCGGCCAGCATCACCTTAGCCCAGGGCATCCTCGAATCGGACTGCGGCAACTCGTGGCTCTCGATGCAGTCGAACAACCATTTCGGCATCAAATGCAAGCGCGACTGGCGGGGCGACAAGGTCTATTACGACGACGACGCCAAAGGGGAGTGTTTCCGCAGCTACCCTTCGGTGGAGGCTTCCTATGAGGATCACGCCCGCTTCCTGGACGGGCAGCCCCGCTACGACTCCCTGTTCGCCTATGCCCCGACCGACTACCGGAGCTGGGCGCGGGGCCTGAAGGCGGCCGGCTATGCCACGGCGCCCGACTACGCCCAGCGCCTGGTGCGCATCATCGAGGAGAGCGATCTCTACCTGCTCGACCGCGAGAACGGCGACGCCCTCTACAGCCGGCGCCATGCCTCGGGAATCGGCACCGACGAGTGGTTTACGGGCCAGAGCAGTGTGGAGGGGGCCGCCACCCTCGCGGGCGAGGGGATCGACTACGACAACTACCGCGTGACCATCAACGCCCACGACGGCTACAACGTCTATCGCACCAACGGGGTGAGCTATGTGCTGGCCCGCGAGGGGGACACCTACGAACGCATCGGCAAGTCGTTCCGCGTCTCGGCACGAAACCTGCGTAAATTCAACGACGTGGAGCCTTCGGCCCAGCCCATGACGGGCGAAATGGTCTATATCGAGCGCAAGCGCAACCGCTGGGAGGGCAATGCCATGACCCACACCGTGAAGGAGGGCGAGACGCTCTTCTCCCTCGGCCAGTCGTACGGCATCCGCACCAAATCCCTGCGCCGCATGAACAAGCTCCGGGACCGGCACGCCGAGCTCGTCCGGGGGCAGCAAATCCGAATCCGATAAAGCTACCGATACTTTCATGGAAAATACACCGCTCAGACAACGCATCCTGGAGACCATCACGGGCAAATCGACGCTCAAGCAAAAGGTCTTCGACAACACGTTCGCCGCATTCAACTACCTCAAAGAGACCCTGCTGGAGATGGCTTCCGAGATGGACGACGAACTGGAAGGCCGGCTCGACAGGCGCGTGCGCATCGAGTACCGCGACCGGGGCAAGTTCGAGGCCCAGCTGCAGGTGGCCAACGACCTGCTGATCTTCCAGATGCACACCGACGTCTTCGAGTTCGACGCCAACCACGTCATCTGGCAGAACCCCTACGTGCAGACCGACCGGGCGAACTCCTACTGCGGGGTCATCAACATCTACAACTTCCTCTCCGACTCGTTCAAGTTCAACCGCAACGCCGACGAGGGCTACCTGATCGGACGGATCTTCGTCAATCGCGAACGCTCCTACTTCGTCGAGGGAAAGCACCAGACCTCGATGCGGGCCATGCAGTTCGGGCAGCGCGAGATCGACCGCGAAGCACTCGTCAGCATTCTCGAGGAGGCCATCTGCTACGCCATCAACTTCGACCTGCTGCTGCCGCCTTACGAAGAGCGCAAGCGGGTCACCGTGGATCAGTTCAACACGAAACTTGACAACTCGAAGTTCGTCACCGGCAAGCGGCTTGGTTACGACTTCAACGTGGACGACATCTAACCCCTGTATCCGATGAAGAGACTTCTGATTGCGGCGGCGCTCGTCGCCGCGACCGGCGCGATTGCCCAGAGCGCGCCTGCCGACTATGCGGAGATAGCCCGCCTGCGCGACCTCAACCGGGGGATGCAGGCCGTGCGGCCGACCCCCGACGGGAAACATTACACCGTCCTACGGGACAATGCGGTACTGCGTTACGCCTATGCCGCGCCGCAGCCCGCCGAGGTGATTTTCCCCGCCATGCCGGACGATTTCCGTCTGGTGGATTACGCCCTCTCGCCGGACGGAAAAACGGTGCTCGCGGCCGAAGGCGCGACGCCCATCTACCGCCACTCCTACACCACCCGCTACCACCTGAAGGATGCCGACGGCATCCGGGAACTCCCCACCGGGCTCGCTGCAACGCGCGACGCCTCCTTTTCGCCCGACGGAGGGCGGATCGCCCTGTCGAGCGGGAACGACCTCTACCTTTACGACCTGACGAACGATTCGCTCACGCGCGTCACCCGCGACGGGGAGTGGAACGCCACGATCAACGGCACGACCGACTGGGTGTACGAAGAGGAGTTCGGCTACACCCGCGCCTATGCCTTTTCACCCGACGGACGGAAGCTGGCCTTCCTGCGCTTCGACGAGCGGCGGGTGCCTCTGTTCGAGATGATGCGTTACGACGGAACCCTCTACAACAAGGCCTTTCCGTTCAAATACCCCAAGGCGGGCGAACCCAATTCGGTCGTCACGCTCCACCTCTATGACCTTGCGGACGGCTCCACGACCCGGATCGAGACGGGTCCGCAAACGGACCAGTACATTCCCCGCATCGGCTGGACGCCCGACGGACGGCTCTGGTTTTACCGTCTCAACCGGCGGCAAAACCATTTCGAGGTCGTCCTCTGCGAACAGGACGGCTCGCAGCGGGTGATCTACGACGAGCGCTCGCCCCGCTACGTCGAGCGGGCCGACGAAAGCACCGTCACGTTCCTCGACGACGGCCGGCATTTCATCGTGCGGGAGGAGACCGACGCCGGCTACATGCACCTCTACCTTTACGATATCGACCGCGGCCTCGTGCGCCCCATCACCAGGGGACCGTGGGAGGTGACGGCCCTCGCCGGAGTGCGCGGGCAGCAGGCATACTACCTCTCGACCGAGGTGTCGCCCGGGCAGCGCGACCTCTACCGCATCCGCCTCGACGGGAGCGGCAAAGTGCGGCTCACCGAAGGCCGCGCCTTCTGCTCGGTGGCCCCCGGCGCAGGCATGGACTATTATATCCAGACCCTCTCCAACGCCTCGAGCCCCAACCGGGTCGAAGTGCGCGACCACCGGGGTCGGCTGGTGCGCACGCTCGAAGAGAACACCGAGTTGCGCGGAGAGCTCGCCCGCATGAAGCTCCCCGAGCGGGAATTCTTCGCACTTCCAACCGAGCGGGGCGACACGCTGCGGGCATGGATGATCCGCCCGGCGGATTTCGACCCGGCACGGCGCTACCCGGTGCTGATGACCCAGTATTCGGGCCCCGGCTCCCAGCAGGTGAGCGACCGCTGGTCGCTCGACTGGGAAAATGCGCTGCCGACGCACGGCTACATCGTGGTCTGCGTGGACGGCCGCGGCACGGGTTTCCGCGGCGAGGCGTTCAAGAAACTCACCTACGGCAACCTGGGGGCGCTCGAAGTGGAGGATCAGCTCTCAGCGGCCCGCTACCTGGCCGCCCTGCCGTACGTCGATCCCGACCGCATCGGAATTTACGGCTGGTCCTACGGCGGGTTCATGGCCCTGGGCTGCGCACTCAAGGGGGACGGCCTGTTCCGCATGGCCATCGCCGTGGCACCGGTCACTTCGTGGCGTTATTACGATTCGATCTATACGGAGGTATATAACGGACTGCCGCAGGACAATCCGGCGGGTTACGACGACAATTCGCCGATCCGTTTCGCCGACCGGCTCGACGACCGGCGCACGCGCCTGCTGCTGATCCACGGCACGGCGGACGACAACGTCCACTTCCAGAACTCGATGGAGATGGCGCGGGCTCTCAACCGCGCGGGGAAAAAGTACGACATGATGGTCTATCCCGACCAGAATCACTCCATGCAGCCGGACGACATGGCCAACGTGCGGCAGAAGATGATCGACTACACCCTCGAACACCTCTGACCCGTGAGCTGCCTGCCCTGCACCCCGGAGGCTATGACCTACCTCGGACGCCGCGACAAACGGCTCGCGGAGATCATCCGCACGATCGGCCCCGTGGAGCGCGAAAGCTGGCCCGACCTGTTCACGGCCCTCGTGTCGAGCATCGTGAGCCAGCAGCTCTCCGGCAAGGCCGCCGACACCATCTGGCGGCGCGTTCAGGAGCGTTGCGGCGGCGAGGTGACGCCCCGGAGCCTGTTGGCACAGGACGAAGCGGCCCTGCGGGGCTGCGGGCTCTCGGCGCGCAAGGTCTCCTATGTCCGCACGATCGCCCGGGAAATCGCATCGGGGGCGTTGGACCTCGCGAAGCTCGCCACGCTTCCCGACGATACCGTCTGCGAGCGGCTCACGGCCCTGCCGGGTATCGGACGCTGGACGGCCGAGATGGTGCTGATCTTCTCGCTGCAGCGGCCCGACGTGGTCAGCTTCGGCGACCTGGCCATCCACCGGGGGCTGCGCATGATCTACCGGCATCGCACCATCGACCGGCAACGCTTCGAGCGTTACCGCCGCAGATATGCGCCCTACGGCTCCCTCGCGTCGCTCTACCTGTGGGCCGTCGCGGGCGGAGCATGCGGCCTGAACGATCCCGCCGAGCGCAAACCCAAATCCCGCCGCACGTGAAAACCTTTCTTACCCTGACCACTCCCCTCGGGCCGCTCTCGGTCGGAGCGACGGCCGAGGCCGTCACCGACGTCGTTTTCGGCAACGCGCCCGCAGGCGCCGTCACCGGCACGACACCCCTTTTGCGGGAAGCCGCCGCACAGTTAACGGCCTATTTCACAGGCGAACGCACAGCTTTCGAGCTGCCGCTCGCACCGGCAGGCACTCCGTTCCAGCAAACCGTTTGGCGGGCGCTCCTCGCCGTACCTTACGGCTGCACGGGCACCTATGCGGAAATCGCGGCAGCCGTCGGCCATCCCCGCGCCTGCCGCGCCGTGGGGATGGCCAACCACCGCAACCCCCTGCCGATCATCGTCCCCTGCCACCGCATCGTCGGCGCCGACGGACGGCTGACAGGTTATGCAGGCGGCCTCGAACGCAAACGGACGCTGCTGGAACTCGAACGCCGCCATATGCACACAACTACCGATTGACACAGACTGCCCAATGAATAATCCGCTCAAAACTCTCCTTCGCCTGCTTCCGGTCGTTTGCCTGCTGTGCTGCACGGTCACGCTCCATGCCCAGCGGGTCGATACGGTCGAAGTGTTCAGCCCCTCCATGCGCAAACCGGTCAAGAATCTGGTCATCACCCCGGCGGACTATGACCGACAACCCGGGAAACGATGGCCCGTCGTCTATCTGCTGCACGGCTACAACAACCGCTACGACGGCTGGCTGCGCAAGACCAAACCCGAGCTGCCCGCATCGGCAACCGCGTTCGGAATGATCTTCGTCTGTCCCGACGGCGCGGCCAGCTGGTACTGGGACAGCCCCGTGGATTCGCTGAGCCGCTATGAAACCTACGTCAGCCGGGAGCTCACGGCCTGGGTGGACAGCCACTACCGCACCGTCGCCGATCCCGGCGGACGGGCCGTCACCGGATACAGCATGGGCGGGCACGGGGCCCTGTGGCTCGCATTCCGTCACCCCGACCTGTTCGGCGCATGCGGCTCGATGAGCGGCGGGGTCGATTTCCGCCCCTTTCCCCAGAACTGGAAAATCAGGGAGCAACTGGGCGAATATGCCGACAACCCGCAGCGGTGGGAGGAGCATACCGTCCTGAGTCAGCTCTACCGGGTCGCACCCGTTACGGACCGGAGCCGCGAGGTGGCGACAGGTCGGCCCGCACCGACCGACTACACCCCGGAACCCGGCCAACTGGCCATCATCATCGACTGCGGCACGGAGGATTACTTCTACGAGGTGAATCGAACTCTGCACGAGCGGATGACCTACTTCCACATCGCGCACGATTACATCGTCCGCCCCGGCAGCCACACCCACGCTTACTGGCGCAAGGCCGTGGATTTCCACCTGCTCTTCTTCCGCCGCTTCTTCGACGAACAGGCCGCCCGACGGCAGGCCGCCGCGGAAACGGAGCCTCGCACGCACGCGAGCCGATAAGCCCCGAGGTTCGGAATCCGGTCGCACGGATCGGCACAATGCTGTTTCGGCCCTTACGCCGCCCGGCCCGATACGGCATGAAAAACGTCCGGCGTTACCGCCGGACGCATCAGCATGACGGGCGCACCCGTTATTTCTTCTCGTAGCGCTGCTCGACGACTTTCCAGTCGATGATCGGCCAGATGGCGGCAACCGCATCGGCGCGACGGTTGCGATAGTCGATATAGTAGGCGTGCTCCCACACATCGACGGTCATAAGAGGTTTCAGTCCGCGGCGAAGCGGGTTCCCCGCATTCTGCTCGCTGACGATGGCCAGCCTGCCCGACTTGTCCTCTGCGAGCCATACCCAGCCCGATCCGAAAAGCGCGGTGCAGGCCTTGTCGAACTCGGCCTTGAAGTGGTCGAACGACCCGAACTGTTCGCGGATGGCATCCATCAAAGCGCCCGAAGGCTCGTTCTGCGCCGTGGGCGAGAGCTGGTCGAAGAAAAATTCATGATTCCAGGTCTGGGCGGCATTGTTGAAAAGCGCCCCGTCGGCCTGCATGACGATATCCTCGAGAGGCATCTGGGCAAAGGGGGTATCGAGAATCAGCTCGTTGAGCTTGTTCACATAGCCCGTATAGTGCTTGTCGTGGTGGTAACGCATGGTCTCCTCGGAAATGGCGGGCGCAAGGGCGTCGTAAGCGTAAGGGAGCTCCCGGGGCGTAAACCGCGTGGTGGTTGCCGGCTGGTCGGTCATAAGGGGTAAGATTAGAAGTGAAAGGAATAAAGTGTTCATGGCCTGTCGGTCGCAAGGTTACTCTTCGACCGGCTCGAAAACCTCTTTGCCCTCGCCGCAAACGGGGCAGAGCCACCCTTCGGGCAGGTCTTCAAAGGCGGTGCCGGCGGGAATCCCGTTTTCGGGATCGCCTGCCTCGGGGTCGTAAATGTACTCGCAGACGGTGCAACGATACTTCTTCATAACGGTTGATTTTTGAAATTTACCTTACGGATGAAACAAATATAATACCTTTTGCTTACTTTTTAAAATAATTTTTGTACTTTTGAGTAGCAAAATTACACTCACACAAAAAAATACACAGAAACATGGAATTACCTTACTCTGAACCCTACAAGATCAAGGTGACGGAGGCCATCCGCACCTCGACCCGCGCCGAGCGCGAAACGTGGATCCGCGAAGCCAAGTACAACCTGTTCAAAGTGCGCAGCGAACAGGTGACCATCGACCTGCTGACCGACTCGGGCACGGGCTCGATGAGCGACCGCCAGTGGGCTGCCATGATGACCGGCGACGAAAGCTATGCCGGCGCCTCGTCCTACTTCCGGCTCAAGCAGGTGATCGAAAACATCTTCGGGATGCCCTACTTCCTGCCCACGCACCAGGGCCGCGCCGCCGAGAACGTGATCTTCTCCGCGCTGCTCAAGGAGGGCGACATCGTCCCGGGCAACTCCCACTTCGACACCACCAAGGGCCATATCGAGTTCCGCCGCTGCTCGGCTCCCGACTGCACGATCGACGCGGCCGCCGACACGCAGCTCGAAATCCCCTTCAAGGGCGAGATGGACCTCAACAAGCTGGAGAAAATTTTCAAGGAGAATCCCCGCGAGAAGATCCCCTGCACCGTCCTGACCATCACAAACAATACGGCCGGAGGCCAGCCCGTTTCGATGAAGAACATCCGCGAGACGGCCGAGCTCTGCCGCCGCTACCGGATTCCGCTGCTCATCGACTCGGCCCGCTTCGCCGAAAACGCCTACTTCATCAAGACGCGCGAGGCCGGTTACGCCGACAAGACGATCAAGGAGATCGTGCGCGAAATCTACCAGTACGCCGACATCATGACCATCTCGGCCAAGAAAGACGGCGTGGTCAACATGGGCGGCTTCGTGGCCATGCGCAGCGAGGAGCTCATGCGTCAGGCCATGCAGTTCAGCATCATGTGCGAAGGCTACCTGACCTACGGCGGCATGTCGGGGCGCGACCTCGACGCTCTGGCCGTCGGCCTGGACGAAAACACCGAATTCGAGCAGCTCGACGCCCGCATCCGTCAGGTGAAACTGCTGGGCGACCTGCTCGACGAATACGGCATCCCCTACCAGCGTCCTGCCGGAGGTCACGCCATCTTCCTCGACGCGAAGAAGATTCTCACCCACGTTCCCAAGGAGCAGTTCATCGCCCAGACGCTGGCCGTGGAACTCTACCTCGAGGCGGGTGTCCGCGGCGTGGAGATCGGTTCGATTCTGGCCGACCGCGACCCCGTGACCCACGAGAACCGCTATCCCAAGCTGGAGCTGCTGCGTCTGGCCATTCCGCGCCGCGTTTACACGGACAACCACATCCGCGTCATCGCTGCCGCCTGCCGCAACATCTTCGAGCGCCGCGAGCAGATCACCTCGGGCTATCGCATCACGTTCGAGACGCCTATTCTTCGCCACTTCACCGTGGAGCTGGAGAAAATCTGACGCCCCGAACAGCCGGGAGCTAAGCTCCCACGACCGCAAAGCCGTCCCGCAAAGGGGCGGCTTTGTTTCGTGATACCAGTGAAGTGATCCGAAGAACCGGCAAAGCCTGCGATGCCACGGAAGCGGGACGGCAAGACGCAGAATCGTGTCTGCGGACAAACCGCAGGAAACGGGCTGCAAAGCCATTCGCCGCATCAGCCAGCCACATGCAATGGGCCGCACGAGCGGGCACTCCTACGCATAGGGAGACAACTGCGCAGGGAGAGTGACCGACTCGACCTCGGGACAGACCAGCAGGAACACAAGACGAAAAAAAGGCAGATATAGGAAACTTCGTGTCCGCCAAGCGCCCGAACGAGAAACCGGCGGAACGGGAAACGGTGCGCAGACATTTCAGACGGCGGCAGGCCCGCCTGACTTCCCTGCCGATCAGAGCAGGAGCCCCAGCGCCAGCAGCACGCCGAAAAGGAGCATGTTGCGCGAGGTGGCGGCGAGAATCCCGTTGAGGGCGCGTCCCGATCCGATCCGCACCATCCGCCGCCAGGTCGTCACATGGGCCGCGAGATAGGCTGTCGGGAGCAGGGCAGCAAACCAGGCGCCGCGCAGGGCCAGCGCGAGGCAGAGAAGGCAGGCCCCGATACCGGCCCATAGGTAGAGCCGGCTGCCGGCCGCAGCCCCCAGACGCACCACCAACGTGCATTTGCCGTTGCGTGCGTCCTCAGCGCGGTCGCGGTAGTTATTGACCAGCAGAAGTGTATCCACGACCAACCCGCAGGCTCCCGCCACGGGCAGAATCCATCGGGTGAGCCCATGCGCCATGACATAATAGGTTCCGCCCACGGGCACCAGCCCGAAGAACAGCAGTACGAGCAGATCGCCCCAGCCGTGGTAGGCGAGCGGAAAGGGGCCCGCCGTATAAAGGAAAGCGAAGACCACGCAAAGGGCGCCGAGCAGGAGCAGTTCCCACCCGCCGTAACGGAGCAGGCCGCAGCCGACAAGAGATGCCGCAACGGTCGTCACCACAATCGCCCGACGCATCGCCCCGGTCGTCACCCACCCCATAGCGCAGGCGCGGGGCGGCCCGAGCCGCTCTCCGTTGTCGGAGCCTTTGAGGAAATCGTACAGGTCGTTAATCAGGTTGGCATCTACCTGCATCAGCAGGGCGAAAGCCATGCACAGCACTGCCTGCGGCCATGCGAAAAGGCCGTCGGCAGCCGCGAGCGCACATCCGGCTGCAACCGGCACGGCCGCCGCTGCAAGCGTCCGGAAACGGGCGGCTGCAAAAAAAGCCCGAAGGCTGTTTATGCGTATCGGTTTTGCAGACATGGTAAAAATTTACGGATCAAACGGGAACCGCGCACTCTTCCCAACCTCGCCGCTTCATCACGCCCGCGGCTCTCCATGCGGTGCGACAGGTAGTCCGCCCCCTCGGACAAACCCAACCCGGCAATAGCAACCGCTGTCAGTGCGCGCAGTAGTCGAGGCATCCGGACGGCAAAAAACAGCGGAACAAATGCCCGGCAAGCAGGCGGACGACGAGAGGCTTGCCCCATCCTTCGCTGCGACACAGGGCGGTCGATAGGCCGTGAGCTGTCGGAATGCCGATACCCCGCTCCACGAAACAAGCGGATACCGCAGCCAAAGCGGTATCCGCCGAATCGACGTCAGACCGACCGCCGGCGTCCCGCAAGTATGGGGAAGAGCCGCGCGGATCGTTCCGGGCTTACCGGCATCCGCACTGTCGTCGGCCCCTTACGGGCAGGCCGGAGAGCAGGTAAGCCGCTATTTGATCCGTTCGTAATACTCGCGGGTGCGGGTATCGACGCGGATCTTGTCGCCCGTATTGATGAACAGGGGCACGCGGATCGTGGCGCCCGTATTGACCGTGGCGGGCTTGAGCGAGTTGGTCGAAGCCGTATCGCCTTTCACGCCGGGCTCGGTGTAGGTCACCTCCATATCGACGATGGGGGGCAGTTCGGCCGAAAGCACGGCCTCCTTGTCGGTGTGGAACATCACCTCGACGACCTGGCCGTCGGCCATCAGGTCGTAGTTGGTAATCAGATTCTTGTCGATGTTGATCTCCTCGAAAGTCTCCGTATGCATGAAGTGGGCGCCCAGGTCGTCCTCGTAGGTGAACTGGTAGGGCCTGCGCTCGACGCGCACGGGCTCGATCTTCGCTCCGGCGGAGAAGGTGTTGTCCAGCACGCGGCCGTTTTCAAGATTCTTGAGTTTCGTCCGCACGAAAGCGGGGCCCTTGCCCGGCTTCACATGCTGGAAATCGACGATCTGCAAAGTCTTGCCGTCCATCTCGATGCACATGCCGATCTTGATATCTGCGGTAGTTGCCATAAACGTATGGGATTATTGGATAATTTCGCGGACGCAAAGTTACGAAAAAAATCGTAACTCCCGATTTTCACGCCTCATTTTTACCCCACTCGAATCCCCCGGCGGCGATCCCGAGCTGCGCCAGCACCCGATCGACAACGCTCGTACAGAGGGCTTCGACCGTCGCAGGGTTCGCATAAAACGCGGGACATGCGGGCAGGATCACCGCGCCGCACTCCGCCAGAAAAGCCATATTGCGCAGGTGGACGAGCGAAAGCGGCGTTTCGCGCACCACCAGCACCAGCCGCCGCCGCTCCTTGAGCATCACGTCGGCGGCCCGCTCGATCAGCGTCCGCGAAACGCCCGAGGCGATCCGCCCGACAGTTCCCACCGAGCAGGGGATCACGACCATCGCCTCGTAACGGGCCGACCCGCTGGCCGCGGGAGCGAACAGGTCGTCGTTGTCATACGCCTCGATGCGGGGATCGCACGGGAGGCTCACCCCTTCGTGGTCGGCAACGCCGGAAGCGTGGCGGCTGCGGACAAGGGCGATCCGCTCCACTTCGGGGCAGGCGATAAGGCGTTCGAGCAGCAGCCGGGCATAGAGGGCTCCGCTGGCGGCAGTGATGGCGACGATCAGTTTCATCGGTTACGATTCATTTTCATTCGATCGGATGCAATCCGCCGGCACTCCGGCTGAGGATGCGTTTACAATCCGATGGATTTGCATTTCAGCCCCAGCTCGCGGATTTTCTCCAACGTGCGCGGCAGGGCATAGCGCATGTTGCGGAACGATTTTTCGCTGTCGTGGAAAACCACGATCGACCCGGCGGCGAGGTATTTGGTCACGTTCTTGAGGCAGGTGCGGGGCGAAAGCCGCCGGTTGTAATCGCGCGAAAGAACGTCCCACATCACCAGCTTGTAACGCTGTCCGAGAGCACGCGCCTGCGCCGGGGTGATGCGGGCATAGGGCGGGCGGAAAAGCTCGGAACGCACCAGATCGTTGGCGAAATCCACGTCCTCGATATACCGCTCGAGGCTCATCCCCCACCCCTTCTGGTGCGAGTAGGTGTGGTTTCCGATCCGGTGGCCGGCGTCGAGAATCCGGCGGTAAAGGTCAGGGTACATCTCCACGTTCTTACCCAGCACGAAGAAGGTGGCTTTGGCATCGTACTTGTCGAGCGTCGAGAGAATCCACTCGGTGATACCGGGCGTCGGGCCGTCGTCAAAGGTCAGGAAAACCCCCTCCGGATCGTCGATCTCCCAGATCAGGTCGGGCAGCAGGCGTCGGATGATTTTGGGCGGTTTGAGTCTCATAAGCGCGGCGTTGCTTGGCAAAAGTAATGAAAAGATGGGTACGTTACCAGAATTTATCGCTATATTTGTGAAAACTAACCTACCGAGCCAGTCATGAAACGAATTATCCTCCTGGCCGTGCTGACGGCATCGCTGCTCGGCGGCGGCTGCAAGGCGTTCCGCACGCTGACGGACCAGAAAAAACCCGCATCCCAGGGGAAGCCCTACGAGTTGATCGTGGTCTGCAACCAACGCCTCTGGGATGGCGAGCTGGGCGATACGCTCCGTTCCGTGCTGCGCACCCCGGTGCCCTATCTCAGCCAGGCGGAGCCGCATTTCGACCTCTATCGCGTCAGCGAGCAGGGTTTCACCCGGATGGTCGTCCAGCACCGCAACATCCTCAAGGTGGTGGTCGATCCCGCCGCCCAGAAGTCCGCCGTCGCCGTGCAGTACGACCTTGAGGCTGCACCGCAGGCGGTGCTCACCTTGCAGGGCCCATCGGAAAAGGCGCTCACGGCGTATGTGTCCGAAAACCGGGACAACCTGATCTACCTGCTGGAAAAAACCGAACGCGACCGCACGGTCGATTATGCGCGACGTTTCGGTGCCACCCAACTGGAGGAGCTTATCCGGCAGAAATTCGGGGTCGAAATGCACATACCGCAAGGCTACAAGCTCCGCTCCGAAGGGGACGACTTCCTGTGGATCTCTTACGAATACCCCACCGCCAGCCAGGGGTTCTTCCTCTACCAATACCCCTATGCGGGCGCGGCCTCGCTGTCACCCGGTGCGCTGCTCGATGCCCGCAACCGCTTCGCTGCGCGGATTCCCGGCCCCTCCGACGGCTCCTACATGACCACTTCCGAGGCGTATGAGCCCGACTACCGGATGTTCCGTCTCGAAGGCCGCCTGTGGGCTGAGTTGAGGGGCTTCTGGGATGTGTACGGCGATTTCATGGGCGGTCCGTTCGTGAGCTACTCGACGGTCGATACGGCCGCCGGCAAGGTCTTCACCTTCGACGCGTACGTCTATTCGCCGAAACTGGGCAAACGCAATTTCATGCACGGCGTCGAACACCTGCTCTACACGATCCGCTTCCCCGAAGACGCGGACAAAGCGCCGGAATCCGTCAGCGTCCCGGCGCAGTAGAGGGAGCGCCCGCCGGATGCGGAACACGTCTGCGGTGTCCCGTTTGTCGGGCACGGGCGCTTCCCCGGCGGCTCGCCGCGCAGGAACAGGTAAGACCAAACGGAAACCTCGGTATGCAGCAATTTCTGACCACTTTCTTCGTCGTCGTTTACGCCCTGACCATCCTGGGCGTCATCCTGGTTATCATCACCGGCAACCGCAACCCGCTGAAAACCATTCCCTGGGTGATCGTCCTGATCCTCGCTCCCGTGGTCGGGCTGGTCTTTTATTTCTTTTTCGGACAGGACCTCCGCAAGCAGAAAATCATCTCGCGCCGCACCTACAAGCGGTTGATGATGCACCCGATGCACGATACGCTGCGCCGCGAGCGGGGTCGCGTCCCGGCCCCATACGTTCCTCTCTCGAACCTGCTTATCAACATCAACCACGCGGAGGTGCTTCCCGGCAGCCGCCTGACGCCCTATACCGACGGCCGATCCAAGATCGAGGCCCTGCTGCGGGAAATCGACGCGGCGAAGCACCACATCCACCTGCAGTACTACATCTTCCGCGACGACCGCACCGGTTGCCGCGTACAGGAGGCCCTGATCCGCAAGGCACGCGAAGGGGTGCGCGTGCGCGTGCTGTACGACGACGTGGGCAACAGCGGCGTGAAAGAGGAGTTCTACGAGCGGATGCGACGCGAAGGAATCGAAATCCATGCGTTCCTCCACGTCAAGTTTCCCATGTTCACCAGCAAGGTCAATTACCGCAACCACCGCAAGGTGGCCGTCATCGATGGCCGCGTGGGATTCATCGGGGGCATGAACATCGCCGACCGCTATGTGGACGGGCCCGGCTGGGGCGTATGGCGCGACACCCATTTCAAGGTCGAGGGCAAAGGGGTTTACGGGCTTCAGTCGGCCTTCCTGATCGACTGGGCCGCCACGAACAAGACCCTCTTGTCCGACCCCTCTTTCTATCCTCCGGCCGAGGAGTACAACGCCTCGGCCCTGCAGGTCGCCACCAGCGGCCCGTTCGGGCCGTGGCGAACGCTGTTGCAGGCTTTTACCTTCGCCATCGCCAACGCCAAGCGGCGCATCTTCATCCAAACCCCCTATTTCTTGCCCTCCGAAGGGCTCAACACCGCCCTGCAAACGGCAGCGCTGGGGGGCATCGACGTAAGGCTGATGCTGCCCGAGCGGTCCGACTCGAAAGCGGTGGACCGGGCCGTACACTCCTTCATCGACGACATGGTCCGGGCTGGAGTCAAGGTGTTTTTCTACACGGTGGGCTTCCTGCACGCCAAGCTGCTGGTGATCGACGGTACCCTGACGGCCGTCGGATCGGCCAACATGGACTTCCGGAGCTTCGAGCACAATTTCGAAATCAACGCATTCGTCTATGACGAGGATTTCGCACAGCGAATGGAGCGGATCTTCGAAGACGACCTGAAAGACTGCAAGCCGCTCGTGCCGCAGCAGTGGTTCCGCCGCCCCCGGCGTCTGCGGCTGGCGGAATCCTTCATGCGGATGTTCTCCCCGCTGCTCTGAGACCCGAATCCGGACCGCATCCGCGGCAGCGGACGCATGAATCCGCACCCGATGTACGGGACACCGCCCCCGGATCAGAAATAGAAGCCGACCGATCCGCCGTAAAGCAGATTGCGGCGCACTTTCACGCGCGCCGAGGCGTCGCCCGAGTAAAAGGTGTTGCGGAGGTTCGACCACGGGTAGCCGGTGACGCGGAAGTCGATGAAAAACCTGCGGATGTGAAGTCCCGCGCCGCCGGTGAGGGCGATGTCCGAATCGTTGAATTTGACCCTGAGCAACCGGGGGACACTGCTCTTCTGCCACTGGGCGACCCGAAAAACGGGCCCTGCGAACAGACGCAGCACGCCGAAGTTCAGCCCCAGCTCGACGGGAATTTCCAAACGCCGCGCATCGATGGTGATCCGTCCGTGGGCATTGCCGCCTACCCGGAACGCATAGGGATTGAACTGGTAGTTCAGCCCCGACTGGAGGTGGAGGTGTTTCGCCAGGCGGAAGCGCAGCAGCAGTCCGGCCTCGTAACCGACTTTGGCGTTTCCCGCCGAAAACGTCGCGGCGCCGACGGTGACGGGCGCCACGGAATAATCCACCGTGTTGACGCCGCCGCGCACGCCGACCCGCAGGCACTGGGCATGGGCCGCGACGCATGTCCCCAGCAACATGAGCCCCATAAGCATAATCCGTTTCATATTTCGTGTCCGAATAAGTATCTGTTTCAATCCATGCGGTTTTGCCGGTGCTTAGAGCAGGGGCGCAAGCGGACGCATCAAATCCCCCGCCACGCTGCGCCACAGCGAGCGCCGCTCCCAACTCGCCGGATCGAGGCGCGTGCAGGCGGCGCGGTCCCGGTCGAACGTTTCGGCCAGCGAGCGCACGGTCGGCGGATGGTAGATGAAGGCCGTCACCTCGAGGTTGTCCTCGAGGCTGCGGTAATCCATATTGGCCGTTCCGACCGAGGCCACCCGCTCGTCCACCACCAGCAGCTTGGCGTGTAGAAATCCCTTCCCGTAACGGAAAACCTCCGCTCCGGCTTCCAGCAGGTCCGTCAGGAAACTCTCGGAAACCAGGTCGGTGAAGTGCGAGTCGCTCGATGCGGGCACCATCACCTCCACCTGTACGCCGCTGCGCGCCGCGATGCGGATGGCGTCCATCACCAGAGGCGGCGGCATGAAATAGGGGGAGCAGATGCGCACCCTCTGCCGCGCTGCGAGGATTGCCGCAGCGAACGCGTCCGTCAGGGCGCACCGCGAAGGGCCCTCCTCCGCCCAGGCGATCTGAATGGGCACCTGCCCGCTCACGCCGTGCCCCGCGAGGTATTCCTCGACCCGCATCGCTTCCCCGCCCACGCGCTGCCAATCCGCTGCGAAGAGGCGCTGGAGGTCGGCGACGGCATCGCCTTCGATGCGCAGGTGTTCGTCCCTCCACTTGCCCAGATCGTCTCCGTCGAGGTAATATTTGGCAATATTTATGCCACCCAAATAGGCGGTTTTTCCATCGACGACAACGATTTTCCGGTGGTTGCGGCACCCCACCCCGGCACGGAACCAGGGAAACCGGAGGGGTCGGAACGGGAAGATCCGTACGCCGGCGTCCCTGAGACAGCGGATCGCACGCCGGCTCAGCCCCCACGAGCCGATCGCATCGTAGATCACCCGCACCTCCACTCCGGAACGCGCCTTGCGCATGAGAATATCCGAGATCGTGCGGCCGATGCGGTCGTCGCGGAAGATGTAATATTCCATGTGGATCGAGCGGGAGGCCCGTTGCAACGAAGCGATCAACGCCGAGAATGCGTTGTTGCCGTTATGGAGCAGGCTGATGCGGTTGTTGAGGGTCGGCTCGGAACCGCATTCGCGCAGAAGGAGGGTTTCGAGCGGCCGGCGGCCGCGCCGATCCTGCTCCGGGCGGGCCTGTCCCTCACGCCTCCGGTATCCGGCCAGCAGGTAAAGCAGCATCCCCGCCACGGGAAACAGGATCACGGTCAGGGCCCATGCCGCAGCGACCGAAGGCACCCGCTTACGACGCAGCACATGCACGACGACCGCCACGACAATCGCCGAATAAACCGCAAAAACCCATTTCATGCGGCGCAGAATGGCACACTCTATGCCAAAAAATATTTGGAATTTCAGATTTAACTTTCTACCTTTGTAATACTAATGTTACGGGGTTCTAACCTTAACCGGTTAGGATTCTTGTTTTTTTCTGTGATGAAACTATGGCAAAAGAGATCATTTATCTGACGGCCGAAGGCTACAAAAAACTCAGGGACGAACTCGACCACATGCGTTCTGTGGAGCGTCCGGCGATCTCGGCGGCCATCGCCGAGGCGCGCGACAAAGGCGACCTGTCGGAAAACGCCGAGTACGACGCCGCACGCGAAGCGCAGGGCTTGCTCGAAATGCGCATCGCCAAGCTGGAGGACACCATCGCCAATGCACGGGTGATCGACGAGACGAAGATCGACAAGAGCAAGGTTCAGATCCTGAGTAAAGTGACCCTGCTCAACCACAACACGGGCAAGCAGATGTGCTACACCATCGTTTCCGAAAACGAAGCCAACCTCAAGGAGGGCAAGCTGGCTATCGGCACCCCCATCGCCAAAGCGTTGCTGGGCCGTCGCAAAGGCGACCGGGTCGATGTATGCGTTCCGGCCGGCACCATCCACTTCGAGATTCTCGACATCAACATCTGAGACGCGGCGAATCCCCTCGAACGGGTAAATCGCGGCATACATATCCCGGATAACGGGTAAATTCAACGGGTTGTCTTGCGGCAGCCCGCTTTTCTTGCTATCTTTGTCCGTCGCTATGAAAAGGCACGGAACAAAATTCCTCAACGCGCTTGCCCTGCTGCTGATCCTCGTGACGGCACATGCGGGCAAGGTGCTCCACACCCATCCCGATGCCTATTACCGGGCG
The DNA here is from genome assembly GCA_902363575.1 of Rikenellaceae bacterium. GTDB lineage: Bacteria > Bacteroidota > Bacteroidia > Bacteroidales > Rikenellaceae > Alistipes. The sequence continues at coordinate 531,742 of CABJAJ010000001.1, read as the reverse complement.
CTCGAGCAGACCCGCAGCGACCAGACGCGAACCACGATCGTGGACGACTGTCCGGTCTGCCATTTTCAGTTCTTCTCCTGCCTCCACACGGAACCCGTCCTGCTTGTCACCTGCCTGACGCTTCTGGGGTCCGCCCCGGCAGCGCCCGAGACGCATGCGGTCGCAGGACGCACCGCCCTCCCCTCCCTGCGGGCCCCGCCCGTTTCCGGACTTTTCCGCTGACAGGACCGGCATCCCCGGTCGCAATCCGCACGCACAAACGGCAGATCGGATCGCCGCGCACGCGTGCAGCACAACCCAAATTTCCGGAAACATGAAACACATCATTCTTTGGGCCAGCCTAATGCTGTGCCTCGACACCGCCCTGTGGGCGGACGAAACGGCGCCCCGCAGGAGCGACGCCAACCTCTACGGCCACGTGGTGGACAAACGCACGGGCGAACACCTGCCCTACGCGACACTCGGTCTCAAGGGGACGACCATCGGCACCACCACCGACGCCACGGGCCACTACTTTTTCAAAAACCTGCCCGTCGGCCAATTCACCGTCGAAGTGCGGGCCATGGGCTATGCCCCCGCAGAGAAGATCATTACCGTGCAGGCGGGCCAGACGGCGGAGCTGAACTTCGCGGTCGAAGAGAGCCGCATCACCCTGGACGAGGTGGTGGTTTCGGCCAACCGCAACGCCACCAAACGGCGCGAAGCCCCCGCGCTGGTCAATATCCTTACGCCCGAGCTGTTCGAGGTCGCCAACGCCTCGTGTCTGGCGCAGGGGCTCGCCTTCCAGCCGGGGGTGCGCGTGGAGGACGACTGCCAGAACTGCGGCTTCACGCAGGTGCGCATCAACGGGCTGGACGGCCACTACTCCCAGATTCTCGTGGACTCCCACCCGGTCTTTTCGGCCCTCACGGGGGTTTACGGACTCGAGCAGATTCCCGCCAACATGATCGAGCGGGTGGAGGTGATGCGGGGCGGCGGATCGGCGCTCTACGGCTCCTCGGCCATCGGCGGCACCATCAACATCATCACGCGCGATCCGCTGCGCAACTCCGCGCAGGCGTCGCACACCCTGACCGCTCTGGGCGGCAGCGGCTCCTACGACAACGTCACCTCGCTCAACGCCTCGCTGGTCACCGACAGCGGCAAGGCCGGGCTTTACGTCTTCGGCCAAAACCGCCACCGCTCGGGTTACGACCACGACGGCGACGGCTTCACCGAGATTCCGGTGCTGCAATCCATCTCGGCGGGACTCCGCTCGTTCCTGCGCACGGGCAGCTACTCGCGGCTGACCATGCAGTACAACGGCGTTCAGGAGTACCGCCGGGGCGGCGACCAGACCGGCAGGCCGCCGCACGAGGCGCTCATCGCCGAACAGACCGACCACAGCATCAACGCCGGCAGCCTCTCTTTCGACGCCTCGTCGCGCGACTTCCGCAACCGCTACAACCTCTACGCCTCGTTTCAGAACACCGATCGCAAAAGCTATTACGGCAGCCGGCGTGACCCCAACGCCTACGGCACGACCCATGACCTGACCGTCGCCGCCGGCGGACAATACGTCCGCACGTTCGACCGCTTGCTGTTCATGCCCTCGGAGCTGACGCTCGGTGCGGAGTACAGCTACAACGACCTGCTGGACGAGTCCCTCGGTTACGACCACCGCACGGCACAGACCGTCCACATCGTGAGCGCCTATCTGCAGAACGAGTGGAAGAACGACAAATGGTCGCTGCTGGTGGGCGGACGGCTGGACAAGCACAACCGGATCGACCATGTGATCTTCAGCCCCCGCGCCAACCTGCGTTTCAACCCGATTCCCGACATCAGCTTCCGCGTGAGCTACGCGAGCGGATTCCGGGCTCCACAGGCGTTCGACGAGGACATGCACATCGCCATCGTAGGCGGCGAGCGGGTGCGCATCCGCCTGGCCGACGACCTGAAGGAGGAGCGCTCGCACAGCGTGAGCGTCTCGGCCGACTTCTACCGGAGTTTCGGCAGCGTGCAGACCAACCTGATCGTCGAGGGCTTCTACACCACCCTCGACGACGTTTTCGCCCTGCGCGAGCTGGATACTCCCGCCCCGGACGGGAGCGTGGTCAAGGAGCGTTACAACGGATCGGGGGCGCGCGTAATGGGCATCAACATCGAAGGACGGGCGGGCCTCACCCGCTGGCTGGAGATTCAGGCGGGCGTCACCCTGCAACAGAGCCGCTACAAACGGCCCGAGCAATGGAGCGAAAACACGCTCGTGCCCCCCGAGCGCAAGATGTTCCGCACGCCGAACACCTATGGCTACTTCACGGCGACGCTCACCCCCTTGCGGGGATTTACGGCGGCCCTCTCGGGCACCTATACGGGACAGATGCTCGTACAGCACATGGCGGGCTCGGGCACCTCGATCGACCGGGCCGTCACCACGCCCCAGTTCTTCGACATGAACGTGCGGTTCTCCTACGAATTCCGCATCTACAAGGAGATCGGCCTCCAGCTCTACGGAGGCGTGCAAAACCTCTTCGATGCCTACCAGGATGATTTCGACCGGGGTGTCGATCGCGACTCGGGCTATGTTTACGGCCCTTCGCTCCCCCGCAGCTGGTTCGTTGGGGCCAAAATTTCCTTCTGACGCGCGGCCTCGGGTTTTTACGCCGCAACAAAGACGAATCCCCGGAGCAATGCCCCGGGGATTCGATTTATCCTGCGAGAAACGCTTTAGAGCGCCTTGATCTCGTGCAGCACCTGGTTGGTCTTGCGCACGGCGGCAGCCGAAGCCTCGAACTTCTCGGCCTCCTCGCGGGTCAGCTCGAGTCCGACGATCTTCTCGACACCCTTGCGGCCGATGACAGCCGGTACGCCGATGCAGATATCCGACTGGCCGTACTCGCCCTCGAGGTAGCAGCAGCAGGGGATGATCTTCTTCTGGTCGTTGAGAATCGACTCCACCATCATCGAAGCGGCAGCGCCCGGAGCGTACCACGCCGACGTGCCGATCAGCTTAGTGAGCGTAGCGCCGCCGACCATCGTATTGGCGACGGCCTCCTGCAGCTTCTTCTTCGATGCGAACTGCGCAACGGGCACGCCATTGACCGAAGCCTTCGAGAGCAGCGGAATCATGGTCGTATCGCCGTGGCCGCCGATCACCATGCCGTCCACGTTGTTGATGTTGGCGCCGGTGGCTTTCGCGAGGTAGCATTTGAAACGGGCCGAGTCGAGTGCGCCGCCCATGCCGATCACCCGGTTCTTGGGCAGTCCCGACGCTTTGAGCGCCAGGTAGGTGAGCGTATCCATCGGGTTGGCGACAACCAGGATGATCGCCCGGGGCGAGTACTTCACCACGTTGGCGATCACGCCTTTCATGATGTTGGCGTTGGTGCCGATAAGCTCCTCGCGGGTCATGCCCGGCTTGCGGGGAATACCCGAGGTAATCACCACAACATCGGAGTTGGCGGTTTTCCGGTAATCGTTGGTCGCGCCGACCAGCTTGGTATCGAAATCCATCAGGGTCGAGGTCTGGTACATATCGAGCATCTTCCCTTCGGAAAGCCCCTCCTTGATATCCACCAGCACCACCTCGCTCGCCACTTCGCGGCAAGCCATCACGTTCGCGCAGGTAGCGCCCACGGCGCCCGCACCTACGACTGTAACCTTTGACATAGTTTCTTGATTTATTTGTTTAGCCGATCAACTCCTTGTACTGTTCGGCCGACAGCAGCGCCTCGAAGTCCGCAGGCTCCGTAAAGCGGACCTTGATGATCCACCCCTCGCCATAGGGATCCTTATTGACCACGGCCGGGTCGGCATCTACAGCCGAATTGAACTCGAGCACCTCGCCGCCGACGGGAATGAAGGCGTCGCTGACGGTTTTCACCGCTTCGATGGTCCCGAATACGTCGCCTGCGGCGAGCGTCTCGCCCACGGTCGGCACATCCACGAAGACGATATCGCCCAACTGGCTCTGTGCAAAATCGGTGATGCCGATATACACCGAGTCGCCCTCGACGCGGCACCATTCGTGGTCGTTGGAATACTTCAGATTAGCAGGAATGTTCATAGTTGCAGGTATAAGTTTTAAGTTAAAATGTTCGGTTTGCGTGCGCTCCGTGCGCGGCATGCAAATATACGTGTTATTTTCGTAACAGCAACCGATTTCCGCGAATTTTTTATCGCCTCGCGCCGCCCGCCGCAACCGCACGTCAATCCCGCTTTTCGTGCGGGATTTTTTTGGAAATCAGCGAACTTTTCGTTACATTTGACAAACCTCCTGTCCTGTGTAAAACTTCCGCCCATGAAAAAAGCGTGCTCTGTTTTACTCGTTGTGCTCTTCGCCCTCCGGCCGGAGCAAAGAGGTCAGGCGGTCGTGCCGCATCATCCAGCCGGAAAAACGAATCCGGGGACTGTCTTGCCGGACAGTCCCCGGATCGCCGAAGAGAGGCTATTCGAGCGCACCCAGCAGGAGGGGAATCATCGCGGGCAGGGTGTGCTCGCATTGCGCCGTGATAAACCGGCCGTCGGACTCGAAGTCGGCTTGCGACGCGACGCCGCGACGGATCAACCCCTGCACCATCGGATGCGAGGCCACCCGGCGGCCGTCGATCACCCCGGCAAGCTCGAACAGCAGCCCCGCCCCGCAGTGGCCGGCCATGATTTTACCTGCGGCCGCGAACTCCCCGATCACCTCCATCAGCTGCACGTTCCACGGCTCGGAGGCGTGCTGCGCGAAGACCGGCACCGCATCCCCGCATGCGAAAACCAGCGCATCGTATTCGCCTGCGCGTCCCCGCAGGTCGGCGACCACACCGTCCGCCTGCAACGCAATGCCGGAATTGGTGCGGATCGCGACGGTCGGAGCCACCGCAAACACCTCACAGGCGATTTTATGCTCGAAGAACGCTTCGAGATACGAAAACAGTCCCAATCCGTTCACCGGATTCACGGCCACTACAGCCACTCGCTTTGCCATCGTACTGAAAGTTTTTAATGAAACATCGGTTTAATTCGGTAAGTTGATTACTTTTGTAGTGCAAAGCTAAAGACAATCCGACGGAAAAACAAGAAGGCACAACATGGTCAGCAAGTTACCTGTGCGTAACCCATATTGGAAAACAACCGGATAAAAGGGAAAGAAAAAATGCAAAAATTTTCAGATGCCGGCGACTGTCCCGTGCGGCACATCCTCAGCCGCATCAGCAGCAAGTGGGCCATGCTGATTCTGCTGGCGCTCGACGCCAACGGCGCAATGCGGTTCGGGGCGATTCAAAAATGCCTGGAGGATATTTCGCAGCGGATGCTGACCGTGACGCTGCGCTCGCTCGAGGAGGACGGACTCGTCAGCCGCCGCGTATTCGCCGAAGTGCCTCCGCGCGTGGAGTATGCCCTTACCGCCCGCGGAACGGAGCTGATGCCGCTGGTGAAGAATCTGGTAAACTGGGCGATAGCCAACGGCCCGGCGATCCTGAAAGAGCGCGAGCGAGCCTGAGGAACGACTATCCGAAACAAAGAGCCGGGCGGAGGCTCGAACCGGGCAGCGGGGAAGTATCCCCGGATTCACAGGGAGGAGCAAGGCGTGCACGCTCCGGCACGTCACATGCCATCATTCGGCGAGGAACTCCGGCCTGACCGGAAATCGATCTATCGACGGATAACGAATTCGACCTCGCGGAACAGGTAGCTGCGGAGCGTTCCGTCGGCATGTTCCAGCAGCAGGTCGCCCGCAGGACGCACGCCACGGATCACCGCCTCGAACTCGGCCCCCGACGCGGGGTCGCGGAACCGCTGCCGCTCGTCGAGCCGGTACAGCGCCTTGCGGTATGCCTGCTGCAAGGCCTCGCCGCCACTCCGCTCCAACTCCGCATAGCGGTCCATCAACCGTTCATAAAGCACGCGCAGCACCTCGTCCCGGTCGAAGGACCGGCCTGCGAGCAGCCGCATGGAGGTCGGATTGGGCAGCGCAGGGTCGAACTCCGTCTGATTGACGTTCAGACCGATACCGACGATCGTGCGGCTGAGCGCTCCGCCCGCGAGGTTGTGTTCGAGCAATATGCCGACGATCTTGCGGTCGCCGACGTAGATGTCGTTCGTCCACTTGATCCGCGCTCCGATCCCGAAGCGGGCGAGGGTATCCACAAGGGCCAGCGACACCGCCTCGGAAAGCAAAAATTGCCCGGAGGCGGGCAGGAAACGGGGTTCGAGCACCAGCGAGAAGGTCAGGTTGAGCCCCTCGCCGCTCGACCACTTGTGGCCGCGCTGTCCGCGGCCGGCCGTCTGTCGCTCGGCAAGGATCAGTTCCCCGTGTCCGTAGCGGGCATCGCGGGCGTCGTCGTTGGTCGAGGTGGTCTCGGTCAGGTAGTGGAAACAGGGGTGTTCGATCATGGTTCGGTCTGTTGCTTGCAAACAGGGTGTTTTCCCGGCACCGCAGCGGAGGGTGCGCGCTTACATTTGGGGCGCCGGCTGCCCGGTAATCGCCCGAGGGATGGAGGATGCGGCTATACCGCCACGCCGAAATCGCGCAGGGCCTCGTTGAGCGAGGTTTTCTTGTCGGTCGAGGGCTTGCGGCGGCCGATAATCAGGGCGCACGTCACACCGTACTCCCCGGCGGGGAAGCGCCGGGGATAGGTGCCCGGAATGACCACCGAGCCGGCGGGCACATAGCCCCGGTATTCGACGGGTTCGGTTCCCGTGACATCGATGATATGCGTCGAGCCGGTGATGACCACGTTGGAGCCGAGCACCGCCTCGCGGCAGATGCGAGCCCCCTCGACCACAATGGCACGGGAACCGATGAAACAGTCGTCCTCGACGATCACCGGGGCCGCCTGCACGGGTTCCAGCACCCCGCCGATTCCCACGCCGCCCGAAAGGTGGACGCGCTCGCCGATCTGGGCACAGGAACCGACCGTGGCCCACGTATCGACCAGCGTGCCGGTCCCGACCCGAGCCCCGATATTGACATAGGAGGGCATCAGGATCACTCCGGGCGCGATATAGGCCCCGTAACGGGCCACCGCGTGCGGCACGGCCCTCACGCCCAGGCGGTCGAAGTCATGCTTGAGCTCCATCTTGTCGTACCATTCGAGTTCGCCCGCCCGCATCGTGCGCATCTTGCGCACAGGGAAGTAGAGCAGGATCGCCTTCTTGACCCACTCGTTCACGCGCCATGCGCTGCCGTCGGCATCCACCGGCTCGGCCGTGCGCAACCGCCCCGCATCGAGCAGGGCCACCACCCGGTCGAGCGCCTCGCGGGTAGAGGCCTCCTGAAGTCGTTCACGGTCCTGCCACGCCGCTTCGACGCACTCCCGCAACTGTTCAATATCCATATCTATCGGTCTTTGGAACGGGCCAAAGTTACGCATTTTCCGCATAGAGGCGCGCAGCGTGTCCCAAATTTTCATACCTTTGTAGCAAAAGCATCAAAAACCCTTAACCGTATGAATGGAATCCGCCTGGCGACCCTCTTTGCGCTGAGCGCCGCCGCCCTGACGACAAGCTGCAAAAGCAACCAAATGAAAATCGAACGCCTTCCCTACCCCGAAACCCCGCGCGGCGAGGTGGTGGACAACTACTTCGGCACCGAGGTCGCCGACCCCTACCGCTGGCTGGAGGACGACAATTCGGAGGCCACGGCCGCATGGGTCGAGGCCGAGAACGCCGTCACGCAGGACTACCTGCGGCAGATACCCTACCGCGACGCGATCCGCGAGCGGCTGACCGAGCTGTGGAACTACCCCAAACAGGGGAGCCTGAGCAGGCACGGGGATTATTACTACTATTTCTATAACGACGGGCTCCAAAACCAGTCGGTGCTCTACCGCACGGGCGATCCCGCCGCCGAGGGCGAGGTGTTCCTCGATCCCAACAGCCTTTCCGACGACGGCACGGTGGCCCTTGCCGACCTCTCTTTCTCGGAGGACGGCCGCTACCTGGCCTATGCCGCCGCCGCTTCCGGCTCGGACTGGGTGGAGATCCGCGTGATGGACACCCGCACGGGCGAGCTCACGCAAGACCGAATCAACTGGGTGAAGTTCTCGGGCGCGATCTGGGCCCCCGACTCCGAAGGGTTCTATTACAGCGCCTACGACGCGCCTGAGAAGGGCGTATTCTCCTCCCAGAATCAGTTCCAGAAAGTATATTATCACAAGCTGGGCACCAAACAGGAGGCCGACCGTCTCGTTTACAGGGACGACGCCCATCCGCTGCGTTACAACAACGCCTGGCCGAGCGAGGACGGACGGTGGCTCTTCGTGATCGCCTCGGAAGGCACCTCCGGCACCGAAATCCTCTATCGTCCGGCATCGGGCGGCCGCTTCAGCGTGCTGCTCGCGGGCTTCGCCCACGATTACGCTCCCGTGGACTGCATCAACGACCAGCTCTACGTCATGACCAACGACGGGGCCTCCAACTACCGGCTCGCCCGCATCGACCTGAACGCACCGGCCGGGTTGCAGGACGTGATCGCCGAAAATGCGGAGAACCTCCTCACCGACGTGAGTCCGGCGGGCGGCTATCTGATGGCTACTTACCTCGAGGACGCGCAGAGCAAGGTTTACCAGTACAATTACGACGGCACGCTGGTGCGCGAGGTCGAACTCCCGGCCATCGGCACCGCCGGCGGTTTCGGCGCCAAGCGCGAAGCGACCGACCTCTACTACGTGCTCTCGAACTTCACATCGCCCGCTACGGTCTATAACTATGATCTCGAAACGGGCCGCTCGTTCCTTTACAAGGCACCCCAGGTCAATTTCGATCCCGACCGCTTCGTCACCGAGCAGGTGTTCTACACCTCGAAGGACGGCACGCAGGTGCCCATGTTCATCGTCCACCGCAAGGACCTGAAGCTCGACGGCAAGAATCCGTGCTACCTCTATGCTTACGGCGGTTTCCAGATCAACCTCACGCCGGGCTTCAACCCCTCGGCCATCCTGCTGGCCGAGCAGGGCGGCATCTATTGCGTGGCCAACCTGCGCGGCGGCTCCGAATACGGCGAGCAGTGGCACCGTGACGGAATGCTCGATAAGAAACAGAACGTCTTCGACGACTTCATCGCCGCCGCCGAATACCTGATCGAGAAGAAATACACCTCGTCCGAAAAGCTGGCCATCGCCGGGGGCTCCAACGGCGGTCTGCTCGTGGGCGCCTGCGAGGTGCAGCGTCCCGACCTCTATGCCGTCTGCCTGCCCGCCGTGGGCGTGCTGGATATGCTGCGCTACCACAAATTCACGATCGGCTGGGGCTGGGCCGTCGAATACGGCACCTCCGAGAACGAGGAGCAGTTCGACTACATCTACAAGTACTCCCCGCTGCACAACATCCGCGAGGGGGTCAGCTATCCGGCCACGCTCGTCACCACCGCCGACCACGACGACCGCGTCGTGCCGGCCCACTCGTTCAAGTTCGCGGCTGCGCTTCAGCATGCGCAGGGCGGCGACGCGCCGATCCTGATCCGCATCGAGTCGAAAGCGGGCCACGGGGCGGGCAAGCCGACATCCAAGCGGATCGACGAGGCGGCCGACACCTACGCCTTCCTGTTCTGGAACACGGACACGAAATACAAACCCGTCAGGAAATAACCGGCAGCGTCGGACACACGGAATGAAAGTCTATAAATTCGGCGGAGCCTCGGTCCGCAATGCGGCGGGCGTGCGCAACCTGCGCAGGATCATCGGGCAGGAGCGGCAGCTCTTTGTCATCGTCTCGGCCATGGGCAAGACCACCAACGCCCTGGAACGGGTTTTCGAGGCGTTCCGGCAGGGGGACGAAGCCCGTGCCGCGGAACACGTCGGGAGCCTGCGGGCTTTCCACGCCGAAATTATCGACGACCTCTGGCACGGCTCCGTGCGGCTCGACTCCGTGGAGCGGCTTTTCGGCGAACTCGAAGGAGACCTCGCGACGGCGGCATACCGGCCGGAGGAGGCCGAACTGTGGTACGACCGGATCGTCGCCTATGGGGAGCTGCTCTCGACGACCATCATCTCCGAGTACCTCAACCGGTCGGGGCTGCGCAACCGTTGGATCGATATGCGCCGCTGCCTGCGCACCGGGCAGCGCCACAAGGATGCAGAGGTCGATTTGGAGGCCTCGCGTCCCCTGCTGCGGGCCGCGGTCGCGGAGGCCGACGCCGATATTTTCGTGGCACAGGGCTTCATCGGAGGCGCTCCCGACGGCACGACCGCCACGCTCGGACGCGAGGGGTCGGACTACTCGGCAGCGGTAGCGGCCAACCTGCTCGACGCCGAGTCGATGTCGGTCTGGAAGGATGTGGACGGGGTGCTTAACGCCGACCCCAAGATCTTCCCCGACGCCGTGCAGATCGCCGAACTCAACTACCTGGATACCATCGAGCTGGCGTACAGCGGAGCACAGATCATCCACCCCAGGACCATCAAGCCGCTGCAAAACAAGAACATTCCGCTCTACGTGCGGCCGTTCGGGGACAAGCGCAAGCCGGGCACCGTCATCCGGGGCATGTCCGCACCGGTCGAGGTGCCGATCCTGATTCTCAAACGCGACCAGGTGCTGCTCACCGTCCGCCCGCGCGACTTCTCGTTCGTCCTGGAGGAGAAGTTCGCCACGATCTTCTCGCTGCTGGAACGCTTCCGCATCAAGACCAACCTGATCCACAACTCGGCGGTGAACCTGAGCCTCTGCGTGGACGACTCGTGGCATATCGACGAGGCGGTGGATGCCCTGCGCGGCAACCAGTTCGACGTGATGAAAATCGCCGATATGGAGCTGCTCACCATCCGGGGATACAACGACGAACTGCTCGCCCGCCACGCTTCGGGCGAAGCGGTCTTTATCCGCCAGATCACCCAGTCCACCGCCCGCGTGGTGCGGAAAAGAAGATAGCCCCGCAAACAGGCACAAAAAAAGTGTTCGATAATTCGCCCGTCCTGTTCATTCCGACCGATGAACAGGACGGGTTTCTTTTAAAATCGTAACTTCATCGACGACAATTTTTCCATAAACCTCAAAAGTACAGCTTATGAAAATCGGCACCACGTTTTTCAAGATGGTATTCGCCCTGCCGCTCCTGGCCATGGGGGGGGGTGCAGCGACTCTCCGACGGATGAACCGCCGGTAACGCCCGACCGTCCCACCGTCACCCTCGCAAAAGGGCGCAGCACCCCGACCCTGCTCGAATTCACCATCGCGGCACAGCACGCCGCCGAGATCGCCTACCTGATCGAACCCACTCCGAACGATCCCTCGACCCCCACTGCGGAAAAAATTTTCAGCACCGGCGCAGTCCGCGAAGCGCCCGCGGCAGCCACGACCTATACGGCCGAAGGACTGCAACCCCGGACCGCTTATCGCATTTTCGCCGCCTCACGCGACGGCGACCTGTACAGCACGGTCGCATGGATCGACATGATGACCGAGGCGGAAGAGAATCGTCCGCTGCTCGCTTTCGTCGAGGCCACCAAAACCAGCTTCTCCTACCGGATCGACACCGGACTCGCGGACCACGTTTTCCACACCTACCTCGAAAAGTGGGCCTATGACGAACTGTGGGGAGCTTTCATCACCCAATACCCCGACAATCCCGACCGGACGCTCTTCATCCGAAGCGTCCTGTCCGAGTTCGGACTCGAGGTCGTCGGCCCGCAGACCGTCACCTGGAATGCAGGGGACGAGAACCTGCCCCGCGAGGGCTTCGCCAACATCACGGGCGGCAAGAGCTACTATGCGCTGGCGGCAACCGCCGACCCCGAAAAAGGCGAATGGACCGGTGAGGCCGATGCGGTCGAATTCGTCGTGCCCGAACCGGGCCGCTCGTCCGCCACGGTGACCATCGACCTGCTCGACCTGCAGCCCGAACTGCTCGAATCGTGCATCACTCCGGACGAAAACATCCGTTTCTACTTCTACCACCTCTTCCAGAAAGCCGTCGTGGACGCCTTCATCGCGCAGTTCGGCCAGGAGGCTTTTGAAAACCATATTTACGAGTACGGCTATTGCAGCGACAGCCCTTACACCGACCTGTGGCGCATGGAGCCCGGCACGGAGTACCTGATCGCCGTTCTGGGCGTGGATCTGGAGGGCGACGTAATGTACACGGACAAGGCTTTCACCGCCCCCACGCATGAACCCGAGGTGACCGTTCGCCTGCAACCCTACGAAAACGAGCTGCAGGGTTACTTCGCCTACGAAAACCTCGAACTCCACGTGGGGCTGCAAAACTTCGGCGACGTCACGCACGAGCAGGCCACCTGGGCGCTTCTGGAGCAGGAACAGGTGGACCAGGCGCTCGCCATGGCGGGCGAGGGCGCCACGCTTGAAACGTGCATCAACGAAGGCTACATCTACACCATGCCGATCGCTCCCGAGTGGTTCGAGCAGATCGAACAGACAAACACGTTCTCCTACCTCTTTGAAGGGGTCGCACCCGAAACGGACTATGTATTCCTGTTCGTCACCTTCGACGCTGAGCAGAACATGGTGCTGGGGCGCGGCGATGCGACGACCCCGGCGGCGCCTACGACTGGACAGACCGATCCCGAATACCTCGCATACCTGGGTTCATGGCGGCTGGAGGGGCAATCGACCGAGGACTGGACGACGCCTCTCGCCTACGACCTTACCATCGAAGCGCTCACCCCCAACCGGAGTTTCCTCGTGCGCGGCTGGTCGAAAACCGACGTCGGGCAGGAGTTCCCGTTCGTGATGAACTACGACCCCGAAACCAAAAAAGCCTACATCAATGCGCCGCAATCTCTGGGCACACGCAATGAGAACGGCGAGGAGGTCGAGGTGGTCTTTGCGGGCATGTTCGTCTATGGCTTCACGGACGCCCTTTCCATCTACGTCGCACCGACCTACAAGGCATACGAGATCCGATTGAACGACAACCGCCTTTCATTCTTCCCCGAAATGTTCCGCTTCGAGGGACAGGACTATTCGTTCGCTTCGCTCGGATACAACGGCAGGACGGAGGCCGGCTACCGCACCTTCGAGGGGGATGAATACAATCCGATCAACTTCCGGGTCACCCGGAGCCCGGCGGCCACGGCCGTGCGCAGGAACGCACCGGCCATACGATCCGCCGGTCGGGACTGTACCCGTCCCGCCGGATTCGATTTTCCCGCATCGCGGACGGAAAGGGCGACAACCGTACCGGCCGACGCGAAACTGCCCGCCGCGCCGGGCGACCCGCATCGTCTGCGCTGACGCTCTTAAGAATCGCCCCCCTGCGAACGCCTCCGTGCCCGGATCGCAACGCCCCGACGGACAGGACGGGAACGACCGCGCGGCAGAAGTCCGGCACAAACGCAATCCGCCCGGAGGCGGTATGTTGCCGTAACAGAACCATTCAAACGGAAATCGGATTAACCCGGTTGCAAACAAGCGGAAGCCTGGCCCCATTGGGTCAGGCTTCTCTTTTACCGGCCATTCGGACGATCAGCGTCCGTCCGTATGGCGCATATGCCGGGTGACGGCGACTACCGCATCCCCGGGCAGCTCGCCCCGCTGTTTCATCTCCCAGACGACGGTCTCCATGTAATGCCGGATATCCTGCCGCAGCCGCAGGAACAGCGGGCACTGGGTATAATTCTCGTTATCCAGAAGCACATCGCGGATCGAGCGGAGCGTGTTGGTGTAGTTCGACATCTCGTTCTTGAGCGCCACCCCCTGTTTTTTGGACGAGGTGATTTTGGCGATCGACATCTGGCGCAGCTTTTCGCACACCGCACTCAGCGCGATCATCACCACGTTGTCCATGAGCGTATGCCCGTGCATGAACAGGTAGGCGGTTTCGGGCGTGAGCCCCTGCTTCCGCAGCCGGGACTCGAACTCCCTGATCGACTTACCCATGCCGGGATGCTTCTGCGCAAGGGTCTGCTCGCGGCGGGCGACGTTGCGGGCGAGCCATGCGATGGTCTTCGCTCCGTTGTCCGCTATGTCGAGGTAACCCAGCCGCACCGTATTCTTGAATTCCAACAGGGTAAAGACGTTCTCGGTCGCCAGCTGCGCGGAGTAGGCATACCAAAGGAACACGGGATAGATCGTGCGCGAGTACTCCTCCATGAACCGCTCGAAGTCGAAAATGCGCGTGTCGTTCTTGGTCGCCTTGACGCAGACGTTGTGGAGCGATGGGGCGTAACAGAGGAAATTTTCGGTGGCGTAGGCGTAGGTGTGGAACATAAACCGCGCCGCATTGACCTGACGGGACTGCGGGGTCGTACCGTCGAACAGGTAGTCGAAATCGGAGTCCACGCAGAGGATCAACTCCTGCGACGAGCGGGGAATCATCCCCAGCAACACCTTCTTGCCTTTGGGCAGGTCCTCCCGGTTGGGGACCGAAATCTCGAACCGCAGGTAGGGATTGACGAAATGGTCGAACACGCCCCGCCAGAAAGCCACGTCCTCGTATCCCTCCACGAAGACCTTCACCAATCGCTGGTCGGGGTTGGCCGGCAGGGGCCGGGGCAGCGGCTCGGACGGCCGGGACGATGAAAACGGATTGACGCGACGAAGTTTATCGACGATTGAATTCCCCATATACCACAAAGATAATAAAATTACTATTTTTGCACAAGGAAATTCACCCTCGGGGCGATTCTTTCCCACAAACCGGACACGATCAGAGAACTTATGCCAAGCGACTGGAAAGCAAGACTGGGGATGGTTTACTCCACCGATCCCGATTTCAACTACGACACGGGCGACACGCCGGAAGCCGACACGCCGCCGCCCGCACGGCAGGAGCTACGCGTATGGCTCGACCGGCGCCAGCGGGCGGGCAAGGCGGTCACCGTCGTCAGGGGTTTCGTCGGGCGCGCAGATGACCTCGAAGCCCTCGGGCGGATGCTCAAAACCCGCTGCGGCGTGGGCGGCGCAGTCAAGGAGGGGGAAATCCTCATCCAGGGCGACCACCGCGACCGCGTCGTCGAACTGCTCCTCAAGGCGGGTTACCGCTGCAAGAAAGCCGGCTCCTGAATGAAATCCGCAACGTCGAAACGGCTCGCCTGTATCCTTGCGCTTGCAGCGCTCGGCTTCCTGCTGCCACCCAAAGCCTCGGCACAGTACTATACGTGGGGTTCCGATCCCGCTTCGCTCCGGTGGAGCGCGATCCGCACCCCGGACGTGCGGATCATCTACCCCGACACGGCGGCCTTCCTCGCGCGGCGCACGCTCCGCTACATCGAGGCCGTCCGCCCCACGATCGGCTACGGATTCCGCCACGGCCCCATGCGCATCCCCTTCGTGATGCATCCCGAAAACTTTGAGTCCAACGGCCTGGTCATGTGGCTGCCCAAGCGCGTGGAGTTTCTCACCTCGCCGGCCGTCGCCTCCTATTCGATGCCGTGGTACAAGCAGTTGGTGGCGCACGAATACCGCCATGCCGTGCAGTACAACAACCTCAACCGGGGCGTCATCCGCGCCCTGAGCTACGTGCTGGGGCAGCAGGGCTCGACCATCGGCCTGCTGTGCCTGCCGATCTGGCTCATGGAGGGCGACGCGGTAATGTCCGAGACCGAAATGTCCTCCTTCGGGCGGGGGCTGCAACCCTCCTTCACGCTCGAATACCGCGCCATGGGCGATATCGCCGGGAGGCGGCGCAACCCCGACCTGTGGTTCTGCGGCTCCTACCGCGAGTTCATCCCCGACCACTACCGGCTGGGATACCAGATCGCCTCCTACTCCTACACCCGTTTCGGGGAGAACATCTGGGACCGGGTGGCATGGTACGGGTCGCGCAACCCCTATCTTTTCTTCACCACCTCGATCTCGCTCAAAAAATTCTACGGCACCTCCGTCAACCGGCTTTTCCGCGAGACGTTCGACGATTTGCGCCGCTTCTGGGATGCGCTACCGCAAACGGCGGATTCGGCCATGCCGCTCACGGAGCTGCCGCCGGAGAACCACACCTCTTACGCCTACCCGATGGCCTCCGGCGCCGGCAGCCTCGTCGCCCTGAAGACCGACTTCGACCGCCCCTCGCGCCTGGTGCGCCTCGACCGAGCAAGCGGCCGCGAAGAGCGCCTCGCCTACACGGGCTATGTCTCCTCGCGTCCGGCGATGGATCCGCAGGGCCGCATCTGGTGGACGGAGTACCGCCGCAGCCTGCTTTTCGAGCAGCGGGTCAATTCGCGCCTCTGCTATGCGGATCTTGCGGGGGGACGTCCCCGCACGGTGCGGGGCCATCGCAATGTGCTCTACCCCACACCGGTCGATTCGGCGGGGCTGGCATGGGTCGAATACAACCCCGACGGGCGTTACGTCATCGTGCGGCGCCGGCCCGGCTGGGGCGTACAACGTTATGAAATGGAGCGGCTGACGGAGCTGCACGGCCTGGCGTGGGACAACGCCACCGGGCGGCTCTATTTCCTGGTCACAGACGACAGCGGCATGTGGATCGGTACGCTGGACGACTTCGGGCGCGTGCGGCACGTGACCGAAGGAGCCTATGTCACCCTAAGCGATCTGCGGGCCGCCGACGGCCGGCTCTATTTCGGCTCCATCGCTTCGGGCAAGGACGAAGCCCACTGCCTCGACCTGGGAAGCGGACGGCAATACCGGCTCACATCCTCGCGCTACGGCTCCTTCTCCCCCTCGCCCGACACGCAGGGCGACGTGCTGGTCACCACCTACGACCGGCGGGGCTACCGGCCCGCCGTGCAGCCGTTCGACACCCTGCATCCGGTCGCCTATGCGCGGCTGCCCCGCAACACGGTCAATCCGCCGCGCCTCCGGTGGCCGGTGGTCAATCTCGACACCGTAAGCTACACCCCCGCCGACTCAGCCGCGTCGCACGCCCGGCACCGCGCGCGGCGCTATCCCAAAGCCCTTACCCTCATTAAAATCCACAGTTGGACGCCCGTAGCCTTCAACCCATTCGAGGCGGTGGACGAACACAACGTCAGCCTCAACCTCGGGGTCACGCTGCTGTCGCAAAACCTGCTGTCCAACACCGAAGCCTTCGCCTCCTACGGCTGGAACGACGCCGAAGGGTCGCTTTTCCGCATCGGCGTGCGCTACTTCGGGCTGGGCGTCCGCCTCGACCTGGAAGGGGCCTATGGCGGCAACCAGAACATCTATTCGCTGGCGCAGATCGATCCCCAAACGGGCAAGCCCGAATACCAGAAACGGCCCAGCCCCGACAAATACTACTCGGTCGGAGCCACGGCCACCCTGCCGCTCGTATTCCAGCGGGGATACCACACACGGCAGCTCTCGCTCTCGGCGGGCTGGAACTTCTCCAACGGCATGGTGGCCAACGTCGGACGCATCCGCTACGACGAAGACCGCCACACCATCACCAACCTCGAGTACATCGGCTACAAGGAGGGGTTGCACAAGCTCTCGTTCGGCGCCGCCTATTCCGACGCCGTGCGGACGGCCCACCGCGACTTCCTGCCCCGCTGGGGGTATCAGCTCAGCGCCAGCTACGCCCTCAACCCGACCAACCGCAAATTCAGCGACCTGGTAAGCCTTTACGGACGCATCTACCTGCCGGGCTTCCTGCCCCACAATGCGGTGATCGTCGCACTCTCGTACCAGACCTCGATCGGGGGCTTCAAGTTCCCTTCAGGCCAATCCTTCCTGGGTTACAAATCCACCCGTCTGCTGCCGCGGGGCTTCTCGTCGGCCGATATCCGGAGCAATAACTACACGGCCGCATCCGTTGATTACCAGTTCCCGCTCTGCTATCCGGAGGGAGGCATTCCGTCGGTGCTCTATTTCAAGCGCATCCGGCTGGGCCTGGGGGCCGACTATGCGCAGTTCCGCGACCTGGCCCCGCACGGACGCATGCGGTGGGAGCGCATCTGGTCGATCGGAGGCGACCTGATTCTGGATGTCAATGCATTCCGACAGCCCGCCTCGGCCACTTCGACCGTCAAGCTCTCCTTCTACCGGCCGAGCACGGGCGGACTGAGTTTTTCGGTGGGCGTGGGACTTCCGTTCTGACCGGATTTGCCAATTTATTTTGTAACTTTGCCGCATAAACATCCGCAAATGGCACAAAAAAAACCGTTCAAGGTCACTCCCCGCATGATCCGCTGGCTCTGGCTGGTGGCCCTGGCGCCTTTCGCGCTGCTGCTCGCGCTGCTGCTGCTCACCGCGGCGGGGACGTTCGGGCGGATGCCTTCGTTCGAGGAGCTGGAGAATCCGCGCAGCAACCTGGCCACCGAAATCTATTCGGAGGACGGCAAGGTGCTGGGCTCCTTCTTCGTCCAGAACCGCTCCTATGTGCAATACGCCGACCTCTTCCCGTCGGATTCGACCCTGCACATCACCCTCAGGGGACACGAAGTTCCTCCGATCGTGGCGGCCCTTATTGCGACCGAGGATGCGCGTTACCGCAGCCATTCGGGTATTGACATCCCCTCGCTCGTGCGCGTGGGGGTCAAGACCATCGCCCTGCAAAACCATTCCCAGGGCGGCGGCAGCACCATCACCCAGCAGTTGGCCAAAAACCTCTTCCCCCGCGACACCGTGCGCAACCGCGGTCGGATCGCCAAAGGCACGAAGCTCGTGCTGTCGAAGCTCAAGGAGTGGATCACGGCCCTCAAGCTCGAATACAACTACACCAAGGAGGAGATCGCGGCCATGTACCTCAACACGGTCGAATACGGTTCCAACGCCTACGGCATCAAGTCGGCGGCCCACACGTTCTTCAACAAGACCCCCGACGAGCTGAACATCCAGGAGGCCGCCATGCTGGTGGGCGTGGTCAATGCCCCGACGCGCTACTCGCCCGTCAAAAATCCCGAACAGGCCCTCGCACGCCGCAACACGGTGATCGCACGCATGGAGGCCGCCGGCGCCCTCGGCCGCCGGGAGGCCGACTCGATCAGCGCCCTGCCCATTATCCTGAACTACAAGCCCGTGTCCCATAACGAGGGACAGGCGACCTATTTCCGCGAGATGCTCCGGCTGGTGATGAATGCCGAGCGCCCCGTCCGCCGCCAGTTTCTCAACGACTGGGATTACGAGCAGGCCGTCAGGGAGTACGACGAGAATCCGCTCTACGGCTGGTGCCACAAGAACACCAAGGCCGACGGCACCCCCTATAACATCTACCGTGACGGGCTGAAGATCTACACCACCGTCAATTCGGCCATGCAGACCTATGCCGAGCAGGCCGTACAGAAACAGATGGAGACGGTCATTCAGCCCCAGATGGACGCGCAGTACAAGCGCACGAAGACCCTCTTCCTGGAGACGACCCGCCAGGAGCGCGAGCGCATCATGGCCAACGCCATCCGCTACTCCGACCGCTACCACGAGATGAAAGCCGCCGGCATCGGCGAGCGGGAGATTCTCGCGAGCTTCGAGCAGCCCTGTCCGATGAAGGTGTTCACCTACAAGGGCGAACGCGACACGGTGATGACCCCGCGCGACTCGATCCTGCACCACAAGCGGATTCTGCGGGCCAGCTTCGTGGCCATCGATCCCCGCACGGGTTTCGTCAAGGCGTACGTCGGCGGTCCCAATTTCCGCTACTTCAAATACGACATGGCCAAACAGGGCAAGCGGCAGATCGGATCGACGATCAAACCCTTCGTCTATACCTTCGCCATCGACCACCTGGGGCTCACCCCCTGTACGCCGGTGCCGAACCTCCCGGTGACCATCGAGACGGCCAACGGCGAAGCCTGGTCGCCCAAAGAGGCAAGCCGGGTCGAGCAGAACGGCGAGATGAATCCCCTGAGCTGGGGCCTGGCCCGCAGCCGCAACAACTATTCGGCATGGATCATGAAACAGGCCAAGCAGCCGCAGGCGGTGGCCGACTTCATCCACAACATGGGCGTGCGCAGCTACATCGACCCTGTGCCCGCGCTCTGCCTGGGGACGTCGGAATCCAACGTCTTCGAGCTGGTGAGCGCCTATTCGACCTTTGCCAACAAGGGGGTACACAACGACCCGATCTTCGTGACGCGCATCGAGGACAGGCAGGGCAACGTGATCGCCACCTTTATCCCCCAGTCGCAGGACGCCATCAGCGAGCGGACCGCCTATACGATGCTCACGATGCTCGAAGGGGTGGTGCGCAGCGGTACGGCCGGCCGCCTGAAGTGGATGTACGGTCTCGACGGGGTGGAGATCGGCGGTAAAACGGGCACCTCGCAGAAAAACCGCGACGCCTGGTTCATGTGCGTCGCCCCGCGCATCGTGGCCGGCGCATGGGTCGGCGGGGAGGATCAGGCCGTCCGCCTGCTTTCGCGCGGCGAAGGCGGCGTGGTGGCTCTGCCGATCGTGGGCGACTTTCTCACGAAGGTTTACGCCGATCCCCGGCTGGGTATCAGCAAGGAGGACCGCTTCCCCCGTCCGGCTTCGATGCCCCGTTACGACTGCAGCGAAAATGCGGACGGGACCGACCAGTCGCCGGACGGCATTTCGGACGACGACGAATTTTTCGACTGAGCCTCCGCATATGCGCGGGAAGAGAGCGGCAACAGATGATTTTTAACCGGTATTGACATGAAAATTGCGATCGTGGGCGCCAGCGGCGCCGTGGGACAGGAATTCCTGAAACTGCTCGAAACGGGCATGCTCCCCGTCGATGAACTGACGCTTTTCGGCTCGCCCCGGAGCGCGGGACGCACCTATCCTTTCCGGGGGCGGGAGCTCACCGTGCGGCTGCTTCAGCACAACGACGACTTCCGGAACATCGACATCGCACTCGTGTCGGCGGGCGGTACCGCCTCGCGCGAGTTCGCCGAGACGATCACCCGCCACGGGGCGCTGATGATCGACAATTCGAGCGCATTCCGCATGGAGGCCGACGTGCCGCTGGTCGTGCCGGAGGTGAATCCGGAGGATGCCCGCAACGCACCCCGCCGCATCATCGCCAACCCCAACTGCACGACCATACAGATGGTGGTGGCGCTCGCGGCCATCGAGCGGATTTCCCACATCCGCAAGGTGCGGGTGGCGACCTACCAGTCCGCCAGCGGCGCCGGCGCATCGGCCATGGAAGAGCTCACGACACAACATGCGCAGCTCGCCGCGGGAGCGGAACCGACAGTGGGGAAATTCGCCTACCAGCTCGCCTACAACCTGATTCCCCATGTGGACGTATTCACCGAAAACGACTATACGCGCGAGGAGATGAAGATGCTCAACGAGACGCAGAAGATCATGCACTCCGACGTGCTCGTATCGGCTACCTGCGTACGTGTGCCCGTCATGCGGGCCCACTCCGAGAGCATCTGGATCGAGACCGAGCGGCCGGTGAGCGTCGAGGAGGCGCGGGCCGCCTTCGCCGCCGCGCCGGGAGTAGTGGTGCAGGACGATCCCGCTTTCAACCGCTACCCCATGCCCCTCTTCGCCGCCGGGCAGGACCCGGTTTACGTGGGGCGCATCCGCCGCGACCTGACCTCACCCAACGGGCTCACCTTCTGGTGCGTCGCCGACCAGATCCGCAAGGGCGCGGCCCTCAACGCGGTGCAGATCGCCCGACTCTTCGTCTGATCCGTCCCGTCGGAATCGACACCCCGTCAGGCAAGACAATCGCTATCGGGCGTAAGTTGCCCGCTCACAACCGGCCGGTCGGTCGCCCGCCGGCCGGCCGGATGATGCGGAGCGGCAAAAGGCTGCAAGCGGACGGTAACCGACCACAGACCACATGCAACCCGCAAGACAAACGACCGGGACAGCAGGCGAACGGCGGAAAGTGGCAGGCAATTGTGGACGGAAACGACCGGAGACGGAAACACCCGAAGCAGCAGGCAACTAGGGGGAAGGGCGGGCACAACCAAAGATGGAAAACAACCCGGAGTGGCAGGCAACCGGGAACGGAATCGACCGGGAACACAAACCCTAATCGGCAGCGGAGCCGAAGCATCCCGTGTGCACAACGTCCTGGCGGACATTGCGGCGGGAAGATCGGGCGTGCAATAAAAAATTTGGGATTTCGTTAAATAAAGTGTAACTTTGCATGATTATCGCCCCGAAGCGCTGTTAAGTTTGTCCCGCAATGAATAAAAAATGGTTATACGTCCTCAGCACCATGCTGTTGCTTCTGACGGTCGCCGGATGCGGCGGCATCCAGAACGTGCTCAAGAGCGGCGATCCGGAACTGATGTACACCACGGCCCTGAAGCATTACCAGAAGGGAAAGTGGACGAAGGCCTCCTCGCTCTTCGAGGCGGTCGAACCCGTTTACGTCGGCTCGCCCCGCGAGGACAGCATCGCTTTTTTCAATGCGCGGTGCAAATTCAAGGGCCGCGACTATGACACGGCGGCAACCCTGCTGGACGAATTCCGCCGCAAATTCGGCCGCAGCGTCTTTATCGAGGATGCCGAAGGCATGTACGCGCTCTGTTTCTACCAGATGGCCCCGGGCCCGACGCGCGACCAGACCATGACCGGCCGCGCCATCATCGCCATCAGCGAATTTCTCTCCCACTACCCCCAGAGCGAGCGGGCCGAGACGTTCCGCGAGATCAACCGCGAGCTCAACGAGCGGCTGAACGACAAGGCCTACCTCAATGCCTACACCTACTATAAGATCGGCAAATACAAATCGGCGATCTTCGCCCTGAAGAATGCGCTGAAAGAGTATCCCGACAGCAAGCACCGCGAGGAGATCATGTACCTGATCGTCAGTGCATCGCAAAAGCTGGCGCACAACTCCGTCGCCTCCAAGCAGGCGGACCGCTACCTCTCGATGCTCGACTCCTACTACTCGTTCGTGGCCGAATACCCGAACTCCGGCTACATCAGGGAGCTCGAACGGATGGCGACGGAAGCCAAGAACTACCTGGACAGCAACAACAAAGACAACCGATAAATCATGGAGATCAAAAAAAACACTCCCAACAACACGATCACCCGCAAACTGGTCGATCTGGACAAGGAGACCGGCAACATCTACGAGACGGTGAACATCATCGCCCGCCGTGCGAACCAGATCTCGACGGAGCTCAAAGCCGAGCTCAACCGTAAGCTGGCCGACTTCTCCTCGCCCACCGACACGATGGAGGAGACGTTCGAGAACCGGGAGCAGATCGAGATTTCGCGCTACTACGAGCGGCTGCCCAAGCCGACGATCATCGCCACGGAAGAGTTCCTCGACCACGACCTGTTCTGGAAGGAGACCCCCCGGGAAAACACGGAAGCCATAGAATCCTGACCGGGCCCGGAGCACCGGCCCGCAAACCGCCGCCGCGGAAGTTCCGCACGGCCACAAATCCGATCATGCTCAAGGGACGAAACATACTGCTCGGCGTCACGGGAAGCATAGCCGCCTACAAGGCCGCTATGCTCTGTCGTTTATTGAAAACGTCCGGCGCCGACGTGCGGGTTGTGATGACCCCGCTCGCCAAACAGTTCATCACCCCGCTCACGATGGCCACCCTCTCGAAGAACCCTATTCTGGTGGAGTTCTTCGATCCCGAAAACGGGGCGTGGAACTCCCATGTCTCGCTCGGGGAGTGGGCCGACTGTTACCTCATAGCCCCCGCCACGGCCAACACGCTGGCGAAGATGGCCTGCGGCATCGCCGACAACCTCCTGCTCACGACCTACCTTTCGGCCCGCTGTCCGGTTGCCGTGGCTCCCGCCATGGACCTGGACATGTACGCCCACCCTGCCACGCAGGAGAACCTCGAAAAGCTCCGGGCTGCTGGCGTCGCGGTCATCGAACCGGACGAAGGCGAGCTTGCGAGCGGACTCTGCGGCAAAGGCCGGATGGCCGAGCCTGCGCAGATCGTGCGAAGCGTCGAAGCGCTGCTCGACCAAAAAAAAAAGAGCCTCGCAGGTAAACGATTCCTGGTGACGGCCGGCGCGACGATCGAGCCGATCGACCCCGTACGCTACCTCACCAACCACTCGAGCGGAAAGATGGGCTACGCCATCGCCGAAGCCCTCGCCCGGCGCGGAGCCGAAGTCACGCTCCTGAGCGGGCGCACCTGCCTGCCTGCCCCGGAGGGCGTGCGACGCATCGATGTGCTCACGGCGGCCGATATGTACCGCGCTGCCACGGAGCTCTTCCCCTCGACGGACGGCGCCGTGATGTGCGCCGCAGTCGCCGACTACACCCCGGCCGAGGTCGCCGACCGCAAACTCAAAAAGGGCGACGACGACCTGACGATCCGGCTATGCCGCACGCGCGACATCGCGGCGGAGCTGGGCCGCATGAAGGGCGACCGCCTGCTCGTGGGCTTCGCCCTCGAAACCCACGACGCCCTGGCCCATGCGACAGAGAAGTTACGGCGCAAAAATTTCGATTTCGTGGTACTCAACTCACTGCAAGACCCGGGAGCCGGATTCCGGGGCGACACCAACAAGGTGACTCTGCTCGACCCGTCGGGAGCCGAGGAGTTGCCCCTGATGCGCAAAACCGAAGTCGCCGGACGCATCGCCGACAAAATCGAAAATCTGCTTCGCTGACATGCTCCAACGCCTCAAAGTCGAGAATTACGCCCTGATCGAGTCGCTCGAACTGGAACTCGATCCGCACCTGAACATCCTCACGGGGGAGACGGGTGCGGGAAAGTCGATCCTGCTGGGGGCCCTCGCTCTGCTGCTGGGCGGCCGCAGCGACGGATCGGCGATCAAGGACAACGCCCGCAACTGTCTGGTCGAAGGTACATTCGATCTCTCGGGACTGGAGCTGGAGGAGTTTTTCACCCGAAACGACCTGGATTACGAACCCGTCACCCTCATCACGCGGCAAATCACCCCGTCGGGCAAAAGCCGGGCTTTCGTCAATGACACGCCCGTGCAGCTCGCCACGCTCAAGGCGCTGGGCACACAGCTTATCGACATCCACTCGCAGCACCAGAACCTCATCCTTTCGTCGGAAGAGTTCCGCCTGCGGGCGCTCGACACGCTCGCCGGCACGGGCGATGCGCTCGCCCGCTACCGGTCGCTGTACGACCGGCTGCATGCGCTCCGTCGGGAATTCGCCGCCCTGCGCGCCGAAGCCGAGCAGGGTCGCCGCGACCAGGAGTGGCTGCAATACCAGGTGGAGGAACTGACGAGCGCCGACCTGCACGACGGCGAGCAGTCGGCCCTGGAAGCCGAACTGGCCCTGCTGGAAAACGCCGACCGCATCGGCGAGGCCCTCACCGAGCTCCGCAATGCACTCGACGAGGATGAACGGGGCGTGCTCGTGCGGCTCCGCAATGCGGAGACGGCTTTCGGGCACCTGCGCACAAGCTGCCCCGCCGCCGCGGAGATCGCCGACCGGCTGCGGCCTGTCGTACTGGAACTCAAGGACCTGAGCGCCACGGCCGCCACCGAAAGCGAGCGCATCGAAGCCGATCCCACCCGACTGCAGCGGGTCGGCGACCGGTTGGACCGCATCTACACCCTCTGCCAGAAACACCGGGCCGCAGACCTGGCGGAACTTATTGCTGTCCGGGATCGCTATGCGGCCCGCTTGGGCGCCATCACCGAAGGCGACGAAGCCATCCGCACGCTCGAAACCGAGGTCGCGCAGACCGAGCGGCAGGCCGAAACCGCCGCCGCGGAGCTCCGCCGGGCCCGCGAATCCGCCGCCCCTGCTTTCGGTGAGGCCATCTGCCGGACTCTCGAACAACTGGGGATGCCCGGCGCGACATTCCGGATCGCCGTGTGCGACACTCAGACGCTCACCCCCTCGGGCCGCGACC
Organism: Rikenellaceae bacterium; assembly: GCA_902363575.1. Taxonomy (GTDB): domain Bacteria; phylum Bacteroidota; class Bacteroidia; order Bacteroidales; family Rikenellaceae; genus Alistipes. The sequence continues at coordinate 506,180 of CABJAJ010000001.1, read as the reverse complement.
GGGCCGACTTCCTGTTTTCGGCCAACGCGGGACTCGCCGCAGCTCCCGTGGAGCGGATCGCCTCGGGCGGAGAACTCTCACGGGTCATGCTTGCGCTCAAGGCGCTGTTGGCGCAGAAGACGCAGCTTCCCACGATCCTTTTCGACGAGATCGACACCGGGGTCTCGGGACGCATCGCCGATGCGATGGGGGAGATTATCCACAACCTCTCCGCGCGGATGCAGGTGGTGGATATCACCCATCTGCCCCAGGTCGCCTCGAAAGGGGAGGCCCATTTCGTCGTCTTCAAGCAGGAGGGCCGCACCCGCATCGCCCGCCTCGGCTCCGACGAGCGGGTGGCCGAGATCGCAAAAATGCTTTCGGGCAGCGAAATCACCGAAGCGGCGCTTGCGCAGGCACGCATTCTGCTGGGACGTAAATAACCCCTGCCGGCAGGAAGCCGGCCCTGCGGCGAAAGCATCCGTTGGACGCTCCTTTGAGAACAGCCGCGGCGATTACCGCGCAAGGGCTTGCAAGCAGGGCCATATGCTTAATACCTTTATCTTATGAAACTGCGCATTACGCTTTTATTGCTCCTGCTCACCGGATGCTGGAACTATGCCGCGGGCCAAACCACGCGCCGGGAGGTACTCGAGGATATCCGACGCACGGGCGGCATCTATTACGCCTATCCTGCCGACACGATGGTCCAGACCCCACCGCCCGCAGGCTATCGGCCCTTCTACATCAGCCACTACGGGCGTCACGGCTCCCGCTGGCTCACTACCGACCGGCAATACCTCGATGCACTCGAAACTTTCCGTCAGGCGGATGAAGCCGGCAAGCTCACCCCGCTCGGCGAGGATGTGTACGAACGCCTGCAACGGATCTGGGAGGATGCCCGCGGGCGCACCGGCGACCTTTCGCCGCTCGGCACACAGCAGCACCGCGACATCGCCGCACGCATGTACCGGTCGTTCCCCGAGGTTTTCCAGGGCGACCGCACCATCCACAGCCAATCGACGCCCGTGGTGCGCTGCGTACTGAGCATGAGCGCTTTCGACGAGCGGCTGAAAGAATTGAACCCCACGCTCCGCATCACACGCGACGCCTATGCCCGCGACCTGACCTATATGAATCACTACGATGAGCGCTCCCGCCGCTGGATGCGCGACCTCGACGCCGCATGGCGTCCGGAGTACGAGGCCTTCCGCGAACGGCATATCCGCCCCGCGCGGCTGACGGCGTTGCTGTTCAACGATCCGCACTATGTCCGCCGGCATATCGACAGCCGCTCGCTGATGTACGACCTCTTCCGCATCGCCTCGTCGCTGCAAAACGTCGATCTGGAGGTGACGCTTTACGACCTGTTCGAGCCGGAGGAGCTGTTCGATCTCTGGCAAGTAGGCAATTACACCCGTTATGTCACCAACGGGCCCGCGGCCGTCAATGGCGGCATGATCCCCGACAACGCCAAACCCCTGTTGCGCAATTTCCTCGACCGGGCCGACGAAGCGCTGAAGGCCGACACCGTGGCGGCAACGCTCCGTTTCGGCCACGACGTGAACCTCATGCCGCTGACGGCGCTGCTGGAGTTCGAAGGGTACGACACTGCCGTCGCCGATCCCGACGAATTCTACCGCGTATGGAGCGATTACATCGTCTCGCCGATGGCGGCCAACGTGCAATGGATTTTCTTCCGCAACGACGACTCCGACGATGTGCTGGTCAAATTCCTGGTCAATGAAAAGGAGGCATCGATCCCGATCCCGACCGACGTGGCCCCCTATTATCATTGGCGGGACGTCGAACGTTTTTACCGTGCTAAGCTCGACCGGACGGCCGACGGGCCGCAGGAGCGTCCGCAATCCGAAGTGACCCGAGCGGTTGCCGCCCGCTGACCTGACGGACACTCCACCAGACGCCTTGTCATGCGAATCGACCGTCGCTCCGGCACGAACAGGCGGCATAAAAATAGCGGGCGCTCAACGAGCGCCCGCCATTTTTCCTTACGGCAGCCGAATTACATCATGCCGCCCATCCCGCCGCCCGGCATAGGGGGCATGGCAGGCGTCTCGGATTTCTTCTCGGCCAGCACACATTCGGTCGTCAGGAACATCGAAGCGATCGAAGCGGCATTCTCGAGAGCGACGCGCGCAACTTTGGTCGGATCGATGATACCGGCTCCGAGCAGGTCCTCGAAACGATCGTCGCGGGCGTTGTACCCGAAAGCGCCCTTGCCTTCGCGCACCTTGTTTACTACCACCGAGCCTTCGCCGCCGGCGTTCTCGACGATCTGCCGCAGCGGTTCCTCGATGGCGCGTTTCACGATCTGAATGCCCGTGGTCTGATCCTCGTTATCGCCCTTGAGCTTTTCGAGGCACTCGACGGCACGGATGTACGCCACGCCGCCGCCCGGCACGATACCCTCCTCAACAGCGGCACGCGTAGCGGCGAGCGCGTCATCCACGCGGTCTTTCTTCTCCTTCATCTCCACCTCGGTAGCTGCGCCGACATAGAGGACGGCCACACCGCCGGCCAGCTTGGCCAGACGCTCCTGCAGCTTCTCCCTGTCGTAGTCGGACGTTGCGGCCTCGATGGCGGCGCGGATCTGCGCGACGCGCGACGCGATGGCTTCCTTTTCACCGGCACCGTCCACGATGGTGGTGTTCTCCTTGTTAAGCGTCACCTTCTCGGCCGTACCGAGCATCGAAAGGTCGGCATCCTCCATGCGCATACCCTTGTCGGTCGAAATGACCGTTGCACCCGTCAGTACAGCGATATCCTCCAGCATCTCTTTGCGGCGGTCGCCGAAGCCCGGCGCTTTGCAGGCCGCGATTTTGAGCGTGCCGCGCAGCTTATTGACCACCAGGGCCGACAGGGCCTCGCCGTCCACGTCTTCGGCGACGATCAGCAGCGCACGTCCGCTCTGAGCCACCGGCTCCAGCACGCCCATCAGCTCCTTCATGGTCGAAATCTTCTTGTCCGTAATGAGGATGTAGGGCTTGTCCAACTGAGCCTCCATCTTCTCGGTGTCGGTGATGAAGTAGGCCGAGATATAGCCCCGGTCGAACTGCATTCCCTCGACCACCTCGACGTGGGTCTCGGTGCCCTTGGCCTCCTCGACGGTGATGACGCCCTCCTTATTGACCTTTGCCATCGCCTCGGCGATGAGCTTGCCGATGTTGGGGTCATTGTTGGCCGAAATGGTGGCTACCTGCTCGATCTTGGCAATGTCGCCGCCGACCTCCTGGCTCTGCTTCTTGAGCGAGCCGACCACGGCGGCCACCGCCTTGTCGATACCCCGCTTGAGATCCATCGGATTGGCGCCGGCCGTTACGTTCTTCAGCCCCACGCCGATGATCGACTGGGCCAGCACGGTCGCCGTGGTGGTGCCGTCGCCGGCATCGTCGTTGGTCTTAGACGCCACCTCCTTGACCATCTGGGCGCCCATGTTGGCGAACGCATCCTCCAGTTCGACCTCCTTGGCCACGGTCACGCCGTCCTTGGTGATCTGAGGTGCGCCGAATTTCTTGTCGATGATGACGTTGCGCCCTTTGGGGCCAAGGGTGACCTTCACGGCGTTGCTCAGGGCGTCCACGCCCTCGCGCAGCAGCTCGCGGGCCTCGACGTTATATTTGATCTCTTTTGCCATAGCTTGTTTCGTTTTTAAGGATTAGATGATTGCCAGAATGTCCTGTTGCTTCATGATGATGTAGTCGGTGCCATCGACCTGGATCTCCTGTCCGGCATATTTGCCGTACAATACCTGGTCGCCCTCCTTGACCTCCATTTTGATTTCGGAAGTGCCGGGGCCCACGGCGATCACTTTGCCTGCAAGGGGTTTCTCTTTGGCCGTGTCGGGAATGAACAGGCCGCCCGCCGTCTTCTCCTCGGCAGGATTCGGGAGAATCAGCACACGGTCGGATAAAGGTTTTACATTCATAGTCGTTCTATTTTTAGAATTGTGTGATTTTCAATTGCACCCTCCAATCCAACAAGAGATATGCCAAAGGATTTTTGGCAGAAAAACGTGACAAAAACGGCTGTCGCGGCTGTCATTTTGTCAAGCGGCGCAATTTTCAGGCGAAAATTTTGCACGTCCCGAAAAAGTGTATTACATTTGCACTCCGATCGGACACCCTGTCCGGTCTATATGGTGGATGTAGCTCAGTCGGTTAGAGTGACGGATTGTGGTTCCGAAGGTCGTGGGTTCGAGTCCCATCTTCCACCCGGACCCGGCGATGCCGGGCGACAAAGCGTAAAACCCTGCAGGATCGAATGCAGGGTTTTACATTTTTCCGATCCGGCCGAAGGGCCGGTGACAAACTTTATGGCGGGTATCATTTTGCAGCTTCCCCCCTTTTTGTTACCTTAGCGACGAGGAGCAACGCAATACGGACAGGCTGTTCGGGCAAAAATCCTCTCCATGCGCATGATCCGCTTGAAAACGATAATCCTCTTCGTACTGTCGGCAGCCGCCGTGCTGTTGCCGCCTGCGGGACTTTTGGCCTTCGCCGGGGAGGTCGGACGTCAGAAAGACTCGCTGCTTACGCTGCTGCCCGCGCTCGAAGGGGAGGCAAAGCTGAAAATACTGCTCGAGATAGCCAAATACACCCGGGACACGGGCGAGGGAATGCAGGCGGAAGAGGAGGCCGTCGATCGGCTGCTCCGGGAAGCCCGGTTGCAGAAAAACAAGGATATGGAGGCCGAAGCGCTGCTCCTGATGCTCCTGTGCTACAACAACTACAACGACAAGGAGCGCTATTTGGCCATTTCGGACGAGGCCGGCAGGTTCTACCTCGACAACGGTTACATGGAGCACTACTGGGAATATCTCTTCCTCGAGGTCAATTTGCTGCACACGTCGAACGATCAGGAAAAAGTTATCGGACTGATCCGGGAGCTGTACGACCGGGCCAAGTCGATGAACTATGCCTACGGCCTCGCCCTCGCCTCCTGCCGTCTGGGCACGGCCTACCAGATCGCGAAGGAATCCGATGCCGCCATGGAGGCTTTCCAGGAGGCGTGGTCCCACGTAAAACAGGTGAAAGACCCCCGCAAACGGGCAAAGGTGGTGTATTACTGCGGTCAGGCCCTCGTGCTCGAATACAACCGCAACCACTGCTACGAGCAGTCGCTCGCCATATTGGACGAGTGGAGCAAAAATATCGAAGCGTGCAGGGCCTGGGCCCTGGAAAACCACGAAAGCACGTTCACGAGCGATATTTCGCAGATCCATTGCGATATGTTCCGGGCCGAGACCTTCACGTTCACGGGCGATTTCGCCGAATCGGACAAATACCTCGCCCGGGTAGCCGCCGTGGTGGACAGCTATCCGCCGCTGGTAAAAAACTACTTCCTGCATACCCAGCGCATCATACACAAGGAGCGGGGCGAGTACGAAGAGGCGCTCGCCGTCAGCGCCCGGCTCAAGGACTATTACGCCGAGAAGGGCGAAGTGCTCATGTACAATTCGTCGGCGATCGATATGCGGGAGTCGCTCAAAAACCTGGGCCGCTATAAAGAGGCCGTCGCTCTGGGCGACGAGATCATGGCCCTGACGGACTCGCTCTACAGTGTGGAACACCTCAGGCAACTGAACGAACTGAGCATGATCTACGAAGTGGACAAACTCGAAGCCCAAAAGCAGCGCCAGCGGCTTATCATCATTTCGGTAAGCGCCGGATGCCTGCTGCTGGCTGTCATCATTGCCATCTATATTCTCTATTCACTCAATCTGAGGCGGAAAACCGTCTCGCTCTACAACCAGATCCGGGAGATGACGCGGGCCGAGAAGAAAGCGGAGCACATGCTCGGGTTGGTCCCGGGGGCCGAACTGTCCCGCGGGATGAAACTGTTCAGGGAGCTGACACAGCTGATGTACCACGAAAAACTGTTTCTCGACCCCGAGGTCGATCGCCGCTCGGTGGCGGCACGGCTCGGCACCAACGAAAATTATCTGGCCAACGCCATCCACGAAGGAGCCGCCAATACGACTTTTGCCAACTACATTTCGGGGCTGCGGCTCGCCTATTCGCTCGACCTGCTGACCGGCAATCCCGACATGACGCTCGAGACGGTGGCCCAGGAATCGGGCTACGCCTCCTATTCGCCATTCTTCAGGGCCTTCGTGAAAAAATACGGTATGAGCCCCTCAGAGTATCGAAGACTCTACTCGGCAAAAACCGTCTGACCGGACAAATTCCTTTCACGAGCGCGATTCGGGCCGGTTTTCCCGAATCGACAAGTGTTTTTCCCGAATCGACAAGCCTTTTTTCACCCGTGCCCCTAATTTTACAGGTGATAGCACCTGTCAAACCTCTAACAAAAATTTGTCCGATGAAAAAACATGTACCTTTTCTGTTGTCCGCACTGACACTGTTTGCGGCTGCGATGACCTCCTGTGAAAAAGACAACACGGATGAACCCGTCGAATACGCCATTGCCGTAACCGCCGGTCAGGGCGGCCACGGCGAAGCGAGGAGCGACGGCCGGGCCGTAACCAAAGCGCAGGAAGGCGCACCGATCACCCTCGCGGCCATCTCCGACGACGGCTATACCTTCAGCCGCTGGATCGTCGAGAGCGGCAGCGTGGAGCTTTCGGATGAAACGGCCGGCCTGGCGACGTTCACCATGCCTGCGGAAAACATCTCCGTAAGGGCGGAATTCGTTGAAAGCGAGCTGAACATCTTTAACAAGATCACCGACCCCGGATTCCTGTATTATTGCAAGGAAATAGGTAATTTCGACACCAACCACGACGGCATCCTCTCGCTGGAAGAGGCCCAGCGGGTAACGGAAATCAATGTGAACGAGTTGTACAAGCTGTTGGGCAGCCGAATCGGATCGATGGCCGGAATCGAGTATTTCACCTCGCTCACCCTTCTGACCTGTTACGGCAACTCCATCACCGAGCTCGACGTATCGCATAACACCCAGCTCACCTACCTGCACGTAGGCACCAACCTGCTGACCAAACTCGACGTGACGAAAAACACAAAGCTCACCGAACTCTATGTAAGCCGCAACGCGATCACCGAAATCGACCTCTCGAAATGCCCCGACCTGGTGAAATTCCAGTTCGATCAATGCTCGGAGCTTACCACCGTCGATTTCTCCCACAACCCCGGACTCACCGAAGTCTCCGGATACCAATGCCCCAAAATCACCTCGCTCGACTTCTCGAACAACCCGGCGTTGGTCCATCTGAACTGCTTCGACTGCAAACTGACCTCGCTCGACTTCTCGCACTGCAAGGCGTTGGAAACGGTGAATTGCTTCACCAACGAGCTGACCTCGATCGATGTGACGCAGTGCAAGGCGCTGACCAGTCTGGCCTGCCAGAATAACCGTCTCACCTCGCTCGACGTCTCGAACAACACGGCGCTGATCGATCTGATGTGCTACGCCAACCGGATGACGGAACTGGACGCTTCGACGATGAGCAGTCCGGATGACTACTCCCTCGGATGCGGCGTCCAGACCTCCGACGGCACCACGCCGCAAATCCTCACGCTCACCCTGCGCGACGAACAGAAACCGCACTGGCAATACTTCATGGTTCCCTACGAGGAGATGAATGCCAACGTCGAGCTCGCCGGCGGCACCGCAAACCTCTTTGAAAGCATCCCCGACCCGGTGTTCAAAGCCTACTGCGAGCAGTTCGACACGAACCACGACGGCATTCTCACGCAGGAGGAAGCTGCGGCGGCCAACGAGATCATCGTCCCCGACATGGGCATCGCCTCCCTCGAAGGACTGGATTATTTTTCGGGGATCACCAGGCTGGTGTGCAACAACAACCAGCTCACGACGCTCTGTACGGCCTATAATCCGCTGCTCGTCGAACTGGTCTGCAACGACAACCAGCTCACGGAACTGCTTCTGACCAAAGGCATCTCGGGCGGCGACGAGCTCACCACGCTCAGCTGCCAGAACAACCAGTTGTCCAAGCTCAGCGTGGCCGGCTGCAAAAAGCTCACGACGGTCAACTGCCAGAACAACCTCCTCACCGATCTCAACACGCACTGGGCCTATGCGCTCTCCAGGGTCAATTGCTCGAACAACAAGCTGACCGGCCTCTCCTTTTATCAGGTCGATGAGATTGCCATACTCAACTGCTCGAACAACGAACTCACTTCGCTCAGCGTAGCGGGTAAAAAGCTGCTCACGAGCCTGATGTGCAGCGACAACCCCATGACCTCGCTCGACATCTCGGGCTGCACCTCGCTCGTCGGCGTGATGGCCTACGCCAACCGGCTGACGGAGCTGGATGCGTCCGACATGGCCAATCCCGAGACCTTCAACCTCTTCTGCGGCAACCAGACCTCCGACGGCACGACCGCACAGACCCTTACGCTCACCCTGCGCGAAGAGCAGAAAGCGCATTGGAATGCCACCATGAAAGACTCCTCGATGAACACCGGCGTCGTCCTGGCCGACTGACCCCGCAAGCACTCAGGCGAAGCCGTCCCGGTATGCGGGGCGGCTTCGTTTTTCATGCCGAAAAGCGCTTGAGTTCCCGAGCAGCCGCAAGGCGATGCCATTTTACCCGGCAGGCCGCCGGATGGAGTACAGAATGGGGAAATTTTCCCCATCTTTGCACCGGTTTTCCACACTCCGTGTTGCGAACGAAATCCATAACCCGCTGCAAACAGGCCGGATAGCTCTTCATCCGGCTTATGGCACACCTTTGGGTGTCCTTTACCGAAACATTACCCCATACAACCCGCTTACCACACATGAAGTTCGATTATTCGCGTTTCAACCCCACGAACCTGAATACGCAAAAGCTGAAAAAGTTCATGCTGACCAAACCCCGTCTGCCCCGCATACGCCTCAGCCGCCGGCAGTGGGTGCTGGCGGGCCTGCTGACCGCAGCCGCGGTCGTGCTGCTCGTGATCCTGCTGCGGCCGAAACCGCAGCCTGCCCTCTATCCGACCGTAATCGCCGAACCGGTCGCCCGCGAGGACGTCGAGATTTACGGCGAATACGTGGGCCGCATCCGGGCCCAGCAGTTCGTGGAGATCCGCGCCCGGGTCGAAGGCTACCTCGAGAAGATGCTCTTCGAGGAGGGTACCTACGTGCGTAAAAACCAAACCCTGTTCGTCATCGACCCCAAGCTCTACCGCGCACGCGTGGATAAGGCGAGCGCCCAGCTCCAGAAAGACAAAGCCCTTGCACTCAAGGCCGAACGCGACCTGGCACGCATCCGGCCGCTTTACGAACAGAACGCCGCAAGCCAGCTCGACCTGGACAACGCCATCGCCTCTTACGAGAGCGCCAACGCCTCGGTCGCTATGAGCGAGGCCGACCTCACGCAGGCCGAAATGGCACTCGGCTACACCACCGTCCGCTCGCCGATCGCCGGCCACATCAGCGAGCGGAACGTCGATATTGGCACGCTGGTCGGGCCGGGCGGGAAGTCGCTGCTGGCGACCATCGTCAAGAGCGACACCGTGCGGGTCGATTTCAGCATGACCGCCCTGGACTACCTGCGCAGCAAGGCCCGCAACGTCAATCTGGGACACAAGGACTCCACCCGCAACTGGGATCCCTACATCACCGTCACGCTGGCCGACAACACCCACTATCCGCTCAGGGGGCTCGTGGATTTCGCCGATCCGCAGGTCGATCCCAACACAGGCACCTTCTCCGTGCGGGCTGAGATGGCCAACCCCGACCACATCTTGCTGCCGGGACAGTTCACCAAAGTCCGGCTGCTGCTCGACGTGCGCGAGAACGCGATCGTGGTTCCCAACAAAGCCATCGTCATCGAGAAAGGGGGCGCCCACGTCTTTGTCGTGCGGCCCGACAGCGTGGTCGAAAAGCGCTTCATCGAGCTGGGACCCGAAATCGAAAACAAGGCGGTGGTCGAACGCGGCCTCACGAGCGGCGAACGCATCGTCGTGGAAGGCTACCACAAACTTGCCTCGGGCATGCGCGTCGAAGTCGTGGAACCGCAGCCCGAAGCGGGGCAAACCCCCAAACAGGAGTAACCCATGAAAGCCGACTTTTTCATCGACAGGCCGGTATTCTCGGCCGTGCTGTCCATCGTCATCGTGATCCTGGGCATCATCGGACTGACGATGCTGCCCGTCGATCAGTATCCGCAGATCACCCCTCCCGTGGTGAAGATCAGCGCTTCGTATCCGGGCGCGAGCGCCCAGACCGTCACGCAGGCCGTCGCCACGCCCATCGAGCAGGAACTCAACGGCACGCCGGGGATGCTCTACATGGAATCGAGCAGCAACAACTCGGGCGGCTTCTCCGCGACCGTCACTTTCGACATCGCCACCAACCCCGACCTGGCGGCCGTCGAGATCCAGAACCGCATCAAGCTGGCCGAATCGCGCCTGCCCGCCGAAGTGGTGCAGAACGGCCTTTCGGTCGAGAAGCAGGCCGCAAGCCAACTGATGACCATTTGCCTGCTGTCGTCCGATCCCAAATTCGACGAAATCTACCTGAGCAACTACGCCACGCTCAACGTGCTCGACATGCTGCGGCGCGTGCCCGGCGTCGGGCGCGTGTCGAACATCGGCAGCCGCTACTACGCCATGCAGATCTGGGCCGAACCGGACAAACTCGCAAACCTGGGGCTGACGGTCAAGGACCTGCAGGACGCCCTGAAAGACCAGAATCGCGAAGCCGCCGCCGGCGTGCTGGGCCAGCAGCCGGCAGAGGGGCTGGACATCACCATTCCGATCACCACACAGGGGCGTCTCTCGACGGTCGGGCAGTTCGAGGACATCGTCGTCCGGGCCAACCCCGACGGCTCGATCATCCGCATCCGCGACGTGGCCCGCGTCTCGCTCGAAGCCTCCTCCTACAACACCGAGAGCGGCATCAACAACGGCAACGCCGCGGTAATGGCGATCAACATGCTCCCGGGCGCCAACGCGATGGAGGTCGCCGACCTGGTCAAACAGGAGATGGAGCAGATCAGCCGCAACTTTCCCGAAGGGATCTCCTACCTCATTCCGTTCGATATGACCACCTACATATCGGAGTCGATTCACGAGGTGTATAAAACCCTGCTGGAAGCCCTCGTGCTGGTGGTGTTGGTCGTATTTCTCTCCCTCCAAAGCTGGCGGGCCACGCTCATCCCCATCATCGCCGTCCCCATTTCGCTCGTCGGCACCTTCGGGGTGATGCTCATTTTCGGCTTCTCGCTCAACATGCTCACCCTGCTGGGGCTGATCCTGGCTATCGGCATCGTGGTCGATGACGCGATCGTGGTGGTCGAAAACGTGGACCGCATCATGCACGAGGAGGGGCTCGGCGCCTACGAAGCGACCAAGAAAGCGATGCGGGGCCTGAGCAGCGCACTGGTAACCATGTCGCTGGTGCTGTGCGCGGTGTTCGTACCCGTTAGTTTCCTGTCGGGCATCACCGGACAGTTGTACCGCCAGTTCACCGTCACCATCGTTGTCTCGGTGCTCATTTCGACCGTCGTGGCCCTGACGCTCAGTCCGGTGATGTGTTCGCTTTTTCTCAAACGGCAGAGCGGACGCCGCAACTTCCTGTTCCGCTACATCAACTTCCTGCTCAGCCGGGGTAACAACCGTTACGTGGCGGCCATTCGCCGCAGCCTGAAGATTCCGAAGCGGATGCTGGCCGCCTTCGGATTGATTCTCATCGCCATCTGGGCGCTCAACCGGATCGTCCCCACGAGCTTCATGCCGCAGGAGGATCAGGGTTACTTCAAAGTCGAACTCGAACTTCCGGAGGGAGCGACGCTCGAACGCACACGCAAAGTGACCGAACGGGCCGTCGCCTACCTCATGCGGCAGCCCGAGGTGGAATACGTGCTCAACGTGACGGGCAGCAGTCCCCGTGTGGGCAGCAACCAGGCCCGCAGCGAACTTACGGTGATTCTCAGGCCGTGGACGGAGCGGAAGAAAAGCTCCATAGGCGAAATCATGGAGCGCGTGCAGGATGAGATGGAGCGTTATCCCGAAAGCCGGGTTTACCTCACCACCCCGCCCGTGATCCCCGGCCTGGGCGCATCGGGCGGCTTTGAAATGGTGCTCGAAGCCCGCGGCGACGCCACGATCGAGGATCTGGCGCAGGCATCGGATACCCTGCTCCATTACGCCTCCCGGCGCAAAGAGGTGACGGGGCTCTCCTCCTCGCTGCAGAAGGAGATACCCCAGCTCTATTTCGATGTGGACCGCGACAAGGTGAAACTGCTCGGCGTCCCTCTGGCCGACGTCTTTTCGACGATGAAGACCTTTACCGGCTCGGTGTACGTCAATGACTTCAATATGTTCAACCGCATCTACCGGGTCTATATTCAGGCGGAGGCCCCCTATCGGGCTCACCGCGACAACATCAACCTCTTTTTCGTCAAGGGAGCGGGCGGAGCGATGATCCCCCTGACGGCGCTCGGCACCACGCGCTACACCACGGGGTCAGGCAACATCAAGCGTTTCAACATGTTCAACGCCGCGACCATTCAGGGCGTCGCCGCACCGGGATACAGCACCGGGCAGGTGATGGCCCACATGGAGCAGCTCGCCAAGCAACACCTGCCCGAGCACATCGGGGTCGAATGGAGCGGGCTCTCCTACCAGGAGAAGCGGGCCGGCGGACAGACGGGCTATGTGCTGGCACTCGTGTTCCTGTTCGTCTTTCTCTTCCTGGCCGCCCAATACGAAAGCTGGTACATCCCCGTCGCCGTGATGCTCTCGCTGCCGGTGGCCGTCGTGGGCGCCTACCTGGGCATCTGGGCCTGCGGACTGGAGAACAACGTCTATTTCCAGATCGGGCTGGTCATGCTCATCGGACTGGTGGCCAAGAATGCCATCCTGATCGTGGAGTTCGCCAAGGTGGAGGTCGAAAAAGGGGTGGACGCGACGACTGCCGCCATACGCGCCGCCCATCTGCGGTTCCGCCCGATCGTGATGACGTCGCTGGCTTTCGTGCTTGGGATGCTGCCGCTGGTCTTCGCCAGCGGCCCCGGATCGGCGAGCCGCCAGGGAATCGGCACGGGCGTATTCTTCGGGATGCTGGTGGCTATCACGGTCGGCATCGTGATGGTGCCTTTCTTCTTCGTGCTTATTTACAAACTCAAGAATCGTATCAGCAGGCAAAAACCATGAAACCGCACTTTCATCCCCGGCTCAAATACCTCCTCACGCTCCTTGTCCTGTTTTCGCTCTGTTCCTGCATGGTCATGCGCAAGCAGGAGCGCCCCGACCTGCGGCTGCCGCAGCAGATCGCGGCCGGGCAGACCGATTCGCTCACGTTCGCGGATCTGGCATGGTGGGAGGTTTATGCCGACACCACGCTGCAGGGGTTGATCCGCCGCACGCTCGCCTGCAACAAGGATGTGCAGATCGCCGCCGCACGCATCGAAGAGATGGCCGCACTCAAGCGCATCCGCACGGCCGCACTGCTGCCCGAACTGAACGGCGCGGTCACGGCCGAACGCGAACGCGAGAACTACCGCGGGGACGGCGCCGCCAACGACGACGAATTCGGCGTCAAAGCACGGCTCAACTGGGAAATCGACCTGTGGGGTAACCTGCGGTGGGGCCGACGGCAGGGCATAGCCGAGTACCTGGGCACTGTCGAGGCCGAACGGGCCCTCCGCATGACCCTCATTGCGGAGGTTGCGCGGGCCTATTACGAACTGATCGCCCTGGACAACGAACTGTCCATCGTCCGCCAAACGCTCGAAACCCGCAAAGAGGGGGTGCATCAGGCCCGGCTCCGCTTCGAGGGGGGACTGACCTCCGAAACCTCCTACCAGCAGGCGCAGGTCGAACTGGCGACCACGGCGACGCTCATACCGGAGCTGGAGCGCCGCATCGCGGTCAAAGAGCATGAAATCGCTCTTCTGGCAGGGGAATATCCCGACCGCATTGCGCGGCAGGCGATGGACCCGGCCGCCACGATGCCCGAGCACCTTCCCGTAGGCCTGCCCTCGGAACTGCTGCGCCGTCGTCCCGACGTGCGGAGAGCGGAACAGGCGCTCGAAGCGGCTTATGCTGCCGTCGGGGTCGCCTATACCGACCGGTTCCCCCGGATTCAGTTGAGCGCCGCCATAGGCGTCGAAAACGACCTCCTCTCGTCGCTGTTCAGTTCGCCCTACAGTTTCGTTTCGGGGGCGATAGCCGGACCCGTATTCGGATTCGGGAAAAAGCGCGCCCGCTATCAGGCGCAGCAGGCAGCCTACAGGCAGGAGTGCCGGCGCTATGAAAAGACGGTGCTGACGGTTTTCAAAGAGGTCAGCGATGCGATCGTCACTTACGATAGCAGCCTGCGTGCGAGCGAGCTCAAACGCAACCTGGAAAGGGCCGCCCGCAGCTACGTCGAACTGGCGCGGCTGCAGTACCTCAACGGGGTAATCAACTACCTCGACGTGCTGGATGCGCAGCGACGCTATTTCGATGCGCAGATCGGGCTGAGCAACGCCCTGCGTGACCAACGCCTGGCCCGCGTACAACTCTACAAAGCTCTCGGCGGCGGTTGGGAAAACGCGCCCACATCCCCGGCCGACAGCACGGTTCCTGCCCAATCATCCGTCAAGTAAAGCCTATTCCCAGTCAGGCAGCAATTCAGGAGGAAAGGTATTCGGAAACCGGCTCCGCTCACGGGCCGCGGCATAGCATCGCATGAACCACACGTGTTCGCGGCGTGATGCCGGCCTGCAAAACCGGTATGCATCCGGCAGCGGAAGCAGGCAGAGATAATCCCATCCGTTGCGCGTGGCGGCTTCCAGCACGGGCCGCCCTGCTGCCCGGTACGCGAAGCATCCCCACAAAGCCAGCTCCGCCGGACACGATGGTATATCGCTGGAAAAAAGATAGACCCGCCCCACGGTAAAGGTATATTCAGCAGTATCCATGATGCCGTGCCTCTCTATGTCCGGACATCCGGCCCCGCCATCCGGAAAAAACGAGAGGACGACGTTGCACAACGTCGTCCGCCCGTTCGGAATAGGTCCGCACCGGAATGATTGTTCCGCAGGAAACTCCTCGGTCACTCTCTGCCGCCGATCCCGGACAAATCCCATTTACGGTTCATGCTTGCAAACATTTTTCTTTTAATCCCACCCCGCTTTTCCCGCCATGCAACAAACCACCCCGCAAAAAAAGAAATTCCAGCGGCGTGGCCACTGAAATTTCTTGTTGTCCGTTCCGACCGGTTTGCAATCGGAAAGGAATCATCGGAGTTGTTGTCTTGCGCCCTGGTTCGGGCAGCCGGGAAACGCTCCGGAGAGTCGGAATTACAAATCAAAAACTCCCTCTCCCTCGTACGTCTCACCCATGACTCGCAGCGTATAGGCGCCCTCCGATATAGGAAGAGGTAAACTAACGACCGGCTCGGAATTTGTGTCGCAGCAGTAACTACAAACCTCTTGCCCTGTCTGGTCCTGGATCACCACCACAACTTTCTCGAGATCGTCGTTGAAGTTTACCTCTATTTCTTCAAAATCATAATTAATATATGCCTCGACAGGCTTTACTGAGCGGGGCTTAAAATGTTTTTCATTATTAATAACATCAGTTATCTGAATTTGCTTCACACTTACTCGAGTAAAAACTTGGGATTTGATAGGAAAAGTAAAAACAAGTAAAACGAGAAGTAAAAAAATCTTTTTCATAAGTCATCATATTTATTTGTTGGTGATACAAAGTTAGACAATTAAGACATAAAAACTTCAAATTAAACCCAACATATATTGACATAAAATATTATTAATCTTACTTTTAAAACATAGCAATCTAACAGGTATTTTATACTGCTTTTCTCAATGAAAATATATATAAAAAGCCGTATCAATGATACGACTTAATAAGCCAAAATTTTATGCGGTTTCCTTACGAGATAATTCGGCGAGTAGATTTCGGATAAAACCCTCTATTTGGATACTCGGTCCGAGTTTCAATTTATTCCTTAGCTTACTTCTTTTGTTGTAAATGCTATCCGGATTTGTATGTGCATAGATTTGTCGGATACTGTTAGACGAAAAACCAAAACAAATCATACTGCATAGATCCAAATCGCTTTCAGATAAATCCGAATATGTTTTCTGAAGATAATCCACTATCCCGCAATACTTTTTATTTACAATGTAACGAAGATCTGAAAAAGCAAATTCTTGGGCTGAACTCTCTTTGACATAGTCTTTGAATGTTTTGAGAAAACGTTCCGGTTTATTTTCGAATAGATAAGCCTCTTCAAGAAGATCTCCCAATCCTTTCAGCCGATTATCAAGCGCTTTCATGAATCGAGTTTCAGTTTCATCTTCCTGATCCCGCTCAGCACCTAAACGATCGTAAAGGTTTTTTAATTCAGTATAATTAGAGGCCAAATCGTCTGCCATTATTTTGTAAATCTCAATTTCTTTATTTTTCTCGATGATTATCCTTCGCTTTCTTTTTATCAAATGATTTATGATATATAGAGCAATAATAATTGCAAGAAATATTAATAATGAGATTATTTTTAGCTGATAAAAATGGTATTTTTCTTCAGCTTCCAATTGGTCTTTCAATTGTCTATTTTTATACTTGTGTTCTATTTCTTGGATTAAATTATGCCGCTCGTATTCATCTATATTTTCCATTATTTTTTCATATTCACCGGAATATTCTAAAGCCTTACTATAATTTTTAGCAGAACTCTCAATCTCAATTAACAAAGCATATAAACCAGCCAATTGTCTTTCACTCAAAGAATCTTTATTTGACAGTGACAACAAAGCATATTCCCGAGCCTTATCTAGGTCCTTATTTTTCAAGGATATCATACTCCATAATGGATAATCTTCTACGGGCAACGTATAAATTTTATTTTCCGAGTATAACGATTTGAGCAAATCAATCGTTAAATCGATCTGTTTCCCTGATTGAAACTGGATAATTGAAATTGCACGATTAATAAAAAGTATTTGTTCAAAGTCGTTGAGGACAAAAAAAATCTCTTTTGCTTTATTGTATTCGTTCAATGAATTATCCCATAAATGTTGTAATTTATACACCCTCGCTTTCGCTTCGACCATGTAGCCTTCGTTGCGGAGCTGTCCGGCCTGGGCATAACATTTTTCGGACTTGTCGTACATGGCAAGTGCTTCGTCGAAACTGTACTGTGAGAAATATAGATTTCCCAGGTAGCTGTAAATCAGGCCGCAGATATAATGGTCATCGGTGTCGAGCGCATGCGTTTCGGCCTCGACGAAAGCCTCGGTAGCCCGCGTTTCGTCGCCGGCATTGTCGTACACGCGCCCGAGATAAAAGTAAGCCAGCGCCTTTTCGTGGGAGGTGCCGTGTCCTTTGTAATAATCCACCGCCACGCGAATCAGCGAATCGTTGTCCACGTCGATGTAGTTCTTGTCCAACGCCTGGGAATACAGCAGCGCATAACGGGCTTTGCGCAGAGAGCCCGAAATATGTCTTTTGTCCAATGTCCGCAACAGATACAACGAACTGTCGGGACGCTCCGCCATGCATGTCTCCGCCCGGTCGAGCACCTGGGTCACATCGGTTTGTTTGCAGCCCCAACAGAGCAGGCCGGCAAGCATACATACTACCGTTAAATTTCTCGTCTTCATTTATTTATATCAATAAGTTGGTGTCAATCCGAATTGTGTCGCAAGGCGCGTAGGAACTGAAAAGCAGGGAGTTAATCCACTACAAAAATAAATCTTTTCCCCGGATCGCCCAATTTATATCCTAAAAAAGTCGTTTTAGCCGCTTCAATGGTTATCTTTGCGCGAAACACACGAAGAGATGAAATCCCCCGCAATGCCTGTCCGCCCGGCCAAAGACCCCAATATCGAAACCCTGCGCGGGCTTGCCATCCTGCTTGTCGTGGCCGGCCATGTGATCGGCATCGACGCCACGGGCGGCATGAAAGTGGCCGACGATTCCCTCTGGCGCTACCTCTATGCTTCGCTGCAATATGTCCGGATGCCCCTGTTCACCGCTATCTCGGGATGGGTTTATGCGCTGCATCCCGTCGCAGCGCATGAGGCGGGAACTTTCATGTTCAAAAAAGCCCGCCGGCTGCTGCTGCCGATGGTTTGCGTCGGGACGCTCTATTTTCTGATCCAGTACATCACACCCGGCACAAACCGCACGGGCGAGCTCGCTGAAATCTGGAAAATCTACCTGCTTCCCTATACGGTTTACTGGTATCTGCCCGCTCTTTTCCTGATATTCGGAGCTATGGCGGCGCTCGACGTGCACGGTGCCTGCACGACGCTCCGCCGGTGGGGAATCTGGCTGTTGATCGCCTGCGCCGGAGTACTTATCGAACCGCAGCTCTCCTCGCGCCTCCCCAACGTTTTCAGCATATGGGGTGCGCTCTGCCTGCTGCCGTTTTTTCTGCTGGGCGTCGGAATCCGTCGATTCCGGGCCGAACTCGCTACTCCCGCCATGCGGCGTCTTTACTTCGCCGGATTCCTCGCCGGCCTGCTGGTGCAGCAGCTCGTCTGGTTTTCAGCGGGCAATTCGCATGTGCTCCGCGCATGGTTCCTGCATCTGCCCATCGGCATCGTCGCCTCGGCTTTCCTGCTGACGCTCAAATGGGAAAACCGGCTCCTGATCCGACTGGGCAGCTATGCCTACGGGATCTACCTGTTTCACGCTTTCGGGACCAGCGGAGGCCGTATCCTGCTGACGCACGCCGGCATTCATTCCCAGACGGCGATCTTCCTGCTCTCCATGTGCCTCGGCATCGGCATTCCGATTCTGGTCGAAATCGTGCTCCGGCGATTCCCGCTGTTGTCCACCCTGTTCCTGGGCAGGAAGATGCCCCGTCGCAGCGTCCGCAAGGCATAACCGGCCGAAGAAAGCGACGTTTGCACCCTTGCATTGTCGCTCCACAAGCCCAGTGGCGGACAAAACGACACTCAACACTCGGTTCGGTCGTGCAAAATCGCAATCCGAATAAGCACAGCGCTCCGAACCGTTCGCCTCGCGGATAACGAAAAGGCAGGTTGTTCACCTGCCTTTGTCATAGAAACCGGAAGAGTCATTCCGGATTATTTCAGTTTGTCATCCTCTTCCGTCGCACGACGCAAAAACACTTATTCCTGCAGCCGTCCGTCCTGTCGCAACTGCTCGAGAAATTTATTCCATCCTTCGGCACGGGCCTCCGCATTCGCACGGGCCTCGTCCGAATCGGCGGCCCAAAGCGGATAGGCGTCGTTCAGATAGCAACGAGGCTCGACCGGGTCGCTGAGGTAAAGCACCAGGTCGTAATAAATCTGGCTGTTCACATCCGAAACGATCGTTGCGGCCGCGAAGAGCGTTTCATCGTCCAACCGGAATACGATCTCCCGGTAAGGGACAAAAGCCTTTGCAGGCTCAAGATCGCGGAACCTGATTTCACGGGTCGTCGGGTTGAACCACTCGATATTCCCGTCCGCAAACACGATCGGGTTTTCCGATACATCCGCATCGGCGCGATCGGAAACCCCGACCCCGCAAATACCTTTCGCTGCGGCACCGGGGTCACCCGGTTGCCGACCGGCCTGCGGGCCGGACTCCTGATCGCTTCCGCACGCTGCGCACAGGACAGCGAACAGGGACAAAATGCCGAAACCGAGATAAAATTTTTTCATAACCGTAATCTTTTAGTTTGTACTCGGAAAACATTGCTTTACAATGATACGCAAAAAAAGAGTAATCCGACCCGGGAATAAGATCTATTTCGGAAGAAAATTTGCCGAAGTGCTTCCGGGCATCATAACCAGTTGATTGGAAGCATATAAAATAGGATCGGCAAACCACCGTTGAAAGGGCAATCCGACAGGTACCGTCCACGCGATACCGACACATCCGGCGCCGCAGCCCGGGGATCGAACTTGTACCCCGCACGGTATGAAACGGCGATCCAAGCGTCCAACACGGACCGCACAGCAGTGCACAAGCCAATGGAGAATTTGAAAGGACAAGGAGTCAACCTACCGGTTGACTCCTTGAATGAAATTGTCGGGGTGACAAGATTCGAACTTGCGACCACACGCCCCCCAGACGCGTACTCTAAACCGGGCTGAGCTACACCCCGAACAATACCGAAACCACTCACGGTTTCGGAGTGCAAATATAGAAATATTTTTGTAAACATCCATCGAATCCGCCTGTTTTTTTCGACTTTCTCCATAAAACGAACCTGCTCTACTTTCGGGCAACCTCCCATTCCGGGCAGACAGGCTCCCCGTCCGGCTCAGGGATGAAGCCCGACAAAAGACCGGACGGACTGTCGGTGCGCCGATTCGCGTCCATACCTTATATATAATAGGCCGGGAATCGGACGAAACCGACCGGATGCCACTCAATCGATTCCGCCCGCACAGCGCAAAATACGAAGGACGGAAAGAAAAGCCGGGGTCGCGATAAATTTTCCGTCCGTTTTTTTGCGGAAGTCACTTTTTTATTTACCTTTGCACCGCTAAAGCTTTCCCCCACAGGCTCGATTTTTGAGTTTACGGACGAAAGTCGATAGCGCCAGGAGGCCCATTCGTCTATCGGTTAGGACGCAAGATTTTCATTCTTGAAAGAGCAGTTCGATTCTGCTATGGGCTACACGAAAGCATCCCGGTCGGGAAGCGAGTTCGGGGCCGGTCGGCCGTAAGTTCCGCAAAGGCGCAAGCTGCAACGGAACGCGACGCATGGCAGAATCCCCCACGTTACCGACAGAGCGGCTTACGGGTTGACAACGAAAAGGGAGCGGACTCGCACGTCTATCCCGCGGCAGCTACGGCTGACCCCTACGGCGGCGAAGCCGCCCGAAACAGGAAAACGCAAAAAGAGTAAAATAAAAACTACGAATTATGGCAAACCATAAGTCATCCAAGAAAAGGATTCGCCAGACGATCACCAAGCGTGCCCATAACCGGCTTTATCACAAGACAGCCCGCAATGCCGTGAAGGCGCTGCGCAACACGTCGGAAAAGAGCGCTGCCGAGACCCTGCTGCCGAAAGTTACCGCCATGCTGGACAAGTTGGCCAAGCACAACATCATCCACAAGAACAAGGCCGGCAACCTCAAGAGCGCACTTCAGCTGCATGTAAACGCGCTCTAAATCCCGTTTCGCAATAACTCAAACCCGCCAAAAGGCGGGTTTTTTGTTGTGTACCTCACAGGGCAACCCTCCGTCCTGTCCGCCGGGCAGAAACCACACTCCATGCCCCCTCCTACCCATGCAGATTTCGCCTGCACAGAAGGCCAATCCGTGCCGAGGGGTTTGCAACGATTGTCGATCGATCTGAGCAGGAACGGGCCGTTTCAACAGCCGCACAACGATCCGAGCAGGTCAGCATCACCATACTCGCTCCAACCCCGATCCGGAAGCGTATCCGAAGCCGTCGCACCGCACTTCTCCGCGGCCGCTCATGCGAGCGCGACGCAAACAATTGGTTCTGTCCGACAAAAGATTGGGTTTTATCGAAATATTTTCCTATATTTGTTTCTGTGGGTAAAACCCGCTCCCCGTAGTCTTGCGCGGACAGACTTTTGACACGAAACCAACTCCTAAACCAACACAGTATGAATGAATTTCTGGCAAAAAAATCGCTTCAAACCTATTATGCCGGCGCGATCCTCCTGCTCCTGCTCTGCACCGCGCCCATCCTGAGCGGCCCACGCGGATTCGGCCTGAGCATGTACGGCATCCTGAGTTTCGGAACCAGCAGTCTGGTGGGATTCTACATGTGGGTCAATATCATCGTCAGCGCGCTCTTCATCCTGCTCGCCGTCCCGGTCGTATTCGACAAGACGAACGAAAAGACCAAGGGGCTGATCCGCCTGATCGGCAGCTCAGTGCAGACGTTCTTCATGGTCGTCACCCTGCTCGACCTGCGCCATCTGGCCTGGGGTTGGGGACTGTGGCTCATCGCCCTGCTGACCATTCTGCTCTTCGTCAATGTGATGCTCAACAGAAAAGAAACCCCGCAAGCAGCCTGATAAGCGGCTTCGCGCAGTAACAAAGAGGACGCCGACGCGTCCTCTTTTTCATCTTCTCCGTCCCCAGCCAAGCTTCGACTTTTCCGGACAGCATTTGGCAGGTAATCCTCTACAGATAGCCCTTTACAAAAAGGATGGCATGAACTCGGACACAGCAGGAGCGGCTCGCAAACCGCTCTCTTCCTTCCGGGTGCCGCTTATTCCGTCTGACCGACGAATCCCTGTGCTTTCAGCCGGATTTCACTGCCGTCGGGGGTGACCAGGAAAGCGCCGGTCGTCTCGGCCGTCACGTGGCCGATTACGTCGATGCCCCCCATGCGCATCACCTGCTCCTGCCGGGAGAGCGGCACGGTGAAAAGCAGCTCGTGATCCTCGCCGCCGTTGAGCGCCGCCACGACGGGATCGATATGGAGCTCCTCGGCCAACGTGCTGGTCTGCCGTGCAATGGGGATGCGGTCGAGGTAGATGCGGACCCCGCAGCCGGAGGATTTGCAGAGCTGCAATGCGTCGCTGGCCAGCCCGTCCGAGAGGTCGATCATCGCCGTCGGCACAATCCCCTCTTCGGCAAGCGCCTCCACGATGTCGAGCCGCGCACGCGGTCTGAGGTATTTTTCGAGCAGGTATTCGTACCCCTCGAACTGCGGCCGGGGATCCTCCACCCCTTCCAGCACGCGCTTCTCACGCTCGAGCAGGCGCATGCCCATATAAGCCGCCCCCAGGTTGCCCGTGATGCAGACGAGGTCGTTGAGCTGTGCGCCGCCGCGCCGCACCACCTTTTCGCGGGGCGCATAGCCGATGGCCGTCGTTCCGAGCACGAGCCCCGTGACGGAAGCCCGCGTGTCGCCCCCGACCAGATCGACCTCCAGTTCCCGGCAGGCGAAGGCAACCCCTTCGTAAAGCGCCTCGAGCGCCTCGACCGAGAATTTCGACGAAACCCCCAGCGAGAGCATAAACTGACGCGGACGAGCGTTCATCGCCAGCACGTCGCTCACTCCGACAGTCACGGCCTTGTAACCCAGATGTTTCAGCGGGAAGTAGGTCAGATCGAAATCCACCCCCTCCAGCAGCAGATCCGTCGTGCAGAGCACGGCTTCGCCGTCGGGCGGCATCACGACGGCCGCATCGTCGCCGGCACCCGTGAGGGTGGAGGCGTTCTGCGGGGCGAAGTTCCCGACAAGGCGATCGATCAGGCCGAACTGCCCCAGCGAGGCGAGCGGCGTATGTTTTTTTTCCGTCATATTCATGCGATCAATTTGCACAAAAGTAGGGATTCCCTCCCTTTTATTCAAAATTAAATGTAATTTTGTATTACAATCAAATAACCTGCTATGCTCAATATCGTATTGTTCGGCGCCCCCGGATGCGGCAAGGGGACGCAGGCACAACGCCTGAAAGAGAAATACCGGCTCAACCACATCTCAACCGGCGAGGTCATCCGCAACGAGATCGCCCGGGGCACCGAGATGGGTCGCAGCATGGAACATTACATCAAAACGGGACAGCTCGCACCCGACGAACTCGTCGTGGGGATCATCGCCGACTACATGGAGAGCCACCGCGAGGGGTGCGGCAATATCTTCGACGGGTTTCCCCGCACCCAGGCTCAGGCCGAGGCGTTCGACAAAATCCTCGCCGGTCACGGTCTGGCGGTAGATCGGATGATCTACATGGACGTGCCCGAAGAGACGCTCGTCGAGCGCATTCTGCTGCGGGGCAGGGACTCCGGCCGGGCCGACGACGCCTCGGAGGAGGTGATCCGCGACCGCATCGAAACCTACCGCCGCCAAACCGCTGTCGTGGCCGACCACTATGCAGCACAGGGCAAGTACGCCGCCGTCAATGGCGTAGGCACGATGGACGAGGTGATGGAACGCATCTCGACGGTGATCGACGGATTGAAATAATCGGCTCCTATTCGGAACGAAACGGCCCGGAACAACAATTCCGGGCCGTTCATTATCGGCTAAAGGAACCCGGAGCAGCCGGACTCAATCGTCGCTTTCGCGTACATATCCCCCTCCCGTACGTTCGTAGGTGCGTCCGTCGGAACCGTGCATTTTACCACCGAATCCCTCTTTCAAGGTCACCTTTCCGCCGTATTCGTTGTGAATGTACTCCTCCTGTTCATCGTCGGACGAACTGCTGCTGCCGCTCGCCGCACCTCCCATTGCGCCGATACCCCCGGCCACCACGAACAACACAAGCACGATAAGAATAAGAAACAGCACCACCACTGCGCCCGCATAACCGATCGCCGTCGCAGCAAGCAGCGTCACGAGCAGCAGAAGAGAACGCCACACGGGGATCGCAAAGCCTTTCGATGCGATGATCGACTCGGCCACATTCAGGCCCCAGATAAAAATCGACAGACCGATCACAGCCACATTGCTGACCGCCAGGTCCCACCGGAACCAGGCGCTCAACACCTGACCGCCGCCTGCACACGCCCCTGCCAACGCCGCGCAGAGAACGGAAAGCGTCGCAAAATAACGGTTCGTTTCCAATTTGTCGCCCCAAATCCGTCTGTCGAGGTTCCAAAACCATATTAATCCATTTTTCATTTTTCCGAATCTTTAATCGTTATCGCAAACCCATCAAAGCAGTCGCATGAATTTCCAGTCGAGCAGTTCCCGCAGTTCGGGAACCGCATAACGATAATAGGCCCACAGGGCCAACGTCGTCACGAGCGCCGCGACCAACGCGCCGACCACATAACGGTTCAGCGGATTGCAGGCACCCCGCTGAACGCGACCGGCCACGCGCCCGCCCGAGAATGCGGCGCAACGGGCCAATACGACCCATGCAATCATCGCGAGAATCTGATTGATCGCCCCGGTCAAAATGCTGATCCAGTTTGCATTCCATAGGACACCGACGTCAAAGGCATTGACATAAATAAATGTGGCTGCATGAATCCACCCACCGGCCAGCGTGACGATCAGCACCCCGATCCAGCTTCGCTGAGAGGTTTCCAGCAGGTTGGCGCGCAGGATCGTCGCCAGGCTCCAAATCCACACGAGCGGGCCGATCGACCCGAACAGGCTCAACGCTGTATGGTAGCGACCGAAAGATTCCAAATCGGAAGCACTGGAAAAGAGCCCGGGGAGAATTGCATAAAACAGTACGGACAACGCACACCACGCACCCGCAACCGTCACTGCCCGTCGCGTGGCATCGTTAGCCGCAAGCGGCAGGAGCAGCAAAACGCCCAGTCCCGATAACAGCGGCCCGCCCCACTGCAGATCCAATGCATAGGGTGCAAACGCCCGGATAAGGTTCAACAGCAAAGACAGGACGAATAGAAGCGCCGCGAGGTTCTGTCTGATCCGCACCCCTTTCAGCGGAGCAGTCGGGCCGGACAAAGGGAAACTTTGTTCCATACAGAGATATATTTGGGTTACACCGCCCGCACCCCGGCGGTTCAATTAAAAAAAGCGTGGTGCCGAAAATTCCGTCTCGAACCGCCGATCACGGGAACTTACGGCCCATAAAGGGCGTCGTTCCACAGCATCCGGGAGCGAGGTGACAGCGGAGCCTGAGCCCATACCATCCAACATCCCTCCCCGCGACATGCGATCCGGAAATGAATTACGCTTTTCCGTTTCATCGAAACAGGAATATAAAGATAGTAAAAAAAGCCGCCCGTCCAAAATCCCGCATGGCGCACCGGACTGTAAAAGCGCAAAAAGCTGCTCTCAAGATTGTTTGTTCAGATTTTATTCGTATATTTGCAACCCGTTTCGACGGGATTAAACTTAATGTATAAACCATCATGAACAATTACGAAACCGTTTTCATTGTCACGCCGGTTCTCTCCGAAGCCCAGGTGCAGGAGGTGGCAGACAAATTCCAGGGTGTCATCACCGAAAACGGCGGTCAGATTGTGAACAGGGAGTCGTGGGGCCTTCGCAAGCTCGCATACCCGATTCAGAAAAAGACCACCGGTTTCTACTTCCTGGTAGAGTTCACGGGCGAAGGCCCCATCGTGGGCAAGCTCGAAACGCAGTATCGCCGCGACGAGCGGGTGATCCGTTTCTTAACTTTCAAGCAGGACAAGTACGCTGTCGAATACTCGCAGAAACGTCGTGCAAAACTTTCTAACAAGCAGGAGGACTAAACCATGGCAGAGAACAACGCACAATCCGAAATCCGTTACCTGAACCCCGTTTCGGTGGATGTCAAGAAAAAGAAGTACTGCCGGTTCAAGAAGCTCGGCATCAAATACGTGGACTACAAGGACGGGGAGTTCCTCAAGAAGTTCCTCAACGAGCAGGGCAAGATTCTGCCCCGCCGTCTGACAGGCACCTCCCAGAAGTTCCAGAAGAAGGTGGCCCAGGCCGTCAAGCGTGCCCGCCATCTGGCCATCCTGCCCTTCGTAACCGATTGCATGAAATAATAAAGTGGAGGAGAGAACATGGAAGTCATTCTGATCAAAGATATGGAGAACCTGGGCTACGCGAACGATATCGTGAACGTAAAGCCCGGTTACGCGAACAACTACCTGATCCCCCAGGGCTACGCCCGGGTCGCTACGGCAGCCGCCCGTAAGGTGCTGGCCGAAAACCTCCGGCAGCGTGCTCACAAGGACGCCAAGATCCTGGCCGATGCCCAGGCGCTGGCCGAGAAGATCGCCAACCTTCCCCTCACGATCACGGCCAAAGCCGAGGAGGGCAAGATTTTCGGTGCTGTCACTTCCGCCGACCTCGCCGAGGCGCTCGCCGCCAAAGGGGTCGAGATCGACCGCCGTGCGATCGTCGTGGAGCCGATCAAAACCGTCGGCGAGTACGAAGCCGTTGCCAAGCTTCACCGCGAAGTGCGGGCCACGATCCGTTTCAGCGTGAACGCAGCCGAATAGTCGGCATCCGACTTTTCAATCCGGCTCCGCAATGCGGAGCCAGATTTTTTATGCCTTCACAGGGCGAACTCGTCCGGACGCGGTAGCGCTCCATCGGCACACACGGCTGGGCTCGGCATATGCGTCGGATCATGCGGCCGATTTCCCACCGAAATCGCGCGAGCCGGAAAAACTCTGTCACTAATGCAGACAGATAACATGACATGACAGCACCTCAGCTAAACAACCGCGCTTACGCGGTTGTTTAGCGCCCGGTTTGTTCGATCTTTGCAGAAAACAGACGGCACCTCGGCAAAGCAACCCCGCAAGCGGGTTGCTTTTGCGCTCGGTTTGTACTATACTTTTCAGAAGACAGACGGCACCTCGGCAAACCAACCCTGCAAGCGGGTTGCTTTTGCGCTCGGTTTGTACTACCTTTACAGAAGACAGACGGCACCTCGGCAAACCAACCCTGCAAGCGGGTTGCTTTTGCGCTCGGTTTGTACTATCTTTTCAGAAGACAGACGGCACCTCGGCAAAGCAACCCCGCAAGCGGGTTGCTTTTGCGCTCGGTTTGTACTATCTTTGTCTTACCATGTTACCGGAAAACGAACTCTTCGGTCTCTCTGACCGGGCGGCTTTCGAGGCGGCGGCGCTGGAAACATTCCGTTTCCAGGCGAAGCGTTGCGCACCCTACCGCGACTATCTCGCGCTGCTGGGGGTGGATCCCGGGAAGATCGACCGCACGGAACACATCCCTTTCCTGCCGATCGAATGTTTCAAAACATGCGACGTTTACTGCGGCGAAGGGGCCCCCGAGCAGGTTTTCACCTCCAGCAGCACGGGCGGACAGGGCGCTTCGCGCCATCCGGTATGGCGGCTCGCGCTTTATGAACAGGCTTTTTTTGCGGGATTCTGCCATTTCTACGGCGATCCCGCTCGCTGGAGCCTCTACGGACTGCTGCCCTCCTACCTCGAACGCGAAGGGTCGTCGCTGGTCTATATGACCGACCGCCTGATCCGTGCATGCGGCTCCGGAGGCTTCTACCTCCGCAACCAGGAGGAGATGCTCGCAGCGATGGCCGCCGACCCGAAACCCAAAATCCTGCTCGGGGTAAGCTATGCGTTATGGGATTTGGCCGAGCGGTATGCCCCCCGGCTCGAACGCACGGTGGTCATGGAGACCGGCGGCATGAAAGGCCAGCGCGAAGAGCTGCCCAAGGAGACGTTCCACCGCCTCCTTTGCGACGCTTTCGGCGTCGAAACCATCCATTCGGAGTACGGTATGGCCGAACTGCTGTCGCAGGCTTACTCCTGCGGCGGAGGCATCTTCGAGGCGCCGCCCTGGATGCGTGTGGTGATCCGGGACTTGAACGACCCGTTCGCACAGCTTCCCGACGAAACGCGGGGCGGCGTGAACATCATCGACCTCGCCAACCGGTATTCCTGTTCATTCATCCAGACGCAGGACACGGGCCGACGTCTGGCCGACGGACGCTTCGCCATCGAGGGGCGCATCGAGCGCAGCGACATCCGGGGCTGCAACCTTCTGGTACAATAACTGCCGGCAACATCACCGACATACGACATGACAACGATCGACTTTGTGATACTCTGGGTGGACGGAAACGATCCCGACTGGCAGCGCGACTTCCGGCAGGCCCGGCGCACGGAAAACGAAGACGCCTCCGAAATCCGCTACCGCGACTGGCGGAATCTGCATTACTGGTTCCGGGGCGTCGAACGGTTCGCCCCGTGGGTGCGTAAAATCCACTTCATCACCTGGGGACACCTGCCCGCATGGTTGCGGGTGCTGCACCCCAAACTGCATATCGTCAACCATGCGGATTTCATCCCCTCGGAATACCTGCCGACGTTCAACTCCAACGCAATCGAGCTCAACATCCACCGGATCGAAGGGCTGGCCGAGCATTTCGTGCTTTTCAACGACGATACGTTCCTCTGCCGCCCGACGGCGCCCGAGGAGTTCTTCCGCAACGGCCTGCCGTGTGACATGGCCCGCCTGAGCATCGTGCAGCCCTCGTCGGTCGCGCACATCGTCTATAACGACCTGGAGCTCATCAACCGCGAACACGTCAAGAAAGAGGCGATCCGCCGGCATCCCGGCAAGTGGTTCTCCCCGCGTTATGGCATCGGCAACCTGCTGAAAACCACATTGCTGCTTCCGTGGAGCACATTCCCCGGCATCCTGGACACGCACATGCCCCAACCCTATCGGCGCGAACTGTTCATACAGGCCTGGGAGCGGTGGGGAGGGGCTCTGGACGCCACCTCCCGCCACCGCACCCGCAATCTGGCCGACGTCTCGCACTGGCTGATTCGCTACGACATGCTCGTGCGGGGCGATTTCGCTCCGCGGGCAATGGGCGACTGCCGGCTGATGACCATTGCCGACGACACGCTGCCGACGATCTGCAGCGACATCCGCAACCGGCGTTACCGCATGGTCTGCCTGAACGACAGCGAGCGGATTTCCGACTTCGAGCAGCAGAGCCGCTGCCTGTGCGATGCTTTCGAGCACATCCTGCCCGGAAAGTCGGGCTTTGAAAACGAATCGATCCGTACAGATGGAACCACGCATATCGGTCGTCATTCCGCTTTATAACAAGGAGCGTGAAATCGCACAAACCCTCCGCTCGGTCCTCGGCCAACACACCGCGCCGCTGGAGGTGATCGTGGTGGACGACGGCTCGACCGACGCCGGGCCCGACGTGGTGCGCAGCTTCGACTCCCCGCTCATACGGATGATCGTCCAGACGAACCGGGGCGTGAGCGCCGCCCGCAACCGCGCCATTGCGGAGGCCCGCGGCGATTACGTCGCCCTGCTCGACGGCGACGACCGCTGGCATGCGGACTACCTGACCGAAATTCATCGCCTGATCGCCGCCTATCCGGGCTGCGGGGCTTACGGCACAGCGTTCTATATCCGCAGCGCCGACGGCATGGTGCAGGGCGACACGCCCCGACGGGAGGGACCGGTCGATTTTTTCCGGGAAGCCCTCAGCCGTTACGTCCTCATTCCGTCGGCCACGACACTCCGGCGCGACCTGGTCGTCGAAGCGGGAGGATTCCCCGAAGGGATGAAACTCGGCGAGGACCAATACCTATGGACAAAAATCGCCCGGCGGGCTCCTATCTGTTTCTCGCCCAAGCCGCTGGCATGCTACTCCCGCACGGCTCAAAACCGCTCGGCAGCTATCTACACCCCTGAAAATTCGCTCTATTCCTTTGAAGAGCTCTATAAGCCCGACGCCGCCGACCTGAGCAACGAATACATCGCCCGCGTGGCGTTGGGAAAAGCGCTGGTCGCAAGCGCCAAAGGAGGAACGGCCGAAGCGCGGCGGGCCGCCCGCTTTTTCCGCTATACCCGCCGCAGCCGGCGCATCCTCTGGAAACTCCGCCTGCTCAACCTGCTGCCCGCCCGCTGGCGCTGGCCCCTGTTGCGCGGATACAATGCCTTGGCGTGGCGGATCGCACACAAGGGACTGTGAACGGTCGGGAAACTCAACCGATCCCCTCTATCCGCACGCCTTCGTTTTGTCCGAAAAGGCGGTGATCTTAAACTAAACCACCTATTATCGCCGGATCGCTTGCATTTCCGAGCGAAAATGCCTACTTTCATCGTACCCTGTCGGAGGTACTCGTTCGAGTGCCGACGCTTTCAAGCCCTGTGAGAGCGGAAATACGAGATTTAACCTTTAAAACAATAAGGTATGAAGCATCTCAATTATTTCCTGCTCGTTGTCGGTATTTGTCTGTTGGCACAATGCGCACAACCCGATCCGGCCGAAATCCCGGAACCCGCCCTTCCCGCCGACCCTGCGGTCGAATCGTTCGGAATCACCCCCGAAGATGCGGCAGCCGAAGCGCTCGCCGCACGCGAAGCCCTCTCGCCCGCGACCCGTGGGCAGGCGGTCGCCGTCCGTTCCGTGGTACGTCACGGCGCACAAACTGCCGTTCAGTCCGCTCAAACGGTCGATCCCTCGTTCTATGTCGTGAACTTCGAGCAGGAGAGCGGCTTCGCCATCGTCGCCGCCGACCGGCGCCAGCAAGCCACGGTCTATGCCATAAGCGACGAAGGATCGTTGCCTGCCCCCGCCTCCCTGCAGGATGATTCGCCCCTGAATCTGATCTATGCCCGGATCGGGCAGATGGCATCGGCACCCGCCGAAGTGCAGACGCAGGACGCGGTCATCGTTACCAATTGGAGAAACGTCAAGACCGTCGGCCCGTACGTAAAGGTGAATTGGGGGACAGAGTTCCCGTTCTATCAATCCGTATTTGTGACGCACCTTTGCCAGATCATGTCCTATTACGAGTGGCCGAAAACCTATCGTTGGACCATTATCAAACAATACGTGTGCAAGCTTTACCAGCCGTCAGCCGATCCCACCATCTGGGGCGCCGTCGCGCAGCTATTCAAAACGGTCGCCGGGCAGATCCAGAACACAGACACCATGGAAAAAGCTTTCAGCGCGATCGGCTATTATTGCAATGCGGAAAAAGCCTACACCATGAGCACCGTATGCAACGAGATCGACCAGAAACGTCCGGTTTACGCGACCGGCACGGCACGCAGAGGCTGCATCCTGTACAGTTATCCGTGGATCATGGACGGCTACCTGCTTCAGTCCCGCTCCACCTCCGTTTATCCGGGCATCGAAACCCGCACGCTGATCCATTGCAACCTCGGAAACGACGGATACGGGAACGGATACTACCTCAATTCGATCTTTGAGCTGGGCCAGCAACCCGAAGTACCGGATTTCGACCTGCCCGACCAGTACGTCTCCGGCATGAACGCTTTCGAGGCCGCTGAAATCGGAATCATCACCAACATCCGCCCGAACACCCCGACCGTTCTTCCCAATATCCCCGTTACAACGAAACCAGGAATAGTCGGAGAGATAAACATCGTCGTCCCGTAAATCCGTATTCCAAGGCATCCGACCGAACGGTCGGATGCCTTTTTTCATCCCGTTCCACTAAATAAAACCCAGTATGAAAAAGCACCTCTCACTCCTTGCCGTTGCCGGCCTGCTCTTCGTGCAGTGCTCGCAACCCGATCCGGCCGAAGTGCCCGATCCGACCCTCCCGACCGTTCCTGCGGTCGCTACGTTCGGGATCACGCCCGAAGACGCGGCAGCCGAGGCGCTCGCCGCACGCGACGCTATCGCCCCCGCAACCCGTGCGAAACGTATTGCGGTCAGCTCCATTCAACGCCACGACGTACAAACCGCCGTCCGGAACGGGCAGGACATCGATCCCTCGCTCTACGTGGTGAACTTCGAGCAGGAGAGCGGCTTCGCCATCGTCGCCGCCGACCGGCGCCAGCAAGCCACGGTCTATGCCGTGAGCGACGAAGGAACATTCCCCGATCCGGCGTCGCTGGAGGACGGCGCGCTGAAATTCCTCTACTCGCGCATCGAAACGCTTGCCAGCATAACACCTCCCTCCACCATCAAACCACAAGTCAAGCCTTTTGCCGGTCCCTGGCAAGATGACGAACGCACCAACGGCCTGGTCGGTGTGAAATGGGGAATCGGGGATCCGTACAACCAGTCGAGGGAAGTCACCGCATTCTGTCAGATTATGTCCTTCCACCAATGGCCGAAAACGTACGATTGGGATTTGATTTTGGCCAGACTACAAATCATTATTGGAAAAGAGGAGTCGATAAAATATGAAGAAAACAGAAAAGCCGAAATCAAACGCCTCTTTGCCGACGTAGCGGCCGCCATGCAATCCGGCGAGCTCAAAAACTGGATTGGGGAGCTGGATTATCGCTGCAACGCTTCCGAAGCTTATACGTATGCGAAAGTCCTGTCCGAAATCGGCAATAAACGTCCGGTCTATGCACAGGGCTCAACCTATTACGGATACATCCCGCAAAAATACACCTGGGTTATGGATGGCTACCTGACCCAGCACCGGAAAATTACCTATACGCCGGATCCGGTACGACCGGGCGAATATCCCGAGCCTGTGCCCGACGACAAAATCGAATACCGCACCTTGGTGCATTGTAACCTTGGGAACGACGGCAAGGGCAACGGGTTTTACCTCAGCACCCTTTTCGACCTGCACACGGGCCCCGACGTGCCCGACAGCGGAGCCTCCTCTAAGGCCGACTATGTGGACGGACAGGTCGAATATGCCCCGTCCGATATTCGCATTACGAGCAATATCAAACCGGATGTTTACATAGCTATCAGCAAAGACTCGACAATACTTATCCATACCGATCAGCTTACGACCCTTAAGCCGATGCCTCCTGTCGAGTGAGTTCCTGAAGTAGTTACCCGCCACGGTGCCCGGAGCCATTGGCCGAAAATCGCAAAGCGTTCGACCGCAGCCTTAATCGGAAGTCCGGACAGCAGGTTGTGGAAAATCCGCTATCTTCGCATCCGGTTCCCGTTGGGAACCGGATTTGCTTAGTTGCCATTAAACCCTATTAAGCTGCACACGATGGAAGAACTCACGCTGACCACACCCGCGCTCCTGTTTTCGGCCGTATCGCTGATCCTGCTGGCCTACACCAACCGGTTTCTCTCCTATGCGCAGCTCGTACGCACGCTCAAGGACCAGTACGAGCAGCACCGCTCCCAGATTACGGTAGCCCAGATCGAGAACCTGCGACACCGGCTCTACCTCACCCGCACGATGCAGATTCTCGGGATCGGCAGCCTCTTCCTGTGCGTGGTGACGATGTTTCTGATCTACATCGGGCTTGCAACCCTCTCGATCTGGGTCTTCGGCATTGCGCTCCTGCTGCTGATCGGCTCGCTGGGCGTTTCGATCCGCGAAATCCAGATTTCGGTGCGGGCGCTGGAAATCCACCTCGATAATATGGAACGATAAGCGGCCGTCGGACGACGGCCCGACGGGAAACCGCAGCCCTGTCGTCCCTGCCCGGCTCCTGCATGAACAACCGGGCCGCGGGAAGGAAACCGAACCGCACCAGGAGACGACAGGCCCCCTATAACACAAAAAACCGCCCTTCCTGAGAGAAGGACGGCTGTTCCGGTTCGCCCGGGATATTACAGTTCCGCCATTTTCGGAATGGGCATCTTGCCGTAAATTCCGTCCTCGAGTTTCTGACGCACGGCCTTGAACGCCTCGATGGTATAACGGACGTCTTCGAGCGTATGGGCGGCCGTCGGGATTACGCGCAGGATGATCTCGCCCTTGGGAATCACCGGATAAACCACGATCGAGCAGAAGAGCGCGTGGTTCTCGCGCAGGTCGGCGATCAGGTTCGTCGCTTCGGGAATACCGCCTTTCATATACACGGGTGTCACGGGCGAATTGGTCACGCCGATCTCGAAGCCGTTTTCCCGCAGTCCGCGCTGGAGCTCATGGGTGATCTCCCACAATTTCTGCTGGAACTCGGGATGCGTGCGGATCATGTCCAGACGTTTCAGCGCCCCGATCACCATCGGCATAGGCAGCGACTTGGCATAGAGCTGCGAGCGCATGTTATACCGCAGCAGGTTGATGAGCCACTTCGGGCCGCAGACGAAAGCGCCGATGCCCGCCATCGACTTGGCGAAAGTGTTGAAGAGCACGTCCACGCCATCCACCACGCCAAAGTGCGATGCCGTGCCGCGGCCCCCTTCGCCCATCGTACCGAAGCCGTGGGCGTCGTCCACCAGCAGGCGGAATTGGAAGTCCTTCTTCATGGCGACGATTTCGTCCAGCTTGCCGAGGTCGCCCTTCATGCCGAACACGCCCTCGGTGATGACCAGCACACCGCCGTTCTGCTCCTCGGCCAGCTCGCTGGCATGTTTGAGCTGCAAGCGCAGCGAATCCATGTCGTTGTGGCCGTACACGAACCGCTTGCCTTTGTGCAGGCGCAGGCCGTCGATGATGCAGGCGTGCGACTCGGCATCGTAAACCACCACGTCGCGCGGGGTAAGCAGGCAGTCGATAATCGAAATCATGCCCTGATAGCCGAAGTTGAGCAGGAAAGCGTCCTCCTTGCCGACGAAAGCGGCCAGCTCGCGCTCGAGCTGTTCGTGGTACTTGGTCTGTCCGCTCATCATGCGGGCACCCATCGGAGCAGCCATGCCGAATTCGGCGGCGCCCCGTGCGTCGGCTTCGCGTACCTCGGGATGATTGGCCAGGCCCAGGTAGTTGTTCAGGCTCCAGTTAAGCATCATCTTTCCGCGAAAACGCATGTGGGGCCCGATTTCGCCCTCCAGTTTGGGGAATGCGAAATAGCCGTGCGCATAGGACATGTACTGTCCGATAGGCCCCCCGGCGTTCTTTTCGAGACGTGCAAAAATATCAACCATTGTATTTCGTTTTAAGTTCTACGTGCAAACGGGAATTGACAAAATTACGAATTTATCCGTTTACGGAATCAAATTTAGCAATTATTTTCTTTTTGTGCGCTTTCCGGCGTCCGAATATTTCAGGAAACGGCCCGATCGGGGTTCCAAAAAAACGGCGGACCGATCACTCGGCCCGCCGCCACCATTAATACTTTTATAAAATACCGGCTTTCAGTTGATGTTCTTTCGGTCGGGCACGTGATCGGGGGAGGCCGCCTCCATGTCGATCTGGAGCTTGACCATGTTGATGGCCGTGGCCGCCGCTTCGTCGCCCTTGTTACCCAGGCGTCCGCCCGCCCGGTCGATGGCCTGCTGCATGTCGTTTACCGTGAGCACGCCGAAGATCACCGGCATGTTCCACTGGATCTGCAGTTGGATGATCCCCTGCGTGGTGCCGTGGCAGATGAAATCGAAATGGCGCGTGTCGCCCTGCACGACGCAGCCGAGAGCGATGACAGCGTCCACGTCGGTGTATTCGGCAAAAAACTGCGCGCCGAGCGTCAGCTCGAACGTTCCGGGAACGTATTTGATCTGGATGTTCAGGTCGGGACACCCCGCATTGCGGAGCGTGCGGACAGCTCCTTCGAGCAGCGCTTCGGTCACCTCACGGTTCCACTCCGCCACCACGATGCCGAACTTCATGTCGGCAGCCGAGGGCAGCGGCGCGTCGAATTTGGAAAGGTTGTGGGTTCTGGTTGCCATCGCTCCGCACTCCGTTTATCAGTTGTTCGCCCCGATGAGCTTTTCGGCCTCGCGAGCTTCCGGCGTCGCGGGATAGGTATCCAGGATGCGCTGGTAGTAAGCCGTCGAAAGGGCGTCGTCGCCCATGGCTTTGGCAGCCAGACCCGCCTTGCGCAGGTAGAGCGGCGCGGTCATCTGGTTGTCGGAAGCCTTGACGGCCTTGTCGTAGAATTTCAGGGCGCGGGCGTAATCCTGCTGCTCGACGGCAACATCGCCCTGCAGACCGAGATTCTGCGCATTGACGATCGCTCCGGGAATCCCCTTCACGGGATGGTATTCGGACAGGTAAGCGGCCGCATTGTCCAGGTCGCCCATGCGCAGGTAGCAGATGCCCGCATAGTGCCGGGCCAGATTGCCCGCGGGCGTCGAGCCGTACTGGTCGATCACGTCGAGAAAACCGGCGCCGTTGGCG
Organism: Rikenellaceae bacterium; assembly: GCA_902363575.1. Taxonomy (GTDB): domain Bacteria; phylum Bacteroidota; class Bacteroidia; order Bacteroidales; family Rikenellaceae; genus Alistipes. The sequence goes on along the minus strand of CABJAJ010000001.1, from coordinate 469,930 downwards.
TCACCCGTGAGCGCCAGCTCGAAATCGGGATTCTCCCCCTCGAAACGGTACTGGGCCTCGGCGATCAGCTCGGCCGCCCGCTCCACGCGGGGCAGGGAGATCAGCTCCCTGTAACCGTATATCAGGGCGGCGACCACGATGAGCACCGCCAGGACAGCGATTATTTTCTTGCTGTTGCGCTCGAAGAAATCCTCGGTGCGATCCATCGCAACCTCCAGCGCTTCCTGCTCTTTTTGCTTTGCCATACCTTTATCGGGTTTTAGTTGGGTATTGTTTTTCGTGTATTAACGTGCAAAAATACATCTTTTTTCTCAATATCGCCATCATTACGGAGGAAATATGGCCCCCGAAACGAAATGGAGGCTCAGCGGATGATGACCGAGGCCACCAACCGCACCTTCGAGCGGCGGTTGATCTCCGCGGCCAGCGCTTCGCGCTGACGGAACAATTCGCTGCGCAGCACGCTCGAACGGATGCGCACATGCAGGATACGGTTTTCGAGCCGCAGTTGCGTGGTCTCGGCAGCGGCCCTCTCGCCGACGATCTCCCGCCAGGTATCGGGCAGCCGCCCCTCGGCGACGCGGGCGGCGACGTAGGGCCGGCTGAAGAACTCGTCGAGCAGGTCGCCCATGAGCATGGTTTTGGTGCGTCTCATGGTCGAATGGTTCCGTTTTCGACCCGCAGGAGCGTATAGGTGCATCCGGTCCGGTCGAGGATGGCGTGCAGCCGGGCTTCGTTGCAGTCGGTAATGAGGATCTGGCCGAACTCGCCGCCCGCAACCAGACGGATCAATTGCTCGACCCGTCCGGCGTCGAGCTTGTCGAACAGGTCGTCCAGCAGCAGGATCGGCTTCTCGCCCCGCTGTGCGGCCACCAGCGCATACTGCGCCAGCTTGAGGGCGACCAAAAACGACTTCTGCTGTCCCTGCGAGCCGTATTTGCGCAGCGGATAGCCGCCGATGCGCAACTGGAGGTCGTCGCGGTGGATGCCCGAAGTGGTGAATTCGTTGATCCGGTCGCGTTCGCGGGCCGCCAGCAACACCTCCGCGAAAGGCCGGTCGTTAAGCTCCGACTTGTAGGCCAGTTCGACCTGCTCCCGGTCGCCCGAGAGCTGGCGGTAGAAGTCCGCCACCACGGGTCGCAGCCGTTCGACCAGCTCCCGCCGTGCCCGGTGCACCGTTTCGCCGTGTTCGACCAACTGCCGGTCGTAGATGAGGAGCATATCCTCGTCCTGCGACACCTTGAGCAGCTTGTTGCGCTCACCCAGCACCGCATTGTAGCGCACCAGGGCATGGAGGTAGCTGCGGTCGAGCTGCGAAAGAAAGGCGTTCAGGAAGCGCCGCCGCTCGTCGGCGGCATCGCTGATGAGGGCCGTATCCGACGGCGAAACCGCCACCACCGGCAGCAGCCCGACATGGTCCGACAGCCGTTCGTACTCCTTGCCGTTGCGTTTGAGCACCTTGCCCCCCTTGCGGGAAAAGGAGCAGACGACCTGCTCGGTGCGTTCGGCATCCGTGCGGTACTCGCCTTCGAGGAGGAAAAAATCGCTGCCGTGGCGCACGCTCTGCCCATCGGTCATCGCGAGCGACGATTTGCACATCGACAGGAAATAAACCGCGTCGAGCACATTGGTCTTGCCCGCGCCGTTGTCCCCGACCAGGCAGTTGATGTCCGGGCCGAGCGTAAGCTCCTCCTGCGTGATGTTCTTGAAATTGAGCAGCGATAGTCGTCTGAGGTACATGGGCGCCGGTTTGCAGGACAAAGATACGAAAAAACGATGATCTTTGCTCATTCAAAAATCCGAAAATCATGGACTACAGATTCACCATAGCGCTCATCTACGATTTCGACGGCACGGTCGGCGCAAGGGGACCCAACGGCGAAGCGGATAGGGGCGTCGATACGGTCGATTCTCCTTTTGCAAAATAACCACAATTATTATTTTTGCGAATGTTAAGATATTTCTTTAACCTGAAGTATGATTTGATAAATGTTTTGGACCATGAAAAAATTTTTGACTTTTGCTGTTTTGGCGCTTGCATGCATCGCTTGCAAAGAGGACGAGGACGAGCGTTTGTTTTTCCTGGAAAAAGATACGATCGAATTTACCTCGTCGGGAGGGAATGTTTCCGTAACGATGACGGGCATCGGGGAAGATGCCGGGGTGGAAATCGTCTCGGGCAATAAAGATTGGTTGGAGACATCGATAGAGGAGAGGGCCTTGTCGGTTACCGCTCGGAGAAACATATCGCAGGAAGACAGGAGCACCGTGCTTGTTCTGGAATGTGCCGGTATGACCGCATCTTTGTCTGTAGTGCAGTACGGAAGGGGAGAGCTGCTGAATTATGCGGAGATGCCGTTCTGGGCGAATGAAGTGTCTGTCGGTATTGCCGGCGGAGAGGATGAAATAAAGGTGGAAACGGGTTCGGAGTGGTTGTTTTACCGTATTACCGAAACGAGGGAGATCATTCTTTATACCGAAGAAGACTATCTGTCCGAAGAAGACAGGAGCACGAATGTGACGGTATCGTACGGCGGTAATTCGTTCGATATAGCCATAGTACAGCACCCGTGCCTGTTCTATGCGGACATTCAATACGATATGCAGCCGTTCGTAAAGGAAGACCGTCATGCGTTTATCGTTACCGTACAATTGGAAAACGGGGCGGAAGACATAAGGTTGATGACTTTCTATGAAGGCGACGGCTTTTATGATGAGCCCGATGAAGCCATCATGGAGCTGTTGGAGTATGCCGGTTACAACTATGAGTATTATCAGAGCTTAGGATTCAACTTTTTGTTCAGGACCGAACCTGATTATCGCATAGCCTGGTTCGTTATCGACGGCGAGGAACATCGCAGCCCTCTGCAAAATTTGTATATAAAGGCTGAAGATTGGGAGAATATCGAATAATACGATAACATATTATATTTTACGGAAATCCGAAACGAAAGGGCGGCTAATCAGTCAATAGACTTTTTAGCCGCCCTCCGATTTTCATGCGACATCGCACATGAAGATACCCGCCATATTTTCCGACTTCGTCAATGCTTCGCCCAAGATCAGATGACGGTTGATTTTTGTGTGACGAAGTCAGGAAAAATGCTATCCCGTCATCCCCATGCGCGGAGGGCGGAAAGTCATTCCAGCCGCCGGTGTGGCCCGGACTCAGGCCCCGCCTTTCCCGTAACGGCCGCCGGCCCTGTCCCGGCGGAATGTCGTCAGTGCACGCGGCTCCCGGGCGCATCGCGCCGCACGAGGTAGGAGCGCAGCACCAGCCCCACGCCGACGAAGATCACCACAGCGAAAAGCGCCGTATCCCAATGCAGCCGGTCGAGGCCCATCGCCACCGAAAGGGCGATGGCGATTACGGGCTGCAGGTAGGTGTAGATGCTCGACACGGTAGGCTGCACCGTCTTGAGCGCATAGTTGAGCATCAGGTTGGGCAGGTAAGTGGGCAGCGTCAGCACGAAGAGCGACGCCAGCACGATCGGGGTGGTCATGGCCGCATAGTCGGTGTGCAGGATCGCCCGGAAACCGAAGGGGAGCATCACCACGGCCGAGATGCAGTAGATCCACCGCAGCACGGTGGTCACGTTGTATTTCGCCACCACGCGCTTGAACCAGACCATATAGACCGAGGTGGCGCAGGCGGCCAGGAAGATCATCACGTTGCCCCAGAGATGGGAGTGGGTATGCGAGGCCGAAACACCCGTCAGCACCACGGCGATGGCACCGCCCATCCCGAGCACCAGCCCCGCGACTTTGAGCCGCGTGAAGCGGTCGATGCCCAGGATAACCGAGAGAAGCAGCACCAGCAGGGGAACGATCGTGTCGATGATCGAGCCGTCGATGGGCGACGTCTTGGAGAGTCCGTACATAATCAGCGTCTTGCGCATCACCCCGACCAACAGCGCAGCGCCGATCATCTTGGGGATATCGCGGCGGTCGATCCGCTCCCCGCGCTGCCACAGCAGAGGAACGAGCGAGAAGAGGGCCGTCACCGCGAGCGATCCCGACACCATGGCGATCGGATCGACCCAGCGCGGCAGCACCAGGTTGTAGAACGGATAGTCCATCGCCCAGACGATATTGCATACGATCAGGGCGATATGCGGCTTGACAGAGGTACTCAGACGGCTTTGCGGGATCATCTCGGCAACGGTTTTTCGGGACAGGCGTGGATCCGACCTCGGCGCGACTCCCCATTCGGGAGGACGGCGGCGGCAGCAACAGGCTTCTGTTCCGGAAAGGGACGGCCGACAAAAACAATGCCCCGATTCCGACCCGAACCGCTGTTTTCCGCGAAGCCATGAAAACCGAACAGCGGGGCCAACGGCCGAATCATCCGGGACAGCATCCGGATGCCGACGAAAGGCATTCCGGAGCAGCGCAGTCGCTCATGGAAGCATAAAAAATCCGCAGACACCTTTCGGTGTCTGCGGAAACCTATTCCGACCCACGGGTACCACGAAAACAGTTTGAACCGGCAGCGTCGCCGCATCGCCCGCTCCCGTCGAATCGCCGCACAGGTAAACAAGCGAAATCGTCCGCGGAACACCCCATGTCTTCCTGCGAAGCACGACTCTCCCGCCGCCGCGAGGCAGCACCCGACCGCCTCCGTACCAGCACGCAAGCCGCCGCAAGGCCTCTCCGCCGCAACCGCCGATGGTCGGCAGCGGCCGCCGCCCCGCACAGACCCGGCATGCCGTCCGGCTATTTCTTTCCCTTGGGCGCCAGAATCATGTTCATCTTCTTGCCGTCGAGCTTGGGCATCATCTCCACCTTGGCAAACTCCTCCAGGTCGGTGGCGAAGCGCAGCAGCAGGATTTCACCCTGCTCCTTGAAGACGATCGAGCGTCCGCGGAAGAAGACGTAAGCCTTGACCTTGGCCCCCTCCTTGAGGAAGTTTTCGGCGTGCTTGAGCTTGAAATTGTAGTCGTGGTCGTCGGTCTGGGGACCGAAACGGATCTCCTTGACCACAATCTTCGCCTGGTTGGCTTTGAGCTCCTTGGCTTTCTTCTTCTGCTGGTAGAGGTATTTCTGGTAATCGGTGATGCGGCACACGGGCGGCTCGGCCTTGGGCGAAATCTCGACCAGGTCGAGCTCCAGTTCGCGGGCCATGCGGAGCGCATCGCGCGTGGGCATCACCCGCGGCTCTCCGATGTTCTCCCCGACCACGCGAACCTCGGGCACGGTGATCTGCTCGTTGATGCGGTTGGGATTCTCCTTTTCCGGTCTGCGCCCGAAGCGCGGGTTGCTTCCCGGCTTGGGTCTCTGGTTATTCCCCGAGCTGAACGGTCTCGGCGGGAATGGACGTGGTGCTGCTATAGTTTTGTCCTCCTAATTTGGTTAAACTTTCTCTTCCGTATTCATTTTGTTGGCCTCGATCTCGTCGCGGACAAGGCCCGTAACCAGGTCGCCGAAAGCTTCGAGGCTCATCTGTCCCCGGTCGCCCTCGCCCTGCGCCCGCACCGACACCAGTCCGTCTGCCTCCTCCTTTTCGCCGACGATCAGCAGGAAAGGAATCCGCTTGAGCTCGTTGTCGCGGATTTTACGGCCGATCTTCTCGTTGCGGTCGTCCACGATCGCACGCACGTCGCGGCGGTTGAGATAGCGGGCCACCCGCCCGGCGTAGTCGTTGTACTTATCCGAAATAGGCAGCACGGCCGCCTGATCGGGAGCGAGCCACAGCGGGAACCTGCCGCCCGTATGCTCCAGCAATACGGCCACGAAACGTTCCATCGAGCCGAACGGCGCACGGTGAATCATGATCGGGCGGTGGAGCTTGTCGTCGGCACCCTTGTAGGTCAGGTCGAAACGTTCGGGCAGGTTGTAGTCCACCTGAATCGTGCCGAGCTGCCACTTGCGGCCGATGGCGTCGCGCACCATGAAGTCGAGTTTGGGGCCGTAGAAAGCCGCCTCGCCGTACTCCACGACCGTCTTGAGCCCTTTCGCCCGGGCCGCCTCGATGATCGCGCTCTCGGCCTTCTCCCAGTTCTCGTCCGAACCGATGTACTTCTCCTTGTTTTCGGGGTCGCGCAGCGAAATCTGTGCCGTATAGTTGTCGAACCTGAGGGTGCGGAAAATATAGAGCACAATGTCGATCACCTTCTCGAACTCGTCGAGCAACTGGTCGGGCCGCACGAACATATGGGCGTCGTCCTGCGTGAATCCCCTCACCCGCGTCAGGCCGTGCAGCTCGCCCGACTGCTCGTAACGATAGACCGTCCCGAATTCGGCCAGACGGATCGGCAGGTCCTTGTACGACCGGGGCTTGTACTTATATATTTCGCAGTGATGCGGGCAGTTCATGGGTTTGAGCAGAAACTCCTCGTTCTCGTCGGGCGTGTGGATCGGCTGGAACGAGTCCTTGCCGTATTTGGCGTAGTGCCCCGAGGTGACGTAAAGTTCCTTGTTGCCGATATGCGGGGTGATGACCTGCTGGTAGCCGTACTCCTTCTGCACGCCGCGCAGGAATTGCTCCAGCCGGTCGCGCAGGGCCGCCCCCTTGGGGAGCCAGAGCGGAAGCCCCTGGCCCACGCGCTGCGAGAAGTGGAACAATTCGAGCTCCTTGCCCAGCTTGCGGTGGTCGCGCTTCTTGGCCTCCTCCATCATCACGATGTATTCGTCTAACATCGACTTCTTGGGGAACGAGATGCCGTAGATACGCGTGAGCATCTTGTTCTTCTCGTTGCCGCGCCAGTAGGCCCCTGCGACGGAGGTGAGCTTGAAGGCCTTGATCAGTCCGGTATTGGGCAGGTGAGGCCCCCGGCAGAGGTCGGTGAAAGCGCCGTTGGTATAGAAGGTGATCGTCCCGTCCTGCAGGTCGCGGATCAGCTCGCATTTGTAGGGGTCGCCCTTTTCGGTAAAGTTCCTGAGCGCGTCGGCCTTCGAGACCTCGGTACGCACCAGCGGCTCCTTCTGACGTGCGAGCTCCGTCATCTTGGCCTCGATGCGGGGCAGGTCGGATTCGGTGATGGGGACGGGGGAATCCACGTCGTAGTAGAACCCGTTCTCGATGGCGGGGCCGATACCGAAGCGGATGCCCGGATAGAGGGCCTCGAGCGCCTCGGCCAGCAGATGCGACGACGTGTGCCAGAAAGCGTGTTTGCCCTCGGGATCGTCCCATTTGAAGAATTTGACGGCCGCATCCTCCTCGATGGCACGCTCGAGATCGACGACCTGTCCGTTTACCGATGCGGCCAGCGAGTCGGCAGCTAAACGAGGGCTGATAGACTCGGCGATCCGGTAAGCCGTGGTCCCTCGGGCATACTCCTTGACGCTGCCGTCGGGAAAGGTAATTTTTATCATTTCAAATCGTTTTTCGGGCTTCCGCGCTTCCACAATTACGAGACGGAATACGCCTGCGCCCGGGTTCGTTACTCCTCTTTTTCGGTGTCGGGCAGGTCGCGCACCGACACGTCGCGGCCGCCCCGGTCGCGCTCGAACGGTTGCAGCGGATTGCGCGTCCACTCGGCCCATCGGCGGCGCCGTTCCACGATGTCGATGGCTGCGTAGATCGCCTGCCGCATCGATGCGGGGTCGGCCTTGCCCTGCCCTGCGATGTCGTAAGCCACGCCGTGGTCGGGCGAGGTACGCACCCGACCGAGGCCGGCCGTGAAATTGACCCCGTCGGGCGACAGGGTTTTGAAGGGGGCAAGCCCCTGGTCGTGGTACATGGCCAGCACGGCGTCGTAGCGGGCATAGCCGCCGCTGGCGAAAAGCCCGTCGGCAGCAAAGGGCCCGAAAGCCAGCACCCCCCGCTCGAACGCTTCGACGATGGCCGGCCGGATCACCTCCTCTTCTTCGCGGCCGAGCAGCCCGCCGTCCCCAGCATGGGGGTTGAGCGCAAGCACGGCGATGCGCGGCTCCACGATCCCGAAATCCTGCTTGAGCGACGCCCTGAGCCGATCCAGACAACACATGATCCGGTCTTTGGTCAGGCTCGCGCTGACCTGCGCGACGGGAATATGGATGGTCGCAAGCCCCACGCGCAGCACCTCGCTGCACATCATCATCAGGGGCTCGCCTCCCAGCTCGGCAGCCAGGAATTCGGTGTGTCCGGTATGGGGGAATTCCGCCGAATGGACGGTTTCCTTGTCGAAAGGAGCCGTCACCAGGGCGTCGATCTGCTGCTCGCGCAGGTCGGCGACAGCCCTGCGCAGGGCCTCGACCGCCGCCCTGCCCGCTTCCGCGGAGCCGACGCCCGGCTCGATGGCGGACGTCTCGCCGCACGGCACGAGGTTCACCCGTCCCCTGCGGGCTTCGCGGGCCGAGCCGACGGACTGAAACACCGGTTCCTCGAGCCCCTCGACCGTATTTCGGTAATAGGCGGCCGCAGCGGGCGATCCGTAGATTACGGGCGTACACAGCTCCGTCATGCGCGGATCGGCAAAGGTCTTGAGGATGACCTCCCAGCCGATGCCGTTGGGGTCGCCCTGCGTGATGCCTATTCTGAGTTTAGATTCGGACATAAATACAATCTGTTTCAACTTACAAATATAGGCGTTTTTTCACACAATCCCGCTCCGGACGCCGAAAATTGTCGATCCGTGCGAATTTCATTCCCATAAAGTTGCGGGGGGGGGAATTTGTTTACATTTGCATCGGTAAACACGACCGGATTTTCTATCGGCAAACCTAAACCGCACCGACCTATGAAACGATTTCTTCTCCTGTTGCTGGCACTCTGCCCGTTTGCGCTCCGTGCACAACCATCCGACCCTGCAGCCGTGGTGCTGCAACCTTTTATCGAACAATACGCCCGGGCCTACGAAGCGGCACGGCAGGGAGCCTGCGCCCGCGCCGAGCGGGAATACCTGCGTGCCATCCGCACGTACGAAGCCCTGTCCGACACGCTGCGGACGAACTTCGAGGCGCGGAACGGCGACCTGCTCGCCGGCATCTACTACAACCTGGCCTGCGTGCAGTCGTTGCAGCGCAAACGCGCCGCGCTCGGCAGCCTCTCGGCAGCGATCGACCACGACTACATCCGCAACAACTACACCGCCTACGACTGGATGCTGCGCGATCCCGACCTGAGCTACCTGCGGGGACTCGACGCATTCGGCCCCCTCAAAGAGCGGGCGGCCGCACAGGGCGATTACCTGGCCATCCTGCGCGCCGCCGCACCTTATGACCGAACTGCGCCGACCGACTCGCTGCCCCGCTTCCGCTACGCCGCGCCCAACAACCCCGACCTGGTGCGCGTCCGCACATATTTCAAGCTCGACAGCGTGGCCGGCAGCGGCGACGAAGTGTCGCAGATTCTCAACCTGATGCATTGGGTCCATCGCACGGTGCGGCACGACGGAAGCTCGGCCAATCCCGTCTCGCGCAACGCGATCGACATGGTCGAGCTCTGCCGCAGCGAGGATCGGGGCATCAACTGCCGGATGATGGCCCAGATGCTCAACGAATGTTACCTGGCCCTCGGCTTCCGCTCGCGGTTCGTCACGTGCCTGCCCAAAGAGTTCGTCAACGACTGCCATGTGATCTGCGCCGTTTACTCCTGCACGCTCGACAAATGGCTGTGGATCGACCCCACGTTCGACGCCTACGTCACCGACGAGCAGGGCACGCCGCTGGGCATCGGCGAGGTGCGCGAGCGGATGCGCGACGGGCGTCCGTATCGGCTCAACCCCGAGGCCAACTGGAACTCCGAGATACCCCAGACCAAGGAGGAGTACCTGGATATCTATATGGCTAAGAACCTCTACTACATGACCTGCTCCGATCGCAGCGAGTTCAACACCGAAACGCAATATGAGGGCAAGCAACCGCTGCATTACATCGGCCTCGTGCCGCCGGGTTACGAAAATGACACCGACCAGTACGATTACGCAACCACCGACGAGCGGTGGTTCTGGGCATCTCCTTACGCGGAATAGCGGCTCTTACGGCGCAACGGCGCAGCCACCGCAGCGCAAGGATCGCGGTCATGCGGAGTGGCGGCAGTCCGACCCGACCTAACCGGCCTCCGGCGATCCCGATAGCAACGCCGGTCCGTATCGCAATGCCCGCGGCCGCCGACCGCTATACTCACGGCAGCCAAAAAGCATCGGGCGGAAACGCATGTTTCCGCCCGATCTCTTTTCCATGTTCGCCGTTCCTCACGGCGCCCCCTTTCCGGCATCCTCCCGAGCCTGTCCGACGGTCGCCGCCCGACGGCGGAACTCGCCGCACACGACAGCCGTTGCGATCGCCACGTTGAGCGACTCGGAGCCCCGCCTGTCCGCGGGATAGGGGGGAATGAAGAGCCTGCGCGTGACCATTCGCGCGATCTCGGGCGTTACGCCGCGGCCCTCGTTGCCCATCACCACCACGCCGGTTTCGGCCAGCGGCGCATCGTAGAGGTTCTCTCCCTCCAGAAAAGTGCCGTAAACGGGCCTATTCCGCTCGGCAACGGAGCCGAGGAAAGCCGCCAGATCGGTATAGTGCACCTTTACGCGCGTGATCGCCCCCATGGTAGCCTGCACCACTTTGGGATTGAAGCAGTCGGCTGTGCCGGGCGAACAAACGACATGCCCGATGCCGAACCAGTCGGCCAGCCGGATGATCGTCCCCAGGTTGCCGGGATTCTGCACCTCGTCGAGCGCCACCACCAGCTCCCGCCCGGCAACGGCGGGATCGAGCCGGTAACGGGGCATTTCGACCAGCGCCAGAGCGTTCGAGGGGGTCTTGAGCAGCGAGAGCCGCTCCATCTCTTTCGGCGTCACGACCTCGGCGGCGCCGGGCGGGAAAAGCCCGTCGAGCGCGAAGACGCGGCTTACGCGCAGGCCGGAGGCCAGCAACTCCCCGACCAGCTTGCTCCCCTCAGCGACGAACATCCCCGACTGGTCGCGGCTGCGTTTGTCCGCGAGCGATCGCACGAACTGAATCTCGGCCCGCGTCATGGTTCCCGCCGTTTTTCGATCGTGAACGTCTCCCCCTCCACTGCCGGAAATGTCTCCGGGAAACAGGTGCGGGCCTCCTCGACAAGCACACCTTCGTCCCGGTAACGGGCCGAATAGTGCCCGATCACGAGCCGGCCGGCGCGCGCCGCGACAGCGGCTTTGGCCGCCTGTAACGCCGTGGAGTGGCCCCTCTCGCGGGCGATACGCCGCTCTGCATCGGTATAGGTCGCCTCGTGGTAGAGCAGATCGACACCCGCGACCAGACGCGCAGCTTTCGCCGAGTAGTTGGTGTCGGCAAGGTAGGCATAGGAGCGCGGCGCATAGGGACGATAAGTCAGCTCCCCGTTGGGAAGCGTCCGCCCGTCGTCGAGCAGCACCGCCTCGCCCCGCTTGGCGGCGGCGATCTGTGCGATCGAGAGTCCGTACTCCGCGATCCGCTCCTTGCGGACATTCAGCGGAGGTTCTTTCTCGCGAAAGAGGAAACCCGCCGCCGGCACCCGGTGGCGCAGGGGAATGCTCCACACTTCGAGCGTGCGGTTTTCAAACAGGAGCGCATGTTCGGTCGTAAGCACCTCGCTCCACTCGACCGGGAACGGCGGCTCGGGGTCGAAATAGCGCCTGAAACAGGCGAGCATCTCCCCGAAAGGGGCCGGAGCGAAGACCCGCAGCGATGTTTTGCGTCCGTAAAGCCCCAGCGTCGAGAGCAGCGGAAAGAGGCCGAACACATGGTCGCCGTGCAGATGGGAAATGAAAACCGCCCGGAGCTTCAGCGGGTTGATGCCGTAACGGAAAAGCTGCCGTTGCACCCCTTCGCCCGCATCCACCAGGTAGAGTTGCTCGTGGACATTGACCACCTGCGCCGACGGGTGACGACCCGCCGTCGGTTTGGCCGAAGCCGATCCGAGTATGGTGACACTGAAACTCAATTCATTCAATCGGTTGGGCGGAACCCGCATGCTGCGCCTTGCAGCTCCCGGAGGCCCCGATACAGGGCCGGGCCGCAGGGCACGTCGTTTGGGGCCGCTTATTTGGTCTGGCTCAGCAGGAAACGTTCGCAGTCGAGCGCCGCCTTGCAGCCCGAACCGGCAGCGGTGATGGCCTGGCGGTAGTGGGGGTCCTGCACGTCGCCGGCGGCAAAGACCCCTTCGACGCTGGTTTTCGAGGTGCCCGGCTCCGTGCGAATGTATCCCTCCTCGTCCAGCGCGAGCTGGTCGGCGAAAAGTTCCGTATTGGGGTGGTGCCCGATGGCCAGGAAGAAACCCGAAATTTCGATGGTCTGCTCCGTACCGTCGTTATGACGCAGGCGAGCCCCCGTCACGCCGTTCTCGTCGCCCAACACCTCGGCCGTGTTATGCTCGAAGAGCACCTTGATATTGGGAGTGCCCAGCACCCGCTGCTGCATGGCTTTCGAGGCCCGCAGGAAGGGCTTGCGCACGATCAGATAAACCTGGCGGCAGAGCGAGGCCAGGTAGGTGGCCTCCTCACAGGCGGTGTCCCCGCCGCCGACCACGGCCACATCCTTCTTGCGGTAGAAGAATCCGTCGCAAGTCGCGCAGGCGCTCACGCCCATCCCCTTGTACTTGCTTTCCGACGGAAGCCCCAGGTATTTGGCCGTCGCTCCCGTAGCCACGATCAGGGTCTCGGCCTCGATCTCCTTCTCCCCGTCCACGACCACATGGAAGGGACGCGACGAGAGATCTACGCGGGTGATGATGCCGAAACGGATGTCGGCGCCGAAACGCTGAGCCTGCTGCTTGAGGTCGGCCATGAGCTGCGTTCCGTCCACCCCCTCGGGATAGCCGGGGAAATTCTCGATCTCGGTGGTCGTGGTGAGCTGGCCGCCCGGCTGGATGCCTTCGTAAAGCACCGGCTGCAGGTTGGCGCGAGAGGTATAGATGGCAGCCGTGAACCCCGCGGGGCCGCTGCCGACAATCAGACATTTTACACTTTCCATTATACTCTTTTTTCGGGTTGTTGCAAATTTTACGCCTTCTCTTCGACGGGATCATTCTGCCAGACAGCCGTGAAAGGGCCCTGCTGCCGCCCCAGGTAGTCGAACCGGGCCCACAGCCCCTCGCTCCTGACGCGCGAACATCCCGTATAGGCGTTGTATTCCACGATTTCATAGCGGGGCTCGATTACGTAACGCCCCTGCTTGTCGATCAGCCCCATGCCGGTCGGGGTCTCCACCATCGCACGCCCCTCGGCGAAGTCGCCGGCCCAGAGGTATTGCAGCGGAATGGCCACCCGCTCCGCCTCATCCACGAAGCCGTAGCCGCTCTCCCCGCAGACGCAGGTCAGCCCTTCGCACATAGGGCCCCGGTAGCCGCAGTCCGGCTCGCCGGCAGCGCGATAGAGGGGCGCAATGGCGTCGCGCACGGATTGCCCGCCGAGCCCGGCATGGGAGGCGATCCACTCGCGCAGCGCGGCGAACGCCTCCTCATCGCCGCCCGGCTCGTCGAAGCGGGCGAAGTGGTAACGCACGGGCACGAGCCGTCCGCCGGGCGTAAGGTAGAGGTTATCGGGTTTGAGGTTGCAGTGGGTAAAACCGATCTCCGCCAGCTCGCCGGCCAGCCGTTCGAGCGCAGCGAGCAACTCCCCCGCATCGTGCATCAGGGCGCAGCCCGCCAGCGGCTCCCCCTCGGGCAGGCGGTGCAGCACCGCATCGCAGCGGCGCAGCGCACCCGTCGAATCCGTATAGGCAAGTTCGTCGCGCAGGATGCGGTAGGAGGTCAGACACTCGGCATGCAGGTGTTTCATCCGGGCCGCCGTCCGCTCGACGCGGGGGATGGCCGAACCGCACTGGGGCACGCAGAGCAGGTAGCGGGCCCCGCACCACACCAAAGGCGCCTCCGTAAAGAAACTCGTGCGCGTGAGCGCGGGCGATCCGTCCGCACGGCGGGCGAATTCGGCGTCGCACAGGGTGCGGCACGAAGCGGCGGGGGTTTGAAGGGCCTCCAGGAGGCTGTAAAAGGTCGGTACCATCTTTATTGGATGCTAACGCTGATCGAACCGATATTGAGCACCGAGATCAACTCGGCCATCGAAGCGTTGAAACTCATGCCCCGGAACGGAGGCCGCGCGCCGGGACCTTTCAGGTCGCGGATCGCCTCGTCCAGCGCAGGCGGCATGGGGCTGGAGCAGTCATAGAGCAGACGCGCATAGCGGCTGCCGTTCGTGCGCACCTCCTCCTCGGTGGGGAAGAGCACCGACTGCGCGTCGGGGGCCGTGGCGATATGCACATGGATCATAAATACGCCCCCGTCGGCGGTAGCCGCTCGGCGGATGCGCCGGCAGACGTCGCGGAGCTCCTGCTCGTCGCCGTCGGAGGATTCGCCGTCGGTGATGTTGAACACCACCGGCGGAAAGCTGTCCGCATGGGCGGGACGGGCGCACCACCCCTCGACCAGCTCCTGCACCCGGCATAACGCCTCGTACATGGGGGTCGTGCCCCGCGAAGAAGGGGTGATCCAGCAGGGGGCCGTCACGTCGTGGAGCGTCCGCTCGCCGCTGGGCAGCGTCCGTTCGACGGTCACCGTGCGCAGCGGCGTCTCCCGCGCGGCAAGCTCCGAAACGGGCACGAACCAATGCTCGGGCGAGAGCAGCGAACGCACCCCGTCGCCGTCGTATCCGATGACGGCGATGTCGTAATAGTCCCGCACCCCGTCGGTGCGCGTGGCGCGTTGGATCAGCTCGAAGAGCAGCCCGTTGGCCACTTCCGCGACGGCTTCGGCTTTCGGGATGCGGCGACCGCAGAAGACGAGCTCTTCGGCCATCGACCCCGAACGGTCGATCATCAGCACGAAAGCCGTGCGGTGCAGGCGGGTTATGGGTTGGCTGTACATGCGCTATCGGAGTCCTCTGACCGTGTAATAATCGTCCTGCACCTCCTGTTCGTCGTCGGCATCCAGTCCGTAGCTGACGGCCATATCGAGCGAGCAGTCGCGGCGGCGGTCCTCCTCGGCGGCCTTGCGAAGCGAACAGCGGGCATTCGCGCCCGCAGCGATCGCGTCGGAGAGCTCCCCATCGGTGGGGGTGTGGCCCAGAACGGCCCCGAGTACCCCGTAGGCCCAGTCGCGAGCGTAATCGTCGTACCGCTCCGCAAAGGCCGCGAAACGGGCGGCTACCGCATCGAGCGTGGCGATCCGGCCGGCATCCACGTCGTCGAGCAACGCGACAACGGCCCGTTTGACGATGAACTGTCCGCCGACGTCGAGCCAGCGGCCCGCACCGTCGGCGCCTCCCGCCGTGCCGCGTTCGAGCATTGCCCCGAGCGAAGCGACAATGGCCTTGTTGTAGAGCTTGAGACCCCGCCGTAGCATGGTCGCCGGGATCGACACTTTCTTATAATTATAGCTGTCGGCATCGGGATCGGCGTCGGCGAGCGTATTGAGCGCATCGACCGCACGCATCATCGCGCCGCAAACATAGGGATTGTGCTCCTCGAAGCTGATCGCGTCGCGACGCAGGGTGCGCCGGTCGCGCACCGGCCACTTTTCGACATCGCGCACCGCTCCGTAGCTGGTCAGGTTGGCCCCCGGCAGCAGGCGGGAGCGGCCGTCGTTCTCGACCAGATAGGAGTAAGGGAACTCCGAGGTGTCGTGGTGGTGGGCGTGGTGCCCCAGCACCATGGTAAAGGCCCCCTCCAGGGCGGGCGACATGATGTAGGCGCCGCTGCCGAACTTGCAGCCCCGCAGGTGCACCGACTGGTGGACGGCGCCGCTCTTGAAGAGGTGGTTGCTCTGGTTGGAGCCGCTGCCGGCGTTGAAAAACGAGAACATCCCTGCGATCAACAGCGTGGACTTATGGTGCGAAACGGTATAGGGCCCGGCGAAAACCGAGGCGGCCTCGCCGCATTCGCAATGGCAGTTGGCGAAAAAAAGCGAATGGGTGGCGGTGAAGCCCTTGTCCAGCACCGAGCTCTCCCCCACGAAGCAACGTTCCAGGATGGAGCCGTTGTCCACGCGGGCCCCTTCGGCCAGGATGAAATCCCGCGCCTTGACATCCGCACCGACGAAAGCCCCGGCGCAAAGCGTGCCGTTTTCGAGCAGTGTGGCGCCGTCGATTGTCGCCCCGTCGCCGATCCGCACCTCCCGCACGAAGCGGGCGCCCGTCACACGGGCCCCGCGCCCTACCGATCCCAGCTCCGAGGTGCGTTCGAGGACATATGCGCCGATCATCCGCTCCAATGCGGCGATCGTCTGCGGCCGGTGTCGGTACACGGCCAGCAGGTAGGCGATCTGCGCGGTGAGCGCGTCGTAAATCCGCACGGTGCGGCCGGCACATTCGTTCATGGCAGCCACCTCCGTGCCGTTTCCGAACGCCGAGCGGCGGCGGCATTCGAGCGCCGTCACGCGCTCCACGAGCGACTCGTCGCCCAACAGGTAGTTGCGCACGGTGGAGTCGTAAACCCGTGCCCCCCGACCGATCCGCACCCGCCCCTCGAAACGGCTCGCGCGGCATTGCGCGGGCGAAAAATCGGCGGTCACCTCCACTTCGCTCCAGTCGGCGGCGGTGTTGGCGGCCCGCTCGAGGGATGCGATCTCCGGGTCGGTTAATTTTCTGAATTCGGACATACGTTATTTGGCAGATGCAAATATAGGTATTTGCATCTAAATATCCAATTTCCGGACCCGTCCACGCCGATCGACCGCATAGCGGCAGCCGTTGCGTTCGGCCACGGCGCATCCGTTGCGGAACGGCTTGACGGCGTCGAATCCCTCCATGCACAGCGCTTCCCGACCCGCCGTATCGACAAAGGCCCACCGACGGCCCGTGAGCACGGCAGCCAGCCCCTCGGTAAAGTCGAATCCGGCGTCATAGACGGGCGGAATCACGATCCGCACGCCGTCGCGAAACCCCCACCATCCGTCACGCACGAAGAGCTCGGGCGGCGCTGCGGCATACGCGGCGGTAAGGTCGGACGCCCGATCCCCGTCGGGCAGCGTTCCGGCGAGCCGCACGGAAAAATCCATCAGCTCCTCCAGCCCCGCAAGGCGCAGCACGGGTGAGCGGAGCAGCAGTGCGATACGCCGGTGCACCGCGTCCCCCGCCCGTGAGAAGAGTTCGAGGCACTCCCGCCATACCGCCGAACTGCCGTCCACCACTTCTTTCGGGACGAAGAGCAGCCCGTCGGTGAGCGGTGTGCGGCCATACAAGCCGGGGTCGAGCGCCAGGGCATGCAGGGCGGTCGAGAGCAGCGCAGCGGGGAAGTCGTCCAGATGGCGGTCATAATCCCGCACCGTGCGGGCCGGATGCTGGTAAGCCGCCGTGCCGAGTTCGGGACTGGGCTCCCCGGCCAGCGCAGGGAGGTAGGAGGCGTCGAAATCCACCAGCCTCAGTCCCCGTGCCGTCACGATGATGTTTTCAGGCTTGAGGTCTCCGTGTGCCCAGTCGCGCCGGAGCATGGCGAGGACCAGCCGGTCGAACGCCGCGGCCAGGAAGAGGAGCCGTTCCCTGTCGCCGGCGGCGGCAGCGCAGATCACGGCATCCCCGAGCGTCGGCCCCTCATACCACGGGCCCGTGACCACATCGGCCCACTCGCCCCGCTCGTGATCGGTGTAGATGAAAAGCTCGCGGCGCAGGAGCCGCCTGCCGTAAAGGATCTCCAGATGGGGCATCGGCCGGGTATAGCACTTGAGCATCCGCGTCCGTCCCGCGCAGCGCACCTTGAAGACCACGGCGCTGTTCCCAACCGCATACCACGGCCTCCCGTCCGGTCGGCGGCACACCTCCGGATCGCGGAGGGTGCGCACCAGGCCATAGGGGTCTTCGAGCGAACGAAGGTATTGCGTCACCGTGCGGAGCATGGCTGGAAAGTCATCCTGAAGCGGGAAAACGGACGACCCCGGCCGCAAAAAGCGGTCCGGGGTCATCGGGTCGAAACGGGAAACCGATCCCGAACCGTCGATTAATGGCAGTGGCCTTCGCCGCAGCAGTCGTGCTCCCCGCCTTCGCAGTCGCACTCCCCGCACGAGCAGCCGCCCTTCGCGGCCAGGTCCTCGGGCGTCACGTCGCGTACCGACACCACCTCCACCTCGAAGTCGAGCGTCTTGCCGGCCATCGGGTGGTTGAAGTCCATCTTGACGTGCTCGTCGCCGACCTCCTTCACCACGCCCAGCATGCGGTTGCCCTGCTGGTCGCTCATCGGCACCTGACTCCCCTCGAAGAGGATATCTTCGGCCAGTTTGCCATCTACCATGAATATGTTTTTAGGCAGATCGACGATCGCCTCCTCCATTATTTCGCCGTATCCGTCCCCGGGCGAGAGCGTGAAGGAGACCTTGTCGCCGGGCTCCTTGCCCATCAGCGCCTCCTCGAATTTGGGGAGCAGCATACCCGCACCCACGATGAATTCGAGCGGCGAGCCCGGCTGCGACTGATCCGCGATCTGTCCATCGACAGTGAGTTTGTACTCCACCGCCACCATTTTGTTGTTCTCTACTTTCATGTGATCGTTATATTACAAGTAATTGATGCAAAGGTAATCATTTCCCGCGATCCGCCAACCCGACGCCGCGAAAAAACGCACGCTCCGCCCCGCATCCCCAGTCGGGTTACCGAAAGGCGCCCGATCCGCCTCGTATTCAGTCCGGCATCAATTATGCCACAACCCAACCGATTCCGGGCAACCCCGCCGCATCGGCGCGAAAAAACCGGAGGCCGTCAAACGGCCCCCGGTTTCATTCGTCTCCGCCGGTTTACTCCGTGCAGCGGCAAACCAGGTTCCTGTCGCCGTAGCCGTTGTCGATCTTGGTGACATAGGGGAAGAACTTGGCCTGACGGATCCAGGCGAGCGGGAAAGCAGCCTGTTCGCGGGTGTAGGGATGCGACCACTCGCCGCAGACCTCGAAAGCCGTGTGGGGCGCATTGACCACCACGTTGTCCTGCTCGCCCGAGGCGGCGGCCTGCTCGCACTCGCGCTTGATCTGCACGAGCGCCTCCATAAATCGGTCCATCTCGGCCTTGGGCTCCGACTCGGTGGGTTCGACCATCAGCGTCTCGTGCACGGGGAACGAGAGCGTCGGGGCATGGAAACCGTAGTCCATCAGCCGGTGGGCGATATCGCCGCAGTCGATGCCGTAGTCGTGCTTGAAATTAGTCAGGTCGAGGATCATCTCGTGACCCACGCGGCCCGTCTCTCCGGCATAGTAGGTGCGGTATTCGCCCTTGAGCGCGGAGGACATGTAGTTGGCATTGACGATCGCCATTTCCGTGGCGCGCCGCAGCCCCTCGCCGCCCAGCATCTTGATATAGCCGTAGGTGATCGGCAGCAGCAGGGCCGACCCCCAGGGTGCCGAGGCCACGGCCGTGATCCCCTGGTCGCCGCCGGTAGGCATCACCGGATGCGAGGGCAGGAACGGCCTGAGGTGCTCGGCCACGCAGATCGGGCCGACACCCGGGCCGCCGCCGCCGTGGGGCATGGCGAAAGTCTTGTGCAGGTTCAGGTGGCATACGTCCGCCCCGATATAACCCGGATTGGTCAGGCCCACCTGGGCGTTCATATTGGCGCCGTCCATGTAAACCTGTCCGCCGGCTTCGTGCACGGCATCCACGATTTCGCGGATGCGACTCTCGAACACGCCGTGCGTGGAGGGGTAGGTAATCATGATGCCGCAGAGCTCCGAGCTGTACTCCTGCGCCTTGACCTTGAGATCCTCCACGTCGATGTTGCCGTTGGCGTCGCAGGCCACCGTGACGATCTTCATGCCGGCCATCGCCGCCGAAGCGGGATTGGTTCCGTGCGCCGAGGCGGGAATGAGCACCACGTTGCGGTAGCCCTGACCGCGGCTCTGGTGGTAGGCGCGGATCACCATGAGCCCGGTGTATTCGCCCGCAGCGCCCGAATTGGGCTGCAGCGAGCAGGCGGCGAAGCCCGTAATCACGGCCAGGTCGTGCTCCAGACCGGCGATCAGCTCCATGTAGCCCTCGGCCTGGTCGGCGGGAGCGAAGGGGTGCATGTTCTGAAAGCCCGCGAGCGAAAGAGGCTGCATGAGCGAGGCGGCGTTGAGCTTCATGGTGCACGAGCCGAGCGAAATCATCGAGTTGGCGAGCGAAATGTCACGCAGCTCGAGCCGCTTGATGTAGCGCATCAGGTCGCTCTCCGAGCGGTAGGTGTTGAAAACCGGCTCGCTCAGGTACTCGGAGGTACGACGGAGCTCCGGAGCGATCGCGCACTCGGCGGCCGGCTTCACACCGCGCGCCTTGCGGCCCTTGGCGGCGGCGAAGATCGCCACGATCCGCTCGATCTCCTCGGGCGTGGTCACCTCGTCGAGCGAGAGGCGCACGCGCCCCTCCGAGGGGTAATAGAAGTTGATGCCCTGCTCGAGCGCCAGCGATTGTACGACAGCGGCTTCGGCCTCCACTTCGAGCGTGTCGAAGAAGCTGCGCGCGGTGAGCTTGTAATCCATCGCCTCCAATGCGCGGGCCACGGTGAGCGCCGCCAGATGCGCAGTCTCGGCCGCACGGCGCAGCCCTTCGGGTCCGTTGTAAACGCAGTAGAAGCCCACCATCGAGGCCATCAGAGCCGAGGCGGTACAGATGTTCGAGGTGGCACGCTCGCGCTTGATGTGCTGCTCGCGCATCTGGAGCGCCATTCTGAGGGCGCGGTTGCCCATGCGATCCACCGAGACGCCGATGATGCGGCCCGGCATGTTGCGTTTGAACGCCTCGCGCGTGGTCATGTATCCGGCGCTCGGGCCGCCGAGCCCCATCGGGGTACCCAGACGCTGAGTCGTGCCGACGGCGATGTCGGCACCCCATTCGCCGGGCGCCTTGAGCAGCGCCAGCGACAGCAGGTCGGCGACGGCCGTAACGAGCGCCCCCGCCCCGTGCGCCGATGCGGTGAAAGCGGAGTAGTCGCGCACCTCGCCGTCGGCGGCGGGATACTGCACGATCGCGCCGAACTCCCTGCCCGTGAATTCGTACTGGGCGAAATCGTCGATGATGAGTTCGATGCCGAACGGCTCGCTGCGCGTGAGCAGCACGTCGAGCGTCTGCGGGAAGAGGTTGCGATCGACGAAGAGCTGATTGCGGCCCTGTTTTACGGCCTCGCGCGAACGCAGGGCGAACATCATCAGCATCGCCTCTGCCGCGGCCGTGCCTTCGTCCAGCAGCGAGCAGTTGCCGATCTCCATGCCGGTGAGCGAAATTACGGCGGTCTGGAAATTGAGCAGCGCCTCCAGCCGTCCCTGCGAAATCTCGGCCTGATAGGGGGTATAGGAGGTGTACCACGCGGGATTCTCGAACACGTTGCGGGCAACCGCCGCGGGCACAGCCGTGGGATAGTAACCCATGCCGATGAAGGAGCGCAGCGTGCGGTTGCGGTCGGCCAGCGCACGGATGTGTGCGGCGAATTCGTATTCGCTCATCCCCTCGGCCGGCAGGTCCAGAGGGGTCTTGAGCCGGATGGACTGGGGAATGACCTGGCCGATGAGCTCATCCACCGACTTTACGCCGATCGTGGCGAGCATGGCGCGAAGGTCCTCCCCGCGCCCGACGCCGATATGGCGTTCAGAAAATTTGTCGAACATACGGATTTGATGTTTTTATTTGATAGGTTTTCGTTCGTGAAGGGTCAGTATTTGAAGCTGCTGCCGCCGATAAACTCCCGCAGCAGGGAGGTCGGAGGAATTTCCGACGCATCGATCGGGATGAAGTTGTCCAGAAAATGGAGCATCCGCCGCGCCTCGTCGTACTCGGGCACCGTGTCGGGCACCTCGCGCAGAATCGGCTCGGCGAAGGGGCGCAGCACCGATATTTCATAGAAGAGCGATGAGTTGAACATCACCTCTGCGTTCTCCTGGTAGGGGAAGATATGGCGCTCCTCGCCGCGCCGCACGCTCGCCCAGCGCGACAGGGTCGCCAACGCATCGTTTCCGCGCGTGGTGTAGTCGCGCGTAAGCCGCCGGAGCAGCCGGTTGTCGGTGGTCGAGATACGGGACACGTTGTCCATCGCCACCGACGTGAAGCAGGAGATATAGACCCGGAACTTGCGCTCCTCGGGCACGCTCGGCGTAAGGCGGGGGTTGAGGGCATGGATTCCCTCGATGATGAGGATTGAACGCTCGTCGAGCGTGAGGGGGTTGTTGTGCCACTGGCGTGTGCCGGTGATGAAGTCGTAACGGGGAATATCGACGCTCTCCCCCTCGGCCAGTCGGCGCAGATGGTCGTTGAACTGCTCCAGGTCGATGGCCTCGAGCGCCTCGTAGTCGTACTCCCCGTTCTCGTCCAGCGGGGTTTTCTCCCGTTCGACGAAGTAGTCGTCAAGCGAGATCAGCACGGGGTTCAGCCCCAGGATGCGCAACTGGATGCCCAGCCGTTTGGCGAATGTGGTCTTGCCGCTCGACGAAGGCCCCGAGATGAGCACCACGCGGGCTCCACGGGCTACATTGGCGTCGTAAACGGCGTCGGCGACGCTGGCGATCTTCTTCTCGTGGAACGCCTCCGCAATCTTTATCAGCTCGCTCGCATCGCCTCCGAGCACCTTCGAGTTGAGCTGCCCGACGGTGGGCACCCCCATGATCCGGACCCAGGACTGGTACTCCTGGAAGATGTCGAACATCTTCTCCTGATGGATCGTGCGGTTCAGCCGCGACGGATCGCTCCGCAGCGGCAGGGCGATATAAAAACCGTTATAATAGCGCTGCAGGTCGAACAGGCCCACGTATCCGGTCGAAGGGGCGAGCGAGCCGTAGAAATAGCCCGGCATCCCGTCGATGGTGTACAGCTCACTGTAAAGCCGGGGACGCGTATCCAGCAGGGCGATCTTGTCCACGAAGCCGTAGGCGGCATAGAGGCTGCGCACCTGTTCGGTAAGGGCTTTGGTACGGCGGATCGGCAGGTCGCGCCCGACGAGCTTGAGCATGTGATCCCGCAGCCGGTCGATCTGCCCGTCCGTAAATTCGTCTATCCCCGAAACCTCGCAGTAGAAACCGTTGCTGCCCATCGAATGACGGATATGGAGCCTCCGGTCGGGCCAGAGCTCCCGCACGGCCTTCTGCAACACGAAAGAGACCGTGCGCTGGTAAACCCGGATGCCCTCGAAGGAGGTGATGTCCAGAAAACGGACCGTGACGGGAGTATAGATTCTGTAATTCAGCTCTTTGGTGCGGTTATTGACATAGGCCGCCAGACAGGGATGGTCGCAGGCGGGCATCAGACGCCGCTGCACGTCGAGCAGGGTCGTACCCATGGGTACCTCGATCGCGGCGCCGGTATTTTCGCAAATCACTTGGATCGGATCTGTCATACTTATCGCGAAATGTTGGGTAAAGATACGAATTTATTCTTAACTTCGCGCAAGCAAAAAACATTTGCCATGAAAAACCGATTTTGTCTCCTGCTGCTGCTCGCGGCGTTTGCCGTCGCCGGATGCACGCCCCGTGAAAAAGCCATCATCATTTTATCCACCAACGACATACATGCCAAAATAGAACGTTTCCCGCAACTGGCCGAAGCGGTCGAGGAGGCGCGCGACACGGCCACCGTCGTGCTCGTGGACGCCGGCGACCGCTGGACGGGCAACGCCTACGTCGATCTGGCGCGTGAGCCCCGGCGACCGATCGTCGATCTGATGAACCGCCTGGGCTATGACGCGGGCACGTTCGGCAACCATGAGTTCGACAGCGGGCAGGCTTTTCTGGGTGAAATGCTGCCGAATTTCGACTTCGAGATCATCGGCGCCAACATCCTGAGCGACACGGCCACCTTCCCGCAGCCCCCGGCCTACACCATCATCGAACGCGACGGGCTGCGCCTGGGGCTGGTCGGCGTGGTGACCAACTACGACACCAACAACCATCCGGCCGGGCTGGACGAGAACTTCGCGGGGCTCACCTTCCCCGACCCGCAGATGAAAGCCGCCGAATACGCCGACCTGCGCGACCGGGTCGATCTGCTGGTGCTCGTTTCGCACATGGGCGACGAACGCGACGTGGAGTTCGCCACCCGCAATGGAGGCGTTTACGACCTGATTATCGGCGGCCACTCCCACAAGGAGATCGACACCACGGTCAATGGCACGCTGATTACCCAGACGGGCAAATACCTCAAGAACATCGGGGTCACCGAGGTGAAATTCCGGGGACGCAAACCCGTAAGCCTCACCTTCCGCAACGTGCCGCTGGCGACTTACGACCCCGACGACGACTATTACGAAATGGTCGAGGCGTATTTCGACAATCCCGACCTCAACCACCCCATCGGATCGCTCTCGGCGACGGCCGACAAAACGGGACTGGCCAACCTCTTCACCCGCCTGATGGCCGAGCGGACGGACAGCCGCGTGGGTTTCTATCACATCGGCGGCGTGCGGCTGGACAGCATGGCCCGCGGCGGGGTGAGCACGGCGGAGATTTACGACCTGGAGCCTTTCGGCTCGACCGTCTGCACCGTCCTGATGACCCCCGAGCAGATGCGCCGGCTGATTATGACCAAATTCAACGACCCGGTCAATGTGGACGAGTCGCACCGCATCGACCTGTACTCCACCACCCCCTATACGATCCTTACGGACGAGCGGGGCGAAGCCGTGGACGTGCTCTTCCCCGAACTGGCGGAGGGGCGGGTTTACAAGGTTTCGATCGGCGATTACCCCTACAAGAACTACGCGGATTTCCTCTACGACGACGGGCAGGATACGGGCATCCTGATCACCGACCTGCTTCTGGATTACTTCCGCAGCCACTCGCCCGCGGCTCCGGACAACGTCATGCGGCAGCAGATCCGCCCCCGACAGTAGCCGGCCGCTGTCCGGAATTCGACCTCGCAGGCTCCGTCGCGGAGCCTGTTTTTTTCATCGGCCGAAGAGCGGCCGCCTGAGAAAAATCGGCGCGGACGGACGCAAAGCGGAAAACTTTTGCTATCTTTGCAGGCTGCCTGCGCGCGCAGGCGCACGTACTATTGTAAGTATTAACCATTTAACGAGCGATTGAATCGCAACACATTCCAACATGGAAGAAATGAAAAAAGTAGCCAACGAGCAATTCGACTGGAACGCGTATGAAAACGACCTGGGCGTGTACAACCAGCCCCGGGAGGAGATTGCCGAGGCTTATGACAAGACCCTCTCGAACGTAGCCGTCGGCGAAGTGGTCGAGGGAACCGTCACGGGCATCAGCAAGCGGGAAGTCATCGTCAACATCGGCTACAAGAGCGAGGGCATCGTGCCCATTTCCGAGTTCCGCTACAATCCCGATCTGCAGGTCGGCGACAAGGTGGAAGTCTATGTCGAGTCGGCCGAGGACCGCAGCGGCCAGCTCTCCCTCTCGCACAAGAAGGCCCGTCAGCTCAAATCGTGGGATCGTGTGAACGAAGCCCTCGAAAAGGACGAAATCATCAAGGGTTACATCAAGTGCCGCACCAAGGGCGGCATGATCGTCGATGTGTTCGGCATCGAGGCGTTCCTGCCCGGCTCGCAGATCGACGTGAAACCCATCCGCGACTACGATATGTACGTCGATAAGACGATGGAGTTCAAGGTGGTGAAGATCAACCAGGAGTTCCGCAACGTGGTCGTTTCGCACAAGGCGCTCATCGAGGCCGAACTCGAGGCGCAGAAGCAGGTCATCATGTCGAAGCTCGAGAAGGGTCAGATCCTCGAGGGCACCGTGAAGAACATCACCTCCTACGGCGTATTCGTCGATCTGGGCGGCGTGGACGGCCTGATTCACATTACCGACTTGTCGTGGGGCCGCGTAAACCACCCCGAGGAGATCGTGCAGCTCGACCAGAAGATCCAGGTCGTGATCCTCGACTTCGACGACCAGAAGAAGCGTATCGCCCTGGGTCTGAAGCAGCTTTCGGCCCATCCGTGGGAGGCGCTCGACCAGAACCTCAAGGTCGGCGACCGCATCGCGGGCCGCGTGGTGGTGATGGCCGACTACGGAGCGTTCGTCGAGATCGCACCGGGCGTCGAAGGGCTGATCCACGTCTCCGAAATGTCGTGGAGCCAGCACCTGCGCTCGGCACAGGAGTTCATGAAGGTGGGCGACGAAGTGGAGGCCGTGATCCTCACGCTCGACCGCGACGAGCGCAAAATGTCGCTGGGCATCAAGCAGCTCACGCCCGACCCCTGGGAGGGCATCGAAGCCAAATACCCCGTCGGCACCCGCACGATGGCGCGTGTGCGTAACTTTACCAATTTCGGCGTCTTCGTCGAAATCGAGGAGGGCATCGACGGCCTGATCCACATTTCCGACCTGAGCTGGACCAAGAAGGTCAAGCATCCGGGCGAGTTCACCCAGATCGGCGCCCCCATCGAGGTGGTCGTGCTGGAGATCGACAAGGACAACCGCCGCCTGAGCCTGGGCCACAAGCAACTGGAGGAGAACCCCTGGAACGAGTTCGAGAACCAGTTCAGCGTGGACAGCGTGCACGAGGGCACCATCACCGAGATGACGGACAAGGGCGCCGTGGTTTCGCTCGGCGAGAACGTCGAGGGCTTCGCTCCGACCCGCCACCTCACCAAAGAGGACGGCTCGATGCCCGTAGTCGGTGAAAAACTGCCGTTCCGCGTAATCGAGTTCTCGAAGGCAACGAAACGCATCACCCTCTCGCACACCCGCGTTTACGAAGAGGTGCGCCGCGCCGAGAAAAACGCAGAGAAGGCGGACAAGAAAGCCGCTGCCGAAGCTACCAAGTCGTCGGTGAAGAAGATCAACGCCTCGGTCGAGAAGACCACCCTGGGCGACATCGCCGGCCTGGCTCAGCTCAAGGACGCTATGGAGGCCGCTGCCAAGGCGCAGAAAGCCGAAAAGTCGGAGGAGTAATCCGCCCGGCCCTATCATCCGCGCCCCGGTCCCCGCAACGAGGACCGGGGCGTTTTTTTGAGGAAGGGCAATGCCCCCGGCCGTGCCTCTGAACAACGGTGACAGTACGGGCCCAAACCCGGGGCAGCGAGACGACAACCCGCTCCGACGATGCCGTGACCATAACGCCGTGATAACGCGCACGCTGAGAAAATGCCCCGGCGATGATTGCACCGACAATAAGATATATCACGCGCACAATCCGGCACGGCGGGACGACCACCTCGAAACAGCTTCGGCTACAAAGCGTTGCACCTGTTCAGCCGCAGACCGAAACACGGTGACGAAGCGCCGACGCTCGATGTCCCGGCCCGAAGCGCCCGAGGCGCTGCCCGGAGAAGCTGCCCGGAGAAGCTGCCCGGAGAAGCTGCGCCGAAAAACGGCGTCCACAGGCGCCGGTTTCGTCTTCCCGCAGGCGGACGCACGAAATCGCCCGATAATTGTTATATTTGTGGAGTGGAACACTATCTGGACAACGGCATCCAATTCGTACCGGGCGTGGGCGAGGCGCGGGCGAAGCTCCTCGAACGGGAGCTGGGCATCCGCACGATGTGCGACCTGCTCTGGTATTTCCCATTCCGCTACATCGACCGCACGCGCATCTACCGGATCGCCGAGATCCGCGACGGGGAGGCGACGCTCGTTCAGTTCCGGGGCCGCGTGACAGGGGTAAACTATGCCGGAGCGGGCCGCAAGCGGCGTTTCACCGCCGTCGTTTCCGACGGGAGCAGTCAGGCGGAGCTCGTTTGGTTCCAGGGAATCAAATGGATCGAAAAACGGATCGAGGTGGGACGCGAATACCTCGTCTTCGGACGCCCCTCGTTCTTCAAGGGAGAGCTTTCGCTGGTCCACCCCGAAATCGAGACCGTCGAAAAAGCCTTCTCCCGCAAGGCCGCCAGCGGGATGCAGGGGGTGTACTCCACGACCGAGCGACTGGCGTCGGTGCTGGGCGCGAAAGGGTTTTACCTGCTCGTCTGCAACCTGTGGACGGTCGCTGGCGACCGCATCGAAGAGTACCTGCCCGAAACGCTCCGCACCCGGCACGGGCTGATGCCGCTCAGGGAGGCGCTCTACAACCTCCACTTCCCCCAGTCCGCCGAGCTGCTCCGGCAGGCGCAGTACCGCCTGAAATTCGACGAGCTGCTGGGCGTGCAGCTCGGCATCCAGTCGCGCCGCACGGAACGGCTCGCCAAGCTCGGTGGGTTTCTTTTCCCGCGCGTGGGCGGTGTGTTCCGCACCTTTTACGAACAGAAACTCCCCTTTCCCCTCACCGGGGCCCAGAAGCGCGTCGTACGCGAAATCCGACAGGACACCGTCTCGGGCTACCAGATGAACCGGTTGTTGCAGGGCGACGTGGGGAGCGGCAAGACGCTCGTGGCCCTGCTCTCGATGCTGCTGGCCGTCGATAACGATTTCCAGGCCTGCCTGATGGCCCCGACCGAAATCCTGGCCCGCCAGCACTATGCGACCTTCGTGCGCATGCTCGAGGGGCTGGATGTCCGGGTCGCGGTTCTCACCGGCGCCACCCGCGCACGCGAGCGCCGCCAGATTCTCGCGGGGCTGGCCGACGGGACGATCCACCTGCTCGTCGGCACGCACGCGCTGATCGAGGAAAAGGTGCAGTTCCACAACCTCGGATTCGTGGTGATCGACGAACAGCACCGCTTCGGGGTCGAACAACGGGCCCGCCTCTGGACGAAAAACGCCCAGCCGCCCCACATACTCGTGATGACCGCCACACCCATTCCCCGCACGCTGGCCATGACCCTCTTCGGCGATCTGGACGTCTCGGTGATCGACGAACTCCCCCCGGGCCGCCAGCCCGTCCGCACGGTGCACTACACCGATGCCGCGCGGCTGCGGCTCTTCGGCTTCATGCGGCAGCAGATCGCGCTGGGGCGGCAGGTCTATGTGGTTTACCCGCTCATCCGGGAGTCCGAGACGATGGATTACAAAGACCTTACCGACGGTTTCGAGGCCATCGCACGGGACTTCCCCCTGCCGCAGTACGTCACGGCCGTCTGCCACGGCCGGATGAAACCCGCCGACAAGGAGGAGTCCATGCGGCAGTTCAAGAGCGGCGAAGCCCATATCCTTGTCGCCACTTCGGTGATCGAGGTGGGGGTCGATGTGCCCAACGCGACGGTCATGGTGATCGAGTCGGCCGAACGTTTCGGCCTCTCGCAGCTCCACCAGCTTCGCGGGCGGGTGGGACGCGGGGGGGAACAGTCCTACTGCATCCTGATGACCGGCGAGAAGCTCTCCCGCGAGGCCCGGGCCCGCATCCGGGCCATGTGCGAAACCGGCGACGGCTTCCGGCTGGCGGAACTCGACCTCAAGCTGCGGGGCGCGGGCGACGTAAACGGCACCCAGCAAAGCGGCATGGCATTCGATTTGAAGATCGCCAACCCGACGCTCGACGTGCAGATCCTCACGCTGACGCGCGAAGCCGCCATGGAGATCCTCCGCCTCGACCCCACGCTCGGGGAGCCGGAAAACCGGGGTCTGCGGGAGCTGGCCCGGCGTTACTGCGGACGCGAGCGGATCGATTTTTCCATGATTTCGTAATATTGCACGCTTTATTCCCGTTCCGAATGAAAGTCCGTCCCATGAAACTCCTTCCGACGCTGCTCTGCCTGCTGCTCGCGCTCCCGGCCGCCGCCCAGCTCTACCAGCCGGGCGAGGTGCTGTCGTACCGCGTGAGCTACAAGGCCAAGATGTTCCCCAACACGGAGGTGGCCACCGTGCAGATCAGCACCGCAACCGAGGAGCTGGACGGCGAAACCTACTACCGCGTGGAGGGGTACGGACGCACGCTGCCCACCTACCGCTGGTTCTTCCCCATCGACGACCGCTATATCGTCTGGGCCGACACGCTCACCCTGCGCACCCGGTTTTTCGAGAGCGACGTGCACGAGGGCGAATACACCTTCACCAGCCGCTACCGTTACGACTGGCCCGCCATGCGGGTGCATACCCGGTGGCAGAAGCGCAAAAATCCGGAAAACCGCAAGACGATGGCCCTGACTCCGGGGAGCATGGACCCCGTGTCGCTCTACTTCAACATGCGCACGCTCGACCCCGCCGACTTCCGCGAGGGGGAGTCGCGCGTGCTCGAAATGCTGCTCCAGGACACCGTCCGCTACCTCAAATATCGCTTCATGGGACGCGAGGAGAAGAAAATCCGGACGATGGGGCGTTTCCGCACCCTGAAATTCATGTGCCAGATCGGCACCTCCGACGGCTACTCCTTCACCGACGGCTCGGAGTTCACGCTCTGGATTTCGGACGATCAGAACAAGATTCCGCTCTACATCGAATCCCCGATCCGGGTCGGGAGCATACAGGCCTACATCACCGCATACAAGGGACTCAAATATCCGCTGGCAAGCAAAATCAAATAAAAAAAACGTACATTTGCAAAAACACCTCTCGACATGGAAGAGAATACCCAAGGCTACGACCCGCGCTACGACGAAGGGGACGGCAACCGCCCCGACGCCCGCAAATCCATCCGCGGCTACCGCATCGTCATCATTATCCTGGCCGTTATCCTGGCGGCCATCTCGGTGCTCTACCTCAACATCCACCGCCAGCAGCAGCAGGACTACGAGCTGCTGGTGATCGACCGCGACTCGATCCAGAACAACCTGAGCGACCTGATGACCGAATTCGACGGGCTGCAGATCGCCAACGACAGCATCTCGGCCAACCTCGACGCGGAACGTCTGCGGGCCGACTCGCTCATGCAGCGGCTCAAGAAGGAGCGTTCGTGGAACCTCTCCAAAATCAAGCAGTACGAGAAGGAGGTCGGCACGCTGCGCTCGATCATGACCGGGTACCTCCGTCAGATCGACTCGCTCAACACGCTCAACAAGAAGCTCATCGACGAGAACGTCTCTTTCCGCAAGGAGATTTCGACGGCCACCCTGCGGGCCGAGGTCGCCGAGGAGAAGGCCGCAGAACTCGACAACAAGGTGCGTCAGGGCTCCGTGCTGAGCGCCCGCGGCATCCGGCTTGTCGCACTCAATGCCAAAAACAAGGAGGTTTCGCGCGTGAAGAACGCCGACCGGCTGCGCACGGATTTCGTGCTGACGGCCAATGCCCTCGCAACGCCGGGCGACAAGACGGTCTATGTGCGCATCACTGCGCCCGACGGCTACGTGATCTCGAACGAAAGCGTCCCGACTTTCGAGTACGAAGGCGAGCGGCTGACCTACTCCGCCTCGCGCGAAGTGGATTACCAGAACGAAGACCTGGGTATCGGCATCTTCTGCAACGGCTCGGGCTTCACGGCGGGCACCTACACGGTGCAGCTCTACTGCGACGGCCGTCTGATCGGGGAATCCGAAATCCCCATGCGCTGACCTGCGCCCGGGTAACTGAACGGGAGGCTTGCGGCCTCCCGTTTTTTGTCCCCCCCCCGACAGTCCGGCCGGAGAGATAAAACAAAACGCGCCCGAAAGCGCGTCCGTCACGACCGAAAAGCGGTTACGCCCCGCTTCCGAGGCGCTGCCAGATGAGGGCCGCGGCGCCGAGAACCGCCGCGTTCCTGTCCTGAATGCCGCTTGGCAGCAGCCTGACCTTGTCCTTGAACACGTACAGCATGTTCTCCTCCATGTATCGCTGCGTCGGCTCGAAAAGGAATTTGCCCGCTTTGGCCAGTCCGCCGAAAAGGAAGATCGCCTCGGGCGACGTGATCGTCACCACGTTGGCCAGCGCCCTTCCGAGCAGTTCGCCCGTATAGCGGAACGTCTCGAGTGCAACCGGATCGCCGTGGCCAGCGGCCGTGGTAATCATCACCGACTCAAAGTCCCGGAAGGGAATATCGCGCAGCTCGCTCGGGGCGTTCATCGTGGCCATCAGCTCGAAAGCCGTGCGTTTGATCCCCGTGGCCGAAACATAGGCTTCCAGGCATCCGCGTCGCCCGCAGCCGCACTCGCGACCCCCTGGCTCGACGATCACATGGCCTAACTCCCCGGCGAAACCGTCGTGGCCGTAGATCATCTCGCCGTTGGCCACGAAACCCGAGCCGAGCCCCGTGCCGAGCGTCACCATGATAAAATCCTTCATCCCGCGAGCATTGCCGTAGATCATCTCGCCCAGCGTCGCGGCGTTGGCGTCGTTGGTCATCAGCACCTCCACGCCCGGGAAGTTGGCCCCGATATGCTCCGCCAGCGGAAACAGGCGCAGAGACTCGTCGCGCTCCGGCTCGTCGGGGCCGAATTTGAAGAGGTTGGCAGGCGACTCGATCGTCCCGCAGTGGTAATTGGCGTTGGGCGCTCCGATGCCGATGCCGACCAGCTCATAGTCGAACGACACGCTGTCCGAGAGTACGCGCAACGCCCGGCAGAGGTCTTTCACGTAAGCGGGGTAATCCGCATAGCCGGGGTATTGCCGGGTCGGGAGGAGCGATTCGGCGTAAATCCCGCCCTTTTCGTCCACCAGACCGAACGCCGTGTTGATGCCGCCGATATCGACGCCGATTGCGAGCTTCTTCATCCGAATCCGTTTTTATGCGTGGTACTGTTGGTCAAAGTTAGGACAAAATTCGTGTACTCCAAACTTTTTTCCTAATTTTGGAGCCGGTAACCCAATCCGAAAACGACCCTCATGCCAACCAACGAGCAACTGCTTACGACCATCGAAAACTACCTGGCGCAAATCGGGTTTCCCTCCGAGCCCGGCAAACTGTACGCGCCCATCGGCTATTCGCTCGCGGGCGGAGGCAAGCGGCTGCGGCCGATGCTGCTGCTGCTCGCCTGCGGCATCTATGCCGACGATCCGCGGGCGGCGCTGCCGGCGGCCGCTGCGGTCGAAGTATTTCACAACTTCACCCTGCTGCACGACGACATCATGGACAACGCTCCGGTCAGACGGGGCAAACCTTCGGTCTTCGCACGCTGGGGACAGAACGTGGCGATCCTCTCGGGCGACGCCATGATGATCAGCGCCTACCGGCTGCTGACCCTGCTGCCCGCCGAGCGGCTGCCCCGCATCCTGGAGGTTTTCAATACGATGGCCCTCCAGGTCTGCGAGGGGCAGCAGTACGATATGGACTTCGAGCAGAAGGAGAGCGTGTCGGTGGTGGAGTACATGCACATGATCGAACTCAAAACGTCGGTCCTGCTGGCCGGCGCCACGGTGATCGGAGCGCTGCTCGGAGGCGCCGATGCGGAGGACTGCCGCCGCCTCGACCGCTTCGCCGTCGAGCTGGGGCTGGCGTTCCAGTTGCAGGACGATCTGCTGGACAGCTACGGCGACGAGCGGCTGGGCAAGCACATCGG
The DNA here is from genome assembly GCA_902363575.1 of Rikenellaceae bacterium. Classification (GTDB taxonomy): domain Bacteria; phylum Bacteroidota; class Bacteroidia; order Bacteroidales; family Rikenellaceae; genus Alistipes. Next base: position 436,936 of record CABJAJ010000001.1, on the reverse strand, counting down.
CGGCGACATCCTGGAGGGAAAGAAAACCTACCTGATGGTCACGGCCATGAGCCGCGCGGACGAAGCGCAGCGTGCGATCCTGCGCTCGACGCACGCCGACCCCTCGCTGAGCGACCGCGAGAAAATCGATCGCATCCGAACCCTTTACGACCGGCTCGACGTCCCCCGCCTGACCGAGCAGCAGATCTGCATACGCTTCGAGCGGGCGCTGTCGATTCTGGACAACCTGTCGGTCGAATCACCGCGACTGCAAAATATGCGCAACTACGCACAAAGCCTGATGGGAAGAACAAACTGACCATGAAACAACTCGTCCCCATCCTCTTCTTTCTGCTTGCGGTGCATCCGGCTGCGATTTATGCGCAACAGAAGCCGAGGGTTCCCGCCGTGACGCTTGATGCATTAAAGCACAAGGACCTGTCCTTTTTATGGGTCGGTCCCCTTCCTGATCTCCAAAACATCGACACCACAAAGCTCGAATGGTTTGACCGATGGGATCCGCTTGGCTATATCGGAAAAAATTACCAACGTTTCGATATTCATATCCGCTCTATCTGCCGGTCAAGCACCGATTCTCTGCGATACGAATTGACGGGATTCACCCGCACGGGCGATAATATCTGTCGTTTCCAGGGCGAACTGCACCTCGACTCCATCACCTATTCAGCACCCAATTATCCCGACACGGATCGTTGGAGCAGCATATACGGCGGCTGGCGACTCATCGGCTCCTATACCCTGCGGGAAGACCTCGGACAGCACGGAGCGGGCGTGCTCGAAGGCAGGCATACGATCGACATAGCGACCGATTCCCTCGGGAACATTTATTACGACACCATGTTTATGGTCGCCGACGGATACAGCAACAATCAATGGGCGGGCACGTGGCGCTGCTATGAAACCAAAGCCGTCAAGCCCTGCAACTGGGGCGACGCCCGCATACCCGACAGCGAAGGCCCTTACGGACTGGACGTCGGAGCTGGTTATTTTCTCCCCGACGACAAATACCTCCGCAACGGATGGCAAAGCTACATCGACGCGGAAAGATGGGACGACGACGAAACCCGCGCCGAAGCCCGCAGGGAGGAATCACGGCGTTGGTGGCTTTTTGAATGGTGACGGGCCGTATATCCTGCACAGACGAAAAATTATGAAACGCAGCGATTTCGAGATCATGGCTCCCGTGGGGAGCTACGAATCCCTCCGGGCCGCGATCGACGCCGGAGCGGACGCCGTCTATTTCGGGGTCGGGAAGCTCAACATGCGGTCCCGCTCGGCGGCGAACTTCACCGTCGAAGACCTGGGCAGGATCGTCGGCATCGCGAAACGGGCCGGCATCAAAAGCTACCTCACGGTCAATACGATCCTCTACGACGAGGAGCTGGACGACGCCCACCGGCTGATCGACGCAGCCCGCCGCGAAGGGATCGATGCAATCATCGCCGCCGACCTTGCGGCGATCCTCTACGCCCACCGCACGGGGGTCGAAGTCCACATCTCGACCCAGTGCAACATCTCCAACAGTGAGGCCGTAAAGTTCTACGCCCAATGGGCCGACGTGATGGTGCTCGCCCGGGAACTCGATCTTCGGCAGGTAGCCCACATCGCCCGCCAGATCGCGGAGCAGCGCATCTGCGGCCCCTCGGGCGAACCCGTGCGGATCGAAATGTTCGCCCATGGCGCGCTCTGCATGGCCATCTCGGGCCGCTGCTACCTGAGTCTCCATGAAAACGGCTGCTCGGCGAACCGGGGCGCCTGCCTCCAGCTCTGCCGGCGCAAATACACCCTCACGGACAAGGAGTCGGGCGAAGCGCTCGACACCGACGGCCGCTACCTGCTCTCACCCAAAGACCTCTGCACCATCGACCTGCTGCCGCAGATGGCGGAAGCGGGCGTCCGGGTCTTCAAGATCGAAGGCCGCGCCCGCGGGGCGGAATACGTCCACCGCGCAGTCGGGTGTTACGACCGGGCCTTGCGTGCGATGGAGGCGGGCACCTACACCCCCGAACTGGTCGCGCGCGAGAAAGAGCGGCTGGCCGAGGTATTCAACCGCGGCTTCTGGAACGGCTATTACGCCGGTGCCCCGATGGTCGAACGCAGCGACCGGTACGGGTCGGCCGCCACGCGACGCAAGGTTTATGTAGGCAAGGTGACGAACTTCTACCGGAAACTTTCGGTGGCCGAGGTGCTCGTCGAAGCCGCCCCGCTCCAGGTGGGGGAGGATATTTTCTTCCTCGGCCCGACTACGGGGCTGGCCGCCCAGCGACTCGACTCGCTCCGCGGCCCCGACGGGAACCCGACGGCGACAGCCCGGCAGGGCGATGTATGCGCCGTGCGCACCGAACGGCTCGTGCGGCGCGGCGACAGCCTCTACAAAATGGTTCCCTCCGACAGCGACCTGCATACGGCGGGGCCTGCGCGGGAGGGCGACGAACCCCCAAAGCCATGAAGATCGAAAAAGCCCTCTCCCTCGTCGGCCTGGTGATTGCGCTGGCCGCCCTCGCAGTCCTTGTCGCGGGAAAGCTCCGCTACGGCGCAGAGTTCAGCCTCCAGCCTCCGCTGCTCGTCCTGCTGCTGATCGCTGTGGGCGCATGCCTGAGAAGCCTGTTCAAAAAGCATCAATAAAACGCGTAACAATATTTATCCACAAGCGGCGCATAAAGGGGGTTCGGATTTTTATCGAAAGCCCTTTGAAAAGCACTGGTATGCCCCAAAATTTTAAGCGCCAGAGTTTCATCGATCATGCAGTAGGTCTCACGATCGGAATAGGCCATCAATGCAGCATATAACGACTCGTAACGCACGTAATTTCCGAGCGGATTCGCTACATCATAGTCCTTCACATCTTTCAAAAGGGGCAAAAAATCGGCATCCGGCCATACGGCGACCGCATTCAAAGCAGCAATCAAATAATCTGAAAAAATGTAACTCTCAAAACCATATTCATCGATTCCTTTCGATACGGGATACTGGTTAAGCGCTGCAATGATTCTTGCCTTATCGCTCGATTTTCTGAATTTAGCAATGACAGGCAGGGCTTCCATGATCTTTTCCTGCTCATACATTTCGACCAACCGGTCATAATATTTTTCGTCGGCGGGCAGTTTTTGCATCACTGTTCGCTGTCGGTCAATATGGCTCATTTGCGGAACGAAAATCAAGATGCTATCAAGCGTAACGGCTTCTTGACCTGTCAATAGTTTCCTTTCTTCAGCCATATCATGACCGGTAACCAGCGAGACCATTGCATTGGCAACCGTTTCGCAACTATGGACTACATCATACGCCTGAGCCCCGACTTCCGCCGTATCCCGCAAATGCGCAAACATCAAGGGCACACACAGTTTCTTGTTACGACGAACCAACAACATGAACGAAGCGACCCGGACCGTCGCAGAGGAGTGTTTATCCGCAAGTTCGGACAACGTCTTGGAGTCTGCCAACCGTTCCAGCTCTTGTTGTTTCTCCCATCCGGATAAGATACGGCCCCATCCATCGGACGCCGAGAGGCATACGTACTTTTCCTCGGCCAAAGCATTGACAGTCGAATCCAACCGGATCGATTTGCTCTTAGCATCCGCATCGTACCCGAAGCCAAACGTATTGAGTGGCAAAAACGTCAATACGAAAGGTATTATCCATAAAATTGTTTTCATAACTTCGATTTTATTTCAAATATATGCTGTTTGAACCGATTATGCAACCTAAAACCACCGTTTGCCATAACCGACTCAGCACCCGGAACTGATATTCGTGAATTTTTTCTATCTTTACAAACGTAAATACGCTCATCCAAAAACCAACGATATGTTTTCAGCCAACACGTACGAGCAGCGCCGCAACGAGCTCTGCCGCAAAATCGGCAAGGGCCTGATCCTGCTCCCGGGCAACCAGAATGCCCCCAACAATTATCCCAACAACGCCTACTACTTCCGTCAGGACTCCTCGTTCCGCTACTACTTCGGCCTCAATGTGCCGGGCATCACGGGTCTGCTGGATGCCGAGACGGGCGAAGCCGCCCTTTACGGCGATGACTTCACCGTCGAGGACATCATCTGGACCGGCCCGCAGCCGACGCTGCGGGAGATGGGCGCCGAGGTCGGCATCGCACGGACTTTCCCCGTCAGCGCCCTGCGCGAGCGCATCCGCAAGGCCATCGCCCTGGGCCGCCGCGTCCACTACCTGCCCCCCTATCGGGGCGAAACGAAACTGCAGCTCGCCGACCTGCTGGGCATCCGCACCGGAGCGCTGCACGACCACAAGTCGGTCGATCTGATGCTGGCCGTGGCCGAGATGCGGGAAATCAAGAGCGCCGAGGAGATCGAGGCGCTGGAACGCGCCTTCCCCATCGGTTACGCCATGCACACGACCGCCATGCGCATGTGCCGCCCGGGCGTGGTCGAATGCGAGATCGCCGGTGCGATCGAGGGCATCTCGAAGTCGATGGGCGCGGGCGTATCGTTCCCCTCGATCGTCTCGCAGCACGGCGAAACGCTGCACAATCTGCGTAGCGACGGCGTGCTCGAACAAGGGCGGCTGCTGCTCTGCGACGCGGGCGGCGAGAGCCTGGAAGGGTACTGCTCCGACCATACGCGCACCTACCCCGTCGGCGGGCGCTTCAGCGAGCGGCAGCGGGCGGTCTATGAAATCGTACTCAAGGCCCACGACGACGTGGCCGAAGCGGTGAAGCCCGGGATGATGTACCAGCGGGACATCCATCTGCTCAGCTACCGCATCCTGGCCGAAGGGCTGATCGGGCTGGGGCTGCTGCGCGGCACCGCCGAGGCGGCCGTCGAGGCGGGGGCCATGACCCTGTTTATGCCCCACGGACTGGGACACGGACTGGGCATGGACGTGCACGACTGCGAGGCTTTCGGCGAACGGAGCTTCGACTTCTCGTCCATCGCAGAACGGGCCGCCGCCTCGGGCACCTGCATCTACCGCTCCGCCTGGAAGGTGCGCCCCGGCACGGTGCTCTCCGACGAGCCGGGCATCTACTTCATCCCCGCTCTGATCGACAAATGCCGTGCGGAAGGGCTCTACAAGGGCATCGTCGATTACGACGCCCTCGACGCATGGCGCGACTTCGGCGGCATCCGCATCGAGGACGACCTGATCGTCACTGACACGGGCTGCCGCATGATCGGCGGCGGGAAGCATATCCCCATCACGGTGGATGAACTCGAAGCCGTCGTAGGCAAATAACGGCGCATGAATACCGTCGTGCTGATTCCGACCGAGGACGAGGCGGCCCCGATCCGGGCCGCCCGCCCTTTTGCCGACGTGCGTGTCTGCGGCGTGGGCATGGCCGCTGCCGGAGCTTTCACGGCCTCCCTGCTCGTCGGGGAACGACCCGACCGCATCCTGCTCTGCGGCATCGCGGGCGCTTACGACCTCGCACTCCGCCCCGGACAGGTCGTCGCCGTGGGTGTGGAGCGGGTCGCCGGGCTGCCCGGAAAATACGCCGACCGGTACGAAGGCACGCCGCTCCCCGCATGGCTGCCCGCCGTGGTTTCCAACACGGTGTCGCGTTCGGGTGCGGAAGCCGACGGAGCGGCCGTGGAGAATATGGAGGGAGCGGCCGTCATGGCCGTCTGCCATGCCCTGGGGGTCGCCTGTTCGGAAATCCGCGCCGTCTCCAACCGGGTCGGCGATCCCTTCGACCGCTGGCAGATCCCGGAAGCGCTCGATAGCCTCGTCGCGGCGCTCGTCCGCCTCGCAGAAGAACACCGGCCATGACACTGAGCCTGCATATCTCCCCGTGTCCCAACGACACGTTCATGTTCGACGCCCTCGTAAACGGGCGCATCGACTGCGGCGACCTGCGCTTCGAGGTCGAATACCACGACATCGAAGCCCTCAACCGCGCAGCCGCCGAGGGCCGCGCCGACATCACCAAGATCAGCTATGCCGTGCTGCCCGGCATCCGCGAACAATACGCCCTGCTCGACAGCGGTTCGGCGCTCGGGCGCGGCAACGGCCCGCTGCTCGTCGGTCGCGCCGGTGCTTCGCACCCCATCGGCAGCGTGGCTGTGCCGGGGCTGCATACCACCGCCCATGCGCTCCTGCGCCGCCTCCACCCCGAACTGCACAATCTGCGTCCCCTGCTCTTTTCCGAAATCGCCGGCGCCGTCGCCCGCGGGGAGGTCGATGCCGGCGTGCTGATCCACGAAGGCCGTTTCGTCTATCGGCGTCAGGGGTTGGAACTCCTGGACGACCTGGGGCTGAGCTGGGAGCGGACGACGGGACTGCCCCTTCCGCTCGGGGCCATCGTGATGCGCCGCGCGCTGCCGCCGGAGCTCCGCAGGCGGGTCGAGGAGCTGCTGCGGCGAAGCATCGCCTATGCGCGGGCACATCCCGACGCTTCGCGCGAATACGTGCGCTCCCACGCCCGGGAACTCGACGACCGGGTGATCGACGCCCATATCGCCCTGTTCGTAAACGATTATTCCCTCTCGCTCGGCGCCGACGGCCGGCGGGCCGTGGAGGAGCTGACCGGCATCGCGCCGGAATGACCGGCCCTGACGGTCTCTCCCCGCAACCGGAGAGGGAGACAAAGGGACTGAAAAAGGAGGATGCCACGCAAAGGCATCCTCCTTTCCTAATGGGTTTCCGATCCGCCGCCTTGCGGCCGTCAGTTGCCGAATACCAGCCCGTCGGGTCCGGCATCGATGCGGATCGGCTCTCCGCGATCGACCTCGCCGGCGAGAATCCGTTTCGAGAGGTCGTTTACGATGTACCGCTGGATCGTCCGCTTGACCGGACGCGCGCCGTACATCGGATCGTAACCGGCCTGAGCGATCCAGTCACGCGCCTTTTCGGTATATTCGAGCCGGATGCCGTTCTGCTCCAGCATGCGGCGCACGATGCCGAGCTGAATATCCACGATCTTTTCGATGTCGCACCGCGTCAGGGGCTCGAACATCACGATCTCGTCGATCCGGTTCAGGAACTCGGGCTTGAGCTGTTGTTTGAGCAGCTCGATCACGTCGAGCCGCGTCCGCTCGACCACCTCCGGCGACAACTCCTTGCCGTCGAAGGCCGAAGCGAAATTCTCCTGGATGATCTGCGAGCCCATGTTGGAGGTCATAATGATGATCGTGTTGCGGAAATCGACCGTGCGCCCCTTGTTGTCGGTCAGCCGCCCGTCATCGAGCACCTGCAACAGGATGTTGAACACATCGGGATGCGCCTTTTCGATCTCGTCGAGCAGCACCACGGAGTAGGGCTTGCGGCGTACGGCCTCGGTGAGCTGGCCCCCCTCGTCGTAACCGACGTATCCCGGAGGCGCCCCGACCAGCCGCGACACGCTGTGCCGCTCCTGGTATTCGCTCATGTCGATGCGCGTGAGCATGTTGTCGTCGTTGAACAGGAACTCGGCCAGCGCCTTGGCAAGCTCCGTCTTGCCCACGCCCGTGGTGCCGAGGAAGATGAACGACCCGATCGGCTTGCGGGGATCGTTCAGCCCGGCGCGCGAGCGACGCACGGCGTCGGAAATGGCGGCAATGGCCTGCTGCTGCCCGACCACGCGCCTGTGTAGCTCATCCTCCATGTGCAGGAGCTTTTCCCGCTCGGAGGCCAGCATCCGGCTCACGGGAATCCCCGTCCAGCGCGACACCACCTCGGCCACGTCCTCGGCATCGACCTCCTCCTTGATCATCGCGCTGCCGGCGGAGGAGATTTTCAGCTCTTCCTGCAAGGCATCGATCTGCTTCTGCGCCTCGACGATCCGGCCATATCGGATTTCGGCCACCTTGCCGTAGTCGCCCTGCCGCTCGGCCTGCTGCGCCTCGATTTTCAGCCGTTCGATCTCGTCCTTGTTGGACTGGATTTTTCGGAGCAGGTCGCGCTCGCCCTGCCATTTGGCCCGAAGCTCCGACCGCCGGGCGTTGAGCTCCTCGATCTCGCGGGTGAGGGTTTCCACCCGCTGCTTGTCGTTCTCGCGGCGGATCGCCTCGCGCTCGATCTCGAGCTGCCGCACCCGCCTGTCGAGCGTGTCGATCTCCTCGGGCACGGAGTTCATTTCGAGCCGCAGACGCGAGGCCGCTTCGTCGATCAGGTCGATCGCCTTGTCGGGCAGGTAACGCGAGGTGATGTAGCGGGTCGAAAGCTCCACGGCCGCGATGATCGCCTCGTCCTTGATGCGTACCTGATGGTGGTTCTCATACCGCTCCTTCAGGCCTCGCAGGATCGAAACGGCGTCCTCCTGCGTGGGCTCGTCCACCATCACTTTCTGGAAACGGCGTTCGAGGGCCTTGTCCGTCTCGAAATATTTCTGGAACTCATCAAGTGTCGTAGCGCCGATCGTGCGCAGGTCGCCCCGCGCCAGCGCCGGCTTGAGGATGTTGGCCGCGTCCATCGCTCCGCCCGACTTGCCGGCGCCCACCAGCGTATGGATCTCGTCGATGAAGAGCAGGATTTCGCCCTCGGTGGCCGTCACCTCCTGCACGACGGCCTTGAGCCGCTCCTCGAACTCGCCCTGATACTTCGCGCCGGCGATCAGCGCCCCCATGTCGAGCGAGTAGATCACCTTCGACTTCAGGTTCTCGGGCACGTCGCCGTTTACGATCCGGTGGGCGATTCCCTCGGCGATGGCCGTCTTGCCGACACCCGCCTCGCCCACCAGAATGGGGTTGTTCTTGGTGCGGCGCGAGAGGATTTGCAGCACGCGGCGGATCTCCTCGTCGCGCCCGATCACGGGATCGAGCTTGCCGCTGCGGGCCAGTTCGTTGAGGTTGAGCGCATATTTGCCCAGCGCATTGAACTCCTGCGAGGCGGTCTGCGAATCGACGGTCGCCCCCTTGCGGAACGTGCGGATCGCCTCGATCAGCTCCTTCTCGGTCGCCCCGGCCCGCTTGAGCAGGTCGGCCGCGGCACCCCGCTCGGCCACCAGTCCGAGCAGCAGGTGTTCCACGGAGGCGTATTTGTCGCCGAAATTGCGGGTGAAGTCCACGGCCCGCTGGATCACCTTCGAGCTATCCTGCGAGAAAAACTGCTCACCGCCGCCCGTCACGCGGGGCAGCGCGGCCACGGCGCGGTTCGCCTCGTCGCGCAGCCCCCGGACATTGACCCCCACGCGCCCCAGCAGGAACGTGGCGAGCGAGTCGTCCTCGCGCACGAGCACGCTCAGCAGGTGCATCGGCTCGACGGCCTGGTTGCCGCTCTCTTTGGCCAGCGTGAAAGCCTCCTGCAAGGTCTCCTGCGCCTTAATAGTTAAACTGTTGATGTTCATATCGGAATGTGTTTGCTTGTTTCACGGTTCGATCCGACACAGCGCAAAATGTCTGCCAACCCCTTCCGGGCAGCCAAAGTGTCACCCCGCGCAACAAAGTGTCACCCCGGAGCGCCACCCGGCGACAATTTGTCACCGTGCGGACGCGGCGGAAAGCCTTGCAGCCCGGCGGGATCATCCCCGCCCGTGCAACCCGACGGGGCAAATTATCGGGGCGGGTGCCTTGCCTTTCGGGGATTGTTTGCTATCTTTGCGGTATTATGAGTGATTTCGTCGTAAGCGCCCGCAAATACCGCCCGGCGACCTTCCGTTCGGTGGTCGGGCAGGAGCATATCACCTCCACGCTCCGCAACGCGATCGAGCGCGGACAGTTGGCCCACGCCTACCTCTTCTGCGGCCCGCGGGGAGTAGGCAAGACCACCTGCGCCCGCATCTTCGCCAAGGCGATCAACTGCCTGAGCCCCGAGGGGGCGGAGGCCTGCAACGCCTGCGAGTCGTGCCGCAGCTTCAACGAGGGTCGCTCGCTCAACATCCACGAGCTCGACGCCGCCTCCAACAACTCGGTCGAGGACATCCGCACCCTGATCGAGCAGGTGCGCATCGTGCCGCAGGTGGGGCGTTACGCCGTTTTCATCATCGACGAGGTGCACATGCTCTCGGCGGCCGCGTTCAACGCCTTCCTCAAGACGCTCGAGGAGCCGCCGGCCCACGCCATCTTCATTCTTGCGACTACCGAAAAGCACAAGATCATCCCCACGATCCTTTCGCGCTGCCAGATCTACGACTTCAACCGCATCCGCGTCGAGGACGCCGTGGGTTACCTGCGCCATATCGCGTCGCAGGAGGGGGTGGCTGCCGACGACGAATCGCTGAACCTGATCGCCCAGAAAGCCGACGGCGGAATGCGCGACGCCCTTTCGATGTTCGACAAGGCCGTCTCCTTCTGCGGCCCTGCGCTCAACTACCACGCCGTAGCCCAGACGCTCAATGTGCTGGACTACGACACCTATTTCGGCATCACCGACACGCTGCTCGCGGGAGACTATGTATCTGCGCTGCTCGCCTACGACGGGGTACTCGCCCGCGGTTTCTCGGGACAGACGTTCCTGGCGGGGCTCAACCGCCACCTGCGCGACCTGATGGTGGCTCGCAACCCGGCCACCCGGCCGCTGCTCGAAGTCGCAGGCACCCTCTCCGAACGCTACTGCGAACAGGCCGCCCGCTGCACGCCCCCGTTCCTCTTCGGCGCCATGTCCCTGCTCACCGAGGCCGACGGACGGCTGCGCCAGTCCTCCAACCAGCGCCTGCTGGTCGAGCTGACGCTGATGAAACTCGCCGGCCAGGGGCAAAAAAAAAGTGACCCAGCAGCCGAAGCCTCCCTGCCGGAGCTGAGCGGGACGAGCACATCGGCACCTTCCGCCGCTCCGCCGCATCCGATCGTTCGGAATTCCGCACCCGACAGCCGGCAACCCTCCGGCGCACCGGACGTTTCGGCCGCACGCCCTGCAACCGTCGGCCTGACCCCGACCCGCTCCGCACGATCCGACAGCCCGGATCCGCTGTCCGCAGCGGATTCCGCACGACAACCGCACAGCGCGGGAAACGAATCCGCTGCAACGGCTGTCCCCGCACCGCACAACGAAACGCCCGCCACGCCCGGCGAATCCCGCAAAACCGCGCCCGATACAACAAACACGCATCGGGACGAAACACCACAGGCAACCGCCAAACCGCACCGGTTCGGCCCCTCGCTCGCCGAATTGCAGGCTCCGTCGGAGTCGGCGACGCCATCCGCAGGCGATCCGGCGGAATCTCCCGCCCGGATCGACAGCACCGCCTCGCCGGAGACCGCCTCCGCACCCAGTCCGGCGCCGGCGGTGGAATCCGAACCGGATCGGGCAGCCCGCAACGCCGCGCAAACGCAATCCGCCCCGATACCCCGGGGGTATGTTAAGGACATCCATGCCGCACAACCCGCATCCCAACCCGCCGGCACAGCACCGGTCGGAATGCCCGATCGGGCGGTGGACGATAATCCCGATCCCGATTCGCGGCAACCCGCCCCGTCCCCCTCGGCGGACACCGTATCGGCCGATACGCCTGCGACCGGCAATCCCGCACCCGCGCGTCGCACACCCCGCACCCCGCTCGTGTCGGGCGCATCGATTGCGGCCCTCATGGAGGCGGCTACGGCGGAGCCCGACGAAGAGGCGGACGAGGAGGCGTCGGGCGGCGAAACGCCCGAAACCGACCCGGAGAGCGACCGCAAGCTCGAAGCCGCCCGACCGCAGATTCTCGCCCTGATCCAGCAGAAACGGCCCCGTTTCGTCTCCGCGTTCGAGCAGATGACTTTCTGCGACGGAGTGATCGAGGTTGCCGTTCCGTCGTCCTCGCTGCGGGACGAAATCCTGCGCAGCAAAACGGGCATGCTCCTGCGCATCGCCGAGCTGGCGGGCATCAACGGCATGCTCGACCTCCGGATCACGGTAAACGAGGAGATTCGGGCGGCACGCCCCATCAAGCTCGAGGACCGCATGAAACACCTTTTGGACAGAAACCCTCAACTGGCCGAGCTGCGCAAGGCGCTCGACCTGGAAGCAGAATAGACAAAAACAAGCACAGACCGGATATGGAACGGAAGAATTTTATCGAAGAACTCACCTGGCGCGGCATGATCCACACCATCATGCCCGGCGCGAAAGAGCAGCTCGACAAGGAGATGACCACGGCCTACCTGGGCATCGACCCGACGGCCGACTCTCTGCATATCGGCCACCTGGTCGGGGTGATGATTCTCAAACATTTTCAGCTCTGCGGCCACCGCCCCGTGGCCCTGGTGGGGGGCGCCACCGGCATGATCGGCGACCCCAGCGGCAAGTCGCAGGAGCGCAACCTGCTCGACGAGGCGACGCTCCGGCACAACCAGGAGGCGATCAAACGGCAGCTTGGCAAGCTGCTGGACTTCGACTCCGACGCCCCGAACGCCGCACTGATGGTCAATAATTACGACTGGATGAAAGATATGGGCTTCCTCGAATTCATCCGCGACATCGGCAAGTGCATCACCGTCAATTACATGATGGCCAAAGATTCGGTCAAGAAACGCTTCAGCGGCGAGGGCGACGGCATGTCGTTCACCGAATTCACCTACCAGCTCGTGCAGGGCTACGACTTCCTGCACCTCTACCAGACCCTCGGCTGCAAAATCCAGCTCGGCGGCTCCGACCAGTGGGGCAACATCACCACGGGCGCAGAGCTGATCCGCCGCAAGATCGACGGCGAGGCCTATGCCATCACCTGCCCGCTCATCACCAAGGCCGACGGCACCAAATTCGGCAAGACCGAGAGCGGCAACGTATGGCTCGACCCCCGCTACACCTCCCCTTACAAGTTCTACCAGTTCTGGCTCAACGTGAGCGACCAGGACGCCGAGCGATACATCCGAATCTTCACGCTGCTCGATCGTCAGACCGTCGAGGGGCTGATCGCCGAACATCAGGCGGCTCCGCACCTGCGCATCCTCCAGAAACGGCTGGCCCGGGAGCTCACCACGATGATCCACTCGGCGGCAGAGTATGAAAAAGCTGTCGAGGCGTCGGCGATCCTCTTCGGCGGCGCAACCTCCGAAGCGCTGCGCCGGCTCGACGAACAGACGCTCCTGCAAGTATTCGAGGGGGTGCCCCAATTCCGTATCCCGCGCACGGCGCTGGGTGCGCCGCTGGTCGATCTGACCGTCGAACACGCCCCGGTATTTCCCTCGAAAGGGGAATGTCGCAAGCTGGTGCAGGGGGGCGGCGTGGCGCTCAACAAAGAGAAGGTGAGCGACCCGACCCAACCCGTAACCGACGACGACCTGATCGCCGAACGTTACCTGCTCGTGCAGCGAGGCAAGAAAAACTACTACCTGCTGATCGTCGAATAATCCCGCCTCACGCACGACCGCAACACCGGCGGAACCGAACGATCCGCACCCGGCCCATAGGGAGGGAAGCGTAACGAAAAGCCCGGGCTCCGCAGGGAGCGGCCGGCAAAACAGGACTGACAGACACAAAAAATGGAGTACAGGATTCTCCTTACGCGGATGGAATTCCGCGCCTTTCACGGATGTTACGACCTCGAACAGCAGGTCGGCAACCGCTTTGCCGTCGATGTGGAGATCACGGCCGAACTGGGCGACGCCGCCCGTGAGGACGACGTGCGCAAGACGGTCAATTACCTGACCGCCTTTGAAGAGGTAGAGCGGCAGATGAAGGTGACGCAGCGCACCATCGAGCGGGCGGCCCTCAACATTATCGACGGCCTGTACGTCGCCTTTCCTCAAATCCGGCACGTGAAATGCTCGGTTGCGAAGCTCGCGCCCCCGCTCGGCGGAAAGATCGAACGGGTGAGCGTCGTGCTGGAAAGGTAGTCGGACGAAACGATAAACCCCTGCGGAATTCCGTCGGACAAGGGGCACGTGGTCGGCCACACCGGTTTACGTGGTCTGCATCCGCCAACCACGGGATGCCGCGACCGGGCAAAACGGGTCTCCGCATAGAGGGAGGGTAACGATGGCGGACGGCAACACTGCGGCGGGGCGAAAACCCGCCCGCATGTTCAGCCGAAAGATCTGTCCGGGCAGGTCGGAACGTGGCCGTCAACCCGGCTGCGGCGACAATACAGGAGCAGGCGACGGCGGTCGGAAGACGCGACGGAACAGCGATCACACCTCCCGCATCGCGGGAGCCGCAATAGGTTGGTTATGAACAGACAGACTCGGGCCACGCTGGGTGGCAAACTGAGCGCCGTGCTGGTCGCCGCCGGCAGTTCGGTCGGACTGGGGAATATCTGGCGCTTCCCCTATGTGGCGGGCGACAACGGCGGCGGAGCGTTCCTGCTTATCTACATCCTCTGCGTGCTGCTGCTCGGACTGCCGATCATGACAGGCGAATTCATCGTAGGCCGCAGCACCCACCGCAACGCCGTGGGCGCCTACCGGACACTGTCGCCCCGCTGGACGCTGCTCGGATACAACGGCGTGCTGGCCGCATTCCTCATCCTGGGTTTCTATTTCGTGGTTTCGGGCTGGACGCTGGAGTACATGATCCACTCCCTCACGGGCGAGCTGGCACACTACTCGACGGCCGGAGAGTACACGGCCCTGTTCGACACCTTCGTCCGCAATCCATGGCGACCGGTGCTCTATACGACGCTTTTCGTGCTGCTCACCCACGTCATCATCGCCCTGGGGGTGGAAAAGGGAATCGAACGCTCGGCCAAGGTGCTCATGCCGCTGCTGCTGGCGATCCTGGTCGTCCTCTCCGTCCATTCGCTCCTCATGCCGGGCGGCGGCGAGGGGCTGCGCTTCTTCTTCAAACCCGACTTCTCGGCGGTCACGCCCCGCACGGTGCTCGTCGCGCTGGGACAGGCGTTCTTCTCGCTATCCATCGGCATCGGCACGATGGTCACCTACGCGTCCTATTTCAAGGCGGACACCAACCTGCGCCATACGGCCCTGAGCGTCACCCTGCTCGACTCGCTCGTGGCGATCCTGGCCGGCGTGGTCATCTTTCCCGCCGTCTTCAGCGTCGGCATCGCTCCCGAATCGGGCCCATCGCTGGTGTTCATCACCCTGCCGGGAATTTTCAACACCATGCCGCTGAGCATGGTTTGGTCTTCGATCTTCTTTCTGCTGCTTGTGGTGGCGGCCCTTACCTCGACCATTTCGCTGCACGAAGTGCTCACGGTCTATTTCAGCGAGGAGTGGCACCTGAGCCGCCGTGCCGCGGCATGGACGACCACCCTCTCGACGGCGGTGCTGGCAGCGCTGGCCTCCCTCTCGCTCGGAGCGCTGAGCGGCTATCCCATCTTCGGGAAAAATCTATTCGACGGGCTCGACTTCCTCACGGCCAACATCCTGCTGCCGCTGGGCGGACTGGCGACCAGCCTGTTCGTGGGCTGGCACCTCGACAAGCGGGTTATCCGCCGCGAGATGACCAACGACGGCTCGCTGCGTTTCCGTATCTTCGGGCTTTTCCTCTTCCTGCTCCGGTACGTCTGCCCGGCGGTGCTCTGCCTGATCTTCCTCGACAACCTCGGGCTGCTCAAGGTGTTCTTCACCTGACCGGCATACGTTCCGCCACCCGCGTCCCGGCCATCCCGGGCCGACGCAACCACCCCGACCGGCACGCAAAACCCGCCGGCCGCATCCGATCCGTGCGCGTCCGCAAACGGGAAGATACCGAACCGGCCCGGTTTTCCGGCCACAATCGGCCGGGCAATTGTCCGCTGCCGAAGCAGCCTTACGCCATAAACAGGGATACCGACCCGCTCCGAACATGAGCAATGGTCCGGCCGACCGGAATCGCTTCCGTCGGGAATGGCCTGTTACGCCACCGAACAGGGAATACCGAGCGCCTCCACGCGGGCGGCGATCCGCTGCAACTCCTCGCGGGGCACTTTTTCGAGGGTCTGGCACGGGGTGTCGCGGTCGAGCGAATAGACCATCACCTGCCGGGGCCGGATCCGGTCGATCAGCCGCAGCCAGGCCTCCACCTCCCGCTCGGTGGTGTTGTCCACCGTCTGCCCGCCGCAGGAGCCCCGCAGGAACATGGTCTGCACGATCAGCCTGCCTTCAAACCGCACCATCTGCTCCACGACCTCCTCCACGGAGTAAGCGCCTCCGGGGTTGTTAATCAGCCGCACGGTCGGATCGAACGCCGAATCGAGCTTGAGGATGTTGTTGTCCACGCGCAGCAGAGCGCGGCGCACCTCCTCGCGGCCGATGCGGGTGGCGTTGCTCAACACCGACACCTTCGCCGCCGGACAAATCGCATCCCGCAGGGCAAGCGTGTCGTCGATCACCCCCTCGAAATCGGGGTGCATGGTCGGCTCGCCGTTCCCCGCAAAGGTAATCACGTCGGGAGGCGTCCCGTCGGCGACCATCCTGCGGAGCGTTTGTTCCAAGAGCCGGCGCACTTCGGCGCGGTCGTTGAAGCGTGCACCTCCGCGGTGCTCGGCATTCCAGCCGCATTCGCAGTAGATGCAGTCGAAGCTGCAAAGTTTCGACGAGGTCGGCAACAGGTTCACGCCCAGCGAAAGGCCGAGCCGCCGGGAATGTACCGGGCCGAAGATGATATCGTTATAAAGTGCTGTCATACGGACAAAATTATGCAATTCGCGGCAATTGCGGATCGGCGGCAGCGAATTTTTTATACTTTTACGTAAACAAACCACCCATGAGACTCAAATTCGGACTGTTGGCACGTGTGCTGACCGCCATCATCGCGGGCATCGGCTGCGGCCTCTTCTTCCCCGACTGGCTGACGCGCATCGCCCTGACCTATAACGGACTGTTCGGCAATTTCCTGAGCTTCGTCATTCCGCTGCTCATCCTGGGGCTCGTCGCTCCGGGCATCGCCGACCTGGGGGCCCGGGCCGGGAGGCTGCTGCTCATCACGGCGGCGCTGGCCTATGCCTTCACCCTCTTTTCGGGCTTCGGAACTTTCTTTACCTGCCGGGGCGTCTTTCCGTCCCTGTTGCAGGGGGAAAGCGCTGCGGGTACGGCTCTGCCCGCCGTCGGCGAGGCGCTGCGCCCCTATTTCACGGTGGATATGCCGCCTCTGATGGGGGTGATGACCGCCCTGCTGATGGCCTTTCTGCTCGGGCTGGGTATGGCTTCGATCCGCAGCACCCAGCTCAAAGGGGTGCTGGACGAGTTCAAAGCCGTCATCGAACGGGTGGTGGCCCGGGTGCTGATCCCGCTGCTGCCCTTCTACATCTTCGGCATCTTCCTGAATATGACCCGTTCGGGACAGGTGGCGGGCATCCTGGGGGTATTCGTCAAACTGATCGTGGTGATCTTCTTCATGACCATCGTGCTGCTGGCAGTGCAGTTCACCATCGCCGGCCTTGCGGCACGCCGCAACCCGTTCAGGATGCTGCGGACGATGCTCACGGCCTATGTCACGGCGCTCGGCACCCAGTCCTCCGCCGCGACGATCCCCGTCACGCTCGAACGCACCCTGCTGCTGGGCGTGCGGCCCGAGGTGGCGTCGTTCGTCATCCCGCTCTGCGCGACCATCCACCTGTCGGGCTCGATGATGAAGATCGTCGCCTGCGCCCTGGCCGTCATGCTCATCACCGGACTGGAGGTATCCACCGGAACGTTCGCCGGTTTTATCCTGCTGCTCGGCATCACGATGATCGCCGCACCCGGCGTACCGGGCGGGGCGATCATGGCTGCGGTGGGACTGCTCGAGTCGATGCTCGGATTCGACGAGACCCTCATCGGCCTGATGATCGCCACCTACATCGCCATGGACAGTTTCGGCACGGCGACCAACGTGACGGGCGACGGAGCGGTGGCCGTCATCGTCGATGCCATCGACCGGCGGCGCGGACCCGCAGCCGGAGAAGTGGAATAACTGCCCCGAAATCCATCGAAGCGCCGCGCAATGATTTGCGCGGCGCTTCGATCATGTATATCGGCATCACGGCTTGCGTCGATGCGTTCCGTCAGATACCGAAAATATAACCGCCGGCATTGATGAGCAGGCAACCCTGCGATTCGCTCCAGATGTAGGCGTAATCGCCCGCATTGGCATTCAGCGACTCGAGCGCCGCTTCCATCCCCTCGCGGTCGCGGCCGGCAAACTTGTTTGCGGTATCGGTGCCCATGCCGACGCCCGATGCAGGAGTCTGCTCGGCCCACCACCAGCATCCGTTGAGTTTGCCGTACCGACCGCTCATCATGCCGACCACGCCGCCCATATTGGTCACAGCGGGAGTGCCCTCCGTCGATACGGTTCCCCCGACGAGGGCATAACATCCGTTCAGGCTTTTGGCACGGGCCTGCATAGCCGCCGCAACCACCCCCGTGACGCCGCCGAAACTGGCCGGGGCGCCGTCGCACGAAAGCGTCACACGGCCATCGACGATCGCAAAACAGGAGGTGAGGTTGCCCGTCGTCGCCGAGCCGTTGACTCCGCCGAACGAGGCGCCCTGCCCTCCTTCGGTCGCGACCGTCACCACGGCCGTATTGCGCAACAGGGCATAGCAGCAAACCATCTCCGACGACTGGCCCGTGACCCCGCCGCACATGGCGTAGGTTTTGGCGCGAGCCGCAAGCGTGCCGGCAATATCCGTCGAACAGCGGCCGGTTATGCCGCCCGTCTGGTAGGTCGCATTGCCCTGCATGCCACCCGTGTAGGCCGCATCTCCCGTTGTGACGGCAGATACGACCCCGGCAGTGGCCACCCTCACCGACATGAGCGCAATGCCGTAACCGGCATTCGCTTGCTGGGCGATGGCTCCTGCGGCATATGCCTTTCCTTCGCCCCGGGCCTCGACCGTTCCGGAAATCGTCAGTCCGCACGATTCGACCACATCGGCGGCGTTTACCCCTTCGAGGCCGCCTGCCGCCGCGTCGGCGGTCGCACATCCGGTGCCGTCGGCACGGATCGTTCCGGAGACTTCGACCGTCGCTCCCTGCACCGAAACCCCGAAACTGTTGCCGATCAGTCCGCCCGCATAGACGCCGACGATGGGATCGTCCGCGGGTACTGCCTCGCCGATGCGGGCCAGGATATCGCCCGCCACGATCACTGTGGAGCTGTTGGCATGACCGGAATCGCCCGTGGCAGCCAACGCTCCCGCCGACGCGACCGCACCCCGGGCGAAGAGGAGCTGTCCGTCGGGGATTTCAGCCGAACAACGTTCATAGGTACCTCCATGTATGATCATACCGGTTATACCGCCCGCATAGGCGCAGACTTTCGGGTCACTCGATGATAGCGCCGAAACGGAGCCTATGAACGAACAATTGGTGAATAAGGAACCGTAATTCACACCGCAGAAGCCGCCGGCCACCGCATAGTTGTCGGGTGCCGTGCAGTCGGCCGACACCGTCGCTTCGAGGGTCAGATCGCGGATCGTCGCTCCGCGGACGATTCCGAACAGGCCGGCCACCGCCGCTTCGGACGAAGCGGTCACAGCGACCTCGAGCCCGGTGATACGATGTCCCCGTCCGTCGAATGTTCCCCTGAAGCAGTTTTTGTCCGGCATACCGAGCGACTCGTTGCCCGAACCGGTGCCGACAGGCATCCACGCACGGCCGGTCAGGTCGATATCGGCCGTCAGGGCATAGGATGCCCCTACGTATGCCTCATCCTGTGCATTGACCCGCTCGGCAAACAGGAGCAGTTGTCCGAAAGTAGCAATCCGCCAGGGATCGGCCTCGGTTCCGTCGCCTCCGGCAAAGGAGGGCGACACGTCGCTCTCGGCCTCGAATTCCTCCCACGACGACCACGACGAATCGAGCACCGTCCCTCCGGCGGGCGCAAGAGCCCGCACACGCACCGAGTAGATGATTTCGGTCGGCATATCGGATATACGCACCTGCGGATCGGTCACGCGGCTGTCGTCCACGTCGCTTTCGGCCTGCCGGATCTGTATGCCATAGCCCGCAGCGCCTTCGACCGGATTCCAAACGACCGTTGCCTCGTTTCCGGACACGGTCACCACGATCCCGTCGGGCATCGCAAGCGGAATCGCCTCCTCGGCCGGCGTGGTAAATTCTTTCCAGGGAGTGTACGCTGAGGCAACATGGTCGGTATCCCCCTCTGCCGGCAGGGCCGCAATGGAGTAGGTATAGCTTTGTCGGGGAACAAGCCCCTCGAACACGACCCGGGGTGTTTCGACCGATTTCTCCGTCACCGAATCCTCGGAATCTTTCAGGCGGACCGCATAGGACTCCGCATGTGCGACCCGCTGCCAGCTCAATTCGACCGTTGTCGGGGTCGTTACGACTTCGATCGCAGCGGGAGACTCGAGAGGAACGGGAATCCGCTCCTCGTTCGCAGCATCGTCGCAGGACAAGCAAACGAGTGCAACGAGGCACATGGAAGCTGCGATAAACAAACACATCAGTCGTTTCATCTGTTTGGATTTTAAATGATTATTAGGGGACTACAGGCTATTCCAGACCGGTTCGCGCGCGATCCGCGGACTTCTCTCCGGGAAACAAGATACTAAATCGATGTTGAAAAACGAAATTATACCGGACAAAATAATCCCCATCGCGTGATACCCGATTCCGGTACACGGCTTGCAGTCCGTACAACGCACCCTGTCCCAAAGCCGGCTTTCGGCCCGCGGACGAGGAACGGGGTCACAAGGAGAAAGCGGACAGCAAAGGCCGCAACGGACGCTCAGGTTTTCCTGCCGCCGACCGACCGCAGGTTCCCGTTGCCGCCGAACCGATGCGGCCCGCTGAGGGGCATTCCCTCCCACATTCCGATCCGCGTTTCCGGCACCGGGAAACCGCATGGAAACGCCCCCGCCGATGCACGCATTTCGGGACGGAGCAATAATTAAAAAAACTTAAAATTTTTACTGTTATTTTTTTCACATCGCGAAAGTTTTTCTACCTTTGCCCCGACCGGAATCATAAAATGCGCGTTCCGGCGTTAGCTTACCAAGGATGTTCTAATAAAAAATAGTTATGGATAAAAATGATTTGAAAAAGTACGGGATTACGGGCGTCAAGGAGATCGTCTATAATCCCTCTTACGACGAGCTTTTCCGCGAGGAGACCCGCAAGGGACTTCGCGGCTACGAGAAGGGGCAGCTCACGGACACCGGCGCGGTGAACGTGATGACCGGCGTTTACACCGGCCGCTCGCCCAAGGATAAGTTCTTCGTGATGGACGACGTGACCCGCGACACGATCTGGTGGACGTCGCCCGAGTATAAGAACGACAACAAGCCCGTGACCAAAGCCGCCTGGAAGGAGCTCAAAAAGATCGCCGTCAAGGAGCTTTCCGACAAGAAGCTCTACGTGGTGGACACCTTCTGCGGCGCGAATGAGAACACCCGCCTCAAAATCCGCTTCATCATGGAGGTGGCCTGGCAGGCGCACTTCGTCAAGAACATGTTCATCCGTCCGACGGACGCCGAACTCGAGCAGTACGGCGAGCCCGACTTCGTGGTGCTCAATGCCTCGAAAGCCAAGGTCAAGGAGTACAAGAGGCTCGGCCTGAACTCGGAGACGGCCGTCGTGTTCAACCTGACCGAAAAGATGCAGGTAATCATCAACACCTGGTACGGCGGCGAGATGAAGAAAGGCATGTTCTCCTACATGAACTACCTGCTGCCGCTGAAGGGCATCGCTTCGATGCACTGCTCTGCCAACACGAACGAAAAGGGCGAGACGGCCATCTTCTTCGGTCTCTCGGGCACGGGCAAGACCACCCTTTCGACCGACCCCAAGCGCGAGCTGATCGGCGACGACGAGCACGGCTGGGACGACGACGGGGTGTTCAACTTCGAGGGCGGCTGCTACGCCAAGGTCATCAACCTCTCGAAAGAGAACGAACCCGACATCTGGAACGCCATCCGCCGCAACGCGCTGCTCGAGAATGTGACCGTGGACAGGAAAGGACATATCGACTATGCCGACAAGTCGGTGACGGAGAACACCCGCGTCTCCTACCCGATCTTCCATATCGAGAATATCGTGAAACCCGTATCCAAGGCTCCCGCCGCCAAGAAGGTGATCTTCCTATCGGCTGATGCCTTCGGGGTGCTTCCTCCCGTTTCGATCCTCACGCCCGAACAGACCAAGTACTACTTCCTCTCGGGCTTCACGGCGAAACTCGCCGGCACCGAGCGCGGCATCACCGAGCCCACGCCGACCTTCTCGGCCTGCTTCGGCGCGGCATTCCTCTCGCTGCACCCGACCAAATACGGTCAGGAGCTCGTGAAGCGCATGCAGCAGTCGGGGGCCACGGCTTACCTGGTGAACACCGGCTGGAACGGTACGGGCAAGCGCATCTCGATCAAGGACACGCGCGGCATCATCGACGCCATCCTCGACGGCTCGATCGACAAGGCGCAGACCAAGAACCTGCCCGTCTTCGACTTCCGTATTCCGACGGCCCTGCCGGGCGTGGACCCCGCGATCCTCGATCCCCGCGACACCTACAAGAATCCGAAGGAGTGGGACGAGAAGGCCAAAGACCTGGCGGCCCGCTTCATCAAGAATTTCGACAAGTTCACCGGCAACGACGAGGGCAAAAACCTCGTGGCTGCAGGACCGAAACTCTAAAACCGCGCATCGCGCATCCGCACGGGACGGCCTCGGGGCCGTCCCGTTTTTCGTCTTTGCGGGGCACGGTGGCCGGAGTTTTGCGGACTGAAACGAAAAAGACAACCGCAATGCAAAAAATCATCGACCGCGCCTCCTCGCGCGGATACGCCGACCACGGCTGGCTTAAAACCTACCATACGTTCAGCTTCGCCGACTATTACAACCCGCGCCGGATGCGCTTCGGAGCGCTTCGCGTGCTCAATGACGATACCGTCGCGGGTGGCGAGGGCTTCGGAATGCACCCCCACGACAACATGGAGATCGTCTCCATACCGCTGGCCGGCGCCCTGCGACACCGCGACAGCATGGGCCACACCTCGGTGCTGCACGCGGGCGAAATCCAGGTCATGACCGCCGGCACGGGTATCGTCCACAGCGAATACAACGCCTCTGCGGACGAACCCGCCGAGTTCCTCCAGATCTGGGTCTTCCCCGAGCAGCGAAACCTCACGCCCCGTTACAGTCAGGTGCGGCTGGACGAGGCCCGGCCCGACGAGCCTCGCCTGATTGTGGCGCCCCGGGGGAGCGAGCATGTGGCCTGGATTCACCAGAAAGCCTGGTTCCACACCCTGCGGCTGACCGAGGGCGGCGAAGTCGCGTTCCGCCTGCAACGCCCCGCCGACGGACTTTACCTCTTCGTGCTGGACGGCGAAATCGAAGCCGGCGGCGAGCGGCTTGCACGCCGCGACGGAATGGGCGTGCAGGAGTTCGACACGCTCACCCTTCACGGCCGCCGGGAATCCGACCTCCTGCTGATCGAGGTGCCGGTGTGACCCGCCCCGCATCGGCATCCCCGTCTATTCTCACGGCTGCACACGACAGGGGCCGGCGCCTTACGGCATCCGGCCCCGCAAATGTCGCGCACGCGGATCAGAAATTGTAACCGATGGTGATGTAGAAGCTGCCGGTTTTCACGCTGCCCAATTGCGGCTTGACCTTGTCCTTGGAGATGTTGATGAGGCCTGCGTCGTAGCCCACGCCGAAATAGAGCTGCTTCCAGGTCGCACCCGCACCGACGCGGATACCGAAGTCGGACCGGTTGAAGTAGTTGCCGAACACGTCGGAGCTCTCGCCCAGCGACTTGTATTTGCCGCCGACACCGAGTGCATAGTACAAGCCGAAGTAGGGCTGCACCGTCCAGTTGCGGCCGATCTGCACGTGGTAACTCAGCAGAGCGGGAATCTCCAGATACCAGAGGTTCACCTCGTTGGTATAGCCATCGACCGTCTCCTTACCGCCTTTGTACTGGAGATAGAGGCCCGTCTCGAAGTAGAGCGGGAAGCGGCGCGTAAGCATGATCTCGTAGGAACCGCCCAGATTGAAGCCCGCCTTGGAGTTGAGGTTGGTCACGGTGGCGATATTCAGACCGCCGCGGATGCCGAAGCCGCCGCGACGCTCGATATCCCGACGGTCGTCGATGCGGCCGCGGTTCTCGTTGTCCCCGTAGTTGGGATTGTTGTAACCCCGGTTCTGGTCCACATATCCCCGGTCGTTGCGGTCGTTACGGTAGTTGTCGTCGCGGTATTCCCGGCGGTTCTCGCGCCGCTCCTCACGATACTCGCGCCGGTTTTCATTGGCGTTATCGTTCCGGTTGTACGAGGTATTCCGGTAATCCTGAGCCGAAGCCATGCCGGCCACGGTAAAAATGCCGATAAGGGCAAGAAGTAGTGATCTTTTCATAATCTGTAAAAGTTTATTGCCCTACCCATGCAAATATGATACAAAATTGCACCTTTTCCACCCATTCGTCCCGCTGCTGCTGATGTTCAGCATTTTTACCCCGCATCCTCACGCACGCACGGATTCTTTTCGTACCTTTGTTCCATGCTTCGCTTATCGCTTCTGGTGGCCACTTACAACCGCAGCGCATCCCTGCTCGGGGCCCTCGAATCCGTCGCCGGACAACGGGCCGACCCTGCCGTATGGGAGTGCGTGGTGGTGGACAACAATTCGCAGGACGACACGGCCGCATGCGTCGAGGCGTTCCGGCAGGCCCATCCCGGGCTGAATCTGCGGCTAGTGCGGGAATCCCGCCAGGGCCTCTCCCATGCACGCAACCGGGGCATCGCCGAGAGCCGGGGCGAATACCTGGCCATAATCGATGACGACGAGCGCATCAATCCCGATTTCGTGCGGGCCTACATCGACTTCTTCGACACCCACCCCGAAGCGGCTGCAGCCGGCGGACGCATCATCGCGGAATACCCTCAGGGACGTCCCCGCTGGATGTCGCGCTGGACGGAAGCGCCCATCGCCAACCCGATCGACTTGGGGCCGAAGGTCCGTCCCTTCCCGCCGGGGCGCATTCCGGGAGGCGGCAACATGGCCCTGCGGCGCACGGCCGTCGAGAAGCACGGGGCCTTCGACCCCTCGCTCGGACGTACGGGAAAACGGCTGCTCGGGGGCGAGGAGAGCGACCTGTTCGAACGGCTGCGCAAGGGAGGCGAGCAAATCTGGTATGTCCCCGATGCCGTGATGTGGCACATCATCGGCCCCGAAAAGCTCACCGAGGACTATTTCGACCGGCTGAGTTTCAACGTGGGCCGCAGCCAGCGGGCCCGGGCGGAAATCCACGGCCGCACGGTACGGCTCCTGCTGGGTGAAGCGCTCAAATGGGCCGCCACCCTCGTCCTGGCCGCTGGCTGTCTGCTCGGGATGCGGCCGGCGAAAGCGGGACGGCTCCTTAGGATGCGGACACGCATCACCCGGGGCATCCTGTGCTCCCGCACCTGACCCTCCCCCGCGGAACAACCCGCGCACCGTATCGCATAAAAAACCCGGCGTCGAACGCGCCGGGCCGTTTACCGATCGTGGCGTAACCGCCGCGCTTCTATCAAAATAGGTATTTCTCGTTCTTGACCTTGCTGACCAGCCGGAAAATATCCTGCCAGGCCTCCTCCGAGAAGGTCGTGCCGACCACCTCGATCACTTTGCCCGCCGTGATGGCCCCGATAGTGCCGCACTGACGCAGCGTGAGCCCGTCGCACAGCCCCGCGAGGAAGCCTGCGGCATAGAAATCGCCGGCGCCCGTGGTATCGACCCGCTTGGCAGCCGCCATGATGCCCACGTGAACGACCTCGCCGCCCTGCTTGATCAGCGCCCCCTTGATGCCGATTTTGACGATCGCCAGCTCCGCGATCTCCGAAATGGCCTGCAGCGCGTTGAGCGGCTCCGCCTCCCCCGTAAAAGCCTTGGCCTCGTCCTCGTTGGCGAAGACGATGTCCACGTACTCCTGCACGAGCCCGCGCAGGAATTCCAGGTTCTCGTCCACCACATTGAAACTCGCCAGGTCGATCGCCACCTTCAGTCCGCACTGCTTGGCCGTGCGCACCGCCGCGCGGATCAGCTCGTGATCCTGCACCAGATAGCCCTCGACATAGAGGCAGTCGTAACACTCGAAGATCGCCGGAACGATCTCCTCGGCCCGGAGCTCGAGCGCAGCGCCCAGGTGGGTGACCATCGTGCGCTCGCCGTCGGGCGAGATGAGCGACACGCACTTGCCGGAGCGTTCGCGTCCGCGGAAGATGAAGGGCTCGACGCCCAGGTTTTCGAGCGCCTGCACGAAGAAGTCGCCCGTCTTGTCGGGCCCCACCTTGCCGATGAAGCCCACGTCGCAGCCCAGGCGGGCCATGGCGCGAATGGTGTTGCCGGCCGAGCCGCCGAGCGAGAGCGAGTAGGGAAGGCCGGCCACCGACTTCGATATGTCGGTCTGCAGGCGGGTGTCCACAAGGCTCATCGAGCCTTTGGGAAGATTGTATCGGTCGAGGACCCGGTCGTTCTTCAGATTGACCAGCATGTCCGTCAGGGCATTGCCGATGCCGATTACGCGTTTCATCAATTTTGCAGGGTTCGGTAAGTAGTCAGTATCTTTCGCCGGGAAGTGTCATCCCGGCGCATCGTTTTCATCGTCTCCCGGAACGAGGGTAAGCCGCGCGGAGCCGCCCGCATGATGCGGAGACGCCGACCGTCGCACACAGGATCCTATCGTTTCGCAGGAATTTCATACGTTTCAGGGGGCTTAGATCGAGAGGATGCGCACCAGGTCGATCGACGCACGGTCGATGGTCTTGGTATGGCTCACGGCCTTAGGGAAGGGCACATAGACGATCTGCCCGTTCTGAATACCGATCATCACGTTGCGCTGCCCCTCCATGAGGGCTTCGATGGCCGCCTCGCCCATGCGCGAGGCGATGATGCGGTCGATGGCCGTGGGTGAGCCGCCCCGCTGGATATGGCCGAGAATCGTCACGCGGGCATCGAACTGCGGGAACTCCTTCTTCACCCGCTCGGCCAACCCCATCGCCCCGCCCGAGGCGGGGTTCTCGGCCACCAGCACGATCGCCGAATTCTTGCTCTTGCGGAAGCCCTGGTCGATCAGTGCGCCCAGTTGGTCCACCTCGGTCTCCATCTCGGGAATGATGGCGGCCTCCGCCCCCGAAGCGATCGCCCCGTTGAGGGCGAGGTAGCCGGCCGTGTGGCCCATGACCTCGACGAAGAAGAGCCGCTCGTGGCTGGTCGCCGTGTCGCGCAGCTTATCGACCGCCTCGACGATCGTATTGAGCGCCGTGTCGTAACCGATGGTGGCGTCGGTGCCCCCCAGGTCGTTGTCGATCGTGCCGGGCAGCCCGACGATCGGGATGTTGTACTCGTCGGCGAAGATGCAGGCGCCCGTGATCGATCCGTCGCCTCCGATGACCACCAGCGCGTCGATTCCGTGAGCCTGCATGTTGTCATACGCCGTGCGCCGCCCTTCGGGGGTCTTGAACTCCTCGCTGCGGGCTGTCTTGAGGATGGTGCCGCCCTGCTGGATGATGTTCGATACGCTCTGCGACCCGAAATCCACTATCTCGTTGGCCACCAGACCCTTGTATCCGCGCATGACCCCCTTGACGGTGTAGCCGTTGTAGATGGCCGTGCGGGTCACCGCACGGATCGCCGCATTCATGCCGGGAGCGTCGCCGCCCGAGGTGAGAATACCGATGCACTTGATCGCAGCCATAATCTTGTCGTATTAGCACAAAAACGTTCAAAGGTAATAAAACTTTCTGCAAAGTGCAAAATCGGGGCCGGCCCCGTCTCCGGTTCCGGCCCCGACCGCTGAACTTCCTATTTTAAATCAACGCCCGTCGGTCTGGGTCGTTTGTCGTACGTCGCGCAAACTTTTCTGCAGCGCGCCGTCCTCCTCCCCGGCAGCCGTGTCGGTCGAAGCGGGAAGCGGTGCGTTCTCCTTTTCAGCCGCCGCTATGCGCAGGGAGGCCGAATGGTCGCCGATATGCAGATCGACCTTGCCGGGGACGCAGATACGCACCCCGTTGCTTTCGTCGAACCGGATTTGCGCCGCGTCCGCTCCGTCCATGAAGTCGTCCTCATCCCCCAGCGGCCAATTCATTTCGTAACGGTCCCGTCCGATATTTTCCCAGAACCGCCCACGGATGGCCACCGTGCAGAGTGCGATGATCGTGAGGAACCAGACGATGAAGGTCACGAGCACCGTCTTGCCGCTGGGCTTGCGCGAAGCGATCAGGCACATGAGCACATAGATAAGCAGAATGGTGGGAATCAGGACGGCCACCACACCGAAGCTGCCCACCCAGACGGAAGCCGCATTGCAGAACAACGCCATGTTCCCTTCGCCTCCGACGATCAATGCGAACAAGGCGATAATCAGGGCGCAGGCCAGCAGGATCAGGCCGAAGACGACCAGCCCCGCGATGACTTTGAGCAGGATAAGCACCACCTGTCCGAGGGTATAGACCACGCGGGCCACCACGGGTTTGGCCGTGCTGTCGGGATCGCTCGCCACGGCAGTCGCATCCCCGATCGACCGGGCCGTGATGCGTTCGCCGTTCATTTCGAGTTTCTGCCGCGCCGTGCGCGCCGGCGGGACGGCGAACCACATGATAAGGTAGCAGACGAAGAAGATGCCGAACAGGTTGCCCATCAGCGCACTCAGCCAGCCGAAGAGCGGCACCCAGCCGAAGAGCGTGAGCAGCAGGGGCAGGAAGAGTCCGAGCCGCACCCACACGGGATCGATATCGAAATATTTGCCGATACCGGCGCATACACCCCCCAGCTTCGCGTTTTCGGTGTCCCGGTAGAGCCGCCGCGGAATGCGGGGCCCGGGAGCGGGCTCCTCTCCGCCGTCGCGGATGTCCTCGGCAGACCCCATCTGGGCGATGATCTCGCGGATCAACGGTTTCTCCACCACGCTGGTATTGTCCTGATGGGAGAGAATCAGCTCGGCGATGCGGGCCTCGATATCGGCCACGATCTCACGCCCCTCGTCCGAACTGCCGTAGGTTTGCTTGAGCGACGCGAGGTATTGACCGAGGGTCTCGTAAGCGTCGGCGTCCAGCGTGAAAGCCACCCCCGATATGCTGCATTTTTTGACTTCTTTCATGGTTGTCGGTCGTTGGATTACAATTTATTGACGCTGCCCCCGCTGCTTGCCGAGACCTCCGCAACGGCGTCGCCCGCATAGGAGACGGTTCCGGCGCTCGAAGCATGGGCGTCGAGCGACTCTTCGCAGCGTACCGTGACGCTCGCCGCACTCGAGGCGTTTGCCGAGCAGGTCCGGGCGGTGAATTCGGCCGCATCGATGCGTCCGGCGGACGAAGCCCGCAGCGAGCACTGCTCGCACGACCCTTTCATGCGCACGCGTGCAGCGCTCGAAACCCGCACCTCGCAGGTTTCCGCCTCCAGTCTGGTGCAGACGGTCGCCGAACTGGTCGCTCCGATGCGACATTCGCGGGCACGCACGGCCGCACGCACGGTCGCGGCGCTCGTCGCCGAGAGCTGAACTCTGTCCTGCTGCGCGAGCGGCTGGTCGCAGACGATCGAAGCGGCGCTCGTTGCCTTCAGCAGCCGGATGTCGCCGTTATCGGGCACCGTGACCTCGACCTGAACGTTATGCAGCGAGTTGATCCGCTTGTCGATGCCGATGCGGAGCACGCCGCCCCGCACATGGGTCTCCACGTATTCCATCACGTTTTCATCCGCGCGGACGGTCAGGCTGTCGCCCTGACCGGCGATCACGACCCGCACCCCGCGCGAAGCCTCCACGGCGTTGAAGGGCTCCACGCCGACAGAGCGTGTCCGAAGCACGCCGCTCCCGTTGATCTTCTTGCCGAATACCGTGCTGCCGCTGCACCCCGCAGCCGCCAGAGCGACGGCCAACGCCGTCGCCGCAATTAAAAATCGTTTCATTGCCGTGTGTTATTAAGGGTTTGTTGTTCTCCGTGACGGATCGTGCGGATCTGCTCGACCAGCTCGTCCCATGCCTCGTCGAGCGTGCGCAGGCAGTCGCGCCCTTTCTCGGTGAGCATGTAGTATTTGCGGGGCGGCCCCTGCGGGGACTCCTCCCAGCGATAGGTCAGCAGCCCGGCGTTCTTCTGCCGCGTGAGGATCGGATAGAGCGTTCCCTCCACCACGATCATCTGCGCCTGCTTGAGCTCGGTGATGATCTTCGGGGCATAGGAATCTTCCCTCGAAAGAATCGCCAGGATGCAGTACTCCAGAATGCCTTTGCGCATCTGCGCTTTTACGTTGTCTTCGTTCATGGCCGGTCACTTTACGGGTTTCGGATGCGAAGGACTCTTCGGGACGATGATCCACAAGAGGATATAGACCCAGAGCGAAAGCCCTCCGAAAAGAATCAGCAGCAGCGTGGCGAGTCGCACCAGCGACACGTCGAGCCCGAAAAATTCGGCGACGCCGCCGCAAACGCCTCCGATCATCCGGTCGTCGGACGAGCGGCGGAGCCTCGGTCTTTGTTGGTTGTCGGTTGTCATATGCTATCGGTTTTTTGAATTTGCACGGTTGCCGTCGCAGCCCGCAGCGGCGAGCGGCTCCTCCGGAATGACGATCCACAGGATGACGTAAGCCCAGATCGAGAGGCCGCCCAGCAGGATGAGCAGCAGCGTGAGCAGGCGGATGAGCGTCGGATCGGCATCGAAATATTCGGCCAGGCCGCCGCAAATGCCCGCGATCGATCGGTTCGTGCGGGAGCGGTAGAGCCGCCGCACCGCCGTGCGGTCGCATTCGCCGGCAGTCTGCTCGTCGGCAGGACGTTCGCCGGGGCCGAAGTCGGCGGGGCTGCCCATCTGGTCCATCGCCTCCCGAACCTCCCCGACCGTTACGACCCGCATGGGCGAGGGTACTTTTTCACGGAAAATCTCGGCAATGCGTGCCTCGACATCCCCCATCGTCTCCGTGTCATCCTCCGGCAGCCGGCGGCGGATCTGATCGAGGTAACGCTTCAAAAGCGCGTAAGCATCCTGGTCAAGCGTAAAAGCCTGCGATGCGATATTCACGTTTACAGTCTCTTTCATATTGCACTGCGCGTTATTAAGGGTTTCGGTCGTCAAGGGTTTCACCCGATGACACTGCAAATATAAGACAAAAATTAATACTATGCAATACAAAGTACTAAATTTTCACAAAATATTTTCCTGCCACGACTTCCGACCGGCTCCGGCCGCATCCCGCCCCTGATCTCCACTCCTGCCGATCGGGACACCCTGCCCGGGCAATGGCCCCGCACGACCGGTGGTTTCCTGCAACCGGGCCGGCCGGCCCGCACCTGATCGCCACCGCCCCGAAAAGAGTGCCGGCGGATGAAATAGTTTTGCAATATCCCCGCGTTTGACTACATTTGCATCGAAAATCTGGCGTATGGGACGAAGACTTGCGGCGGTCATCCTTTCGGTACTCCTGCTCTCGGGCGGCTGGCTCGGCCTGAGCGGCTTCCCCCTGCTGGCGGCGCTGGTGCCGCTGCTCTGGATCAGCCGCGGCTACGACGCCTCGCGCCGCGCATGGTGGGGCATGTTCGGCTGGGCGCTGCTTGCGTTCGCACTCTGGAACGCCGCAACCGTCTGGTGGATCTGGTACGCCACCCCCGTCGGCCCGTTCGCGGCCACGCTCGCCTCCTCGACCCTCAACATGATCGCTTTCATGCTGTTCCACACCGTGTCGAAACGGGCGCCCAAAGCCCTCGCCTACACGGTGCTGGTCAGCGCATGGATCGCCACCGAATACTGGTACACCGTGGGCGAATTCTCGTGGCCGTGGCTGCTGCTGGGCAACGGTTTCTCGCACGAGGTTTGGGCCGTACAATGGTATGAATATACGGGCATCTTCGGCGGCACGCTCTGGACGCTGGTCGCAAACATCCTGCTGTTCGAGGCGCTCGTCTCGCGCCGCACGCGCCGCATCGTCGCGGCGGCAGCGTGGATCGCTCTCCCCCTCTGCATTTCGCTCACGATCTGGTTTACGTGGCGCACGCCCGCGGCGGGGACGGTGACGGTGACGCTCGTGCAGCCGAACGTCGATCCCTACAAAAAATTCGAGGACGGCACCTCGTCCGCCCAGATGGACAACCTGCTCCGGCTGGCGGCCGAAGCGCCGGCGGACGCGGACTATATCGTCATGCCCGAAACCGCCGTGCCGGGCTACTACTACGAAACCTCGATCCGCACGGCTCCCCCCGTGCAGGCTTTCGCCCGGCTGCTGGCCGAAAAATACCCCTCCGCCCGGATCATCGCGGGGTTCAATACGCTAAGGATCTACCCCGAAGGGGGGCAAAGCTCCACCGCCCGACATGATGCAAGGGGGTGGTACGACGTGTTCAACTCGGCCCTCGAAATCGATTCGGCCTCGGGCGTATCCATCCATCACAAGGGGCGCCTGGTCATCGGAGCCGAGAAAACACCGCTGCCGTGGCTGTTCCGGGCCCTCGATTTCCTGGTGATCGACCTGGGAGGCACGCTCGGGCAGATCGGCGTCGGCACTCGGGGCACGGCTTTCACGGGTCCGGCGGGGAGCGTCGGCCCCGCGATCTGCTACGAGGGCATGTACGGCGACTTTTTCGGCGACTTCGTGCGCAGGGGCGCGCAGGCGATGCTCATCATCTCCAACGACGGCTGGTGGGGCGACACCCCCGGCTACAAGCATCTGTTCACCATCTCCCGCCTGCGGGCCATCGAGCACCGCCGGGCCATAGCCCGCAGCGCCAACACCGGCATCTCGGGCTTCATCTCGCCGCGCGGTGACATCGGCGCGGCCCTGGGCTGGGACGTGCGCGGCACGCTCACGGGCGAAGTGCCTCTCATGGCCGAACAGACCTTCTACACCCGCTACGGGGATTACCTGGGCCGCATCTCGGAATACGTGCTGCTCCTCTCTGTGCTCTACTTCATGGCCTACCGCATCCGCCGCCGCAACCATCTGGTACCTTAACATCCCATCGATGAACTATACCCAAACCCTCGAATTCCTCTACGCGTCGCTCACCTCCTTTCAGCAGAAGGGCGCAGAGGCCTATAAACCGGGTCTCGAACGCATCACCGCGTTCTGCCGTCACCTGGGCAATCCGCAGCGCAACTTCTTCACCGTCCACGTCGCAGGCACCAACGGCAAAGGCTCCGTGTCGCACATCCTCGCCTCGGTGCTGCAACAGGCCGGCTACCGCACGGGGCTCTACACCTCGCCCCACCTGCACGACTTCCGCGAGCGCATCCGCATCGACGGGGAGATGATTCCCAAACAGAAAGTGGTCAATTTCGTGGACAAGCACCGCGACTGCATGGAGGAGCTGAAACTCTCGTTCTTCGAGATGACCACCGCGCTGGCCTTCGACTACTTCGCGCAGAGCGACGTGGAGGTCGCCGTGATCGAGACGGGGCTGGGCGGGCGGCTCGACGCCACCAACATCCTGCTGCCGCTCGTGAGCGTGGTCACCAACGTCGGACTGGAGCACACCGACCTGCTGGGGGACACCGTCGCCGAGATCGCCGCCGAGAAAGCGGGCATCGCCAAAAAGAGCATCCCCCTGATTCTGGGGGAGGCGGACGAGGCCTACAACGCGGTATTCGAGCAGAAAGCCGCCGCCCTCAAGACGCGCGTGATCTATGCCGAGCGGGATTTCACCTGCATGGCACAGGAAAACCGGGGTACTTTCCAGCGTTTCGACATCCTGCGCCGCCGGGACGGAGGCCGGTTTCAGATCGACCTCGACCTGATCGGGAGTTACCAGGCGCACAACCTGCTCACGGCCTGCGCCGCCGCCGACTACCTGCACGAAGAGACCCCCCTGACCATCAGCCGCCGCGCTTTCCTCGAAGGGACCCGCAATGCGGCCCGCAATACCAACCTGCAGGGACGCTGGCAACGTCTGGCGGAAGAGCCTCTGACCATCTGCGACACGGGGCACAACGCCCACGGGCTCCGCTATGTGGCCGAGCAGTTGGCCGCCACGCCCCACGAACGGCTCTTCTGCGTCGTGGGTTTCGTGCGGGAAAAGAATCTCGCCGACATCCTGCCGCTGCTCCCCGCCGAAGCCACCTACCTCTTTACCCAGGCCCCGACCGAACGTGCCGTGCCCGCCCCGGAATTGGCCGAAACCGCGGCCCGGTACGGTCTCCGCGGCGAGGTGTTGCCGGAGGTGAAACAGGCCCTCGACCGCGCCCGCGAACTGGCCGGCCCGTACGACCTGATCTTCGTCGGGGGCAGCAATTTCATCGTGGCCGAGGTGCTCTGATCCGCCCGCATTTGAAATAAATATATATAGGAATCCGCCCTGCTCGGGGCGGATTCCTGTTGTCCGGAAAAGAGGCTCGGCATCGGCCGCATGCCAGGGTGGGAAGTCCAACGGCAGACCGTGTGCGGTCTGCCGTTGGACTTCAGAGCCGGGGATTATCAGAAGAACTTGACGGGATGCCCTTCGATGGCCGTCAGCAGGTTGTTGGCAGCCGACGAAGCGCCGATGCGGAACAGGTCCGTCGTCAGCCAGTCGGGGCCTAGAATCTCCTCGACAATGGTATAGTAGAGCGCGGCATCCTCGGGCGTGCGCACGCCGCCGGCAGCCTTGAAGCCGACTCGCCGCCCCGATTTCTCGAAATAGTCGCGGATGGCCCGACACATCACCACGGCCGCCTCGGGCGTAGCGGCCACGTCGATCTTCCCCGTCGAGGTCTTGACGAAATCGGCCCCCGCGAGCATCGAAAGCAGCGAAGCCCTGCGGATCAGCTCCGGCGTACGGAGCGCCCCCGACTCGATGATGACCTTAAGCACCACGTCCCGGTCGGTTTCGGCCCGGATCGTCTCGACCTCGCTGGCCGCCTCGTCGTAATGACCCGTCAGCATCTTGCCGACGTTGAGCACGATATCGATCTCGTCGGCCCCGTTTTCGATGGCCATGCCGACCTCCAGCGCCTTGACCTCCAGGAAAGTCTGCGACGACGGGAAGCCTCCCGCCACGCTCGTGATCCGCATGTCGGTACCGTCCACCGCCACCCCGACCGTCTCGACGAAAGGCGGATAAATACAGATCGAAGCCACGTTGGGGATATGGGGAAACCGTTCGTAAAACTCCACCGCCTTGCGGGCGAGCTCGGTAACGGACTCGACCGAGTCGGTACACGAAAGCGTAGTCAGGTCGATGGCCGAATAACAGAACGTATAGACCTCAGTCGTGCGGTTGCGCACGGCGATTTCGCCGAGTCGTGCGACCTCGTCGGCCACCTGTGCCTCGCTCTGGGCCGGGCCGTATTCCTGCAGCAGTTTTGCGTATTCCATAGGGATCGGATTTTCCACAAAATTAGAAAAAATTGTTCACATGACCGCTCAAGGGGCGATAATTTTCCTTCCGCTGCAAAATCCGTGCGCGGTGTCGCCCCCGGCAAAGGGGCACAGTCATACGCCGCTCCCGCCGGACGGAGCGGCGCACGACCGCGAAGACGAAAAAAACGGACATACGCCCCCGCGCCCGAAGCGGACGGCATCGCATCGCGGAGGGCACAGGCCGCGTCGCGACCTGCGACACTGCATCCGAGACGATCGCCGCTTACCCTTTACGCTTGTAGCGCGAGGGGCTGGTGCCGGTATGCTGCTTGAAGTACTTGCCGAAAAACGACTAGGTCGAGAAATTCAGGTGGTAAGCGATCTCCTGGATGCTCAGACCCGAATACTTGAGCAGCGTCTTGGCCTCCAGAATCACCGACTCGTCGATCCACTGCGCGGCGGTCTTGCCGCTCACATCCTTGACCACCGAGGAGAGGTACTTGGGGGTGATGCGCAGCTTGCGGGCATAGAAACCGACGTTGCGCTCCATCTTGTTGTATTGTTGCAGGAGCTCCATGAACTCCTCGAAGATCACTTCGCACCGCCCCTGCCGGCGGGGTTCCGGCTGGTCGCGCTGGTTGAGTTCGGTGATGATGTAGAACACGGCCGTGAAGATCGTGCGGATGATCTCGTGGCGGTAACGCTCCTTGTCGCTGCGCAGCATGGTTTTGATGAGCTGGAAGAGCTGGCGGATTTCGTCCACGTCCTGCTGCGTGACCTGCAAACAGGGGTTCTTGCCGAAACGCATGTAAACGGGCAGCGACGTGGAGAGGTCGATCTGGATCTCGTTTACGAACGACTTGGAGAAGGCCAGGAAGTAGGCGGCGGCATCGGGCGAACATTTGACCGTGCGGATGATGCTGTCGGGGTTGAAGAAAACCAGCATGTTGGGCCGGACCTCGTATTCGTTCATGTCGATCGAGACCACGGCGTTGCCGCTCATCATCACCACGGCCGAGAAGCCGTCGATGGATGCAGGGTACTCGGCCGTCGCATTGGTCCGGGCGTCGAGCGCCGTGATGACCAGGTCGTCCGAGAGGTAGCTCACGTCTTTCATCTCCTGCTTGATGCGGGAGATGGAGACCTTGCGTAGGTTGATTTGTTCAGGGCTGTTCATGTGCAGGGCATTTGGGAAATTCGGACAATGATAGCAAATTCCGTCCGGAAAAACAACATTCCGGACGAAATCCGCGCATCTAAATTTCCGGTCCCTGCGGCCCTGCAGCGCTACCTGCCTCATATTCTTCCGAAAAACGGAAGAGCCCGCCGGACGCCTCCGGCACGCGGTGCGGGCCTACTTTTCCGGCGGACAGAATACCCGGAGCTCACCGGGCAGGCACTCGATCCGCAGCGGAAACCGAGCGCCGCGCTGCCCGTCCACGTCGGTCAGCTCGTCGAGCGGCGAGACGATTCCGAGCGAGCGCGTGCGCAGGTGCCGCACCAGCCGGGGATTGCCCCCCAGCAGGTAACGCGCCATCGCCCAGACCGAGCGGAGAAAAGCCCGCTTCTCGAGCAGGATGCAGTCGAAAAGACCGTCCCGGACGCTCGAGCGCCGCGCAAGGCGGAATCCCCCGGCCGTCTCGCCGTTGAAGACCAGCATCATCAGGGCATCGATCCGAAACCGGTCCCGGTCGGTCTCCACCTCGAGCGGCACGCCATGCAGCCGGCGCAGCTCCTTTATCCCCTCGAGGATATAGGCCAGCTTGCCCAGCCGGTGTTTCCGCTCGTCGGGAGTGCGCTGCGAAGTGGTCGTGAAAAGCCCGAAACTGAAGATATTGACGAAATGCAGGCCGTTGACCCGGCCGCAGTCGATCCGTTCGAGGTGCCCGCCGACAATCTGCCGGGCCGCCTCCAGCGGATCGTGCGACATGCCGATCGCCCCCGCGAAGTCGTTGGCCGTACCCGCCGGGATCACGCCGAGCGGCACGTCGAGCCCCCTCTCCTTCATGCGGTTCACCACATAATTGACCGTGCCGTCGCCGCCCGCGACGGCCACCAGTGCCAGCTCCGGCCGCCCGTCGAACGGGTTGGAGGCGAAATCCACCGGCAGGGTCTCCACCCGGTAGCCGGCTGCGCCGAGGATTCCGGCGATCGCGCCGGCTTCACGGTCGATACGGCCCTTGCCCGAGCAGCCGTTATAGAGAAACAAAGCTTTTTCCATCGTATGTCTATTCATCGTCGCGCATAACCATCGCCTCCATCGCGGGGGTGTACCATACGCGGTATCCTTCACTTCCGTCCGAAAGGATGAAGCAGGCGCGCAGCCCCTCCATCCGCCCGGCCAGCGCGAGCGCCTCATCCTCGCCCAGAGCCATGAACATCGTCCCCAGCGCATCGGCAAGGATGCAACTGTCCGCGACGACGGTGGCCGAGAGCAGCCCCGAGACGGCGCTGCGACCCGTAAGCGGGTCGATCGTATGGGCCACCTTGCGCCCTTCGGCGTCGATATAGAACCGCCGGTAGTTGCCCGAAGTGGCCATGGCGCCGTCGTTCAGCCGGACGCGGACGCTCACGTAATCCCCCTCGCTCATGTTGCCGTCGAACGGGGTTTCGATCCCCACGCGCCAGGGGTTGCCCTGCGAATTGACGCCCCGGCAACGGATTTCGCCCCCCACATCGACCAGGTAGTTGCGCGCGCCGCACCGCTCCAGCAGCTCCGCAACCCGGTCCACGGCATAGCCTTTGGCGATGGAGTTCAGGTCGATCTGCACGCGCGGATCGTCTTTGACGAGCCGCCCGCCGCGGACACGAATCTTCTCGTGCCCCACGAAGCGGAGGATCGAATCGACGTTCACCTGCGCCTCCCTTTCGTGCCCGGCGAATCCGTACGCCTCGACCAGCGGTTTGACCGTCACGTCGTAGCGGCCGCCGCTCAGCCCGCTCACCCGTTCGGCCAGGGCGAGGTTGCGCACGATATGCCGATCCACCGAGTCGGTCTCGTTGCGGTTCAGGCGGCTCAGCAGGGATGTTTCATCGAAAATCGACATCGAAGCCTTCATCTGTCCGTCGAGCTCCATGACTGCGGCATAGAGCTCCCCGCGGTCGCAACCCGTCACGTCGCCCGTCACGTGGAGCGTCGTGCCGAGCATCGCCCCATCGACGGTCACATAACCGCCGCGCGGCGCACAGGCCGCCAATGCCCCCGCAACCGCCAGCAGCGCCCATCGGCGCACCGCCATTTTTTTCATCGTCCTCGTCGTTTTGCCGCAAAAGTACGATTTTTCACAGGAGTTTTCAAAAAAAGGGCGCCCGAACGAAATTAATCCCTCCGCCGGGTTGCGGTTTGCCAATTAATTCGTACCTTTGCGCCACGCTCTGGCGTGATCCACGGTAAGGGGGATGCGTCGTAGAGTGGAACTAAATAAACTTATTCGCAATGGGTTATTTAACGCCTGAGAAAAAACAGGAACTTTTCGGTACGTACGGCAAGTCCAACACCGACACGGGTTCTCCCGAGAGCCAGATCGCGCTGTTCTCCTACCGTATCAACCACCTTACGGCACACCTCAAGAGCAACAAGCACGACTTCGGAACCCAGCGTTCGCTGCTGCGTCTGGTCGGCAAGCGCCGCCAGTTGCTGGAGTACCTGAAGGAGATCGACATCGAGCGCTACCGCGCCATCGTGAAGACGCTCAACCTCCGCAAGTAATCCGCAGGGGAAGAGGAAAAATGGGGTTGTCCGACGCATGAGTTGGCAGCCCCATTTTATCGACGGCCGCACAGAAACCGGCGGCCAGGATGCAGGGCCCGGCCCCTTCGAGTCGGAATGCGGCCGCGGCCGCAAGGATGCAAGCACACATTTTTGGATAAATTTTATGGAAGAAAACAAGTTGTACAACGCCGTTCGCCGCACGATCACCCTCGCCGACGGACGCGAGATCACGATCGAGACGGGCAAGCTGGCCAAGCAGGCCGACGGTTCGGTGGTGGTCAAGATGGGCGACACGATGCTCCTGGGTACCGTCGTGGCCGCCAAGGACGCCAAACCCGACACGGACTTCATGCCGCTGCAGGTGGAATACAAGGAGAAATACGCCTCCGCAGGGCGCTATCCCGGCGGATTCATGAAACGCGAAGGGCGGGCCAACGACAGCGAGGTGCTCGTCGCCCGCCTGATCGACCGCGCGCTGCGGCCCCTGTTTCCGGCCGATTACCACGCTGAGGTTTACGTGACCGTCAATCTGATCTCCGCCGACAAAGACATTCAGCCCGACGCCCTGGCCGGTCTGGCCGCCTCGGCCGCACTGGCCGTCTCGGACATCCCCTTCGGCGGCCCGATCTCGGAGGTGCGCGTGGCGCGCCTGGGCGGGCAGTTCGTAATCAACCCCACCTATTCGCAAATGAACGAAGTCGATCTGGACATCATGGTCGGCGGCACGATCGACAATATCCTGATGGTCGAAGGCGAGATGAAAGAGGTCTCGGAGGAGGTCATGCTCGAAGCCATCAAGTTCGCGCACGAGGAGATCAAGAAGCACTGCGCCGTGCAGATCGAACTCTCGAAAGAGCTCGGCAAGGAGGTCAAGCGCACCTACTGCCACGAAGTCAATGACGAGGAGCTGCGCCGGACCATCATCAGCGAACTCTACGACAAGGCTTACGCCATCGCCACCAGCGGCACGATGAAACACGAGCGCGAGGAGCGTTTCAACGCGCTGGAGGCCGAATTCGCCGCACGTTACAGCGAGGAGGAGCTCGTGGAGAAAGCACCGCTGATTCACAAGTACTTCCACGACGACGTGCAGAAGAAAGCCATGCGCAACATGATCCTCGACGAGGGCAAGCGCCTGGACGGTCGTCGCACGGACGAAATCCGCCCCATCTGGTGCGAAGTGGGCTACCTGCCCGCAGCCCACGGCTCGGCGATCTTCACCCGCGGCGAGACCCAGTCGCTCACGAGCGTGACGCTCGGCACGAAGCTCGACGAAAAGGTCAAGGACGAAGTGCTGGTGCAGGGCACCGAGCAGTTCGTGCTGCACTATAACTTCCCGCCCTTCTCCACGGGCGAGGCCAAGGCCCCGCGCGGCCTGAGCCGCCGCGAGATCGGCCACGGCCATCTGGCATGGCGGGCCCTCAAGCCGATGGTTCCCGTGGGCGAGGAGAATCCCTACGCCGTGCGCGTGGTTTCCGACATCCTCGAGTCGAACGGCTCGTCGTCGATGGCCACCGTCTGCGCCGGTACGCTGGCCCTGATGGATGCGGGCGTGAAGCTCAAGAAACCCGTTTCGGGCATCGCCATGGGGCTGATCTCCGACGGCGAAACCGGCCGCTGGGCCGTCCTGTCGGACATCCTGGGCGACGAGGATCACCTCGGAGACATGGACTTCAAGGTGACGGGTACGCGCGACGGCATCACCGCCACGCAAATGGACATCAAGGTGGACGGCCTCTCCTACGAGGTGCTGGCCAAGGCGCTCGAACAGGCCCGCGTAGGTCGCCTGCACATCCTGGGCAAGCTCACCGAGTGTCTGCCCGAGCCCCGCGAGGACTACCGTCCGTTCGTGCCGCGCATCGTGCAGATCACCATTCCGCAGGACATGATCGGTTCGGTCATCGGCCCCGGCGGCAAGGTGATCCAGGACATCCAGAAGACCACCGGCACGACCATCACCATCACCGAGGCCGACAACAAGGGCTTCGTGGACATCTTCGGCGTGGACAAAGAGGCCCTCGACGGCGCATTGCAGCGCATCAAGGCCATCGTGGTCATGCCCGAGGTGGGCGAAACCTACAAGGGGCGCATCCGCTCGATCGTCACGTTCGGCGCATTCGTGGAGATTCTCCCGGGCAAGGACGCCCTGCTGCACATCTCCGAAATCGACTGGAAACGATTCGAGACCATGGAGGAGAGCGGCCTGAAGGAGGGCGACGAGATCGAGGTGAAACTCATCGGCGTCGATCCCAAGACCGGCAAACTCAAACTGTCGCACAAAGTACTCGTTCCCAAGCCCGAAGGCTATGTGGAGCGGGAACGCAAGCCGCGCGACGGCGAACGCCGCCCCCACCGCGAGCCCCGCGACAAATAGGCGGCATTTGCTTCCCATACCGCTTCGGCATGTATTTCAGGCGCATTTTCTCTCACAGAAAAGCGCCTGAAATCTTGCAGAATCCTAAAGAGTTTCATATATTTGCGGCGAACGCGCTCCCTCGCGCGGAGTTACACGGCAAGGCAAGCAAACGAAAACAGTTAAGTAAAACATTTTAAACCATTTTTTGCATATGAAAAATCTGATGAAACTGAGCATGGTGCTCGTGATCGCCACATTGGCCTTCTCGAGTTGCAACTGCTTCAAGAAGATGGCCAAGAATCGCGAGGACATCTCGTGGAACTGCACCCCCGAGGTGCTGGTGCTCAACAACGGCATCGTCGCCGCTGACATCAGCGTATCGTTCCCGGCCGAATACTATAACGCCAAGGCGGTGGTCAAGGTCACTCCCGTCATGGTATTCGAGGGCGGCGAAATCGCCGGCACCCCGAAATTCTACCAGGGCTCGAAGGTGGACGACAACTATACGGTCGTGGACAAGAAGAGCGGCGGCAAGTTCACCCAGCACGTCGAGTTCCCTTACGACGAGCGCATGGCGATCTCCGAGCTGCAGCTTCGTCTGGAGATCAAATGCCCGAAGGGCAAATGCAAGGAGTTCACGCTGGTGAACGCCAACACGGGTGAGATCGTCACGGCCGCCCAGATCGAGGCCGACCCCGCCATCGTGCGCGAATGCGGCCTGGTGGTCGCCACGGGTGTGAACACCCTGCAGCAGGACCTCAAATATGCGGACGCCATGCTGGGGATGCCCAACGACTACAAGCGCGTGACCACCGAGGTGGACAAGACCGAAATCCTCTACCCGATCAACAGCTCGAACGCAAGCCAGAAGGCCATCAAGAGCGCCGACCTCAACGCATTCAAGCAGAACGTAGATGAGAACCTGCAGAACGACCGCGCCACGCAGCATCTGGCCGTGAAGGGCTACGCTTCGCCCGACGGACCGGTACTGTTCAACGACAAGCTCTCCAAAGCCCGCAGCGAATCGGGCAGGAAAACCGTCGCCAAGATCCTCAAGGACGCCGGTCTGGAAATCGACGCCGAGGCTTACGGCGAGGACTGGGAAGGTTTCAAGGAGATGGTTATCGCTTCCGATATCAAGGACAAGAACCTGATCCTCCAGGTGCTGAGCATGTATGATTCGTCGGCTCAGCGGGAGAGCGAGATCAAGAACATGGCATCCGTCTTCGACGAGCTCAAGACGGGCATCCTGCCCAAACTCCGCCGTTCGATGATCGTAAACAGCACCGACCTGCAGGGCAAGACCGACGAGGAGATGATGGCCCTGGTAAGCCAGAACAAACTGGGTGACCTGACGCAGGAGGAGCTCCTCTTCGTCGCCGAGTCGGTTGCCAAGGACAACGCCGTGCGCGCACAGGTGCTCGAATACGCCGCTCAGAAGTACAACGATGCCCGCGCCTACAACAACCTGGGTGTCGTTTACGCCCAGATGGGCCGTGACGCCGAGTCGCTCGCCGCATTCGAGAAAGCCGCCAAAGCCGGCGCCGCCACCGACGCGATCAATAACAACCTCGCACTGGCCAACCTGGCTAACGGCAACGTAGCCGAGGCCGGGAAATATGCGAAAGCCGCCAACGCCGAGACCCGCAGCCTGATCGCCGCAGCCGAAGGCAACTACAACGAGGCCACCCGCCAGCTCAAGGGGTATAACGCCGCCGTTGCCAGCACGCTCAACAACGACTACGCCGCCGCGAAGAAAGCCATCGCCCAGGATACCTCGGCCGATGCCGATTACCTCCGCGCCGTGATCGCCTCCAACGAAGGCGACCTGAAGACCGCCGAGGCGCAGCTCCGCAGCGCCATCTCCAAAGACGCACGCCTGGCCAAGAAAGCGGCCCGCGACGCCAACCTGAAAGCGCTTCGCGACAACGGCTTCCGGTTCTAAGACCGCGACCACACGACTGCGGCCGGCAAGCCCGGTCGGAAGTCCGAAAAGCAGAAAAGCACACCGTTTCGGTGTGCTTTTCTGCTTTTCGGCTGAGGTCAAAAATATCCGCCTCCGTCGGCGGGTCTCTCGACCGGAACTCCGTCCGTATCGCCCGGAAGAGCTTCGCCCCGGCGCACCGCACCGTGCC
This sequence comes from Rikenellaceae bacterium, assembly GCA_902363575.1. Lineage (GTDB taxonomy): Bacteria > Bacteroidota > Bacteroidia > Bacteroidales > Rikenellaceae > Alistipes. The sequence goes on along the minus strand of CABJAJ010000001.1, from coordinate 393,814 downwards.
GGGTCTTTCGGCAACAAACCGCAACAAACCGCGTCAGCCACCGGGCTATACCGGATGTACCGGACTGTTCAAGAGGGTACCAGACCGGTCCGGTATGCAATATGGAATCCCATTCATCGGCCGGCTATGTAACGAAACCCCGGCGGACGCACAAGTCATTCGCCGGGGTTGAACCATTCGAGTCAGGATAGGGGTCACGGACAAAGCGTCGTGACACCGCCGCGCTACCGGTTCAGGATTTCGTGTCGCACACACATTCGCATGCGGCTCCCTTTTTCCCGGGCCCCTTGTCGGCCCGCTGGGAGGCGAGCGCCTTGTCCAGCTCGATTTCAAAATCCGACAATACGTTCATGTAGTTGATAAACGCATCGTAGGATGAGTCGTAGGGATTGAAATAGGAGTGCACATCCCCGTCCGAAAGCCATTTGGTCGCCATGTAATAGAAATGGTCGGAGGTCTGCATAAACCGCCAAACGTAATCGAAATCGGGATTGCGCAGCGCCTCCACCTTCGCTTTCTGGGCATAGAGCTTCCGGAACGCTTCGTTCTGCAACTCGTTGCCGAGCCAGGCCGTCACGTCGCGCTCCTCATCGGCCCACGACATCACATGCGGACAATGGAGCACCGCGACCGGCTGATGCCTGAGGGCCGTTTCGCTCACGGTGGCGAACTCCAGCCCGCCGCTCGCAAGAGCCGCCTCGGGAAGCGCTTTCATGAACTCGAAAATACCCGTGTCGGCATGCTGATGTTCGCCGAACGTTTCGTAGTCCATAAACAGATTGACCACCTCGCCCGGCGTTTCGTCCGAGGCGAGCCAGCCCGCATATTTCCCGGCCGTCAGGGGCCACTCCTCCCAACCGCGGTTCGAGAATCGGAAAGCGATATCGTCCGACAGTTTGTAATTGCGCAGCAGCAGCCGCAGCTTCTGGTCGATCGCGTTGGTGTACACATAGTCGGGCGACTTCCAGCCGAGCACGTGACGGGCTCCCTCGGCCAGCATCGTGCGGAAACCCATCTCCGCCACGGTGGCGCCGATCTGATCGGAATAGATGAGCTCCGTATTGCGGAAAGCCGTCGGGCGCAGGCCGAACTCCTTGTGGATCATCGCGCAATGGAGCTTCACCTGCTCGGTAAAATCCTCTTTTGAAGCGAGCGAGGCGAGCGAATGGGAGTAGGTCTCTCCCAGAAACTCCACGTAACCCGTGGCCGCCAGCTCGCGGAACGAGTCGAGCACCTCGGGCGCATAGGCCCGCATCTGCTCGACGACGATCCCCGTCAGCGAGAAGGAACAGCGGAAACGTCCCTCGTAGCGGCGCAGCAGGTCGAGCAACAGCGTATTCATGGGCAGGTAGCACTCCCGCGCCACCTGCTGCATGATCGAACGGTTCAGCAGGTCGTCGAGATAGTAGTGGTCCTTCCCCATGTTGAAGAAACGATACCTCTTCAGACGCCAGGGCTGGTGCACCTGAAAATAGAGACAGACTGTTTTCATAATATCGGTATTTATTCTTGATTGCGTTCGTTGGCAGCGACGACCTGCTCGTAAACCTGCCTGATTTTCGCCGCCGCATTGTTCCATTTCAGTCCGGTCACCTCCTCGTGCCCCTTTTTGGCGAACATGCGTGCGAGCGCGGGATAGGTTATCAACCCGTAGATCGCATCCGCCAGCGCGTCCACATCCCAGTAATCGACCTTGAGCGCATAGTCGAGCACCTCGGCCACGCCGCTCTGCTTGGAAATAATCACCGGCACGTTGGAGCGCATCGCCTCGAGGGGCGAAATGCCGAACGGCTCCGAAACCGAGGGCATTACATAGACGTCCGAGAGCTGGAACATGCGGTTCACGTCCTCCCCGCGCAGGAATCCCGTGAAATGGAAGCGGTCGGCAATCCCCAGCCGGGCCACCCGGCGGATCACATGGTTCATCATATCGCCCGACCCGGCCATTACGAAGCGCACGCCCGGCACCCGTTTGAGCACCTTGGCCGCGGCTTCCACGAAGTAGTCGGGCCCTTTCTGGTAGGTGATGCGGCCCAGGAACGTGACCACCTTGTCCTCGACCCCGCGTTCGGGCGGCAGCTCCCCTTTTCCGGGAAAGCGCACGGCGTTGTGCACGGTCACCACCTTATCGGCGGGGATGCCGTATTTCTGGATCACGATGTTGCGCGTCAGGTTCGACACGGCGATCACCTTGTCGGCAGCCTCCATGCCCGCTTTCTCGATGGCATACACCTGCGTATTGACGTTCTCGCCGCTGCGGTCGTACTCCGTCGCGTGCATGTGCACCACCAGCGGCTTGCCCGAAACCCGCTTGGCGGCAATCCCGGCGTAATAGGTCAGCCAGTCGTGGGCATGGATCACATCGAACTGCCCCTCCAGCTCGCGTGCCACCTCGGCCGCGACCATCGCATAGCGGGCCACCTCCTCCATCAGATTGGCTCCGTACTTGCCCGAAAAGGTATAACGTTGTTTCCACACGTCGGTCGTCTGCCACTGTTTGCGCCCCGAATGCACGAACTCCTCGCGGTAGGAGGCATACTCCTCGGGCGAAATGTAGGGCACCATGTTCGAGTCGATATGGATGAAGGACATCTTGTCCACGATATCCTCGCCGCCCTGCTCCGTAATCGTGTAGAGCGTCTCCACGTCGCTTGCATTGACCACCCGGGCGAAACGCTGGTCCTCATCCCCATAGGCCCGGGGCACCACGAAGATCACCTCCACGTCGTTGCGTGCCAGGCCGCGCGTCATCCCGTAGCAGGCCGTACCCAGCCCGCCGGCGATATGAGGGGGAAACTCCCAGCCGAACATCAAAACTCTCATCGGTTATTGCTTTTTTATTGTTTTCACCCGCCTGCGTGCCTCGGCATGCCGTGCCGCGGGACGCTTGGCCGATGCCCGTGCACAGGCGCAAGGCTCCTGTCCTGCGGCGGACTCCGCTTTCTTCGGAGCACCCACACGTTTGCCGGCTCCGTTTTTCGTCTCCACTCCCGCCCCGGTCGGTTTTCCGGGCAGGTCGCTCCGGTTCCCTCCGACAGCCGCATCGCTCTGCGCAGCAGCCGCGTGCGGGAGCAGTTCATCCGCCACCGCCTTCATATCGGCCGCGAGATCCGCAGCCTGCGTGTCGGTCAGGGGCGCACGGTTCTCCGCGAGGGAACCATACCGCTCGATCAGCCGGTGAATACCCAGCACCGCCCCCACGCTCCAGGCCTGGGAGATGGCTCCGCGCGGGGTAAACGGCGGGTCGGCATCGTAAAGCTCATTGACCGAGCCGATCCCGTAGGTCTGGATATCCTCGTCGAAACCGGCCAGAATCTCCTCGGCTTCGACCAGGAAGCTGCGCCCGCCCAGATCGAACGCCGCCTTGACATAGAACCAAAGAGGCCAGACCCAGACCGCTCCGTTCATCGACTCGATCTCGCGGGCGCGCGGACCGCCCTCCACCCGGCTTTCGTAAAGCGGATTGCGGGGCGACAGGCTCCGCAGCCCCTTGGGGGTAAGCAGATGTTGGCGCACCGTGCGAACCACATCGGCGCGGTGCTGCTCGTCGAGCATCGTAAAGTCCAACCCGCAGGCGACGATCATATTGGGGCGGATGAAGCGGTTAGCTCCCTGCTCGTCCACATAGTCGGCCAGGTAACGCTCGTCCTCGATCCAGAACTTGTCGAGAAAACTCCGCCGCGTCCGCTCGGGCAGCTCCCGCCATCCGGCGGCGAACGCCTCGTCCCCGAACCGCTCCGCCAGCCGGAGTGCATAGCATACCGCATTGTACCACAATGCGTTGACTTCAACCGCATAGCCGCTGCGCGGCGTCACGGGAGCCCCGTCCACCATCGTATCCATCCACGTCAGCGCCCGGCCCGGCACGGCGGTACGAATCAATCCGTCGGCCTGCAATCCGATGCCCTCGACGCCGCGGCGATAGGCGGCGAGCACCTGTTTCATCGCCTCGCCGTAACGTCTCCAGATCGTCTCTTCGCCCACCTCCTCGGCGAGTCGCTGCACCGTCCAGAAAAACCACAGGGGCGCGTCGGCCGCCTCCTGCATGGAGAAGGTGCCCGTAAACATCCCGTCGCGCATCCCCCGCACGATCGTATCGAGCGCATCCATGCAGTCCTCCTTATGCCCCTGTTCGAGCGTGATGCCCGGCAGGGCCACGAGCGTCTGTCGTCCGATCTCCCCGAACCAGGGGTAGCCGGCGATGACCTCCGTGCGGTCGCCGGGCCGCCGAATCACGAACTGCCGCGCCGAGTGGTGCATACAGCTCAGGAAGTCGATCTTGTGGGTGCGGCGGGCGATCGACGCGTCGAACGCCTCGCGGATTGCGCCGGGAGAGTCCATCGGGGCGACCGAAGCCGAGAAAACGATGCTTTCGCCCTTGCGGATCGTCGTTTCAAAATAGCCGGTGGTCAGCAGATCCTCGTACCCTTCATAACCGCGCCGAAGCTCCTCGGGGTACTCGAAGCCGTACCACCAGTCGGGCGCGGGAACGAACTCCGCCCCATCCTTGTCGATCTGGAGGTAAAGCCACGGAAACGTCCGGTAGAGACGGCACCTCACGCCTCCCGGAACGGGCCACGAGCGGCCGTCGGCCTCCATGTTGGCGTGGGAGAGGGCGTGTTTGTCGCGGAAGGCAAAGAACGGGCGCAACCTAAGCGTGGTTTCCGAGTGGGCGTCCAGAAGGGTATAGCGGATCATCAGTTGCGTCCGCTTGTGGATCCACAGCAGCTCTTTACGCAGGATCACCCCGCCCACACGGTAGGTGATCGTCGGGGTGGGCGTGTATTCAAAGTCGGTGATGTACTTATGACCCCGGGGCTCGTAAACCCCTTTGAACCGATGCAGCGCGAGGTTGAACGACTGGTCGTGCTGCACGATGGTCTCGTCGAGCGACGAAAGCAGCACATAGGAGCGGTCGCTGTCGTCGATGGGCGCGACCATCAGGCCGTGATACTTGCGCGTATTGCAGCACACGATGGTCGTGGACATGTAGCCGCCCCGACGGTCGGTGGCGAGCATCTCGCGCTGGAGCGCGTATTCCAGGTTGCTCAGTTCGCTTTTGTCGAAAGTAAGTACTGACATGACTCTTACACTATTTTACGCTTTTAAAGTTACGAATTTTCAGCCGGAAACGGTAACTCCGGAACAAAAAATTACGTCGCAAATCCGGTCCGTTACGCCCACTTGACCAGCGCGAAATCCATGCGGTGCGGCAGCCGCGGGTTGCTGGGGAAGATGCGCAGGGCCACGTCGAACGTTCCGGCACGGTCGGGCCTATAATCGAGGGCATAGGTCACCAGGCTCCCTTCGGCGGCAATCTCCTTCATACGGATGGTCTCCACCACATTGACCGCCTGCCCCTTCTCGATCTGGCGGGCGATCACCAGCTCGGCGCCGATATCCGACGGCTCGAGCCCCGCGACGTTCACCGTCACCTCGAAATGGTAGTTCGATCCGACGAAAATCGCCTCGTTGTCGATCTTCACCCGCTGCACGTCCACCACGCGAACGCCGTCCCAGGCCGCCGACACCTTGCGTTTCCAGGCCGCGATCTCGCGGGCGAGCATGTAGTCCCCCGCCGTGATCTCACGCTTGCGGGCCGCCAGCTTGTCGTAGAACCGCTCCTGGTAATCGCGCAGCATCCGGTTGGTGGTGAACCGCGAGGCGATATCCGCCACGCAGCTCTTGACCGACGCCACCCACTCGTGCGGCACGCCGTCGGCGCCCCGGTTGTAGTATTTCGGCACGATCTGCTCCTCGATCGTGTTGTAAATCAGCTCCGCATCCAGTTCGTCCTGGAAATGCTGGTCGGAGAAGGTGCGCTTCATCGGCAGGGCCCATCCGGCCCCCTCGCGATACCCTTCGACCCACCAGCCGTCGAGCACCGAGAACTGAAGCACGCCGTTCATCACGCACTTCTCGCCCGACGTCCCCGAAGCCTCCAGCGGCCGGGTGGGGGTGTTGAGCCACACATCCACGCCCTGCACCATGCGACGGGCGAGCTCCATATCGTAGTTTTGCAGGAAGATGATCTTCCCCACGAACTGCGGCATGGCCGCCACCTCGACGATGCGCCGGATAAGGTCCTGACCCGGCTGGTCGTTGGGATGGGCCTTCCCCGCGAAGATAAACTGCACGGGACGCTCGCGGTCGTTCACGATCGCGGCGAGGCGGTCGAGGTTGGTAAAGAGCAGGTAGGCCCGTTTGTAGGTGGCGAACCGGCGCGCGAAGCCGATGGTGAGTACGTCGGGCTTGATGCCGTCGATGATCTGCACCATCTGACGGGGCGAGTCGAGCCGCACCTGGCTGGGGTCGCTGAAGCGCTTGCGGATATGACGGATCAACTTGTTCTTAAGGAACATGCGTTCGTCCCACAGCTCCCGGTCCGAAATATCGCGCACCTTCTGCCACTCCTCGATGCGATAATCGTGCCCCTCGAACCCGGCCGGGAAATACCGGGCATAGAGCCGGCGCAGACGCGAAGCCGTCCAGGTGGGGAAGTGCACGCCGTTGGTGACATAGCCGATATGGAGTTCGTTCTTGAAGTATCCGGGCCACATGTTGCCCAGGATCTCTTTGGATACCTCGCCGTGGAGCCACGACACGCCGTTGACCTCCTGCGAAAGATTGCAGGCCAGCACCGACATCGAAAATTTCTCGTTCGGATCGTTGGGGTTGGTCTTGCCCAGGTTGATGAACTGCTCCCACGTGATGCCCAGCACATCGGGGTAATGGGCCATATACTGCCGGATCATCGACTCGGGGAATGCGTCGTGGCCGGCCGGCACGGGGGTATGGGTCGTAAAGAGCGACGACGAGCGGATCACCTCGAGCGCCTCGGAGAAGGTGAGCTTCTTGCGGCTTACGAGGTTGCGGATGCGGTCGATCCCGATGAAGGCCGCATGCCCTTCGTTGCAGTGATAGACGTCCTGCCGGATATTGAGAGCTCTCAGGGCGCGGATGCCGCCGATGCCGAGCAGGATTTCCTGCTTCAGCCGGTTTTCCCAGTCGCCGCCGTAGAGGTAGTAGGTGATCTGACGGTCCTCTTCGAGGTTGGCCTCGAAGTCGGCGTCGAGCAGGTAGAGGTCGGTGCGTCCCACCTGACAAAGCCATACGCGGGCCGAAAGGGTACGGCCCGGGAAGGCGATCGAGACGCTCACCCAGTTTCCGTCGGCGTCGCGCACGGGCGAGATGGGCAGCTTGTAGAAGTTCTGCGCCTCGTAGGTCGCCTCCTGTGCCCCCTGCGCCGAAAGCCGCTGGGTAAAGTAGCCGTAGCGGTACAGCAGGCCGACGGCCACCATCGGCACGTTCTTATCCGACGCCTCCTTGAGGTAGTCGCCCGCCAGGATGCCCAGGCCGCCCGAGTAGATCTTGAGCGACGAGTGGAGGCCGTACTCCATCGAGAAGTAGGCGATCTTCGGCGTCGCGGGATCGGGTTTCTCGGACATGTAGTCGCGGAACTGGGCATATACCCCGTCCATCGCCTGCAGGAAATGGGCGTCTTCGACCAGCTCGCCGATCCGCTCTACGGAGAGCTTGTCCAGAAACGCGATCGGGTTGCGTTCGCTCTCGGCCCACAAGTCGGCGTCGATGGCCTCGAACAGGTCGCGGGCGCCCGGATTCCAGCACCACCAGAGGTTGCGCGAAAGCTCTTCGAGAGGGCGCAACCGCGCGGGAAGGCTCTTTTCGACCATCATGCGGTTCCAGTTGGGCCGCTCGGGAACAAGCTGCTGCCGCACGAAGTTGATCTGCTCGTTGTAGGCGCCTCCGCCGTCGAGCACCGCCCGGTTGGTTCGGGATATGGAGTTCTGAATGGCGTCGGAGTAGGCCTGTTCGTAAGCCCCGAAAAGGTGCTCCCACAGCGCCGTGAGGGATATTTCATAGGCCGAGCGGCGCACTTCGGCGACCTGCTTTCCCTCCAGCAGGGCGAAGCGCAGCAGTGCGGCGGCGATCTGCGCGGCGGCCTCGCCGCCGTTGTAGTCGTCGCGGCGAATCACCTCCACGCCCGGACGGGCTCCGAGCTTGTTCACCCACAGCCCGAATCCCGCGAGCGTCGTGGTGATGGTCGGCACCGAAAAAGCCACCGATTCCAACGGCGTATATCCCCACGGTTCGTAGTAGGAGGCGAAAACCGTCACGTCCATGCCCGCCAGCAGCTCGTAATAGGTCTTGTCGAAGATGCCGTCCGTACCGTTCAGGTAGGTCGGAACGAAGATCACGCGCACCTTCGATCCCGCCTTGTCGAGCACGCTCCCTCCGACCGCACGCACGATGGGATCGCCGCCCGGGTTTTCGAGGTAGTGGGTCACATAGGGGAGCTGCGCCGCATCGACCGGCCGCGACGGGTCTTGCAGATGGGCCTGCAAATCGGCGCGGGGGCCGTTGTTGGCCGCCGGCACGGTGATAAAGGCCAGCACATCGCGTCCGAGCCGGTCCGACGCCGCGAGCGCCTTGAGCGAATCCAGAAAGACGTCGAGCCCCTTGTTGTGAAACTCGTAACGGCCGCTGGTTCCCACGATCAGGGGCTCCTGCGCGTACTTCTGCCCCAGACAGGCCTCCGCCACGGCGATCATCGCACGGCGGGCGTCGGCGCGACGCCGGTCGAACTCCGCACCCGTCCACACGAAGCCGTTGTCGAAGCCGTTGGGGGTCACACCGTCCACCTCCCTGCCCAGCAGGAATTTGCACTCGTTGGCCGTGATGTCGCTCACCGTCAGGAACGCATCGTGGTAGGTGGCCGCCATCTTCTCGATCGAATGTTTGGCCACCACATTGTAGCGGCGGGCCAGGTCGTCGGCGTTCAGACGCGGCAGATCGTCGTAAAGCGGCAGGCCGTTTCCGGCGATGCAGCGGCCCATCACGGTGGCATGGGTGGTGAACACGGTGGCGATGTAGGGGGAATTTCTGCGCAGGTACAATCCGCCCGCCGCGGTCATCCATTCGTGGAAGTGGGCGGCCACTTTGTCCGAAGAGGCGCAGAAATTCTCCACATAGGAGGCGATCACCATGCCTGCAGCATAGCCGAACAGCACCGGCTCGATGTAGTCCCACTGCCCGGAGATCGAATCGACGCGGTAGTCCTCCCACAGTCTTTTGAGGATTTCGTCCTTGCGCGAAAAGAGCGAGGTGAAGTCCACCAGCACCACCAGCGGCGAACCCTCGATTTTCCAGTGGCCGACCCGTATGCGGATGCCCTCTTCATAGAGGCTCTGACGCCACATGCGCAGCAGGCCGGTGTCCTCCTCGAATTCGGGATTCACCCCTTCGTGCGAGAGGTCGGGCCCGATGAGCACGTAACGCTCCCCCAAAGTCCGGGTTACGGTCGGTGCCTTCGTGGCAATGACGGTATGGATGCCGCCGACCTTATTGCAGACCTCCCAACTCACCTCGAATAGGTAGTCGGGCGTCATTTTTACTTCGTTCATAACTATCGTCGTGATTAATATTATCCTAACCCGTCCGGAATACGGGACTTCCGGATCGGCTGCAAAGTTACCGCATCCGGGCGGCAAATCCAATTTATCCCGGATATTTTGTAAAATAATTTAATAATAAATTAACATCGCCTCACCCGGTCGGCTCCCCGCTGCCTCACACCTCGAAAAAGCGTTCGATCACACTGTCCGACAGCAGAAAACGCTCGGCCGGTATCGCCAGCCGCACTCCGTGCCGGACCAGCAGCCCCGCAGCTTCCAGCGGCCCGGCTTCCCGCAGGAAACGTTCCCGCCTCCGTTCGCCGAAAAGCGCCCCGATCCGGTCGGGATCGACCCCCTCGGCCGTGCGCAGCCCGGTCATCACACATTCGTTGTAGCGGTCGCGCTCGCTCAGCCACTCCGACCCGTACAGCGCATCGGTGCCGGCCAGTCGCAGGTACTCCTCTAACGATGCGACGCCCCACCGTCGTATGCCCCGGGCGAAAGAGTGGGCCGAAGGACCGATACCCAGGTACTCGTCGCCCGTCCAGTAGGCCGAATTATGCCGGGCCCGGAATCCCTCGCGGGCGTAGTTCGACACCTCGTAATGGCAGTACCCCGCCGCCGTGAGGGTTTCGTGCACCAGGGCGTATTCCCGTTCGCTCGTCCGCTCGTCCACAGGCCCGAAGGTGCCGCGTGCCGCCCGGCGGCCGAAGGCGGTCGCCGGTTCGATCGTCAAATGGTATGCCGAAATATGACCGGGAGCAAGCCCGACGGCCTTTTCGAGGCTCTGCCTGAGACTCGGCTCCCCGAACCCGGGGATGCCGAAAATCAGGTCGAGGGTCACGTTCCGGAATCCCGCCTCCTGCGCACGCCGAAGGGCCTGTTCGGCCTGGGCCGCCGTATGACGCCGGTTCATCAGGCGAAGGGCCCCGTCGTCGAACGATTGCACCCCGACGCTCAGGCGGTCGATCTCCGTGCGGGCGAGGGCCTCGAGGTAGGCTCCGTCGAGGTCGTCGGGATTGGCCTCCATGGTGCGCTCCTCGACCGCGGAACAGTCGAGCAGCGCGGCGGCATGATCCATGAGCTCCTGCAGCCGTGCGGGGGGCAGCAGCGACGGCGTGCCGCCTCCGAAATAGATTGTCCGCACATGCCGATCCGAAAGGAAGGGTGCGGCGGCCTCCAACTCGCGGTGCATCGCTTCGACGAGCGCGTCGCTTCGCCCCAGCTCGACGCTGTGGAAAAAGTCGCAGTAGGCGCAGAGACGTTTGCAGAAAGGGATATGGAAATAGAGGCCGGCCATCGTTCGTTTCGTTCCGTCTCAAAAGTACGCATTCCCCGCCGGAAACGGAGCGCCGGGGCCGGAAATTTTTCAACCCCCTCGCCTGGAACGCATCCCCGCTCCCCCACCGTTCCCGAAACCGGCCGCCGGACAGCGACCCAGCATCGGCCTCGACCGGGCTTATGCACACGAAAGCACAGGGCGGGCGATTAGGATAAATGCGCCCGATTCGCTATCTTTGCCCGGGACCGAAACACCTTACCGATGAAACGCATCCTCCTGATTGTCCTCGCCGCACTGACGCTGCATACGCTGTCGGCCGCCGAGCCGGCCGCGTGCGGGCGCGAAACCTACCCGCTCGACGGCGGATGGCACTTCAGCTTCCGCACGGAGAACAGCAGCGACAACGCACGGATCGTCACCCTGCCCCACACGTGGAATACCGACCCGCGCGCCGACGACCGCAATTTTCTGCGCACGGAGGCCAATTACGTCCGTAAAATCCGGGTGCCCGCCTCCTGGCAGGGCCGGCGGCTCTTCGTCCGCTGCCACGGCGCCGAAACCGTCGCCGACCTCTTCGTCAATGGCCGGCATGCGGGCGAGCACCGCGGAGGCCGCACGGCCTTCACCTTCGAGGTGACCGACCTCATCCGTTTCGGCGCCGACAACACGCTGCAATTCGCAGTCAGCAACGCCTTTCGGAACGACGTGCTGCCCACCTCGTCCGATTTCAACCCCTATGGGGGACTGACACGGGGCGTCGAGCTCATCGTCACGCCCCGCACAGCTTTAAACCCCTGCTACTACGGTACGGACGGCATCGTCGTGCGGCCCCGCATGGTTGCGGCCGACCGCGTGGAGGGCGAGCTGGAGGTGCATCTGGCCGCTGCCGCCGGAACCGCATGCCGCCTGACCGCGGAATTTTTCGCACCCGACGGCACGCCGGCCCTCAGCCGGGAACAGCGGGTAAAAGCCGACGGCAAACCCATTACGGTGTCCTTCGCGCTGGAGAATCCCCGGCTCTGGAGCCTCTCCGACCCGGCGCTCTATACGGTCAGGGTGTGCGTGGAAGAGGGTGCGGCGCGCGACGAAGTGCGTCTCGAAACGGGCTTCCGCAGCGTGGCGGTCACGGCGGACGGAGGCCTTACGATCAACGGCGAGCGGGTTTTCGTGCGGGGGCTTTCGCTGGCCTACGACCGGGCCGACCATGCCGGGGCCCTGACCGCCGAGGATTACGCGGCCGACTATGCCCTGCTGCGGGAGACGGGAGCCAACGCCCTTCGCTCACCCGCCGGGCCTCATGCCGACGCGCTGTACGACCTGTGCGACCGGGAGGGTACGCTGGTCTGGATCGGCCTGCCGTTTCTGCGCGCCCCATTTCTGAGCGACATTTGTTACTACCCCACCGAGCGGTTCCGCGAAAACGGCCGCCGGCAACTGCGCGAAATGATCGCCCAGCATATCAACCGCCCTTCGGTAGTTATGTGGGGGCTTTTCACCGACCTGTGGCAGCGGGGCGACGACATGGAAAGCTACCTGAAGGAGCTGCAACGCATAGCCGCCGAGAGCGATCCCGCACGGCCGACCGCGGCATGCAGCGACCAGGACGGAAGCATCAACTTCATCACCGACCTGATCGTCTGGCAGCAGGACGTGGGCTGGGAGCGCGGCCGCACGGAGGACGTGGCCGTATGGAGCAGCCTGCTGCACCGGAACTGGAGCCGCCTGCGCTCGGCCGTCTGCTACGGCGCACCGGGAAGCTGCTCCCAACAGAGCCTCCGGCCCGACCGACCGGCACGCGCCGACCGCCTCCCCGAAAGCCGTCAAACCCGCTTTCACGAGGAGTATGCCCGCCATCTGGCACAGGACTCGCTGTTCTGGGGCATCTGGATCGACCAGTTGGCCGACTATGGCTCCTCGCGCCGACCCTACGGGGTGAATGCCCGCGGCCTGGTGGGGCTCGACCGGTGCGAACGCAAGGATGCGTTCTACCTCTACAAGGCGTTGTGGAACCGGGAAACCCCGACGCTGCACATCGCCGAACGGCGTCTGCGCGACCGGGACGGCGGCGCGCAGAGCGTGCGGATCTACTCCTCCACGGGCAAGCCGGTCGTGCGCGTAAACGGGGACACGGTCGCGGTGCGGGCCTACGCCCCCTGCCAGTACCGGACCGACTCGCTGCGGGTAGCAGGACCCGTCACGGTGGTCGCGACAGCCGGCACGCTCCGCGACAGCATCCGTTTTACCGCAGGCAACCCCTTAAGAACGGCCCCGCCGAGGGACCTTCCGCGAACAGGAGGTCGATGACCGAAAGGTTCCCTACGAAGGGCATCCGGTCGGAAAAGAGCTGGAAATAGGGCTCGGCCACAAAAGCCGGGCCTTTTTCATCGGCGAATCCGGTCGCATCGGGCAGCACGCCCCCTTCCCCGTTTGCCGCACCCATGCGGCCACATCCCGCCGCCTTCCGCTCCCGCTCCCGCGAGCGCAGGTCCAGGTCGTCCGGCCCCGCCACGACGTAACGCTGCGCGAGCGCGGGCATGGGCACATCGCCCAGCAAGCGGAGCAACAGGGCCGTCAGCTCCAGGTCGTAATCCGCCAGAAATTCGTAACGCCGGCGGTAGAAAGGCTCCAGCTCGCCGGCATAGTGGTCGAAAAAGGGGGAGGAGCGGTAGGCCGAGACGAGCGCGACCCAATGCCGGTGCTGCCACCGTTTGGAGTAGTCGATCCGCATATCCCGCACGGGCGTGCCGGGATGGTTGGCGCGGCAGAGCTGCACACTCAGGTCCATCGGGCCGTTGGCCGTGAGAATCCGGGCGCGGTTGCGCTGCGACCGCTTGACATAATGTTCGCCCAGGTCGATCGTGCAGCCTCCCGCAAGGATGCGGGCGAAATATTCGACCGAGCCCAGGTAGGCGACAGGCAGGATGGTCATTGCGCGGAGTTTTGGGGTTCTGCGGCCGTCCCGTCGTCGGGACTTTCCGCACGGGCCGGGACATCCGTCCAGTCGTCGTTCGCCCGGATCAGGGCCTCGAGCCGGTCGATCGCCTCGTGTTGCGGAATGTTGCGTTCGACGACCGTGCGCCCCTTATAGAGGGTGATGCGCCCGGGAGCCGCCCCCACGTAGCCGTAATCGGCGTCGGCCATCTCTCCGGGGCCGTTGACGATGCAGCCCATCACCCCGATACGCAGGTTTTTCAGATGCCCCGTGCGTTCCTTGATGCGGGCGAGCGTCCCCTCCAGGTCGTAAAGCGTACGGCCGCAGCCGGGACAGGCGATGTATTCGGTGCGGCTGAAACGCACGCGTGCCGCCTGCAGGATCATCCGCTCCACCTCCTCCAGCTCCCTCTCCCCGAACTGAGGAGCGACGATACGGATGCCGTCAGCCAGCCCGTCCAGGAACAGCGGCCCGAGGTCGGCCGCCGCCTTTACCGCCAGCGTCTCGAGCGAGGATTCGCAGTAGCGGCAGCTCACGGCGGCCGGACAGCCCGGCTCCAGGTCGAGCAGCGCGGCCCGCAGCTCGGCGGTCGGATTTTTTGAACAGGCCTCCAGCACGGGCATATCGGCCGGAAGCTCGCTGCGCGTCAGCGGCACCTGAACGGCGCTGCGACGGCGGAATTCATAGGGAGAGAACCGCTCGGGATGGCGGACGGGGAACCGGCCCGGACGCTCGGCGAAATGGTCCGCCAGCAGCCGCGCGACGGGGATCTCGCGCTCGGGGGCTTCGGTCAGCGAAACGCGGATCGTGTCGCCGATGCCGTCGGCGAGCAGCGCCCCGATTCCCACGGCGCTCTTGATGCGCCCCTCCAGTCCGCTTCCCGCCTCGGTAACGCCCAGATGCAGGGGATAGTCCATCCCCTCGCGGGCCATCTCGTCGGCCAGCAGCCGGTAGGCCGCCACTATCACCCGCGTGTTGCTCGACTTCATCGAGACCACCACCCGGTCGAAGTCCAGCTCCCGGCAGCGGCGCAGGAACTCCATCGCCGACACCACCATGCCGCGCGGCGTATCGCCCCATTCGTCCACGATGCGGCGGGCGAGCGAGCCGTGGTTCACCCCGATGCGCAGGGCCACCCCCCGCTCGCGGCAGCGGGCGATCAGCTTCTCGAACGCGCCGTCCCGGTCGGCATAGTTGCCCGGATTGATGCGCACCTTGTCCGCATAGGACGCCGCCGTCAGAGCCACGTCGGGGAGAAAATGGACGTCGGCGACTACGGCCGTGTCGTAACCGTCGGCCCGCAGACGGGCGACGATAGGCCCGAGGTTCTCGGCCTCGCGTCGTCCCTGCGTGGTCAGGCGCACCACGGAGCAGCCCGCATCGGCGATCCGCTCGATCTGCGCCACGCTCGCCGCGGTATCATTGGTATCCGTGTTGGTCATCGACTGCACCGCTACCGGCCGGCCGCCGCCGATCACCACAGGCCCGACAGGTACCTCGCGGGTCTTGCGGCGGATGTATTGCGAAAGTTCCATATCCGAAAGTTTTATGCCTCAAAGATAACAATTTGGATTTTCAAATTATTCAACTTATCTTTGAAAAACAAACCACCGTATTTAACCCAAACCAAATCATCCCGTTATGAAAAGCCGACTTATCCTGCTGCTGCTCGCCCTGCTGGGCATGGGAGCCTGTGGCGGCGAATCCCTGGACGAATACGGCTCGCCGACGGCCGACTTTGAAATCAAGGGCAACGTGACCGACCCCCAGGGCAATCCCGTCCCGAACATTCGGGTCGCAGAGACGGGAGCTTACGGAAACTTCAACGAAACCCGCTCGGACAGCAAAGGGTTCTATACGACCGAATGGAAAGGCGGCTACTCCAGGGGGACTTATACATTTAGTTTCACCGATACGGACGGGCCGCTGAACGGAGGCGATTTCGCCGAACGCATTGTGGAAGTGACCTTCAAGAATGCCGACCTGATCTCACCCGGATCGGGATGGTATGAAGGTGTTTACTCCAAAACCATCGATGTGACGCTCACCCCGAAGGAGGACGACTGACCCGGCCGAGAACCGCACCATGCTTCATCCGGCCGGACGAGGCGTCCGCGGAATCGGACACCCGAACCGGCCCAACGGACAACTCTCTTATAAAACGCTCTGTTATGAAAAACCGATTGATTTGGCTGCTTCTCTCGCTGCTCGGCATGGCCGCGGGGTGCAGCAGCAACGACAAGCTCATTCCGGTGGAATACGGTTGCCCGCACGCCGATTACGAGATCAAGGGCCGCGTAACGGACCCGGACGGCAATCCGATCCGCGCCATTGAAATCACCACCGACGAACTCCCCGTCGCTTACTCCTCGGCAACCGGAGATTACCGGCTCAAAGGCACGGCATTTCCGGGCGACATGCGGATTCGCTTCACCGACACGGACGGCCCCGACAACGGAGGAAGTTTCGCCGAACGCACGGTGGTGGTGACCTTCACCGGGGAGGACTGCATCGAACCGGGCGACGGCAGATGGTATGACGGCGCCTTCTTCAAGGAGGTGGACGTGCAGCTCGATCCCGAAACGGAGCCATGAGCAGACGCCTGACCCTGCGCAAGCGGGCGGGGCTGGAACTGTTCCGCCGCCTTCAGGCCGAGCGCATCGCACACCACGAGCTGCATACCCTCTTCTGGGAGTGTACGTTGCGCTGCAACCTGCACTGCCGTCACTGCGGCAGCGATTGCCTGAGCTCCTCCGTGCAGCCCGACATGCCCGCCTCGGACTTCTTCCGCACGCTCGACACGCAGATCACGCCCCACGTCGATACCCACCGGGTGCTGGTGATCCTGTCGGGAGGCGAGGTGCTCGTGCGCCCCGACCTGGACCGGATCGGGTTGGAGCTCTACCGCCGCGAGTATCCGTGGGGCATGGTAACCAACGGCCTTGCACTCGACGAAAAGCGCTTCGACCGCCTGCTGCGGGCCGGACTCCACTCCATCACCGTCAGTCTCGACGGCTTCCGCGAGGACCACAACTACCTGCGCGGCAGCGAAAAGAGTTACGACGCAGCCTTGCGGGCCGTGCGCCTCACGGCACACGAACCCTCGATCGCATCGGACGTGGTGACCTGCGTGACGGCCCGCTCGCTCGGGCGGCTGCCCGAGTTCCGGGAAATGCTGATCGCCGAGGGGGTACGTTCGTGGCGCCTTTTCACCATCTTCCCGCTCGGCCGCGCGGCGCAGGATCCCTCGTTACAGCTCGACGACGAGCAGTTTACCCGGCTGATGGAATTTATCCGCGACACCCGCATGGAGGGGCGTATCCGCGCCAGCTACGGCTGCGAGGGCTTTCTCGGCGGTTACGAGACGGAGGTGCGGGACAATTTCTACCAATGCAACGCCGGCGTCTCCGTGGCTTCGATCCGCGTGGACGGCGCCATCTCGGGCTGCACCTCGATCCGTGCGGATTATAATCAGGGCAACATCTACCGCGACGACTTCTGGGAGGTGTGGCAAAACCGCTTCGTCCCGTTCCGCAAGCGGGAATGGGCCCGCCGGGACGACTGCGCCGACTGCGCGATGTTCCGCTACTGCCTGGGCGGGGGCATGCACCTGCACGACGGCGACGGACGCCTGCTGCTTTGTCATTACAAACGCCTGACACGATAGGCGATCCTTGCGGCTCCCCGTTTAGCGGCCGATCCACCTTCCGCTCCCGTCCGGCCTCCGTTTCCACCGATTCCGCCGCGAACACGCGGACGGCGCAAACGGCGCCCGAACACAAACCGAATCAGACGGATACAAAAACGCCTGCGGAAACAAATCCGCAGGCGTCCTTACATTTGCACCAGCTTATTCATAAGGATTCACCAAAGTTCCGCTGTAACTTCCCGTGATGCGGTGCCCGCTCGGACTGTCATCGACCAGATCCCAGGTGATGTCGTACTCGTATCCTCCCTTATGGTTCACCGTGACCGTCCCCGATTTGACGAATCCCAACGCTACGTCATATATTTCGAGGATCGTACCTTCATTGTAGCCATCGCCATCGCTCCATCCGGGCTGGATCGAAACCGGATCGGGCGTATAGGTGGTCGGGTCGGAACTGCTCTCGACCGTGAAGGTACCCGAAGGCACTGCCCCCTCCACATCCAAACCGGTATAAAAATCGAGCTCGAGCGACAAATCGTCGGTCGAAAGTACGATCTGGAAAAGGTTCGACCCTTCATACCACTCTTCCTGATCGTAGAAATCGGCATAGGTAATATCCTCGGGACGTATCGTCACATCGTGAGTCAGGGTCGAGAAATAATCCCCCGGATCGGGAGGCGTCACCTGCGAGGTCATCGGGATCGTGCCCGTATAGGTCGCTTTGACCGGCAAATCCACGTCGGAAACCGCATCGAGCGTAATGGTATAGTTGTCACCCGACCGGGAAACGGTCATCGTACCGTCGCTGAGGTAGTTGCGCTCGGGTCGTCCGACATTCCATTTGGTCGCGATCGACCCGATGGGTTGATTGTTCCCGTCCTTGCCGCCGCGCATCAGGGTCTTGATCGCGAAGGTGTTGTTGAACGTATATTCCCCTTCGGTCAGGGCCGCCTGCTCAAAGGAATCGAACGGCTCGCCGAAGAAAACTAGGTCGATCAGCGTGCCGGAGCCGGACGGAGTGCCGCTTTCCGTAAGCGACACATCCCGTATCTGCATGGACCACACGCTGGTGCCCATGCCGTACAGATCGCCCTGCCATACGGCCTCGGCCTCCGTGCAGGTCACGTCGAGACCCTGCGGAATATCCTTGTTCACGAACGGCATCTCGCCTTCGTAGGTGAAACGGATCTTTTCGTCCTCGGTCGTGGTGAAATCGGCGGTCATCGTGTAAATATTCCCCGAATGGGCGAAGACGATCGATCCGTCGATGAATTTGAGCGCCTCATAATTCTCGATCGCACAGAAGGTCGGCCCTCCGCGCCCCATCGCTTCGTTCACGAAGAACGTCCCCCGCGTCTTATCCACATTCGAGTACACGTAGGTTCCGTCGGGAAGTACCGGATTCAGGATGTCGGCGGGCAGTTCGCTGTACAGGTCCACCATCAGCACGTAATTGTCGCTGCCATTGGCCGGGAAGCCGTTTTCATCCACCTCGCCGCGCGCCAGATTGAAATAGAAATTCCCGGTGTTCTCATAGTCGTCCTCGCTGTAATAGTAAGCAAGAAGCGTATTTTCCAACTCGACGACGCGAACGGGCGGCTCGTCGGGCAACGTCGTGGTGAGCAGCAGTTTTTTCACCTCGCTCATCGTCTCCCCGTTCGCTGCCACGGCATAAACCGCATAGGCGGTATTCGGGGTTAGGTTATCGACCGGCACCTCCGTCGGCTTGTCCGCAGCCACCGGGGTGCCTTCAGCAAACAGCGTCGCCGCATCGGGAGCCGCCGCCGTCTGCAGGAGCACCCGGTAGGCACAACGATCCGCGTCCGTAGGCGTGACGGTAAACGTAATCGTCCGGTCGGTCGCCGTCCCGCCGCTAAGCGTTACAGAAGGAACGGGTTGGGGAGGCGTCGGTGGGGTATCTTCGTCGTCTCCGCATGCCGTGCAGCACATGAGCGCCGTCACAGCGGCTAACATCCATAAGTAGTATTTTTTCATGGCATGAAATGTTTTGGTTCCGCCCGCGGAACCGATTGACTTTCCGGTTTGCAGCCGGTTCTCCATTCCGGCCCGGGCTTGCCGCCCGCCCGCCGAAGCGGACGGAGCAGTTGCCGGAACGAAGACCGGTCATCATCGACAATTACGTTCGTTCCGTCCATACCGGGAACAGCGCCCTGAGGCCCTGTTCCCGGATAAGACGCAAAATCAGCGGTCGGACGCCGGATGAACGAGGCATCCGCCCAGCCGCCGGGCCATCCGTTCGGAAACCATATCGCCCAAGAGCGTGGTGCGGCGAAGCGACGAGCCCGCGATCACCGGCTTGGACCCCGTGGAAATCCAGGTGAGCGCCGCATAGCAGAGCATATCCGCCGTCGTACCGAACTCTCCCGGAAAAATCCCGGAATCGTCGAGCACGAAGTCGGGCACGAAGCCGTTGCTGTAATCCCTGAATCCCTGGGAATTTTCCGTATAAAATGTAACGGGATAGAAGAGGAAATCGTAGGAGAAGAATTTCCGTGAAATGCCCTCCATGCCCACGTTCTTGCCGTTGGTGGTCGTACCGAGCATCCTCACCTCGATGCCCAGACCCCGCAGCCCGTTCACGAGCATTTCGCTGGCCGACGCGGTCACCGAAGAGCAGATCACATAGACTTTCGGCAGAGCGACGGCATGGTCGAGCGCATCCCCGATCGGCTGGTAACCGCCCGGAGCGGTGTTGGAAACCGGATCCCCGATGCGCAGGTCGTCGCTTTCGCCCGCCGCCGTGCGTGCAGCGTTGTACACGAAGTGGGCCAACACCTGTCCCTGGTAATCCCGCCCGGCGATCAGCGTGGCCAGCACGTCGGCCGCGAGCACGTCGCCGCCGTTGTTGTACCGCAGATCGAGAATCAGATCCGAGATACCCGCGGCTGCGAATTGATCGAAAATTTCGAGCAGTTCCCGGTCGTAGTCGCAATGGAATCCCATGTAAACGAGGTAGCCGACCTTGCGTCCGTTGTCGAGCGACAGGACGTCGTGTTTGTAGATGGCCGGATCGGTGTAACGGCCGGCGCCGAGCGACACCTCCTCCCGCGGATACATCCGGTAATCATCGCCGTTCCAGATCATATCGTTCGGCGTCACCCGGACAGGCCCGTTATATACGAGCTGCCCCAACTGTTCGTAGTTGTTGGCCGTGAGCGTCGTGCCGTTGACGTGCGAGATGAAATCGCCGCGTTTGAGCCCCGCTTCGGCTGCCGGCGATCCCGGCGTGACGGCCAGGATAGCCAGACCCACCACGCCGTCGGGCAACAGTGCAGGCTGCATCAGAAAGACGCCCGTGCCGTTGACCGACTGGCCCACCGCAAGAGAGGAAGCGCCGATGGGAGCGCCGCTCTGGACGTAGGTATAGTAATACTTCCGCTTACCGCCCAACCATACACCGTCCTCGTGATTGACGTCGTCCTGCGCGGCAACCGCGTCGAGCATCGAGGTGAGAAACTGCTGGTAGTCGAGCGAGTAGTCGAGCGGCAGCGACGGGAGCGGCTCGTTCCACAGGTAGTGGCTCTCCATGTAAGCGTACATCCACTCATTGACCTCCCTGTAACGGCCGTCGCCCTGCTGACTGTAACCCTCCGCCTGCGTGACCCTGAAAACTGCCGGCGTCTCGTATCCCTCAAGTCGGATCGTCAGGACCGCCGTGCGGGGCGTATCGGAGGTATTGGCCGACAGGCGCAAACGCAGCGAACATTCGCCGGCGCCGCCGCTTGCGGTGAGCACGCCGCACCAGTCGGCGTCGGACGAAGCCGTCCACGCCCCGGCCGCCGAGAACGAAAACATCACTATGCCTTCCTTAGCCTCGGCGGGGTTATCGTCGTTCCAGCTCGGCGAGGTGATACCGGTTCCCTCCAGCACGGGGGAGGTACCCTGGTCGTCGTCGCCGCATGCAACGCTGGCTGCAACCGCGACAAACGCGACAAACAACCTTAAAATCAGTGCTTTCATCGGTCTATCGGTTAGTGTGGACAGCATACGACCGCATCATCCGCATACGCGGGCTTTCGTCGGACGAACTGTCGCTCAGATCGACGCTCACACGGCTCGGGAGCGAGAACGATCCGACCGGCCGACACTTCACCCCGCCCGCCGGAGCGTTGGGCTCCGGCACACGGGTAAGCACCATTTCGGTGCCGCCGCGGAACAGATCCGTTCCTCCGTACCACGGGCTGTTACCCTTGTAAACACCGGGGAAGTATGTGAATAAACCCTGATAAGAATCATTGACATAAGGCTTGATGGTCAATGTATTCCGATCATCGGAAACCTCGATCGGGAAAGAGACGGGCGAAGAGATTACCCGTCCCGTTTCGGTCGTTGTATAGCCCTGGAAATGCAGCCGCGACCCGTTGAAATCCGCCATGCAGTAGTCCAGTTCGGACGTACTGGGATTCACGGCGCCCGTGGCAACCGTATTGTCCTGCTTCACCTCAAGGATAATTTTGGGCCCGTAGTTGGCGTTGGCCTCCTCGTCGGTCGCGGCCCAGCCGTTGTCGAGCAACTCCTGGGGCGACCGGTAGGCGATGCCGCAGGGCTCGAAGCCGAGCATGACGAGCTGGTTTTTGAGCTCGTATTGCGTTTTGAGCGCCTCGTTGGGGCCGTCCGAAACGGTCACGCGGAACGTGTGCGGCTGACCGTCGAGATCGGTGATGGCGGCTTCGTAGTCGCCGACAAGCTGCATCCGCAAATCGACCGTCGGAGCGGCTTCCGTGCGGAATACATAGGTTTCGGTCGTGGTGACAAGCTCCTCGTTGACGGCGTAGAATCCGTACATGTATTCGGTGTAGGGACTCAGCTCATCGCTCTGGCAGAGTATCCCCTCCGTGAGCGCCTTCTGAAGCTGTTCGGGCGTGAGCTGGATACCGTTATTGTGGATGATGTCGCCGAGCGTTCCGCTGAATCCGGGCTGGTCGAGCACCTGATCGTACTTGGCCATCGTCTCCAGGCAGACCCACATGTTCAACGCATGTTGCACCTTCACATTGAGGGACACTTCACGCCAGGGCTCATCGACCGGCTGTGGGTCGATGGCGATCGTGGGAGCGGGACCCGTGGGCTGTGTCGTGGAGAACTTGTAGAAGACCACCTTTTCGCGGTTTTCCTTGTCGAAGCCGACCACGCCGACCGTATATTCGGTGTCGGGCTTCAGGCCGGCGACACACATCGTCTTGGTCTCGGTGTACTCCTGCGAGTGATCGGAAGGATCGCCGATGATCGCACCGCGCACGACGGACTCGCCTTCGATCCAGTACCCGTCGTAATCGGCCGTGGTAGCCGTCATCATGCGATAGCGTTCGATTCCCTCCTCGGGCGTGATGGTCACGTCGGCAGCAAGCGAAGTGATGTTCTCGACCTTTATTCCGATGCCGTAGGGCGCTTCGTCGGCCTTGACGGTGCTGAAAAGGAGGGTTTCGGCAGAGAGGACCTTATAGGAATTGTCCGGGTCGGACATACCGTATATAATCAAGTATTCGGTGCCCGAATAAATACGGACCGGATTGTCGCTCTCATCGACGAAAGCATCTTCAAAACTGAAAGACTGCTCTGCGTCGGAGCGGAATCCGAATGTTCCCACGTACATGGCCGGATTGATCCCCAGGTAGGCTACCAGCCAGTCATAATCCGACTTTCTGCAACAGATATGACGGTATTCCCCCTCGCTCTCCGGCTTGATATGGTACGTGAAACTGTTCAGGGTGACCGCATCGAGCGTGATGGCCTCGGTGTAGTCGAAATGCGTGTCCACCGAAGCGGTCGCCACCTGACTGTAAACAAAGGGATTGATGGTGCGGGCAGCGGCGTAAAGCGTATAGGTGTTATTCCCCGAAACACTCCGATCGTCGATGGTCACCGTCGTCCGGTCGAACATGCCGGTTTTCGCTCCGCCGGCGAAAAGCGCCTCGGCGCTCGCCGGAGCCTGCTGATCGGAGGGAAGAATGACATAGGCATAATCGACGGCCTCGTCGGTGGTCAGTTCAAAGGAAACCTTCGTCCGCTCCACACTGACGATTTTAACCGTCAGTGCCGGCCCTTCCGAGGGGGGGGGGTAATTCGTTTGTCTTATCGTCGCTGCAACCGAGAGCCAGGGCAGCGAGCGTCGGTAAAAACAGGTAAAATTTACGCATAATAAAACAGATTTAAGAATGAATGACAAAGGCATGCGAAAATAGCATGTCGATGCAAGTTAAATAAAAACGGATAAAATTCCAACCCCTTTTTTTCGCATCCCCGCCGCCCGAGGAGATCGTCCGATCGGCAGAAAATCGCTCCGTTTTTACCGCATCGCATAAAAATCATAATTCATCGCGCGAAACCCGATTCAAAACTATAATCCCATGCCCATCAAAGCAGTAAAACCGTAACCGCGATTAAAAAAATACCGCCCCGGCAATCGGAGCGGCATTCGGTACGTAAGGCCACATTAACGGCAAAATGGGATAATTCTTTCAGGGGTTTCAACGGTGGTTTGGAATCCGCCTGCCTGCCCGAACAGGCAAGCGGCTCGACGGACCGCACGGGTCATTGCCGCGCGATCTCCAGGGCCCGTTCGAGAATCTCGTCCCGCCCGGCAGCCAGCCCTTCGGGGGTGACCTCCACGGGAACGTCGATGCGTACGCCTGCCCGCTGGGAATTCTCCCCGTCGGGATAGAGCACGCCGATTCCGGAAAACCAGCCGCCGAATCCGGCCGGCATCAGGAGCGGCGAAACATTTCCGTCGGCCCCTGCCGTCTGACGCCCGACCACCGTGCAGCGTCCGGCAGCCTGGAAAGCCATAGTCGTATATTCGGCACTGCTTTGCGTCTCGGGATCGACCAGCACGATTACTTTTCCCGGATAATATGCTTCCGGATTCTGCGGATCGGGAATCTTATCCGGATTCAAATAAAAATAACCCGGCAAAGAGGTCTCGGATACGCACCAGGTCACATGATTTACACGCGAGCGGATAAAATACTGACCGATAAAGTCGAAAACCATAAATTCCCGCGGATAGCAGCGCATATCCACGATCAACGCCCGGGTATCGCGAAACCGCTCCATCAGCTCGGCTGCTCCTGCCCGCGTATAATGCAGCCCCGTCATATAACCGACCGCTCCGTCGTAAACCTTCACCTCGCACTGCTCGATCATATCCTCCTCGCTTTGCCGGTGCCACGAGGAGGAGAGTTGCGTATCGATAAGCAGCGTCTGCTTACGGCCGTCGCGGATTATCTCGACGCGAACAGTCGACTTGGTGGTGAGCAGCAGCGCTCTCGCGGTCTGAAGGCCCCGCATAACATCGTTCGAGACGGGCTCGTATTGTTTCAGCATGTCATACGTTTCACTCCACTGGCGCCCGTCCACCGAAAGGATTTCGTCCCCTTTCCGCAGCACGCCGTCCCGGATGACAAAAACCCGGTCGCCGGCAAAGGTGACGGAAGCGGGGACGGTCTGACCTCCGAAAAGCGACCAGGAAAACTGGGCTCCATGGGTATCGCAGAGTTCGGCATAAAGCCTCATGATACTGGAGTATTTGATGTCCGACCTCAGAAAAAGGGGAATATATTCGCCGAGCACCTTATCCCAGGGTTTGTCCGTCAGATTCCGGTTGGGATTGAAATATTCCATCGCATTCCAGAAACGGAACAGGAAGAGCAGCCGGACTCGATAATCGTCCAGCGACCCATCCTGGCTTTCGTTGGTCATCGTGGGCCTCAGATCGGTGTACTTGATATAATAATTGCCTCTTTTGCGATCCGCATAGCGCATCCGTCCCAGCAGGTCGCTCAGGTCCCGACCGAGCAGCTCCGGGGTGATCCACTCCGCCTCGGTGGTCATCACATGCGGCTCATCCAGCAGAGGCGCATAGATCGCCTCGTCGCTGCGGAATTCGCCCAACCCCGACACCCAGTCGTAAAGCACCGCATTGCGCGCCGCCGCATCCTTGCCCGCCATTTCGGGCAGCAGGCGGAAGAGCTCTTCATCCACGTCGATCTCATCGTCCCAGAAGACGGGGTGGTGGTATTTGACAAACCCCCACACCCGGGCCAGCACCTCCAGGTTTTCGATGGTCGCTTCGTCGGGATGATCCCACGGGAAATCGCTCGTCGGCGCCGCCGTTTCCGGATCCGCGCAGGAACAGACAAAAAAGGACAGCGAAAACAGAATCGCTGTCCGGCAAAGGATTTTTTTCATAGGGCATAATTTTAAGGGAAACCAACTTGCGCAAGTTAGGCAAATGTTCGGATTCCCCCAAATACCGCCGCCTGAAAAAACGGGGATTTCCCGAAGGGTTCAGGGCTTGGCCTGAAAGACGGCCCGCAGTTCGCCGTTGGAAAGGAGCATGAGCATCGGCCCGTCCATCTCGTAATGGGTCGTTGCGGTGAGCGCGTCCATATAGGTCTGCTCCCGCTCCATACCCGGGCAGGCCATCCGCGTGGAGGCGAGCTGGCTGACCGAGAGGGCCCGGTTCTCGCCGAGCTGGTAGGTTCCCATCAGGCGGTTGCAGGCTCCGACGCCCGACAAACGACCGTCGGCGCCGAAAAGCACGGTATAGGCATCCTCCTCGGGCTGCACGTCCTGTCCGTTGAGCTGCACGAGCTGCCACTCGGTTCCGACCAGCGGCTTGCTGAATTTACGCTGGTAGCTGCGGCATTTGCAGCAAGCGCCCAGCAGCGCCACGACGGCCGCCAGGGCCGCGATTTTCACCAAAAGTTTCATTTGTCTATCCTAAAAATTTTCCGTTGCGTGCAAAGATAGCCAATAAATCGTAACTTTGCACAAACCTAAAATCGTCACGCACCATGAAAAAAATCATCGCATCTCCCGCTGCGCCCAAAGCCGTGGGGCCCTACTCCCAGGCCGTTCAGGCCGACGCAACCCTCTATGTTTCGGGGCAGCTGCCCATCGACGCCGCCACGGGCCGCATGCCCGAAGGGGTCGAGGAGCAAACCCGCCAGTCGCTCCGCAACCTGGGGCATATCCTGCGCGAGGCCGGCTACGACTATGCCGACGTGGTAAAGACCACCGTGCTGTTGCAGGACATCGCCGACTTCGGTGCCATGAACGCCGTCTATGCCGAATGCTTTACAAAAGATATGCCCGCACGCATGTGCTACCAGGTAGCCCGCCTGCCGATGGGGGCGCTGGTCGAGATCGACGCCGTGGCTGTCAAGTGAACCGCTCCGGCGAAAAGCTCGTCCGCCGGCTGCAAAACCGCGTCACAATAAAGCGTGACGCGGTTTTGTTGCTTTTGTAAATAACTTGTGAATAAATTGAGCCGCAAAAAGTCGTCCGCGCCGAAAAAAAGCCTCAATTTTGTAAGACCGCACGCAGGCTCCGGCCCGCTCCGCCGCCGCGACCGAAAAACAGAAACGAAATATGTCAAAAACCACCACACCCACGCAGCCCCGCGAGGTAAGCTATAACGAGGCGGTCGAGGCCTCGAAGCAGTACTTCGACGGCGACGATCTGGCAGCCACCGTCTGGGTCAGCAAGTACGCCCTGAAAGATTCATTCGGACACATTTACGAAAAGACGCCGCGCGAGATGCACGAACGCATCGCCGCGGAGATCGAGCGCATCGAAAAAAAATACCCCAATCCGATGTCGCGGCAGGAGATCTTCGACCTGCTCGACCATTTCCGTTACGTCATCCCCCAGGGAGGGCCCATGACCGGCATCGGCAACAACTTCCAGGTCGCCTCGCTCTCGAACTGCTTCGTGATCGGGCACAAGAATCCGGCCGACTCCTATGGCGGCATCTTCCGCATGGACGAGGAGCAGGTGCAGTTGATGAAGCGGCGCGGAGGCGTGGGTCACGACCTTTCGCACATCCGACCCACGGGCAGCCCGGTGCTCAACTCGGCCCTCTCCTCGACGGGTATCGTCCCCTTCATGGAACGCTACTCCAACTCCACGCGCGAGGTGGCGCAGGACGGACGCCGCGGGGCGCTCATGCTCACCCTGTCGATCAAACACCCCGACGCCGAACGCTTCATCGACGCCAAGGTCGATACCTCGAAAGTGACGGGAGCCAACGTCTCGGTGAAAATCGACGACGAGTTCATGCGGGCGGTGCAGGAGGGCGGAAAATACGTGCAGCAATTCCCCATCCGCTCCGATCACCCCATGTACCGGCAGGAGATCGACGCCCGCAAGCTCTGGAACAAGATCATCCACAACGCCTGGAAAACGGCCGAGCCGGGGGTCATGTTCTGGGACACGATCATCCGCGAAAGCGTCCCCGACTGCTACGCCGACGAGGGATTCACCACGGTAGCCACCAATCCCTGCGGCGAAATCCCGCTCTGCCCCTACGATTCGTGCCGTCTGCTGGCCATCAACCTGCTGAGCTACGTGAACGATCCATTCACCCCGGAGGCGAAATTCGATTTCGACAAGTTCCGCACGCACGTGGACAAGGCCATGCGCATGATGGACGATATCATCGACCTGGAGCTGGAGAAAGTCGAACAGATCGTCCGCAAGATCGCCGACGATCCGGAGGACGAGGACATCCGCCGCGTGGAGCTGGAACTGTGGAAGAAGATCCGCACGATGGCTCAGAAAGGAAGGCGCACGGGACTGGGCATCACCGCCGAGGGCGATATGCTGGCTGCCCTGGGGCTGCGTTACGGCACCGACGAGGCGATCGCTTTCGCGGTCGAAGTGCAGAAGACGCTCGCACTGGCGGCCTACGGCGCATCGGTCGGCATGGCCGCCGAACGGGGAGCCTTCCCCGTTTACGACGCGCGCAGAGAGCAGGACAATCCGATGATCGCCCGCATCCGCGAAGCCGACCCCGCGCTTTACGAGCGCATGGTGCGCGACGGCCGCCGCAACATCGCCATGCTCACCATCGCCCCGACGGGCACCACCTCGCTCATGTCGCAGACCACCTCGGGCATCGAGCCGGTATTCCGCACCGTCTATAAACGCCGTCGCAAGATCAACCCTTCGGATCAGGACACCCACGTGGATTTCATCGACGAGACCGGCGAGAAATTCCAGGAATACAACGTCTATCACCACAACTTCGTGCGCTGGCTCGCAGCCAACGGCTACGACACCACCCGCCTGCAAACCATCTCCGACGAGGAGCTGGAAGAGTGGGTGGCCGCCTCGCCCTACCACCGGGCCACGGCCAACGACATCGACTGGGTGGCCAAGGTCAAGATGCAGGGGGCGATCCAGAAATGGGTCGATCACTCGATCTCGGTGACGGTCAATCTGCCGAACGACGTCTCCGAAGCCCTCGTCGCCGAGGTTTACCGCACGGCCTGGGAGGTCGGCTGCAAAGGGGTGACCGTTTACCGCGACGGCTGCCGCGACGGCGTGCTGCTCGAAAAGAAAAAGAAGACGCACTCCGATGCGGACCAATCCTCCGCGACCATGAAACGCCCCAAATCGATTCCGGCCGACATCGTCCGCTTTAAGAACGGCAACGAGGACTGGATCGCTTTCGTCGGGTTGCAGGAGGGGCGTCCGTACGAAATATTCACGGGCAAGATCGAGGAGGATGCCATGTACATCCCCCGCAAAATCGACAAAGGTTATATTATCAAGGTGCGCGAAGCCGACGGGACCAAACGTTATGATTTCCAATATACCGACCGGTACGGCTACACCAATACGATCGGCGGCATTTCGCGCCTGTTCGACGAGGAGTTCTGGAACTATGCCAAGCTGATCTCCGGGGTGCTCCGCCACGGCATGCCGATCGAAAACGTGGTTTCGCTCATCGAGTCCCTCCACCTGAACAGCGCTTCGATCAACACCTGGAAAACCGGCGTGGAGCGTGCGCTCAAGCAGTACATCACCGACGGCACCCGCTCCAAGGGAAAATGCCCGAGCTGCGGACAGGAGACAATGGCCTACCAGAACGGATGCCTGACGTGCATGTCCTGCGGCTACTCCAAATGCGGCTGACGCCCGCACGGGCACGACCTCTTGCATACGATTCCAACGGGACGGCGACAGCAAAGCGCCCCGATGCCTGAACACCTGACCTTTCAGTCCGCGCATGGCAGCGCGGACTGAATATTTTCCCCTTCGGGAGAGATATATTCGGCCGTGTTGGTATTTTTTTTGCGATACAGCATGCAAATAATCGAATTATTTGTACTTTTGTTGCAGTGACGTTCTATCAATCAAAGGTATAAAAGAGTAAAACTGCATTTTTATGAGAAATTTATTCCTTTCGCTCGCATGCATGTTGTTTGCGACCTCGGTTTGGGCTCAGACGGAAACCGCTGTGCCTCAGCCGCAGGAAAAGAAAAAAAGTATCGCCGGCTTCGAGACGAACGGTTTTTGGGATAACTGGGAGATCTCGGCAAGCGCCGGCGCCGGCTCGGCTTTCATCAGTCGCAACAACGCGGGATCCTACGGAGACCGGATCGGTTTCACCGCAGGTTTCTCCGTAACCAAGTGGATTCATCCCGTTTTCGGCGCCCGTCTGGGTCTTCAGGGCGGTAAATTTTCCAACGTGTCCGACGGCACCCATGAAAAGGTCAAATGGCCCTACCTGTTCCTCCATGTGGACGGAATGGTAAACCTCTCGAACTGGATCGGCGGCTACCGCGATGACCGCGTTTATTATGCGGTGCCCTACGCCGGATTCGGTTACCTGCCCAGCGGCTTCACCGACGACTTCCACACGAAATACGGCAAATCCACCAGCCAGATGTTCGCATTCAACGTCGGCCTGCTCAACAAATTCCGGGTTTGCAAGTGCCTCGACATCACGCTCGAGTTGCAGGCCATCGGCGGTCCCCAGAAATCGCTTCCCGTAGCCCGCGGCGGTTCGTACGCCCTGATGCTTACAGCACAGGCGGGCGTGACCTACCGTTTCAACCAGCGCACGTTCAAGAAGGCTTCGCCCTACACCGTGGAGGATATCATGGTGTACCAGCAGGCCGTCGAGGTCCGCGATCAGGCGATCAGCGACGCACAGGATGCCAATGCCCGCCTGGCCAGCGACCTGAACAACGCCCGCGCCGAAGCCAACCGCGCGAAAGCCGAAGCACAGGCGGCCAACGCCCGTGCCGAGAAGGCAGCCAAAACGGCCATGTACGCCCCCGCCCGCCCGGCCGACCAGCTCGACGGCGAGGATTACACGAGCGAAATCTACCTCACGAGCAAGGGCGTGACGTTCTTCGGATACAGCAGCTCGCAGCTCAACGACAAGGAGAAAGTCCGTCTGGACATCATCGCCGAGCAGATCAAGAACGGTCCGTCCGAGAAGGTCTATCTGATCGAGGGCCACGCCGATGCCAACACGGGCAGCAAGGCCGGCAACAAGCGCGTTGCCGAAAACCGGGCCAGAAACGTTTACAACTACCTGGTATCGAAAGGGGTCAAGCCCGAGCAGCTCAACTACAAAGGCTACGGTTCCTCGAAGTCCCCGTTCCGCACGCCTTCGACCAACCGCGTTACGGTCATCCGCTGACAAGCGTGCTGCACGCATCGCAAGGCCGCTCCGAATCCGGGGCGGCCTTGCCGCTTTCGCAGCGTCCCGCGGGTATGTTATTTTAATGTTAAAAATGGATTTCGGAAGTGCTTCGCACAGATTTTGATGATACCTTTGTCATGCAAAATGCCGGAAAGTTCCACATATCCGCATAGCGACCGCCGCCCGGACGCAAAGCCGGGGCGGATTCGTTTTCCCGGCCGCAGCGGAGCGCTTCCGCAGGGTGCGGACGTGCCGTCCGGCCTCTCACTCCGCCGGCAACCCATCCTCCTTGAATAAGCGTCATGAGCGAAATCTACACGATCATCATTGTCATCCTGGCCATCCTGGCCGTCTCGGGACTCTTCGTGGGCGTCACCAACGACGCCGTGAATTTCCTCAATTCGGCCATCGGTTCCCGGGCCGCTTCGATGCGGATGATCCTGCTGGTCGCTTCGGTCGGCATCCTAGTAGGCGTGGTCACCTCGAGCGGCATGATGGAGGTCGCGCGAAACGGCATGTTTAACCCCGGGCTCTTCACCTTCCACGAGGTGATGATGCTCTACCTGGGGGTGATGTTCGCCAACATCATCCTGCTCGACCTCTACAATTCGTGGGGGCTGCCGACCTCCACGACCGTTTCGCTGGTCTTCTGTCTGCTGGGCGCGGCCATCGCCGTGACCGTGTATAAAATCACCGGGAGCACAGATGCCGGACATGAAATGGGCGAATACATCAACACCTCGCGGGCGCTGGGCATCGTCTCGGCGATTCTGCTGTCGGTGGTGATCGCCTTCACCTGCGGCACGGCGGTCATGTATGTCTCGCGGCTGATCTTCTCGTTCCGCTACACGCGGGTTTTCAGCCGCTTCGGAGCCTTCTGGTGCGGCGCCTCGCTCACGGCCATCGTCTATTTCGCCCTGTTCAAAGGGCTCAGGAACATCCTCGAGGGACACGACTTCATCCGGCTGGTGGACAGCCACCTACCGCTCGCGCTGACCATCTGCTGGGCGGTTTGCAGCCTGCTGTTGCTGGCCGTGCAGAAGTTGAAAATCAATATTCTGCGCGTCACGATCCTCGCCGGCACCTTCGCCCTGGCGCTGGCGTTCGCCGGAAACGACCTGGTGAACTTCATCGGCGTCCCCGTCGCCGGTTTCGACGCCTACCACATCGCCCGCGAAGCGGGCACCACCGACCTGCTGATGGAGGGACTCAACGAGAACGTGCCGGCCAATTTTCTGGTGCTGCTGGGCGCCGGACTGATTATGATTCTCACGCTGTGGACCTCCAAAAAGGCGATGCACGTCACTGAAACCGAAATCTCGCTCTCTTCGCAGCGCGACGAGGCGGAGCAGCAGTACGGCTCGTCGTTCATCTCCCGCACGATCGTGCGGGCCGCCCTGGGGATCAACGCGGGCATCGAGCGTGTCGTGCCCCGGCGTGTGCGCGAAGCCATCGGCCGCCGGTTTGAATACGAGGACGTCGAGCACAGCGGCGCCCCCTACGACATGATCCGCGCCACGGTGAACCTCACCACTTCGGCCTTGCTGATCTCGATCGCCACCTCGCTCAAGCTGCCCCTTTCGACCACCTACGTCTGCTTTATGGTGGCCATGGGTTCGTCGCTGGCCGACCGCGCCTGGGGACGCGAAAGCGCCGTTTACCGCATTTCGGGCGTGATGACCGTCGTTGCGGGGTGGTTCATCACGGCGCTCGGCGGTTTTCTGATCGCTTTCGTAGTGGGGCTGGTGCTGATCTACGGCGGAACCGTCGCCTTCGCAGTGGTCACCCTGCTGAGCGGGTGGATGCTCGTGCGCAGCAACCTGCGCCGCAAGCCCTCGGCAAAAGGCGAGCAGGCCCATAAGCCCCAGACGGCCGACGACATCATCCGCAGCCTGACCGAAGAGGTCGGGCGCACGATGGAGAGCGCCACGCGCATCTACGACCGCACGCTGATCGCCGTGTTCAAGGAGAACCGCAAGGTGCTGCGCGAGATGGTCAAGGAGTCGAACGACCTGTTCTACCAGTCCCGCGAACGGAAATACACCCTGCTGCCGACGCTGAGAAAGCTCCAGAGCGGCGACGTGGACACGGCGCACTATTACGTGCAGGTGGTCGATTACCTCAACGAAATGACCAAGGCGCTCATGCACATCACCCGCCCGGCCTTCGAGCATATCGACAACAACCACGAGGGACTCTCGCGCGAACAGACCGAAGACCTCATGCACATCAACGACGAAGTCGAGAGCATCTACCGCCATATCAACCTCATGTTGCGCACGGGCGACTTCACGGACATCGACATGGTGCTCGAGCTGCGCGACCGCCTGTTCGAGTCAATCGCCGAGGCCATCAAATCGGAACTCACGCGCATCAACGCCGGGCGGTCGGGCACCAAGGCCTCGATGCTCTACCTGACGATCCTCAACGAAACCAAATCGATGGTGCTGCAATCGCGTAACCTGCTCAAGTCGCAGCGCTATTTCCTCGACCACAAAGGCCAGACGACCGACTGGCTCAGCCTGACCAAATAAACACCCCCATCATGGATATCGCCCAAGCCAAACGACGCGAAAACGTCGCCGAATACATCCTCTACCTCTGGCAGATCGAAGACCTGCTGCGGGCGCTGCAGTTCAGCCCCGAAGCGGTTTTTTCCCAGCTCGTGGCACCCCGCAACCTCGGGGAAGAGCAGCAGCTCGTCTATCTGCAATGGTACATGGAGCTCGCCGACCTGCTGCGGCAGGAGGGGAAGGAGGAGCAGGGACACCTGGATCACACGCTCCACCTGATCGCCGACCTGCACAACCTGCATTTGCAGTTGCAGCAGCTCCCCGCCGGCCGGCGCTACCGCGCCGCTTTCGCACGTCTGGCCCCGGAGCTGCCCCGTCTGCGGGCCGTGCTGGGCAAGGAGACCAGCGATACGGAGCTCTGTTTCCGCGCCCTCTACGCCGCCATGCTCTACCGCATCAAGGGCGAAGGCGACAAGAGCGCCGTCGGCGACGTGGTCGAGCTGATCTCCCCCGTGGTGGCCGAGCTGGCCGACCTCTACGGCAAGGTCGAACGGGGCGAAATCGACCTCTTCCGTCCCGAATAACCGGAGGAGCACCCCTCTGCGAGCCGCTCGCAGCAGCCTGCGCCGTTCTGCGGCGGCTCCGGCACACGGTTTGCCTTGCTTCGGAGCGAACCAAACCGTTTGCACCATGTTCACAGGCGTCGATTTCGTCTCTTTCATCCGTTCCAATCCCACGCTGGCCGTCTTCTTCACCGTCGCGGTCGGCTTCCTGATCGGCAAGCTCCGCTGGCGCAGCTTCACGCTGGGAACCGTCACGAGCGTGCTGCTGGTCGGCGTGGCCGTCGGGCAGTTCCGCATCGAAGTGCCCGAACCCGCCAAGACCCTCTTCTTCCTGATGTTCCTCTTCGCAGTGGGCTATGCCGTGGGGCCGCAGTTTTTCCGGGGGCTCAAAAAGGACGGCCTGCCGCAGGTGGGCTTCGCCGTGGTGGTCTGTCTGCTCTGTCTCGGCTCGGCCTGGATGTTCTCCAAGCTGATGCACTACACGCTCCCGCAGGCCGCGGGGCTGCTGGCCGGCTCGCAGACCATGTCGGCCGTGTTGGGTGTAGCTACCGACACCATCCGCCAGCTCCCCGAAGGTGCCGACATGGACCTGAGCGCCATGCCGGTCTGCTATGCCGTGACCTACATCTTCGGCACGGCAGGCTCGGCGTGGATTCTCGGGACGCTCGGGCCCCGTCTGCTCGGGGGCGTGGACAAGGTCAAAGCCGCCGCCCGGGAGATGGAATCGAAACTCGGACAGGACATGAGCAACAGCCCCGGCTTCGACCCGGCAGCCCGCGAAATCGTCTTCCGGGCCTTCCGCGTGGACAATCCGTGGTTCGACCGCAGACGCACCGTGCGGGAATTCGAGCAGCGCATGCAGCGGGAGGGCAAGCGCATCTTCGTGGAGCGCATCTGCCGTGGGGGACGACTGATCGACGAGGTGACCCCGCGCATGGCCATCCGCAGCGGCGACGGCATCGTCCTGAGCGGCCGCCGCCAATACGTCATCGAGGAGGAGGAGTGGATCGGACAGGAGATCGTGGACGATCGCCTGACCGACTTCTCGATCATGACCCTCCCGGTAGTGGTCAATCGCAAGGGGGCGAAAGGGTGCAGCGTCGGCTCGGTGCTCGCCCAGCCCTACATGCACGGCGTGGGCATCCGGTCGGTCACGCGCGCCGGCGCTGCCATGCCCGTTTACGGGAACAGCCTGCTCGACGCGGGCGACCGCATCCTGCTGGTCGGGCTGCCGCAGGACGTGCGGCGTGCCGCCGCCGAGATCGGCTTCGCCGACCCGCCGATGACCCCGAGCGGCGCCCCCCTGATCGGGCTGGGCATCTTCCTGGGCGGGTTGATCTTCGGGTGGATCCTCGTGGCCAAAATCGGGGCCATCCCCCTGAGCCTGACCGTCAGCGGCGGCGTGCTGATCGCCGGACTGGTGAGCGGCTGGCTGCGGTCGCGCCGCCCCACGCTCGGGGGCATCCCCGAGCCGACGGTCTGGTTCATGAACAACATCGGACTGAACACCTTCATCGCCATCGTCGGGATCACCACCGGCCCGACGTTCGTGCAGGGTTTCCGCGAGGTGGGCTGGAGCCTCTTTCTGGTGGGCGCCGGAGCCACCTCCGTACCCCTGATCCTGGGTATTTTCATCGGCAAGTTCCTCTTCCGCTTCAACGACGCCCTCAACCTGGGCTGCATCGCGGGATCACGCACCACGACCGCCGCGCTCGGCGCCGTCGAGGACACGATTTCGAGCAACGTCCCCTCGCTCGGCTATACGATCACCTACGCCATCGGCAACACGCTGCTCATCATCTGGGGCGTCGTGCTCGTGCTGCTGCTCTCCTGAGCGGGGAGGAGAATGGCACTTTTTTTGTCCCGCCCGCTGGGATGAACGGACTGAGGGAACGCATACGCCGCGGCAGCGGATACAAATGGTGGGTGCTGAGCCTAATCATGCTCGGCACGTTCATGGCCGTGCTCGACGTAACGGTGGTCAACGTCGGCATCCCGGCCATCATGTCCGCCTTCGGCATCGGAATCTCCTCGGCCGAATGGGTCGTGACGGCCTACATGATTACCATGACCATCATGCTCCCCTCGTCGGGCTGGATCGCCGACCGCTTCGGCAACAAGCGCATCTACATCCTCGGGCTAATCCTCTTCACACTCGGATCGTGGCTCTGCGGCCGCGCCCAGAGCGACGCCTTCCTGATCGGCTCGCGGGCCCTTCAGGGGGTGGGCAGCGGTATGATCCAGTCGCTCGGCCTGGCTATCGTGACGCGCGAGTTCCCCCCGAAGGAGCGGGGCCTCGCCCTCGGACTGTGGGCCGTGGCCGCCGCCGCTTCCATCTCGTTCGGGCCGCTGATCGGCGGCTTCCTGGTGGACGATTTCTCGTGGCACCTGATCTTCGACGTCAATGTGCCGGTGGGACTGCTGGCCATAGCGCTCTCGCTTTTCATCCAGAAGGAGTGGCGCAGCGACACCCGCACCCGTTTCGACTGGATCGGGCTGCTGGCCGTCATTTTCTTCATGCCCCTGACGATCTACGCCCTGGCCCGGGGCAATTCGCCCACCAACCCCCACGGCTGGGCCTCGGCGGACATCGTGGTCTGCTTCTGCGTCGCGGCCGTCGCCCTGGCGCTCTTCATCGTGCGGGAGCTGCGCACCGACCACCCGCTTCTCGACATCCGGCTGCTGGGCGAACGCAACTTCGGCATCTCGATGGCCGTGCTCTTCATCTTCGGCATCGGAATGCTCGGCGGCACCTACCTGCTGCCCCTCTACATGCAGAAGGGACTGGGCTACACGGCAATCATGGCCGGGAGCGTCTTCCTGCCCGTCGGCCTGATCCAGGGGGTGCTTTCGACCCTCTCGGGCTTCCTGACCCGCTACCTGCGCACGCTGCCGCTGGTCTTCGCCGGCATCCTGGTCATGACGCTCAGCTTCTGGATGGCCAGCCGTTTCACGGCTGCCACCACCCACGGGCACATCGTCGGGGTGCTCTACCTGCGGGGCCTGGGCATGGGGCTCACCTTCGCGCCGCTCAACCTCTTCGCGCTGCGCAACCTCCGGCAGCGGGACATGGCCGCCGCTTCGGGCATCTCCAACAGCATCAAACAGCTCTCCGGCAGCATCTCCATCGCCCTGCTGACCACCATCATGACCGCCCGCACGGCCCTCCACGCCGCACACGAGAGCGCTCCGCAGCAACAGCTCTACATCGAGGGCATCACCGACGACTTTCTCTTCGTCACGCTGGTTACCCTCGGCTCGCTGCTGCCGTTCCTGTGGCTGCTCCGCCGCCGCAGGCACACGCCCGAACCGTCCCGCACAACGGCGCGGACACAAGACGAAGCCGAGCCCGTGCGGGCGACGGCGGAACGCCGGCGACTGAAAGCCGGGGCCGGAAAATCCCGCCCGGCCGCAAGCCGCTGAAACCTTCCCGACCGTTTTATCAGCCCGAATCCGAAGAGATGGCTTTCCGGTTCCACCCCGATCGCAACCGTTCCGACCGCAACCCCCGGCCCCGCAGCCGGCGGGGACTCGCCGTCTTCCGCTACATCGGACCCGGGCTGCTCGTGACGGTGGGATTCATCGACCCCGGAAACTGGGCTTCCAACCTTGCAGCGGGCGGCGAGTACGGCTACGCGCTGCTCTGGATGGTGACCCTCTCGACCCTGATGCTCATTATCCTGCAGCACAACGCCGCCCACCTGGGCATCGTCACGGGGCTCTGTCTGGCAGAGGCGGCTACGCTCCACATGCGCCGCAGCGCCTCGCGCGCGCTGCTCTCCACGGCAGGGCTGGCCTCCGTCTCCACCTCGCTCGCGGAGATCCTGGGCGGTGCCATCGCGCTGGACATGCTCTTCGGCATCCCCGTGCGCATCGGGGCCCTGCTGGTCACGGTCTTCGTGGCCGTGCTGCTGCTCACCAACGGTTACCGCCCCATCGAGAAGTGGATCATCGCCTTCGTGTCGCTGATCGGCCTGTCGTTCATCTACGAGCTCACGCTCACGCGCATCGACTGGCCCGCAGCGGTCAGGGCATGGGTCGTTCCGTCCTTTCCCGAAGGCTCCATGGTCATCGTCACGAGCGTGCTGGGCGCCGTGGTGATGCCTCACAACCTGTTTCTGCACTCTGAGGTGATCCAAAGCCGCCAATGGAACCTGAGCGACAGGCGCACGATCCGCCACCAACTGCGTTACGAATACTTCGACACGATCTTCTCGATGGTGGTGGGCTGGGCCATCAACAGCGCCATGATCCTGCTGGCCGCCTCGACCCTCTTCCGCACCCGCACCCCCGTCGAGGAGCTCCAGCAGGCCCGCTCGCTGCTCGAACCGCTGCTGGGCACCCATGCCACGGTCGTCTTTGCCGTCGCCCTGCTGTTGGCGGGCATCGCCTCGACCGTCACCTCGGGCATGGCCGCAGGTTCGATATTCGCCGGCATGTTCGGCGCCCCCTACGACATGCGGGACCGGCGTTCCCGCACAGGCATGCTGCTCTCGCTCGGGGCGGCCTTTCTGCTGATCCTGCTGATCCGCGACCCCTTCCGGGGACTGATCTACTCGCAGATGGCCCTCAGCCTGCAACTCCCCTTCACGGTTTTCATGCAGGTACGGCTGACCTCCTCCCGCCGGGTGATGGGCCCCTACCGCAACCGCCCCGCGACGCGCTGGCTATTGTACACCATCGGCGGGCTGGTCACCCTCCTCAACCTGATGCTGCTCGCGAGCTTCTTCCGCTGACCGGACACGAACCGGAAATTTTGGTACCGAACTTGCGTCCATCCGGAGCGGACGCACGACGCGCTTCCGTCAAACGATCAAACCACTGCCATGAGCAAAACCGCCGAACTGCTGGGCGACCAGGCCGAATACCTCCTCGCCCACACCTGCCGCACCATTCCGCGCGAGATGATCCACATCCCCTCGCCCGACACGGTCGAAACGATCTGGGCCCCTTCCGACCGCAACGCCCAAACCCTGCGCAGCCTGCAAAGCCTGCTCGGACACGGCCGCCTCGCCGGTACGGGCTACCTCTCGATCCTGCCCGTGGATCAGGGGATCGAACACTCGGCAGGCGCCTCGTTCGCCCCCAACCCCGCCTATTTCGACCCCGAACAGATCGTGCGACTCGCCATCGAAGGGGGCTGCAACGCCGTCGCCTCGACCTTCGGCGTGCTGGGTTCGGTGGCGCGCCGCTATGCCCACAAGATACCGTTCGTCGTGAAGATCAACCACAACGAGCTGCTCTCCTACCCCAATGCCTACGACCAGATTCTCTTCGGCACCGTCGAGGAGGCATGGCGCATGGGCGCCGTGGCCGTAGGCGCCACGATCTACTTCGGATCGGCCGAAAGCCGCCGCCAGCTCGTCGAGATCGCCCGGGCCTTCGCGCGGGCGCACGAGCTCGGCATGGCCACGATCCTCTGGTGCTACCTGCGCAACGGGGCGTTCCGCAAGGAGGGCATCGACTACCACACCGCTGCCGACCTGACGGGACAGGCCGACCACCTGGGCGCCACCATCGAGGCCGACATCGTCAAACAGAAACTCCCGACCCTCAACGGCGGCTTCACGGCCCTGGGCTTCGGCAAGAGCTCGCCCGCCATGTACGACCGTCTGGCCTCCGACCATCCGATCGACCTCTGCCGCTACCAGGTCGCCAACAGCTATATGGGGCGCGTGGGATTAATCAATTCGGGCGGCGAATCGCACGGCGACAGCGACCTGCAGGAAGCGGTCGTAACGGCCGTCATCAACAAACGGGCCGGCGGCATGGGGCTTATCTCCGGCCGCAAGGCGTTCCAGAAACCCATGCGCGAGGGCGTCGCCCTGCTGCATGCGATCCAGGACGTCTATCTCGATCCGCAGGTGACGATCGCCTGACGCGGATTCGGGCAGCCGACCCGGCACCCGTCAGGCTTCACCGGGACCTTTTTTCCGGGCGGGAAGTGTGCCGCGTCCGCTCCGGAACGTTTCTCGCGAACCGCATCACGTCGAACGCCCGTTTCGGTGTTTCGGGGCATGGCTGTTTTGGAGCGTAGCCGTTCCGGTGCATGGCCGTTTCCCGCCGCCGCATGATGCAATCTGCTTCATGCCGACCCGCCGGTACCCGTCGCGCTCACGGACAGGCATAAAAACAGCGAAGGAGTTACGACGATCGCAACTCCTTCGCTATGGCCCTCCCGGGGGATTAGGCGTACTTGAACGTAGCCTCGTCCGATACGGTCAGCTTCTTGCGGCCCTTGGCACGCCGCGCAGCCAGCACCTTGCGGCCGTTCGCCGTCGCCATGCGCTGACGGAAGCCGTGCTTGTTGATTCTTTTCCTGCGCGAAGGCTGGAACGTTCTCTTCATTGCCATAGTGGTATCGTATTTATTGTTTTAAGCGCACTTTGCGGATTGCAAAGGTATAACAAAAATGCGATCCGCAAAAATTTTTCGGCGAATAATTTACGAAAACCGCCATTCCGACATCCGTGACGCCGCCCCCGCGGCAAAGGCTGTAAACCGATTGTTGATAGATTTTCCCGCGAGGCAGCATGCCCGTTGGCGAATAATTGCTAATTTTGGGCAAAATTCACAGCCATGGCGTTGTTTCAGGTCGAGGGCGGACACCGCCTCCACGGAGAGATCACCCCGCAGGGGGCCAAGAACGAGGCGCTGCAGATTCTCTGCGCCGTGCTGCTCACGCCCGAGCGGGTCGTGGTGCGCAACGTGCCCGACATCCTCGACGTGGTGCAGCTCATCGAGCTGCTCGCGGCACTCGGCGTGGAGGTCGAACGGCTCGGGGAAGACGCCTACGCATTCCGCGCGGCGCACATCGACACGGACTACATGCGGAGCGCCGATTTCCGCCGCCGCGCCAGCCGGCTGCGCGGCTCGGTTATGCTCATGGGCCCGCTGCTGGCCCGTTTCGGGGTGGGTTACATGCCCAAGCCCGGCGGGGACAAGATCGGACGCCGCCGGCTCGACACCCACTTCCTGGGCTTTCGGCGATTGGGGGCCGAGTTCGACTTCGACGCGGGCGAGGAGTTTTTCGCCCTGCGGGCCAAACGCCTCAAGGGGTGCTACATGCTGCTCGACGAAGCCTCCGTGACGGGTACGGCCAACATCGTCATGGCGGCTGTGCTGGCCGAGGGCACCACGACGATCTACAACGCCGCGTGCGAACCCTACCTCCAGCAGCTCTGCCGCATGCTCAACCGCATGGGGGCCCGCATCTCGGGCATCGCCTCCAACCTGCTCACCATCGAGGGGGTGCGGGAGCTGGGAGGCACCGAACATACGCTGCTGCCCGACATGATCGAAGTGGGCAGCTTCATCGGCATGGCCGCCATGAACCGGTCGGAGCTGACGATCCGCAACGTCTCCTACGAAAACCTGGGCATCATTCCCCAGCAGTTCGCCCGTATGGGCATCCGCATCGAGCAGCGGGGCGACGACCTCCACATCCCGCAGCAGGAGCACTATGCCATCGACACGTTCATCGACGGCTCGATCATGACCATCGCCGACGCCCCGTGGCCCGGCCTTACACCCGACCTGCTGTCGATCTTCCTGGTGGTGGCCACGCAGGCCAAGGGAGCTGTGCTGATTCACCAGAAGATGTTCGAGAGCCGCCTTTTCTTCGTTGACAAGCTGATCGACATGGGGGCCCAGATTATCCTCTGTGACCCCCACCGCGCCACCGTCATCGGCCACGACCATCGCCTGCGCCTGCGGGCCACGCGCATGACCTCGCCCGACATCCGCGCCGGCGTCGCGCTGCTGATCGCCGCCATGAGCGCCGAGGGACGCAGCACGATCCAGAACATCGAGCAGATCGACCGGGGCTACAAGGACATCGACGGCCGCCTGAATGCCCTGGGCGCCCGCATCACCCGGCTCGACGAATGTGAATGACCTGCACAACGGCGCTCCGGAGGCCCGCAAGCTCCCGGACGTAGCGCCCGACCGTAACCACCCTATGTAAAACCAAAACTATCCCATGTTTCTGGAAAACGCCAGCGAGAAAGGCTGGATCGAAGTGATCTGCGGCTCGATGTTTTCGGGCAAGACCGAGGAGCTGATCCGTCGGCTGCGGCGGGCCGAGTTCGCCCACCTGCGGGTCGAGATTTTCAAGCCCCGCATCGACGTGCGCTACTCCGAGGAGGAGGTCGTCTCGCACGACGCGAGCGCCATCCGCTCCACCCCCGTGGATTCGCCCCAGAACATCCTGTTGATGGCCTCCGGCGTGGATGTGGTGGGGATCGACGAAGCCCAGTTTTTCGACCACAGCCTGGTGGAGGTCTGCCGCCAGCTGGCCGATTCGGGCGTCAGGGTCATCATCGCCGGGCTGGACATGGACTTCGCGGGCAAGCCCTTCGGCCCCATGCCGCAGCTCATGGCCACGGCCGAATACGTGACCAAGGTACATGCGATCTGCGTCCGCTGCGGCAACCTCGCGCACCACTCCCACCGCCTGTCGGACGACGACAAACTTGTGATGCTGGGCGAGAAAGACGCCTACGAGCCCATCTGCCGCCACTGCTTCGCCAAACTCAGACACTAAATCCGCTACCGATATGAAATTCTTCATCGACACGGCCAACCTGAATCAGATCCGGGAAGCCAACGAACTGGGCGTCCTCGACGGGGTGACGACCAACCCCTCGCTCATGGCCAAGGAGAACATCCGCGGCGAGGAGAACTGCCGCCGCCACTACGCCGCCATCTGCGCCATCGTGGACGGGGATGTGAGCGCCGAGGTGATCGCCACCGATTACGAGGGGATGATCCGCGAGGGCGAGGAGCTCGCCGCCATCCATCCCAACATCGTGGTCAAGCTCCCCTGCACGGCCGAGGGCATCCGGGCCGTCAGGTATTTCGCAGGCAAGGGCATCCGCACCAACTGCACGCTCGTCTTCTCGCCCGGCCAGGCGTTGCTGGCAGCCAAGGCGGGGGCGACCTATGTTTCGCCGTTCGTCGGCCGCCTGGACGACATTTGCAGCGACGGGGTGGAGCTCGTGGGCAAAATCGTCGAGATGTACCGCTATTACGGCTATCCGACGCAGGTGCTCGCCGCCTCGATCCGCCACACGCAGCACATCATGCAGTGCGTCGAGGCCGGGGCCGACGTCGCCACCTGCCCTCTCGCAGCCATCAAGGGGCTGCTGCGCCACCCCCTGACCGACAGCGGGCTGGCGGCATTCCTGGCCGACCACAAGCGGGTAAACGGCTGACGCGGCGCGACGCCGGAGCCGGACGACAAGACCGGGGGAGGGCAACAAGGCCGCCGCCGACAAGACCGCCGGGCAACAAGACCGCCGGACAACAAGACCGCCGGAGACCGCCCCTGGAGACGGCCTCCGGACAGTCACACGAAAGCCGCACGAAAAGGGGCGCCGACCATACGGCGCCCCTGCTCTTTCTAAGGCCGGCGTTCTAAGCCCCGGATCGGGAGGATGCCGCCGCACACAGCGCACGGATAAAATCGGGAAAGCGCGTCCAGAGGATTTCGGTTTGCAACCACAGCTCACGGGCCTGAGCCGCCGCACTGGGCCGCTCGCCCTCGATGTCGCGCAGGTAACGTTCGTCGGCCGGATGCTCCACAGCCGTGAACTCGGCGAAATAGGGGGCGTAGCGGCTGCGGAACCGCGCCAGCTCCCCTTCGGGAATCCGCCCCGTGCGACGGAAAGCCGCCCACATGGTCATCACCTCTTTAGAGGGGTATTTGTCCGACACGTCGTTCGACACCTCGTCGAAGAGTTCGTACTCGCCCAGCGCGATGTAGTCGAAAGCAAGCAACACCGTACCCTCGAGGTGGTCTTCCGGGTCGAGCTCCAGCAGCAGCTCGAGCATGGCCGCCGAGAGCTCGAAATCCCCAATCAGGAAATGGTCGATCGCCGAGGCCCGGATCAGCTCCAGCGCCGCCCGCGAGTTGCGGTGGTTCCACTCGAGGATGACCTCCCCGTCGTCGGGCAGCAGCTCCTCGATCCGCTGGCAGGCGAGGAACCGCTCGTTGCAGGCCTCCTCCACGCGCCCCGCCTCCTGCCGCTCGCGGCTGAGGGCGAGCACCCGCGAAAAGTCGTAAGGCCCGTCGCCGCGAAGTTCAAACGTTTGATCGGGCGTGGGTTCAAGCGTCGGTTTTGCCATTTTTCCGCAATTTTTTAGCCATCAGCGCAAGCACCGCGCAGGTCGCCGCCGCCCCTAAAGCATAGGCCGCAACCCGGTTCCGCATCCCGCACATCAGGGGTGAGACGAAGATATAACTGGTCGAAACGTAAGTCATCACGAGGGCCGGCAGCAGCGCCGGCAGGATCGTGCGTCCCCGCCGCCGGAGCCACACGGCCACGGCCCAGAGCGTAACGGTCGCCAACGCCTGATTGGCCCATGCGAAGTAGTTCCAGATCGCCCCGAACGGCAGACAGAAAATCAACACCAGCCCCGCCGCAAAGAGCGGCAGCGAGATCGCGAGCCGTCGGCCCAGACCCCGTTGTTCCAGCCCCG
Organism: Rikenellaceae bacterium; assembly: GCA_902363575.1. GTDB lineage: Bacteria > Bacteroidota > Bacteroidia > Bacteroidales > Rikenellaceae > Alistipes. The sequence goes on along the minus strand of CABJAJ010000001.1, from coordinate 349,512 downwards.
CGATGTCGGCCACCATCAACCGTGCCGAACGGAACGCCGTGTCGCCCGAAGTGACCGCGCAGGCGATCACCCCCACGACCACCAGCGTGGCGAGCCACCCCGGCAGTGTCCCCTGCGCGATGCGGTCCACCAGCACGCCCGCCGCGCCTCCGACGCCGGCCAGCGCCTCGTTCAATCCCGTGGCCCCGCCCCAGAACGCCATGGCTGCCGCGGCCCAGATGAGGGCAATGATGCTCTCGGCGATCATGGCCCCGTAAAAAATCGGACGGCACTGCCGCTCGTCGGTGATGCAGCGGGCCATCAGCGGCGACTGCGTGGCATGAAAGCCCGAGATCGCGCCGCAGGCGATGGTCGTAAAGAGCGTCGGCATGATGGGGAAGCGGGCCGCGTCGCCGTGGAAATTATGCAGCGAGGTAAGCTCCGGTATGGCATAACGGGCGGGATGAAGCAGCAGCACGGTCAGGATGCCGAGCGCCATCACCAGCAGCACCACCCCGAAAACGGGGTACAGCCGCCCGATGATCCGGTCGATGGGCAGCAGCGTGGCCAACACGTAATAGAGCAGGATCGCTCCCAGCACCCCCAGCAGAAGCCACGAGAAATTGCCGAATGCCGCCCCCGCGAGCGCCGGAGCGTCGATGCGGGCCGCAATCATCTCGGCGGGCTGCGAAAGGAACACCGTCCCGACCAGCACCAGCAGAGCCACTGTAAAGAGGCTCATGGCCCTGCGCGCCCCGTCGCCGAGGTAGCGGCCCGTCAGCCCCGGCAGGCTCTCCCCGCCGTGGCGGAGCGAGAGCACGCCCGAGAAGAAGTCGTGCATGCCGCCCATCAGGATACCCCCGAGGGTGATCCACACGAAAGCCACCGGCCCGTAGGCGGCACCCAGCACGGCACCGAAAATGGGCCCCAGCCCGGCGATATTGAGCAGCTGGATCAGAAAGATTTTCCACCCCGGCAGGGGCACGTAATCCACGCCGTCGAAGCGCGTGGCCGACGGCACGGGATTCGCCCGGTCGATCCCCGCAAGGCGTGCGAGGTAGCGGCCGTAGGTGAAGTAGGCCCCGACCAGCAACGACAGGCAAACCAGAAACGTAATCATCCGCGACGGTTTTTGGTGCGAATATAACAAGAAAATCCCCGTTTGCCGCAAGAATCTTCGTCCCGGATTTTGTTTTTCAAATATTTTTCCGATATTTGCACCCCGAAAGGGTCCCGTACCCTTGTTGCCGAAATAGCTCAGTTGGTAGAGCGTATCACTCGTAATGATAAGGTCCCGGGTTCAAGTCCCGGTTTCGGCTCCAACAAAAAACCCGCTCAAAACCCCTTACAGACACATACAGAGGGACTTTTAAAGAAAGACGCAATGATTGCGTCTTTCTTTTTTATCTCAAAAGAACATGGTTTTTGTGTACTTTTATGTACATTTGTTTGGTAATAGTTTGTCGAACTTTGACAGATTCGACTAATTCCGACAAATAACTTAAGATTATACTATGGCAACTTTCGTGATTTCAGTCCGGGAAAAAGACAAACGAGCGACCGACGACAAATATCCCGTAGCAATTAGGATCACGCATAAACGTGTTGCCCTTTATATCCCAACTTATGTGTACGTCACACGCAAGCAAATCAAAGCCGACTTTTCAGGATTGCGTGATAGCACCTTAATTATCCAGCTTACTAAAATAATTGGAAAGTACGAAGAAATGCTTTTGAAAGGCTTAGGTGCAGATTTAAGCCAATATTCCGCGCAGGAGCTTAAGAATTTTATTCTTGCACAGCGACAAGGTACTGACGGAATAGGCATTGATTTCGTTGAGTTTGCAAGGAACTATATTCAAGCATTAAGAAACGATGGGCGTGCAGGATATGCAGTTCTCTTTGATACAACTATGAACAGCCTAATCGATTTTTTTGGACGACCTGTTATCTCAATAAAAGAAATCAATATTAAAAATCTGTTGGCATTTGCAGAATTCATGCAAAAACCCCGGACTATTATACGTCCCAACCAATTAGGCGGAACGACCCAAAGAACATTACCGGGGGTAAAACCTCAGACAGTCAAAGACTATTTAACCCGTATTCAAATATTGTTTAATGCAGCTTGTGAACAATATAACGACCCTGATAGCGAAGTAACCCTAATTTCACACAATCCATTCAATAGCAAAAAGTTGCATATTGAAGTAACAGAAGCTCCCGCCAAAAGGGATTTAGGTATCGATGATCTAATAAAGATTTTGGAAGCTAAGAAACTCCCCGGCCAAAGGATGCAGTTGGCACGAGACGTTTGTGCCTTGTCTTTCTATTTGGTTGCCATGAACACGGCAGACTTATTCGGTGAAGATGTAAAACTCACAGGGCGAAGAATTACGTATCACCGACAGAAAACCGCCCGGCGTCGCCGAGCAACAGACGAGGCGCTGATGAGTGTTAAAATTGAACCCGAAGTATTACCGCTTCTAAGAAAATATAATGATCCGGATAAAAAACGCCTATTTTGCTTTTATAAAATGTATGGCAATTACCTGTATTTCAATAAGAATGTAAACAGAGGATGTAAGCAGCTTGCAACGTACTTAGGTATTAAAGCCGATTTATCCACTTACTACATGCGCCATACTCTTGCTACCATTGCGTCCGAAGATTGCGGAATAAGTGACGGGGAAGTCGCTTTATTACTGAATCATGTAGGCGACGGCACAAACTTAGAAAAAGGAAAGAATCTAAAGGTTACTCGCGGATACATTCATCGGCGATTTACAAAAAATGACATGAATCACCGCAAAATATTAGATTTTATCCAAAGCAAAATTGATGAATCTAACAAAAGCAAAAATAAGTAGATGTAGAAATCTATTCGTGCTTTTCAAACCAACTCGCTCGATTGCTCATTGTAGCTACTAATTCGATTTCCTCCCTTTTGACACGGCACCTGCTGGTGGTGGTTCCGTCTTTGATAATCGTTATTAGTCCCTCATCGGCCCAACGATTCACGGTCTTGCGTCCCCATCGTTTATAGCATTGACTTAGCGAAAGGAAAGGCTTTAAAATTCCTAATTCCTCCGCGCAGCGTTTAAAACCGGCTTCATAGGACGCCTGCATTTGTTTCAGATGCAAAATTTCAATCGGTTGTCCCATAATATTGATGTATAAAAAGGGAGGACTTTCGCCCTCCCTTTCTTGTGAAACATATGTTACTCAAATGTACGCCTCGAAAATCTCGTCCAGGATTTCAGGCGGAAATACACGAACGTGACCGAAACGCGGATCGGGTGTAGTCTCGGAACGCACGCCGCGTTTACGGCACAGAGCAGCCGCACGACGGCCAAGTTCCGCTGCTTTCTTATAACCGACAAAAATCTTTTTGTGGAAAGCGGCATAACCGGCTACCGTAAACCATCCGGGTGTTGTGCGGGTACGGGCGTCGATCAAGTTCACCTGATTCCCTATGCGATCGATCTGCCGCTGCTGGTCCATATTGACCTTTGCTTGAAGCATGAACATTTCTGCGGAAGAAATAGGGTGATCGCGTTCTATGGAAGTGTGCCCTTGTGTCAAAAGCTCCTCGATCTTCGTATCGACCATGATAGCAAACTCGGTCGAGAGTTTTTGGCATACGCGGAGGGCTATTTTTTGATGCGCCCAAGTACCGTGCTCATCTTCTTTGCCGCCATTCTTAACTATCAATAAATCAGGCAGAATAACATTTGTTATTCTGCTCAGAGAATTTACGTAATCCTTGATTTCCTGCGAGTTAAGAATTTTAGACAAATTTTTATTCGGAAGGATTTTGCAACCTCCGTAAGATTGACATACACAATTCCGTTTTCTTGTTTCATGGTAATATCATTACCCTTAAAACGAAAGATTGAAGTATTCATAATCAGACTTTTTTAAATTACTCCTTTGTTACGTTATTCCACACTTCCTTGCCGGCACAGGTAATCAAGGTGTCTTGGATTTCCGTTGCTGCATTGTCGAGCATGAAAGCCTCGTCCTCGTGAGGGTAAGTGCACTTGCCCTTGTCGGCGAACATGAAAGAGGCAAGATCGTTTTGAAAAGAGTGGTGTTTCCGGATTAAGGAAACAAGCTGAGGATTGAAAGGAATCATCCCCGTTGCGGCGTGGCTACTATTATTCACCTCAATTCCGCTTTTAACTTTGTTTGGCATTGTTCAGTTAAAAGTTAGTTTATATATAAGGGGGAATAAAAAAGACGTCGCCCCCTAAGTTTTGCCAAACAACACAACTGCGTCAAGCAGATGCGGAACAGGGGCGACGCTTTATAGCGCAGCATAAAACGTAACAAGCATCTGTTATGACGCAAGTTGTATTGTTTGGCGTCACAAAGATACTCTAAATTAAGAGTTCTACAAAATTTACGTTGGATGTGTTTCCGGATTAAGGAAACAAGCTGAGGGCTACAAAAGCCCGTGTGCGGCATGGCCGCAGAAATTTGATAGTTTTTCATTTGGTTTTAGCATTAAACCGTTAAACAAAAAAGTGATTTCGCCTGTCCCGCTGCTAAACACCAAATGAGGCTTGCCGGGGCATTAACCATCCGGCACGGGGGTACGAAATCACTATTGCAAACATAAAATGCCCGCATTTGGCGGACACTATCCGCCTCATTTGAAGTTTAGCAAGACAAAAGTATTCATAATTTTTTATAAATCCAATAGCGTTATCTCCACAAATTATATCCGTTCGTCAATAGCCAATCGATACGGTTACAAAGTAAATCGACCAAATTATCACCTACAACCGTGTTTGCATAAAGGCCATCTGTTATAGTGTTTCCGACAGATATGTACCCAACGCGCCACGGTTCAAGCGGACGTTCGTAGTCCTCTCTTCGTATTTGAAACTGAAATTCTGTACTCCCCGAATCGGGCAATTTGAAAAACTTGTAACTTGGAAGCAACACATTGTCAATGCGTATCTGTGGAGGAAACAACCTTAATAAGTCGGCGACCGTAAAGGCGGGAGTGTACTCATGCCCGCTTTCGACTAAATCGGCCAGATCGATTTCTTCTCTAAACGTTGGCAAATCGGCATTATTCACATATACCATACTCGCCTTTTCTTCCTGAATTCCCCAAGCCAAAAGGTCGTTCGATTGTTCGATTGTTGTGGTTTGATCTCTCATCTTATGTAATTTATGAATTAAACACTCTTAAAAATAGCCTTTTAATTACATCTGCGTGGCAATCGTTGCTACTCGTGCGTGAGGTAAAGATACATAAACTCCGTGTGCATTTTTGTCTTTCATAATGCGATGCAGCCATTCGCGCCCTTTTTCAGTCCATACCGTCTGTGTGGACGTCCCCGGCGTACCATCTTCTCTGAAAAAGTTGTACGTCCTGGTTTTGGTGTAGCCTTGCCGATCGTGGGGCGCATACAGGAGCCATTGTCCGTTTTGTTGGAATACCAGTTTCTTTTCACGCAGTAGCTTATTGAAACTTTTTGCTCCCATTCCAAATTCTTTTGCTACCTGTGTGGTGGTGTAAACTGTCGAGCTCTGCATGACCCGATCGAAATATTCCACTTTGGGCGCCGCTTTCTCGATTTCTTTCTGCTGGATGACGGTCTGCACTTCTAATCTTTCTTTCGCGGCGCGTTCTTCCTTGAGTGCGGTGAGAATCTTGATCGCGTTGTCGGGATCACTCAGGATCGTGTCGATGGCCGGTTGTGTAGCGGTAATGCCGTACTTTGCCAACTCCTTGATCCGATCGTTACACCAAAAGTAAAATTCGGGCGAAAGCCATTGAGCAAACATTAAAGCCACATCTTCGTGCATCCATGTACCTGAATTGCTACCACCCTGATTTACAAGCACTAATCCCGTTACTGGGATTCCAGTTTTGGCTGATAATGTGGAAATTAGCTCTTGTGCTTGATTTGTAGTAAGCCAGTTAGTTGTACGCTTCCCAAACGGCTTTGCCATTTCGGTTGCATTGACCATTGTGCTATCTTTTTCCTTGTTGAATGATATAGCACAGCCGTTGTATTCATAAATCGAAGTTTTCATAGGTTTAAGATTTTTTAGTTTTACGAATTTCGTCCACGACCTCCATGCCGATGCACTCTACCAAAGTAGAGGTTACGTCGGTCATCGATTGGTCTAACGAGCACGCTCTATCCTCGTAAGGATAATTGCAGATGCCTTCTTTATCGAACATGTAGTGTTCAATAGCTGAGTGGGCGTCAAGTACCAAGCCCGTAAGATGGACGAGCTTTGCGTTTACGACAACTGGAGTAGAATCCTGTTTACGAGGATTTGTGACGCCAATAGCGCCACTTTGAAATGTTAAATCTTTCATAATGCTGGTTTTGACTGTGTGGCAAAAATAAAAACGGTTTCGCCTTTCCCGTTGTCTTCCACCAGCATGGCAGTGGGCGCATTAACGCTCCACACGGGGGTACGAAACCGTATATAAGGGGCATAAAAAATGCCCGCAACGACGAGCCTCACTCGCCATGCTGTATAGAAGACAGCACAAACATACGATTTAAATTTAACTTTAGCAAAAAGATTCGCGGAATTTCCCCGAACGAATTTCGGAGGAGTGACGCCAATAGCGCCACCTTGAAATGTTGATTCTTTCATTGTAGGACATTTAGAAAGTGAAACAATATGTAAATAAAAAAGGTTTCATACCGACCCTTTGTCCTACACCTACGAAAGGCAGCAGGCGCATTAACGCTCTGCAAGGGAGTACGAAACCTATGTATGCGGGCATAAAAATACCCGCTATCAGCGAGTTAATCCCGCCTTTCGTATGTAGGACGTTGCAAACATACGATTTAAATTTAACTTTAGCAAAAAGATTCGCGGAATTTCCCCGAACGAATTTCGGAGGAGCGACGCCAATAGCGCCACCTTGAAATGTTGATTCTTTCATTGTACGACATTTTAGAAAGTAAAACAATATGTAAATAAAAAGGTTTCATACCGACCCGTTGTCGTACACCTTGAGAGGCAGCAGGCGCATTAACGCTCTGCACGGGAGTATGAAACCTAAGTTACGGGCATAAAAAATACCCGCAAATATTAGCGAGTTTAACCCGCCTCTCAAATGTACGACAGTACAAAGATAGGCATATTTTTTCAGACCCGCAAATAGAGTTTACCTGAATAGCGAAATGCAAATCTGCATAGTGGGGGCGCTGCGATGTTACTTACCTCCGAATCTAATTTGGTTGTCCGGCTTTGTGATCTTGGCCGAAACTACATTATCAAATCCCATAACTTGTTTGAATTTGTACTGCACATTAATCCCGAAGTAGGCAGCAAGAGGGTTTTTATCCGTCGGCTGCTTCTGCAACGCTTCATAGGTTTCGGGATTGCGACGTGCCCACACGTCCAAATCCTCGTATTTGACTTTGATTTTGCCTTTGTGCTTCTTGTAACCTATACAGTGATTGATAATAAGAGCCCATATTTGGAGCTCCGAATAGTGGAGCTCATGGGCGGCTTCTTCTATGGTGACAAACATGTTATTTGCTTTATTTATGATATTGTGTTATCCAATAGTTAATATCTATTCCTCTTCCTCCGATACTTCCCCGGTATGTTCCCGACAAAATCCTATGCTGCGGATGCAGGGGCCGGTGTCGTCCTCGAATACCACCACGGCTACATCATCCTCGGTTTTGCATCCCAAAAGTTTGCAACCCAAAGGTATAACCAAGCGGATTTCATAATGTTTATTCATCCCGATCAATTCTGAAAGCGCCCACAGGCCGCACGGAGTACGTGCCATACTTGCTGCTGTTGCCCACGCTGCCCGTGAGGCCGCCGTAGATGAACGCGATGCTGGAATTGCACTCCGGGTCGTGGTCGGCTTCGCTCGTCCAGCGCCAGCCGTCGTTAATAGGCTGACCGCCGATCTTTGTGAGGGCATCGTCCAGTCCGCGGAACCGGGCGTCATACAACTCAATTGCTTCGTGCCGGGTTGGGCAGCGGAATCCGTCACGGTAGTCGGCGGCGGCTTCCTGTGCGTCGTCAAAATTGAATTCGCCCGGCAGGTCTTCTTTGGCGATTTCGAGTGCTCCTAAATCGGTTACCAGTACGACGGTCGGGGCGGTCGTCGGGTCTTCGCGCTGCATCCATGCGTCGAGCGTGTGCAGTTCGCGGTTTGCGTCGGGAATATAAATCCCGTTTTCGATGTTGTTTTTCATGGCCTATTTTATTGTTTCGTTTCACACTCATTCCACCGCCGCGCGATCTCCTTCCAGTAATTCGGGGTTATCGGGCAGGTTCCCGATTATTTCGTACTCGCTCATTCTATATCCTAACTCGCAAAAAGGGAGTAATCCATACTCAGAATATTGAACATAAAAAATGCCCACGACTTCTCCGTCACATTCCGCATAGTCTCGCATATTGGCCACACGCTTAACGATGTCTCTCTCCCAAATCTCCTTGCCGTTTTTGTCCTTCAGCCCCGTGTACTGGCCGACGGTGTCGGGATCGACAGGAATAAAGTCGTAGTCGTACGGGCAAGAGTGTTCGTCATGAATGTAGGCGAGATTGTTGTTAATCAAGAGACTACCATATACCCATTCCCCATTGTCGAGTCGCTTACCTCTGAATATGATTTCTCGATTCATCTTCTTGTCTTTTTTTCGCAGCAATTACGGATAATATTGCTTTCATATCATATTTATTCGTTAATTTCCCGCCAGCCGATAACCTCCGCATTTACCGGTAGATTCCCGCCCCACCAATTACCATTGAAATACCCGACTGAATAGACGTCGTAATCGTCGTTAGTTTTCAGTAGCACATTCCTATCGTCCTCCGGCAAAGCCTCTTTCGGATCAACCCACTGCGTCAGTTGCTTATGCATCCATTCAGCACCCGCCTCAAAGTGCATTTCACACGCAAATTGCATATCTTTATTCGTGGGGTATGATGATAACGAATATTCCCTCTCCGCTTCCTCAATTGTTTTCATTGCTCATTAAGTATTTTTATGAAATCTTGTAATGCGATACAATTTTCTGCCTTTATTGCGCATTTTCCTATTACGGTATAACAACAATCGGCACAATATGCTTTAATCGCTTTTTCTCGCATCCGCTCCTCGGCCGTGGCCTTGCGAAATAGATCACGAGACAGGAATAGAAAACACCGATTAGTATCGTCATTGATCGTTGTAAAACCACATTCTTTATGCACGAACACTTGATGATAATCGTTCTCGTCGTTCATCGCCGCCAGCGCCTTGAACAGTTCGATGTCGGTACCGCAGTCGTAAATGCCACTCGAATATCTTTCGAGAAGTTCTGTCCCGGCTGGTTGTAATGAGAACACATCGTCATTATGCACCACTATACAGCTCAGATCCTCATTATTCGCCGTTACGAAAGGAGGAAGCCTTTGTTTATAACCGAGCCGTATACACCATTCTTGCAATGTGTATCGCTTTTCCGCATCCTCGACACGGACAAAGCATGGGGTGGTGAATTTCATTTTCTCTTTGCTTTAAGCTCCGCAACACGGCGGAGGATGTATTTTTGCCTCAATGCAAGGTAATAACCGTAAGTTTTGCGAAAGACGCTAAGGTCAAAGTTTTCCAATAGAAACCCAAAAAAGCGATACGGATAATAGACATTTCGATCTGCCTCCCGCCGCAGCCGTTTCAGTAGTCGTACTTTCATAATTTCCCGATTTTTTGGAGCGTATCACCGAGTTTTACCAATATCCAACCAAGCCCAAACATAGACCCCAATACCGCCAACACGACAGCATAAAGGACAAAATATACCGGAACAACAACTAACCAATGAAACCCCATTATAAGTGGTGAAAAGGCATAACAAAGCGCAATACGGCGTTTCGTGGGCTTCTCTTTGCTCTTATACATCTGGAATAGCCACGGGTTAATCATCGGACACATCCATCGCAACTCAATTACCCAAATGTCCAGTATATAGTTATGTCCGATGGCGATAAATCCACAGTAAATTGCGAATAAAATTCCTTCCGCTCGAAATGTTTTCATTTTTCACCGAATAATTCAGGTTGTTCGCCTGGTAGCTGCACCCCCATCCGCAGGAGGGCGTAACGGAGCGTGTAGCCGTTGTTGGTGTAATTCATAACCATTTTGTAGAGTTTTGGATGCAAATTATTCAAAACTCGAAACCGACTTCCTCCCCCGTATTGGGCGCCGAATCCGCAGAATACGCAGCCGGTGCGGGTGATGCCCGGCATGTCGTAGATTGGGCAATAGGGTACGTTAAATCGGTGGATGTAGTCCCAGCAATCGGTGTCCGTCCAGATTGACAACGGAGCGCTGTAAACCTTTCGAGGATCATCCGAAAAGGTGTTGCACGAGCCGCGGGTCAGATATTGTCCGGTTCGTAGATTGCTTTCTCCGGCCATCGTTCCCAGCATAACGAGGGCATTGCTGTTTCTATAAAACTTGCGCATAGGCCCTTTCTTCAGGTACTCGCAACACTTATGCGACACTTCGTAGGGTTCATTGATAAGGTATCGCCATTTTTTGGAAATCATCACAGAGCGACTATTCGCCACACCCTCCAACCGTCGGCGGCGTGTTTTCTCTCCCTTAACATGCCGAACATCATAGATGCCATGCGCTTGCTCTTTACTGACGAGCGGAAAACCATACCGGGCGACTACTTCCCGTGGTGTCATGGTCGGCCGAATGATCGTTACGTTCTCGGTGTGCCGCACAAACCGCACGATTTCGGGGTACTCGTTACCAGTCGAGCAGAACACGCCCGGCATGTTTGGATCGACAAACCGCCGGACGATTTCGAGTAACACGGTCGAGTTCAGGCCACCCGAGAAGGACACGTAGGGCGTGCGGCCGTGCTCTTTGCAGTAGGCAACGAACGCCTCCACGGCGTAGCAGGTGTGATCGATCTTCTGATTGAGCGGCCATGCTTGCCGGGTACGAAGTTCTGATAATGTAATCATTTCGTTTTTATTCTTCAATTCTCAAGGCGCAGCGGTTGTTTGACTTCGTGTCTCATACCTCCAACTTATATCCGTTCGACAAAAGCCATTCGATGCGGTCGCAAAGAAGGGTAATAAGGTCTTTCATTCTTGCGGCTCCGTGGCATGGATTTTCGTTATCGGCGTATTCAAATATCCATTCACCATTCTCTTTAATCAGTGTTAGTTGCATATCGGCGTAAAGAGTTTCCGGCATCACCTCCAGTAAGTCCGCGACCGTGAAGGCGGGAATATTTTCTCGGTACTCCATCTTTTTTCTTGCGGCGACTCCGATTTCCAGATCCCAGTCATCCCATACTATGCGTCTTCCGTTCAGGTGCTTCTCGTCTTGGATAGAATAGGCCATACGGTCCCAATGACATGAGGCTTTCTCCGCCGGAACACCCAGCTCCAACAGGCGGCGCGATTGTTCGATTGTTGTGGTTTGATCTTTCATGGTTTATATCGATTAAATTCATATTCATTTATCGTTTCAAATATCTGTAATGCTACTTGCGGCACGATGGCATTTCCGAACCCTTTGATAGATTGGATTCGCCAGCTTGAAAAGGTAATACCGTCCAATCCGCCGGAAACCCCATCATCTCGGCTACAAACAGGGGATTGAGTTGGGAAGTTCCGCCAGTCCGGGATGATACGACGGTTCTCAAATCCTGCCCTCCGGTTCCGTGATTTCCGGGCGACTGGTGATCGCTGGCTTTCGGTGTCGGCAGCAGCTTCAGAATAGCATCCGGCAGCGTGTCGCCGTACTTGTTTCCGCAGCCCGCTTTTACCGTTCCCGGATTCGTCCGCCCCTTCCAGTCTCTCGCAGCAGGTGTCGGCAGCATTCCGTTCATCGCCAATGCCGTCAGCCCCTTGCCCATTTGGCTGTCGGGATTGTATTTCGTTGTATATTTCTCGCCCTCCGAGGCAGCCGGAGTGGGCAACAAACCATGTTCGGTATCGCTGGTGGGGAGCGCCGACACCGCAAGCTGGTATAACGAACGGTTGTACCTCGTATCCCTCCGCTTCCAAGTCAGCGCACACCTGTTCGAAGACCATTCCTTGTGACAAATTAACAATTCCGAGAACGTTCTCGCCCACGACCCAGCGGGGTCGAACAGTCCGAATAACCCTGAGCATTTCCGGCCAAAGGTAGCGGTCGTCCTCCGTGCCCCTGCGCTTGCCCGCGAGGCTGAACGGCTGGCAGGGGAAGCCGCCGGTAAGGACGTCGATGCGTCCTCGCCAAAGGGTAAAGTCTGTTGTCTTAATGTCTCCATACTGGATAGCGTTAGGAAAATGGCATTTGAGTATATTCTGACAAAACGGGTCTATCTCGCAGTTGAAAGTGTTCGTCCACCCGGCCCACTCCGCAGCCAGGTCGAAGCCGCCGATGCCGCTGAAAAGCGATGCGTGGGTCATGTTGAAATAATTTTTAAGTTGTTGTGCATACCTTTTTTTTACTTGTTATTTATCATCATTAACTGTTTCATGTACCGCGCTACTTTCTCGTCCGTAACCGGATTATTCGAGCCCATGACGTCAGCTTGAGCTTTGGATAAGCTGCCGCAACTTTCACAGCGCTCCTCGAAATATTGCGCAAACCATTGGTAAATAATCTGGCCGTCAATACGTCCATACAAAGTACCGTATGTTCCTCGTTTAGCGCGAGCCATTACAAGTTGAACATCCGCAAGATTTATAGCCCAAAAATCGTCAAGTATCATTCGGCATGTCTCGGCAACTTGAGCCAAATTCATTTTTGCAGATATATTCAAAAATGACTGGAGGTCATTAATCCACAATGCAAGACATCCGAGCAATTGTGCTTCTCCGTGAATCTTTTTCAAACTGGAAAGAGAGTGCATTCCTGACAACGCGCACGCTTGCGGACTTTTATATTCAAGACCTTTTTCCGGGGTCGGCTTGAAAAGAGCCAAATACAATTCGTTCGAGCATTGCGACCTCTTCTGCATTAAGACCTCCCGACTTGTTACTTCCTCCGCGTGTTTCATAAACTCTGTTGAATTTTTGCGATATCGCATACTCAAATACTCGTTTCCAATCAATCGTTTTACTCTTGCTTCGCTTTTTGTGTTTCCACGCGGCTTCCGTAGCCCAATACTCTTTGCAAGCCTTTTCCAGCGTCAGTTTAATATCAACTCCCGGATTGAACTTTCTGCGGTCCGTCATCCAATTATCATCGTTCGTCCATCGAACCCAAGCATCACGACAGCTCTGCACATAAACCTGGAAATCGTCCCGCCATGTGAGGGGTGTAGCTTCTTCGGCTTCTACCTCTTCGACCTGGCAAGACCGTTCCTCGCGCGTGCGCGGGCCCGTGCGCGGGCCCGCGTTATTGTTTATACCAGAATAATAATCTATTATCTTATACTCAGCTTCAAGTATGTCAATACTTGAAGCGTTAATTTCTTCTTCTTTAACTTCTTTTTCTTTGCTACTTTCTTTTTCTTCGTTTTCTTCTTCTTTTGCCTGCCCTATGGACTGCCCTTTTGACTGCCATTTCGTCTGAGGTTTGCCTGCCCTTTTGACTGCCCTTTCGTCTGAGGTTTCTGTGTTATCGTCAAAATTTAAACACACGTATTCATCATAATTACAAATAGTTAATACGGACAATTTGTTTGTTATTCGTCTGAGGATTTGCCTGCCCTTTTGACTGCCCTTTGCCTGCCTTTTTGCCTGCCCTATGGACTGCCCTTTTGCCTGCCCACTACCTGATGTTTTCCTGTTATCGTCATAATCCGTACATATTTCGTTTAGCGCACTTCTTGTCTGTTTTTCCGTCAGACCTAATGCCTTGCTCAAGGCCGGTATCGTTACCGCGACCTGCCCTCTTTTCAAAGCCACGCCGTCCGATTCGCTATCATCCATGTTAGCATTCATTACAAGCCATTGGATCATCGCATAGGCGCGCAGCTTTTTCGGCGTCGTATCACGGTACCATTCGGAGGGGATTTTCATACACCCGTTATCAATATCTTTCAGTCTCATATATCGGCGTTGTTTTCTTCTGCGAGGATGAAGTACACATCGTTCATCGTCCTGCCGTAACGGAGGAACCGTTGCTTGCATAAAGCGTTCAAAGCAGCCTTTATTTCCTCGCTCCGGTAGGCAGGCATGGCGGGGACAATATCTGCGATAAAAAGGGCGTTTGACGGCTCTTTTCCCGCTTCCCGTTTCTGTCGTATAATCTGAATCACGGTATTGAATACATGTCCTATTACAGCCATATTCTCTGATGCTGCGCTTCCCGTTCGATGTAATCTATCCATTGGGTATCGTTTGCGTCTGGTAACTCGATTCCTGCCTCCTGAGAGGCCCAATTTCGGAAACGCTCGATCGCTACCGTCATTTCCTCTTTCGATAGTTCCCGGCTCGACCGGAGCGTTTCCATTTCCTTTTTCAGCAGCTTGTCGTATGCCTTGCGTACAAACAGTTCTGAATTGCATATACGCTTGAAATACTCGCGTTTTACATACTCCACCGTATTCCCTGTCATCATAGCGAATTCGTTTAGGAGTACGTGCAAATACCTGTTTTGAGAGTTGGTGCGGGGCTTGTTATGCTCCTTGCAATCCACCACGGTACGCTTGAGGTATAGCGCATTGATTCTGCGCTTGAATCTCTCGCGGTCAATATCGGTATTCAAGTCATAAACCATCGCATGAATTAAAATGGCAGATCATCCAGAATATCATAATTTTGGTCATTGCGCTTAGGTGCTGGAGCTTCGTTGCGGGGCGCTTCCTCGTTGCGACTGCTGCACATCTTCATTACGCTGCCCTGAATCTCCGTGGCGAAGCGTTTGGTGCCTTCGTTGTCCGTATATTCCCGGATTTGGATGCGCCCCTCTGCGTAGATCAAAGCGCCTTTGCGCAGGTACTTCTCTACCACCTCCGCAAGCGGCGACCAGAAATTAATCGTATGCCACTCGGTCTGTTCTTTTCGATCCCCATTTTTGGGTTTGTAACTTTCCGTGGTAGCCAGGCGTACACGTGCTACTTTCTTACCCTCGTTACCGACGGTTCGTACATCGGGGTCGGCGCCCAGACGTCCGAGCAAAATCGCTTTGTTAATCATCGTGCTTATTTTTTGAATTTGGTTTTGATAATCGTTTTACTTGTCCGCACAGGCGGATAGTACATTTCGCCCGTTTCGGGATCGGCCATGCCGGAGGAAGGCAGATTTTTCAACATCGCCTCGCGGGATTTGATCTCCGCATTCAGGGATTCTCGTTGGACGTACAGCGATGCCAGTGTGCTGTCAGAGCATTGCGAGAAATCGTATTTTATCCCCGCCTCCGTCTCCTCCAGCATACAATCTCCGAACTGCTGCTTTTTGCCGTATTTGGCGAGCTCTCGCAGCGTCAAATCCCGAATCCGGTCGTTCCCCTTATATGACTGAATGGCATCCTCAATTCGGCTTATTTTGATGTGTGCTTCGATAGGGTTGATTTGCCCCTCCACAACAGCTTCGACAAGCCGATCCGCCATCACCTGTGCCGGCACCCCTTCCAAACCGAACAGCTCGGGGGCCGCAACCTGCGTTTGACTATTCACTTCCATGCTATCGGCCCGATTTAGCTTGAACATACGAGCGGAATAGAGCTCGGAATCGCTCTTGCACCTCTCCGCTCACAGCATATACATGCGCCAGATAGTCCCCGGCGTCGAACTCCTCGGGATTCTTACTCGTCGTTCTGCCGGAGTAGGCGAAAGCCAACAAGCGATCAAGGAAGGTCTTGCCGTTCGCATCGAGGCGTGAATCATCGAGCATAGCCGCCGTGATCTCCTTTCGTGCCGGACGCTCGGCCGAAGTCGCAGACGGCGGGGTGGCGGACGCTTGATAAGATGTTTCGGCTCGCTGCGGACGCTCGGCACGTCTCTCTGATTCATTCCTGTTTTCGTCGGTATCCGCGTCTTTTGTGTCATCGATACAGAAAAGACCGTTTAGCGCGTACTTACGGGCATAGCTGGAAGCTACCCCCGTAAGCTGCGAACCGTCCATACCTTTTTTCGTTTCTTCTTCCCGTGCGTAAGCTGTAGATTGTTCTGTTTGTCCTTTATCGTTCGTGAGCCGCGCAGTTGCTTTCACGTAGTAACGGGCTCCCTTGAACTCGATCTCGTCGGATATGTTGAGCGTACATCCGAGTTCTTTGAGCAGCGGTTTGACCGCATCCAATATATCCTCACAAGAGCGGTAGTAGAAACCGCCGAATTTGTTATACCGGGATTTGGGAGCAAGGAGTTTGTTTTGTATTTCAATCAATTCTTTCATGCCGTCTTAGAATTTTTACCGTACAACATTTTTTGCAAACACCGATAAAACCGGTTTTTTTGACTTTCTCGATTTCGGCGTCCGTAAGAACGCGCGTGGTGGCATAATGGAAGTGGGGCTTGCCGTTATGCTCAATAAAGATTTCCGTATTATACATGTTGTTTGAGGTTTCTTGTTGCAAACTTGTTCATTCTTTCCACAAGCCAGGGGCAAGACTTGTCTTTGATCGTATCCCACACTTCCACGATTTCCAATTCGTCGCGCATCACCTCGGAATAGGTCTCAAAATGGCCCATATAGCTGTCTCCTCCCTCCCGATCTTCGCAAGCGAAGTGATGCAGAGCTTCGATATGGTACACGCCCCATTCGATTTCGTACTTCTGACCGTCCACGTCTCCTTGCGGGTCGTTCGCAACCTCTTGCCGCAAATTATCAAACATGAACTTCATGGCGTATTCGCTCATATACCAATCGGTGGCTTTGCTCTTTTTCATGGTGCCGGTAATATGTTCGCTGGGATAATATCCGAGAAGTTCCGGCTTAGTAGTTTGTCGGGTCAGTGTAGGTTCCATAGTTATGCGGCTTGCGAAAGGAATTTATTGACGAAATAAACCTGCCCTTTGCCGGTTACTTTCGTAGTAACCGAAACCAATGAACTGCCGTCCGGTTTCGCAATGACTGTCTTTTTGATTTCAAACAGTCCCATTTCGAGGGCTCGCTGTGTGGGTTGATTGTAGTAATCGCCTTTGGAGCACAGAAAGCCGTTTTGTCGCAGCCATGCGAACAGCCTGTTTTGCCCCATATCGATGCCGTTTTGCTTGAGCACCTTTGCAAGCTCCGCAACAAGGCACGACCGCTCCGAAGTGACAACCGCATCGGCAAAAAGCGCTTTGGGTTTCATCGCCTCGATCTGCTTCTGCTGCGCCTCCACACGCTCTGCTTGCTCGGCAGCCAGCCGCAACGCCTCCGAGAAGTTCCGGGGAATTTGAAAGCCGCCCGCCATACGCTCGCGCTCAAGCTCCTCCCATCGAATCACCAGTTTTGCGCGGGCCTCGTCGTTGAACTTCGTAGCCACATACAGGCACTCGGTCTTATTGAGCTGATACATAGGTCTCATTTCGCCTTTAGCATCCCGATATTCAACGAGCGGAAATTTCCGCCCGTTAACTTTTTCCCACGCTGGTTCCATATTGCGAATGGCTTCCAGTACGTCTTTGTGCATCTTTCCTGTTACCTCGGCGATCTGCAACGAGGTCATCGTGTCGGTGTTTTTAAGTAATTCGTTCATATCTAAGAGTTCTTTTATACTTGGTACAGCTCAGCCTCTTGTCTCAGGCAGAAAAAGTGAAACCCGGTAGAACATTCATTGTCGGAATAGTCGAAATTGTCTATTACCACATGGTCCCCGACTTGATAAGTGGTTTTATAATCATAGTCCGATATTCCAATCTTTTCACCGAGGGTATCCCCGATAATCCCGGTAATAATGGCTTCCGAAGCTCGGCATTTAAAATATTTGCCCCCACGAACATGGGCAGATTTGGGGATTTCGGCCTCCACAATCACCCCCAACAAACATTTTTTATACACGGTTTTCGGGGGCTCAAATGTACGGGTAGGCGGAATAGTAATACCTCTCCTTTTGGCTGCTTTAAACGCCTCAGCACGAACATCGCAGTCCTCGTCCCGCAACCATTTCTCGATGATTTCAATGGGCACGTCTCTCCTCTGACAAGCGTTCATCGCCGCAGCACGAACATGCCAGTACTCGTCCTGCAGCCCTTTCTCGATGATCTCAAAGGGTACGTCTCTCCCCTGGCAAGCGTTCATCGCCTCAGCACGAACATGCCAGTCCTCGTCCTGCAGCCCTTTCTCGATGATCTCAATGGGCACGTCTTTCCCCTGGCAGGCGTTCATAGCCGCAGCACGAACATGCCAATCCTCGTTCTGCAACCATTTCTTGATGGAATCTAAACTAAGCTCTATCATTGTATGTAATTATTTTGTTGTTTTAGCAAGACTATTTTTGCTGAAATGAGAAAGATTTGCCGAAGTACAGCATGGCTATGGTAGCTGCGATCCACAGCATAAGAGCCGTGACGTTTTCCGTCTCACCCAATCCTGCCGTCAGAAGAAGCATGGATACACCGGTGGCCTTACAAAACTTTTGGAGTTTCGTTTTCATACTCAGAATGAGTTAATTGGATTTTACTTACCCTTTGTTGCGTTATCCCACACTTCCTTGCCGGCACAGGTAATCAAGGTTTCCTGGATACCGGTTGCTGCATTGTCGAGCATGAAAGCCTCGTCCTCGTGAGGGTAGGTGCATTTGCCTTTCTCGGCGAACATATACGCCTCAAGTTTTAATTGTAGGGTGTGATGGGCTTGTAGGATTGATACAAGCTCAGGATTGACTAAATAGCTATCCTTTACAATTGAAGGTGTAGCGGTGATACTATACTTCTCACCGATACTTTTGTCCACGTTTGCCATGTGTGAGGTACAAAAGTTAGTTAATGTATGGACACAAAAAGAGCGGGGCTCCCTTGTGTTTTGGCAAACGTGACGTACTGTAAGATACGACCCCAGGAACCCCGCTTTTATGCGGTAAAAATATGTTCTGCGTACATAGTACGTCACATTTGCCGATACAAATGTACGCAAAGTTTCGGAATCCGCAAAATCTTAGGCGGATTCTTTCTCGGAGGGTTTGAGCTTGTAAGATAGCTACAAGCTCGGGATTGACTAAGTACGACGGCGAAGGGATACTATTATTTTCCCTAATACCTTTGACCTTGTTTGGCATTGTTTGTCAAAGTTTTATAAGTGTACAAACACAGAAAGGGCGTACCCCTTCAAGTCGCCAAACAAGCACCAACGTACAAGACGAAGGTGAAACAGGAGTACGCCCAAAATTGAGCTTAGTGTAATACTTTGTAAGTACCGATGGCACTTGTTTGGCACTCCAAATGTACGCAAAGTTTCGGAATCCGCAAAATCTTAGGCGGATTCTTTCTCGGAGGGTTTGAGCTTGTAAGATTGCTACAAGCTCAGGATTCACTAAGTGGGTAGGTGCGGTGTAGGTACTATTATTCCCTGAATCCGCATTTTTGACACTGTTTCGCATTGTGGGTCAAAAATTTGGTTGATGTAAGGATATAAAAAGAGGGCGTAGCCTCTTAGTTTTTGCGAAACAGTCACGACTACACGAATGTAGTATGCCACGAGACTACGCCCAAATTTCTTTGAGCAACTTACAAATATGTCTTTGGTAGTCGTGTATTCACGACTGTTTCGCAGTGGCAAATATACACAAACCTTTTGAATTTGCCAAAGTTTATAGACATATTTTGTCACTCCGTTACTTAATACCGCCGTTAGGCATCTGCTGCTTTCTTGATGATAATTCAAAACTGAATTGTCGTTCATTTGCCAAAAAGAATAGCAAACGCCTTACGATGATACAGGTTCACTTCCCCATAGTTACCATCGAATATTTTTTTAACCTCAAAACCGTGTTCCATTGAAATAGCTTTGAGCGCTCTTTCGGAAATTTTACGTCTATTCATGCGGTTTTCTTTTGCCCAGCGTTTGATAGAATACCAATTTTTTAATTCGTTGAGCTGCGCGATCTTTGTTGCTAACTGATGTTGTAGTGCTGCACACTTTTCTGTAGCATCCGCCAGTTGGCGAAGAGTCTCTACATAAGTTTTAGGTACTTGCATCTTAAAAGGTTCGATTTTTCCGATCCTCGGAAGTACCTCGGCTGTTATCCATTGTTTGAACTGTTTCGCGGTCGGCATATTTGATTCGGTTACAAGAGAATTAATTCCCGATTCATCAATAAGATGGTACATATGGGGAATGCCTTGGTTATCAAAAGTCAAGGTTTTTGCCGAACTTTCCCAATCAATATATTGGTCAATTGCTGTGTTTTGATACCCCAATATATATGCAACATCGCGCCCTACAAAATAGGGTTTATCGTCCACTTCGGTTGCTCTCACAAGACCAAAATTATCATTCCAAAAATCTTGTAATTCGTTCATATAACTTAAGATTTGCTATTTGCTTGTTTGAAACTTGTTCCTGATAAGCTCGGCGATAGCCTTATATTCCCGGCCAGCGGGACTATCGCCGTGAGTTTCTTCTACTTTCGCGATAAATTCGTCAAGGGTCCCCAAGAAACAACCACAGCGTACATATATTCCTGCTTCAAGATTGAAGAAATACGTTTTTGATCCCTCGCGACTTCCTGTTCCGATATAAGCAGCAAATGGATACCCGGCTTTCGCAACTCCGACGTTCTCAAAAAAGCACCTGTAGCCGAAGGAGCAGCCCTCACCGAAGGAGCAGACCTCGCCAAAGGTGCAGCCCTCACCGAAGGAGCAGACCTCGCCAAAGGTGCAGCCCTCACCGAAGGAGCAGAACTCACCGAAGGAACAGCGCTCACCGAAGGAGCAGACCTCGCCAAAGGTGCAGCCCTCACCGAAGGAGCAGAACTCACCGAAGGAACAGCGCTCACCGAAGGAGCAGCCCTCACCGAAGGAGCAGACCTCACCGAAGGAGCAGCCCTCACCGAAGGAGCAGACCTCACCGAAGGAGCAGCCCCCACCGAAGGAGCAGCCCTCACCGAAGGAACAGCGCTCGCCAAAGGTGCAGCGCTCACCAAAGGTGCAGCGCTCACCGAAGGAACAGCGCTCACCGAAGGAGCAGCCCTCACCGAAGGAGCAGACCTCACCGAAGGAGCAGCCCCCACCGAAGGAGCAGCCCTCACCGAAGGAGCAGACCTCGCCAAAGGTGCAGCCCTCACCGAAGGAGCAGAACTCACCGAAGGAACAGCGCTCACCGAAGGAGCAGCCCTCACCGAAGGAGCAGACCTCACCGAAGGAGCAGCCCTCACCGAAGGAGCAGACCTCACCGAAGGAGCAGCCCCCACCGAAGGAGCAGCCCTCACCGAAGGAACAGCGCTCGCCAAAGGTGCAGCGCTCACCAAAGGTGCAGCGCTCACCGAAGGAGCTTATTTTTGAATAATCGCCAGTAGGACAATGCTTTATTCCGTAATTATCCCGTGGGATTGCATCGAATTCGGCTTGCGTATAGATTTTCATATCCGTTATTTTATTGTTACTGATTAGATTGCAGGTACAGCGCATTTTATCGCTATTCGTGGATTTGAGAAGTAATCATCGAAACCATTATGCCATAAAAAAAGGAGCCCAGTAGGAAGATTATCATACTGTGGAGCGAGGATAAATGGTAGCACACATTAACTACGATGATTTCGGTCATAATTATGGCCCACCAAACCACCGAGACAGCAAACAACAACCACATCCTTCGTTTTTTCAACTTCAACTTATGCTTTTCGGCGGCAAGTTGATGCCGATGCGCTTGTTCCTTTATTTCATTCAACTTATTGTATGCCTTATTTTCGTCAAATTTGACGTTTGGGTAAGCTATAAAACTTCCCGTAACCCTTGAAAAATTGGCAACTCCATCATAAAGAGGCTCCCCGTACTTTATATACACGGTTTCCCCATATTTACATGGCATCTTTATCGCAGTGATCCTTAGCGGACTTTCAAATATGAGGTTTAGATTATCCTCATCGGTTTCAAGTCCTGCGTTGAATACCTCCAACCACTGTTTTAAAGTAAGACCGTAGTATTCAGTTTCCCAATAGGGACTGTTTTTGTCCCGTAAGGACACTTTCACTCCTGACATGGCATAAGTTATTAGATGTTGTTTTAGCACCTGCGCAGCCGATCAAAGCTGCGCAGGTAAAGATCATTCCTCACCGGAGGAGGTGGGAAAGTAATATTCCTTAAAATAGACGATCCGTCCATCTTCGGTTTTGTCGGACAAACACTTGTCGCCGATCATGTAGCCTCGTTTTCTCAGGCGGCTTACTACCCGGCGCAGCTCCGTTGTGTGGAAAAGACGCTCGGCTTTTCTTACCGTCAGCCGTCCGCCTTTACATAAGTACGAAAGTATTTCGTTCTGAGGATCGTATTTCATAGGATCATGGAACTGGTCAGACCGGTAGGCTTTCTCTTACGGCTCGCTGCAAAGCGGGGCAGGCTTTGATTTTTACGGCGCTGCGCGCAGGTACCGCCACTTCCGTGTTTTCTCGCAAGTTCCGAGATTTCCGTGCTTTTTGGTGCACAATATCGAACACACAGAAATCACGAATACAGAGCTTCTCGCCATTGACAAGCCCCGCTTTGATTGCTGCGAACGTCGCATTGATAACCACAGTCGCTTCGTCTTTCGTAACGCCGGACATCCGTGCGACCTTACGTACCAAATCTTCTTTTGTCATAATGATAGTTTTAATTAAGGTGAGTGGTCCGTGTCGCCATCGAAGGCCACGCCTAAAGCGCACGGACTTTATAATTTTCACTTATACCCGGCCTTTCGATTGTGCTCCTCCTTTCGGGATCATCGCACGCACTACATTCAACTGATGGGGATGCTGCGCCTCGGATATTTACCTCGGCGGCGGATTGACTTTAGGCTACTTCCGCAAGATACCTGCTTTGTACGTGTTTTCCACGTTGGCCGTGAATTAGGGTGATATACCCGGCTCTATCACCTCGGAGGGCAAACTCCGGTAAGACTATGCTTTCTTCTGCAAACTTCTCGTTACAAGAACTGCGTGCTCGTAATTATCCATAATAACTCTGAACAACCCATGTTTGCCGGACTTATTGAGGTTCTTGGCGGACGCATAAAGCATCAAGTAAGTCGCATAATGATACCGGAATTTGTACTCTTTATCATAGTCCAATCCAAGCAGAGTGCTTTTCGGATCGATCTTATAGACGATATGACCGATGTTTTTTTGTTTGCGATTAACCATGTTTTATTTAAATTTTATATATATTTGCTTTTGTTGGGTAGTACCAATCATAAATGTTACGAATCACGTAACAAATATACACAGATTAGTAATATTTTGTTACGAGTCTCGTAATATTTAATCATCATATTTATTTATGATATTTTAGAAACACTAACTTTTGCTTATAATGAATGATTATCAGGAAAGAATAACCGCTTTTATGCGGTACAAGAGGATGAATGCGCGGTCATTCGGAATTGCCATAGGAGCTCCGCCCCAGTTTGTCAGTTTGCTTAAGGAACTTACCGCAAACCGTATTCAATCCATCGTTAAGGCATTTCCCGAACTCAGTATCGAATGGCTGATGACGGGTCGGGGAAACATGCTATATGGGGAAAGCTGCCATCCGACCAAGGAAGTGCCCATTATGCCGTCAGACGTTGTTGCATATCTAAGAGAGAAGGATAGCGCGATTGAGAAGAAGGACAAGTTTATAATGCAACTCAACGAAAAAATATCCGAGCAGCAAGAACTCATTACCGAGCAATACGAACGGATTGTGGAACTGACAAAGATAAATACTCATTTGGTTGATGTGATAAAGAGCAACGATGACGACGCTCTAAAAAAAGAGATTGCGGTATAGTCCAATTTGGCTAATAAAAGGATATTGCGAATAAAACCATAGAATAAACTGCACATACAATAGTATGGTATGAAAAATGCTAAACAGCCCCCCTTTCTCAGAAAGGACGTAGCGGAGCGCGTAAACTTCATTATTGACCACTATGCCGACGGCAATAAGAAAGCGTTTGCCACAGCCACCAAAATAAATGCTGGCACTGTATCCCGTCTTACAAGTGGTGAGTTGTCGGTAGCCAAATATGCCGATAAAATCATCACGGCTTACCCCGTCATACGAAAAGAATGGTTGCTGGGGGATGCTCCGGGCGAAAGTCCGTTTCTGGACGTAGAATCACAGAGCGTTGTCCGTGCTAAATTGGAAGAACGCATTGCGGCTCGAGAAAACGAAATAAACATACTACAACGCCATATTGAGACCCTGACACAGCAGTTGGTGTTCATGCAGAAATTACTCCGTAAAGATGAATGAACTAACGGCAATACGTACAAAAAAGGCAGCCTTGATGGGACTGCCTTATTTGTGCAATTTCCTTTATATCGGCGCCGTGTGGCACGGACAAATGAAGGGCATATTCGGAGGTTGGGTTATTTGGCTATATATCCTTATGGTGCCGGTAGCTCTCATTGGTCTGGCTAAGTACCGTTATTGCCGTCTGTTGCGATTCTTGTGCATAAATCCCCTCATTTATCCTTTCCTGGTCTCAATATATCCCGGATGTGAGGTCGTATGGGTGCAGGCGGCAATCACTCTGCAAACCCTCGGCGTTATGGGATGGGCTTTTCAGGTGTTGCGATCAAATACGAGAAGAAGAAGAGGCAAGCCTACTCTTTCCGCTCCCGATCCCGAATAATGATATTTTCGCAGCCCGCAACATCGCCGCCATACTTATATATATATACCGGGTGTTTCGATGTGTTGCTTACTTCAAGCAGAGCATGGTCGTACAGATACACACGCACGACAGCTTGGTCGCAAACGTGCAAGCGTAACTTGGCATGGTGTCGCAGATAGATACAACCCACACCATATTGATCGTATCGGGCGTCTCCGCACGACATACCCAGAGGGCTGAGGTAACTCAAGTTGGAAACTGAGAACTCGCTATTGGCAAAGATGCCGTGACGCTCCGCTACGCCCGCAAACTGCTCTTTGATAAAATCGGCGGCTGGAAAGTCGTGTTTTATGCAGAAGTCAATATACCGGTAATAACGCTCGCAAAGGCCATCTTTATCCTTCGTCCAATCATCCAACCCCTCTTGGCACGCTCCGCATCGTTCGGCCTGCTGGCGCAAGGAGTTTGCAGCAGTTGATTTTTTAAAATATTTCATAAATTAAGCATTTACGTTGATCGCATTTCCTGCACCTCCGATCCGAACACCTATCACACTATTCAGGCGGTCCAATATCGCGCGTGCAGCTTGTGCATTATCATAAGTATGTGCGGCGATGGTTTGCAGGTAAAGAAGGTATTGCGACTTCATTTGTGTATTTACAGTCAGCAAATTGCGTATTTGATTTAGCGTGCCTCCTTGCAATACCTGCTCTTGTCGCATCGCGTTGATGTAGGATGCAAGCAAGCTCGCCGTATCTTCGGTGACACTCTGTATTCCTTCCGAGAGAGAGGTTGTGCCGTCCACAGCTCCCGCCAACTCTTGCAATGCGGGACTTAGGGTTTCCCATATATTTGCAAAATTATCTCCCAATGAAATCAATTCACCCGAAAACTGCGACAAAGAGCCCATTATACGGGAAATGACGTCGCCACCGCCGGCCAAATCCCATAGACCGGCTTCGTCGGGCGTCCCAATGTATTTCTCGATAATTTTTGCAAGCTGCGGTTCCAGGTATTTCTGGATTATCATGCGCCGCGTAATATCGGCCACGATTTCGTTTACCTTCTTTCCCCATGCCGTTGCCGCGTTCTCGCCCGCGCGGAAAGCATCGATGAAGGCATTTCCCAGCTCGGAAGCTATATCGGCTACTGAGGAACCCAAAATTTCCTCGCCCACGGTTTTAATCAACTGCTCCATTTCCTGCCGAAGCTCCACCAATTGCTGCTCGTAGTCAATAATAGCACCCTTGTCGGAATCTTTCTTGCCCCGCTCGTTATCCAACTGCGACGACACCTCTTTATACTGCTGCTGCAAATTGGAAAGCTGCTCCCCGGTATAGGCATAGCGTTCGCCCCCGAGCGCATTATCCACCGCATATTGCAGATTCTTAAACGAATTTTCCAACTGCTTGACCCGCAGCTTAGATCGTTCGATTGCTCGATCAAGTATCTTGTCGTGGTAACGGAACACCGACGTGATGGTGCTGAATACACCGACAATAGCCCCGACAACATCGCCCGACATCACCGACTGTACAATGCTGCTTATTCCATCGGACATTTCCCCAATAAAGCCTACCGCATCACCCAATTCATCGAGACCCATCGATTCAAACATACCCTGAGCAGAGGATGCTACTTGATTTATTCCGGCACCGATTTTCCCAACCTCGGCACCGACTGCGGCCAACCGGTCTTTGCGCAGGTCTTTGGCATTTTTCTTTAGGGCGTCCTCTTGTGCGATTAGCGCTTTTTGGTCTGCTGTTCGGGATTCTTCATCTGTTTCGCGTGCCTTCGTAACGGCATCAGCATGATCTTCTTGGAACTTTTGCAATGCTTTATCCGCAGCCTCAATTTGTGTGTCATACGAGGAAATAGCGTCCCGCATAGCTGCAAATGGGTTGCGTCCGCTGATGGCATTGTTCACCTGTTCAAGTTGCTTGACAAGCGAAAGGTATTCTTGCAAGCTGATGGTTGCTTTCTTTATCGAACCGTCGTCGGCAACAATATCTACCGACACGGTTTTCCCGTCCTGACTGAACGTCGCGCTATCGATAGTTTGTTGCGTCCGCTCACGGATGGTTTTGAGCGATGAAAGAGAATATTTTTCCAGCGACCCGAAAAGCCGCTTATAAAAGTTCGTGAGTTTCAACATTTCGGATTGCAAAGCGGCGATCTGTTCATCCGCAAGCTGTTGTACCGCTTCGATCATTTCATGCCCGGTATCCAACGGAATGCGACCCGCAAGAATATCTTTGCGTATTTGCGCGATCTTCTCTGCCGCATTTGCCTCGATAGCCTCGATTTTCTCGCTGTTGCTCCGCACTTGATTCACCAGCTCCAGGCCCTCGTTGAATCGCTCCTGAAATCCTGCCCGCCGTATGTTGTCCGCATTTTCTATGTATTGCTTCTCATCCTCGGTCAGGGTGTCGAACACATCGCCCATCTGCTCTTTGAACGAAAGGAAAATCCCGGAATCCAGCTTAACACTCTTGCCGGTGACGGACAGCATCTTTTCAATACTGCCCGCCAAATATTGATCCAGATCGGGATTATTGGCAAGAGCTCCGAAAGAGAGGTTTATTGCCTGTTCCTTCCCAAATCCTTGCTTTATCAAATCCTGGTATTGCTTGTAATTTTCCTGATACTCCGCAAGCTCGCGCTTCATGGTCGAAAACATGCGCTTCAAATCATCTTCTATACCCTTGATGGCGTTTTCGCGTCGGGTACGTTCAAAAGCCTCGCGGATTTTATCTGCCGCCTTTCGTCCTTCCTCACCCAATGCCTGCAATTTGACAAGGAGAGGATCGATGGTCTTTTCAAAATCTCCCGTACTGAGTTCCATTTTGCCGCCCGCCGCTTCCACAACTTCCGATATAATATCCTCATAGCCCTCGATGCCTTGTAACTTGACAACAGCCTGCTCACTCGACATGATACGATTGAGCTTTTCGTATGCCTGCTGTGCTTCCTGAATCTTCTTTATTTCGGCTTCGAGAGATTGAATACGTGCGTTATTTCCTGCGGAGGATGCTTCCTGCCTTTTGAACAGATCAAGGAGTTCCTTCAAACCTTCGATCTGCTGCTTTACTTCCTCCTTATTTTTCTTGGCCGTCTCAAGGCTCCCTTCATAACCGAAAGAATACAACGCCGGTGACGCGGAAATAGTCGCTATTTCGGCACTCAGTTCTTGATATTTCTTTAATGCCGCCTCGTATTGCGCCGTAACGTTTTTTATCTTCTCGGAAAAACTTTCGTTATTCTGAATCAGCAAAGATTGCTTCTGAACGTCAGTCAGCTTCTTGGAACTAAGCACCAAAGCATTGTAAACTCCCGCTAAGTTTTTTGAGGCATACGTTATATTGTTCAATTCTTCCACATATGGTTTTGCCGCTTTAGCATTATTCCTGAATACATCATTGATAACATTACCCAGGAATTTAAGGCGTTCTTCTCTTATTTTTGACTTCTTTTCTGCGGCAGCAACCTCCGTGTCGTTGTTTATTTTTTCTACTGCTTCATTGTAGTGCGCCTCTGCGTCCGCGAGCTTTTTCATTTGCTCGGAGGTGGTTTCGATATTGGCTCCCAGGGCTTTGTAATGAGAATTCAGGCGGATAATCGCCAACTCCTGAGCCTCGAATTTGTCGGTTAAGTTCCCGGCTAATTCGGCTCCCCATTCAGCAACAGATGTTACATTCGCATAAGTTAAACCTGACCAATCGATAGGCACCTCAAATTCTTTTACTAAACGTCTGAATTCGCCTTGTAAATAACTAATGGTTATATTTACTCCATTTTTTACATCCCTTTCAATTTGGGCTGTCAATTGACCCGTTAAATCGGCGGCGGCCTCTTTTGTCAAACCCGGTATGCTGGATATTTGCTTCTGTATTTTAGCAATATCTTTTGAAATATTCTCCGAAAATTGTTCGTCTATTTTAGAGGTCGTTTCCTCGACTGCCGTACTCAAGGATTGATTTTTGATCGCTTCGCTGACGTCCTTGATCCGATCCGCCAACTTCTCATTTCGGCTAATCGCATCATCCAAATCCGGGATATAATCACCGAAACGTCGTTTGAGCTGCGTGAGGGCATCGTTATACTCTTTGGTACCTCGAACATTGTTATCAACCGCTTTTACCAGTTTTTCAAATACGTATAAATCGTCTTTGACCTTTGACAATTTATCCAATGAAATGCTTTCTAACTCCCGATTGAAACGACTGG
This sequence comes from Rikenellaceae bacterium, assembly GCA_902363575.1. Classification (GTDB taxonomy): domain Bacteria; phylum Bacteroidota; class Bacteroidia; order Bacteroidales; family Rikenellaceae; genus Alistipes. Next base: position 320,685 of record CABJAJ010000001.1, on the reverse strand, counting down.
ATGCCGTAACTGCCGAATAAATTGCCGTCGTAAGCCCGACAATAAGACCGATTGCAGCGGCGTAGGCGTTCACTTTCATGGCGCGGTTCAAAGCGATCTGCTCCTTTGTGGCGGCCCGCAGCGCCTCTTTGGTCTGTTGTAATGCCGCCACGGTTTTCAAAGCCCATTCATACCCTCTATAGCCCATAGTAATCGCTTTGTAAACCAGAAACGCCGATGTTACCGTCCCCAGCACAGCCGCCACAGTGCGCCAATGCTTGATAAGCGACAGCAGCATGTTTACGCCACCCTTAAGCATGCCTTCATTTGCCTGCCCCATATCGTTGAGCATAATATCATAGGCATCCGCGAGTTTTTCGATCATGCCGAAGAGCGTATTGGCCTGTAAACGCTGCTGATCGAAGAAACGACCTCCTTCCGACGTGAGGTCATCGATAACGTCCCGCACCATTTCAAACGTGACCATTCTGTTGGAAATGCGGTCGAAAACCTCTCCGGCAGATACTACCGTACCTTCGAGCTCCGTGAATTTCTTGGCAAGCTCGCTCACCAGGTTGATCCCCGCCTCCGAAAATTGACGCACCTCCTGTCCCCGCAAGAACTCCGCAGAGCGAACCTGGCCATAGGCCAAAATAAGACGGTCCATCCCGACACCCAAACCGGCCGACAAGTCGGCGATCTGCTTGGTAGTCTTGAACAAATCCTCATTGGCAATGTTGTAAGCCGAAAGCATTTTCGCATACTGCGTAAGCTCTTTGAATCGAAAGGGGGATTCAACCGCCAAATTCTTGAGCTGCCCGAATGTCTTGTCCGCCATCGCCACATCCTGCATGATTGCTCGCAGAGCCACTTGTTGCAACTCGAACTCCCCTCGCACACGCGCCAGATTGGAAACGAAACGCTCAAGAGCAAATACTGACACGTAGGAGGTGAAAAGGGTCTTGGCATTTGATATGAGGCGATTTTGCAACGTAAATTGGGAATTGATGTTACGCAGCGCATTAACCATCGCTCCGCCTTCGGAAACACCTCGCTTTTGCGCAGCATTTAACTTTTCTTGTGCAATCTTATTTTTGGTGGCTGCGGCAGCGGTTTTTTCTTGCTCCGTCGCTTGCTTTTGCAACGCAAGATTGTGCGTATTGATAATCGCTTCGGCAGCTTTTGCACTTCGGATTTCGGCACGCTGCTTTTCCGCTGAGACCATGTTCACCATCTGAACCTGCGTCTTGGCCGCCCGTGCTTGAGCCGCGCTCATACCTTCGATTTTCGATTGAACCTCCAACAGATCGCTCACCGTTATATTGAACTGTTTTGCAAGCTCCATATTGGTTTTGATCTTCTTATCAAATTCTTCGTCGTGGAGGATGATACTGAAATCCAAATTGTCAATATCTGCCATAGTCTTTCGTCGTTGATGTAGGCTGCTTCCACACAGCCTGTCAATAGTTATTTTTATCTTGGATAAGTTCGGCAAAGGAAACTTCCCTCACCAGCTCTTTTCTCTTGATCCGTTCGCGCATCTTGCGGATGCTTTCCTCGTTTTTGCGTATGGATTCCGTGTCGTCCCTATTAGCCTCCGGGCCACATCCCTTATCGTCGGGGTTATACAATACGTGGGGCAGGTCGATGGTCATAAGGTCGATTTGCGGGTTTGTAAGAATACACCGATACGGATAATCGACAATTCGCACAAGGCCGAAAAAGAAAGTTTTTACCCCTCCGTATTGGGGGTACTCTTTGAGGAATGACGCTCGGCGACCAATAGGAGTTCGGCTCGGTATTGCTCGGCTTCTTTGTTCGTCATGGTGATCCAATCGTTCCGCATATCCACTGTTAATGCTATATTGGTCCAATATGAGGTCAGCGGAATTTTTTTTTTACCCGCCACAATAATATCCGTAAGTTGGTATTCTTCGTACTCTCGGACATAGGCCCACCAACGCCACAGCAGGCCCCAAAAGAATTTGATCCTAAACCATCCGTTCAGGACAATTAATGCTGTCTGTTTGTGATTAAAATAAGGATCACGACACAGGGAATGGAGCGTGCTTCCGCTATCCTCGCAACGCGCGAGGTCTCGTGCTACCCATAGGGCAGTAAGTCGTTCAATCGTGTAGGGTTTCATCCCCCTCACTCTTACATGCCGTCTCGTATCTCGGATGGGAATACGCTCGGCACGGTCATTTTGAATATCGCTCAGTTCTTGTCGAACGCGCTTATCCGGCTGTTTCATAATCTGAAAATGGGGAGGGATAACCCTCCCCATGAAGTGTGTTGATTAGAGCCCCGAGGAACCCGATTTGGGAGTACTCGATGTTGGCGAAGCTGACGAAGCCGCTGTGGGGTAGAAAATAATATCGTCCCCATCCGGATTCGATTTGATCGTGCCGGTAATGCGAATGCTCAAGGGGGTAGTCGAAGTATCTGACCACGTGGTCGTAGCCACAAGCTCAGTATTCATAAACAGAATAGCAGAATTCTTGCTCTGGCTCTCGATAAACATTGCTGTTTTCACAATCTTGGTCTTGGCCTCGACGCCTACACCGGCAGCATAACCGGGAACAGCAGGTGCCGGAGTGTCGTTTGTTGCAAAAAAGTAATCCAGGAGCGGTTTGGCATTGCTGGGGATGGTGCATGCGAATGTATATTCCCCCGGCTCGTATGTAACACCGATGGCGGCATCGAATTGATCGACTTTGAGTTCTGTGGTCGAAGGCTCCGCTTGCTCGATGCTCACCGAATCTTTCGTGGTGAAAATCTCGTCCGCCTCGTCAAACAATGTTTTCAAAGCGGCGCTTTCTGTCGGAAGTGTTGAAAGGGGCCCTAACAATTTAATAGACGAAATTCCCGTCATCAAATCATTGAGAATGCTTTTTGTTAGTTTTGCCATATTTAAAATATTTTAATAATTGTTCGTAGATTAATAATCCGCACATGGTAGCCGTAACCGTCTTTGGCGTCTGCGACGATACTTGGCAAGCCGTTGAACATAAGGCGACCTTGTGCTGCCGGAAGCCCCTCGACCAGTTTGTGATACATGGCCGAAAGTTTCTTAGAGTTTTTCAGGCCCGACACGTCTTTGGCAAAAAGATGAATCGTGCAGGTAGCCGTAGCATAGGTGTTCAAATCCTCGACCGTCCCCATGACCCGCACGACAACAAAGTCCTGCATGGATGATTTGCCGTTGATCGAAGTGGGCCGGTCATCATACACGTTGCGGCTTACATCGGCATGGATAATAAGGTCTCGCAATGCGGATTCGATAGCCGTAATATCATAGTCGTGTAGCGTCATATCGGTTGGAAGAAAGAGAGGAAATTACTTCGTATCATTTGAGCCGTTGCCGTCAAAATCTCATTCTCGTATTGCGTGGCGAAATAGTATTGAGGTTTCATGCCCGCCATCACCACGCCCACCCAACCCAGCGAGGGAACCGGATAGGCCGACAACATAAGGTTCGTATCACCTTCTACCGGCCCCTCCTTTGCCGTAACACTGATCTCTATCAACTTCCCGTTATGCCAAAGACCCCAGCCGTAGCTATCTCCCGTTTCGAGGTGTCGTTGATGCCCCATATCATGTATCTCGAGAGCATAAACTACCGCCTCCCGAAGAATACGTATCATTCCTTCACGACAACGGTCGAAGGCGCGGACCTGCAACCTGCGAAATGCAGCATTAATCGTTTTTTCATTTTTTGCTTTACTCATTTTTTGTCACTTTCCTCGAAAATAACTCCCGAATAGCAGTCCCGACCCATTCCATCAGATCGGAAATATGGTTGCCGTAGCCCAACCGATGAAGATTCTCGCCGATGCTTTTGATTTCCCACAAACAGATATGGAACATGGCATAGAGCTTTATCAGATTCAGAGGATAGATAAGCCATTCTTGCCCCTGGTAGAAAGCCTCTTTTACAAAGCCGTTGAGCGTGACAAGCGTGAGGATGTAGAAGCCTAACTTGAATACCCAGCGAAGTCCTTTTTGGGATATGATCTTCTGTCCTTCCTGATGGGCAGCCGTAAGTCCGGTGATGTAATCCACGACCATAATGACAAACAGACAGGTAATAAGAAAAACACTAACCCCCAATACGTTAGTTACCAAATATGTGTAGCATCCGGTCACAAGAGCCGCCCAATTCGCAAGAATACCCAACCCTGCGCTGAGGACACCGCAACTCTGGACTTTTACATCCGCAAAATTGAAGATGTGTTTGAGGAATTTCAGATGGTCGAATATTTCCCACATAGATTCTAATTTTTTACCTCGTCAAACCAAATATTTGATCCCCAGTTGTACGTCATAGCATCCACCACACTCCCTTGATAGGTTCTGGTATAGTCCTTGAGCACCAATAGATCATTCGTATGAATATCCGCTTGGTGGCGAGGAAGCGAAATCTTGTAATCGAACTTTGCCGGACCTCCCGATGATCCCATGCCTCCCGAGCGCGAGCGGTAGCCAAATACGCTACTTAACACCACGTCGTATTCAGGATTGCCCTCTGCGTCGGTCACGGGAAGATCATCCGCCGTTTTAGCACGAAAAATTTTGAGCTTATGCGGATAGCGCGGATTATCCATAGATCGGCTTGATTATCGTGCGGCGACGCTCTTTGCTGCGCGGGTCATCGTACTTGCCGTAGATCGCCATTGCCCGCCGCTCCAACTCTTTGCGATTGCTGACATTCTTACTGGACTTTTGGTGCTGCCAGCCGTTATCGCTTTCCATTTCTCCACCCGTCTTTATTGAACTACCCGAAAGCCACATGAGCAGATCGGCATAGCACAACTCCCGGTCACGGGCGCTAATCTCGGATGCGGGCGACAACTTCCTGATGCCTCGATTAAAAAGCAGGGCAGCAAGTGTCTCGTCCGGCACGTCATAATCCACCATGCCGCGTAGCCACTCCTCGAGAGGATAAATCTCGACACAGCGAATTTCATCCTCGTTAAATATATCGACAACACGCGGGATACGCATAAAGACAAGGTTTAAAGGGGTAGGCGCAACACCTTCCGCACCTACCCCTCACGGTTAATTCGCTGCTTTAGTAATATCCAAATAGAGGAAATAATCGATGTTGCGAGGAACCGGAATACCCCGGCTCTCGGCAATAAATTGCATCGATCTTACTTTGGAATCGATAATCTGCCGCACGCCGATCTTGCCTCCGTCCGCATAATACATCGGATTGATGGGAGTAGCGAACAGAGAGCTCGGACGAGTCCACTGGAGTTCACCGAACTTACCCTCCGGGCGCAGTACCACCACGCCGTCCGCAAAAGCAACCTGGGGAGACTTTACAATCTTCTGTGTTGCCGGATCGAGAACAGAGGTTATGCCGTACCAATCTTCGACGCTAATGACGGGAAGTCCCAGCCGCGTGCTCAGATACTCGTTTATATCCTCATTCGTAATTACGTAGTGCACCAGATTTTCGGCGCTTGCGAGAGCTTTTGTTTTCCAAACCTTTACCTCCGTTATTGTACTGGGATGATTTACAAACAGTGAAAAGGTTTTGGCGTTCATGCGGAACACGCCCCTAAACGGCACCAGCGCAACATTACGATAGTAATTATACATATCCATCAAATCACCGATAGGATAGGCCTTCTCGTCCGTCCACGGGAATTTCTTACCTAACGACGGATAGACTTTATCTGCAAAGCCGCCGCACTTTTGGCGGTTTTCAGCCGGAGCATATTGCAAAAAGTCGATTTTCAGCCCTTGAATACCGCCTGCATTGTTTTCGGCGTCCGTTAAAAGTTTGCCTGTCGATTCGACTTGCAACGTCGAAAAACTGCGCAGCATGTGCAACGTCGCAATCAGGTCGGAAGCGTCTTTATTGAAGGAGTTGAAAATGCGTTGGTAATCCGGCATCCCTCCCCGTTCCATAAGATACTGTCCATCGCGGACACTCTTTTCGTTGAAATTGAGCATCCGACGCATGATAGGCATGGTGTCTTTGTTCAGGCTGAAACCGGCGTTTGACATCAATTGTCCCTCCGAATCATCGGAAACGTAGTTTGCCATCACAGGTTGGGAATTTGTCCCGATGACCTGTGTATATTCTCCCGATGGATTTTCGTCGGCCACCTCCAGGAGCTCCGACCATTTCATTTTCGGGAAAGCATTTTCGCTCAGTTCGTCCCGGAAGAAAACCTCCAGGCTTTCGTACCGCCCGTTACTATTGAGAAGAGCCCCCGAAATGAGACGGTAGAAATCAGATTGATAAGTTAAACTTGGTAGCATCGTTTATTGTTTTTCGGGATGCCAGTCCCATTCGACAAGAGGAATATTTGCCTTCACCACATCCGGCATAGGCGGGATCGTATTCTCGAACAGATATTTGACCCCGCGTGGAATATCGACGGCATTCTGATTGCCGCCAACGGTATCCTCTTTGGTCACGTTGTTGGGAATACAGTACATGGACTGACCTGTGCCCGTCCCGGCTGCTTCGACAAGGAACTTGCCCACCGTCACGGCGTCAATATCTGCAGTCGGCACGGTGACGATAAATGCGTCGTCGTTTGTGTCGTCCACCAGCGTTACCGTCACTGCCTTGCCTTTTCCTGTGATGGAGCTGGGCGCAACCATAATATTGAGGCCGGAGAAAATTTCGGGCGTGCGGGCCGTCCTTTTGAGGGTGATGATGGAAGAGCCCGCCTGCGTACTGGTATCTACCGCCGTGACCTGCCAACATCGCAGAATCTTTGCCTTGTGCGTTTTCGTATCGTACTCGACGGGCGATCCGGCGGAAAGTACCTCCCAAAGTTGAATCTTATTTTGGATCATACCGCCGCTGATGCGGACTTTCGGAATTTCACACCAGACAGGGATGCCGCCACCGACCTGCTGGTGTTCATGCGCATAACGATTGTGTAGTCGCATAGTTCAGTTTTTTGGTTAAACAGGAATGTTCGCGCGGAATCTTTTGGTGTTTTCCGCGATTGCGGCTTCGCGCTGCTCTTTTGTCAGAGGAGAAGCGGGAGCCATAGACTGCGTGCCACCATAGGGGGTGCCTACTTGCGACATGAAGCGCGTGTACTGTTCGTCATAGGTTTTACGGCATTTCGTAGCGATCTCTTCCGGAGAGAGGTCGTAATCGATCTCGGTAAAGCGAATGGCGACGTCTTGCATAACTTCGTTGTTCGCGCCCTGCTCGGTAAGGATAGACTTGATTTTTTGATTTACCTTTTCCCTGTGGGCTTTCAGACCTTCTTGCTCCATTCGTTCCTTAAATGCCTTGAGCTCGGCCAAATCATCCTCGTAGGAAGGTCTTTCTTGCGGGACAGGTTTAGCTGGCGCTCCTGCTTCCTGCTTGGCGGGGGCAGCATTTTTGCTTCCGATCAGGGCGATTTTGGCCGAAATATCCGATCTCATATTGCCCTCCACCGATTTCAACACCGGAGTAATGGAGGTCACAAAATCGGACAATTCGGTTTCATCGTTTACCATGAGAGGCATCAGGGTTTCCAAGGTCTCACGGATTGTTCGGTCGCTGATGTTACGGGTTTGGGGATTTCCCAGTGTTGCTTCAAGTTCTTTGAAGGCTTCGTCTTGCGTAAATTTCATCTATTCATTGTTTTAAATAAAGCATACAACAAAAATCCCGGAACAAGTACACGTAGCACCGGTTCCGGGATTAGTCTTGCGTCCTGTATCTACGTGGCAGGCGTCATCACCTGCATTGGAAAAGAGCCGATTATCCAAAAGCTCACTACACAAGACAAATATATTGTGTGTTTTTATAATTTGCAAAAATGTTCGCAAATTTTTACCACTGTATTAAGTCAGAAATAATGATTTTTATATGCTGTATATGTGTGTATTAAAAATATTTTTGGCGGATGTAACCGGTGTCTGTCAGTCATTATGCCGACAACATAAATTTACATTAATATATTTTTATTCGCATTTATTTATGTTTTGGAAATTTATTTATATCTTTGAAGTCAAAACGCTGAGTAGTGCCAGCGCAATGATAACTTAATAGCTTCTTTTCGCCTCCAGGGTCGCACTACCCCCGGTGTCCGAATTGAGGCTATTTTTATTCTTATGACAATTTTTAGCAGAAAGCCTAAGCAACCCGATCTTGGCGACTACTTTATCCGCAAAACCGGTTTGGCGCAGATTTATAACAAAATGCTCGCGTACAACGCGGGAGTGCCGGTGTCGTGGGATGATTTGACAGACCAATGGTGCGACGGCTTTGCGGATTTTCTCAAGGGCGAAGTTTCCAAATCCTCGGCGGCGACCTACTTTGCCGTGATCCGAAATTTTCTGAGTGCTGCACGCAAAGCAGGGTACAACTTCCCCGCGCAAAATTATAAAGAACTCCTGACCTCCAAAAAGGATAAGACGGTCAAAACATACCTCAATTTAGACGAACTGAAACGTTTGGAGGAATACGAGCCGCAGAACGAAACCGAACGTTCGGTACGTGCGAACTTTCTTATTTCCGCCTACACAGGGATGCGGAAATCCGACTTTTGCAAAATCACCCGCGACAATGTGGACGAGGACGGAAATTTGATTTACATTTCCGAAAAAACCAATACGAAGGCGGCATTGCCTCTCAAACCGCTTGTGTGGGAGCTCTTGGCCATACCGCGCAAGGAGGTCACTTTGACTACCTATATTAATACGCTGCGTCGCATGTGCAAGGCGTGCTGTATCGACAGCCTCGTACAAGTCATTCACGGGGGCATAAAGCGATCAGGCGAAAAGTGGGAGTTTGTTAGCAGTCATACCGGACGCATTAGCTTTGCCACCAATCTGCACCTTTTGGGTCTCGATATTTTTACCATCAGCCGTATGATGGGGCATAGCGATTCCAAAATGACCGAATCCTATATATGCGCCGAAAAGAGGGAATTGCCGGATACGGTTAAAATTTACTTTAAATAGATGATTATGAAAATTTGGACTAAAGAGCAGCTCGCAGAGTTGCTGAACGGGAAAAACGCCAGTGATGTAATGACAGCAGAGCAGGAACGCATTGCCTCAGAAAGTAATCTGCTGGTATTGTTCGGGGAGTCAGATGATTTGCTCGAAATGCGAGGAGCTATCAATGGCGAGGAGGATACATCATGGGAAAGTGATTTTGCTCTGTTATTCAAAGGCGAAAAGTATTCATACACAGATGTAAAATTAAGTCCTGAGAAAGCAGAATGTAATATGATTGTTCCTTTATCGGACGATTACGATAATGATAACAACCCTCGTTTGATCCGGGTTTCTGCGTATCCTGACAGTGACGCAGGATTATGTTGGCTCATAACCTCGAAAATGCCTTGCGCATCATTCACGATCAATGATGATGGGGAATTACCCTATTGCAAGGGTATCGTTATTGACTTGGACGAAATAAACAGATGATTCACTCACCACAATTTTGTGGTCAGTACTGAAACACAGATATTTGTACTTATTTTACTGAAAAAAAGTAGGATGCAATTTTTAACTATTGGATTTGTAAAAAATTATGAATACTTTTGTCTTGTTCAACTTTCTGTAAGGCGGATGATGTCCGTCTAATATACGGGCATTTTTTGTGCGTATAATATTCATGTGGTTTCGTACCCCCGTGCCGGATGGTTAATGCCCCGGCAAGCCTTACAGGTGTTGAACAGCGGGAAAGACGAAGCCACTTTTTGTTTAACGGTTTAATGTTCAAACCTGTATGAAAAACTATCAAATTTCTGCGGCCATGCCGCACAAGGGCTTTTGTAGCCCCGAGCTTGTATCGATACTACAAGCTCATCACACCCTACAATTAAAACTTGAGGCGTATATGTTCGCCGACAAGGGCAAATGCACCTACCCTCACGAGGACGAAGCTTTCATGCTCGACAATGCAGCAACCGGTATTCAGGAAACCTTGATTACCTGTGCCGGTAAAGAGGTATGGGATAACGTCTGTAAATAGTGGAGCTATGAATACGCTTGTAACCATATCCGATGGTAAGCCGACAACGACGAGCCTGCTTGTCGCCGGGAAGTTCGGCAAACAGCATAAGCATGTATTGGATTCTATAAACAGCTTAATTCACTCAGCCGAAAATTCGGCTCAGTTCTACTACACAGGTACTTACACCGATTCCACCGGCAGAACGCTCCCCATGTATTATATGGATCGGGACGGATTCAGTTTGCTCGTGATGGGCTTCACCGGCAAACAAGCATTGCAATTTAAGCTCGACTTCATCACGCAGTTCAATGCGATGGAAACCCGTCTGCGTGAAATGCAATCCTCCGCTCCGAACGTGGCCGCCATATCCCGCAAGGAGCTTGCTCAAATGCTCTTGGCATCCGAGGAGGAAAAGGAGCGGCTTGAGGCCCGGACACGCCTGTTGGAACAGACGAACCAGCATCAGGAGCAAGAGCTGAGCAAGGCGGCTCCCAAAGTGCAGTATTACGACAAGGTAATGGATAGTACCGCTCTCGTGACGGTGAACCGCATTGCGCTGGATTTAGGGATAAGCGCCCGGCGGTTGAATCAACTGCTCTGCGAGAAACGCATCCAATACCGGCAGGGTGAGTGCTTCATGCTCTACACGCCTTACCGGGACAAAGGCTATGCGCGGATCGTACCTATTCCGTACCTCGACAGTGAAATGAAACCCCGCACGCGCGATCATCTGTATTGGACGGAAAAAGGACGACAGTTTATTCGGCAGGTGTTGAATACTTGATAGAAAAAGGGGAGCTAAATGCTCCCCTTTTATTTATGAAAGTGTGGTCAAATTCAGCAAATTATCTAAGGCATCTGAAATTTCTTCTAAATTATCAGTTGAATCTTGTAATTCTTCCAATTCATTTTCAAGTTCATCTACTATTTCTTCTTGCCTATCGGTTAATTCCAATTTTTGTTCGTAAACTGAAAGTTTATTTTCTATAACTATTCTTTTCTTTTCAAGCGCATCAAGCATATTACGAACTTTTACAATGTTTAATTCGGTTGTTTTCCGAATCGAACATATTTTATCAAGATATGTTTTATTCATTTTTGCTAAATATTTGATTCATTGTTTAGTGTCTGTTTTGCCTCGCTAATATCAATCCTTGCATGTTGTCCGTGTTTTTCTAACATGTAAAGCAAGTTCGCACCATTAATTAATGTTAAGGGTTTATCCTTTGCAAATTCATACGAATCGCCGCCATAGTCTGAGGTTGTAACAATGATACCTTTTGAGGCTCCTTCGTTTAGTACAGTCCCGTATAAATCTCTTACCGCGGAAACTCCTACTGTATTCGTGTATCTTTTCGCTTGTATAACTATTTTACCTCCTCTTATCGGATCAGGATCAAATACTATTGCATCGACACCTCCATCTCGGCTTGCTCGTGTAACTTTAACTTCACCTCCGCTTTGGCTAAATTCTTTTTCAAAAAGTTCTCTAATAAGGTGCTCAAAATCTTCCCAGTGCATCGATGCAAGATTGGTAGAATTATCCATACCCTCACTTACATTGTAGTATTCAATAAAACGCTTGTCTGACGTATTTAGCATTAAAATTGGCTTTATTGCTGAAATTGATGCTAAATTACTACATGCAATACCTTTGAGTGCCTTAAAACAAGATTTAGGATTAACATTCAGAAAATCAATCTCAGCAATTTGTTGCCGATTAGTCTTAATTGATAAAATACAATTATTTTCTATTTTCCCATTTGTTTTATTCAAAGCAGTAACCCACCCATTGAATACTACTGAATCAATTATTGTAAGGTATTTATCCGAAAAAAGTTCATGTAAACTGCGTAGGGTTATTTTGTAAAGTGTATTTTCATAACGTGATTCAAACACTTTATCACTCATCTTTATGGGGATACATTCCCCAGCTTTATACTTAACCTCTGCTAATGAAGGAAAATTATCAATAGAAGGCAAGGAATAATCAATTGCTAATAATCGTTCATTAAACGAAACTACAATGTTCTTTTCCCATTCAAGGCAATATTGAGAATTTGTCAATAAATCAAAACAATATTTTTCAACCGTATTCTGAAGCCCCTTTGATAATTGTTCCTTTATTTCATTCAATTTAGTTTGTATGATAGTCTTTTCGTTTTGCAAATTGGCTTCTTCCTTTTGAATTGAAGTTGTAATTTCAGCATAATTGCTTTCATATGCAGCCGATTTTTCAGTATAAATTTTTAACGATCTTTTATATATATCGGTTTCATAATAATTATGTTCATCAATCTTTAGGCAGATTTTTTTATATTCTTGCCGTGCTATTTCATATTCACGTTTCTTTTTGGAATCAGCACGTTTTTTTAAGAACGGCAGTAACTTATGAATCAAACCATATGTAGGGATGAAATCTTTCTCTAACGGTTCATCTGGATACTTTTGCAAAACATTTTCTTCCGGCTTTCGGGGCTTACATAGCTTGGCTAAATAGGAATTTAACGTTTGAATTGATTCGTTAATTTTTGATAGATTGCCTCCTAATTCTTTTTCGTATTGTGATATTACATCTACTTCTTGAATTAAACCGTCTAAAAGTACATTTTCAATTTTACAATTAAGCTCTTTTATTTCAATAGTTTGCTCATGGGCATAATCGGCCATATTCTCATTATGATTCATTTGTTCCCATTTCATAATGAGACTATCAACTTTAGACTGAACTATTTCTCTGCTATAATCTTTTATAATTTTATGCTCAGAATATTTTAAGTGCATAATATCTGCAACATATCTTATTCGATTATCACGGGTATATTCTTCTCGATAGCAAAGTATTATATTTTTATCCATGATTGGCTAAATTAAGATGTTTGAATTTACCAATCTTCACTTTCCGATATATCCCCGGCTTGATTTTCATTAGCGTTTCTAAGGGATGCTTCCAAATTATCTAACGATATTTGTGCATGCAAATATGATTTATAAAACGCCTTCATCATAACCGTTTTGCTTCCTCCCTTTTTATTTATGGGATATTCGTCGCATACATTTGTTCTATCATAAATCGGAGCACCACCATTTACTACACGAGCTTTAGTATATTCCGTAAGTGAGACAATAATTCTTGCTCGACCTTCTTGTACGTCCACCCTAATAATATGCCATGTATCCACTGTTGTTGCCGATCCAAAAGAAATTCCCCTATGCACCTCCCCGTACTTGCCTTTACCGACAATCAAACCTCTTTCAATATCTTTTGTCTGAATAACCGATTTTGCATCGTTATAATAGTAAGTAAAGAAATTTTCCGCACGGGTAAAAATTACTTCTTTTGACACGCCCGGTAATTCAATAACCTTAGAAAAGGTTACATTGCCTCGATTATCGACGGTATATTTTCCTTCAATCGCCTCTTCCATTTCTTTGGCCGACTGAGAAAATACCACATAAGGCACAAGCAACACGAATAAAAGAGTAAGAATTTTTTTCATGGTACAGTTTGTATTGGTTAGTAATACAAAAGTATAAAATTCCCCCCCCCTGCAAATTTTCCATGAAAAATATTAGAAAAAACGTCAAATGGTATATTTGACGTTTGGAATTATGGGCGGCAAAGTCTCAATTACCTATATATGCTTTTAAAAATGGCGGAAGATACGAGGAAAGATAAAATCATTGTAATTGCTATCGAAAGGCGAAACTATTTTTCTTCTACCGGTTCAACGGTATGCCCTTTTTCGTCAAATGTAAATGGAAGCGCTAATTGCCCGGATTGTCGCAGTTTTAATTTTTCAAACTGTTGCCACATATGCTGCATATTATCCGATAACTGAAAAATAGTAATAATTTGTCCTATTTGAGCAGATAAATTAGGCTCTCCAATATCGATCGTTAAGAATTGAGGTAACGTGCTGTTCGGTGTCCTGCATTACTCTTAGGTGTCTTAGTCATCAGCTCCTCCAAAACACCTTTAGGCAACTGTTCATAGACAAGTTTTTTCGTCCATGTTCCAATAACTCCAGGTCTTTTTTTAATTCCCTGAACGGTAAAATCCCAACCGTTTAGTCTAAATAATTCCTTATAATATACATCCGGAAATCGTTTTTGCCACGGTAGCAGTTCCTCTGAAATATATGCTTTGAGAATCTTTTGAAGCTCATCTTTTTCACGATCATATTGATAGCCGGTAGCCTCATCTACCAATGCAATTATACCTACTTTTGAAAATGCAAGGAGTATTTTGTAGGCATTTCCTGCAACCTCTTGATTATCAGGAAAAGCGCCGTTTTCTCCTGCTTTCACATAAATATCACATATATCCGCCAATAATTCCGCCGAAATCCCCTCGGTCAAAACCCCTTGTTTATTTTCATAAGGAATTGGATTAGAGAACTTTTCCTTTAAATTTACAGGAATAAATGGCTCTAAATATTTTGCTGAAAGATACTCGGGAAGAGCGGCGCCACCTTTCCTTTTCTTCTGCCAGTATGTCCCTCCGCCTTTAATGCCGAGGGCTTTAGCAAGGCTTCGATTAACTAACACTCTTGTTCCGTCCTCAAGTACAGCACAAGATATTTTGAAACCATTTAAGTCTAATTCACCATTATATGATGATTTCAAATGCTTTTCAGCCATAAGTAAATTATTTTGAGGCAGATTAATCCACGAATCGGAATATCTAATTTATCTATATTTAACCGAAAAAGCTACTCGGTATTGCAACATCCGTCATGCGCATTTTGCCGTCAGGAGCTTGCATTTCAAACCGTGACGATTTGTCACGGTTTGATTTTCTTCTATTTTTTAGCTACTAACAAAGATAGGAAAATTATCCTGCCTTCCACAATTTAATTGCAAGGTTTTTCATCCCGGCTATCAATAATCGGGACGCCCTCTGTTCTGCTGGTCTTACAAGGTATCCATCAATTCAACGACCACTGCACAAAATAGCGGCGTCCACACCTCGTAATAATCCAAAGCGTCAATGAGTGCATTTACATATTTCATTTCGTCCTCGTTCATGGCATTTGCCTTTACAGCATATAAATTCGTGTAATACGTCCCATAAAAAGGAGTTTATATCCCCCGTCAGATAAGCTACTTCTTCACCTCCGATCGGGTATTGCATTGCGTCCAGAATATGATCGGTAAGATGTCGCAATTCGTGTTCAAAGGAATTGAGGAACTGCGCGGGGGAGGAGGTTAGTGCTACGACCATCACTGATTCGTGTGCTCGCTTGTTGGAATAGGTCACACCGGTGTTGAGCTCGCAGCGCTCCATCGAGCGCCGGGCGCGGGCGACCGTTTCGGGCGGGCAGGCTATTTCGACCAGCGACTTGCATATACGGTCGGTGTAGTAGCACGAGGAAGCCAAATAGTACTTCACATGCCACTTGCACCGTCCGATATACAGGTCTCCGACTTTCATGCCTCCTCTTGCACGGTTCGACGCTTACAACGCGCCCAATTTTGAGACAACCGGCGCCGGGCGGCCCGATTGACCTTCTTGTTCGTCAGCGCGTCCTCGATGTATGCGTCCAGCTTGTCGTACTCCTCGTCCGTAAGCTGTCGAATGATGCTCTTATTGGTTCGTATGTGCTTCATTGTTTTCCAAATAGGAAAGTTACAGCATATCTTCCCACGTAATCGGACAGCCCGATCCCACCGTGTCGGCATAATATCGCGTGAAGGGCAGACCCTCGTATCCGTCCGGGTCGTCAAGGTAGTCTTTGATAAAGAGGGCTACATGCTGCTCGTCCTGCACGGAGGAGCCCAGGTAATCCGACTTGCACATATTCGCCGCGAAACAAGCGTCGTAGGCGTAGTCATTCTTGAGTTCGATGCCGTATGTCTTGAGCATTTGATCGGTTTGCTCTTTCGTGTAAGGTTCGATCTTCTGCTTCTTGCCGTCTTTCATCTTATACATCTTCGACACGGCGAACTCGCACATCTTTTTGGAGAAGTGCCACCCGTAGTTGCTCAGGTACTCCCTCATGCCCGATGGCAGCTTTTCATAAACGTCCATTCTCATAATTTGAAAGTTTAAAAGAGAGGGGATTGCTCCCCTCCCTTCGGTTACTTAACGTCTGCGACGATAATAGCGGGAGTAGGGGCCGGTGCCCTTCACGCCACGGCGTTCGCCGTATTCGTATTCCTCCTCCTCGTCGTCCATGTAGTACATGCCGTCCCGCTGTCCGTAGCTGCCGCCTCCGCGACCCGATCCCGAACCGGAACCGGAACCCGAGCCATAGCCGCCGCGCTCGCCGTAGCCGTAATGTTCCTCCATGCGCTCGCGCTCCTCGCGCCGCCCTTCACGATAGGCTTTCTCGAGCTCTCGCTCGAAATCCTCGTCGCCATACATGGCGCGTCCATTGATTATTGCTCTCAAACTCATACTTTTTACTTGTTTTTTGATGCCTGTTTCTCTGCCGCAAGGGGTTTCGGTTCGTCTTTGGGGACGTTCGTGTCGATCTTCGAGGCAATGGCGCTCAGTTGCGAAGTGAGCCCTTTGACCATTTCGCTCAACCGCTGAATTTCGTTGTCGCGCTCTATTGCGGCAGCGTACACCGGATCGAACTCGCGCAGTATTTGCTCATACCGTTCGATATTCTTCTTGTGCTGCTCGTAGGAGTTCACGACCTGGATGCTGTCCTGCTTCGCGGCGTTGATCTGCGAAACAATATCCTCGCGCTCCATTGCGATAGTCAGCCCCTCTTTGGACGCCCATTTCATGTTGTTGGGAACCTCCCACGTATCGTTATTCTCGGTCGTGATCCGAACAAATAACTGCGGGGGCATGAAGTTGGGCTGTGCCGGGTTGATGGGCCGTGTGAAGGGCTGGGAAATATCTTTGACCACCGTTCTGTAACACCGTGGGCTTTCCCGCGTGTCGAGCACGAAAACCGATGATCCTTTTGTCAAATTTGCAAACATCTGTTGTGATTTTTTTGAAAGGCCGGGAAGAAGGTGCGTCCTCCTTCCCGCCCTTCTGTTTTACTTTGTTTTCGCTGCCTGAGCTTCCGTATTGCCTGCGGGCGTGCTGGCTGCACGCGCCGGACTGTTCTGAGCCGTTACCCCCATCAGGCGGAAGATACCCGCCGACTTATTGATATAGACCCAATGTTCGGTGGTGTAGCCTACCTGCTGCTGGTCGCCGCTCGAACCGCTGCCCGTGGGAACGGTTACGTCATGGCCCTGCACCTGCGTGCCCTTGTTGTCGATGACGGCCATCTTAGCACCGTTGGTGGTGCCTGCGATGGTCGAATCCGACGCTCCGACGGGAACGACAATGGTGACGGGAAGGTCGGCGCCGTTCTGAGAGACCGGCTGACGGACTTTCCACACCACTACGCACTCGCACGGCAGGGCGTTCCATGCCCGCCTACTCACGCCATAATCGGCCGTAGATTCCGTCTCCAGGTTTTCTACCAAGCCCGTAGTACAGAGCTCGTAGATTCCGCGCTGGTCGAGGGTTCGCACATTGCGCCGACGTACCGGGAAGGGTCTGAGAGGCACAAAGGGACCGGCCACGGGGAAGCCGAGGAAATCATACCTGCTGAAATTGCCAAAAAAAGGTTCCATAGTCACCTCCTTTGTTAGCATCCGCAGTTTGCGTAAGGACCTCCCTCAGCCGCATAGGTACCGGCAGCAGCCCCGAAAGCGGCGGCGCGGTAGCACTCAGGATTGAATACCGAGAGCTGCGGATAAGGTACCGAGACGGTGTTCGGCAACTTGCACTTGATGCCGTCCACGTCGCCCTGAAGTGCATTCAGGCGGCTTACAATGGGCGCGGTGGCCGCATTGATCGTGGCGTTGAAGTAGGCATTCTGGTGCTCCTGCGAAAGCTGGCCCTTGAGGGCGTTGTTCTCGGCGAGCAGGTTGTTGAGCTTGTCCTGCTGGTAGCGGCTCTCGAAAGCGTCCACCTTCGCCAAGATAGCCTGCGTGTTGGCAAGGTTGGCGTCACGAAGTTGCAGGGTGTTCCCGTTCATCGTGTTGGTGAGCATATTCATGTTCTGGCAGTTCTGGAGCCGGATGTCGGCGCCCTGACGCTCGATGGCCGTGCGCATGTCGCAGCAGCATTGTGCGATCTGGTTGCCGATCTGACAGCCCATAGACTGAATGGCGTTGATCGTCTGCTGACCGGTAAGACCGAGCTGGCTCTGAATGTTGCACAGCGTCGATTGGAGCTGCTGCGTCGAGCATCCGATAGACGATGCGAGTTGGTTGATCGCCGTGCCGTTGCCCTGAATGGCGTTCATCAGCAGTTCGCGCCCTGCGTCGCCGTTAAGCTGTGCCGGAAGGCCACCGCCGGCGCCGTTGTTGCCGAAGCCGAAGCCATTGCCGCCCCAGCAGAAGAACAGCAGGATAATCCAAATCCACCAGCAGCCGTCGCCGCCCCACGAGCCGCGATTGTTGTTGCCGTTCATCAGGGCCGCGATAAGGTTGGGGTCCATGCCTTTGTTGCCCATCATCGAAGAGACGAGGGCCGCAATGTCGAGACCTCCGCCCGATGTGGCGCCGTCGAAAATATAAGTTTTTTCTGCACCCATAATAGAGTTATTTTACATTGTATCCCCTCGCTTGCGGGGAGGGTGTGCCGGTACGTACAATGCAAAACTACAAGCCTCCACAGGCTTGCCATAATGTTAGACAAAACAAAATAAGCTACTGTTTAACAGTAGCTTACAACGTGCAAAATATAGACAGCTATGCCAGTTTTATTTTATCCAATTGTGCTTTAGTCCATGATAATGCGGTGGCACCTAATTTCTTTTTGCCTCGTGGAATGATGCCTTTTTCCACATAACGGTCAAATTGACGGATACTCAAATGAAGATATCTCGCAGCTTCGCTTTTATTGTAAGTCGATTCGGGACTTACAATTTTCCCGACGACCTCGACCAACCCTTCCCATTCGTCCTCGGATAAATTGCATTGTCCGTCGTCGATCATAGCGACACCGGTAAGTAAAATCCGTTTGAGTACTTGTGCGTTCACGTGTTACCAATTGAAAATATGATAAGACACTCCTATGCTTAGAGTAGGACCGCTTTTTATTGTCCCGTCCACCGCGAAACATCCGTATCCCGCCGTCACACCAATTCCCCAGCGTTTGACTTTTGAGCTTACATGTGTGCGTGTGCGGGTGGTTTTGTATGTTTCGATCCAATCGAGCTGCGGATGATAGTCTCCTATCGCGGGCCCGCTTACCACGGCGAAATATGTGCTGTCTCGGTATTCTTTGCATTCCATTGCAAGACGCATTTCGGAACTATCGGGTCCTACTTTGACAATGACGCTTTCCCTTACCGTGTCCGAAGGCATGAAAAGAATATGCGGTATATTGGCCGTTACGTATTTTACGGAAGCTGTAAAGGGCTTCGGCTTTTCATAAAATATCGTGTCGATGCGTACCCTCTCCACGGTTTTTACTTCTACCGATTTACGTCCTGTGTGATAACCTGCCGTAAACAAACCGATAAGCAGGAGAATAAAGAAGATATTTCGTGTGGTATTCATGCCGACAGGGGATAATAGCCTCCTTTACGCATAGACAACATTTGTCGGCGCTGCTTGCCCTGTTGGGTTTTATAACCGACGTGAATCCACTCAGGCGTGCCCTTATCATCTTCATTTTCGGATATAAGCTGGTCGAAATTTCTATCTTTTATAAACTCTCGAACGCAGGCTTTTAAATCCGCTATCCGACCGTTCACGGGCACCAAATCGAACGCAAAGCCCACGCAATGCGCTGAGGAGGGCGATCCTCCGACTGCTCTATTGAGCTCCGGACTTCGATAGCCCGAAGTTACACGCAGGGCCGGAGTTCCCCACTGTTTATTTGCACAACAGACGGCCCATGCTTCACGCAAAGGATCGAGCAGAAGGTTTACTGCCTCTTCGATATTTTTGCGGTGCTGTTCGGAGGGAGTGTTATCGATATGTTTTAGTTTTGCCGTTTGAGAGGATGTAATCTCTGTAAAAGTAAAATGCTTCATTATTAAAATATTTTAATATTGTGGTAAAATAGATTGCTCATAAGCTGCTTTTTCATCATAGGCAGCGATTCGCCAATCCGCAACACCTTCATTTGCCAGCAGCATACGCCGCGTAAGATAAACCGGCTCGGCCAATGGTTTGGCTTGCGTCAGGAACATTCCCGCAGGAGCAACAATTTCGGGCATGCCGCACCGTTGTTCAACACGAATACCGCCCTCCTCATCATTCATCAAAAGCATATTGGCAGAGGCTTCGACACCAAAGGCGATATTGCGGGAAGCTGCCAATTGATTCAGGGCATACCACTCGGGGGCACCCGTTTCATCGGTTAATTTCGCATACAGTTCGGGATGAACGGTAATGGTAATGGCGGCTGTATTGTTCGCATTGTCTATCATCCATTTCATTGAGGCAAGGTCAATTTTCGGGGATGCTGAAAGGGACAAATTATTCGATACGCCGGTTAATTTGAATGTTGTAAGTGCCCGACAATCCGCAAAAGGATTGAAATAGACTTGTTTGATAGGTGTAATGATTATCTCGCCCATGATTTCTCGGAGAGACTGGCACTGGTAAAATGGGGAATTGAAGCTATTAACCATCCCCGTTTTATCGGAAATATATATAACTTCTATGTCGCGACATATGAAAAAGGTTCCTGTAAACTCCCTGTTCGCCATATATCTCTTATTTACAGGAAAGTTCGTCCGGATGTATAGCGCGCTGAATGTATAACTCATGTTGAAGTCGTAGATGCGCGATGCCGTGTACAGATAGATTTCGCGCATTTGATCCTCGGTAATATCCGTTAGCCCATTGAGCTCGTACAGTCCTGTGTCTGCATTATATACAGCACCACGCGCAACATAGAGGTCGGTCTGCGCCGTTCCTTTGTACTTTGGCTGCGCATAAATACGGACAAACTGCTCTCCTTGTTCCGTCACCTCTGTTTTAGCCTGTCTTATCGCTTTCGCCACGGCCTCCGATGAAACGGGCAAAGTATTATCGGGTTTCACTTCGGAGCTTACATCTTCGGATGTTATACTTGTGGCCCATTTTTTTACTAACTCCTCTCTGCTCCCCTCGAATCCCTGTGTTTTGGCAGCTTCAAGGGCACCACCCGAAATCAAATCACTGGCAGCGATACTATGGGGGGCACCACTTCGATCCAGTTCCAGTAAATCAACATCCGATACTTCGCTGGTTCGTGATAATTCATTTATGGTCAATCCATTCATTTTTCTCTATTTATACCGGTAAATATCCATACATCCATTGGTTTCGCTCGGCCATCCATACAAGCATTACGATGACGAAGTTGTTGATCGTAAACGAAGTAGGTTGATTGGTATTCGTCCAAAATATTGTTTTACCATTTCCATTAACCGTATAGGAGCCGTTGATCGTCTTGAGCATGATAACTTGGTTGATTTTCGGGGTCGCAGGCAGCCGCACGGTAATGCTGGAGGCACTGTTCAAAACGACAAAATTGTCGTCGTCGGTGAGCGTGGTATTCACAGAGATAACACGCGGCCTTATCCCTAATCCAGGCATCATCCACTTGTTAAGTGACTTATCCCAATGAAATATGCCATCTTTAGTCATGCGTATTCCCTCATTGCCACTTCTAACCTCAAGAGCAGCCCCCTTGTTCGCATCCACGATTAAACCGGCATATTCATTTGCTGTCTTGGCAAAGACAACCCCATTGCCAAAGAATTTAGATAGGACGCTTTTTTCAGACCATGAATAAGTCAGGTCGCCGTTTTTGGTGACAACCATATTCACCGAGCCGGTGTCGGGGCGATAACCGGACGGTAAATAGGCTTGGGTGATGACAAAATTTGTTATTACTCGCAACGAGTAGGTGCCGGAGGTTAGGGCCGTGAGGGTTTTGGCCGGTATATTGACTTCGATGTATGGGTTTCCGGTCGGCATGGGACGTCCATCCGGGCCAATAATCGTATCTTGCGTTGTACTTAAGTCACTGGTATTGCTATATATGCTCTTATTTAATGAAACAGAGGTAGAGTGCGATAGTTTGATGTTCAAGTCCCCCGGTTCGATGACAGTAAAGGCCGAGGGATTTAGTATAATACGTAGTTTTATACCGGGAAATACCACAGTGCCATTTGTTCCGGCAATGGAAAACGGTTGGCTGAACGTGGTAACGGTTTTATAATTGAAAGTAGTGGTGTCGTGGCCAGCAATCCACGAAAGGTTGAAAGCATCGCTTACAATATTCCCATTTGTTATAACCGAAGTCCCATTGCCGGACGTGCCCGAAATGATATTGGAAAACAGATTGGTTCCTGTGCCGGGCGCATACTCTTGCGGAGAAAGAGAGACAACCGAAGTATTTTTATCGACAAAGGATATTTCCCCGTCGTATAAATTGATTTGACGGCTGGCGGATTTGGTCCACAGATGACCGTCGGGCTGCACGCCGAATTTGGCATTGAAAGCATCCGACAAGGATTGAGCACCGGCAAAAAGCAACGGAACTTTATTGGTGCCTAAGCTACCCGTGGTCATGCCGGCCACAATGTTTATTCCATCTTTGACACCGATAAAATCGGTCAGCACCACGCCGCCGCCAATTGTCGTGGAGCCATTGGCAAAGGTGTTTTTCAAATACGCATAATCCTCAAATTCCGCGGCGTTTTGTCCTACATGAAGCACTCCATTGGTTAAATCGAAATACGTCTGCCCGTCCTGGGACTGTATTTTCCCTGCCACAATGCTATCGCCGTAAACGGAGGTCATTCCTCGGGTCTCCACAAAAGAACGTCGAATGTCATCCTCCACGGGGAATAAAATGCCGAAGTTGAAGATGTAATAGCCGTTCTGAGCATCTACACGCTGGGAATCGGGCGTGACGATCCATTCAGCGACCGGGCGGTCTTTGCGTGCTTTGATCGCCACGTAATAGGTTTGTTCTTCATTCAGATTATTTATGCTGTATTGATCGGTAATAGCCCAATCGGAAGCAGGTTCCTCGCCCACGCCATAGGCGTAGTGATGCAGCACGTCGGCACCGAGAGTAATTGCCGTGTTGGTAAAAATCATATTGGAAGGGACACCACGAAAAAAGCGGGTTTTGTCAAGTGCATAGTTCATACTGTCGGCCCCCACCTGGAACATCATCGTCCGCAGAAAAGCATCTTTGATCTCTCCGTCGGGATCGAAAATACTGTCCCTTAAAGCGGTTAGCGTTATGGCGTTCTGTCGTGCCGTGCGGGTATTTTGCATCCTGTCTCCGGCGATCACCTGTTTCTGCTCCTCGATGGCTTCCTGCATGGAGCTCAACGTTGAAGTAGCATATTCATCCGAAACCGTGAGAGTATAGTTCGGCAAACCGCCTGTCCCCTCCTTAATGGTTATATCCTGAATGACGGTGGATTTATCCACGCCCAAATCCTTATCGACAATATGAATAATCTTGCCTTCCTTGAGTGCCATCCCCACATGGGGAATACGTGCTATGCCCACATTATCGATAGTCAGAGCGTAGGAGACTTTCGTATGATCGTTTTGTGCGAGGTATTCTTGCGCCCTCGTCATTAGCTTATGTTCGGCAAACGATACATATTCATCAGGCATGTAAATATTGAGCAGAACAAAAGTATCGCCGCCCGAAATATTGAGTATTTGATCTGGCAGAGTAAAATTATCTTCTTCGTTACGTTTTAACCGTAGCCTGTATTTGGCTTTAGGATAGGATTGTTCGTCAATAGAGACTTCCGATATTTCAAATTCGTATCCCCCCAATGCGCCATCTTTGATAGCAATTTTGGGCGGTTCGGGCGTAAAATGATCTCGAATATCGAACCCCAAATCCTTAATCCACACAAAGAAAGTCGGCTGCTCGGAATCGTAAATCGGGCTCACGGCTACTATCTCATCGATACGTCCTTCCGCCTTTGTGTCAAATTCCATATCCCTTAAGTCGTCGCCCGTGAGACCTTCGATGGAAGGGTAAATATCCTCGTATTCGATAACTCCCTCCCGTATTCCGTAAATCGTTTTATTCTCACTATCGATATAATCGATCAAAGTATCCGAATAACCGGGCAGCATAAGGCGGGTAAGATATTGGCTCTTTGGCACCAATCCTTTTTTATTGTAATCGCGCGGAAGATTGCGATTTGATCCATAGGCCCGCAACCGGGTTACCACGGATGTAGAATCTTCCGAGGTGCGTGTCAGATCATAGATACCTTTGCCTTTACCGTATTCAAAAGTAAAACCTATGCTACTGTCATACATGCCGATATATATTGTGCGACCGATGATTATATAGTTCAGGTTGAAAACCGTCCGCACCATTTGCAAAGCATCCCAGCAATTCGTATTATTGAATGACAATTCTGCGGGATCTCCTTCGTTTATGACGTCAATAAACCATGCCGAATCTCCGGTATAAAGTTGATTCAAATTAGCCTGTATGCGGTTCGCCAATTCATGCGCCGTGCCGTAGGTCGTCCAGGTTGCAAGACCCGTATAGTAGGTATCTGAGGCACGATCCTCAAGTACTATATCGTTCATCATCTTACGCTCAAGCTCGTATTGGGCTGCCAAAAATTTCAGATCATATTGATAGGCGGCCCCATAGCTGCCCGAGGACGCGACCTTCTTTACCGTCGGGATGCTCCCCAATGTAAAGGTCTCGTTCTTATTATCGATGGTGTAAAGGCAATAGTCTCCGATTGCGAAATCCACGGGTACGGGGGAGTTCACTTTGCAGGAAACATATCGCTCTCCCATACATTTACCCGTATATTGCACCTCCGTAGCCTGTGCGATAACGGCGCTTTCTTTATTCAATATTTGCATTGGGATCGAGAATAATATCCGTCAAAGGATCGTTCACCTTGAATTTCAGGGTAAACTCTACCACATCATTCTGTCCCCGACGTCGGATGAAAGATTTGGGCGAGAAGGATACATAATGCACTTTCTGACGACCGATGCCCGTGTATTTATCGTACAGGGAAAATTCCCCGCTTCGTATATAGTCGAAGAAAGATTTGATGTATCCGTTGGCGGTGTTGTGAGGTGCTATACAATAGAACGTGACGTCCAGATCGTAGGCTTTATATACCGGGACCGAGGGGATAAATTCATCATCCCCGTTTTGATCTCTCCAGTCTGTTTTTGCATATTCCTTTACATCCGGGATAAGTGTAAAGGGTATGCTTTTAACAACGATATTCCAACTTTCGTTGCTCTCTTTAATATATTGTGATTCTGCCTTTTGAATATAAAAACCCTTATATCCGTCAATATCGATCATCGGTCTTTCGAGCTAAGAAAAAGTATAATGCGACACTACATTATTTGCACAAATATAGTCATTATTTGACTTATTGCAAATTTTTCGTAAATTTGCGATGTTTTGAGGCGTGTGACGTTGCACGTTAAACATTTCCGATGAAAGAACTTCTTGACACTTCAAATTTAGACCCCGTATTTCTTTCCGTAGGACAGGAGGTTTACACCAACGAGTACGTTCAACAACTGCGTGAGGAAAACATACGTCTCAAAGCCGAGGGTAAGGAAATTTACAACCACATTCCACAGGAGGGTTTTCAGGAAGAAGTAACCATCAAAGACGCGGACTTTCTGCTCATCGGGGGTAAACGAGGCGGGGGCAAAAGCTATATAAGTCAATACATTTGTTTCAACTACATTGAAAACCCCCAAGCCTCCATGTATGCGTTCCGGAAATTGGAGGACGACATTGAGCGCGGGCCCTGGAAAACAAGCCGTCAGCTTTTCACCGGCTTCGGACTTCCGACCAAAAGTAACTTCACATGGGAGTTCACTTCGGGAGCAACGCTCAAGATGGAGCACCTGCAAGACCCCAAGAAAATCAAAGACCGGTTTCGAGGTGCAGAAATGCCCCTTATCATCATTGACGAGTTACCGGAACATACCGTCGAAGATATGAGCGTGGTTTTCACCTTGCTCGGATCGAATCGTAATACTATCGGCGTCAAGAGCCGTCTTGTGGGAACCTGTAATCCTGTCGGTAAAAGCAATTCTTTGCGTCTGTTCGTGGATTGGTATATCGATCCCGACACCAACCGGGTTATTCCTGAGCGAAGCGGGCAAATCCGTTATTTCCATTGCTATGGCACCACGGTTAAAGACATTGCGTGGGGCAATACACGCCAAGAGGTGTACGACAACCCCAATGCCAAGCACAAGATCGACCAGCTATGCCGAGAAACGGGTAAAAATCCTTTCGACTTCATCACCTCTTTCTGTTTCATCGAAGGCAACTATATAGATAACAAAATCCTCGAGGCCGCAGACCCCACCTACATGAACCGCGTGAGCTCGCAGGGAGGTGCCGACGCAATCAAGGATATTGCGGGCATTTGGGAGGATTGCGACGATGGCACAGCTCTTATCACCTCGGAGGATATGCACGCGGTCTTTGATAGTCCTGTGGAGCATCGGGACGGCACAAAACGCGCATCGGCAGACGTAGCCCTGACCGGTGACTTCTTCGTAATATTTGCCGCCGACGGCCATCATCTATGCGACGTAGAGGCATGGCAGGGGATACCTACCAACCGTGTTGTACCCTTTGTTCGCAACTTCCTTGAAAAAAACGGCGTCAGGGAAGAAAATTTTACCTACGACATGAATGGATTGGGCCTGTGGCTAAAGGACGACTTCCCGCGATCCATAGGTTTCAACAACAAATCCACGGCCTCGAACTCTCAACTTTGGGACAAGCTCAAATCGGAGTGTGCGGATAAATTCGTTCAATCCCTTCATTTGGGAGAGTGGAGCATAGACCAAAAAGTACTGAACAAAGTCATAAAAGACAAAAAAGGCATCCGTTTCACTATCCGCGACCGGTTGCTTTTAGAACGACTGGCTATTCGCAGCAAAGAAACCGACAACGGACGTTTTGAAATCATAACCAAACAACAGATGAAACAGATTATCGGGCACTCCCCGGACTTTATTGAGGCGTGGATGATGTTTCAACATCTTATCACCAATAAAAAACCCACCTCCCGCAAAGGCTTGTGGATGCTTGCTTAAAAAAAGACATTATGACCATCGATCCTATTGAAATACTGCGTAAGGAGCCCTTTCGACGCATCCTCCCCGATCCTTTTCCCCGTTACATTACGGCGTTCGATAAGGACGCACCCTATCAGGAAGATAATGTGCAATACCAGCTTGTGAGCCAAGCCGATTTTATGCGCGAATACGAAGTGAGTGGCCATAAAATCCTTAGCCGGGGCTACTATCCCGACAAAACAAAGTACGACGATGAAAAAAAACAATTTGTTACCGAGATTCTGTCGCGCGTCGCGTTCCCGTTCCAATACGTCATCACTGTCAAGCAGCTTTGTCATCTGTGCGGAAACAATATTGACTTCAAACTTTCGGATGCCCGTCCCTCGCAGCAGGATCACGAATTGTTACACGACTTTGTTCAGGGGTGGTTGGATAAAAATATGGAAACGGCGTGGTATTACGCTGCGCGGGCTGAAAAAATTACCGGCGACGCTGCTTTCTGTGGCTACATGGCCAACGGTATTTTCCGCTGGCGCGTTTTCTCCTATCTTGAGGGGGATGTGCTCTTTCCACATTATGACCCCATAACCGGCGATCTGGATGCTTTCGGTCGCAAGTACAAGTTATATGACGAAAAAGGACGCACCGTCGATTATCTGGATGTGTGGGACAACAGATACATTTACCATTTCAGACGCAGCAATACGCTGACAGATCGAATCAGAAATACGATCAAAAGGTTCGCCGGTCTTTCGGGATGGGAAGAAGTAGAACCCCCGACGCTTCATGGCTTCGACTTTATACCCATTGCCTACAAACGCTCGCCCATCGGGCCCTGCTGGTCGCCTTCACAAGACAACATCGAAAATTACGAACTGGCCGTATCGCAACTTGCCGAGAACAACAAGGCATTTGCTTTTCCCATCCTTTTTATCAAAAGCACCAATGATTTGGATGTGGAGGGTACGTCGGACGGTCGCCCGACGATGATTGTAGCTTCGGATGAAAGCGCGGACGCCAAGACCCTCAATCGCGCCGATGCCAGTTCTTCATTTGAATTGCAGTTGCGAATCCTGCTGGAAAATATCTTTCGAGGTTCGTTTGCTGTAAACCCGCCGGAAATCAAGGGAGGCGACTTGCCGGGCGTCACCGTGAAACTCATATACTCCCCTGCAATCGAAAAGGCGATGGCCGACAGTCAGGAGTGGAATAATTTTATGGACGAAATGGTCAATATTTTCAAGCAGGGGTACGGAATAGAAACAGGACGAGTATCCCGCATGAACGCTTTGCGTGTGCGGGGTGATATTATTCCATACGTCCATCAGAACGTGGCCGAGACCATCAGCAACCTCGTGCAATCGAAGGTGGCGGGTATTCTTTCTACCCGCACGGCCACGGAGTTGAATCCCTATGCCTCGAACGCGGAGTATGAACAGCGACTTGAGGAAGAACGTAGAGCTATACAGTCGCCCGTGCAGCAGTCCGTGACGACGCAGGTTACGGAAACCGCACAGGGCGACAATGTAGTGAACAGGACACGAGAAACAATAGCTAAAGCACAAAATAACTCTTAAAAATCAAAATGTTATGTTAGGATTCGCAAATCAGAAAAGGTACAAGAAACTGTATTGCAAATATCGTGATGCAATGGATACGATCAAGGAGCTGGAATCGCAGCTTCGGGAAGCAAACTATAAGCTGTCGCGCAAAAAAGACAGGAGAAAGATTCTTGATGGCGACGACAGATAAAATCCAAGAGGCACAGGCACGGATCGACCGGGTGGTCGAGCAGATGGCACAAGCGAAGGATGATATTGACGATGCTATGCGCAAGCATATTCTTAATATCATCCAAGCCTCTTTTCTTTTTTCCGAGTTAGGACGCAAGTTTGTTTTTTCGGCCGATTCTTCTTTGGACCAACTGGTAAATGAAGAGCTTATCGCCTTATCTGACGAAGTATTGGGAATCATCGAAGATCGAATCCGATACGTCCTTACGCTTGTGCCGGATTTGCAGGAGCAGGATCAAGCGCTGTCTTTGGAATACATACGTCGTAACATCGACGGTCACGATCTTATCTACCGGTTAGACCGCTATGCTTCCGACCTCAAACAGCAGTTGGAAGCATATATTGCCGTAGGGTTAAATTCGGGCGATACGGCGGTTGCCATTTTGCAGGACTACATGGCTTACATGGAGGTGCCCTATCAGGCGCCTGCCATTCGACAAGCCTTCAAAGAGCGGCAGGATTATGCGGCTCCGA
Source organism: Rikenellaceae bacterium (assembly GCA_902363575.1). Lineage (GTDB taxonomy): Bacteria > Bacteroidota > Bacteroidia > Bacteroidales > Rikenellaceae > Alistipes. Next base: position 291,441 of record CABJAJ010000001.1, on the reverse strand, counting down.
TGATTTTGGCTATGGGTTATACTTACGGAAAAGGTAAGTACATTTCGGTTGCCGCGAATTTCCGTCGTGCCGAGCGTTTTGCCATTGCCGAGGCTTACGGACATGCCAACCTGCTGCTGTGGCGAAGAAAGGGCTATGCTACTTTCACTGTCTATCGGGGGAGTTCCTACCCGTGTGATATATGCGATGAAATGGCGGGCAAGACTTATCCCGTCGATCAACAAGACATATTACCCGCACACCCGAATTGCGTATGTTTCGGCGTGCCAAACAATGAAGATTATGAGCAGCAAATATAAAAACCGAAAAGTAACGTCCGAGGACGGGACGGTATTCGACAGCAGGAAAGAGTACAAACGATACGAGGCGCTTTTAGAGGAGCAAAGCGAAGGTATCATTTCCGATTTGCGGCGACAAGTAAAATTTGAGCTTATCCCGCCTATTTATCAAACCTTTGAAAAACGGCTCAAGACCAAGATCAAGCAGGAGAGACGGTGTGTGCAGAAAGCCACCCACTACATTGCCGATTTCAGCTATGTGCGGGACGGTAAAGTTATCGTAGAGGACGTCAAGGCGAGTTTTAAGTTCCAAGACCCGGTATATCGTCTTAAAAAACGTCTCATGCGATATGTGCATGGAATAGAAATACACGAGGTATATTAGCATTGGGGCCGTCTTATCAACGGCCCCAACTGTTAATCTTATTTGCGCTTTGGCAGATCGCCTAATACGGTTTCGATTTTACGAATGGTTGCATAATCGAAAGAATATGTCCCACATAGCCAACTATCAATTTCAGACAAAGGCTCGCCAACAAGAAAAGCAAATTGTTGTTTTGTCATACTTTTTGCTTCCATTGCGTCTAAAATTGATTCCGCTATAAAAACGGAATAATCACCTTCTTCTTTGATGCCTGGATTTATCATTTCCCGACACCTATCCATAATTAAGTTATTCTCTTTCATTTTCTTCGTGCAGTGCTTCTGCTGCCAAGTATTCCTCTTTCAGCTCTTGCAAGATAACCTTGTCTTCGGCATCCGATACGGCGGGAGCTCCCAATATTTCCTTATTTCGCTCATAATAGTCAATACACGAATTTTGGACCTGCTTTAAATATTCCACATCAGGCACGAGGGTAGTGGCATAGTAGAGCACGCTTATAATGTTGTGCAGGGCTTCCGTTTGTTTGTTTTGTAGGCCGGTTTCAATAAAACGGGCAAAGGGTGTTGACTGGTGGTAACGCATCGACCAAAAGCCACTTGTTGCCTGAATCTTAACATGTTCGGCTTCATTGGTAATGACAAACTCCCCGATTTTGGTATCGGACGAGGATAATTTAAGTTTTCCTTTTGCGATTTTCATTAGCTTATGTTATTTTTGGAATAGCACACATAACAGCGGGTATCTTTGCGCACCTGTCGAAAGCCCTCGAGCTGCCGGGCAAGGATGCGAGGATTCAATCCCAGGATTTCGCATAGGTCGCTTACGCGGATAAAAGTAGGCTGCTGTCCTTTGCATTGCGGAGAGGGCATATAGCCATTATCCTCCATGTAGCGCACGGCGGGAGCGCTAATAGTGCGTATGGTCTCTATTTCCGCGTCCTTATAGGGATTCTGAGTGAACTCCCCGCGTTGGCGGAGCAACCGGGCACGGCCCTCAATAGCCCAATTGAAAATGCCGCTCAACTCCGTATCGATAATGCGTGATGCAAGGGTTTTGTCCTGACGGGACGGGGGAATAGTTACGCCGAAGCGCAAGGGCAGGATGCGACGGAAAAAACCGTGCGACATATCTTCGGTCTGCGGATAGCGGTTCATTGTAAAAATGATGGGAGGGGCGATAATTTCGCTCACGCCACGGTATAAATCCCATGCGGCAACCTTCTCCCCGGAGACGAGGGCTTTGAGTGATGCAGAAAAAGCATCCTGGGGTTTTACCTCCGAGCAATAGTTGAGTTTCATACCCCGCAGGGCCGTCAGTTGCTTAGAATCCCGTAGCTGCGTGGGAGTGAGGGTTGAAATATACTCCCTTCCCACCAACGAGGAAATAACGTTATAAACCACGCTCTTGCCATTGGCACCTTCCCCGATCATCAGCAAACATTTTTCGATGGATATTTTCTGCCGGTCCACGTAGATCATACCCACAAACTCCTGGAGGCACAAACGATCTTCCGAACAGGGCAAAACCTGCTCAAGAAAAGATTCCCATACGGGAGCCGTTGCCATAGCGTCATAATCGTACCCTACACGGTATGTTGTCATCAGCGACTTGTCGAAATCATAAACACCACCGCAGGATAGATCATAAACACAATTTCGGAAAGCAATAAGCTGAGGATTGGATTCTTTGTGCCGATCCATGACTACCGGAAGAGCAAGAGGCACCACACGATTTGCTTCTATCGATGGCACTCCGAGTTCGCAGAGCAGGTTATACAGGATATTTTCGACCTCCGCAGTACGAACCCCGACATACACTCCATTTGCATAGTAGGAGAGTATTCCGTCCGACAAACATAGACTACTTTCCAAAAGAGCCGATTTGACGGCATTTGTCACTCCATTGATACGATCTCCCAGCTTGCTGGGAGATAATGCATCAGAAAGCCTATTTTGGTGCTTAACGAGCAAAATACGAAGTTCCTGTCTAAGCATACGACGCAGTATAACTCAAATTTTGGGTCTTACCCCCACGTAAAGAACAAATCATCGTCCTAAAACATTCAAACAGCATCCAAAGATACCAATTCACTACCACTTACGTGCAAGATGGTCCTTTTTACCCTCCAAAACCGTTGAAAGACAGGCAATAGACAGATAAAAGACACTTTTTTTGAGCTTAACATATTGACACACAGCGAATAGACAGATAAAAGACACTTTTTTTGCAAAAGTTTTCCCTATACACACATACTCACTTATCTGCGTAATACTTTTAACATATATCCGTCTTAAAAGTGTCTAATAGTTGATTATAAACAATTTAAACCCTGTTTTATCCGTCTTTTATCTGTCATTTATCTGTCATCTATCTGGCGAAATCATTGGTAAACACCAATAATAACCTTTTCTAATCACGTATTTTTGTAATACAATAAAATTATTCCGGATTTATATTCAAAAAAATTACAAAAAATAAAAATTTCAAGATGCGTTCGCCCGCTAAGTTACAATCTGCTACCCCCGGCCCCCCCCCACTAATAAAACCTTTCATTTTGCAGGGCTGAAACCGGTGAAAATTAGATATTATTACTTATAATATTTAGCATGCTCGGATTTATTCGCAATTTTTTGTTGCTGAGATTGATACAAAGCACAATTCTTGCATCCGTCAGTCCGAATATCAATGTAAAACCGCTTCACTTTTTGATCGTCAGCTCCCATATTTCGAGCCTCCAAACGCAATTTGAGTTCAATTATCTTGATTTGCATTTGTGTCCGTTCCTTCGGGTCTGAAATCTTCCGTAACTCTCGTTGGCAATCGATCAGATGCTCTTCGATGGACCGATCAAAACTTTCAATTTCATTTGAGTTTTCTTTCGATTTGGCACGTTTGGCTTCCAATGCTCGCTTATCCAATTCTTCTCTTAGTGCAAAGCTACTGATACGATACTGCTCGGCATATGCTTTGATCTTATTGGAGTTCTTCCAGTTTGACGCTAAGGTTGAAATACTTGATTCGTTGGCATTTGACTGCCGGTCTCGACTATTCCTGTAAATATAAATCCAGTCATTACAGTTGTGATCTATTGCCCATTCGAGGACTATTTTTTCACGGTCTGTGAGGGATGTTTTGAATTTCGGATTGTATGCCATGTTTTTAAAATATTTTACTAATTTAGTACTGCTGATCGTGTCACAAATATAGGGATATTTTTTACGTTTCTTTACGATAGGTAAATATTTGCAAATTTCGTGTTGTTTGGTTTGATTATAAATTGCGCATATTGAAATCGTGCTTTGTATCTGAATTATTTATTGATATTTGTTGAAATATAGTGAATTATAACGGTGTAATGTTTGGATATATCCGTAATTATGTGTATATTTGTAATACATAAAATAAGATAATAAAGATGCGTATTTTTCACGGCACAGACTGCGATTTTTGCGAATTCAAACTTCCCTCTACTCCGACAAATCACGAATATTACGGAGCTGCCTTATATTTCTCGAGCAGTAAAGCTGTTGCGGGTTATTACGGGTCTCGTATTATCGAATTGAACATATCACGCTCTTATATTGATTTAACCATCGACGCACAAGGACTCGGAATGAAGAGTGTTTCCGATCTTCGTAATGCGATTAATGCGGGTGGAATTATTGAAGTGACGAATATTGACGATGCTAACCTTATGGGTAATCAGACCAAGCAATTTCCGTATGAGTGCTGTGATTATGAAGAATATATCTATCCGACAGGATATTACATTCCGAAAATGACTAAGAAGATGGCGGATTTATGTGCTCGTCACCTTGAAATCATGGGCTTGCATCCCTTTATTCACAAGTATCGCTGGGAGAGGAAGCCATATCTTATTTATTCAGTGCCTCAACTCACGGATGACCACGCAGCTCAACTATCCGCACTCGGAATCCCAATTATGAAAATGATGCGGCGCACGCCACCTACGGCAACGACAATAATTTTCGCCGGACAAAAAAGCTTTGATTTTTTAAATAATTTACTTAAGACGAAATAGAAGTATGAAAACGACCATCAACAACGGAATTTACATCCCTGACAGCAACCGCGAGCTTCACACGCTCGACGCATGGATGCAGCAGCCTGATCCGACGACCGCGCAGACCGTCGTACTGGTAACCGATTTCGGAATGCTCGAAATCGCCAAAAAAGATCTGCCGGGTCAGTTCAATTTCAAGGGCGCACAGAAAGCCGCCGCCGAATACCGCGACGGATTTCGCTGCCCTACTCGTCACGACGCAATCGAAATGTACAACGCCCGGTTCCGCGGACTGGACGAAGCCCTCGCACAGATCGGCGGCCAGCCTATTAACGACGGCTGGCGCTGGACGAGCGAAGCCGACCCCGACCCCGAGTACTATTCCAGCTACGCGTTCATCTACAACGGCCACACGGGCGGCGTGAGCAGCTACTACAAGTATAACGCGGGCTCCGTGCGGCCTGTGGGCGCGTTCCAGAAGGAATAACATTGTTATCATTTCCTTGCCCGAACGAGCAGACCGATTTATCAACCGAACGATTTTGACTGAAAATTGATCCCTTAAATTTGTACTAATGGGTGAAAATTCAAAAACCTTTAAGCAAATAGGCGCTTTCATAAAGTCCGAGCGGCTCCGAAATGGATATGCAACGACTTCACAAATGGCGAAAGCACAAGCCGCGTTATTTTCTAAAAATGGCATCGTTTCCGATACGAATACCTTACGTCAAAGAATCCGATATATTGAGGAGGGTAGTGAAAATTGCAAAATAAGCACACTCCTAAGTGTCCTGGATTTCTTAGGGTATTCCATAACAATCCGCACGAAGAATAGTGCCCTCCTGCCCGCTGCTTTGGCACCCATCCGCCACGTTAAAGGATTTGACCGTTACGCAAAAATTAGAATCCCCGTACCCCAGCAGGATGAGCCGAAAAATAACAAAGCGATTTCCGAGCCGAACGAGCAGACCGTTTGCCCGGTCGAACGAGCAGGGCAGCAGAAAGAGCCCGCAAAACCAATTACTCCATTGAACGATCTGTGGAGCATTATGAGCCGACAAGGATTCGGGATTAAATCAGAATAGAATAGTAAAGATGGAAACGATGACTAAAGAGCAGCTCGCAGAGTTGCTGAACGGAGGAGACCGTTATATTGGGATAACGAAAGGACAAGAATATATTGCTCAAAACAACAATCTATTGGTGCTATTTGGCTATTATGATGATAGCATTAAAATACGAGGTGTGATTCACGATAATGTAGATGCCATTCTCGGTGGTGATTATCTGTTGGTTTTGGAAGGTGAAATGTATCCCGATTATGATTTGGAAAATACTTACCATAAAACTTTTAAAAATAAACTGGTACAAATCCCATATACGGAAGATAATGACAATAATCCCCGCTTAGTCCGTGCACAATGGAGGCCCAACGATATACCCGGATTGAAATGGCATATAACTTCAAAGATGCCTCATGCTTCCTTCACAATCAACGAAGGCGACCAACCTTACTGTGAAGGCATTGTGCTCGATTTGGACGAAATATCGGGACGAAAAGGTATTTTTGTAAACAAAAATGCCGAAAAATTTATCGACGAGTGCATAGAGCAGTTTCAAGCAGATTTATCCGAGCAGGCGAAATGGCAACTTCGAGAGGCTATGACTTGCGTTGCGGAGATTGCCAAACAGGAAACCAAAGAACAGATGAACCAATGGAATGATCCGCGAGAAAAACTACCGGTATGGTGCCAGCCGGTAGAGGTGAAGTACCGCAGATCGGGATTAATATGCTTTGCAATTGCCTGGATTTCGTATGGTGATGCCGCCGGTATTATATGGACTATCGATGGAACAACTCGTACTATCAAAGATGAGCGTATTCTCGGATGGAGAGAAATTAACTAAGATATAGAAAATTACTAAATAAGATAAAAAGAATTAACTAACTAAAATATAAATAATTATCGAATTAAAAGGTTAGAAACTAACTAAGATAGAAGTTAGAAATTAACTAAGAAAAGATGAAAGATGAAATAGCAAAAACAGAAGAATCCCAAAATGATGTTTTTGAGCGGGGAGCGCTAAGAACTTCGAGAGGCACGTATTTAATGCTTAATTTTCTTTGGCGTTTGGTGGAGGATGGAGGAATCGATTTACAACGCTACGTGAACGAGCAGACCGATTTCCCAGACGAATGACGGTATAAATGTTGCTGAAATATTTGGATAAATGTAATATATTGCTTACATTTGTGCTGTAAACAAAACCACACTGTTATGCCAGAAATTAGCAGGTTTTTCGGAATCATAATTTTGATGTATTGGGATGACCACAATCCTCCTCATTTCCATGTTAAATATGGTAATTACAGAGCCATAGTAACATTGGATACACCGACTATTCAAGGTAACTTACCTGTTCGTATAGCTAAAATGGTTTTTGAATGGCTTTCAATTCACGAATCGGAATTGAAAAACAATTGGTTTAAATTAATAAATGGTGAGTGCCCGGATAAAATAGAACCATTAAAGTGAAATTCTTATGAAAGACAATTTTGAAATTCTTACGGTGGAGGATGTGGAGTACGTTAAAGATTATATTCTTCGTATTCTTTTCAGCAACGGCGTAACTAAGCAAGTAGATGTATTACCGTTATTGAATGGCGCAGTGTTCGAGCCTTTGAAAGATAAGAATAATTTTATCCAGTTTGGATTGACCGGAGGCACGATCGAATGGTACAATGGAGCCGATTTCGCTCCCGAATATTTATATAAAATCGGAGTGCCCGCATAATGGAAGATATAGACGCCAAACAACTTTCTCTATTTTATGGTCGTCGCGTCAAGGAGTTACGAAAAGAACTTAAGATAACTCAACAGCAGCTTGCTGATATGACCGGAATAAAGAGAGAGTATATTAGCCTAATAGAGCAGGGACGGACTGATATGCAGTTATCCACGCTTATCCGTATTGCTAATGCGCTGGGATTGCGTTTGAGCCTCGATTTACAATTGGCGTAATTAAGACTGAAAGCCGGTTGGTAAACTATAAAGAAAAGTAATCCATCGTTTTTTTAGTTAAAAGTCTTGTTTTGGCAAACCGATGAAAATGTTTGTCGATTGTTTGTCGGAAAGCATGCAAATCAAATATTATAATACATATATTTGATTGATTATATGTATGGTATAATGTATTTTTAAATATTTTAGAATTACACTCGTAATGATAAGGTCCCGGGTTCAAGTCCCGGTTTCGGCTCGAACAAAAAACCCGCTCCAAACCCCCAACGGACACATGCAGGGGCACTTTTAAAGAAAGACGCAATCGTTGCGTCTTTCTTTTTTATCCCGGAAGCACGTGGTTTCAGCGTGCTTTCATCGCATTTGTTTGTCGATAGTTTGTCGAACGCACCCAACTGAGGTGCCGATCAGCCCGCCCGATCTGAAGCGATCCCGCCCGGGTTTTGAAAAACGGAACCCGACAGCGAGCAGTTGTGCTACTAATCCTTGGTCGGGGGATAGTGGATCGATTTGAAAAAATCGCTGACCGTAATATTGTAAAACTCGCACAAAACCGATATGGATACGAGAGACGGGAAAGCACTCTTTGCTTCATGTTCCGGGAGTTTCAAACCGGTCCGTTCTACAACAAATTCCTGTGTATAACCACGTTCCTTTCGCAGCTCTTTCATGCGTTCTGCTATCAATTCCAATAGCTTATCGTCTGTCCGTCTCGGTGCGGGTTTCTTCATATTTACAAAATAACACCCTAATTCACTTTTTCTTTACTCACCTTGAGGTAAGTTTTGAGAAATAATACTATCTTTGTGCCAGAAACATGAAGTAATGAAAATTAAAATTATGCTACCTTTGCCTGGTAATTACGAGAAAGCAACCTAAACATCGGGTAAGACAAACCGGTATGCGATTCGGAAAATTTGCACACGACCGATTCAGAGGTTAAAGCCAGTTTAGGGAGCCGGCGTAATTGGTCTGAAATCCAATGTCGGGCTTGCGGCACGCAGCAAGCAGGCGGTTTGGGCGTAAGGGCAAACAACCGATTTCGTGCATCCGAAGGCCGTCTGGGGAGTTTGTACCTGCGCCTTTCTTCAGTCGTGCCGGATCAAAGGCGGATCGATCGCCGACCGCAGAAAACCGGCGGGCCGGGGATTGAAACAAATTGCTGATGCCTGGTATGATGACACCGTTTTCCGCCCTCGACACCAATCCGCGCCCCGGCGACCGACGGGTACAATGTCCTCTTTTGCGAAGATTACTCTTTCGGGTAGGTCATTTCCCCGAAAAATTCCTTAAGAGACAGGTTGTAATACCGGCAGAATTTAACAATCGACCCTAAGGTCGGGAGCTTCCGCCCGTGTTCGTAATGCGATAGATGGAGATGGGCATTTTCGGTCAAATACTCTTGGGTATGGTGGTGATGCTCCCGAATTTCCCGCATTCTTCGAGCTATTAAATCCAACAGTATTTGATCCGGCAGTTTCAGGATGGTATAATTTTTACAAAAAAAGATATGTTTGGACATTTTTAGTCGGTCTAATTAGACCGAATCCCGAATTTTTCGTATATTTGTGCGTTGAACTTTAAAAATTTGACACAATATTTATGCTACCTTTGCCGGGTAATTACGGCAAAGTAACATAGACAGAGGTTAAGACAAACCTTTGCATCCACGGTAAACTTGCAAACTGCTATATTTCAAAATATGGCGGGTTTATAAAGCGATGTAAAATTTGTCTGAAACCCAATGTTATGCCTGCGGCACTCCGTGTCGCAGGCGGCTTGGGCGTAGGGGCAATTTTCGCTTTAAGGTTTTGCAAGGCCTTCCGTGAGAAATTGCATCCTGCGCCCTTTCTTTTCGATCGGGCCGGGTCAAAGGGAAACCGATCGCCGGCAGCGGATTCCGCCGCCGGGGATCAGCGTCAAACCTCCAACTTTCGGCATCATGTCACGGTCTTTCATCCCTCTCCCCTCCATGCGCTTCGGCGGCCACCGGCCGCCGGGCGGCGGTGCGGCCGGAAGCGGGGCCGGGGTCAGGGCCGGGTCGAACCCCTCGGGGGCGGCAAAATCTTCATTTTCAGGTTGTTTTGGGCAAGAGCAAATCATCCTTTCCGCCGCCCCCGTTTTTTTCACAACCGATGCGTCAGGCAGCGGGGTTGCCGACGGGGTCTCGTCTTCCCGCCGGGACTCCGCTGCCGCCATCGGTTTTTCCGCAGTATTCACCTACACAACCATACCTTGCCCTGTCGTTACAGGGGGCGGTCGTTATTTACATAGATATAAGTTTGGGCCATTATGGAATGAATCTGACCGCCCCCTTTTTTCTTCCGCAACCGCTTACCCGCTCTCCGCCAGCCCCGATTGCCGTTCTTTCGGCTCCATCCGCGTCGCGCACCGGCAAGGGGAGCCGATCGGTTTGGCACGAGCGGCCCGTGTGCGCCCATCACGCCCCATTTTTCGCTCTCCCTCCGGGTCATCTGTAACCGTCATCCCGTTGCGGTGCCGCCCGAACCGCAGCAGTTAGGCGTATGCGCAGCCCGCTCACAATCCGCTTTGCCCTGTGGCGCCGTCGCTGGCGGCGGGCGAAACTGCGGCGGCGGTATCCCGATTTCGGCCCCGCCGCGCTGCGGAGCATGGCCTACATCCTCGAGCGGGGCAGGAGGCTGACCGCCTCGACGCTACCCGACCGCTTGCTGCGCGAGTGGCTTATCCGCGACCCGTTCGATGTCTGTTACGAGCAGATGATGCGTTGCGTGGCGGCGGGCACGCTCCACACCTGCACGCCTTTCGTGGTGCTCTGCTTCCTCTGCTGGCGCCATGCGCGGAGGCGGTGCGTTCCATTCATCCGTCTGCGGGACATCCGACCCGGGCGGGCGCTGCGCAACCCCGACTGTGCGCTGGGGCTGCTGTTCTGGGAGATGCAGCAATTGCTGGCCGTGGTCGCCCGCTGCCGCGAGCTGGGGATCGACCTGCCCGACGTACCGCTCCGAAACCCCGACGACTACGGCCGGGACTTCGACCGGCTGCTGGCGCTCTACCGCGCGGCAACGGGCGACGACACCGACGGCCTGCTCCCGTGCCGGGACAACTTCGCCGCCGAATAGGGCATCAGCCCGGCGCAAGTGCGTTGCACAAAAAACAGCGCGGGCACGCTCCCGACGGAGCCCCGCGCCGTACCGCGTCGGAACGACCGTAACGCATGGCTACACCCGCCGGTCGGCCGCGCCGCTGCGCCCCGCATGTTCGGGCCATCGCACGCTACGTCTCCCGGCGGTTCGACCCCACGTGTCCGGCCACTGCACGCCACGCCCCCGGCGGTTCGACCGCAAGCGATCCGGTCACTCCCCCGTCTTTTTGGCAATGTAGAACACGTAACCGTAAAAGGCCTTGTATTTGTCGTACAGCGCCTCCTCCTGCCGCTGGAACGCCACCAGCTCCTCGGCGGTTGCGTTTCCCGCATACTTGCGCAGGAACAGCTCCCGGGCCTTTGCGAGCGGGGCGTAATAGTGTTCCGTCCAGCAGTTTTCCGGCAGCACGAAGGTTGCCACGGGGAGGTAACCCGCCCGCTGCACCAGGGCGACCTTGCCGGGAATCGTGTCGATGCCGGGGTACATCTCCATCCAGTAATCGTGGATCTCGGCCGGCCGCTCGTCGGTGAACCACGAGGCTTCGGTGACGGCGAGGAAGCCACCCGGCCGGAGGTACCTGCGCCACTCGCGAAGCCCCCGCTCGAAGCCGATATTGTAGATGGCCCCCTCCGACCAGATCAGGTCGAGTTCTCCCTCCCGGAACGGCAGGTCGTCCATCGAGCCGACGACCCCCTTCACCCGGTCGCCGAGGTTCGCGCCGCGGGCGTTCGCGTTGAACCGCTCGATGAATCCGGGGTAAAAGTCGAGCCCCGTGACATGCCCCGGCGCATGGCGGGCCAGCGTCATGGTCTGGCCGCCCGTGCCGCAGCCGAGGTCGGCGATGCGGGATTCGTCGGTCAGGCCGTCGATAAAGCTCAGGGCCCGCAGGGTTGCTTCAGGGCTTCCTGGCCCCTGCCGCCGGGTGTTGAGGAAAAATTCGCAGATCAGATCGACGTCGATACCGCGGATCGTTTGATTTTCGTTGTTCATTTCCGAAGAAAATTGTGCGTGCACGGAAGCGCCTTGTTCTGCTTCGTCCATGCACACGGGTTAAAATAACAGGGAAACACCTCCCGGAAAGAGTCATCCGGGAGCACACGACAGGACAAACCGCGTCGCCGACGCAGTTTGTTTACCTCACCGAATCCGGTTTCAGGAAATCACGTAACATGGCGCAAAGATACGAAAATTTTCCGGTGCGGAAAACAGGGGACCTGATGCTTTAACACTGCACCCTGCCGTCATTGCTGGGCGCCCGAAGCCCCAGACACAAGTCCGGCGCGGACAACACGACACGGAGCGGACAGGGAAAGGTTTCCGCCCGCTGAGGCGGCCGTGCTGCGGTGGGCAATACGTCGCGGTATGCGGCGGCAACCCGGCATCGAACCCGCCACCGACCGGGCATCTTGCGCCCGTAAGCAGCTCACGGTTACGCCCGCCGCAGGGAGCCGCAGGGACCCAATTTCAAAGTCTGTCGGTTGTCGGGGCGGTCAAAATCCCCCCCCCCCTCACGGTCCGGCCCCTGACGGGGCTTTTCGGACCGTATCGGGTGCGAAAAGACGAACCGCGCACCCCCGGTATAGTCGGGATCGACGTGGATTTCGCCACCGAAGATCACCGCGATCTGGCGGCAAATGGCCAGTCCCAGCCCCGTGCCGTTCTTATGGCCGCCGAGCTTCTCGAAACGGTTGAACACCATATCCTGTTTCTCGCGGGCGATGCCGCTGCCTGTATCCGCGACGAAAAACTGCACGCGGTTCTCCTTTTCGCGCACCTCGAACCCGATGGTGATGCTCCCCTGGGAGGTGAATTTCCCGGCGTTGGTCATCAGGTTGATAAGGATTTGCGAGAGGCGGTGTCCGTCGGTATAAAGCTTATAGGACTCGCACGGGGGATCGAAGCGACATTCGACGCCCTGCTGCCGCGTATGGGCCGTGGTGAGGATCACATGCTGGCAAATCTGCACGATATCCTCCTCGGCGTAGTTGAATTTGTACTTGCCGCATTCGAGGCTCGATATGTCCAGGATGTCGTTGAGCAGCGTGAGCAGCATCTCCGAGTTATTGACCACGATCGAGCAGTACTCGTGCCGCTCTTCGGGGGTGAGGTCGCCCTCCTGCATGAGCGTCGAGAAACCCACGATGGCGTTCATCGGCGTGCGGATTTCGTGGCTCATGTTGGCCAGGAATGCCGACTTGAGCATGTCCGACTCCTCGGCCCGCTCCTTCGCTACCACGAGCTCCTCCTCGCGGCGTGCGAGCAGGCGTTGCAGGCGCCGCGAACGGATGTAGAGCAGCACCACGAAGCCCAGCAGCACGGCCAGAGCCGCAAGCAGGGCCACCAGAATGTCGATGTAATGGGAGTACTTGACCAGCTTGGCGGCCGTCGTATCCTCGATCACGCTCCCCTCGGGGAGGTTGTATTCCGGGATTTTCGACTCGCGGAGCTTCTTCGCGTCGAAACGGTACTCTCCGTCGGTCAGGTGGATGTGCGCCTTGCCCGTGCCGTCGAAATAGGAGGAGGCGATCTGCCGCGCGATCTGGGCAGCGCCATTGTCGTACACGGGGACGTAACCGCCGACGGCCACCGTGCCGATCCCCGTACCCGTGAGCGAGAAGACCGGCAGGTGGGGGTTCAGCCGCACGAGCTCCTGCAACGAACTCTGCATGAGGTACTGCCCGTCGCTGCCCACGCGCCACGTGCCCAGCAGCACGGCCGTCGTCCTGGGCAGCGCGGCCATCGTCTGCCGGATCTCGTCCTCCTCGTGCCGGCTGTCGATGAGCACCAGGTTGAGCTCGGGGAATTTCTCCATCTCCTTGCGCACGAGGGCCTGAAGCGAAATGCCCCCGTAGGTATTGTCCGAGACGAAGGCGATGTTGCGCACCTCGGGAAAGATCGAGGTGATGAGTTCGATATTGCGCGGCACATCGTACCGGTTGAGCATCCCGCCGCCCATGCCCGTACTGTCGGCAACCCGCATCAGGTCGGCCGAGGCGGGGTTCCAGCGCGGAAAACAGACGGTATCCGCATGGGGCAGCATCACACCGTTGGAGCTGGCGAAGCACCCGAAGAAAGCCACCCCCTGCGGGAAACGGCCCAAAGAGATGAAGGAGGCCCACGCCTCCTGTCCGAGCAGGATGACGGCCTTGAGGTTATGCTGCTCGTACCGTTCGAGGATGCGGTCCATGTGGCCGATCCAGACAGGGGCATCGCTGATGCCCTTGCACTCGAGGTTCTCGATGAAAATATCGTAGGGGACGCCCGAACGGAGGATCTGCTGCTCGAATTCGGTCGTAAAACTCGACATGCGCCGCGTGTCGGGGTTATAGGAGGAGATAATCAGAATACGCCCGCGCTCGGCGTCATCCGTGCCGCCCCGCCCGGGCATCGGCAACAGCAGAGCCGGCAGAAGAAACAGAAGCAGGAGGCGGAAGAGTCGGGTCATGGCGGGGGTCATGGGTCGGTCGGGGTTATTTATGGAGTTGGGATTCGATCAGCGCCTTGATACCGCCCACGTTGATCGGCTTGGTCATGCAGGAGTCGAACCCGCATTCGAGCATCTTCTGCAGGTCGGAGTCGAAGGCATAGGCCGTAAGGGCGATCACCGGCACCTTCGTGTCGCGCTCGCGGATCAGGCGCAGCGCCTCGTACCCGTCCATCACGGGCATGTTAATATCCATCAGCACGATATCGGGACGCTCGCGGTCGAACATCTCGACCGCCTCCTGTCCATTGAGCGCATGTTGCAGCCGGTAGGCGCTGCGCAGTATCACCTCGATAAGCCGGTAGTTGCCGGCATTGTCCTCGGCAACGAGCACGAGCGGCCGCGCGTCCCGACCCGCAGCCTCCGAAGCGGCCGCATCATCCGCTACTCCGCTCCGCGACGGGTCCGACAGCGGTTCGCCCGGACCCGCGAACGCCATGCACGGCGACGGCCGCAATGCGGCATGCGCAAGCAATGCCCCGACCGAAGCCCGGACAGCCCCTCTGCCGGCCGCGATCCGGCCGAAAAGCGCCATACGGCGGAATATACCCACGATCTCTCTCTTTTCCATCACTTTGGATATGACTTCCGGGTTGCGGCGCATCCGTCCGGAACGGCCCGAAAACGGCATCCGATCGGCAACAACACAACTCGCTGGTTACAAAAACAATACGCGAAAAATCCGAATTTTATGCAGGAAATCGATAGGCCAAGATAGGGATAAAAACCAGAAAATTGTGCATTTTTGCCGTGTTAATTCGCATTTTTTTATCCGATAGCGGTTCAAAGGGATAAATAATCACTATCTTTACGAACCGATATAACCCCCGCACAAGCACACGAGCCGACGATATCCCATACAGCAACCGTCCGATGCCCGTACATCGGAACGGTTCGATGGTGTGCAGACGGGAGAACGGACTAACTCGACAACAATTGAACGACATGGATAAGAAACAAATCCTCATCGTGGACGACAAAGAATCGATCGCCAAAATTCTGAGCGTCTATCTGGGCTACGAATACGAGATCGTCTTTTACGACAACCCGATCAAAGCGCTTGCCTGGCTTCAGGACGGCAACATGCCCGATCTGATCGTCTCGGATATCCGCATGCCCGAAATGCGCGGAGACGAATTCCTGATGCTGCTCAAACAGGACGAACTGTTCAGGCAGATACCGGTCATCATGCTCTCGAGCGAGGACAGCACCTCCGAGCGCATCCGCCTGCTCGAATCGGGCGCCGACGACTACATCGTCAAACCGTTCAATCCGATGGAGCTCAAACTACGCGTGAAAAAACTGATTTGAAACACCCGATCATCTACATACAGGCCGGAGCAGGGTCGCACACCCACGCCGCCCACTTCGTACAGCTCGCGGGAGGACACCTGCGGGTCGTCCCCAACATGCCCTCGGCGATCCGCACGCTGGATGCCTCGGGCGATCCCCGGCCGATCATCCTCTTCGAACGCCGCACGCGGAAAATAGACCTCCAGAACATCCGGCTGCTCCGCTCGCAATACCCGCAGAGCGCCATCATCCTGCTCACGGGCACGCTCGATGCGACCGAGCGGAAAGCCTACCTCGAAGCGGGGACCAACAGCGCCCTGCGTCCGGACACCGACGCCGCGACCTTCGACCGCACGATCCGCTTCATCACCGAATACGCCTTCCGTTACAAACCCGTCCACACGGCGCAACCCCGCCTCACGGGTTTCCGCATGCCGCTCTGGAAGAGGACGTTCGACGTGCTGGCCTCCGCCGGAGCCATCGTGCTCCTCTCGCCGGTGCTGCTCGCCACAGCCGTGGCGGTACGGCTGGACAGCCCCGGCCCGGTCATCTACCGCTCGAAGCGCGTGGGAAGCAACTACCGGGTCTTCGACTTCCTCAAGTTCCGCTCCATGCGCACGGACGCCGACAGCCGGCTGCGGGAGATGGAAGAGCTCAACCAGTACGCCGGGCAGCAGCCGCAGCCGCAGGCCGCACGCATCGCCCTCGACCCCGCCGAAGTGGAGCGGCTCATCCCGGCCATCGACGGGCAGGGGCTGCTGGTCTCCGACGACTTCGTCATCCCCGAGCAGGAACACCTGCAACAGGTGGAAACCGAGCAGCGCAACGCCTTCGTCAAATTCGAGAACGACCCCCGCATCACACGCATAGGACGCTTCATCCGCAAATACAGCATCGACGAGCTTCCGCAGCTCTTTAACATCCTGCGGGGCGACATGTCGGTGGTGGGCAACCGCCCCCTGCCGCTCTACGAGGCCGAGCACCTGACAAGCGACGAGTACATCGACCGTTTCATGTGTCCCTCGGGCCTGACCGGGCTGTGGCAGGTCGAAAAGCGCGGCGGCGCGGGCAAGCTCTCCCCGGAGGAGCGCAAGCGGCTGGATATTTACTATGCCCAACACCTTTCGCCGCTGCTCGACCTGAAGATCATCCTGAAAACTTTCACCGCATTCATCCAGAAAGAAAACGTCTGACCACGCCCTATGAAAATCCGAATCATACCCATTCTGACGCTGCTCCTGCTGCCGTTCTCGCTCCCGACCGCTGCGCAGGAACACGCCGACTCCGACGGCCGCATGACCCCGTCGCGCGATCCGGTTCCCTACAGCGACTTTTCGCAGCTCACGGCCGAAGATTACGCTACCATCCAGTTGCCGCCGCTGCACGTGCTGCTCGAAAACGCCAAGAACAGCCCCCAGGTGCAATACTACAACTCCAACAAGGAGGAGGAGGAACGCGAGCTGCGGAGCATCCGCCGCACATGGCTCAAATATATCAAGCTCAACGCCAATTACAGCTACGGCTCGACTGACATCTACAACTCGGCCTACATCGTTGATGGGCAGCCCGTTCCCGCCTTGAACACAGGCCGCGAGCAGAGCTACTGGAACGTCGGCGTGACTTTCTCCATGCCGCTGGAGGAGCTCTTCGACCGCCGCAACAAGATCAAGAAACAGAAAACCCGCATCGAAAGCATCCAGTACGAGATCGACCGTTGGTATGACGACCTGAGCCTGAAGGTGATCGATGCCTATACGCAGGTGACCGAGAATCTGGCGATCCTCCAGAGCGCGGCCAGCAGCATGGTGCACGCGCGGGCGCAGTACGCCGTGTCGGAAACCGACTTCGTGAACGGCTCGATCGACGCGCAGATGCTCAGCCGCCAGAAAAGCATCGAGAACACGGCCATCCGGGAATACGAACAGACCCGCGCGGCCCTGAACAGCGCCCTGCTCCGGCTGGAGGTACTCACCAGCACGCGCATCATCAACCGCTAACCGCCCCCGACCATGAATTACCTGACCTACATCTTCCGGTTCCTCTACCGCATCCGCTACTGGCTGATCCTCTGCCCGCTGCTGGTGGCCCTGATCGTCTATGTCAAACTCGGCTCCGCGCCGCGCAAATACTCCTCCACCTCGACCATCTACACGGGCATCGTCTCGGGCTATGACATCGAGTCGGGACAGGGGCAGAAGCAGGACTGGAACATCATCAACAATGCGGTGGACAACCTCATCAACATCATCACCTCGCAGACCACCCTCAAGAACGTCTCCATGCAGCTCTACGCCCAGGATCTATCCTACGGCCAGCCCGACCGGGACAACAGCTACATGACCGCGCGTTCGTACCGCATCCTCGAAAACAAGACTCCGCAGGAGGTGCTCGACCTGGTGGATCGCACCGACGATTCGGTGACGCTGGCCAATCTGTGGCGCTACGAGCAGCGCGACCGCGAAAACCATGTTTACGGCATGTTCCTGTGGAACCACCGCCATTACAGCTACGACGCCCTGCGCAAGATCAAGGTCAAGCGGCTCGGGAGCAGCGACATGCTCGAAGTGAGCTACACCAACGACGATCCCGGCATCGTTTACAACACCCTGCTGCTGCTCAACCAGGAGTTCGTGCGGCAGTACCGCGACCTGCGTTTCGGCGAGACCAACGACGTGATCGCCTACTTCGAGAAAGAGCTCGCCCGGGTCAATAAGGAGCTCCACGACCAGGAGGACTCCCTCACGCAGTACAACGTGGCCAACCACATCATCCACTACGACGAGCAGACCCGCCACATCGCGGCCCTCACGCGCGACTATGAGCTCAAATTGCAGGACATCCTGCTCGACTACAACAGCTCGCGCCAGCAGATCGAAACCATCGAAAAGAAAATCGAGCCGCTCAAGACGTTCCGCAACAACGCCCTCTTCCTGCAGAAACTCCACGAGATTTCGGACCGCCATTACCAGATCGCCGCGGCCGAAGCCTTCCAGAGCGACAGTCTGCCGAAGGTGCAGACCCCCGGACGGGCACAGACGCACCGGCTCAAGTTTGAACTCGACTCCCTCAGCCGCGACCTGCAACAGATCACCGCCGACATCGCGCTCCAGCAATACACCAAGGAGGGCCTTTCGACCCCCTCGATGATTTCGGAGTGGCTCAACGCCGTGCTCCTGTTCGAGCAGTCGAGCGCCAAGCTGGAGGTGATGAAAGCGCAGAAAGAGAAGCTCGACCGCCAGTACGAACTCTTCTCCCCCATCGGTTCGACGCTCAACCGCAAGGAGCGCAACATCCAGTTCCTCAAGGAGAATTACCTCTCGATCCTGCACGCCCTCAACTCGGCGCGGCTCAAACAGAAGAGCCTGCAGATGTCCTCCGCAACCCTGAAGATCATCAACCCGCCCGTGCTGCCGCTCAGCCCCGAGCCGAGCAAACGCAAGCTCATGGTGGTCACGGCATTCCTGGGGACGCTTTTCTTCATCCTCGGATTCTTCATCCTGCTCGAGCTGCTCGACCGCACCCTCAGGGACAAGATCCGCACCGAACGCATCACCGGCGGCCGCGTGCTGGGAGCCTTCCCCGGCGCGGGCACGCTGCGGGCACGCCGCTATACGCGCACCTACCAACAGGCCGCCGCCCGCTACCTGAGCAATGCCGTACTCAACTACTTCCGGCCGGAGAGCCCCAACGTCATCAATGTGCTGAGCACCGAGCCGGGCGATGGCAAGAGCCTCATCACGGAGCAGCTCGCCGCACACATGCGCGAAACGGGACTCGCCGTGCGCGTGGTCTCCTGGAACAGGGATTTCAACCCCGACAGCAAGGAGTTCCTGCTGGCTCACCGCCTCGGGGACTTCGCCCGCGACCGCAGCGGCGACACGCCCCTGGCCGACGCCGACGTCGTACTGGTCGAATACCCGCCCCTGGCACGCTGCTCCGTGCCGAAAGAGCTGCTGCGGAGTGCCGCGCTCAACCTGATGGTCGTCCGCGCGAACCGGGTATGGAAGGATACCGACCAGACCCTCTTCGACAAGACGGTCGCCCTGAGCGACGAAACCCCCGTGATGCTCTACCTGAACAAGGCCCGCCGCGAAGTGGTCGAAACCTTCACCGGCCTGCTCCCGCCCTATTCGCGCCTGCGCAAACTGGGCTACCGCTTCTACCAATTCGGGTTCACCTCGGTGGACCGCTGACCCCGAGCCATGCCCCTGAACAAACAGCCTTTCTCGCAATGGCCGGCGGAACTCTCCGTGCCCCGGCTGGCCGTTTACGG
This sequence comes from Rikenellaceae bacterium, assembly GCA_902363575.1. Lineage (GTDB taxonomy): Bacteria > Bacteroidota > Bacteroidia > Bacteroidales > Rikenellaceae > Alistipes. Next base: position 271,556 of record CABJAJ010000001.1, on the reverse strand, counting down.
CCTGCTGCTGGCCGGCATCTTCGCCGTGGGCTATGCCACGCTCCGCTTCGGCCTGGCCGGGGCTGCCGTGGCCTGCCTGCCGATGGTGGCCTGCGTGACCATCGTGGCCGTTTACCGTCCGGGGTGGGCGATGCTCGGGTTGTTCACGATCAACTACTTCATCATGGCCCTGCGCCATTGGGTCTCGTTCCCGATCGGGCTGATCCTCGACGCGGCGATCCTCTTCAACTTCGCGGTGCTGCTTTTCCGCACGCTCTACGGAGGGGTGGGATGGTCCCGTGCACGCAACGGGCTCACCCTCGCCGCACTGCTCTGGCTGATCTACTGCGTGCTGGAGCTCACCAACCCCAACGCCGCGGCATTCGGAGTCGCCATGACCGCAATCCGCTCCTATGCGCTCTATTTCCTGCTGATCGTCATTCTTACAGCGGTCTCCTTCGACCGCTACAAGTACCTGCCCGCCCTGCTGGGCCTCTGGTCGGTGCTTACGCTGCTGGCCGTGGGGAAGGCCTGCATCCAGAAATTCATCGGGTTCTCGCCGGCCGAGATCAACTGGCTTTTTTACGAGGGCGGACGCACCACGCACCTGCTCTCGACGGGCGTGCGCTACTTCTCGTTTTTCAGCGACGCGGCCAACTTCGGCTCGAGCATGGGGCTTTCGATGGTCGTCCTTTCGATCGCATCCCTCTACTACCGTAACCCGTGGATGCGACTCTACATGGTGGCCGTCGCCGCCGCCGCATGCTACGGCATGCTCATATCGGGTACCCGCAGCGCCCTGGCGGTCCCTTTCGCCGGTTACGCCCTGTTCATCGTGATGTCGCGCCGCGTGAAAATCATCCTCACGGGCGCCGTGCTGCTGCTGGGGGTTTTCCTCTTCCTGAACTATACGACCATCGGCCAGGGCAACGCGGTGATCCGGCGGGCCCGCAGCGCTTTCAACCTGCAGGACAAGTCTTTCGTGCTGCGCATGGAGAATCAGGCCAAACTGCGCACGATCATGCGCGACAAACCCTTCGGCGCCGGACTGGGGCACGGCGGCGGCAAAGCCCTGGCCTACGCTCCCGAGGCCGAAACCTCGCAAATCCCCACCGACTCGTGGTTCGTGATGGTATGGGTCGAAACGGGCATCGTCGGCCTGCTGCTCCACCTCGCGGTGCTCTGCTACGCCGTCGGGCGGGGAGTCTTCCTGGTCATGTACCGCCTGCGGGACTCCCGCGTCAAAGGGTTCACCGCAGCCCTGACAGCCGGCATCTTCGGCGTGGCCGTCGCCTCCTATGCCAATGAAATCTTCGGACAGATACCCAACGGAGCCATGATGTACGTCTTCATGGCCCTGATCTTCCTCTCCCCGCGTTTCGACCGCGAACTCGCGCCGACCGACCAGGCTCCGGCCGCCCAAATCCCCGGCAAGGCATGAAACCCATGATTTCGGTCGTCACGGTAAACTACAACGGTTGGGAGCTCACCTCGGCGCTTATCCGCTCGTTGGAGTGCCATGTGCATACGCCCCTCGAAGTGATCGTGGTGGACAACGGTTCGCGCACGGACGAGGCGGCCCTGCTCTGCGCACGCCATCCGCACATCCGTGCCATCCGCAGCCACCGCAACCTGGGCTTCGCCGGCGGCAACAACCTCGGGATCGCCGCCGCCTCGGGGCAATACCTGCTGCTGCTGAACAACGACACCGAGGTGGAGCAGGACACGCTGCACCTGCTGGCCGAACGGCTCGACCGGGAGCCTGAGCTGGGGGCCGTCTGCCCCAAGATCCGATTCTTCGACCCGCCCAGGAGCGTTCAGTTCGCGGGCTACACGCCGCTCACCCCCGTCACGCTGCGCAACGCCCTCATCGGCTTCGGGGAGCCGGATGACGGACGCTGGGACACGCCCTGCGAAACCCCCTATGCCCACGGCGCCGCCATGATGGTGCGGCGCGAGGCCATCCTCAAGGCGGGCGCGATGCCCGAAATGTACTTCCTCTATTATGAGGAACTCGACTGGTCGCAGCGCATCACGGACGCCGGCTACCGCATCGGTTACGAACCGCGCTGCACGGTTTTCCACAAGGAGAGCCGCACCACCGGCCCGGCCAGCCCATTGAAAACCTACTACCTCACCCGCAACCGCCTGCTCTTCGCCCGCCGCAACCGCCGGGGCGCCGCACGGCGGCTCTCGGTGCTCTACCAAACCGCCGTCGCATTGCCGAAATCCGTCGTCCTCAACCTGTTGCACGGACGCAGCGATCTGGCCGGGGCCGCCTTGCGGGGCGCCCGCGACTACTTCCGCCTCGAGGCGGACGACAAACCCCACCGACCATGATCCTCACGCTCCGCATCCTCGACCTGGTGCTCTTCATCGGGCTGGGACTCCCCGCCCTCTACCTCTTCGTCTTCGCCCTCTTCTCGATGCACCGTCGCCGGGATCCCTTTCCGCCGGCGTCGAAGATGCACCGCTTCGCCGTGGTGATCCCCGCATACAAGGGAGACGACGTGATCGGCCCCGCTATCGAGGCGGCGCTCGCGCAGGAGTACCCCCGCGACCGCTTCGAGGTGGTGGTGGTCGCCGACAAGTTCCGCCCCGAAAGCCTCCGGCGGCTCGCCGCCCTCCCGATCCGGCTGCTGGTCGCCGACTTCGCCGAAAGCTCCAAGGCCCGGGCCCTCAACCTGGTGGCCGAGCGGCTGGGGCCCGACGCCGCCGACCTGGTGGCGATTCTCGACGTGGACAACATCGCCGCCCCGGACTTCCTGCGCAAAGTAAACGAGGCCTTCTGTTCGGGGGCGGGAGCCGTACAGGGACACCGCAAAGCCCTCAACACCGACACCGACACGGCGCTGCTGGACGCCGCGAGCGAAGAGATCAACAACGCCATCTTCCGCCGGGGCCACGTGGCCCTCGGCCTCTCGTCGGCCCTGATCGGCTCGGGCATGGCTTTCGACCACAAGTGGTTCTGCGAGCACATCGGCCGGGTCAGCACGGCCGGGGAGGACAAGGAGCTGGAGGCCCTGCTGCTGCGCGAGCGCATCTACATCGAATACCTCGACGACGCGGTGGTCTATGACGAAAAGGTACGCAGCGAAGCCAACTTCTACAACCAGCGGCGGCGGTGGCTGGCGGCACAGGCGGGCTCGCTCGCGCGGGCCGTGCGCGACCTGCCCGGCGCCGTCCTGTCGGGCAACCTCGATTACATCGACAAGCTGGTGCAGTGGATGATGCCCCCGCGCATCCTGCTGCTCGGGCTGATTCCCCTGCTGGCGCTGCTGACCACGCTGGTCGCGACGGCATGGTGCGTCAAGTGGTGGGTGGCTCTGCTGCTCTTGCTCTTCGCTCTGGCGTTCGCCCTGCCCGACGAGCTGATGGACGAGCGGCTCAAACGGGCTCTGCGGCGCACGCCCGTACTCTTCCTGCTGATGGCGGCCAACCTGTTCCGACTCCGGGGCGTGAACCGCCGTTTCATCCACACCGAACACGGAAAAACCGAAGTTAAGCCATGAAAATAGCCATCGAAGCGCAGCGCATCTTCCGCCGCAACAAGCACGGAATGGATTTCGTCGCTCTGGAGAGCATCCGCTGCCTCCAGGAGCTCGACCATGAAAACGAATATTTCATCCTGGTCGCACCGGGCGAGGACCGCTGTCTGGAAGCCACCGACAATTTCCACATCGTGGAACTCCGCTGCCCGAGCTACCCGCTGTGGGAGCAGGTGGCTCTGCCGCGGGCGCTGCGCCGCATCCGCCCCGACCTGCTCCACTGCACCAGCAACACGGCGCCGCTCCACGGCGCCGGCACGCGGCTGGTGGTCACCCTGCACGACATCATCTTTCTGGAGCGTCAGGCGGGGCGCAACAGCTCGCTCTACCAGCAGATGGGGCGCATCTACCGCCGGCTGGTGGTGCCCCGTATCCTGAGGCGGTGCAGCCGTATCGTCACGGTCTCGGCCTTCGAGCGCGACCGCATACGCACGGCCCTCGGCCTGCGCGAAGAGGCCGTCGTCGCCATACACAACGGCTACAACCCCCGCTTCCGGGTGCTGGACAAGGCCGCCTGCCGCGTGGTCACGGCGCGCTACCTCGCCGAAGGCGGTTACCTGCTCTTCCTGGGCAACACCGACCCCAAAAAGAACACCGCAGGCACGCTCCGCGCCTATGCCGCCTACCTCCGGCTGTCGGCCACTCCGCGGCCGCTGCTGATCGCCGACCTGCAGGAAGAGGAGGTCGAAGCGCTGCTCGAACGACTCGACCTGGAGCGCATCCGCCCGATGCTCCGCATCGTCGGCTACATCCCCCATGCCGACCTGCCGGCCATCTACAACGGGGCGTTCGCCTTCCTCTACACGTCGCTGCGCGAAAGTTTCGGCATCCCGATCCTCGAGGCGATGGCCTGCGGGACCCCCGTTATCACCTCCGACACTTCGGCCATTCCCGAGATTGCGGGCCGGGGCGCCATGCTCGTCGATCCGACCAACCCCGACGAAATCGCCGCCCGCCTGGTTGCGCTCGAGAGCGACGAGGACATCCGCCGCGGACAGATCGCCTATGGGCTCCATCGCGTCGGCTCCTTCTCGTGGAAGCGCACGGCCGAGCAACTGCTGTCGCTCTACCGGAAAATCGGGACGAAGCCGCAGGGCTGACGACCCGTGCTTTGCCGCTGCAACGGCCCGCAGTGCCGCACAATCCTCGTGCAAACGGGAGGGGAAAGTCAGCGGCCGTTACTGCTGCCCGGAGCCGACCGGGCATTGCGGACTGCAGATTCGGGAAAACAAAACGCTTCCTTAAATAAGGAAGCGTTTTCATTGCGATACGAACCTAAGCGGCTACCGCTTGTCCACAAGGTTTTCCGAAACCCCGTGCAGGTACCAGTCCGTGTCGGTTGCACCTCCCGACCGGGCCCAACGGGCGAAACCGGGGTAAGCCTTCAGAAAATCCACGTTCTCGTAAGCGTGCTGCACGTCGGCGGGAATGTTGATCCCCCAGACCAGCCCGTCGTTCGAGTAGTAATAATCCGCCCCGTCGATGTTGGTATTGCCCTCACGGAGCCGCTCGTAAGCCGCACGACCGTATTCGGTCGGCGCGAAACCGCCCCGGTGAATCTCCATCAAACCGCCGCCCGCTTCGTCCGCGCGGCCGAGGAAGAAATCGAACGTGTCGAAGGTCACGTCTTCGAGCTTGATCGAGTTGCGGAAATAAACCTGGTAGCTCACCTGCGCAAGCTGCGATTCGGGCACTTCGTACCCCCACTCGGTATTGACGTAAACCGCCCCCGCCGGATTGTTATTGCGGGTCTTGGTGTCCCGGAACAGGAAGACGGCGGGCTCCTTGACGCTGTTGCCCGGGTTGAGCTGCACCATATCGGCCGTTTCGGGGGCATTTTGGTTGAAATAGGGCTCCACTTCGTCGATCTGGCCGCCGCGCACGCCCGTCATCCGCAGGTAGATGTCATAGGGAATCGACCCGCCCACGGCCTTCACACGAATCCCGATGAGCATGGCATCGACCATGTTCTTGTTGTTCATGTAAAGCTGGATCTTGTAATTCAGCACCAGGTCGTTGAAGTCGTAGTCGCCGTACGCGGGCCAGAGGTCCTCGAACATGAGCGTGCCCCAGCCGTTGGCCCGCACCGGGTAGTAGATCACTCCACCCACGGTTTCGGCCTGACCGCCGTCCGCGATGCCCTCGTAATCCTTCGCCAGAGGCGATACGGCATAGGTCATGCGGTCGGCGCCCACCGCCACGGATTCGGCAGCCGAAAAGCCCTCCTCCGTCTGGTAGCGCACATAGAGCCGATCCGCCGTTGCGGGCAGATTCAGGGTGACGGGGCTGCTGTCGCCGCCCGCGAAAAAGAGGGCCACGGGCTCGCCGTCGGGAGTTTCGGAAAGGGCGACCCGCGAAAGATGGGGCGCCGTGAAATCGCAGGCTACCGCACGGGTAGTGCTCCAGTCAAAACCGGCGGGGACGACCAGTTCGGCCGTACGTTCATCTGGATTGTCACTCGGATGGATGTCGGCAGCATCTTGCCGGCAGGCCGTAAACGCGCACAGGGCGGCCGCGGCCACAAAAAGCATTTTTTTCATACGCTGAGTTTTTGTCGGGGGACAAAATTTCCGGAAAACCGGAAGGTAACAACCGGTATTCCGCTGTAAAGGTAATCACTATTTCGTTCATCGCCAAATTATTTTCCGCCCGGAAGGCGGGCCGGAGCGCAAACGGATTCCGGACACGCCTCCCGCGGGATTTTCCAGCGGAACGCTCCAACGGTGGTTTGGCGAAAAACATGCCGGAACGAAATAAAACCGTGCGCCCGATTGACCGGATGCGAAAGTTATGTTATATTTGTACGATATTTCGTCCCGGGCCTCTCCAGGAAGGATCAAAACAAGCCGCATGCTCGAAAAAATCAAAAAGAATCCCCGCTTCAAGCATTTCCTGATCGGGCTCATCAGCTCGCATAAGAATCCGCGGCCCCGGTTGTGGGTCCGCTGGTTCGTCAATCCGTTCGTCCACAAGAAAGGCCGCGGCGCCGTCGTGCGCAGCCGCCGCTCGCGCCACGATCTGTTCCCGTGGCACCGCTTCGAGGTGGGACGCGGGGCGCTCGTGGAGCAGTTCACCGTGCTGAACAACGGCGCAGGCGACATCCTGATCGGCGCCGGTGCCCGCGTGGGTATCGGATCGGTGGTGATCGGGCCCGTCAGGATGGGCGAACGCGCCGGGCTGGGGCAGCACGTCTTCGTGGCCGGCTTCAACCACGGCTATGCCGACGCCACGCGCGACTCCAACGTCCAGCCGCTCGTGGTGCGCGAGGTGGTCATCGGCCGCGAATCCCACATCGGCGCCAATTCGGTGGTGGTCGCAGGCGTACACATCGGCGAACGGGTGCAGGTCGGCGCCGGGAGCGTGGTCACCAAAGACATCCCCTCCTACTGCGTGGCCGCCGGCAATCCGGCCCGCATCATCAAACGGTACGATTTCCGTCGCCGCCGCTGGGTGCGTACGGACGACGGGACTGCGCCTGCGGGCAGCTCCGGCCGGAACGACAGCCGACGAAACGACGACACGGGCCGCCGCAAGGGTCATCCGGCAGCAGCCGCAGACGCACAGCCGGACCGAAATGCAAAATCCGACCGCCAGGACGCAGCGGAAGGCCGCAACGCCCGCAACCAGCCGAAAGGGGATGTCTCGCGAAACGACGCGCCCGACCGCCGGCGGCAGCAGAACGACCGGGCCGCAGCCGACCGGGAAAGGGACGTGCAGAAACAGGCCGGCAACCGGGGCAAAACGGCTGCGGAACGTCTCCCGGCAACGCCCGCTCCGGCACAGGAACCGCGAGCAACGGCGACGGAGCGGCCGGAGGGGTCCCCCCGACGGGAACAGGCGACCGGACGCCCCGCAAACGAACGGCCCGCACAGGGACAACACGCCGCGGACCAATCCGCGCCGGGACAGCCTGCGCAGGGCATAGCTCAGGAGGAGACCCCCGCAACGGCCCGCCGCCGCAGAAACCGCCGCAAACCCGCCCCGGACAATCCGGGAAGCCGGGAAACGGGCGCCGACATGCAGGCCGCCTCCGGCCTGGCACAGGAACCGACGCCGAATACCGCCGCAGATTCGCGCAGGAACGGGCAGAACGCCACACCCAACGAGCCGCAGGGGAGATCCGCCGACACCCCCGTACAAATCCGTTCCGCAGCGCCCCAGCCCGACAACCGGGACAAGGCCTCCGCAGACCGCAACTCCGCAACCGCGCCCGAGCCCGCCACGGCATCGCAGGAACGGCCGGCTTCCCGCACGACGGAACCGACGGCCGAATCCCCGGCAACCGACCGGCCCGCACAGGGGCAATCCCCGCAAGCGGCTCCGTCCACGGACGCATCGTCCGCCGCCGGCTCGCCGGACAACCGATAACCCCCATCCGACAAACCCCCGCCAGTTCCCATGCAACCCGCAGTCACGGTCGTCATACCGGTTTACAACACCGCCTCCTACGTCGAACAGACGCTCCGCTGCATCATGGGCCAGACGCTCCGGGAGATCGAAATCCTCGTCGTGGACGACGGCTCGACGGACGACAGCCCCGCAATCCTCGCACGGCTGGCGGCCGAAGACCCCCGCATACGCATCCACACCCAACCCAACCGGGGTCTCTCGGAAGCCCGCAACGCCGGACTGGACCGGGCCGCCGGACGCTACATCTATTTCATGGACAGCGACGACCTGCTCGAGGAGGAGACGCTGGCCTGCTGCCACGAAAAATGCGAGCGCGAGCAGCTCGATATGGTCTTTTTCGACGCCGAATCGTTCGGCGCTCCGACCACCGACGCTCCGTGGCTCGACTACCGGCGCGCGGGCCGCTTCGCCGACCGCGTCTACGCGGGAGCGGAGCTGCTCGGCGCGATGCTCGACAAGAACTGCTACCGGGCCTCGGCCTGCCTGAGCTTCATCCGGCTGGAACTGCTGCGAAACGCCGGGCTGCGCTTCTATCCCGGCATGTTGCACGAGGACGAACTCTTCACCCCGCAGCTCTACCTGAGCGCCGCCCGCATCGGACGGATCGACCGCCCCTTTTTCAAACGCCGCGTACGCGAAGGCTCGATCATGGGGGCCGCTTTCTCGATGCGCAACATGACGGGCTACCTGACCGCCGCACGCGAGCTGCGCCGCTGGGCGGCCGCGCGCGACGCCGCGACGCGCCGGCTGATCGGCCGCCTGACGGCCCGTTTCCTGAATCCGGCGGCCCGCAACGCCTGGGCGCTGCCCCTGCGCGAGCGGCTGCGCATCGCCCGCGCCCTCGCTGCCTATCCGGGCGTGAAGGCCGGGAGCTATGCCAGGCTGCTGGGCAAACGCCCCCTGCGTAAACTCCTGCGCCGATGACCGATGTAAAAAAGGAACTGCTGACGGGCGCGGTCTGGACCTCGGCCGCCAAATATTCCAACATCCTGGTGCAGCTCGGCGTCACGGCCGTTCTCTCGCGCCTGCTCCTGCCGGAAGATTTCGGCGTGGTGGCCGTCACCACGGTGATCGTCAGCTTCTTCGCCATCTTCAGCGACCTGGGAATCGCCCCGGCCATCGTGCAGAAAAAGGAGCTTACGCATGACGACTTGAGCCGGATTTTCACCTTTACGCTTCTCTCCGGGGGCGTAGTCACCGGCGTGTTCTTCCTGCTGTCGGGCGCCGTGGCGGCCTACTACGATGCACCGGTACTGCGCACGATCTGCCGCATCCTCTGCGTAAACCTGCTCTTCGCCGCCCTCAACATCGTGCCGGGAGCCCTGCTCTACAAGGAGCGCCGCTTCCGCTTCATCGCCCTGCGCACGCTCGCCGTGCAGTTCACCGCCGGCGCCGCGGCCGTCGCAGCCGCCTTCGCGGGAGCCGGGGTCTATGCCCTGACGGTGACCCCCGTGGTTTCGTCCGTCGTCCTGTTCGCCGTGAACTACCGCCAGCATCCGCTCCCGCTCCGGCTGCCCGACAAAGGGTCGCTGGGCAAGGTCTTCTCCTTCTCGGCCTACCAGTTCTTCTTCAACATCCTCAACTACTTCACCCGCAACCTCGACAAACTCCTCATCGGCCGCTACATGGGACTCACTCCGCTGGGCTACTACGAAAAATCCTACCGGCTGATGATGCTCCCTCTGCAACAGCTCACCTACGCCATCTCGCCGGTCATGCACCCCGTCTTTTCGGACTTCCGCCACAACCGCGAGGCCCTCTCGGCCAACTACCTGCGGGTGGTGCGGCTGCTGGCGTTCATCGGGTTCCCGCTGGCCGCGTTCCTCTTTTTCGCGGCGCCCGAGCTGATCCTGGTGATCTTCGGCGACCAGTGGCTCCCCTCGGTGCCGGTTTTCCGCATCCTCGCCCTCTCGGTGGGGGTGCAGATCATCCTCTCGACCTCGGGCGCTATCTTCCAGGCCGCCGACTCGACGCGGATGCTCTTCCTGAGCGGCCTGCTGTCATCCGTGCTCAACGTGGCGGCGATCCTCACGGGCATCTTCCTCTTCGGCACGCTCGAAGCCGTTGCCGCCTGCATCGTCCTGTCGTTCGGCGTGAACTTCGTGCAGAGCTACTGGCTGCTCTACCGCCGCACGCTCCGCCTCGCCTGGGGCCCCTTCTGGCGGCAGCTTCTCTCGCCCCTGCTGCTGACGGGAATCAGCTGCATTCCGCTGCTGCTGCTCTCGCGCTGGCTCGCCGCGGGGCCGCTCGTGCTGTCGCTGCTGTGCAAGGGGGCTGCGGCCGCGGCCGTCTTCGCCGCCTACATCCAGCTCAGCGGCGAATACGACCTGCTGCAAAAACTCCGCAACCTATGCAAACGACAACCCGGCACATGAAAGGCCTCTTCCTGGTTTTCCACGGCTTCTCGCCCCACAGCGGGATCACCAAAAAGATCTTCGCCCAACGCGACGCCCTCCGCCATGCGGGGGCCGACGTGCGGCTCTGCTACACGCAGATCACCCCCGACGGACGACAGCGCCGCATGATCGACGATCAGGTCGTCGAGGAGTTCGGCCGCGGCCCGGCGGCCAAAATAGCCAAGCGGCTCCGCTATAAGGCCTTGACGGAATACATCCGCCGCGAGGGGATCGAATTCCTCTACGTGCGGCACGACCACAATGCCAACCCCGCCCTTATCCGCTGGTACGGCCGGCTGCACAGGCTGGGCGTGCGGATCCTGGTGGAGATCCCGACCTGGCCCTACGACGCCGAGTTCGCCCGCTCGCCCCTTTCGCGCAAACTCAAACTGCGGATCGACCGCCTGTTCCGCCGGGGGATGGCCCGCCGCATCGACCGCTTCGTGACCTTCTCCGACGCGGAGACGATCTTCGGCCGTCCCACGCTGCGTATCTCTAACGGCATCGATTTCCAGAGCGTCCCCCTGCACCGGGGCGGGCACGACACGTCGCGGGAAGTGCGGCTGCTGGGGGTGGCCAACCTCCATTTCTGGCACGGATACGACCGTGTGATCGAAGGTCTTGCCCGTTACTATGCCTCCGCCCCCGTACGGCGGGTGCTCTTCGACATCGCGGGCGAAGGTCCTGCGGCCGCCGGGTATGCCGGGGCCGTTCGCCGGCTCGGGCTCGAAGGGATCGTGCGGCTCTGCGGCCCCCTCTCGGGCGAGGCGCTCGACGAGGCGTTCGACCGTGCGGACGTCGGTATCGCCAGCCTGGGCCGCCACCGCAACGGCATCGACCGGATCAAGACCCTCAAAAACCGGGAATACGCCGCCCGGGGCATCCCCTTCGTCTATTCCGAAACCGACGACGATTTCGACACCATGTCCTATGTGATGAAGGCCCCGGCCGACGACTCGCCTCTGGACATCGCCGCCCTGCTGCGCTTTGCCGACGGCGTGACGCTCCCCGCGGAGGGTATCCGCGCCACGGTCGAGCAAACCCTCTCGTGGGATGCGCAGATGGCCCGCGTGGTATCCCATATTCAGTCCGTACAAACCCCCGAACGATGAAAACCGTCGAACTGCTCTTCTGGATCGCCCTGCTGCTGGTCTTCTACACCTACCTCGGCTACGGGCTGCTGCTCGCCCCGGCCGTCTGGCTGCGGGAGCGGATACGGCCCCGCCGGGCAGCCGCCCTGCCCGACGAGCTGCCGCGCGTGACGCTGGTTATCGCCGCCTACAACGAGGAGGCGGTCGTGGACGTCAAGATGCGCAACTGCCTGGCCCTCGACTACCCCGCCGACCGGCTCCGCATCCTCTGGGTCACCGACGGTTCGACGGACGGCACGAACGAACGCCTCGCGGCGTGGCCCCGCGCCGACGTGCTTTTCGAGCCGGCTAGACGCGGCAAGACGGCGGCACTGAACCGTTCGATCGGCTGCATCGACACGCCGCTGGTGATCTACACCGACGCCAATACGATGCTCAACCCGGAGGCCGTGCGCGAAATCGTCCGCCGCTTCGACGACCCCGCGGTAGGATGCGTGGCCGGCGAGAAACGGGTGCGGCCGCGCCCCGTCGCCGACAGTGCAACAACGGGAACGCGGAACGACGAAGCGAACGTGCCATCCGGCGATCCGGACAAAACCCGAACCGGGAGCGGTGCGACGCCCACATCCGATGCGGGCGGAACGTCCGTCCCGCAGGCCAACGCCGCCGCAACCGAAGGGCTCTACTGGCGTTACGAATCCCTGCTCAAACAGGGCGACGACCGTCTCCATACCGCGGTGGGCGCCGCTGGCGAACTTTTCGCCGTGCGCCGGGAGCTCTACCGCCCGCTGCCCGAGGATACGCTGCTCGACGACTTCGTACTCTCGATGCGGATTGCCCGCGCGGGCTACCGCATCGCCTACTGCAATTCCGCCTGGGCCGAGGAGGAGCCCTCAGCCGATATGCGCGAGGAGGGAAAGCGCAAGACCCGGATCGCGGCGGGCGGCCTGCAATCGGTCTGGCGGCTGCGCGGGCTGCTGCTCCCCTGGCCCCGGCCGCTGCTCTGGTGGCAGTACCTTTCGCACCGGGTGCTGCGCTGGACGCTCGCGCCCCTGATGCTGGCCCTGCTGCTGCCGCTCAACATCGTCCTGGTCGCCGGCTCTCCGCACCGGCTGCTGTACGGGTTCCTGCTGGCATGCCAACTGCTTTTCTACGCCGCCGCGCTGGTCGGCTACCTCTCGGCCCGACGAGGCCGCAACGGTGGATTATGCGCCGTTCCCTACTATTTTCTCTTCATGAATCTGCACGTTTTCGCCGGAATTGTCTATCTTTGCAGACATAAAGGCAACGGGGCCTGGGAAAAAGCCCGCCGAGCCTGAAACGATTCCGTTCCATGACACCTCAAATCGGCCTATCGAAACCGGCTTTTCCGATCGCTGCCATGCAATCGGCGACCGCCGGTTCGCCCCGACCCGAAAGCGACCGCTCCGCAATGAAACACATCGACCTCAATCCCGCAGACTATAAGATTCTCGTGGTGGACGACATTGCCACCAACGTCATGCTGCTCAAGGCGGTGCTCGGGCGAGCCAAGTACCGGATCGTGACGGCCACGGGCGGCCACGAGGCGCTCGAACAGGTTGAACGCGAGAAGCCCGACCTGGTGCTGCTGGACATTATGATGCCCGATATGGACGGGTACGAAGTTATGCGACGCCTGCGTGCCGACCCCCGGTGGGAGGACCTGCCGGTGATCTTCCTCACGGCCCTCAACAACACGGAGGACATCGTCAAGGGATTCAAACTGGGCGCCAACGACTACGTTTCCAAGCCGTTCAACCACGAGGAGCTCATCACCCGCGTGGCGCACCATATCTTCATCGCCGCGTCCAAGCGCACGATCCTCGAGCAGAGCGAACAGCTCCAGCGCACCATGCGCAACCGCGACCGGATGTACTCGGTCATCGCACACGACCTCCGCTCCCCGATCGGCACGCTCAAGATGGTCTTCAACATGCTGACCCTCAATATTACCGAGCAGATGGCAGGTGCCGAGAACATCGAGATGCTCAAGATGGGCAACGACATCACCGAAAACACTTTCATGCTGCTGGACAACCTGCTCAAGTGGACCAAGAGCCAGACGGGGCGCATGAATACGGTCTTCCAGGAGGTCGATCTGGCGGAGGTCGTGCTCTTCGCCGGCAAAATCGCCGACCTGGTCGCTTCGGCCAAAGGCATCACCGTGGAGTACGAACTGCCCGCTTCGGCAAAGGTGCGGTGCGACGTGGATATGATTAAGACCATCGTCCGCAACCTGCTGAGCAACGCCATCAAATTCAGCCACGAGGGAGGCCGCGTCATCGTTTCGATGAGCGAAACCGCGACGCACGTGCTGGTCAGCGTCCGGGACTTCGGAAAGGGCATCCGGCAGGAGGACCAGAGCAAGGTGCTCGATCCCGACGTGCACTTCACCGATTACGGCACACGCAACGAGGAGGGCTCCGGACTCGGATTGCAGCTCTGCAGCGACCTGACCCGGCGAAACGGCGGGGAGCTCACCTTCGTATCGAAAGAGGGGGAGGGTTCGACCTTCACTTTCTCCGTCGCCAAATCCCAGGCCGCCGACCAACCCTCCGACCGGCCCGTAAGCTGACGCGACCGCAACGGATCGCCTCGTCGGGATCGACCGCAATCGGGCGTCTCCGACCACTCATCTCTCCGGACAACGCATCCGGAAATCGGATTTACAGCCGACCATTTTCGGACACAAAGAATCTACCGGGGAGGCTGCTTAACGGCGCCCTCCGCACGCATGCCGCATAATACCTCCGAGAATCGGGTTTACAGCCGACCGTTCCCTAACACGAAAAGAATCTACCGACGTGACCGCATGACGGCGCCGTCCGCTGACTGCAGCACGGCGTAGGGAAACGTCTTATTCGCTTCTTCCGGCTTTCGCCCGGGGATGTTTTGTCTTTTTTGCCTTTTGATACCATGCACGGCGGGCAGGTGCATCGCCGACTGCACAGGATGACGGGATACCGCCGCTATGCGCGTACGCCGTGTTTGCGGAGCAGCTCCTCGAAATAGGCGATCGTCTTGCGGAGCCCCTCCTCCAACTGCACGGTGGGCTGCCAGCCCCCCAGGTGTTCGCGTGCCAGCGTGATGTCGGGCCGCCGCTGGTGGGGGTCGTCCTCGGGCAGCGGCTTGAACTCGATGTGCGAGCCGGAACCCGTGAGTCCGATGACCAGCCCGGCGAGTTCGAGCATGGTGAACTCGCCCGGATTGCCGATATTGACCGGCCCGAGGAAGTCGTCGGGCGAAGCCATCATCCGCACCATCCCCTCGATCAGGTCGTCCACGTACTGGAAGCTCCGGGTCTGCGACCCGTCACCGTAGATCGTGATGGGACGGCCCAGTAGCGCCTGCACGATGAAGTTGGAGACCACGCGACCGTCTTCGAGGTTCATTTTCGGCCCGTAAGTATTGAAAATGCGGATGATCTTCACATTCAGCCCATGCTGCATCCGGTAGCTGAAGAACAACGACTCGGCACAGCGTTTGCCCTCGTCGTAGCAGGCGCGGAGCCCGATGGGATTGACATTGCCCCAGTAGCTCTCGGGCTGGGGATGCACCTGGGGATCGCCGTAAACCTCCGACGTGGAGGCCTGGAGAATCCGGGCGCCGTTGCGCTTGGCCATGCCGAGCATGTGGATGGCGCCGAGCACCGACGTCTTGATGGTTTTGATCGGGTCGTGCTGGTAGTAAACGGGCGAGGCGGGACAGGCAAGGTTATAGATCTCGTCGGCCTCGGTATGATAGGGGTCGATCAGGTCGTGCTCGACCAGCTCGAAGTTCGGATCGTCGAGCAGGTGTTCGATATTCTCCCTGCAGCCGGTGAAGTAATTGTCCAGGCAGACCACGTTGTGGCCTTCCCTGAGGAGCCTTTCGCACAGATGCGAGCCGATAAAACCCGCTCCGCCCGAGATGACGATTCTCTTCATTATTGGGGGTTGATTCGTTTTGAATAACAAATGTAAGACAATTTATCATTATCTTTGTAAAATTGCATGCATAAATCGGAGTCCATGGGCAAAAAAGCGACATTTTATCTGCTGAACAATCTCCTCATCGCGGCGACCGTCGGCTTTCTGCTGCTTGCGGCAGCCTGCTGGTATGCCCCGCGCGTGGATCCGTGCATCCGTCCGGGGTGGGTCGTGGTCGGGCTGGCGATGCCCGTGGTGATGGCTTTCAACCTCGGGCTGCTCGTGTACTGGCTTATCCGACGACGGTGGATCGCCTTCGTCCCGCTGCTGGCCCTGCTGCTCAACATGAGCTATGTCGCCTCGGTTTTCCAGCTTCCAAACCCCTGGCATCCCGCGGAGCGCGACTACGATTTCACGGTGGTCACGCTCAACGTCCACGGCTTCCGACAGGAGCTTGGCTTCCGTTCGAGCGTCGAACAGACCGCCCGCTTCATGCGCGAGCACAAGGCCGACGTGGTATGCCTCCAGGAGTTCCGCGAGGGACGTTCGATGCCGTTGGACAGCATCGTCGCGGCTTTCGACTTTCTGCCCCACCACCGGTTGGAAGGCGGGTTGGCGCTCTTCAGCCGCTATCCCATCGGCGAATGTACCTATTTCGACTACGGCGACGGGGTAAACGGGGCGATGGTGGCCGACCTCGACATCGACGGCCGCCCCGTGCGTCTGCTCAACGTACACCTGCAAACCACCGGTATGGCTCCGCTGATGCGGATTTACCGCAAGGAACCGGGGATGGGCGTCCCCTGGCGACAGGCCCGCGGCACACTCCTCGCCAATGCCTGCAAACGGGCCGAACAAGCTCGCCAGCTGCGACGGATCATCGACGCGACCGACGGCCCCACGGTGGTCGCAGGCGATCTGAACGACATGCCCTCGTCCTACACCTACCGCACCCTGCGCGACGGGCTCCGGGACGGATTCCGTCAGCGGGGCAGCGGCTTCGGCTCCACCTTCCGCGGCATGAAGGGGCTTCTGCGCCTCGACTACATCTTTTTCGGCAAGGGGCTGATCTGCCAGGTTTACGAGATTCCCGACGTCCGGCTGAGCGACCACCGACCCGTGATTGCGGAATTGGAATTCAATTGACAAGCGGCGGCGTATCCACCCTCCGGCTGCCGGCAGGATCGCCGGGCCGTACATACGCACCGAACGACCGGCGACAACGAAACGCTGCGGGATAAAAAACCACCATTACCACCCCTTTTGCAACCCCAGCAGGTAGCGCTCCGTAAGGCGGGAGACCGCATAATCCCCGAGCGAATCCGCGGCGACTGGCAGGAAATCCCGCAGCAGTTCCGCAGAGAAACGCTCCGCCTCGATGCGGTAAAAGACGGCGTGAATCGTCTGGTGGGAGAGCTGGTGCGGCGGCAGCACCGACGTGCCGAGCAGCCGGACCGTCCCCGCCCCGGCGAACCATTCGGTGAAACAAGCATCCCCGCACAGGTCAGCATAATCCGTCGCCCCCTCCCGTTCGATCAGCGGAAATTCGTAAAGACCCTGCCAGATATCCCCCGCCCCCCGGCGACGAAGCAGAGTACGTTCATTGCTGCATACGTGCAGGTAGTGAAACCACCGGTCGCGCACTTTCGTGCGTCCGCCCTTTACGGGCCGCTGCCCGACCGTTCCCGCACCGAGCGCGAGGCACCGACCCGAGAGGGGGCACTCCGCGCACGCCGGCTGCCGGGGCGTGCAGACTGTCGCCCCGAAGTCCATCACCGCCTGGTTATAGACGCCCGGACGCTCCGCATCCAACTGCTGTTGTGCCAGCTCCGCAAACGCCCTCCGGCCGGCCGCCGTGTCCACGGGAAGATCCAGATCGAACACCCGCGCCAGCACGCGGAGCGCATTGCCGTCCACCGCCGCCCGCGGCTCCCCGCCAGCAATGGAAGCCACCGCAGCAGCCGTGTAATCCCCCACCCCCGGCAGGGTGCGCAGCTCGTCGTAGCGAACGGGGAAGCGGCCGCCGAAACGGGCCACCACCTCCCGGGCTGCGGCGCGGAGGTTGCGGGCACGGCTGTAATAGCCGAGCCCCTGCCACAGCCGCAACACCTCGTCCTCCGTGGCTGAAGCGAGAGAGGTCACATCGGGAAAACGGGCCGCGAGCCGCTCGAAATAGGCCGTACCCTGCCGAACGCGGGTCTGCTGGAGGATGATCTCCGAAAGCCAGATCAGGTAGGGGTCACGCGTGCGGCGCCACGGCAGATCGCGCCCCCGCAGGGCGTACCATTCGACGAGCGCCGGAGCGATCGGGAAAAGAGAACTATCGTCGGAAATTCGATTCATCCGGGAAAACCGCCGGGCGGAGTGCAAAGACGGGACAAACCCGCGGAGACCGGAACCCGGCCGTGAAAGCCGGGCCGAAGAGACCGCAACGCCCCCTGCGGAAGCGATTCCGAAGAGAGCCGCCGCACGGCTGCGGACTACGCCTCGCCGATCTTGTGGCCAACGCCGAAGTCATCCCCGCTCTGCTGCTGACGCGGCGAGGGGATCTCGATCTTGCCCACGTTGCTTTCATAGCGGGTCACATTCTCCTGCAGCGACATGAGCAGCCGTTTGGCATGTTCGGGCGTGAGGATGATGCGGCTTTTGACCCTGGCCTTCTGCACCCCCGGAAGCACGGTCGCAAAGTCGAGGATGAACTCGGAAGTGGAGTGGGAAATGATCGCCAGGTTGGAATACGCCCCCTGTGCGACCTCTTCGCCGAGCTCGATGTCGATGCCTAATTTTTTGATCTCTGCCATTGCCCTGAGTGTTTATTGACAAATGTATGGGATTTCAGTCCCCGATGTGCAACCCGCGAGCCAAAGTTTTCGATATTTTATCAACATTTCCTTTCCCGGTTCATCCGCCGACCCGGATTCCGGCAACCACCCATTCCCGGCCGCCGGCAAATGGCCGCCGCTCGGTCACCGGAAGAACTCAGCTTCGACCCGTCCGGCGCGTATCGAGAACGCCGCCTGCACGTCGGCAGGATGCGGCAACAGGAGGGAAGAATACGGGAGGAGGGCAAAGGGAGAGACAAGAGGGTAGGGGCTGCAGAGGCAACAGAATACGACAACAGGAGGGAGTGCAATAGGAGGCGCAACGGGAGACGGCAACAGTGGTGGCAGTAACAGAAAGCAGCAGCCGGTACTCCGGGCTTCGGGTCGGAACCCTTCCGCCGGGCGGAGCTCCCTGCCGATCCCGACACCTTGTGGCCACCGGTGCGCCTTTTTTCGGTATCGCCGCTCCGGAATTGGGATTGTTTTCCTATCTTTGCAATCTGAATCCGGAAAAGAGAAGAAATGGGTTTTGAAATCTTCGCGATCCTCCTGCGCGGCATCGGCGTCGGCGTCGCGGCCTCGATCACCGTGGGGCCCGTTGCCGTGCTTTGCATCCAGCGGACACTGAGCAAAAACCGTCGCTCGGGCATCGTCTCCGGCCTGGGCGTTGCCTGCGCCGACACCTTCATGGCCATGGCCGCCTACTTCTTCTACTCCGTTTTGCAGGCCCAGATCGAGGAGTACAACCAACTGCTCCGGGTCATCGCTGGCATTTTCGTGGTCATCGTGGGGGTCTATATCTTCTTCCAGAACCCCGTGCCCCAGATCCGCCGCAACCGGGCGGGCCGCACGAGTCTGTGGCAGGACTTCGCCTCGGTGTTCGGGCTGACGATCGCCAACTTCATCCTGGTAATCCCCTACATTCTCACCTTCTTCGCCGTGTTCAAAATCTCGACCGTCGAATCGCTCGACATGGCGGGATTCTTCCGGGGCATCCTGGTGATCGCCGGCTTCTTCGGCGGCTCGGTGGCCTGGTGGACGACGCTCGCCTTCGTGCTCAACCTCTTCCGCCGCCGCTTCCGGCCCCGCCACATGCTCACGATCAACCACGTGGCAGGCGTGCTGATCGGCGTGCTGGGAATTTACACCATACTTTCGACCTTCTTCAACCTCCTCCCCGATGGAATGCTCTAAGCCCCGGAAAATCGTCGTGGCCATCGACGGCTACTCCTCGTGCGGGAAAAGCACGTTCGCCAAGACCATCGCCCGCAGCCTGGGCTATATCTTCATCGACACGGGCGCCATGTACCGCGCCGTCACGCTTTACGCCTTCGAGCACGGCGCCATCCGCTCGGGCATCGTCGATGAAGAGGCGGTCGTCGGGCTGCTCGACGAAATCCAGATCGCTTTCCGCTTCAACCCCGAGCGGGGTGCGAGCGACATCTACGTCAATGGCGAACGGGTCGAGGGACGCATCCGCACGATCGAGGTGAGCAACTGCGTAAGCCGCGTGAGCTCGATCCGCGAAGTGCGCCAGAAGCTGGTGCGCATGCAGCAGGAGTTGGGTCGCAGCCGGGGCGTGGTGATGGACGGACGCGACATCGGCACGGTGGTCTTCCCCGACGCCGAACTCAAGATCTTCATGACGGCCGACCCGCAGGTGCGGGCCCGCCGCCGCTACGACGAACTCCGAGCCAAGGGCGACGACGTTTCGTTGGAGGAGGTGCTCGAAAACGTCCGCTCGCGCGACGCGGCCGATTCGGGCCGTGCGATCTCACCGCTGCGGCAGGCCGAGGACGCACTGGTGCTGGACAACAGCTGCATGAGCGTCGAGGAGCAGATGGCCTGGTTTATGGAGCGCTACCGCGAGGCGGCCTGCTCCGACAAGTAGCCGCCGTGCCGGACGGCGGAAACGGTCCGGCAATCCGACAAAGCATGAAAGTCACCATCGATAACCGGTCGGGATTCTGCTTCGGAGTCGTCCGAGCCATCTCCCGCGCCGAGCAGGCACTCGGGGAGGGAGGCACCGTCTTTTCGCTCGGGGACATCGTCCACAACCGCATCGAGGTGCAGCGGCTCCAGCAGCTCGGACTCGAAACCGTATCCCACGCCCAGATGGAGAGCCTCTGCGGACGGCGGCTCTTCATCCGCGCCCACGGGGAGCCCCCCTCGACCTTTGCAACGGCCCGGCGGCTGGGCATCGAGGTGATCGACGCCACCTGCCCCGTGGTGGCCCGCCTGCAGGAGAAGGTCAAGCGGGCGCATGCGGAAATGCGGGCCTGCGGCGGACAGGTGGTGATCCTCGGCAAACGGGGCCACGCCGAAGTGGTCGGGCTCACGGGCCAGGTCGCAGAACCCACGCTGGTCGTGGAGTCGGAAGCCGACCTCGCGCGGATCGATTTCACCCGACCGATCCATTTCCTTTCGCAGACCACCCAGAGCGTCGATCTGTTCCGGCTCCTGCACGAACGTATGCTCGAGCGGGCCGCCGACCCCGCGCGGGTCGTGGCCGACGAGACGATCTGCCGCCAGGTTTCGGGCCGGGAACAACACCTGCGGACATTCGCAGCCGCATACGACGTAATCGTTTTCGTCTGCGGCCGCAAATCCAGCAACGGACGGGTGCTTTTCGAGGTTTGCCGCGATGCCAACCCGCGCTCGTACAACGTGGAGGAGGCCGGGGAACTCGAAGCCGCCTGGTTCGATGGGGCCTGTCAGGTGGGAATATGCGGCGCCACCTCGACCCCCGAATGGCTGATGCGGGAGGTCGCGGAGGCGATCGCCGGCGGGCGGTTCGCGCAGTAAGCCTCCGGCTGAACGCCCGTCGAAGGCCGTGTGCCGGGAATGGGCCCGGCGTCCGCCGCAGCCCCCGGACGCCGGCACGGGATTTCGGCCCGAAACCTGCAAGGTCGGCACAGCACGTCGCCGCACGGCCGGAACATCCGCCGAACCGGGCACGGCAGCAAGCGAAAGACGCGCAACGAAAAATCGAGCGCGCACAAAATAGAAACCGGCCGGACTCCGTTCGGTCATAAACGACAAACGACATGAAATACCTGATCCGATCCGTCAAATACCTCCTCGCCCTGGTGGTGCTCTACCTCGCCGTGCTGATGCTGATGACGCTCACGCGCACCTCGCTGCTCTCCCCCGCCGAATCCCTCTCGATGCTGGTGCACTCCACCCGCGGACAGCTGCTCATCGCCGCCGTGGTGGTGCTCGCGGCGCTCTACCCGCGTTTCGGCTTCATCAGCCGCCGCGTCGGGGGCAACCTGCGCACCGACCGCGAACAGATCGTGCGGGCCTTTGAGACCGAAGGCTTCGCGCTCCGCCGCGAGACGCCCGGCGAGCTGGTCTTCCGGGGCGGCAGCCTGATTAAGCGGCTCGGGCTACTGTTCGAGGACGAAATCCGGGTCACGCAGCAGGGCGACGAGCTCGTGCTCGACGGCATCCGCCGGGGCGTGGCCCGCGCCGCCTACCGCCTGGGCTCCTACCTTTCATACGCGAGAGACCATGAATAGCAAACGCCTATTCCGCCGCGCGGCCGGCCTTGCCGCCGCGCTCCTTGCGCTGGGCGCGCTGACTTTCGCCGGGCGCAACGATTTCGGGCTGGGGCGCAACACGGAAATCCTCATCAACCTGATGCGGGAACTGAGCCTCAACTATGTGGACGAGGTTTCCCCCGACCGGCTGATGCAGCAGGCCGCGGCGGGCATGACCCGCACGCTCGACCCCTACACCGAGTTCATGCCCGAGGAGCAGATGTCGGACTTCGAGCTGCTGACCACCGGCAAGTACGGCGGCGTCGGCTCGCTCATCCGCAAGAAGGGCGACTACGTCATCTTCGCACAGCCCTACAAAGGCTCGCCCGCCGACCGCGCCGGCATCCGCATCGGCGACCGCATCGTGCGCATCGACGGGCAGGAGGCCAGGGGCATGACCATCGAGCAGGTGAGCGCCCTGCTCAAGGGGAGCCCCGGCACCAAGGTCAAGCTGACCGTCGAACGGCTGCTCGGCGGCGAGCAACAGGAGCTCACCCTGCGCCGCGAGCGCATCGCCATCCCGTCGGTGCCCTACTACGGCTATGTGGCCGACGGCATCGGCTACATCCAGCACAGCGACTTCACCGAGGGGAGTTACGACGAACTGCGTGCCGCGCTCGAAGCGCTGCAACGCGAAGGCGAGCTGCGGGGCCTCATCCTCGACTACCGCTCGAACGGCGGCGGCATCCTGCAGGAGGCCGTCAAAATCGTCTCCCTGTTCGTCCCGAAGGGCACGGAGGTGGTCAGCACCCGGGGCCGGGCCAAAGACGCCGGACACACGTTCCGCACCGAGTCGGCGCCGGTGGCTCCGAATCTGCCGCTGGCCGTGCTGGTGAACGGCAACACGGCTTCGTCGGCCGAGATCGTCGCCGGAGCGCTCCAGGACCTCGACCGGGCGGTGCTCATCGGGCAAAAAACTTTCGGCAAGGGGCTCGTTCAGTCCACCCGTCCGCTGGGGTACAACACGATGGTCAAGATGACCACCGCCAAATATTACATGCCCTCGGGACGTTGCATCCAGGCCATCGACTATTCGGCCCACGAAGGGCGCGGCGGTGCGAAACAGGTGCCCGACTCGCTCGTCCATGCGTTTACGACCCGAGCGGGACGCACGGTTTACGACGGCGGAGGCATCACCCCCGACGTGCGCACCGAGCCGCAGTACGTCAGCCGTTTCGCCATGACCCTCTATGCCCTGGGATTCATCGAGGATTTCGTGGACGACTACATGCGGGAGCATGCGGCGGATACCATCGACAACCGGACTTTCTCGATCACCGACGCCGATTACGACCGCTTCGTCGCCTTCATGCAGGACAAGGAGGTGCCCTATGAATCCGACACGCGGCGCGTGCTCAAAAGCCTCAAAACAGCCGCCGGCAACGACCGTTACACCGAGCTGGAGGAGGAGATCGCAAAGCTCGAGTCGCAGCTCAGGGACGACAAGCTCACCAACCTGGCGACCTACCGGGGGGAGATCACCGACGCCATCAACAGCGACGTCGTGCTTCGTCACAGCTAT
Organism: Rikenellaceae bacterium; assembly: GCA_902363575.1. Classification (GTDB taxonomy): domain Bacteria; phylum Bacteroidota; class Bacteroidia; order Bacteroidales; family Rikenellaceae; genus Alistipes. The sequence continues at coordinate 248,317 of CABJAJ010000001.1, read as the reverse complement.
GTCGAGGGGGTCGTGGAACACGGCCTGACCGACGACCGCGAGGTGGCCGAGGCGGTGCGGCTGCTCGATGACCCCGCGCAGCTCGCCCGGATGCTCTCGCCCGAGGTTGCGCAGCCCGACACGGAGCAGGACGCGGCGAAAGATACCGTGCAGGCGGAGGAGGAATAACCGTTCCGCAGCCCGGCAGCAAACGACGAACTAAGCGTGCCGAAACGACGATGACGCGATTCAAACACATAACCCGACACCTGCTCTCCTTCCGCAACCGCATCGTGGCGATCGTGGCCGGGGTCACGCTGGTCGCGCTCTCGCTGCTTTTCACCAACCAGATGGCGGGGCAGCTCAAGGAGAAGGAGCAGCACGAGGTGGAACTCTGGGTACACGCCATGGAGCGCGTGCTGCGCGACGTAACCGTCGATGCCGACAACGACCCTTTCGTCCGGGACATCCTGAGCAAACGCAACAACATCCCCTTCGTCATTACCGACGAGAACCTGACGGTCATCCATGCCCACCTGATTCCCGACAAGATTCTCGACCACCCCGACCGTCTGCGCCGCCGCATCGACCGCATGAGCCGCGAAAACACCCCCATCACGATCAAGTACCTCTGGGGGCACAAACACATCATCTTCTACGGACAGTCGCGCCTGCTCAAAACGCTCTACTACTTCCCCTATGTGCAGTTGGGCGTCATCGCCATATTCATATTGCTGGGATTCATCGCCTTCCGCTCGACCAAGCAGGACGAACAGAACCGCATCTGGATCGGGCTGGCCAAGGAGACCGCCCACCAGCTGGGCACCCCCACCTCCTCGCTGCTCGGCTGGATCGAATACCTGCGCAGCCAGCCCGTCGATCAGACCGCCGTCGAGGAGATGAACAAGGACCTCGCCCACCTGATGAAGATCGTGGACCGTTTCTCGAAAATCGGCTCCGAAACCCCTCTCACCCCCGCCAACATCAACGAAGTGGTCGGCGAGACGGTCATGTACTTCCGCGCCCGCATCCCCCGCAACGTCACCATCGACTACAACGGGCTGGCCATCGCTCCCGTGCAGGCTTCGATCAACACGGCCCTGTTCGCATGGGTGGTGGAAAACTTGCTGAAAAACTCGCTCGACGCTCTGCAGGGACACGGCCGCATCGACGTGCGGATCGCCTCCGACGAACGGCATGTGATGATCGAGGTGAAGGACACGGGCAAAGGCATCCCCAAAAGCAACTGGAAACGCATCTTCGAGCCGGGCTTCACCACGAAGACCCGGGGCTGGGGACTGGGCCTTTCGCTTTCGCGCCGCGTGATCGAGGAGTATCACCAGGGACGCATCGCCGTCGTGGATTCCGAGCCCGGCAAAGGCACCACGATCCGCGTCACCCTCAAACGGGTTTACGAATGATCGCCCCGGCCGATACGCTGGCGACCCATGCGGGGATGCCTTTCGACGCGGCCGGTGCGCTGGACACGGCCGGAACCCTCTTCTCCTCCCTGCCACCAGCACCGGGCGCAGGCACGGACAACCTCGCCGCTGTCGCGGATACGCTCGCGGCGACCGGCGAAGGGTGGCGGGCGGCTTCGGCCGCCGACCTGTTCGGCGAAGCCTCCCGGTTGGCCGAGCCCGCTGCTGGCGCCGCCCGACATCTGGCGGCTTTGACCGACAGTCCGCTGTTCCAGCTGCTCGTGCTAGGACTCGCCGCCGCCTACCTGCTGCTGCTCTACCGCAACCTTACCGACGTCTATGCCCTCTGGGGCATGACCTCCATCGACCGGGCCAAGAGCAGCCGTATCCTCCAGACCGAGGGGAGCAACTACACCCATTTCCTCCATGCGATGCTCGCGCTGGGTATTCCCGTGGCTGGCGTTGCGGCCGTGCGGCTGCTCGCGCTGGCGCTCCCTGCGACGCTCGCCGCTAACGTGTCGCCCCACCTGTCGGCGCCGCTGGCCGGGGTCGCCGCCGCGCTGCTGCTGCTGGTGGCCGGAGTCCAGGTCGCGGCGCTGCGCATCGCCGGAGAAGTGACCCTTACCCAGCCGTTCGTCGGCAACCTGCTCCACCTCAAACGCATCTACGCCGCACTCGCGGCCGTGGCCGTCTCACCGCCGCTGCTGCTGTGGGTGCTCTGCACGGGCGACAGCGGGAAGTGGCTTTTCTATCTGATTCTGTGCGAATCGGTTATCCTGACCATTTTATATCTGAAAGAGTCGCTGGCGCTCTTTATTTCCAAAAAAATTTCGATTTTGCATTGGTTTTTGTACCTTTGTATCGTCGAAATCTTCCCGGTCAGCCTGCTATGGCTGCTCTTGGTTCGATGAAAGTAAACGCTTAAAATTGACGGATTTGAAAGTAAACAGCGTATTGGTCTCCCAACCTCGCCCCGCTGTGGTCGAGAAGTCTCCGTTCTACGAATTGTCCCGCAATCATCGGGTGGAAATCGACTATAAACCCTTCATCCGGGTCGTCGGCGTCTCCCTCAAAGAGTTCCGCAGCCAGCGGGTGGACATTCTCACGCATACGGCCGTCATCTTCTCTTCGCGCACCACCATCGACAGCTTTTTCCACATCTGCGAAGAGGCCCGCATCACCGTGCCCGAAACCATGAAATACATCTGCCAGACCGAGGCCGTAGCCCTCTACCTGCAGAAATATATCGTTTACCGCAAGCGCAAGATCTCTTTCGCCGACGGCACGTTCACCAATTTCATGGAGCTGATTATCAAGCATAAGGACGAAACATTCCTGCTTGCCCTGAGCGAACCGCACAAACCCGAGCTGCCCGATGCGCTCACCAAGCTGCACCTGCGCTTCGATCCGGTGATCCTGGCCCGCACGGTGGCCGCCGACCTGAGCGACGTGGACCCCAAGCGGTACGACCTGCTGGCGCTCTACTCTCCGTCGGACGTCAAGACGCTCGTCGAAAAGTTCGATCCCGCGGAGCTGCCCGCTGTCGCCGTTTTCGGCGAGGGAACCCTGCGGGCCGCCATCGAAGCCGGCATTGCGGTCAAGGCGATGGCTCCCACCCCCGCCGCCCCCTCGATGGTCAAGGCCGTTGACCTCTACATCGGCAGGCTCGAGGCGGGGGAAGAGATTCCCGACGTCGAGTTGCAGGCCGATCCGCGCAAGGAGGAGTTCATCCGCACGCAGCAGCACAAGCTGGCCAAGAAAAGCCGCGCACGCCGCCCCTCGGCGTCCAAGAAATAAGATGACCGACCACTCGCTTCCCCGTACCGAACGGCTCCGCACGTTCGGAGCAATCCGCCGCCTTTTCGGTCAGGGGGACGGGGGATTCGTCTATCCGCTGCGCTACGTCTGCTATACCGAGGCCGACGAAGCCTTCGGTGCGGAAGTCCTCTTTTCCGTCCCCAAGAAATTCCATAAGCGGGCCAACAAGCGCAACCTGCTGCGCCGCCGGACCAAAGAGGCCTATCGGCTTCACAAAGCGCTGCTGCGGGAGGGCGAGCCGCGCGTGGCCATAGACCTCGCGCTGATCTATGCCGCCCGCGAGATCACCGACTACAAAACCATCGAACATGCTGTGCGGCGGATTCTGGAACGCATCGCTCAGGGGTTGTAAACGCGTCGCGGCACTCCCCCTGTGGCTGCTGGTGAAGATCTATCAATACGTCATATCCCCCCTTACGCCACCCTCGTGCCGCTTCACCCCGACCTGCTCGCAATATGCGGCCGAGGCGCTGCGCAAATACGGCCCGCTCAAAGGGTCGTGGCTCGCCCTGCGTCGATTGTCGCGCTGCCACCCCTGGGGCGGCAGCGGCTACGATCCGGTACCCTGAAATTCAAATTCGGCCTTTCCCATTCCCGAAAACGCCCCGGCGACAACCGGAACCGCGCCGCACGCTCCCGTACGGTCGCACACTCCGCCGCACAAGGGGCCTCATCCTCCGCGCTGCACGTGGCCGACGCCCGACCGCGCCCGGTCCGCATGGCTACCGCTCCCCGATATCCCGGTAAGTGGCCTGCAACATCGCCTTTCCGACGTCGAGCCGCCCGCTGTCGGGACCGTTTTCGAGAATCGTTCCGCCGGCCGTACAGTCGTAAACCGTCTCGCCCGTCGCATCCACGACTCCGAACCCGTCGTTGAAGGTGTAATAGGCAAACCTGCGGGGGGGGGTCGCAGGAGACAACACGTTTTTGCTGAAGCGGAAATCCCCGTGCCCGATCCCCATTTGCGCGAGCAGGGTGGCGGCGAAATCGATCTGCGAAGCGTAGGTCTCCACCGTGCGGGGGCCCCGCACTGCGCCGCCCGTCCAGATCATGGGAATGCGGTGGCGCAAAGGCACGTTGTACGCGATGCCGTAAGGGTAGGAGTAGGCGTGGTCGGCCACCAGCACGACCAGCAGGTTGTCCCATGCGGGCGAATCCCGCCACCGGTCGATCATCCGGCCGACACATTCGTCCGTAAAAGCCATGGCGTTGAGCACCTTGTCATCGAACTTATCATAGGGCACCTCGAACGGCTCGTGGCTGCTGAGCGTCAGCAGCCCCGCCAGAAAGGGTTTCCCGCACTCCGAGAGGGCGAGCACCTCATCGGTGAAGAAGGCGGTCACCACGTCGTCGGCATAGCCCCATTTGGAGGTCGGGGCGTCGAAACGCATCTCCTTCTGCCACACGAGCCGCTGCCAGCCCGTGCCGTACATGTAGGAGGCCTGGTTGGTGAAATTCAGGTCGCCGCCGTACACGAACGTCGAAGCATAGCCCTCGCGTCCGAGCGAGCGGGCCACCGAAGGGAGCGTGCGGCTCTTGCCCGGCAGCTTCATGATCGACATGCGGGTTTGGGCCGGGTAGCCGCTCAGGATCGCCGCCTCGCCCCGGTCGGTACGGTAGGAGTTGGCGAAAAAATTTTCAAACCACACCCCCTGGTCCCGATAGCGTCGCAGGTTGGGCATCACCCACCGACCGTCGATCCGCTCGTCGAAGAGTGTGCGGCCGAAACTCTCCAGGATCACCACCACCACGTTGGGACGCGACGTGGTCAAAAGCGACTCGGTGCCCTCGTCCGGCGTCCTGTCGCCGCGCAGAGGCTCGAACACGGCCAACAGGCGCTCCTCGTCGAAAAAAGGGTAATAAGAGGCATAATCCTCGTTCCCGCCCACGGTCGAAAGGAGCGAAAAAACCGGATTGGTGGCCGCATGGTTCAGCACCATCCGGTCGCTGAAGTAAACTTTCGAGATGTTGGCCGTTGCCACGCTCACCCCGCCGCGGATCGCCAGGAAATCCAGGCCGCCGAGCAGCAGGACCGCGAGCGTCCAGACGAGGCGGTTGCGCACGCGCGCACCGCTGAAAATCCGGGTCACGAGCGTATAAACTCCGATCATCAGCGCCCCATAAAGCAGGAAGACCGTCGCCACGGGCAGCACATCGGCCGTCGTCACACTCGCCATCGCCTCACGCGGACGTGCGAGGTAGAGCAGCACCGAGCCGTCGATCCGAAAACCCCAGTAGCCGTAAAGCCCCAGATCGCCGGCTACGACGGCCGCTGTCAGCAGGGCGGCGGCATAGAGCCAGATGCGCAGCAGAATCCGCCATGTACGGTCGCGCAGGGAGAGCCACAGCGAACAGAGCGTCAGCACCACCGCCGGGGCTGCGATGTAACCCGCGACGGTCGCATCGAGGGTCAGCCCGTGCCATACGACCGCCAGCCACTCGCCAGCCGAAAAGCCCTCGCGGGCATACCATAGCATGAACAGGGGTTTCTGCAGGGCCAGCAGCGCGACCGTGCAGCAAAACAGGATGACCAAAAAAAGGAGACGACGTTTCATGTTCGCTTGCCAAATTTCACGATTTCCGCAATCCGACCGGAACGAAACCGAGCGGTTCTCCGTCGGCGGTACAAGACCCGTCAGCAGAGGCTCCAACCCCGCGCAAATTCCGATCGACTGGCCGGATCGCCCGGCGACCATACCCCGGCCCTGCGGCTTGCAGATTCCGGACGACGTAACCCGATCCGGCAGAAGCCACGCCGGGAAGCACTATGCCCCGGCCCGGGCACGGACAGCCTTCCACGCCGACCCGGCATGACCGGCTGCGGACACTTCGGCAACACGCTGCGCGGCAAGCCGGCAGCGCTTCGGCCGGACGCGCCGCGTCAGACCTTCTCGCCGTAAGCCAGATCGCCCGCATCGCCGATGCCGGGCACGATGTAGGAGCGCGAAGTAAGCTCCTCGTCCACGGCCGAGCACCAGACGGTAGTCTCTTTCGCCGGCATGTTGCGCTGAAGGTAATCGATCCCCTGTTCGCTGGCGATCACCGAAGCCACATGGGTATGGCGCGGGGTGCCGCCCTTCTCACAGAGGGCATTGTAGGCGAGCACCAGCGAGGAGCCGGTCGCCAGCATCGGATCGACCAGCAGCAGCGTTTTGCCCTCCAGGTCGCCGCACGAGATGTATTCGACCTTGACCTTGAACTTGCCGTCCTTGGTGCTCTTGCGGTAGGCCGAGACGAAAGCGTTCTGCGCATCGTCGAAGTAGTTGAGAAAACCCTGATGGAACGGCAGTCCGGCCCGCAGAATCGTGGCCAGCACGAGCTGGTCGGCGATGATTGCGACGGAGGCCTCCCCCAGCGGGGTCTCGACGGTGCGCACCGCGTAATCGAAGGTCTTGGAAATCTCGTAGGCGGTCACCTCGCCGATCCGCTCCAGGTTGCGGCGAAAACGCATGGAATCCCGCTGAACCGTCTTGTCCCGGATTTCGGCGATGAACTTGTTGAGCACGGTGTTCTGCTCGCTGAGGATATGCAACATACGGCTATGTAATTGGTTGGTTTGGCGGCTAATAAAGGAAGTTGTTGAAGGGGTAGCGTCCCGCATGGATTTCGCGCACCATGCCGTAAAGATCCTCCCGCAGCTTGTCGATGTTTGTCCGCTCGCGGGCCGAAATGAAGATGCAGGGGGTATTGGCCCGCGCGATCCAACTCCCTTTCAGCTCGTCGAGCGTGATGTTTTCGCGCGTGGGGGGCGTGAGGTCGTCCTCCTCCTTTTCGACACAGGTATAGGCGTCGATCTTGTTGAACACCAGGAATACGGGTTTGTCTCCCGCTCCGATGTCGGCCAGCGTCTGGCGCACCACCCCGATCTGCTCCTCGAACTGCGGATGCGAAATATCCACCACGTGCAGCAACAGGTCGGCTTCGCGCACCTCGTCGAGCGTCGATTTGAACGACTCGATAAGCTGCGTGGGCAGCTTGCGGATGAACCCCACCGTATCCGACAGCAGGAAAGGGAGGTTGTCGAAAACCACCTTGCGCACGGTCGTGTCGAGCGTGGCGAAGAGCTTGTTCTCGGCGAAAACCTCGCTCTTGGCGATCAGGTTCATCAGCGTCGATTTGCCGACGTTGGTGTATCCGACCAGCGCGACCCGCACCAGCGATCCGCGGTTCGAGCGCTGAACGGCCATCTGGCGGTCGATCTTCTGCAGCTCCTCCTTGAGTTTGGCGATGCGGCCGCGCACGATGCGGCGGTCGGTCTCGATCTCGCGTTCGCCCGCACCGCCGCGCGTACCCGTCCCGCCGCGCTGCCGTTCCAGGTGCGTCCACATGCCCGCGAGCCGGGGCAGCATGTATTCGTAGTTGGCCAACTGCACCTGCGCCTTGGCATAGGCCGTCTGGGCGCGGCGCATGAAGATATCCAGAATCAGCCGCGTGCGGTCGAGAATGCGGCAGGGCATCGCACGCTCGATGTTGCGGGTCTGGGAGGGGGAGAGCTCGTCGTCGAAAATCACCACGTCGATCGCATTGTCCCCGCACCAGGCTGCGATCTCCTCCAGCTTGCCGGGCCCCACGTATATCCGGGCCGAAGGCTGTGCGAGCCGCTGGGTGAAGCGGCGGACACACACGATATCGGCCGTTTCGGCCAGAAATTCCAGTTCGTCGAGGTACTCCGCAGCCTGTCGCGGATCCTGTCCGTCGCGCACGACCGCGACGAGCACCGCCCGCTCGCGCTCCGGAGCTTCCGCCTGTGCAACCGGCTGCTTATTGATTTGCTGTTCCGCCATTCTCGTTTCGCTTAATGCCCTCGGCCGGGAGCGTCCCCGCATAGGGCCGATAAATAAGGGTACCCCGCAAAAAGGATACCCTTACAACTGCTCTTAACGCCGATCAGTTCTGAATCCGGAAATCGACCGGAAGCGTATATTTAATGCGCACGGGCTGGTTGCGCTGCTTGCCGGGGCTCCAACGGGGCGACAGCTGCAGCACGCGCACGGCCTCCTCCGAAAGCGAGCGGTCGGGCGTACTCAACACCTGAACGTTGGTCAGGCGACCGTCCTTCTCGACCACGAACTGGATGATGACCTTGCCCTGGATGCCGTTCTCCTGCGCGATGGGCGGGTAGTTGAGCTGCTTCTGCACCCAGTTACGGAACACGCCCAGATCGCCTCCCATGAACGAAGGCATCGTCTCGGCCGTGACGAAAATCTCCTCCTCGACGATCTCCTCCTCCTTGACGACCACCTGCTGCACGATCTCGGTACTCTCGTCGAACTCAGCGAAATCGACGTCCGTGGTGATCTTGGTGTCGTTGGTCACGACCTGGAGCATGTCGGTAATAACATTCATCTCCACCTTCTTGGGCATCTCGGGCGGCTTCTGATCCTGAATGGTGATATCGGTCATCTCCTCCTCGATCGGGCCGTAATTGAGATCCACTTTGTCGATCCGGTGCTCGCTGGGGGTGTACGAGAAAGCGACGATCACGGCCAGAAGCGCCACGATCAGTCCGATTTCAAGCAACAGACCCCGCTTGTTCTGCAGGTCGGCCTTGCGTGATTTCTTGATTTCCATTTATCGTTTCGTTTAATTGTTATCGGTCGAAAATTCACATAGCGCGCTATGTACCCACAAATATAGGGATAAAAATCAAAAACAGTGCGAATACGGCCAAAAATCTTTATTTTTTGTCTATTTTTGCACGCGACCGATCCGTCCCGCAAACACGCCCATGAGCACCCTGCAACCGCTTTACGGAATGACTCCCGCCGAACTCGGGGCCCTTGCCGCCGCCGAGGGGCTGCCCCGCTTCGCCGCCGGGCAGATGGCGCGCTGGCTCTACCGGCGCCATGCCCCAACCATCGATGCGATGACCGATCTGTCGGCTCCCGCGCGTGTGCGTCTGGCATCGCGTTACGAGGTGGGACGTCAGGCCCCCTGCCGTGCGGATGTCTCGTCCGACGGCACGAAGAAATACCTTTTCGCTACCCGGCAGGGCGCCTTCGTGGAGTCGGCTTACATTCCCGACCGCGACCGGGCGACGCTCTGCGTCTCCTCGCAGGCGGGATGCCGCATGGGGTGCCGTTTCTGCGCCACCGGGAAGCAGGGGTTCACCCATTCGCTCACCCCCAACGAAATCCTCAACCAGATCGGGTCGCTCCCCGAGCGGGAACGTCTTACCAACCTCGTATTCATGGGGATGGGCGAGCCGCTGGACAATACGGACAACGTGCTCGCGGCGCTCGGAATCCTCACCTCGGAGCAGGGATTCGGCTGGTCGCCGACGCGCATAACGGTCTCCACGGCCGGGGTGGGGAGCGACCTGGAGCGGCTGCTGCGGGAAACGCAGGTGCATGTGGCCGTCAGCCTGCACAACCCTTTTCCTGAAGAGCGGGCCGCAATCATGCCCGTCGAGCGGGCGTGGCCCCTGCACGGACTGCTCGATACGCTGCGGCGCTGCGACTTTTCGCACCAACGCCGTCTTTCGTTTGAATACATCCTGCTCGCCGGGCTCAACGACTCGCCCCGCCACCTGCGCGAGCTCGTCCGCCTGCTCGGGGGCATGCACTGCCGCATCAACCTGATCCGCTTCCACCGGATTCCCGGCTCCCCCTTCTTCTCGCCGCCCGAAGAGGAGATCGTGCGGTTCCGCGACGGGCTCACCCGCAGGGGGATCATGACGACCGTCCGGGCGTCGCGAGGCGAGGACATCCGCGCCGCCTGCGGGCTGCTGAGCACCGTGCGGACGAATTTGGAATAGTTTTCGCGGCGGGAACTCCGTACCAACAAGACATCCTATGAAACGAATCCTTCTCATTCTGGCGGCGCTCGCACTCGGTGCGACGACCGTTCAGGCCCAGGTGCGCTTTGAAACGGGCTCCACGGACAGCGTACGCAAAAAGGCCCTCGAATCGGGCAAGCTGGTATTCATCGACCTCTATGCCACCTGGTGCGGCCCCTGCCGCACGATGGAGCGCGACGTCTTTTCCCGCCGGGACGTGGGCGAATTCATGGAGCGGTGGTTCGTTGCCGCCAAATACGACGTGGATCGCTCCACGGGCAAGGCCCTCTCGCAGCAATACGGCGTCCGCTCCATCCCGACCTACCTGATTTTCGACACGGCGGGCGATCTTCTGGGACGCATCCAGGGGGCTTCCGACGCCGAAACCTTCATGGACGACCTGCGCACGATCCTCGACCGGCAAAAGCAGACACGGGAACGATAGGCCGAGGCGAATCGACCCGTTCGCACCGCACGCGCAGCGGCCCGCCGCCGGACGTTGCGGCGGCAGCCGTCGCACACTGCAACGGCGCAAACGGCATGACCTCTCGCTCCGCATTGTGTGCGGTCTCCAAGCAATCCGCCATAAGCGCCGAGCTGGCAGGGATATTTCCTATCGGGTTTTCGGAGTATAGACCACCTGTTTGGTCTCGAAAAACGGCTCGTCGAAAAAATCGGCGATGGCGAAACGCCGCCACGCCATCCCCGTTCCGGCGAGCTCGTCGGTCAGGTCGCCCCCCTTGAGATAGAGAATCCCGTTGGGCAGCGACCCCCTACGCCCCGGCACGAGCTTGTCCCACACCCATCCGACAAAAACAGGCATCTGCGTCACCGCACGGGAAACCGCGTAATCGAAACTCCGCGCCGGAAGCTGCTCGGCACGCAGACATCGCGCTTCGAGGTTGCGCAGCCCGATCCCCTCGGCGACGGCCTCCACGACGGCGATCTTCTTGCGGATGGAATCCACGGCCATGAACCGGGCCTCCGGAAAGAGGATCGCCAGCGGCACCCCCGGGAATCCGCCGCCGCAGCCGACGTCGAGCACCCGTGCCCCGGCGTCGAAGCGGCAGACGCGGGCGATGGCCAGCGAGTGGAGCACATGGCGCAGGTAGAGCTGCTCCTGATCCTTGCGGGAGATGACGTTGATGCGGGCATTCCACGTCGCATAGAGGCTTCCGAGCAGGGCGAACTGCCGCCGCTGCTCGCTCGTGAGGTCCGGGAAATAGCGTTCGATAAGCTCCATCCTGTTGTCAGCTTTGCTCGCCCGCAGTGATGAGCCGGCACATCTGCTCGCGGGCGCGGTGAATCTGGGTTTTGACCGTCCCGAGCGGCAGGGCGAGCTTCTCGGCGATCTCCTCGTAGGAGTACTCGTCGAAAAAGCGCATGACGATCAACTGCCGGTAGCGCGGCGCGAGCCGCCCGAGGTAGTGGTCGATCTGCGCCCGCTGCTGGAGGTTGATGAAGCGCTCCTCGGGGGTCGGAGCGCTCGAAACGGGGGCCGAAAACTTCTCGTCGAAAGGCAAATCCTCCTGCCGCCGGCGCACGAAGTCGATGAACGTATTGCGGGCGATGGTATATACCCACTGCCCGAACGTGAATTCCGGACTGTAACGGTGGATGTGGATATAGACCTTGATGAAAGTCTCCTGCAACAGGTCGTCGGCGTCGCGGTCGCTGCCCAGACGTTGCACGAAAAGACGCCGGATCGCCTCCTTGTAGCGGTTGAACAGGAACTCGAACGCCACGGCGTCGCCCCCGATCACCCGCTCGGCCAGCGTCCGGTCGTCCGCGACGATATAGTCGGCTATCTCCATACCCGTTCGTCCTTACGCAGGTTCAGCACCCCGAGCAGCAGCGCATAGAAGGGACTCAGCAGGTCGTAGAGGAAATAGCGGCCGCACATACGGCGCTCTCCCAGCCGGCGGGCGATACGCCGCACCTGCCACACGATCACGCCGTAACGCACGAGCAGCAGCGCTCCCGCGCCGATCTTGTACTCCCAGGGCATCACGGCGAGGGCGCACGCGACAGCCAGCCAGAACAGCAGGCGGCTTCCCATCTCCCAACCCACATAGGTGCGGACCCAGCGGGGATAGTACGGTTTCGCAGCGTCGAAAAAACGCACCGTGCGCGTCCACCAGCCCAGGCCGCCCCAGGTCTTTTCGCACAGCGCGGCGCGCGGCGACAGGACGACGCCCACGTTCGCCGGCGTCATGATCTTCTGCATGAACAGGTCGTCCTCCCCGATGTTCATATTGAGGTGCGTAAAACCGTTGGCCCCGAAATAGAGGGTTTTGGTGAACCCCAGGTTGTGCCGGATCCCGCGATAGGGACGCCCCTTGACGGCGCTCGCGAGCCAGTCCGCGGCATGCATCATCCGCCAGGCGCGCATCAGGTAGTTCCCGATGCCCCGCGCGGGCTCCAGGCCGCAATATCCCACGACGACCTCGGCCCGCATGAACCCCTTGGCCATCAGCGACAGCCAGCGGTCGGAGAGCGGGTAGGCATCGGTGGTGGTAAGGACGAGATGCTCGTTGTGCGCGGACTTGATGCCCACGTTAAGCGCCATCTTGGGCGAGATCGGGAAGCGGGGATCGAGCTGGATTTTGGTGACCGTGACACAGGGGAAAGCGTGTCGCAGGCGCACCAGGTCCTCATAGAAATCCGCGTCGCTGCCCACATAGACGATCACGACCTCGAAATCGGGATACTCCTGCGCCACGATCCGGGGCAGCGTTTGCTCGACGAAGGCGTTGTCCTCCGAGAACATGGGGATCACCACCGACACCGGGGGCGCCTCCCGCAACCGCGCCGGTCGGCGGCCGATCCGGTAGGAGGGGATGCGCCCGTACACGAACAGGAAGTAGTAGAACTGCACGCAGAGCGCGGTCAGCATCACCCCCGCAAGCGCCACCCCCTGCCAGCCGTAGTGCGCCAGAATCGTATCGATGAAAGTCATTTCGGATTTTCGCTTAGTCGGAGGCAAAGATAGTACAAACCGGGCGCAAAAGCAACCGGACTCTCGGGGTTGTTTTTCCGCGATGCCGTCCCATCCCGTAAAGATCGAACAAACCGGGCACAAAGCAGCCGCACCCGCTGAGTTTTCTGCCAGTACGCTGTCCGTATTCTGTAAAGAGTGAACCAACCGCCTGTAAACAACTGCCCCGCGGAGTTATTCTGCCAGGGCGCTGTCCATATTCTGTATAGAGTGAACAAACCGCCTGTAAAGCAACTGGCGCGCAGGGTTATTTTGCCGAAGTGTCGCCCTTATCCTGTAAGCACGAGTCAGAGCGGAGAAACCTCCTGTCTTTTTCCGGATTTCAGCTCCTTTTTCCTGTCGGAAAAGTCGTATTTGTAACCGTGTAAGAAAATAAACAATAACCCCTATTGGAAATCAATGGTTTGCGATTCCGATGTAAGGTCGGTTTCCCATCCTTTTTCCTTATCTTTGTAACAAGACCTCCTGCCCGCCTTTTGTTCAACTTAAATTCCATGCGATGAAACAGCTCAGACTATTTCTTCTGCTGGCGGCGGGTCTTTTCCTGACTTCGTGCTCGGAACCTCAACCCGAGGAATTCCCGAATCCCGATCCGCCCCCGACAGTCGGCCGGCATGCGGTGCCGATCGACCAAGCCCTCGGGGAACTCGACGACCTTTTGGGGGTGATCGACGGGCAGGGCACCCGCGCAGGTGGCGTGCGTACGGTTGCGCAGGTGCAGACCCTCCATGCGCAGGCGCTTCCCCTCACGCGCTCGGCGGGCGAGCCGGGCGAACAGCCCGGTGAACTGCTCTATGTGGTCAATTTCGAGGAGGACGCAGGCTATGCCGTACTGGGGGCCGACGACCGGCTGCCCGCGGTGCTGGCCGTGACCGACGAAGGCTCTCTGACGACCGAGGAATTGGTACGTGCCGCCAACGGTCAGACCACTCCCGAAGAGTTCACCTTCCCCAATGAAATGCTGATGAATTATGTGTCCGGTATCGGCGGCATTGGCGGCGGTGGAATCGGGGGAGGAGGCATTGGCGGTGGCGGCGGTATCCCGACAGGGCCTATAACGGATTTGGGATGGCAACAGGGTCCTGTGGATATTACTTTTACCGGTAATACGGTCGATGAATGGAAGCCGGTCGAATATACTCCGCCGATGACTCGCACCAAATGGGGTCAAAACGCTCCTTTCAATGCCTATTGTCCTGCGATTAACGGTCAGAAATGCGTGACCGGATGCGTCGCTGTTGCTACCGCACAAATCCTATGTGCCAATAAATACGAATATGGACTTGGCCCAGATAAGATCGGATCTTATCGTATTGATTGGCCTAGTGTTTTCAAAGCGATAGAAGATCCGACTCTATTAAGCGAAAAAACAACTCCACCTACCCCCGAAGCATTGGCAGTAGCCTATTTGATTCGAGGTTGCGGACGGGAAACAGGGATGACGATAAGTGATTATGGAATCGTAGAGAGTTCTGCACCGTCAAGCGGTATTATATTCATCGGCTATTATGGGTATACATTTGCTAAAAAGATCAACTTTACGGCAGAGCGAGCATATCATATGGTGGTAACCTGTGGTTATCCGACTATCGTGAAAGCCGACGGAAAGAAAGTTAAGGAGGACGGAAAAGGACATCATGCATGGGTAATTGACGGGTGGTTGGTACGTACACGGAATATGTATGCCAATTTCATCGACGGAAGCCAACGGTTTGTCGGAACGCAGACGCAAACGCTCGTCCATTGCAATTTCGGATGGAACGGAACAGCCGACGGATATTATTTTCCGGGACAATTCAATACATTTATTGGCCCTTCAGCGCGGGAGCCCGACGATCCGACACTGCGTGGGGGCACGAATTACAATAATAATATCGATATTCTCATGTACAACGACATTCTGCCGTTATGAATAGAACCTATTTTCTGATGCTTTTGGTCGTCAGTGTGATGACTTCCTGCGACAAAGAGCCGCAGGACCTTCACCAGGTCGAACACTTTATCCGAACCTATGTCGAAGGCCCCTACCGACTTGAGCCGATAAACGACTGTACCGGATTTTGGATAACCATTCTTGAAAAGGACAGGGTAAAAATCCAGAGTCCCGATACAAAACAGGGCAGCTATCCCTTCCGGGAACGCTATCTTCAAATTGCTGAACGTAACGGGGACACCGACTACAATCGGTTTGCGGACTATGAATGGTATGAACGTGAAGCGCTGGCAGATAATTTTTGTCTTTTATCCGTTACCAGCGACAAAGCATGGGACACCCACCACCCCGCCGGAACAGGATTGGGGGACATCCTGCTGTTTAAAGCCTACTCCTACAGTCCATATATCCGGTCAGGGTACAGCGGAAACATATATACGCAAATTTCCGTACCTCTGAACCACGTGACTGAGGGGCAAATGGAAGTGCTCAATTTCGAGCCGGATAGCTATTTGCGCGATCTACCACAGATACGCTTCCTCCGAGCCCCTTCAACCGAGGGGCCGCATACCCTCACCCTCACAATCACTACGACCGAAGGCAAAACCTACCGGCCGACCATCACCCTCAGACCGGAGGCATATGTGCCCTGATTCAGTAGTAACAGAGGAAAAGAAATACGATGACCAGCTCTGGTGACGGGAGCAAAGGAAAATCGGAACGCAAACGCAAATGCTCGTTCATTGCAATTTCGGATGGAATGGCACTGCCGACGGATATTACTCGCACCGGATCAATTCAATTCGTTCACAGGCCCGACGGTCCGCGAACCGGATGATCCGGGCGGTCGGGGTGGAACCTATTACGATCAGAATATCAAAATTTTAACCTACGACAATATCACGCATTTATGAAAAAAATCGGTTTTCTCCTCTTATGCACGGGATTCTTCCTATCCTGTAATAAGGAACAGGACAATACGTTGCCAATCCAGCACTTCATACCCTACTACCTCGAAGGTACCTATACATTGGATGCACTCGAAGACCGAACCGGCATGGTATTATCCATTGCGGAAGAAGGGCTCAAAAGAGTACCCAGCCCCGATATTCAGACCGCAGGCGATCAGGCCCGCGAACGGTATTTGCAGATTGCGGAACGCAATGGCGATATGACCTACAACAGACCGGCATACTACGAATGGCCCAACCGTTATGCGTTAGCCGACAACTTCCAATCGTTGAGCGTTACCAGCGACAAAAATTGGGATGCCGATCATCCGGCGGGAACACCTCTCGATGATATAATGGAGTTCTGCGCATGGTCTTATGCCCAGTTCATTCACAGCCAATATTCGGGCAGTGAATACAATTCCGTATGCGGAAGGCTCGATCAGTTGAATGCCGATCAAATGCAAATTTTGGATTATGAATTATATATTTATCTTCCCGATTTGCCTAAAATACGCTTCCTCCGAGCCCCTTCGACCGAGGAGCCGCATACCCTTACGCTCACCATCACCACCACCGACGGAAAGGTCCATATGCCCACAGTTACCTGTATCCCTAAGCCGTATGACCCGGAAACGGAATGACCGCTGTTTTTTCCTGCTCGGGGAGCCGCGGTTCGGTGATATTCGGGTATCCGGTATGGATGTAAGAAAATAAATAAAAATAGCTATTGAAAATCAATTGTTTGTGTTTTTGATGTAAGATCGATTTTTCTTTCGGTTGTATTATCTTTGTAAAAAGACCTCTTGCCCGGTTTTTGTTTAACTTAAATTACAACGCGATGAAACAGCTCAGACTATTTCTTCTGCTGGCGGCGGGTCTTTTCCTGGCTTCGTGCTCGGAACCTCAACCCGATGAATTTCCGAATCCCGATCCGCCCCCGACAGTCGGCCGGCATGCGGTGCCGATCGACCAAGCCCTCGAGGAACTCGACGACCTCTTGGGGGTGATCGACGGGCAGGGCACCCGCGCAGGCGGCGTGCGTACCGTTGCGCAGGTGCAGACGCTCCATGCGCAGGCGCTTCCCCTCACGCGCTCGGCAAGCGAGCCGGGCGAACAGCCCGAAAACCTGCTTTACGTGGTCAATTTCGAAGATGACGCAGGCTATGCCGTACTGGGGGCCGACGACCGGCTGCCCGCGGTGCTGGCCGTGACCGACGAAGGCTCTCTGACGACCGAGGAATTGGTACGTGCCGCCAACGGTCAGACCGCACCCGAGGAGTTCACCTTCCCCAATGAAATGCTGATGAATTATGTGTCCGGTATCGGCGGAATCGGTGGCGGTGGAATCGGTGGAGGAGGCATCGGCGGCGGCGGTATCCCGACAGGGCCTTTTACCGATTTCGACACGCAACTGGGCAACCCTCCTGCCGGTTTCGAGGGGTACGAATGGAGCGACTGGAAGAATTTGGAATACGTCGCCCCCATGGTAACAACACGTTGGCATCAGGAGGATCCGTTCAACAGGCATTGCCCGGTTATCGGCGGAGAGACTTGCGTGGCCGGCTGCGCGGCGATCGCCATGGCGCAGATCGTCGCATCCAACCATTTGCATCACAACGTATCACCCGGACGCATCGGAAACATATCGCTCAACTGGACGCTTATCAGGCAGGGGATAATCGATCCGGATCTCTTAAATAGAAATTCTTCCATCGCGAATCAGGTAGCGTTATTGGTCGCAGCCCTCGGACTGAAGCTCGGTATGAATTACGGAGTGACTCAAAGTGGCGCAAGTATCGACGATGCCGAATACTGTTTCAAGTATATCGGTTATAAAGGGGTCAACAACCACACATTCCGACCTTCCTACGTGAGAACCATGCTTTGGGAACGCCAACGGCCTACCTATGTACGTGCGGTCAACGCACAAAAGGAAGGACATGCATGGGTCGCCGACGGGTGGCTTTACCGACGACGCGACCAGTATGCCGTTATTTTCGGCAAGCGGAGCGACTATTCCGTCAGCAACCAGACTCAGACTTTGATGCATTGCAATTTCGGATGGGGAGGACGCTGCGATGGTTTTTACCATATCGGATTGTTCAATACCAACGAACAGGCAGTCATACCGGACATCGATTACACACCTGTCGATGACGACTATAACGGAGGAAAACGAATGATTACGTACACAGAAATGTATTGAGCCATGAAAAACAGCATAAAATGGTCATTAGTCGCCATCCTTTCCACGATCCTTATTGCGGGCGCGTCATGTGAGAAGAGCATCGACGACGAGGGCGGTAGTAAATATTACGAATATTTTCTCAGTACATACCAGTCCATGGACCTGGCGCTGGAAACAGGTTTGGAAGATGAGCAGGGAAAGATATACTCCATCCAAATCGGGTCGGGAGAAAACGTCCAGTTTTTCACCAGTCCCGATTACCCCAACCCGAGCCATGTCGCGCAATTCCTCAAGATTGCGGCACGAAACGGCGACACCGATTTCAAACGTATGGACAACTCCACCAGTTGGAATTCCCGCATGGCCTTATCGGACAATCTCGTATCGATACATATAACGAGCAATAACGACTGGGATGAAACCCATCCGGCGGGAACCCCGCTCGACGACCTGTTTGAAATCACGATGAACTCCTTTACCGAATTCATCCGAAACGGATATGCCTTCGAGAGCACCTCCCCGCAGCCCGATCCCGTTATCCGGGGAGCACGGAAAATCGTAAAGCCCGTGAGCGAACTCACGCCCGACGAACTGGCCATTATCCAACGCGATCCCCTGTTCATAGTCCTCTCTACGCCCACTTTGGCCGAAGAGCACACCCTGACGTTCACCCTCACCAATACGGACGGCAAGGAGTACATCCTGACCAAGACCGTCAAACCGACCAGGCCGGATTGGCTGACGGAAAATACGTCGTTCTGATTACCGGTATCAACCCCTCCTTTCCTTCCGTGAAGGGAGGGGTTATTTCTGAATCATTCGTGTAGCGCTCCTGCGACCGAGGCGGAATCAATTCCCGCACCGCTCGCAGGAGTTTTTTATGAATTGTCGGATGTTTTACCTATTTTTGTAAATCGTAACGAATCGTAACGAGAATCGTAACAAATGTAACGAGAGGCGTAACAGCGTTGCGACCGATCGAACGCTTAATACCCGAACGAACCAAGGATTCACGCCGAAAGGGCGTATCCCCAACAAATGCAATGAAATTCACGATCCGACATACCGACCCCGCAAGCGCCGCCCGCGTCGGGCGGCTCGAAACCGACCACGGCCCGGTCGATACCCCGATCTTCATGCCCGTGGGCACGGCGGCCGCGGTCAAGGGCATCTTCCACCGCGACGTGCGCGACGAAGCCCGCGCCCGGATCATCCTGGCCAACACCTATCACCTCTACCTGCGTCCCGGCATGCAGATCATCGAAGCCGCCGGGGGCGTACACCGCTTCTCGACGTGGGACGGGCCGATGCTCACCGACAGCGGCGGCTTCCAGGTCTTTTCGCTCGCGGCCTGCCGCAAGCTGACGGACGAGGGGTGTCGTTTCCGCTCCCACATCGACGGCTCGCCCCACCTGTTCACCCCCGAGAGCGTCATCGACACCGAGCGGTCGATCGGGGCCGACATCATGATGGCTTTCGACGAGTGTCCGCCGGGCGACGCACCACGCGATTACGCCGCCAAGTCGCTGGATCTCACCGAGCGGTGGCTCGACCGCTGCTTCGAGCGCTATGCCCGAACCGCACCCAAATACGGCCACTACCAGGCGCTCTTCCCCATCGTGCAGGGCTGCACCTATCCCGACCTGCGGGAGCGCGCCGCCCGCAACGTGCTGCAATACGACGCCGACGGCTATGCCATCGGGGGGTTGGCGGTCGGGGAGCCGACCGAGACGATGTACGCCATGATCGAAGTGGTCAATGCCATACTGCCGCAGGAAAAACCCCGTTATCTGATGGGCGTGGGTACCCCCGTCAATATCCTCGAGGGCATCGAGCGGGGCGTGGACCTGTTCGACTGCGTGATGCCGACGCGCAACGGCCGCAACGGACAGCTTTTCACGCAGGAGGGTATCATCAACATCCGCAACAGGAAGTGGGCGGACGATTTCTCGCCCATCGACCCCCAGGGGACGGCATTCGTCGATACGCTCTACACGAAAGCCTACCTCCACCACCTGGTCGTATGCCGCGAGATGCTGGCGGCGCAGATCGCCTCGCTGCACAACATCGCCTTCTACCTCCGGCTGGTCGCCGCAGCCCGCGAACACATTGCGGCAGGGGACTTCCGGGCATGGAAAACGGCGGCGGTCGCCAAACTGAGCCGCAGACTTTAAACGAAACGACGCATGAAAATCCGCTGGCCGGGCATAAAGATACTGGACCGATACATCATCGGGAAGTTCCTGAGCACCTATTTCTTCGCCATCGCCATGATTATCGTGATCGTGGTGATCTTCGACTATGTGGAGAAGATCGACGACTTCACGTCGCTCAAAGCCCCGCTCAAGGCGATCCTGTTCGACTACTACCTCAACTTCATCCCCTTCTTCATCAACCAGTTCAGCGGTCTGTTCACCTTCATCGCCGTGATCTTCTTCACTTCGAAGATGGCCTACCAGACCGAGATCGTGGCGATGCTCTCCGGCGGCATGAGCTTCCGCCGCCTGATGTGGCCCTATTTCCTCGGGGCGCTCATCATCACGTCGCTGTCGCTGACGCTCAACCTGTGGGTAATCCCCGTCTCGCAGCGGAGCGTGGTGGAGTTCGAGAGCCAGTACCGCCAGCGGCGCCTGAGCTACCAGTACGACAAGCACATCTACCGGCAGGTCGAGCCGGGGGTATTCGCCTACGTGCGCGGCTACACCAACCGCACCGGCCAGGCCACTTTCTTCGCCCTCGAATCCTACGACGGCAGCACGATGACCGCCTCGCTCGAGGCGGCGGAAGCCAAATTCAACCCCGAGACCAAACGGTGGACGGCCCCCCGCTACATTACCCGGGCGTTCGACTCGCTGGGGGTGGAGACCTTCTCGCAGCACCGCAACCTCGACACGCTCATCAACCTGGAGGCCACCGAGCTCGGGCGGGTGAACGAGCTGATCCAGACCATGAACATCACGCAGCTCAACGAGTTCCTCGCCCAGCAGCGGGCCAAAGGCTCCGACTCGATCAACATCATCGAGGTCGAACGGCACGCCCGCTTCGCCTACCCGCTGGCCACCTTCATCCTGACGCTGATCGGGGTCTCGCTCTCCTCGCGCAAGGTGCGCGGAGGGACGGGGCTGCACATCGGCATCGGCACGGGTCTCTGTTTCTCGTACATCCTCTTCAACCGCTTCTTCGAGGAGTTCGCCAAGAGCGGCACGCTGCCGCCGGGCCTCGCCGTCTGGATTCCCAATATCATCTACCTGGGCATCGCCGTCTATCTCTACCGCAAAGCACCGAAATGATGAACGAACGACTCGAATCCATCGCCCGCAAAGTCCGCGCGGCGGAACGCATCGCCCCGGCCGAAGCCCTTGCGCTGTGGGAGGAGGCCCCCCTGTGGCTGCTGGGCCGGCTCGCATGGGAGCGCAAACTGTCAGTGAGCGGCGACCGGGTCTTCTACAACCGCAATTTCCACATCGAGCCCACCAACCTGTGCCTCTTCAACTGCCGCTTCTGCTCCTACCGCCGGCCCAAAGGGAGTCCGGAGGCGTGGGAGATGACCCCCGATGAAATCGTCGCCATGGCCCGCTCCTACCGCGGGCGGGGCATCACGGAGGTCCATATCGTCGGGGGCGTGCATCCAGACCACGGTCTGGACTACTACCTCGACATGATCCGCAGCGTGAAAGGCGTGCTGCCCGAGGCGACCGTCAAGGCGTTCACGGCCATCGAGCTCGCCTACATGATCCGTCGCGCGGGCCTCAGCCTCGACGAAGGGCTGCGGCAGCTCCGCGAAGCCGGCATGGAGGCCATCCCGGGCGGTGGCGCCGAAATCTTCGACGAAGAGCTGCGCGCCCGCATCTGCCCCGAGAAGGGCACCGCAGCGGAGTGGCTCGCGGTGCACGATGCCGCCCACCGGCTCGGCATCCCGACCAACGCCACCATCCTTTACGGCCACGTCGAAACCGTCGCCCACCGCATCGACCACCTCGACCGGCTGCGCCGGCAGCAGGATCTCACGGGAGGCTTCGACGCCTTCATCCCGCTCAAATTCCGCAGCGCGGGCAATGCCCTGTCCGACGCGGGCGAAGTATCCGTGACCGAAGACCTGCGGATGCTGGCCCTCAGCCGCATCTACCTCGACAACATACCCCATATCAAAGCCTACTGGGTGATGTACGGCAAGGCTACGGCCGAACTGGCCCTGGCTTTCGGCGCCGACGACCTCGACGGCACCATCGACGACACGACCCGCATCTACTCGATGGCCGGGGCCGAAGACCGGCGTCCCCGCATGAGCGTGGACGAAATCCGCAGCATCGCCCGCGCCGCGGGACTGCGAGCCGTCGAACGCGACACTTTTTACCACGAAATTCCGACCCGACCATGAACAAACCCGCACTCCGGATGCGCACGCTCAAGAACCATCCGCTGCTCTACAATCTGCTGCTGATCCTGCTCACGCTGCTGGCCCTGGCTTTGGCGGCCCACCTGCTCATGCGGCTTGGGACGCGCCACGGCGCCCGTCGCACGGTACCCGACCTGGAAGGCGTCGTCCTCGGCGATGCCGAGCGGCTGGCCGGCGACAACGACCTGAAGCTCATTGTAAACGACTCGCTCTATGTTCCCGCCTATCAGGGTGGCGTGGTGCTGGACCAACTGCCCGAAAAGGGGGTGGAGGTGAAGCCTGGACGCACGATCTACGTGACGATCAACTCCTTCTCACAGAAGCGGGTGCCGGTGCCCTACGTGGCGGGACGCTCGCTCAGGCAGGCCAAAAACATGCTCGAAATCGCCGGGCTGGAGATCGCCGAGCTCCTGTACCGGCCCGACATGGCTACCAACTATGTGCTCGAGGAGTATTGGGACGGCAAACCGGTACTCGCCGACAGCAAGGTGATGGCCGAGATGGGCTCGGGGGTCACGCTCCACGTCGGGGTGAGCGGCTATGCCACCACAGTGGTGCCCAATCTGGCGGGGCTACGGCTCAAAGAGGCCAAAAGCCGCCTGTGGGAGACGGGTCTCAACGTGGGGGAGGTGAAATTCGACCCCGGCATCAACCTGCTCAACGAGAAGGACGCCGCCGTATATGGGCAGGGGCCCGCTGCGGGGCGGAGCGCGGTGCTTGGCGGCCGCGTCGATCTGCAACTTACGCTCGATCAGAAGAAATTTACCGCCGCACGCGCCGATGCGGGGGCGGCGATGCAGGCTGCCGCCGAGGAGCGGAGCAGGCTGGAGGCGGAGCAGGCCGACTCGATCGCTCGGGCGCGCCTTGAAGAGGCCGCCACCGAAGCGACGGAGTCCGTCGAGGGACCCGAACAGGCGGATGATTTTTTCCAATAAAACGGCTCGACGACCCGATGCGCACGCCCGACCATACCCCCTCAGACCCGGCCATGCCGCAGGATAAGCACGGCCCGGAGTCGGATGCGGCCGTCGAAACCGGAGTTGAAACCGGTCCCGGAACCGCCCCCGCAACCGGCGTGGAAAAGGAACCGGCCGAAATGGCCTCTGCACACCTGCACGGGCCGAACGGCACGGACAAGGAGACGGATACGGACCATGCAGCAGGGTCCACCGACGCAAAGGGCCCGGACGACGCAAAGGCCACGGAAAGTGCAGACGACACAGCGGGCCCGGATGACGCGAAGAGCCCGAAGAGCCCGAAGAGCCCGGACGACGCATCGGGTAAAGCCGACGCGAAGAACACAGCGGGCCCGGACGACGCAACGGGTAAGGACAACCCGGCAAGACCGGACGACCCGGAGGCGGGCGACGATCCCGACAACGATCCCGACAACGATCCCGACGAAGAGACGCAGGACGAACTCTACGAGCATTTCAGCGTTACGGCCGACCGGGGACAGTCCCCGATCCGGCTCGACAAGTTCCTGGCCGTGAGGATCGAGCATTGTTCGCGCAACCGTATTCAGGCCGCTGCGGACGCGGGAAACATCCGGGTCAATGGCAAGGCGGCCAAATCGAGCTACAAGGTCAAGCCCGCGGACCGCATCGCGGTGGTGATGCCCTATCCCCGGCGGGAGACGGAGCTCGTGCCCGAAAACATCCCGCTGACGATTCCTTACGAGGACGACGACCTGCTCATCGTGGACAAGGCGGCGGGCATGGTCGTCCACCCCGGCCACGGCAACTATGCGGGCACGCTCGTCAATGCGCTGGCCTACCACCTGCGACAACTTCCCATGTTCCGGGAGGGCGACATGCGGGCCGGGCTCGTCCACCGCATCGACAAGGACACCTCGGGACTGCTGGTGGTGGCCAAGAACGAACGGGCTCACGCCCACCTGGCCCGCCAGTTTTTCGAGCACACGATCCAGCGCCGCTATGTGGCGCTCGTATGGGGCAACCTGCCCGACGAGGGCACCGTCACGGGAAACATCGGCCGCAGCCCGCACGACCGGCTGCGCATGCAGGTTTTTGCGGACGGGGAGCAGGGTAAGCATGCCGTGACACACTACCGCGTGCTCAGGCGCTTCGGTTACGTCACGCTGGTCGAATGTCGCCTCGAAACGGGGCGCACGCACCAGATCCGCGTGCATATGGAGTGGATCGGACACCCCCTTTTCGGGGATGCCCGTTACGGCGGCGATCGCATCCTCAAGGGCACAACCTTCGCCAAATACCGCCAGTTCGTCGAAAACTGCTTCGCCCTGATGCCCCGGCAGGCGCTCCATGCCCGCAGCCTGGGCTTCGTACACCCGCAGACGCGGCAGCAGGTATTGTTCGAAAGCCCGCTGCCGGCCGACTTCCGGGCCGTGTTGGACAAATGGGAGACCTACGCCGCGGGCGGGTCGCCCGAAAACCCCGGTGCGCAGCCATGATCGAACGTCGCGACTTCCTGATGTTGCAGATCGAGCAGATCGGCCAGCTCATCGCCAAAATCCGGGGCTTGCAGCATCCCGGCGACGAGCGGGAAGCCTACATGCAGTTCCGGCAGTGTTTCGAGGTGCTGCGCATCCGCGAGGAGGAGCTCGCGGCCCAGCCTCCCGAAGAGCTCATCCGCCGGATCGGGGCCGAGGAGCTGCTGATGCAATTCGCGCAACTGCTGACCCTCTACCTGCGCGATCGGGCGAGCGAGCCGGTGGCGCGGCTCCGCGACGCCGTGGAGCGGCACCTCCGGGACAAAGGCGTCCTGCGGATTGAAGACTACCTCTGAACGATGTTTCTGCCTACGACCATACGGGAAGTCCGCGAACGCGGCTGGGACGCGCTCGACGTGATCCTCTTCACGGGCGACGCCTATGTCGATCACCCGTCGTTCGGCGCTGCCGTGATCGGGCGGTTGCTCGAGGCCGAAGGGTACCGCGTCGCCGTGGTACCCCAACCCAACTGGCAGGACGACCTGCGGGACTTCCGCAAGCTGGGGACGCCGCGGCTCTTCTTCGGGGTGACGGCGGGGGCGATGGACTCGCTGGTCAATCACTACACGGCCAACCTGCGGCTGCGCAGCAACGACGCCTACACCCCCGGCGGCAAGGCGGGATTCCGCCCCGACCGCGCCGTGGAAGTCTATACCCGAATCCTCAAGCGGCTCTTTCCCCGCGTACCGGTCGTCATCGGGGGCATCGAAGCCTCGCTCCGCCGCCTGACCCACTACGACTACTGGAGCGACGCCCTGCGGCCGCCGATCCTGGTCACGTCGGGCGCCGACCTGCTGATCTACGGCATGGGCGACGGAGTCGTCGAACGGGTGGCCCGCGCCATGCACAACGGCTATAACGCCAAGCTGCTGCGCAACATTCCCCAGGTAGGGTTTCTGGCCGACAGCTCATACGTCGGGCGGCTCGACCCGGCCCGCACGATCCGCCTGCGCTCCTTCGAGGAGTGCACGGCCGATTCCCGTGCGCTGGGCGACAACTTCACCGTCATCGAAACCCAGAGCAACCTGATGGAGCCGACGGCAACGCTCGTCGAACCCGCCGGCGATCGCTTCATGGTGCTTACGCCGCCCCTGTCGGCGGCCGAGGCGGGAGACCTCGACCGTTCGTTCGACCTGCCCTACGAACGGGCTCCCCACCCCCGTTACGCGGGACGCGGGGCAATACCGGCCTGGGAGATGATTAAGCACTCGGTCAATATCCACCGGGGCTGCTTCGGCGGCTGCGCCTTCTGCACGATTTCGGCCCACCAGGGCAAGTTCATCCGCTCGCGCAGCGAGGCCTCCATCCTGCGGGAAGTGGAACGCATCACCCGGATGCCCGATTTCCGGGGCACCCTCACGGACGTCGGCGGCCCCTCGGCCAACATGTACCGCATGGGAGGACGCGACCGCGAGCGCTGCCGCCTCTGCCGGCGGCCGTCGTGCCTGCATCCCCGCATCTGCCCCAACCTGGACAACGACCACCGGCCGCTGCTGGCGCTTTACGAGAAAATCCGGGCGGTGAAAGGGGTCAGGCGGGCCTTCATCGGCAGCGGCATCCGCTACGACCTGTTCGACGACAGCCCCTATCTGGAGACCGTCGTGCGGCACCACACCTCCGGCCGGCTCAAGGTCGCACCCGAGCACACCGAGGAGCATGTGCTGCGCCTGATGCGCAAGCCTCCGTTCGCGCAGTTCGAGCGGCTGAACGACTCGTTCGCCCGCATCTGCCGCCGCGAGGGGCTTCCCTATCAGCTTATCCCCTACTTCATCTCCTCGCACCCCGGCTGCACGGAGCGCGACATGCGCGCGCTCGCGGACAAGGTGCTGGGTCGGCTGCACTTCGACCTGGAGCAGGTGCAGGACCTCACCCCTACCCCCATGACTCTGTCGTCCGTGATGTTCTACACGGGCGAGGACCCCTACACCCGCCAACGGGTTTTCGTCGCCCGCTCGCAGGAGGAGAAACGCCGGCAGAAAAGCTATTTTTTCAGGAAATAGCCCCGTCCGCTTTAACCCATCCGCTTTAATACGTATCCGTCTAAATGTCGGCTTTATGAAAAGAATCCTTATCCTGTTCCTCGGCCTATGGCTCGCATCTCCGCTTTCTGCTCAACAGCTTTATCAACTATGGGAAAAAGCAGGAGAAGAAATCATTCAAACTGAAATCTTTTATGATGAAGCATTTTTAGATGATAATGAGATTGAGCCGGTAGTTGTTACACAAAATATCAGCAGATGGGGCCCTCCAGAAGGTTATACATCAGTTTATAAGGAATTTGCAATGGGGTTAGAAAAAAACGGCCTCGAGTACAATCAAAAAAATGATACATTGTGCTTTGTTTTCGTGCATATTCGAAATGTGCCACATGGTCTCTCGGATTCCTTTATTTCGATACAATCCAGAAAAATCCTCAAACACTTTAAGAGATATTGGAGAACAAACGAAGTTGTAGAAGTACCTTACGAATATACCGATGATATTTGGGAAGAGATCAATTTTGGGAAACTGCTCGATGCTTTATATGATGGCAATACTGATTTGGCTATCCAAACAATACGTAATACCGCGAAAAAATACAGCATACCCTATAGTCCAACTTATGGATGTTATGCATGGAGAATCGTTATAAAAGACGGGGAAATTGTATATCCAACTCAATATTGGCACTTTCCTTTAATTTATTGAAACAGGACCCTGCCCGACACTCGACCGAAAAAGTATCGGCCCGTCAGCAACAAGACACGGCAACACGGGTTCGCTACCGCGGCATCGGGAAAGAGAGCGTGCGGGCGTCGAGGTAGCTGTTGGGATAGGGACCCCAGTTCCAGGCCTGACCGTTGGAGATGCTCAGGCGTCCCCAGCGCAGGCTGTTGGTCACCCGATCCACCCCCACCCGGACCGAATGGGGCAGGTTTTTCTGTTGCTCGCGCATGAGCGAGGACATCGACACGACGGGTTCGAGCCGCAGCGGTTCGACGCCCTGCGGGGTAAGGTTGATCCATTGCCGCTGATGCCGCAGCGAATCGGGCAGCGTCAGATCGACTTCCGGCTTGTGCCGGTCGAGCTTCCCGGGTTCGAGCTCCGGGGTTTGTCCATGGACCGCAAGGGCGGCCGCAATCGCCAGAAAACCTAAAATCAGACGTTTCATAAGCCGTATTTTTTCGTATCCGCCGGATCCATTTTCCGTTCGAGCCGACCGGCAGGCAGCGTATTCCGTTCGTTCAGGCCCCGGCCGTTCAGAACACCTCCCGCAGAATCCCCACCGACCTGACGGCATGAATCGCATCGAGGTGATAGCCGTAGTAGCCGAGCAGGGCACCCAGAAAATCGACCCGCTCGCGGCGGTTGAGCCCGATCTCGGCCAGACACCGCACGTCGCACTCCACCATATCGCGCAGGATGCGGGCGTCATGGGGATTCATCGCCAGCCCGTGAGCGGGTTGCAGCGGGGTATAAAGCCCTTCGCGCACGTCGAACCAGTCCCCCTCCGCATAGCCGTTGCCGGGGAAAAACCCCA
Organism: Rikenellaceae bacterium; assembly: GCA_902363575.1. GTDB lineage: Bacteria > Bacteroidota > Bacteroidia > Bacteroidales > Rikenellaceae > Alistipes. Next base: position 219,860 of record CABJAJ010000001.1, on the reverse strand, counting down.
GCAGGCGGCTCAGGTTCACCAGAAACCAGAGGTGGAAGTTGGCCGTTCCCTCCTGCAGGGAATCCAACGCCCCGACCGAGCTCCAGACAAAGTCGAAAAGCGCCTCATTGGGCTCGCTCTCACGGACGAGGCGGTACAAAACCTCTGCCATAAAGAGGGCCACCGTCGATTTGCGGATGTCGAACGGAAGGCTCTGCAACACCTGTCCGCTGCGCACCTCCCGAAAGCGGTGCATCTCCTGCCGGTGGGACTCGAGCCCCTCGAATTCGAGGGTGAACATGGGTTGGAACAGGGCCAGCTTCGAGCCGTGTCCCCGCGTGCTGCGCACCCCCTGCACCATGTAACTGCGCCGTCCGCCCACGTCGGTCAGCAGATAGACCACCATCGAGGAGTCGCCGTACTTGAGCGTGTGAAGCACCACGCCGCGCCCCTTATAGCTCTTCAACGCCCGGCGCCTCCCCGCCCCTGGTCAGCAGCAGGGCCGCCCATCCCTCGCGCACACGGGTTTCGCGGTGCTTCAGCCCCGCTTCCATAGCCTTCCCGACCACCAGCGGCACGTCCTGCTCCAGAAAGCCGCTCAACGCGAGCAGGCCGCCCGGCACGAGCGCCTCCGCCATAGCGGGCATGCAGGCCACGAGCACGTTGCGGTTGATGTTGGCCAGCACGAAACCGTACCGCCGGCCCGCCACCCGGCCGATGTCGCCCAGCAGGGATTCGACCCGGTCGGCGACGCCGTTCGCCGCCGCATTTTCGCGGCAATTGCGCTCGGCCCATTCGTCGGTATCCACCGCATCGACGTGCGCCGCCCCGCACTTAACTGCAAGGATCGCCAGCACCCCGGTACCGCTGCCCAGGTCGAGCCCACGGCGGCCGGCGACTCCCATGTCGGCCGTCAGCCCCGCCATCAGGCAGGTGGTGGCATGGTGTCCCGTGCCGAAAGCCATGCGCGGCAGCACGATCACCTCCGTAACCCCTTCGGGCGCGGGGTCGTGGTGCGGGGCTCGGATGCGGACGCACCCCTCCACCTCGACCGGGGTGAATCCGGCCTCCCACGCCGCGTTCCAGTCGCGCTCCTCGGAAAGAACGAAACGACGCTCCCGCACCCCGTAACGGTCGAGCAGCGCTTCGACCGCTGACCTGCACGCCGACAGGCTCCCGGCGGGAATATAAGCCGTCAGCGACGCGGGTTCCTGCACGAAACTCTCGAACGGGTACTCGGCCAGTTCGGCTACGAGGATGTCCGACAGTTCCGTGTCGGCGGTGAAAATTTGGAGTTCGGCGTACTGCATATGATGTAAAAAAGCCGTATCTTCGCTTGCAACAAAGTTAGCGATATTATGGCGGAAAACAGCAAAAAGTGGGAGGAAATTTCGCGCCGCTACCGCACCCACATCCGGCTCGAAAAACGGCTCTCGGAGAACACCGTCACAGCCTATATGCGCGACCTGCGGCAGTTCGCCCACTTCGTGCTGCGCACGTGGGACGTCGCGCCGCGCCACGTCGAAGCCGCCATGATCGAACGCTACCTGCAACGGCTCTACGAGCAGGGAAGCGAGAAAACCTCCCAGGCCCGGCAGCTCAGCGGCATCAAGAGCTTCTTCAACTTTTTGCTGCTCAGCGATATCATCGACTCTTCGCCGGCCGAATTCATCGAGGCGCCCACCACGGGCCGTCACCTGCCCGACGTCCTCTCGACGGGCGAGATCGACCGGATCATCGCCGCGGTGGACACCTCCACGGTCAAGGGCCGCCGCGACAGCGCCATGCTCGAAGTGCTCTACTCGTGCGGGCTCCGCGTGACGGAGCTCGTTACGCTGCGCATGTCGGACCTCTTTTTCGGCGAGGGCTACCTGCGTGTCACGGGCAAGGGGAACAAACAGCGGCTCGTGCCCGTGAGCAGCGTGGCGCGGGACAAGGTGCAGATTTACCTGGAAGACCGCCGCAGGGTCGCCACCGACGCCGAGGCGGTATTCCTCAACAACCGGGGCGGGGCGCTGACCCGCGTGATGGTCTTCACGATCATCCGGCAGGCGGCGGCGCGCGCCGGCATTGAAAAGCGCATCAGCCCCCACACCTTCCGCCACTCGTTCGCCACCCACCTGCTCGAAGGGGGCGCAAGCATCCGTCAGGTGCAGGAGATGCTGGGGCACGAAAGCATCATCACCACGGAGATCTACACCCACCTCAACGAAGCCCACCTGCTCAAAACGGTCGAAGAGCACCTGCCGCTCTGAGCGGCGACAATCCGAGACCGCCCCGACAACGACCCAGAAACCGCCCCTGCGCCATGATCGACCCCGCGAAAACGTCCTTACCCTGCTGCTATCCGGAAGATGGGATGCGACCGCCGCATCCGGTCGGATGCGGGGTGCTCGAGCGGCTCGGGTCGGGCGTTTCTCGGAATCAGATCGGCGTTGCGCAGTTCGCCGAACGGCACCGAGCGCCCGACAGAGCGAGGAGCTTGTCGGATCGGCGAACGCGAACGTCCCCGAGGTCGGTGCGCCGCCGACAAGAACGCGCCGACCGAACGCTCCTTCACAAGGCAAACAAACAGGAATAAAATGAACGGATATTTCATCGCTGCGGGTACGCTGCTTGTCCTCAGCCTCTTCGTCCACACGATCGCGGGCAACCGGTTCTACTCGGCAGCCCGTCCCGATCCCCGCACGGCGACGCCGAAAGCCTGCGAAGCATGGCTGATGGGGCGGTGCGGCGTACAGTTGATAACGACGGACCTCACCCTGGCGGCGACCTTCGTGCTGCTGCTCGGCACGGGGGTCATCCCGCGCAACCGGTGGCTGGAAGTTTTCCTGCTCGTGCAGTTCGGCGGATGGATGGTGCTGTGGCTCGTCTCGCTCGCTGCAGAAAAGGCGGAGAAAAGAGCGTACCTGCGTCTTTGCCAATGGGTGCTCTTCCTGCTTGTCGCCCTGCTGATCGGACTGGGAATGTAAGGAAGAAGGGTTACGCCAGCCGCCGGATCGCGGAGGCGGCGGTAAGCGTCATACGCCCGTAATCGATCCCGGTAATGACCGACAAACCCGGACGCAGGCCCACAGCTACGCGCCCCATGTCGTCCATGCCCATAGCGGCGGCGCCCCCCGCGGTCGCCCAGCCGAGCAGCTCGGGCAGCGGCACGCCGGAGAGGAGTTTCATCTCTTCCAGCACCGACAGCCGGTCGTTCGAGGCGAGCGAATCGGTGCCCAGGCAGATGTTGAGCCCGTTGCGCCGCAGCAGCTCCACAGGGGGCTCGAGGCGCGAGATATAGCGGTTGGAACGCGGGCAGAGGCACCAGTACACCGGGGCGGTGAAGTGCTCCATAATCAGGTCGATATCCCGCTGCCCCACGCAGCAGTCATGTACCAGCACGACGCTCCGGTCGGGCGGCACGCTCGCCACCAGCCGCTTCGCCGGGGAGCCGTAACCCAGGAAATCGCATGTGAATCCGGCCCGTCCGTACCACTCCCACAAGGCCCCCCGCCGCTCGAAAAGTTCCCCTTCGGCGGGCGACTCCATGAAGTGGATCGAAAGCGGCCCGTCCCCCTCGGCGGCGAGGTGGCGCAGCACGCCGTCCTGCAACGAATAGAGGGAGTGGGGCGTGAGCGAAGTCGCCGGGTGGCGCAGCAGCTCCCGCACCCCCCTGGCATCGGTCGTATGCAGGCCGAAAACCTCGGCAAAGGTACGGTAACGCATCCGACTGCGGGACTTGACCCCGAATGCGGTTTCGTCGTTGGCCACATCGCCGACGGCGGCGATGCCGGCCCGCTCCATTGCGGCATCGGCGGCATCGGCAGCGGCCACCCGCTCCTGTGCGGCAAAGCGTCCGCGTACCCGTCCCATGCCGGCGGCAAAGCCGGCGAAGCCGCATCCTTCGGGTATCGCGCCGCGCAGGTAGGAGAGCTCCAGGTGGCAGTGGGCGTTCACCATGCCGGGGAGGAGCAGCCCCGCGTAAAACTCGGTGCCGGGCATCCGGTCGGGCTCCCGCCACTGCTCCACTCCGACAATGCATCCGTCATCGGAAAGGGTCACAAGGGGGCGCTCGACGATCCGCCGACCGTCAAAGAGGAAGCTGGAGGCTATCCGGCGCAAAGGCTTGGAAGAATTCATCGGCGAAGATGCCCAGTTCGGACTGTTCGAGGTAGAGGCTGTCCACGGCAAGAGCCGTGTCGGGCGTGAAGGTGATGCGCAGGTCGCGCACGTCGATGCGGGGCGTAAGCGGCTTATCCCGGAAGATGAAGATATCCAGCACCAGCGTGCGGGCCGACGAGTCGGCCGTGAGCGTGCGGCTGAATGTCTCGTCGGAGCCGCGGCGCATGAGCATCGTGTAGTTGGCGGTACGCGAACTGTCGGCCCGCTCGAACCATACGCCGGTGCGCACGTTGCGGTTGCGGTCGGCGGAGTCGATGCGGTAGCGGTAGGAGACGGCATAATCCCCGGGCCGCACCTCCGGAATCCGGATACGCAGCAGCCCCGTATCGCGGAGCCGCTCGACCCGCAGCAGGGAGTCACTGCGCAGCGTGCGCGTGAAGCGGCGGCGGGCGATATTGTTCACCGTGTCGAGCACGGCCACCTCCCGGTCGTAAATGAGCCCCTCCTGTTCGAGCAGGTCGGCGGCCCGATTGACCACATCGCCCAGGCGGGCGCTCTTGCGCCGCGAGAAGCTGGCGACGGTGTACTGCACGTCCTCGACCGTATAGCCGTAGCGGTCGAAGATCGGCTCATAGACGTTGAGCGAGTCCCCCGAAAGGCTCTCGGTCGAGAGGTAGGCATTGACCAGAAAGGCGTCGCGGAAGATCATCGCCAGCTTTTCATCGGGGATGATCCTGTGGCGTGCGCAGGCCGCCGCCGCAACGGCAGCCGCAAGCAGGAGGATGCGCAAAGTGGTTTTCATAGCGTAAAATCGCGTTTTTTAATCATGCTGTACACCGTGAGCCGGCTCACCGAATAGGCCACTGCCGCGAAAGCCGCGACCACCAGCAGCAGGTCCGACGGCCGGAAGACGACCGGGTAGCTGCGCAGCAGGAATGTTTCGGCCGGAATACGGATCAGGCCGTAACGCTGCTGCACGAGCGAGCAGCCGACCCCCAGCACGAGTCCGATGACCGCCCCCAGGCCGCCGATGAGCAGCCCCTCGCGAATGAAGATCCGCCGGACGAGCGACGTATCGGCCCCCAGTGCACGGAGCGTACGCACGTCGTCGCGCTTGTCGATCATCAGCATCGAGAGGGCCCCCACGACCGAGAAAGAGGCGACCACGAGCACCAGCAGCGAGATGAAGAACACTCCCCACTTCTCATAGGCGACGATGCGGTAGAACGAGGGATTCATCTGTTCCCGCGTGCGGACGGCGAACGCCTCGCCCGCCAGCCGCTCCACCGCCGGGACGACCGCCCTCGCGTCGGCCCCGTCCCGCAGGCGGACGAGCAGCCCCGTCGCACGGCCGTCGTAGCCGAAAAGCTCCTGCGCAAGACGCAGCGAGGTAAGGGCATAACGGCTTTCGGTCTCCGCGTCGAGCGAATAGAGCCCCGATACGGGCACCGTGCGGCGCGTGTAGCCGTCCAGCGGCAGCAACGAGGAGAAGCTCCCCCGACGGATGGCATAAATCCCGATCCGGGTGTCGGCCAGCGAGCGCACCCCCAGGTCATAGGCCATGCCCTGCCCCAGCACGACGCGGTCGAGGTCGCCCAAACGCACCTCGTAACGGCCTGCCGTCACCGAGGCGGCCACGGGAAAGACCTCGCCGTAGCGGTCGTCCACACCCCGCACGCGGGCGATGACCTGCCGCTCCCCGTGTTCGAGCAGCACGCTCTGTTCGGCCACCAGCGTGAGGGCGGCCACCTCCGGCAATGCCGCGACCGCGGCCGTGTCGATCGCCGCGGCATCGAAGGTCTGTCCCCGCACGGGCATTACCGTCAGGTCGGCGTCGAAGGTGGCGCACATCGAACGGGCGAGCTGCTCGAAGCCGTTGAAGACCGAGAGCAGGATAATCATGGCCGCGACGGGCATGGCCACCGCAACGACGCTCACCCCGGCGATCAGGTTGATTACCGAGTGGGACTTGGGCGAGAAGAGGTAACGCCGAGCGAAGAGTTGCGAAAGGGTCATCCGCCGCCGCGTTTACTGGTCGGAGCGGAGGGCCCGGTCGATCTGCTCGACGTATTCGAGCGAGTCGTCCAGGAAAAACTGGATTTCGGGCACGTTCCTGAGCTGGTTTCTTATCCGCTGCCCGAGGGCTCCCCGCACCAGGCGGGTCGAGGCTTCGAGCGAGGACATGACCTCGCCGCTCCGCTCGAACGGAAAGACGCTCACATAGATTTTGGCATAGCCGAAATCGGGCGAGACGCGCACGGCCGTCACCGTGACCAGCGTTCCCAGAAGCGCGGGGGCCGCCTCTTTCCGGAAGATTTCGGCCACGTCGCGCTGGATCTGGCGGGCGATTTTCTGCTGCCTTGTCGTTTCCATATCAGTTGAGTTTATAATTGAATCGTTCGTCGTTCCGGGGGGCTTTCTGGCGGCGCACTTTCCAGACGTTGAATCCCTCCTTGTTGAAGCGGTAGCTCAGGCCGATGCTCACGTTGAGGTTGTCGAGCGGCGAGCGGATCGGGGTGGAGGCGAACGGGTTGGCGGGGCTGTCGCCCGAGTTGCCCGAGTATTTGTTGCGGTTGCGCACGATGTCGGAATAGCCGAAATAGTAGCGGACGCGCAGGCTGATCTCGAACTGTTTGACGAGCACGGCGAAGCCGCCGCCGCCGGCGAGTCCGTATCCCCAGCGGTTGTCGCGGGCCGTGACGAAGGTGTATTTGCCCTCCCAGTCGGGCTTGCCCGCATCGCGGGCCACCTCGTTCACATAGGTCGAGCTGATGTTGTAGGAGAAGAAAGCCGACGCTTCGAGGAAGATGCGCAGCCGGTTGCGGGCCACATAGATGTGGGGCTGCCAGACGATCGGCAGCAGGATGGAGTTCACCTTGCGGGTGTACCACTGATAGTCGGCCTCGTTCTCGGTGGAGGAGGCGTAGGGCGCATAGGAAAAGCCCCTTTGGAGGAACTCCAGGTCGATGCCGAAGCCGCCGACATAGCGTTGCGTCCCATAGTAGCGCCACTGTACCCCGGCGCTGTACAATCCCCACACCCCGCGGGTCTCCTGCTTGGGGTACAGGCGCGAACTGCCCATGCCGTAGCCGGCCGTGACGCCCAGCGTATGCTGCGCCGCAGCCGTGCCGGCCAGCAGCAGGGCGGTGGCGAGCAGAATCGTTCCGGTCAGCTTCCGTCTCATAATCGTCCCATTGTAGAGGTATTGAATGCGCCGCCCATGCCGAAGCCGCCCTGCGTGCCCCCCGCCGCCGGCTGTCCGTTGGCGCCGGGCTTGCGCTCCTTAGCCTGTTTCTCGGCCTCGCGCCTGAGCCGCTGCTGCTCGCGCTGATCGAGCAGTTCGATGAGCGACTGCATCGTCACCGGAGCGAAAAGCGCGTCCATGTCCATCGGCATCTCGATATCCCAGTTTACTTTGGCCACGAACGTATCGTTGCCGTTTTCGTCCACGTACATCTCGGCCCGCTCGGGCTGTCGCCGCTCGACCAGGTTGCCCGTGTCCCACTTGCCGTTGGCGTTGCGGTCCTCGATGACGCGGAAGCGGATTTCGCCCGCGGGCACGTAATTGAACGTATAGGTTCCGGCCGTCACGCCGAGCTTCTCCTGTTTGAGCGCTCCGTTGGCATCGAGCAACTGCACGATATAGCGCACCGAATCGTCCCGGGCGGCTACCTGCAACGTCACACGGGCGAATTTCTCGGGATCGTAAACCGTATAGGTTCCCACGATCGAGTCGTTCTTCTCGCCCGCGACGTTCACGAGGGCTCCCTCGGGAATGGTCAGCTTGTATTTCCCGCCGAGGGTCCAGGGCGCCCGCACCTGATAGCGGCGCAGGCTGAAGGTGTCGCGCACCAGGTGCACATCCACCTCTTCGGCAGCTCCCCCCTCGCGCTCGACGGTCAGCAGCACAGCGGCCGAGTCGAGCTTCACGAGCGGGTAGTCCAGCTCGAGGGTAAGGTGCTGTTCGGGATTGATCTCGCCCGAGGCGGGCATCTTGTAAACGAAGGGGTTGGGTTTCTCGGGCTCCTGCCACTCCTCGCCCGCTGCAAGGGCGCGTTCCCGCTCTTTCTCCTGCTTCTCGCGCTCCTTCTCCTCCTGCTTGGATTCGATATAGCGCCACGTAAGCTTGAGTTGATCGGTAGCGGGCTGCAGCCGGTTGATCGAATCGTGCTTGTAGTAGGTGATCGATCCCCGGATGGTGTCGGGAAGCTGCTCCGGGGGCATGTCGAACCACAGAGCCAGCGTATCGCGGCCCGCGGTGAGGGGCTCGACGATGACCCGGTCGGCGGGGATGCTGTCGAAGAGCAGGCTGTCGATGCGGGGCCAGGGAGCGCCGAAATAGAGCAGGGCTTTATGTTGCAGGGGACGTTCGCTCTTTTGCAGGATTTGACGCCGGAACGCCTTGTCGGTGAACATGCGCAGGTAGAGCTGCGGCTCGGCGGTGACGTATTGCCGGATCGAGTCGTACCACAGGGCGAAGTCGGGCAGCTCCGCCGGGTTGTAGGTGCCCTCGAGGAACCCGATCTGGTCTTCGCCGGGATCGTAAAGCTGGTTGTCGTTCTTATCCTGAACGGCATAAACCCGGTAAGGGACGGGTTTGAGGTTCTGCGCGATGAAGATGCCGTTGTTCTCGGCACGGGCGATCACGTCGGGTTTGTAGTTGAAGACCGTCGAATCGTAGTCGGGCGTCCACTCCACGGAGTCGGCGCGGAAGAACCAGACGAAGCTCTTGCCGACGCTGTCGGCCTTGTAGCTGTCGGCGGTGTAGCCCGAGACGACCAGCGAGTCGATTTCGGGCCCGGTGGAAAAGACGTAACGCAGGGAGTTGAGCGGGTTGCCCTCGTTGTTGTCCCGCACCGCGCTGCCGAAATTCAGGGCATAGGTCGTATTCTCCTTCAGGGTGTCCCTGATGGTGATCTGGATGCCCTTGCCCCGCACGGCGAGCGAGGGTTTGCGCTTCATCTGCGGCGAGGTGAAGAACTCCTTCTGCTGGTCTTTGAGCTGGACGTACTCGTCGAACTCGATGAAGATTTTGCGGTCGGTGAAATCGGTCGTGTAATCCGCGGGGGTGACCGCGACCACAACGGGCGGAATGGTATCCTTCGGACCTCCCACGGGGGTCATCATGCTGGCGCAGCGCACCAGGAACGCCGTGCAGAAAAAGAGCAGCACAGCGGCCTCGAGCGTGCGCAGGACGGTTTGTTTGTGCCGGTTCATCTTGCGTAGCGATTTTGCGGACGGGCGGAGGCGGAGGCATAACGGTCGTTGCGCATCGTCCAGCCGCTCTCCCGGTAGCTGTACTCTTCGCGCCACGGGCAGAAAGTCACTGCATAGCTGACGTAGGGCTTCTGGTCGGAGACCTCCAGATCGCAGAATCCGTAGAGCCGGTTTACCGTGTCGGCAGCGATCAGCACCACGTTTTCCGCACCGTTTTCGGGCCGGAGCCACATCGACAGCCACAACTGGTCGGTTCCCTCGTCCATCAGCACGCCCCGCGCGTCGGGGTCGGTACGCCGGGTGCCGTCGGCCGAGGTAATCACCCCCGCGCGGGCGTCGGCATAGCTGCCGACCGTCCACGCGCCGGCTTCGGCATAGAAGAGGCTCGTGACCACGCCGGGGCAGGGCTCGGCGGCGGACGTCTCTTCGGCCTGGAGCAGCGGCCGCACGATCAGCTCCACCGACGGATCGTAAAATTCGTTGAACATCAGCCAGTCGCCGTCCGTATAGGTGCGGGCCCGCTTCCAGGGGCGGAAGGTCATCTGCACGTACATCTGGGACAGGTTGGCGCCGAGCCCCTGCTGGCGGAAGCCGTAGAGCCGGTTGTAGGTATCCACGGCCACGATCATCACCGAAGGACCCGAAACGGTCATGGCGAGCCAGTTTTCGTTGCCGTCCATCCGGTACGGCTCGCCGGAGGCCATCGGCTGAGCAAGGCGTTCGCCCGTGCGCAGGGAGGTAACCACCCCGTCGAGCGCATCCTGGTAGGAGGCGACCGTCCAGTCGGTCGTATCGGTCGGGAAGGCGTAGCAGCGGATCGTATCCCACAGGTAGGCGACCTTTTCGCCGCCGGAGGTTAGCTCGACCCACGGCTCGAGCACATAGGTGGTTTCATAGCGAACCTTTTTGAAACAGCCCGCAAGCAGCACGGTCACCAGGACCAGACTCACGATAAACGGGATTCGTCGTCGCATGGCTTTCGGTTTTTCTGTCGGAGCGCTTCGAGCATCTCGGCGGCGGTGAGGCCCGTGAGGGGATGCCGCCTCTCGCGCATCACCTCGCAAAGCGGCACCAGCACGAACTCCCGCTCCCCGATGCGGGGATGGGGCACGCAAAGGCGCGGGGTGTCAATCACCCGGTCGTCGTAGAAGAGCACGTCGATGTCGATCGTGCGCGAGGCGTAACGAGCTCCCGTGCGTTCGCGCTCGGCCTGCTCGGCGGCGCGGTCGCGGCCCAGGGCGACCTCGATGCGTCCGACAGCGTCGAGCACCTCGTCGGGCGAAAGGTCGGTGTCGGCTTCGAGCACCTGGTTGGAGAAAAGGGTCTCCGCGTCGAAGCCCCAGGGACGGCTTTCATAGCGGTGCGAGCAGCGGAGCACAGGGCCGATCTGCTCGTTGATCTGCTGCTGTGCGCATTGCAGGCGACTCTTCACGTCGCCCAGGTTGCCGCCCGTCAGTAGGATGACTCGTGCCATATCAGCGTTTGTTAATCATTTTACTTACGCTCAGGGCGAAGTGGGTGAATACGATGGTAGGGTTTCCGTTCTGCGATATTTGTGCCAGGGCCGTTTCGATCTCGGCAAGCAGCGGTTCGATGTTGTCGTTGCCGATGAAGGGGGCGAATTTGCGACAGAAATCCGCCTCCTCGCCCCAAAGGTAGCAGATGTCCGGCACGCCCGCATGCAGGACGTAACTTTCGCGCAGCAGGCGCGCCGTGTCGAGCAGCAGGGCCCGCTGCTGTTCGCGCGTGAGCTGCGCCGCATCCTCGGCCCAGCCGATGAGCTCCAGGTGGCGGTCGTTGTAGCTCAGGCGCATCAGGCTGCAGAACAGGGCGAAGTCGTCGCGCCGCTGCTCGTCGCCCTCGCCCGAGACGAGCTGCGCAAGGCGGATCGCGTCGCCCCCGCTCAGGCGGGCCAGCGTCCGGGCTTTTCCGGAGTCGGCGACCCCGTGCCGGAGGGCTTCCCCTTCGAGGGTCGGCCCGTCCAAAGGAGGAACGGCCACCTCCTGCGTGCGGGAGCGGATTGTTTCGAGCAGCCGCTCGGGTTGTTCGCAGACCAGCAGGAAAAGGGTTTTGTCCCAGGGCTCCTCCAGGATTTTCAGCAGTTTGTTGGCGGCCTCTTCGTTCATGGTTTCCGGCAGCCACAGGATCACACTCTTGTAGGCGGATTCGTAACTCTTGAACGAGAGTTTGCGGATCACCTCGTCGGCCTCGCGCGCGGAGATCATGCCCCGCAGCGTGCGGCCCAGATCGAGGCGGTCGTACCACTGCCGGGGGCCGAAATATCCGCCCGTCTCGGCGAAGAGGCTCCGCCAGAGCGGAAGGAATTCGTCGCTGCGCACCGCCTCGCCCGACTTCTTGCCCTGCCGGTTCACGGGAAAGACGAAATGCAGGTCGGGATGCGCGAGCTGGGCGATCTGCACGCAGTTGGCGCAGCGTCCGCAGGAGTCCCCGTCGCGGCGGTCGGTGCAGTTGAGGTACTGCACATAGGCCACAGCCAGCGGGAGCGCGCCGGCACCGGCCGGGCCCGCGAAGAGCTGGGCATGGCTCACGCGCCCCCGGTCGATGCACTCCGCGAGCCGCGCCCTGAGCGCCTGCTGTCCTATGATGTCGGCAAACCGCATCTCTCCACTCTTATTTCTTGGTTTTGCGTTTGGCGCGCGAGCGACGCACGCTCTGCACGACGGCGACGGCCACAAGCACCCCGTAGCAGAGCACCAGCGCGAGGGTTCGGTTCGTGCTCCGCTGCCAGGTGATGACCCACACCGCACAGGCGAAGGTCACGATCGTCAGGGCATAGACGGCCCATTTCTCCATCATTCGTTTGTCTGCCATCCTATCCTCGTTTGAGCGCCGCCCGGACGAGGGCTCTCACGTCGATCCGCTCGCGGCGGACGACGTAGCAGAGGTATCCTCCCAGCAACGCCAGGTTAAACACGTATTGCAGCCCCACGCACGACACCCACCGGGCCAGCAGGCCGCTTGCGAAGTAGGCCGCCAGAGCGACCGCCACCAGCTCGGCGATGCGCCGCACGGGGTAGGGCGTGGGGAAAAAGCGGCGGTTGAGGTAGAAACTTACGGCAACCATCGCAGCTTCACTGACAAAACGGGCCCAGGCCGCTCCGTAGTATCCCCACCGGGGCACAAAAGCCACGTTGCATCCCACGGCGAACAGAAGCCCCGTGAAGGTGACCACCATGGCCAGCGACGTACGCTCCTCGCGCTTGTACCAGAACGAGAGGTTGAGCCACACGCCGCTCAGCACGTTGGCGCCGAGCACGATCGGCAGGATAAAGATCCCCTCGCGGAACTGCGGGCCCACGATCAGGGCGAATGCGTCGCGGAACATGGCGATCAGCAGGAAGATCACCATGGAGGCCATGACGAAGTACTTGAGCGCCGCGGCGTTCATCGCCACGAAATCGGTTTTGCGGAAATTCGAGAGGAAGAACGGTTCGGCGGCCAGCCGGTACATCTGCGTGAAGAGCACCATCACAACGGCGATCTTGGTGATGGCCCCGTACACCCCCAACTGCGCCATCGCGCCCTCGGGTACCAGGTACTTAATCATCTGCCGGTCGAGAAACTCGTTGGCCGTGCCCGCGATGCCGCTCACCAGCAGCGGCAGCGAATAGACGAGCACCGCAGCCAGCAGCCGGGGGTCGATTCGCGGCACGACCCGGTCGGTGGTCCGCAGGATCAGCAGCCACGTGACAACGCTTCCGGCCAGGTTGGCCACGAAGGCCCACCCCACTCCGAACGGAGTGGCATAGAGCCCCGCCAGGCCGAACGAGAAAGCCAGCGCCACGTTCACCCCCACGCCCGCAGCCCGCAGCGCAACATAGGTCAGGGCCCGGCCCTGTTCGCGCAGGCGCGAAAAGGGGATGATAGCCAGCACGTCGAACAGAATGATGAGCCCGACCCAGACGACGTAATCGGCATGGCCGGTATAAGCCGCTCCCATCGCCCGGGCGATCGGATGGCGCAGCAGCGCGACAACGGCGAAAAAGAGCAGCGCAGCCAGCGAGGTGAAGCCCCAGGTGGTGGCGAAAAGCCGCCGCTTACCCAGCGCCACATCGCCGCCGGCCTGCTCGGCCCGCGTGGCGAAGCGGAAGTAACCCGACTCCATACCCATCGAGAGCAGCACCAGCGCGAACGGGATCAGGGCATAGACATCCACCATGACACCATAGGTCTCCTGACCGAACACGCGCGTGAAATAGGGCGTGAGCAGGTAGTTCAGGAACCGCACCGCAATGGTGCTGATGCCGTACACGGCGGTTTGTTTGGCCAGCTTCTCGAGCATAAAAGGTCGTATAACCTGCAAATGTACGAAATTTCCGCATGAAAACGGCCCTGCGGGAAGAGATTTGTTCGCGGCGGATCGCGCGGCGGAAAAGGACGAACGGGAGGGGCCGAATCGAACGGAGTAGTTGCAACCCGGCGGGCAGGAGACTGCGGGCAGAAAGCAGCGGGCCGGGAAACCGGAGCGGGAAAAAGGCGGACGGAATCCGCAGAGAAAGCACCGGCAGCGGGAACGGACGGACGAAAAACAAACGGGCCGGGAAGCGTAGGGGAAACCGGCGGGAGGGCAGCAGGCAGAAACAGGCGGTCGGGAAACCGGAGGAGGGGTGAGGGGGGGGTGCAGGAAAAAAGGGACAAGAGACCCCGTGACGGGAAACCGACGGACGGGTGAGGGCGGCAATGGAACAAGCAGGCGGAAGCCTGCGGGAAAAGAGGGACAAGAGCCCGCGACGGGAAACCGACGGCCGCGGAACGGCTCAGGCGCCCCGTGCAGCCGCATGGCGGGGAGCGGCACAAAGCCGCTCCCTTTGGCTCAAAGCCACTTTTTGAAGCGGAAGAACCAGATGGTGAGGCCCGAGCAGAGGATCATCAGCGCAATGGCGAAGAGGTATCCGTAGCGCCAGTGCACCTCGGGCATGATCGAAAAGTTCATGCCGTAGATGCTGGCAATCAGGGTCGCGGGCATGAAGATCACGGCGGCCACCGAGAAGATCTTGACGATCTCATTCTGCTCGATGTTGATGAGCCCCAGCGCGGCGTCCTGGATGTAGTCCAGACGCTGGAAACTGAAATCGGCGTGGTTGATGAGCGAATTGACGTCCTTAATCATCAGTTGCAGCCGCGGATAGATGTCGTTGGGGAAGCGCTCGCTGCGCAGGATGCCCGAGAGCACGCGCTGCCGGTCGAAGATGTTTTCGCGCAGCAACATGGTGCTCTCCTGCAAGGCGTTGATGCGGTGGATCACCTGCTTGTCGATCGCATCTTCCGAGTTCATGTCCTTGCTCAGCGAGGCGACCTGCTTGGCGATCAGCTCGACCATGTCGGCGTCGAAGTCGATGCGCACCTCGAGCAGCGTGATGAAGATGTGGTAGCCCGTGGAGTAGCTCCGGTAGTTCATCTGCAACCGTTTCTCGGTTTCGCGGAAAGTGCGGAACTCGGCGCTGCGCACCGAGACCAGCACACCTTCGTTGGAGATGATGAACGACACGGGTTCGATGATGAAGCTCTCGCCCGTGGGGACGAAAAAGTTGGAGTTGGAGATGATGGCGTTCTCCGTCTCGGAGTATTTCGAGGTGGACTCGATCTCCTCGACCTGCTGCTTGGTCTGGAGGTTGATCTCCATGAAATTCTCGACCGCCTTCTGCTCCTTGATCGTCGGCAGCAGCATGTCGATCCACAGGATATCGTCGTAACCCAATTCGTCGAAGAGCGACGTGTCGGCGTTGCGGATGATCTTGTTGTATTGTTTGAGATAAATCGTAATCATAGGCACCCTCCTGTGCTTAAAGTGAAACATCGTTCGACAAGAGGCGGGCCCCGGCCCGCGTCAGGCTCTTCAGCCGGGATTGACGCGCGGCGAGACCTTCAGGCCGGCGTCCCAAAATTTACGCAGGGCTTTCTGCTTCTGGTTGTCGTAAAGGTAGTCGATGTTGCGCGTGAGGTAGGCGTAAGCGTCGTAAGGCTTGCGGTCGAAGCCGTATTCGAGCACGGCCTCGTAGGTGTGTTCCACCCCGAACGTGAGGGCGTGGCCCAACGCTTCGATCAGCTCGTAAGGCGTACCCTTACGGGCGACCCAGAGGGCGAAGGCGAAGGGCAGCCCCGTCAGGGCCTGCCACTCGGCGGCCAGGTCGTAAACGAAAGGAAAACGCCCCTCGTAATCGAAAACCTTGTCCCCGATAAGCAGGAAGGCATCCCCGGGTGCCGCATGTTCGAGCTGCGCATAGTCGCTCATGGCGAACCATTCGGGAGCGATTTTCCAGCGGTGGGCGGCCAGGTAGCCCGTCAGTTGCACCGACGTAAGGGAATGGGCGTCCAGAAAGACGCGGCGCACCTCCGACACGGGGGTCGGACTTACGAGCACCACCGTGCGCACGGGTCCCACGGCTCCGATGCAGTAGGAGGTGATGACCTCGGTCGAGCGGAGCGAGGGCACGGCAGCCGCCGGCAGCAGAGCGATGTCGGCCCGGCCGGAGCGATAATTTTCAGCGCATTGCGAGGGGGGAGCGAGCAACAGACGGGCACGCAGATCATCCGCGTGCTCGATACCATAGATGAACGGTATCGTATTGAGATACGACACAGCCGCTATACGTGCATCTAAGGCCATCGTCCATGATTAAGAGAGTTTGTCCGAAGTTCGCTTTGACAGGGCAAAATTAACATTTTATTCGGGATTATCGCTCAAATCCCGTTCCGGATTTCGCATTTATTTCGCATGTTTTTGTAAAACAGCCGCTTTTCCTGCTCCGAAAAGACGGAGAGCAAGATTTTCGAGGCAAAACTTGACAAGGGGGTACGGCGGGTGGTATATTTGCTCCGTCACCGGGTTATCGACATCGGATTGTGCATAACCCGCCCGCTTATCAACATCCGCAACGAGCTATAAACCGCGACGATAAGCGGAGTTATTTTCATCTGTCCACATTTTATCAACAATTTCGTATGAATCATTCGCACCTTTCGGGTGTGCTTCGCGCGGCCGCCGGCCGCAGAGGGTACACCGTTTACACGGGCAGCGACGACCGGATGCCGCAAACCGTCGCCGCTTACCCCGCGGCCTGGCTGTCGCCCATGAAACTCCTCTCGTCGGACGGGCGCAGCCACGGCACCGCCGTTTACGAAGCCTCCGTGCGGCTGATGCGGCACGGCCACCGACTGACCCCCGACGCGGAACAGGCCGAAAGGTGCCGCATGGAGGAGCAGCTGATCGACCTGTTCACCGAGCTGAGCGGCGACGAGCGCGTGATCGCCGTCGAGCGGCTGACCGTCCGGCCCGACGCCCTCTCCCGCCCGGACGGATGCGTGGCGATGACGGCCGTGGCACGAATCGTAACCCACTTCTGAGATGGCCTTCACCGACCTGCCCCGCATGTTCGACTCGGTCGCCGGGGAGCTGATCTACAAGATCGAGGGGCTGGATGCCTCCGGATACACCGACGTGCACCTGATCGACGCACGCAGCGACCGCACGCTGGCTCTCAAACGCTTCTACCGCACGGCCACGGCCGAGGTCAATGCCGCGCCCGCAGCCCGTTCGGTGATCCGCTTCAGCCCGCCCGCCGGACCGTCGGGCATCTGCCCCATCCCCGAGCGGACGGCCCTGATCGCGGCGGAGGCCGACGGCGAGCGCACCCCGGTCCGCCTGTTCACCGCAGGCCGCGGCCTGCCGCCGCTCCCCTCGGTACCGACCACGCTCCCGCCCCGCCGCACCCTCGCGCGCGGGGAGTACGACGAACTGACGCTGCTCGTGCCGGACAACTGCCTGGTCGAGCTGACCCGCCGCTTCGGTGACGGCGATAGTTTCTGGGAAGCGTTCCAGCTTCTCCCGGTCACGCGCACCGAGCCGGCGGCATTCGTCGTCCATGCCGACGAGTACGAACCCGATACGGTCGGCCTCGATCTGGTTATCCGTTCCGGGGACGAGCCGATCCGCACCTTCGCATACGACTTCGTGAGCCGCCCTGCCGGAGCCCGCAGGGTGGCATGGCGCAGCAGCCTCGGCTCCATCGAGCACTTCACCTTCCCCGTGGAGGAGGAGCTCAGCCAGACCGTCCCGGCGACGGACGGAGCGGCGTCGCGCGAGGCCCTGCTCGCCGAACGGACCCGCACGCTCACGCTGCGCTCGGGGTACGAGCCGCGCGAGGTGATCGCCGCCCTTGCCGAGATCGTCCGCTCGCCGGACGTATGGATCGCGACCGGGGCCGGCTACGTGCGGGTCGTTCCGGAAGGGGGCACGCACGGGCTGCGCGGCTGCACGTGCCCCACACAACTCGAAATCCGGCTACGCATCCCCGAATCCTGCGACCTATGAAAATCCGCATCCTGATCGACGGCATCCCGTGCGACACGGATACCCGCCCCGCGATCGCCCTGGACTACGACGCTTCGGCGCTCGCCGTTCCCGACAGCGGCCGCACGGGACGCTCCCTGCGGCTGGAGCTTCCGGCTACACCCGAAAACCGCGCCCTGCTGGGATGGCCCTCCGACCTCCATGCGGCGGCGCCCTTCAACCTCGCACCGCACCGGGGCGCGGTCTATGCCGACGACGCCCTGCTGCTGGAGGGGCCCGTCAGCCTGAGAGCGACCGCACTCGGCGCACCGGGCGACCGCTACCGCATCGAGATCCGGGAGGGCGGGGCCGCATGGGCCGAAACGGCGGCCCGCACGATGTTCAACGCCTTCCCCATCGAGTACCGGGCATACCTGACCCCGACGACCGTGTGGCAGAGTTGGACGGACGACAAGCCCGTGAAGTTCTTTCCCGTGAAGCGCGACGCCTATCCCGTGACCAACTCGTCCGTGGGGCTGCAGCCGGCGCTGCGCATCCTCTCGCCCGACGACTACCACCCGTTCCTGTCGGTCGCCGCGCTGGTCGGATCGCTCTTCGCGGCGGAGGGTTACACCCTCAAAAGCCGCTTCGCGGAGTCGGCGTTCTTCCGCTCGCTCTACATGAGCGGCGCCTATCCGTCGAAAGATACGGCCGGGATGCGCCGCCACATGGATTTTCTGGCCCGTCGCCGGACGGAAGCGACCGCCGAGGCCGATGCGCAGGGGCGGGTGTACGCCTCGCCCTACATGAGCGCCCACAGCGTCGGCAACCTGGTCGAGACGGCCCATGCGGGCGATCCCGACCCCGAGGGAAACCCGATGACCGAGCTGTTCAACCACGGCAACTGCTTCCGCATCGAGCAGGGGCAGATCCTCTTCCGGCCCCCGGTCGAAGTCAGCGTCGGCTTCCGATACCGGCTCCGATACGTGACCGACTACCGCATCCGCTCGCGCCAATGGCTCGAGGGTTTCGACTCCGTCTATCTGGGCGACGGCATCGACGCCCCGGGCAGGCTGCTCAACCGCTTCGCCGACCGGCGCGGCGCGCTGCAGTCCGGCCGGCAGTACCGGGCCGTCGTCTTCGACCACATCGATGGAACCCAGTACCGGGCCACATGCAGCGCCGGAGGGACGCCGGGGCTGCCGATCGCCGCCTTTTCGACCCGCTCGGCGCTGGTCACGACACCCGCTCAGGAGGGAATCCGCGACCCGGTGCTCCAATACAGGCGGGGAACGATGACCCAGTATGCCGACTATCCGGGCGACTGGGCGCTCTATGACGGCTACATCGGGGAGACGGGCCGCACGGAGGTGGAAACCACCCTGCGCACGCCCCCCGTGCGGGTGACGCCCACTTCGCCCAAAACCTTCTCGACGATCTATTTCTACGGCGCCGGCGAGGGGATGGGGCTGAGCCTGGACGCCTCCTGTTCGCTGCAGCCCTGCTTCTCCGGCGCGCCCGGCCTGGGGTCGCCCCTGCAATTCGCGGACGTGGCGCAGCACCGCATCCGCCAGTCGGTGCTACTGGAGGCCCTCTGCCATCTCTTCAACCTGCGCATCCACACCGAGCAGCGCACCCGCACCGTGCGCATGGAGCCGGAGGAGGAGTTTTACGACCGCACGAAAACGTTCGACTGGACGGAGCACATCGACCCGGCGGGCTCGGTCGAGATCACCGACCTGGCATGCGGGGTACACCAGACCCGCACGCTGGGTTACCTCGACGACGACGGGGTGGTCACGCGCGGAAACGACACGCTCGCATCGCCGCTCGGGGATTGGAGCGCCGACAACGAATCCTATGCGACGATTCCCGGCGAAGAGGAGCTCCGCAGCCCCCTGTTCAGCCCCACCCTGAGCCGGTCGGGAGACCTTGCGGAAGCCCCCTCGGCTCTGGTGATGCAGGTGAGCGACCGCGACCGCGAAGAGCTCCTCGAGGCGTGCGAATTCTCCCCACGCATCGTGCGCTATTGCGGGCTGCACCCGCTGCCCGAGGGCGAGCGGTGGGGCTACCCCTCCGGGGAGGCCCGCTACCCGCTCGCGGCGTTCCACTTCGCGGGGGACGCGGCGACGGAGGGATTCACCCTCTGCTTCGAGGACCGCGACGGGCAGCGGGGGCTCCACCGCTATTACGACGCGCAGTTCGGGCGCGAGAGGCTGCGGCAGCGGATCACCCTTTGGCTGCGCCTCGCGCCCCACCAGATCGAACAGCTCTTCCTCTGCGACGGCCCCACGCCCGACATCCGCTCGGTTTTCCTCTTCCGCATCGGCGGCGAGCGGGTGCGCTGCATCCTGAGCAAAATTCACGGATACGACCCCGCGGCGGCCGCCGTCAGGTGCTCCTTCGACCGCCTTGCGGAAGACTGACCGGCCCCGCGACCGCTTGCCGCCGCAGGGACGCATCCGACCCTAAACCACACAACATGCAATCCGACATCCAAATCATCCGGCACGCGGCTCGCTGCCGGATCGACATCGAAGGCACGATCGGCGTACCCGAACAGGAGCAATTCGACCCCGGATCCCGCCAGGTCGCCACCTGGGAGCGTTTCCGCCGAACGGTGGAAGAGATCCGCAGGATCAGCGCCCCCGAGGTGATCGTCAACATCCGATCGACGGGCGGCGACGTGAACGACGCGCTGCTCATTCACGACGCCCTCCGTTCGCTCGGGGGTCGCATCACCACCCGCTGCTACGGCTATACCGCCTCGGCGGCCACGGTCATCGCTCAGGCCGCATCGCCGGGCTGCCGCGAACTCTCGGCCAACGCCCTCTATCTGATTCACCGTTCGGTGTGCGCCTCGGAGGGCAACGCCGACGAGCTGGCCGCACGGCTCGACCTGCTGCGCAAGACCGACGAACGGCTGGCCGAGGTGTATGCCGCGCGTTCGGGACGCGCGAAGGCCGACTTCGAGGCACTGATGGGGGAAAACAACGGCAACGGCCGCTGGCTCTCGCCCCGCGAAGCGATCGCGGCGGGGCTGGCCGACCGCATCGTCCAAGAGGCCGAAGCCGCAGCAGGCAGGGGGCCCCGCGCATGGGTGCGGCGGCTCGCGGAGCGGCTGCGCCCGGCGCACCTCCGCCCGCGAACGCTCCCGGCTGCTGGCCCCAGCATCCTCCACTTCGGGGAGCCGGGGGCACCCGACGAGCCCGCAACCCCGCCGGCGCCGGTTCCCGCAATCAGGCAGGAGGCGCTCCCGACCCGCACCCTGCCCCGCGAGGATCCCCCGATAGGAGAGGCCGCGCAAACGCGCAACCGTCTGGCCTACGAACGGGACGCCCGACGCCTGGCCGAACGCTGACGACGCATCCACGAATCCGGGCGCGGCGACCGCCCGCCCGACAAAACCAATCAAAAAAACAACCATGAACACCATCGAAGACGCCAAGACCTACCGGGGCAAAGACCTCGAGACCATTTTCTTCCGCCCGATGCTCACCGGCCCCTCGGCCAAGGAGCTCGGCATCCGCATCCTCTACAACATGCCGGTGCCGACCACCGTGCAGTTGTGGGAAGGGCAGCGGGACATCCTGCAGAAATACGACGCTGCAGGCTGGACGGGCGGCGCATCCGCCAAAAAGTTCCAGAAAACCATCGGGCTGCAACGCGTAAAGGCCGAAATGGGCTACGCCGCGGCGGATTACTTTTCGCTCATCTACGAGCTGGTCACCAACCGTGCGGACGTAAACATGGACGACCTGACGGGCACGGAGCTCGAACAGGCCGAAACCGCCCTCTTCCGCAAGTCGATCGCCGAGGGCATCCGCGTGACCTCCTGGATCGGCAACACCGCCCTCACCAAAGGGTTCAACACTTTCGACGGCTTTCTCAAGAGCATCATGGGGCTCTCGAACAGCGACGAAATCTCCACCTACAACTACGAGAGGACGTTCCTGAACACGCCCGACAACGTGATCGACATCCTGGACAACCTCTGGGTGCGAAGCACTGAGCAGCTCAAGGACCTCAAAGCCGACGGCCAACTGGTCTATTTCGTCACGTCGGACGTCTATTACGCCTACGAAAAACACCTCGACAACAAGGGGGCCGACGCAGCCTACAACGACTACCAGAACGGCCGGCGCAGCCTCTCCTACCACGGGATTCCGCTCGTGGACCTGCGACTGTCCTCCTACCTGATCGGCTCGGGGTACAGCGAGTCGTTCGCCGTGCTGACCGACCGCCGCAACCTGGTGCTGGCGGTGAACACCGCCGATTTCCCCGGCAACGAAATCCGCATGTGGTACAACCCCGACCTGATGGAAAACCGCCAGCGGGCCGTTTTCATGGCGGGCTGCGAAGTGCTCGACCCCCATGCGCTGACTTTCTCCTACCGCCTCAACAACTAAACCGTGGAGCGACTCCTTTCCGGCGCCTCCGTCCGCAAGCCGGCCGGAGGCGTCGCGGAGGTCGTCCTGACCCCCGCAAGCAACGCCGGGGACGTCCGCTTCGACGACTCCGGCGGACGCTGCCGGATCTCCGGCTTCGCCGACCCGACGCGCTGCCTGCGCCCGCCGCTCGTCGAGGGGCGGAGCAGCTACGAGGAGCAGATGCAGGGTTCGGCGGGCGCACCGCTGGTAAGCCACACCCTCACGCTCGCGCTCGACCCGCACGATGCGGCAGCGCTCCGTAACGATCCGACGGCCGAGGCCATCCGCAACGAAGGAGCCGTGGCTCTGGTACGCACGGAATCGGGTCGCCGGCTCTGCGTGGGCTGCTCGTCCCGCTTCGGCACGGAGCAACCGCTGCGCCTGCTCGGAACGGATTACGCCTCGGGCTGCGGACTGTGCGACCGGCCGCTGACGCTGCTCCGCCTGCACAGCGCCGACACTGCGCCGGCGGCGGAGCTCGAAGAGCTGGAAACGCAACCCGACACCACAGAAAACAGACCATGAAAAAACGCATCAACCCCGCTGCCGTCGTCGCCCGCCCCGAGGCGGACGACCCCTACCTCATGCTGGGCCCGCGGCTGAGCGAGAACGACCTCTACTGGCGCTGGGGCGACGACAACCTCTTCCCCTATGCGCTGGCGCTCATGTCGCGACGCTCGACCACCCACCGGCGCATCATCAACGACAAGGCCGACTACATCTCCGGCAAGGGCTTCTCGTTCGACGCGACCCGCACGAAACTCGCCGCTCTGGTGGCGCGGGCGAACGGGGCCGGCGAAAGTCTGCGGCAGGTGCTCAACAAGCTGGCCTACGACAAATCGCTCTTCGGAAACGCCTTTCTGGAGGTGATCGCCGACCCCGCGCACGCGACCCTCTCGCTCTATCACCAGGACGCTTCCCGCTGCCGCGTTGCGAAGGATTCGGCCCATGTGTTGCTCCACCACGACTGGGCCTCGTTCCGCGCTTCGGAAGCCCGCACGCTGCCGCTCTATCCGCAGCTCGAACCGCAGCGGGACGGCACGCTGCGGGCGATGATCCACTACAAAGATTATGAGCCCATGTTCGAGCACTACGGCGTACCCGCCTACATCGCGGGTTTCAACGTCTCGGCCATCGCCTACAAAACCGACCGCTGGAACATCTCGCGGCTGGACAACTCGTTCCAACTCTCGGGGGTGATGGTGCTCGACGGGACGGCCGACGGCGAAGAGCAGGCCGAGCGCGTGATGCGGACGGCCGAGGAGCGTTTCGCCGGGAAGCCGGGGCAGGTGATGTTCGTGCTCAAGGACGGGGACGAGAAAGACCACTCGCGCTTCATCCCCATCGAATCCCGCAACGAAGGGGACTGGAAATCGCTGCACGACCAGGCTACTTCGGACATCGTGGTGGCCCACTCCTGGTTCCGCACCCTGAGCGGGCTGGACTACGCCGCGGGATTCAGCGCCGAACGCATCCTGCACGAATACGAAGTGGCGCTCAACACGGTGATCCTCGGCGAACAGGACGAGCTGCTGGAGCCGGTGCGGAGCGTGATCCGCAGCCTGCTCGACGAGGACCCCTCCTCGCTGCAGCTCGTAAACCGTCCTCCGACCCGCTCGAAACCCGTCTATATGATGGTGTGGGAGGCCCGCAAAGCCGACGGGCTGGATTACGACCCCGACGACGAGCGGCAGCGCCGTTTCCTGTCGGAAATCACCAAGTACAACGTCACCCACATCGACTGATATGCAGACGCTCATCGACACGAAGGAAGCGATCGCCCTGGCGTTCGCCGACACGGGCTATTTCGACCCCTCGGGCCTCTCGACGGCGGAGATCGCCGCAGCCGAGGCCCGCTATGTGCTGCCCGTGACGGGGCGGCCGCTCTACGAACGGATGCTCGACGGAGGTTACTCCGCGCTCAGGGAGGAGTATGCGGCACCGGCTGCGGCCTACGCCGTGCGGCTGCTGGTGCAGCCCATGCGCGACATCCACGCAGGCGAGGGAGGAACCACGGGCCCCTATTCGGGCAATTACCGTCCCGCAGGCACGCAGCAGCTCGCGGAGGCCCGACGGGCCCTGCGCACCAAAGCGCGGGCGTTGCTGGGCCGCCTGTCGGACCATCTGGCCGCCCATGCGGACGACTATCCCGAATACGACCCCCGAAGCGACGCGATGCGCCGCATCTCGACCGAAGGCGGACTGGTGCTCCCCCGCTGAACGACACGATCCGCAGCCGCGAAAAGGCTGCGGATTTTTTCGTCCCCGACAGGAATTCGTTATCTTTGCGATGAGCCGGACGACACTCCGGCATAACAACCTCTGCGAGCGCGGATGCTTCGCGCTCGTTCGTACCGCCTTTGCAAAGATGATCCGACTGCGAACCCGAACCCTGCGCGAAAACTTACGGCGGATGCCCATGCTCCGTACGCTGCTCCCCTTCGCTGCGGGAATCGTGCTGGCCGAACGCTTCGCACTTCCCTCGTGGGCGCTGTGCGTCGGGCTGCTCGGCTGCGGCACGGCGGCGGCGCTGCTGCTTCGCAGAGCCGTTTCGGAAGTTTACCTCGCCGCCGCCCTGCTTTTGACGGGATGGCTTGCGGCGGAACTTCACCGTACCCCGGCGACCGCTCCCCGCACGGAGCCGACCGAATACGCCCTGCAACCGGAAGAGCAGCCGATGCGCCGGGGCGATCGTTTCGTCGGAACGGCACGCCTCAGGGCATGGCGCGACCCCGGCGCCGGGGAATGGCGGCCATCGGCGGGCAAAATAATCCTCTACACCGACACCGCCGTCCGTTTGCAGGCGGGAGAGCGGCTGGTCTGCCGCACCCGGCTGCGCGGATTTTCGGGAGCCGCGCCGGGCTACCGCAACCTGATGACCCGGCGGGGGTATGTCGGATCGGCATGGGTGAGCGGCCGCAGCCTTCTGGCACGCGACACCACCCCCGCATCCGGCATCGGCCGGCTTGCGGCACGCCTCCATGCGGGGGCTGTGGAGCGGATCGAACGGCTCGGCCTCAGCCCCGACACCCGGGCCCTGTGTCTGGCGATGGCGGCAGGCGAGAAGCGGGCGCTGACCCCCGAACTGCGCGAAGCCTACGCACGCAGCGGCACGTCGCATCTGCTGGCCGTCTCGGGACTGCACGTGGGGATTGTCTTTCTTGTCGTGAACCTGCTGCTGCGGTGGCTGAATCTGCTGCCGGGCGGCCACCGGTGGCGCAACATCGCGGCCGTGGCGCTGATCTGGCTCTATGCCGCCACGGCGGGCCTATCGCCGAGCGTCGTCCGCGCGGCGCTCATGTTCACGGCCCTGCAATTCGCCCTGGCCTCGGGTCGGGGCTATCTCTCCGTGAACATCCTGTCCGGCACCGCCTTCGTGATGCTGCTCACCGACCCCGACCTGCTGTTCGACCTGAGTTTCCAACTCTCCTTCACGGCCGTGGCAGCGATCATCGCCTGGGGCGTGCCGCTCGGCCGCTCCGTTCGGACCCGCTTCCGGCCGCTCAACGCCCTCACGGGGCTGCTGGCGGCGGGTCTGACAGCGGGCGCGGCGACGGCGCCGCTGATCGCGCATACGTTCGGGACGGTTCCGCTCGCGGGGCTGCTGCTCAACCCGGCGGTCATCCTGCTCGCCTATGCGGTCGTGCTCGCGGCGGTCTGCTGGATGGCGGTTCCCGTCGGCTTCGTCGCGCCGCCGGCGGGTTTTCTGCTCGAAACGGCAGCCGGGGCGCAGAACGCTCTGGTCCGCTGGGCGGCGGCGCTGCCCGGCGGAGCGGTGGAGTGGCAGGCGCCGAAAGCGGCGATGTGGGTCGCCTACCTCCTTTTCATCGCGGTCACGCTCATGTTATGGAGTGCCGAACGGGAAAAAACGGTACCTTTGTCCCGATGACCGATCCCGGAACATACCCTCTGCTGACCGACCCGGATGTCATGCGGGCCGTCGAGGAGAACCTCGGCCGGGAGCCGGCCGAAATCGCGCTCGACCGTCGCGTACCCCATGCCGCGGTCGTCGCCACGCAGGTCAAATACCTCCGGCGCGCCCGCACGAAACTCCCCGCCTATTACGCCGCCCGCTGCATCCTGCCGCCCCGGGCTTTCGAGCAGGCTTCGAGCGAGGCGGCCGCAGCCCGCAAATCCTGCGCCGGGGAACGGGCGCTCGACCTCACATGCGGCCTCGGGGTGGACAGCCTCTATCTGGCACGTCGTTTCCGCCGCGTCGTGGCCCTCGAGCGCGACCCCGCGCTGGCGCAAATCGCCGCCGAGAATTTCCGCCGGCTGGATGTTGGCAACGTGGAGGTGGTTTGTACCGACGCCGAAAGCTACCTCGCGGCCGCCGGCGAGCGGTTCGACTGGATCTTCGCCGACCCCGACCGACGCGACGCAATCGGGCGCAAACAACTGCGGCTGGAGGCCTGCTCGCCCGACGTGCTCGCCCTCGGACCGGCTCTCGAACGCCTGTCGGACCGGCTGTGTCTGAAAAACTCGCCCCTGTTCGACGTGGACGAAGCCTTCCGGCTCTTTCCCCGATGCCGCGTCGAGGCGGTCTCCCTCGGAGGCGAATGCAAGGAGGTCGTGATCTACGCCGACGGCTCGGGGCCGCGGATCACGGCCGTAGCGCTCGGGTTGGGGGAGGTGTCGGCAATCCCGGGAACACCCGCGCCGCCCCCGCCGGAGCGTTTCGCGGCTGAGGAATACCGCTACCTGATCGTGCCGGACGTAGCCCTGCGCAAAGCCCGCCTGAGCCGTCGGCACCTCGCGGGCCGGGCCGACGCATGGAGCGACAACGGATTCGGCTTCGCCCGCGAGCGGCCGTCGGGCGTGCTCGGACGGGTGCTGGAGATCGAGCGGATCGACCCCTGGCGGCCCAAACTCCTGCGACGCGAGCTACGCGGCCGGGGCGTGGAGACGTTGCTGCGGGACTTTCCCTTTCCGGCCGCGCGCATCCTGCGGGAGCTGGGCGCACACGAGGGCGGCGAGGTCAGGCTGGCGCTCACGAAAATCGGGAACGATTGTTGGGCGATCCGGCTGAAATAACTACCTTTGACGCGCACCGTCCGAGCCGATGAAACGCAAAAAAATATTCACTTTTCTGACCGACACCGTATTCCGGCGGGATGCGAGCAACTACCGCACGCCCTTTCTGCGATGGCTGGTGAAACAGTACAAGCTGCTGTTTTACACCGTGCGCGGGCTGCTCGACCACGGCACGGTGGTACGCAGCGCGGCCCTGACGTTCTACACCCTCATGTCGGTGGTGCCGATCCTGGCGCTGGTCTTCGCCATCGTCAAGGGGTTCGGGCTGGCCGAGGGGCTGATCCAGAACATCTATGCCGCCTTCCCGCAGAATCCCGAGATGATCGACTACCTGGTGGAGTTCGCGCAGAAAGCCCTGGCGCGCACGCAGGGCGGCGTGGTGGCCCTGTTCGGTCTGGCCACCCTGTTCTGGGCCGTCATCCGTGTCTTCGGGTCGGTCGAAAGCGCATTCAACAACATCTGGGAGGTGAAGTCCACGCGCAGCATCACGCGCCAGTGGATCGACTACATCACCGTCGTGCTGGTCGTGCCGATCCTCTGGGTGATCGCCAACGCATTGGGCAACTTCGCCCAAGAACTGCTCGGCCTCAACGACTCGATCCTCTCGAAGCTGCTGATGAAAGCCGCTGCGCTGGGGGTGATCTGGGTCATGTTCACCTTCCTCTATATCGTCGTGCCCAATACGAAGGTACGCTTCGGCAGCGCCCTGACCGCCGGCATCGTCGCGGGCACGGCCTTTCTCTTTTTCCAGTGGGGCTACCTCTACCTGCAACGATGGATGACCTCCTACAACGCCATCTACGGCAGCTTCGCGGCCCTGCCGCTCTTCCTCGTCTGGCTTCAGACCTCATGGGAAATCGTCCTCTTCGGCGGGGAGCTGTCGTTCGCCTACCAGAATATCGACCGTTTCGACGAGGAGCGCGAGTCGCTGCTCGTGAGCTACGACAACCGCCGCAAGGTGATCCTCGCGGTGATGCTCCTCTCGGCCCGCGCCTATCTCGCGGGCGAGGGCGGGGTGACGGCTTCGCAGGCGCGGTGCCGCCTGAGCCTGCCCACGCGCATCGTAAACGACGTGCTCTACCAGCTCGTGAAGGCGGGGCTGCTCATGGAAGGCCGGGGCGACGACGACCGCGAGCCGACGTTCATCCCCGCCAGAGACGTAAGGGACATGACCGTTTACGACGTGCTGGACACCATTGACCGGCACGGGGACACCGGCCTGTCGTTCGACGACAGCCCCGAAATGAAACACGTCAGCGAGGTGATCGAACGCCTCAAACGAAGCGCACGCATCGGCGACAACGTGCGCCTGATGGATGTGGAACCGACCGACAAGGCATGAAGGAGGTCGTCATCATAGGGAGCGGCAACCTCGCCGAAGCGCTCGCCCGGACTGTGGCGGGGAGTGCCACGCTGCGTCTGCGGCAGATATGGGCCCGCAACGCGGCACGGGGGGAGGCGATCTCCCGCCTGACGGGAGCGCCCTGCAGCAGCGACCCCGACCGGCTCGCACGAGCGGAATGTTACCTGCTCGCCGTGAGCGACCGGGCCGTGGGAGAGGTCGCTGCGCGGCTCCCTATCCCTCCGGACGCCGCGGTCGTCCACACGGCGGGTGCGGTGTCGATGGACACCCTGCCGTTCGCACGGCGCGGCGTGCTCTATCCGCTCCAGACCTTCACTGCGGGCCGGGAGGTGGATTTCCGCCGCGTGCCTCTCTTCGTCGAAGCCTCGTCGCCCGACTTGCTTGCGGAACTGGAGGCGGCGGCCGGCGCCCTGAGCGACACGGTGCTGCGGGCCGGAAGCGCGGAGCGGGCGCGGCTGCATCTGGCCGCCGTGTTCGCCTGCAACTTCGTAAACCACCTCTATGCGCTGGGCGCCGAAGCGCTCGCCCCGACGGGCCTGCCGTTCGACGTGCTGAAGCCCCTGATCCGCGAGACCGCCGAAAAAGCCCTCGCCGCCGCATCGCCCGCCGAAGCGCAGACGGGCCCGGCAGTGCGGGGCGACCGCGAAACATTGCGCCGCCACCTCGAAATAATCGGCGGCGATGCACGTTTGAAGACCATCTACGAATTATTGAGCGAAGACATATGGGAAATTTCAAAGAAGACATCGCACGCGCCGAAGCCCTGATTTTCGACGTGGACGGGGTGATGACCGACGGCGGAATCATCCCCCTTCCGGACGGGGACTTCATGCGCAAGTACAACGCCAAGGACGGCTACGCCCTCGCCTATGCCGTGAGGGTAGGCTGCAAAATCGGCATCATCACGGGCGGGCGGGGCCGCTCGCTGCGCCACAGGCTCGACATGCTGGGCCTCACCAGAATTTATATGGACTGCATGGACAAGATCGCCGCCCTGAACGACTTTTGCACCGAGCAGGGGGTCAGCCCCGGGCGGGTCGTCTATATGGGCGACGACATTCCCGACCTGGAGTGCATGCGGGCTGTCGGGATTCCCGTCTGTCCGGCCGACGCAGCCGCGGAGGTGATCGAAGCCTCGCGCTACGTCTCGGAATTCGCCGGCGGGCAGGGGTGCGTGCGCGACATCATCGAACAGGTGCTCCGCGCCCAGGGCAAATGGGCCCTCGATTCGCGCGGGGTGAACGGCTCGAAAGACGCTGCCTCGCGCTGACGCCTCCGACGGATCCGCCCGGATCACCCGTCACATGGTATTAGACAAGAACCACGGCCGGACACAGACCGGCCGACGGTGCTTCGTCCAACCGAACGGCTCGGGCAGGAGCCGAGTACATCGGCGGCCGGTCGGCGGATTGCATCTCCGACAGACCGGCATAAACGCTCCCGGCCGGCTCCCGGGTCATCCCGTCCTGTTTCCTTTCAATCGGAACAGCCTCGCGGAAAAACCGGCGGAGCGTAACGCAGGCGGCGGAATCAGGGTTGATTCCGCTTTTTGGTGAAGGATTTGAGGTGCTCCGCAAGGCGGATGCGGAACTCCTCGCGGCGGCGGCGCAGATTGACGCTCCACCCCCGCCAGCGGGTGTAGCGTTCGCGCTTCTCGGGGTAGATGTCGGGGATGGTGACCAGGATGGCGGTCTCCTCGACCCCGCCGAAATCGGGGTTGCTCACCGTATCGAAAACTCGCATGGTGGGCGAAAGGTTCATATAGGAGTTGATAAGCGGCGGAATGTTCTCGTTGAACTCGCGGATTTTCCGGATCAGGATGCGGTAGTTCTCCTCGTAATTGCGTCCGGTGAAGAGGGCTTTGTAGTAGGGATCGTCCAGGTCGAGGCCGAGCGGATTGCGGGCCGTGACCAGCCGGTCGCGGTCGGGGAAATACTCCCGCAGGAACCAGATCAGTGCGTTGCGGCAGACCTGCTTGTAGGTGGTGTACATGGTCACCTTGCCGAAGAGGTACCGGGCATGGGGATTGAGCACGATCAGAGCCCCGAGTCCGT
Organism: Rikenellaceae bacterium; assembly: GCA_902363575.1. Classification (GTDB taxonomy): domain Bacteria; phylum Bacteroidota; class Bacteroidia; order Bacteroidales; family Rikenellaceae; genus Alistipes. The sequence continues at coordinate 189,386 of CABJAJ010000001.1, read as the reverse complement.
CCCAGATGTTGTCGAGCGCATAGATGCTCTTCGCGTTGCCGCGCACCTGGTAGGAGGGCTGCACGAACGAGCGGCCCAGCTCGATGGTGTAGGGCAGGTAGTCCCGCCGGAACTGCTCGCTGAAATCGAAGTAATGTTCGGTCGAAAGGTGGCGCGGGTGCTCCGACGTGCAGACGATGAACCGGTAGCCTCCGACGATCTCGCGGGCCGCCGGGTCCCAGACGATGAGCTGGTAGTAGCCGTCGCCGGCCAGATCCTCCTCGTCGATATCGACCTCCTGTCCCGTGCCGCCCCCGCCCTGTCGGAAGGCGATCTCCCGCAGCCGCCCGACCTCCCGCATGAGGGCCGGACACTCGGACGCCTCGAAGATGTAGATTTCGTTCGACGCCTTGTTCGTGTCGCGCACCTTGCGCCGGGGCGTCAGCTCCTCGAGCAGCAGGGCTCTGTCAACGGGTGCTATGATGGGCTTCATCGTCGTTTCTTTCACGCAAAAATAGCCAATTTCGCCGCCGCCCGATCACCGGGCGAGCGAATTTTGCAGAAAATACGCTTTTTCGCGTACGTAATCGGCCTGCTGGCGCAGCGTTCCGATGCGCTGCAGGTCGGCAGGACGGATCGGACGCCCCACCACCATGCGGAAATGGCGCCCTTTCTGCGAGAACATTTCGTCCGGCAGGAAGATCATCTCCACGTTGAATTTCACCCCGAACGCCCGCCGCAGTGCGGACAACCGGTAGAAGAAATCCGACAGGCGCCCCTCCACGAATACGGGCACGATCTCCCGCTGGGAGAGGTTGGCCCGCTTGACGAAATTGGTTTTCCACTCCCCGTCGGCGACCACCCCGTGTCGCCGGCGCGAACACAACCCCGCGGGGAAGGTCAGAATCGGCAGGTCGCCGTAGAACGCCTCGTCGAAACGCCGGGCGTACTCGGCGCTCTGGTGGCCGTGCTTATTGACCGGAATCCAGAGCGGACGCAGCGGGTCGAGGTGCATGAGCAGGTCATTGACCACCACCCGCGCATCCCCGAAATAACCGGCCAGCTCGTCGGCCAGCATCATGCCGTCCATCCCGCCGAAGGGGTGGTTGGAGGCGAACAGGTATCGCCCGGCGGGGTCGAGCGCCTCGAGTCCCTCGATCGAGTAGGTTACGCCCCATGTGCGGAAGCACGACTGGATGAACTCCCGGGGAGGCTGGTGGGAGAAGGAGTCCAGGATATGATTGATCTCCCGTTCATGGACGGTGCGCCGCAGCCACCGCACCAGCGGCGCACGCAGCCACGAGGCCAGTCCCGGCGCTTTGGCCCGCAGGACGGCGTCCACATCAACTCTCGGCATAATCTACTCGCATGAAAAATATCTAAGACAAATATAATTATTTTCCTGCCAAAATCCGTAACTTTACGACCAAATACGCTTTCCAACCACGAAAATGCCCGGATACCACACTCCCGTTCTGCTGGAAGAGTCGGTCGCCCTGCTCGGCGTCCGCCCCGAGGGCACCTACGTCGATCTTACGTTCGGCGGAGGAGGCCACACGCGCCGCATCCTCGAGGAGCTGGGGCCTGAGGGGAGACTCTATGCCTTCGACCAGGATGCCGACGCCGCAGCCAACCGGCCCGACGACAGCCGGCTGCACCTGATCGAGAGCAACTTCCGCTTTCTGCGCGGGGCGCTCAGGCTGCGCGGCGTGCGGGAGGCGGACGGCATACTGGCCGACCTGGGCGTCTCGTCCCACCATTTCGACGCGACCGAACGGGGCTTCTCCTTCCGGGGCGACGCCCCGCTGGACATGCGGATGAACCGGCGCGGCGGGAGGACGGCCGCGGATCTGGTGAATCGCGCCACCGCCGAGGAGCTGACCCGTATTCTGGGCGACTGGGGCGAGCTGCAAACCCCCTGGAAAGTCGCCTCCTGCATCGTACAGGCACGGACGGCCGGGCCGATCCTCACCACCGGCGAGCTGGTGGCGGCGGTAGCTCCCTGTACGCCCCGCAAGGAGGAGTCCAAATTCCTGACCAAGCTCTTCCAGGCCCTCCGCATCGAGGTCAATGGCGAGATGGAAGCCCTCAAAATGGCGCTCGAACAGAGCCTCAAGGTGCTCCGTCCGGGCGGCAGGCTCGCGGTGATCGCCTACCACTCGCTCGAAGACCGGCTGGTCAAGAACTTCCTGCGCAGCGGCGGCTTCACGGGCGAGGTGGCCAAAGATTTCTACGGACAGCCCCAGACCCCTTTCGACCTGCTCACGCGCAAGGCCGTCACTCCGTCGCAGCAGGAACTCGAACGCAACCCCCGCTCCCGCTCGGCCAGACTGCGGGCCGCCGTGAAAAAATAGTTCCACCGATGTACAACGACCACGAATTCGATCCGCTGACGGCAGAGGAGCGCGACGCGCACCGACAGGAGGAGGAGTTGCGGCGCAAAATCCGACGCGAGGTGCTGCGCGTGCAGCGGGGCGACGCCGAAGAGGAGCTCCGCGCCGAGCGCGAACAGGAGGAGGCCGAACGCGAGCGGGAGGAGCGGGACCGGCGTCTGGAACGGCGGCGCCAGTCCAATGCCTTCTGGCTCTTTTTCTCGGGCAACATCCTGGTGCGCAAAGGGGTCTCCCGTTACTACCGCCACCTGGCGGCCATCGCCGTGATGTTCTTCCTGAGTATCTTCGTGATCTTCTCTGCTCTGCGGCTGGACAGGAAATACGCGCGGCTCGAACGCGAAGTGCAACTGCTTCGCGAACGTTCGATCCGTCTGCAGGAGCAGCGCTACCGCATCACTTCCCATTCATCCGTCGCCGAGCGGCTGCGCGAGCGGGGCATCCCCCTGCAGGACGCACGCACGCCGAGCGAAATCATCGCCGAGTGAACCATGAAGCACGAACCGTCCCGGATCAAAAGCGACATCCTGCTGCGCGTGCGGCTGCTCTACGTGCTCTTCATCCTCATCGGCGCGACGGTGCTCGTGCGCCTGGTGTGGGTGCAGGCGTTCAGCCGCGAAGTGGCCTACAACGCCCAGCGGCTCGAAGGCCGCATCTTCAACCGGCAGGTCGTCCCGGCGCAGCGGGGAAGCATCCTCTCGCGCAGCGGCGAGCCGCTGGCCATCTCCATCTTCCGCTACCGGCCCATGTTCGACTTCGCCAGCCCCGGGCTCGACTCCACCCGCGTGTTCCACGAGCAGAGCGACTCGCTCGCCAAGCTGCTCGCGGCCTTTTTCGGCGACCGGCCGGCTGCGGCCTACCGCCGGCTATTCCGCGAGGAGCATGCCCGCCGCTACCGGGTCACCTACCGCAAAGACACGCTCGTACCGCGCAGCGAAGGGCGCATCGCCCGCTGGATCGACCGCTTCCGAGGCCGTGAATTCGTCACGCGCAAGCTCTACGACACCCTGCGCGACCATACGCCCGTGGCCGTCTTTCCCCGGGCGGTGGACTATGCCGAGTGGGAGCAGTTGCGCCGCTACCCGCTGCTGAATGGCAACATGGGGCTGACATACCGGCTCGAACAGAGCGACGAGCGCATCTACCCGCAGGGCGAACTGGCGCTACGCACCATCGGCCGCACGGGAGACCGGGGCAACTACGGCATCGAAGCCGTCCTGCGCGAAGAGCTGGCGGGGCGCGACGGCATCGCCACCCGCCAGCGCATCGCACGGGGATTCTACGGCCGCGTGGCCGACGCCGAGAACGTGGAACCCGAGGACGGGCTGGACATCGTCACCACGCTCGAAACCGACATCCAGGATGTGGCCGACAAGGCCCTGCGCCGCCAGATGGAGGAGCAGAACGCCCTGTGGGGGACCACCATCGTCATGGAGGTCGCAACGGGCGAGGTGCTTGCGATGGTCAATCTGGGACGCGACGCCCGGGGCAATCTGTCGGAGCGGGTGCGCAACTATGCCATCGGCATGACCACCGAGCCGGGCTCGACCTTCAAGCTGGCCTCCATGCTGGCGCTGCTCGACGACGCCGGAATTCCGCTCGACGAAACCTACGACACCAACGACGGGCGCATCACCCGGGTCGGGGGGATCGACGTGAGGGACTCCCACGGCGGCTACCGGGAGATGGACTTCCCGACGGCCGTCGCCCAGTCCTCGAACGTCTGGTTCGCGGAAGCCGTGTGGGCCCACTATGCCGACCGCAAGGAGCGCTACGGCGACTACCTGCGTCACCTGCACCTCGACCGCCCGGTCGGGCTGGAGCGGTTCGGGGAGAAAACCCCGACCTTCGACGACTGGAAAGCCGTGCCCGACCCCAACAGCATGCTGATCCGCCGCAGCTTCGGCTACCGCATCAAGCTGGCCCCGATTCAGATGATTACCCTCTACAACGCCGTCGCCAATGGGGGGAGGATGATCGCCCCCGTGCTCATCCGCGAAACCCGTCGCAACGGGCGGCTGGAAGAGCGGTTCCGCACCCATACGCTCGTGGACCGCATCTGCTCGGAGGCGACCCTGCGAAAGGTGCAGGCCTGTCTGGAGGCGGTCTGCACCCGCGGCACCGGCGCCCCCTATTTCCGCGACACGACCCGCTACCGCGCGGCGGGCAAGACCGGAACGGCCCAATACGCCGACGACAGGATCGGCTACCGCGACGGCTATTATGTGGGCAGCATGGTGGCCTACCTGCCGGCCGACGCCCCCCGCTACACGGTGCTCACCACCATCCATACCCGTCGTCAGAGCGGCAAGGCCTACTACGGCGGCCCGCTGGCCGGGCCCGTGACCAAACGCGTGGCGGACTACCTCTACAACCGCGAACCCGACGGCCACGCCCGGCTCGAAAGCGACGGGCCGCGACGCCATCCCCGGCGGATCAAGGGGGGCAGCATCGCCGAGGTGCGCGAGGTGGCCGGGGAGCTCTCCCCCCGGGTGCGTTCCGCCGAAAGGAAAGGGTGGGGCCATGCCCGCACCGACAGCCTCGCACAGGTGATCGTCGAACCCCTCGACGCCGCACCGGGCACGATGCCCGACGTGCGGGGCATGGGGCTCAAGGAGGCGTTGTTCCTGCTCGAAAGCCGGGGCCTGAGGGTCTCGTTCACGGGCCGGGGCGCCGTCAGACAACAGAGCATAGCCGCCGGCACGCGGATTCAACGCGGCGCGACGGTACAGATAAGACTTACGGAACAATGAAAAAACTGAGCGAACTTCTTGTCGGCGTTTCGGTGCTCGAACGCATCGGGCCGGACGACCGACCCGTGGGGCGGCTGACGTACGACTCCCGCGATGCGGGCGACGGCGACTGCTTCTTCGCCGTCCGGGGCACGGCACGCGACGGGCACGACTTCATCCCGGCGGCCGCGGCGGCCGGAGCCGCCGTCGTCGTGTGCGAAAGCCTCCCGGGAGAACTTCCCGAAGGCCCGACCTATGTGGTCGTGGAAAATACCAACGCGACCATGGCCGACATGGCGGCGGCTTTCTACGGTCATCCGAGCCGCGAGCTGGAGCTGGTCGGCATCACGGGCACGAACGGCAAAACGACCACCGTGACGCTGCTCTACGATCTGGTGCGGGCCCTCGGACACCGGGCCGGGCTGATCTCCACGGTTGTCTATCGGATCGACGACCAGTCCCTCGAAGCGACCCACACGACCCCCGACGCCATCCGCCTGAACGAAATGCTGCGCCGCATGGCCGACGCGGGATGCCGCTACTGCTTCATGGAGGTCTCCTCCCACGCCATCGTGCAACAGCGCACCCGGGGCCTGCGTTTCGCCGGGGGCATCTTCTCGAACATCACCCACGACCACCTCGATTACCACAAGACCTTCGCGGCCTACATTGCGGCAAAAAAACGCTTCTTCGACGAGCTGCCGCCCGAGGCTTTCGCCCTGACGAACGCCGACGATCGCAACGGCCGCGTGATGGTTCAGAACACCCGCGCAAAGGTGCGCACCCTCTCCCTGCGTTCGGCGGCCGACTTCCGCTGCCGCATCGCCGAGCTCCACCCCGACGGGATGCTGCTGCGCATCGACGGCCGCGAGGTGTGGGTGCGGCTGCTGGGCCGCTTCAACGCCTACAACCTCCTGAGCGCCTATGCCGCAGCCCTGCTGCTCGGGTTCGACCGCGACGAAGTGCTCCGCGTGCTGAGCACGCTGGCGCCCGTGAGCGGCCGTTTCGAGTGCGTGCGTGCGGCGGACGGAACCACGGCCATCGTCGATTACGCCCACACGCCCGACGCGCTGGAGAACGTGCTCCGCACGATCGCCGAAATCCGCCGCCCGGGGCAGCAGCTCTTCGTGCTGTGCGGCTGCGGCGGCGACCGCGACCGCACCAAGCGACCCGAAATGGCGCAGATCGCCGTGCGCTATGCCGACACCGCGATCCTGACCTCCGACAACCCGCGGCACGAATCGCCCGAAGCGATCCTGGACGACATGACGGCGGGACTGCAACCCGCCGACCGCTACCTGCGCATCGCCGACCGCGCAGAAGCGATCCGCACGGCCTCGCTGCTCGCCCGGCCCGGCGACCTGATCCTGCTCGCCGGCAAAGGACACGAAACCTACCAGATCATCGGCGACGTAAAACACCACTTCGACGACAGGGAGCGGATCGCCGGCGAATTCGCCCTCCGTCACACGGCAACTCCCGCCCACTGAAAAACCCGACATCCATAAAGCAAGCAAGCCCATGTTCTACCACTTTTTCCAATACCTCAGCGAGCAATTCAACGTCCCTGGCGCGGGCATGTTCCAGTACCTTTCATTCCGCGCCGCCGGCGCGATCATCCTGTCGCTGCTGCTGGTCATCATCTTCGGACGCAGCATCATCAACTTCCTGCAGCGCAAACAGATCGGCGAGGAAATCCGCGACCTGGGACTCCAGGGACAGCTCCAGAAACGCGGCACCCCCACCATGGGCGGGCTGATTATCCTGCTGGCGGTGCTGGTGCCGATCCTGCTGCTGGGCCGGCTCGACAACATCTACGTCCGCCTGATGATCGTCTCGACGGTATGGCTCGGGCTGATCGGCTTTCTGGACGACTACATCAAGGTCTTCCGCCACCACAAGGAGGGGCTGAAGGGGCGGTTCAAGATCGTCGGGCAGGTCGGCCTCGGCATCATCGTCGGGACGACCATGTGCTGCTCGCAGGAGATTGTCGTAAGGGAGAAGAGCGTCGAGCCCGTGGAGACGATCTACGTCGATGAGAGCGGCGCCTCGCTGAGCAACCACACCCGGCAGGAGATCGTCTCGTCGGTAAGCCGGCGCACGACCCAGACCACGATCCCCTTCATCAAGAACAACGAGTTCGACTACAGCTGGCTCACGGGAGGCAACGACCTGCTGACCTGGATTCTCTATGTCGTCGTGGCGATCTTCATCGTCACGTTCGTCTCCAACGGGGCGAACCTCACCGACGGACTGGACGGGCTCGTGACCGGCGTTTCGGCCCCCATCGTAGCCGTGCTGGGCATCCTGGCCTACCTCTCGGGGCATATCGTCTATGCCGACTACCTCAACATCATGTACATTCCCGGCAGCGGCGAGCTGGTGGTTTTCGCCGCCGCGCTGCTCGGCGCGCTCATCGGGTTCCTGTGGTACAACAGCTTTCCGGCCCAGATTTTCATGGGCGACACCGGTTCGCTGTCGATCGGCGGCATCATCGCCGTGTTCGCCCTCTGCATCCGCAAGGAGCTGCTGCTGCCCCTGCTGTGCGGCATCTTTCTGGTCGAGAGCTTCTCGGTGGTCATGCAGGTCTCCTATTTCAAATACACCCGGCGGCGCTACGGGGAGGGTCGCCGCATCCTGCTGATGTCGCCGCTGCACCACCACTACCAGAAACGGGGGATTTACGAAACCAAGATCGTGACCCGCTTCTGGATCATCTCGCTGCTGCTGGCAGCCATCACCCTGGTCACGTTGAAAATCCGATAACATGAAACGCATCGTCGTACTCGGCGGGGGAATCAGCGGCTACGGCTCCGCGATCCTCGCCAAAAAGCAGGGCTTCGAGGTCTTTCTCTCGGACTCCGGACGCATCGCCGAACGCTTCCGCCGCGAACTCGACCGCTGGGAGGTGCCCTATGAGGAGGGCGGCCACACGGAAGCCCGCATCCTCGGGGCCAGTGAGGTCGTCAAATCCCCCGGCATCCCCGAAACGGCCCCCATCGTGCAGCTTATCCGCGAACGGGAGATTCCCGTGATTTCGGAAATCGAATTCGCCGGCCGCCACCTCGGCGGAGCCCGCACCGTCTGCGTCACCGGCTCCAACGGCAAGACCACGACCACGTCGCTCATCTACAAAATCCTGCGCGACGCGGGCATGAACGTCGCGCTCGGCGGCAACATCGGCGAGAGCTTCGCCTACTCCGTGGCCACGGGGCAGTTCGACTGGTATGTGTTGGAGCTGAGCTCTTTCCAGCTCGACGGCATGTACCGTTTTCGCGCCGACGTCGCCGTGCTGATGAACATCACCCCCGACCACCTCGACCGTTACGACCACAGTTTCGAGCGTTATGCCGACGCCAAAATGCGCATCACGCAAAACCAGCGGGCACGCGACTGCTTCATCTACTCGGCCGACGACGAGGTGATCCGCCGCGAAATCGGCAGGCGCGACCTGAGGATGCGGCAGCTGCCCTTCGCCGCCCGGACAGCCATCGCCAGCGGCGCCGGGGACGCATTCCTCGACGGCGACGGCCTCTTCACGGCCGCCGTGGGCCGCAGCTCCGTGGAGATCGACACCGCCCGCATGCGGATCAAGGGGCTGCACAACGCCTACAATGCCATGGCCGCCTCGCTCGCGGCCCTCGCCGTCGGCGTGGAGCCGGAGCAGATCGCCCGCTCGGTTTACGACTTCGCGCCGGTGGCCCACCGTCTCGAGCCTGCGGGCGAGCTGGACGGCGCCGAATGGATCAACGACTCGAAAGCCACCAACGTCGATTCGGTGTGGTACGCCCTGGAAAGCATGCGCAAGCCGGTGGTCTGGATCGCGGGCGGCACGGACAAGGGCAACGACTACGCCCCGCTGCTGGATTTCGCCCGCGAAAAGGTGCACACCCTCGTCTGCATGGGAGTGGACAACCGCAAGCTGGTGGCCGCCTTTTCGGGGGTCGTTCCCCATGTGATCGCCACGGGCTCGCTCGAAGAGGCTCTCGCAGCGGCACGCGCGGCGGCACGCCCGGGCGACGCGGTGCTCCTCTCACCGGCATGCGCCAGCTTCGACCTCTTCAAAAATTACGAAAACCGAGGCGACCTGTTCAAGCAGTGGGTCGCCGACCATGCGAAATAACATGGCAAGGGAAAACCAGCGCACAGCAGCCGACATGCAAACGCCGGAATCCGCGACGGGATTTCGGTTCATCGCGGGCGACCGGGTGCTGTGGATCATCATTGCGGCGCTCACGGTCATCTCCGTGCTGGTGGTTTACTCCTCCACGGCGAAGATGGCTTACGACGCCCACACAGCCCGCTCGACGGCCCACTTCCTGCGTCAGCAACTCGTGATTCTGGTAATCTCGATCCCGCTGCTCATCACCGCCAGCAAGATCAACTGCCGCATCTACAACCATCTGGCCGGAGTCGGATACGCCGCCTGCATCCTGCTGACCCTTTCGGTCTATTTCATCGGGGCGACCACCAACGGGGCCGCCCGCTGGATTCCGCTCGGCCCCTTCCAGTTCCAGCCGTCCGAGGCTCTGAAGGTCGCCACCGTGCTGCTGCTGGCCCGCCAGTTGGCGGGACGCCAGAGCAGGATCGACCGCCTGAGGATCATCCCCTCGCTCAACCCTTTCCGCTGGAGACGCCCGGCGCAGCGCAAAATCTGGCGCGAAGGCACCTGGCCGATCCTCTTTCCGGTGCTGCTCTCCTGCGTGGTGATCTTCCCGGCCCACACCTCTTCGGCCGTGCTGGTCTTCTTCGCCTCGTGGGTGATGATGCTCATCGGGCGCGTGCGCATGGGCGAACTTCTGAAACTGCTCGGCCTCGCGGCGGCCGCCGCTCTGCTGGCGGGGCTGCTCAACCTCGGACGCAGCGAGACGGCGGGCGGGCGCGTAAGCACCTGGATCGACCTCTGGACCAGCGCCCAAACCGAAAAGCCCGTCGAGGAGCTCACCGACACCGAACGCTCGATGATCGCCATTCACAACGGAGGCATCCTGGGCGAAGGGGCCGGGCAGAGCGTCGTGCGCGTCGAGATGATCCATCCCGAAAGCGACTATGCCTACGCCTTTTTCGTCGAGGAGTACGGACTGGTGCTGGCCGTGGTGCTGCTGATGCTCTACCTGTGGATTTTCTTCCGGGCCATCGAAATTTTCCGTCGCTGCGGCACGGCTTTTCCGGGGCTGCTGGTGCTGGGGCTCGCGCTGCTGATAACCTGTCAGGCATTGCTGCACATCATGGTCACGGTCAATCTCATTCCCGAGACGGGGCAGACGCTTCCCCTGATCTCGCGCGGAGGCTCCTCGACCATCTTCACGGCCATCGCGCTGGGCATGATCCTGAGCGTCAGCCGCCAGAACGAAGAGCAGTCGCACGACCGGCCGAGGGGCGAAACGATGTACGAACGTTAGCGAATACGATTATGGCAGACGAAATCAGACTGGACAAATACCTGTGGGCGGTACGGATCTTCAAGACCCGCAGCGATGCGGCCGATGCCGTGCGCAACAACAAGGTGCTCGTAAACGGCGCTGCCGCGAAACCCTCGCGCGAGGTGCGGATCGGCGACCGCATTGCCGTCAAACGGATGCCCGCCGTCTATTCCTACCAGGTCGTGGGGCTGGTGTCGAGCCGGCAGCCGGCCAAAAACGTCCCCGCATACTGTCTCGACGTCACCCCGCAGTCGGAGCTCGACAAGCTCCATGCGCCGCGCGAGACCCTCTTCGTCGTTCGCGACCGGGGGGCCGGACGGCCGACCAAAAAGGAGCGGCGGGAGATGGACGGCCTGCTCGACGAGCTGCTCGACAACGAGTGAGCATACCCCGCCGAGCCGCCGGAGCCCCCGACAGGTCGGCGCTCGGCACGCCTGGCCTCGAACGGCCCTACATTATCCCGCAAACACGGTCCTGCGGCCGGAATCCACTTCTCCTGCGAGAACGAAAATCCGGACTACTTCTTATTGAATAGATTCATCGTCCGCTCGGCGCCGACGCAGGCGAACGAAAGGATGGCGTCCCCGAACACCTTCAGGCGGTCGGGCAGGAGGCGGCGCTCCTCCTCCGTCCACTGTCCGAGCACGTAATCGACCTGCTGTCCGCGGGCGAAGTCCCCGCCGATGCCGAACCGGATGCGTGCGTAATCCTCGGTACCCAGCAGTTCGCAGATGCTTTTCAGGCCGTTGTGTCCCCCCGCACTGCCGCGGGTCCGCATCCTGAGCGTACCGAACGGCAGGGCGATGTCATCGACCACGACCAGGAGGTTTTCGCGCTCGATCTTCTCCCGGTCCAACCAATAGCGCACAGCCTTGCCCGACAGGTTCATGTAGGTCGAGGGCTTGAGCAGCACGAGCGTACGGCCTTTGTGACGCAGCTCCGCGACCGCGCCGTAACGGTCCGTCGTAAAAGCGATGTTGGACGCCCCGGCAAGGGCGTCCAACACGTTGAAACCGATGTTGTGGCGGGTATCGGCGTATTCCGCGCCGATATTGCCCAACCCGACGATCAGGTATTTCATGCGGCGAGGCTTACTTTGCGGCCGCAGGGGCATCGGCGCCGCGCGAAGCACGCGTTACGCGCACGGCGCAGACGGCGGTGGTAGCCGGGGTCAGGAATTTGAGCCCTTCGTATGTAAGGTCGCCCACGAAAACGGTCTTGCCGACTCCGAGCGGGGTCACGTCCACCACGATCTCGTCGGGCAGATCCTCCACCCGGGCGCTCACCACGAGTTTGCGGGCCGACAGCACGAGCTTGCCGCCGACCTTGACGCCTTCGGCGTTACCGGTCAGGCGCACCGGCACGGCGATGGCGACGGGCTTATTCGGCTGCACCAGATAGAAGTCGATATGGAGAATCTCCTCGCGGACGGGGTGGAACTGCGTTTCGCGCATGACGGCCTGGTAGGTCTTGCCGTCCAGCGTAAGCTCGACGATATAGGAGCTCGGGGAGTAGATGAGCGGTTTCACCGCCTTGGTATCCACGGCGAACGTAATGCTCTCGCCGGCGCCGTTGAGTACGCAGGGGATCAGCCCCTCGCGGCGAACCGCCTTGGCCGCCTTCTTGCCGTACAAGTCGCGCTTGACGGCTTCGATCTGAAGTGTTTTCATCTTTGTTTTTGGTTTTTAATGTTACCTCGGGCATCGCTCAGTCCGCAGCTTCGGCCTTCGGGCCGGGGCGTCGGACCCCATAAATGCTTGCATCGGAGCGCAAAGATAATCATTTGGTCCGAAACGGCCAAACCCGCGCGAAAAATAATACGGCTCCCGCCGCCGGAGATGCAGGCCTGCCGAGCGTGTCAGCCCGCCCGGGCGGGAAACGGATCCCGATGCCGTGCACTGTTCGCCGCAGCGGTTCCTAAGAAAAAAGAAAGGGGCCGACACCTGGCAGTATCGGGCCCCTCCGGTTAGGTTAGTTAGGTTATGAGTGTGGGAGAATCCCACGAAGTGTAGAACAAAGGTAAACCTGTTTTTACGATTTTCCAAATGTTTTATAACAAATTTTCAGAAAATAGGCGAAATTTCGTCATAAATCAAATTAAAATTTTTAAAAAGCCTGCCAGTTTATAAGTTTTTACGAAACCTGCCTATACCGCCTCTTCCGCTGCGCCGGGCTGCTCTTCGGCATGCGGCGCCGGTTCGGTGATGCGCGGCTGGCCGGACGACTTGCGTGCCGCTTCGAGGTGGCGGTTGCGGTAGGTGGCCGGCGTGAGGCCGTACTCCTTCTTGAACAGCTTGATGAAATGCGACGTGTTGGGGAAAGTACATTCGACCCCGATTTCGGAGATGGACTTCGACGTGGAGATCAGCAGCAGACGGGAGTGCATCAATCGCTGACGGATATACCACTTGTGGGGCGGCAGCGAGAAAAGGCGCTTGAACTCCTTCTTGAACGAGGTGAGCGAGCGGTTGCAGAGCCGCGAGAGCTCTTCGATGGAGATGTCCCGGAAGATATGGTCATAGACGATCTGCTCGAAATTCTCCTTCGCCGTGTCGATATTGCTCAGCAGCTTGCTCTTGATGCAGCAATCCTCATGGGAGGAGATCAGGTAGATCAGCTCGGTCATCTTGATGTTCTCGGCTGTTTCGTCCCGCAGGAAAGCCTCGTCGCGCAGGTAGTTGTTGGTATGGACGAAGAAACTGCGGACGGGATTCCAGGCCGGCGTCACCACGTGGTTGAAGCTCCGGCAGTTCTCGCACGTGTGGTCGTTGGAAATGTTGAGCCCGTAGGTGATGTTCAGGTGCAGCAGGATACGCTGGAGCTCCGACGGGGTGTAGTAGAACATGATCTGCTCGAACGGATGGCCCTCCTCGGGTATGTCCTCGGTGTAGTGGTGCCCCATGCCCAGGTAAAAGAGGTCGCCGCGGGAGAGACGGTGCCGCTTGTCGCCATAGTAGATGTACTTTTCACCCCGGAGGATGTAACCGATCGCATACCGCGAAAGCGAAAGGGACTGGATTCCGTTGTGCGACGTTTCCACGTACTTCACAATCATAGGCTGACCAGCGGCCTGATCCAAGTTTACGTTCATTAGTGTTTTGTTTTATGTAAGCGGCGAGCTTCGACCACCCGGTAGTCTGCCCTTACTGTTTTCCGTTACACAAACATAATATTATTTTTTAATACAAACAATAGTTTATTGTAAATATATAATATAATTACCATATTAACCCAATACCGATATGAAAATGACGCTTTGTCGTCACCTCAACGACTGCGAAAGTGCGAAAAGCACGAACAGCGCAGCGTAAAGCGTCAAAGAGCACGTTTTGTGGATACGAACGAACACGAGAGGCATCAAAACGGACACCGGGACGGCTGCAAGTGCCAATACCGACACGGTGGCGCAGGGCGCCGCGAACAGACCTCCACAGAAAAACAGCGCAAAGAGGGCGAAACAGAGGACGGCCCGCTGCCGGATTCCCATACCGAAGAAATCGACGAAAAAGGAGAATACCGACCAGAGGGTCAGGAAGAGAAGCAATCCGGCATAGGCGAGCGTGAAGGGGCTCATGCCGTCGAAAAGGCGGTAGCCGGAGGGGGTAAGAAAGGCGGCGGCCATCCCCTCGAGGGGAGCCAGGAAGCCGTCCCCCGCCGCCCATCCGACGTAACAGGTCGCGGCCACGGGCAGCAACAGTCCGAAAAGGGCGACCGCACATTCGCGCAGCGTGCGCTTGAAACAGAAGACGGCCGGGACGATCAGCACGGGCAGAGGCAGGGCGGCCACGCTCACCAGCGGGAGGAGTCCCAGATAAAGCGCAGCGCGAAACGTCGCATTGAAGGTGTAGCCGTTGCGGAAAGCCGCGCAGAAATTCCGCAGGGAGCGCACGAAAAGCCAGGAGGCGACAGCAGTTGACAACGTGTCGGAGGCGACATATACCCCGCAGGCGACAAACCCGTAAAGCGGAATGGCCAGGCAGGTGGGGGAGGCATAAAGGCCGTAACGCACGGTCAGGCGCCCGATCTGCACGCCGCATACCGCTGCGAGTGCGAATGCGAGCAGGCGGCTCCAACCCGGAGCCGCAGCCTGCATCTGCCCGAGAAACTGCCCCAGAGGAGCCGCCGCCTCCCCGATGCGTTCCGCAGGGAACGGGGACCATGCGCTCCGCGCCATCCCGACGGCCGCTACCATAAGCAGGGTCGCCAGGGCCGGCAGCAGGGGTTGTCGTGTGACATCGGTTTTCATCGGCAGAACGGGATCTGCCACAAAATTACGAAAAACGGATCAAAGCGGCGAAAATTTCCTAATTTTGTTCGCAAACGGTGAATCCCTTGCCATCCATGCTGGAAAACTGCACCCAACGCCTGCTGCGCGAAGCGGGCTGCGACGAAGCCGGACGGGGGTGTCTGGCCGGAGCGGTCTTTGCCGCCGCCGTGATCCTGCCCCCGGATTTCAGCCACCCGCTGCTCAACGACTCGAAACAGATGACCCGCCGGCAGCGCGACCTGCTGCGCACGATCATCGAGCGCGAAGCCGTAGCCTGGGCCGTCGAGTCGGTAACGGCAGGGCGGATCGACGAAATAAACATCCTCAACGCCTCGTTCGAGGCGATGACGCTCGCCGTGGGAAAGCTCGATCCGGCGCCCGAGTTTCTGGCCATCGACGGCAACCGTTTCCGCACGACGCTCACGATTCCCTACACCTGCATTGTCCGCGGCGACGGCCGCTATGCGAACATCGCCGCCGCATCGGTGCTGGCCAAGACCCACCGCGACGCCTATATGGAACGGCTGGCCGCCGACTACCCCGCCTATGGCTGGGAGCGCAACAAAGGCTATCCTACGCGCGAACACCGGCTGGCCGTCCGCAGCCACGGCATCACCCCCTACCATCGTCTCAGCTTCAATCACGAGCTGGGACAACTCGCCCTGTTCTGAAAGCGCTCCGATCGAAGTCTCGCAGCAAACACCCGTCGATCACCTGTCGGGATCACAGCTATACCGCACCGCCAGCCCCATTTTCGGAACGCACCGCAATTACCCCTCACGTAGCTGTGCGGGCACCCGCATCTATACTTTATACATGGCGGCCGGGTGCCGTTTTGCAACGACCCGCGGCGCCGGAACCACGAACTGGACCGAGACCAGTGGGAACGGGCGCAAAAGGAAAGGACGGAACTCGGCAGAACGGGACGGAATGGAACGGGACGGGACAGAACACAGCGGGACCGGAACCGGATGAAATGAGGATGGGGCGGAAACGGAGGCAAAAGGACGGAGCGAAACAGAACCGAACGGGACAGAACGGAACGGGACAGAACGGAACGGGACAACGCGGACGTGATGGGATAGATAGTAGGGGACGGAAGCGGGCAAACAAAGCCGCCGGCCACAGGGCCGGCGGCAAACCCGCGGCGACAGTCCATTCGCAGCGGAAGGATGCTACCTGTACTTATGGCTGATAAGGGTCATAAACTCCTCGCGCGTGCGGTGCGAGGAGAGGAACACCCCCGTAAAGGCCGAGGTGGTCGTGGCCGAGCCCTGTTTTTCCACGCCGCGCATCTGCATGCACATGTGGCTCGCCTCGATCACCACCGCAACGCCCATCGGGTTCAGCGCCTCCTGGATGCAGTCGCGGATCTGCACGGTCAGACGCTCCTGCACCTGCAGCCGCCGGGCATAGCACTCCACCACGCGGGCGATCTTCGACAGCCCCGTGATGTAGCCGTTGGGGATATAGGCGACGTGCGCCCGCCCGTAGAAAGGAATCATGTGGTGCTCGCACAGCGAATAAAGCTCGATATCCTTGACCAGCACCATCTGACGGTACTCTTCCCGGAACGTGGCCGAGCGGATGATCTCGAGCGGCTCGACCTCGTATCCCTGCGTGAGAAACGACATGGCCTTGGCCACCCGTTCGGGTGTTTTGAGCAGCCCCTCGCGCGAGGGATCCTCGCCGAGCAGTTGCAGAATCGCCGCATAATGTTCCTTGAGCGCGGCGATCGTCTCGGGCGCGAAATGTTCCTCCTTGTTGTAATTGGTCTTTTCCATAGGGACGGCAAAGGTAGCCTATTTCGTCCGGTTATGCAAGTATTCGGCTAATTTGCGCACGGCACGGCCCCGATGCGAAAGAGCGTTCTTCTGCTCGTCGGTCATCTCGGCGAAGGTGCGGTCGCACCCCTCGGGCACGAAGAGCGGATCGTACCCGAAACCGCCGCATCCGGCTTCGGTCTCGGCGATGCGACCCTCGACCGCCCCCTGGAAAAGCGACTCCCGGCCGTCGAGAATCAGGGCGATCACCGTGCGGAAGCGGGCCCGGCGCGTGGAGGCGCCCGCGAGATTGCGCAGCAGCAGCCGGTTGTTGGCCGCGAAGTCATGGCCGTCGGTCGCATAGCGGGCCGAGTGCACGCCGGGCGCACCTCCCAACGCTTCGACCTCGAGCCCGGTGTCGTCTGCGAAACAATCGCGGCCGGTGCGTTCATGGATGTAGCGGGCTTTCTGCAAGGCGTTTCCCTCGAGCGTGGGCTGCTCCTCCGGAATCTCCTCCGTGATCCCGCAGTCGCGGGGCGTCAGGAGCCGGAAACGATCGCCCAGCACGGCCTCGACCTCCGCGAGCTTATGGGCGTTGTTGGTGGCAAAAATCAGTTCGGTCATCTATCGTAAGTTTCAGTATCGTCATTATGCCCGCACAGCGGCTGCTCAGAAGGTGTATCCCGCGCCGGCGCGGAGAGTGCCGAGGATTCCGTATCCCCCTTCCGCGAAAACATGCAGCCGCCCCCCGACGGAGAATCCCAGCACGGTCAGATGCAGCGAAACATCCCGGTTATACTGGGTTTCGCAGGTTGCGGACGACTCTTCCTGCACACGTATCACCTGGTAGCAATACCCCACGCCGAAGCCGGAATAGAGCCGGATTCTTTTGTGGCGCAGCCAACCGAACCGGGCGAGCGAGAGGCATGAATAGTAATTTTCGGTCAAACCGACGCTTCCGCTCTGTCCGTCACGATGAAACCGGTTCTCAATGCGGGTATAGCTCAGAACCGCTCCCAGGTCGAGCCACGGACGAACCCGGAACGACAGATCGAGATTGAAAGGCCCCGTTACCCGATGGCTGTCCCGCAGGAACCCATACGGAATATCGTCGGAAACGAACCCCGTCGAAGGGCTGAATCCGTATCCGAAACGCACTTCGCAGATTTGTCGCGTTTCCGACTGCCCGTTCGCATCCGCAGCTTGTTCCTCTTCCACCGGTAAAACTGCCGCTTCGTTTTCAGGCCCCTGCGAACGGGCCGGAATCGCCAAAACGGTCACTGCAAAAGCAACCGCCGAAAGTCGCCGGGGAAGCAGCATGTCAGGACAGTTTGGGCGTCTCGAGCTGCGCAAGACGGTAGTCGGTGTCGATCTTGTCGAGGATGGTTCTGACCAGCACGTCCATCTCACCACCCTCGGTGTAGTCGGCCGGGCAGACATGGCTCACGCGGTTGTCGCGCACGAGCGACGCCAGATCGCGGCGTGCACCCCGCAGGTCGGGGTTGTAAACGGCGATGGAGTGGCCCCCGTAGTTCTTGACCAGACGCATGCAGGGGATATCGGTGGTTCCGTCCCCGACGTAGATCATGTGCTTGAACGGCACGGGGCGCTTCTCCTCCTCGATATAGCGATTGACCAGCTTGCTGTCGAAGACGGACTCCACTCCCTTGTTGATTTTGAAGATGAACTGCGTCTTGTTCGTGTAATTCACCGCAACGGCGGGCCAATAGGCGATGCCGTCGATATCGTAGAGGAACGAGCAGGCGTAAATCTTGCGGAATTCGTGCGCGATGGGCGTCCCCTCGATGATCTCCTTGAGCCCCGACGAGTTGATGTAGTGCAGGATACGGATGCCCCGAGCGGCTCCATAGGCATTGATGCGACCGAACCATGCGCGGACACCCTTGTAGAGCGTCACGCGGCGTCCCGACTCCTGGAAAGCCTCCCGCTTGAGCGAAAGCCCCTTCGACTTGGCCTCCTGGATCATCTTGGCCATGTAAGCCAGCACCATGTCGGCATCCTGCTGTTCGGCCAGCATGTTGGCGTCGTTCCAGAACTCCCGGTTGCTCTTGCCGACGGCCGGAATGAAGTCGTACTCCTGCATGTTGCCCGGCGAAAGCGTCCCGTCGAAGTCGTAGATCAGCGCTACGGTCAATTTGTAATCCATCCGCATTCGTATTTCCAGCCAAAGATAGGTATTTTTTCGTATATTTGAATCCGTGAACCGAAACTCCCGCACCGGCATCGGCGGAAGTCAGGGGACAATACAAAAAAACAGCGAAATGGATTTTCAGACGATTCTTGCCAAACGGCGGAGTACGCGGCGTTTCCTTCCGAGACCCGTTCCACGGGAGTTGATCGATGCGCTCCTTCGGGATGCGCTCACCGCACCCTCGGCCCGCAACTCCCGCTCCACCCGCTTCCTGGCGGTGGACGATCCCGCCCTCATTGCCCGCATGGCGGAGATGCGCGACTACGGCTCCTCGTTCATGCGCCATGCTCCGGCCGTCGTGCTGGTGCTGGGCGACCCCACGAAAAGCGACCTGTGGCGCGAGAACGCCGCCATAGCCGCGACGATCCTGCAACTCGCCTGCGTCGATCGGGGGTTGGCCTCCTGCTGGGTGCATGTCCACGGACGTCCCCGCCGGCAGGATACGCCCGAGGGTGAGCAGGCCGAAGCTTTCCTGCGCGAACTGCTGTCCCTACCCGGGCAAACCCGCATCCTTTGCGCCGTGGCCCTCGGATATTCCGACTTCACCCCGGCACCGCTGCCGCCAGCCGACGACGAACCCGTCATCTGGCTCTGACGCGAACGCGACGGGCCCCAAAGAAGAGGCCGCCCGGAATCCGGGCGGCCTCTTTATCGCGGCATCCCAGAATCAGATCAGCATCATCCGCGCGCGCAGCACATCCAGGATCAGCCCTTTCAGGCGGTTGGCCTGAATCGGCTTGGCCACGAATCCCGAGAAGCCGCTCTCCATGACGCGCTGTTCATCGGTCGCATAGGCGAAAGCCGTGACTGCAATGACGGGCACGTCGGTCGAGAGGCGGCGTATTTCGCGTGTGGCGTCATAGCCGTTCATTACGGGCATGTTGATGTCCATGAGGACCAGATGGGGCCGGTGCGCCTCGAACAGCTCCACCGCCTGCTGACCGTTCCAGGCATGCAGCAACCGGTAGTCCGCTCGAAGAATCGTCTCGAAAAGGCGGTAGTTGCTCTCGTTGTCCTCGGCGACGAGGATGGTCAGCTTACCCTTCTCCACCACGGGTTTATCGATCGCCTCGGTGAGCATCTCGGCGCGCTTTCCGGCGATGAAGGGCAGGGAGAACCAGAAGGTCGATCCCTGTCCGGGAGTCGATTCGACCCCGATGCGGCCGCCCATGTGCTCCAGAATCGTGCGACAGATCGGCAGGCCGAGACCCGTCCCCTGCTTGAATTCGTCGAGCTTGACGAAACGGTCGAAAATCGCAGCCTGCTTCTCGGCGGGGATGCCGCAGCCGGTGTCCGACACGCGGAAGCGGATGGTGTCGCCCTGCAATTCGTAACCGAAACGGATCGTCCCCTTTTCCGGCGTGAACTTGGCCGCATTGGTGAGCAGGTTGATGAGCACCTGCGCCACCCGGTTTTTGTCCGTACGGATCCAGAGCTCGTCGGCCGGCGCTTCGCACAGCACGACGACACCGTCCGTGACGCGCTGTCTGGTGATCGCCTCCTTCTCGCGGAGGAACGCATTGAGCTCGAAATCCGTATAGACGAATTCGAGCATCCCCGACTCGATCTTGGAAAGGTCGAGAATGTCGCTTATCAATTGCAGCAACAGCTCGTTATTGTTCTCGATGATCTCGACGTACTGCTCCCGTTCGGCCGGTTCGTCGGTCGAAGCCAGGATGCCCGAGAAGCCGACGATGGCGTTCAGGGGCGTCCGTATTTCGTGGCTCATGTTGGCCAGGAAAGCCGACTTGAGCCGGTTCGACTCCTCGGCCCGGTCGCGCGCGGTCATCAGATCGCGTTCGAGGTCCTTGCGCGGCGTGATGACCAGCGATGACCCGATGAGCATGGTGGGACGCCCCTCCGCATCGCGTGCGCCGACGGCGGCCTGCGCCTCGATCCAGTCCACGCGGTGCCCCGAAGCGTCTTTCGTATAGATGCGGTACTCCTCGCGCACCTTATCCGAGCGTCCTTCGATCAGGTCGCTGTAAGCCTTGCGCACCCGCTCCCGGTCCTCCTTGTGTATCTTGGAAAAATAGCGGCTGTCGGGAACGGAGAGCTGCTCGCTGTCCCGTCCGTCGTTCAGCTCCAGCGAGCGGGCCACGTCGCACAGGATCGTGTTGGAGACCAGGTCCCATTTCCAGGGGACGATGTTGGCTACGTCGAGCGCCATGGTCAGCTTGTAGTTGATGTCCCGCAGGCGTTGCTGGGCCTTGTGGAGTTCGGTGCTGTCCAGACAGAAGATATCGACCAGGTCGGGTTGGTAGGAGCGGCTCACGATCACATCGTAGGAGGTGTCGATGCTGGCGAAGTAGTAGGGAAATGCGACCGTGCGGTTCTCGCTCAACGCCATGGAGATGAAGCGCAGGAAATCGCCCGACGACTCCGGCAGGAGCTCGCTCCCCCGTTTGCCCAGCGCCTCTCTGCTGAGGCCGCTCCACTTGGCGAACCGTTCGTTGATATCCACGAAAACCGTGTCCACGGCATGACCGTCCCCGTCGAAAAGCACCCGTTCCTGCATATACAGGATCGGCATGTTGTTGAACAGGTTGGCATAGCGGGCGGCCGTTTCCGCTTCGCGCTCCACCGCCCGGCGGATTCTGCCCAGCACGGAGATCCGCCACTGCTGGAGCAGGATAAAGCCGGCCAGAGCAAGCAGCGAGAGGAGGATATACCACCGATAGCGGTCGTAAAACGACTGGGGCCTATCCACGAAAACCGTCTCCCTCGGAGCGCGGGCCGGGTCGAGTCCCCGGCTCAGCATCGCCGGATAGTTGAACCGCGGCCCGCCAGAAGGCCGATAGAACGGGATGTCGCGCGGCTGGCGTCCGCCGAGCACCTGCCCGACGACCGAGAGCAGATGCGCTTCGTAGTCGGAGCGGTCATAGACGTAACCTCCCACCAGGTTGCTGTCCTCCATACCCGCATAGTGGAGGGAGAAGATGGGCAGCAGGAAACCGGCGATGACTTTGTAGGAACCGCTCGTAAGCACCGTGTTGCCGGCGATTTGCCGCCGGCTGAACCACGAGGAGAACAGCAGTCCGTCACGCTCGGGATCGATCCGCTGGAGAGCATCGAAAAGCGAGTCGATGGTCATATCCCCCGCCCTGTAAGAGGAGTATTCCAGGTCT
This sequence comes from Rikenellaceae bacterium, assembly GCA_902363575.1. Classification (GTDB taxonomy): domain Bacteria; phylum Bacteroidota; class Bacteroidia; order Bacteroidales; family Rikenellaceae; genus Alistipes. The sequence goes on along the minus strand of CABJAJ010000001.1, from coordinate 167,492 downwards.
GAGAACTGCGAGCGGATCAGCTCCTCCAGGTCGGAGTCGGTCTGGCGGCTGACGTATCGCTCGTCCCCGATAAAGACAATCCGTTCCAGTTTGGGCAGCATGCGCCGCATGAGGCCGATGCTCTGCGGAAGATAAGCGGGAGCCTGCAGCAGCGTGAGGTTCTCCGGCTCGGCCAAATCCTCGAAAGGCTGCCGCTCGGCAGCGGCGAGAGGCCGGGGATACAGGTAGGCCTCTCCGGGCCCGGTGTAATCCTCTTCCGCACAGACGATCAACGGGATATCGGCTCCCCACGTATCCTTGAGCCAGTCGCCCAGCAGGGCGTAAACCGGATTCCCGATCAGGACCACCACATCGGGCCGCCGCGACAGGTAGGTATCGGACAACATGCGCTCGAATTCGGCCAGCCGCTCGCGGTCGCCGATCATCAGGACGTTCATGTGCTCCGTGAATACATCCAGATCATCCCGGTCGGCCCCGAATCGGGAGAGAGCGGAGATGATCGTACTGCTCCAGGGCGACGACTCCAGGTAGGAATTGACCACCAGAATCACCCGGGGGGGGGTCTCTTCGGTTCGGGCGCGGCCGGTCAACGGCCATAGCAGGGCGGCGGCACACGCAAGTGCCGCAAGCCGCAACACGGTCCGGCGGAAGACGCGCCGGATCCGGCTAACGGATAAACAGGGCTGCGCCGGTGCCTGAGCATCGGACTGACCCGCAAAACAAGGTCGCATTATGCGTCATCTATTTAAGTACGGGCTTTATATCCTTTATCCGGAGCTGGGTTGTTACGGTACCCCGATAATGGTTCTCTACGATTTGGTAGCATACATCGACCGGCCTTCCGGAGCGCACCCATTCGTAGTGGGTGGGCTGCTGGAACGCGATGGTCTGGATCGTCGTGTTGGGTTTCTGGCGCTGCATCAGATCCATGCGCAGATGCTCGCAGTCCATGCCCACCAGCTTGGCCTCGCCGTGGCAGCTCGCCCCGTAGGTGACGAACACCGGCGCGGCATTGCCCGGGCCGAAGGGCTGGAAGCGGTTGAGGTCGCGGCGGAACTGCGGGGTGATCTCCGAGAACAGCAGGTCGCTGTCGATCTCCACCTGCGGCAGAAGCATCTCGGGGTCGATATTGCGCTCGACATAGGCATTGAACCGCCGGGTGAACTCCTCCACGTTCTCGGGCCGCATGGTCATCCCGGCGGCATACATGTGGCCGCCGAAATTCTCGAGCAGGTCGGCGCACGACTCGACCGCCTGGTAGAGGTCGAATCCCGGGACCGAACGGGCCGAGCCCGTCACGAATCCGTTGCTCATGGTGAGCACCACCGTCGGACGGTAGTAGGTCTCGATCAGGCGCGAGGCGACGATGCCCACGATTCCTTTCATCCAGCGCGGGTTGTAGATCACCGTGCTCTTGAGCCGCTTCATCTCGGGATTGCGCTCGATGAAGTCGTGCGCCTCCTGCGTGACGCTCCGATCGATGCACTTGCGATCCTGGTTGAAGGCGTCGATCACACTGCCGAACTCCTCGGCCTGCAACTCGTCGCCCTCGATCAGCAGGTTTACGGCTGCATGGCCGCCCGAAGGCGCGGCATTCTCGTCGTTCTCATCCATGCGCATCCGGCCGGCGGCGTTGATGCGAGGGCCGATCTTGAACACGATGTCGTCGATGGTGATGCTGTGCTTGTCCAGCCCGCAGATCTTGATGATCGACAGGAGTCCCTTCGACGGGTTGTTGTTCAGACGGCTCAGCCCGTAGTGCGCAAGAATGCGGTTTTCGCCCGTGAGGGGCACGATATCCGATGCGATGCTCACAACCAGCAGGTCGAGCAGCGGCTCGATCTCCGAAAAGGGGATCCGGTTCTTCTGAGCATAGGCCTGCACGAGCTTGAAGCCCACGCCGCAGCCCGAAAGCTCGTCGAAGGGATAGGAGCAGTCCGCACGCTTGGCGTCCAAGACGGCTACGGCGGCGGGAATCTCCCCCGCCGGAAGGTGGTGGTCGCAGATGATGAAATCCACGCCCCGGTTCTTTGCATAGACGACTTTTTCCATGGCCTTGATGCCACAGTCCAGAGCGATAATCAGCGTGGCGCCCTTGCGCACGGCGTGATCGATGCCCTTGATCGAAATACCGTAACCTTCGGTATATCGGTCGGGGATGTAGAACATCAGGTTTTTATGCCCGATGTGGCGCAGAAACTTGTAAACCAGCGCAACGGCGGTAGTGCCGTCCACGTCGTAGTCGCCATAGACCATGATCTTCTCGTGATCCCTGACGGCCCGCTCCACCCGTTCGACCGCCCTGTCCATGTCCTTCATCAGGAAAGGATCGTGCAGGTCCGAAAGATGGGGGTTAAAGAATTTCCGCGCTTTCTCTACCGTGTCTATGCCTCGTTGTACGAGCAGGTTGGCCAGCACGGGCGCAATCCCCAGCGCGGCGGCCATGGCCGCCACCGCCTCCGGATTGCCCTGAGGCTTCACTACCCATCGTTTTTCTATAGGCATACGAATTAATTTTTATATATTTTAACATTTAAATTCTCACTTAAGGTTTTGACTAAAAGTTCCTTGACCTCCGCTATGGCCACCCTGCGCCCCGTTTCCCGCTCGAGCGACGTAACGCCCCGGTCGGTAAAACCGCACGGGTTGATGTGGTCGAAATACCGCAGGTCGGTCGAAACGTTGAGCGCAAATCCGTGCATGGTCACATAGCGCGACGAGCGCACCCCCACGGCGCAGATTTTCCGGAGCCGCGTACCCGCCGCGTCGATCCAGACCCCCGAGGCGCCGGCGATCCGGCCGGCGGCGACGCCGTAATGCGCCACCGCGTCGATGATGGCCTGTTCGAGCGCCGCGATATAGTCCCGCAGCCCGATCCCGATCCGCTCGAGGTCGAGGATCGGGTACCCCACGATCTGCCCCGGCCCGTGGAACGTGATGTCCCCGCCCCGGTCGATCCGGTAGCAGCGGGCACCCAGCCGGGCCAGCCGCTCTTCGCTCACCAGCAGGTTTTCCGCATGGCCGCTCTTGCCCAGCGTATAAACGGGCGGATGCTCGACCAGCAGCAGATGACCCGCCCGGTCGCCCGGGGTGCGCTTGTCGCACAGCAGCGCGTCGAAGAGCGCCTGCTGCAACTGCCAGCACGCCTCATAGTCCATTGTTGCGAGATCCCGATATTCGACCCGTTTCATGGTTCCATCTTTTCCGGAACGCTGCCGTTCCGCTTTCGTTCGGAGGCCGTGCGGACCAGTCGCACGTCCCGCCGTCCGGCTTTCCGCCGGCAAAAATCGGATTTGCACAATACCCGGTGCCGCCTCACGGGACCTGCCCGGAAGCGGCACGCGCCGCACGCGCAGCGGGCCGGCCTATCAGCGGCCTACGGCCCGCATCGCTTCGTCGGCCAGGTAGGACGAGCGCACCAGCGGGGCGCTCGCGCAATAACTGAAGCCCATCCGAAGCGCTTCCCGGCGATACCGGTCGAATTGCTCTGGAGTGATATACGCCGCAACGGGATAATGCTCCAGAGTAGGCCGAAGGTACTGTCCGAGGGTCACGATCCTCACACCCGCTTCGCGCAGGTCGGCGAGGGTTTGCAACACTTCGTCATCGCGTTCGCCGAGGCCGACCATCAGTCCGCTTTTGGTCACGGCGCCCCGCTCCGCGAGCAGGCGCAGCGTTTTGAGGCTCGTTTCATAGGTAGCCCGCGAACGCACCAGCGGCGTAAGCCGCCCGACGGTTTCGATGTTGTGCCCGACGATGTCGGGCCCGGATGCGAGTACCGTCTCCAACAGGGCGGAATTCGCATCCAGATCGGGAATAAGGAGCTCGATCGTTGCGTCCGGATTCTCCTTCCGCACGGCCCGCACGGTAGCTGCCCAGTGAGCGGCCCCGCCGTCGGGCAGGTCATCGCGCGTGACGGAGGTGACGACGATATGCCTGAGCTGCATCAGGCGGGCGCTTTGGGCGACCTCGCCGGGTTCCGACGGATCGGGCGGCAGGGGCCGGCCCGAACGCGTCGCACAGAAACGGCAGTTGCGCGTACAGATTTCACCCAGGATCATGAAAGTCGCCGTGCGGCGGCTCCAGCATTCGGCCTTGTTGGGGCACATTCCGCTCGTGCAGATCGTATGGAGGCCGTGGCGCTCCATGATCCGCTGCACATCCGCGTATTCGGCGGTGCGGTGCAGCCTTATTTTCAGCCAGTCGGGTTTTTTCAGTACGTCTGCCCGGTCATACAGCTTCGGCATTATAAGTTCATTATTTTCCCAATTGATGCAAAAATACAAAAAAAATCAATCCCGCCTACCATCCGGACAAAAAAGGCGATAAAAAAGGCGCAGAGGCCAACCGAAAGGCGACTTCGGACACATCAACCCTCGGTTTTCGGCATGACAAAGGATACCCGGCTATCCGGGATGAGGCGCAGCCTCCCAAGACGGAATGCCTCGGGTCGCAATTACATAAGACACAGGAAACACCGGACGAAGTGCACGCACCCCGATGCCGGACACATCGCGTACCGAACAAACAGGATGCTCACGCTCCCGGCCGGCCGAGAGCCGCACGGCTCAGATGCCGCGCAGATGTCGTTCCCAAGCCCATGCGGCGCGCAGGGTCTCGTCGAGCGAACGTTCGGCCCGCCACCCCAGCTCCGTGTTGGCCAGCGTCGGGTCGGCCCAGATCGCCACGATGTCACCGGCACGCCGCGGGGCGATTTTATGGTTTATTTTCAAGTTGTTGGCCTGCTCGAACCGGCGCACGAGCTCCAGCACAGAAACGCCCCGGCCGGTGCCGATGTTGAAGATTTCGTAGTCGGCCTTGTTCCGCCCCTCGATCATCCGGCGGATTGCCACCACGTGTGCGCGCGCCAGATCGACCACGTCGATATAGTCGCGGATATTGGAGCCGTCGGGAGTCGGATAGTCGTCGCCGAAAACGCTCAGGCACTCTCGTACACCGGCCGCTGTCTGTGTAACATAGGGGACGAGGTTTTGCGGCACGCCGCGCGGAAGTTCGCCGATCAGAGCCGACGGATGGGCGCCGATGGGGTTGAAATAGCGCAGGGCGATCCCCCGCAGGTCGCCGTAGGCGGCGATGGCGTCCCGCAGGATATCTTCCGAAATCTGTTTGGTATTTCCGTAGGGCGACGTCGCCGGCTTGCGCGGCGCCCGCTCGGTGACGGGCAGGCTGTCGGGTTCGCCATAGACGGTGCAGGATGAAGAGAACACGATGTTGCGACGGCCGTGCTCCCGCATCAGATCGACCACGTTCATCAGCGAGAGCAGGTTGTTGCGGTAGTATTTCATCGGCTCGCACACCGACTCGCCCACCGCTTTGGAGGCGGCGAAGTGGATCACCGACCCGAACCGGTGGCGCGCGAAAACCCCTCCGAGGGCCGCGCGGTCGCAGCAATCGACCCGCTCGAACGGCACCTCCCGACCGGTGATGCGGCGCACGCCCTCGACGGCCTGCATATCCGAATTGGTCAAATTGTCCGCAAGCACCACATCCATCCCGGCTTCGACCAGCTCGACGGCGGTATGGGAACCGATATATCCGGCTCCGCCCGTAACCAATACGCACTCTTTCATGGCATATCCTGTTTTGATCCGGCAACAAAGGTAACACATATTCGCCCAGGATGCACACCGCAAGCGGAAAAGGTTGCACAATCGTCCCGTCGGCCGGCCCCGGTGCGAACCGCCGCATCCGAAAGCCGCCATGCGAGGGCACCGAGGGCCACGGCGATACCGCGGTAGCCCGTATCCTTGCGCCTGGGCCCGCCGTCTGTCCGCGCGGGCGGCACCCCTCCCTCCGCCCCTTGCCGCAGCAGGCGCACGGGCCATAATTCGGCTCGCACGCTTTTTATTTCCCACAATAATTACTACTTTTGACAAAAATTAGTAACTCGTTACCCCATCCATGGCTAAAACATTCAAACGATACCTGATTACCTCAGCCCTCCCCTATGCCAACGGCCCGGTGCATATCGGCCACCTGGCAGGCGTCTATATCCCTTCGGACATTTACGCCCGCTACCAGCGGCTCCGGGGGCGCGACGTCGTCTGGGTCTGCGGAAGCGACGAGCACGGTGTGCCCATCACCATCAAGGCCCGCAAGGAGGGCGTGACACCCCAGCAGATCGTGGACCGCTACCACACCCTTATCGGGGAGTCGTTCCGCCGGCTGGGTATTTCGTTCGACATCTACTCCCGCACGACCTCGCCCACCCATGCCCGCACCGCCTCGGAGTTCTTCCGCACGCTCTATGACGCGGGCAAATTCATCGAACGCACGACCGAGCAGTATTACGACCAGGAGGCCGACACCTTTCTCGCCGACCGCTACATCGTGGGCACCTGTCCCCGCTGCGGCAACGAGCGGGCTTACGGCGACCAATGCGAGCAGTGCGGTTCGACCCTTTCGCCCGACGAATTGATCGACCCCCACAGCGCCGTCTCGGGCTCGGTGCCGGTGAAGCGGGAGACAAAACACTGGTATCTGCCGCTGGATCAATACGAAGGATTCCTGCGCGAGTGGATTCTCGACGGACACAAAGAGTGGAAATCCAACGTCTATGGCCAGTGCAAAAGCTGGCTCGACGGGGGATTGCAGCCCCGCGCCGTGAGCCGCGACCTGGACTGGGGCATCCCCGTGCCGGTCGAGGGGGCCGAAGGCAAGGTGCTCTATGTGTGGTTCGATGCGCCGATCGGCTACATCTCGGCGACCAAGGACCTCACGCCCGAATGGGAACGGTACTGGAAAGACCCCGAGACGAAGATGGTCCATTTCATCGGCAAGGACAACATCGTGTTTCACTGCATCGTCTTCCCGGCGATGCTGCGGGCGCACGGCGGCTACATCCTGCCCGACAACGTGCCGGCCAACGAATTTCTCAACCTCGAGGGGGAGAAGATCTCGACCTCGCGCAACTGGGCCGTCTGGCTGCACGAATACCTCGACGAGTTCCCTGGCAAGGAGGACGTGCTCCGGTATGTGCTTTGCGCCAATGCGCCCGAAAGCAAAGACAACGACTTCACCTGGAAGGACTTTCAGGCCCGCAACAACAACGAGCTCGTGGCCGTGCTCGGCAACTTCGTGAATCGGGCTTTGGTATTGACACACAAGTACTTCGACGGATCGACGCCTGCACTCGGGACGCTTACCGACTACGACCGCCTGACCCTCGAGGAGCTGCGGTCGATACGTCCCTCGCTCGAGGCGAATATCGAAAACTATCGTTTCCGCGAGGCGCTCAGGGACGCCATGAACTATGCCCGCATCGGCAACAAGTACCTGGCCGACACCGAGCCCTGGAAAGTCGTCAAGACGGATCCGGAGCGCGTTCGCACGATCCTCAACGTGGCCTTGCAGATCACGGCCGACCTCTCGGTCGCCATCGAGCCTTTCCTGCCCTTCACGGCGGAAAAAATCCGCCGTATGCTGGCGGTCGAATCGCTCGGATGGGAGCGGCTGGGCGAAGCGGAACTCCTCCCCGCCGGACACCGGATCGGCGAGCCGGAACTGCTGTTCGAGAAGATCGAAGACGAGGCCGTCGAAGCCCAGCTCCGCAAGCTGAGCGAGACCAAAGCGGCCAATGCCGACGCCGAATCCAAACAACAAGCTGATCCACAGAAAGATACCATTTCGTTCGAGGATTTTCAGCGCATGGATATCCGCGTCTCCACCATCCTCGAAGCGCAGCGTGTCGCCAAAACCAAAAAGCTGCTCCGGCTGACGGTGGACACGGGTATCGACCGACGCGAAATCGTTTCGGGCATCGCCGAGCACTACACGCCCGAAGAACTCGTGGGCAAGCAGGTTTTGGTACTGGTGAACCTCGCACCGCGTGAACTGAAAGGCATTCTGTCGCAAGGCATGATCCTCATGGCCGAGGACGCTTCCGGCAAACTCCGTCTGCTGCAGCCCGACGAGACGACCGCCAACGGAGCCGTGGTCGGCTGACACAGGACCGATCTATTTACAACCGAATGGTAAGAAACCGAAAAATACAACGACCTTAAAACCAATTTCAAAATGGAAAACATCGATTGGGGCGCGCTTGGGTTTAACTACGTGAAAACCGACTACAACGCCCGCTACACCTTCACCGACGGCAAGTGGAGCGAAATGGAGATTACCGGCGACGAGTACATCAAAATGCACATGTCGGCGTCGTGCCTGCACTATGGGCTCGAACTGTTCGAAGGGCTGAAAGCCTTCCGGGGTGTGGACGGAAAAATCCGCCTCTTCCGTGTCGAAGACAACGCACGCCGTTTGCAGTCGTCGGCCGAGCGTCTCTGCCTGCCCGTTCCGACCATCGAAATGTTCGTCAAAGCCTGCACCGAGGTAGTTCGCCTGAACGAGAAATTCATCCCGCCCTATGGGACCGGCGCATCGCTCTACCTGCGCCCGGTGCTCTTCGGCACGACGGCCGGACTGGGTGTCAAACCGGCCAAAGACGCCCTGCTGATCGTTTACGCTTCGCCTGTCGGAGCCTACTTCAAAGGGGGCATCAAGCCGATCATGGTGGCTCTCGACCGCGAACAAGACCGCGCTGCTCCACGTGGAACAGGCGACGTGAAGGTCGGCGGCAACTATGCAGCCAGCATCCTTTCGGGTGAAAACGCACACAAACTGGGTTATTCCAACGTGCTTTACCTCGACGCAGCAGAGCACAAGTACATCGAAGAGTGCGGAGCCGCCAACTTCTTCGGCATCAAGAACAACACCTATGTGACGCCCAAATCGCCTTCGATCCTCCCCTCGATCACCAACATGAGCCTGCGCCAGATCGCCGAAGACCTCGGTCTGAAGGTCGAGCAGCGCCCCGTTCCGCTGGAGGAACTCGGAACGTTCGAGGAGTGCGGCGCCTGCGGCACGGCGGCCGTCATCTCCCCCATCGGGAAGATTTTCGACATGCAGACCAACAAGGTTTACGAATACGGCAGCGAAGTCGGCAAAGTGTCGATGCAAATGTACACCCGTCTCCAGGACATCCAATACGGTCGTCACGAAGACAAACACGGCTGGATAACGATTGTCGAATAAAACTCTCCGTTACACACAACAAAAGCGGATTGTTCCACGTGGAACAATCCGCTTTTGTTTGACAATCCCTACGGATCGCAACCCGCCGAAGCGCGACGGACAAATCGCGTTATCTCCCGAATTTCACGAGCAGCACATTGACATCGGCAGGCGAAACCCCCGGAATACGCGACGCCTGGCCGATCGTCCCGGGACGGATGCGCGAAAGTTTCTGCCGGGCTTCGATCGTAAGCGATTGGAGCGAGAAAAAATCAAAATCCTCGGGGATACGGATATTTTCCAGCCGATGCAGCTTCTCAGCGATAAATTTTTCCCGTTCGATATAGCCCCGGTACTTAATCTGAATCTCGGCCTCTTCGATCTCCTCCTCCCCGAGATTGTGTTCCCGGATAAAATTCGCAAGGCGCGCATCGGCGGAAGCGAGATTCCGGAAAGTTACTCCATTACGCATCAGCAGGTCGAAAAGACGGCGACCCTGTGTCAAAGGGTCGGAACCGACCGAAATCAAATAGCCGTTAATTTCGTCCGGATGCACACCCGTCCACCGGACAAAGGAAATAAGCGATTCTACGTTCGATTTTTTTTGCAGGAATTCGTCGTATCTGCGCTTCGGAATCAGCCCCAATTCATATCCTTTCGGCGTCAGCCGCAGGTCGGCATTATCCTGCCTAAGCAAAATCCGATATTCTGCCCGCGAGGTGAACATCCGGTAAGGTTCGTCCACCCCTTTGGTCACCAGGTCGTCGATAAGTACCCCGATATAGGCCTCGTCGCGCGCGAGTATCAATGGCTCGCGTCCCGTCAGTTTCAGGCTGGCGTTGATCCCGGCCATGAGTCCCTGTGCCGCCGCCTCCTCGTAACCCGTGGTGCCATTGACCTGCCCTGCGAAGTAAAGCCCCTCGACCGTCTTGGTTTCGAGCGTATGATGCAGTTGCATCGGTGGAAAATAGTCGTATTCGATGGCATATCCCGGACGGAAGATGTGCAGATCCTCGAAACCGCGGATTTTGTGCAGCGCCTCGAGCTGCACGTCCCACGGAAGCGAGGAGGAGAAACCGTTGAGGTAATATTCGTTGGTCGTGCGTCCCTCGGGTTCGAGAAAGAGCTGGTGTTGCTCTTTTTCGGCAAAGGTGCGTAACTTGTCCTCGATGCTCGGACAGTAGCGCGGGCCGATGCCGGTGATCGTCCCGTTGAACAGGGGCGAGCGGTCGAACCCTCCGCGCAGGACAGCATGTACCTCGGGAGAGGTATAAACCAGGAAACAGGGCAGTTGATCCCTGACAGGCTGCGTATCGGACGAAAACGAGAACTTGCCGGGCTGGTCGTCGCCGTATTGAGGCTCCAGCGCCTCGAAGTCGATCGTCCGGGCATCCAGCCGCGCGGGGGTACCCGTCTTCATGCGGCCCGTTTCAAACCCAACGGCCCGCAGGCATTCGGTGATCCCGTGCGATGCGGCATCGCCAGCACGTCCCCCCTCGGCCTGCTCCGCACCGCAGTGCATCATCCCCGACAGAAAGGTGCCGCTGGTGAGAATCACGGCCCGGGCAGCGAACTCCACCCCCATACGTGTCCGCACACCGGCAATCCGCAGACCTGCGTCCCGCCGGTCGAAGAGCAGCTCCGTCGCGGCGTCCTGCCAAATATAGAGGTTGGTCGTGTTCTCGAGCGCCTGCCGCCATCGCTCCGAAAAACGGGATTTGTCGCATTGCGCACGCGGACTCCACATGGCCGCCCCTTTCGAGCGGTTGAGCATCCGGAACTGCACGGACGTGAAGTCGGCAATACGCCCCGTCTGCCCGCCCAAAGCATCTATTTCTCTGACTATCTGCCCTTTAGCCACACCTCCTATCGCCGGATTGCAGGACATATCGGCCAGCTTGGTCATATCCATCGTCAGCAGCAGCGTCCTCAGCCCCATCCGCGCGGCCGCCGAGGAGGCCTCGCATCCGGCATGACCGCCGCCCACTACGATAAGGTCGTATTGCAACTTTGTCATCTTCCTATCCTTTCATTTGTTCACGGGACATTCCGGGTTCCTCGCCGGCATTCGTCACCACAGTCGGCCCGTAAACGAGCATTGCCGTGGCGGATTATCCGCCACCAACGGGAACTGAAATGCAACCCGTTACGCTGGCCCCCGAATCCGGTGCGGCCAACGGGAAACGCATCCCGGAAACATCCAGCCGGACCCAGGCTGCACCCACCCCTATGCCGGGCCTCAATCCGCTGCGCTGTCTGCTGGGAACGTTCCCCGTAGCATCGCATCCAGCAGATGCAGGTAACGATCCTCCTTGCGGTGCATGACCGCATTGGCGCGGGGGGTTTTGTCCTTCTGTCCGCACAGGTGCAGCAGTCCGTGCACGACCACGCGCCGCATCTCTTCGAGCCGGGTCGCACCGTATCGGCGGGCGTTGTCGGCCACCGTCTCCACATCGATAAATACGTCGCCCGAAACCATGCGCGCACCGCGCCGGTCGCTGTAATCGAACGTGATGACGTCCGTGAAATAATCGTGCCCGAGGTATTGCCGGTTCATCTCGAGCAGCCGGTCGGCCGAGCAAAAGACGTAGCACACCTCTCCCAGCGCATACCCCTCCCGACGAGCCACCTCCGCAAGCCAGGCGGAGGTCAGCCGCTTGCGGGGCAGCCGGTAGCGGCTTTGGTCGTTGCAATAGCGTACAGCCATTATTTGAAACAATTTTCAGCCAGCATTTTCACCTCGGGCGTCGGGGCATAGATGCCGAACACCAGCTTGTATTCGGTCTCCATGGTCATCAGATTGACCGCCGAGCCGATCGTTCCGATCGCCTCGTTCCGGGCCACTTTCGCCCCCTTTTGCACGTCGATCGACCCCAGGTTGGCATAGGAGGTCAGGTATTCGCCGTGCGCGATATATACGTCGTATTTGCCCGTAATGCGGTTGCGTTTTATGTCGATCACCTTGCCTTCGTAAATCGACTGCACCTTCGCCCCCCTGGGCCCGCAAATCTCAGCCATATTGCCCTTGTAGCGCTTCACCCTCCCGCCGACCACAGGCAGGCGCAGATTGCCCGTCCCGGCCGTGAAACTGCTGCCCTCCCGGTTGCCTTTGGTGAGCTTGCGCAATTCGCCGATCGCCACGTCGAGCTGCTGCTCGCGGGCGACCTTCTCGGCAAGCGCCCTCCTTTCCCGCTCGGAAAGCTGGCGGATGCTCGCCCGCGCCGCCTGCTCGTCCTTTTTGAGGCGCGTGCGCTGCCGCTCGATGCTCCGTTTCACGGAGTCGAGCGCATGGCGGCGCTGCTCGAGCTGGCTCCGCTCGTCGGCCACAGCCGTCGAGAGCGTCGCGATCTGCTCCATGCGATGTTCCCGCATGGAGGCCACCCCCCGCAGGTTGGCGATCCTGCGGGCGACCTGTCCGAAATCTTCGGACGAAAAGAGGTAGGTGAGGTAGTTGTTGTGCCGGTAGTTGCGCCACGCCTCGCGCACCATCTCCGCATAGAGGCGCTTATGCTCCTCAAGCGAAGCCCCCAGCCCCCGGGCGATGCTGTCCGTGCGGTCGATCTCTTTCCCCAGCAGAAGCGCCTCCTGCTCGGTGGCCTCCATCAGTTGGTTGCGGGCGTCGAGCTGCATGGCCAGGCGGCGGGCCTGTTCCTGTGCCGAGGCGCGCCCTTTCTTCAGGCGCGAAATCTCCTGCTCCTCCCGGGCGATGCGCGCCTCGAGATCGGCGATCACGCGCTTCTGGCGGGTGATTCTGTCGTCGGTCGTCTGGGCGGACAGGGGCAGCAGCAAAAGGGTCAGCAGCAGGGTCAGCAGGAGGTGTTTCATGGGTCGGCAGTCGCTTTGAGTTGTTCCAGCCTGCGGGTGATCTCGTCGGCGTCGAATCCGTTGTCGAGCGCCTTGCGCCAGTAAACCTCCGCCATGAAACGTTCCCCCAGCGCAAAGAGGATGTCCCCGTAATGGGCCTGCAGGTCGGGGCTGTTCTGCGAGTCGAGCGAGATGGCCTGCTGCATGGTTTTCTTGGCCTCGGCGAGCCTTCCGAGCTTGAAAAGCACCCAGGCATAGGTATCCAGATAGGTCGGATTGTTGTCGGTCATCGCCACCACGCGGCCCGCCATGTCGAGCGCTCGCATCAGATCCCGCCCCTCGAGGCTGAGGAAGTAGGCGTAATTGTTGAGCACCCCCACATTGCCGCTCCAGTAGGCGAGCGCCCGGTCGTAGGCCGCGTAAGAGGCGTCCCGGCAACGTTTCTGCTCCCGCGAACCCGCGGCGGCGGCCTCGTCCATCTGGTGATAGGCGTCCCCGATAAAGCCCCATACGACGCTGCGCAGCGAGTCCGTGTCGGCGCGGCGCAACGACTGCCGGTAACTGCGTACCGCCTCGTCGTTACGACCGGCATAGGCCAGCACATGCCCTCGCCGGAGGTAGAGCTCCGGATTGTCGGGGAACAGGGCGATGGCCCGGTCCACGTAGCGGTCTACCGAATCGACGTGCTTGTTGAAACTTTCGATGTCGATTACCATGGTGTAGTAGTCGAGCTGGGGCGGCCGGTCGGCGAGGTGGAGCTTGTAGTGAGCGAGCGCCCGGTCGAGCTGGCCCGAGGCGATCAGGTGCTCCCCGTAGAGTTTGACGACCTCCTTGTCCGTCGGATAGCGGAGCAGCAGAGTCGAGGCGAGTTCGTCCACCTGGAAGAAATATTCGCGGTAGAAACGCAGGTCGGAGGTCAGTTGCCTGAAGTAGGAGACCTTGTCCTGCAGGGGGAGGCCATCCAGCATGAAGAGTCGTTTGACCACGCCCAGGTAGGCGCGGTATTCGTGCCGGCGGTTGTAATACTCGGCCAGCGAAGCCAGCGCAGGCACGCTGGTCGAGTCGATGGCTACGGCAGCGCGAAACTCCGCGAGCGCCAGCGAATCGGCCCGCACCATGCTGTAAAGCTCGCCCAGCACGAGGCGGTTTTCCATTTCGTAGGGCACGGCTTCGGCCAGGATTTTGGCCTCCTCCAGCGCCCGGTCGATCTGCCCCGTCGAGACCAGTAGCTGCCGCTTGAGGCTCACCAGCAGGGGAATCTTTCCGAACCGCAACTCCGCCGAGTCGAGCAGCCGCACGGCCGAATCAGGCATCCCCGCCTGCTGGTAGAGGATGGCCAGGATCCGGTAGTTGTCGGGGTCGCGCGGATCGTCGCGCAGCAGCTTGCGGTAGAGTACGCGGGCCTGGTCGTAACGCTCGCCCCGCACGAGCATCTGCCCGTAAAGCCGGCCGTACCACTTGTTCGCGGTATCCAGTTCATAGGCTCGCCGGGCATAGCCCACCGCCGTATCCGGATGGTCGTACATGCCTCCGGCGGCAAGCTGATACCACGCCGGAGCATAGCAGGAGTCGGCCGCGAGGCTGCGGCGCAGCAACCCGCGGGCGGCCAGCGTGTCGCCGTCGATGAGCAGGCGTTTGAGCCCTTCGGTGTAGAGGTAGGCCTCCTTCACGGTATCGGGCCACGAAGCCTCCGGCTGCGGTGCGGGCGCAGCGTCCCTGCGGGGCATGAAACCCGAACAGAGGGCGAGCGCGAGCGCCAGCAAAACCGGTATGCGACCTTTCATCCGTGCAGCGTTGTGCGGCGCTGTCAGAGCGCCGCGTCGAACTGGTGGAGGAAACGCACGTCGTTCTCGAAATAGAGCCGCAGGTCCCTGACACCGTACTTGAGCATGGCGATGCGTTCAACACCCATGCCGAAAGCGAACCCGGAGTAGCGCTTCGGGTCGATTCCGTTCGCCTCCAGCACGTTGGGATCGACCATGCCGCATCCCATGATCTCCAGCCAGCCCGTCCCCTTGCAGACGTTGCAACCCTTGCCACCGCAGAGGTTGCACGACACATCGACCTCGGCCGACGGTTCGGTAAAGGGGAAATAGGAGGGACGCAGACGGATGGTGGCCTGCTCCCCGAAAAGCTCCTTGGCGAAGTAGAGGATCGACTGCTTGAGGTCGGCGAACGACACCCCCTCGTCGATGAAAAGGCCTTCGACCTGATGGAAAATGCAGTGGGCGCGGGCAGAAATGGCCTCGTTGCGGAAGACCCGTCCCGGACAGATCACGCGGATCGGGGGGCGCTGACGCTCCATCGTCCGCACCTGGATCGAGGAGGTGTGGGTGCGCAGCAGCACGTCGGGGTTGCGCATGATGAAGAACGTATCCTGCATGTCGCGCGCGGGATGTTCGGGCGGGAAATTGAGGGCCGAAAAGACGTGCCAGTCGTCCTCGATCTCCGGCCCGTCGGCCACCGTGTAGCCCAGCCGGGAAAAGATCCCGACGATCTGGTTGCGCACCAGCGAAATGGGGTGGCGCGACCCGATTCCCTCGGCCGTGCCCGGACGGGTCATATCCCCGATGGCGGGCCCCTCGTCCGCGCCGCTTTGCTGCAACTGCTCTTTCAGGGCGTTGATCCGCTCCGTGGCTGCCGTCTTGAGGCCGTTGATGCGCTGCCCCAATTCGCGCTTGTATTCGGGCGCCACGCGCTTGAACTCCTCCATGAGCGCATTGAGCTCTCCTTTGCGCCCCAGAACGCGGACGCGGAATTCCTCGAGCTCGGCGGCGGCTTTCGGGCGGAAAGCCTCGACGCGGCGGAGCAGCTCGTCGATTTTATCGATCATATTTTGCATGTTCTCGCTTTATTGCGTACTTTTATACCTTAATATGCGCAAAGTTATAAAAAATCCGCGATATGATACGTAAGAGCCTCTGTTTTCTCCTGCTCGCACTGTGGGCGACGCACACCACCGAAGCGCAGACAGTGGGGGTCGTCATGAGCGGCGGCGGCGCCAAGGGCCTCTACCATATCGGCGTGCTCCAGGCCCTCGAAGAGAACGGCATACCCGTCGATTACGTCTCGGGCACCTCGATGGGCTCGATCATCGCCGCCATGTACGCCGCCGGCTACTCCCCCGCCGAGATGCGGGCAATCGTCGCTTCGGGTCAGGTCAAGGAGTGGGTCTCGGGCCGCATTCCCGACAGCTACCTGCCCTACTACCGGGAGATCAACCGTACCCCCTCGTTCATCACCATCCGGCTCAACCTGAGCAAGCGGGCCGCAGGCGAAAGCCGGTTCCGGCTCCCCTCGCACCTGCTCTCCTCCACGCAGATCGACCTGGCCCTGACCGGCCTCTTCGCGGGCGCCACGGCAGCGGCCGACCGCAATTTCGATTCGTTGATGGTCCCTTTCCGCTGCGTGGCCAGCGATATGAACTCCCGCCGCCCGGTCGTGATGCGACAGGGCGATCTGGGCGAAGCCGTCCGCTCCTCGATGTCGATTCCGCTGGTTTTCCAACCCGTCGAGATGGATTCGATGCTGCTCTACGACGGCGGCATTTACAACAATTTCCCCTGGCAGACACTCGACGAGGAGTTCTCGCCCGACCTGCTCATCGGCAGCAAATGCACCTCGGGAAATACGGCCACCGACGGGAACAGCAACCTCATGGAACAGGCCTTCATGCTGGCCATGGAAAAGACCGACTACCGGATGCCCGAAGGCCGGAGCGTGCTGATCGAGCGGGCCGTCGAATCCGGAATGCTCGACTTCGACCGGGCCGACGCCATCATCCAGGCGGGCTACGACGACGCGATGGCCATGATGCCGGGCATCCGCAAGCGCATCCGCGACTTCCGGTCGCCCGAGGCGGTGCAGAAACGACGCGAGGCCTTTCGCGCCGCCTGTCCGCCGCTCATTTTCGACGATTACGAAATCGAGGGCCTGAGCGGGCCGCAGGCGGCCTATATCCGCGATTTCATCCGCCTCGACCGCAAGAAGCGCTCCACGCAGAGGCAGCAGGGATTCGAGGAGTTCCGCAACAACTTCTTCACGGTGATGGCCTCGGGGGATTTCACCTCCGGCTTTCCGCGGGTCAGCTACAACCCCGCGACCGAACGATACGGCATCGCCATCCGCCTGGGCACCAAACCCAACTTCAAATTGCTGATCGGCGGCAACATCTCCTCGACGGCCTTCAACCAGGCATTCATCGGGTTCGACTACCAGACGGTGGGGCGCGTGGCCCAGTCGCTTTACGGAGGCCTCTACCTCGGCCCGCTCTATTCGACCGGTTCGTTCGGCGGCCGCACCGACTTCTATGTCTGGAAACCCCTCTTTCTGGATTACTCCTACAACTTCTCGGTCAAGAGTTTCCGCCACGGCAACTTCGGCAACGTCACCGAGGTGGACAACACGCGGCAGGTCAAAAGCAGCGAAAGTTTCTTTTCGGCAGCCGTCGGCCTTCCGCTTTCGCACCGCAGCGTTCTCTCGCTCAGGGTCAATGCAGGACACCTCAACTACCGCTACTACCTCGACCGGGAGGAAAACATCGCCGACGTGACCGACCATTCGCGTTTTTCGTTCATCGGCACCAAGCTCGAAGCCGAGCGCAACACGCTCGACAAAGTGCTCTACCCGCGCCGCGGCTCCCGCCTCCAGCTTTCGGGCATCTATGTGTACGGACGCGACAAATTCAGCCCCTACGACCTCGACCGCTTCGTCCTGCGCCAAACGAAGCAATGGGTGGGCGGACGCGTGATCTGGGACGCCTACTTCGACATGCCGGGCTGCCGCTGGTTCTCATTCGGCTTCAACCTCGACGGGGTTTACACCAACCACCCCGACCTCTCGAACCCGTCGGCGACGGCCATGTCGCTGCCGGCCTACCAGCCCGTCTCCCACGCCAAAATGATCTACATGCCCGAATTTCATGCCCGGCGGTACGTCGGCGGCGGCGTGATGCCCACCTTCGACCTGCTGCCCAACTTCTTCTTCCGCACGGGCTTCTACATGATGTACCGCGACAAGCGCTCCGACAGCCGCGAGCAGTTCCACTACATCGCCGAGGCATCCTTCGTCTATCACACCCCGATCGGGCCGGTGAGCCTTGCGCTGACCAAGTACGATCTGCACAACTGGCGCAACATGTACCTCACGTTCAATTTCGGCTACGCGATCTTCGCGCCGAAAGCCGATTTCTATTGACGTGCAGAGCCGACGACCGACCGCCTGATCGATCCGGTGCCGAACGCAGCCGTCCCCGTGCGTCCCGACTTACGGAAGGGTCTCCGAGCCGAACGGTTGCCTCGCCGTCCCCGCTACCGGGACGGGACAAAAAAGCGGGGCGCAACCGTCACGGCGCGCCCCCAGGCAAGCAATAATTGTTTAACTAACTAATTTCCCCCAATACTTGCGTTAGTTAACGGGTTTCGGAGCGTTTGCACCCTCCTGTTCCGACTTCTGTGCGTCGGCAGGCGCGGGTGCCGCCTCTTCGCTCTTTACCTCCGCGGCAGGCTCAGATACTACCGCGGCCTCGGCCTCCTGCCCGGTGGCAGGAGCTTCGGATGCCGCCTGTTGGTTCGGTTCCGCCTGAGTCGTTTCCGTCTGGGGCGCCTCGGCGTTTGCTTTCTTTTCCGGTTGCTGTGCGCAGGCAATGGCACCGCCCATAATCAGGACGAGTGCCAGGCCGATTGCTGATCTCTTCATAGCTGTTTGCATTAAGGTTGGACTTCTTCGTTCGTGCACCGGCCGTCCGCCGGCTGATACGCCTATGAAAAGTCAAGCGGTATGCCAAAAGGACAATCCCGCCGTATCTTGTTGATATATAAGCGCAAACAAAACTCCCCGCATGGCTGATCCATGCAGGGAGTGTGGAATGACGCCCCAGACGTGTGGAAAAATTACCCGTCGTGCGACGCCCGGTCAGTCGATGCCGTATAGCCTGAGCTTGTTATAGAGCGTCTTGCGATCGACGCCCAGCAGCCTGGCCGCCTGCGACTTGTTGCCCCCGGCAGCCGCCAGGGCACGGCGGATTTTCTCCTCCTCGCCGGCCGGATTATGCAGCGAGAGGGTCGCGGCCTCCTCCGTGCGCTCGGTCGTCAGTTCGGCGGGCAACTCCGCAGGGGTGATGTACTCGCCGCGGGCAAGCAACGCCGCATAGCGCACGGTATTTTTTAGCTGCCGCAGGTTCCCCGGCCAGTTGTAGGAGGTCAGCAGGGAAGCTGCCCGGGGGTCGAAACCCACGATCCGACGATCCAGTTCGCGGTTGGCTTCGTCGAGGAAGAAATCGGCGTAAAGGAGGATATCCTCGCGCTGCTCGCTCAGATCGGGCATCCGCAGGGTAAACTCGGAAAGACGGTGATAGAGGTCGTTGCGGAACGTTCCCCGCTCGATCCCGGATTCGAGGTTTTCGTTGGTCGCCGCAATGATGCGAATATCGATGTTTACCTCGCGGTTGCTCCCGATGCGGCGCACGCGGCGCTCCTGCAGGGCCCGCAACAACTGAACCTGGATTTCATAGCCCAGGTTCCCCACTTCGTCGAGGAACACCGTCCCGCCGTTGGCCGACTCGAAAGCCCCCGTCTTGTCGGCCAGCGCCCCGGTGAAAGAGCCCTTCACGTGGCCGAAAAATTCCGAGGCGGCCAGATCGCGGGGTATGGCGCCGCAGTCGATGGCCACGAACGGCCGGTCCGCACGCTTGCTTCCGGCGTGGATCAGGTGGGCGATATGCTCCTTGCCCGTGCCGCTCGCACCGCAGATCAGCACCGACATATTGGTCGGAGCCACCAGCCGCACGTATTCGTACAGCCGCCGCGCAGCATCGCTGCGGCCTTCGATGTAATCGCCCTGCACGGGTGCCGCGCCCCGGGCCAGTACTGCGCCCGCGGGCGCGGAGGCCGTCGGATCGGCGGGGGCATCGAGCGCCTCGCGGATTTTTTGCAGCAGTTGCTCGGGATTGACCGGCTTGGAGATATAATCCTTCGCCCCGAGTTTCATGCTCAGCACCGCGTTCTGAATCTCGGCGTAACTCGTCATCACGATCGTCTTCACGCCGGGCGCATGTTCCGCAATCCACCCCAACAGGCCGATTCCGTCCTGGTCGGGAAGCCGCATGTCGGTCAGCACCAGTGCAAAAGATTCCGCGGCGAGGAGTTTCCGCCCCGCCTCCGCACTGGACGCCGTCGCAACGCGGAAGCCCTTTTTGCTGAGCCACGTGCTGAGCATCAGCGCAAACGTCACGTCGTCGTCCACAATCAGAATCCGGTCCATCGTCTATTGCTTTTCCTCGCAAAGATAGCGCTTTTGCGCCTGTTTCACAACTTCATCCACACTTTCCAGCATCCTCCCGATCCGTGTTTGCAGGTCGGGAGTCAGCGGGCCCTCCAGCCGTTCGAGCAGCCTGAGCTGCGCAGTGATCTCCTCCGTGCGGAGCATCGTGAAGAGCGGCAGCATCTTGTGCGCCAGTGCCGCAACCCCTGCCGTGTCCCCCTTTGCCGAAGCCTCGGAGAAAGCCACGCAGTTGGCCGCAGTCTGCTCCGCGAACGACCGGATGATCCGGGCGGCGGCGGCCGTATCCTCCCGGGCGAACGCCGTCAGCGCATCGAAATCCGGAACGGAGCTGCCGTCCTCTGCGGCGCCTTCGCAACCGGCCGTGTGTTCCGCGACTGCGGGAGCTCCCGCCGCCGGTTGTCCGGAATTCTCCGCAGGTTGCGGCTCGTCATGCGCCCCGCATGCGCCCCGCCCCAGCGCGACGCGGATCGCATCGGTGAGCTCGCCGGCCGAGAAAGGCTTGCGTACTACGGCGGCGAATCCCCTGCCGAGGTAATCCGCACGGTTGTCCGACCGGGCCGAGACAGCCACCACGGGAAGTTCCGGGCAGACGGCCCGGATGCGGGCCAATACCTCGAATCCGTCCGTGCCGGGCATCTGGATATCGGTCAGCACCACGTCGAAACGATGCTCCGCGACCAGCTTGGCGGCATATTCGGGATAGGCGCAGCACTCGACCTCGCATCCGGACTGCCGGCACATCGCGCCGGCCATCTCCAGTTGCAGGGCGTCGTCATCGACGAGCAGGCAGCGAATCCCGGAGAAGCCGGTCGGCGAAGCCGCAGGCCCCGAACCCGCCGGGGCCTCTCCCTTCCGCTCGGACGGCACGCCGGCAGCGGATTTCACGGGCACGCGGACCATAAACTTGCTCCCCCGTCCAGGCTGGCTCTCCAGATAGATGCGCCCCCCGAGCAGCTTCACGAGCCGATCCACGATCGACAGGCCCAGTCCGACGCCGCCAACCCCCTGCGCCGAGCTCAGGCGCACGAACTCCCCGAAAATACGCTCCCGCTCCGCACGGGCGATCCCTCTGCCCGTATCCTTTACCGAAAAGATCAGGTTGCCCTCGTGCAGCTCGGCGGCGATGGTGACGCTGCCCCGATCCGTAAATTTCAGGGCGTTCGAGAGCAGGTTGTCGGTGATCTGACGAATCCGGAAAGGATCGCCCGCGACCTCGCATTCGGCCGAGGGGTCGATGCGGGTTTGCAGGCCGATCCCCTTTGCAGCGGCCACGGGGGCGAAGCCAGCGCCGATCTGCGCGAAAAGTTCCCCGGGGTTGAACGCGACCTCGTTGATTTCGACCTTGTTGGCATCGAGGCGGTAGAAGTCCAGCAGGTTACCGACCAGACTGAGCAGGTGATCCGCCGAAGCTTTCATATTGCGCAGGTAAAGGCCCTGACGCTTTTCGCCGGTCAGCCGCACCAGCAGGTCGATGTAGCCCATGATCGAGCTGAGCGGCGCCTTGATGTCGTGGGTGATGGTCAGCATCAGCTTCTCGCGGGCCGCAAGCAGGGCTTCGTTCGAGCGGTTGGCCTCCTCCAGCTCGCGTTTGTAGCGGTTGCTGCGGTTGATATCGCGCCAGAGAATCCATACGAACAGGAGCATCAGCACGATCGCCGTCGCAGCGATGCCTCCCAGGATAAGCGAGGCGCGACGCTTCACCTCGGCGCGGCCGTTCATGCGCGCCAGCAGGTAGGCTGTCTCCTCCTGCTCGAAGTCGTTGAGCAGGCGGTAAATCTTCTCGTTGATCTGCCGGTTGCTGTATTTGAGCGTATTGCCGTCGTTCCACGCCCGCTCGTAAAGCTCCAGCCGCTCGCTGGTCACCCGGTCCTGGAGGTTGCGGAGCACGCCGGCGATCGTATCCGACACGGCTGCGGCGGGCAGCGAATCGACGATCACGCGCGTGGAGATCACCACGCTCGAATCCTCCTTCGGCGGACGGAATACGTCGCCCAGACGGCGGAAAAAGCCGCGCTTGCGCCGGGGCACGGTGACCGTGTCCTGCCGAACGACCGTGCGGGCCGCAGAATCCGCCCGCACCGAGTCGGGCGGCAGCAGTTGCCGGATATTCTTGTTGAGCAGGGTCGCCGTGCCCGCCGAACGGATCGTCCGCTGCAGGCCGAGCGTGCTGCGCTCCTTCACGTCGATAAGCGACGATATGCTGTCCAGCCGGATGCGCTGCAAAGAGTCGCTGCCCCCCGCGCCCCACTGCCCCAGGGAGTCGAGGTGCTCGCGCACGACCCGCAGTTCGTCGCGGTAACGCCGCTCGTAAGAGGGGTAGCCCGCGATGAGGAACTGACCGTACCCTTCGGCCTGGTAAAGATGGTAGAGGGTCTGATTGACCAGGCTGCGGCGTGTCTGCACCTGCACCCGGCTGTCGTCCGGCTCGGTGAACCGCTCCACCTGCCGATAGACGTACCCCACCGAAAGGATGCTGACCACAATGATGAGCGCATACCCCAGGGCGATTTTGGTGCGGACGTTTCTCGACGGTTTCATGGCAGGCGGGCGGCGATGCCCAAAGTTAGGATTTTTTTCGCAAAACGCATGCGGCCGCTCCGATATTGTCCGTCCCGGCCCTGCAGAAGACGAAACGTCCCGGCCATGTGGACCGGGACGCAGGATAAGTTTAAGGGCGGATGAACGGATGCCCGAAAGCGGCGCTATTTCCGCCGGTGCTCGGCCAGCAGCTTGCGCAGGCGGTAGCCCTGCACGAAGCCGGCCCCGGCGACCAGCAGCAGCACGAAGACATGCCAGAGTCCGTTGTCCCACCCCGCACCGGCTTTCAGGTAGAACACCAGATCGCCGGTGAGGGCCACCAGCGCGATGACCACGATGACCGTATTGGTCAGCAGCAAACGCCTGAATGTCCGCATCGCCGCCCGCTCAATATTTGTAACGAACCCACTTGCACACCTCTTTGAGGTTGGGTTTTTTCCCGTACATGAAGATGCCTACCCGGTAGATCTTGGCCGCCACCCAGACCATGCCGGCGAACGACAGGTAGAGCAGCACGAGCGAAACGACGATCTCCCACAGGGGAATCCCGGCCGGTATGCGGGCCATCATCACCACGGGCGAGGTGAAGGGAATCATCGAAAACCAGAAGGCGAGCTGCGAATTGGGGTCGTTCATCACGGCCATCATCACGAAGATCGAGAGGATGATCGGAATCATGATGGGGGTCTGCAACTGCTGCGCATCCTGAATGCTGTCCACGCTCGAGCCGACGGCGGCGAACATGGCCGAATAGAGCAGATAACCCCCGACGACATAGAGCATCAGGAAGACGAACAACTGGAGAATATACCCCATGTCGGTCGCCGTGGCCACCGCCTGCAACATATCCACATCCACGCCGGTGGCGGCTGCGGCGTCGAAGCCGCCGGCCTGCATCGCCTCGACGTTCTGCATGACCTCCTGCGGCACCAGATGGGGCATGACCAGCGTACCCACGCCGACGACCAGCACACCCCAGATCAACACCTGCACCACCGCGACGGATGCCACGCCGAGGATTTTGCCCATCATCAGCTGGAACGGCCGGATCGACGAAACGACCACCTCCAGCACGCGGTTGTTCTTCTCCTCGATGACGCTCTGCATCACCATCGCGCCGTAGATCAGCAGGAACATGTAGAGGACGAAGCCGAGCACCATGCCCACGACCGAGGAGATTGCGGACGAGCGTGCCTGCCTGTCCTGTGCGCCGCTCTCGTCGTTGCGGAAAATCTGCAGGTGCACGGGGGTCTTGACCGCCTCGAGAATCCGGGGCAGGTCGTCGATATCGTACGCCTTGAGTTTTTCCCGCTCCAGGATGCGGCTGACCTGCGATTCGATGCCCGACTCCACCAGAATCGAGGAGGAGGTGTTGGCATAGAGCTTCACCTCGGAAGGATTTTCCAGCACGTCTTTCCCGATCCACAGCACCCCGAATCCGTCGGTAAGCTGCGTGCGGGCCTCCGCGAGCGGAAGATCGGTGGGTTGGAAGACGAGCACTTCGTCGCTCTCGAGTGCCGGAAGCACCAGCCCGCTTTCGTCGATTACGGCGATATGCTTCGTATCGCCCCGCGAATAGTTCATCACCAGTGCGGGGACGATCATCAGACCGATCATCAGCACCGGCATGAGGATGGTGGTGATGATAAAGGATTTTTTACGGACGCGCTCGTTGAATTCGCGCGATATGATTATACCAACTTTCGACATGACCGGATTTATTTAAAGGTTTCCGTTGACGGCGCGGATGAAAATATCGTTCATCGACGGGATGATTTCGGTGAAGGAACGGAGCTGCACCGCCTCGTTCGCACAGGCGATGACATCGCGCACCTCCTCTTCCGTCGGCACATGGATCTTGAGCGTTTCGTAAACGCCCTGCTCGGCCTCGGCATCCTCCATCGTCTCGCACCTTCCGGCGAGGGCCCTCCTGAGCGCCTCGCGGTCGCCCCGGAAATCGAGGCGGAAGATGTTGTTGCCGTGGCGGTGGCGAATCTCCTCCACGTTGCCCGAGAGGATGTTGTGCGACTTGTTAATCAGGGTGATGTGGTCGCAGATCTCCTCGACCGACGACATGTTGTGCGTCGAGAAGATCACCGTCGCCCCCTGATCCCGGAGCGAGAGAATCTCCTCCTTGAGCAGGTTGGCGTTGATCGGGTCGAAACCCGAAAAGGGCTCGTCGAAGATGAGCAGTTCGGGCTTGTGGAGAATCGTCACGATGAACTGAACCTTCTGGGCCATGCCCTTGGAGAGCTCCTCGACCTTCTTGTCCCACCAGTCCTGGATGCCGAATTTCACGAACCACTGCTTCAGCCGCACGACGGCCTCGTGGCGCGACAGCCCCTTCAGGCGGGCGAAGAAGACGGCCTGCTCGCCGACCTTCATCTTTTTGTAAAGCCCCCGCTCTTCGGGCAGGTACCCGATACGGTAAATATCTTCGGGCTGAATCTCCCGATCGCCGAGCAGAACGCGCCCCGTGTCGGGAGCCGTGATGCGGTTGATGATGCGGATCAGGGTCGTCTTGCCCGCACCGTTGGGGCCCAGCAAGCCGTAAACCGACCCCCGGGGAATTGAAAGCGAAACGTCGTCCAGGGCGGTATGCGTCGCAAACCGCTTGGTGACGTGTTCCACACGTAATAAGTCCATAGCTGCTTTGATTATCCGGGTTACTTCGGCAACAAATATAAGGATAATTCCCGAAAAACAAATAAAATTTATCGAAAAACGATAATTCACATCGGCTATTCGGGACAATACTCATCTGTTGTGATAAAAATTAGGTGATTTACACCAATCGATTGAAAAATTTTTTATCTTTGATAAACCATCTTTCACCAAACCTATAATTTAAATTAAACCAACATGAAAAAAATCCTTTACGCCCTCCTGGCATTCACCTTGGGCGCTGCCTGCTGCGCCTGCAACGACGATGACGACCCGGTGGTCGTGGCATCGGAACTCGAAATTACCCCCCCCCAACTGGTTTTCGAGTATAATTCAACTGAGTCTCAAGTAGTTACAGTCAAAACAGACGGCTCCGCCTGGACTGCGGAACCCGATGCGAAGTGGATCACCGTCACCCCCGCCGACGGCAGTTTCGCAGTGAGCGTTACCGCCAACACCGACACCAGCGACCGCTCATCCACCGTTACGGTGAAAGCCGATGAGCTGACGGCAACCCTGACGGTCACCCAGCGCTTCAACCGCGAAGGCAACTGGTACGTCGAAATCGTTCCGCAAAACGGAGCCACCTTCTACAACGTATCCGACAACGGCAAATGGGCCGCCGGATCGCTCAAAGGCAACACCATCATTTACAACATCGAAACCGGGGAAGCCGTTTACAACACGATCGAGGGCGAGGAGGGCATGGCCAACCAATTCGACGTCTTCGATATTTCGGATGACGGCATCGCCGTCGGGGCGTGTTACGAAATGCCGTCCGAGTTCCGCAACGGCGAATGGCAGCAGCTCGACACTCAAGGGTACAACAGCGGCTCCGTCACCGCCATCTCTCCAGACGGAACCCTTTGCGGCGGCTATGTCGGAACCGGCAGCAACTACAAACCGGTACGCTGGAAAAACGGACAGATCGAATTCCTGACCTGTCCCGAAACGACCTATACGGGTCAGGAAGCCTATGCCGGATTCGTGGTCAAGTCCATGTCGGCGGACGGCACCTGCGTCGGGGCCGACTGGACCGACCAACTGGGCTGCTACTGGGACAAGCAGGGCAATGTCGTGTACTACGGGGAAAGCACCCTGATTATCCAGGACGACTGGCTGATGAGCGACTACGGAACCCAGGCCATGATCTCCCCCGACGGACGCTACATCACCACCACGATGTTCGATTATTCGCAGCAGATCATGCAGCCTCCTTTCTCGGTTCCCACCGCCATCGTATATGACATGACCACCCGGCAGGTATCCAAGCTGGATTACGAGGGCGGCAGCTGCGGCAACTGCACCACCAAGGACGGAATCACCTTCTTCGGCACGGCCGGGATCGGCACGAGCGAATTGGCCGTCGTCTATGAAAACGGCACCTATACGCCCATGCAGACCTGGCTCAAGGACAACTACGGCATCCGGATCAACCACTCGGGAGGCGAGCCGATAGGCGTTTCGGCCGACGGCAAGACCATCGTGGGTTACTATCTGCTCGAGGGGAATTACGTGGACTATGTAATCCATCTGGGCGAACGAATCAAGTGACGACCACGCGGTCTAACCTTGCAGCAGCGCGGCCGACTGGCCGCGCTGCTTTCGTTCCTCCGTCCCCGCTCCCGGCCGACGGAAGACCGTCGCAGCCTTTCCACCGGCGCGGTCACGGCCGTTTCCCCGGTGCCACGAAAGCAGCAGATACAAAACAGAAAACCGCCTGACGGCGGTTTTCTGCGAACTGAACTTTTTACTTTAAAACCTGATAGCTTATTGCACCTCCAAATCCATTCGGTAGGGGCAGTACATGACCACGCCTTGTTGAGAAACGGCCTCCTGAATCCGCTCGTAGGTCTGCATGGCATCGCCCAGCTCCGAGCGGGTGAACGAGGAGCGCAACTGTGCCCCGAAGAACTGGAACAGCAGCGGCAGATCCATGGGTTCGTCGAATACCTCGGTCACGCGGTAATCGTCGCCCAGCTCCGCCTTGTCGGCCGCAATGGCGATGGCTGCGTACAACCCGCCGTACGTGTCGATCAGCCCGATTCCCAGGGCATCTTCACCCGACCAGACGCGCCCCTGCGCGATGTCGAGCACTTTGGCCAGCGGCAGGTTGCGTCCTGCGGCCACGTTGCGCGTGAAGGTAGTGTAAACCTTATCCACGCCGCGCATGACGACCGACCGTTCGACGGGGGTGAGGGGCCGCATGAAACCCATATCGGCCGAGGTGTTGCTGCGCACCCCGTCGAAGGTGATGCCCAGCTTGTCCTTGAGCGCTGCCCCCGCATCGAGGTACATGCCATATACCCCGATCGACCCGGTGAGCGTCATCCGGTCGGCCACGATCACATCCGCGGGACAGGAGATATAATAGCCGCCGCTGGCTGCATAGGCGCCCATCGACACGATCACCGGCTTCTCGGCTCGGAGCAGCTCCATTTCCCGCCAGATCACGTCCGACGCCAGCGCACTGCCGCCCGGGGAGTTCACCCGCAGCACCACCGCCCTGACCTTGTCGTTGCGGCGCACCCGCGCGAGCTTTTCGGCAAGCGTGTTTCCATAGACATCCTTCCCGGTTCCATCGCCATCGACGATGGCTCCGTCGGCATAGACGATCGCCACCTGCGACGACGAAACGTTCTTCAGGTCGGCCCGGAGCTGCGTGGCATAATCCCCGAGCGTGACGAATTCGTACTCGCCCCTGCTGCCGGGTTCGACGCCGTAGGAGGCGAACACCTCCTGCATGTAATCCTCATACACGAGGCTGTCCACGAAACCGCGGTGCAGCGCCTCTTCGGGCAGCGTCACCTCCAATCCGTCGGCAATGCGGTTGAGTTCCCCGACCGCAATGCCGCGCGATTCGGAGACGCTCCGGTTGATGGTTTCCCACAACGAGTTCACCACCTGCTGCATCTGCCGGCGGTTGGCGTCCGACATCCTGTCGAGGATGAAGGGTTCGACGGCGCTCTTGTATTTGCAGGCCGTCGGCCGGAACACCTCCGCCTTCACGCCGAGTTTGTCGAGCAGCCCCTTGTAAAACATCGTGTTCCAGGAGAGTCCGTACCACATCAGCCCGCCGTTGGGTTCCAGGTAGATGCGGTCGGCGACCGACGCGAGGTAATAGCCTCCCTGTCCGTAGGCTTCGTTGTAGGCGACCACGAATTTGCCGCTCTGTTTGAACTTCCCGATCGCTTCACGCAACTCCTCCAGACCGGCCATCGAGACCGATCCGCCGCCGTTCGTATTGAGGTAGATGCCTTTGATCCGGCTGTCGCCCGCAGCGGCGTCGATGGCCGTGAGCGCCTGATAGAGCGAGATGGAGCGCTCCCCGTTAATCATTTTGAGCAGATGATCCGCAAAAGGATCGCTCACGGGAGCGTCAGCGATCGACTCCGCAAAATCGATCTTCAGAATCGAGTTGGGCTTCACGGTAACCGTCGATTCCATCGACCCGGCAATGCCGATCAGAATGAAAATCCACAGAAACAACATGACGAAACTGCCGACCACGAAAGCCAGCAGCCCGGCCAAAAACATCTTGACGAATTTCATAACTTGTCCGTTTAAATGGGATAAAACCGCTTTGCTCGTTTAACGCACAGCAAATATACGGCAAATTTTTCGTGAAACAAATAAAATTTATCGAAAAACGATAAAGTTTTTCATTATTCCCTTTCCGGATATCGGAAATATCGCTACCTTTGCGTGAAAGACTATGAAAAATGGAAACTCAGATTCGTGAATTGCTCGATGCCATCCGCCATCCGGAAACGGAGCAGGGGATTGTTTCGAGCGGTTTTTTGGAGGAGGTCAAAGCCTCGCCGGAGCGGATCGTCGCCGTGCTCCGTTTTACCAAAGCACGCGACCCCTTTGCCGCGAAAATCCGTCAGCAGGCCGAAAAGAGGCTCCGCGAAGCCTATCCTTCGGCCACGGTGACGGTGCTGGTCAAGGAGGGGGCGCCCCGCAAGCCGGAGGCGACCGAACGCAAAACCTCAACCGGGGGAATCGGCTGCATCCTGGCTGTGGCCTCGGGCAAGGGAGGCGTAGGCAAATCGACCGTCACGGCCAACCTGGCCGTCGCACTCAATAACCTGGGCTATCGCGTCGGCATCCTCGATGCGGACGTTTACGGCCCTTCGCAGCCCAAGATGTTCGGCCTGGAAGGATACGTCCCCGAGGCCGAGCAGGAGGAGGGGGCGGACTACCTGCTGCCCGCCGAGGCGCGGGGCATCCGCATCATGTCGATCGGTTTCTTCATCAAACCCTCCGACGCGCTGCTTTGGCGGGGAGCGATGGCGACCAATGCGCTGCGGCAGATGATCCACCAGACCCGCTGGGGTGAGCTCGACTTCCTGCTGATCGACCTGCCTCCCGGCACCGGCGACGTGCACCTGTCGATCCTCTCGGAACTCAGGCTCAACGGCGCGGTGATCGTCTCCACGCCCCAGCAGGTCGCCGTTGCTGACGTGCTGCGCGGTATCGAAATGTTCCGCCACAGTCAGGTGGGGGTTCCCGTCGCAGGCATCATCGAGAACATGGCCTGGTTCACCCCAGCCGAACTGCCCGAAAACCGTTACTACCTCTTCGGCAAGGGGGGTGCACGGGCGCTGGCCGAACGATGCGGCGTGGATTTCCTGGGCGAAATCCCCATCGTCCAATCCATCATGGAGGGGGGAGACGCCGGAACGCCGGGCAGCACGATCGATGCACGGGTCGAAGAAACCTACCGTACGATCGCCCGGAAAATTGTGGAAAACGTGATGAAAACGTGTTCGTAACCCGGACGAAAGCGGATGAAAACTTTTTCAAAATCCGGCGACCGGAAATTTGGAACGATTCGCTCCGCAGCGGTATAAAATTTTCCGGCTGTCGTCCAAAAAAAGTTATCGATTTTTATTGCGGTGCGATCCGATGGCGAACGGAGGGCGATTGTGGAAAACCGCCGGCTGTCGAAAAGGGGATAAAGTTATGCACAATGGTTGATAACCCGGTCGGAAAAAGGATAAGCTACTCGGAATCAATCCGGTTTTTCCATTTGCCGCGATAAAGGCGGTCGAAAGATTGTGGATTGTTTTTCTACCGACCGCTTTATCAACACGATGAACAGCCTTTATTTTTATTCTTGTTCTTCTATTTATTAAATTAATAAAAAGTAAAAAAGAAACCGATGGTTGACAACTCGTCCCTCCAGGCCGCGATTGCGGAACTCAAGCGGCGGAAACACGCCGTGATCCTGGCGCACTACTATACTCGTCCAGAAGTGCAGCAGGTCGCCGACTTCCTGGGCGATTCGCTGGCCCTGGCCGTCGAAGCCCGGCAGTCCGACGCCGAAATCATCCTCTTCGCCGGGGTGCATTTCATGGCCGAAACCGCCAAGGTGCTTTCGCCCGACAAAAAAGTGCTCCTCCCCTGTCCTGAGGCGGGATGCTCGCTGGCCGAGTCGTGCGACGCGGCGGCGTTCGCGGCGTTCAAGGCCCGCTACCCCGGACACAAGGTGGTTTCCTACGTCAATACCACGGTCGGGGTGAAGGCCCTTACCGACATCTGCTGCACCTCGTCCAACGCCCTGAAGGTGGTCGAATCGATACCGGCCGACCAGCCGATCATCTTCGCCCCCGACCGCAACCTGGGCTCCTATATCCGCAAGCTCACCGGCCGGCAGAACATGATCTTGTGGGACGGCGCCTGCCACGTACACGAGGAATTTTCGCTCGAGGGGATTCTCGAGCTGCGGCGCCGTCACCCCGGGGCGCAGATCGTGGCCCATCCCGAATGTCGGGCCTACATCCTCGAGGTGGCCGATTTCGTCGGATCGACGGCCGCCATCCTCGCCCATTGCGGCAGCTCGGCATGCCGGGAGTTTATCGTGGTCACCGAGGCGGGCATCCTCTGCGAGATGCAGCGCCGGTATCCCGACAAACGTTTCATTCCGGCCCCGCCGACCGATGCCGCGTGCGGATGCAACGACTGCAAGTACATGAAAATGGTCACGCTCGAGAACATTTATGCCGCATTGCGCGACGAGTCCCCTGCCATCGAGATCGATGAACAGGTCCGTCTGGCGGCCGAGCAGTCCATCCTGCGGATGATCGAAATCCGCTGACTTCCGATCTGACAACGACAAGCAAACCAAAAATCAAATCGAGAAAATGAAAAGAAAAATCGTACTGATGCTGGCTGCCGCGGCGATGCTCTGGCTTCCCGCCGCAGCGGACGAGGGGATGTGGCTGCTGCCCTACCTCCAGAAAATGAACATCAAAGAGATGCAGGCCAAAGGGTGTCAGCTTTCGGCCGAGGAGATCTATTCCGTGAATCACTCCTCGCTCAAGGATGCCATCGTGATCTTCGGCGCCGGCTGCACGGGCGAAGTGGTCTCCCCCGAAGGGTTGGTTTTCACCAACCACCACTGCGGCTATCCGCAGATTCAGGCCCTCTCGTCGGTGGAGCACGACTACTTGAAAGACGGTTTCTGGGCCGGTTCCAACGAGGAGGAGATTCCCGCTCCGGGTCTCGAGGTGCGTTTCATCAGGCAGATCGCCGACGTGACGGCCGACGTGCTGGGCAACGTCCCCGACATCGCCCGCGGTGAGGAGCGGACCCGCATGATCGCGGACAACGTCGCTGCACTTACCGCTCGGCTTCAGGCGGAACATCCGGATCAGGAGATCCTCGTGCGTTCGTTCTTCGGCGGTAACCAATACTTCTCGTTTGTAATCGACGTGTTCCGCGACGTGCGTCTTGTCGGTACGCCGCCCACCTCGATCGGCAAGTTCGGCGGCGACACGGACAACTGGATGTGGCCGCGCCATACGGGCGACTTCTCCGTTTTCCGCATCTATGCCGACACGGAGAACCGCCCCGCTGCCTACTCGGCCGACAACGTGCCCTACAAACCGCTGCGTCACCTCGCTGTTTCGCTCGACGGATACGAAGAGAACGACTTCGGCATGATTATGGGCTTTCCGGGCTCCACCGAGCGTTACATGACCTCCTATGAAATCGACCGGATGCTCGATGTGACCAATCCGCAGCTCATCTTCATCCGCGGGGAGCGGCAGGCGATTCTCAAGGAGGATATGGCCGCCAGCGACCGCGTGCGCATCCAGTATGCGTCCAAGTACGCCATGTCGTCGAACTACTGGAAAAATGCCATCGGCATGTCGCGGGGCATCAAAAAGTTGAACGTCAAAGCCAAGAAACAGGCGCAGGAAGCCGCTTTCCAGGCGTGGGCCGACGCCAACACGCTGCCGCAGGAGGGGTACAGCGATGCCCTGCGGATGATTCGCGAAGGGGTGGAGGCGAGCCTCGACGATGTGGCCGCGCTGCAATACCTCAATGAAGTGTTCTTCCGTCTGACGGCATCCGGACTGCGGCCGGGCGCGGTGGAACTTCTCTACCCGGTCGCCGTGGCGCAGGCTTATGCGAGCGACACGACCGGCGCGAAGGACGAGGCATGGCTGCGCGAACACCTCCGCAATTTCTATAAGGACTACAACATGCCCACCGATCGAAAAGTGGCCCGCCGCATGTTCGGGATCATGCAGGAGCGAGTCAAGGAGCTGCCCGGCGTATTCGCCGAAGTCATCGACGGACAGTTCGCCGGGGATACCGACGCCTATGTGGACGATCTGTATGCCCGTTCAGCCTTTGCCGACGAGCAGCGAGCCCTCGATTTCGCAACTTCGGCCACGCTGGAGCAGATCGAGGCCGATCCGGCTTATGGACTCTATGCGTCGGTGCTCGACAAGACCATCGAGCTGATGAACAGGCAGCGGGAGGCAAGCAGCGAATACGCCGACGGACACCGCCTTTACATTGCGGGACTGATGCGCATGCAGCCCGACAAGGCATGGGCGTCGGACGCCAACTTCACGCTGCGCCTCACCTACGGGCAGGTGATGCCCTATGATCCGGCGGACGGTGTGACCTACAATTACTACACTACGCTCAAAGGGGTTATGGAGAAAGAGGATCCCGCCAACCCTACCGAGTTCACTGTACCCGCGCGGCTCAAGGAGCTCTATGCGGCGCGCGATTTCGGTCCTTATGCCAACGATAAGGGCGAGCTGCCCGTCGCTTTCCTAATTAATTGCG
Source organism: Rikenellaceae bacterium (assembly GCA_902363575.1). Taxonomy (GTDB): domain Bacteria; phylum Bacteroidota; class Bacteroidia; order Bacteroidales; family Rikenellaceae; genus Alistipes. Next base: position 134,081 of record CABJAJ010000001.1, on the reverse strand, counting down.
ACATCACGGGCGGCAACTCCGGCTCGCCGGTGCTCAACGCCAGAGGCGAGCTGATCGGTCTGGCTTTCGACGGCAACTGGGAGGCCATGTCGGGCGACGTGGCGTTCGAGCCCGACCTGCAGCGCACCATTGCGGTCGATGTGCGCTATGTGCTCTTCGTGATCGACAAGTACGCCGGTGCCGGCTGGCTGCTCGACGAGCTTACCATCGGCAACAAACAGGGGGAGGCTGCACCCGCCAAGGCGAAGAAAAGCCGCCGGGCCAAGCGGGGCTGATCGGAGCCGTAACCGCCGAAAAGCGGGATGATTTGAAGGGAAAATACCGGAATGTTCCGGTATTTTCCCTATTTTTGTTCGGGACGTGCCGCTGATCCTTTTATTCATCCGATAGTTGAGCCTATGAAAAAGTCGTATGTTCTGCCTTTGCTGTCATTCGCCCTGCTCGTGACCGCGGCTTGCGGCGATGACCCTGCCGCCGGAGAGCGACTGGAGGAACGTCATGCCGTATTCGACGGCACGGATATGCCGGCCTCGCTCCCCTGGTCGGGTGGCATGTATGAAGTGCGTGTGCGGTTCGAGGCCCTGACCCGCGACGTATCCGACGACCGGCCCTGGAGCGTGCGGATTGTGGCGGGCGGTGTGGCCGGGGAAGCTGTCCGGTGCGACGAGGGAACCGCGGCCGCTGTGCGGGTCGCGGAGAACCTGACTGAAGCGGCCCGCACGGTTGCGGTCGAACTGTGCGCCGACGGTGCGGAGTGGATCGAGGTAACGCGGGCGCAGCAGGAGGCGGGTCTGATCGAGGTGGCGGGTAGCTGGTGGGCGCGCGGTAACCTGGCGTTGGAGATGCCTGCCAAGGGCATGCAGGGGCATCGTTTCGTCGTGGCCGCCTCGCCCGGTGAGCCGGGATTGTATTTCAATCGGCTCAGCTGCTATGGCGTGCGCTCCGATGAGTCGTCCTATTCGGGGGTGGCCTATACCCCCGAGCCGGTGCCGACGCCGCTCGCCGACCTGCCCGAAGGGGACGGCGATCCCTGTCGCCTGATCGGTGATGGCGGCCTGAGAACCCCTACTTTCGGCGAACTTTACGCCCTGTTCGGCCTGCGCGACGCGGAGCCGACGACCGTGGACGGAATGACCGGCCTGGGATTCGACGGGCGCCGGCTTTTTCTCCCCTTTGCGGGGGCCTGCGACCGGGAGAGCGGGGCGGTCGGCTACCGGCAAACCCACGGCGGATACCGGGGACTCGGGGTCGATCCCGACGGCCGGGGCGTGCTGCTTTTCATGTCGGCCGAATACGCCGGGTTGGATTACGATGCCGGCCTGTCGATGGCGTCGGTACGCTGCGTGAAGAACACGCGTCCGCCTGCCTATGTGTTGCACACGCCCGAATCGGCCCCGTCGGGCGCCGCCGTAAGGCTCACGGTGGTAACCGACCCGGGCGATGCGCAGCGCTATCCGGTGTGGCTCCGCGCCTCGACGGGAGGGGATATCGAAGCCCAAGCGACGGCCAGGCAGCCGACGGTCTGCTTCGACATTCCGGCCAACGGACAACCGGAGGAGGTCGTTTACCGCATCCTGATCGACGGGTCCGACTCGGGCCGCGGGTTCGTGCAGCCGGGGCTTGAGGGCTATGCTCTCTACCTTTCGCATACCCCTTCGGAGGCCGGGTACGAGGCTTTCAGCTTGACGGTGAGGTGCCGCAGCGACCTCCCCTCTTTTCCCGTGCGGATCACCGACGGGGAGGTGCTCGATGAAACCGTGCATGCGACCTCGGCCGAGCCGGTCGCCACGTTCGGCGTGCCGGAAAACCGAGCGGACGTGCGCCGCGTGATCTCGATTTTCGTAAACGGAACCGACACCGGGGCAAAGGTCGTTCAGGAAGCTTCGCCTGCCCCGCAGGATAAACTGTCGGTGGTCTGGAGCACGGGTTATCTGACTGTGGAAGCGGGTGCTTTCGGCTTTGCCGGCGAACGGGAGCGGGGGCTCTATTTCAAATACGGCAGCCGTTACGGCATGACCATCGACACCGACCTGCCGGCCTCCGGCAGCCGCTATTCCGGTACAGCCTACACGCCCGAGCCTGTACAGGCGGCATACGAGGAGATTCCTTCCGGAGAGGTCGATCCCTGTTCGCTCGTTGCCCCCGCAGGGACGTGGCGCACACCCACGGCCACGGAGTGGGATGAACTGCTGGGTTGCGGGTACGAATTCGAGGCCGGCACATTCCGCTGCTACACCGACGGCGAGCAGCGGGTTTACCTGACCCCTTCGGGGTCGCTCAAGGAGGGCGGCATCGGGATTCTGGGCAGCTCTTTCGTGCGGGCATGGTCCTCCACGCCCAAATCCGAGGATACCTGGTTCACCCTGAGCGGGGGCCTCTCGTCCGCGAGCTCGGTGTTCGGCACGACGGTCGGCGCCAAAGCGGAAACGGCGATGATGGTGCGTTGCGTACGCGCCCGTTGAGGGCGACGGAGCGAGCGAAAAAAAGAAACCGTCCCATTTCAACGGATGAGGTTTTAAAAAAATGACAGTGGATAGCGATACGATTCACTGATTAACTTCATAAACGAAGAGCATATCAAAAATGACAATTAAAGGAAAAAAATCCTCAAAGGCTCGAATTACGAAAAGGCGATCGGCGCTTTTTATTTCTGGTTTTTTAGTGCTGTTATGTATCCTAATTACGCAGACTTATCGTCCCTTTATCTACGAAAATCATTTGAATGATCTTCATTTTGCTGATACAATAACGAGTTGGATATGTATTCCTGCTGCAAGTTTATTTTTCTGGGGAGTTTCTCATGCAAGATTTCTAAAGTGTCTTGTTGGGAGTCTAATTGGATTCTTGATTTATGAATGTATTGGATTGACTTTTGATTGGTTCGATATTATGGCCCTATTTTCAAGCGCCGTGATAACCTATTCAATTTATACTTTTTATAAAAAGAAACACTTTTTTTGACCAAAGAGTTTACGCACAGGTAGTCCTGACAGAACCTAATCCCGGACGTAAATGAGGCCCATCTGCTTTCCAGATGGGCCTCATGTCGTCAAATAAAATGGGTCGGAACTTTAAAATATTTCGGTCTGTACCTTTTTCAGTAAAAATCCTAAAAATCAGCTCAACTCTCGTCCGGGAGCCGGTTTTTTTTGACAATAGGAGGAATTACCAGATCACCACCCGTTCGTTTTCGGGCAGGAACATGGGGCCTTCGGCGATATCGAAAGCGTCGTAGAAGGTCTGGATGTTCTTCAGCGTTGCATTCACACGCCATTTGCCCAACGAGTGCACGTCGAGCTTGGTGAGGCGTGCGATCTCCGCGTCGCGGATGTTCTGCGCCCAGAGAGCGGCATAGGCGAGGTAGAAACGCTGGGGAGCCGTTAAGCCGTCGATCGGCTCGGGCATCTGTCCGCCCAGGGTGTTCTGCCATGCCGTGTAAGCGACGCGCAGGCCGCCCTGATCGGCGATGTTCTCACCCAGGCAGAGCGCTCCGTTAGCATTCATGCCGGGCAGCACCTCGATGGCGTCGAACTGTTCGACCAGCACGTCGGTCTTGGCCTTGAAAGCGGCTGCATCGGCCTCCGTCCACCAGTTGTTCATGTTGCCGTCCTTGTCGAACTGGCGGCCCTGGTCGTCGAACCCGTGGGTCATCTCATGGCCGATCACCACGCCGATGGCGCCGTAGTTCACCGCGTCGTCCGCATCGGGGTTGTAGAACGGGGGCTGGAGAATGGCCGCCGGGAAACAGATTTCGTTGGTAGTGGGGTTGTAGTAGGCATTGACGGTCTGCGGGGTCATCAGCCATTCGTCCTGATCGACCGGTTTGCCGACCTTGCTCATGGCGTCCTCGGTGGACCAACGGTTGGCACGAACGACGTTCTCCCAGTAGGAGAGCGCAGGGTCGATCTGCAGGCTCGAATAGTCCTTCCACTTGTCGGGATAGCCGATCTTCACGTGGAAGGTGGCCAGCTTCTCGTGGGCGCGGGCTTTGGTCTCGTCGCTCATCCAGTCGAGCTCGTCGATGTGCTGTCCCAGCGCGGTCTGGAGGTTTCGGACGAGCGTTACCATGCGATCCTTGTCCTCGGGCGAGAAGTAACGCTCGACGTACATTTCGCCCACGGCCTCGCCCAGCGCGTCATTGGGTACTGCCATGGCGCGTTTCCAGCGGGGACGCATCTCCTGCTTGCCGGACATGGCGCGGCCGAAGAAGTCGAACGACGCGGCGTAGAAATCGTCGCTCAGGTAGGGGGCGGCGGCGCTGGCATATTGTGCGGCCAGATAATAGCGCAGGTCGGCGAGCGGGGTCTCCTTGATGAGCCGGTTCACGGCCTCCATGTATTCGGGCTGGCAGACGATCAGGCGGTCGATCTCGATGCCGGCCGTGCGGAAGGCGTCTTTCCAGTCGATGGCGTCGTAGGCGGCGACGAACTCGTCGGTCGTCGCGGGGTTATACATGCGGACCATATCGCGCAGTTCGACGTTCGAGCGCATGTTGCGAGCCATCTCCGTCTCGATGCGCATGACGGCATCCACGGCGGCCGGAATCTCGGCCTCGGCCACGCCCGAAAGCGCGAAGAGTTTGGACAGGTATTCCCTGTAGGCGGTGCGGAGCTGCTCGTTCTCCTCATCGAGGTAGTAGTCGCGGTCACCCATGCCGATGCCGGCCTGCGAGACGTAGAGCACATTGACCTTGCTGTCCATCAGGTCGGCTTCGGGACCGAAACCGAAGAAAGGCGAGCCGACGGTCATCTGCATCTCCGCGATCACGGGCGTGAGTTCCTGTTTGTCGCGCATGTTGAGGATCTTGTCCATCGCCTCGCGGATGGGAGCGGCTCCCTCGGCGTTGAGCCGCGCGGAGTCGAGCCCCATTTTGTAGAGGTCGGAGATTTTCTGGTTGATGCTTCCGGGCTCGGCCTTCGCGTGGGCCATCTGCGAGAAGAGCTCGTTGATGCGGGCTTCGTTGTTGTCGCGCAGCATGTCGAACGAACCGAAGCGCGCATACTCGGGTTTAAGGGGGTTTTTGACCTGCCAGCCGCCTGTGGCGTACTGGTAGAAATCTTCGCTCGGGGCGATCGCGGGGTCGAGGCTGGTCAGGTCGATGGCCGGCGTCTTCGACTGCTGGTGGCAGCTCATGGCAGCGAGGGTTGCGATTAGGAAAATACTTTTCTTCATGGTGATGTTAGTGGTTGTTAGGGTAGGAAAGGGGCGTCCGGCGTGCGGACGGCCCCGTTCGCGGTAGGTTGGTTTATCTTGGACACTCAGGGTTTGCGGATCGCCGCCACGCCGGGCAGCTCCTTCCCCTCCATGTATTCCAGCAGTGCACCGCCGCCGGTCGAGACGTAGCTCACCCGGTCGGCCAGGCCGAACTTATTGATACAGGCCACCGAGTCGCCGCCGCCGATGAGCGAGTAGGCGCCCTTGTCGGTCGCCTCGGCGATGGCTTCGGCCACTGCGCGGGAACCGGTGGCGAACTTGTCGATCTCGAAGACTCCGACCGGCCCGTTCCAGAGGATCGTTTTGCAGCCGAGGATGTGCTCGCGGAAAACCCGCTTGCCCTCTTCGCCGATATCCACGCCTTCCCAGCCGTCGGGAATGTCGTTGGACGGGGCCGTCGAGGTGCGGGCGTCGGCCGAGAATGCGTCGGCGATCAGCGCGTCGGGCGAGGTGACGATGCGCACCCCCTTCTGCTTCGCCTTGCGCAGGATTTCGAGGGCCACCGGAAACATCTCGGGCTCGCAGATCGAGTTGCCGATGCGCCCGCCCAGGGCTGCTTCAAAGGTGTAGGTCATGCCGCCGCCCAGGACGATCGAATCGACCTTCTCCATGAGCTTTTCGATGATCGAAATTTTGGTCGAGACCTTCGATCCGCCCAGCACGGCGCAGAACGGACGGCGCGGGTTCTCCAGGATGGAGTCGATGGCCCGCAGTTCGTTCTCCATCACGTACCCGAACATCTTGTCGTGGGGGAAATAGTCGGCGATCAGCGCCGTCGAAGCATGGGCGCGGTGGGCTGTGCCGAAAGCGTCGTTGATGTAGCAGTCGGCATAGGAGGCCAGCCGCTTGACAAACTCCTTCTGCGAAGCTTTCACCGCGCTCTTGGCCTCGGCCTTCTGCTCGTCGGTGGCGTCGTCCGCCACTCCGCGGGGTTTGCCCTCCTCTTCGGCGTGGAAACGCAGGTTTTCGAGCAGCATCACCTCGCCCGGCTTCAGTTCGCGGGCCATCTCGGCCGCCTTGTCACCCATCGCGTCGCCGGCGAAAAGCACCTTGCGGCCGAGCCGTGCTTCGATGGCGGGGATGATCTGCTCGAGCGAGAATTTCGTGTCGTTATTCTTCTTGGGGCGTCCCAGGTGCGACATCAGGATCACCGAGCCGCCGCCCTCGAGCACCTTTTCGATGGTAGGTATAGCCGCCCGGATGCGGGTGTCGTCCGTCACGCGGCCCTCAGCGTCGAGGGGCACGTTGAAATCGACACGGATGATGGCGCGCTTGCCTTTGAAATCGTAGGAATCAATTTTGTACATAGTCGTTGCTTTTATGTTTAACCTGAACCGAACCTCGACCGGCGCGGCGGTCCGCTGCCGTCGGAACGTCTCCGCGGCGCCGTCGCAAATTTAGCATTTTTTTTCGAGGTTGCACTTTACGCAACCCGTTAAATCGTGCGCAACCCCCTTTTTTCCGGCACGTTCCGCTCCGTGGCGGAGCCGGAGGTGACGAATCGTAACCTGCGGGGCGAAAAAGTGGCCCGGGCGAGCCCGGTTTGTTAAAAATTTCGTACCTTTGCTAACAGTTCGATATTTATAACGGGAAATCCCTTAAAACTATTAACGATATGTACGGTAAAATTCAGGAGCACCTGCAACGGGAGCTCGCCGAAATCAAGGCCGCCGGCCTCTACAAGACCGAACGGATCATCACTTCGCCCCAGCGCGCCGCCATCGAGGTCGGCGGCCGGGAGGTGCTCAATTTCTGCGCCAACAATTACCTCGGACTTTCGGACAACCCACGTCTGATCGAGGCCGCCAAACGCACGATGGACGAGCGGGGCTTCGGCATGTCCTCCGTACGCTTCATCTGCGGCTGCCAGGATATTCACAAGCAGCTCGAAAAGGCCATCGCGGACTACTTCGGTACGGAGGATACGATCCTCTATGCCGCCTGCTTCGACGCCAACGGGGGCGTCTTCGAGCCCCTGTTCGGGGAGCAGGACGCCATCATTTCCGATGCGCTGAACCACGCCTCGATCATCGACGGCGTGCGTCTGTGCAAGGCCGTGCGCTACCGCTATGCCAACGCCGATATGGCGGAGCTGGAGGAGTGCCTCAAAAAGGCCCAGGCCCAGCGGTTCCGCATCATCTGCACCGACGGGGTTTTCTCGATGGACGGCAACGCCGCGCCGCTTGATAGGATTTGCGAGCTGGCCGAGAAGTACGACGCCCTCGTAATGGTCGATGAGTGCCACTCGGCCGGAGTGCTCGGCCGCACGGGTCGCGGCATCACCGAACTGTTCGACCTGCGCGGTAAGGTCGATATCCTTACGGGCACGCTGGGCAAGGCGTTCGGCGGCGCCGTCGGCGGCTTCACCACCGGTCGCAAGGAGGTCATCGACATGCTGCGCCAGCGCTCGCGTCCCTACCTCTTCTCCAACTCGCTGCCGCCCGCGGTGGTCGGCGCCAGCATCGAAATGTTCCGGATGCTCGCCGAGAGCGACGAGCTCCACGACCGGCTGGTCGCCAACGTCGAACACTTCCGCAAGGGCATGATGGAGGCCGGATTCGACATCAAGCCCACGCAGTCGGCCATCTGTGCGGTGATGCTCTACGATGCCAAGCTGTCGCAGGACTTCGCGGCACGCCTTCAGGACGAGGGCATCTTCGTGACGGGTTTCTACTACCCCGTCGTGCCGAAGGGACAGGCCCGTATCCGGGTGCAGGTTTCCGCCGGACACACCACCGCGCAACTCGACCGCTGCATCGCCGCCTTCGTCAAGGTGGGACGCGAGCTCGGAGTGCTGAAATAAACCATTTAAAATGCCCTGTATGTCAAAAACGAACCTGGATGCGATCGATCGAAAGATCCTCAAATTCCTTATCAAGAATGCGCGGATGCCCTTCCTCGAAATCGCACGCGAGTGCGGCATTTCGGGCGCGGCCATCCACCAGCGCATCCGCAAGCTCGACGAGTCGGGGGTGATCCTCGGCAGCCGGCTGATCGTCGATCCGAAAACACTCGGGTTCGACGTCTGCGCTTATATCGGGATCCGTTTGCAGGATCCCCAGTACCTCGACGCCACGGTCGAAAAACTCAAGCAGATTCCCGAAATCGTGGAGTGCCACTTCATCACGGGCACCTACAACGTTTTCGTGAAGCTCTACTGCCTGGACAACGAACACCTGATGAAGACCATCTTCGACGGAATCGTGCGGATCCAGGGCATCTCGACCACGCAGACCTATATCTCGCTTTTCGAGGCGTTCCAGCGGCAGGTGAACGTCGATTTCATCGAGGAGTGACGCCGTGCGGTCCGCCGCATGTGCTCATTGGGGTGACGGACGGTCTCGGACCGCCCGTCACCTGTTTTTTATGCTCCTTTCCGCGGTGCGGATTCGGGCGATCGGATTTATTCGTATCTTTGTCCCGATGACAGTAATCAGACTGACCAAGGAATTTTCCTTCGAGGCGGCCCACGCACTCGACGGATACGACGGCCCCTGCCGCGAGGTGCACGGCCACTCCTATCGGCTGTTCGTGACCGTGCGGGGGGTGCCGCAGGGAGATGAACGGTCGCCCAAGTACGGCATGGTGATGGATTTCGGCGACCTCAAGCGGCTCGTGCACGAACAGATCGTATCGCGCCTCGACCACGCTTTCGTCCTGCGCCGCACTGCCGCCAACGAGACGCTGCTCGCCGCGCTGCGGCTGCGGTTCGACCGGGTGGTGCTGGTCGATTACCAGCCCACGTGCGAAAACATGCTCGCCGACTTCGCCCGCCGTCTGCGCGGCGGACTGCCCGCGGGTGTGGAGCTCCATGCGCTCAAGTTACACGAAACCGCCGCTTCGTATGCCGAGTGGTATGCGGACGACAATGCCGACCGACTATGAAAAAACTCTTTTTGGTCGATGCCTATGCATTGATTTTCAAGTATTACTATGCCTTTCTCGGACGCCCCATGCGCAACCGGGCCGGGATGAATACCTCGGTGGTGTTCGGATTCACCAAATTCCTGCGCGATATCCAGAAGCGCGAGCACCCCGACCTGCTCGGCGTGGCATTCGACCCCCCGGGCGGCACGTTCCGGCGGGAGATTTATACCGAATACAAAGCCAACCGCACGGCCACGCCCGAAGACATCCTCGATTCGGTGCCCTATGTCAAACGGATCGTCGAGGCCATGTGCATCCCCGTGCTGGAGGTGCCCGGCTATGAGGCCGACGACGTGATCGGCACCCTCTCGGTCAAGGGGGCGGAGGCGGGTTACGAAGTTTACATGGTCACCCCCGACAAGGATTACGGGCAACTGGTCGGCGACCGCTGCCGCATCTACAAGCAGAAAGGCACCGACGGGATCGAGATCGTCGATCGGGCGGCCATCCGCGAAAAATACGGCATCGACGACCCCTGTCTGGTGCGGGACATCCTGGCCTTGTGGGGGGATGCTTCGGACAACATTCCCGGCGTGCCGGGCATCGGCGAGAAGAGCGCCTGCAAACTGGTCCAGACCTGGGGCACGGTGGAGAATATCCTCGAACACGTGCAGCAGATCGGGGGGAAGCAGGGCGAGAACATCGCCGCCCGGCGCGAACAGTTGCTCCTGTCGAAGCGGTTGACCACCATCTGCCTGGACGTGCCCATCCCGTTCAGGGAGGAGGATCTGACCGTCTGCGCCCCGAAGATCGACGAGCTGAAAGCCCTCTTCGCCGAGCTCGATTTCAGGGCTTTCCTCAATGACTTGAACAACCTCGCGCCGGCCGAGTCGCTTGCCGAGGGGCCTCGTCAGGCGGCCCAGACGCAGCTTGCGGAGGTCGCACGCGCAAAATCGGCCGCTGCACGCAAGGCCGCTTTCGCCGGACAGGGCGACCTGTTCGCCGACCCGACGGCCCGGGAGGAGCCCGCAGCAGAGGCGGAGGGCCCGGAGGCCGGGGACGAAACTTTCCGCACGGCTCAGAATACCCCGCATACCTACACCGTCGTCCGTAGCGCGGACGAGCTGCGGGCCGTCGTCGATGCAGTTTCGGCCTGCGACGAATTCTGCTTCGATACCGAAACGACCGGCTTCGACGTCTTCAACGACCGGATTGTCGGGGTTTCGCTGGCCGTGCGCCCCCACGAGGCGTGGTACGTCCCGTTCCATCGGGAGCAGACGGAGGAGTACGCCGACGTGCTGCGCCCGTTGTTCGAGAACGGGCGCATCGCCAAAGTGGGGCAGAACGTGAAGTTCGACTTGATGATGCTCCGCGGCATCGGGATCGAGGTGGCGGGGCCGTTCTACGATACGATGATTCTCCACTACCTGCTCGATCCCGAATCGCGGCACAACATGAACGCGCTGGCCGAGAAATACCTGAATTACAGGCCCATCGAGATTGCGACCCTGATCGGCAAGGGTTCCAGGCAACTCACGATGGATCTGGTGTCGGTGGACCGGTGCGCGGAATATGCGGCCGAGGACGCCGACATCACCTTGCAGCTCAAGCAGGTGCTTTTCCCGATGGTGGTCGAAGCCGGTTTGCAGGAGCTCTACTTTAGCATCGAGGAGCCGATGATCCGCGTGCTGGCCGACATCGAGATGGCGGGGGTGCGGATCGACTGCGGGGCGCTGGGCGAATACGCCGTGGAACTCGGGGCCCGGCTGGCCGAGCTGGAGGACGAAATCCGCCGGATCGCGGACGAGCCGACGCTCAACGTTAATTCCAACAGACAGTTGGGAGAGGTGCTTTTCGGGAAGCTGCGCATCGCGGAGAAACCCCGGATGACGCGCACCAAGCAGTTTTCGACCGACGAGGATTACCTGCAGATGTTCGCCCACAAACATGCCATCGTGGATCGCATCCTCGAGTACAGGGGTGTCAAGAAGCTCCTTTCGACCTATGTGGAGGCGCTGCCGCTGCTGGTGAACAAGCGCACCGGCCGCATCCACACCTCGTTCAACCAGGCTGTCACGGCTACCGGCCGCCTCTCTTCGACCAATCCCAACCTGCAGAACATCCCCGTGCGCGACGAACTGGGCCGGCGTATCCGGCGCGCCTTCATCCCTTCCGACGAGGAGCACGTGCTCCTGTCGGCGGATTACAGCCAGGTCGAACTGCGCCTGATGGCCCATCTGAGCGGCGACGAGTCGCTGATCGCCGCCTTCGAGCATGGGGAGGACATCCATGCCGCCACGGCCGGACGCCTCTTCGGGAAACCGCTGGGCGAGGTCACGCACGACGAGCGGCGCAAAGCCAAGACCGCGAATTTCGGCATCATCTACGGCATCTCGGCCTTCGGCTTGAGCCAGCGGCTCGACATCCCCCGCAAGGAGGCGCGCGACATCATCGAGGGCTATTTCGCCTCCTATCCCCGGGTCAAGGAGTACATGGACCGGGTGGTCGAAAAGGCGAAGGAGGAGGGCTATGTTTCGACCATCTTCGGCCGCCGCCGCTACCTGAACGACATCGCGTCGCGCAACGCCGTAGCCCGCGGGCTGGCCGAGCGCAATGCCGTGAACGCCCCGATCCAGGGCAGCGCCGCCGACATCATGAAGATCGCCATGATTAACGTCCACCGCCGCTTCCGCGAGGAGGGGATCCGTTCGCGGGTCATCCTGCAGGTGCACGACGAACTGGTGGTGGACATGCTGCGTGCAGAGCAGCAGCGCGTGATCGCCATCGTGACCGAAGAGATGGAGCATGCGGCGGCGCTGCGCGTCCGTCTGGAGGTCGATTACGGCATCGGCGAAAACTGGCTCGAAGCGCACTGACGCCGGCCCGGTCGTATGCGGTTCGTGCGGGATTTCGGTGAAATTCGGGCAGCCCGTGACAAATTCCGAACATTTGTGCTAACTTTGTTCCAAGACCATCATCGGATCAAAACCCCCGGCTATGACCTCCTACAAAGACTGTTCGCGGGACGAACTCCTCGGCATCATCGAAAAACTGGAAGCGGAAAACCGCCGTCTGCGGCAGCCCGGGAAACCTGCCGGCGTTGCGGCGGATAACGACGCAGGTGAATTGGCTCCCGGACGTTTCAAAGCGAAATACGCGGCCAAAATTCTCGACCGGCTGCCCGACATGCTGACCGTGCTGTCGCCCGAAGGGGTGTTGGTCGATCTGGTCTCTTCGGAGCAGACCAACCACATCGGCGAACCCGGCAACGCCCTTATCGGGCGGGACATCTGCACGATGCTCTCGGCGGAGGCCTATGCGAGCGTCAAAGATAACCTCGACCGGGTGAACGCGTCGGGCGAGGGTTCCACCTCCCACCACGACATCACGCTCGACGGGGTGACCCGCCACTACGAAAACCGGATTTTCAAGCTCGACGAGCAGTACGCCCTCTGCATGTGCCGCGACGTGACGGAGCAGCAGCAGGCCAAAAACGAGCTCGAACAGGCCTATCGCCGCATGAAAATGGCCGAGCAGATCGAGGCGCTCAACCATTGGTACTATTACGAGCAGAGCGACGAGGTCGAATCTCCGGGTCTGGTCGGGCGACTTCCGGGCATCGGAGACCCGCAGGCGGTGCGCTGCCGGAGCGAAGTGATGTTTTCGGCCATCCATCCCGCCGACCGGGCGAAGGTGCTGCGGCTGCTCACCCGGGGCGAGTTCCCGGGCGATTACGTGGAATTCCGCATCCGGCTCGACGGGGAGGACCGTTTCCTGCACAGCCGCGTGATCTACACCGGCGGTGAGCCTGGCAGCCGGGTGATCGAGGGTTATACGCAGGATATGACCCGCATCGTCGAGCGCGTGCGCGAACTCGAGGCGCTCAAGTATGCCATCAACAACGTCGAGGAGGAGATTTACGCCTGCACGCTGGACGGCAGCATGGAGTTCGCCAATGCGCAGTTCCGCAACCGCAACCGGGTCGAGGGCGAGATGACGGGATTCCGGGTTTACGAGTTGGGTGCGCAGCGCTCCACGCGCGAGGAGTGGGAGCAGCGGGTCGCATCGATCCGCAGCAACGACGGGACGCTCAAATATACCGTCCGTTTTAAGGACGACACCGGGCGGGTCGTGGCGATGGAGGTGGTCTGCTACCTGATCTACGACCGGACCAAGGAGTGCGAGATGGTTTGGTTCTTTGGCCGCGACATCACGCGGCGGGTGGAAAACGAAACCCGGGTCAAGGAGCTCAACTCGCTCATGGATACCATCCTGAACAATATTCCGGTCTATCTTTTCGTCAAGGATCCGGGCAACGAGTTCCGGTATCTCTACTGGAACAAGGCGTTCGAGGAGCACTCCGGCATTCCCGCCTCGAAGGTGCTCGGCCGCACCGACCTGGAGGTTTTTCCCGATCCCCGGGACGCCGAGAAGTTCCGCCGCGACGACCTGGAGCTGCTGCGCACGAACGGGCGGCTCGATTTTACCGAGGAGTACAAGGCCGCGACGGGCGAGACCCGCATCGTGACGACCTCCAAGGCGCTCGTTCCGGCGGAAAACCGCCTGCCGCTCATCATCGGCATTGCGTGGGACATCACCGAACAGAAGAAAACCGAACGGGAGCTGATCGAAGCCCGCATCCGCGCCGAGGAGTCCGACCGGCTCAAGTCGGCTTTCCTGGCCAATATGAGCCACGAAATCCGCACACCGCTCAATGCGATCGTCGGCTTTTCCAAACTCGTCGCCGACGCCGACAGCCCGGAGGAAAAGCAGCTTTTCGCCGACATCATCGACTCCAACTCGGAGTTGCTGCTGCAACTCATCAACGACATACTCGACATCTCCAAGATCGAAGCCGGCACGCTCGAATTCAACTTCCGCACGATGGACCTCGGATTGCTCTGTCAGGAGCAGTACGAGATTCACAAGACCCGCGTGAGGGAGGGAGTGCGGCTGGTGCTGGACGACCATGCGGGGTCTGTGGAGCTGATCGGCGATCACAACCGGCTCGCACAGGTCTATACCAACCTGATCGGGAACGCCATCAAATTCACCCACCAGGGGGAGATCCGCTTCGGCTACCGGGTGGAGGGCGACCGCATCGTGGGCTATGTTTCCGATACGGGGGTGGGTATTCCGGCCGATAAGGTGGGAGCCGTCTTCGACCGGTTCATCAAGCTCAACGACTTTGCCGCCGGTACCGGTCTGGGCCTGTCGATCACCAAAATGATTATCGAGAAGATGGGCGGCGGAATCGAGGTGAGCTCCCGCGAAGGGGAGGGGACGACGTTCCGCTTCACCATCCCGTACAGCCGTCCCGACACGGAGGGGCCTGGCAAGGCCGCGGACGGTGCGCGTCGCCATGCGCAACGCGCAACGGAAGCCGTCGAAGGGAAACGGATTCTCGTAGCGGAGGATATCGACAGCAACTTCATGCTGATCGACGCCCTGATCGGCCGTCGGTTCGACCTGCTGCGCGCCCGCAACGGCGAGGAGGCCGTGGCGCTTTTCGGGCGCGAGCGGCCCGACCTGGTGCTGATGGATCTGAAGATGCCCGTGATGGACGGATACGAGGCGACGCGCCTTATCCGTGCCGAGGCGCCGACGGCCCCGCTGGTCGTCATGTCGGCCTTTGCCTACGAGGGGGATATCGAGCGGGCCTACGAAGCCGGATGCACCGATTACGTCACCAAGCCGGTTTCCAGGAAACGGCTGATGGAGGTGATCGAGCGATACCTCGGGTAACGGGCCGGCGAAAGGCCGGGGAATCGTGTCGTAAGATCGGTCTGCAAATAGGGTCCGCAGGGTCGGATGCCTGCGGCGGAGCGGACGATGGGGGAAGTTCGATAAAAAGAAAGCGGGTGGGCAAGTTGCCCGCTTTCGATGAAGGAGGGTAAAGAGGCGGGAGGACCAGCGCCCGCTCTTCGATCAGAGGTTATGCCCGGAATTCAGGCTCGAGAAGGAGGCCAGTGCGTTGAGCGCCGACTTCCGGTAGGGGCCGGTGTCGATTTTCAGCTTCACGTACCGCATATAGGTCGGATAGGAAATGTTCATTTCCCGGACTTTGGTTTTCCAGACCCAGCGGTGGCTGAATTTCGTCCCTTCACGATAGTAGAGTTTGTCGATCTGTTGGATCACCAAAACCCGAATGAGATCGAGTGGAATGGTCTTCATAAGTTGGATGGTTGGTTAGTTGAGCGTCCCGTTCTGTTCGTTGCCGGACGCATCGCAACGTATGCGGCCAGATTGGAGGCGAACTCCCTGAGCTCGTCGCGCGTGGCCAGGCGGCAGTGACGGTATCCGGCCGGCAGTTGCAGGCCGAAGACAAACTGTTTCGGGTTGCGCATGCAGACCTTCAGCAGCAGGGTTCGGTCGTCCGTTCGCCGCACGACCACGCCCCACAGGGAGGTTTCCCGCGGGCAATCCGCGTCGCATGTGTGGAAGAGGTAAAGCTCTCCGGTTACGAAGTCTTCATGTTGGGTTGTCATAAGGTGGTTTTTAAAAACATTTGAATTCGGGCGAAGAGGCTTGTATATCAAGTTTTATAATTTCGGCATGATTCGCAATCGGTTTATCACCGGCGAGACGGAATTTGCACAAACGGTGCTTGTCGGAGGGCAAAGGTCACAAAAAAACCGCCCCGGTATCGGGGCGGATCGATGGCCTGAATCGGTCTCCTTTGCATAACGGAGGCTAAAATTAGGAATTTTTATCTCCTCTTATGCATCTGACAGTCAGTTTGAAGGGCGGGTATGAGGTTCTATTTTCTGACGGAAGGAATTTTTTTGCGGGATTATGCCTATCTTTGCAGTCGATAACATTGCGTGTCGGTCTGACGCATCCGTTTTTCCCTGCCTCGTGTTATCCGTAATTTATTCACGCCGTCCCTGCGGACGGCAAAACGATTCGTATGGAATTCAAACAACTTCAAATCATCAAGCCGTTGCTCCGGGCGCTTGCGGAAAAAGGATATACGGAGCCCACGCCCATTCAGGCTGAGGCTATCCCGGCCGCTTTGCGCGGATGCGACCTGCTCGGTACGGCCCAGACGGGCACAGGCAAAACAGCGGCATTCGCCATCCCCATTCTGCAACACCTGGCCGGGAATCCGGTCGCCGGCAAGCGTCGCCCGATCCGGGCGCTGGTCCTCACGCCGACGCGGGAACTCGCCATCCAGATTGCGGACTGTTTCAGCGATTACTGTAAATATACCGGACTGCGTCATACTGTGGTCGTTGGAGGCGTGAACCAGCGGCCTCAGACCAATGCCCTGAAAACGGGCGTGGATACCCTGATCGCCACGCCCGGCCGCCTGCTCGACCTGATCGGACAGGGATTCGTGTCGCTCGATGCCGTCGAGTGTTTCGTGCTCGACGAAGCCGACCGTATGCTCGATATGGGGTTCATTCACGATGTGAAGCGGTTGCTGCCGCTGCTCCCTCAGAAACGGCAGACGCTTTTCTTCTCCGCCACCATGCCGCAGGAGGTGGCTTCGCTGGCCCGCTGCATGCTGCACGAGCCCGTGCGCATCGACGTTGCGCCCGAAAAGGCAACCGTCGAGCAGATTCGGCAATCCGTATATTTCGTCGGGAAAACCGACAAGAAAGATTTGCTGCTCGATATGCTCCGTAAGGGTAATGACTCCGAGGCCGTGCTGGTCTTTTCCCGCACGAAGCACGGCGCCGACCGGATCGCCCGCATTCTTTTCCATGCAGGCATCGGCAGCGAAGCGATCCACGGCAACAAGAGCCAGTCGGCGCGCCAGCGTGCGCTGAGCAACTTCAAGGAGGGCCGCACGCGCGTGATGGTCGCCACGGACATCGCAGCCCGGGGTATCGACATCGAGGAGCTGCCGCTGGTCATCAACTACGATCTTCCGGAGGTTGCGGAGACCTATGTGCACCGCATCGGACGAACGGGCCGCGCGGGTCGCTGCGGACGGGCTTTTTCGTTCTGCTGCGATGAGGAGCGTCCGCTGCTCAAGAGCATCGAACGGCTGATCGGTCGCCCGATTCCCGTGGGTGCCTGAAGAATCCCGGAAAGAACGGGTGGCAAAGGGTGTTCGAACAAACCGCCACAAAAAAGGGGAGAATCGATTTCGATTCTCCCCTTTGTCTGCGATGATCCCGGTTAGTAACCGAGGGTTTTTTGTGCCGCGTACGAAATTCTCAGTGCATTCGCACGACGAAGCTCCTGTTTGATATCCGTGATGATACCCATTTTGGTCATATCGTCCGCCTTGAGGCAGACGGTCATCGATGCCCGGTCGGCCTCGTTGAGCTTGTCCCGCTCAGCCGCCACGAAATCGAGGATATCCCGGGTCGTCTTGTAGGAGTCGTTGAGCTGGATGCGGGGCGCGGTACCGAACTTGGCCTGCATGGACGGCGTCGGCTGTCCCACATGGATGTAGCTTACCAGCGACTTCTTCTCGAGTTTCTGGACCTCGGTGGCGTTCGGGAGCGTGTACCGTACCAGCAATTCCTGATCGCGCATGGTCGTGGACACCATGAAGAAGAACAGGATCATGAAGATCACGTCCGGGAGCGATGCTGTCGAAATGGGAGGCAGTCCTTTGCCGCCTTTCTTTTTCATTACTGCCATAGCGCTCTACTTCTTAATGGTTCTGGGCTCGGCCTCCGAAATCTTCAGGGGCACGGCCTTGGTGACGACATTGCGTTGATCTTCGTTCAGGTCGGCGAAATTCGCGCCGAACTTCCGCATGGCCACTTCGTCCCGGATCTCATTGAATGCACGCGTAAGTTCGTTCTGCACCATGATATAGACCTGGTAGTTGGTGTCGCGGGTCGTCTGGAGCGAAATCACGCCCTGGCTGATGGGATACGCCCACATGCTGCCGTCGGGGAGCTCCAGCTCCTTGACCTCTTTCTCCGGCAGATTCTCGTCGTCCAAAGGATTCAGCACGAATTCCTTGGCTTTGTCTTTGAGACGACGGATATCGATCTGCTCGCCCTTCGCCATGATGGTGCCGTTGCCCGCAACGAGGACGGGGAAAAGGTTGCGTTCCTTCACCTTGATATCCTCCTGTTTGACGTTGGGGTCGGGCATGGGCGGGAGCACCCGCACCAGTCCCGTATCGACATTCATCGTAGTGGCGACCAGGAAGAATATAAGCAACAAGAAAGCGATATCGGCCATCGAGCCGGCATTGATCTCCTGTATTTTTCTCTTGTCTGTTGCCATTATCTGTTTCCCATTATTTGAAAGCACCGTAAATTTCCGTGCCGACGGCCGTCAGGAATGCCCCGATCAGCGCCACATAGGTAACCAGGATGCTCGTATCGGTCAGCAACGTTTCCGAATGACCGAAATAGCCGCCTGCCTCGATGTTGGGAATCTCGATGGTGTGTCCGCGGGCGATGAAATAAGCCACCCCGATCACCACGATAATCAACGCGAGCGACACGATCGTACCCTTGATCCCCGCCGGATTCTTGATCATCCCGAGCAGGGCGCAGAACAGGGCGGACAGCACGGCGAAAACCAGCAGGAAATAACCCCACAGCAGGTTCAGGCTGATCGCCGGTTCGGAGCCGCCGGAGATGATCGCGTAGAGCAGCAGCGCCACGGTGACCACCATCACGATACCCAGCAGTATGTTCAGTATCTTTTTCATTTAACTCGTTTGCGTTAAGGATTATTTCTTGTTGTAAGCCGTAAGCATATCCATCAGGATGATCGACGAGTCTTCCATCTGGTTTACCAGACCGTCGATCTTCGAGACGATATAGTTATAGAACAACTGGAGAATAACCGCAGCGATAAGACCCATCAGGGTCGTCAGCAGGGCGACCTTGATACCGCCGGCTACCAGCGTCGGGGAGATATCGCCGGCGGCCTGGATGGCATCGAAGGCGGCGATCATGCCGACTACGGTACCCATGAAGCCGAGCATCGGCGAGAGGGCGATGAACAGGCCGATCCAGCTCAGACCCGACTCCATCTGGCCGGTCTGCACCGAGCCGTAGGATACCACCGACTTCTCGACGGCGTCCAGACCCTGGTCGTAACGGTCGAGACCCTGGTAGTAGATCGAGGCGATCGGGCCGCGCGTGTTGCGGGCCACTTCCTTGGCCGCTTCGATGCCGCCCGTGCGGAGGGCCTCCTCGACGTTGGCGATCAGTTTTTTGGTATTGATGGTCGAAAGGCTCAGGTAGAGGATGCGTTCGATGGCAACGGCCAGGCCGATCACCAGGCACAACAGCACCGGAAGCATCCATTCCCAACCGCCTTCGAGGAACTTCTGCATCAGCACATGGTGGAGGCTCTCGCCTTCGAGCCCGGCCTCGACGGTCGTCTCGGCGATCTCCTGCTCGACAACCTGCTCGGTTTCGGGAGCGGCGGCATCCTGTGCGAACACATTCACAGTACCCAGCGAAAGCATGGCCACTGACAAAATCAAAAACAGTTTTTTCATAGTTGTTTAATTAAAATTTGATTAGTTGATCTTCGTTGTCTTCTTGGTTTCTTCAATTCGCATTACGAAAAATTCCGAAAAAAAATCATTTTTTACCACTTCGTGCATCCTGCATCGGCCCTTTTACGCGTCTGAAACCACCTTACGGATTCAAAACGGTTTGCCTCTACTTTTCGAGCACAAGCCTCCCGTCCATGTCAATACGTTGCAGGACAACATATTAACATATCGCCTCCTCTCGGCGGGGGTTTGCGGCCCGGCGGCGGGGTGCCTTTACAGTGCGAAATATAGGAAAAAAAATCGTTTCCTGCAACGGCCTACACGGTAAATTCTCCCCTGAGCGGTTCCCGCAGCAGCTCCTCCGTGCGGGCGCGCGGAAGCTCTTTTCCCAGGACGTACATCAGCTTGGTGACGGCGGCTTCCGTGGTCATGTCGTGGCCGCAGAGCACCCCCGCATTCTGAAGACGCAGCCCCGTTTCGTAGAGCTCCATGCTCACGGCACCGCCCCGGCACTGGGTGACGTTGAGCACCACCACGCCCCGCTCGATGGCCCCGGCCACCGTGTCGAGGAACCAGGCGCTCGTGGGGGCGTTGCCCGAGCCGAAGGTCTCGATCACCACACCCCGGATGCCTTCGATCGTCAGCACCGAATGGAGGATGCGTTCGTCGATGCCCGGATAGAGCTTGAGCACCATCACGTCGCCGCTCAGCCGTTCGGCGATGCGCAGCGGTTCGGTCGGATCGCCCGCCGGGGGAAGGATCTGCGCGGGGTGGTAGGTGATATTGACCCCCACCTCGGCCAGCGGCGGGTAGTTGTACGACCAGAAGGCGCTCAGCTCTTCGGCGCTGCGCTTGGTGGTGCGGTTGGCCCGGAAGAGCCGGTTTTGGAAGTAGAGCGACACTTCGGGCACCACGGGCCGGCCGTCGCAGCGGGCTCCGGCGATCTCGATGGCGGTGATGAGGTTTTCGCGTCCGTCCGTGCGCAGCACCCCGATGGGGATCTGGCTGCCGGTGAAGACCACCGGCTTGGCGAGGTTTTCGAGCATGAAGCTCAGGGCCGAGGCGGTGTAGGACATGGTGTCGGTGCCGTGCAGCACGACGAAGCCGTCGTAACGCGCATAGTTGTCGCGCAGGATCGTCGCCAGCTCGATCCAGTTGTGGGGCGCGACGTTCGAGGAGTCGATCACGGGCTGCATCGTCAGCACCTCGATATCGACGTTTAGCCGCTTCAGGGAGGGAAATTCCTCGTAGATGCCGCTGAAGTCGAAGGGCACCAGCGCCCCCGTAGCCTCGTCGGTTTTCATGCCGATGGTGCCACCGGTATAGATAATCAGGATCGAAGATTTCATGTATGGTTGGTTTAGGTAGTTTCTTCCGTGAGCTGCAGGCCGAAGAGCCTCTCGGCGCGGCGCGTTGTCCGTTCGGCGATCGCTGCGGGGGCGAGACCCGTCAGGCGGGCCACCGCCTCGCAGACCAGCGCGACGTATGCAGGTTCGTTCCGCCGGCCCCGATAGGGGGTCGGAGTGAGGTAGGGGCAGTCGGTTTCGAGCACCAGATCGTCGGGGTCCATCCGGCGCACGACCTCCGCCAGCGGGCTCTTCTTAAACGTCACCACGCCGCCGATGCCGAAGGCGAAGTCGCCGCAGGCGCGCAGCCGGCGGTAGGTTTCGGCCGTGTCCGAGAATGCGTGGAAAACGCCCCGCAACCCGGAGCCGGCGAAGGTCTCGATCAGGGCCGTCATTTCGCTCCATGCGCTGCGCGTATGGACCGCAATGGGTAGGTCGTACCGCAGCGCCAGTTCGATCTGGCGGCGCAGGGCTTCGGTCTGCTCCGCCCGGAACCCGTCGCTCCAGTAGAAGTCCAGCCCGATTTCGCCGACGGCGCGGAAGCGCATCCCCGGAGGATCGGCCAGGAGCCTTTCGACCCGCTCCAGCGCCTCGCGCCAGCGGGGATTGTCATTGACCGACGTCGGGTGCAGCCCCATCATGGGGAGGCAATAGCCGGGGTAGGCGCGGCAGGTCGCGAAGAGCCGCTCGTAGGATTCGTCGTCGATGGCCGGCAAAAGCTGTCCGACCACGCCCGCCTCCCGTGCCCGGTCGATTACGGTCTCGCGGTCGGCGTCGAACTCCTCGACGTAAACATGGGAATGGGTGTCGATCAGTCGCATCGCAGTCGTTCGTATCGGTTTCCGGGCAGCTGTCGCACGGCGCCCGCGAGTTCCAGTCCCACCAGCAGGGCGGCGGTTTCGCCCGTGCCGAGTCCGCTGAGGGCGGCGAGCTCCTCGGCGCTTTGGGGGTCGTCGCCGCAAAAGCACCCGAGCAGGCCCCGCTCATCGCGCGTAAGCTCCAGGGGCGGCCGGGTCGTCGGTGCAGCCGCGACCTGCGGGTCGAGGTCCCACCCCATTTCGCGGATCACGTCGGCGGCCGTGAGGATCAGTTGGGCCTTGCGGTTGCGGATCAGGGTGTTCGTACCCGCCGACATCGTGTCGGTGGCCCGTCCCGGCACGGCCATGACCGTGCGGTCGTAACTGTCGGCGTATTGCGCCGTCACGAGCGAGCCGCCCGTCGATCCCGACTCCACGACGATCGTTCCGGCGCTCAGGGCCGCGATGATGCGGTTGCGGGCCAGGAAGAAACTGCCGTTCTGCCGTGTCCGGGAGTGGAGTTCCGTGACCAGCGCACCTCCGGATGCGAGGATTTCGCGGGCGAGCGACGCATGGGCCGAGGGGGTGACCCCCGGCAGTGCATTGGCCAGCACCGCAACTGTCGCCGCGCCGCAGGCGAGGGCCGCGCGGTGGCAGTCGCCATCTATGCCAAAAGCCAGTCCGCTCACCACGCACAGCCCGGGCACGCGCTCGGCGAGCCCCGCCACAAGTTCGCGGCACATCCGCTCCCCATACGATGTGCGTCCCCGGGTGCCGACCATTGAAATCGTGGTTCCGCATAACGCCGACGGGTCGCCCTGCACGTAGATCACATGCGGATAGTCGGGGATTTCGCGCAGCAGCGGAGGGTAGTTCTCATCGGTCGAGGCGACGGGGGTGATGCCGTGCCTGCGGCAATGGGCCATCTCCTTTTCGGCGGCCCCAAACCCGTCCCGGGCAAGGATGCTGCGGGCGATGTCGGGCCGCAATTCCGCCTTGCCGGTCAACTCCTCGGCCGTGGCGGTGAAGATGCCGCGGGAGCTTCCGAATGTTTCGAGCAGATGCACGCACCCTTTCACGCCCAGACCGGGCGTGAAGGCAAGGGCGATATCCTCGATTTCCATTGATCGGCGTCTTTTCCGGAATGTAAAGGTAAAAATTTTCGCCGAATCGAGCAAAGTTGCGCCGAAGTTTTGCGGAATATCAAAATGTTTGTATATTTGCACTCCGCGAGCCCCGCTCGCGTGCAATGGTCTGATGGCCGAGTGGCTAGGCAAAGGTCTGCAAAACCTTGTACAGCGGTTCGAATCCGCTTCAGACCTCAACTTGAATGCGAAAGTCCTTAGAAGCTGATAACTTCCGAGGACTTTTTCTTTGTCAGGGCCCGAAGTCGGGCCCGCTTCGGAGCTACGATATACCATTTTGGCATATGTTGAATATTCTGGCTTTGTGTTGGTTAATGCCACGGGTGCCAGTCCTGCAACAGTCGGTACGATTCCGTAATACTCCGGCTTTTCGTTCGTGAATCGTGGTCCCGATGCGGTCCCTTATCAGCCTCGGTTATTTCGTTATTGCTTGTAATTCAGCAGCAACGAGGCGTCAGCCTGCTCATCGGTATCTTCGACAATATCCCATACTAACCCGTCTCCGAACAGGATTCATTATTCGGGTGTAAAATCAAAAAACCGCCGCAGTCCGAAGATTGCGACGGTATTGACCGAAAGAGGGCTTCCGGTCAGCGTTTGGCATTGACCAATATCTAGCTCAAAACCATCATCATACGACACATAGGATATGCCTAAAAAAACCGGCCGTCTGGAAGACGGACCGGTCTGCTTAAATATATAAATCCGAAGTTGACTGACTTATTGCAGCTCCGTGCGCTGCAGGGCCGGGAAATTTATTCCTCCCACCAGAGTTTCGGGAACGTGGAATTTATTCCGTCCGTGGTGCCTCCGTCACTCCATTGGCCAAGCGATTTCCAGAAAGGTCCGCTTAAGGGGTCAGGTGCACTTCCGCTGTAGAGTGTCCAAGTTGTCGGCCATGACGACGCGCCGAAAGGTGCGGCCTCGGTATCGCTCGGCGGAGCACCTACCCCGTTCTCCGGCCCGTTGGAGTACTTCAACCAGTAGTTTGCGGTAACCGTGCTGTTGGTATTTAACCCGCACACGCCGCCGACATTACTCTTTCCTATGACCTGGGCCGTATTATAGCTATCGGAAAGCGTGCTTTCTTGGTTATTGAATCCGCAGACACCACCCACCAGAACACCTCCGGTAACATCGTCGCCGGAAACGTCACCGGTGTTGTAGCAGGCGGTGACGGTAGCGCTTGAGAGGTTGAATCCGCATACGCCGCCGACATACATTGCTCCTGAAACAGCCCCGTCATTACGGGAACTGTTCACCATGCCGCCGGTATTTAATCCGCAGATGCCCGCCACACTCTCTTCTCCTTCTACCGGACCGGTATTGTGGCAGGAGGTAAGGATACTGCCGCTGCCGTTTTCTCCGCATATGCCGCCGATGTTGTTTTTACCGGTTCCCGAAACCTGCCCGGCATTATAACATTCACTGATTACGCTGATGCTGTTGTATCCGCACACGCCTCCCACACGGTTGTCTGTTCCAGATACCTGTCCGGTATTGCGGCAGAGCGCAATCGTACCGTGATAATTACTGAATCCGCATACGCCGCCGGAATGAAGGGCTCCGGAAATCTGTGCGGCATTGTCGCAGCTTGTAATTATGCCTTCGTAGTTAAATCCGCAAATGCCGCCGACATAGTTGTTACCATTTACCAGACCGGATACAACGCATATATTGCCAAGGGTTCCCACGCTGCTGCCGAAAAGGCCGATATAATCCTCCGATTCCCGGTTGACATACAGGTTTGATATTTCTTTTTTGCCGCCGTCATAGTTGCCTGTAAAACTATTCATGTAGTCCACCCCTATCGGCAGCCAGTTCCGGCGCTCCAAGCCATGTGCCGTAACGTCTTCCGAACCGAGAAGGTCGAGCGCACTCTCCTGGAGGTAGCTGTAAGCCAGGTCATCCTCACTCGCATTTATCATCGCCAGCTCGGCATAGGTGTTGATAAGCCTCTTATTGCCATTCACACGGAACTTCAATGAACCTCCGCCGAAAGAGAGCCATATGGTCTCGTCCGACATACGCCCGATAAGGATATCGCCTCCGGAGAATGCGGGGGAGCTTATGGAGTAAATCATCTTGACCGGAAGCTGGACCGTAATTTCCCGGTCAACGGTTATATTCTGCGTGGTTGCGTCGATAAATGTCACCACGGCTTCAGTGCCGGCTGCTACACCTTCTATAATGAACGGCGAGTCGTAAAGGTTCTGTGCGGTGGTGAACGTCAGAGCGGGGCTGCTCTCCACGACCGTGCCGTCGCTCCTCTTTACCAAAGCCCGAAATTCATAATCGGAATTCTTCACGAGCTCCGCGAGCGTGTGCTCGAACGTAGCGGCTGAGGACCCGAGCCACACCTTTACCCATGAAGTTTCGCCAGACTTACGGTAGTCGAATCCGGTGTCGGCAATATATTCGGAGTACGTACTGTCGTAGCTTCCGTGCAGTGTCGCCGCCGTTTTTGATATACCGGTGGCCGCCTGAGCGGCGACGGCTAGTTCCGCGTCCGTAGGTGGAGCAGTAGGAGGGGTTGTGGAGTCCTTTTCACAGGAAGTAAATGTTGTCGCAACTAGCAATACGGTCGCGACAGCGGTCATGGTTAAATAACGTGAGAGTTTAAAGTTCTTCATGGCGGTGTAATTTTTAAGGTTAATATTGCTTCGAGGTCATTCGTGAAATATTACCTGAGTAGTAAAATGGGCAAATATCCTCAGGCACCCTCTTGACACAAATTTAACCTTAAGTGCGCGGATTTTAAAGGGGGAAATTTTGCGATAGCGTAAATTTACGCTATCGCAAAACTTTCCGGGGTAATGATAGTCCAAAAGACCGCGAAATAGCAGGAAGTGTCAGCATAAACCCTTAGCGGACCCTATGGCTTATCGGTGGATTCGGCTTGCCCGGCGACGGCCTTTTCGCGGAACTTCGACGGCGGCATACCTACCACATCGTTGAAAAGTTTATAGAACGTTGACAAGGAATGGAATCCCAACTCGTAACTGAGCGTTTTGAGGGGTATGTCGTTTCCGGGGTCGGAAAGCAGCCATACCGCCTCTTGTATGCGGTAGGAATTGATGTAATAATTGAACGATAGGGCTGTCTTTTCGTTTATCGCCTTTGAGAGGTATGTCCTGTTTGTCCCGATCATCTTGGCGACCTTCTCCACCGTCAGGTCTCTCTGCCTGTAGGAATGCTCGGTTTTCATGAGCTCGTCCAGGCGTGCGTAGATCTCTTCGCTCCTGTTTTCCGTACCGCCTACCGCGGGAGGGAACGGGGCGGGAGCTTTGCCCTTGCTGTCGTACTCCTGCACCATCTTTTCCAGTTTGCGTTTGAGCATCTGTTCGTTGCCGAGCGACTCCTGGTGCTTACGCAGCAGTTGTATGTAAAGCCTGTTCTTATGCCTGTACAGAACGTAGATAGCGCCCAGGATCACGACAATAATGCATAGGATGAATACAATGGTCTGGAACCTGCGGTGCTCCCGCTCCAGCTTCAGTTTGCCCTGCTCTATCTCGCGTCCTTTCTTTTCCGCCTCGTATCTTACCATCAGCTCGCTTATGGAACGCTCGCGTTCGATATTGAATACGCTGTCGGCGCCGGCATGGAACAGGACGTAGTAGTCGAGTGCCTTGGAAGGGTCTCCCATGCTGCGGTAAGCATCCGAAAGGTTTTTGTATAACCGGTATTTGAAGACGATGTTGCTGTTATCCCGTGAAACGGCGACCCCCTGCAGAAAAACATCCGCGGCCCGCAGGTACTCCTTTTTGCCCATCAGGAATTCGCCGTAGCTGAGGTATATGTATGCGGTGGTGGTAGAGCTCGAGTGAGGGACCATTTCGAGCGCTTTCGTGTAGTACTCCTCGGCCTTCTGCTCCAGGTCGTTGCCAAGCAGTATATTGGCGTACATATTATAAACCCCGGCTTCGTCGTAGAATTTATCCATGAGAGAAACGGCCTCCTCCGCATACCGGAGAGCCTCGGGATAGTCGGGCGTGATGTAATACATTATTGAGGTCACGTAGGCGCCGCAGAAGGTTACGTACCTATCCTGGGCCTTTTTGCCGTAATCGTAAATTTGCAGTGCGTACTGAAGGCCCGAAGGGTCGTTTCTCAGGAAATAAGTGACGACCAGGTTGCATCCCAGGGTGGTATATCTCGACCGGTCTCCGTATTCCTCCGCGATCTCAAATCCTTTCAGGAAATAGGATATGCCTTTGTGGTAATCCATATCGATATTAACAGAATATACACCCAGTGAATTGTACACTCTGGACACAGCGGTGCGGTAATAGACGTTTTCAAGGTTCTGCGGCATGACCTCCATGAGCCTCACGCTCCTGTCTAGCCAATATTTGGCCTTTTCCACACTGTCCGCAGCAAGATACCACTGTCCGAGATTTGCATACGATATCAGAAGCATGTCGTCTGTGGCCTCTTTTCCCTTCTTTGCCAGATAGTCCGAAACGAACATGATGGCCGGGAGGAATTCACCCCTTGTTGTCCATTGGTCATACAAACCTGCGAGGGTTTCGATGTCGTCCGGATTGTTTTGTCCCACGCCGTCGCACCTACGCTCTGCGGAAGTGTTTTTCCCATCCGAAGACGGGTTAACCTGCCCGAGAGAGGGGGAAAGGGGGTGGAATAGCAGGATTGCCGATAGGGTCGTTATTATTTTGTATCGAATAGGGGTCATCAGGTTTTTTGCTTAGAGCCTCTTTAAAACGGTGCGCCGAGAACAAATATAAAAAATAGATGAATTTTGAGGCCGAATGTTATCGCGCTCTCATAAACCTATGTATGTCAATGAATTCCATGAGCGATTATTTCAATGAAGACAGAACTAATTCCAGGGTCTATACTTCGTTTTAATTCAGTAAATCGCGTTAAGGTAATCATTTTTTTAGGCATACCAATTTACGAGTCGCATAAATTCCATACTGTTATTCCTGAGAAGTGTAGGGAAAGAATTTTGTAAATGGTATTAACCATCTAATTTATTGGGCGCTCAGACCTCATTTGAAAATGGCTTGTAGAAACCTACAAGCCATTTTTCATTGATATTACGCTTCAAATTTAAGCTTGGGTAGCGCGTTAATAATTTTCATTGTTTCAAGTGAAACAGTGATGATGCGCAGCAGGAGGTTGAAAATATATTTCTTATCGTTGTGTTCTGTTGCCCAATCGTTCGGGTCATTCTTGATTTGGCTCTCCTTGTTCACCGTTACGGCGTAACGCTCCATAATCCATTCGATTGCCGATTTCCCATTCACCACGTAGTCGTAAGCTTCGAGTGGAATATCTTCAATGGCAATGCCTGCATTGTAATGAATAATCCGCTTGTCCGCTGTCTTGCCGTCTATTTTGCCGAAGCGCATTTTTTCGACACGGTAGTTTATGCTGTCGCCCTTATTGGTAAGGGGAGAATACAAGATACGGCAACCCTTGTACGGCTCAACGGTCTCGTAATTGAGATGCAGATCGGCAAGAGCTCGTCCTGCGTGGCTGAATGCCCAAAAGTCATCGGCGGATTCCACCACTGGCAGGCGCGGCAGCATTTTCTTGAGGTCGGCGGCAAACTCGGCGCGATATTCGGGCGAATGGAGAATGCCATAGACATAGTAGAAAATATCTTCCTTTGTAACTTTCGAGCCATATTGCTTGCGAGCGGTCGAAAGAATCCAATCGGTCACACCATCGCGGCGAACATAACGATCCATCTCGTTCTGTGAAGCAGTAAAGAGGTCGGCAATATCCGCTGTGCTGTCGTCATACCAATAAAATGGGAAACATTGAGTTCCTGCATCAAGACAATTTAAATCAACAATACAGTTCGAAATGTATACACTATTCTCTTTTGTGCCTCCAAGCCCTGATACGCAAATCACCAAATTCTGATGCTGTGGTGTTGGGAAGAGTTTAGGGATTTGATAAGGACGTTGAATAAAGTTTCTTTCAAAATACAAATGAGATTTTTGGTATGGTCGATATATTCCAAAAGTTATAGCAGAATCAATAAAGCTAATTTCTTTCCCCTTTTTGCATGAATCTATTAGACTGTCATTCCAACTAATTTTAGTTGAATCATAGGATATAAAATTATCAAATGATTTTTTGTCATGATTTAATACCTTATATGCCTCTCGCTGTTGGTTATAAAAAACAATAGTCTTATTCATATTATTCTCAACCTTGCTTTTTGAGAAGTTATAAACCCAACTATCTCTTGCAGATGCAACCCCTAAAGAATAAGTTATGAAAAAAGATTTTGCCTTGCTATCAAATTTTTTTTGAGGTTCAATTGGTGTATAGAGATTGAACAATTCGCTGCGTTTGTTAAGCCAATCGCCGTGTTCGTTAGGCGTGAGAGTTTTCCATTGCATCAAAGGGTTGCTTATGTCACTAAGATTACGGATAATCCGCAGTTTTTCTTCCCGCGAAAGATAGTCCCCAATGTCGTGATAATGGATGCGAGCTTTTTCATTCGAGGTTTTCGGTTGTTTGACCAAAATCGTAATGGCAATAGGAGTCCGCGACCCCGAACCGAAAATTTTACCACCTTCTTTACGGGATAATTCTCCACTTGTTCGTTGGTTTCCGCGCAGATTGAAAACATAGATGGCGGAGAATTCTTTTTCAAGGCATTTGCGCATACCATCCATACCACTTCCATCTAACCAACCACTATTTGATACATAGGCAATGATGCCTCCATTTTTATTGTCTATGCGATCAGATGCCCAACGAAAGGCTTTGATATAACTATCATATAGCGCTTTTACAGAAGTAGCTTTGCTGCTTGATGTGTAAGTTTTTTCAATTCGAGAATCCAATTTTGCATAATTTTGATTCTGCGCATTGTCATTCGCGGATTTCTGACCGATAGAATAGGGTGGATTACCGACGATAACGGTGATGGGCTTTTTCTTCTGTTCGATAACTCGCTTGGAGTTGGTCGGAAATTCGTCTGAATAGAGGTTTTCATCCGAAGTCTCTTCGCCCAATTGGAAGGTATCCGTCAGGCAGATGCCGTTGAATGATTTGTAGGTGGCATCGTCTCCCATCAGGTCGTGGTACACATTTTCGATATTGATTGAAGCGATGTAATAGGCCATCAGGACGATTTCGTTGGCATGTATTTCCCGTCCGTATTTGCGCTCCAACGCTTCTCGCGAGATCAATCCGCTTTGCAGCAGACGCGTGATGAAGGTTCCCGTCCCTGTGAAGGGGTCGAGAATGTGGACATTTTCGTCGGAAAGCGAACGTCCGAACTCTTTTTGCAGGATGTAGCCTACCGAATGGATAATAAAATCCACGACTTCAACGGGAGTATAAACAATGCCTAACTTCTCGACCGTTTTAGGCGATGCCGTTTTGAAGAACTTGTCATAAAGCTCGATGATGATTCGTTGCCGTCCTTCGGCATCTTCGATGCCGCTTACCGTCGTGCGCACATAGTCGTAGAACTTTTGCAGTTTTTCGTTTTCTTCCTCGGTCTTCACCTCGTCGTCCAACAGGTCGAGCATCTTTTGCATCGACTTGGAAACGGGATTGCTTTTCGCAAAATCGTAGTTCTCGAACAATGCTTCGAAAACGGGGCGCGTGATGATATGCTGTGAAAGCATCTCGATAGCATCCTGTTCCGAAAGGTTGGGATTGATGTTGCGATGCAATCCCTTCATCAATAAATCGAAAGCGCGGCGATGTTTACCGTCGTCGGCAATCAACTGCCTGATGCGTTCGATATGCTGTTCGGCGATTTTTGCAATGTCCTTTGCCCACTGTTCCCAATAACGTTTCGTGCCGACCTTCGTTACCATCTTGGCATAGAAGACGTTTTGCAACTCTTCAAAGGTCAGTGCAAGTTGGCGTGCCATGGTTTGTGCGGCACTTTCGGTTGTGGGTTTGCCGTCTCCCTCGCTCGTGCTGTCATCCCTACCGCCGACACCGCCAAAAAGGATGTTCCTGGGCTTCTTTCTCGACAGCTCATTTTTATTGATCTCGGCATTGAAACGGTCGTCATGGGCACGCAAAGCGTTCAATACCGTCCATACGACCTTGAAATTGGGGTGATTTTCCAAAATCCGATCACCTTCCACTTCGGCAGGAACAACAACGGGGATGATGATATAGCCATATTTCTTGCCGTCGCTCCTGCGCATGACCCGCCCAACGGACTGCACGACATCGACCTGCGAATTTTTGGCAGAAACAAAAATCACAGCATCCAACGAAGGAACATCGACGCCCTCCGAAAGACAGCGGGCATTGGTCAGCATACGGCACTCCCTCTCATTTTCGGGTTGCTCCTTGAGCCACATCAGCTCCGCGTCACGTTTGGTTGCAGACATCGTACCATCGACATGATGTGCGACCACATCTACCATCATACCCCTTTCATCCTCGCGAATATCCGCCATATAGGCGCCCTTGCAATGGGTGAAAATGTTGGCTGTCTCCTGCGAGCGTTTGATGTTCTGACAGAATGCCACGGCTCGGCGCATGGGTGACGGATCGACATCTTTGATTAGTCCTTCATCGCCCAATACCCGCTTTGACAGGGCATTGATGCACCCCACGAATTTCGATGCGTCGTCAGTTTCAATGGTGCCGTCGTCGTTCGTCAATACCTTTTGCAGAGCGGGAGTAATGTCTTTTTCGCCGACAGCTAAAATCAGCACCTTGTAGTCGGTAAGCAGGTTTTTTTCGACGGCTTCACCAAAGCCGATGCGGTAGATCTCATCACCGTACATCGACTTGTCATCCATGGAACAGAGTACGGCATCGTTTAGCTCGGCTCTCTTTTTCGTCTCGTCGGTATAGAGGCGGGGTGTGGCGGTCATATAGATACGGCGCGTCGCACGGATGAAATCGTTGTCATGCACCCTGACAAAAGCACTCTCTTTTTCGTCTTTGAGCGTAACGCCTGTGGTGCGGTGTGCTTCGTCGCAGATAATCAGGTCGAATACGCCGTATGTACCGTCCGTTTCATCGAGGAGTTTTTGTTGGGCCTGGGAAATGACCTCAATGGATTGGTAGGTCGAAAATACGACGGTCATTCCCGTTTTATCCATACGTTGTAAATAACGTAATTGCTTTACGATGGAATGCACATCGGTCGAGGCGGGTAAGGCAAGGTCAACGGTGCTGACCGTGTTGTCGTCGTTTTTCTCTTTTTGTTTTGAAACTTGGGCATCGGAGCAGATACATATGGCATTAATCGGGGCTTTGGCTTGTTGTGCCCAGGCTTTGAGCGTTTGCCCTAATAGGGCGATGGATGGGACGAGGAACAAGATGAGACCAGTGCCATCGGTTTCCTTTTCAGCAATTTTAAGCGAAGTGAAGGTTTTGCCCGTGCCACAAGCCATAATTAACTTTCCGCGTTCGTGAAGTGGCTTGCGGGTCGTTTTGTCGATTTTGAAATATTCGTGTGTTTTATCGATAGCAGTTTGCTGATGAGACTTTATATCAAAAGGTTTCGGGCGGGATGCAGCACCGAACATACCTTGTTCGAGCCGTTCCCAATCAACTTCGTCCTGCTCAAGGTCAAGAAGGTTCAGACGAGCAACAGAGGGTTTTTGATTTCTGATGGTCAGCTCAGCCGTGGAGTTCCAATTGTTCGTCGTCGAAATCCACAATCGTTGCGAGAAAGAAACACTCTTCCCATCGATGTCGAAAAATTTTCCTGAGGTAGATAAGAAGGAGTCAACTGCGGGTTTATCTATATAGCTATTGGCTGTATAGCATTTGCATTGAATGGCCCAATACTCTCCTTCGTAGGTCTTGGAAACAAGGTCGATGCCAACATCCTGGCCTCCGAATTGGTCGTGATAGGGGAAATCCGCCCATAACCATACTTCCTCGAAAAGGTTGGCGTATAAGGCTGTCGTTTTTAAGTATGCCTGCATCAATCGCTCGAAACGAAAACCCTTGTCATGTTCAGACCGGGAGTCTCTCCGAAATGTATCTAATATCTGGGTAAAAGTTTTCATCCTGAACTATTTATTTTATTTTGTCTTGTGTTTTAAAGACATATTCAGTAATTTCATACTATGCCAATTTCAAACAAAGATACGAAAAAAATCGAGTTGAATTGTTAGGTACCGCCGCCGCACAAAGGCTGTCGGGCAGGCGGAGAGAGGGGAAACAAAAAAGCGGAGCCCGCAAGGGGATCCGCTTTTCCGGCAGGCCCTGTAAGCCGGGTTCTGTGCGCCGGCCGGAGCCGGCGTCTCCATCATTTATCTAGGGCGGCGGTCTCCCGCCGTCTCAAGCAACCTACCCCCCGGCATCGGACGAGCAATCCTTAGCTGCCGGTGTACATGGTCTTGCAACCCGTCAGACGTACTGCCGGACGACATCGCTGCCTCCGCGGTGGGCTCTTACCCCGCCTTTTCACCCTTACCCGACAAGCGGGCGGTCATTCTCTGTTACGTTACTATGCCCTCGCGGGCATCAAGCCGTTAACTTGGACGGCGCTCTGCGTTGCCCGGACTTTCCTCCCCCGGACTGGCCGGCGGCGATGGAGCGTGCCTGCGGGTCAAAGGTAGCACAAATAATCGGGAAACCGACTCGTCTGCGCCTTCAAAATCGGAAAAACGGGGCGGGATCGCTCCTCCGCACGGCATCGCATGACGGATCGACGTGCCCGGTTCGTCGGGGGTCAGTGCAGAAAACCGCTACCGCTGCCCCCAAAGGGCGACGGGAAGCTCGGCCGGGCGTCCGGCAAAACGGATCAGCGGAAAATATTGAAGCGTGCGAGCAGCGGGTTGCGCCGGTCGAGCACGAAGAACTCGAGGAAAAGCAGCAGCAGGGCCAACCCGAGAAAGTATTGATACTGTTCGTTGTACTCCTCGAAGCGGACGGTCGAAAGCTCGGTTTTCTGCATTTCGTTAATCGAGCGGATCACCTCGTCCAGACCGATGGACTGGTTCGACGAACGGACATAGATGCCGCCGGTAAGCTGCGCTATCTGCTCGAGCAGCGGCTCGCCCAGCTTCGACACGACCATCTGACCGTTCTCGTCCAGGATGAACTGCCCGCCTATGCGGATGGGGGCTCCTTCGGGGGTGCCGATGCCGATGGTGAAGATGCGGACCCCCTGTTCTGCCGCGCGGCGAGCGACCTCCACAGCCCCGTTGTCGTGCCCTTCGCCGTCGGTAATGAGAATGATGACGCGGCTGTGACTCTGCTCGGTTTTCTCGGAGAAGGAGAGCAGCGCCAGCGAAAGAGCCCGTCCGATATCGGTGCCCTGAACCGAGACGAGCGACGGCGCTATCTTGCGGGCGAAGGCCCGCGCCATGCGGTAATCGGAGGTGATGGGCAGTTGTACGGCCGCATCCCCGGCAAAGACGATCATGCCGACCCGGTCCTGCCTGAGCCCGTCGAAGAGCTTGCCGATAGCATATTTCGTGCGTTCGAGGCGGTTAGGCTCGAAATCCTCCGCCATCATCGAGTTGGAAACATCGACAACGAGCATCATCTCGATCCCCTCGCTGGTCTGTTCGCGCAGCTTGGAACCCAACTGGGGCCGCGCCGCGGCGAGCAGTACGAGCGCCGCGGCCGTGCAGAAGAGCAGGAACCGGAACCGCACACGCGCGGGCGAAGCGTCGGGCATGAGCAGCCGCAGGATCGCCGGATTGCCGAAGCGGGCGAGCCGGCGGCGGCGATTGCGGGCCGCGGCAGCGAAGAGACCCGCCATGGCGGGAACGAGCAGCAGCAGCCAGAGAAGATGGGGATTTGCGAATCGGAACATTACGGCAGGGATTTAAACCAGAGGGAGCGTGCGAGGAACTCCAGCACGAGGAGCGCGAGGCCCGCGAGAGCCCATGCGAGGTACTCCTCCCGGAACGTCGTGTATTCGGTGATTTCGACCTTGCTCTTTTCGAGGGTGTTGATTTCGTCGTAAATGGCCTGGAGCTTGGCTTTGTCCGTGGCCCGGAAATAGCGGCCGCCGGTGGTCTCGGCGATCTTGCGGAGCATCCCTTCGTCGATCTGCACTTTGGCCTGCACGGTCACGGGGTTGCCGAAATAGTCGGTGGTCGGGTAGGGAGCCATGCCGCGTGTTCCCACCCCGATCGTATAGACCTTGATTCCCTGGCTCTTGGCGATGTCGGCCGCCGTGAGGGGGGCGATCTGCCCGCTGTTGTTCTCGCCGTCGGTCAGCAGGATGATTACTTTGCTCTTGGCGTCGCTCTCCCGCAGGCGGTTGATAGCCGTCGCAAGGCCGTTGCCGATGGCCGTGCCGTCCTCGATCACGCCGCTGCGGATGCGCCCCAGGAGGGTCTGGAGCGTGCCCTGATCGGTGGTCAGCGGACTCTGGGTGAAGGCTTCGCCCGCGAAAGCGACCAGCCCGATGCGGTCGCCGTGGCGGTCGGCGATGAAGGAGCCGGCCACCTCCCGGGCCGCGGTGATGCGGTCGGGGCGCAGGTCCTGTGCGAGCATGGAGGTCGAGATGTCGATCGCCAGCACGATGTCGATGCCCTCCGATGTGGAGCGGGCATTGTGCTCCGCCGAGCGGGGTCGTGCCAGCGCCACGACAAGCAGCGCGAGTGCAGCGCAGCGCAGCACGAACGGCAGGTGGCGCAGGTAGTAACGGGCCGTGCGGGGTGCTCCCGCGACGCCCGCGACGGTGGAGACCTGAAGAGCCGCCCCGCCCTGTCGCGTCCGCCAGACGTAGTAGGCCGCCATGGGGACGAGCAGCAACAGGAGCCACAGCAAATGGGGATATGCGAAAGTCGTCATGGCCGAATCGTTTTTGCGTTACCAGTTTTTGCCGCCGCGCACCACGGTGCCCGTTCGCTCCTTGATCTTCTCCTGGGTCTTGTCCTCCTGGGCCTGAATGGCGTCGAGCATCCGTTCCTGCTCCTGCGGGGAGATGCCCGGCTGAGGCTGGGGCTCGCCCTCCTCTCCGGCTTCGTCGTTCGGCTCCTGCCGGCCGTCCTGCGGCTCCTGGCCCTGATCCGACCGATCCTGCGGCTGCTGGTCTCCCTGCTCTCCCTGTTCGGGATTCTGCTCTCCCTGGCCGCTTTGGTTCTGATCCTGGTTCTGATCCTGATTTTGGTCCTGGTTCTTGTCCTGATCCTGCTGCTGATCCTGTTGCTGGTCGAGCAGCCGTTTGGTGTAGGCGTAATTGTATTTGGCCTCCTGGTCGGCGGGGTTGAGGCGCAGCGACTGCTTGTAGCTTTCGAGCGCTTCCCGGTACTGCTCCTGTTTGAACCGGGCGTTGCCGAGGTTGTAGAAGGCCTCGGCCCGCTCCTCGTCGGTACGGAGCGTGTCGGCTGCGGCCGCAGCAAAAGATTGCGCCGCCTTGTCATAGGCCTCGGTGCGGTAGAGCGCCCCGCCCAGATCGTATGTCGCCTCGAAGTTGCCCGGCGCCGCTTCGAGCGCCTGTTCGTAGCGGCGGACGCTTTGGAGGTACTCGCCTTTGTCGAACTGCCGGTTGCCTTTGCGCACCAGTCCCCGTTCGGGGTGATTCTGGGCCCCGGCGGCTGCGCTG
Source organism: Rikenellaceae bacterium (assembly GCA_902363575.1). Taxonomy (GTDB): domain Bacteria; phylum Bacteroidota; class Bacteroidia; order Bacteroidales; family Rikenellaceae; genus Alistipes. Next base: position 97,782 of record CABJAJ010000001.1, on the reverse strand, counting down.
CAAAGCAGCGCGAGGGCTATGCAGATCGTTTTAAGCATGGTCGGCGGTGTTGATTTGCTGGTCGAGAATCTCCTGCTCGTCGCCCGAAGTCGGTTCCTGAATCTTGGTCTCCTCGACGAAGTAGTAGGTTTTCAAGTAGTCGGCCTCGTTCTGCTCGCCGTCGGGCGTCGCCTTGGCGAATTTCACCAGGTCGGCGTCGCGCAGCACCGTTTGCAGGTCGAGGGAGCTTTTGGCCGGAAGGTCGAAGTTGCGGAGCTCGCCGATGATCTCGTCGGAGGTCATCTCCATCGCCCCGATTCCGTACCGGGCGGCGATGTAGGTGCGCAGGATGTCCGTAAGACCCGAGTAATACTGCTTGTGCCGGTTGTTCTGCCAGAGCTTCTGGTTGTGGAGCGCTTCGAGGGCGCGGATCGCCACCACGTGGGGCGGCAGCTCCGGTGCCGGGCGGAAGGGGTGGCGCAGGCTCCGGCCCCGGCGGATCAGGTAGCGCTTAAGGGCATAAGCTGCCGCGCCGAGCAGGGCCAGCACGAGCAGACCCCACCAGAAGTAGCCGCTGATTTCTCCGAAACGGAAAGGCAGGGTTTTCTGTGCCTTCAGGTCGAAGATGGTGTGCGAGGTGGAGTCGATCTCGAAAGTCGAGACGAAGAGTTGCAGCTCCTCGTCGGTACGCAGCGTATCGACGATGTTCTTGTCGGCGTAGAGCGCCTCGGCCCGCCCGAGGTGGAAACGGCCCTCCTGGAAAGCGGCCAGGACGTACCGCTTGCGCAGGTGCAGGCGGCGGCCTTCGCGCGAAAGGGTATCTACCGGAAGCGACTCGACCAGCTCGATGCCGCTTTCGGGGTCTTCGCCGAACTCCGGAAATTCGACAACCTGCACCAGATCGCGGTCCACCTCGATCGTATAGGTGAAGCGGTCGCCGATCTGAATCGAGTCGGGCTCCACGCGCGCCCGGATCGTCGGGGGCTGTGCACGCAGAGCCGTCGCCGCAGCGAGGGCGGCGCCGAGCAGCAGTGTCAGTCGGATCGCGTGTTTCATCGCTGTTTGAAGAGTTTGATGAGTTCGACGACATAGTCCGCGTCGGTGGCTACCTCGGCCTTGTCGATGCGGTGGTGGCGCAGCGTGTCGGCGATTCGTCCGGCGTTCTGCTGCCAATGCGCGGCATAGTGGTCGCGCACGCGGCGCGAGGAGGTGTCCACCCACACCTTGCGCCCCGTCTCGGCGTCCTTCATCTCGACGATCCCCACGTCGGGGAGCGTCTGTTCGCGCGGGTCGTAAACCCGGATGCCGACCAGGTCGTGGCGGCTGCCCGCGATCTTGAGGGCGTCGGCGAGGTCTGCGTCGTCCGACGGTGTATCCATAAAGTCCGAGAGGATGAACGAGGTGGTGTGTTTCTTATTGACGTTCGTCAGGAACCGGATCGGCTCCGACAGGCGCGTGCCCGACGAGCGGGGCACGAAACCGATCAGCTCGCGGATAATCATGAGGATGTGGCTGCGGCCCTTTTTCGGGGGGATGAACTTCTCGATCCGGTCGGAAAAGAAGATGCAGCCCACCTTGTCGTTGTTCTGTGCGGCCGAAAAGGCCAGCACGGCGGCGATTTCGGTGATTACGTTCTTTTTGAGCCGGTCGGTGGTGCCGAACATGCGCGAGCCGCTCACGTCCACCAGGAGCATCATCGTCAGCTCGCGCTCCTCCTCGTAGGTCTTGATGTGGGGCTTGCGCGAGCGGGCCGTGACGTTCCAGTCGATATCCCGCACATCGTCGCCGGGCCGGTACTCGCGCACCTCCGAGAACGACATGCCCCGTCCCCGGAAAGCCGTGTGGTACTTGCCGGCGAAGATGTCGTTGGAGAGCCCGCGCGTCTTGATCTCGATCTTGCGGACCCGCTTGAGGATATCGTTTTCGCTCTCCTGCATCGGTTATGGGACGATTACATTGTTCAGGATATCGGTGATGATCTCCTCGGTCGAGATGTTCTCGGCCTCGGCTTCGTAGGTCAGGCCGATGCGGTGGCGCAACACGTCGTGGCAGACGGCCCGCACGTCCTCGGGAATGACGTAACCCCGGCGGCGTATGAAGGCGTAGGCCCGCGATGCTTTCGCCAGCGAGATGCTGGCACGGGGCGAGCCGCCGTAGGCGATCAAAGGCTGGAGCCGCTGGAGGTCGTACTCCGCGGGCTCGCGGGTGGCGAAGATGATGTCGATGATGTATTTCTCGATCTTCTCGTCCATATAGACGTCCTCGACCACCAAGCGGGCCTTGACGATATCTTCGGGTGCGATGACCTTGTGCACGGCCGGAAGCCCCGCGCCGTTGAGGTTCATGCGCACGATATCGCGCTCCTCCTGTTTCTTGGGGTACGAGATTTTGGCTTTGAGCATGAAACGGTCCACTTGCGCCTCGGGCAGCGGGTAGGTGCCCTCCTGCTCCAGCGGGTTTTGGGTGGCCAGCACCAGGAACGGCTCGGGCAGCGGGTAGGTCTCGTCGCCGATGGTCACCTGCCGCTCCTGCATGGCTTCGAGCAGGGCGCTCTGCACCTTGGCCGGCGAGCGGTTGATCTCGTCCGCGAGCACGAAGTTGGCGAAGATCGGCCCCTTGCGGACGGCGAACTCCTCGTTGCGCTGCGAGTAGATCAGCGTGCCGATGAGGTCGGCGGGCAGCAGGTCGGGGGTGAACTGGATGCGCGAGAAACAGGCATCGACGGCTTTGGCCAGCGTGGTGATGGCGAGCGTCTTGGCCAGTCCGGGCACCCCTTCGAGCAGGATGTGGCCGTTGGAGAGCAGGCCGATGAGCAGCGTGTCCACCAGGTGGGTCTGTCCCACGATGACCTTGCCCATCTCCGTGCGGAGCGTATCCACGAAAACGCTTTCGCGCTCGATGCGCTCGTTGAGTTCCTTGATGTTGATGACTTCGCTCATGAATGTCTCGTATTTTGTTTTTCGGTTTTTCGGGGCGGGTATTCCGTGCAATCCAATAAACGGATGACTTACAAACTTATTGCAAATTTAGAAATTTTTTGCATGCCCTCGCGCAAAATCCCGCATGCCGCACCGGTTTCCGGTTCGTTTTCTCCCTGCCCTGCGCACTTTTCTCTGCAGTGAACAAGCAAAAAGGCGGGCCGGTTTTTCGCCTTATGCGACCCGGTAGGCGCTCTGTGGGGAGTGAGTAACGAAGTACGACGGAAAATTTTTTTGTTGATTGTTTGGAGTTTAGCGAATTGTTTTCTACTTTTATTCCAACTCTTTTTATATGACATCAATTCCAACCCTAAGAAATGCCGATGATAAGCCTTATGAGGGAGTTGATCCCAAGAATTACGACAGTCAGATGCAGATAATTACTTATTCAGGATATTACGGTTTTATTAATTAAACAGCCCGATTATGAAAACTAAATTATTGTTTTTAGGTTTATTGCTGGTATCGTGCAATTCGGACGAGAAGCCGTCAGTTCAGGACGATTTGATTTTGTCTCCCTCCTATATCGTCATGTATACCAAGGGCGAGTTGAAGATAGACGACCGGGTCGATTTTTGGAGTATCGTACATACGAACAAGGCCACCGGTTATTGTGTCTCTTTTCTCAATCCGGACGGAGTGACCTCCGATGAGTTCGTCCGCCTCTCGGAGCGGAACGGAGACACCTCATTCAACAACTATCTGAGCGATTATGACCGCAGATCCAACATCTGCTTCGCCGATAATTTCCGGTCGATCCATTTTGTGAGCGATGCCGACTGGGATGCGACCCATCCGGCCGGATCGTCGCTCGACGATATCGTGACGGTAATGCTTTCGAGCTATGCGCCGTTCGTACAGTCGGGCTACGACCGGAATGCGCCCGGGCTGTCGCAATGGGGCGCATACACCTTCTACCAGCGTCATGCCTCGGAACTGACGGAAAAAGAGATGGCGATGATCGGTTGGCAGGGAATCGGCTTCTACTTCGACACGGCTCCCGACGAACCGACGCAGGTGCATACGATCACGGTGACGCTGCAAACCGTCGATGGCGAGACGCTCACCGTCACGGGCCGGGGCACTCCGCCCTGGGGCGATTACGAGCCGATAGGTTGATCCGCCGGGGGCGATTCATGCCGATATTGGCGTGCCGGCCCGTTTCAGTTGGGTATGGCCGCCGGAAAAAATCGGGGCTCCGTTTCATGCGGAAGCCCCGATTTGTCTGTTTATGCGTGCGATCACCGCCGGCGCATGCGCGGGTCGATCCCGCCGCCGCCTTCGTCGCCGCCGCCCGTGATGCCGGGGTCGGTCACGTCGCCCGTCAGACTATCCCAGCGGTAAATTTCCGACTTATAGACCCGCTCCGAGGAGTGCTTGCCGTCCGCTGTTTCGGGCAGCACGAGCAGGAGGTAGTCCGTGTTATACTCTCCGCGCGCGGCGATCGGGCCGGATGCCGTGAGCTGACGGCCCATGGACTTGATCCACATGGCCAGAGTCGCATAGCTCTTGCCTTCGCCTACGTCGTTGCCCGCTACCCAGTTGTAGCTGTTGGTGTCCACGAAGTAGTACCATGCGGAGTAACCCGGTTCCAGGGTCACATCGGCGCGGTAAACCGAGTTGTCCCAGTCGCTCCAGTCAGCGTTCCACGAACTCTGGTCGTAGAGATAGGAGACGAATGACACGGTCGCTGCCGTGGCCGAAATCTGGTCGGCAGCCACTTCGTCGGGATCGCCTTCGGGTTCGGGTTCGGGCTCTTCGCCGCCGTTGGGGTCGTAGATCAGCTTTTCGGAAATCTCCACCGACGACCAGTTGCCCTCGGCGTCGCAGGCTACCGCCAGCAGGTAGTAATCGCTTCCCCAGAGGGTCACCTCTACCTGAGTCTCTGCCGCCGGATCGACGGTCTTGTAGTTACCCAGCTTGAAGATGTAATCCCCGATTTTGGCGCTGTTGTTCGCGTATATCCCGCTTTCGAGCGACTGGTAGATGAATTTGGCGCAATCCGCACCGGGCGTGAGCGTGAATCTGGCCACGGGGCGGTCGCCCGTACGGTCGATTTCATCGAGGGTCATCGTTACGGACGAGGTGCTGGCAGCCGAATACTTCAGCGTGCTGAAATCCACTTTCGCCGGTGTTCCGAACTGTCCGTCGGAGGTTACGGGCAGGGCATAAATCGTATATGCCGTATTGTACTCCAGGTGCTCGAGCATCACCTCACCTTCGTAAAGCTGTTCGGAATAAGCGGAATAGAGCATCGGCCAGATTTTCGCTTCGTCGCCTCCGTACCAGTCGTTGAACTGTTTTTCGGTCAGGTAAGCATAGCGTACGCTCTGGCAGTTGTCATAGGTCACTTGCAGGGAGACGTCCTGGAATCCGGGCTCTATCACATCGATGACGACCTTCACATCTTCGCGGTAATCCACCGCCGTGGTGGTGAACTCCTCGAAATCGAGCTGCCCGTAATCCCCGTTGGCGTCGATGCCGACCGTAAAGAGGTAGTAATCCGTCTCCGGCTCGATGCCCTTTACCTTGTAGGGGTTCGTAAGCGACGAGCTCAGCACGGGCCGGAAATTCCCGAGGTTCATATTGACGTACATGGTGATGTTGCCCACGCTCTGCACGACCGACTTTTTCACGCACTCCACGAGCGCCATCACGCTGTCGTCGGTGGGTTCCAGTTCGGCGTCGAGCGAAATGTAGGCGGGCGTGAGCGAGGCGATGCCGACCGCGGCCTGCGACGAGCGCAGGGCATCGAGCTGTTTGGTGGTGACGGACAACTCGGCGACCGTGCTTTCGTCGATCGCGCCTTCCAGGTCGGTGGCGACGGTGAAGAGTTTATACTCCATGTTGGAAACGCAGCCCGTCTGCAGATCCTCGGCCGAATCGGTCGTCAGGGTGTACCAGTCCGGACTCTCCCGCAAATCCTGCAGGAAGGTCTCGATCGAGGTGACCGGATCGTCCGTGTAGCTGGTGTCGTGGAGGTAATAGTAATATCCGGAGGTTACGTCCGCGCACATCTCGAACTTCATCCAGACGGCTTTCGAGGTGGCCGCCGCCGTGACGGTCAGCGCCGCAGGCAGGGGTTCGGTGACGAACGCCTTGCTGACGATCTCGCCGTCGCCCTCGGCATTGGAAGCATACGCTTCGATCGTGTAACGCCGCTCGGCGGCCAGGTCGTCGAGGGTGATTTCCGACGGCTCGTTCCCCTCGAAGCGGACCCAGTCGCCCTCGGCGCGCGACCGGTTCTCGACGTCTTCGCCCATCAGGCGATAGGCGTATGCCGTGGCGTTGGTCGGGGTGAGGGTGAAAGTTGCGCTCTTGTAGGTTGCCGTCACCTCGCCGATGGCGACCTGCGCCGTGGCGTTCGTGACGAAATCATAGGTCGCGGGTTCCGATCGCAGGTCGCCCTCTCCGTAGGCGATGGCCGTGATGGTGTACTCGCGGTCGGCTTCGAGCCCGGTGACGGTCTGCGTGGAGGCGCCGGTGCCTTCCACCTCGACCGGTGTGCCGGAAGCGCCTTTGGGTGCGACGGCATAGGTGCTGCGCACGGCATGTACCGGCTCGAGGGTAAACGTCACGCTCGTCGAGGTGGCGGTCACGTTCTTCACGGCGATCACGGGCGCATCGTACTGCGGCTCGGGGTCGTCGTCGCTGCAGCCGGCGAACCCCATTGCGCACAGGGCAGCGGCCGCGAAACAGAATTGACGGAACAGTTTTTTCATAATTGTCGGTATGGATGAAACAGATTTTAAAAAACGTCCCTCCCCCATTCCGGGGGAGGAGACGTCGGGAAAAGACCCGCCTGTCAACGCCACTTGGTCATCGACTTGTAGGCGTTTTTGAGGCTGATCGGCGTGTAACCCTCCTGTAAGAGCACGTCCATTGAGTTTTTACCATCTTCCACTTGCGATAAGGTCCCTTCCTTGGCACCCGAGCGATCCACGGCTTTCAGGTTGTTCTGCCGCAGGGCATCCCAGTCGCGGGCTGCTCCGCCCGGCAGGGCGTAAATCCGCGTAGGATCGAGCGTTAAGGTCATGTTCCGCATCACGGCGTTGCGTTCGCGCGGCAGTGTCGTGAATTTCTCGTAACGGAACTTCTCGGCCGTTCCCGAGCCGTAGGCGATTGCCCCCGTATAGTAGTTTTTACCGGGATTCAGTCCGGAAAGCTCCTGGTTCCGCTTGGAGTTGGTGCCCTTGAGACCTTGCTGAAGCACATAGTCATACACGGCCTGTGCGAGATCTTCCTGCGTACCGGTTTCGGGATCGTAGTTGAGCAGCTCCTCCTCGATGGTCAGGTAGCGGAAATCGCGCACGTCGCTGTTCATGACGATATCGAACGTGCAGCCGGTGGAAGTGATGTCATATACGCTGATGGTGACGTCGGGGTTGGGGCCCGAGGTAACGGGCAGCGTCGTGAAACCGGTGCGGCCCAGGCCCGTGATGGCGCCGTTTATATCCTCAGCACAGTAAAAATAGATGTGTTCCGTATTCGGGGTCATTTCAAACCAAGACCATACCTCTCCACCCAGGTCGGGACGGTAGTCAGGCGATTGTTCAATATTAACCATTGCCCATGCGTTGCCGTAGGTCATCAGGTAGCTGATGATCTCGCTGTCGGAACTCATTTGGGAGGCGTAACTCTTTTCGAGAATAGCATGGTAGAGCACGCGGGTCTTATCATTCACGCGATAAATTGCGCGGGCGCTGTATTTATCGATGTTGTCCATCTCGATCGAAACCTCTGCCAAGGAATTCTCGTAGGTCAGCGCTTTGGTGCGGAAGGGTTCGCTGGCCGTCACGCCCGAGAGCATACCGTCCCAGTTGAGCGCCGTGGCGACGATCACGTATTCGGTATCGGGAGCCAGGTCCATGAAAATATCGTCGTTGTTGGCCACGGGGGATTCGGGCGTATTGCCTTCGCGGTAGTAGCACCATCCCTCTTCCCACAGTACGCGCGAATAGATCAGCTCGCCGTAGTCGCCGAGCTCCTTTTGGTACATCGAAGGTGTGATAACACGGAAGAATACGCGCCAGCAGTTGTCGTCCAAATCAAAATGTATGTCGCAGTTGGTGGCGGCAATATTGGTTGCATGGCAATTGTACGTCGCGGGTTCGGTTCCCTCGGGCTGTTCGGGCAACTGCACGTCGGCGCGGGCGAGTTTTTTGGAGATCGACAGGTTTTCGTCGGCGGCGACGGCCAAAGCGGTGAACCACTGGCCACCGGCCTCCCAGCCGAAGTTGACCGATTCGGTCTTGCTCTGGGACTGGTCAACAAATTCCCACATCGGATCGCTGAAGCGGACGAACTCGCGCAGGTCCTCCTCGCCGAAATGGGCGATGTACTCGTCGATTTCGGACTTGGTGGTTACGAAGCGCAGGTAGGTATAGACATCCTTGTTGATTTCATAGTGGAACCACGCCTTCATGTAGTTCTTGTCGGTCACGGAGATTTCGACGGTCGGGTCGCCCTGGAGCGGGAAAGCCTTGGTCGTGAAGTGGGTAAGCTGCGCATCCCCGGGGGTGTCTTCGTCGATCATGCCGACGGTCATGAAGACATAGTCCGCATCGGGCCAGAGCTCCTCGCCCCAATTGAGGGTTTCGTCGCCGCTGACGAACTGTCCGTAGCCGGTGTCCACCAGCAGACCGACGACGATATCGCCCTCGGTAAGCGTCCCCGATTCGTCGAGCTTGAGGGTCTCGTAAACATAGTTTTCGAGCACCACCCGGGGCCATACGGCCACCATACCGAGCGTGGCTTCCTTGCCCAGCATGTAGGTGACGTTCACACCCGTCTCGGTGACTTTGTTGATCTGCACGCCCATCGAACGCGCCGTAGCGGGGCCCCACTCGTTTGCGGGGGTGGTGAAATCGGCCGACGCCACTGCGCTCAGGCCTGCTTCACCCATCGAAACGGCGTAGAGCGTGTACGCGGAGTCTTCGTCGAGCGCCTTGAGCGTGAAGGTGCCGGAGGTTGCCGACTGGCGGGTGCCCTGGTCGAAAACCTGATCTGCGGTCATCGTGGTGCCTTGCGCGGCGGCCAGATAAGCGTACATGGTCGGTGCGGGCTGCTCGGACGAGCTGAGCGTGAAGGTCACCGAATCGTAGGTCGTCTCTCCGATCTGGATCGACAGCGTGCCCGTCTGGCCTTTGGGATCGGGATCGTCGTCGCTGCAAGCGGTCATCCCTCCCAGAACTGCGGTAGCCAGCAGCGCCAGGGCGGAAAATTTGGTAAGGAATTTCATAGTTTTGAAAATCGTTTGGTTTGAAAGGTTTATGGTTTGGTTCGGTTGGTTCACTCCGTCGGCTCGTATGCGAAGTCGGCCGATCCGTCCACAGGGCAGGTGGCTGCGTTATTGACGTAATAGACCGTATTTTCGCCGGGCTGCTTGTCGAAGACATAGACGACCACGTGGCATTTGTCCAGCGCCCAGGCGTCGTCGGCTTCGATCTCGAACGAGCGCTTGTACTCCTCACCCGCCGTGCGGTTGCCGATGTCGTCACCCGATGCGGAGGTTGCGAAGGCGCGGGTCACATGGTGGTAGTAGCCGTCCCGCGATCCGCTGGTGCCGGGAGCGTGGATGCCGTCCTCGGTCACGGCGCAGCAGATTTTGTAGTCGCCCGTCTGCTGGAAACGCACGGTGGCGTCGATCTTCACCTTGCCGCCCTCCGTCCTGGAGGCGAGGGCCACGCCGCAGACGGCGGGGAATTCGTTGAGCGAGCGTTTCACCTTGGCCTTGAGCAGCGCCACGGAGTAGCTCGAGGTCTCGCGGTAGTCGAATACCGAGGTGGGCAGCCCCGTCACCTTGAACGTGTTGGCGAGAGCGGCCTGCTCGCCGACTTCATACGAATCGCCGCTGTGCATGGCCATGATAATCATGCGGCCCGGATAGGCCTCTTCCACGGTCTCGAGCGCAGCGGTCATATTGGGACAGTAGGTGCACCACGTCCCGGTGAATTTCAGCACCAGCACATGACGGAAGTAGGCGTCGGTTGTGGCCGTGGAGCTCTGCACGGTTACCGTGACCGACGGCGAGGTGCGGTTGTCATAGATCGCCGCAAACTGGTAGGAGCCGGGCTTCTGGGTGGAAAAGGCGCCGGTCAGCACATCGCCCGTCGTGAGGTCGAAAATCTGCGATCGGGCGGTCACGTCCGCTCCGTTGTCGGTGACGGTGAAGGTCACCTGCTCGCCGGTTTTCACCGTCGTCGCGCTCGGCACCAGCACGAGCGAAGCATCGGCGGGCGGATCGTCGTCGTCGCTGCCGCAGGCGGTGAAGGCCGCCGCGGTGAGGAGCGTCGCGCAAGCCAGGGCGCGGCGCAGGAAGAAAAGTCGTTGTTTCATGGTTATCGTTTTGAGGTTAAGCCGATCAGAAGGTAAGCGTCATCTGCAGGTTGCCGCCCGTGTAGGCGGGCATCTGGCGGCAGACGCCGCCCGAACAGATGTAGCCCTCGCGGTTGCGGCCCCAACTCAGGGCCACGCGCACGAACGAATGGGTGAAGCTGGCGCCCACCGAATAGTAGTTGATCTCGGTGCCGCCGTAATTGTACATGTCGCTGCCCCAGATGCTCCATTTGGGAGCGACGTTCAGTTCGAGCAGCCCCGCCACCCAGTCGCCGTCGGGACCGTCGGGCGTGTAGAGGTATTGCAGTTCGGCCCGCACGGAGAATTTACGGGTGAACTTATAGGTGATGTCGCCCACGAAAACGTTTTGCGAAAGCGTTTTCTCGGGGTCGCCCGCATGGTTGGCGAATTTCTGGAGCGAGACGAAGAGCACGGTGCGCAGACGACGGTTCCACGACTTGTCCAGATCGCAGGTGAAGTCGCGGTAGAGGAAATGGTTGCCCGGCTTGCCGGTGGCGCCGTCGAGCGTGTAGTACATCGAGAAGTTGCCGTGGACTTTCAGCCCCCGCTGGCCGCCGATGACCGAGCCTTTCTTGAAGAGGTAGAACAGGTCGATCTGCCCGCCGATCTCCCCGAAGACGTTGGGCCGGTAGGGTTCGAGCGTCGAGAGCAGGTAGGTGTGCTGGGGCGCAAGGGCGGGCACGTAGTTGAGGATGTTGCCAGCCAGGGCGTTGTTCTCGGTGCGGTACATGAGGTCCTGCATGTTGTCCAGCCGGCGGAACATGGCCGTGAGCGAGAGGCCGTTTCCGCTGTACCCGACTTCGGCGAGCTGGGCGCTGCCCCGCTTGAACTCGAACTCCTGCGTCAGCGGCGAGGTCAGCAGGTCCTTGCCTTTGCCCACGTACTCGAACCGGAGCATCCAGCCGCGGTGTTCGTAGGCTGCGCGGGCCGACCACGAGAGCACGTTGCGCGGCAGCGCGAAGCCCAGCACCTCTTCGGTGTAATCGGCCGGGTGGCCGCTTTCGTGCCGGTTTACCAGGCTGCCTTCGAGCGCGAAGGAGTGCCCCTTCCATCCCAAGGCATTCGACAGCGAGAGCGACAGGTCGCCGGCTGCCACCTGCGTGGAGGAGTAGGAGTCGAAACCCTCCATGTAGTAGCGCGGGAAGCCGAAGAGGGCTTTGCCTTGAAGCACCTCGCCGATGTCGAACGTCACGCGTCCGCCGCCGAGCGAGTTGTTGAAGCCCAGCGCCCGGTCCTCCCAGGCACGCAGCACCAGGCCGCTGCCGAACTGTTCGTAAAAATCCCCGAGGGTAATTGACCAGTGGCGGTCGGTCCAGGCGAGGTATTTCTCGGGCAGTCCGAATCCGTCGAGCTTGTTCTCATATCCCTGCAAGACCTGCGGATACCATTCCGCCTGAATGCCGGCCGAGAAACGCCCCAGGCGGTAGTCGAGTTTGAGGTAGTTGTTGGAGCCGTAGTTGTCTTCGGGTGCTTTCGCTCCGGTCTTGGCGTCGTCGCGGTAGTAGATGGTGTTCGTCTCGAACGAGCCGCTCAGGTGACCCCAATTGCGTTTCGGCGCGACGCCGAGCGAATCCGTCTCCTCCTGCCGGGAGGAGTTTCCCGTTGCCGAGGCCGTCGCCGTGCCGCTCCACAAACCTGCGGCCGTACAGACGAGCAGCGCGAAATAAAGGTGTTTCATGCCGCCGTTATTTGAGCTTCCTGATTACTTCGAGCAGTTCGGCTTCGCCGCCCGGCATGTAGCCCGTGTGGGCGTAAACCTGCTTGCCGTTCTTGTCCAGAATGAATACCTGCGGGGTGTTGGTCACGTTCATCGCCCGCTTGAAATCCTGGTTTTCGTCATAAATAAGCGTGAAATGCGCGTCCCAGCCGCGGCCGACGGCGAGCGAGCGGGCCCGCGAAGCCGAGCGCGCGTCATCGACCGACACGGCCGCCACGCGGAACTGCGCCTCTTCGAGCCAATCCTCCATCTGCTCCGCAATCGCGTCGAGCTCCTTGATGCAGGGTTTGCAGGTCGTGGACCAGAAAGAGACGATGACGGGCGTGCGTCCGTCCGCGAGCGAGCGGGTCTGCACGACGTCGCCGTTCTGGTTGCGCACTTTCACGTCGGGAATCTGCTGGGCGTGGACGCACCCCAGGGCGCAAAATACCGCCAGCAAGGCTGCGAAACATTGTTTTTTCATCATTCGGTTTAAAGGTTCGTTTAATCGACGCCCGCGAAAACGATCCTTACAATGCCTTGTGATTGAAATGCTTAAAAAAACAAGCGGTTGAAAATAAAATTTTTGCGGGAAATTTTGCCGTTTTGAAATTATTCGCTACATTAGCGAGCTGGATACGAACAATTAAACGAACATTTTTTCGCGAATGAACGGACTTTTTCAGTCCGTTTTTTGTTGTATGTACTGGGGAGGGCAGGTACGAAAAATTCAACGATTATGATTGTAGCATACCTTCGGGTCAGTACGGAAAAACAACACCTCAAAAACCAACAGGATGAAATCCGCCGCTTCGCCCAGAGCCGGGGATTCACCATCGACCGCTGGGTGACCGAAACGGTGAGCGGCCGCAAGAACGAGCGCGACCGCAAGCTGGGCGTGCTGATGCGCCGGCTGCGGCCGGGCGACACGCTCGTGGTCACGGAGCTCTCGCGGCTGAGCCGCACGCTCACCGAGATCATGTCCATCATGGGGTTGTGCCTGCGGCGGCAGATCGTCCTCTACAGCACCAAAGACGGCTATGCCTTCGACGACAGCATCAACAGCAAGGTGCTCTGTTTCGCATTCGGGCTGGTGGCCGAAATCGAACGCAACCTGATCTCGATGCGCACCAAGGAGGCGCTCGCCCTGCGCCGCAGCGAAGGGGTTGTGCTGGGCCGGCGCAAGGGAAGCTGCGTGAAGCAGCGCATCCTGCGCGAAAACCGGGAGCAGATTCTCTGGCGGCTCGGCCAGGGGGATACCATTGCGGCGATCTGCAAGACGTTCGGCGTCTCGCGCGATACGTTCCATTCGTTCCGCCGCCGCGACCGCGGGGTCAATGAAACGTTTATCCGCACCCGGGAAAAACCGGCTATCGGAGCCGCGACGGACGAATCCGGTGTGCCGGGGTCGGAATCCGGGCAGTGATCGGCGCGTCTTTCCGCCCGGCGGCGGATCGATCCGCTCCGGCGCGAGAAGGGCCGAAAAAAACGGCGCCCGGTAATCCGGGCGCCGTCTCAGGTAAGCAGTACAGGCCTATTCTTCGGTATCGAGTCCGTTGCGGAGCTCGCCCGTGAAGGAGGCTGTAAAGGGTTTTCCGTCGTGCAGGTGCAGATCGAGCTCCACCGTGAACCGATCCCCTTTCCGGTCGATGTAGATGCTTCCGGTCACCTTTTTGTACTGCGTATAGAGGTACCAGGGATCTTCGTACACGAAGAGATAATCGTCGTTGTGATAAACCTGCTCGGCATCGACCGTCTGTCCGACCCAATACCGATGCACGCCGATGATGAAATAGGTTTCGATCGTGGAGGTCATCATCTGCGGGGAGAAGATGAACTGCAGGTCGTAATCGTCCTCGGTATAGACTCCGTCCACGATATCGCCCTTTGTGCCGTCGAACGAGTACGTGCCGATCGCCTCGGGTGGCGGCACGACGACCGGATCCTCTCGCGGCGGGGTGTCGTCGGAATCGTTGCAGGCCGTCAGGCCGAGCGCTGCCGCGCCCGCGAGCGCACACAGCATATAGCGCAATAATTTTTTCATATTCCAGTCCGTCCGTTATTCCACCACGACCACTTCGCCGGAGTAGTGCCCCGAGAGGGTCGCTTCGTAGCGGTTGATAAAGTAAACATTGAAATCCACGGTTGCCGTGGTGCCGTTGAGCGTTGCCGCGACGTTGCCGCCGTTGGCCAGGGGGTTGTCGCCGGTGGTGGAGTTCCGGTCGTAAGTCACCCCTTCATATACGATGCTCACATCATCGGGCGCGAAAGAAAAGCCGATGGGATTGCCCGTGAACAGGGACGGCGTCAGGTAGCAGATGACCGGGTCGGCCGCCTCCATCGCCTCGACGGAGGCGACGCCTTCGCGCGAGCAGAAATAGAGCGCATAGCGTGCGGGGTCCGACTTGTCGATCAGGGCCGAGCGGATCGGCGTCGGAGTCTCGCCCGCCAGACCGTACTGGTTGGGAATCGTCGTGTCGTAAACCATGAAATCCCCCTCGTAGAAGCCCGCGATCATGTGGTCGCCGATCCCTTCCATGTCGAAATCGACGAGGTAACTGCCCGGATCCAACTCCATGACGGAGAAATAACCCGATGCGCCCTGCGTATCGCCGTTTTCGATCATAACGGTTTCGCCGGTCATGTTATTCACATAGGTGAATTCAAACGGACGGTTCGTGGTTTCGATATCGACCTCCTCCTGGTTCAGCAGTTGGTTGCTGACATAAAGCCGCACGTAGTAAATCACATCCTCCAGTTCAACGGCCGATTCGATCGCTGCCGGCGTGAAGTAGAAGGCCACACCGTTGGCCGTTTCTTCATAGAATGCGGCGTTTATCTGCTTTTCCTCGCCGTCGAGGTAGATTACGGCGTCATCGGATATTTCCTTCTTGGCGTAAGGGCCGCTGTAACTGCCTTCAAAAACCTTTCCCGAAAGAAGCGTGAAGGAGAAGGTCGCCTGGGCGCGCGAGGTGGTCACCAGCAGCGAAAGCTCGCCTGAGGAGAGCAGTGCCGGCAAGTCGGTGTCCAGATCGACCGCTACGAGCTCGGATGCGCCGAGTTTGGACATGTTGTAGAAGGCGAAGTAATCGGTGGCCGTCATCACATCGACCCGCTCCCCTTCGAGCGACGGATCGATGGCGATGAGCAGGTAGTTGTTGGAATCGGCGAACTGATCGAGCGTCGTCAGACCCTCTTCGGGACTCAGGTAGAGGTATTTCATGCCGGCCTGTTCCAGATAGAATGCCGATTTGAGATCGACGGTCTCCCCGTCGAAAGAGTAGCTGTTGTCTCCGAGCGGAGCCACGTAATCGCCCGTGCAGTTGCCCGAGAAAATCTTCCCTCCGTCGAGCGTGGTGAAGGTAAAGAGCGCCGTAGCGGAATCTTCCGTGAGGTCGAGGCGCATCATTCCGGCCGAAACCACATCCTCCCATGTGAAGGGGTCGAGGGTTTCGAGTGCGTCGCGGCCCAGTGCGGTCATGTTGTAGAATGCCCAGCCGTCGTCCACGGCCGTCACGTCGATGTCGCGGCCGGTCATGGACTGATCGATACCCAGGAGCAGGTAATTGTCGCTGGAGGAGAAATCACCCTGCGTGAGCAATCCTTCCTGGGGGCTCATATACATGTAAATCATGTTGCCCAGCGTCATGACCAGCACCGATTTGAGCTCCGCTTTCGTCCCGTCGAACGAATAGGAGTCGGTGGCTACCGGTTTGGACTCGGTGGCGTAGGCGCCTTTGTACTTGCCCTGGAACACGTTGCCCGAAAGCAGGGTGAATGCGAAGCTCACCTCGGCCTCCTTCTCGCCCACCGCGATCCGGAACGAGCCTTCTGAGAGCTCGGAGCTCCACGAAGTCTGGTCGAAGCGCGTCAGCTCGCTGGCGGCCAGCCCCGTGCGGTTATCGACCATGTAGTTCGCGGACGCGCTTTTCAGATCGACCGTCTTTCCCGTGAGGGAGTTATCCACCTGGAAGTGGAGGTATTTCACACCGTCGGCAAGGAACTCCTGGTAGGTCTTGAGGCCGGCCTGGGGGCTGAGCAGCACGGCCGTCTCAGAGTCGTTGGAGAGGACATACACGGATTGGATCTTTTCGATCTGTCCGTCGTAGCCGTATTCGTTTTCGCCCGCCACGGGTTTCTCCGGCCCGGGGCCCGGAGGTTCGGGTTTGTCGTCGCTGCATGCCGTAAAACCGGCCGCTGTGAGGAACAAAGCGGCGAAAAAAAGGGTAAACGTCTTTTTCATACCTTAGTTTTTTAAGTCAAACAATTCGGATATGGGGACTGCCGACGGCTGTGAAAGCCGTCCGGCAGGAGATGGTTCGCAAAGCGCTATTGGGCGGCCGGCACGTTGTAAAGCTCGGGGGTCCCCGTCCAGTCGCAGCGCACGTGGTGCGCTCCGTTCCCCTCGGCGTCGAGCAGGTCGATCTCGAAGCGGGTCGCGCCGTCCAGGGAGGTCACCGTCATCTGTCCGGCGGCAATGCAGGCATAGTGCTGCATGACACCGTCGGAGAGGTCTTCGTACCAGCAGCCGGAGGGATAGGTGAATTTCCCGGAGAGTCCTGCGGGCATGTTGCCCGGAACGATGTCCGTACGGGAAATGCCGCCGTTTATTCTGGGGACGACCGTATAAACCCCGGCGGGTACGCCGTCGCGCACGTCGGCCGTCCAGGGTACGAAGAGCTCCAGCCTGATGAGCTTGCCGTCGCCCGCGGGCCATGACGAGGTAAGGTCCACCGAGGATTCGGCCAGGTAGAGTTCAAACAGGCGGTAGGATTCGTCCTGCAGGTAGAAAGCGTCGCCCCTGTCCTGCAGACGGGCTTTCGTCACCGTCGTCAGGGTCAGGTCGCTTTCGAGGGTGGAATCCTTCACCTCCGGGGTGTGGTCGCTGCGGTCGATGGTTTTGAGTTCGCCGGTGTAGGTGAACCGGCGCTTGGTCGAAAACTGCCCCACCATGACCCCCGAAACGGTGTAGGTGCCGTCCGCTGCGACGGTCACTTCGCAGTAGCCGTCGGTGAGCAGGTCGGCGTCGAATGTAGTCTCCCCTTCGGCGATCTGGCCGTAGAACGAGCCGGCAGGAACTTCGACCGCGCCGGTGGGGAGGTCGAGTCGGTTCATATAGCCGTAGTTGAATGTCCCGGGCGTGAAATCGGATATCGACGATGCGTTGTAATATTTCGCGGCCGGAAGGGGGAATTCCGTGGCTCCGTCCGAAAAGAGCTCCGCATTGAAACTCACGCGGAGAATGTGTCCCGGCCCGATGGGGTTGCTCGATTCGTCGAGCTCCATGTCGGTGTACATCGTCAGTTCAAACAGGCTGGAGGGCATTTCGTCGTACTCCACGCCGTAATAGACCAGCGAAGCGTTGGTGTAAACCGTCGGTTGAGGCGTCGTCGTCGGTTCGGGCACCTCTTCCTGCACCGGATCCTTGTCATTGCACGCACACAATGCCAGAGCCAGGATCGGGATGAAAAGCGAAACGTAGAATTTTTTCATAATTTAGGGCTGTTAGATGCGATGGGAACAAATTTAATCAAAAATTCCCCCCCCCAAATGTTTTCGCATTTTTTGTGGCTTTACGGCACAAAAAAGTGTATATTCCGCCTTTCGGGACACGGTTCGGGCCGCACGTTCTGCCGGCCGACGGGACGACATGCACCGCCGCACGGAGGTGCGTCGTTGCATTTGAACGGAATTTGCACTATCTTGGCCGAAAAGTGAACGAATGGAGCGTACCGAATTTGAATTGAAACCTTTTCACTCCACCGCCGATGCGGGGTGGGACGAGATCATGGCCATCTATGCGCAATCGTTTCCCCTGCCCGAGCAGTGGCCGGTGGAGGGCTACCGGCGGGCGTTGGGCGACCCGCTGTTCCGGGCCGACGGCATCTGGGTCGATGGCCGGCCTGCCGGCCTGCTTTTCCACTGGCGCGACCCTGCCTACCGCTATCTCGAACATCTGGCCGTATCGCCCGCCATGCGGGGGCGCGACCTGGGCTCGAAGGTGCTCCGTGCGTTCTGCCGTGAAGCGGGCCGGGTCGTTCTGGAGATCGATCCCCCGGAGGATGAAATTTCGATTCGCCGACAGGGATTCTACGAGCGCAACGGCTTCGTGACCAATCCCTACCTGTATATCCACCCCTCGTTCCGCCGGCCGTTCCAGCCCCACCGCCTGGTGCTGATGAGCTATCCGGGACCGCTCGGTCGCCAGGAGGCGGCCGGATTCGAGGACTTCGTACATCGTGAAGTGCTGAAATACTCCGACCATGCGCAGTAACCGTGCGGCCCGACCTCTCTTTGAAAGGCCGGGCCGTCGCTTATAGCAGTGTCGGTTGTCAGAGCATCAGGATCACACCGAGCGAGACGACCGAGATAATCGCCCAGAGCACCACGCCCAACAGCAGGGGGCGGAATCCGACTTTGCGGATCACGTCGATCGATAGGCCGCCGCCGATCAGAAAGAGCGTGGCCGAGAGGCCGCTTCGTGCGGCGACCGAGATGCCGTGCGTCAGTTGCGCGGGCAGGTCGAAGTAGGTATTCACGAGCATGGCCGCAACGAACCAGAAAATGAACCAGGGTACCTGCACTTTCTTGCCTTTCTGCCGGAATACGAGCGCCGAAACCAGCGACAGGGGGATGATCCAGAGCGCCCGCGTGAGCTTGACCGTCGTGGCTACCTTCAGCGCCTCCTCGCCGTAGGCCGACCCGGCGCCCACCACGGAGCTCGTGTCGTGGATGGCGATGGCAGCCCATGTCCCGAAGTGAACCTGGCTCATCTCGAGCCAGTGGCCGATGACGGGAAAGACGAAGAGGGCCACGGCGTTGAGCACGAAGATCGTGGCCAGCGAGAGGGAGGTTTCGTTCTCGTCCGAATCGATCACCGGAGCCACTGCCGCAATGGCGCTGCCGCCGCAGATGGCCGTGCCCGCCGAAATCAGGTAGGCCCCCTTGCGGCCGACCCGGAGCAGCCGCCCGGCGATGACGCCCGCCACCATGACCGTCGCCACCGAAACGATCGTGAAGGTCATCCCTTCGCGTCCGGCGGCCAGCGACTCGTGGAAGTTCATGCCGAAGCCCAACCCCACCACGCAGTACTGGAGCATGTGTTTGGATACCTTCTTGCTCCACGCAGGAAAGGGATTGCCCAGCGTGAGGGCCATCAGGATGCCGGCGAAAAGCGATAGGGCGGGCGAAACGAAAAAGGAACCGGCGAGCAGCAGCACGAACAGCGTGCGGGTTGCGGGCATTCCGGCCGCACGGGCGATGACAGTCATATTTCGATAACTTTTGATTTGACGGCGGCAAAGATAGGGCCTTATTTCCGCCGTTCCCAACCATTTTTTATTATCCGTTATAACCTACGGTTATTGTCGATGCCTTTTTGCTTGGAACACCTTCGGGAAAAGCGCACTATTTTTGCAGGACATACCAACCGATAAAACACCTTACGATGAAATTCCTTACGCAAGACAAACTCACGATCGTCGGCGCCGCCGGCATGATCGGCTCCAACATGGCGCAGACGGCGCTGATGATGGGCCTCACCCCCAATCTCTGCCTCTACGACCCCTATGCCCCCGCGCTCGAAGGGGTGGCCGAAGAGCTTTTCCACTGCGCTTTCGAGGGGGTGAACATCACCTATACCTCCGATATCGCCGAAGCCCTCGGCGGCGCTTCCTACGTGGTGTCGTCGGGCGGTGCGGCCCGCAAGGCGGGCATGACCCGCGAAGACCTGCTCAAGGGAAATGCGCAGATCGCCGCCCAGTTCGGGCGCGACCTGAAAAGCTATTGTCCCGACGTGCGGCATGTGGTGGTGGTTTTCAACCCCGCCGACATCACGGGCCTCATCGCGCTCATCTACTCCGGCATCCGGCCGCAGCAGCTCTCGACGCTGGCGGCGCTCGACAGTACCCGCCTGCGCAGCGAACTGGCCCGTTACCTGCGCATCCGCCCCGACGAAATCGCCGATGCCCGCACCTATGGCGGCCACGGCGAGCAGATGGCCGTCTTCGCCTCCACCGCGCACGTGCACGGGGAGCCCCTTACCGAGCTGATCGGGCGGGAGATTCCCGAGGGCGACTGGGAGCAGATCAAGCTGCGTGTCATCCAGGGCGGCAAGCGCATCATCGAACTGCGCGGACGCTCCTCGTTCCAGAGCCCGGCCTACCTTTCGGTGCGGATGATCGCCGCGGCGATGGGGGGCGAGCCGTTCTGCTATCCCGCCGGGGTTTATGTCGATAACGGGGAGTTCGATCATATCCTCATGGCGATGGAGACCGTCATCGACTCCCAGGGCGTCCATTGCAAAATGCCGCACGGCACCCCCGAAGAGCTCAAGACCCTCTGCGAAAGCTACCGGCACCTCTGCAAGCTGCGCGACGAGGTGATCGACATGGGGCTGCTTCCGCCCGTAAGGGAGTGGGACAAGCTCAACCCCCATCTGAAATAGGCTGCATTGTATTTTAAAGATATTCCGATCGGCTGATCCGGTCGGAATTTTTTTGTTCCCCGCTAATCGCAGGTTGTCCGGACGCTTATGCCGGAAAATTTTTCCCGCACGCCCCCCCCCTCCGATCGACATCCCTGTCCGTTCTTACCCGCCGAACTGCACAGGGCTAATCCTGCGCTTTTTCCTGTTGGAAAAGTCGTATTTGTAAACGTGTAAGAAAATAAACAATAACCCCTATTGAAAATCAATAGTTTGTGATTCCGATGTAAGGTCGGTTTCCCATCCTTTTTCATTATCTTTGTAAAAAGACCTCCTGCCCGGTTTTTGTTTAACTTAAATTCCATGCGATGAAACAGCTTAGACTATTTCTTCTGCTGGCGGCGGGTCTTTTCCTGACTTCGTGCTCGGAACCTCAATCCGATGAATTCCCGAATCCCGATCCGCCCCCGACAGTCGGCCGGCATGCGGTGCCGATCGATCAAGCCCTCGGGGAACTCGACGACCTTTTGGGGGTGATCGACGGGCAGGGCACCCGCGCAGGCGGCGTGCGTACGGTTGCGCAGGTGCAGACCCTCCATGCACAGGCGCTTGCCCTCACGCGCTCGGCAGGCGAGCCGGGCGAACAACCCGAAAACCTGCTTTACGTGGTCAATTTCGAGGATGACGCAGGCTATGCCGTACTGGGGGCCGACGACCGGCTGCCCGCGGTGCTGGCCGTGACCGACGAGGGGTCTCTGACGACCGAGGAATTGGTGCGTGCCGCCAACGGTCAGACCGCACCCGAGGAGTTCACGTTCCCCAATGAAATGCTGATGAATTATGTGTCCGGTATCGGCGGCATCGGTGGAATCGGAGGGGGTGGAATCGGTGGAGGAGGCATTGGCGGAGGCGGCGGAATCCCGACAGGGCCTATAACGGATTTGGGATGGCAACAGGGTCCTGTGGATATTACTTTTACCGGTAATACGGTCGATGAATGGAAGCCGGTCGAATATACTCCGCCGATGACTCGCACCAAATGGGGGCAAAACGCTCCTTTCAATGCCTATTGTCCTGCGATTAACGGTCAGAAATGCGTGACTGGATGCACTGCCGTTGCTGCCGCTCAACTGTTTTGTTCAAACAAGATAATACGGGATGCAGCACCAGAAGTGATTGGAGATTATAGGATTCGTTGGGATTTGATTCAAAAGACGATCAACGACCCGAAATTGTTGAATGAATCCAATAACCCGACTCAGGAAGCATTAGCTGTTGCTTATTTAATAAGAGCCTGTGGTCGGGGTTTAGGCATGAATATAGGAGACTATGGGTTGCAAAACAGTAGTTGTAATTATACAAAAATCAAAGGTTTTATATCTGATTATGGCTATATGGGAGCTGATAAACATACCTTCCGCTTCAAATACGTGCGAACTATGCTCTGGGATCGGAAAAAAGCAGTTATTGTCCGAGGCGACGGAAAAAAACTCTTGGAAAACGGGAAAGCCCATCATGCCTGGTTGGCAGACGGATGGCTCTACAGAACGCGAAATCAATATGCTAATTTTTCTGATGGCAGCAAAAGGAAAATCGGAACGCAAGAACAAACCTTGATGCATTGCAATTTCGGATGGAAAGGCACTGCCGACGGATATTATGCCATCGGCATGTTCAATACGCTTTCCGGACGAGTCGATCGTGAACCGGCTGATGGTGAAAACCATGGCGGCTCTTTATATGATGATAACCTGAAAATATTTACCTACACCGAAGTTTACTGAGATGAAAAATCTGGTCTTCTCCATAGCGGCGGCATGCATCATTTGCACATCCTGCTCGAAACAGGAAGAGAGCCGCCCGTGCGTGCAGCATTACATTCCAACCTACGTGAAAGGAGAATACGTACTTTCTCCGCTCTACGCAAACAAAGGAATATCGCTTTCCCTAAACAACGTGAAATTGCTCAGCAGTCCCGACAAATACCCCGGAATCAAAGCAGAAGAATACCTGTCGATAGCCGAGCGCAACGGCGATATGAGCTACAACCGTCCGGCCGATTACGATTGGGATTTCAGAATGGCATATGCCGACAATTTCCGATCCCTGCATCTGACCAGCGATACCGATTGGGACGAGACCCATCCTGCCGGTACGCCACTCGATGATCTGATCCGAATAGAGGCCTCCTCTTATGCCGCATACATTCTCAACGGCTATCAAGGCGACGAAAAGAATATCATCGCCAAAAGACTCGACCAAATCGCGCCCGACGAATTGCAGGTGGTACACTTCCACGGATTTTACACCAATCCGGATTTCTTCTTTCTCACCGATCCCGTAACCCATGGGCCTCATACCCTCACGCTCACCATCACCACCACCGACGGAAAGGTCCATACGCCCACAGTTACCTGTATCCCCAAGCCGTATGACCCGGAAACGGAATGACCGTTAATTTCGACCGCTATGAAAAACGCCTTTCTTTTTCTGTTTTGTGTTTCGCTGATATCTGCCTGCGAAAAGGACGACGGGCCCTCTTATCCTGCGCCCTATCAATATTTCAGTCCGCATACCATTGCCGATTACCTCGACGGCGACCTGACGTTGGAAACGATCAAGAAGCAGGAACCCGACTGGTTCTCGACGACGTGCAATGACGAAGGGTTAAAGCTGGTTTTCCGGAATACCGTTCTCTATCAGGACCCCAATCTGGAGGAGCCGGTCAATACCGAACAATACCTGGAGTGCGCCCTCAAGAACGGGGATACCAAATCAAACGATATGCTTCTGCCTTATAACTATCCGAGCACCAAACATGCTTTCGCTTTCAACTGCCGCTCGATAACCGTTACGAGCAACAAACGCTTCGATGCGAACCATCCGGCAGGCGCGCCGCTCAACGATCTGCTCATCCTGTGCGTCACGACTTATGGGCCCCATATTCTGAGCGGATACGATCCCGAGGTCGAGGAGTTCCAAAACTTGTGCAAGATGCTTTCGGAAGTTACCCCGGAGGAGCTTAGTATCGTTTCGGCAGACGGGTGGAGCTGGCCGATGCTCTACTTCAGCAAATACCCCGACGAAGTGCAGAAACACAAGATCACCGTCCGCATCGAAGCCGATTACGGCGCACCTGTTCGGACAGCAACGGTGGAGTGCATTCCGACCAAGGAGAGCTCGATAATCCATTTCGATGTCGAACCGTAAAGTCTGTGCATGTCCGTGTTTGAATTGAACAAAAGATGTCGGGTTTATGGTCGAAGCGGGGTAAGACGGGTCCAAAATCCGACGGAATATTCGATACAAATCACAAGCCGACTATCAATAAAAATAGCAAGGGCCCCGGCGATTATAGCGGGAGACTGGAAATTATCACCTACACATCACCTGTTCAATAATTACAGCCATGAAAAACATTTTAGCGATATTCGCATCCCTGTTCCTGTTCACGGCCTGCGACAAAGACGACAACCCTTGGCCCAATCCCGGACCGGGAGATTATAGGTTAAGCACCCCTTTCTATATCGGTCAATATGCCGATGGGAAATTCGGCCTCTCGATCATCAAGCAAACCGACCCGCTCTATCCGGGGCAGCGGCTCGACGACCAGGGCATAAGGTTTGAAATCGTCGATCCGGTCTATTACCAGGATCCTTTTTGAAGGTATCCACCAATGCGGGACTCTTCCTATGGGCGGCCGAGCGATACGGTGATCGTCGCGAGACCTATTTTGACACCTCTTATTATCTTCATATCGGGATAATCGCATTATATATTGAAATTCTGTCGATCGATGTGACGAGCAATAAAGCCTGGGACGAGGCGCATCCCGCCGGCACGCTGCTGAACGATCTGATCGAACTCAGCATATTTTCGTATGCCGATTATATCGACAACGGCTACCAGGGGGAGATAAGCTGGGAGGCCAAGAAGCTTTCGGAAATGACCACGGAGGATTTCAGGCTTATCAGGCCCGATTTCTCTTTTTATTTCAAGAAAACACCCGATGTGATCGACGAGCACCGGCTGAAATTCAAAATCAGGATGAAGTTTGCGTTCCCGGAGGAACAGGTTTACGAAATATCCTGTATTCCGACCCGCAGCATCAGATAGGGTGTAATGAAAAACGACCTCTGATTTCGTGACAGAGTTTTCAATGCCTCCTGACCGGTGAGCGGAATATCCCCTGTTTCGATCGCGTTACGGCAGAAACCTCCGCGACCGGATCACCGAACCCGGCGCAAGGAAAGTGACGGATCCGAACCCCGGCCTCGACGGTCGGGGTTTTCCGTTAAAGCGTGTTGCGGGCGAATTCGATGAAGCGGTCGGCCAGCGCATCGGTTTGACCGTCGAGGCGCACGAACGAGAAATCCCGCTCGATGGTGCATCCCTCGATCTCGATCACACGCATTTTACCGCTGCGCAGCTCCTCGAAAACCGACATGACGGAGACGATGGCTACCGTATCGCTGTTGAGGATGAATGACTTGATGCTCTCGGTGCTGCCCAGTTGCATGACCACCCGCAGCGCGGAGAGCCGGATGCCCCTGTCGGCAAGGTAGCGGGCGATGACCTCGAGCGTTCCCGACCCTTGCTCGCGCAGTACGAGCGGCATCCGGCACAGTTCGTCGAGGGTCACCTCCTCGCACCGACCGTAGGCGCCCGCAGCATCCGCCACCAGCACCAGTTCGTCGGGAACGAATTTCATGTAGTGCAGCCCTTGGTGGTGGCTGGCGCTCTCGACCAGCCCGAGGTCGATATCGTGGCGTGCGAGGGCCTGTTCGATCTGCTGGCTGTTGCCCGAGATCAGGGAAACCCGCACGTCGGGGAAGCGGGCGGTGAACCGCGCCAGCACGCGCGGCAGGAGGTATTGGGCGATGGTGCTGCTGGCTCCGAGCCGCAGGCGGCCGCCCTCGCGGTCGGTCTTGAGGCTCATTTCGTATTGCAGCTTGCGGTATTCGTCGGTGATGCGCTCGGCATAGGCGAGCAGTGTGCGTCCCGCGTCGGTGAGGACGAGGCGGCTGCCGTGCCGCTCGAAGAGCTGGGCCTTGTAGCGGGATTCCAGCTCGCCGATGTGCTTGCTCACGGCCGGCTGCGAGATGTAAAGCTGCTCAGCGCATCGCGTGAAGCTGAGCGACTTGGCCGCAGCGATGAAAACCCTAAGCCGGAAATCGTCCATATCAGCCCAGGTAGCCGTTGCGGGCGAACTCCGCGACCGAACGCACGTAGTGGTCGATGGTTTGCTGCATCGTATCGAACGACTTGCCGCCGGCCGCATTGCGGTGTCCGCCGCCGTTGAAGTATTTGCGGGCGAAGAGGTTTACGTCCACGTCGCCGCGCGAGCGCAGCGAGATGCGGATGAACTTGCGGTGCGCCACGAACATGGCCGACATTTTGACCTTCTTGATCGTGAGGGCATAGTTTACGAAACCCTCGCTGTCGCCCTGCTGGAACTGGAAACGCCGCATTTCGCTTTCGAGCAGCGACATGTAGGCCACCGTCCCGTCCTGGATGATCTCCATCTTGCGGTTGATGGCGTACCCGAACAGGCGTGCGCGCCCTTCGGTGAAGGCGTTATAGACGTTGTTGTGGATCTGGGGCAGGTCGATGCCTGTTTCGGCGAGCACGGCGACGGCGCGGTAGAGGTCGGGTGTGAGGAACGAGAACGAGAAATTGCCCGTGTCGGTCATCATGCCGACGTACATCGCCTCGGCCATGGCCGGGGTGATGGCCCCGGTGCCGCACAGACGCTCGATGATTTTGTACACGATGAACGAGGTGCTCGAAGCGTCGGGGTGCGAAAACATTAGCTCGAAGCCCGGATCCGGGGCCAGATGATGGTCGATCAGCACGCGCCGTGCGGTGGTGTTGGATTCGATGACGTCGCTCAGGTTTTCCAGGCGCGAGATGGCGTTGAAGTCGAGGCAGAAGATCAGGTCGGCCTCCTCCACGGCGCGCGCTGCGCGCC
Organism: Rikenellaceae bacterium; assembly: GCA_902363575.1. Taxonomy (GTDB): domain Bacteria; phylum Bacteroidota; class Bacteroidia; order Bacteroidales; family Rikenellaceae; genus Alistipes. The sequence goes on along the minus strand of CABJAJ010000001.1, from coordinate 71,374 downwards.
CCTCGGTGTCGGTTTTATAGACGACCACCTCCTCGATACCGGTCATCCAGTCGAGGAAATAGGGGTATTTGTTGGGCACCACGCACAGAACCCGGTGTCCCATGCCGCGCAGGATTTCGGCCCATGCGAGCGACGATCCGACGGCATCCCCGTCGGGATTAGTATGCGAGACGATCACGATACGCCGGCCCGCCTCGCGGAGCAGGTCGTTCAGACGCAGGATCGCTTGTTCATCGAGAGTCATTGACGCAAATATACGATTTTATTGCTACAAAACAAACCCGCTCACTTCGCGGCCGCTTTTGCAACCGTCTCCGCATAGTATTTGCACCACGGGGTGAGGCCACATTCGCCGCACTTGGGAGCGCGGGCGACGCAGACATAGCGGCCGTGGAGAATGAGCCAGTGGTGGGCCAGCGGAAGCAGGTGGGAGGGGATGTTTTTTTCGAGTTGCAACTCCGTCTGGAGCGGTGTTTTGGCGTTGCGGCTCAGGCCGATGCGGGCTGAAACGCGGAATACGTGGGTATCGACCGGCATCACCTCTTTCTGCCAGATGACCGCCCCCACGACGTTGGCCGTCTTGCGGCCCACGCCCGGCAGCCGCCTGAGCTGGTCCAGGTCGCTCGGCACCTCGCCGCCGAACTCTTCGCAGAGCATCCGGGCCATGCCCGCCAGGTTGCGGGCCTTGTTGTTGGGGTAGGAGATGCTTTTGATGTAGGGGTAGATCTCCTCCGGCGTCGCCTGCGCCATTGCCTGCGGCGTCGGGAAAGCCGCGAAGAGCGCCGGGGTGGTCATGTTTACCCGCTTGTCGGTGCACTGGGCCGAGAGGATCACCGACACGAGCAGCTCGTAAGGGTTGCCGTAGTGCAGTTCGCTTTCCGCGACGGGCATGTGGCTCTGGAACCATTCGATGACGCCCGCATAACGCGCTTTGGTGGTCATGGTTTTATCGTTTACAGTTTGGTCAGTCTGGCGAATTTGGCCAGCAGGGTCTTTTGTCCGAACTCCCCGAATTCGACGACCAGCTTATGATCGGATGCCAGGGTCTCGATGCGCAGGATCGTGCCCGCTCCGAATTTGGGGTGCTCGACCCGCTCGCCCACCGCATAGTCCGTACACGGCGGTCCCGCCTGCCGGGGCGTCTCCGCAGGGCGGCTGCCCAGCCGCCGCATCCCGTCGGTCGAGGGGGGCGGAGGGGTGACGACAGGACGCGCGGGCTCCTGCTGCCGGGGTGCGGCGGCCTGCTGCTTGAAGCGGTAGTCGAAACGTCGCCGCAATTCGTCGAGGGCCGACCGGCCGCTCTCGTGCGCCCCCTCGCCGCGCCGGGGCAGCGGATGCTCCTCCTGCGGACGATCGAGGTAGCGGGAGTCGATTTCGCGCAGGAAGCAGCTCGGGCGCGAAAACTCCATGTTGCCCCACTTGAACCGCGTTTCGGCATAGGAGAGCGTCGCGGCGACCTTCGCCCGCGTGAGGGCGACATAGAAAAGCCGCCGCTCCTCCTCGAAGCCGTCGGGCGACTCCATCGCCCGCTGCGAGGGGAACAGGTTTTCTTCCAGTCCGACGATATAGACGTACATATATTCCAGCCCTTTGGCCGAGTGGACGGTCATCAGCGTCACCTTGTCCCGGTCGGCGGGGTCGTCCTTGTCCATGTCGGTCATGAGCATCACGCTTTGCAGCCACTCCTCGATGGTGGGCTGCTCCTGCTCGCTCCGCTCGCCGTTGCGGATCTCGGCGTCGCGCTGCTCGCGGAAAAGCTGCATGGAGTTGAGCAGCTCCTCGATGTTGTCCAGGGCGCTGGTCGCCTCGGGCGTCTGCTCCATGCGGTATTGGGCGATGATGCCCGAGCGGGAGGCGATCTCATGCCCGAAGTCATAGAGGCTTTTCTCCTCCCGCTGCAGCGACAGCGAGCGGATCAGGGAGACGAACTCGGTGACTTTGCGGGCGATGGTGCGCTGCACGGGGTCGGCGGCGGGTTCCTCGACCAGCGTATCGACGGCTTCCCACATCGAGACCCCCCGCTCGGCGGCCAGCAGCCCGATGCGCTGCACGGTCGTGTCGCCGATACCGCGCGCCGGATAATTGACGATGCGCCGGAAAGCCTCGTCGTCGCGCGGGTTGATGACCAGCCGGATATAGGCCAGCAAATCCTTGATCTCCTTGTGGTCGTAGAACGAGCTCCCCTTGTAGATGCGGTAGGGTATCGCCCTGCGGCGCAGGGCGTCCTCGAGCACGAGCGACTGGTTGTTGGTGCGGTAGAGCACAGCCACGTCGCTCCACATCGCGCCGCTCTCGCGCACCCGGTCCCGGATATCCATGACCACCTGCTCGGCCTCCTCCCGGTCGGTGTAGGCCTTGAGCACCCGGATCGGCTCGCCCAGGTCGCCTTCCGAGAAGCAGTTCTTCTCCATGCGTTTGGCGTTGCGGACGATGACCGAGTTGGCCGCCTCGACGATGGTGCGCGTCGAGCGGTAGTTCTGTTCCAGCTTGAAGGTCAGGGCCTCGGGGAAGTCCTTGCGGAACGAGAGGATATTTTCGATCTTGGCGCCCCGGAACGAATAGATCGACTGGGCATCGTCGCCGACCACGCATACTTTGGAGTGGGTTTCCGAGAGGCGGCGGATGATGACGTACTGGGCATAGTTGGTGTCCTGATACTCGTCCACGAGGATGTAGCGGAACTGCTCCTGGTAGCGGGCCAGCACGTCGGGACAGTCCCTCAGCAGGATGTTGGTCTGCAGGAGCAGGTCGTCGAAATCCATCGCTCCGTTGCGGCGGCAGCGCTGGCAGTAGGTGTTGTATATCGTCCCGAACTCCGGAATCTGCATCCGGCGGTCTTCGGCGGCATAGGTGGCGTTGGCGGCGTAGGCGCCGGGTGTGACCAGGCAGTTTTTGGCGTAGGAGATGCGCGATGCGATGGCGTTGGGCTTGTACTTCTCGTCCGCGAGCTGCATCTCCTTGATGATGGTTTTAAGCAGGTTGCGGGTGTCCGACGGCTCGTAGATCGTGAAGGTCTGGGGGTAGCCGATCCGCTCGGCGTTTTCCCGGAGGATGCGCGAAAAGACCGAGTGGAACGTTCCCATGCGGATGTAGCGGCTGCGGTTGCCGGGGACCATCTGGGCGATCCGCTCGCGCATCTGCTCGGCGGCCTTGTTGGTAAAGGTCAGGGCCAGGATGTTGAACGGTGCGACCCCCTGTTCGATCATGTAGGCGATGCGCGAGGTCAGCACGCGCGTCTTGCCCGACCCGGCGCCGGCGATGATGAGCGACGGACGGTCGTAGTGGACAACGGCTTCGCGTTGGGCGGGATTGAGGCCTTGCAGTATGGGAGATTCCAATGCGTGCGAAATTTCGTACAAAGATAGTACAAACCGAGGGCAAAAGCAACCGCGCTCGCGAGGTTGTTTTGCCGAGGTGCCGTCTGTCTTCTGTAAAGATAGTACAAACCGGGCGCCGACAGCCTCACTCCATCTCGGTCAGGTGCTTCCAGTAACGGCGGGGCATCATGCGCCGCTGCTGTTTTTCGTTGAGGCGCTCGGGAATGGCCAAAGCGCGGAAGTAGTTTTTCCAGAGCAACTGAAACCGACGCTCCTCTTCGGCCAGAAAGCGGTCGTCGAGCTTGTCGGCGATCATCCCCCGGTCGTCCTCGATGCAGACCTCTCGGGCTTCGCGTCCGTCATAATAGTACCCGTAATTGCGGCGGCGGTCGTAGATGAGCCAGCGCTGGTCGGCGAAGCGGTCGGTGAAATAACCCAGTGCCAAGGGCAGGGCGTTGTGTTCGGGGGTGACGGCGGCGAAGTAGGTACCGTCGGCGGCTTTTTGCAGGCGGACGAACTGTTTGAGGCGTTCGCGTTCGTGGGAAACCTGGAGCGCGAGCCGGTGGAGGGCTTTCATGTCGCTGTCCGCCAGATCGCTCACCACGCCGCCGTCCTGGTCGAAGATGCGCCGCAGACAGCGCAGCAGCAGTTCGTCGCTCCCCTCCTGCTCCCCGTGCCAGGCATAGACGAGCATCGAGCGGGCGCGGGACCGGAGCCGCTTGCCGAGCCCCCGCCAGACCCGGGCGGCGTGGGCGGCATCGGTCGCGATCTCGTGCACGCGCTCCGTGAACAGCGGTTCCGGATCCCCCGCTCCGATCAGGCGGTCGGGGAACGTGTGCAGGGTATAGGCGTCGAAAAGGGCCGAGAGCAGCCCCTCGAAAGTTTTGTCGTAGCGAAAGACCAGCATCGTCAGAAGAGGGTGAGTTGTCCCGTGTCCGCCTCGCGTCTCCGGCTTTTGGGAGCCGTGAGTAGGCGGCGTACCTCCTGAGGCGTAAGTTCGTTCACCGTTGCGGCCGACGGGAGCTCGCGGCAGGTGACGAAGTACTGCGCCTTTTTCATCACCACGCCGATCTGCCGGAGCGCTGCGGCCGTCAGGCTGCGGTAGCGACGCGAGCAGACGATCAGCCGGGCCGACTTGACGCCGATGCCCGGCACGCGCAGCAGCATTTCGTATTCCGCACGGTTCACATCCACCGGGAAACATTCGGGATGGCGCAGCGCCCATGCCAGTTTGGGGTCGATCTCCAGGTCGAGCCGGGGCGTCGCTTCGTCGGCGATCTCCTCGGCGCGGAAGCCGTAGAAACGCATCAGCCAGTCGGCCTGGTAGAGGCGGTTTTCGCGCACGAGCGGCGCCTTGTCCAGCGCTGGCAGCCGCTTGTCGTACGGGTTGACAGGCACGAACCCCGAATAATAGACCCGCTTCATGGTGGGGCGGTCGTACAGCGCCGAGGAGAGCAGCAGGATGTCGCGGTCGCTTTCGTCGGTGGCGCCGACGATCATCTGCGTGCTCTGGCCGGCCGGGGCGAACCGCGGAGCGTGGCGGAAACGACTGCGCTCCTCGGCGCTCTGGAGCACCCCCTGCTGGATGTAACCCATCGGCCGGTAGATGCTGTCGTAGCTCTTGTCCGGGGCCAGCAGTTTCAGATTGCGCTCCGTCGGAATTTCGATATTCACGCTCAGACGGTCGGCATAGCGCCCCGCCTCGGCCACCAGCTCGCGGCTGGCGCCGGGGATGCTTTTGAGATGAATGTAGCCGTTGAAGCGGTGGACCGAACGCAGGTCGCGGGCCACGCGCACCATGCGCTCCATCGTGTAGTCGGGGTTGCGGACGATGCCCGAGGAGAGGAACAGCCCCTCGATGTAGTTGCGGCGGTAGAATTCGATGGTCAGCTCAGTGAGTTCGTCGGGGGTGAAGGTGGCCCGACGGATGTCGTTGCTGCGTCGGTTGATGCAGTAGGCGCAGTCGAAGATGCAGACGTTCGTGAGCATGATTTTGAGCAGCGACACGCAGCGTCCGTCCGCCGTGAAAGAGTGGCAGATGCCCCAGCCCGCGGCGTTGCCGATGCCGTCCGCACGATGCTTGCGCGTCACGCCGCTCGATGCGCACGAAACGTCGTAGCGCGCCGATTCGGCCAGTATGGTGAGCTTTTCGAGCACGGTTGCTTTCATGGCGGAAAGGTATGTTTTTTTCAGCAGACCGCCTACTGCGGATCGGTCTTTTTTCGGCCCTGTCGTGCGGTGTGCACGGGGTTGCGGAGGGCGGCTGTGCGGGCGGATCGACGGGAAGGCCCGGTAACGCCTTGTGCGGCTTTCGGTTTCAATCCGGCCGGCAGCCGGACCTCTGCGCACAAAGAAACAGCGCCTTTCGTAGGAACGAAAAGCGCTGCCGAAAATTGCCACCCGATCACTCCGGCCGGGACGGGTGGGATCATTTTTTCTTATACCAGTCTGCCTGCGAGCTGCCGCCGCTGAGCACCCATTCCGAATAGGCGGGGAAGAGCTCATCGACGGGCGTTTTTTCATTGGCGGGGTCGAGCAGGGGGCTCAGGTCGCTGTCCGTGGCTCCCGCCAGGAAGAAGGCGAACGGATACTTGTTCTCGCGCACGTAATAGCGTCCTTCGGTCGGAACCGAGCGGTCGTCGCCCGTGCCGAAGAGCGACCAGTCGATTCGCTCGGTCGGCGCTTCGTAGGGGATATGCACCTCCCAGCGCGTGCCGGGCTGGAGTCCGGCGCGGTCGGTGCGGTAGATGAAGGGCCTGACCTCGCTGCCCGAGTCGGTTGCGATCGGGGTGTCGTACTGCGCCGTAATTTTGTAGATCGTTCCTGTCGAGGTTTTCACGTTGTCGGTCAGCAGCAGCACATCCCCTTCGCGGGCGAAGTCGGCCGCGACGAATTCGTCGCTCCCGGGGGCACACGTCGAGCAGGTGATTTTCGCGCCGGCGGCTTTACCCGTGAGCGTCAGGGCCAAACCGTTGTCGTTGGCCGCCTGGTTGCGGAAGGTTTTGAGCAGAAACGACTCTTCGAGGATGCCTTTGACGGTGAACCGTTTTTCGTAGTCGAGCCTGACCATCACGTCGTTCATGTCGTAATCGCCCCGACTGGGCCACAAATCCTCGAAAGCGTAGATGCCCTTGAGGGTGTGGGACGTTTTCCCCTGGTCATTGTCATCGACCACCGGCACGTCCACCACCGCATCGACCGGGTTGGAGTTCATCGTGAAGACCACATCGCTGAAGTTTTGGTCGGTTGTGTAGTCCTCGAATGAGAAGAGCACCGTGTTGATCCCCTGCTTTTCGTTCGTGTACCGGTAAACGGCCGTGCGCGGCTTCTGGTAGGGAACTCCCTGGTCATTGACACTCAGGCCTTCCGAGGTCGCGGCACGGTATTTCTTGCTGCCGCCGAAACCGGTCAGGCGGTTGGTCCAGGCATTGGTGGCCAGCACGAAGCCGATTCGGTAGCCGGCAGGAAATGCGGTGGTAGCCCCCTCCCTGCTTCCTTCGGCGATGCGGGGGTAGTAGATCAGCTGTACGGCCGTGCCGCGTTTCACTCCGATGTAGTTGCTCGAGAGATTCTTGTTGTTCGACCACTGGCCGTCCTGTGTGTTCGGAAAGAGCATGATGACGTTTGCCTGGGCGAGCGAGGCGGGTTGCTCCCCTTCGCGGTAATAGTAGTAACCCATCGAGCAGTTCCAGCAGGTGTTGCTGCCCAGCATCGTCACGGCTACTTCGGCGGATTCGTTGAGGTAGAGGTCCTTCGACGAACGATACTCCTGGGGACATGGGCGGGAGGTGTTGAATACCTCGGTGGATGCCTTGTAGAGCAGTTGGTAATTTTCGTTCCTGAGCGGACCTTCATAGGCATAGTCGATCCGGCCGTAGGTGTCGTCATAGGTGCCGAGCCATGTTTTCCAGCCGTCTTTCAGCACGGCTTCGGAATAGTAGCCGTTGGCGCGGGTCGCCGCGTCCGCCGTGATTTCGGACACTTCGTCCCGGGCGATGAGCGTGCCGCCGTCGAGAGTCGCCTCCATCAACGTCTGGGCGTAGAACGCCGGGGTGTAGATATAGGCTTTTTCGAGGTAGGCCGGTAGCCGGACTACGCCGTCGAACCACCCGTTTTCATCGGTGTATCCGGCGAAGAGCGGCTCGATGCCCTCCCTGAGCCGGTAACAGGAGCCGTCGGCCGCGACCTCGACGGGATTGACGTCGTAGAGTTCAAAATAGACGTTCGTGCGGACTCCGCCCATGTCGCGGTAACCGACCGACAGGCGGGTCGGGGACGAAGTCGCGTAATCGAAGCCGATCAGGTCCGGTTCGGGTGCGGGGACGATGCGGTTCGCAGCATCTTTGACGCAACCGGCCGTTGCCGGGACAATAAGGCAGAGCAGGGCATACCGTAACAGATGTTTTTTCATCTTCGCTGAGTGTATGAGTATGTAAGTAACCGTACCGTTACGGCGCGGATGCGGGATCTGTCGCCGTTCGGGTTGTGTCGATCGGTCGGGGGACCAATTCGGATAGTGCAAAGATACAACAATTTTTCCAAAACGGAACGAACAGGTTAAAAAGTTGTGCCCGTGCTGGCGGTCGATGCCGAAGGCTATTGGACTGTTGACGGAACGCGGGTCGAAGACGCGACGGGCGCCGAAGTCAAAGCACAGGGCGATTCCTTCTTCCGGGGGATCGAGCAGACCGACGACGCGGTGTCGCTGATCCTTGCCGACGGCTCGACGATCACCATTCCCAAGGCGGCGGACAGTTCGCTCGTCTTCGACACGAAGGCCCTGTTCTTCGCGGCGGACGGATCGCAGACCGTCTCCTACACGGCGCGTAACCTCGCTTTCGTCGAACTGTTCTCCGTTTCCGAAGGATGGGTCGCCAGCCTCGACGAGCGGGCCGCCACGGTAACCGTTACCGTACCGGCCGATGCGACTCCCGAACAGGGGCGTCTCATCCTCGCGGGCGCCGATGCGTCGGGCCGCACCTACATGGCGGCCGTGCAGCTCTACTGCGGAACGCTGCCCGAAGGCGGATTCTTCGTTTATAACGAGGGGCAGTTCGGCAAGATGCCCGCATCGCTCAACTACTATTTCGACGGGGCGTGGATTCGGCGTCCCTATGCGGCACTCAACCCCGCGCAGCCGCTCGGCAACTCCGGCACCACGATGCTGCGCACCGGCACGATGACCTATCTGGTGGCCAAGGACGCGCCGTTCGTGGTCGAGACCGACGCGCAGCTTCACGCCCGATCGGTGCTGGGGAGCGAATACGGCGCCACGGTGGGACAGGTGATGGGCATGACGGTGTACGACGCCTCGACAGGGTATATCACCACCCAGAACGGTGTTTTCCGCATCGGGCTGAACCCGCTTTCGCTCGACGCCGCGGATCGGATTTTCGCTCAGCGCAACGGATTCCGCGACATCTGCACGGCCGGCGGCAAAGTGTTCTTCATCTACTCCGACGCGGTCTATGTGTACGACCCCGCCACGGGTGAGCCGGCCGCGGAGCTCTGCCCCGCGAGCACCGGATTTGTCCGGACGACCGACGGAGCCGTCTGGGCCGCCGACTCGGAGCGGATCGTGCGGATCGATCCTGCGGACAACTCCTTTGAAACCGTTTCGACCGGAGACTATCCCCTCTGGTGGGAATCGACCTACCGGCCCTGCGAGATCGCGGCGGCCGCCGACGGCAGCGCGCTGTATTTCCTGCGCAAGACGGGCAGCGGATGGAGCGTTTACGGGCGTGAGCTCTGCAAATACGACCCCGCGTCGAAAACCGTCGCCTCGCTCTGGCCCCTGCCCGAAGGGTTCTCGGCCTATGGCTGCGGGGTGCGGGTCGATCCAGCGACGGGCGACGTATATGTCGTGTACACCAAGGACGGTTGGGGCGCCAACTACCTCAAGACCTACATCACGGTGTTGAGCCCCGAGGGTGAGGTGCGGGAGACGATTCCCTACACCAGCGAGAATGAAACGGTGTACTGGTTCCCTTCCGAAATCGTCTTTTAAGACCATCCTATGCGCAGTTCGGTTCTGATTTTTTCGCTCTTTGCCGCGACGTTGGCCGCGTGCAACAGGGACGACGTCATTACGCGTCCGTCTCAGCCCGAGATCGTATGGGAAAACAATGCGAACGTCTTCGAGGTAAAGACGGGCCGTTCGGTGCGTATCGCCCCCTCCTACCTCCATGCTGAAGGGGCCGTTTTCCGCTGGACGGCGGACGGAGAGACGGTCTGCACCGATGCCGCCTATCTGTACGAGGCGGGCGACGAGCCGACGGTGGTTTATATGACCCTCGAAGTGAGCACCGATGCAGGGACGGATCGCGAGGAGCTGCGGATCGATGTGCTGGAGCGTCAGCTCCCGACGATCCTGCTGCCCGGCGCGGATGACGGCTATTCGCTGCTGGAGAACCAGCCGATGACCTTTGACCCGAGCGTCGATGACCGGCTGCCGGTGACCTATCGCTGGACGGTGGACGGGCAGACGGTTTCGACCGACAAATCCTATACCTTCAGCCGGGAGTCCGAGGGGCGCTATGCGGTGGCGCTCGCCGCAAGCAACGAGGACGGGCAGGATCGGATCGAATTTACGGTCACGGTTTATAGCCCGGCGAATCTGCCGTTCGGCTGGGAGTTCGAGGCCGGGGAGTATAACATGTCCGCCGGACGCACCATCCGCCTGGAGCCCGTGTCGCTGACCAACGCCGGGGATGCGGTGTTCCAGTGGAGCGTTAACGGCGAACAGGTGCAGCAGGGCTCCGATCCCGCACTGGTGTTCACGCCCGCCGAAGCGGGGGATTATACGATCGAGGGCGGCATGACTAAAAACGGTCTGACCGTCAGCCGCACGATCGTGGTCCACGCTTTTGAGGCCGGCCGGTTTTACCGTCCGCGCACGGAGACGAGCGGGGCCGGCTTCGATCGGATCTATGCCTATACGCCCGCACCGGGGCAGTTTGTCAATGCGGGGCCCGAGACGATCGCTACACCCGGGCAGGCGTGCGAATACGCCCAGCGGCAGATGGCCGGCGGGGGATACGTCTCGCTCGGCGCCTTCGGCGGCTACATCGTCGCGGGTTTTGACCACAGCGTCGATGCCTCGGCCGACGGATACGAACTTGCCGTCGGGGGTAATTCGTTCGACACCTCGAGCGAGCCGGGCGTAGTGTGGGTCATGCAGGACGAGAACGGCGACGGATTGCCCAACGATACGTGGTACGAACTGCGGGGGTCGGAGTACGACGATCCGGCGACGGTACATGGCTATGCGGTCACCTACTACCGCCCCGCATCGTCCGGCACGGAGGTTCCCTGGACGGACGACCGGGGCGGCCGGGGAGCGGTCGGACGCAACGAATTCCATCAGCAGGACTCCTACTACCCCGCATGGGTGGCCGCCGACAGCTATACGCTCCGCGGAACGCTGCTCGAAAACCGGGCCGAGTTCGGGTACAGCGACCGTTATGGCGACTTCATCTGGATGCTGCCCGCACGCGAGTGGGGCTATGCCGACAACTACTCCGACGAGGGGCGCGACGGAACGTGGAACCTGTTCCGCATCTCCGACGCCGTCCGTTTCGACGGCAGCCCGGCCGATCTGACCTATATTGACTTCGTGAAGGTGCAGAGCGGCGTGCAAGCGATGTGCGGGGCCATCGGCGAGACCTCGACCGAGGTGACGGGCATTGCAGACTACCGAATGATGAAATGATTTCCGTCCCGCGCGGAAGGAATCGGCCCGATTCCTTCCGACCGCCGGGGCCCGGCAGGACGATTCGTTTCGGTCGGATCGGACAAGCGTGCGCAAATTGCGCACGCTTTTTTTGCCGCCTGTGTTCCGCCTGTGTTCCGCCGTCGCGGTTGCGTCCCCACGACGACGGGCATAAAAAAACCGGCTCAGCAACGCTGAACCGGTTTCCTGTGCCCAGGACGAGACTCGAACTCACACGGACGTAATTGTCCACCACCCCCTCAAAGTGGCGTGTCTACCAATTTCACCACCTGGGCCTGTACCCCCGAACCGGGGTTCGGGAGTGCAAATATAGCGACTATTTTATTTTTTGCAAAACATTTGCGAAAAATCTTTCGTTCGGGCCACGCCAGCTAATCGGCGAACTCCATTTCGTCGATCAGGTGCCCGGCGCCTCCGATGCGGTCGATCACCAGCAGCACGTACCGGATATCCACGGCGATGTTGCGGCAGACGTCCGGGTCGAATTCGATGTCGCTCATGGTCGAGAGCCAGGTGCGGTCGAAATTGATGCCCACCAGCTCGCCCCGGCCGTTCAGCACGGGCGATCCGGAGTTGCCCCCCGTGGTGTGGTTGGTCGCAAGGAAGCAGACCGGCACGGTCGTGCGGCCATCGATCTCGGCCGCCCAGCGGCCGTAATCCTGAGCGGCGCACAGCTCCCGGAGCCGCTGCGGGACATTGTAGTCGTAAATCGCCGGATCGTCCTTGGCGATGACCCCCTCGATGGTGGTGAGGGGCTTGTGGTAAACCCCGTCCGCATAGCGGTAGCCTTCGACCGCACCGTAAGCCACGCGCAGGGTGAGGTTGGCGTCGGGGAAGAAGGCCCGCCCGGGGTCGAACTCCATGAGCGCTTTCATGTAGGGGCGATACCACCGCTCGACGGAGGGGACGTTGCTCAAATTGCGCACCAACGGTGCCGGATGGCCCGGCGTGCCGAAAGCGAAACATCCGAGCAGGCGCAGCGCCGCGTCCTCCCTGAGCGCCGTGGTGTCGGCGGCTTCCGCTGCGGCCTGCGAGACGGAGGGGCTGTGGTCGTAGAGGTAATCCACATAAGCCGCGATCGTGCCGCCGTGCCGGTCGATCTCCGCCTGCAGGTCGGCGGGCAGCGTCCCGCCGGGATAGTATTCGGCGAAGCCGCTGAGCACACATTCGGCCAGGCGGCGGTCCACCTCGGGATCGAAGTCGGCATACTGCGCACGGTAGGCGCTCTCTTTCTCGGGCGCCGCTTCGCTCCACGGTTTCCCTGCGGCTGCGGCGCGGCTGCGTTCGAGGTTCAGTGCGGCCAGCCGGCAGAGGTCGATGGTGCGGCCCGTTTCGTACATGAGTTCCGCCACATAGTAATCCCGCTCGGCGGCGGCATAGGCGGCCCGCATCGAGTCGAGCAGGTGGGCGTATTCGGGTTTGTCGGCGGCCCAGCGCGCGAAGTCCCGTTCATAGGCCCGTTTCTTTTCGATCGTACCCAGCCTCCTGAGCCCCAGCACCTCGCCCTGCCACTTCTTCCATGCGTTGGCGATGTTGGCGTATTTGGCGGCGTAGCGGATGCGCGTGGCGGGATCGGCTTCCTGCGCCTCGGCGATGATTCCCAGCCGGCGGGTGCGCAGGTCGATCTTCATGGGATCGGAACGCTCCTCCACATAGGCCACCGCGTCGGAAAGGACGTATTGCTGGGTGTTGCCCGGGAATCCGTAGATCATGGTGAAATCCCCCTCGCCGACTCCGCGGGTCGAGATCTTGAAGTGGCGGCGGGGACGGTAGGGCACGTTGTCGGGCGAGTAGGGGGCCGGGCGGTTTTCCCGGTCGGCATAGATGCGGAATACGGAGAAGTCGCCCGTGTGGCGGGGCCATATCCAGTTGTCGGTGTCGCCTCCGAACTTGCCGATCGACGAGGGCGGGGTGCCGACCAGCCGCACGTCGTCGAACTGCTCGTAAACGAAAAGGAATTGCTGGTTGCCGTAATACATCTGTTCGATCGAGGCTTTGTAGCGGCCGTCCGCAGTCGCTTCGGCGATGATCGCCTCGGCTGTCTCGCCTGCGGCGAGGCGGTCGGTGATCTCCTCCATGCGCACCAGGAAGCGGACGTTGAGGTTTTCGTTGGGCAGCTCCTCTTCGCGGGTGCGGGCCCAGAAGCCGTCGGTGAGGTAGTCGTGTTCGAGGCTCGAGTGGCGCTGTATGGCGTCGTAGCCGCAGTGGTGGTTGGTGAGCAGCAGCCCTTCGGAGGAGACCAGCTCGCCCGTGCAGCCGCCGTCGAAGAGCACTACGGCGTCTTTCATCGAGGCCTGATTGATCGAATAAATCGCTTCGGCCGAGAGGTGGAACCCCTTGGCCCGCATGTCGTCGATGCGCGAGGCGATCAGGCCGGGGAGCCACATGCCCTCGTCGGCGAGGGCGGGGAACCAGAGCAGGATCGCCAGGATCGGCAGCAGGATACGTTTCATGTCGTGAATGGTTGTTATAAGGTTTCTATAAAGCGTTCGAGTTCGGTATAGACCCGCTGGATGGGCAGCCCCATGACATTGTAGAACGAGCCGTTGATCTTCTCCACGGCCGCGAGACCGATCCACTCCTGGACCCCGTAGGCCCCGGCCTTGTCCAGCGGACGGAACCGTTCGACATAGCAGGCGATCTCCTCCTCCCGGAGCGGACGCATCCAGACTCGGGTGAGGGCCGAAAAGCTGCGGCGGTGCTTCGCCGTGCGCAGCGTGACGCCCGATACCACTTCATGCATCCCTCCCGAGAGGCGGCGGAGCATCCGGGCGGCCTGCTCCGGGTTTTCGGGCTTGCCCAGCACGCGGCCCTGGCACACCACCACCGTGTCGGCCGTGAGCAGGATGTCGCGCGGTGAGAGTGCACGGGGGTAGGCTTCGCTCTTGAGCTGCGAGAGGTAGAGCGGCACCGCCCGGACGGGGAGGGTGTCGGGATAGATTTCCTCGCATGCGAAGTCGTCGGCGAGTTCGTAAGGTAGACCGCTTGCGGTGAGCAGTTCGCGCCGCCGCGGGGAGCGGCTGGCCAGCAGCAGGCGGTAATCGGCGAGTTTTTCTTCGAGCAGCATGGGATTCGTTGCAGGTCGCGGTTCGTTGTTCTTGTCGTTCCGGATTATCGGATGTCGAAGTCGAGCAGGGTTTCCCCTTCGAGCGTAGCCCGCAGGGTGTCGCCCGCATGGACGGGACCGACCCCGACGGGGGTGCCCGTGTAGAGCAGGTCGCCCATCCGCAGGGTGACGTACTGCGAGACGTGGGCGATCAGCCGGTCGATGGGAAAAATCATCTCCGCCGTGTCGCCCCGCTGCCGCACCTGCCCGTTCAGGGCCAGCTCGAAACGGAGCCGCTGCACGTCGCCTCCCAGCTCCGCAAGCGGCAGGAAACGGGGCGAGAGGGCTGCCGAATGGTCGAATGCCTTGCTCGCCTCCCACGGAAGCCCCTCGGCGATGGCCCGGCGTTGCAGGTCGCGGGCCGTAAAGTCGATGCCGAGCCCCACCTCGTCGTAATAGCGGCGGGCAAAACGCTCGGCGATGCAGCGGCCCACGCGGTTGATGCGCACGACCAGCTCGCACTCGTAGTGCACCTCGTCGGAGAAGGCGGGGAGGTAGAACGGGTCGTTGTTGCGCAGCAGCGCCGTGTCGGGTTTCAGGAAAAAGAGCGGCTCGGCAGGTATCGTCCCGCCGTCGCGGAGTTCGCGCACGTGGTCGGCATAGTTGCGTCCGATGCAGATGATCTTCATGGTTTCCTAAATTTCGTGTCGTATCGGATCCATCCCCACCCCCAGCCTGCGAGCAGGACGGGGATCGGGAGGCACAGGATGATGGCGACGGCGGTTTCGTGCCGCAGAAGCGGCAGCAGGGCCGCGCCCGCCCACTCGATGGCCGCGCAGACGTAAAGCAGCCGGGCGCAGTAGCGACCCAACGCCCGGATGTCGGTCGCGCTGCGCCGGCGGCGGGTCAGCAGGTCGATGCCCGAGAGGGCCTGCGGCTTGCGGGCGGCGATCCGCCCCGCCCAAGCGAAGAGTGCGCCCGTCAGTATCGGCAGGAACCACATGGCTCAAGCGTGGCGCAGCAGGTCCGTCATGCGCCGTGCGAAACGCTCGCTCGCCCCCGGGCCGCCGATGATCGTGCGCAGCTCGTCGAAGTCGCGGAGCATCCGCTCGCGCTTCGCGCCGCCCGCGAGAATGGAGCGCAGCTCCTGCTCGGCCTCGCCGATTTCCAGCGACGACTGGATGATTTCGCGCACCGACTCGCGCCCCAGGTTGAGGTTGACCAGCGAGACGTAAGGCACTTTCAATACGTAAGGCCGCAGTTTGACCTGCAGCCAGAGCGTGCGGTAAACCACTACTTCGGGGACTCCGAGCAGCGCCGTTTCGAGCGTCGCCGTGCCCGAGGTGACCACCGCGGCTTCGGCGGCGCGGAGCGTTTCGTAGGTCTGGTCGCAGACATAACGCACGCCGCTGCCCGCCAGATAGCGGTCGTACTCCGCGCGGTCGAGCCACGAAACGCCCGTCACCACGAACAGCCGGTCGGGAAAGCGCGCCGCCAGCCGTACCATCAGCGGCAGGTTGGAGGCGATTTCGCTCCGCCGGCTGCCCGCGAGCAGGGCGACGATCGGGCGTTCGTCCAGACCGTGCCGGGCGCGGAACTCCGCGGGGGAGGGCAGTTCGGGAAGCCGCTGCGCGAGGGCGTCCACCAGCGGATTTCCCTCGAAAACCGGCTCGATGCCCTTGCGGGGGAAGTACTCCCGCTCGAAGGGGAAGATGATGAAGAGCCTGTCCACATAGCGGCGGATCGCCTTGACACGGTGTTCGCGCCATGCCCAGACTTTGGGGGCGATGTAGTAGAACGTGCGGATGCCCCGTTCATGCGCCCAGCGGGCGATCTTCATGTTGAAACCGGGGTAGTCCACCAGAATCAGGACGTCGGGGGCATAGGCGCCCAGATCCTCACGGCAGGCCCGCATCTGCCGGCGGATCGTCCCGAGGTTTGCGATGACCTGCACGATTCCGAAAAAGGAGGTTTCGCGGTAGTGCCTGACCAGGTTTTCCGCACCCCCGGCCGCCGCCATGCGGTCGCCGCCCCAGAACCGGAACTGCGCCTGCGGGTCGGCTTTGCGGAGCCCGTCGATCAGGTTGGCGCCGTGCAGATCGCCCGAAGGCTCGCCGGCGATAAGGTAGTATTTCATGGGTTCTTCATGGTTTGTTCGTCGGGTTGCGGCTTCTTCACCCTCTCTCCAGCAGGTCGGGGCGCAGCCGGCGGGTACGTTCGAGCGCCTGCTGGTCGTGCCAGCGGTCGATTTCGGCGAAGTTGCCCGACAGCAGCACGTCGGGGACGCGCCATCCGCGGAACTCCGCGGGCCGCGTATAGACGGGCGGCGCCAGCAGGTCGTCCTGGAAACAGTCGGTCAGCGCCGAGGCCTCGTCCCCGATGGCGCCGGGCAGGATGCGCACCACCGAGTCGGCGATTACGCAGGCCGCCAGCTCGCCCCCCGTGAGCACGTAATCCCCGATCGAGAGCTCGCGCGTTATGAGGTGCTCGCGGATGCGGTGGTCGATGCCTTTGTAGTGGCCGCAGAGGATAATCAGGTTCCGGAGCGTCGAGAGGCGGTTGGCTTCGTGCTGGTCGTAACGATGGCCGTCGGGCGAGGTGTAGATGATCTCGTCGTAGTCGCGTTCGGCGCGGAGCTTGTCCGTCAGCTCGAAGACGGGTTCGCACTTCATGACCATCCCCGCCTCGCCGCCGAACGGGTAATCGTCGGTGGTGCGGCGGCGGTCGTGGGCGTAGTCGTGCAGGTTGTGGACGACGATCTCGATCAACCCCTTGTCCTGAGCCCGCCTGAGGATCGATTCGTTCAGGGGCGAGGTGAGCAGTTCGGGTACCGAAGTGATGATGTCGATGCGCATGGTGCGGTCGGTTGCGTGGTTAATGCCCTTCGTTCGGGCGGAAAATGATGTCTTTGCCGTTGTCCCCGTCGCCGAGGGGCCTTTCCCGTCCCCGGTCGAGCGTGGTGCCGCAGTAGCCAAGCTCCGTGAAGAGCCGGATGATCTGCGGGCGGTTTTCGCCGCCCGTTTCGATCAGCACCGTCGGGCGGTGGCGCTCCAGCAGGGGGCGCATCTCGCGCATGACGTTGAGCTCGTACCCCTCGATGTCGCACTTGATGAAGTCGAGCCGTTCCAGTTCGGCGAACAAGACGCTGCCCCGCCGCATCTCGGCGGTGAAGGCGATTTCAGCGGCGGCGGACTCCTCGTCCACATAGTTGCGTCCGGTGCCGAAATAACCCTCCTCGCGCACCGTGTCGTTGCCCATGCGGATCGTGCACTCCCGTGTGCCGAGCGCATAAGGCAGAATCACCGCATTGCGGCAGCGGCGCACGTTGCGGGCGAGTACGCGGCGGATCGGCTCCACCGGCTCGACGGCATAGACGCGGCCGGCGGGACCCGTCAGGCGGCAGAGGGTGCGGGTGTAATAACCCAGATTGGCTCCGATGTCGAGCGCCGTATCCCCCGGCCGCACCAGTTCGCGCAGGTGATGGACATACTCCGTGGCGTGTGCTCGGCGTCCGATCCCCAGCCGCTGGGCGAGGAAAAACAGGGCGCTCACCGTCCGCAGGTAGCCCCCGAGCGGAAGGATGCGGTAGAGCAGGCGGTGCAACAGGCGGTTCATCTGAACGGATCGTCGTTGTGCGGAAGCACGAACATGCGCCGGAAATTGATCGTCACCTCGTCGAAAGCCCGCAGGAAATCCACGCCGAGCGAGCCCATCTCCTCGCCTTCGGCCGCAAGTCCCTCCTCGCGGATGTTTACCGTCACGTCGCGCAGGGCGAAGGGAGCCCCCGCCAGCGTGAGCCGGAATTCGGGCAGCACATAGACCTTCACCTCCTTCACCCCGCCGAAGCCGCCCTGCGTGGAGGTCGATTTTTTGCCCTGTCGTTTCACCTCGCGCCGATAGCCCGCATAGAAGCTGTCGGTGAGGGTCGATTTGACGTTGCCCGTGTCGAAATGGAACAGCAGGGGCGCTCCCCCGTATTCGGGCCACAGGTAGAACTGGCCCCCCGCAAAGGTCATGTTGGGGCCTCCGTCCGGAGTCGGGGTCTGCTCGACGGGGAAGACGATGCGGCCCCGGTCGGCCTGGATGCGCACCTCGCCCAGGCGGTTCATGGCGTCGCTGCCCAGCACGGCGTCGAGGCCGCCGGGCATCGCGTCCATGAGCCGGTCGGGGATGACGATGAAGGTGGGGTGCAGAACGGTGATCGGCCCGATTTGCAGCGAGTCGGCGACACCCACTTTGGCCGGCAGGGTGGTCATGCCCGTCACCGGAATCGAGTCGGCGAGGATGCGCACGCCGAGTTGCCGGGCCACCTGCTCCGAGACGAAATTGGAGCCGCTGCATCCCGTGTCGAAGATGAAGGGCCTGGTTCGGCCGTTCATGGTCACGTCCACGAGCAACTGCTCGCCCCGGCCTACGGTACGGATGGCGGCGGGGACGGAGACCTCCTGCGCCGGACGCCGGACGGTCGTTGCGGGCCATGCGCTGAAAGCCTCCATCCAGCGTGCCATCGCCTCGAAGGTGGAGCGCGAGGGCTCGGCGGCGGGCAGCTCGTCGAGGATTTCGCCGATGCGTCGGGCGGCGCCGGCATAGTCGTTCAGGCTGCGGAAGTTGTAGAACGACAGGATGTGCATGTTGATAATCGTCCCCGGGTCGGCTTCGGGGTGTGCGGCCAACCGGTCGATGGCCGCATTGCTTTCGGCGGGACGGTTGCAGGCGTAGTGGATCAGCGCTTCCGACAGATCGCGCAGAAAGGGCGGCAGCGAATCCCGCAGCGCGGGATAGCAGCGGTTC
Organism: Rikenellaceae bacterium; assembly: GCA_902363575.1. GTDB lineage: Bacteria > Bacteroidota > Bacteroidia > Bacteroidales > Rikenellaceae > Alistipes. The sequence goes on along the minus strand of CABJAJ010000001.1, from coordinate 52,488 downwards.
AGCTCCCGGTAATCGCCCGCATTGAGCAGGAGGGCGACCTTGCCGGCCGCTTCGTCGGCGGAAAGCGAGGCGCCCCCGGACTGCGGGTAAGATCCGCAGCAGGCGGCGTCCGACGGGGTTTGGCCGGCTCCGGTCGCGTGGAGCCAGCCTGCGGCCAGGAGCAGAAACAGGAGCGGGCGAACGATTGGGGTCATCCTTTGTAGTTTACTTCGTTGTTGAGCACTTCGACGATAAAGGGGTTGTAGAGCGTCTCATGGCCGATCGTGGTCTCGGGACCGTGGCCGGGATAGACCCGCACCCGGTCGCCCAGCGGGACGAGCCGCTCGAGGATCGAGCGCATGATCCAGGAGTAGTCGCCGCCCGGCAGGTCGGTGCGGCCGATGCTCTCGCGGAACAGCGTATCGCCCGTGAAGAGAATCCCTTCGGTCGGCTCGTACAGCGACACATGGCCGGGCGTATGTCCCGGCGTGGGGATGACCTGCAGCACGGTGTGGCCGAAGCGGATTTCGGCCTGCCCGTCCAGGTCCAGGTCGATCGAGGGCATCTTGCCGACATGCACCCCGTAGATGCCGCCGCTCAGGGCGGCGCCGTCGAGCAGGAAGGCGTCTTTGGCCGAGAGTGCGAAGGGAATGCCATAGGTCTGCTTCAGGAATTCGACCCCCAGCGTATGGTCGAAGTGACCGTGGGTATTGACCGCCAGCACGGGCTTGAGGCCGTTGCGTTCGATGAACTCCTGCAGGGCGGCGTTCTCGCGCGGGGTGCTGTTGCCGGCATCGACGACGATGCACTCCAGCGTGTCGTCCCAGACGACGTAGGTGTTCTCCTGAATCGGATTGAAAGTAAGCGATGCGATCTTGAGCATGGTGTCCGTGTGATTAGGGAATTGGTACAAATATAGCGAGTTTTTTTGACTTATCTCGAATTGTGCGTACCTTTATCGTCCGCCCCGTCGTGTGCCGGCGACCCGATTTCCCGGCTTCGGAGGTATTCGATCGGGACAGGCAGAGGGCGAGGCGGCCGGAAAACAGCGTTTGAAAATGGAAAAGATCGTGCGTGTGATCGCGCCCCTCGCGGCGGCGCTCCTGATGACGGGTTGTTCGCTGCTCAAATTTTCGATCGACACGGGTGAAACGCCCCTGCCGCCCGAGGAGCTCAATATGCGGATGATGACCCGCGGATTCTATTACGACATGGCCGACCGGGTGACCCGCGCGGCGGATTCCATCGCGTCCGCCTCGCCGGACGCACCGGTGCAGATGCGGGCGATCCGCTGGAAGATCGAGGCGACGCGGGCCGGCGTCACGGCGGCCATGCAGCGCATTCCGGAGGTGGCGCTGCTCGACACCTGGCTCCTGTGCCGCCGCATGGACGGGGCGTTCGGCCGGCTGCCCGATTCGGTGCTGTTCGGGCCATTCACCCCCTTCGCACGCGAAACGGCGGGTGAGCTCGACCGTCGCGCCGGAGCGCTGGCCCGGAGTCTGCTCACGCCCGAGCGTTTCGCCCTGATGGAGCGTTTCGTGGACGAACGTCCTGCGGCGGAGTCCGCCGACGCCCGCATCCGCTCCGACAATACGACCCTTGCGTGGGTGGAATACCTGCGTGCGAACGGTATCGAGGTGCAGTATGCCGTCGGGACGATCGCCGAGGTGACGGCCGACATGGGCGACCGCTTCGGCAGCCAGTCCGAACAGCTCATATCGAGTATCGGCTGGTCGAAAGACCTGTTGGAGATTCAGTTCCGGCAGGACAGCATCCGCGACCGGCTCGCCGCGCAACTGGACAGTCTGGAGAGCGACTTCCGCCGCATGGTGGGGGTGATGGAGGGGTTGCCCGAACTGACCGACGGAGTGATGGCGGGCTTCAACGAGCGGGTTGCCGAGCTGATCGGTACCATGAACGCAGGGATCGACAACGCCTTCTCCGACCTCGACCGGCAGCGCATGGAGGTGCAGCGTTATGTCTCCTCGGAGCGGGAAGCCCTGATCGGACAGGCGCAACAGGCGGTGGACGCCGCCGTGCAGGGGGCGCTCGACCGGGTGCCCGGGCTGGTGGGGCGGCTGCTCTTCTATGTCGTCCTGTTCGCGCTGGTGATGCTGGGGCTGCCTTTCGTGCTGGGCTTCTGGCTGGGGCGCTGGCGCGAGCGGGCACGGCGGCGCAGGGAGACATCCCCCGGCGGGGATCGCTGATTCGCCGCAGGGCCTTGTTTGCGCCGACGCTTTGTCGTATCTTTGCACGCTAATCCGAATCCTATGGCGAGAAAAAAAGCCGATTATCCCCTTATCGAGGGGCTCGAAATAACCACACTGGCCGCCGAGGGCAAGGCGATGGGCCGGTGGAACGACGTGGTGGTCTTCGTGCCGATGACCGTGCCGGGCGATGTGGTGGACGTGCAGATCCGCTCGAAGCGGCGGCGTTATATGGAGGGTTACGTCGTATGCTACCGACGCCGTTCGCCGATGCGCGAGGAGCCTTTCTGCGAGCATTTCGGGGTCTGCGGCGGCTGCAAATGGCAAAACCTGCCCTATGCCGAACAACTGCGGTTCAAACGCGAGCAGGTGCGCGACCAGCTTACGCGCATCGGCAAGATCGAACTGCCCGAAATCCGGGAGTGCCTCCCCTCGGAAGAGACCCGATTCTACCGCAACAAACTCGAGTTCACCTTCGCCGACCGCCGCTGGCTGACGCGCGAGGAGGTCGCCGCGGGCGGAGACATCGCGGCGGAACCGGCTCTGGGATTCCACATCCCCGGCATGTTCGACAAGGTGCTCGACATCCGGAACTGCCGGTTGCAGCCCGAGCCCTCGAACGCGATCCGGCTCGAAACGCGGCGCTTCTGCCTGGAGCACGGCTACACGTTTTACAACGCCCGCGAACACCGGGGGCTGATGCGCAATATGGTCGTGCGCACCTCCTCCACGGGCGAGGTGATGGTCATTGTGGTGTTCGGGGGCGACGAACCCGATAAAATCGGGGCCCTGACCGGCCATCTGGCGTCGCGGTTTCCGGAAATCACCTCTCTGTTTTACGTGGTCAATACCAAGTGGAACGACTCGCTGGGCGACCAGCGCATGATTTGCTGCCACGGGCGCGATCATATCGTGGAACGGATGGAGGAGCTGCGGTTCAAGATCGGTCCCAAGTCGTTTTATCAGACCAACTCGGCGCAGGCGTTGCGTCTCTACCGGGTAGCCCGCGACTTCGCCCGTCTGACAGGCGAAGAGGTGCTCTACGACCTCTATACCGGCACCGGCACGATCGCCAACTTCTGCGCCTCCCGCTGCCGCCGGGTCGTGGGGATCGAATACGTCCCGGAAGCCATCGCGGACGCAAAGGTCAATTCAGCCCTCAACGGCATCGCCAACACGGATTTTTATGCGGGAGATATGAAGGAGGTGCTGAGCGACGGCTTCATCGGGCGCAACGGCCGTCCCGACGTGGTGATTCTCGATCCGCCGCGCGCCGGGGTCGATGAACCGGTTATCGACGTGCTGCTGCGGGCCGCCCCGCGGCGGATCGTCTATGTGAGCTGCAATCCGGCGACCCAGGCGCGCGATCTGGCCCTGCTCGACGCGGCTTACCGCGTGGAGGCGGTGCAGCCGGTCGATATGTTCCCCCACACCCACCACGTCGAAAACGTCGTGCTGCTCGAGCGGCGGGAATAGGCGGGCGGCCGGTTGTGGCGCTGTGTCGGCGGGGATCTCCGTGCCTATCTTTTTCCCTGGTTGGCCACCGCCTCCATCTTGGCGCGGATCGCCTCGGGATCGCCCAGGAAGAAGTCGTTTTGCAGCCGCATCTCTTCGTCGAACTCGAAAACATAGGGAACGGCCGTCGGCAGGTTGAGCCGGACGATCTCCTCGTCGGAGAGCCCTTTGAGGTGCTTGATGACACCCCGCAGGCTGTTTCCGTGGGCTACCACCAGCAGTTCGTTCTCCCGCTTGAGAGCCGGGAAAATCACGCACTCCCAGTAGGGTAACATGCGGGCGATGGTCTCCTTCAGCGACTCCGTGCGCGGCAGGTAGGGGTCGGGCACTCCGTTGTAGCGGACATCGAAGACCGGGTTGCGGGGATCGTCCTCGGCCAGCGGCTCGGGCGCCACGTCGTAGCTCCGCCGCCAGATGCGCACCTGCTCCTCGCCGTAACGTGCGGCCGTCTCGCTCTTGTTGAGGCCCTGGAGGGCGCCATAATGTTTTTCATTCAGCCGCCAGCTCTTCTCGACGGGAATCCAGTCGCGGTCGAGCACATCGAGCACCGTATCGAGGGTTTTGACCGCCCGCTTGAGGTAGGAGGTGTAGGCCCGCGCAAAGGCGAAGCCCTCGGCTTTGAGCGCCTCCCCAGCGGCTGCGGCCTCCTGCACGCCCACGTCGGTCAGATCGACGTCCGTCCATCCCGTAAAGCGGTTTTCCCGGTTCCAGATGCTCTCGCCGTGGCGGAGCAGTACGATTCGTTTCATAATGCGTTGTATTTGTCGCCGGCCCGCGGTAGTCGGCCGGCCGGGATTACGATGCAAATTACGCACCTTACGGGCGGAAATGCAAATGACGGGCGGAAGATTGTACTTCGGCGCATGGCGGCCCTGCCATGTCGGGCACGCGAGGCGAAGTTCGCGCGACGCCGGCTGGGCGTGGCGCAGTTATTCTCCGTTCCGGTGTTCCTCGCGGCAGAGCGCTGCGAAGGTCGCCCGCAAACGGGGCTCGTCGGCAAGCAGAAGGCGGAGTTCCTGCAGCCGCACTGCATTGGAGGAGAAGGGAATCCACAACTTCAGGTAGCCTCCTTCGGCGTATTTGGCTTGCAGATGGCGGCGGAAACGGGCGTACTGCTCCTCCGCATCCAGTTCGGGAAAGTGTTCGAGGCCGTATTGCACGGTGCGCCGCAGTGTGGTCTGCGGGTCGATGATGCGGTCGGCTTCCGCCACGATTTTACCGTAGATGCTGCGCGGTTCGTGGTCGGAGGAGGCGCGGTGATCCTCCACGGCCTCGCGGATCAGGTCGATCTGCCGCTTATCGAACCACCGCCTCAGCGTCGCGTCGGCGCTGACGATCTGCCCGGATACGAGGTGGTGGCGCTCCCGGCCGGCGACGAGTCCCGTATCGTGGTAGGCGGCGACGGCGTAAACCAGGTCGGGGTCGGCATCGGGGCAGCGGGACGCCAGGCGGAGGCTCTCCCGGATCACGGTCCGCACATGGTCGGGACGGTGGGCCTTGTCGAAGCCCAGGTAGCGCGGGATGATTTCCGCTTCGACGTAAGCGACGAGGGTGGGATCGACGGATTGCATGGTTTCGGCCTGTGGCGGTTGATTTCGGGCAAAGATACGAAACGATCGCCCGGGAGAAGACCTTGTGCCGAAAATATTTCCCGGACGGCGGAAATCGGGTACAACCGGGGGAGGATTTGACTATCTTTGGCTTGTCGTGCGCAACGGTCGGCAAAAGTCGTTGCCGGGATGGGGTGTCCTGCGGACGGGGCGGGGAAGATGTGCCGTGTGCGGTAAGGCGACGGATAAGCCGCGGGGACAATATTCGGGTCGATCGGGCGTTATTTTTGCAAGACGGAAAGATACCAAAACACAGCATAAGATGAAAAAATGGTTCTTATTGGCGGCCGTGGCCGTCCTCGCACTCCCCGCGCTGGCACAGCAGCAGGAGGCTTTCCCGAGTTACATCCAGGTTACCGGACGCTCTGAAATGGAAATCGCGCCCGACGAATTCTACCTCTCGATCGTGATCGATGAAAAAGATTCCAAAGGTAAGATCAGCGTCGAAAGCCAGCAGCGACAGATGATCGACGCGCTCAGGCGGCTCGGGGTGAACGTCGATAAGCAGCTCAAGGTGGCCAACCTTTCGAGCGAATTTTTCAAGCGTCGCAACTCGGTCGCTACGGCCAAATACCAGCTCCAGCTCGGTACGGCAGAAATGGTGTCGCGCGTTTACGAGGCCCTCGACCGCGTGGGAATCTCCAACATCTCGATCCAGAAGGTGTCGCATTCGCAGCTCGAGCAGCTCAAGCAGCAGGTGCGCGTGGAGGCGATCCGCGATGCCAAGCGCAACGCCCAGACGCTCGCGCAGGCGATCGGCCAGCAGATCGGCAAGTGTTTTTACATCTATGACTCCAACAACGACGTGCTGCCGGTTTTCTACAACAACGCGATCATGATGCGCTCGATGGCCGCTGACGCCTCGGCGGAGGGCGCTTCGGAAGATCAACCGCTGGATTTCAAAACCCTCAAGCTGCAATACTACGTGCAGGCCAAGTTCGTACTGGAATAACGCGAAGCGCAAATCCTATTTTTTATAAAAAGACGAGCCGAATTTTTGGTAATTCCGAAAATTCGGCTTACCTTTGTTTACTTTACTCCCTTTAAAAACGGGTTAGTTATGGAGAAGAAGTTTGGTTTCAGCTACGTGCATTACGATGCGCCCGCACAGTTGTCGCAGGACGACCGGGAGCTCGTGGCCGCGGCCGAACAGGCCACCCGTTCGGCGTATGCGCCTTTCTCGAAATTCCGCGTGGGCGCCGCGGCGCGGCTCAGAAGCGGCCGCATCCTGAGCGGCAGTAACATCGAAAGCGAAGTTTTCCCCGCCGGCCTCTGCGCCGAGCGGACCCTGTTGTTCCATGCGGCGGCATGCCACCCCGACGATCCCGTCGTGACGCTCGCCATCGCCTCCGATCCGTCGGCGCGCGAGTGCTATCCGTGCGGCCAGTGCCGTCAGGTGATGGTCGATGCGGAACGTCGTCAAGGATCGCCCATGCGGGTGATTATGAGCGGCGGCGGCACGGCCTCCGAGGTGGCGACGGCCCGCATGCTGCTCCCTTTTACCTTTGAATTGTAGTTTCGCGTCCCGATGTTTCGCCCTGACGACATATTGTATGAGGACAACCACCTGCTCGTGGTGAACAAACATGCCGGCGACCTGGTGCAGCCCGATCCCGAGGGGGAATCCGCGCTCGAGGACCAGATTAAGGCCTACCTGAAGGGGCGCGACGCCAAACCGGGCGACGTTTTTCTGGGGGTGGTGCACCGCATCGACCGTCCGGTGAGCGGAGCGGTGCTCTTCGCCAAGACCTCGAAGGCCCTCGTGCGGCTCAACGAGATGATCCGCCGGGGCGAAATCCGCAAGACCTATTGGGCGGTGACCGAGCAGGCTCCCGATCCGACGGAGGGGGAGCTGCGGCACTGGGTGCTGCGCGACGGCAAGACCAATCGTTCGCGCGCTTTCGACGCGCCCCGCGGCGAGGCTAAGGAGGCCCGGCTGCGGTATCGCCTGCTGGGAGCCAGCACCAACTACTCGCTCGTGGAGGTGGAGCTGCTCACGGGGCGGCACCACCAGATCCGGGCACAGCTCGCGAAAATAGGCTGCCCGATCAAGGGCGACCTCAAATACGGCGCCCGCCGCTCGAATCCCGACGGCGGCATTTCGCTCCATTCCCGCAGTATCGAATTGCTGCACCCGGTTCGCAAGGAGCCGGTGGGGGTCGTGGCTCCCGTTCCAGAGGCGGACAACCTGTGGGCCTATTTCCGGCAATTCTGATTTTCCCCTGCCATGCGACTTCTCGTTCAACGCGTTTCAAACGCTTCCGTATCTATTTCCGGTCACACGACCGCCCGGATCGGGAAAGGGCTGCTCGCGCTGGTGGGAATCGAGCCCGCCGACACGGCGGAGGATATCGCTTACCTGGCCGCCAAGCTGGTCCGGCTGCGCATATTCGACGATGCGGAGGGGGTGATGAACCTCGACGTGCGGCAGACCGGGGGCGAGGTGATGGTCGTCAGCCAGTTTACCCTGATGGCCTCGACGCGCAAGGGCAACCGACCCTCCTATATCCGGGCCGCCGGCGAGGAGTTCGCACGGCCGATGTACGAACGGTTCGTGGAGGCTGTCGCGCAGGAGGCGGGGCGCAGCCCGGCGACGGGGTGTTTCGGCGCCGATATGCAGTTGTCGCTGGTGAACGACGGGCCGGTGACGATCTGGATCGATTCCAAACGAAAGGAATAATTTTTTATCGATATGAAGTACCTGTTAAGTTTATTTGTGGTGATGCTGTCGCTGGCGACGGTATCTTGTGAGAGTGATGATGCCGCTCCGGTCAATCCGGTCCGGCCGGGATTCGACCTGTTGGATGCGGAGGTGGATGTTACCAGCGCCACGGTCGCCGCTTATCTGGATTACGAGGGGGAGACGCCCATCGAATCCGTCGGTTTCTCCTATCAGGAGGCCGCGGGTCAGGGGACGTACCGTGACGTGCCGTGCAACGACTGGGACGGCAAGTTCGCCCGTGCGGAGCTCACGGGGCTCGATCCGGAGACGAATTACCGCTATTATTGCTATGCGATAATCGACGGGCAGCGGCTTGCCTCGCCCCTTTCGCGCACCTTCACGACCCTGAAGGAGGGCGAAACGCCCGAGAATCCGAAACCCCGTTTCGGCACCCCCTACGCCGAGGACATCACTTCGGAGGGGGCGCTTCTGAACTGCAACTACACCTACCTCGGGAACCAGGCCGTGACCGCCGCCGGATTCCGCTACAAGGTGCAGGACGGCGCGGAGTACCTGCGTGTTGAGGCGTCGGACGCAACCCCCCCCCTGAGCTATCCGCTCACGGGTCTCGAGGAGCAGACCGCCTATCTATTCGCGGCCTACGTGACCGTGGGCGGTGAAACGTACTATTCGTCGGAAGTCGCCTTCACCACCATCAAGCAGGGTGAGAAGCCGGTGAACAAACCACATCTGGAGCTGCCCACCGTCGTCAATCTGACGGCCGAAAGCGCCGACCTGAAGTGCAGCTACACCTATAACGGCGACGGGACGATCACCGAAGGCGGATTCTATTACAAGGCCGAAAGCGAACAGTCCTACCGCAAGATCGCGGCGGCAGAGGCCGCATCGCCTCTCGCCTGCACGCTCACGGGGCTGGACGGACAGACCGAATACACGTTCTATGCCTATGCGGTGCTGGACGGCGAGACCTACCGCTCGGACGAGACCTCGTTCACCACGCCCGCCGAAGCTTTTGTCAAACCCGGATTCTCGTCCCTTGCGGCGCAGAACGTGACGGCTTCGTCGGCAACCCTTACGGGTACGGTGACCTACACGGGATCGCAGACCCTTACGGAAGTCGGCTTCGAGTACAAGACCGTGTCGGCGAGCACCTACACTCGGGCGACGGTGACCGCATCGGCCGGCAGCAAGAGCGTCACCGTGTCGAACCTCACGGCTTCGACCGCCTATACGTTCCGGCTCTATGCCGTCGTCGGGGGCGAACGCTTCGAGAGCGCGACGGGAAGTTTCACCACCCTGAACAACGCCACGCCCCCCTCAACCACGGCGCGATACAGCGGTTGGGCCGAGCTGCCGGGCGAAAAGGTCAAGAGCGGGGATTACTACTACGCCTACCACATCACCGACGTCAATACGCCGGCCGGCCACAAGGCCCGCAACTACGGGGTATGTTACAGCAACGAGCGGAAGTGCGCCATCTGGGTCGCCGCGCCGATGCATACGTTCTATTCCAAGAAAAACGCCGATCGGACCGACGACTACACGGCCGATCCGAAGATCCCCGTTTCACAGCCCGGCAAATGGTCGGGATATACGCGCGGCCACATGCTCGGCTCTGCGGAGCGGCTGGTGAGCTACCTGACTAACCAGCAGGTGTTCTACTACTCCAATATCGCCCCGCAGTTGGGGCAGCCCGGCTTCAACACCGGCGGCGGGGCGTGGAACAACCTCGAGGACTGGGTCGATACCCAGTGGCAGGGTTACCGCGACACCGTGTACCAGGTGATCGGCTGCCTGTGGGAAGGATCGGTAAAAAAGGTCAATGGCACCTCGATACCCACGCACTACTACAAGGTCCTGCTGCGCACCAAGAAGCGCAATACCGACAAGTGGGTGGTCAATTGCACGCGCGACGAATTGCAGTGCGTGGCCTTTGTGGTCGAACACGAGCACAACAAAGGCCTCAAGCCGAGCCGTTCGATGATGACGTCGGTCGCCGACCTGGAGAGCCGTACCGGGGTCGAATTCTTCCCCAACGTGCCCAATGCGCCCAAAGATACCTACGACCCGGCGGAGTGGGGGATGTAGCGGAGCGGCTCTATCCGTGGGGTGATACCAGACGGTACCACTCCTACGCGGCCTTTGCCCGGCGGACGTTCGGGCGGCCCGTGCGGAAAATCGCCGTCGATGGCGGCTTCACCTGCCCGAATCGCGACGGGAAAATCGCATACGAGGGGTGTGCGTTCTGTGACAACGGAGCGTTCACCCCTTCGTATTGCTCGCCCGGACTTTCGATCACCGCTCAGATCGACGCCGGCATCCGCTTTGCTTCGCGGCATATCGGACCCGACACGCTGCTGCTGGCCTATTTCCAGCCCTTTACCAATACCTATGCTCCGCTCAAAACCCTCCGCGCACGCTTCGGCGAGGCTCTCGCCCATCCCCGCATCGGCGGGCTGATCGTCGGCACGCGGCCCGACTGCGTCGATCCGCGGACGCTCGACTACCTGGCCGAACTCTCCCGGACGACGCATGTGACGGTCGAATACGGCGTGGAGTCGGTGCGGGATGCGACGCTGCGGGCCGTGAACCGGGGGCACGACTTCGCAGCCGCGCGGCGCGCCATCTGCCTTACGGCGCAGCGGGGAATCCGCACCGGAGCCCATTTCATCCTCGGACTGCCGGGCGAGGACGACGACATGCTCGTCGGACAGACGGCGATCATCAACGAGCTGCCGGTCCATGCCGTCAAGTTCCACCAGCTCCAACTGCTGCGCGGCACGCCCCTGAGCCGGCGCTACGACGCCGACCCCGAAGCGTTCGGACTGCGCAGCCCCGACCGGTACGTCGAGCTGACGGTGGAGATCCTGCGGCGGCTGCGTTCGGACATCGTGGTGGAGCGGCTCGCGGCCAACGCGCCGGAGCCTTACCGCCACGCCGGATCGTGGGGGGTGCGGGGCTGCGGATCGCCGGTTGCGGCGGTCGAGAAAAAATTGGCCGAACGCCGTGTTTTCCAAGGGGAAATTTTTATACCTTTGCAGCGTTAAAAAACCAAAATGATGAAGACGCTGTCTTTTGACAAGATACTGGTCGGCGTGAAGGAGTATTTCCTGATGGCCGTCGGCATCATGATCTACACTTTCGGATGGATCGGCTGCATCGCCCCTGCAGACGGTACGGGCGGCGGGGCCGCGGGTCTTGCCACGGTGATCTGCCGGGCGCTCGCGCTGGGGGACATCTCGATCCAGCTCGGTACGATGACCTTCATCATCAACGGCATCCTGCTGCTGTTCGCCGGCTTTATCGTCGGATGGAAGTTCGGCATCAAGACCGTTTACTGCGTCATCATCCTGGGTTTCGGCATGAACTTCTGGCAGTCGGTGCTGCCTCCGGGCGATTTCCTGCACCTCGACCGGCTGCTGTCGATCATCCTGGGCGGCATCCTGGCCGGCATCGGCATCGCCATGTGCTTCAAGCAGGGCGGCTCGACCGGCGGCACGGATATCGTAGCCATGATTATCAACAAATACCGCACGATCAGCTACGGGCGCATCGTCATCACGTGCGATTTCACGATCATCACCTCCGCGCTGCTCGTGGGCTACCACATCGACACGGTGATCTACGGTTTCGTGATGACGGCCGTCTTCGGCTATACCGTCGATATGCTGATGGCCGGCAACCAGCAGTCGAGCCAGGTGCTCATCGTCACGCACGATTTCCAGAAGATGGCCGATACGATCGTCAATAACGCCCACCGGGGCGTCACGGTGCTCGATTCGACGGGGTGGTACTCCCAGGAGGCTTCCAAAGTGGTGATGGTGGTGTGCCGCAAGCGCGAAACGTCGTCCATTCTCAAGCTGGTCAAGTCGGTCGATCCCGATGCTTTCATTACCGTGGGTTCCGTGATGGGCGTGTACGGCAAAGGTTTCGAGGCGCTCAACAAGATCTGATCGGCGACGTAATCGATCTGCCGGCCCTGCAAAGCGGCCGGCTTTTTTTATGCCGGAGCGAAGTGGCGGAAAGTTGCTATCTTTGCGGTGCGGCTTCTTGCGCCGCCTGCCTATGCCCGAACGCTATGCCGATATCGTCCTGCCGCTGGCCCGCGAACCTTTCACCTTCGCGGTCGGGGCGGAGGCGTGTCCGGCGCTTGGTACGGCGGTCGCCGTACCCCTCGGACGGACGAAAATCCTTACGGGAATCGTATGGCGCATCCACGGGCAGCGACCCGACGTGAAGACCTTAAAGCCTGTCGGCGAGGTGCTCTACGGCGGGATGCCGCTGCTTACGGAGCGGCAGATGGCTTTGTGGGAGTGGATTGCGGAGTACTATATGTGTACGCTCGGCGAGGTGATGCGGGCGGCGCTGCCGGCCCTGATGAAGCCCAGCGGCCGGGACACAGCCTCTTTCGGGGAGGAGGTTTTCCGACCCCGCCGGGAGCTGTTCCTCTCGCTCGCCTCCGCGCTCCGCGATCCCGCGCGGCTGGCCGAGGCATCGGCACTTCTGCATCGCGCTCCGCGGCAGCGGGCGGCTCTGGAGGAGCTCGTTAGCGCCCTCGGGAGCGATCTTGCGGGGGAGGTGCCACGGCGCATGCTCGGGGCGGATCGGCCGATGCTCGCTGCGCTCGAGCGCAGGGGGTACGTCACGCTGACCGAGCGTGTCCCCGACCGGGACGGACGGCGCGAGACTTTCCGACTGCCCGTGCTGACGGCGTCGCAAGAGGCGGCGCTCGCCTCGGTCGGGCGGCAGTTCGCCGATCGTGAAACGGTGCTCCTTTACGGGGTCACGGGGTCGGGCAAGACCGAAATCTACATGCACCTGATCGCCCGGACGCTCTTACGCGGAGAGGATGTGCTGCTGCTCGTCCCCGAAATCGTGCTCACCTCCCAGCTCGTCGAGCGGATGGAACGCACGTTTGGCGACCGGGTGACGGTCTATCACTCGAGGCTCACCGACCGCCGCCGGACGGAGACCTACCTGCGCCTCTGCCGTTCGGAGGGGGGTGAACTGGTGCTGGGGGCGCGGTCGTCGCTCTTCCTGCCGCTGAAAAAGCTCGGGCTGGTGGTGGTGGACGAGGAGCACGATCCGAGCTACAAGCAGGCGGAACCCGCACCCCGTTACCATGCCCGCGACTGCGCCGTGGTTGCCGCCCGCCTGTTGGGAGCCCGCACGCTGCTCGGCAGCGCGACCCCGTCGCTCGAGAGCTGGCTCAACGCCCGGGCCGGGAAGTACGGCCTGGTGCGGCTCGACGAGCGGTACGGGGACGCCCGACCTCCCGAAATCCGCATTTCCGATACGCTCCGGGCCGTGAAGCGGGGCGAGCGACACTCCCATTTCAACAACCTGCTGCTCGACGCAATCGCGCAGCGGCTCGAGCGGGGCGAGCAGACGATTCTCTACCAGAACCGGCGCGGCTTCGCCCCCTATGTCGCCTGCCGCACGTGCGGCTGGACGGCCCGCTGTCCCGACTGCAACGTCACGCTCACCTACCACAAACAGACGCGCCGGCTCGAATGTCACTACTGCGGCCACACGGCCCCGGTGCCGACGTACTGTCCCGATTGCCGGGTCACGGAGGCGGAGCCGATGGGTTTCGGCACCGAAAAGATCGAACTGGAGGTCGCGAGGCTCTTTCCGCAGGCCCGCGCGGTGCGGCTCGACCGGGACAGCGTGACCTCCGAACGGGCTTTCCAGGCCATTGTGCGGGGCTTTGCCCGCAGGGAGTGGGATGTGCTGGTCGGAACGCAGATGGTGACCAAGGGGTTCGATTTCGAGGGGGTCACCCTGGTGGGGATTCTCAATGCCGACAACATGCTCAACAACCCCGATTTCCGCGCATCCGAGCGGGCTTTTCAGCAGATGATGCAGGTGGCGGGCCGGGCCGGACGGCGCGAGCGGCCCGGCGAGGTGGTGATCCAGACCGCCGAGCCCGACCATCCGGTGATCCGGCAGGTCGCGGCGGGCGATTACGAGGGGATGGCGCTGCAGCAGCTCGCCGAGCGGGAGGCCTTTTTCTATCCTCCCTATGCCCGGCTGGTGGCGCTCACGCTGCGCCATCGGGATGCGCCGCTTCTCGGCCGGGCCGCCGTGGAGCTCGCATCACGGCTGCGCGGGCGCTTCGGCCGGCGTGTGAACGGGCCCGTGCGTCCCGCCGTGGACAAAATCCGGGGGGAGTATCTGCTGGGCGTGCAGCTTCGGATCGAGTGTGGCGCCTCGTTCGCCCGCGCGCGGAAGGTGCTGCGCGAGGTGCTGGCCGCGACTTTCGGGCAGGCGGAGTACAAATCGGTAACCGTTGTCGTCAATGTCGATCCTCAGTGATGTGCGGGGGCTGTTCTACCCGTCTCTCTGTCCCGTCTGCGGGGGCGAGCTTCCCGAAGGAGGCCGGACGGTCTGCACGCTGTGCCGGATGACCGCGCCCCTGACCCGTTTCTGGGAGCAGGCGGACAACCCCATGATGCGCCGCCTGTGGGGGCATGTCCCCGTCGTCGGGGCGGCGGCTTTCATCTGGTATGTCGAGGGAAGCGGCTGGCAGCGGTTGATCCATGCGTTCAAATACCACGGACGGTGGCGGCTGGCTCTCGAGATGGGGACGTGGTACGGCGCCTGCCTCGCCGATGCGGGCGCTTTCGCCGACGTGGATGCGCTCGTGCCCGTGCCGCTGCACTGGATCCGGCGGCTCGGCCGGGGGTACAACCAGTCGGAATACCTCGCGGCGGGCCTTGCCCGAGCACTGGACAAGCCCGTGTGGACGGGGATTCTGCGGCGTCGGAGGAACAACCCCAGCCAGACCGGTGCGCGGACGCCCGACCGCTGGAGCAACGTGCAGGACCTCTTTGCGCTCCGCCGACCGGAAAGGCTGGCCGGACGTCATATCCTGCTCGTGGACGACGTATTCACCACCGGCGCGACGCTGGTTTCCTGCGCGGAGGCGATCCTCGCGGCCGTGCCCGACTGCCGGATCAGCATGGCGACGCTGGCTGTCTCGGCCCGAAGCCTCGGCCCCGACCGCAAGGGATGAACCCGAGCGGCGCGTCACTCCCGCCCCGCCGTCGTTTTTGCGGAAAGTCCCCGCGCGGCTTTGATTTGTCCGTGCGTTTGCCTACTTTTGGAGGTTGAAACCCGCAATCCATGGCAAAAGAATATACCCCGTCCGCACGTAACCGCGAAGCTTTCGAGGCGATCGCCGATGTGGGCGGCAACGTCCCTCCGCAGGCGGTCGAACTGGAGGAGGCCGTGCTCGGCGCCCTGATGCTCGAAAAAGACAGCATCATCACCGTGCAGGAGTTCGTCTCCCCCGACGCCTTTTACACCGAGGAACACCGCCTGATCTACAAGGCGATCGAGGAGCTTTCGACGGAGCTCAAGCCGATCGATCTCTACACCGTGACCGAGAAGCTCAAGGTGCGCCGCGAGCTCAAGAAGGTCGGGGGCGCCTCCTACCTGGCCCGGCTCACGCAGAAGGTCGGCTCGGCGGCCAATGTGGAGTTCCATGCCAAGATCATCGCCCAGAAATACGTGCAGCGCGAGCTGATCCGCTCGGCAACCGAAATACAGAAGCGTTCCTACGACGAATCGACCGACGTGACGGACCTGATCGGCTATGCCGAGAGCGAAATTTTCAAGGTGGCTGAGGGACACGTCAAACGCTCCGTGCAGTCGTCGAAGGATATTCTGGCCAAGGCCCTGTTGCAGATCGAGGAGGCGAGCAAGAATACGAGCGCCTTCAACGGCGTCCCCTCGGGCTTCATGGCCATCGACCGGGTGACGCTCGGATGGCAGCCTTCCGACCTGATTATCATTGCGGCCCGCCCGTCGATGGGCAAGACGGCTTTCGTGCTGTCGATGGCCCGCAACATCGCCGTCGATCACGAGCGGCCCGTGGCGTTCTTCTCGCTCGAAATGTCCTCGGTGCAGCTTATGATGCGCCTGATCGTGGCCGAAACGGGGCTTGCGGGCAACGATGTGAAGAGCGGGCGCCTGACGCCCGAGCAGTGGCGGCACCTCGAATCGGCGACCAAGCCCCTCGGGGCGGCCCCCCTCTATATTGACGATACGCCGGCGCTGTCGGTCTTCGAGTTCCGCTCGAAAGCCCGCCGGCTCAAGATACACAACGATATACAGCTTATTGTGATCGACTACCTGCAGCTCATGACCGGAACGCAGGACTCCAAGGGCAACCGCGAGCAGGAGGTGGCTTTCATCTCCCGCACGCTCAAAGCCATCGCCAAGGAGCTCAACGTGCCGATCATCGCCCTCTCGCAGCTCAACCGCTCGACGGAGCTGCGCGGCGGATCGAAACGCCCCCAGCTCTCGGACCTGCGCGAGTCGGGGGCCATCGAGCAGGACGCCGATATCGTGGCGTTCATCCACCGGCCCGAATATTACGGCATCAACCAGGATGAGAACGGCATGCCGACGGCGGGGCTGGCCGAAATCATCATCGCCAAGCACCGTAACGGCGCCGTGACGGACGTGAATCTCCGCTTCCTCAAGGATCAGGCCCGCTTCGCCGATATGGACGACAGCCTGATGCCCGCCGCGACACCCGCAGGAGGCGGACAGCAGTACGACGACTTTGCGAGCGGATCGAATTTCGATGCCGGCGGCAGTGCGCTCGGTGCCGGGCTTACGGATGAGTTCGGCGTGGGGCCGGTCAGCACCGCCCCCGTGAACCTGAACGAGGAGGCTCCTTTCTGATTCGATTCCGTGCGCCATGTTTGTCAGGACTTTTTCGGGAGCGATCGTCGGGATCGACGCCGTGCGGGTGACCGTCGAGGTCAATCGCGACGGGGGCGGATTGGGCCTTTTCCTGGTCGGCCTTCCGGACAATGCGGTGCGGGAGAGCGAGCAGCGCATCCGGGCCGCATTCGGCAACGCCGGGCTGCGGATGACCATGAAGAAGATCGTGGTGAACCTCGCGCCCGCCGACCTGCGCAAAGAGGGTGCGGCGTTCGACCTGCCGATCGCCGTGGGGATTCTGGCGGCGACGGAGCAGGTTGCGGACGACATGCTGGGGGAGACCATGCTGGCGGGCGAACTCTCGCTCGACGGCACGCTGCGTCCCGTGCGGGGCGTGCTTCCGCTGGCGGTACGGGCGTGGCAGGACGGCCTCAGGCGCATTGTCGTGCCGGCCGAAAATGCGGCCGAAGCCGCTGTGGTCGAAGGGCTGGAGACGATCGGGGCGCACACGCTCCGCGAGGTGGTGGATTTTCTCGGCGGGGAGCGGACGATTCCCCCGACGCAGCCTCCGGCATCGGCAACGGCGGAGGCTGCGGACCGTTATGCCGAGGATTTCGCCGACGTCAAGGGACAGGCGCGGGCCAAGCGGGCGTTGGAGATTGCGGCAGCGGGGGGCCACAACGTATTGATGATCGGCGCTCCGGGCTCGGGTAAGACGATGCTCGCACGCCGGCTGCCGACAATCCTGCCTCCGCTGACGGCCGCCGAAGCGCTCGAAACGACGAAGATCCATTCCGTCGCCGGGAAGCTGGGCGTCGCGGCGGGGCTGCTCTCGCGGCGGCCTTTCCGTGCGCCGCACCACACGACCTCGCAGGCGGCCCTGATCGGGGGCGGCCAGTCGCCCCGGCCGGGCGAGGTGTCGCTCGCGCACAACGGGGTGCTGTTTCTCGACGAGCTGCCCGAGTTCGGCCGCAGCGTGCTCGAGGTGCTCCGGCAGCCGATGGAGGACAAGCGGGTGACCGTCTCGCGTGCCCGTTACAGCGTCGAATACCCGGCCAACTTCGCCCTGATCGCTTCGATGAATCCCTGTCCGTGCGGCTATTACAACCATCCGGACAAGGAGTGCACCTGTCCCCCGGGCAGCGTGCAGCGCTATATGGGCCGGATTTCGGGCCCGCTGATGGACCGTATCGACCTGCATGTCGAAGTGACGCCCCTTTCGCCCGCAGAGCTGACTGCCGAGCGGGTCGAGGAGCCGAGTGCTGCGATCCGCGAGCGGGTCATCCGGGCCCGCGAGGTGCAGCGCGAACGCTACCAGGAGATGCCGGGCGTGCACACCAACGCCATGATGAACACCCGCATGCTGCGGGCCTGCTGCCGGCTCGATGCCGATGCGCTGGGGTTGCTGGAGCGGGCGATGGAGCGGCTGGGCCTCTCGGCCCGGGCTTACGACCGGATCCTGAAAGTGGCCCGCACCATCGCCGACCTGGAGGGGAGCGAGGGGGTCGCGGCGGCCCATGTGGGCGAAGCGATCGGTTACCGCTCGCTCGACCGGGAGAGCTGGGGAAGATAGGGTCGGACGGAAGTTGGCCAATGGCTGTCCGGCTGCGCAGCGAAAGACCCGCGATCGGTAACGACGATGCTTTGGCGTTGTCGAACGGTATCGGGAGGATGGAATAGGAAACAGGAAAACTGGAATGAAGAGGATCATTTTATCGGGAGGCGGCACGGGCGGACATATCTACCCCGCCGTAGCCGTCGCAGAGGCGCTCGGACGGCATTACGGCGCTAACGCCGAGCTGCTGTTCGTCGGGGCCGAGGGGAAGATGGAGATGGAGAAGGTGCCCGCGCTGGGCTACCGGATCGTCGGACTGCCCATCGCCGGGATGCAGCGGCGGCTGGAGCTGCGCAACCTGGCCGTGCCTTTCAAAGCGGTGCTGAGCGTGCTCAGGGCCCGCCGGATCATTCGCGACTTCGGGGCCGACGTGGTGGTCGGTTTCGGAGGTTATGCCTCGGGGCCCGTGCTGTGGACGGCACAGCGGATGGGGGTGCCCACCATCATTCAGGAGCAGAACTCCTACGCCGGAGTGACCAACAAGATTCTGGCCCGCGGCGCCCGCCGCATCTGCGTGGCCTATGAGGGGATGGAACGGTTTTTCCCGGCCGACCGGATCGTGCACACGGGCAACCCGCTGCGGGGCCGTTTTTGCAAGCAGGGGGCCGACCGCGGCGAAGCACTGCACCATTTCGGACTTGCGGCGGCGAAACCGGTGGTGCTGGTGGTCGGCGGCTCGCTCGGCACGCGCACGCTCAACGAGATGATGAAGGCGTGGGTACTTTCGCTCGGGGGCGCTCCGGCGCCCGTGCAGGTGATCTGGCAGACGGGACGCTACTATGAGCGCGAGATGCGGGAGTTCCTTGCGGCCCATCCGACCGACGGGGTTTGGCAGGGGCCGTTCATCGACCGCATGGATTACGCTTACGCCGCGGCCGATCTGGTCATTTCGCGCAGCGGGGCCTGTACGGTGTCGGAGCTGTGTCTGGTGGCCAAGCCGACGATCTTCGTCCCTTCGCCCAACGTGGCGGAGGATCACCAGACCAAAAACGCCCGTGCGCTCGCGGATCGGGGGGCGGCCCTGATGGTGCGGGATGACCAGGCCGTCGCCTCGGCGATGCCGCTGGCCGTCGGCGTGCTGGGCGACCCGGCGCGGCTGGCGTCGCTGAGCCGCGGGATCGAGGCGCTGGCCATCGACGATTCTGCCGAGCGCATCGTGGGTGAAATCGTAAAACTGATCGGATAGGATGGAGTACGAAAACGTATATATGCTCGGAATCGGGGGCATCGGCATGAGTGCGCTGGCCCGCTTTTTCCTGCACGAAGGCAAGCGGGTGGCCGGTTACGACCGCACCCCGTCGCCGCTGACCGCGGCGCTCGAAGCGGAGGGGGCCGCGATTCACTACACTGACGACGTGACGTGCATCCCGGCCGGGTTCCGGGACAGGGAGCGGACGCTGGCGGTCTATACGCCCGCCGTGCACGACGACCACAGCGAGCTGGCATGGCTGCGGGAGCAGGGGTTCCGGGTCATCAAACGCTCGCAGATGCTCGGTATTCTCGCGGAGGGCAAATACGTGATGGCCGTCGCCGGCACGCACGGCAAGACCACCACGACAACCCTCGTTGCCTGGCTCAACAGCCGCATGGCAGACGGCAGCGCTTTTCTGGGGGGCATATCCCGGAACTTCGGGAGCAACCTCGTGCTGGGCGGTGGCCGTCGGCTGGCCGTCGAAGCCGACGAGTTCGACCGTTCGTTTCTCCGGCTCCATCCCGATGTGGCGGTGGTCACCTCGGCGGATGCCGACCACCTGGATATTTACGGCACCCATGCGGCCGTGCGGGAGGCGTTCGCGCAATTCGTCCGCCAGATCCGTCCCGGCGGCGACCTGGTTATTAGGCAGGGTGTCGATATTGCGCTCGACAACCCGGCGATCGGCGTGTGGCGGTACGCCTATGACGAGCCTTGCGACTTTTATGCCCGCAACATCCGGCTGACCGCCAACGGGCATTACCGCTTCGACCTGGTCGTGCCCGACGGCGTGATCGCCGACTGCACGCTCGGGGTGCCGGGGTGGGTCAATATCGAAAATGCGGTAGCGGCCGTGGCGACGCTCTGGTGTGCGGCCCGCCGGGAGGCGTGCTCGCTCGACGGGGAGCGGCTGCGGGAGGCGCTGGCCTCGTTCGAGGGGGTGAAGCGACGCTTCGAGTTCTATGTCAATACGCCCCGGCAGGTCTATATGGACGATTATGCCCACCATCCGCGCGAACTTGCCGCGGCCCTGAGCTCCCTGCGGGGCATGTTCCCCGGACGGCGGATCACGGCGATTTTCCAGCCCCACCTCTATACCCGTACCCGCGATCTCTACCGGGAATTCGCCTCGTCGCTCTCGCTTGCGGACGAGGTGGTGCTGGTGCCGATCTACCCGGCCCGCGAAGAGCCGATCGAGGGGGTCACGAGCGAGCTGATCGGCGGCCTGCTGACGGTGCCCTGGCGACTTGCGGATCGGGAGGAGCTGGCCGGGGTCGTCGCGGCGATGGAGACGGATGTGGTGGTGAGCTTCGGGGCGGGCAACATCGACGCCTGCTGCGGGGCGCTGGCCGAAGCGTTGCGCCGCAAGGCATGATTTTTATAGGATAGTTTCCGATGCGCAAGGTGCTGAAATACGGTTTGCTGTTCCTGCTGTGGGGAGGCGTTGCGGCTTATGTCGTCTATGCGGCCACCCGTGCGGGAGCCGTGCGACGTGCCCTCACCGTGCGCGACATCGCAATCGAGGTGCGCGACAGTACTGCGCACGGCAACCTGGTCAGCACGCCGGCGGTGCGCGGCTGGATCGCCGGCAGCGGAATCCCCATCCTGGGGGCACGGGCGTGCGAGGTCGATTTGCGGGCTTTGGAGCGGCTGATCGCCCGCAACGGATTCGTGGATCGGGTCAATGCCCATGTGACCTACGACGGTGTGCTGCGTGTCGAGGTCAGCCAGCGGGAGCCGCTTCTGCGGCTGCTGGTCGATGGCTACGACGTCTATGTGACCGGGCAGGGGTATGTCTTTCCCGCCCCGCGCGCCTCGTCGGTCTATGTGCCGGTCGTCACCGGCGGCTATCGGCCCCCCTTCACGGCGGGGTACGGCGGCGACCTGGCCGCGAGCCTGCGAAAAGAGCTCGAACGCAGCGAAGAGGCGATCGCCGGCATGGAACGTGAGAAGTATCCGTTTTTCCGGCGCGAGCGGCGTAACGACGAGAACATCCGGGCCCTGCGTCGCATGACCATCCGAAAGGGGTGGTTCGAGGCGGACGAGAAGTTCGACGAGCGGGTCGCGGCACTCAGGCGGCACAAGGCCGAACTGCGGCGCCGGTACCGGTACGAGGAACAGTGTATTGAGGCTGGTATTCAGGCAATTGTAAGGCGCCAGGAGGCCGAGCGGGCGCGGCAAAAAAAATTGGAAAAAAGGTACGAAGATTTCTGGAAACTCATTACCTTTGTCAAACAGATTCAGGAGGACGATTTCTGGCAGGCCGAAATCGTCCAGATCGTGGCATCTACGGCTCCGAGCGGTACGCTGGATGTGGAGCTTGTTCCGCGCAGCGGCGATTTCGTCGTGCGTTTCGGGAGGCTGGAGCAGGTCGCACCCAAGCTCGACCGGCTGACGACTTTCTACCGGGAGGGGTTTCCGCGTGTCGGCTGGGATGCCTGGCGCATCGTCGATGTGCGGTTCGACGGGCGGGTGGTCTGCTCGAACTGACGAACAGAGTTGGATTAGGATAACAGGATAGCAAGTGGAAAGGAAGAATTATACGGTGGCAATCGACCTCGGGTCGTCCAACGTCGTGGTGGCCGTGGGCCGCAGGACGGATGACGGTATGCTGGAGGTCGCGTCGCTCGTGTCCAAACCCGTCGAGGGGGTCAATGCGGGCCGGATCGAAAACATCGAACTCGTCGGTAAGGCGATCCGCGAGGCGGTGAGCGAGACCGAGGAAGCGCTCGGCATCCGTATCACGGAAGTTTATGCGGGCATCTCGGGCGAATTCGTCCGCTGCGCCCGCCATACGGACCACGTCTTTACAGCCGATCCCCAGAACGGCGTGAACCAAAGCGACGTGGACGCCCTCTTCGACCGGATGCGCAACGTGCAGGCGCCCGACGACGAGACGATCATGGAACGCGTGCCGCAGCTCTACATGGTGGACGACGATCAGGAGGTGAGCAATCCCGTCGGGTCGTTCGGCAAGCGGCTTTCGTCCACGTTCAATTTCATCCTCTGCGGCAAAACGCCCCTCCAGCGGCTCGAAATGGCCCTGAAGCGTCTTGGAATCAAGGTGCTCGGCGTGTTCGCCAACGCCACGGCGACGCCCGAAGCGGTGCTGACGCCCGACGAGAAGGAGGAGGGGGTGGCCGTGGTCGATCTGGGAGGCGGAGTGACGGATGTGGCGGTTTATTACCGCAACGTGCTGCGTTACAACGCCACGATCCCCATGGGGGCCGGCGCCATCAACCGCGACATCCGCTCGCAGAGCATCCCCGAAAAACACGTCGAGAGCCTCAAGCGGCGTTACGGCTCGGCGGTCGCCGAACTCGCGCCGGAGGATAAACTGGTGCGGGTGACGGGCCGCACGGCCCGCGAGGCGAAGGACATCCTGCTGCGCAACCTCTCGACGGTGATCGAGGCCCGGGCTACCGATATCGTGGAGTTCGTCCAGCAGGAGATCCGGGATTCGGGTTACGCGGGACGGCTTGCCTACGGCATCGTGCTCACGGGTGGCTCGGCCCAGTTGCGGGATATCGACGAGTTGTTCCGTCGCGTCAGCGGGATGGATGTGCGCATCGCCTCGGCCGAGACCGGCCTGACCGAAGAGTCGAAAGCGCTGGCTTCCGATCCCGCATTTGCCACGGCTGTCGGCCTGCTCATCAAGGGGGCCGAGCAGGGTGCCTGCGTGGTCGGGGAGCGCCCGACGCAGGTGCAGACGCCGCTCCGCCAGCCTGTGCGGGAGCCTGTGCCGGCGACGTCCGCCGGCCGTGCGGAGCATTTCCGTCCGGAATCCGTGCCGCCGGCCGCACAGCCGCTCCCGAAGACGCAGGCGCCGGAGCCCGATCAGCAGGAGCCCGCTCCGACCGCCCCCGTGCGGGAAGCGGAGGAGCAGCCCCGCCGCAAGCGCGACTGGAGCAGCATTTTCCGCAAGGCGCTCGACAAGATCAACGACGGTTTCAACGCCGCCGAAGACGAAGAAATTTAACACGTTTAGCATGGCAGTGAGTGATATGGGAGAGGATTTGATGACGCAGCTTTCCGCGGCGCAACGCAGTCCGTCGATTATTATGGTCGTCGGAGTCGGAGGCGCCGGAGGCAATGCGGTGAACCACATGTGGAACATGGGGATCAAGGGGGTCGATTTCATGGTCTGCAATACCGACCAGCAGGCCCTCGACAAAAGTCCCGTGGAGTTGAAGATCCGGTTGGGCAACGAGGGGCTCGGCGCGGGCAACGACCCGGAGAACGGCCGCAGGGCCGCCATCGACTCGCTCGACGAGGTGCGCTGCCGCTTCGAGGCGTCGGGAACCAAGATGCTCTTCATCACCGCCGGCATGGGCGGCGGAACGGGTACGGGCGCTTCGCCGGTGATCGCCAAGCTGGCCCGCGAAATGGGGCTTCTGACGGTGGCGATCGTCACCTCGCCCCTTGCGGTCGAAGGTAAGATCCGATACGAACAGGCATTCAGGGGTATCGAGGAGCTGCGCCAGAACGTCGATTCGCTCCTGATTATCAATAACGAAAATATCCTCGAAATTTACGGCCGCCTCTCGCTCAAGCAGGCGTTCGGCAAGGCCGACGATATTCTGGCCTCCGCCGCCAAAGGCATTGCCGAGATCATCACTGTCGAAAGCGACCTGGTGAACGTCGATTTCGCCGACGTGTCGAAGGTGATGAGCAACAGCGGCAGGGCCCACATGAGCGTCGCCGTCGCCGAGGGCGACAACCGGGCCGAAGCCGTCGCCGAAGCCTCGCTGCGCTCGCCCCTGCTCGACCACAACCTGATTTCGGGAGCGAAGAACATCCTGCTCAACGTCTCGGTGGCCAACTCCGAGGAGCTCATGTACGAGGAGGTCGTCCGGATCCTGGAGTATATCCAGTCCCACGCCAGCGTGCAGGACGAGCAGGGGGTGATCCATAACGCCAACATCATCTGGGGCACGAGCGAAAAGCCTCAGTTGGGCAACGCCATCGAGCTGGTGGTGGTCGCCACCGGGTTCGAGGCCGAACAGAACGGCGGGAACGTCATGAAGAGCATCATCCCTCCGACCCGGCTCGTGGAGCCGGCGCGCGAGGCGACGGCACCCGTGCTGGAGCCGGTCAAGAAGAGCACCGCCTCGCCGCTCGAGAAACCGGTGCGGCAGCCCCGCGCCACCGAACAGGTCATCCTGGGCGAGCGTTCCACCCGTTACAGCAACATCGACCTGCTGCTGGCCAAACCGGCCTACCAGTCGCGCAAGGCGAAGTTCATCGTCGATATGCCCTCGGGCAGGAAGGAAGTGCTCCGGGACGAGCCGGCCGCGCCGGATGCGCAGCATACGGAAGGGTCGCTTTTCGATTAACGAATACGGCGGAATTTGGACAGCGGATTTTCAGGCATCGTCTTCAACGGCTTCCCGCCCCACCTTATCGTATTGAGTGTGGCGGCGGTGTTGTTGCTGTGCGTCTCGGCGCTCGTGTCGGGCTCCGAGACGGCATTCTTTTCCCTCACCCACAGCGACGTACACCGCATCCGCGAACGCCGGCACTCCTCGGATGAGGCGATCCTCCGGTTGCTGGGCAACATCGACCTGCTGCTGGCGACCATCCTGGTGGTCAATAACCTGGTCAATATCTGCATCGTCATCCTCGCTTCGGAGATCATCGACGGGGCCCTGACCTTCATCCGTTTCGAGTTTCTTTTCAAGACGGTCGTCGTCACGTTCCTGCTCCTGCTCTTCGGCGAAATCCTGCCCAAAGTGCTGGCGCAGACCATGCCGGTCCGTTTCGCGGGGCTGGTGGCCCGCCCGATGCTCGTGCTGCGGTGGATCTTCTATCCTCTGTCCTACATTCTGGTGCGTACGAGCAGCCGCATCAGCGAACATGCCGCCCACAAGAGTGAAATTTCGATCGACGAGCTGGCCGACGCGGTCGATATGACCCATACCTCGACCAGGGAGGAGCATGTGATGCTCTCGGGAATCGTCAATTTCGTCAATACCGAGGTGCAGGAGATCATGAAACCGCGCGTGGACATGACGGCCGTTGCGCTGACCGACGGGTACGAACAGGTGAGGCGGACGATCATCGAGTCGGGCTTCTCGCGCATTCCGGTTTACGAGGAGGACCTGGACAACATCCGGGGGACGCTCTACGTCAAAGACCTGCTGCCGTTCATCAACCGCGGCGACGAATTCGGATGGCAGAAGCTCGTGCGACGCCCCTACTTCGTGCCCGAGCATAAGAAGATCAACGACCTGCTGGAAGATTTCCAGGCCAACAAAGTGCATATGGCCATCGTAGTGGACGAGTACGGCTCGACGCTCGGGCTGGTTTCGCTGGAGGATATCATCGAGGAGATCGTCGGTGAAATTTCGGACGAGAGCGACGCCGACGAATCGTTCTACACGCGGCTCGACGAAAATACCTATCTGTTCGAGGGCAAGACCCATATCGGGGATTTCGAGCGGGTGATGGAACTTGACGAGGAGACCCTCTCGGACGTGCGCGGCGATGCCGAAACCCTCGCCGGGCTGATCCTCGAGCTCAAGAGGGATTTCCCCAAACAGGGCGAATCGGTGGTTGCCCGCAACCTGCGTTTCGTCGCCGAAAAAATCGAGGGGCATCGCATCGACAAGGTCAAAGTCATCGTCAATGGATAAGGGGGCGCGGCTTGTCGTCGAGCGTCTGGACGCTTGCGCTGCCTGGGAACATCTCCTGCTTCAGGAGGATCGTGAGGCGGCTGCCCGCCTGCGCGGTGAACGCCGCATGGGGGAGTTTCTGGCATGGCGGTCGCTTCTGCGGTGGGAGCTGGGACCGGTCGGGATCGGCTATGCGCCGTCGGGCGCTCCGCAGCTCGCAAACGGCGGGTTTCTGAGCGTGTCGCATTGCGAGCGGTATGTAGCCCTCTGCATCGCCGACGGGCCGTGCGGCGTGGATGTGGAGAGCTTGGAACGGAATTTCGGGCGGGTGGTCGGGCGCTATGCTTCGGCGGACGAACTTGCGCTGAGCGACGATCCGCGGCTTTATGCCGCACTGTGGTGTGCC
Organism: Rikenellaceae bacterium; assembly: GCA_902363575.1. Taxonomy (GTDB): domain Bacteria; phylum Bacteroidota; class Bacteroidia; order Bacteroidales; family Rikenellaceae; genus Alistipes. Next base: position 25,988 of record CABJAJ010000001.1, on the reverse strand, counting down.
AAAGAGACCCTCTATAAATATGCGGGACGCGAGGGGCTCGACTTCGTGCGCGACCTGCGCATCGTGCGGATCGATTTCGGGGTGGGTGTCATGGAGGGGAGCGTTTGCGGCGGGACGCCGGTTGCGATCCGTTTCAGGACGTTCGACGGGCACCTGCTCGCCTGGACCGGCTGACCGCCCCCCCCTTTACCGTGTCGCTGCGATCAGAATGCCTCCGACGCGGTGAAGATGAAGGCCGAGCTGCGCTTGCGGTCCCAATAGAAGTGCGGATTGCCGTACACGCCCCAGCCGTAATCGAGACGGATGTTCATCCGGTTCTTGAATTCAAAGCGGTACCCGACGCCGAAACTGTGGAGCGTGTTGCGCCACTGGAAATTGTCCTGACCCCAGATGTTGCCCAGACCGAACCATGCGGCCAGCCCGTGACGGCGGTAGATTTTTTGCCGCAGCTCGACCTGCGTGGTCACCAGGTTGTTGTCGCGGTAGCGCCCCTCGTAATAGCCGCGCATACGCTCCGTGCCGCCCAGTTTGGCGTAGAGGTGCCACGACGGGCGTCCGACGGTGAATTCGGTGTAGAGGTCGTAAGCCAGCACCATCCCTTTCCAGAGTTTGACATAGGCATCGACCTGCACGTTGACTTTGCCGAATGTTTCGCGCGAGTTGCCGAGAAAGCGGGGGAAGATGCGGGCCTCGACCTTGGCGAAAAGCCCTTTGGAGGGGGCCGTGAGCACGTCGCGCGTATCGTACTGCGCGAAGATGCCGACGTGGGCGTTGAAGGCGTTTTTCCGCTCGCCCGTCCGCTCGATGTAGTTGGTGAAAGGGGTCGCCAGGTCGGGATCGAAATAACCCGCTCTGAAGGCGTCGTACAGTTGCCGGTCGTTCCGGGAAAGTTCCCCGTAATGTTCGCCCATTGCCTCCAGCTGGCTGCGTGAGGCGAAATTGGCGGAGGTCGATGCGCCCGAGTAGTTGACCCCGAAGCTGACGCCGATGTAGGTGTGGGGGATGAAGCTCGTGCAGGCCGCGATGCGGGCGATGCCCATGGTGGTGGTGAGCGATTCGACGTAGCCGAGCGCCCCCTGGTCGTAACCCACGCCATAGAAGGCGCCGGGGAAATAGACGAAAGCTCCCGAATAGGAGAGGCGATGGCGATTGCGGCTGAGGATATTTTCGCCCGAGAAGCGGGCCAGCAGGAATTTCTCGGTGGTGATGTTTCCGTAGAGGCTGATGTTCGAGGGGGCCGTCAGCGAGTCGGTGCGGTCGAGGCGGTAGAGGCCCGCGACCAGAAAACCGATGCCGAAGCCGACGTCGGACGAGTAGTTCGGGCCGGGGGCGATGCTCCAGTCGATCTTCTTCTCGAAGGTGCGGTCCACATTGGAGCCGCTGTAATAATTGATGATCCGTCGGATCAGGCCGGGACGCCTGGCCGGAGCGGTCGTTTGGGCGGTGTCGGGCACCAGGGCCGTCGCCGTACTGTCCCGCTGCGTGGCGGGGAGGATGCTCCGGGCGATCTTGTCGAGCGACTTCCGGTTGGACGGCATCTCCTGTGCCCGGGCGGAGGCCAGCAGGCAGAGCATGAGGCAGAGGAGCAGCGGTTTCTTCATTCGTTCGGGTCGCTTTGATGCCGGATAAGGGTCGTCCGGGAAGTCGCGCAAAGGTAGCGATTATTTCCCGCCGGGCAAAAGCCCGCTTCGCAGCGGGGTTCCGGATTTCTCTTTTACGTGATATTTTCCTACCTTTGCAAGATATGAAATCCGCCGTCACGCCACTTTCGCTCGGAACCGACCGCATCAGCTCGCTCCTTGTGCGGTATGCCATTCCGTCGATCGTTGCGATGACCTCCTCTTCGCTTTACAATATCATAGACAGCATCTTCATCGGCCACGGCGTGGGCGCGCTGGCTATTTCCGGCCTTGCGCTGACCATGCCCCTGATGAACCTCGCGTCGGCTTTCGGCGCCATGGTCGGAATCGGGGCTTCGGCCATCATTTCGATCCGGCTCGGACAGGGCAACAAGCTCAGCGCCGAGCAGACGCTCGGCAATGTGGTGCTGCTGAACATGCTGATCGGGACGCTCTTTACCGTGGCGAGCCTTATGTTTCTGGATCCGATCCTCTATTTCTTCGGAGCCAGCGACCAGACCATCGGTTATGCCCGCGATTTCATGCGGATCATCCTCTCGGGCACGATCATCACCCACATGTATCTGGGGCTGAACGAGGTGCTGCGGGCTTCGGGCTATCCGCGCAAGGCCATGCTCATCATGCTCACGGCCGTGGCGGTCAATTGTACGCTCAATCCGCTCTTCATCTTCGTTTTCGGGTGGGGCATCCGCGGTTCGGCCTTTGCCACGGTGATCGCGCAGGCCGTCGCCCTCTCTGTCTCGCTCACCCATTTCAGCTCACGGGTGAGCTTCCTACACTTCCAGCGCAGCATCTTCCGCCTTCGGCGCCGCATCGTCGGGGGCATCCTTTCGATCGGTCTGGCTCCTTTCCTGCTGCACATGTGCGCCTCGGTGGTGGTGATCTTCGTCAATAAGGCGCTCAAGGTGCACGGCGGCGACCTCTATATCGGCGCTTACGGGATCATCAACCGGGTGGCTCTGCTGTTCGTGATGATCGTGGCGGGGCTCAACCAGGGCATGCAACCCATCGTGGGGTACAACTACGGCGCACGCAAATACGACCGGGTGATCCGGACGCTGCGGATGACGATTTTCTGCGCGGTCGCCGTCACGACGACGGGCTTCCTGCTCGGCCACTTCGCCCCGCGTCCCGTCGCCATGCTGTTCGTCGGGGGCGACGGGGCCGATGCCGCCGGGCTGATCGATGCCGCCGCCTACGGCCTGCGGATCGTGCTGCTGCTGTTCCCCATCGTCGGTTTCCAGATCGTGACGTCCAACTTCTTCCAGTATATCGGCAAACCCAAAAAGGCGATCCTGCTGTCGCTGACCCGGCAATTGCTCTTCCTCGTGCCGCTGCTGATCCTCCTGCCTCCGCACCTCGGGGTCAAGGGGGTTTGGATCGCCATGCCGATCGCCGACTCCATCGCTACGCTGCTGGCGGCCGTGCTACTCTTTTTCCAGATCCGCAAGCTGCGGCGCGACCCTTTGCACGAACGGACGATCTGATCCTGTCGCTTCATGGAATCCGGAATCGCATCCCCCCGAACGGACCTGCCGCTGCGTGAGGCCGAAGCGTTTGCCGCCCTGCTCGCGGAGCGGGAGGAGATCGAAGGCTTTGCGGTGCGCCGAGAGACGCTCGACGGCATCTGCCGGGAACACCTTGCGCTGCACGGTCTGCATTTCGACGGCTGCCGCTTTGCGGCCTGCAAACTCTGCCGTTCCCACCTGTCCGACATCACGTTCATCGACTGCGACCTGTCGAACTGCGACCTGACGGGTTGCAGCTTCGAGCGGGTGCGTTTCGAGCGCTGCCGCCTGACGGGACTGGCCTTGCCGGAATCCTACCTCCACCACGTCGTTTTCAACGGTTGCAAGGCCGATTACGCCAATTTTTCCGGCGGGCGGCTGCGCAGGGTCGCCTTCCTGCACACGGTGCTCAACGCCGCAGCCCTCGACAACTGCCGGCTGGAGGCGGTCCGCTTCGAGCGGTGCGAACTGCGGGAGACGGAGTTTTACCACACGTTGCTGGCCGGCATCGACCTGCGGGACAGCGACCTTGCGGGACTGCGCGTGACGGCGCTCGCCTCGAGGGAGCTGCGGGGGCTGCACGTCACCTCGTTGCAGGCATTGGAACTGGCCCGGCTGCTGGGGATCGAGGTGGAGGAGTGACCGATCGTCGCGGGGCCGGCCGCCTGATGAATAGGAATTTCTGCAATCCCTGCGCGACAAATTTTCCTGCACAACGATCCTTGCATGAGGCCGGACGGGAGGCCGGTCGGTCGGATAGCCGCTTTCCCGTTTGCATCTTCCGGCGGTTCGTGCCGGCAGCACCGTTCCGCCGAACAAACAAAGACCGTTCGTCCCTGCTGGGACGAACGGTCTTTGTTTGGCTCGGACAGCGGCTCAGATGCCGAGTTTTCGGCGGATTTCGGCGGGGATGGCGTTCTTATTGACCATCACCGACATGGTTTTGTACTCCACGAACGGACGCGAGAAGTAGTAGAAACCGTCGTAGGGAGGACGTACGCCCCACGAATTCTGCACCTTGTAATAGGGGTTGCCGGCCTGATCGACCGCTTCGCCCACGATCAGCATCCCGTGGTCGTCGGTGGTCTCGTAATTGTCGAAAGCGATCTGCCGCATCTCCTGCGTGATCTGCTTTTCGCGGCCGGGCTTGTCGAATTTGTAGAGAGCGGCCTCTTTCTCCCGGTCAGTGAGCTTGCCCCAACGCTCCGCCTCGGTGCCGCCCATGCCGTCGAGGTCGGCTTCGGGGACGATACCGATCGCCTTGTCGCGGCTGAAGCCCTTTTCGCTTACGTCGGTACCCCAGGCAACGGTGTAGCCGTTGGCCAACGAGTTATCGACGATGGCCATCATCTCGTCCAGGGGCACGTTATAAACGCTCGCCCACATCCAGTTGTCGGGCACTTCGATCACGAATTGCGTATAGAACGGATGGTGCGTGAAGGAGGAGATATCCACATAGTCGTCGAGGTCGATGGGAAGCTCTGCGGCGAAGGTCTGCGGAGTGTACTCCCGGCCCTGGTAGGTGAATGTCTCGGGCATGGAGCCGAAGTAGGCGTCGAGGATGGCGTTGAGCCCCTGCTGCCAGGCGGTCGTGAGGGTCTGGTTGGGCGCTGCGATGATGGCGTCCACATAGGATTTCAGGACGGCGTCGATCTCGTTGAAGTAGGGCTTGTCGGTGCCGTAGTTGAGGCCCGGATAGACCTCCTTCGGGACGATTCCGTACCGGCGGATGCCGTGGATCACGTCGTGGCTCGCGCCGCCGACCGCGAAGTTGAGGCTGCCGTGGAGCCGGACGTATTTGAGTGCCTTTTCAAAATAGATGTTCCGGACGATCCACATCTCCGAGAGCTCCACCGGCTGGCCGCCGTTGCGCAGGATTTCGCTCTCGAGGAACGAGAGGGTCGAATAGCACCAGCAGGTGCCGCTGCGGTGCTGGTCTTCGATCTGCGTCGAGGGGATCACCCGTGTGTCGGTGAACTTGTAGCCTTCGGGTACGGTCGCGGGCTGCGGCTTCTTGGCCACGGCCGTCAGGCAGCATGCGAGGGCTGCGATCAGCATCAGTTTTTTCATGGTCGTTGTTGGGTTTTCGGTTATTTTTTGGTTGTCGTGACGATACGGCGGCACTCCTCCAGAGTGAGCTCCTCGGGTTTGCTCCCCTTGGGAATCCGGTAGTTTTTGCCTTTGTAGGCGATATAAGGCCCGTAACGGCCGTTGCGGAGCTCCATCTCCGGCTCCTCGTCGAATGTTCTGAGGGGCTTGTGCGCTGCGGCCGCGGCCGCTTTCTGCTCGGTGATGAGCTCCACGGCCCGCTCGAAGCCGATCGAGTAGGGATCGTCGCCGCGGCCCAGCGAGGCGAACGATTTGCCGTGCCGCACATAGGCGCCGTAGCGTCCGATCCCCACCATGAGGTCTTCCCCCTCGTAGGGCCCCAGGTTGCGGGGCAGGGCGAACAGGGCCAGCGCATCGTCGAGGGTGATCGACTCGATGAGCTGCCCTTTCTTGAGCGAGGCATAGCGCGGTTTCTCCCCTTCGGGCGCTTCGATCTCGACCATCGGACCGTAGCGTCCGATGCGGGCCTTGACCGTGCGGCCGCTCTGCGGGTCGGTGCCCAGGATGCGGGCCTGCGCCTTCTTGTCGGTCTGGGTTTCGATGGCCTTGTCCACCATGCGGTGGAACGGGCCGTAGAAGTCGTCGATCATCTGTTTCCAGGTGATCTGCCCCTCGGCGATGCGGTCGAATTCCTTTTCGACGTTGGCTGTGAAGTTATAGTCCATGATGGGGCTGAACTGGTGCTCGAGGTAGTCGTTTACCACCATACCGATATCGGTCGGCTGCAACCGGTTCTTCTCCTTGCCGTAGGTTTCCGACAGGGTTTTCGGCGTGATCTGGTCGCCCGCGAGGGTCAGTTGCACGAAGCTGCGCTTCTGTCCCTCCTTGTTTTGCTTGACCACATAGCCGCGGTTGATGATCGTCGAGATGGTCGGCGCATAGGTCGAGGGGCGGCCGATGCCCAGCTCCTCGAGACGCTTGACCAGCGAAGCCTCGTTGTACCGGGACGGGGGCAGGGTGAAGCGTTCGGTGGCGGTGATGCCGGCCGCAGAGACCGGGTCGCCGGCGGCCATCTTGGGCAGCAGCCCTTCGCCCTGTTCTGCCGGCTCCTCGTCGGTGGATTCGGAATAGAGGCGCAGGAAGCCGTCGAAACGCACGACCTCGCCCGTAGCGACGAACTGCCGGTCGCTTTTGTCCGAGCCGATGACAATGGTGGTGCGGTCCAGCTCGGCGGCGACCATCTGCGAGGCCACCGTGCGTTTCCAGATCAGGTCGTAGAGCCGCTTTTCGGCCGGGGTGCCTTCGATCGCCTGTCGGTCGATGTAGGAGGGGCGGATCGCCTCGTGCGCTTCCTGAGCCCCTTTGGTCTTGGTCTTGTAGTTGTGCCACTGGGAGTATTTCTCTCCGTAAAGGCGGGTGATCTCCTCCTTGCACTGGGCGAGGGCCTGCTGCGAGAGGTTTACCGAGTCGGTACGCATGTAGGTAATGAGACCCTGCTCATAGAGGTGCTGCGCGACGGACATGGTCTGCGAAACCGACATGCCCAGTTTGCGGCCCGCCTCCTGTTGCAGGGTGGAGGTGGTGAAGGGGGGCGCCGGAAAACGCTGCGCGGGTTTTTCTTCGGCCCTGAGCACCGTGAAGCGGGCTCCGATGCAGGTCTGCAGGAAGTTTTCGGCCTCCTCGCGGGTGTCGAACCGGTGGGAGAGCTCCGCTTTGAAAAGCGTCTTGTCCGGGTCGGCGGCGGCATAGAACTGGGCTACCACGCGGAAATAGGGCGTGGGGCGGAAAGCGATGATTTCGCGCTCGCGCTCCACCAGCAGCCGCACGGCGACGCTCTGCACGCGGCCGGCCGAGAGCTGGGGTTTCACCTTTTTCCAGAGTACGGGCGAGAGCTCGAATCCTACGAGCCGGTCCAGCACGCGGCGGGCCTGCTGCGCATTGACCAGATCCATATTGACGGTGCGGGGGCGCTCGATCGCATCGAGAATGGCCCGCTTGGTGATTTCGTGAAAGACGATCCGCCGGGTCTGATCCACCGGCAGTCCGAGCACCTCGGTCAGGTGCCAGGCGATGGCCTCTCCCTCGCGGTCCTCATCGGAGGCGAGCCAGACGGTCTTGTCTTTGGCCAGGCGTGCGAGCTCGTCCACCACCTTGCGTTTGTCGGCCGGTATTTCGTAAACGGGGCGGAAACCCTCGGCGATGTCGATGCCGAGGTCTTTTTTCGAGAGGTCGCGGATATGGCCGAAACTCGATTTGACGATGAAATCCCCGCCGAGGAATTTCTCGATGGTCTTGGCCTTGGCCGGGGACTCCACGATAACTAAATTTTCCTGCATGTCGTATCTTTTCTCAAAGACAAGAAAACCTAAGCTCGTGTTCACTTAGGTTGTCCTGTCGTCTGTTCTTGCGGTGTTACTTGATCATCGTATAGGTGACGTCCAGCTTGATCGGCGCATTGTTGGCCGGGGCCTCCATGCCCTGTACCGAGGTGTAGGGGAAGCTGTAAAGCCCGTAAGCCTCGGGACCGAGATAGACCGTGCGGTATTCGATCTCCCGCTCTGCGGCAGGCTTGTCCCGGACCTCCTGGTAATTGTTCCAGATGGTCTGGATGTAGGCCGAAATATCCATCACGTAACAGCCCAGGCTGCGGTTGAGGTATCCGCCATAGGCCAGTTCGGTATCATACAGCTTTTCGTAGGTGTAATAGTAGTCCGGGATGCCGGTGATCTGTTTGTAATCGACGTACATGCCCAGCCGCGGGGCCGAAGCGTCGAGCCACGGGATGATCGTTCCCACGTTGATTTGGCTCCAGTCGTAGTCGCCGTCGAGCAGGTAAACGTAAAGCAGGGCCTGATTGACAGCCAGCGAGGTGTAGTCGTTGTCCGATTCGGCGTTTTCCTTTTCGTACACGGCCTGCAGCTCGGCGAAGAATTCGTCGGTGAATGTCAGCTCCGTCACCACCCCGCCCAGGCCTTCGATGTAGCCTGTGGCGACGGTCGGGCGATCGGCGTTTTCGTCGATTTCCGAGGGGGTGATTTTCGATCCCGCATAGTCGTGTCGGACCATGTTTACGGAGACGTTGCCGTATTCGGCGTTCTCGCTGAAAAAATAGTAATTGGTGCGGGTGGTGTCCTGAATCAGTGTAGGATCGATGCGGTTGCGGTTGCGGCCGTAGATGGTGAACCCCGAATTCTTGAGCGTCAGCGAGAAGAGGTTGCCCCGCGAGGTGGCATCCTCCGCCGGAAGGATGCAGAGCCCCTTGAAATAGGAGACCCACAGCGAGTCGCGGCTGTATATTTCGAGGCTGTCCTTGAATTTGCCGTCAAGCAGCATCAGCCGCCTGACCAGGTCGAGCCCCCGCTCGGTGGGCTGCATGGTGATCCGCGTGGAGGAAGGGCCCGAGGAGGTGCCGTCGGGGAAGGTGAAGGTGAATGCCGGGTCGGGATCGATGTAGGATGTCGGATCGAAATTCACGTAGAATGTGGTGTCGCCCAGGGTACCGTCCTTGAGCAGGTAGTCGTTGCTGGTGACCTCGTAAACGTTGTACCGCACGGGTGTGAGCGTGTCACCGGCATAGTCGGCGACGGAGATGACCAGCACTGCCGAGTCGAAAATGGGGCGGTAGCCGAATCCCGCGGTGTCGGAGGGGAGGACGCCCGGCAGGTATTGGGTCAGGTAACCCGCCGTGCGCAGGCCGAACGTATCGTTGCGCATGGTGCCGATGTATCCGTTGCCGAGGTTCGAGGAGATGATCGAGTCGGTACGGTAGAGCCGGGTTTCGAGGAATCCGCTGCCCTGCTCGTTTTTGGCGAATCGTTTGATGCCCATTTTCATCTCCTGGCCGTTGGGGATGTAATCCGAGCCGAGCGTGTCGTCCACTTTGGTGCAGCCCATGAAGGTCAGCGTTCCGACGACGGCGAGCACGAGGAGCGAACAGAGGGTGCGACGCAGGTTATTGCAACATTTCATAGAATCGGTTGTATTGATCGAAAAAGTCGGCTGCGTCGGGCGACTGATACCCCAGCAGCGGCTTGCCGCTCCGGGTGGCCATCTCCACGACTTTCGCATCCGCCTCGGGCGATGCAATGATTACGCCGTCGGCATAATCCATAACGAAGCGGCACAGGTTTTCGTATGAAGGCTCGTCGAGCAGCGCGAGATTTTTGTCCTTGATCCCCTCGTTTTCGATCTTCGAGCGGAATCCCCTGTCGAGCGTACCCTCGAATCCGTCGTCGTAGAGCGAAACGACGATTTTCGTCTGTTTGAAGATGGGGTCGTCGTTGAAGATGCGCCGCAGGTAGAGGGGCACCACCCCGGCGAACCAGCCGTGGCAGTGTACCACGGTGGGGGTCCACCGCAGTTTCTTGACCGTTTCGAGCACGCCGCGCGCGAAGAAGATGGCGCGTTCGTCGTTGTCGGGGAAAGGGCTGCCTTCCGCGTCCCGCATCATGGCTTTGCGGGCGAAGTAGTCGTCGTTGTCGATGAAATAGATCTGTACGCGTGCCGAGGGGATCGACGCCACCTTGATGATGAGCTGGTGGTCGTTGTCGTCGATGATGAGGTTCATGCCCGAGAGCCGGATCACCTCGTGGAGCTGGTGGCGGCGTTCGTTGATGCAGCCGTAGCGGGGCATGAACGTGCGGATCTCGTTGCCGCGTTCCTGCATTGCCTGCGAAAGACGTCGGCTGAGGAGCGAGCTCTCCGTATCGGGCACATACGGAGCGACCTCGGAGCACACGTAAAGGATCTTGCTTGATGCCATGGCGGAGTGGGTTTAATGACGCTTTTGCAAAGATAGTGATTTTTTCTAAAGAATCAGCATCGCGTCCCCGTAGGTACCGAAGCGGTAGCCCTCCTGGCGGGCGATTTTATAGGCCTCCATGATCCGGTCGTAGCCCCCGAAAGCGGCCACCATCATCAGTTGCGTGGAGTAGGGCAGGTGGAAGTTGGAGACCATCGCGTCGGCCACCGAGAACTCGTAGGGACAGAAGATGAACTTGTTGGTCCACCCCTCCATGGGTTTTATCATGCCGCCGGTGGAGACGGCCGTTTCGAGCGTGCGCATGACGGTGGTGCCGATGGCCACGACCTTGTGTCCCTCCCGCTTGGTGGCGTTTACCAGCGAGGCGGCCTGCTCCGGCACGATGAACTGTTCGGAATCCATTTTGTGTTTGGAGAGGTCCTCGACATCGACCGTGCGGAAGTTGCCCAGCCCGACATGGAGCGTGACGAAAGCTTTTTCGATCCCCTTGATCTCCATGCGTTTCATCAGGTGACGCGAAAAGTGCATCCCCGCCGTGGGTGCGGCCACGGCCCCCTCTTTGGCGGCGAAGATGGTCTGGTAGCGCTCGGCGTCCTCGGGTTCGACCTGCTCGCGCACCCACCTCGGGAGGGGCGTTTCGCCCAGCCGGAAAAGCGTCTGCTTGAACTCTTCGTAATTGCCGTCGAACAGGAAGCGCAGCGTGCGCCCTCGCGAGGTGGTGTTATCGATCACCTCGGCCACCAGCAGGTCGTCGTTGCCGAAGTAGAGCTTGTTGCCGATGCGGATTTTGCGTGCCGGATCGACCAGCACGTCCCACAGCCGCAGGTCGCGGTTGAGCTCCCGCAGGAGGAAGATTTCGATTTCGGCCCCCGTTTTTTCCTTGTTGCCATACAGACGTGCCGGGAATACCCGCGTGTCGTTGAAGACGAACGTGTCCTTTTCGCCGAAATAGTCGGTAATCTCTTTGAAGATGCGGTGCTCGATGGTGCCCGTGGCCCGGTTGACGACCATCAGACGCGATTCGTCCCGGTTTTCGGCGGGGTACTTCGCCAGCATTTCGGGCGAAAAGTCGTAGCCGTATTGGGAAAGTTTCATGGTGCAATAGTGCTTTACTCGCGAACGTACAATAATTAAATCTTATACGTGTAAAACGCTATTTTGTTTCACATTGGGCGAGTTTTTTCAAAAAAACCTCGAGCGACACCGTGTGTTCGACCCTGAAGCCGCCGCTGCGGGTGCGGCAGAGCGAGGTCAGGTGGGCGCCGCTCTGCAGCTCCTCGCCGATCTCGGCGGCCAGCGAGCGGATGTAGGTGCCCTTGCTGCACCGCACGCGGATGCGCATTTCGGGCAGCGCAAAGCGCAGCAGTTCCATCTCGTACACCGTGATGAGCGCCTTGCGCAGCTCGACCTCTTCGCCGGCGCGGGCCAGCTCGTAGGCCCGCGTGCCCTCGACCTTCTTGGCCGAATAGAGCGGCGGCGCCTGCAAACGCTCCCCCGTCAGGCGGTCGAGCGCTTCGAGCACCCCCTCGCGGGTGATGTGCCCGGTCGGATAGGTTTTGTCGATCGGGTGTTCGAGGTCGTGGCTCGGGGTAGTGGCCCCCAGCATCAGGTCGGCCACGTACTCTTTCTCCTCGGCCTGGAGCGCATCGACCATTTTGGTCGCCTTGCCGATGCAGACGAGCAGCACGCCCGTGGCCAGCGGGTCGAGCGTCCCGGCATGCCCGACCTTGATGCGGCGGTAGCCCAGCCGGTGCAGGGCGAACTTGATCTTGCGCACCACGTCGGTCGAGGTCCAGCCCAGGGGTTTGTCGATCGCGGCGATGTAGCCCGCTTCAAAGTTCACGCCCCTCAGATCGGGAGCCTCGTTTTCGGAAAGTGTCATAACAGGTACCAGAGGATTGCGAACAGGCCGGCGGCGGCACAGTAAACGGCGAACCAGATGAGCTTGCCCCGCCGGACGATTTCGAGCATGAACTTGCAGGCGGCGCAACCCGTGAGGAACGAAGCGAGAAATCCGGCGATCAGGGGCGCGGCGCCGACGCCGGCGTCGGGCAGTCCGCCGGCGTCGAGCACGTCGAGCAGCGTTTGTCCGATGATGGGGGCCAGCACCATCAGGAACGAGAACCGGGCTACCGCCGTCTTCTGGTTGCCCAGCAGCAGGCCGGTGGCGATGGTGGCTCCCGAGCGCGAGAGGCCCGGCATGGCGGCCGCGGCCTGCGCCACCCCGATTAGGAAGGCGTCGCGGTAGGAGATGGTCTGTTTCTGTCGCGGACGGGCGTAGTAGGCGAAGGCCAGCAGGGCGGCCGTGAGCAGCAGCATGGCGCCCACGACGGCCAGGATTGCGGGCGAGCTGAGCAGGGCGTTGAGCCGGTCCATGAGGAGCAGGCCGACGATGCCGATGGGAATCATCGAAAGAAGCAGCTTGAGCACATAGCTCTTCTCCTCGTTGAAACGGCGGGCGAAAAGCCCCCTGAGCAGCCGGAATATTTCGCGTCGCAGCACGACCAGCGTGCTCAGGACGGTGCCGGCGTGAAGCAGCACGTCGAAAGTGAGGTTCTCCTCGAGCTGCACCCCCAGCAGTTCTTTGGCGATCTGCAGGTGCCCGCTGCTCGAGACGGGCAGGAATTCGGTGATCCCCTGGACGATGCCCAGGAGGATGGCGTGAAAGGTTTCCATGTTCGGGTCGGGAAGCGGGGGTCAGAAACGCTTGAGGATGGCGAAAATTTCAAAGGCGAAGCCGCCGATCACCAGGATCGGGGCCAGCGTGATGCGGCGCCAGGAGAACATGGCGTAGTTGAACCCGTCGGGCGAGTCGCTGCCGCCGCCCGCCATGAGCACGAAGCCCAGGACGATGATGCACAGGCCGATGAGCAGCAATACGTAATTTTTGGTCGTGAGGGCCATCCTGCCGTCGTTGGGGCCGGAAAGGTCTTTGAATTTTTTCATCAGAAAAGATAGATCTTGTTGGATTTCATGTTCACGAATTTATTGACCGCCGCGAAAGTGAAGGCGAGCGAAAGCAGGATGCCTCCCGCGACCATCGATCCGACGATGATGCCCACCTTGGCCGCCTCGGCCAGCGAGGTGAGTTCGGGGATCGCTTCGTTGAGTCCGTAAACCGCCGTGCAGAAGAGTGCCGACGCGCCGATTCCGGCGAGCAGGCCTTGTGTGACCGCGCTTCCCAGGAAGGGGCGCATGATAAACCATCTGGTCGCCCCCACCAGCTTCATCGTGTTGATCTGGTAGCGTTTCGAGAAGATCGCCAGGCGGATCGTGTTGCTCAGCAGGATGAGCGAGATGATGAGCAGGGCGCCGCCGAAAAGCGTCAGCACCAGCCGGATTTTGCGCACCGTGGCGTGGAGTCGCTCGATCATTTGGGCCGGGTAGGAGACCCGGTCTATGCCGTCGGCCGCCTCGACGCGGGCGATGAAACCCTCGAGCAGCTCGCGCTCCCCGGAGCGGGCCGAGAGGGTGATTTCGTAGCTGTCGCGCAGGGGGTTGTCGCCCAGGATCTCCTCGATCTCGGCCTTGAACATGCGGCGGAAATCCTCGTCGGCGATCTTCTCCTCTTTGGGCGAATAGGTGATTTCGCGCACCAGCTCCTCGCCTGCGATCGTCGCGCGGATCGCCTCTTTCCGCTCCTCGTCGAGACCGGGCCGCAGCTCGGCCGTCACAGTAATGCTCTGCTGCAGGGTGCGGGCCACGGTCATGGCCGCAGCCATCAGGTAGCCCACCGAGCCGAGCAGGAAGAGCACCAGAGCGACGCTCACCGTCGATACGATGTAGGAGTTGCGTACTTTACGCTTCAGTCTTCGGTCGTCTTTCATGGCGTAGGATTGCGAAAATCAGGGCCGCGAGCGCACCCGCGAGAATCAGCAGCGAACAGACGAGGGTGACGCCTTCCGTCACGCCCCATGCGGGGGCCCGGAAGCGCCATTCGACGGTGTGTTCTCCGGCCGGGAGCGGCAGGGCGCGAAGCACATAGTCGGCCCGCAGGTAGGGCGTTTCCTCTCCGTCCACATAGACTTTCCACCCTTTGTCGTAATAGATTTCGGAGAATACGGCCAGCGAGGGGACGCTCGAGCGATAGTCGAAACGCTGGTATTGAGGCCTGTATTCCGCCAGACGGATCGCGGCCGTCGTGTCGGCGGGAAGCTCGATTTGCGCGGCGGCGGTCGCCATCTGTGCGAGGCCGGCGAGCAGGGGGACGAACTTCCGGTCCACGACCGCCGTGCGGCGTGTGTCGAGTCCGTCGAGGGCTGCTATTTCGGCTTCCGCACCGTCGGCCGGCCGCACCTGCCTCACGAGCCATGCGGCGCCGTTGGCTGTGGTCCGGCGTTCGGCGACGGGCTCGCCACGATCGCCCGGGCGGATCACATAGCGGGTGTTGAGCATGTCGAGTACGTTGGGGTCGAGCTGCACCAGGTAGCGGTCGATCAGGTCCTGGTAGCGGGCCAGCTTGGCACCGTGGTAGCCGCCGACGGAGCGGTGGTGGTAGGAGGTCGTGGCGTCGTTGAAGGGGCTGACCGTCAGGTTGAGCACCCGGTAGGCGGGGTCCTTGTCGAGCAGGATCGAGCGGTCGGCGGCGGTGGCGGCGATCTGCTGCCGGCGGGCCGCGACGAAACGATCCTGCGGCAGATAGCGCAGATTCACGGGGATCATGTCCGCCAGCACGAGGACTCCCAGCGCCGCAACGAGCAGGCCCCGTCCGACGGTGCGGCGGGCGAACAGCCACACGACGCCGGCCGCCAGCAGGATCATCACGAGCGAACGCCATGCGTCGGCCCGCATCACGGCTGCCCGCTCGGCCGCCATGCCGGCGGCGGTTGCGTCGGCCAGCTCCTCGGGTGCTCCCTGCGCGATGGCCTCCTCCATGCCGGCGCTCTGGAACATCCGATAATACTGGTCGGCGAGGAAATCGGCGCTCTCGCGCTCCCCGAAACCGAAGAGCGAGCCCCCGGCGACGGCGAAGAGCAGGCACACGCCTCCCGTTACTCCGGCGGCCCACGCCAGCGCCCGGACAATCCGTTCGCGCGGAATGCCCCGCCACATGCGCATCAGCGCCACGGCAGCCAGCACGGGCACGGTCCATTCGACGACCGTGAGGGTCATCGACACCGTCCGGAACTTATTGTAGAGCGGCAGGTAGTCGAACATCAGGCGGGTGAACCACTCGAAATGGCGGCCCCAGGCGAGCAGGAGCATCAGCACGCTTGCGCCGAGCAGCCACCAGCGGCAGCGGTCGGAGGCGAGCAGCAGCCCCATGAGCGCAAGAAACAGGGCGACGGCCCCCAGGTAGGTCGGGCCGGCGGTGTAGGGCTGGTCGCCCCAGTAGCGGGGCAGTTGCCCGGCCAGTCCCTGCAGGCCGTAGGGTCGCAATGCCCGGGCCGTGGCGCCGTCGGCGGCGAAGGTGGCTCCCGAATCGCCGCCCATGAAGTCGGGAATCAGCAGGTTCCAGCTTTCGGCACGGCCGTAACTCCATGCCGTTGCGTACTCCAGGTCGAGTCCGCGGGGGGAGGTTTCGGCCGTGGCCGCCAGTTCCGAACCGCCGCGCATGGTGTCGGCCGTGTGGCGGGCAGTGTACCACAGGGGGGCGAAGTTGGAGCCCACGGCCAGCAGGCCGGCGAGCAGCAACAGCCCCGTGCGGCGCAGCAGGTCGCCGAGGTGGCGGTGGCGCAGGGCATGGATGAATTCGCTGACGTAGAACAGCGCTGCGGCCAGCAGGAAATAGTAGGTTATCTGAGGGTGGTTGGCGCCGATTTCGAGCGATGCGCAGAGGGCAGTGATGGCCGCGCCGAGCCATTTGTCGCCGCGCAGCGTCATCCAGATGCCCCCCATCATCAGCGGGGCATAGACGAGCGCCCACATCTTGGTGATATGGCCCGCGCCGATAATCAGGAAGAAGTAGGTCGAGAGGCCGTAGGCCAGCGACGGGACGATGCCCACCCACGGATCGACGCCGACGATGAGCAGCATGAGCCACATCGAGAGCATGGCGAAAAAGACGAATCCGGCGGGTTTGCCGATGAGGGCGACGAGTTGTCCCACCGTGGCCTTGACGAGCTGTGCGGGGTAGGCGACGTTGATCAGGTAGGCGGGCATCCCTCCGAACATGCGCCCCGTCCATTGGGGGTCTTCGCCCGAATCGGCGCGTTCGAGCAGGATGTCGCGCGTCATGCCTTCGTATTGCTGCACGTCGTGCTGCGGGAGCACCTCACCCCGGAACTGGGGGGCGAAATAGAGTGCGCTGACGCAGAAGAAGACCGCCAGGGCCGCCGCCAGCGGCAGCAGCCGCGGGAGCAGGTTGTCGCGTAAATTCATCGTTTCAATGGCTTAACCGATTGCCAAAGGTACGAAAAAACATTCATATCGGGACGACGCGCAAATGAAAAATCACTATCTTTGCGGACAAACAACCGAAATCCGCTATGATGACCCTCGAACTGATCCGCAAGCCGGTGGCCGGGGATTTGGAGGCTTACGAGGCCTTTGTGACCCGGCATTTCCATGCCGAAAGCGATCTGCTCTCCCAAATGCTCCGCTATGCGCTTTCGTCCCGCGGCAAGGGGATTCGTCCGATGATCGTCCTGCTTTCGGCGGGCATGAACGCTCCGGAGCCGCAGGCGGGACTCGGGCAGCGGGCTTATCTGGCCGCCATGCTCGTGGAGATGATCCATGTGGCGTCGCTCATCCATGACGACGTGATCGACGAGGCCGATGAGCGGCGGGGTCGCCCCTCGCTCAATGCCCGCTGGCAATCCCGCAACGCCGTGATCGCGGGCGACTACATCCTTGCCCGGAACATGAGCATCGGCATGTCGAGCGGCCAGTTCGACCTGGTGGCGCACGTCTGCGACGCCATTGCCGTGCTGTGCGAGGGCGAGATCATCCAGAGCGACAAGGCTGCCCGGACGGAGATGAACCGGGAGGCCTATTTCGATATCATCCGCAAGAAGACCGCCAGCCTGATGGGGGTGAGCGCGTCGGCCGGAGCGATGGCCGTGCGTGCGCCCCGCGAGCGGGTGGAATGGATGCGGCGGTTCGGCGAGGCCGTGGGGATGGCGTTCCAGATTCAGGACGATATTCTCGACTACACGCGCACGGCCCATACGGGCAAGCCGGCCAACAACGACCTGCGGGAACACAAGATCACCCTGCCCCTGCTTGCAGTGCTCGAACAGGCCGCCCCGCAACGGCGTGCGGAGCTGCTGGAAAAGCTGGCGCTGTGCGACGGTGACCCGTCGGCCGTGGATGAACTCCAGCATGCGGTGGAGCAGGGGGGAGGCATCCGGGCGGCGGCAGACGTGATGCGGGAATACCTCCGACAAGCCGTGGAGATGCTCGCGGAGTGGGAGCCCTCCCCCTACCGCGATTCGCTGGTGAATCTCTGCGCCTACGTCGCCGAGCGGGACATTTGATCCGCTTCGGCGGAACGGCAACCATCGACCCAACTACATAGCCCTATGGAACCGAAGAAAAACTATGCCCTGCCGATTGTGATGATGTTCGCGCTCTTTTTTATGATCGCATTCGTCACCAACCTGCAAAGCCCCCTGGGAGTGATCGTCAAAGAGCAGTTCGCGCTGGACACCTTCCGCTCGCAATGGGGCACCTTCGCCAACTTCCTCGCCTATGCCTGCATGGGAATCCCCGCCGGCGCGATGCTCCGGCGTTACGGGTACAGACGCACCGCCCTGACAGCCGTGGTCGTCGGATTCGCCGGCGTCGGGGTGACGCTGCTCTCGGGCCGCGGCGAGGGGAGCTTCCCCCTCTATCTGGCGGGGGCTTTCGTCTCCGGATTCTCGATGTGCATGCTCAACACGGTGGTCAATCCGATGCTCAACACGCTCGGGGGAGGCGGCAGACGGGGCAACCAGCTGATCCAGTTCGGCGGCGTCTGCAACTCCGTCGGGGGCACGCTGGCTCCCGTTCTGGGCGGCTACCTGATGGGCAACGCGGTCGGCGGCCGCGTCATATCGACTGCCGATCCGGTCTTTTTTCTGGCCATGGGCATCTTCGCCCTCACTTTTCTGGTGCTTTTCCGGGCCCGGATTCCCGAGCCTTTCGTGGTGAACGAGCCGCGGCGGGGCGAGCGGACCGGTGCCCTGTCGTTCCGTCATTTCCGGTTGGGCGTGGCGGCCATCTTCGTCTATGTGGGCGTCGAGGTCGGGATTCCGAGTATCGCCAATTTCTACATGACCGGTACGGGAGCCGGGGCGCTCAACATGGACACCGCCGTGGCAGGGACGATCGTGGGGACCTACTGGTTTCTGATGCTTGTCGGACGGCTTGCGGGCGGGTTGCTCGGCGGGCGCATCTCGAGCCGCCCGATGCTCGCGGCGACGGCGTTGCTGGGGCTGGTGCTCGTTGTGCTGGGGATGTACCTTTCGCCCGAAACGGGTGTCCGGATGCCTGTTTTCCGGGGCGGAACATCCCTTTCGTTCGGCATGGAAACCGTGCCTGTCGGTCTGATGTGTTTCGTGCTGTGCGGGCTCTGCACGTCGGTCATGTGGGGCGCGATCTTCAATCTGGCGGTCGAGGGGCTCGGCAAATACACCCCGATGGCCTCGGGCATCTTCATGACAATGGTCGTGGGCGGCGGCGTGCTGCCCGCTTTGCAGGGGTGGATCGCCGACATGACCGACTATGCGACCTCCTACTGGCTGATCTTCGGCTGCCTTCTCTATATCCTCTATTACGCGCTGGCGGGTTCCCGGAACGTGAACCGTTCCGCTCCGGCCGCAGAGTGAGCGCCGGGGGCGCACCGCACAAGGAGGCGTTTCCGTCGGGGACGCCTCCTTTTTTTGCGGATAAATGGCGTGCTCCGTGTCAGGGATTGGCCGTCAGCGGGTAATAATTCGGTAAAATGGTCGCCGGATGGAACAAACGACGTACTTTTTCTTATATTTGTAAGAATAAAAAGATTTCACGAAACGGAACGTGCTTGTTTCGCTCGGCCGCGCGGGATACGATGCCACGGCGATTGGCGGGCGGGGCACGGCGCCACACGGTTTCCGCATGTCAAACGCTTCCTCGGGCGCCGGAGGATAAGATGAAAGGTATGAAAAAAATTCTTTTGCTGGTCGTATCGCTGACCATGATCGTCGGCTTCGCTTTCGCGGGAGCCAAAAAGAAGGCCGAGGCCGACACCGAGAGCTTCCGCTATGACATCGAATATGCCCGTTCCAACGCCGACGGCATGTGTCTGGTCAAGGTGTGGAGCTACTCCAAGAAGTCGCGCATCGCCGCCGACCAGTGCCGCAAGAACGCCATTCACGGCATCATGTTCAAGGGCTACTCGGCTTCCGACGGCACGACCGTGTCGCAGCGGCCGCTGGTGAAAGATGCTGCCGCGCTTACCGACAAGGCGGAGTTTTTCGAGGCGTTCTTCGCCGACGGAGGCCCCTACGGGCAGTTCGTCTCGGCCGTGACGGACGGTTCGATGGAGGTGCGCAAGGTGGGCAAACAGTACAAGGTCGGCGTGGTGGTCACCGTATCGAAAGACCAACTGCGCAAGTACCTCGAGGATGCGGGCGTGATCCGTTCGCTTACGTCGGGTTTCTGATCCGCTGCAGCCATGAAACGCCTATTCTGTCTGGCGCTGCTGACCATGCTGGCGGCAGTCGCCGCGGCCCAGACCCGAGCCGACGACATCCTCTACCTGAACAACGGCAACGTGGTCAAGGGGGTGATCGTCGATCGGCAGGAGGGTCGCTATGTGAAGATCGTGACGGCCGACGGCAGCGCCTACCGCTATGATGCGGGCGAAATCCGCGCCATCGAAAGCGGCGACGTCAGGGTCGATGTCCCCGAAGCGCCCCGCAGCCGCTTCCGCGATCCCGCACGCCGCACGCGCGGTTTCTGGGCCGGGATAGAGCTTTCGGGCGGCGCCTCGGTTTCGCCCGACTTCAACTCCATGTATCCGGTCGAGCTGGCCGTCATCCCCGGCTACCGCTTCAGCGAATTTTTCGCCGCGGGCGTGGGTTTCGGATTCCGCTATTACTTCCGCAACTCCAACATGCGGTATGACCGGGAGTTCGGGTATGCGCCCGGAAGCGGGGAATCGGGCAAGGTGCTCCTGAGCGACGACAACTATGCCTGGGCGTTCCCCCTCTACCTCGACCTGCGGGGCAACTTCCTCTCCTCGAAATCGCGGCGGGCGGTTCCCTACTGGTCGCTCGACGCCGGTTACACGATCAACGACGGGGTATTCGTCTCCCCGACGCTGGGCCTGCGCATCGGCGACCGGGTGCGTCACCACTTCCTTATCGGCATCAGCTACCTGGGGCAGGACGCCGACCTGAAAGCCCCGGCGCTGGATTCGAGGCCGGGGCTGGGCGACGGCCACGAACGGCGTTTCATCCATGCGCTGCGCCTGAGACTGGGTTATCAATTCTAACCGATCCGACCATGAAAAAACAGATTATCGGCTTATTGGCCGTCGCACTGCTGGCGGGTGCGGGCTGCTCGAAGAAGCTGGCCGACACGGGATCCTATTTCCACTCGGGCACCGAATACCTCAACAGCGAGGGCGACGGCTCGATCACTGTCCGTGCCTACGGCATGGGCAAGACCCGCGAGGACGCCATCGAGCAGGCCTGCAAGAACGCCGTGCGCGACGTGCTCTTCAAGGGGGTTCAGACGCCCGAAAACACGATCCTCTCGCGTCCGCTGATCCGCGAGATCAATGCCGAGGAGAAATACCAGTATTTCTTCAACCCCTTCTTCGCCGACGGCGGCGCATACCGCCGGTTCGTGAGCATGGAGGACCGCCGGCCCAAGTCCGACGGCGTGCAGGCCAACTCCGTGCAGCAGCGCTATGCGGTTACCGTGCGGGTGCTGCGGTCGGAGTTGCGGCAATACCTGGTCGAACACCATATCGTCAAACCATAGAAAAATCCGTATATGAAAAAATTTCTGCTGACCGCCCTGTGCTGCGCCGCAACGCTCTCGCTTTCCGCACAGGCGAAGAAACCCACGCTGATGGTCATTCCCAGCGACATGTGGTGCAACACCAACGGCTATATGACCGCCTATGACAACCAGGGATCCGAGATCCTCGTTCCCGACTACCAACGCGCGATCCAGAGCGACGTGAACCTGCTTCCGGTGATCGCCAAGATCAACGACCTGATGGCCGACCGCGGCTTCCCGCTCAAGAACCTCGAATCGGAGATCAAGAGCATCCGGCAGAACAATGCCGAGATGAGCATGCTGCAGAGCAAGTCGGGAGCCGAAATCGTACAGAATCCCATCGATGAGCTGCGCCAGCACGCCAAGGCCGACATCATCATCCAGCTCTCGTGGACGGTGAACCAGACCGGCCCCAAGAAGTCGATCACCTATACCCTGCAGGGGCTCGACGCCTACACCAACAAACAGGTGGCCGGCGATTCGGGTACGGGCAGCCCGTCGTTCTCGGCCGAGGTGCCCCTGCTGCTCGAAGAGGCCGTCGGCGCCCATATGGACAACTTCTGCGACCGTCTGCAGGCCCATTTCGACGATATGTTCCAGAACGGCCGTGAAATCACCATCAACGTCAATGTGTTCGACTCGGCTCCTTTCGACCTCGAAACCGAGATCGACGGTTACGAGCTTTCGGAGATCATCGACAACTGGATGGCCGATAACACGGTCAATCACCGCTATTCGCTCACCGACGGCACCGAGAACTACATGCGCTTCGAGCAGGTGCGCATCCCGCTTTTCGACGAGCGCGAACGCCCGATGGATGCCAACCGCTTTGCCCGCGAGCTGGTGCGATACCTCAAGGGCGAGCCTTGCAACATCGAGCAGATCAAACAAATGAACCAGGGCCTGGGTCGCGTGACGCTGGTGCTGGGCGACAAATAACGACAAGATGAAACGCATACCCCAACTTATCCTGGGCCTCGCGGCCCTTGCGGTTGCGGCACAGGCCTCGGCGCAGGCCTCCCGTAACGTACCCCTGACGGTCTATGTGCCCGAGCAGGCCGAGTACCTCCCCGAAATCGCCCATGCGGCGATGGCCAACAAGATGCGGCAGGTCGTGAACCTCAACGGCATGGGCGCCACCGACGACCGGGGCCAGTTCTACATCACCTGCACGGTTTCGGTCACCGACAAGGAGGTGGTCGGCACCGCCCCGGCGAAGATCGCCCAGAAGATGGACGTCACGTTCTATGTGGCCGATGCGCTGGGCAAGAAGATGTACGGGACGACGACCGTGTCGGTACGCGGTGTCGGGGAGAACGAGAACAAGGCCTACATTGCGGCCCTGAAGCAGATCGCTCCGACGCAACCGGCGCTCAAAGCCCTGATCCGCGATGCCAACGCCAAGATCATCGCCTATTACGAGTCGCAGTGCGACAACATCCTGCAGCAGGTGCAGACCCTTGCGCTGGCCAAGCAGTACGAAGCGGCGTTCTTCCAGCTTTCGCTCATCCCCGAGGCCTGCGAAACCTGCTATGCGAGGGTGCTGACGACGGCCAATGCCCTTTTCCAGAAATACATCGACGACCGTGCCCAGGCCAATCTGGCCAAAGCCCGCAGCATTTGGAATGCCGGACAGGACCGCGAAGCGGCGGAGGAGGCCGGCGAATACCTGGCCGAGATTCTGCCCGACGCCACCTGCTATCCCCAGGCCGAGGCGCTGGCGAATGAGATCAAGTCCAAGGTCAGGGAGGACCTCGATTTCTACCGCGAGATGTACGTGCGTCAGGTGGAGTACGAGCAGAAGAATACGCAGGATTCGATCAAAGCCTGGCGTGACGTGGGTGTAGCCTATGGCAACAACCAGCAGGCGGTCACCTATGCGCCCGTATTCATGGATTGATCCCGGACATACCCCAATTAACCCGAACAGACCAATGAAGAGATTTTTGATGTGTCTTGCTGCCGCGGCATTCGCCTTTTCCGCGGCAGCACAGGAGGCGCAGCCCGTGGATTCGCTCTCCGGCGAAGCCGCCGACCAGCAGGCCGACAACGGCGTGATCGGCAAATACCGCCGCAGCTCCCTCTACACGGTGCTGATGAAGCACTCGGCATTCAAGTACGGCGAAGCGATCGACTCGGCATTCATGGCGATGCCCACCCCCGACAAGTTCAACTGCCACGACCTGGCGGTCAAGTCGTTCGAGTCGTCGGCCGTGAAACAGAAGAAGAAGGGCAAGTACAAGGAGGATGTCAATGCACGGGATATCCAGTCATTCATCCTCGATGCCGACGTCGCGCGCGGCATGGTCTCCAAGTGGTTCAACCGCTGCCCCGAGACCGGCGTTTTCGACATGAAGCTCATCCAGGAACGCGGCAACTACGATGCGTCGCAGGCCGACATCAACATCGCCGACCAGAGTTCGCGCGGGCGGGCCATGCTTGCCGATGCGGGCGAGGAGCTGATCGGCAAAACCTTCCTGCTGGTGAACGACATCACCTTCGTCGATAAGGGCGAGAAGTCGGCCAAGGCCGGCGGATGGCTCCGCGCCCTGGGCGCGGTGGCCGGAGCGGTGACGGGCGACAGCAGCTTCAGCTCGATGGGCGACAGTGCCGCCAAGCTGGTCAATGAGATCGACGGCTTCTCGGTCAATATCACCTCCTATCTCTACCGGCTCGACTGGAACGACGAGGTGGCGGGCACGTTCTACGTCCTCTACTGGAATGATCCGAGCAACCCCGACCCCGCGCGGCGCATGGCTTACGACACCACCAACCTCTTCCGGCTCACCTATGTGGGCCAGACCTCGACGTCGGCGGCCAACCTCTCGTCCAAGAGTCTTTCGTCCAAGTCCAAGGAGTCGCAGATGCTCAAGGTCTGCACGCGGGCCATCGACAAGTCCATCGTGCAACTCCAACGCGATTTCGACGAGTTCAAGGTGAACGTGCCGCTCTACCGGATCAACGACGACGGCACCGTCGATGTGCAGATCGGCCTGAAAGAGGGGATCAACGCCCGCTCGCAGTTCGATGTGCTGATGCCCTCCGAGACCGAGGACGGACGAATGGTGTATGAAAAGGTCGGCCGTATCCAACCCGTTGCGGGCAAGATCTGGGACAACCGCTTCGGTGCCGACGAGGATGCCGAGGCGTTGGCGGCCGACGGCGGTAAGGCTCCGGCCGAGGACGGCGACGAGGCGGGCGACGTGACCCTGACGGCTTCGACGTTCAAAGTGCTCAGCGGGGCTCACCGGATCGTTCCGGGCTGCCTCGTGCGGGAAGTCACCATCAAGCGGTCGAAGTAGCCGCCTGCCGGCGATGCAAAACAGCGGATGCGATCCTGTCGGGATCGCATCCGTTGTTTTGTTCCGTTTTCCGGGCCGGTGCCAGCGCTTCTTTTTATTTATTCTCTATGCCGTCGAAAAAATCCTTTAAGGAAATGTTGTAATACTTACACAAATCGTATGATGTTAGACAAATGCACAAATTATGCTACCTTTGCGAATAGATAGCTCGCATAGCCGGAGACATAATAGAGAGCAGCAACTCCGCTTTCGGGCGGGACTTGCAAGGGCGCGGTACAATTTCCTTGCTTCGGGTAGCCTATACCTTCTGAGAGGATTTGTAATCGTGTTCCTTGCTTTTTTTATGCCGTTCGGGACGCCTGCCACCACCAAACCCATCGCACAAGAAAATCTCCTCTTTCCGCCCCTCAAAGCGGCAAAATAAACAAAGCGTCGAAAGACGCTTTAAGTTGTTGGTTGATTGTATTATTCCTTTGGAGGATAATTCATGGGAGCAAAAAATTCGCTGAGCGTGATTCCATAAAATTTACATAATCTCGAAATAGATAGGACAGAAGGAGTATCTCTGCCATTTTCGATATGTGAAACATCGACGCCTGTGTTTTCTATAATGAACTCCTGCGAATGGCGATGATTATTTCGCAATTCTTTTATGCGTATAATCATCATTTCGCTAAGAAATTTGTCCGTATATTTAGGCTTCTTTTGTTTCACAATTGCAAAAAACGGGTGCTTTTAAAGAAAATGCACCGGAGTTTAATCCGTTAATGGAATATTTTTCCTATCTTTGCCAAGACAAACAATGTATTGAAAAGCAGAAATTATGCTAACTTTGTATCATAATAGTTGAATTACATTATAAAGGTTAGGACAAACCATTATACCTTTTGACAAACTTGCGACTATTGCATAATGCAATAGGTTTTCTTCGGTGTAAAATTTGTCTGAAACCTGTGTTGTGCCCCGGTTGGAAAACCGGGGCGACACGGGCGTAAGGACAGTTTACCGAAGTAAGGCTCGCAAGGCCGGTCAAAAGGGGCTGTACCTGCGCCCTCTTTTTTTGTCCCTGCCACTCACCCAAACCCCACATCATGGAAATCACCTTTCTTCCGACCCCCATGCTTCGGCATGCGACCGAAGCGGAAGCCGATAAGGGCACTGCGAGCACCCCGCCTCCTGCACAGGAATCAGCCTCCGATACCATCCCCACGCACTCCAATGCTACCCCCGCGCTCTCCGGCGACAGGCCGGGCGGCTCCGCGTCCTGCTCATCCCGCTCGTCCACCCCGATGCTCTCCCCGGGGGCTCTGCTCCGCATCCCGGCGTTTGCATGGGACGGCGACCCTGCGCAGGAGCCGCAGCCGCCGGGCCTTCGGAATAAACCCGA
Organism: Rikenellaceae bacterium; assembly: GCA_902363575.1. Lineage (GTDB taxonomy): Bacteria > Bacteroidota > Bacteroidia > Bacteroidales > Rikenellaceae > Alistipes. Next base: position 426 of record CABJAJ010000001.1, on the reverse strand, counting down.
ACCCTCCCCCGACCGCATCTGTGCGGAGGTGCAGGGGGACAGCCTCTATGTGAGCCCGCCGGGTCACACGCTTTGCCGGATGGCGGGGAAACCCCGCATCAAGGCGCTGCTGCTGTGGCAGCGGGATCATGCTCCGTGGGTTTACGGGTGGCTGCGGAGCCTGACGGCGGAGGAGTTCGCCATCGAGCGGCACTTCGACTTCCGGGCGTGGTGGAAAGACCGCACGGACTACCGCAGCGGGGAGCTCACACCGCCCGAGTGTTACACGGTCAGGGAGTTTCTGGGGCGTTTGGGTTTCTTCCACCGGCACGACAGTCTGGTGCTTCGCTTCCGCCTTGCACGGCTGCATTACGATGAGCTGCCGGGCACCTGCCGCGAGCTGTTCCGGGGTTATCTGATGGCGCGGTGTCTGGAGGCGCTGAGGCA